>NZ_POAF01000009.1 GCF_003309065.1 Glutamicibacter soli | reverse complement strand
GGTACGGCCGGGCTGGCCCGGCTGTACCAGGCTCCGGGGGCCGTGGACCCGCGCCGGATCGCGCAGGCGGCCCGGGCGCTGGACAAGTTCGAACCGGCCGACACCTGCTTCGAGGGGCTCCCGTTGCCGCCGACCGCCCGGCACGCCGACGGGGCACTCATGGAAGAGCACGTACTGGCCGCCTTGGCCGAGCCGAACCGCACCACCAGCGAGAAACAGGTTTCCACCTTGATCTCCGACTACCGGCGCGAGCACGGCAAGCAGCGGGCTGTGGAGACCGGGATCTTCTTCCGCGGCACCCGGGCCGGGGTGGACTGCTACGACCTGCGCGCGGCGGGGGAGCAGGCCGAGCAGTTGCGCTCGTTGATGGGGCAGGCGGACAACCCGCGCACCCAGGCCGGCAAGGCCGCCCGGGCCGGTTCGCCGCAACCCGAGCACGGCACCGAAGACCCCCACAGTGAGGAACAGGGCGAGGTGCAGACCGATACGTTGTTCAGTTCGGATGAGCCGGCTCCTGACTGGTCCGGCCTCGATACCAGTGCTGGTGCCGGTCCTGATGCCGGGTTCGGGCATCGCCCGGCGGAGGAAGGCCGGGAGAACCTCCTCGACTTCGACGCGTGGCAAGCTGCCGGCGATAGCTCCCCGGGCTCCTCGGAGGGCCACGATTCCCCGGAGTCCTCGAAGAGCCAGCACGCCCAGGAGTCCTCCGAGGGCCAGGAAGGCCAGGATTCCGGGGGTGCGGAAACCGGCCACGAGGATGCAGGCCATGGCTCCGGGGATGCCGCCGGGCAGCCGCGGACCGAATACAGCGACCAGGACCCGGAGCTGGGAGGCGACGCAGACGTGCCGCCGGCCCAGCGCCGGCTGAACGCGTTCCTCGCAGCCCTCGGATCCGGTTTCTCGGGGCCGGGGGCGAAGACCATCGCGCCACGGGTCGGGATCCACATCCAGCTCAAGGCCCTGGAGGATTTGCGGCACCCCGAGATGCTGACCTCGACCACGGATCACGGGGTGGGGCTCGACGCGGCGGAGACCGGGAGGTTGATGTGTGAGGGGGCGATTTACCGGGTGATCTTCGGGCCCGACGGGCAGCCGCTGGATGTGGGGCGGTCCCAGCGGTTCTTCACCGAGGCGATCAAGCGGGCCGCGTTGGCCCGGGATCGGGGGTGTATTGTGCCTGGGTGCGCTGCGCCGCCGGAGATGCTTGAGTGCCATCATGATGATTGGTGGGAGCATGGCGGGCAGACCAGTTGCCGTAATGCGTCGTGTTTGTGCCGTCGGCATCATTTGGCGATCCATGCCGGGTTGCTGACCTTGGTCAAGATCGGGGGATTGGCGTATATCTTGTTCCCGAAGCATGTGGATCCGTTGCAGATACCGCAGCGGAACCGGCTTTACACCGCTGCCTAAAACCCATGTATTCATCGTTTGGCTGAGAATTCCTTGATTGAGGCATCTCCACGCCAGATCAGCGGCACCGAACCTAAGGCTTGGAGAGCGCCACCTTGACGCCGAAGCCGACAAGCACGGTTCCGGTAATCCGGTCCATCCATGTCACGGCCTTCGGGGTGCTCAGCCATTTGCCGGCCAGCGAGGCACAGAGGATCAGCACGCCAGCCCAGGCCAGGGTCATCGCCACATGCACCGCCGACAAAGCGATACCCATCAGCAGGGCGTTGGCACCGGCCGGCGTGAACTGGGGAATGACAGCGATATAGAAGACGCCGATCTTCGGGTTGAGCAGATTGGTCACCAACCCGGTGCCGTAGGCCTTCCATTTGCTGCTGGCCACGGCAACGTTCGTTGTCTCCAGTTCCCGTCGCCGCAGCGAGCGGTAGATCATTTGGCCGCCCAGGAACATCAGGTACGCGGCACCGGCGTAAGTCAGGATTTGGTAGGCGCGCTGGGAGGCGGCCAGCACCGCAGATGCCCCGGCGGCCGCAATGATGCCCCAGGCGAAAACCCCGGAACAGATTCCGAGGGCGGCCACCAGTGCGTCCAGCCTGCTGCGCGTGACCGCCGAGCGCAGGATCAGCGCCGTATCGACGCCGGGGACCAGCGTCATCAGCGCGGCAACGACGGCGAAGGAGAGCAATGCGGAAGTGACGGTCATACAATAAATCGTAGAGCCCGCCGAGCCGGCTGCCTCCGCTCCGAACCCGGAGTGATGAACCTCATTCGCAGAACCGGCACGCAGGTGTCGGGAATAATTGGTTTGAGCGCCGGGTCTCTGGCATAATTGCAGGGTACTCGATTTGTTATGGACCCTCTCTCCGTTTCGAATCCTGTCCTTTTAGAACCAGGTCAGTAAGGCCTGCCCCACAGGTGCACAAAGCTTGGTTCGACCATGTTGAGAAACAGGAGACCACAAAAGTGGCCGTAAAGATTCGTCTGAAGCGCTTCGGTAAGATGCGCGCACCTTTCTACCGCGTTGTCGTCATGGACTCGCGCGCCAAGCGCGATGGCCGTGCCATCGAGGAGATCGGTAAGTACCACCCGACCGAGAACCCTTCGATCATCGAGATCGATTCGGATCGTGCACAGTACTGGCTGTCTGTTGGCGCTCAGCCAACCGAGCAGGTACACGCACTGCTGAAGATCACCGGTGACTGGCAGAAGTTCAAGGGCATCGATGGCCAGGAAGGCACCTACAAGGTTGCCGAGCCTAAGCCAGCATTCGTTGCTCCTGAAAAGGGCTCGGTTATCCTCAAGGAAGCCATCACCAAGAAGGCTGAAAAGCCAGCTGCCGAAGAGGCAGAGGCTGAAGCTACCGAGGCTGAGTAATCATGCTCGTTGACGCGCTAGACCACTTGGTCCGCGGGGTTGTCGAGGAGCCGGAGGACGTTCAGGTTGCCCTGAAGTCCACCCGCCGCGGCGACCTGCTCGAAGTACGTGTGAATCCTGATGATCTCGGTCGCGTGATCGGACGCCAGGGTCGCACTGCACGGGCACTGCGCACAGTGATGGCAGCGTTGGCCAAGGAGCCGATCCGTGTTGATGTTATCGACACTGATCGTCGCCGAGGCTGAACAACTTAGAGGCCCGGCCTAGGCCGAGCCTCAACACTCAAGGAGTTTCCGCTCTACAACGCGGGAACTCCTTTAGTGTTTCACCCCAAAATTTTTTATCCTTCACCATCTGAAGCCATCCACCGAAGAAAAGGTTCAGCGAACATGCGATTGCAGGTAGCCCGCATCGGCAAGCCCCACGGCATCCGCGGCGAAGTCACGGCCCAGGTCCTCACCGACGCACCCGAAGAGCGCTTTGTCGCCGGCGAAGTCCTGCATGTCACCGACGGCCCGGTCGAGTCGCTGACCATCAAGAACGCGCGTTGGAACAAGACAATCCTGTTGCTTTCCTTCCAGGAGATCGCGGACCGCAACGCCGCTGAGACGCTGCGCGGCGCCCGCCTGGAGATAGAGGTCGGCGAGGAGCCGGAGGACGACTCGGACGAGTGGTACGAGCACGAGCTGCAGGACCTGAAGGTCATGCACGACGGCGTCGAGGTCGGCGTTGTCACGGCGCTGCGCACCAACCCCGCCCAGGATCTGCTGGTCTTCGAGAACGCCGACGGCGAGGAAATCTACCTGCCGTTCGTGGACGAATTCGTCCCGGAGATCGATACCGAGGCCGGTACGCTGACCATCACCCCGCCTCCGGGCCTGCTGGAGCTGAACTCCGAGGATTCGGAGCAGCCCGAGGGGGAATCCAAGTAATGCGCCTGGACGTCATCTCGATCTTCCCCGAATACCTGAACCCGCTGCAGCTTTCGCTCATCGGCCGCGCCGCGGAAGACGGCATCCTGGACCTGAACGTCACCAATCTGCGCGACTTCACCACCGACAAGCACCGCAAGGTGGACGACACCCCGTACGGCGGCGGCGCCGGCATGGTCATGATGCCCGAGCCGTGGGGCCAGGCGCTGGACGCTGTCCGCGCCAAGGCTCCGGCCGACAAGAAGCCGGTGCTGATCGTGCCTTCGCCCGCAGGGGCGGTCTTCAACCAGCAGATGGCCTACGACCTCGCCGAAGAAGAGCATCTGGTCTTCGCCTGCGGCCGCTACGAAGGCATCGACGAGCGCGTCATCGAGTACGCGCACGAGAACTTCACTGTCATTCCCGTCTCCATCGGCGACTATGTCCTCAACGGGGGAGAAGTCGCGGTCATGGTGATGGTGGAGGCCATCGGGCGCCTGATTCCCGGTGTCATCGGCAACCCCGAGTCGCTCGTCGAGGAATCGCACTCGGATGTGCTGCTGGAGTACCCCGTCTACACCAAGCCTGCGTCCTGGCGCGGCCGCGAGGTTCCCGAGGTGCTGCTGGGCGGCAACCACCACCGAGTAGCCCGCCACCGCCGCGACGAGCAGATCAAGCGCACGGCCGACCGCCGGCCGGACCTGATCACCCAGCTCGACGTGGAAAGCCTGAACCGCCGGGACCGAGATGCCCTGTGGCACAACGGTTTTGCCGTGGTTGAAGGCGAGATTCTGCCCAAGTCCCAGCTCGATTGGGCTACCGGCGCAGGAACCGAATCCGAATAAACTCCTCGCGAGGCCAACATCACGGCGGATTGCTCCGCCGCGGTGTTCACCTCAGGGATATTTATATGGCAAAATTGACTCTTGGTGTGTTTTGTCCGAATCCTGCCGCAGGGGGATCCCGGACTTCAAGAACCGCCGCATCGGTTGCTAAAGCCAGCCGGTGGTAAACGTTCCGGGGAGTTCGGCGCCGTTTCAGGCGCTCGAAGAGCCCCGCTACGAGGATTCGGTGACCTGCGGCATTGATCCTAGGAGATGCACAATGCATATTCTTGACTCTTTGGATGCAGCTAGCCTGCGTTCCGACGTTCCTGCTTTCGGTCCTGGCGACACCCTCAAGGTGCACGTCAACATCATCGAAGGCAAGAACTCCCGTGTTCAGGTCTTCCAGGGCTACGTACTGGGCCGTCAGGGCCGCGGCGTAGGCGAGACCTTCACCGTCCGCAAGGTTTCCTTCGGCACCGGTATCGAGCGTACCTTCCCGGTTCACTCCCCAATCATCGAAAAGATTGAGGTTGTGTCCAAGGGCGACGTGCGTCGTGCAAAGCTGTACTACATGCGCGATCGTCACGGCAAGGCTGCTCGCATCCGCGAGAAGCGCGACTTCGGCGGCAAGAAGTAATCTGCGTTCTTCCATGAAGCAGATTGCTCGCCCTGAAGCGGCAATCACGAAGCGCCGGGCCTTTTACTGGGTCTGGCGCTTCGCTGTTCTTGCTGTCATTTGCGCGTTGGTCGCCGTGATCATCATTCGTGCATTTTTCGTCGATGTCTTCAGCATCCGCTCGGATTCGATGCAGTCAACGCTGAACCCGGGCCAGGCCATCTCAGTGGACCGACGCGCCTACGACGACGCCGAGCCCCAGCGCGGGGACGTCATCGTATTCGACGGTCGGGGATCGTTCTTGCCCTATGCCCGATCCTCGGTGGTTGACGACCTCGTGGGCGCCTTCAAGCTTTCGGGCAGCTCCCATTCCTATGTCAAGCGCGTGATCGGGGTGGGCGGGGATACCGTTGAATGCTGTTCGGCCGACGGCCGCGTCACCGTCAACGGCGAACCGATCGACGAGCCCTACCTCTTCAATGGCGATGCGCCCAGCGAGATGAAGTTCTCCGTTCAAGTTCCTGCCGGTCGGATCTGGGTCATGGGGGACCACCGATCAGTGTCGCAGGATTCCCGGTCATTGCTTGGCGCCAGCGGCGGTGGCATGATCAGCCTGGATCGCGTTACCGGGCAAGCAACCAATATCGTTTGGCCGATGGATCAGCGCGTGGATATCCGCTGATCCGGCATCCGCGTGGGCATGCAGTGTTCGCCAGATGAAACCCGTGCCTGATTGTTCGCTGCGCGGGTTTTCGCATTGGTACTTCCATGCGAAAAGTGACAAGAATTCTTGCCACCCTCAGAAGCGGATTGAGGAGGAACGCAGGCCCGATGCGCGGCTGTGTATGGACTCCAAGTGGCGTATGCCCTGCGTGAGACAAAGTACCCTGTCTGTTCAGAATTAGGTTGAAAGCCACTATGACATGGGAAAAGTAAGATTACTTAAGTCTTCAAAATCAACTAAATGTCGCTCGATCCCCCTTAGCTCAGACGCTGGAATATAGCTTGACTAGTAACGTTGCGACATTAGTTTTATATTTTTGTTTGATCTGTCGCTTGAAACGCCTGTTTGAATCCAGATAAGGTTTCGTTTTGGTAAAGAATTTGATTCTTTACATGCGCGCAGCGCCTGAGGCGCGCAAAAACTCGCATCTGATCTTCTGGGAGCAGGAACCATGCCAAAACCGCATAGTAGAACTGGGCAGCGAAGCTTCGCCGCTGCAGCAGCCACCGCTTTGGTTGTAGGTGGAAGCCTCCTGCCTGCGAGTGCGGCGCAGGATACACCCGAGGCTTTGCCTGAGAAATCCAGCGTTGCTGTGACCGCTACCCCTGCTACTTCCGCCCCCGGATTCGCCCTGGCAACCCCGTCCAGTATGCCGGCCGAAGGCTTGGACGACGCGGAGGGTTTACGAGAAGCGGTGGAACGTGACCTGGGCAAGACCCTCGATGAGTTCAACGACGTGTCCAGAGCTGCAGAAGAAGCCGTGCAGATCCGTGAAAATCTCACTTCCGAAGGCATTAACGCCTCAGCCAGCGTCAAAGACGGCAAGGCTGAGATTATGGTGTCCGAGGGAGACTGGGAAGAAGCTAAGGATGCCGTCGAGGCTACCTCGACACAGTCAGTGTCGGTCACGACAAAACTCGGGGTGATCAATGACGTGCATGACGTCTACGAGGAAGTCCTGGACACCGTCAAAACCTCCGAAATCTCGAGGCTTACCGCCATCATGAATACCGAGGACGGCCTGCAGATCTTCGCTACCGACCCGGTCGCCGCAAAACACGGGAGCAGCCAGGTCGAGGAGGGGAAATCAGTAGAGCCGGCCCTGAGCTTGGAAGAGTTCGCCGAAATCGCACCCGGCGTCGAGCTGGTGGAGGGAGCTGGTCCGGTTCAGGGCTCAGCCGGCGAAGATCTGCTTGGCGGCATGGCCTACTCGATCGTTGACTTCACGTCGCAGGTGCCGGAGTTAAAGATCTGCTCGACCGGTTTCAACCTCTGGTCGCCGACAGGCCAAGACGCCGTTCTCACCGCAGGCCACTGCTCCATGGACGGCCGGGGCACGATCTTGGGCATCGTCGAGCAATCCTCGCCGAACGAAATGGGCCCCGCGGGTGCGCCTCTTGGCACCTTCGGATTCAGCCAGTTCGGTGGTGCGGGCAACTCCGGGATTCCCCAGTCGGTGCTGGACGGTCTGGGAGATGAGGAAGCGGAGCACCTTCGGGATACTACTGTGCCGGGTACGGACATCGCCGTCATCGACGGCATCAACCCGGCGCTGACGCTTCCCACCGCCGTGACGAACTGGCCGGAAGCAGGCCCGCGCTCCGGATCGGTCAACGTGACCGGCGTGTCCGCGGGCATGCTCGGGGCCCCCGCCTGCGCCGCCGGCCGCACCACGGGCTGGAGCTGTTCGACCATCATCGGAGAAGGCGTATTCTTCGTGAGTGGCTACAACAATGACCAACGTCCGGTCTGGGGTTACGCCACAGGCAACCCCGGCCTGAGCGTCGTGAACGAGGGCGACTCCGGCGGGCCGATGCTCGTTGGCTCACACGCCGTGGGAATCACCTCGGCCTACAGCGTAGGTGTGAACAGCTCGTCTGAAACGGAGGATATGGCGTTCTACACCTCGCTATCCGACGTGCAGTCCAATGGCTACATCAAGGGCTACCAGGTGAAGTTCTTCGTGAACGCACCGAAGGTGACCTCGGCGTCCAACGGGGTCGAGGTCAAGCCGGGCGCGAAGCTCAGCGGCGAAGTGACCGACGCTTCCAGCGGCACCAAGGTCAACGTGATCGTCGACGGCAACGTTGTCGATACCGTGACCGTGGATTCTTCGGGCAACTTCAGCTTCACCGCGCCGCAAACTGAAGGCGCTTTCAACTTCACCCTTGAGGCAGTCAATGGGCTGAACAAGTCCGAGCAGGTCAACGGAAACGTTGTTGTGGTGGCTCCGAAGCCGACCCCAACTCCGACCGAGCCTACGACTCCGACCGAGCCTACGACTCCGACTCCGACTGAGCCGACCCAGCCGACTGATTCGACTGATGTGCCTTCGGAATCGGCGACTCCGACTCAGCCGACCGATTCGACCGACGAGCCGTCCGAATCGGCATCGCCATCGCCATCGTCCTCAGCCGAGCCAACTGCCTCGGCCAGCGACGAGCCAAGCAAGTCCACCGAGGCCAAGGACCCGAAGAAGGACGAGCCGAAGCAGGATGCGCCGAAGAAGGAAGAGCCACTGGCTGAGACCGGTGCGGGCAGCGTTCCGCTGATCGCCGCCGGCGGCGCCCTGGCACTAATCGGCGCGGCAGTACTGTTGCTCCGCCGCAGCGCCCGACGCCACGGCTAAGGGACCACGTTCCCCGGTGACCGCCTCGCGGACACCATGGCAATGCCCCGCTGCCGCTGAAGGCAGCGGGGCATTGCCATGCGGCACACATGTGCCTACGAGTTGGCTTTGCGGGACGGCCGGTAGCCTCGGGTGCAAGACCCGCGGCACGCCGACGGTTCCGCCGGAAGACGAGGATTGAAAATGAGAAGCACACATTCGGCACGGCGGCGGCCGGTGGGGCTGTCCGCCTCGGCCGCCGTCGTCGCACTGGCACTGACCGGCTGCGGCCAGCAGCAGGCGGCCCCGCAGGCCCCGCAGGCCCCGCCCACCGCCACCCAGACCTCGACGAGCGGAGCCGACATGGACGTCAGCGCGCTGCTGCAGGCCAACGAGCAGCTGGCGGCCCAGCTGGGCGACGAATACGTCCAGGGCTGGATCGAGGATGGCAAGCTGCACGTCGCCGCGACCAGCGACGGCGCGGTGAAGGCCATCGAGCAGGCCGGCGCGGTCGGGCATCTGGTGGACTTCAGCAACGCCCAGCTGCGCGAGGGCATCTCGCAGATCATGGCGTGGCAGGCGAAGCAGGAGCCGCGGCTGCGCTCGGCGATCCACGCGTACACGCTGAACCCGCGCACCGGCGGACTCACCCTGGCCGTGGACGCCTCCCAGCGCCAGGCCGTGCAGGACGCGCTGGCCAAGGACCAGCCGGCCGGCGGGATCCCGCTGGACTTCACCGACAGCAGCGGCCCGGCCTCCCCGGCCCCTGCCACCGTCGGAACCCCGTCGAGCTAGCTTCACCTGCCGGAGAAAGCGGCCGGTCAGTCAATTATCTGGGCAATTCGTGCGTGCAGCGTGCCACGTGGCGCCGCCGCGCGGCTGCGTACGTAAGATGGAGGGTATTGACCACCAACGAAAGGGACGCACCCAGCCGTGAGCGCCGAATCAGCCGAAAGTCCGCAGCAGGGCGGACCGCTCTACAAACTCTGGCGCTTCATCCGGGAGATCGTGATCATCGTCGCGATCGCCCTGGTGCTGTCCTTCGTCATCAAGACCTTCTTCTTCCGCGCCTACTACATCCCGTCGGGCTCCATGGAGAACACCTTGCAGATCAACGACCGGATCTTCGCGAACCTCATGGTCCCGGGCCCATTCGAGCTGGAGCGCGGGGACGTGGTGGTCTTCCGCGACGACCTTGACTGGCTGCCGCCGCTTGAAGCCCAGCCCACCGCGGTGGAATCGGCGCTGTCCTTCGTCGGCATCCTGCCGGCCGCCGGCGAGCAGTACCTGGTCAAGCGCATCATCGGCACCGCGGGGGACACCGTGGAGTGCTGCACCGTCGACGGCAGGCTGAGCATCAACGGCACCCCGATCGACGAACCCTACATCTACCCCGGGAACACCCCCAGCGACATGGCCTTCAAGGTCACCGTGCCGGAGGGCAAGCTCTGGGTGATGGGCGACCACCGCGCCGAGAGCGCCGACTCCCGCTTCCACCCGGATGTCCAGGGCGGGTTCGTGGACGTCGACTCGGTGCAGGGCAAGGCCTCGGTCATCTCCTGGCCGCTCTCGCGCTGGGGCACCATCGACTCCCACGAGGAAGTCTTCGCCGCCGTCCCGACCCCGGGGAACTAGCATGCCCGCCACCGCGTCCAGAACTTCCAAGTCCTCCAAGGCCACCACGCTGGAGCACGAGCGCGCCCTGGCCGCCGCGCACGGCGTGCGCTTCATCGGCGCGGCCGACGAGGTGGGCCGCGGCGCCCTGGCCGGACCGATCAGCGTGGGCGTCACCGTGATCGACATCCAGGCCGTGACCGAATTCCCGCAGCTGCGCGACTCCAAGCTGCTCACCGCCGCCAAGCGCGAGGAACTGGTTCAGCCGGTGCGCGCGTGGGCGGCCGGCTACGGCGTGGGGCATGCCTCGGCCGCGGAGATCGATCAGCTCGGGGTCACCGGGGCGCTGCGCCTGGCCGGCACCCGCGCGGTGGCCGCCTGCGCGGTGGCCCCCGAGGCGGTGCTGCTGGACGGCAGCTACGACTGGCTGAGCGCCCCCGAGCAGGATCTCTTCGACCTGCTGGCCGCGGACCGCGAACCGGTGGGCCTGCACGTACCGGTGCGCACCATCGTCAAGGGGGACATGACCTGCCAGGCGATCGCCGGCGCGTCGATCCTGGCCAAGGTGGAGCGCGACGGGATCATGGCGCAGCTGGCGTCGGCGCACCCCGCGTTCGGCTGGGAGGTCAACAAGGGCTACGCCACCGCCGCGCACCGCGAGGCGATCGTCGCCCTGGGCCCCTGCGACTACCACCGCAAGAGCTGGAACTTGACTTCCGGCACGGGCAAGGACGAAGGTAAACCCACAGGATTGAAGGCAAAGTGATGGCTGGCGACGAACTGGAAAACTACGAGTCCGACATGGAGCTGCAGCTGTACCGCGAGTACAAGACCGTGGTCGGGCTGTTCAACTACGTGGTGGAAACCGAACGCCGCTTCTACCTGGCCAACCAGGTTGACGTGAAGACGCTGTCCAACGCCGGCGAAGTCTACTTCGAGCTCACGCTGACCGACGCCTGGGTCTGGGACATCTACCGCCAGGGCCGCTTCGTGAAGGCAGTGAAGGTGCTCACCTTCAAGGACGTCAACGTCGAGGAGCTGAACCGCGACGAGTTGCAGATCCCCAAGGAGGGGCTGGAGAGCTAACCGCGTTCTCCACAATCCGCGCCCCGCCGCACCGGCCCCGCCCCGCAGCCCCTGAGACTGGTCTGAACACGCACAGACCGATTCAAGGAGGCGGCGATGACCACTCAGCAGCAGGAACTCGGAGCCCGGGGCGAGCAGGCGGCCGCCGAGCACCTCGAAGCCGGCGGCTACCGGATCCTGGACCGCAACTGGCGGTGCCGCAGCGGCGAGCTTGACCTGGTGGTCCGCGACCCGGCCGGCGCCCTGGCCGCGGTGGAGGTCAAGACCCGCTCCTCCCAGGGGTTCGGCACCGCGTTCGACGCGGTGAATCCCGCGAAGTTCGCCCGGCTGCACCGGCTGCTGATCGCCTGGTGCAAGGCCCACAGCGCCTACTGCCCGCAGCTGCGGGTGGACGTCGTCGAGGTCTATCCAGCACCCGGCGGCTCCTTGGCCTGCCGGCACCTGCCGGACGTGCGCTCATGAGCACCGCCCGCACCCACGCGATCGCCTTCCAGGGCGTGCAGGCGGCGCTAATCGAGGTGGAGGCCGACCTGGGCAACGGCATCCCCGGCTTCGTGATCCTCGGCCTGCCCGACGCGTCGCTGAACGAGGCGCGCGAGCGGATCAAGGCCGCCGCGCGCAACACCGGCATCCCGATCGCCAACCGCAAGCTCACCGTCAACCTCTCGCCGGCCACGCTGCCCAAATTCGGCTCCGGCTTCGACCTGGCCATCCTGGTCTCCGCGCTGTCCGCGGACCGGCAGATCTCCCCGCCTCCGAACACCGTCTACCTGGCTGAGCTGGGGCTGGACGGCATGCTGCGTCCGGTGCCCGGGGTGCTTCCCGCCGCCCAGCTTGCCGTGGCACTTCGCCTGCCGAACCTGGTGGTCGCCCGCGGCAACGAGGCCGAGGCCCGGCTGGTGCCCGGAGCCCGCGTATTCGCCGCCGACCACCTGGGCCAGGTCCTCATCCACTGCGGGGCCGACGCAGCGGGGCTGAGCATCAACCTGCGCCATGCAGCCGGGGCCCGGCAGCCTGACGCGCCCGCACCCCCGGAGCCCACCGACCTGTCGCTGGTCAACGGGCAGGGGGAGGCGCGCCTGGCCTTGGAGCTCGCCGCGGCCGGCGGGCACCACCTGATCATGGTCGGGCCGGCCGGCGCGGGCAAGACCCTGCTGGCCAGCGCCCTACCCGGAATCCTGCCGCCGCTGGATGACCTGCAGGCGCTGGAAGCCACCGCGGTGCACTCGATCACCCACGGCTCCGAATCTCCCATCGCCGCGCTGCGCCGCACCCCGGCATTCATCGCCCCGCACCACACCGCCTCGCTCACCGCACTGATCGGCGGCGGCACCCGGCGCATGGTGCCCGGCGCGATCACCCGGGCGCACCACGGGGTGCTGTTCCTGGACGAGGTGGCGCATTTCAACACCGGCGTGCTCGACGCGCTGCGCCAGCCCATCGAGGAGGGCTGCATCACCCTGGACCGCACACGCGGCCACGCCCGGCTGCCGGCCCGCTTCCAACTGGTCATGGCTTCAAATCCCTGCCCCTGCGGGAGGAACTACGCCGCGGGCACCGGCTGCACCTGCACACCGATGGCCCGCCGCCGCTATTTCGGCCGGCTTTCGGGACCGATCCTGGACCGCACCGACCTGCAGGTGCGGCTGAACCCGGTGCCCGGCGGACAGCTGGTCGGGCAGCAGGCCAACGAGTCAAGCGCAGCGGTGCGCGACCGGGTGCTGGAGGCCCGCGCCCGAGCCGCCGCCCGCTTGCAGGGCTACGGCATCGGCTGCAATGCGCAGATCCCCACCCGGATCCTGCGCCATGAGCTGGACTACCCGATGGCCACGCGCCACGCCGTGGAAGCCGCTGCCGAACGCGGCGGCCTCTCGGCCCGCGCCACCGACCGCCTGCTGCGTCTGGCCTGGACCGTCGCCGACACCCAGGGACACCAGCGCCCGGCGCCGGACGACGTCCAGATCGCCGCCCACCTGCGCCAGAACCTGCACACCGCCTAGCTGTACTGCACCTAGCCCCGGGACAAGGAGCACCATCATGAGCACCGCACCGCAGACCCCCGCCCGGCGGCAGGACGCCGTCGGCCACCTACCGCACACACTGTGCCTGGCCGCGCTGAACCAGCTGGTCGAGCCGAACGACGTCACCGCCGCGGCCCTGCTGGAGCTGATGACCCCGGCCGAGCTGCTGGCCCTGATCCGCCGTGAGGACCATGTGCCGCTGGACCTGGGGCTGAAGCTGGCCGAGGCCACCGGCCGGCAGCCGGCCCCGAATTCCGCCCAGGACCTGCGCGTCGCGCTCACCCGCTGGCGCAAGCGGCTGCCCTACGCCAACGAGCGTGCCGCCCTGCAGGCCATGCAGCGCCTCGGCGGGGGACTGCTCACCAGCCAGGACCCCGGCTGGCCGGCCCAGCTGGACGACCTGGGCCTGGGCAGGCCGCTGTGCCTGTGGTGGCGGGCGGCCGACCCGGGGAACCTCGGCGGGGACCGCGAGCGCACGGTGTCCATCGTCGGCTCGCGCGACGCCAGCGACTACGGCAACCAGGTCACCTTCGAGCTGGCCCGAGCGCTGGGGCTGCAGGGCTTCACGATCGTTTCCGGCGGCGCCTACGGGATCGACGCGTCCGCCCACCGCGCCGCGCTGTCCCACGACGGCTGGGAGTTCCCGAACCCGCCGACCGCCACGATCCTCGCTGGCGGAGCAGACCGGCTCTACCCGGCCGGAAACCACAACCTGCTCGAGCAGGTCATCACCCGCGGCGCGCTGTACTCAGAGGTGCCGCCGGGCACCACACCGACGCGTTTCAGGTTCCTGAAACAGAAACATGGATTATATGTGCATCTGTTCTCATAGTATTGGAATATGAACCTTGACTGGTGCCTAGAACGGCTGGCCGATGCTGACTCACTACTGGACGCTATCCGAGAAGCGAGGAATAAGCGCGAGTCAGATAAGAGGCGTTCCCTTGAGCGAGAGTTGCAAGTGTCGTTGGTGCCGGTGCGACACATTGCCGATGCGCTCTTCGTAAATTTCCCGTGGCCCGTGTACTCAAGCACAGAAGCGCTCGCCCCGCTGATCTCAGAGCTACGTGGCGAACTAGTGTGGGCCAGCGAAATAGATAAAAATTTGGAACCAACTGCGCCACAGCTACGGGCGGACCGCTTTCATCCTTGGGTGTGGAACGGGGCCCGCTCACTTTGGGATAGCGGGCATCGGGCAGATGCGGTTTTGGCAGCCGCGAAGTTAGTCAACGCACAATTGCAGAATAAGGTCGACCGGCGCGACATTAGCGATGCGCGGCTGTGCGCTGAGGCATTCTCGCTGGCTGATCCTAAACCGCACAGCGCGCGACTCCGTTTCCCTGGCGACCGTAGCACTGAAAGCTGGAAGGCGCGGCAACAGGGGGCCCTCGAATTATCTAAGGGAGCATTTACGGCAATTCGTAACCCTCTGGCCCACACTGACAACTCGGATATGGCCGAGCAACAGGCGCTTGAGCTTCTGGCCGTCTTTTCCGTCGTCGCCCGGTGGATCGACGAGTGCGAGGTGGCCCGCGCCGTGCAAGGCGATTGAAGGTGCCGCAGGCCCTCCGATTACACGTCTCGCCGCCGGGGGTACTCGGTCCACGCAACGTGTTTGTGCGATGCTTCGGCACTGCAACGATAAATCCAGTCGATACGCACTGGGACTTCTCCCGACTGACTCATGCGCGTCTTAGCGGAGCTGACGGCCTGCAATGCTTCACCGCAAGTCGGGCAGGCGGTTGGTTCTGGTGAGTTCATGGTTCGAGGTTACCGTTGAAAGCTGTCTAATTGTTCCGCCGTATGCCTATCTCTTTAGGAGCCCTAGGGTATGTATGGGCCGTCAGGCTTGGCTGCGTACGGGATACGAGTCAGCAGAGAATCTCTTTCACAAGTCACGTAAGACGACTTACGCAAGGCTTTTGACTTGACATTATTTAGTGAACTGAGTCGAATAATGGTGTTAATGTTGTCTTAACGCCAACTGCGAAAGGGACATCATGAACCGCATCGAACGGGTTGCTCAGAAGGTAGAAAGCTTACTTGGAAACGTCGTAGACGACCTGGAATTCACTAACCTTGTGGAGCGCCTAAACGCAAGTCTCACGGATGAACAGACCGAGAGCTGGACGGTGATGGCCGGGACCAGTCCTGATGCCGATGCCACGGTGTTCTCGGATGGGTCCTACTGCTCTGGTTGGTATCCGGGAAAGAACGCTCACCTTGCCGAGGCGTGGTAAATCATGAGTGCAGAAGCTGTAGAGCCGGTTGCAAACAGTTATGTGCAACTCAAAGATGGACGTCTCGATCGGCGGGGTCGCGTCGGCCTTTGGGAATACGCGACGCGCAGCCCGGCAATTGAGCTTGCGCTGAAAGGCCTCTTGGATAAGCCTGAACTGGCGATCATTTTAGAGGGCAAGAGCGCTCTGCGCCAACGCATAATTCTATGGGGTCGAGGGCCCGCATCGACTAACGAGTCGGACGGCGAAACCCTCTCCGACGGATCGCCGGACCCGGATGCGGAGCTTACCTTCCAGGAACGCAAGCAGAAGGCCCGTGATGGTGTCGGCGCCGAGCCGCAGATCGAGGTGTTCTTCCGCATCGCCGACCACGAGGATCTCGGTATCTTCAAGTTCCAGACCGGCTCCTGGAGCATGGCCCAGGACCTTGCCCGCGACAACGCCGAGAACGAGCTGGCCCACTACGTCGACGCCTCCAGGTCCGGCAAGGTGAAGGCCAACCTCAAGCTGGAGGCGGTCGAGTTCGCTGCGAAGAGCAGCCCGCGCGCCGGCCAGCTGGTGAGCTACACCCAGCCTGTCTTGGAGATCAAGGGCGCTGCATAGTGCTTGTCGTAAGACACTATTGAAGTTTTCAGTCCTATCGACGTAAAACCATGTACGCCCGAACCGTCACACTGAGGCGTAATGTCGTTTCGCATGGCGGCACCCAACTAGACTCTGGGTGGGTACACGCGTTTTTGCGCAATATGGAGGTCAGATGAAAGTTTTTATCAGTTGGTCAGGTCAGGAAAGTCAAGAGGTTGGCAGAGCTGTGGATGAATGGCTCGGTCAGGTATTCCAGACGGTCGACACATTCATAAGTACTAGAGGCATCGGTGCCGGAGACCGGAGCATGACGCAGATCGAAGAGGGGCTCCGCGATGTCGATTTCGGCATTATTTGCGTGACACCTGAAAATCAGAATGCACCATGGCTTAGCTTTGAGGCCGGGGCAATTTCCAATGCGGTCGGCGGAGAGTCGAAAGTGGCTCCGCTGCTCGCAGGCTTTAGGTCTAAAGCTGACCTAGACGGCCCGCTCGCACAATTTCAGACATCGCTAACGGACCGGGAGGGTTTTGACGCGATCGCCGCGAGCATCAACGCTGTCCTTGGTGAGCAGGCTCGCCGCGAGGACCAACTAAAGCTGTCGATGGACATGTACTGGAACAGGCTAGAGGCCCAGATCAAGCAAGCGCGAACCAGCGCACAAACTGGAGCTGAGAAGCCTACCGCCGAACGCGACACACATGAGATGATCGAGGAAATACTCACGACCGTCCGAGCGATCCATAGAAGCGAGGACACCCGCCGTCAGAGCATGGAGCATGCTAGGTATGGCAAGGCGGATGTGCCGGTTTCCTCTGAAATCCGAGCTACGGTTCGGACTATTCTGGCAGAAGAAATACCAATGATGCCAGGTCGCACTCTCTCAATTGCGCGGACCTCTGAGGGGGTTTATTTGATAACTGTTCGCTTGGAGACCCCGATCCCGGAGGACACGCAGCACATCATCAGGCACCGAATATCCGAGGCGGTTGAGAGCCCAACGAGGGTCCGTTTCGTCGGCCTTCGGCGACCCGATACTGGCAACCCGTCGAAGCTGGCCAGCCCAGACGTCTAGAAGGTTGCGCCGCGAGCTGCCAGAAATGCACCAATCCGTGAAATATTTCCCCGAGGTATGGCTTTGACTGATCGGTAGCCAGCGCTGAAAATCTGCTCACAAAAAGAAAATGCCCCGCCAGCACGAGGCCAGCGGGGCAGGGGGTGTTACTCGTCGACGACGAGGCGGCGCTTACCGTCGCCGTCCGGGATCTCGACCGGGTCGAGGGTGTCCGGCGCGTTCGACAGGGCGGTGAAGCCGACGGCGCCGGCCCAAAGGCCGTAGACGGCGAACGCCACGGTCAGCCAGACAGGCTGCCCAGTGTCAGCCGCCGAGAAGGCGACCTGGACGCTGGTCAGTGCGAGGCCGATCAGCGCGAAGGCCCCGTAGACCTTACGGCGCCAAGCGGCGGGGATGAAGTCGCGAAGGGTCATGTGCTCACTTTCCGTTCTGGGTGTTGAGGTAGCGCTGCCACGCCTTGACCGTCTCGGCGCCGAGCTTGCCGTCGATCAGCCACTTGCGGGTGTCGAGCTGTCCCTTCTTGGCGAGGAAGTCCGCTTTCATTTGTGCGCGACTTAGCGAGGGCTGAAAAGAGATAATAGTATCTCTCGCTCTAATAGAGGAGGGGGCCAGCAGGGGGCTACGTTTAGCCGGTGCGCTGCTGGCGTGCGGCCTGGGCCTTGCATCCGTTACAGCGACGATCGAGGCCGTCCGGCTTGCGACTATCGGTGGTGAACTCGGCGACTGGCTTCACCTCCCGGCACCGCGAGCACTCCTTCCCGGAATGACGCTTGCGCCAGGCCAGACGCTGGACCGCGGCCTCGGCCAGGCGCCGGCCCTCGTTGTCGCCGTCGTCGTACTTGAGGGCGACGGCGAGGATCAGCTCGGAAGGTTCGGTCATTGTATTCTCCTGAATCGAGGGTGCGAGAGCCGACCGCCACGGGGGCTTTATGGTTCAAGCTCGCGTGCGTTAGTGGCTACGTCGGATAATGTCCCTATGTCACACTTCTGGAAATTTTGGCTATGGAGCGCAGAAACCTGGGCCGCGCTAACTGCGGTAGGTACCATATTGCTTGCCGTGTTCGCGTACACTGCGTGGAGGACTTCGAGGAAGTCACTATCAGCCGCTGTCGACGATGCGAAAGAAGCCAGAGAGTTGGCCATCGCGAGTATGGACGCCCAGCGCCGAAGCGAGGAAGTTTCAGCCATGGCGCACTACATGCAAGCACTCACCGATCTGAGCGAGATTCACTCACGGTCGCCGGCCAGCTACCACGTTCCGGCAGGGGGCGATAACTACATGGTGACCATGCGTACAGACTTAGGGTTCCCCTCTTACGTCGGAGATTTGTGCCGGCGCGTCGAGGTATCAGGAGCCCTTTGGCGGATCAATCACCCCGAAATTGACGGAGCGCTGTCTGAATTCGCAGCCTTCGAGTTCGCCTTCACTGAGTCGGTTAAGATCTGGGCCAAACGCCGCAACGAGGACGGGCTCGGTGATGATCTGCATGAGCTAAACTTCCTGTTCGGCAAGATCCTGGCGTCCAACGTGAGGGATTGGCAGTCCCTCCCTACGCATCGGTCAAACATCGAGAAGCTCCTACCGTCCCAGCGCTCCTATTTTGAGGACGAGATTAAGACACTTACGGGTGAGACGATGCGCCAGTAGGGCGCTGTTGGCCGGGAACGCCATTGAGCGTTGCCTGCGATGATTTTACGCCGCATCGACATCGGGCGTGGCCACACCTGTGTTTGAATAAAAATACCGTCGGCCCTGTCCGCCTTTACGGACGTCGCCGACTTCGGCTACCAATGCATAGAACTTGTTCCGGCCGAGCGGTGCGAGAGCATCCTGATTCGGAGCTCCTTCAATATCCGCTAGCCAGATCTGCCAAACTTACGGTAGCTCGATTCTCTGACCGCCCCTGAACTTTGCTAGCCATCCAGGGAGGTACTCCCTGACCGCCGCTTCGTCCAACTCGTTGATCCGTTGCCGGCGGTCGCGGTAGTAGTCGCGACGCGTGGCTGTGTCGGATGACTTCTCGCGAGAATTGAGGCAAGCTTCGTACTCTGCCTGCGTCAGCTCGCCGAGGCGATCTCGGACCCGATATGCCAAGTCTCTAATGTAGCCGGCGGCGCCCGGCGCTCTGTTGGTAAGAGCGCGGTATGTACTGGACGCCCTGCGGCGGGCCGCAGTGCCCTCCGTGGTGCCGTCGAGGTAGGCGCGCAGGAGCGTGATCGCGCACGTTCCGATGTCCGGTGTAAATGCCGCAAGTGAAACGCGGCGACTGCCTTTATCCGTTACATGAAATATCGCCGTTCGGTCCCCGCTGTCATACTGGCGCCAACCGCGCGCTGTCAGGAGCTCGCTTAGATATCGGGCCAGAGCGAGGGGGGAGACGACTGCGTAGTTATCGATCTCGCAGTGATCAATTTTGCTGGCGACTTCGTTCATGCGTGCGATAACTTCTGGATTCGGGGACATGGGCCATCCTATTATTCGGGCGCCGGTTGCGGCAGCGTGGTGGGCCGAGGGTTGGACTTTTCGCCAAATGATGTGTAACCGTCACTTTCCTATTGGTACTTAAGGGTGCGGCTTCTTAAGCGGGAATAAGAAAGTGATGTGAACAAGGCGTTTAGTGGAAAGTCCGACCTTCTCGGCTTTGGGTACATCTAAGTAGGGGGCCAGCTGCTATTTGGTGCTCAAAACTCAACCTTCCGTGTTTGGGTCGGGCTTCCCGTAGCGTCAGAGGCGCATCACTACCGGCGACCGCGGCGCCCAGTGCCCGACTAGCGGTAGCTAGCAGTAGGCCCAGTAGTTATAGCAGCGGTCGCAGGGCGCAAGCGGGCGGCGCGGGCCTTGTCGTCCTTGGTTGCGCCGTCCAGCTGCGCCAGCTCGCTCGCATCCTTCGCAAGATCCTTCACGAGGTCGGCGACAGCCTGCGCGTGGGTGCGAACCGCCTGCCGGTCGTCCTCGCGCCACACGCCCTCGTCGAGCAGGTAGAAACCCGTCTCCTCGGAGTAGCGGACGCCGGAGCCGATCGACTCCATGTAGTCGCGCAGGTAGCGGGCACCGCCCAAGTCGGTCAGGCTGTAGCGTTCCTCGTCCCAGGCCAGCAGGGCCGCGGCGCGGGACTTCACAGCCGGGGCCTCGGCGATCGCCCGAAGGGCTGCGCGCTGGAACTTGGCCGGGTCCTGGGCGCGCCAGTCGGTCAGGTCCATACCGTCGGGCAGGTCGAGCACGCGGACAGTTTTCTCCAGCGCGACCAGCGCGTCGGCCAACATGACAGCGAACCGGCGACCGGCAGGGCCCCCGTCGCCGGCGATGACGGCTTCGCGGTCGCCGAGCATGTCGGCAACCTCGGTGATTACCGCCGGGTTGGCTGCCAAGCCTGCGCCGCGGATACCGAAGGTGTCGAACCCGATCGCGATCGCCGAGGTGAGCGCGTCGCCGGGGCCCTCGGTAATCATGACCTCGTCGTAGCCGGCGGTGCCGGGGAAGTATCCGACCTTTGCCCAGCTGGCGCCGTCCGGTGACTTCGGGCCTAGCCAGCGGACGGCGGCGTCCTTGTCCAGCGCGCGAGCCTGGATACCTCGGACTCCGTATGCTCCGGCTAGAACATCGGGTCGAGACCGGGGCGGGGGTAGGACGTTTGCAGCTCCTCCAGGGCGCTTGTCGCCTCAGCGCCCTCCACATCTTCAATCTGTATTTCAGTTACCTGAACGTCGCGCGGGCTGTACACCCAGTTGAGGTTGCCCTCGCGTTGCACTTTGCCAGTGAACGCGAGTTTCAGGGCTTGGCGATGTGCGTCGATAGCCTTTACATACTGGTCAGGGCTCAGTCGCAGTCGGACCTTGCGGTACTTGCCGCCGGAGTCGGTGATGACCCGTACGATGCGATCGTCGGTATTCGACTCATGCTGCAACACGGCTACTTCTCCCCTGAGCGTCACTTCCTCCGGCTCGTAGGCTTGAGCGTAGTGACTCGCAACTCGCTCCAGCATAGGTGCCTCGTCCGGGATGAAGGTGAACTCCCGTTCGGGGGACCGGACGCCTGGACGCGGCCGAATGAGTGACACGGCTGATTCGGTATCGCGTGTAGCCGTCGACAGGGCACGCGCGAACTCGAACGATAGCCCTTCGCCAACAGCGCTATCAAATACGCGGATGTCGTCGTCCTTGCGGTAGCTGTCAAGGCAAGTCCTGGTGGCTTCGAGAGCAGTCTCGAACCAGTTCATGATCTCCTCGCCGCTCGTCGATGCCGGCGCGGGTAGCCCCGGCAGGACTGGCCTCATGTCATCCGCTTCGGAGAAGTTGAAGGTCCGGGCCGCCGGGGCATGCGCGGTGATGATGAAGCTGCCGACCTGGGTCTGGCCCATAAGGCAGCTCGACAGGAATGACCTAGCTACATGTGAGCTGGCGTTACCGTGGTACATGCGACGCTCTTTTGCCGCCTTAGCCGAGGCGACAAGCATTTCCCGCGCCGAAGCGTAGAGTTGTTCACCCTGTGGCCATGCGATCAAGCCGGCCTCGTAGGAGCTTTCTTTCTTCCACTGCGTCTCTTCGAGGGCATGCGTAGAGGTTAGGGCGGCTAGCTCCACGTATCGTTTCGCTTCGGGCCCAAGGTATCTTTCGAGTTGCCGGCGCGCGGTATAAAGGAGACGTTCGAAGTCGGACCGGCTGGGGTCCAGAGGGAAGATGATTTCGTCCCCTGTTCCGGGACTTTCCCAAATCTCGAATTTGCCCGGGACGCCACCGGTGGTCGTCCAACCGAGTCGGCCCAGCAGTGATGCAAGGGTGGGGAGTAGACCAGCATCAGGCAAGCTCATGGTTGGCCTCCGTTGTGGATTCGTTCCATTATGAGGCAAAGCGCGACATCGTCTAGGACATTCGCAGTCGGAGCTCTGAATGTAGGTCGCTGGGCGGTAGACGCCTTAGCGCCGGCAAGGTTCACCCAATAGGAGCAGTGCCGAATGGTCAGGGCATCGTGACTGGCTGTCACCCAGTCCTTTTGCTCGCCGGGCAAGGTCATAACAACAACGATTTTTGGGACCGATAGGTTAGTGCTTCGGTACTCGTCGTACCGGTCACGGCGCATCTTCGCTGTCACATACTGCGCGGATGGGTCAAATACGCTTTCAGTTGCTTTTAACTGGAGCTCTAAGAAAGCATCACGGATGGTGTTGTCCGGTTCGCGGCGGCGGTGCTTTATCATGATGTCCGTGCCCTCGTCGATCGTAGGCTCGCCGACTATCACGCACCCGGCCGCCGCTACTACTGCGCGCAAGTAGCCGAGCTGTAGCTGCTCTTTGTGATTCGATATCCGTTCGGGCGAGCCACGTACGATTTCTGGAGACACGGCTACCATTTGTTCCTTCGCATGCTGCTTAGCCTATAGTGCCCGCCGGGTCGGCGTAGCTTGGAACTTGGGTGTGTCGGATACCCGTGCTGAGTGACTGTGCCAAAGATTTGAAGAATGGGTTGTCGGCCTGATCTTTTAATTGCTACTGGATGGAAGTATGCTCATATCCATGACCGACCAAAAGCTGGAGTCCTTGCTGACCCGCTTATGTAAGCAGTGCGGCACGACCTTCTCTGAAGCACGCCGGCCAGGTGCGCCACGGACGCTATGCGATGAATGCCAAGTGTATCGCCGTCGCCGAGGTAGTTACCGCGTCACCTGCCCCTGCGGTAAAGAATTCACTGCCGACGCTACGCCTGGTGTGGCGCGCAGGTATTGCTCGGAAAATCACAAGAGGCGATACAACCAAATTATCAAGCTGTACGGCCTGGAACTCGGAGCCTACCTGCAGATGGAGCGCCAGCAGGGCGGCCGGTGCGCCGTATGCGGGCAGGAACAAACAATGACGTTGTACATTGACCACGATCATGCAACTGGGGCTGTTCGTGGCCTCTTGTGCTCCGGTTGCAACTTTGGTCTGGGCCACTTTGGCGACTCGCCGGAACGGCTGGAACTTGCTGCAGCCTACATACGCCGGGCTGCGAGCGTCGTCGGTGCGGGTAAATCCGTGGGAGGGTGAGACTTTGTTCAAACTTACGTATACCTGTCACTTTCCTATTAGTGCTTAAGCGGTGCTGCTCTCGAACATAGATGGGGAGTGTATTGGAAGATCGTCGTTTGCGCATAGAGTCACCCTCGGCGTCAGTCGTCGTACGTTTCCGGCGGCGTTTCGGGGTTCAGCTTTGTAGCTGTCGTATGACTTACGATCACTCGGCGCTGCGGCGCACGCTCCGCCGGCGTTCCGCCCTGCGGTTTCGTTACCTCTATGTACATGAGCGAGCCGATGACCGACCGCTGGCGGTCCAGATCCAGCGCCAGGAACCGCTCCGCGATAGTGCGCTTCGCGCTGGAAAACTCGGCCATGCTTGCCGACGTGCCGACCAGCAGCTCCTCGGCCACCGTCGCCAGCACGGAGGAGGCCGACTTCTCGCTGCGGGCCCGCTCCAGGTCCGCCTCGATTTTCTCGCGGGCAGTCTTGAGTTCCAGCAGGCGCGTGCGGGCGACACTAGCGGGCACGAGGCCCTCGTCGCGGTCCGCCAGGACGGCGGTCACGGCCTCAGCGTTACGCGCGTGGGCGTCGACCAGGGCGGACAGGTTCAGTGCGCCAGGCGAGGCGGGGGCAATGCTGGAACCTGAGGAGGCGAACGCGAGGGCAACTTGGTCGACGATGAACGGCTCGATGATGTGCTTGGCGATGTGGACGTGATTGGGCGCGACCTTGCACATATACCCGCGCATGTAATACATCGGGCTCCCGCACTCGCCGCAATAGAGCAGGTGCGAGAGCAGGTGACGCGGGGCGGGGCCGGGCGAGGTGGTGCGCGACGGGTCGGACAGGATAGCCCGGACCTCCTCGGCCAGCTCCGGCGCTACGATCGGGACAATCACCTCGGAGGGTATGACCTTGCCCCGGTGGATCATGGAGCCGCTGTACCAAGGATTCAGGAGCATGTCGCGTAGGCGCCGCTGATCCCAGAGCTTGCCCGGTGCCGGGTCGATCTTGTTGTCGAGGAACCACAAGAGCAACGACCGAAGCGATCCGCCGTCGGCAACGTGCTGGAACGCGCGGCGGACGTGCTGGGCCTCCGCTTCGCGAGGGGTGATGCCGTCGCTCTCGTAGCCGTACCTGCGCCGGCCAGGGCCGGGGATGCCCTTGGCTGCGCGGGCCTCGTTGGCACGCTTCTGGCGCTCTCCCTTGCGGCGCACCTCGAAGCGGGCAATGCCGGCCAGCATCGTCGCGCGGAACTCGCCGTCGGCGGTCGTGAGGTCGATTTCCCCGTCGACGGTGAGCACCCGGGCGCCGGTGTCGGTGATCGCGATCAAGTCGCGGGTGGAGCGCAGGAGGCGGTCCAGGTCCACGGCGACGACAACGTCGGCTTTCTTGGCGGTGAGGTCCTCTAGCATGGAGTACCAGGCGGTGCCCGGTCCTCGTTGCTTGGCAGCGGAGGTGTCATTGTCCTGATATTCCGGGCCCACAGTCCAGCCGCGCGCCTCGATCAGGCGGCGGCAGCGTTCTAGCTGGCGGTCGATGCCCTCGGTCACGTCGAGGGACTGGCGGGCGTACACGGCGGCGATAGTCGTCATACATGCATTGTACGTTTCCGCAACCGCAACCGGTTGATTGCCGCCTTCAGCAGGTTGACCATCATCACCGAGGCGCGGCACCGCTCCGGGGCGCTGAACACGGCAAGCCATGCCGTGGAGCTGGGCAGGGATGTCGCGGCGGTGCCCGGCAGCGTGTTCTCGCCGAACTCGGCGGGCACCCACCGGCTGATCCGCTCCGGAGCCGCCGAACTGATCTCCAGCCCCGCCGAGGCGGCCGAGCTGCTGGGCCTCGGGCCAGACGCACCCGCCGAGGCGGCCGAGCTGCTGGGCCTCGGGCCAGACGCACCCGCCGGCGTTGCCGCCAGTGAACCCGACGACCCGCGTCAGCGTCCGGTGGACGGGCTGCCCGCGGAGGTCGGCATGCTCTACGACGTCTTGTCCTTCACCAGGCCGATGAGCCCGGATGAGATCTCAGCGCGCAGCGGCGTCACGATCCTGCAGACGCTGCGCGGGCTGTCCACCTTGCAGGGCCGCGGCTTGGCGGTTCGCAACGACGCGGGGTGGAAGCTGGCGCGCACCTAACCCGCAGGTGCGTCGCGGTATCCTCGAAGGGATGAAGCAGGACACCAACGCCACCAAGACCCCGCAGCTGCCGGCCTCGTTCGCCGAACCGGTCGCCGACTATCTGGATTACCTGCGCTTGCAGCGCGGGCGCAGCGAAAACACGCTGCGCGCCTACGAGGTCGACCTGCGCACCATGGGCACGTTCCTGCACTCCACCCGGCAGGTCAGCGCACCGCACCATGTCGACGTGGAGATGCTGCGCGAGTGGCTGGCCAGCATGCACGAAGCGCAGATCTCGCGCACCACTATCGCGCGGCGCATC
Organism: Glutamicibacter soli; assembly: GCF_003309065.1. Lineage (GTDB taxonomy): Bacteria > Actinomycetota > Actinomycetes > Actinomycetales > Micrococcaceae > Glutamicibacter > Glutamicibacter soli. The sequence goes on along the minus strand of NZ_POAF01000009.1, from coordinate 56,359 downwards.
TCCTCGGTGAAGAACTTCTTCGCCTGGGCGCTGAAGCACCAGCTGGTGGCCGAGGATCCGGCCCTGCGCCTGGCCGCGCCGAAGAAGGAGCGCCGCCTGCCGCATGTGCTGCAACCCGGGCAGATCGACCGGCTGCTCGCGGATACCGGCGAGCACACCGGACAGGACGGCGCGGCGGACGATGAGGCGCCGCAGAGCCCGCAGCAGCTGGCGGTCCACGCCCGCGACCGCGTGATCGCCGAGCTGCTCTACGCCTCGGGGCTGCGCATCAGCGAACTGGTCTCCTTGGACGTGAAGGATCTGGATTTCAGCCGCCGCACGCTGAAGGTTGTCGGCAAGGGCAACAAGGAACGGATGGTGCCGTTCGGCAATCCCGCCCAGCGGGTGCTGACCTCCTGGCTGCTGACCCATCGGGCCGTTCTGGTCGACGAGGAAAAGGCCCAGGGCGCCCTGCTGGTCGGCGTGCGCGGCGGCAGGTTGAATGTGCGCCAGGCCCGCGACGTGATTTCGCAGGCGCTGAAATCGCTGGGGGATACCGCCGCCAGCGGGCCGCATGCCCTGCGCCATACGGTGGCCACCCATTTGCTCGATGGTGGAGCGGATCTGCGCGCAGTCCAGGAGTTCCTCGGCCACGCGTCGCTGGCCACGACCCAGCTCTACACCCATGTTTCGGTGGACCGGCTGCGCCAAAGCTACCGGCAGGCGCACCCGCGCGCCTGAGGGAATCTACCAATTCCCTCCTAATTACCCTCCCGAGTAGCGAAAAGTGCTGTTCATCGGGCAAAATGGAACTATCGGCGGTAGCTGCACCACCACGATGTTGACGTAGGGGAAGACGATCAACACCGTACGGAGGATGGCATGTCTGCACCGATGACCAGGGGCGTAATTTATATTCATTCCGCCACTGCTGCGCTATGCCCACATCTGGAATGGGCAATCGGGTCCGTGCTCGGAAAACCGGTCAAGATGGAATGGACCGAACAGCACGCTGCACCCGGCTTTCGTCGTGCCGAAATTGAGTGGGTAGGACCCCAAGGCACTGGCGCGTTGCTGACCAGCGCAATCCACGGGTGGCAGCATCTGCGATTCGAAATCACCGAGGACCCGAGCCCGGGCGTCGACGGCAGCCGCTGGTCGGTGACCCCGGATCTGGGGATCTTCCACGCCACCATCGACACGGCCGGCAACGTCATGATCAGCGAAGAGCGCATCCGCTGGGCCTATGAAAAGGGCGACGGCAATCCCTCGATCTTCTACCAGGAAATGTCCATTGCCCTGGGCGAGGCTTGGGATGAGGAGCTCGAACCCTTCCGACATGCAGGGGAGAACTCCTCTGTTCGATGGCTCAACCAGGTGGTTTAGCCACTGGTTAACTAGTCTCCGAGTCTGCGCGAGCCGGCCCGGATCCAGCCCCGGTGGTGCGGGGTTGTTACCTAAAACAAAATGCGATCCCCCTGCGGGGGATCGCATTTTGTGCATCTGCCTTCTGACGACCCTCTGGTGCTAGGATCGATCGTGATGAAGACCAGTCAGGCCACCACAGGCCGCTCCCGGAACGGCCATCTGGTCGTTCCCTGATCCGCGCTCCTCCCTGCGTATGCACCTTCCAAGCACACCGGAAACCGTACAACGAGAGGGAAACATGACCGCGCACTTCAACCACACCATCATCGCCTCGACCGACGCGGCCCAGATGGCCGAGTTCTACATCGAGCTGCTGGAGGCCGAGCGGTAGCCCTCTTGGGGGCCGTTCCAAAACATCGGCATCGGCGGCGGCGTGCTGCTGCAATTCGCCACGCCGCCAATGCAGTTCCCGCCGCAGCACTACGCATATCTGCTCGATGATGCGCACTTCGATCGGGCCTGCGCGCTGATCGGCGCGCGCGGGATCGAGCACTGGGCCGATCCGCAGCGCCAGCTGGCCGGGCAGATCAACCGCGAGCACGGCGGCCGGGGCGTCTACCTGCTGGACCCGTCGGGCCACTACCTCGAGCTGATCACCCGGCCCTATCTGTAGCGCAGGAGCGCAGATCAGCGCAGCACGTCGAACACGTTCTTCTGGATGCCGTTGGAATAGACGGCGGAGTCGACGAGCTTGAGCTTCTGCGCGTCCAGGTCGGCGCTGCTGAACAGGCGCTTGCCGGCGCCGAGCAGCACCGGGAAAACCAGCAGGTGGTAGCGGTCGATCAGGTGGTGCTCCTGCAGCGAGTGGACCAGCGTCGCGGAGCCGTGGATGCTGATCGGTCCGCCGTCGCTGGCGCGCAGCCGGGCCACGTCGGAGGCCGAACGCAGGATCGTGGTTTCGCCCCAGTTGTCCACCAGGTCCTTGTCCTTGAGCGTCGTGGAGACCACGTACTTGGGCATCGCGTTGTAGCCGGGGAATTCCTCGGTCATCGCCGGCCAGACGGGGGAGAAGGCCTGGTAGCTGCGGCGCCCCAGCAGCAGAGCCGTGGCCTCGCCCTGTTCGGTGCCCTTCATCTCGTAGGCGGCCGGGTCGAAGTCCACCGAGCTCATGGTCCAGCCGGAGTTGCGGTAGCCGGGTTCGCCGCCGGGCGCCTCCATGACCCCGTCCAGCGAGATGAATGCGGTGGCGATCAAGGTGCGCATGATGCGGCTCCTAAAAGGTGGAAAATGATCGGTGGCCTGTCGAGATCGAGCGTAGCAACGCCCGGCGCCCGGCGACAATAGGGACGTGCAGTTAACGCGCCGCGGGCCGGAACCGAATGCTCGGTTCCGGCCCGCGGGGGCACAGCTGCTGCTAGATGCTGCGGATCGCGACGACGGCGTTGTGGCCGCCGAAGCCGAAGGAGTTGTTCAGCGCGACGATCGAGCCCTCGGCCGGCAGGTCGGCCGGAGCGCCGGTGACGACGTTCAGCGGGATCTCCGGATCCTGGTTGTCCAGGTTGATGGTGACCGGGGCCTTGCGGTGGTAGATCGCCAGGGTGGTCAGCACGGACTCCACGGCGCCGGATGCGCCAAGCAGGTGGCCCATCTGCGACTTGGTGGCGGAGACCAGGACATTGTCCAGCTGGTCGCCCAGGGCGGCCTTCAGCGCGGTGTACTCGGGCTTGTCGCCTACCGGGGTGGAGGTGGCGTGCGCGTTCACGTGCACCACGTCCTCCGGCTGGATGCGGCCGTCGTACATGGCGGCCTTCAGCGCGCGGGTGGCGCCCAGGCCCTCCGGGTCCGGCGCGGTGATGTGGTAGGCATCGGCGGTGACCGACGAGCCTGCCAGCTCGGCGTAGATGCGGGCGCCGCGGGCCAGCGCGTGCTCCTCGGACTCCAGCACCAGTGCGCCGGCGCCTTCGCCCATCACGAAGCCGTCGCGGTCCACGTCGTACGGGCGCGAAGCCTTGGCCGGATCGTCGTTGCGGCGCGAGAGGGCGTGCATGGAGGAGAACGCTGCAATCGGCATCGGGTGGATGGCGGCTTCCGCGCCGCCGACCATGACCACGTCGGCCTTGCCGGCGCGGATCAGCTCCATGCCCACGTGCATGGCCTCGGTGCCCGATGCGCAGGCGGAGACGGGGGTGTGGGCGCCGCCGGCGGCTCCCAGGTCCAGCGACACCGCGGCTGCCGGGCCGTTGGGCATCAGCATCGGCACGGTCATCGGCAGCACGCGGCGCGGGCCCTTTTCCTTCAGGGTGTCCCAGGCGTTCAGCAGCGTCCAGACGCCGCCGATGCCGGTGGCGAAGGCCACGGCAAGCTTGTTGCGGTCGACGTCGTCCTTGGACAGGCCCGAGTCGGCCCAGGCCTCGCGGGCCGCCACGACGGCGAACTGCGTGGACGGGTCCATGCGCTTGGTCTCCGGGCGGGTCAGCACCTCGGAAGGCTGCACGGAGGCGCGGGCGGCGAAGGTCACCGGCAGGTCGTATTCCTCGACCCAGCTGTCTTCCATGGTTGCGGCGCCGGAAACACCCTTCAGGGCGTTCTCCCACAGGGTAGGGACGTCCCCACCGATGGGGGTGGTGGCTCCGAGACCGGTGATCACTACTTTGCGCGCCATCATCAAACTCTCTACTGGGGTACAACTTTGCTGTTTAAAATTTGTGGGGGCCGGCTTGACGTACCGGCCGGTGTGCACGGCTTGCCCGCACAACGGCGTGCCAGCGAAAAGTTCGCTGGCGGAATGCTGCTAGGCCTGGGCGCCGGCGATGAAGTTCACGGCGTCGCCCACGGTCTTCAGGTTCTTGACTTCCTCGTCCGGAATCTTGACCTCGAACTTTTCCTCGGCCTCAACGACGATGGTCATCATCGAGATCGAGTCGATGTCCAGGTCCTCGGTGAAGGACTTGTCCAGCTGCACGTCTGCTTCGTCCAGGCCGGTCTCCGAGTTAACGATTTCGGCGAGGCCTGCCAGGATTTCTTCGTTGCTAGCCATGGATGGCTCCTTTTCTCATGATGCCGGAGGGATCCGGTCGTTGCTCTGGATTCATGCCCGCGGTAACGGGCCGTGATCCGACTGTTCGAAACCCTCTCCGCGTCCCGTGCGGGGCACGGACAGGGTTTCACCGCTTAAAGCTTAGGCCAGATGGCCCTCGCCGGTTGGGCGATGACGCGTCAAGCGGGCGAAAAATTTCAGCTGGCGCGGTGCGGCGCCTAGTTGGCGGTGTGCTCGGCGATGAACTCGCGGGCGGCGTCCAGGTCCGCGGGGGACTTCAGGGCCATGCCCTTCACGCCCTTCAGTCCGCGGCGGGCCAGGCCTACCAGGGTGCCGGCCGGAGCCAGCTCCAGGATGCCGGTGACGCCCTGGGCTGCGAGGGTCTGCATGCACAGGTCCCAGCGGACTGGGCGGGATACCTGGGCCACCAGGGATTCGAGGTTGGCCGCACCCGAGGCGACAGCCTGGCCGTCGTAGTTGGACAGTAGGGTGGTGGCCGGCTCGGCGGGGGCCAGGGTGTCTGCCAGTTCCTGCAGCACGCCGACGGCCGGGGCCATGTGCGCGGTGTGGAATGCGCCGGCGACCTTGAGTGGGATCACGCGGGCCTTGGCCGGAGGGTTCTCGCCCAGCGCCGCCAGCTGCTCCATGGTGCCTGCGGCGACGGTCTGCCCGCCGCCGTTGGCGTTGGCCGGGGTCAAATCCAGTTCGGCCAGGCGGTCAAGGACCTCCTGCGGGTCGCCTCCGAGCACTGCGGCCATGCCGGTCGGGGTTGCCGCGGCGGCTTCGGCCATGGCGTTGGCGCGCACGCGCACGAAGTTCATTGCGTCGTTCTCGCTCAGCGCGCCGGCCAGGGCTGAGGCTGTGATTTCGCCGACGGAGTGTCCGGCCAGCACGGAGTTGGCCGGAAGCTGCTCGCCGAACAGCGCGCGGGCGGTGATCAAGCCGGCGGCCACGATCAGCGGCTGCGCCACTGCGGTGTCCTTGATGGTCTCCTCGTCGGAGACGGTGCCGTGCTCGATCAGGTCGCGGCCGGTGATTTCGCTCAGCGAGGCAAGATGCTCACGCACGCCGTCGACGTCGAGCCACTCGGAAAGAAAACCTGGGGTCTGGGAGCCCTGTCCCGGGCATACGATTGCTAACACTCTTACAGCTTTCCAAAGATTGCGGCCTCGTGGCGCGTGGTCACGCACCAAGCTCGCGGTCACGGATTGTAGGTTTCCTACAAAAGCCTAGCGCATGGGGGAGGCAAAAACCCATGTAACGCCGCTGCATGACGGTCCGGCAACTGTGCGGAACCGCCAAAAGCGCTACTGGCCCGAGTCAGCCAGGCGCCCCACCACCAGCGCGCTTTGCAGCACGAAGGCGTCGCGCGGGGACAGCGGATCCCAGCCGGTCACCTCGGAGACGCGCTTGAGCCGGTAGCGCACGGTGTTGGCGTGCACGAACAGCCCGCGCGCGGTGCCTTCGAGCGAATGGCCCAGGGCCAGATAGCTGGACAGCGTTTCCAGCAACCCGTTGGAGGCCTGCTGCAGCGGCCGGTAGACGCGTTCGAGCAGCGCGGTGCGCGCCAGCTCGTCGCCGTTGAAGGCGCGTTCAGGCCACAGGTCATCGGCCCCCACCGGGTTCGGCGCCTGGGGCCAGGCGCAGGCGGCGGCGTAGCCCGCGATGGCTGCCTGCGCGGCCTGCGGCATGTCGGTGACCGTGGCGGCCAAGGGGGAGTAGACCAGCGGGCCGGGCCCGAAGAAGCGGGCCAGCCGGCCCAGGTCTGCCTCCTCGAACTTGGTGTCCGAGAGCATCAGCACCGAGCGGTCGCCCAGCACGCTGACCAGCGAGTCGCGAGCGTATCGGGTGGCCAGGCGCCGGATGGCGGAGACGAAGCTGACCGAGTTCGAGCCCGGGGTGGCGCCGACCAGGATTCGGATGTTGCTCTGCGACTTCCAGCCGATGGCGGCCAGCCGGGAGGAGAGCGAATCGTGGCCCTCGCCGTGGAGCACCGCATCCACCACGTGGGCCTCCAGCCGGGAGTCCCAGGCGCCGCGGGTTTCGGCCGCGCGGGCGTAGACGTCGGCGGCGGCGAAGGCGACCTCGCGGGAATAGCGCAGCACCGCTTCGCGCAGGGCCGCCTGTTCCTTCTCCGGGGCGATGTCCGGGACTTGGGATTCGACGACCTCCACGATGGTGCGCAGCAGGCCCAGCGCTTTCTGCAGCGAGATGGAACGGGTCAGCTCGGTCGGGGCGGCGCCGAACACGTCGGTGACCACCCAGGACGGGGTGGAGGAGGGGTCCTCGTACCAGGTGACGAATGTGGAGATGCCCTTCTGCGCGATCAGGCCCAGGGCCGCGCGCTCGTTCGGCTCCAGCGAGCGGTACCAGGGCAGCTGCTGGTCCAGGTACTTCAGCGCGGTCGTGGACAGCACGCCGATGTGGTTCTTGAGCCGCTTGACGGTTTCGGCGCTCGGCGCAGTGCGGGCTGCCCGGGCGCGCGCGGCGGCGATCGATTCGGTTTCTGGGACCATGCCTTCAAGTTTAGCGTTGCGCCTTCGCCTCAGATCCAGCGGTGCCCGAGCCAGCGGTTAACGGCAAGCTGCCCTGCCCGAAACATGTTCGGGCAGGGCAGCTCATTCGCGTTCGAGGTGGACGATCCCGCGCTTAGGCGTCGCCGCCGGCGTTGCCGGACTTGCCGGCGTTCGGGTTGTTCAGATCGTACTTGGCGTGCGCCTTGATGGCCGAGTCGGCCGCGATCTCGCCGCGCTCAACCAGCGAGTGCAGGGTCTGCACCACCAGCGAGTGCGCGTCGATCTTGAAGAAGCGGCGCGCCGCCGAGCGGGTGTCCGAGAAGCCGAAGCCGTCGGCGCCCAGGGTGTGGTACTCGCCCGGGACGTACGGACGGATCTGCTCCGGCACCGCACGCATGTAGTCCGTGGTCGCGATGAACGGACCGGTGGCCGAGGACAGCTTCTGGGTCACGTACGGCACGCGGCGGGCCTTGGACGGATCAACCAGGACCTGCTCGTCGGCGTGCAGGCCGTCGCGGGTCAGCTCGTTCCACGAGGTCACGGACCAGACGTCTGCGGACACGCCCCATTCGTCGGCCAGGATCTTCTGGGCTTCCAGGGCCCACGGCACTGCCACGCCCGAAGCCAGCAGCTGCGCGCGCGGGCCGTCGGTGGTGGCTTCCTTGAGCAGGTAGATGCCCTTCTCGATGCCCTCGACGTCCACGTTCTCCGGCTCGGCCGGCTGATGGATCGGCTCGTTGTACACGGTCAGGTAGTACATCACGTTCGGATCCTCGTGGGTTCCGCCGTACATGCGCTCCAGGCCGGAACGCATGATGTGGCCGATCTCGTAGCCGTAGGCCGGATCGTAGGTGATAACCGCCGGGTTGGTGCTGGTCAGCACCGGCGAGTGGCCGTCGGCGTGCTGCAGGCCCTCACCGGTCAGGGTGGTGCGGCCGGCGGTGGCGCCGATGATGAAGCCGCGGGCCATCTGGTCGCCGGCGGCCCAGAACTGGTCGCCGGTGCGCTGGAAGCCGAACATCGAGTAGAACACGTAGATCGGGATCAGCGGCTCGTTGTGGGTCGAGTAGCTGGTGCCCGCCGCGGTGAACGCGCCGACGGCGCCGGCCTCGTTGATGCCCGGGTGGATCAGCTGGCCCTGCGGGGATTCCTTGTAGGCCAGCACCAGGTCGCGGTCCACGGACAGGTAGTTCTGGCCGCCCGGGTTGTAGATCTTGGCAGTCGGGAAGAACGCGTCCATGCCGAAGGTGCGGGACTCGTCGGGCACGATCGGCACGATGCGGTGGCCGAATTCCTTGTCGCGCATGAGGTCCTTGAGCAGGCGCACGAAGGCCATGGTGGTGGCCGCCTGCTGCTTGCCCGAACCGCGCTTGGCGATGGCGTAGGCCTTCTCGCCCGGCAGGGTCAGCTTGACGTCGGATTCCTGGCGGCGCGACGGCACGGAGCCGCCGAGCTTGGCACGGTGCTCCATCATGTACTTGTACTCGGCCGAATCCTCGGACGGGCGGTAGTACGGAGGCAGGTACGGATCGGCCTCGAGCTGCTCGTCGGTGATCGGGATGCGCAGGTGGTCGCGGAAGCCCTTGAGGTCCTCGAGGGTCAGCTTCTTCATCTGGTGCGTGGCGTTGCGGGCCTCGAAGTGCGAGCCCAGGCCGTAGCCCTTGACCGTCTTGGTCAGGATCACGGTCGGCTTGCCCTTGAACTCGGTGGCTGCCTTGTAGGCCGCGTACACCTTGTGGTAGTCGTGGCCGCCGCGCTTGAGATTCCAGATCTCATCGTCGGTGTAGTCCGCGACCAGTTCCTTGGTCTCCGGGCGCTGCCCGAAGAAGTGCTCGCGCACGAACGCGCCGGACTCCGCCTTGTAGGTCTGGTAGTCGCCGTCCGGGGTCTGGTTCATGACGTCGACCAGGGCGTTGGTCTTGTCGGCTTCGAGCAGGGCATCCCACTCGCGGCCCCAGACGACCTTGATGACGTTCCAGCCGGCGCCGCGGAAGAAGGCTTCCAGTTCCTGGATGATCTTGCCGTTGCCGCGCACCGGGCCGTCAAGGCGCTGCAGATTGCAGTTCACCACGAAGGTGAGGTTGTCCAGCTTCTCGTTGGCCGCCAGCTGCAGGAAGCCGCGCGACTCCGGCTCGTCCATTTCGCCGTCGCCCAGGAAGGCCCAGACGTGCTGCTCGGAGGTGTCCTTGATGCCGCGGTTGTGCAGGTAGCGGTTCAGCTGGGCCTGGTAGATCGCGTTGGCCGGGCCGATGCCCATCGACACGGTCGGGAATTCCCAGAAGTCCGGCAGCGAACGCGGGTGCGGGTAGGAAGGAAGCGCGTGGCCTTCCTTCGACTTCTCCTGGCGGAAGCCGTTCATGTCCTCTTCGGACAGGCGGCCTTCGAGGAATGCGCGGGCATACATGCCCGGCGAGGCGTGGCCCTGGAAGAAGACCTGGTCGCCGCCGCCCGGGTGGTTCTTGCCACGGAAGAAGTGGTTGAAGCCCACTTCGTACAGGGTCGCGGCGCCTGCGTAGGTGGAGATGTGGCCGCCGACGCCGATGGAAGGCTCCTGGGCTCGGTGCACCATGATGGCAGCGTTCCAGCGCATGAACGCGCGGAAGCGGCGTTCGATCTGCTCGTCGCCGGGGAACTCGGGCTCCTGGTCGACGGGGATGGTGTTCACGTAGTCGGTGGTGGTCACCATCGGCACGCCAACGGACTTGGCGCCGGCACGCTGCAGGAGCGAGCGGATGATGAACTGGGCGCGCTCGGTGCCCTGGGTTTCGACGAGTGCGTCGAACGAGTCCAACCATTCCTGGGTTTCCTCGGGATCCCGATCGGATAGCTGGTAAGTCAAACCACTACGGATCTGGGAGATGTGTTCCTCTACAGCCACTGAAGCTCCTTGATTGAAATTGCGGCTCCGCCGCGGTGCAGACATTTTTCTGCCGTGCAGCGGGATGGGACATCGGGTGCAGTAACACTGGAGTGGTGTGTCCTGCTCGGTTCACTGCCTACTCTAATGAATCGAAAGCCGAAAAATCGACGAGATTTTTGGGCAAAATAGCATTAAATAGGCTATTTTAGGTGACTTGTGCAACAGTGTGCAGGAGTCAACGCTAGATTGACCCTGTCAAATTGGTCTGCATCACTTTCTGGCGGGCGATATTCGTTCGGCGTGTTATTGCCGTAGCGCTTGAATGGAGCGACGAAACGGTGTTTCGTTGGTAGTAACGCTTTGCACCATCAGGAGGAATGAAGTGAGCGACGCCGTATCGGCAAACCTGGAGTCCGTTAAAAAACTGGGCTTCAAGAATGAAGACCTTATCCAGGAACTGGGTTACGACGATGACGTGGACTACGATCTTCGCGACGCGATCGAGGACACTATTGGTTCAGAGCTGCTCACCGAAGAGGATCACGACGTCGTTGATGCAGTGATTTACTGGTGGCGCGATGGCGACGGAGACCTTGTCGACGCGCTGATGGACTCGCTGAGCAACCTCGGGGAGGGTGGCATCGTATGGCTGCTGACCCCGAAGCAGGGTCGCGAGGGACATGTGTCCCCATCGCTGATCCAGCAGGAAGCTCCGAGCGCCGGGCTGCACGTGACTACTACTGAGGGTGTCTCGGCCGACTGGTCGGCCATTCGTTTGGCACCGCGCAAGAAGAACTAAATGATCGAAACGGGTTCACGCCTGTTCGACTTCTCGCTGGAAAATCAGTACGGTGAAATGATCACCAGCACCGGGCTGTCCGACGGCCGGGTGCTGGTTGTCTTCTATCCGTGGGCATTTTCCCGCGTCTGCGGCTCGGAATTGGCGCAGCTCCAGGAGCATCTCGAGTACTTCGCCAACCGTTCGGTGCGGGTTGTCGCGATTTCGGTGGATCACAAGTTCGCGTTGCGAAATTATGCCGAGGCGTTGGGGATCCAGTTCGACCTGCTGGCCGATTTCTGGCCTCATGGTCGAGTGGCGCGGCTAGCCGGCGCGTTCGACGAGCGGCAGGGCGTGGCGACACGGCTGTCGATTTATCTTGAAGACGGGATAGTGCGTCGAACTTTCACCAGTGAAATGACCCAGCCGCGCAGCCTGGAGGACTATCGGAGCGCCATCGACAAAGCGTAGAAGCATTGCGGCGCGTTCGGGAAACGCCCCGATTTGCGCAGAGCTGGAAAGCTCTGTAAAGTAATTCCTCGTTGGCTTGCAAAAGCTGATGTGGTTAGGGCCTTTAGCTCAGCTGGTAGAGCGTCACGTTTACACCGTGAATGTCATCGGTTCGATCCCGGTAGGGCCCACCAATTGGAACCCAGGTTCTCGATTTACTATCGAGAACCTGGGTTTTTACGTTTCCGCGCTCCGTGACTTTAGGGAATTATTCTCCGAGGATTCGTTCCAGCGTTTCGGCCGCGTCCAGACTTCCCTCGTTGGCCAGCCGCACGTCCACGCCCAGCTGATGGACCGTGTTTCGCCGCTGGTAGCTCAAGGCCTGCCAATGGTTTTCCGGTCGATTGCCCTGGAGGATGGGCTGGGAGTGAAGGACGCCTTGCCTGGAAACAACCAGCACATGGTAGCCCTCGACTTGGGCATCGACTAGGACATATTAGGCCGTCGACTGTATCCAGCCGGCAGCCTGGACGGTAGGGTACTGCCATGAGCATGGATTCGAAAGTGCCGGATCACCGCGGGCGGCGCACCTTCACCCTGAGCAGTTTTCCCAAGGGCCTGGCCGTGGTACCAGGACAACCGTTCGCCACTGGATTCATCATGGCCGCGGGAGCATTGCTCGCGGTCGGCTTGGCCATGGTCGTAGTCTCGATGTCGTCGGTGCTCATGTCCATCACACTTGCGCTCTTCCTCGCCTTGGGTATGACGCCGGCCGTCAACGCGCTCAAGGGACGCGGCATGCCCCATGGCTGGAGCGTGTTGACCGTTATCGTGGCATTTGTCCTCCTCATGATCGGTATTGCGGCGCTCGTTGTTCCCGCGATCGTCCGCCAATTCACTGAGTTCCTCGCAAGCATCCCGCAGGAAATCGACGCGATCCAAGCCAGCCAGTGGTACACGGAGCTTTCCGAGTCCATGGGGTTCAACGCGAGTGAGCAGCTACTGGCGGCCTTCGAAACGTACTTCACCGCAGAAAACCTGCTGGCACTGTCCGGGGGCGTGCTGCATGTCGGCATGGGCATCGTCAATGGGATCTCGTCAGCTTTCCTGGTGATCGTCTTGACCCTGTATTTCGTCTCCACGTTGGATCCGATGAAGCTGGCCGTCGCGCGTCTGGTGCCGGCCTATCGGCGCGAGAAGTTTTCGACGACGCTGAATTCGATCGTTTTCGCCGTCGGCAAGGCGGTTGCTGGGGCCGTCACGCTGTCGGCCATCAACGCCGCAGTGGTTCTGGTGATTTTCCTGCTGCTCGGCTCACAAGTAGCAGTCTTATTCGCCTTGATGGCGTTCTTGATTACCCTGATTCCGATGATCGGTTCGGTTCTGTTTCTTATCATTGGCACTTTGGGCGCATTGCTCATCAGCCCATCGGCGGCGCTGGTATTCCTGATTGCCTATTTCATCTATGTCCAATTGGAGGCATATCAAGTTACGCCTCGAATCATGGGCAAGGCGGTAAATGTCCCCGGCGTCTTGGTCATTATCGCCGCCATGACCGGCGCCGCGCTGATGGGCCTGTTCGGAGCCTTGCTTGCCATCCCCATCACCGCCTCGATCCTGATCGTCGTGCGTGAAATAGTGATCCCCAAGCGGGACGCGCAAACCGAGCCACCGTCCTAGAGATGTATGTCACGGAGTCCTGACTTGCGTGGATGCAGGGTTCCCCGTAAAGTTATTCCCTGTTGGCGCGGGGAAATATCCTCGGCTGGCAATGCCAAGGGCCTTTAGCTCAGCTGGTAGAGCGTCACGTTTACACCGTGAATGTCATCGGTTCGATCCCGGTAGGGCCCACCAAATATGAAACCCGCTCAAGCGATCTTCACGATCACTTGCGCGGGTTTCCTCTTTCCAGAAGCCTTAGGTCGGTGGCGGCCCCAGAGTGAATTAGATGTCGTCTGAGGTTCTACTTTCCTCGCAGGAATCCAGGCCAAGACTGCCATGCCGGTCGGCCCGTCTGGTCAAAAGCGTGGAAGCATGGCGGCTAGACCTGAATGAGCATTTTCAAGCACCTAGACTCCCACGCGTCGGTGCAAATTGCTGTGCGTGAGAAAGTCGGTTTTATTGACTTTCCTGAGGCAAGAAGCGAATTTCTGCTCCGTGACGAAGTATTACTTGGCCATATTGAAACAATTGGAGCGCTTTACTCCGATTGTCGGCAGGCGGCTGTAGTCTAGCAACAGTGATAGTCGCAGGATCCGGACAAACCGGGGGGCGTAGTCCGGAGCGGCATACGGTTTGCGTGGATATGGGGATAGCCACGAATACCTTCACTCGCAAGAGAACCCCACCAAGAAATTGGTGGGGTTTTCCGCGTCCCGATGGAAAGAGCTGCTGAAGTCTACGTAGAACATTGGCCAATAATGATGTTGTTGACTCGGATTCCAACCTCATGATTCGGCGGGCAGAAGATTGCCATCCATCGGCCCGTGAAAGTGAAGCTTGTTTAGATAACCTGGTTGCCCGCGACAGCGGCCTTGAGGATATCCGCCTGTTCCATGCGTCGCAAGCAAGTGCTGGTTTTTCGGGTTTCTATTCAGCAGCTACCCACCTGATCCGGAAGCTAAATTGCTAGCGTGAGATAGTACGAAGTTCCAGCGACAGTGAGGAAAACGCACATGAGTTTCGGGGACAAGATCAAGAACAAGGCACAGGAAGCCAGCGGCAAGGTCAAGGAGAAGGTCGGCGACGCTACCAACAATGAAGACCTGCAGGCCGAAGGCCTCGCCGACCAGGCAGCTGCCAAGACCAAGCAAGCTGGAGAACACGTCAAGGACGCAGCCAAGAACATCAAAGACGACTTCACGAAGTAAGCCTGCGACTGGCGACTAAACCTCGAACGCCCCGGACACTGATGAAGTGTTCGGGGCGTTTTCGGCCGCAGCGGCATGGCCAAAGTCCAACGCACGGCGCCGACCCGCCCCCTCGGGGAGCTGGTCGGCGCCGTGCGTTGTCTGGTGACCGTGGACTTCGCGGAGCGGATCCTACAGGGCTACCAAGAGCACTGCTGTCCAGTGGCAGAGGAAAGCAAGAATGGTGCAGGCATGGAACAGCTCGTGGAAGCCAAAGATTTTCGGCAGAGGGTTGGGGCGTTTGGTGGCGTAGAAGACAGCGCCAACGGTGTAGGCGAGCCCGCCTGCAACGATCAGGATCATGACCGCAGGATTTGCCGCCCAGAACGCCGGGAGATACATGACGGCGCCCCATCCCAGCAGGATGTAGAGGCTGACGCCGACCCAGCGTGGAGCCCACGGCCAGAACGACTTGACGGCAATTCCAGACAGGGCCCCGGTCCAGATGATCGAAAGCACGATGATCGCCTGCTTGGGCGGAAGCGTCAACGAGGCGACGGGAGTATAGGTACCGGCAATCAACAAGAAGATGTTCGCGTGGTCCGCTCGGCGGAACAAGCCCATGATCTTATCCGTCCAATTGCCGCGATGATATAGCGCGGAGGTGCCGAATAGGGTGATCGAGCTCAGGGCGAAGACGGCGGTAGTCCATTCAGCCAGGTGTCCGTCCGCCAGCACGATGAGCAGCAGACCCATGATGATGATGCCCGGCGTCGACCACGCGTGGATTAATCCCCGCCAGCGAGTCCTCTCGGTGCCCTGGACTGCCAGTTGTCGAAGTGGGCGTTTCGGCTGCTTGGCAGCTGACAGCGTAGGCGAAGTCATGCGAATCCTTTGGTCCTTCGGGCGTAGCGCCCAACTGCTTGCAGTCTACGGCACCTCTCTGGCAACGTGCTGTGCCCAACGGAATTCCGCTGCGGCGGGACGCGGTGAATGAAGTATGAAGACTAAGAACTTGCAGATTTCATCAACGTTCCCCGGATGTCGGCGTCATTGGCTAAACTCTCTCGTGGCTGGGGAATTCTTCGTCCATCTGCAAGGGCGAATGAGTTATGGCTGTGCCCGCTCGGGGCACCATCACTCAAATTTTCAGAATGGGGAAATATGCTGCGCCGCCTTTTGGCCACAGTATCAGTGAGCGCATTGGTGCTCGTCGGATGTTCTGCTCCCGGGGCGGACACGCGCACCTCGGCGCAGGCCGTCGGGGAATCCGCAATATCCGCGTTGCAACCGCTTGAAGCGGAACTGGTTTCAACGAAATCGAAGGCGGTCAAGCCCGGCGCCAAGCTCAACGGCCCCAAGGCGCTGACAGTCCTGAATACGCTGCCGGTGAAGGGCAAGGCGCCGGCGACGGGGTACAACCGCAATGCCGAATTCGGCAACGGCTGGAAGGACTTCGACAAGGACAAATGCGATGAGCGCCAGGAGGCCCTGTCGCGGGACATGTCCAAGGTGAAGTTCAAGGACAAGAAGAAGTGCACGGTGGCTTCGGGAACCTTGAACGACCTCTACACCGGCAAGAAGATCAACTGGAAGGTCAAGTCGGGCTCCGTCGACATCGATCACGTGGTGGCATTGAAGAATGCGTGGATTTCGGGCGGCCAGAAGCTTTCGCAGGCCCAGCGCCAGGCCTTGGCCAACGATCCGCTGAACCTGATCGCGGCCGATGCCTCGGCCAACCGCCAGAAGGGGGACAAGAATGCCGCCGAATGGCTGCCGAAAAACAAGTCATTCCGCTGCCAGTACGTGGCTACCCAGATCAGCGTGAAGAAGAAATACGCGCTCTCGGTGACCTCGTCCGAAAAGAAGGCCATGAGCAAGGTCTTGAACTCCTGCAAGAACCAGAAGGCCGCCAAGGTCACCCCGATCAAGCCTGCCGGTTCCTCGAAGCCGAGCACAACCTCCAAGCCCAAGGCGCCGGGCACGGTGAAGGGCTTGGTTTCGCCCGGAGCGTTCTGCAAGAGCGCTGACAAGGGCAAGAAGGGCAAGTCGAAGGCTGGCAAAACCTACACCTGCAAGTCCTCGAAGAGCGAAAGCCGTTTGCGCTGGCGCATATAACTGAGCTCGTCCCGGTTTCGTAGCCGGGCACGCAATGACCCGCAGGTCGGCGAATACTGCCGTCCCTGCGGGTCATTCGTTCAGTCAGTGCGCCGTGCGCTTGGTGACCAGTCCCCAGATGAACAGGACCACCAAGGCGCCGGCGATCGCCAGCAGCCACGTTGACAGGTCCCAGAATTCTTCGAGGCCTTTGTTGAAAATTACGCTGCCGAGCCATCCGCCGAGTACGGCGCCGACGACTCCCAACAGCAGGGTCGCGATCCAGCCGCCTCCCTGCTTTCCGGGCATGATGGCCTTTGCGATGGCACCGGCAATCAGTCCTAGAAGAATGAAGCCTAAGAATCCCATTGTTTACTCCAATGCTCTTTGGTCCTAGCAGTCCGGGTTGACCGGCTTGATCGTGAGAATACCCCTCGATAAATGAGCTGGTCTGCAGGCGGTGCGAATTTCTCAGAATTCCCCAAGGAATTGGACTCCAACAGCTTGAGGCAGCCCTTGGAAATTACGCCGCAGACAGCTGACCTGCGCGGATCCAAGGGCGGGAGGCCAGCCAGGAGAACTTGCTTGACATCACAGGGGCTGACTTTTAGTCTGTATAAATATGATTTTATGAATCACTGGATCACTAAAGTCTGATTACAGGGTTCATGCACAATGGAGTGACACATGACTGAAATGATCCCTCCCATCGTGGTGATGGGTGTTTCCGGCAGCGGCAAGTCGACCATCGGCGACTTGCTGGCCCGCCGGCTGGAGCGGGCCTTCATCGACGGGGATTCGCTGCACCCTCAGTCCAACAGGGACAAGATGGCCGCCGGCCATGCCTTGGACGACGCGGACCGCGCACCCTGGCTTGAAATCATCGGCCTGAAGCTGGCCGAGACCAACCACGCCGGAAGCCCGATCGTGCTGGCCTGCTCCGCGCTCAAGCGTTCCTACCGGGACCTGATTCGGGCCCATGAGCCCTCCACCCTGTTCGTGCATCTGTCCGGCGGCAAATCCCTCATCGGGGAACGCATGTCGGCCCGCGACCACGAATTCATGCCCGCCTCGCTGCTGGCAAGCCAGCTGGCCACGCTGGAAGAACCCGGCAGCGACGAGCGGGTGCTCACCGCCGACATCACGCAAACCCCCGCGCAGATCGTCGACGCACTGCTCGCGGCCCTTCCCGCACCGACCGCTTAGGCCGCGTGGCCTGGACACCCATCCCTCACGCTCGACTTGATCAAGGACGACAATGACAACTGAGCTCGAACTCAACTGGACGCTGGGCACCCCCGCGCTCCTGGCCCTGGCGGCCGCGGCCATCGCCGTGCTGCTGGTGCTGATCATCCGCTTCCGCGTCCACGCCTTCCTGGCGCTGGTGATCACCAGCCTGCTGACGGCGATCGCCGCAGGCATCCCGGCCGGCTCCATCATCTCCACGATGACCGGCGGCTTCGGCAGCACGCTGGCCAGCGTCGCCCTGTTGGTCGGCCTGGGCGCGATGCTCGGCCGCATGCTGGAAACCAGCGGAGGCGCCGACGTGCTGACCAACTGGCTCATCGGCAAGTTCGGCGAAAAGCGCGCTCCGCTGGCGCTGTCGGTGGCCTCCCTGCTCTTCGGCTTCCCGATCTTCTTCGACGCCGGCCTGGTGGTCATGCTGCCGATCATCTTCACCGTCGCACGCCGGCTGGGCGGCTCGCTGCTCACCTACGCGATCCCGGCCGCGACCGCCTTCTCTGTGATGCACGTGTTCGTGCCGCCGCACCCGGGTCCGGTGGCCGCCTCCGGCCTGCTGGAAGCCAACGTCGGCCTGGTGCTGCTGCTCGGCTTGCTGGTCGCCGTCCCCACCTGGTTCTTCGCCGGCCACCTGTTCGGCAAGTTCGTGGGCAAGAAGTTCGACATCTCCGTGCCGAACATCCTGGATGCCGCACTGGGCGGCGCCAAGCCGGGCGAAGCCGATCCGTTCAAGTCTTCCCCGTCGGTGGGCACCGTGTTCAGCCTGCTGCTGCTCCCGCTGCTGCTGATCTTCATGAACACCGGCCTGAACATGCTCGGCACCGCCGGCGTGGTCGACCCCAAGGCCGACTGGGTGCAGTGGCTGCGCCTGTTCGGTGAGACCCCGGTGGCGCTGCTGGTCACCGTGATGCTGGCGATCTACCTGCTGGGCTTCCGCACCGGCAAGGCCAAGACCCTGATCGAAACCGTGGTCGACTCGGCGCTGGGCCCGGTGTGCTCGATCATCCTGATCACCGGCGCCGGCGGCATGTTCGGCGGCGTGCTGCGCGCCAGCGGCATCGGCACAGCCATCGCCGACTCGCTGGAATCCGTAGGTCTGCCGCTGATCATTGCCGGCTTCCTCATCGCCGCGATCGTGCGCCTGGCGCAGGGTTCGGCCACCGTGGCGCTGACCACTGCGGCAGCCATCGTGCAGCCGGCGGTGCTGGCCGATGCCTCGCTGAGCGCCTTCCAGGTCGCCACCATGGTGCTCGCTTTGGCCGCGGGCTCGGTGTTCGCCGGCCACGTCAACGACTCGGGCTTCTGGCTGGTCTCGCGCTTCATGCAGATGGACGTGCCGACCACCTTGCGCGTGTGGACCGTGGGCCAGGCGCTGGTCTCGGTTGTCGGCTTCGTCTTCGTGATGGTGCTCTACGGCATCGCCACCGTGCTCGCCTAGCCGGGCCCGGACCGCATAACCACACGATCCCGCTGTGCGCACCATGCAAGGTGCACGCAGCGGGATCCTTTGATTTTGCGCCGGGGGATCAGCTGGTCTTGGCCGGGTCCACGAACAAGCGCGGCTCGTTCTCCCACAGGCTGGAGATCTCGTTGTGCGTGCGGCGCATGATGCTTTCCATATTTCGCCGGGCCGCGGCCGGGTCGGAGTTGGAGATCGCGTCCGCCACCGACTGGTGCCACAGCAGCGCCTCCTCGTGGGGGCGTTCGGGCATCAGGCCCAGCTCGGTGCGCCCGCGCAGGATTGCGCCGATCGGGGTGGACAGGTTCGCGAACATCTCGTTGCCGCTGGCGGCCAGCACCAGCGCATGGAAGCGGATGTCGAGTTCGAGGAAGCGGCGCAAATCGCCCTGGCGTCCATAGTGGTTCATCTGCGCCGAGATGAGCATCAGTTCCTTGCGCATGTCCTCCGGGGCGACCTCGGCGGCCAGCTCGGCGGCCATCGGTTCGACGGAGATGCGCAGTTCGGTCAGCGAGCGCAGCTGCGCGCCCTTCTGGTCGCTGGCCAGCCGCCAGCGGATCACGTGGTCGTCGTACGGGTTCCAATGCTCGGCGCTGAGCACCCGGATTCCGACGCGTTTGGTGCTGTTGACCAGGCCGCACTGGGCCAGGACGCGCACCGCCTCGCGGATCACCGAACGGGAGACCTGGAGTTTCTGCTCAAGATCGGCGGCCAGGATGATGGAGCCGCGGGGAATTTGTCCGCTGACGATGCGGGAGCCGAGGTGCTCAACCACATGAGCGTGCAGACTAGTTGCCATGACGCCAGTTTAGCCAATGAGCAGGCGGCGTTGGCTATCGCGGGCCCTGCCACGCGTAAACAAATATGTTTTAAGTGCGTGAGTGCTCTGGGAAACGCCTGTCGAACCCTTGTAAGATGGGAGGGTCACGTGGTCGTGATCTGAGACCGTGACTGTTCCGGTCTCTGTTCCCGGCCCACCTCCCGGTAATTGATGGAGACTTATTTTTATGCCTGCACAGATTGGTGTCACAGGTCTGGCCGTGATGGGTGCGAACCTCGCTCGCAACTTCGCCCGCAACGGATACACCGTCGCCCTGCACAACCGCTCGGTCGCCAAGACCGACGCGCTGCTTGAGGCCCACGGCGATGAAGGCGACTTCATCCGCACCGAATCCCTGGAAGAGCTTGTCGCGAACCTCGAGTCCCCGCGACGGGTGATGATCATGGTCAAGGCCGGCGGCCCGGTCGATTCCGTGATCGACCAGCTGGTTCCGCTGCTGGATACGGGTGACATCATCATCGACGGCGGCAACTCGCACTACACCGACACCCGCCGCCGCGAGGCTTCGCTGGCCGCAAAGGGCCTGCACTTCGTCGGCGTCGGCGTCTCCGGCGGCGAAGAGGGCGCGCTGCTCGGCCCTTCGATCATGCCCGGCGGCTCGGCCCAGTCCTACGAGGCCCTGGGCCCGATGCTGGAGAAGATCTCCGCCAAGGCCGATGACGGCGCCCCGTGCTGCGCCTGGATCTCCACCGACGGCGCCGGCCACTTCGTGAAGATGGTCCACAACGGCATCGAGTACGCCGACATGCAGGTCATCGGCGAAGCCTACGACCTGCTGCGCAGCGCCGCCGGCATCGAGCCGGCCGAGCAGGCCAAGATCTTCGCCGACTGGAACCAGGGCGACCTGTCCAGCTTCCTGATTGAAATCACCGCCGAGGTCTTGGGCCACACCGACGCCGCCACCGGCAAGCCGCTGATCGATGTCATCCAGGACTCCGCAGGCCAGAAGGGCACCGGCCGCTGGACCGTGCAGTCCGGCCTGGACCTGGGCTCCCCGGTCTCCGCGATCGCCGAATCCGTGTTCGCCCGCTCCCTGTCCTCGCAGCGCGAGATCCGCGCCGTGGGCCAGAGCGTGCTGGCCGGCGAGACTACCGAGGTCGCGCTGCCGGAGAACTTCGTGGAGGACGTGCGCCAGGCGCTGTTCGCCTCGAAGCTGGTTTCCTACGCCCAGGGCATCGACATGCTCACCTCGGCTGCCGACGAGTACAACTGGGAACTGAAGCTGGACGAGATCGCCGGCCTGTGGCGCGAGGGCTGCATCATCCGCGCCGCCCTGCTCAAGGACATCATGGCCGCTTACAAGGGTGACGCGAAGCCCGCCAACCTGCTGTTCACCCCGGCTTTCTCCGAGGCCATCGCCAAGGCGGTTCCGGCCTGGCGCCGCGTGGTGGCAGTGGCGGTGCAGCTGGGCATCCCGGCACCGGTGTTCTCCTCTTCGCTGGCCTACTACGACGGCCTGCGCCGCGACCGCCTGCCGGCGGCCCTGACCCAGGGACTGCGCGACTTCTTCGGTGCGCACACCTACCGCCGCACCGACAAGGACGGCACCTTCCACACCCTGTGGAGCGGGGACCGCTCGGAGATCGAAGCAGAAGACACCCACTAGGTCTTCTGGCGCCTAAAGCCGGCCGGGCAGGGGAATTTTCCCCGGCCCGGCCGGCTTTTGCGTATTCCCGGCGAGCGCCGCCGGCTGGATTCATACGTGCGGCTTTTGCGCTGAACAGAGCTGTCACAGACTGGCGGAAAACAATGGGTACTGCCCCTTCAATTTCCCCGAGGTTGACCCCATGAAGTTCCCGTTCCGAACCAAGGCCCTGGCATCGGCTGCGGCCCTGTGTCTGGCCTTGGCCCTGGCCGGATGCTCCGCAGGGTCGATGAAAACCGTGTCCGAGGTGACCGGCAACAGCACCTTCCAAAGCGCCGCAGTGCCCAGCGCCTCGCCCGACACCAGCACCGCCTCGGCCAAGGACGTCATCGAGGACACCCATTTCGACGCCGATGACCTGCACTGGGACGCCTCCGCGGAAACCACGCTTGTGCTGGCAGACTCTGGATCGACGGCCGCGGGGGAGAACGCGAAGGAGGTCTCCGTGTCCGGCGGCACCGTGAGCATCAATGCCGCGGGCACCTACCGCGTCTCCGGGACGCTCGGCGACGGCCAGCTGGTGGTGGATGCCCCCAAGGATGCCTTGGTGCGGATCATCCTGGACGGCGCGCACATCACCTCGTCCACCGGCCCCGCCATCCTGGCCGCGCAGGCGAACGAGGTGCTGCTGTACCTGGAGGAGGGGACCGGAAACTCCGCCAGCGACGCCCCGAGTTATGCGGACACCGCCGCGGACGCACCGAACGCCGCGATCTACTCGATGGCGGACCTGACCATCGCCGGGCGCGGCGAGTTGTCCGTGGAGGGCAACCACCAAGACGGCATCGCGAGCGCTGACGGGCTGGTCCTGGATTCCGGGCAGGTCACGGTGGCCGCCGCTGATGACGGGGTGAAAGGCAGGGACTACGTGCTGGTGCTCGGCGGCAACTACACCGTGACCGCCGCCGCGGATGGCATCAAGTCCACCAACGACGCCAGCGAGGACCTCGGCTGGCTGCACCAGTACGCCGGGCAGCTCACCGTCTCCGTGGGGGACGACGGCCTGAAGGCCGAGACGGCATTGAGGATCAGCGGCGGAACCGCCGTGGTCAGCGACTCGACCGAAGCGCTGGAAGCGGCCATCATCGATATCTCCGGCGGCACGGTCAACGCCACGGCCGACGACGACGGGCTGAACGCCTCGATTGCCGGGGGCGGCGCGCAGCAGGCGGGTGATTTCCACTTGGAGATCTCCGGCGGGGCCGTGACGGTTAACGCCGAGGGCGACGGGCTGGACTCCAATGGCGGCATCGCTATATCCGGCGGGCAGATCGTGGTCAATGGTCCGACCGGCGCCGGCAACGGGGCCATCGACGCGAACGGGGAGATGACGATCACCGGCGGCGTGCTGGCGGCGGCTGGCAGCGGCTCCATGGCCCAGGGGCCCAGCGGTTCATCCACCCAGGGCGGGCTGCAGGTCCCGCTGGGTTCCGCGGTTCCCGCAGGCACGGTAATCCAGATCGCTGACTCCGCCGGAACGCTGCTCGCCACCTTCGTCACCAGCAAGCCGACCGAAAACCTGGTTTATTCCTCAAAGGACATCGTGAACGGCCGCAGCTACACGATCTCCACCGGCGGGAGCGCCGAGGTGGCAGCGGGCCTGGGTGCCGGGCAGCTGGACGGGGCCAAGCCAGTTGCAACTGTCACTGCGGGCCAGTATTCCTCGGCTCTGGGCGGTCCCAGGGCACGTTGACCCTAGGCGCGGGTTTGCGCCAGCTGCCGGGCCGACTCGATCAGCCGCGCGGCCTCCACGGGGCTGATGCGCACCAGGGCGAAGGCTGCGACCACCAATCCGGTGACCGCCTCGGCCAACAGCTCATGGCGCTGTTCATCCAGACCCGGGGCCGCGGCCCGCAGTCCGCGGGAGAACGCGGCGTGCAGTTCGGCGCGGTAGGCGCTGATCGCCTCGCTGACGTGTTCGTCTCGGGCGATCGGCGCGTTGGCGCTGTTGATCAGCAGGCACCCGTTGGCGGCCGGAAGCGACTCGGGCTTCTGGAAAATTTCCTGCGTCGCGGCCAAGTACTCGTCCAGCGCGTGGGCGGACACCGCGGTGCCGGCC
The DNA here is from genome assembly GCF_003309065.1 of Glutamicibacter soli. Classification (GTDB taxonomy): domain Bacteria; phylum Actinomycetota; class Actinomycetes; order Actinomycetales; family Micrococcaceae; genus Glutamicibacter; species Glutamicibacter soli. The sequence goes on along the minus strand of NZ_POAF01000009.1, from coordinate 33,179 downwards.
AAGTCTGCAAGGCGCGGCCGAACCACTTCCTCCAGATAGCTGTCGACCGCCGCGTCGAACAGGCCGCGCTTGGAACCGAAGGAGTTGTAGATGCTCGAACGGCTCAGCCCGGTGGCCGCTTCGAGCTCCGGGACGGATGCCGATTCGTAGCCGCGGGACCAGAAGACGGAGCGCGCCCGGCGCACCGCCTCGGCGCGGTCGAAGGCCAGTGTTCGAGCCATCACAGTCCTTTCCCTTTTCGTAACGACCATTTCAGTATATATTGAAATGGTCGTTACAGATAAAGGTCCGCGGCACCTGCCGCCGAGGGAAGGCGCACTCATGATCATCATTTCGCAGGTCCTTGCGCTTGCAGCCGCGCTGCTCCATGTCTACATCTTCCTGATGGAGTCGCTGTGGTGGGAGCGACCCGCCACCCGCAAGGTCTTCGGCACCAGCGTCGCGGAAGCCCATGCCACCAAGGCCTTGGCCTTCAACCAGGGTTTCTACAACTTGTTTCTGGCGATTGCCGTGTTCGCCGGGCTGGTCTTCCAGCTCGCCGGGCAGGCGGCCGTGGGTTCGGCCCTGGTGTTCACCAGCCTTGGCTCCATGCTGCTCGCGGCCCTCGTGCTGGCCATCTCCAGCCCGGAGAAGTCAGCCGCAGCCCTGAAGCAGGGCACCTTGCCGCTGCTGGGACTCATCTTCCTGGCCCTCGGACTGATCCTCTAGCGCACCGATCAACTTGCCGACCCGGGCAATCTCCGGATTACCTGACAACAGAAAGGGAACATCCACCCATGTCCAACACCACCAGCACCCAGATCCTGCTCGCCTCCCGCCCGACCGGCTGGCCCACCGAGCAGAACTTCCAGTTCCGCACCTCCGAACTGCCCGAGCTGGCGCCGGGGCAGGTGCGCGTGCGCAACGAGTTCATCTCCGTGGACCCCTACATGCGCGGGCGCATGAATGATACACGCTCCTATGTCGCCCCGTACCAGATCGGCGAGCAGATCACCGGCGGCGCCGTCGGCCGGGTCACCGAATCGATGTCCGACACGCTGCCCGTCGGCACCTTGGTCACCCACCAGCACGGCTGGTCCGACACCGTCCAGGATACCGCCGAGCGATTCACCGCGGTCCCGGAAATCCCCGGCGTGCCCAGCTCGCTGCGGCTGCACATGATGGGCATGACCGGCCTGACCGCCTGGGTCGGCCTCACGGTGATCGCCGGGATGAAGGAGGGCGACACCGTCTTCATCTCCGGAGCCGCCGGCGCGGTGGGCACCGCCGCCGGGCAGATCGCCCGGCTGCTGGGCGCCAAGCGCGTCATCGGCTCCGCCGGCAGCGCCGAGAAGGTCGCGCTGCTGACCGAAAAGTACGGCTACGACGCGGCCTTCAACTACAAGGACGGGGACGTCGCCGGCCAGCTGGCATCCCTGGCGCCCGAGGGCATCGACGTGTTCTTCGACAACGTCGGCGGCGAGCACCTAGAAGCCGCACTGGAGAACTTCAACGACGGCGGTCGCGCCGCGCTGTGCGGAGCGATCTCCAGCTACAACACCACCGAGGCGGCCCCCGGCCCGCGCAACATGGCGAACCTGATCACCCGCGGGCTGAAGCTGCAGGGCTTTACGCTGGCCAACTACCTGCAGCATTCCGGCGAATTTGCCGAGCGCATGGGCCAGTGGTTCACCGACGGACAGATCGCCTACGACGAGACGATCGTGGATGGGATCGAGAACACCGTCCACGCGTTCATCGCCATGATGCAGGGCGAGAACACCGGCAAGATGCTGGTGCGCATCTAGCCGCAGGCCTGGGCGGACCGCAGGTTGTGGGAAACTGGGGGACATGACTGGTCCTGAAGAAAACCTCTGGCTTGCGGCCGTCCGCAACAACCCCGACCACGCGGCGAACTACGCTGAACGCTGGCGCGGCTTCATCGCACAGGGCCGCGACATCCACGGCGAGGCGCGCATGATCGACGCCATGGCCGACCGCGGTGCGCGCATCCTGGATGCCGGCTGCGGCACCGGGCGCATCGGCGGCTGGCTGGCCGAACACGGCCACCGGGTGCTGGGTGTGGACCTGGATGCGCAGCTGATCCAGGTGGCCCGCGAAGACTATCCGTTCGTGCGCTGGCAGCAGGGCAACCTGGCCGACTTCACGCTCCCCGAGGGCCCGGGGGAGCTGACCGAGTTCGACCTGATCGTCTGCGCCGGCAACGTGCTGACCTTCCTGGCCGCCGGCGAGCGCCTCCCGGCGCTGACCCGGCTGCGCGGGCGACTGGCCGAGGGAGGCCGCCTGGTCGTAGGCTTCGGCGCCGGACGCGGCTACGAGTTCGATGATTTCCGCGCCGACGCTGCGCGGGCCGGGCTGTCGGTGGACCAGGAATATTCCACCTGGCAGCTGCATGCACCGAATGGCGACTTCCTGGTCGCGGTGCTCAGCGCCGCGTAGCCCGGCATCGGGTCGCTGGGGTCGAAAGAGCCGGACTTTCGGCGACCGGTAGCAGTGCCATTGCGAACGCCCGGGGCTTCGGATCCGTGTCCTTCACGTCGACCGACCCGGGCGGCTGGCATGGAATCCGCCACTCGCGCCGGGCTCCGGAATCGATGTATGGCATTGCCTGGAAATTTCGGCAGTCGTTGCCGAAAAACCATGGATCCAGGCGCAGGGCAAGCCTATAATTGCGAATCTTCATTGGTGATCGCCCACCGTGCGGCGCTCAGGTGCGCTCCACGGGCAATTCCGCGACCACGTAGCCTTTTCGGGTATTCATGATCTCCATCCATTCTTGCTGGAGGTTTTGAAAAGTTGCGTACCGCATACAAGGTTCTTGCGCACGTCATCTCTGCAGTGGTCGTTGTCCAAGCAGCCACCATAGGTATGACGACTTTCCTGATGATCCAGGCGATTGGTGCCGGCGCCACCATGAGCGAAAGCGATGCGCCGGTTGCGGCGATGCTTCACGGCATGATCGGGCAAACGATCATCCCGATCCTCGTGCTGGCGCTGATCGTCGTCGCCCTGTTCGCCCACGCAGGGCTGAAGTGGGCTTTGTGGCTCGCCGCGGCGGTGGCCGTCCAGATCGCCATTGGCATCTTGGCCTTCGACGCTCCATGGGTCGGATTGCTGCATGCGGCCAATGCATTCACGGTCCTGGCCTTGGCCGAGGTCGGTGCATACGCCGTGGCCCATGCGCCGGCCTACGTGCCGCACGCCAAGGCCTCGATGCGTCCAGCCACCTAGTCCGGCCAGTCGAGCCGCTTCGTAGGTGAAGGCCCGACCCACGGAATTCCAACCGCGGGCAGGGCCTTCGGCTTGCCCGACCGGGCTGGCCGGCTTGCGGTTCCCTCGAACACGAAACAAGGCCCGAAGCCGACTGAGGCTACGCAGGCTCGATGCGCATGCCGGAACCTCTCATGATGCCGCGCTCTGCCGTGAAGCAGGCGAGCGCGGCTCTGAGCTCATCCATTGCGTAGGGTGCGCCCCCGACGAAGCCGCGCGGCATCCTGAGGCCATTCAGATTGGCGATGTCGCGCTCGGAGACGCGCCATTCGATGACGGCGCGGCCAGTGTCCTCGAAGTTCGGCATGTCGATATAGATGCCCCAAGGCGTCAGGTGCGCGTCGTAGCCGAGCTCGTCGACCAGAAAATCGACTACCTGACGGCGCTTGAAAGTCTCCATGAGCTTGAGTTTACGGCACCTTGCGGGTTGCTGTTTGGAGGGTCCGTTTGGCCCCGACCTGCACCATCACCGGAACCGTCCCGGACGGCGGCAAGGTCAGCTCCGAGTCCTCCTTGGACGTCGATCTGGGCTAGGAAATGGATCCAGGGTGCGGCGGCTGCCCGACGCTCAGCATCCGCACCTCGGTGATGCCCGGGATCGCAGGGTCGGTCATCGTGGTGCCGTCCGGCGCGAAGCCGTTGCGCCGGTAGAAGGCAATGGCGCGGGCGTTGCCCTGCGCCACCCACAGCACGGCCGGCGCAGTTCCCAGCACCGCAACCAGCAGCGCCCGGCCCGCCCCCGTGCCGTGGTGCTCGGCCAGCACGTAGAGGCTGTAGAGCTGGCGGCCCACCGGAAGGCCGGCCGCCGCCTCGCCGAAGGGCTTGGCGGCCATCGCGAATCCCAGCAGGCCGCCGTCCGATCCCTCGGCGAGCGCTACCTGGCAGGCCGGATCGGCCAGCACCCGGCGCCACTGGGCCAGCCGGGAAGCCTCGTGCTCCGGGGTGAAGAAGCTCGCCGGCAGCATGGCCGAATAGGTCTGCTTCCAGCAGAGCACCTGCACCCGGGTCAGTTCCCGTGCATCCGCCGGGCCCGCAGCGCGCAGCGTGAATGGCACCATCAGTCCTTCACGTACGCGGCCAAGTGCTCGCCGGTCAGGGTGCCCGCGGCCGCCAGCTGCGCCGGGGTGCCTTCGAAGACCACGGTGCCGCCCTCGTGACCGGCGCCCGGGCCCAGGTCGATGACCCAGTCCGCGTGGGCGATAACCGCCAGGTGGTGCTCGATCACGATCACCGTGTTGCCCTCATCGACCATCTCGTCCAGCAGGGCCAGCAGGCGCTGCACGTCGGCCAGGTGCAGGCCGGTGGTCGGCTCGTCCAGCACGTAGGTGCCCGCGCCCTTGCCCAGGTTGATCGCCAGCTTCAGGCGCTGGCGCTCGCCGCCCGAGAGCGTATTCAACGGCTGCCCGAGCTTCAGGTAGCCAAGGCCCACCTGGTTCAGCCGTTCAAGCATGGCGGCGGCCTTCTTGATCTTCAGCCGCTGCGCGGCGGCCTCGATGCTCAGGTCCAGCACCTGGGCGATGTTCAGCCCCTCCAGGGTGTATTCAAGCACCTCGGGCTTGTAGCGCTTGCCCTCGCAGATCTCGCAGGGCAGCGCCACCCCTGCCATGGACACCAGGTCGGTGTAGGTGAAGCCCACGCCGCCGCAGTGCTCGCAGGCGCCCTCCGAGTTGGCGCTGAACAGCGCCGGCTTCACCCCATTGGCCTTGGCAAAGGCCGCGCGGATGGGTTCCAGCAGCCCGGTGTAGGTGGCGGGGTTGGAGCGGCGCGAACCGCGGATCGCCGACTGGTCCACCACCGCCACGTCCTCGCGCTTGGAGATCGTCGAATGGATCAGCGAGGACTTGCCCGAGCCGGCCACCCCGCTCACCGCGCACAGCACCCCGGTGGGCACATCCACGTCCACGTTCTTCAGGTTGTGCAGGTGCGCCCCGCGGATCGGCAGCGGCTCGCGCCCCGGGCGCACCGAAGCCTTCAGCGGGATGCGGGTGGAGAAGTGCCTGCCGGTCAGCGTGCCGCTGGCCAGCAGCCCTGTCACGTCGCCGCTGTAGGTGACCTGTCCGCCATGCACGCCGGCCCCGGGGCCCAGGTCGATCACGTGGTCGGCGATCTTGATGACCTCCGGCTTGTGTTCGACCACCAGCACGGTGTTGCCCTTGTCGCGCAGGTCTTCGAGCAGCCGGTTCATGCGCTGGATATCGTGCGGGTGCAGGCCCACGGTGGGCTCGTCGAACACGTAGGTGACATCCGACAGGGCGCTGCCCAGGTGGCGGATCATCTTCACGCGCTGCGCCTCGCCGCCCGAAAGGGTCCCGGCCGGACGGTCCAGCGAGATGTAGCCCAGGCCGATCTGCACCATCGCCTCCAGCACCGCCTTCAGGTTGGCCAGCAGGGGAGCGGCGGCCGGAATGTCCAGCTGGTCGAGTTCCGCCAGCAGGTCCGAGACCTGCAGCGCAGTCATGTCCGCGATGCCCAGGTTGTTGATCTTCGAGGCGCGGGCCTTCTCGCCCAGCCGCGAGCCGCCGCAGGCCGAGCACGGCGCGGTGGTGGAGATGCGGGCGATCCAGTCGCGGATGTGCGCCTGCTTGATCTCGCGGCCCGAATGGATGTAGTTGGACTTGATGCGGGTGACCAGCCCTGAATAGCTCATGTTCGCGCCGTTCAGCTTCACCTTCCCGGCCTGGTCGTAGAGCAGCCGGTGAAGCATGTTAGCTGGCATGTCGCGCAGCTTGACGTCAAGGTCCGCCTGGGTGCCGGCGGTCAGCGTCTGCCACAGCCAGGCGCCGGGGGCGAAGTTCGGGGCGGTGATCGCGCCCTCGTTCAGGGTCTTGTCCCAGTCCAGCAGCTCGTCCAGGTCGATGCTCGCCTCGGTGCCGAAGCCCTCGCACACCGCGCAGGCGCCCTCGCCCAGGTTGAAGGAGTAGGCCCCGGCGCCGCCGGCGCTGGGCACCGAGTAGCGCGAGTACAAAACGCGCAGCAGCGAGTAGGCGTCGGTGGCGGTGCCCACCGTCGAGCGCGAGTTTGCGCCCATGCGCTCCTGGTCCACCACGATCGCCGCGGACAGGTTTTCCAGCACCTCCACGTCGGGGCGCGGCATGGAGGGCATGAAGGTCTGGATGAACGCCGTGTAGGTCTCGTTGATCAGCCGCTGGGATTCGGCGGCGATGGTGCCGAAGACCAGGGAGGACTTGCCGGAGCCGGAGACCCCGGTGAAGGCGGTGATGCGGCGCTTGGGGATGTCGGCGTCGACGCCCTTGAGGTTGTTCTCCCGCGCCTGGCGGACGCGGATGGTGTCGTGGGTGTCTGCGGGGTGCTGGGTCATGGAAACCAGCCTACTTAACACCGGACCCGCGCGGGGAAATTTCGGTGCGCCCCGGCCACCCTCTATCATTGTTTGGTGCGCTGCGACACAATCCGCGGGCGCATCGCATCGCTTTGACCTCTCACCCCAAAGGAACCTCATGAAGCTGCTGAAATCGATACCGCTGCTTGGCTGGATTGTCCTGGCCATCGTGGCGGGCATTCTGCTCGGGCCGGTCATGCCGCTCTGGCTTGGTAGCACCTTCCTCACCTACAACTCGATCTTCTCCGGCATCCTGGGCTTCGTGGTGCCCCTGATCATCTTCGGCCTGGTCGCCCCGGCCATCGCGGAGCTCGGCAAGGGCGCCGGCAAGTGGCTTGGCCTCACCGCGGTCGTGGCCTACGGCTCGACCTTCGCCGCCGGCCTGCTGGCCTACTTCACCAGCATCTGGCTGTTCAGCGGCCCGCTGGCCGGAGGCGGCGTGGAAGCCATCACTGAGGGCGAGGGCTCGGGCTTCGAACCCTTCGTGACGCTGACCGCCTCGGCCTCCGACTCGGCCACCGCCATCGTCCTGGAGCCGGTTTTCGGCGTGATGACCGCGCTGGTGCTGGCCTTCATGGTGGGCGTGGGCATCACCTCCTTCCACTCCAAGGTGCTCTTCCGCGGCGTGGTTGAATTCCGCGCGATCATCGAGGGCGTCATCCGCCGCATCATCGTGCCGGCCCTGCCGCTGTTCATCTTCGGCATCTTCCTTGACCTCTCGGCCAGCGGCTCGGCCGTCGTGGTGATCCAGAAGTTCCTGCTGGTCGCCGTGGTCTCCTTCGCGCTGACCCTGGTGGTGCTGCTGCTGCAGTACACCATCGCCGGGTCGATGAACAAGCAGAACCCGTTCAAGGCGCTGTGGAACATGCGCGACGCCTACTTCACCGCGCTGGGCACCTCGTCCTCCGCCGCCACCATCCCGGTGACCCTCGCCTCCACCAAGAAGAACAAGGTCGCCGACGCCGTGGCAGGCTTCGTGGTGCCGCTGTGCGCCACCATCCACCTGTCCGGCTCGATGGTGAAGATCACCTGCTTCTCCATCGCCGTGCTGCTGCTCACCGGCGGCGATGTGTCCTTCGGCTCCTACCTGCCGTTCATCCTGATGCTCGGCGTCATGATGATCGCCGCCCCGGGTGTCCCCGGCGGCGCGATCGCCGCGGCAGCCGGCCTGCTGCAGCAGATGCTGGGCTTCGGCGAGGTCGAGGTCGGCCTGATGTTTGCCGCCTACATCGCGCTGGACTCCTTCGGCACCGCGACCAACGTGACCGGCGACGGCGCGATCGCGATGATCATGAACAAGCTGACCCGCGGCAAGCTCGGCGTCCAGGCGCAGGATCCGTCCGACGAGTCGGTGGAGCTGCTTGAAGGCCAGAAGCCTTCGCACCTGCTCGGCGAGTAGTCCACCAGCGCCAACGGCACAGCGCCGGTACCCACTGGGTACCGGCGCTGTGCCGTTGGTGCCGTGGCGCTGCCCCAGGCTAGATCCACATGGCCGGATCGATGTACTCGGCCGGATCGACGGCCGGCTGGCGCTGCTCGGGGGTGCGCGGGCGGTTCTGCGCGGGGATGCCGGTCACGATGGAACCGGCCGGCGCGTCCTTGACCACCACGGCGTTCGCGCCGATGGCCGAATCAGCGCCGATGGTGATCGGGCCCAGCACCTTGGCGCCGGCGCCGATGACCACGCGGTCCTCGATGGTCGGGTGGCGCTTGACCTTGGCCAGCGAACGGCCGCCCAAGGTCACCCCGTGGTACAGCATTACGTCGTCGCCCACCTCGGCGGTCTCGCCGATGACGATGCCCATGCCGTGGTCGATGAAGAAGCGGCGGCCGATGGTCGCGCCCGGGTGGATCTCGATGCCGGTGATCGCGCGGTTCGCCTGCGAGAGCAGGCGCGCTGGCCAACGCAGCGCGGGGTTCTGCCACATGCGGTGGGCAAGCCGGTGCATCCAGATCGCATGCAGGCCGGAATACACGAAGAAGTTTTCCACGTCGCTGCGCGCGGCCGGATCATGGGATCGGGCGGTGGCCAGGTCTTCACGTAGCCGGGAGAAGAAACTCATGAACTCTACCTTAGTGGTTGGTCGTTTTCGTGACGGAAATACAGATGTCACACAGCAAATCGGCGCGAGCCGCACCATTGCGAACCCTTAAAGGTTCAACGGTGGCTCGCGCCGATTTATTCACTTTTCGGCGAACTTCTTTTCAGATCTCGCGCAGGGCAGGCTAGCCGCGGATGTCGTCGAAGAGCAGGGTGGAGATGTAGCGCTCGCCGAAGTCGGGGATGATCGCCACGATCAGCTTGCCGGCGTTCTCTTCGCGGGCCGCGACCTGCAGGGCGCCCCAGACGGCTGCGCCGGCGGAGATGCCGCCGAGGATGCCTTCCTTCACTCCCAGCGCGCGGGCGGTGGCGACGGAGTCGTCGATGCTGGCATCCAGCACCTCGTCGTACAGCTCGGTGTCCAGCACCTCGGGGATGAAGTTGGCGCCCAGGCCCTGGATCTTGTGCGGGCCCGGCTTGCCGCCGTTGAGGATCGGGGAGTCCTTCGGCTCCACGGCGACCAGCTGCAGGTCGGCCTTCTTGGACTTCAGGTAGCGGCCGGCGCCGGTGATGGTGCCGCCGGTGCCGATGCCTGCGACCAGCACGTCCACGGCGCCGTCGGTATCTTCCCAGATTTCCGGGCCGGTGGTCTCGGAGTGGATCTGCGGGTTCGCGTCGTTGGCGAACTGCTGGGCCCAGATGGCGTTCTCGGTGGTGGCCACGATTTCCTTGGCCTTCTCGACCGCGCCGCGCATGCCGTCGGCACCCGGGGTCAGCACGATCTCGGCGCCGAAGGCGCGCAGCATGACGCGGCGCTCGGTGGACATGGTCTCCGGCATGGTCAGGATGACCTTGTAGCCACGGGCCGCGCCGACCATGGCCAGGGCGATGCCGGTGTTGCCGGAAGTGCCTTCGACGATGGTGCCGCCGGGCTTCAGCGAGCCTGACTTCTCGGCGGCGTCGACGATGGCCACGCCGATGCGGTCCTTGACCGAGTTGGCTGGATTGTAGAATTCGAGCTTGACCGCGATGTTGCCTGGCAGGCCTTCGCTCAGGCGGTTCAACTTCACCAGCGGGGTTCCGCCAACTACTTCGGTGACATTGTTGTAGATCTTGGCCATCTTCTATGCAATCCTTACGTGACTTGTCTGCAAGCGTGTTCCGCAGTGCGCTGACCGCGAATGGTTCATATCCAACACTAGTGGGGCGGCTGGGCGCTCAGGCCTCGTTTAGCCATTGAGCGTAATATTTCCTGACTTTTGCGAGCTTTGGGTCGATGATGGCCCGGCAATAGCCCGCCCGGGAGTTGTTCGTGTAGTAATCCTGGTGGATTTCCTCGGCCGGGTAGAAATCTTTCGACTCTTCCATTGCGGTGACGATCGGATCGGGGTATAGGCCCGCGTACTTGTCGATGGCCTTCTGGAAGGTGGCGCGCTGCTGCGCGTCCAGCGGGAACATGGCCGAGCGGTACTGGGTTCCCACGTCGTAGCCCTGGCGGTTAAGGGTGGTCGGATCGTGCATGGTGAAGAACATGTCCAGGATGACTTCTGCGGGCACCACGTCTTCGTCGAAGATCACCGCGAGTCCTTCGGCGTGGCCGGTGGTTCCGGTGCACACCTGGTAGTAGTCCGGATCCGCGGTATGCCCGCCGATGTAGCCCGAGATGACCGCGGCCACCCCCTTGGTGCGCTGGTACACGGCGTCCAGGCACCAGAAGCAGCCGCCGGCCAGCACGAAAGTGGTCAGCCGCTTGCCGTCGACGTCCAGGCTGGCAGTGAAATGATGGGGCGATTGAATGCTCAGAGTACTCACACACATCCCAACGTCGCGGCGTTGCATTCTGTTCCATCGCCGGTTCCAGCGCGTAGGCTTGGCATATGCAGAGCAAGGCAAACAACTCGCACGAACCCCAGCCTCAAGATGCCGCGGTGGCGCCTCCTGCGCTCAAGCCCGTTGCCGAGGAGCCGGCGGACCAGCAGGCGCGCACCAGCGCCGGCGCTGCGACCCTGGGCAACGTCCTGGAGGCAGCCGAAGAACTCTGGCCGCAGTCCCTGGCCGAGGACTGGGATGCTGTCGGACTGGTGGCAGGGCGCACCGGCGCGCCGGTGTCCAAGGTCGTGCTGGCCGTGGACCCGACCCTCGCCGTCATCGAGGACGCGATCGCCCGCGGCGCCGACCTGCTGATCACCCACCACCCGCTGCTGCTGCGCGGGGTCACCCAGGTGGCCGGCACCAACTTCAAGGGCGAGGCGATCCACCGGCTCATCGAGACCGGCACCGCCTTGCTGACCGCGCACACCAATGCCGACAGCGCCGTGGGCGGGGTCAACGACGCCCTGGCCGACGCCTTCGGGCTCAAGGACTGCGTGCCGCTGGTCGAATCCAAGGACGGACTGCCCGAGGAAGGGCTGGGCCGGGTCGGCTTCCTAGACAAGCCGATGAAGCTGGAGGACTTCGCCGAACGCGTCTACACCGTGCTGCCGGCCGTGGCCGGCGGCATCCGCGTGGCCGGCGACCGCACCGGGCTGGTGCGCAAGGTCGCGCTGTGCTCCGGGGCCGGGGATTCGCTGTTCGATGCGGTGCGTTCGCACCAGGCAGATGTCTACGTCACCGCCGACCTGCGCCACCACCCGGCCAGCGAGGCGCGCGAAGCCGCCGGGTCGGGCTTCCCGTACCTGATCGACGTCTCGCACTTCGCCTCCGAGTGGGTGTGGCTGTCCTCCGCGGCCAAGGCCCTGGGCAACGTGCTGCGGGATCTGGGCCACGAGGTCGAGATCGAGGTTTCCCAAGTCAATTCCGACCCTTGGGACTTCATCCTCACCCCTTAAGGGGACGCCGATGCTGCATCATCTGGAGCTGTGGGTCCAGGACCTGGAAACCAGCGAGAAGTCGCTGGGCTGGCTCTTGCTGCACCTGGGATTCGAGCTGGAATCGCGCTGGAATGCCGGGGTCAGCTACCGCCACGGGGATTTCTACATCGTGCTGGAATCCGGGCCCGACGTGGTGCCCGGCGCCCACGAGCGCACCCGGGCCGGGCTGAACCACCTGGCCTTCCAGGCAGGAAGCCCCCAGCAGGTCGAGGCGTTGGCCGCCGACGCGCTGGCCCACGGCTTCACCCTGTTGTTCGCCGACCGCCACCCGTATGCCGGCGGGCGGCAGCACTATGCCGCCTACCTGGCGGACGAAGCGGGATTCGAAGTCGAGCTGGTCGCTTCTGCGCCCGGCAGCTGAGCCGCGCTCAGGCCACCTTGTTCACGGTGGTGAACTGGTGGTCCTCCGGAAGCAGGATGTTCAGCGCCGTGCCCTTCTTGTCCTCGATAAGGCTCGCCTCCCACTTGGTGGAGGCCAGTTCCAGCAGCTCCTGCGCCGTGGTGGGCGCCTGGGACTGCTGCACCAGGAATCGGGCGACCTCGCCGCGGGTGTGCTTGGCGAAGTGCGAGACCACCTTGGGGTTGCCGTTGCGCAGCTGGAAGACGTTGACCGCCACGGTGTTCCCGGCGGCAGGCTTGTATGCCGCCGCATAGGTGCTGGAGCGGGCGTCGACGACCAGCTGCCCCTCGGCCGCCTGGTCGAGCACCGCGCTCATGCGCTTTTTCCACCAGCTGGCCAGCTTGCCCAGCGGCTCGAGCTTGACCGACATCGACAGCCGGTACGGCGGGATTCGGTCGCCGAATCGCACCGCGCCCCACAAGGCAGAGACCACCACCACCGAGGCGTCGGCGCGCCGCTGCGAGGCCTCATCCAGGCTTGCATAACCCAGGGCCTCGAACAGGACCCCTGAGTAGATGTCGTGCGCGCGGGCCGCCGGCTCGGTGTGCAGCTTGATATTGCGGGTGACCTCGTTGGCCAGCGAGGCCCCGACCCCGAGCAGTTCCAGCGCGTCATCGCGCGAGGAAACCTCCGACAGCGCCGAAATCACCAGCTCGCGGTCCGCGTTCAGTTCGGGGAACGAGAGCTCCGTCAGCTCGAACGGGGTTCCGGCGGCGTGGGCGGTCTTGCCTTCTGAAGGCGGCAGCAAAATAAGCACGCTCTCCAGCTTATCGCCACGACGGCCGACTTCCCGCCAAGCAGCCGCCGGCTGGGCATCCGCCTGCGCCCCTATCCCCAACGCCCCGGGCTCACTAGGCTGAGGCCCCAGGGGCGGGTGCGCCGCCCGGTGGACGAGGAGGGACCATGCAGGATCCAGCGAAGACCGCGGCAGACTTCGATCTCATAGTGATCGGCGCCGGGCCCGCCGGGGAGAACGCCGCCGACTACGCGGCCAGGGCCGGGCTGTCGGCGGCCATCGTCGAATCCGAACTGGTCGGCGGCGAATGCTCGTACTGGGCGTGCATGCCCTCCAAGGCGCTGCTGCGCAGCGGCCAGGCGCTGGATGCGGCCCGGCGGCTGCCCGGCGCGCAGCAGGCGCTGACCGGTTCGCTCGACGCGCCCGCCGTGCTGGCCCGGCGCGACGCCTTCACCAGCGGCTGGAAAGACGACGGCCAGGTCAAGTGGCTGGAATCGGCGGGCATCACGCTGCTGCGCGGCCACGGCCGGCTGGCAGGGGAACGCACGGTCCAGGTGGGGGAGCAGGCCTACACCGCCCGCGCGGTCGTGCTGGCCACCGGTTCCGCCCCGGCGCTGCCGCCCATCGACGGGCTGGCCGACGCCGAGCCTTGGGGCACCCGCGAGGCCACCTCGGCCCAGCAGGTCCCGGCCCGGCTGATCGTCATCGGCGGCGGCGTGGCGGGAACCGAAATGGCCTTCGCCTATGGTTCGCTTGGCGCCCAGGTCACGGTGCTGGCCCGCGGCCGGCTGCTGGGCTCCGAGGAACCCCATGCCGGGGACCTGGTGGCCCGGGCGCTGCAGGCCAGGGGTGTCGACGTGCGCGAGGGCGCCACCCCGGCACGCGTGGACCGCGGCCCCGACGGCGTGGTCAGCGTCCAGCTGGAGGACGGCGCCGTGCTGCAGGCCGAGGAACTGCTGGTGTCCACCGGCAGGAAACCCAACACCGCCGATCTGGGCCTGGAGGAACTCGGCATCCAGCCCGAGGCCCTACGCGAGGTCGACGACACGCTGCTCGTTCCCGGCACCGATTGGCTGTATGCGGTGGGCGACGTGAATTCCCGCGCCCTGCTCACCCACCAGGGCAAGTACCAGGCCCGCGCCGCCGGAAGGGCGATCGCCGCCCGGCTCACCGGGAAACCGCTGGCCGACGATCCCTGGGGCGCCCAGGCAGCGACCGCCGACCACGGCGCCGTGCCGCGGGTGGTGTTCAGCGATCCGCAGGTCGCAGCCGTCGGGCTGACCGCAAAGCAGGCGCGCAGCCAAGGCCTGGACATCGTGGTCATCGAGCACGACCTGGGGTCGGTGGCCGGGGCCAGCCTGCATGCCAGCGGGTATTCCGGCCGGGCGACGCTTATCGTCGACAAGGCCCGCTCGGTGATCCTCGGCGCGACCTTCGTGGGCCAGGACGTCGCCGAGCTGCTGCACGCCGCCACCATCGCGATCGCCGGGCAGGTGCCGATGGAACGCCTGTGGCACGCGGTGCCCGCCTATCCGACCATCAGCGAGATCTGGCTGCGGCTGCTGGAGGACTACTTCTACCCGCAGCCCGTGTGAGCCAGTTCGCCGGCGGCACTGGACACGATGTTGTTCGCAAAGGTACTAGACTAGTGGTGAATGGGATGGCCAGACGGTCGCGTGGCAAGCAATTGTCCCGAGGAACGTCCGGGCTCCACAGAACAGGGTGGTGGGTAACGCCCACTCGGGGTAACCCGCAGGCCAGTGCCACAGAAAATAGACCGCCAGGTTCTCCTGGTAAGGGTGAAACGGTGGTGTAAGAGACCACCAGCATCCCGGGTGACCGGGATGGCTCGGTAAACCCCACTCGGAGCAAGGTCAGACAGACTGCGTTACGAGGGCTGTTCGCCCCATGCAGTCGGGTGGACCGCTAGAGGCTGTCGGCAACGGCAGTCGTAGATAGATGACCGTCACCGCTTCGGCGGGACAAAACCCGGCGTATCGGCCATCCCATTCGCACACTCCAGAACGGTGAGATGATTCACAGGCGCAAGCCTGTGGAAACTCCGTGCACCGACTAGAATGGAAAACGTACTTGCGGGGATGATCCTGTTACCCCGCACCACCGCAAAAGCAATGGTGCTTCTCTCGGTGCCAACCGGCTTTATGGATCTGCAAGCCGGCTGATTTGGAAGGATTCTCTGTGACCCAGCAGTCTGTCGTTGCCCAGGAAGAATGGAGCGGGCGCGAAGAGCTCGCCGAGGCCATGATTCCACTGATCGGACGTCTCTACCGCAAGAACAATGTGGTGACCTCCATCTACGGCCGCAAGCTGATCAACCAGTCCGCCATCGATATCATCAAGGCCCACCGCGTGGTGCGCCGCATCGACGGTGAAGAGCTGGACCTGAATGCCACCAAGGCAATTCTCGATGTCATTGAAACCCTGAACGTTGGTTCGGTTTCCGTCGACCTCGGCCGCCTGAACAAGAAGTTCGTCGAGTCCGGCTCCGCCGACCTGACCGAATTCGTCTCCGCTGAGCTGGGCGCCAAGGTCGGCCAGGCCGGCGCCACCGACGCAGAGCCAACCGACGTGGTCCTGTACGGCTTCGGCCGCATCGGCCGCCTGCTGGCCCGCATCCTCATCGAGCGCGGCGGCTACGGCCTGCGCCTGCGCGCCATCGTCGTGCGCAAGGGCTCGGATGACGACATCATCAAGCGCGCCTCGCTGCTGCGCCGCGACTCGGTACACGGCCGCTTCGACGGCACCATCACCGTGGACGAGGAAAACAACACCATCCTCGCCAACGGCACCCTGATCCAGGTCATCTACTCGAACGACCCGGCCACCATCGACTACACCGCCTACGGCATCGACAACGCCATCGTCGTCGACAACACCGGCCGCTGGCGCGACGAGGCAGGCCTGTCCCAGCACCTGCAGTCCAAGGGCGTTGCCCGCGTGCTGCTGACCGCACCGGGCAAGGGCAGCCTGAAGAACATCGTGCACGGCATCAACGATTCCGACATCACCGCCGATGACAAGATCGTCTCCGCCGCATCGTGCACCACCAACGCCATCACCCCGGTCCTGAAGGCCCTGAACGACAAGTTCGGCGTCATCCACGGCCACGTCGAGACCGTTCACTCGTTCACCAACGACCAGAACCTGATCGACAACTTCCACAAGGGCGAGCGCCGCGGCCGCTCGGCGGTCCTGAACATGGTGATCACCGAAACCGGTGCCGCCAAGGCCGTCTCGAAGGCCCTGCCGGAGCTGGAAGGCAAGCTGACCGGCAACGCCATCCGCGTTCCTACCCCGGATGTCTCCATGGCGATCCTGAACCTCAACCTGGAGACCGCCACCGACAAGGACGAGCTGAACAACTACCTGCGCGAAACCTCGCTGGGCGCCGAGCTGCACAAGCAGATCGACTACATCGACTCGCCTGACGTCGTCTCCACCGACTTCGTCGGCTCGCGCCGCGCCGGCATCGTCGACGGCCTCGCGACCATCGCCACCGGCAAGAACGCCGTCGTCTACGTCTGGTACGACAACGAGTTCGGCTACTCCTGCCAGGTTGTCCGCGTCATCGAGACCATGGCCGGAACCCACCCGGCAGCGGTGCCTGCAGTGAAGGCCCAGGCAGTCACCGCCTAGTCTCTTCGCAGCGATACGCTCCACCAAGGGGCCGCACACCCGTGCTTCGGCACGCGGGGTGCGGCCCCTTTGGCGTCCTTCGGACGCGTCCCGCGCGGGAAATCCGGTGCCGGCGGCTCCGCGGAGGCCGCCAAGGAGTAGAGTCGCAACCCATCGGGGCAAGAAATGCGGCAAGGGGGCTGCCATGGCACCGGGACACCGCGCCGAGCTGAGCGGGACTGGACGCGTCGAGGCTTTTTCCGACGGGGTGCTGGCAGCCGTGATCCACGCCGGATCGTTCCTGCTGACCCCCGTGGTCTTTTTCGCCCTGCAATACCATCTGCCCAAGCGGCGGCCGCACCTGCTGCGCGAAACGCTCGATGCCCGGCAGACACGCTCGATCCTGCTTCGCGGCCTGGTATCGATGCCCATCTACGTGCTGGCCGCGGCGGCCGCACTGCTCTCTGCCTATCTGACGCTGGGCATCTGCATGGCCATGGGGTTGTTCTATTTGTTGCGCACCGCGGGCAACGGGGTTCGGAGGGCCGCAAGCCCGCTGTACACTCTGGAAATGCCGATCGAGCTGAAATCCATGCTGTGCCGGGTCACCGGGGAGGTGTTCGGCCGGGGTTTCATCGTGGTCGAGGACGCCTCCCGGGAGAACCCGCCGCAATACTCGGTGCTGGTGCGCAACTGCGGGACCGGTCTCGCCGCGGTGATCAGGATCGACCTGATCCGCTTGGACGTCGATTTCCCGGACCACGATGTGCGGACGGGCATTGTTGACGATGACGACAACGAGGCCGGCAAGGAAGCCGA
This sequence comes from Glutamicibacter soli, assembly GCF_003309065.1. Classification (GTDB taxonomy): domain Bacteria; phylum Actinomycetota; class Actinomycetes; order Actinomycetales; family Micrococcaceae; genus Glutamicibacter; species Glutamicibacter soli. The sequence continues at coordinate 16,067 of NZ_POAF01000009.1, read as the reverse complement.
GCTGCACCGCCTGTGCCGGCTGTTCCGCTCCGGGACGACTCCGGTAGTCCACGTTGAGGCTGACGGGCAGCGATGGCAGATCGGACGCCGCGTCTCCCGGGTGCCGAATCCCTGACCCGCCGGAATACTCGAGGCTGCGTCGGAGGCGGAGGTAGGCTGGTGGCATGCCAAACGAGCTCACCACGCGGCTGGATCGCGTCGTCGCGGCGACCTTCGCCGAGGGCTTCAGCGTCCTGGAAACCGACCTGCGCGAGAACCCGCCGCGGTATTCGGTGCTCGTCGGCAGCACCGCGGATCCGAGCTGCACCGCATTCATCCGTCTCGACGGCGTCTGGCTGGAGGCATTCATACCGGAGCTCGGCGTCCACTGCGCGCTGCTGGATGACGAATCCGACGCGGACTTCGACCTCGGCAGGCTCTGCCGCGCGCTGCGGGTCTATCTTCGCGGCGAGGCGCGCATTGAACAACGCCGGCGCTTTCTGCGTCCGGGAGCAAAGACCACGGTGCATATCGATCTGGAGGGGCGGCGTTGGAGCCTGGGCCGGAACCGGTGGAGCCTGACATAGTCCCGGCGGCCGGAAATCTGTTGCCAGTGGAGGCGTCCTGTGCCAAGCTCGGGGCATGATGCGATCAACGAACCCGGCCCTGCGCCAGAGTTCGTGGCCTGCGGACATGTCGCTGGCCATGGACGACCACGGGCAGCCGATCCGGATGCTGCTGTTCATCCGGCACGCCTGGGGCCTCGCTGAAGACCTCGCCCTGCCCGAGCTGAACCCGGTTCCCGAAACGGGGTCCTCCGCCATGCCGGATGAAGCCGCACGGATCCTGTGGGAGCGGCGGTGGATTCGCACCTGGTCGAACGCCTGGGGCGTGAAGGCGCACGGCGCCCATCGCGTCCCCGGACTCGCGGCCCTCACCACGGCAGCGAGCCGCGCCACCGACAACGATGCCTGGACCGCGCAGTACGGACGCGAGGGGATCGACCTCACCGCATTCGAGCAATGGGAACAAATGTTCGATCCCTTGCTGGGTATCGACCTCGACCCGGTGCTGCGCGGCCCCCAGGTGGAACCGGTGCTGGTCGCCGCGTGGGAGCGTGGGCTGACGGATCTCACGGTGGTGCCTTGGGCCGGGTACTGCATGCACAAACTCAGCGATTCGCACCTGGTGACCTCCTTCGACATCGCCGCCAGCTGGTCCCTGCTCAGGCAGGCGCTCGCCGAGTGGATCCGCACGCGGTTGGCATAGGATGCGATCTCGATGACCGAGCACCTGCCGCCGCGGCGCATCCTTCAGCTGCGCATGGCGAACCAGCTGCTGCTGGAACCTGCCGGCTCCATCCCCGCGGCCGCGGAACGCATGCTGGCGCTCCAATCCCAGGACCTGGCCGCCGGGCGCTACGCGCTCGCCCAGCGTTCGGGAAAGGGCATCGGCAGGGCGCGCATTGACGCGCTGTTCGCCTCGGGGGAACTGGTGCGCTCCTGGACCATGCGCGGCACGTTGCATATCTGCGCCGCCGCCGACGTGCGGTGGCTGGTGCGGGCCACACGCCAGCGCACGCTCAAGGCCATGGGCTCGCGCCTGCGCGAACTGCAGATCACCGCGGGCGACATCGACGCCGCCGGGACGTTGATCGCCGCCCACCTGGAAGAGCGGGGCCACGCGAGCCGTGCCGGCCTGTTCGACATGCTCAACGAGCGCGGAATCCAGACCTCCGCGCAACGCGGGGTGCACCTGCTTATGTGCCTGGTCATGGAGGGTCTGCTGTGCCTGGGGCCGGTTCCCGAGGGCGCGGGGCTCGCCGGCCAGGACTTCATCCTGCTTGATCGCCTGGCCGCACCGGACCTCCAGCCCGCCCAGCCGCTGCAGGAGCTGCTCAGGCGCTATCTGGCGGGCCATGGACCTGCCAGCATCAGGGATGCCGCCTGGTATACCGGGCAGACGCTCACGCAGCTCAAGACGGCGGCCGCCGAGCTGGGTTCAGAGCTGCTCTGCGTGGGGCGGGACACCCGCGGCGAGGAGCTCTACCTGCTCTTCGCCTGCCCGGCGCTGGCGGCGGATCTTCCCTCCAGGCTTCCGCTGCGCCTGCTGGGGCACTTCGACGAGTACTACCTGTCCTACGCGGACCGCTCGCTGGTCGCCGACGAGCGGCTGCGCGCGCAGATCGGCCCGGGCAGCAACGGCATGGTCAAGCCCTTCTGGCTGCGTTCGGGCAAGGCCGAAAGGCCGTGGAACGCGCAAACAGCGCCGACCGATCGACTCGGTGCGGCGCTGCATCAGCGGTATCTGGAGTTCAGGGCCTAGTGGCCGAACGGGTCCGCATCGGTGCCCGGAAGCCAGGTATTGCCCGGCACGCCCCAGCCGAGGGACTTCTTGGCCTTCTTCCAGCGCTTCTCCCAGCGCGGCTGCAACTTGTCCACGTACAGCAGGCCGTCCAGGTGGTCGTACTCGTGCTGCATGATGCGGGCGAACCAGCCGTGCGCCTCGAAGGAGATCGGATTGCCGAACTCGTCGAAGCCCTCCACCTTGGCGTAGTCGGCGCGCTTGAGCGGGAAATCCAGCCCCGGCACCGACAGGCAGCCCTCGGAATCGTCCTCGGCGTCGGGAACACCCTGGGACACCTTGGACAGGGTCAGCTTCGGGTTGATCACCACGCCGCGCTCCTGGGCATCGTCCTGGTCCGCGTAGACGTAGGTGAACATGCGCAGCCCCAGGCCGATCTGCGGAGCGGCCAGGCCTACGCCGTGCGCGGCATCCATGGTGGTGTGCATGTCCGCCACCAGGTGGCGAAGCTCGTCGTCGAACTGCGTCACCTCCACGGCGCGCTTGTGCAGGACGGGTTCCCCGTAGACGGTGATCTGCCGAATTGGCACGTGATCAGTTCCTTTCCAAAAAGTGCTTAGAGTGCTCGTCCAATAGTTTCACGCATGATCTCACTTGTGCCACCGAAAATGGTCAGCAAGCGGGATGCGGTGAACGACTGCGCGATCGGGTACTCCATGATGTAGCCGTACCCGCCATGGATCTGCAGCGCCTTGTCGGTGAGTTTTTTCGCGCTTTCACTAGCCCAAAGCTTCACCTCGGCCGCCTCCTGCGCGTCGAGCTCTCCCTCGTTGAACGCGAGGACCGCGCGATCGACGAAGGCCTGGGTGACATGCGCCTCAGTCTTCAGGTCCGCCAGCTCGAAGCGGGTGTTCTGGAAGCCGGTCAGCGCCTGGCCGAAGGCGGAGCGCTCGCCGGCATGGGCCAGGGCCTGGTCGAATGCGGCGGTGCAGATGGCGCTGGCCGCTACTGCGATCGCCAGGCGCGCCTGCGGCAGCTGCTCCTTGACGTATGCGAGCCCCTGGCCGACCTCGCCGATGCGATCGGCGTCGGAAACGCGCACCTCGTCGAAGAACAGCTCTGCGGTGTCGGAAGCGCGCAGGCCCATCTTGTCGAATGGCTGCCCGTTCGAGTAGCCCTCGGAACGCTCGACCATGAACAGGGTGAACGAATCCTCCCCGGCCCGCGCGGTCTGCCCGTCCGTGCGGGCCAGCACCACTGCCGCATCGCCGTAGGCGCCGTTGCCGATGAAGGTCTTCTGGCCGCTGACCAGCCAGTCGTCCCCGTCGCGCACAGCCTTGGTGCGCACCCCTCGCAGATCCGACCCGGCACCCGGCTCGGTGAAGGCGCAGGAGGTGATCGTGGATCCGTCCACGAACCGCGGAAGCCAGCGCTGCTTCAGGTCCTGCGACCCGTAGGCCAGCAGGTAGGGGAGCACGAGGTCGTCATGCAGGTGCAGGGCCAATGCCACCGCAAGGTGCCCCGAACGGACGAACTCCTCATCAAGCACGACGCGGAAGCGGTAGTCGTCGATGCCCATGCCGCCGAACTCTTCCGGCACCGCGAGACCGAGCAATCCGTTCTCCCCGGCGGACTGCCACACCTCGCGGGGAATCTGGTGTTCTTTTTCCCATTGCGCATACTTACCGGCGATCTGCCGGGCGTTGAACTCAACGGCAAGTTCGCGGAACTGTTCGTGGTCTTCTTCAAAGAGCGCGCGTTTCACGGAGAGACGCCTTTCGGACGGGGGCGAGGGGCTGGTTCGGGGCAGGCCACGTGCAATGACCTGACGAACTGTTCACTCCCATTATGGTCTCACCCATTGACATGCGCCTATTTACGACCGAAACTCTGTTGCCTACGTCATGTTTGAAGCAATAAGTCTCGAAAAACGCGGGTTTAGACACCTTCAAACCACCGATTCGAACATAGCTTCGAATATGGAGCGTGGCATGGCGTCACAAAGCTTAACGACAAGGTGCCAGCATCAATGATGCTGGCACCGGTCTGTATCGGTGGGAGTCATATGCGCTCATTGCGAGTGATTGCAATCGAAAATCCCGTGATCCGCTCCATCAACTACTGTGATTCCCCCAAGAACCCATCGCATAGGTTGATCGAACAAGAATCATCATATGCGTAAGTATGGACATTTAAGGAACAAAACCAGACGACTAGGTAGGCCATCGCTCGGAAATAGGTAGGGCTAGAGTATGCTCTGTGGCCGGGAGCACTTCATCATCCGTCGCGACAGGCTCCGCCAGCAGTTGCCGACGGTCCGTGATACCCAATTTCGCATACGAGCGCTGCAGGTGTCCCTCCACCGTACGCGGGGACAAAAACAGCTCCTGGGAGATCTCGTGATTGCTCGCCCCCGATGCGGCACGCACGCACGTTGCAAATTCACGAGCCGTCAACAGCGCTTCATCAACACGCGCCCGACCCAGTGCCGGCGTATTAACCTGTTCCAGCGGCTGGGCGATTTCGACCGAAAGCCCCAGCAGATGAGTGGCCACCGTGCGCCGACCCAAAACCCGAGCACGCTCCGCGGCGCTCGCCGCCAGCTGGGCAGCCAGCAGTAGCTGCCCTCCATCGACATGGGCCTGCACAAGCTGTCCCACATTCAGCTCCGCCGGATCCTCAAGCGCCGCTTGATACCCCGCCAGCGTCGCCGCCAGCGGCCCCTGCACCTGCAACGCAGCTTCCGACAGGCGTGAAGCATCGGCCACCAGCCCGCACTGCCACGCTTCGAGCAGCAGGCGCATCACCAGGTTCTTCCGGCCGAATCCTTCGGCCTCAGCAAGCAGCTTGTGCAGATACTCCTCAGCGGCCTGCTCGCCTTCAAGATCCAAAACCACCGACAGGAGCGAACGCTCGGCGATCGGGCGCAGGATCTGACCCGAAACCTCGGGCTGAGCACGCGACATGTCCAGGTAGTACGACGCCTTGGACCGGTCGCCCAGCAGGGAGGCGGCATACGCGGCAAACGCCGCTGCAAACCCCTTGACCAAATACGGGTCGCCCACCGACAGCAAGCCGATGGCCTGCTCCAACGCAGCCAAGGCCTGCGAAGCCAACCCGGACTCCAGATAGCCCATGCCGATGCTCACCATGACGTTCCCGTGATCGGCGTTCGCCTCCTTGAGATCGTCACCTACCGTCAACTGGGCAAACTGCGCAGGATTCATCCCCAGCGCGAACGCGATCGTCGGGAACGCGAAGACCAGTTCGGACCGAACCGAGGCAGGCCACGTCTTCCACTCCGGCGAGGACGAAATCCGGACGTACTCGGCCATCGCCTCCTCGGCCAACCCGGCGTAGGACTTCTCGATCAGCACATGGGCCAGGCATGCCGCCCGACCTTCACTGCGCAGCTCGGGCATCGACGCATATTCGCGCAAGGACGCGATATCAACAACCTTATTGGCCCGCGAGCGGATCAGTAGCAGATACGCGGCAACGCCTGGCGGATCGCCCGGGCGGGGTTCCAGGATCTGCTCAGCCACTGCGAGCCGCCCTAGACTTGCATAAGCGATCTTGGCGGCGACAAAGCGGATCTCCGGCGAACCCGTTGGCAGGTGCTCCTGCAGCAAGGCCAATGCGGCCTCCGGCTTGCCAAGCTCATACAACGCATCCGCGCGGGCAATCAGCAACGATTCCAGCTGGTCGGGGGAGTCGACTCGCTGCTGGTCCAGCAAATCGGTCAACGCGATCACCTGCGAGAACTGCCGCGCGCTGGTTGACTGCTCGACATCAAAGAGCAGCTCGCGAATCGGAACGGTCAGCCCCATCTCCAGCCGATGCCTGGTGAACCGGCTGCGCGAGGCCGAGTCGAAAAGTTCCCAGGACAGCTTCTCCTCGATGGTCTTGATATGCCGGCGCAGCGTGGACGAATCGAAACTGCTGAAAACCAGTTGCGAGGAGAGCCCCGCCCCCAGCCGGACGCGCTCCGTGCGCTCGCCGGTAATGGGGTTCTCCGAAACGAGGTCGAGGCGGACCAAGTCGGCGTCGATGGCATCATAGATTGACTGGCCCATGAGTTTGCGGGCCACCGGCAGAGTGACCGGACCCGTGACCGCCAGGAGTTCCAGGGTCTCCCTGACGTTTTCCGGCTGGTCGCTCAAGCGGGCGTTGATCAGGTCCGTGGTGCGTTTCCCATGCGGTGTCCAGGCCCTGTTGAGCGTCCAGTAGTCCTGCTGCTTGGTCAGCGCCCCGGTGGACTGGGCATCAAGGGCCAGCTCACGCAGATGCAGCGCATGTCCGCCGGAGAATTCCAGCAGCGAAGTGACTGCGCTCGAATTGACGGCGCCGCCGAGGATCTCGGAGAGTATCAGGTTCGCGTCGTCGTAGGAGAGGGGCGCAAGTTCTATGCGCATGAAACTCGGGGAGGAAATCAGGGAGCGCAGCTCCGAGGGCAGCGAACGTACTGCCGCCGTGGCGACCACCAGGCGAATGTTTCCGGCGGTAGCGAACTGCTTGAGGACAGCGGCGCTTTGCTGATCCACGTATTCCGCCTGGTCCAGGAAAATCCACTGGGTGCGTTCGCTCGTGGCTCGGCCGATGCCCGTGACCAGCTCCGTGGGCGACGTGCCTGTGGATCCGTTGGGCAGTTGGGTCGCGAGGACGCTCAACGTGGAAAAGGGAACGGAGCTCAGCGCTTTGGAACCGACAATCCAAATGAAATTGGATTCAATGCGATCCATCAGCTGCAGCGAAAACGTCGTGCGTCCAGACCCGACGTCCCCGATGATGAATATCGGACCGCCGGTGCGTGCTGCTTCGAGTGCCGTGTACAGCGCTTTGACACGGGAAGGCAGTATGTCTCGGCGCTCAATATGGAAGCCAGTCATCCTACTAATATCAAACTCCCAGGTTGAGCCGGTCAAGTAGCATTGCCTCGCAACCCAAGTAGTTTTGAGGGTATTCAGTAGCGACTTTACTAGCAATAATGTCCCGGTCAACGGCTAGGATTTTCCGGTTATTCGACAGTTGGCGAAAATACGCGCGCAAAACTCAGAAGTTCATAGCGGCAAAGCCGTGCACGAACCAGAAGCTGAAATTCCTCACATGTTCGAAACAATAAGGCTTTTCTTCGTAACATTCCAAAAAAGCTCGATTTGCGTGAAATTAATCCAAATTCAATGTTCTCGAAAAGTTGTCGTCAACTGACTCAAATGAGTTTCTCGAACCTTCGGATTAGCACCCATAACATTTCCAACGGTGTTTCCCGCACAGGTGGGGAACGCAGGGTCAATGGCCTCTAAATGGCGGCTTGTGAGCTCCAACGCGGCTGCCGCTGCATTTTCTTCAACATGCGCAATTGTTGAGGCTTTCGGGATGGCGATGGTCCGGCCCTCGCGAATGGCCCAGGCGAGCAGGATCGGGGCCACGCTGGCTTGAAGGTCCTCGGCGGCATCGCCGCCAGCGCCAGCACCAGGCCGACGGCGGTGGCCGATCCGAACAGGAGGCGCACCGCGCGCACCGGCCAGCTCTGCTCGGGCACGAAGTCGTACATCTGCGTCATCCACAGTCCGCTCAACGCCATCGCCAACCCGGCTGGAAGCACGATCCGGCCCGCGATCCGGTGGTACCGCGGATGCCGGTCGCGCAGCCCGCGCAGGAATTGGAACGCGCCGAGCCCGCAGAACACCATCCCGCCGACAAGCTCCGCCTACTCATGACGCGTGTCTTTCCAGCGGCGAGATGGAGATGACGATTTTGCCCCGTGCGTGGTGGGTGCCCGCCGCGGCCAGCGCCTGCGGTGCCTGCTCCAGCGGGTAGATAGTGTCCAGCAGCGGAGAGATGCGTTGCGCGGCGAGCAGCACGCCCAGCTCGGTGAGCGCCGGCGCGGTGACCTTCCCCGTGAAGACGCGCACCCGCTGCGAAGCGATGAGCCCGTACCACTGGGCCTTGAACACGCGCATCAGGGCGCCGCCGTCAGGCCCGGGAACTCCGCTGTTGGGGAGGATGGACCCGCCGGGCGCCACGACGCGGCGCCAGTCGCGGATGCGCACGGCGCCCGCGTTGTCGATCACTGCGTCGTAGGGAATCGGCGTGTCCAGCGGGCTCGTGGTTTCGTAGTCCAGGACGTGCTCGATCCCCAGCGACCGCACCCGCTCGATGTTTCGCCCGGAGCACACCGCGATGACTTCCGCGCCGCGCAGCGCCGCCAGCTGCGCGGTGAACTGGCCGACCCCGCCGGCCGCTCCGGTCACCACAACCCGCTGGCCCGGGGCCACCCGCGCGACGTCGACGGCGCGCAGCGCGGTGGTACCCGCAACTGGAACGGCCGCGGCATGTTCCGGGGATATCGCGTCGGGAAGCGGTGCGAGCTGGTGCTCCCTGGCCAGGGCGCAGTCGGCGAGGGTGGCGAGGCCCTGCCCGAACACCGGGTCGCCCGGCTTCCAGCGAATGACCCCGGGGCCGACGCCGGCCACCACACCCGCCAGGTCAAGGCCGAGCCTGCGCCGGGCCGGGCGCTTCAGCCCGTGGCCCGGCCGCACCATGCGGGGCACGCCGCGCATGAGGAAAACGTCGGCCGCGTTGACCGAGGCGGCGGCCACCCGGACCAGCACCTGGCCCCTGGCCGGCTCGGGGACGGGCACGTCGCCCATCGTCAGGGTGTGGGCCTCGCCGTAGACGGGCTGCAGTAGTGCACGCATGGGAACTCCAAAAGGGTATGGGAGGCCCAGGCTCCGTGGCGCGGGCATGGTCCTTGGGCGGTGGGACGCCAGGGAGCTAGCGTTGAGCGGCGCTAGGCATCGGCGGGTCAGAACGCGTCGTCCCCCTGGTAGGAGAAGACCTCGTCGAGCGGGACGCGCAGTGACTGCGCGATTTGGAATGCCATTTCGAGCGAGGGCGAGTGGCGTCCCTGTTCGATGGCGATGACGGTCTGGCGCGAGACGCCGAGCGTGGCTGCCGGGCCGGCCTGGGTGAGCCCGAGCTCCGTGCGCAGATCGCGGATGCAGTTGGTGACCTTGGTGGGTTTGGAGCCGCCCACTAGAACCCCCTGCGGTAGGCGGACAGCGTGACGCCCGTGCTCACGACGGAGCCGAGGAAGGATCCGGCGAACAGCACCGTGGCAGTCCAGAAAAGCGGCGCGGCCAGGGCCAGCATGACAAGCGTCGCCAGCACGGCGACCCCCGTGAGGCCGCTGCCTGCGGTGGCCGCGTAGCGTTCGATCTCGTGGTCGCGGGCGTCGGTATGCGCCTCGCCGCGAACACGTATCCACAATACGAGCATGGCCAGCGCGTAAAGACCGCCGCCGAGAATGAGGGCCCAGAGCATCGGACCCTGCCAAGCGACCTCGGCGAAGGGAAGCCCGTCCGAGGCCGCGCGGATGACGATGACGATCCAGTATGCGGCGAAGGTAGCGATGCTGAGGATGAGCCCCGCCCAGGTATACCGTTCTGTGAATGTCATGACATCTCCAGATGTAAATAATTTTTTACATCACAACCGCAGGACCGGGGAGCACGTGTGTCAAGAATTTCTACATGATTCAGAGTTCGAAAAACTGTAGACGTCCGCCGGGGTCAAGCTTGGGGTGGCTAAGCGCCAATGAGCTGGCTGGCCCGGCGAATCAGGAGCGTCGTTCGATGATTGTCGTGCTCGGCAAAAGGCGACCAGCCGGACCGACGGAATGCTGCGGAATATTGATGGGTGAAATGTCCGGAATGAAAACGAGGTGCGAACCTCGACTGCGTCAACAGTCGAAGGTTCGCACCTCGATATTGGGGTGAGTAACGGGGTTTGAACCCGCGACCTTCTGGACCACAACCAGACGCTCTACCGACTGAGCTATACCCACCATGTTCACTTTGAACCTAGTCACAACGCGATTGCGTTTCAACCGAAGTCCTTGGCAACGAGAATTACTATACACCGAAACTTTGAGGAAACGCCAATTCACGTTTTCCGGTGCCGAACATGGCATTTTTAGGTGGGGTAAATTTGAGTTCATGCCTACTTCTGCAGAAAAACTTGTGTGGATCGATTGTGAAATGACCGGGCTCAGCCTGGAAAACGACGCATTGATTGAGGTCGCCGTCCTGGTGACCGACTCCGAACTGAATGTCCTGGGCGACGGGGTATCCGTCGTGATCAAGCCCGAGCCCCAGGCCTTGGAGCAGATGGGCGACTTCGTCCGCAACATGCACATCAATAGCGGCCTGCTCGAGGAGCTCGACGGCGGCATGACCATGTCCGAGGCCACCGCCATTGTCATGGACTACATCCGCGCCTACGCCCCGGAGCCGAAGACCGCCCTGCTGGCAGGCAACTCTGTCGGCACCGACAAAACCTTCCTGGTGCGCGATATGCCTGAGGTGATCGAGCACCTTCACTACCGCATCGTCGACGTGTCCACGATCAAGGAACTCAGCCGCCGCTGGTATCCCAAGGCCTACTATTCGGCCCCGGCCAAGGACGGCAACCACCGCGCCCTGGGCGATATCAAGGACTCGATCGACGAGCTGCGCTATTACCGCGCCGCGGTCATGGTTCCAGCGCCGGGTCCGACCTCGGCAGTAGCCGCGGGGATCGCCGCCGAGATCAAGTCGAACCCTTCCTAGGAGTCAATCGACGGCGCCCCGGCGGCGGGTGATGCAACCCACAGCCGCCGGGGGCGTTCGCAATTGGCCAGCACCGGGAGAATGTGTGTATAGTATTTCTCGTTGCCGAATGCGGGGTCACCACGCAAAAGCGTTTTGACTTGGTATGAAAGCGAACATGGTGGGTATAGCTCAGTCGGTAGAGCGTCTGGTTGTGGTCCAGAAGGTCGCGGGTTCAAACCCCGTTACTCACCCCAAACGATCACCCGGTCGGAAACACTGTTTCCGGCCGGGTGATTTTCATTCCCCGCCGGTGCCACGCGGCGCCGGAAATCCAATGGTGTGATTCGCTTCGCATGCGGGCTGTCGTTCAGGGTTGGCGCAGCCCTGCATGCTAGAGTTTCGCTTGATTCTTTGGTAATTTTGGGCGTCCAACGCCCGGCCGTGGGAGAAGTTCGCAAGGGGGTCCGATTCGGCCTGCTGACATGCGCAAAGTACACGCGGCAAACCGCCGCCCCGAGCGGTTCGAGGACGGCGAAAGGGAAAAGATGGCGCCAGATATGCGGAAGGAATCCGCCGCGCGGCCAGCGGCAGACGCCCCGTCGGCGACCGCCCGCCGCGCGAGATTCGACCCGCTGTGGCAAGGGCTGGTCGGCTCGGTCATGATCGCCCTGGGATCCTTCGGTGTCGGCTGGCTGGCCAGCGTCTCTCCGATGAACCGCAATCCGCTGCTGATCGCCATCCGCACCGAATACGCCGGCGTCATTACCTCCACCGTGGTGCTGACCCTGGGCTGCTGGATCCTCTTCCGTGCCTGGCTGCGGCTGGGGCAGATCCACGCGGGCTGGGGCCCGGAATCGCTGAAGGCGGTCAAGAAAGCCGTCTGGATCTGGTCGGCGCCGATGCTGCTGGCGCTGCCAATCTTCTCCCGAGACGTCTTCGCCTACATCGGCCAGGGCCGCCTGGTCGACGCCGGGCAGGACCCGTATGTCACCGGCATCTCCTCGCTGAACAACTGGTTCCAGCTGGGCACCGACATCACCTGGGCGCAGGACGAAACCCCGTACGGCCCGCTGTTCCTGCTGCTTGAATACTGGGTGTTCCGCGCCGTCGGCTTCAGCCCCGACCTCTCGGTGCTGCTCTTCCGCCTGATCGCCTTCGCCGGGGTGATCCTGTGCCTGATCTACGTGCCGAAGCTCGCGGCCCTGCACCACGTCTCCGGGGCGAAGGCCGCATGGATCACCGTCGCCAACCCGCTGTTCCTGATCAGCTTCGTCGCCTCCGCGCACAACGACGCCGTGATGGTAGGCCTGGCCGTGGCGGCAACCTACTACGCCGCCACCCGCCGCGGCATCCTCGCGGTGGTTCTGATGACGGCTTCCATCGGCATCAAGCCGATCACCATGGTGCTGCTGCCGTTCATCGGCCTGCTGTGGGCCGGAACCGACGCGAAGTGGCCGCGCAAGATCCTCTACTGGTGCTACACGCTGGCGCTGTTCGCCGCGATCATGCTGGCCGTCGGGCTGGCCAACGGCTACGGCATCGGCTGGCTGAAGGTCATGCTGGGCACCGGCACCGGGTCGGTGCTGTTCGCCCCCGTCGGCGCCCTGAATGCGCTACTCTCCGGGATCTTCGAGGCCTTCTCGCTGCCCACCAACTGGATCCTCCCGGTGCTGAAGGTCGGCGGGCGCCTGCTCTCGGTGGTGCTGGTGCTCGTGCTGATCTTCAAGGGCAAGCCATCGCACCTGGTGCAGCGCATGGCGCTGGCCTTCACCGCGCTGGTGGTGCTCTCGCCGATCGTGCAGCCATGGTACCTGCTGTGGCTGCTGCCGTTCTTCGCCGTGACCGGCATCCGCGACGACTGGCAGATCGTCTGGGTGTACTTCACCACCGCATTCTTCATCGCCTTCGGCGCCGCCGACCAGCTGTTCATCTGGCAGTTCCTCGGAGACCTCGACCCGTGGGTCAAGCACCTGTCCACCGGCATCTCCTGGGTCGCGATGTTCTACCTGGCCTACCTTGATCCGCGCACCCGTACGCTCTTCACCGGACTGGTGCCCTCCAAGCAATGGCTGAGGGTGTTCCGGGGCGGCCCCAAGAAGGGCGAGGTCGCGCCATCGTAGTCCCGATCCACCGCGAAAACCAACAGTCCGCGGCCGGACCGCGGCGACCGGGCCTGCAGGACTCTAAGGGGCCGATTCTCCAGGGGTTGCTGGCCTCGGTCATGGTCTCCTGCGGTTCCTGGGGTGTGGGCTGGCTGCCCTACGCCCAGGAATCCGTGCTTGCCCGATCCCCGCTGGTGCTCCCGCTGCGCGCCGAAACCGTCGGCGTCATCATCTGCACCCTGCTGCTGGCCGTCGGCACCGTGCTGATGTTCCGCGCCTGGCTGCGACTGCGCCAGACGACCAGGTCACTGGGTGCGCAGGCGCTTGGGCTGATGCGCCGGGCGGCCTGGACCTGGTCCGCGCCGATGCTGTTCTCCTTCCCGATCCTCTCGCAGGACGTGTACTCGTACCTCGGGCAGGGGCGGCTCATGCATTCCGGGCTCTCGCCCTACGAGAACTGGGTCTCCCAGCTTCCGGGCTGGTTCGCCCAGGGCGCGGACTCGCTGTGGGCCGAATCCTCCTCGCCCTATGGCCCGTTGTTCCTGATGTACGCACGGCTGGCCTACTTCGTCTCCGGGGGAGTCCCCGAGTACGGCGTGGTCATGATGCGGCTGGTCGCGGTGGCAGGCGTCGCGCTGTGCATCTACGCGATTCCGCGGCTGGCGCTCAAGCTCGGCGGCGATCCGTCCTGGACGCTGTGGGTCTCCGTGGTGAACCCGCTGTTCCTGATGAACATGGTCGGCGGCGTGCACAACGACGGACTGATGCTCGGCGGCGTGCTGCTGGCGTTCCTGCTGGTTTACCGCAAGCGCCGCGTGCTGGGAACCATCGCCATGGCGCTGTCGATCGCGATCAAGCCGGTGATGCTGCTGGCGCTACCCTTCCTGGGCCTGGCGATGCTCAAGCCCGAGGCCCGGCTGCGTTCCAAGGTGCGCGTCTGGCTGTGGATCACCGTGCTCACCACCGCGATCCTCGCCGCCCTGGGCGCCGCCACCGGACTGTGGTTCGGCTGGATCAGCGGCATGGCCAGCTCTGGAGACGCTGCGTTCCCGTATGCGCCGGTGGGTCTGCTCGGCCTGCTGGTCGGCTGGATCGGATCGTTGTTCGGCGGGAGCATCAGCACCGTGGCCGGCGTGGTCTACGCGATCTTCAAGGTGGTCAGCATGGCCGTCATCGCGTGGCTGGCGCTGCGCAAGCCGTCGGGAAATCCGCTGCTCTACTCGGGCTACGCGCTGGCGGCCAGCGTGCTGCTGGCCCCGATCATCCAGCCCTGGTACCTGCTGTGGCTGATCCCGTTCTTCGCGCTGGGCAAGAAGTTCAGCGTCGGTCAGGAGCGCCTGCTCTACGTGCTGTGCCTGGTGCTGGCGATCGCCGGCGTCGTCGACCAGCTCTCGGTGGCGCAGTGGTTCTCCCTGCTGTGGATGCGGATCTTCGCCGCCCTGGTCGGCCTGCTCTGCGTGGCCTACATGGTGTTCATCGACCCGAAGACCGCGCCGCTGTTCGGCCACCTGGGACGCCGGCTCAGCCCGCGGACCCGCAAATTCCTACGTATTCCCAATCCAGAAGAAACGAGGCAACAGGACCGTGATGCAACCGGTTAAGACCCTGTTCAACGCCCGCGAGGCGACGCGTCCGGTGATCCTATGGCTGCTGGTCCTGACCGCGGTCGGCGCCGTCGTCGCGGTGCTGACCAAGCAGTGGTGCCGCGTGAACGCCTGGCCTGCGGCCGAGCAGCACCTGCACATGTGCTATTCGGACTTCACCCAGCTCTTCGGCACCCGCGGCATGGCAGACAAGCTGTTCCCGTACTTCACCGGACTGCCGCCGGAGCAGGCACTGGAATACCCGGTGCTGCTGGCCATCGTCGCCGGCGTGACCGCGATGATGATCCCCGGCATCGGGTTCTCCCCGGAGCGCCAGCTGGCGTACTTCGACCTGAACTCCGCGCTGTCCTTCATCTGCTGGGCAGTGATCGTCGTGGCGATCGCCTACGCCGCCCGGCATCGCAGCCGCGACGCCATCATGGTCGCGCTGGCTCCGGGAATCATCCTCACCAGCCAGCTGAACTGGGACTTGTGGGCCGTCATGCTCGCCACCTTGGGTCTGCTGGCCTTCTCGCGCAAGCACATCGTGCTGGCTGGCGTGCTGCTGGGCCTCGGAGCCGCCGCCAAGCTGTACCCGTTCTTCCTCTTCGGGGCGATCCTGGTGCTGTGCCTGCGCTCGGGGCGCATGCGCCACTTCTGGGTGTCGCTGGCGTCCGGCGTCGTTGCCTGGCTGGCAGTTAACGTGCCGTTCATGCTGACAGCTTTTGAGGAGTGGAGCCGTTTCTACACGTTCTCCGGGGACCGCCCGGCAGGCAACTCCTCGATGTGGTTGGCCTTCGCGGGGACCGGCATGTCGGGTTCGACCATGTCGCTGCTGTCCAACGGGCTGTTCGGCCTGGCCTGCCTGGGCATCGCCTACCTCGGGCTGACCGCCAAGCGCCGCCCGCGCATGGCCCAGCTCGCGTTCCTGATCGTCGCAGCCTTCCTGCTGCTGGGCAAGGTGTACTCGCCGCAGTTCGTGATGTGGCTGATCCCGCTGTACGTACTTGCCCGTCCGAAGTGGCGCGAATTCCTGGTGTGGCAGCTGGTGGAGGTATTCCACTGGGCGGTTGTCTGGCTGTGGAGCGCCAAGGCAGTGTCCGACGGAGGATACTTCGGTGGAAGCTGGACTATCGAGATCCTGTACGGCCTGGGCATCTTGGCCCACATGGTAATGCTGATCTATATCTGCATCAAGATCGTTGGAGATATCCGCAATCCTGAACGCGATGTCGTGCGCGCTGACGGAACCGACGATCCGCTGGCCGGGCCGATTGAGAATGCCGAGGATGCCTTCGTTCTGGGAGCAGCAAAAAATAGCTGAGACTTGAGCAAGCACGTCGGATGCCGCCGATTTTCCTTTAAGGGAAAATCGGCGGTTTCCTTTTGCCCGGAGAATTCTTAGGACGTGCTGCTACGGGTCGGGGTCTTCGAGGGGGTCTTCGAGTTCCTCCCGGGTCCAGGGTTTCCCGCGCACCCATTTGGACTGGGTGAGCAGGTCCGGG
>NZ_POAF01000008.1 GCF_003309065.1 Glutamicibacter soli | reverse complement strand
GGAAACGAACTTGGACAAGATCGCTCCGGGGTGCAAGAACCACCACATCGAGTTCGACCATGAGGTGATCAAGATCGTGTGGGTGAAGGGCCTGCCGTGGGTGCTGCTGCCCAAGGACAGGGATCCGGCGCAGCGGTTGCGCAGGAATTACAGTCCACCGGGCGTCCCGACCAGCATCCCGCTACCGGACTCCGACTGATTCCTCTCCCAGCGGTACCCACGAAAAAGTGGGGCTGCCATTCGACTATTCGAATGGCAACCCCACCATGTGCACCAGCTATCGGTTGATCATGACCGCTTGCATGAGTTCAGACTGGCGGCGATCGAACCACTTGCCACCCAAATGCACGCCACCGATCAGCATCCCGACACCGAGCAGGAGTCCAATACCCAGCGCGATGAACCCTGCAACCTGCGACTGCGTCGTCCAGGAAATCACAGCCGGGATGATCACTGGAATCAGCAGCACTGCCATGAAACCCATGGTGCCCATCTGGGTCAGCGCTACACGCAGGCCGTTGCCCGGAGGTGTCTTCATCGGGTTCTCGCCCGGCAGCGGCACGGCGTAGGTGTAGCGTGCCGAGACAACGGATGAGACGCCCAGCGATACCAGGAACGCGGCCAGCGACAAGCCCAGATCACTTGGCAGACGCCACAGCTGGTCGGACAGGATGGCAGGAAGCGTTGCCGCCAGCAGCAGCGGGATGATGCCGATGGCGAAGCAGGCCATGACGCGTCCAGCCCGGTCGGCCTTGCCCGATACCCCCGTCAGCACATGCAGGGCGAAAGCGGTGTTGTCATAGGAGACATCGGCGGAGATCGCGAAACCCATCAGGATGCCGATCAGCGGGCCGAGCGCGAACATCATCGTGTACTCCCCCGACTGGCGTCCGGCGAACCAGAAGATCAGCGGCAGCATCGGCACCATCAGGATGCTCAGCGCGTACCGCGGATCCTTGAACCAGTAGGTCAGCGAGCGTGCCGCCACGGCTCCGGTGGGAGTTGCCGGCAGCAGCTTGAAGAATCCCAGCCCGCGGGCAGTGGCCGCACGCTGTTGCGCAGGGGGCGCGACGGTCGCGGCCCCGGTAGCCCGGACCAGCAGCAGATACAGGCCCACCAGGTAGACGACTCCCAGCACGGCGCACAGCGCCAGCTGCGCCATGTTCCCGGTGGCCAGTGCCCCAGGCAGGGCGGCGAAGGCGCCGAGCGGCGTGTAGGCGAGCACCGCGGAGATCGGGTTGATCCAGTCGGCGATGCTCTCCGCCGCGGCGAACACCGACGACAGCAACGGCCCGAGGGAGACCAGCAGCAGGAAGAGCAGGGCGAAGGTCAACTCGCGGAAACGCCGCTTGGAGCGCAGCGCAGTGGCCATGATGGTCAGGTACTGGCAGACCAGCACCGCCATGATCGCGGTGGCAACCGCGCTGACCAGGGCCAGAGCGAGCACCGCCGGATCCAGCCGCCACATCATGGAGGCGCCCAGCAGGCCCAGGAAGGTCAGCACGGCGGGCACCGAGATGAACCCGGCGAGCACCAGCGCGGGGGCCAGCACCTTGGTATCGATGCCGAAATGCACAAAGCGGGCCGGCTCCAGCGTTAGGTCGACACCGGTGAGCAGCGGCGGAATGACCGCCCAGCCCAGCACCACGGCCGAGCCGATGATGATGGTCAGCTGGCCCGGGAACGGGTTCTGCTCCGCGGTAGCCCAGCTCGCCCCGGAGAGCAGCACGACCATGCCCAATGCATAGAGGCCGCCGATGATCACCGCGACCAGCTGGCCGGTGGACCGCTTGAAGCCGTTGCCCAGCAGACGGAGTTTCAGTTGGAGGATGTGCGCAACCATGACAGCCCCTCGTTCGTAGCTCGTCCGCCGACCAGGTCGACGAAGCGTTCTTCCAGGGACTTGCCGGCGCGGACGTCGTCGACGGTTCCCTGGGCCTTGAGCACGCCGTCGGCGATCACCGCGACGTGCGTGCACATGCGCTGGACCAGGTCCATCACGTGCGAGGAGACGATGACGGTGCCGCCCAGCTGGACGTAGCCGTTCAGGATGTCGCGGATGTTCGCCGCGGAGACCGGGTCGACCGCTTCGAAGGGCTCGTCGAGCACCAGCAGGTTCGGCGAGTGGATCATCGCGGTGGCCAGCGAGATCTTCTTGGTCATGCCCGCGGAATAGTCGACGACGAGCTTGTCGCCGTCCTGCGTCAGGTCCATGACGCGCAGCAGGTCTTCGGTGCGGATCGCGACTTCCTCGCGGTCCATGCCGCGCAGCAGGCCCGAATAGGTCACCAGCTGGCGGCCGGTCAGCCGGTCGAACTGGCGCACCCCGTCGGCCAGCACCCCGAGGGTGGCCTTGGCCGCGTGCGGGTCCGCCCAGATGTCGATCCCGTTGACCAGCGCGGAGCCCGCATCCGGGCGCAGCAGCCCGGTGGCCATGGAAAGCATCGTGGTCTTGCCGGCGCCGTTGGGCCCGACCAACCCATAGAAGGAGCCGGCGGGAACCTGCAGGCTGACGTTGTTCACTGCGACCTTGGCCCCGAATTGCTTGGCCAGGGAGCGAATATCTAGTGCGATCGGATTCATGCCTCGAGCCTAGCAACAGCCCAAGTCATCCATCATCATCCTTTTGAATTAATCCGCGATCGACAAAGGGCGCCGATGCCTCACGAGAATACTTCTCGAGGTGCACCGGCGCCCTGGGCGTTGGCGTGGAACCGCGTTGCTAGAAGAGCACGCGGGCCAGCTTCTGGCGCGAGGCGGCGACCCGCGGATCGTTCGTGCCGATCACCGCGTAGAGCTCGACCAGGCGGCGGCGGACGCGTTCGCGTTCCTCGTCGGCCAGTCGGGCCACCAGCGACACCAGGCGGGAGAAGGCATCCTCCACATGGCCGCCGACGATGTCCAGGTCAGCCACGTTCAGCTGGGCGTTCAGGTCGTCGGGGTTCGAGGCCGCTTCGGCGCGGGCCTGGTTCAAATCAAGGTTCTGCGTACGCGAAAGCAGGCGCACCTGATAGAGGCCCACCTGGGCTTCGTGGTCGTTCGGCTTCTCGTTCAGGGCCTGCATGTAGGCGGCCTCGGCGGCGGCGTAGTCGCCCTCCTCGATGGCGTCCACCGCCTTCTGGTGCAGCGGCGGCAGCGCAGGCTCCGCAGGGGCTCCGGCGAACGGCGGCACGGTGCCGCCCAGCCCCTGCTGCGCGGCCAGCTGCTCCAGCTGCCCGAAGACCTGCTCGATCTGCTCCTCGCCGGCCGGGCCCTGGAACAGCGGCACCGGCTGGCCGTTGACCAGCGCGACCACCAGCGGGATCTGCTGGGCCTGGAAGGCCTGGGCGATCTGCGGGCGCGCCTCGGCGTCGACCAGGCCGAGCACGAACTTGCCGCCGCGAGCGTCGACGAGCTTGCGCAGCGAGGCGTCCAGCTCGGTCGAGGCAGGCACGCGCGGGGAACCGAGCGACACGATGGCCGGAACCCGCTGGGACAGGCCCACGAACTGCTGGAATGCCGCTTCGTCCAGCTCCATGGTCCAGGTCGCGCCGGCTTCCGGCGCAGTCGCGTCGGTGGCCTGCAGGCGGTGCGAGGACAGCGCGCTGAGGTCCACGGCGCCGCGGGACGATGGGATCGTTGGCTCTTCGCTCACGGTTACTTCACTTCCTTCACGTTCAGCAGCACTACCTCGGCCGCAATCAGCTGAATCTTATCCTCCGAGCCCTCGGCCGGCAGGTAGAACATGACCGGTTCGGCGTAGTTGATTTCCACGTCGCCGGTGGAGCTGGCCTTGCCCAGCAGCTTCTTGGTCAGCTCGTCGGTGCCCTCCAGCGGATCGGAGTCCTCGGTGCGCTCGAACACCGCGCGCTGGTTCAGCTTACCGGTCACGATCGCGCCGCCGTCGGGGGTGGAGACTACGCGGGTGTCGCCCTCGGTCACGGTGCGCGCGTACTTGACCTTCGCTTCGTTCGCATTCTGCGACTCGGTCTTCTGGCCCGCGTGGATGGCCTTGATGAACTCGGACTCGGCGAACTTGTCCTTGTTCTTCGACTTCTCGTTGGTCAGCACGTCGGCCAGCGACTTCAGCGCGTCCTTCGGGGTCTGCTGCAGGCCCTTGGCGTTCGCGTCCAGCTGCTTGATCGACGGGTCGCCGACGGCGATGCCCGGGAAGCTGGCGCCGGGCAGCATCTGCTCGGCGAAGATCACCTGGTAGTTGTCGCGGGCGGTGGCCTGCACCAGGGTCAGCGCCTGCGGCAGGGTCTCGGCGTCCGAATCCTTGGCGGTCACCACGGTGATCACGCGCGGGAAGCTGGCGTCCGAGGTGTTGGGCACGGCGGCCGAGCGGATCACCGAGGTATTCAGGGTCAGCGGCTTGGCGACCTTGATGTCGTCGTTCAGGATGTCGTAGCGGCTGGAGCGGATGTACTTGAACGCGCCCGCTGCACGGGATTCGAGCAGCTTCTTATCGCGCTTCTCATCGGCGTTGCCGATCTGCTTCTGCACATCGCCCAGGATGCGGGTCAGCTGCTCCTCGGTGACCACCGGGAAGGCGGTCGGCTCGGACTCGGCCGGGGCGGATGCCTCGGCGGACTCGCTGGCCTGCTCGGTGGCGCTCGGCGAAGCGCTTTCGGTGGCGTTCTGGGCCGGCGACTGCGAGGCGTCCTCGGACGGGGCCATCGGCAGGGCCACGCCGGAGACGGCCAGCGCGACGACGGCCACGGCGGCCACGGAGTTCTGGGTGGTGCTCTTGGCCTTGGCCGGTGCGGCGGCGCCTGGCTTTGCGGTGCGCATCACCAGCAGCGCCAGCCCGAAGACCAGCAGCAGCGCGCCGGCGATGATCAGCGGCAGCGCGAACGGCATAGCTTCGTCGTTGGCGTAGGTGACGGAGATGTCCACCGGGGCGGCGTCCTTGCCGCCGGCGGCCAGCAGCAGCGACCAGTCGCCGGTGTCCGGGGCGGTCCAGCGGTAGGTCATGGTGCCCTGCGCGGTCTGCGAGTCGAAGAAGATGTCGGCGTTCTTCGGATCCGGCGCGGTGGCGTCGCCCTCGACGAAGTTGGCCTGCATCTGGTGGTTTTCGGTGTCGATGCCGGTGACGGCTGCGTGGGCGGTCTTGCCTACCCAGGCCTCGACGTCGTAGCTGCGTCCCAGCGAGGCGGTGAATTCGCCCTCGCCGCTGATGACCAGTTCGACCGGGGCGAGCTTTTCGGAGTTCACGCTGGATTCAATCAGCGTCAGCGGGGCCTTGCCGTCGAACTGCGGCATGGTAGCGGTCACCGTTTCGGGCGGAGCCCAAAAGGTCTTCTGCCCGATGCCGACAATCAGGGCCGCGGCCCCGAGCAGCATCGCGATCACGGAGATTACTTTTCGCACGATTTCACCTATTCACCTACGTCTCACAGCTGTACTATCCCCAGTCTAACGAGTCCGGTGCCCGCATGGTTCCTGCCACTGCCTGTGAACTGCCTCAATCGCCCAAGTCCGCGGTGTCTTTGGGCACACCGAAAAGCCGTTTGCGCGGTATGCTCGGTGCCATGCAGTCAGATCAGCCGCACGAGCCACACGAGCCAGCTCCGCACACCGGCCAGATCCCCTCCGCCGCGGGGGAATCGGACGGCCGGCAGAACCCGTCGCCGGCCGATCCGCTGCACCAGCTTCCCCGTCGCCAGCACCGCGACCCTGACGCTGAATCCGCCGCTGAGCATCCGGCGCCTGATACCGCATCAACTCCGCGGGTTCCCTTGACGCAGCCTGCGGCCCCGCGCGGCGAGTCCCCCGCCCCAGCCGAGAAGGCTTCGCTGCGCCGCCGGCTCGCCCGGCGTCTGACGGCCATGCTGAACACCCCGCGCCACGATGCGCTGGGCGAGGTGCCCTATGACGACCAGGGCGCACCGGATCCGATCCCGGCGCTGCACCCGATCGCCATGGGCTTCCTGGGCACCACCGGCGTGGGCCTGGCCCTGGGCGGATACTACGTGCTGACCAATGTCGGATCGCTGCTTACCTGGATCGCGATCGCGTTGTTCATCGCGCTGGGACTGGACCCGGTGGTGCGCTGGATGGTCTCGAAGGGGCTCAGCCGTCCGCTGGCGGTGACCGCCACGATGTTCGGCATCCTGGCGCTCTTCGGCGGATTCATGGCGCTCATCATCCCGACGCTGGTCACGCAGATCACCTCGTTCATCACCGATGCGCCGACCATCATCAACAACTTCCTGAGCAGCGACTGGCTGGTGCAGATCGACCGCCAGTACGCGTTGACGCAGCGGCTCGACGACGAGGTCAACCGATTCTTCGGCGACTCCGGCGCGATCACCAACGTCTTCGGCGGCGTGCTGGGCGTCTCGCAGACCGTGGCGCAGTCGATGTTCGGCATCCTGATCGTGCTGGTGCTGGCGATCTACTTCCTCGCCTCGCTGCCCGCCATCATGGCCTTCGGGCTGCGCCTGGCCCCGCGTTCCAAGCGCGAACGCGCCGGCGAGCTGGCGGTGCGCATCACCAGTTCGGTCGGCAACTACGTGATGGGGCAGGCCACCGTCGCGTTCCTCAATTCGCTGGTGGCGCTGCTGCTGATGACGATCCTGGGCGTGCCGTTCGCGGCGCTGCTCACCTTGCTGGTCGCGGTGCTGGCGTTCATCCCGCTGGTCGGCGGGGTCATCGCCGGCATCCTGGTCACGCTGGTGACGCTCTCGCTGGGCTGGCAGACGGCGCTGATCTACGCGCTGTGCTATTTCGGCTACCTGCAGCTCGAAGCGTACTTCGTCTCGCCGCGCATCATGCGCCGCGCGGTGGCGGTGCCCGGCGCCGTCGCGGTGATCTCCGTGATCGCCGGCGGCACCTTGGCCGGGGTGACCGGAGCCCTGATGGCCATCCCGGTCGCCGCCAGCGCGATGATCCTGCTGCGCGAGGTGTTCATCGCCCGGCAGGACCGACTCTAGGAATTCCCTGCGGCTGTCCTGCGGCAGCTAGTACTTGTAGGAGCGGGTTTCCCAGCAGCGCGGATGCCAGTGGCGCCGGGCGGTGGCCGCTGCGTCGTCCCCCGACCAGTGATCCGCGCGCCAGGCTACCAGGTGCGCCACTCCCACGGTGATCTGCCGGTGGCAGCCCGGGCAGGTGTAGGTCTTCTGGGCGTTCAGCGGGGAAATCTTGCGCACATGCCACTGGCCGTCGGGCGCGTCCTGCAGCATGACCACCCCGTAGCGGGCCCGTTGCATCCAGTCGTCCTCGCGGCGCGCCGACCCGAAATCCGCCTCGGAGTCGGCCTCGTAGCGCGATCCTCCGCCGGAGGCACCCCGGGAATTGCCTCGGGGTTTGGACTGGCGGCGGGGGCGGTTCGAACGTGGCATGTCATTAATCATGCCGTATCCCGGGCGCGTGCACCGCACGCACCTAGTAGAGTGTGTCAGGTGCGTTTAGTGGTTGCGAAGTGTTCAGTAGATTACGAAGGCCGCCTGCGGGCCCACCTCCCATTGGCTACCCGCCTGATCATGGTGAAGGCCGACGGCTCGGTGCTCATCCACTCCGACGGGGGCAGCTACAAGCCCCTGAACTGGATGAACCCGCCGCTGACCCTGCGGGAAGGCTCGCCCGACGAGGAGGCCGCCGCACTGGGCTCGGTGACCACCTGGACCGTGGCCAGCGCGAAGACCGACGACCGGCTGACCATCCAGTTCCACTCGATCGAGCACGACTCGGCCCACGAGCTGGGCAACGACCCGGGCCTGATCAAGGACGGCGTGGAGGCCGACCTGCAGCGCCTGCTGGCCGAGCAGATCGAGCTGCTGGGCGCCGGGCACAAGCTCATCCGCCGCGAATACATGACCGCGATCGGCCCGGTGGACATCCTGGCCCGCGACGGCGAAGGCGCCACCGTAGCCGTGGAGCTCAAGCGCCGCGGCGACATCGACGGCGTGGAGCAGCTGACCCGCTACCTGGAGCTGCTCAACCGCGATCCCCTGCTCAAGCCGGTCTCCGGGGTGTTCGCCGCCCAGCAGATCAAGCCGCAGGCCCGCACCCTGGCCGAGGACCGCGGCATCCGCTGCCTCACCCTCGATTACGATGCAATGCGCGGAGTCGACGACTCTGAGGGACGCCTCTTCTAGGTCTAAGGCCGAAGTCGGCAGTTCTTTTCACGGAAAGTTCCAGTCAAGTGCTGACGGAACATTTGCTCCGACTATTGCCCGAACGTGAATTACAGTGAAGGGCAATTCACACTGCCTCCAGGCTTTCCGCTAGGGCTTAATTGCTTCACGTAGACTTTCGTGAAGTCCGGAACAGTTGATTTTGATTTATCGCACGCTTCTGATTCCAGTTCGTACGGACCATAGAAAACGATATATAGCAATGTATCGTTCGAAGACTGCTGAGCTAATGAATTGCAGCTCCCTTTGGTGACTGCATACTGGCTACCCGGGTATTTCTCCAACGCTTCTGTGACTTCATCGGCATAAGCCGACTCATTCTTGCTGTTTCTCACGATGACAATGTACCGCTCATCACATGGAAGAAAAGTTATAGGAGTTCCTACCGCCAAGTCGCCGTTTGAATTTGATTGCGCATTGGCTCCACTCAGGTCACGAGGTGCCTTTAATTGATTTTCCGTTCCCTTCGGGGTGACGCTATCTGAAACTGGAGGCAACGAGTTTGAGGGGGCGTCACTTATTTGTGATTCATGGATGAGCCCAGGGATCCTGTGCCTATCGACGATTCCCATGTCGACCATCGCTGGGCCTACTGCGACAATCAGGCTCAAGGCAGCAACGCCTAATCCCAACACAGTCAAGATATGATTTCGATCCTTGCCTTCACCATTCTCCGTTCGCTTTTTCATAGTCAAAGAATGGCACCATGAGATAAGTGCTCCAAGGGTTGAAAACAACATTCTCACCGGCAAAAAATAGTCCTGCACAACAACGAATCTATTTCGGGTTCGATCCACGTGTATTCACGTCCAGTAGATGTGGTTTAGCGAGGCTCGTCGCCAGTTCAAAGTCCAGCTCCTGTTGCCCCGCGCAAGACTGCCATGCGCGACATCAGTGTCACTGCCAGCAACTGTGTCTAAGCTAGGAGCATGACTGCTTCGCGCTTAGTACTGTTCGCCACCCTGGTCTCCGACGGAATGAAGGTCACCGATGGCGCACTGGCCATCGAAGATGACCGCATCGCCTTCGCCGGCAACCGCGACGACTTCCTCGCCAAGGAGGACGCCGGCCAATTCGCCGTGCATCCGGTGCCCGAGGGCGCCGTCCTGATCCCCGGACTGATCGACTTGCACTGCCACGGCGCGGTGGGCGCCGATTTCGCGGCCCCGGAGCACCAGGCGGTCACCGAGGCCCTGGGCTACCTGCACAAGGCCGGCACCACCACCTTGCTGGCTTCCCTGGTCACCGCCGATCGCGGCGCCATGGTGGAGGCGGCGGAAATCCTCGCCGAATTCGCCGAAGAAGGGCTGATCGCCGGCATCCACGCCGAAGGGCCGTTCCTCTCCGAGGCGCGCTGCGGCGCCCAGGACCCGCGCTTCCTGTCCAATCCGCAGCCCGAGTTCGTCGACGAGCTGTTCGCCGCTTCACGCGGCCAGCTGCGCACCATGACCTACGCCCCGGAGCTGGAGGGCAGCGAGGAGCTGATCAGCCAGCTGGTTTCCTACGGCGTGGTCCCGTCGCTGGGCCACACCAACGCCACCGCCACGCAGACCTCCGATTCGCTGCTGTTCGCCCGCGAGCAGCTGCGCAGCGCCGGCGTGGACGGCTTCACCGAGAAACCGACGGTGACCCACCTGTTCAACGGCATGCCGCCGCTGCACCACCGCGAGCCCGGTCCGGTGGCCGCCTGCCTGGAGACCGCCCAGCGCGGGGACGCCTACGTGGAGCTGATCGGCGACGGGGTGCACCTGTCCCCCGATACCGTGCGCCTGATGTTCAACCTCGTGCGCGCCCGCAGCATCCTGCTGGTCAGCGACTCCATGGCCGCCACCGGGCTGGCCGACGGCAGCTACTCGCTGGGCCCGCAGGAGGTCAAAGTCGCCGACGGGCAGGCGCGCTTGGCCACCGACGGCTCGCTGGCGGGCGGCACCGCCACGCTGCTGCAGATCGTGCGCGAGACAGTGGCCGCCGGCATCCCGCTGGTGCAGGCCGTCTACGCGGCCACCGTGAACCCCGCCTCGCTGATCGGGCTGGCCGACGAAGTCGGCTCCCTGCATTACGGCTTCGCCGCCGACGTGCTGGTGCTCGATGCCGAGCTGCAGCTGGTGGAAACCTTCCGCAAGGGCCAGCTGCTCTAGCCGCAGCGCCGTCCGCATGATGCATCGGGCCCGCCGCCTCGGAACCAGCTTCCGAAGCGGCGGGCCTTGGCATAGGCTCCCCCGTTGCCCCGACTCTGCGCACCCGGCGCATCCGGTGCGAGGTCGCAAAAAATCCCGCCTCCGGGCGGCCGTTCCACGAATGGATCGGCCGCCCGGAAGCGGGATCAGAAGTTTTTGTCTAGATCTGCCAGGAGCCGGCAATCGGCCCTGCTTCGAGCCAGGACGAGAACCCGGTATAGTCCCGGTAGTCCATCGCCAGCAGCAGGGGTTCGCCGTTGCGGGTCAGCTCAACGATCACGAAGCCCGGCGGAATCCGCAAGGCCTCCTGCTCGTCGGCGCGACGCCACCCCGTGACATCCAGCCCGCGGCGCTCGACCACGAAGCTGGGGATCGGCGAGACAGAGAAAAACCGCAACAGATCCACATGTCCGCCGCCGTAGCGGCCGATCACCATCATCCACTTGCCCTTGGGCGTGAGGATGGAGGCGTCGAAGGTGCCCAGCGTGCGCCGCAACTGAATGCGGCGCACGGCCATGGCGCCAAAAAACATGACGATGCCGGCTAGAACCAGCAGCGCTATGAGAACTGGTGCGGTAATCTCAATCAATTCATCGCCTACGCTGCGTTTTCCAGAACAGCGTTGTCAGCAACGATCACGACGCGATCCGAGTCGACCGAGAAGAACCCTCCATCGATCTGGACCGTGAAGCGGGATGCGGAAACCGGATCGATTTCCAGATCCCCAGCGGCAAGCACCGACAGCATCGGGACGTGACCGGGCAGAACTCCGATCTCGCCGTCTACCGAACGAGCCTTGACCAGCTTCGCCGGGCCGGACCACACGAAGTGGTCGGCCGCAACGATTTCGACCTGAAGTTCGGCCATCGTTACTTGCTGGCCTTCTGGATCTCAGCCCACTGGCGCTCGACGTCGTCCAAACCACCGACGTTGAAGAACGCCTGCTCTGCGATGTGGTCCAGGTCGCCATCGCAGATGGCGGTGAAGCCCTCGATGGTGTCCTTGATGGAAACGGTCGAACCCTCCACACCGGTGAACTGCTTTGCGGTGTAGGTGTTCTGCGACAGGAACTGCTGGATACGACGTGCACGTGCCACGACGACCTTGTCCTCTTCGCCCAGTTCGTCGATGCCGAGGATCGCGATGATGTCCTGCAGTTCCTTGTTCTTCTGCAGGATGGCCTTCACGCGGATGGCCGTATCATAGTGAGCCTGACCGATGTACTGCGGATCCAGGATTCGCGAGGTCGAGGTCAGCGGATCGATTGCCGGGTACAGACCGCGCGACGCGATTTCACGCGACAGCTCGGTGGTTGCGTCCAGGTGGGCGAAGGTTGCCGCCGGAGCCGGGTCGGTGTAGTCATCGGCCGGGACGTAGACTGCCTGCATCGAGGTGATCGAGCGGCCCTTCGTCGAGGTGATGCGTTCCTGCAGCAGGCCCATTTCATCGGCAAGGTTCGGCTGGTAACCCACGGCGGAAGGCATGCGGCCCAGCAGGGTCGACACCTCGGAACCGGCCTGGGTGAAGCGGAAGATGTTGTCGATGAACAGCAGCACGTCCTGGTTCTGCACATCGCGGAAGTACTCCGCCATGGTCAGAGCGGACAGTGCCACGCGCAGGCGGGTTCCTGGTGGCTCATCCATCTGGCCGAACACCAAGGCGGTGTCCTTCAGAACGTTGGCCTCGTCCATTTCGACCCAGAGGTCGTTGCCTTCACGGGTGCGCTCGCCTACGCCGGCGAATACCGAAGTACCACCGAAGTTACGTGCAACACGGGTGATCATTTCCTGGATCAGCACGGTCTTACCCACGCCTGCGCCACCGAACAGACCGATCTTGCCACCCTTGATGTAGGGGGTCAGAAGGTCGATCGACTTGATGCCGGTTTCCAGCATCTCGGTCGAGCCCTCAAGATCGGAGAACTTCGGTGCCTGGCGGTGGATTGGCCAGCGCTCGGTGACCTGGATCTCCGAGTTGTCAACGTCCAGGGCGTCGCCCAGCACGTTGAAGATGTGGCCCTTGACGCCGTCGCCAACCGGGACGGAGATCGAAGCGCCGGTGTCCTTCACGGCTGCACCGCGGACCAGGCCGTCGGTGGCCTGCAGCGATACTGCGCGAACCAGGCCGTCACCGAGGTGCTGGCTGGTTTCGAAGGTGATGGTCTTGGTTACACCGTTGAGGGTCAGCTCAGCGGTGAGTGCGTTGTAGATTGCAGGCAGTGCATCGGCAGGGAACTCGACGTCCACGACCGGGCCAATCACGCGGGCAATACGACCGGTGGCCCCTGCGGTAACCTGCTCGTTGAGTTGGGC
This sequence comes from Glutamicibacter soli, assembly GCF_003309065.1. Lineage (GTDB taxonomy): Bacteria > Actinomycetota > Actinomycetes > Actinomycetales > Micrococcaceae > Glutamicibacter > Glutamicibacter soli. The sequence goes on along the minus strand of NZ_POAF01000008.1, from coordinate 127,745 downwards.
AGTCATCTTTCTCACTTCTTGTCTGGTAGGAGGTTTCGGCTAGTCGTTCAGCGCGTCTGCGCCGGCGACGATTTCCGAAAGCTCCTGGGTGATTTCAGCCTGACGGGCGTTGTTACGCAGTCGCGTGTACTTCTTGATCAACTCGCCGGCGTTGTCGCCTGCGGCCTTCATCGCGCGCTGACGTGCAGCGAGCTCGGAGGCTGCGGCCTGCAGCTGGGCGTTGAACAGACGCGAATCGATGTAACGCGGCAGCAGTGCGTCCAGCACTTCCTCCGGCGACGGCTCGAATTCGTACAGTGGCAACAGCTCGTCGGTAGGAGTCTCGGTTTCACCCTCGACAACCTCCAACGGCAACAGACGGATAACCGTCGGTTCCTGCGTGACCAGCGACTTGAACTGGGTGTAAACAACGTGGATCTCGTCCACGCCACCCTGCTCGTAATCGTTAGCGAAGTCCTCAAGGAGGATTTCGCGCAGCTCGCGTGCGGTTTCAAATTGCGGGGAATCGGTGTTCCCGGTCCACACTCGGGCGTACTCGCGCGAACGGAAATCGAAGTAAGCCTGGGCCTTGCGGCCGACCAAGTAGGTCTTGACTTCCTTGCCATCTCCACGCAGGAGTTCCACGAGGTGCTCTGCCTGCTTCAGAACGCTGGCGGAGTAGGACCCGGCGAGTCCGCGGTCCGAAGTCATCACCAGCACCGCGGCACGGCGAACATTCGCCGGTTCCGTGGTCAGCGGGTGTTCAACATCGGCCTGGGACGCGACGGCGGTAACTGCACGGGTGATCGCATTGGCGTACGGCAGCGAAGCCGAAACACGGCTACGTGCCTTGCCGATGCGGGATGCAGCGATCAGTTCCATCGCCTTGAAGATCTTGCGCATCGACGAGGTCGAGGCAATCTTCTGGCGGTAGACCCGAATCTGGGCTCCCATGTGTGTCCTTTCCTTATTCCCAACGTTTGGGGTGCGGCGCCGTCGCCGGCGCCGTACCCCTAAACGTCAAGGAAATTGTCAGCGCTTCTGCTTGACGATCTGTTCCTGGTCGACGGACTCGGCATCCAGAGCGTCGTGCTCTTCGTGACCTGCGGCGACCAGCTGGTCGTCGCCCTGGCCGAAGAAGCCGGCCTTGAAGTCAGCAATGGCCGCCTTCATGGCGTCGACGGTCTCGTCTTCCAGCTTGCCGGTCTGGGCCAGAACGGTCAGAACCTCGGTGCGGTGACGCAGGTAGTCGATGAACTCCCGTTCGAAGCGCAGCACGTCTTCCACCGGAACATCGTCCAGGTAGCCGTTGGTGCCGGCCCACACGGAGACAACCTGATCCTCGACGGCGTACGGCTGGTACTGGCCCTGCTTCAGCAGTTCCATCAGACGTGCACCACGGGTCAGCTGCTGCTTGGATGCGGCATCCAGGTCCGAAGCGAACATGGCGAAAGCCTGCATGTCGCGGTACTGAGCCAGTTCCAGCTTCAGGGTACCGGAGACCTTCTTCATGGCCTTGACCTGTGCGGCGCCACCCACGCGGGAAACCGAAACACCCACGTCGACAGCTGGGCGCTGGTTGGCGTTGAACAGGTCCGACTGCAGGAAGATCTGGCCGTCGGTGATCGAGATGACGTTGGTCGGGATGAAGGCCGAGACGTCGTTCGCCTTGGTTTCGATGATCGGCAGACCGGTCATCGAACCTGCGCCCAGCTCGTCCGAAACCTTGGCGCAACGCTCAAGCAGACGGGAGTGCAGGTAGAAGACGTCGCCCGGGTAAGCTTCGCGTCCTGGCGGACGGCGCAGCAGCAGCGACACGGCGCGGTAGGCTTCAGCCTGCTTCGACAGGTCATCGAACACGATCAGAACGTGCTTGCCACCGTACATCCAGTGCTGGCCGATGGCCGAGCCTGCGTATGGTGCCAGGTACTTGAAGCCGGCAGGGTCGGATGCCGGGGAGGCCACGATCGTGGTGTACTCCAGGGCGCCCTGCTCTTCGAGGGTCTGGCGCACGGCTGCGATGGTCGAAGCCTTCTGGCCCACTGCAACGTAGATGCAGCGAACCTGCTTGGTCTGGTCGCCGGTGGCCCAGTTGGCGCGCTGGTTCAGAATGGCGTCGACGGCGATAGCGGTCTTGCCGGTCTGGCGGTCGCCAATGATCAGCTGACGCTGGCCACGGCCGATCGGGATCATGGCGTCGATGGCCTTGATGCCGGTCTGCAGCGGTTCGTGAACCGACTTACGCTCGGTCACGCCTGGTGCCTGAAGTTCCAGTGCACGGCGGCCCTCGGACTCGATCGGGCCCAGGTTGTCCAGTGGCTCACCCAGCGGGTCAACCACGCGGCCCATGAAGCCGTCGCCTACTGGAACCGAGAGAATCTCGCCAGTGCGCTCGACCTTCTGGCCCTCTTCGATGCCGGTGAAGTCACCGAGCACCACGACGCCGATTTCACGGGTGTCGAGGTTCTGGGCCAGGCCCAGGGTGCCGTCTTCGAACTTCAGCAGCTCGTTGGCCATGACGGAAGGAAGACCTTCCACCTTGGCGATGCCGTCGCTTGCTGCGACAACGCGTCCCACCTCGGTGCGCTCTGCCTTACCCGGTTCGTAGGAAGATGCGAACTCGTTTAGGGCATTACGGACGTCGTCGGCATTGATGGTCAAATCGGCCATCTGCAGTCCCTGCTCTCCTAAATTGTGATCCACCCAAAATCATTGGTGGATCGATGTGAATGAAGTCTGTGTTGGTCCCGGCGAGCCGGAACTTTTGCCAGGGGCACAGCCCCTGGCAAAAGTTCTAGCCGGCCAGGGCGCGGCGCAACTCGGCCACACGAGATGCCACGGAAGCGTCGACAACTTCGTCGCCCACCTTGACTACCAGGCCGCCGATCAGCGACGGATCGGTAGTGACGTTGAGCTTCAGCTGGCGACCATAAACCTTGTTCAAGCTGGTCTCCAGGCGCTCAAGCTGAGCCTCGGAAAGCTTCACAGTGCTGGTCACCGAGGCGATCCAACGCTGCTGGCGCTTGGCCACAAGCTCAACGAAACGCTCAATCAGAGCAATGGGCTTCAGCCCGCGAGGGGCCGAAATTGCCTGGGAGATCAACACCTGCGCGGTCCGCGACGCGTTGGGCACGAGTTTGAGCGCCAGAGCGCTCTTTGCCTCGGCTGGGGCCTGCGCATCATCCAACGCACGCTGCAGTTCGTGGTTAGAACGAACCACCTCGATGAAGGAGAACAGATCCTGCTCCAGCTTGGCCAGCCCCGAAGCGCCGTCCTGCTGCTCGGCCACTGCGGTCACCGCAGTGACAGCCAGCGTTTCGAGCGCATCGCTAATGTCGCGTTCCGAGCTCCAGCGAGTGGAAGCCAGCTGGGCGACGGTGGACTCGGCGTCAGCCGAAACCTTTCCGCGCAGCAGCTGTGCCAACAGGCTTGCCTTCTCGGCAGCTTCACGGGCCGGATCAGTCAATGCTCGGCGAAGACCGGCATTTGCATCCAGTACTTCCAGGACCGCGAACAGTTCCTTCGGCAGCTCCAAAGATGCCAGTGCCAACTTGGGTTCCAGGAACTCCAAAGCCTTTGCCAATGACTCGCTCGATACACTTGCCATTAGTTCGATGCACCTGCGTTCTGCTGAGCTTCCAAATCGTTCAGGAACTGATCAACCACGCGCTGGGCACGGGCATCGTCCTTCAGAGCTTCGTCAACAATCTTGCTTGCAAGTTCGGTGGCCAAAGCGCCCACGTCGGTGCGAAGCGACGACAGAGCGGCGGTGCGCTCGGCCGAGATCTGACGCTGAGCCTGCTCGCTGATGCGAGTAGCCTCGTCGGTTGCCTTGGTCTTCAGATCCTCGAGGATCTGAGCACCTTCGCTGCGAGCTTCCTCGCGGATGCGGTTAGCCTCGGTGCGAGCTTCCAGAAGCTGGGCCTTGTACTGTGCCAAGGTCTCCTCTGCTTCCTTCTGTGCTGCCTCGGCCTTCTCCAGGCCACCTTCGATCGCGGTGACGCGATCTTCGTAGGACTGCTCGAACTTCGGAGCAATCACCTTGATGACGATGAACAGAAGGACCGCGAAACCAACACCCGTGACGAGAATTTCCCACGGATTTGGCATCAGCGGATTGACCGATTCGCCCGCAGCGAGGATGAAGTCAGTGCTATTCATACTCACCATTCCTTATCTATTAGTTTCCACTTGTGTGTACGCCTCGCGATAGTGGCGAGGCCACTACAGCCGGGAAAGACTTACTTGATAACGAAGGCGAAAACCAGGCCCAGGATGGCCAGTGCTTCAGCAAGTGCGAAGCCGAGCATAGCGATTGGCTGCAGGATGCGCTGTGCCTCTGGCTGACGTGCAACGCCGTTGATGTAAGCAGCGAAGATCAGACCAACGCCGATAGCCGAACCAATTGCTGCCAGACCGTAACCGATCATATTCAGGGAGCCGCTCATGCGATTATTCCTTTCAAGATACCGTGCTTCTTGCCGGTAGGTTGTGAGGTTTTCCTTGAATCAATCAAGGAAGAACTATTGGGTTTGAGTAAAGAAGAAATGGCCTTAGTGGGCGTCGGCTTCAAGCGCGCCTTGGATGTAGATCGCGGTCAGCAGCGTAAACACGAACGCCTGCAGAACCATGATCAACAATTCGAGGAAGTACATAGCTACCGAACCGGCGATGACCAGAACACCAACACCATTCAGTGCCAGCGATTCCTGAACGACGATCAAGTGGCGTGCACCTGAGGCTGCCAGCATCACGATGATGTGGCCTGCCAGCATCGTTGCCATGAGACGCAGCGAGTGCGTCAGTGGGCGGACGATGAAGTTCGAAATGATTTCCAAAGGCACCAGCAGGATCAGCATCACCGGGCTCACGCCCGCTGGAGTAACTGCCAGCTTGAAGTAACGAATACCGTGATTCTTCAGACCTACGGCAATCCAGGTGCCGTAGATGATGATTGCCATTGCGTATGCAGAGCCAGCGTGTGAGAACGATGGAAGCTGCAGGAACGGGATGGCACCGAAGAGGTTATTCAGCAAGACGAAGAAGAACGTCGCGAACAGCAGCGGAATCCATGGACGGAAGTTCTTTTCGCCGATGATGTCGCGGCCGATGCCGTTACGCACGAAGGCGTAGCCGGACTCAGCGAGGTACTGCATCTTGCCTGGAACCAATTTAGGGTTCTTGATAGCTGCGGTGAAGAACCAAGAGATAAGCACGATCGACAGGACGATCATGAGCATCTGCTTGCCGAAACCCGTACCGTACTCAGCCATCCACGGGAAAATCTCCGGGAGGTGGGTATCGGATACGGTTGGCGGGACAAATCCGCCTTCTTCTGAGGCCATTGGGAGCGCAAACGCGAACAACGCGCTGTCCTCTCTGCAGTAACGGTCACGGGCAAAAGGCGGTGACTGGCGGTAACTGCCTTTCACCGTGTGAAGAAAAGATCAAACGGGTACTTCTCACAGCTGTCGCCGGTAGCATCAACTCTGATAAGTGCGACCCCGGGTTTCCCCGAGGATGTTTCCGATTCGTCCGCAGGCAATTAAGCGCACGGCCGAAAATGACCCGTTAGTAAGCTTATCAAACTCACAGCATCTCTCTGACATAAGCGTCAGAGCTCTTAGCCCTATTCCTCGTTATAGATGGCAAGGCGAGCCTTCATGAAGGCTCGGACCTCGCCGACCTGCCAGGCAACAAGGGATACGGCTGCAGCGAGTACGAAAGCCTGACGATCAACCCAAGCGGGCAATCCCAGGCTCAACAGAACGAAGGCGACGCCGAACACCTTGATGACGAATGTCGCCAAGAACGCGGGCATGGCCCACGAGCGGCGGATTCGTCCTGCAGCTTCAGCGATCAGAATGCCAATAGCGAAAAAGCCAATAACCACACCGGCGGCAAAAGCGCCGGATAACGCGTACTCAAGATCGGCAAGCAGCCAAGAAATCAGGAAAAAGGCTGCGGTCGCGATGATCGAGTACACCATTGACAGGCCCAGAATCGGCAACCAGATGGACTTCGATCCAGACGAAGCACTGACGCGGGCAGAACCAGAAGCCAAGTCCGCATCCTTCCTTCGTCTAAATCGATGATCCACGGTGCACCTATCGATGCTGATGAAACTCAAAACCCCCTGCGAACAAAACTGTTCCGGGAGAAGATCCATATTGAATTCTACACGAGATAGAAACAGTTTGTGGGAGGTGGCGGCATGATACCCGAATTGGCTACTTGGACAACTTCTTGCGTAGCGCACCCAACCGGTCGACCACCAGTGGTTTCCATGTGGCAAGTCCCACACCGATAAACAGCAAGATGACGATCGGAACCATCAGAACGACGGGGATGAACGCGATCGAGACCACCGATACGGCGATGAAGCCGGCCCACAGGTACAGCAGGATCACCGCACGGCGCACCGAGTGACCCTGCGCGAGCATCTTGTGGTGGATGTGCTTGGCGTCCGGCGAAAAGGGTGAGCGTTTGTTGGCCAGCCGGCGCAGCACCGAGAGCACAAGGTCCAGTACTGGTAGGAAGACGATCACCATCGGCAGCAACATCGGCATGTAGGCCGGGATGTTGCGGAAGCGCTGGGCTTCCAAGCCCTGCACGTCACCGGTCACCGCGATCGTGGCCACCGAGAGGATCATGCCGATGGCCAGCACGCCGCTCTCCCCCATGAAGATGTTCGCGGGGTTGAAGTTGTGCGGCAGGAACCCCAGGCACGCGCCCAGCAGCAGGGAGCACAAAAGCGCACCCATGTTGGCGTAGTCGTCGGCGCTGACGTGCGTGGCCAGCACATAGGAGTAGACGAAGAACGTGGCCGCGCCGATGGCTGCAAGCCCGGCGGCCAGCCCGTCGAGCCCGTCGGAGAAGTTGATCGCGTTCATCGTGAGCACGATCAGGAAGATGGTGATGGCGATCTGGATCCAGGTGTGCTCGATTTGCCAGGAACCCACGGGCAGCGACTGGATCACGATTCCGTGCCCGGCGATGATCCCGCCCACCAGGACTTGGCCGCTGGCCTTGATCCACCAGCGCAGATCGAACATGTCGTCGGCGAGCCCCAGGATGAGGATCACCAGCAGCGCCAGCACGATGCCGGTGATGGGTTCGGTGTTCCCGAAGACCCCGCGGAAGAAGCTGAGCTGGCTGGCCAGCCCGAGCCCGAGCGCGAACGCGGCGATGATCGCCACGCCGCCGAACTTCACGATCGGCTTCTCGTGCTGGTCGCGGGCACGGACCTTCTGGTTGCCGGTGAACCTCTCGCCCACCGAGCGGACGATGGGGGTAAGCAGGAAAGAGACCGCGAAACTGAACGCGATCAGCAGGACGTAGCTTCTCATGCGCCCTGGCCGGAGTCGTCCTGTCCCAAGTCGAGAATGGCGGGGACGACCACGCGCAGCTCCTCGATGGAGATGGCGCCGGAGCGCACGACCTGCAGCCGCGCGCCGGTGCAGTCCACGATGGTCGAGGGCAGGGTCTCGGCGTCGTCCTGTGCGGCACGCGAGCCGCCGTCCAGGTACACGTCCACCGAATCGCCCAGCTGGGCCACGGCCTCGTCGGCGGTAGTGGCGGCCGGGTTGCCGGTGCGGTTGGCGGAGGAGACGGCCAGCGGACCGGTGGCGGCCAGCAACTCCAGGGCGGTTTCATCGTTCGGGACGCGCAGCGCCACGGTGCCGCGGGTCTCCCCCAGATCCCAGGTCAGCGAGGGCTGCGCCTGCAGGATCAGGGTCAGTCCCCCGGGCCAGAAGGCCTCGGCGAGCTTGCGGGCCTCGTCAGGGATGTCGCGGGCCAGCCCGTCCATGGTGGCGGCCTGGGCGATCAGCACCGGCGGCGGCATGGTGCGGCTGCGGCCCTTGGCCGCCAGCAGCATCGCCACGCCCTGCGCGCTGAACGCGTCGGCGCCGATCCCGTAGACCGTATCGGTAGGCAGGACGATGCAGCGCTGGGCCGACAGCGCGGTGCGCGCCGCCTCGATGCCTGCAGCGTGTTCCTGCTCGTTGCTGACCAAAAATCGTGTGCTCACGGGATCATTCTTTCATGTGGGGTGGTGGGTGGGTAGTTCAGCGCGGCGCGCGGCCGCTGGTCGAGCGCGGGCGCCCGGACAGGTCCGGGTGCCCGGCGACGGCCGTGAAACCAGCGTCGCGCAGCAGCTGGGCGGCGGAATCCTGCTGCACCTCGGCGTGCTCCATGACGAACAGTCCCCCGGGGCGCAGCAGGCGCAGCGCCTCGGCGGCGATGGCGCGCGGGATCTGCAGCCCGTCCTCGCCCAGCCCGTAGAGGGCCATCTGCGGGTCGTGGTCGCGCACCTCTGGTTCGCGCGGCACCGCATTGGGCGGGATGTAGGGCGGGTTGGAGATCACCAGGTCCATGCTGCCGTGCAATGGCGCCGGCAGCGCGGAGGCGTCGCGGTGCAGCACCGTGACGCCCAGCGGCTCGCAGTTGGCCCGGGTGTAGCCGATGGCGTCCTCGGAGAGCTCCACGGCCCACACGGAGGCCTGCGGGACCTCGCTGGCCAGCGCGGCGGCGATGGCCCCGGAACCGGAGCACAGGTCAGCGCAGCGGGGGGCCGCAAGCCCTTGCTCGGCCAGGAAGTCCAGGCCCAGCTGGACCACGGTCTCGGTTTCCGGGCGCGGCGAGAACACTCCGGGCCCGACCTTCAGGGTCAGGTAGCGGAAGTGGCCTTCGCCGGTCAGGTGCTGCAGCGGGATGCGCGCGGCGCGGCGTTCGAGCAGCGCGGCGTACTGCGTGAACTGCGGCTCGGAGAAGGAATCCCCGCGCAGTTCGCGCAGCTTCAGCTCGGAGCGCTCGATGCCCAGCACGTGGCAGGCCAGCAGGTCGGCGTCGACCGCGGGGCTGGGCACGCCGGCTGCGGCGAGCTGTCCCAGCGCGGCGCGGCGCACGGCGGACAGCTCGCGGACGGATAGCGGATTCTCCACGGGTGCGCGGGCGCCTGCTACTCGCCCAGCGCCGCCAGGCGCTCTTCCTCGTCCATCTGGATGCAGGATTCGATGACCGGCTCCAGGTCGCCGTCCATCACCGCGTCCAGGTTGTAGGCCTTGTACCCGGTGCGGTGGTCCGCGATGCGGTTTTCCGGGTAGTTGTAGGTGCGGATGCGCTCGGAGCGGTCCATGGTGCGGATCTGGCTGGCGCGCACGGCGGAGTTCTCTGCGTCGATGATCTCCTGCTGGTGGGCCAGCAGGCGCGAGCGCAGCACGCGCATGGCGGCTTCGCGGTTCTGGATCTGCGACTTCTCGTTCTGCATGGCGACCACGATGCCGGTAGGCAGGTGGGTGATGCGCACGGCGGAATCGGTGGTGTTCACCGACTGGCCGCCGGGGCCCGAGGAGCGGTAGACGTCGATCTTCAGGTCGTTGGCGTGGATGTCCACTTCTTCGGGCTCGTCGACCTCTGGCAGCACCAGCACGCCGGCGGCCGAGGTGTGGATGCGGCCCTGGGATTCGGTGACCGGCACGCGCTGTACGCGGTGCACGCCGCCCTCGAACTTCAGGTGGGCGTAGACGCCCTCTGCCGGGTCGCTGGACTTGCCCTTGATCGCGACCTGGGCATCCTTGTAGCCGCCGAGGTCGGACTCGTTGTAGGAGATCATCTCGACCTTCCAGCCCTTGTGCTCCGCGTAGCGGGTGTACATGCGCAGCAGGTCCGCGGCGAACAGGGCGGCCTCGTCGCCGCCCTCGCCGCCCTTGACCTCGAGGATCACGTCGCGCGCGTCGTTCTCGTCGCGCGGGATCAGCAGGCGGCGCAGCTTCTCCTCCAGTTCGGGCAGCTGCGCGGTGAGGGTTTCGACCTCTTCGGCGAAGTCCGGATCTTCGTCGGCCATTTCCTTGGCGGCTTCCAGGTCCTCGGTGGCGCTGTTCCACTTGTTGTAGGCCTCGACGATGCCGTTCAGCTGCGCGGAGCGGCGGCCGAGCTTGCGGGCCACTGACTGGTCGGCGTAGACGGACGGGTCGGAGAGCTTCGCCTGAATCTCGGCGTGCTCCTCAAGTAGCGACTTGACGGATTCAAACATGGGGCTGCTCTTCCTTTGTTCTGCGCGGCTCTGGCCAGCGGCCACGAAGGGCCGGGTTAAATTCTATGTCTTAAGCGCCATGGTAGGTGACGCGCCGATGGCGTCCAGCCGGCCGGACAGGTGCCGGCCGGCTGGACGCCATGGGTTTTTGAACGCTAGTGCTTGTCCGGTGTGGTCTTGTTCACCAGCATCAGGAATTCTGCGTTGGACTGGGTCTCGCGGATCTTGCCGGTGAGAACCTCCAGCGCCTGCTGCGGATCGATGCCCGAGAGCATGCGGCGCAGGCGCCACATGATGCGCACCTCTTCGGCGCTCATCAGCTGCTCTTCGCGGCGGGTGGAGGACGCGTTGACGTCGACCGCCGGGAAGATGCGCTTCTCGGCCAGCTGGCGCGACAGGCGCAGCTCCATGTTGCCGGTGCCCTTGAACTCCTCGAAGATGACCTCGTCCATCTTGGATCCGGTCTCCACCAGGGCGGTGGCTAGGATGGTCAGCGAGCCGCCGTTCTCGATGTTGCGGGCGGCGCCGAAGAAGCGCTTGGGCGGGTACAGCGCCGCGGAGTCCACGCCGCCGGACAGGATGCGGCCCGAAGCCGGGGCGGCCAGGTTGTAGGCGCGGCCCAGGCGGGTCATCGAGTCAAGCAGCACAACGACGTCCATGCCCATTTCCACCAGGCGCTTGGCGCGCTCGATGGCCAGCTCGGCCACGGTGGTGTGGTCGTCGGCCGGGCGGTCGAAGGTCGAGGCGATGACCTCGCCCTTGACGGTGCGCTGCATGTCGGTGACTTCTTCGGGACGCTCGTCCACCAGCACCATCATCAGGTGCACCTCTGGGTTGTTGGTGGTGATCGCGTTCGCGATGGACTGCAGGATCAGGGTCTTGCCGGCCTTCGGAGGCGAGACGATCAGGCCGCGCTGGCCCTTGCCGATCGGTGCGACCAGGTCGATGACGCGCGGGCCGACCAGCTTCGGATCGGTCTCCAGGCGCAGGCGCTCGGTCGGGTACAGCGGCACCAGCTTGTTGAATTCGACGCGCTCGCGGTTGTCCTCCGGCTTCTTGCCGTTCACCGAAGTCAGCTGCACCAGGGCGTTGAACTTCTGGCGCGGGTTCGGGGTCTCGCCCTCGCGCGGTGCGCGAATGGCGCCGACGATGGCGTCGCCCTTGCGCAGGTTGTACTTCTTGACCTGGCCCAGGGTGACGTAGACGTCGTTCGGGCCGGGCAGGTAGCCGGCGGTGCGGACGAATGCGTAGTTCTCCAGCACGTCCAGGATGCCGGCGATCGGCAGCAGCACGTCGTCCTCGCTCAGCTGCGGCTCGTCGTCCTCGCGGCGGCCGCGGCGGTTGCGGTTGTTCCGGTCGTTGCGATCCTGGTTGCGGTCATTGCGATCGTTGCGATCGCGGCGGTTGCCGCGCTCGCTGCGGTCGTTGTTGCGCTCACGGCGGTTGGCGTTGCGCTCATTGCGCTCGTTGCGCTCCTGGTTGCGATCGCGGCGCTCCTCCGACTGCTCGGACGCGTCCTGCTCGGAAGACTCGTTGCGGTCGCCGCCGCGGTCATTTCGGTCGTTGCCACGGTCGTTGCGGTCGTTGTTGCGCTCACGGCGGTTGCCACGCTCACGGCGGTTGCCGCGCTCGCGGCGCTCTTCGCGCTGCTCGCCGGACTTCTCCGCCTCGGCGTTCTCCGCGGCATCGGCTTCGGCCGGAGCGGTCTTGGCCTCGGCGGCCGGGGCGTCGGCATCCTGTGCCGGAGCCTCGGATGCCTGCTCTGCCTTAGCGGCGCGGGTGTTGCGGCGCTGGCGCGGTGCGCGTTCCTTGGCCGGTGCGGCGGCTTCCTCGGCCGGCGCGTCCACTGCGGCTTCGGCCTGGGCCGGTGCCTCGGTGGTCGCTGCCTTGGCGGCGTCGTCCTTGGCGGTGATCTTGCCGGAGTCGGTCACGCGGCGCGAGGTGCGGCGGGCGCGGGCCGGCTTTTCAGCCTTCGGCTCGGCGGCCTGCGGGGCCTCAGCTGCTTCCTGGGCGGGGGCTGCGTCGGCCTTCGGGGCCTCTGCGGCGGCCTTCGGTGCGCGACGGGTACGGGTGGTCTTGGCCGGCGCTTCCTTGGCGGCTGGCGCCTGGGCTGCGTCGGCCTTCGGCTCGGCGGCCTTGGCAGCTTCCGCGTCCTTGGCGGCGATCGAGCCGCCGCGCTGGTGGGAGCTGATGGCGGCGACCAGGTCGGCCTTGCGCATGCGCGATCCGCCGGTGATGCCGAGCTGCGACGCCAGCTGCTGCAGCTGGGTCATCTTCAAGGAGGCCAGGCCGGAGCTCTTGGTCTCGGAAGTCTTGGTGTCCACGCCTTCGTTGAGGCTCGTGGTTTCGGTCACGAAAATTCCTTCTGACTCGTAGGATGGGCTGCCTGCGGCAGTCCCACTGTGCCGTAAATATGAGGTGTTGCAGCCCAGAATGAGAGGCTGTTCCACCGAAAACCCGACCCGCCCTCAGGTATCACCGGTGATGGCGGGAAACTAGGTTTGAAAACTGATATCTCGACGGCACGACTGTGCATGGATGTGGGATATCAAGGGTGCTGCGAGCTGCAGGAAAAATCCGGAACGGCTGGACGGCTGCGACAGGCACGGTGCGCCGATCGCGTCCGCTTCAACACTCGCCATAAGGTTCATCATCGGGCTGGCGCCCGCATGATCCGGTCTGCCTTGAGTGCTACAGCACTTCTACTGTAACACCGTTGGCGGCCAGGCGCGGAAATTCAGCACGCCAGGAAACCGAAGATTGTGCGGAGAACTGCTCGATGAGCTCCCCTGCCAGGCGCTCCTGGGCGTCGCCGGCCACCAGCGCAAGCACTGTCGGGCCCGCCCCGGAGACCACCGCGGCCAGCTGGTGCTCGCGCAAAAGCGCGATCAGCGCGCTGCTTTCGGGCATCGAAGCGGCCCGGTAGGACTGGTGCAGGTAGTCGACGGTGCCGCCGAGCAGGTGGGACGGGTCGTTGCTCAGCGCGTGGATCAGCAGCGCGCCGGAGGCAGTGTTCGCCGCCGCATCTGCGTGGGCGATCTGCGCGGGAAGCACCCCGCGGGCCACCTCGGTGGACAAGCCGTTGGACGGGATCGCCAGCACCGCGCGGACCTGCGTGTGCACCGGGACCAGGGCGCAGCTGAAGGTCCCGTCGGCATTGGTCGCGGAAATGCTCAGCCCGCCGTAGACCGCCGGGGCGACGTTGTCCGGGTGGCCTTCCCAGGCCGCGGCGGCCTGGAAGACTGCGTCCAGTCCCCCGCGCTCGGCGGCCGGCAGCAGCGCATCGGCCGCGGCGTAGGCGGCGACGATCGCGGCGGCGGAGGAGCCCATGCCGCGGGCGTGCGGGATGTTGTTGGCCGCCTTCAGCTCGATGCCGACCGGCGCGAAGCCGCGCTGCTCCCAGTAGCGGTGCATCTCGCGGATGATCAGGTGGGATTCGTCACGCGGCAGGCTGTCGGCCCCGTCGCCGCTGATCTGCACGGTGCTCTGCGGCGCGGTGCGGATCTCCAGCCGGTCGCGGAATTCCAGCGCGAGGCCCAGCGAGTCGAACCCGGGGCCCAGGTTGGCGGTGGTGGCGGGCGGGGCGACGACCAGGTGCTGGCCCAGGGCGATCTGCTGCATGGGTTCCTTCGAGGTGGTGAGCTTCAGGTGGTGAGCTAGGGGTGATGAGTGCGGAGGGGCGCCGGAACGCGCAGCGGCCCGCCACGGCCGCACCGGGTGCCGGTGCGGCGGCGACGGGCCGGCAGGCAGCGGGCGGCGTCTAGGACAGGCCCAGTGCGGTGGCGACTTCCACCACGTCGAAGCCGACCTTGGTGGGGGCGACGGCCGAGCCGTCGGCCTGCTTCAGGGCCCAGTCCGGGTCCTTCAGGCCGTGGCCGGTCACGGTGATCACGATCTTCTTGCCCGACGGCACGTTGCCTGCGGCGTGGTGCTTGATCAGGCCCGCGACGCCTGCCGCGGAGCCCGGCTCCACGAAAACGCCCTCGCGGGAGGAGAGCCAGCGGTGCGCGGCGAGGATCTCGTCGTCGGTCACCGAGTCGATGAGGCCGCCGGACTCGTCGCGCGCTTCCTCGGCCTGGGCCCAGGAGGCGGGGTTGCCGATGCGGATGGCGGTGGCGATGGTGTCCGGCTCGGTCACCGGGTGGCCCAGCACGATCGGTGCGGCGCCGGCGGCCTGGAAGCCCCACATGATCGGGGTCCTGGTGGATACCGGGGCGAGCACGGCGCCGGCCTGGTTGGTGAACTCGGAGGCGTACTCCTTGTAGCCCTTCCAGTAGGCGGTAATGTTGCCCGCGTTGCCCACCGGCAGCACGTGGTAGTCGGGGGCGTCGCCCAGGAAGTCGACGACCTCGAAGGCGCCGGTCTTCTGGCCCTGGATGCGGGCCGGGTTCACGGAGTTGACCAGGAACACCGGATAGTTCTCGCTCAGCTTGCGGGCGACCTCAAGGCAGTTGTCGAAGTTGCCGTCGATCTGGATGATGTCGGCGCCGTGCGCGATCGCCTGGGAGAGCTTGCCCATGGAGATCTTGCCGTCCGGCACCAGCACCGCGCACTTCAGCCCGGCCTGGGTGGCGTAGGCTGCGGCGGAGGCGGAGGTGTTGCCGGTGGAGGCGCACACCACTGCCTTGGCGCCGGCGGCGACCGCGGCGGTCATCGCCATGGTCATGCCGCGGTCCTTGAAGGAGCCGGTCGGGTTCATGCCCTCGACCTTCAGGTACACCTCGCTGCCGGTCAGCTGGGACAGGGCGGGGGCGAAGACGAGCGGGGTGCCGCCTTCGCCGAGCGTGATGACCTTGGTGTTCTCGTCTACTGGCAGACGGTCGGCATATTCGCGGATGACTCCGCGCCACTGGTGGGCCACGTTAGTTTCCTTCAACTCGCATAACGGATGTAACAGAGTGCACCGCGTCCAGCGCCGCGACGGCGTCGACGGTGGTGCGCAGGGCCGCTTCGGCGCCCCGGTGGGTCAGGATGCGCAGCGCGGAGCCCTCGCCGTCGGCATCGCTGTGCTGGCTCATGGACTCGATCGAGACGCCGTGCTCGCCGAAGACCGCGGCGATGCTCGCGAGCACGCCCGGCTGGTCCTTGACCGACAGCCCGATCCAGTAGCTGGTGGTGATCTGCTCGAAGTCCAGCAGGTTCACCGGCTGGTCGGCCGAGCCGTTAGGCAGCCCGGCCCCGGCGGCCAGCTGGCGGGCCACGGCAACCACGTCGCCCATGACTGCCGAGGCGGTCGGGTTGCCGCCCGCGCCGGCGCCGTAGAACATCAGGTCCCCGGCGTTTTCCGCCTCGACGAATACGGCGTTGAACGCGCCGCGGACACTGGCCAGCGGGTGGCTGCGCTTGATCAGCGAAGGGTAGACGCGCACCGAGACTCCGGCTTCGGCGTGCTCCGCGATCGCCAGCAGCTTGATGACGTAGCCGGCCTCGGCGGCGGCGGCCACGTCCTGCGCGCTCACCTCGGTGATGCCTTCGGTGTGCACCTGGTCCGAGGAGACGGTGGTGTGGAACGCCAGCGAGGCGAGGATCGCGGCCTTCGCGGCGGCGTCGTGCCCGCCCACGTCGGCGGTCGGATCGGCTTCCGCGTAGCCCAGCGCCTGGGCCTGGGCGAGCACGTCGTCGAACGCGGCGCCGGTGGAGTCCATGGCGTCCAGGATGAAGTTCGTGGTGCCGTTGACGATGCCCATCACCTTGGTGATGTGATCGCCTGCCAGCGAATCGGCGATCGGGCGCAGGATCGGGATGGCCCCGGCCACGGCCGCCTCGTAGCGCAGCTGGGCGCCGTGCTCGGCGGCCAGCTGGTTCAGCTGCGCGCCCTGGGCGGCGATCAGCGCCTTGTTGCCGGTGATGACGCTCGCCCCGCGCTTCAGCGCCCGGGCGATGTAGTCACCGGCCGGGTGCAGCCCGCCGAGCAGCTCGATGACCACGTCGGCCTGGTCGATCAGCGAATTCGCGTCGGTGGTGAACAGCTCCGCGGGCAGCTGCACGTCGCGCTCGGAGGCGGTGTTGCGCACGGCGATGCCGGTCAGCTCCAGCGCCGCGCCGCTGCGGTCGGCCAGCGCCGCCGCGTCCTCAAGCAGGATACGCGCGACCTGCGCGCCGACCGTGCCGCAGCCCAGCAGGGCGACCTTCAGGCTCTTTTCAGCGGTCAATTAAACTCCCATGTCGCGGGCCAACAAATCAGCTTCCGTTTCCCTGCGCACGATCAGACGGGCTTGGCCGTCGCGTACGGCTACCACCGCGGGGCGGGTGAGGTAGTTGTAGTTGCTCGACAGGGCCCAGCAGTAGGCTCCGGTGGCCGGCACGGCCAGCAGATCGCCGGCGGCAACATCCTCGGGCAGGTAAACGTCCTTCACGACTATGTCACCTGACTCGCAGTGTTTCCCAACTACGCGAGAAATAATTACGTCGCTGCGCGTCACACGGCTGGCCAGCACCGCGGTGTACTGGGCGTCGTAGAGCACCGGGCGCGGGTTGTCGCTCATGCCGCCGTCCACCGACAGGTAGCGGCGCGGATGCAGCGCGCCGGAGGCGTCCTCGACCTGGACGTCCTTGCGCACGCCCGCCTCGTAGAGGGTGAAGGTCGACGGGCCGGCGATGGCGCGGCCCGGCTCGATGGAGATGCGCGGGCAGGCCAAGTCCAGCTCGGCGCACGTCGCGGAGACGACCTGCGCCATCTGCGCGGCCAGCTTCACCGGGGTGGAGGGATGGTCCTGCAAAGTGTAGGCGATGCCGTAGCCGCCGCCGAGGTCCAGTTCGCCCAGTTCGACGCCGTGGAGCTGGCGGATCTGCGCCAGGATGCCGAGCATGGTGCGTGCGGCCATGGCGAAGCCCTCGGCCTCGAAGATCTGCGAGCCGATGTGCGCGTGCAGTCCCAGCAGGTTCACGTTGTCCGCATCCAGGGCGCGGGCCACGGCGTCCAGCGCCGGGGAGGTGCCCGAGTCGTTGGCCAGGATGGACAGGCCGAACTTCTGGTCCTCGTGGGCGGTGGCAATGGCCTCGTGGGTGGAGGCGTGCACGCCGGGGGTGATGCGCAGCATCACGTTCGCGCGCTGGCCCAGCGCATCGGCGATGCGGATGACGCGTTCCAACTCGTCCAGCGAGTCCACCACGATGCGGCCCACGCCGGTTTCGATGGCGCGGGTGATTTCCGCGGCCGACTTGTTGTTGCCGTGCAGCGAGAGGTTCTCCCCCGGTACGCCGGCCGCGGCGGCCACTGCCAGCTCGCCGCCGGAGCAGGTGTCAAGACGCAGCCCCTCGGCGGTGACCCAGCGGGCGACCTCGGTGCACAAGAACGCCTTGCCGGCGTAGTAGACGTCCACCCCGCCACACAGGTCCTTGAAGGCCGCGTCGAACGCGGACTTGAAGCTGGCGGCGCGGGCGCGGAAGTCGTTCTCGTCGAGCACGAACAGCGGGGTGCCGAATTCCTGCGCCAGCTGCGCGACGGGGATGCCCTGCACGGCCAGCTGGCCATCGGCGCCGCGGGCCACACCGGTGGCCCATTCGATCTCGCGCAGCGTGTTTACGTCGTTCGGGAAGTTCAGCCAAGCTGGAGCCAGCGGCGATGCGGCCATAGGGTATTACATCCTCTCCGGGGCGGAAACGCCCAGCAGTTCCAGGCCGTTGGCCAGGACGGTGGTGGTTGCGTCGTTCAGCCACAGGCGCGCGGAATGCACCGGCAGCACGTTGGTGTCCTCGCCGATCGGGGTGATGCGGGTGGCGGCGTACCACGAGTGGTAGGCGCCGGCGACCTGCTCCAGATAGCGGGCGATGCGGTGCGGTTCGCGGAACTCGGCGGCGCCGGCAACCACTGACGGGAACTGGCCGAGCACTGCCAGCAGCTCGTTCTCGGTGGGGTCGGTCAGCTCGCTGGCGTCGAAGGACTCGCGGGTCACGTTCTTCTCCGCGGCGTTGCGGGCCGCGGCGGCGGAGCGCGCGTGGGCGTACTGCACGTAGAACACCGGGTTGTCGTTGGTGTTCTTCTTCAGCTGCTCAGGGTCCAGCGCGATCGGCGAATCGGCAGGGAAACGGCCCAGCGAGTAGCGCAGCGCGTCGGCGCCCAGCCAGTCGATCAAGTCGCGCAGCTCGATGATGTTGCCCGCGCGCTTGGACAGCTTCGCGCCGTTGACGCTGATCAGCTGCCCGATCAGCACCTCGATGTTCTTTTCCTTGTCGTCGCCCGCGCAGGCGGCGATGGCCTTCAGGCGGTTGACGTAGCCGTGGTGGTCGGCGCCGAGCAGGTAGATCTTCTCGGTGAAGCCGCGGTCCTTCTTGGACAGGTAGTAGGCGGCGTCGGCCGCGAAGTAGGTCGGCTCGCCGTTCGCGCGGATCAGCACGCGGTTCTTGTCGTCGCCGAAGTCGGTGGTGCGCAGCCAGACGGCGCCCTCCTGATCGAAGATGTGGCCCTGTTCGCGCAGGCGCGCCACGGCGTCGGCCACGGCCCCGCCCTCGTGCAAGGAGGTCTCGGAGAAGAACACGTCGAAGCTGACGCCGAAGTCCGCCAGGGTCTTCTTGATGTCTGCCATCTGCGCCTTGTAGGCCAGCTCGCGGATCTGCGGCAGCGCGGTCTCCTCGTCCAGGCCCTTCAGCTCGGGGGCTTCGGCCTCGACGATGTCTGCCAGTTCCTTGATGTACTCGCCCGGGTAGCCGCCCTCGGGCACCGGCAGGCCGTGCATGCGGTTGTAGACCGAACGGGCGAACACGTTCATCTGGTTGCCGGCGTCGTTGATGTAGTACTCGCTGGTGACATCCGCGCCGGAGGCGCGCAGCACGCGGGCGATCGCATCGCCCAGCGCGGCCCAGCGGGTGTGGCCGATGTGCAGCGGGCCGGTCGGGTTCGCGGAGACGAACTCCATGTTGACCACATGGCCGGCCAGGGAGTCGTTGGTGCCGTAGGCCTTGCCGGCCTCGACGATGGTGCGGGCCAGCTCGCCGGCGGCGGCGGCGTCCAGGGTGATGTTCAGGAAGCCGGGGCCTGCGATGTCCACGGCGCCGACTCCCGGTACCTCGGCCAGGCGGTTGGCCAGCAGCTGCGCGAAGTCGCGCGGGGCCATGCCGGCCTTCTTGCCCAGCTGGAGCGCGATGTTGGTCGCCCAATCGCCGTGTTCACGGCTCTTGGGTCGCTCCACGCGCACGACGTCGGGGATGTCGACGGAGATTTCGCCGGCTGCTACGGCCTGGGTGAGGCATGCGGATATTGCTGCGGAGAGTTCTTCAAGAGTCACCCATCAAGACTACCGGTTTTTCGCGCTCCCCACGGGCATTCATGACGCCGCAGGCTGTGATCATGTAGGCATTCGCCGCGCAAACCGCCGTTGGCGCGGATTCCACGTTTGGCCTTGCGACCTGATAGTATTTTTTCGTTGCCCGGCAACACGCCTCTGTAGCTCAGTGGATAGAGCGTCTGCCTCCGGAGCAGAAGGCCGAAGGTTCGATTCCTTTCAGGGGCACCACCTCACCGCAGGTCCTGGTTTACGCCGGGACCTGCGGTTTTTCTGCGCCCACCCGGACGCCGCCCGGTGGCGGGGACGGCGACGGCCCCGCCGGCGAGGAGTATTCCCATCCGGCGGGGCCGTTGCCAGTTCAGCGACGCGGGCTGCTACTGCAGCATGGTGCGGTCATCGAGCTGGGCGCCCTTGATCTTCTCGAACTCGCCCAGCAGGTCCTTGACGGTCATCTGCTGCTTCTGCTCGGAATCCAGGTCCAGGATGATCTGCCCGTCGTGCATCATGATCAGTCGCGTGCCCAGTTGCAGCGCCTGCTCCATGTTGTGCGTGACCATCAACGTGGTCAGCTGGTGGCGTTCGACGATCTGGTTGGTCAGGCGCGACACCAGCGCGGCGCGCTGCGGGTCCAGCGCGGCGGTGTGCTCGTCGAGCAGCAGGATCTTGGGCTCGGAGAACGTGGCCATGAGCAGGCTCAGCGCCTGGCGCTGGCCGCCGGAGAGCAGGCCGACCTTGGTCTTCAGGCGGTTCTCGAGCCCGAGCTCCAGGGACTTCAGCTCTTCGACGAACAGCTCGCGGCGCTTGGCCCCGACCCCGGCGCCCAGTCCGCGGAAGCGTCCTCGGGCGTAGGCCAGGGCCATGTTCTCCTCGATCGACATGGTCGGCGCGGTGCCGGCCATCGGATCCTGGAACACGCGGCCGATGTATTTGGCGCGGCGGAAGTCGGCCAACTTGGTGACGTTCTTCCCGTCGATCGTCACCGTTCCGGCGTCCGGCTGCAGCTTGCCGGCCACCATGTTCAGCACCGTGGACTTGCCGGCGCCGTTGGAGCCGATCACGGTGACGAATTCGCCGTTCCCCAGAGTCAGGTTGATGTTGCGCAGCGCCTTGCGTTCATTCACCGTGCCGGGGAAGAACGTGCGAGACAGGTTCTTGATCTCAAGCATTGGTGCGAACCTCTTCCTTGGAGTCGGTGACGGGCGCCGGGGTGCGCTTGAAGGACTTCACGATCTTCTGGAAGCCCTTCCACTTCGGCAGCAGCAGGGCGATGACGACCAGCACGGCGGAAATCAGCTTCATGTCGTTGACCTCCAGGCCGGCGACCAGGGCCAGCTGGATGACCAGGCGGTAGAGCACCGCGCCGATGACGACGGCCAGGGCCGCCAGCCAGATGTAGCGCTGGGTGAGGATCGCCTGGCCGACGATGACCGAGGCCAGGCCGATCAGGATCACGCCGATGCCCATGCCGACGTCGGCGAAGCCCTGGTACTGGGCCACCACCGCGCCGGAGGCGCCGACCAGGCCGTTGGACAGCGCCAGGCCCAGGATCTTCTGGTTGTCGGTGCTCACGCCGAAGGAGCGGATCATTTCCTGGTTGTCGCCGGTGGCGCGCATGGCCATGCCCATCTCCGTGTGCAGGAACCAGACCACGGCCGCGACCAGCACGAGGCTGACCAGGAAGAAGATGCCGATGGAGGTCCAGGAGCCGAGGATGCCGGCGGCGCGCATCGGGCTGATGAGCGTTTCCTCGCCCAGCAGCGGCGTATTCGCCTTGCCCATGATGCGCAGGTTGATCGAGTACAGCGCGATCATCGTGAGAATACCGGCCAGCAGGCCGTCGATCTTGCCCTTGGTATGCAGCAGGCCGGTGACGGCGCCTGCGGCCATGCCGGCGAGGAATGCCAGCAGGGTGGCCAGCCAGGGATTGACCCCGTTGACGATGCTGACAGCCGCCACGGCGGCGCCGGTGGTGAAGCTGCCGTCGACGGTGAGGTCGGGAAAGTCCAGAATGCGGAAGGTCAGGTACACCCCGAGCGCCATGATGGCGTAAATCAGCCCGAGTTCAACTGCGGTGATCATGTTCGGATCCTTGAGTTGTCAAAATTTGTGGGTAGTCGCGACGAAGGCGGGGCGGCATGGTGCGCGCCCCGCCTTCGTGCCGCAGGTTTGGTCCGGCGAGCCTTAGTAGGTCTGCACGGCCTTCGACTTCATGTCGTCGGAGAACTCGATGCCGACCTTCTTGGCAGCTTCCTCGTTCAGGTACAGCTCGACCTGGGAGATGGTCTCAACCGGCATCTCGGCCGGCTTGGCCTCGCCCTTGAGGATCTTCACGGCCATGGCGGCGGTCTGCTCGCCCAGCTTCTCGTAGTTGATGCCGTAGGTGGCGGTCGCGCCGCGCTTGACGGACTCGCCGTCGGCGGAGATGACCGGAACCTTCTTGGACTGGGCGGTCTGCAGCAGGCCTTCCAGGGCGGAAACCACTGCATTGTCGGTCGGCACGTAGAACGCGTCGACGTCCAGCGAGCTGGCCGCCTGCTGGACCTCGCTCGGAGCGGAGATCGCGGATTCCTTGATGGTCAGGCCCAGCTCAGCGGCGGCGTCCTTGGCCCACTGGACCTGGACTGCAGAGTTCGCTTCGCCCGAGGAGTAGACGATGCCGACGTTCTTGGCTTCAGGCGCCAGTTCCTTGAGCAGCTCCAGCTGCTCCTTGACCGGGTTCTTGTCCGAGGTGCCGGTGACGTTGGCGCCCGGCGCCTCGTTGGAGGCGACCAGCTTGGCGTCCACCGGATCGGTGACGGCGGAGAAGACCACCGGGACGCTGGTGATCGCCTGGGCGGCGGCCTGGGCGGTCGGGGTGGCGATGGCCAGGACCAGGTCGATGTCGCTGTCCGAGGCGAGCTTGCCGACCATGGAGGTGTTGGTGGCCTGGTCGCCCTGCGCGTTGTTTTCGTCGTAGGAGATCTTGTCGCCGGTGTAGCCGGCGTTCTCCATGCCCTTCTTGAAGCCACTGGCCACGGCGTCCAGCGACGGGTGGGACACGTACTGGGCGATGCCGATCTTGACCGGCTCGTCGGTCTTGGCTGCGTCGTTGCTGCCGGAATCGTTGCTGCCGCAGGCGGTCAGGGCCAGGGCGCCGGTGGCGGCGATGGCCGCGAATTTCAAAGCCGTAAAGCGCTTCATGAAGGTTCCTTTCAAAGTTCCCTATGCGAGTGATAACCACCGAGACTTCACTGGTTCCGGAGAGCCGCCAGGCTCGCTGTCGGCTCGGGAACGATCCGGACCAGGTGACGGTGATTACCCCCGATCTTACATGTGAACGACCTCACCTTGACTACAATCAACGCCGTATTGAAGACATTTGCGTGTTGATCGGGCGCAAACGCCGCACAAAATCGAGCGCAAAACCGCGCAATGGACATCTTTTGTATTCCACAGCCTCAAGCTGGCGACGATTGTTTGGACGAAATGCGAACTTGACTTGCGTCGAACGCGATCCGGGTCACGTCGGTTCGCGAAGCGAAAAGCCGCTCCGGGGCGCGGCGGGCGACGCGGCGCGAACGCGCATAGAATGGGGGCATCATGGCGCTAACCATTTCCTATCCCGAAGCTCTGCCCGTCTCCGGTCGCCGCGAGGACATCCTCGACGCGGTATCCAAGAACCAGGTGGTCGTGATCGCCGGCGAAACCGGTTCCGGCAAGACCACCCAGCTGCCCAAGATGCTCATCGAGCTCGGGCTGGCCGAGAAGGGCATGATCGGCCACACCCAGCCGCGGCGCCTTGCGGCGCGCACCGTGGCCGAGCGCATCGCCGAGGAAATGGGCACGAGCATCGGCGAGGAAGTCGGCTTCCACGTGCGCTTCACCGGCGAGGTTTCCAAGCGCACCAAGCTGAAGGTGATGACCGACGGCATCCTGCTGGCGGAGATCCAGCGCGACAAGCTCCTGAAGAAGTACTCGGCGATCATCATCGACGAGGCGCACGAGCGCAGCCTGAACATCGATTTCCTGCTGGGCTACCTCAAGCAGATCATGCCCAGGCGCCCGGACTTGAAGATCATCATCACCTCCGCGACCATCGACCCCGAACGCTTCGCCGCGCACTTCGGCACGCTGGACGCGGAGGGCGAGCTGGTCCCGGCGCCGATCCTCGAGGTCTCCGGGCGCACCTTCCCCGTGGAGCTGCGCTACCGCCCGCTGGCCGCCGAGGTCGACCTGGACGAGGACGCGGACGCCGAGTCGCTGGAGGACGACCGCGACCCGCTGGATGCGGTGACCGACGCGGTCCGCGAGCTGGCCGGCGAGGCCCCGGGCGACATCCTCATCTTCTTCTCCGGCGAGCGCGAGATCCGCGACGCCGCCGATGCGCTGCGCGCGCTGGTCGCCTCCAACAAGCGCCTGCCGCGCTACGAGGTGCTGCCGCTGTTCGCCAGGCTCTCGCTGGCCGAGCAGCACCGGGTCTTCCACCCGGGCGCCGCCCCGCGCATCATCCTGGCCACCAACGTGGCGGAAACCTCCCTGACCGTGCCGGGCATCAAGTACGTGATCGACACCGGCACCGCGCGCATCTCGCGCTACTCGCACCGCACCAAGGTGCAGCGCCTGCCGATCGAGCGCGTCTCCCAGGCCAGCGCGAACCAGCGCTCTGGCCGCTGCGGCCGCGTGTCCGAGGGCATCGCGATCCGCCTCTACTCCGAGGACGACTACCAGAGCCGACCGGAGTTCACCGACCCGGAGATCCTGCGCACCAACCTGGCCAGCGTGATCCTGCAGATGATCTCCATGGGCGTGGTGGCCTCGGCCGCGGAGGTCTCCGAATTCCCGTTTGTGCAGCCGCCGGAATCGCGGGCGATCTCCGACGGCGTGAACCTGCTGCGCGAGCTGGGGGCGCTGGATGGCCAGAAGCGCGCGGGCATCACCCCGGTGGGCCGCCAGCTGGCGCAGCTGCCGCTGGATGTGCGGCTGGGCCGCATGATCGTGGAGGCCGCCGGGCGCGGCGTGGCCAAGGAGCTGATGGTGCTGGCCGCGGCGCTGAGCATCCAGGATCCGCGCGAACGCCCCTCCGAGGACACCGGCCAGCGCGAGCGCGCCGCCGAGCTGCACAAGCGCTTCGCCGACGACAAGTCGGACTTCACCGCGCTGCTGAACCTGTGGGCGTACGTGCGCGAGCAGCAGAACGAGCTGTCCTCCTCCGCGTTCCGCCGGCTGTGCAAGGCCGAGCACATCAACTACCTGCGGGTTCGCGAATGGCAGGACTTGTTCACGCAGCTGCGCCAGCTGGCCAAGCCCCTGGGCATCACCGTGGCCGCCGCGCCGATCGAGCCGGCCGCCAACGAGGACGCCGTGCACAAGTCGCTGCTCTCCGGGCTGCTGGGGCACATCGGGCTCTACGACGAGCGCAAGCGCGACTACGTCGGAGCGCGCGGCACCCGCTTCGCGATCTTCCCCGGCTCCGGGCTGTTCAAGAAGTCGCCGACCTGGGTGATGGCCGCCGAGCTGGTGGAGACCTCCCGGCTGTGGGCGCGCACCAATGCGGTGATCGATCCGGCCTGGGTGGAGGAGCTGGCCCCGCACCTGCTCAAGCGCACCTATTCGGAGCCGCACTGGTCCAAGCGCAACGGTTCGGTGATGGGCTACGAGAAGCTCACGCTCTTCGGGCTGCCGATCGTGCCGCGCCGCCAGTTCCACTACTGGCGCGTGGACAAGGCGCTGGCCCGCGAGCTGTTCATCCGCCACGCGCTGGTGGAGGGTGACTGGCGCACGCACCACAAGTTCTTCGCGAAGAACCGCGCGCTGCTGGAGGAAGTCGAGGAGCTGGAAACCCGCATGCGCCGGCACGATTTGCGCATCAGCGATGAGGACCTGTTCGCGTTCTACGATGCCCGGCTGCCGCAGGACATCCTCTCCGAGCGGCACTTCGACCGCTGGTGGAAAAAGGCGCGCGCCGCGGATCCGGCGCTGCTTGACTTCGATCCCGAGGCGCTGCTGGCCGCCGACGCGCAGGCGCTGGACGAGACCGCCTTCCCGAAAACCTGGGCGCTGGGCAGCATCCACCTGCCGCTGAGCTACGAGTACAACCCGGCCGCCGCCAGCGGCGAGGGCGACGGCGTTTCCCTGACCGTGCCGGTGGTGTTCCTGAACCAGCTGGATCCGGCGCGGTTCGCCTGGCTGATCCCGGGCCTGCGCCACGAGCTGCTCACCGCGCTGATCCGTTCCATGCCCAAGGCGATCCGCAAGAACTTCGTGCCCGCCCCGGACGTGGCGGGCAAGGCGCTGGCGATGCTGGAGGCCGATTTCGATCCCGCCACCGACGACCTGGCCCAGTCGCTGGCGCTGGTGCTGCGGCGGCTGCGCGGCATCGTCGTGGACCCGGCCGTTTTCGACTTCTCCACGCTGCCCGCGCACCTGCGTTTCGGCTTCACCGTCACCGACGCCTCCGGCAAGGTGCTGGGCCAGGGCGACGACCTGGGCAAGCTGCAGTACAAGCTGGCCGCGGCCAACCGCGCCGCGCTGGCCAGCGGGGTCAACTCCCCCGGCGCAGCTCTTCCGGGCAAACCAGGCAAGCCGGGGACCCCTGCCGCAGCCGCCAAGGGCGGGCAGGGCAAAACGGCCACGGGCCGGCAGGGCAACAAGGCCGGAAAGGGCACCCGGGGCGCGAAGAACGCCGCGGGGGCCTGGGACCAGCAAAAGCTCGATGCCTGGCCGCAGCTTGACGCCGCCGGGGACACGCTGGGCGACAGGCTGCCGGACAAGGTCACGACCACGGTGATGGGCCAGCAGATCACCGCGTACCCGGGCCTGATCGCCCAGGGCGAGCGCGTGGACCTGACGGTGTTCCGCTCGGCCGTGGAGCGCGACGCGGCGCACCGCACCGGCGTGATCCGGCTGCTGATGCTGCGCCTGCCGCCGGCGGCGAAGTTCGTGATCTCGCACCTGGACAACACCGAGAAGCTGGCGTTCACGCAGAACCCGCACGGCTCGATCGAGCACCTGATCAGCGACTGCACCATGGCGGCGGTGGACAAGCTGGTGCCCGAGCAGCTGCCGATGGACCGCGCGGCGTTCGAGGCGCTGTTCGAGGTGGTGCGCGCGGAGCAGATCGACACGGTCTTCTCCATCACCGCGGTGGTGGCCAAGGTCTTCGCCGCGGCCACGCGGATCTCCAAGGAGCTGAAGGCCACCCGCTCGCTGGCCATGTACGCCGCGATCACCGACATCCGCTCGCAGCTGGAGCAGCTGATCTACCCCGGGTTCATCGCCGCCACCGGTGCGGCGCACCTGCTGCGCCTGCCGCGCTATCTGGCGGGCATCGAGAAGCGGCTGGAGAAGCTCGCCGGCGGCGCGGTCACCCGCGACTCGCAGGCGCTGGTCGTGATCCAGAAGCTGGAGGACGAGTACGACGCCGCCCTGGACAAGGTCCCGGAGGGCGCGCGCCTGCCGGCGGGGCTGCGCGAGGTGAAGTGGATGCTGGAGGAGATGCGCATTTCGCTGTTCGCCCAGGAGCTGGGCACCGCGTATTCGGTCAGCGAGAAGCGCATCCGCAAGGCCATCAAGGACGGCCTGTCGGCGCTGTAGCCGACGGCCTGGAGCCGACGACGCTCCAGCCGCCGGCGCCCCGGCCCGCGCCGGGGCCGGAAAATGCCCGCCGGAGCCGACCTGCATGGCCGGTTCCGGCGGGCATTCGGCGTTCTTGAGCCGGGGGCCGGCGGCGCTAGTCGGCCGGGACGAATTCCGAGTGGCCGTCGGCGCGCAGCCCGTCGCGCAGCGTCTGCGCGTTCGCGTCCATCTGCGCCGGGTCCGGGTTGACCGCGGCATTGGCCAGATCGAAGTCGGCCAGCGAGTTGGTCGGCCAGACGTGCACATGCAGGTGCGGGACCTCGAAGCCGGCGATCATCAGCCCGGCGCGGGCGGAGTTGAACACGCGCTTCTGGGTGCGGCCGATCTTCGTGGCGACCAGGGTCAGGTGAGAGACCAGCTCGTCGGGCGCGTCGGTGAACTCGTTGATCTCCGCGCGCGGCACCACCAGGGTGTGCCCGTCGGACAGCGGGCCGATGGACAGGAAGCCGACGCACTGCGCATCGGACCAGACGAAGCGGCCGGGGATCTCGCCGTTGATGATTTTAGTGAACAGCGTACTCATGGGCTGCCTTTCTGCCCGCGTCGGCGGGCGGTTGCGGGCGCGCGGCGGCCCCTGGTGGAGCGCGCCGCGCGGACATCTAGTGGCGGTGCTGCTCGTCGCTGGTGGCGACCGGGGCCTCGGGGTGCGAGCAGTACTCGGACCAGCTGCCCGGGTACAGCGCCAGCTCGATCCCGGCGGTGTGCGCGGCGAGCACCTGGTGGGCCGCGGTGATCCCGGAGCCGCAGTAGGCCGCAGCGCCCCCGCTGTCAACGCCGAGCTTGGCGAAGTCGGCGCGCAGCACCGCGGCGGGCAGGAAGCGCGCCTGCGAGTCGAGGTTGTCGGTGGTCGGGCGGTTGCGGGCGCCCGGGATGTGGCCGGCGACCGGGTCGATCGGCTCCTCGATGCCCAGGTAGCGGGCGGTGGCGCGCGAGTCGATCAGCGTGCCGGAAAATCCGGCCAGCTGCTCGAACTCGATGACCGGCATGCGCCCCCAGGACAGGGTGACGTCGCCCGGGGCGTTCGACTGCTCCCCGGCGGCCAGCTGCGTGCCGGGCAGCGCCTTGTAGGCATCCAGTCCTCCGTCCAGCACGGCCGCGTTCTCGAAGCCTGCATGGCGCAGCAGCCACCAGGCGCGGGCGGCGGCCAGCGCGCCGGAGTCGTCGTACACCACCACCTGCGAGTCCTGGCTGATCCCCCAGCGCCGGGCGGCGGCCTCGAAGTCGGCCGGCAGCGGCAGCGGGTGGCGGCCGGTCTGGTGCCCGGGAGCGGAGGACAGCTCGCGTTCCAGGTCGACGAACACCGCGCCGGGGATGTGCCCGGCGGCGTAGAGCTCGCGCCCGTCGCTGCGGCCCAGCGACCAGCGCACATCCAGCAGCACCGGCGAGGGGCCCGGAGCGTCGAGCAGCGCGGCCAGCGCGGCGGCGGAAATCAGCGGGTTCATGCGTGCCCCTCCACGCTGCCCGCGTCGGTCTGCGAGGACTCGGCGGCGGCCAGCAGCTCGGCGGCGCGGTACTCCGTCAGGGGCTCCAAGCGCTGGTAGTTCGCCCCCTGGTGCGCGGCGATCGCGCCGAGCTGGCGGTCGAACAGCCCGGTGCCGCGGCCGTTGAGCAGCCCGTCGTGGATCGGCACCCAGACCGGGGCGCCGACTGCCGCCGCGAAGTCGGCGGCCTCGGCCATCTTGCCCCAGGGGCCCATGACCGGCAGCAGCAGCACGTCCGGGCGCACGCCGATCGGCACCTGGTAGCTGTCTCCCGGGTGGAAAACCTGCACCCGGCCCACGGCGCCGTCGCCCACCAGATAGCCCACGTTCGCGATCGGGTCGATCGAGTGGTGGATGGTGGCGTGGGTGCCGCCAAAGGTGCGCACCCGGATCCCGCCGACGATGAAGTCCATGCCTTCGTGCACGGTGTGCACCTGGGCGCGGCGCGCGGCGGGCAGCTCGGTGCGCAGCGCGTCGGCCAGCCCGGCCGGCGCGTACACCTGGAGCACCGGGTCGGCCTCCAGCGCGGCGGCCAGCGCCGGATGGTCGGCGTGGTCAGGGTGCTGGTGGGTGACCAGCACCGCGGCCTTGTTCTCGAACGCCCCGTCCAGATCGCTGAAGGATCCCGGGTCCAGCAGCAGCGACCCGTCGACGGTGCTCAGTTCCAGGCACGAATGCCCTCTGGATGTGATACGCATGTCCTTAGCGTAGGCTCCGGCGGCGTACCGTGCCACCACCAGACACGCCCTGCGGCCCAAAGTTGGCTAAAATTGGGTTAAACCGCCGGTGGCTGGGGTCGATTCGACACCCGCAGGCCGGCGCGGCAACCACGAACATCCCCTAGCAGGAGAGGAATGGTGCACGGCCATGGCACAGCCCGAAACCCGGATCACCAAGCAGCGGGTCGCGGTGGAGGAGGCGCTGGAACAGGTCGACGACTTCGCGACCGCCCAGGAGCTGCACCGCTGGCTGCAGGAGGCCGAGAAGAAGGTCTCGCTGGCCACGGTGTACCGTCTGCTGCAATCCATGTCCGACGACGGACTGGTCGATGTGCTGCGCAGCGCCGACGGCGAGGCCCGCTTCCGCCGCTGCATCACCGAGGCGCACCACCACCACCTGATCTGCCGCGTGTGCTCCAAGACCGTGGAGGTGCTCGCCCCCTCCGTCGAGCGCTGGGCCGCCCGGGTCGCGGCGGAGAACGACTTCACCGACCCGGAGCACACCGTGGAAATCTACGGCATCTGCGCCGCCTGCCGCGAAGCCGGCGACTAGGGCTCAGGGGCCCGGTGCCGGCTGGGGACCAGCCGGTCCGGGTCCCGGCCGGCGCACGGCAGGCGCTGCGTGAAGCCTGTCCGGCGCCCCGCGCGGTGCCGCGCAGGTGCGCCACCACCGGGTCGGGCCCTGGACGCGGCAAAGCCCCCGGGCGGTCCGTCGCGGCGCAGTGCGTCGCTGCGCGGAACCGCGCGGGGGCTGGGGCCAGAGGGCGGAACTAGCGCTCTTCGTTCCCCTCGGTTGCGGGGCCGTTGGGCGTGGCGCCGCCTTCGTCGGTCCAGTCGTGGCCGACCTCGTCGTTGCGGGCCGGATCGGACAGGTGGTCCCCCTGGGCAGCGGCCGCCTGCTCCTCAGCTGACTCGGGCTGCACGGCATCGCCGTGGTTCGGGAATTCCGCGTTGTTCTCCATGTCGGTGCTCCTTTCATCGGTTGCTGACACCGTAGCAATGAGTGCCGCTGCTGACACCGTAGCAATGAGTGCCGCGGCCGCTCCAACATCGTCAGCTGGTTCCCAGCAAATACCCATACTCCGGATGCGTGCCCGTCGCGGGCGTACCCGCGGTGCTTGCCAGGCACCGCCTTGGGCAATAGCTCGGATCCACGCCCTCGGAACCCCCTGCACCGGGGATCAGCCCTGGCAAGGAGAAGGCGGCATGGAGAACTATCTGCGGGTCGTGAAGGAATCGGAGCAGGAATTGATCCGGGAACTCGTGCCGGCTCGGCTTGAACCGCTGGACGAAGAAGAACTGCTGGCACTGCACCGCCGGGTGCGCCGGGCCAGGAAGAAGCACCCAAGAACTACCGCCGCAAGGCGGCAGCCTCCGTGGCCGAGGAAGCCGGGCGCGGGGCGGCGCACCCCAAGGGCGGCAAGTCGCGCCATCGCGCCGAAGCCTTCGAAGAGGCATTGTCCATCGTGTCGGCCAGGCTGGCCGCCGTCGCACGCCAGGAAGCCGAGCGGCTGAAGGCCGAGCGCCCGGCGATGGCGCAGGCCAACCGCAACACCGGGCCGGACGGCGCGGGCGACGCGGTCTCGGGCGCCGGGGTGGGTGCGGGCATCGCCCGCGAGCACTCCAAAATCACCGGAGGGATCAAGCGCGATGCCTCCAGCGCCTCGCAGGGCGCGCAGCGCCAGGCCAAGCGGGACCGCTAGCCTGCAGCGCGCTTAAACCAACCGCGGCCCCGTCACAAGACTGACGGGGCCGCGGTTGAATCATCACTCGCACCTTTTGAGGTACTTTCCACGTTACGACCCCCGGCTATGAGAACGCTGAGTCCGCGCCGTGCGCCAGCCCATAGTTCCGGCGCAGGGCGGGCGAAGCGCTAGACCTGGTGACGGCGCGGGGAGCGCACCGCCTCGATCGCCCGGCAAACCAGGTAGATCACGAAGGAGATGGTGGTGACGTAGGGGCTGATCGGCAGCGAGCCGGCCAGCGCCAGCAGGATGCCGCCGACCACTGCCAGCTCGGCGAACACCACCGAGAGGATCACGGTGAGCACCGGGGTGGAGCTCACGCGCATCGCCGCGGCGGCCGGGGTGATCAGCAGCGCGAGCACCAGCAGCGCGCCGACCACCTGGATGGTCACCGCCACGGCCAGCGCCAGCACCATCATGAAGATGATCGACAGCCCCGAGGTGCGCACGCCGCGCGCGTTGGCCACCACCGGGTCGGCGCTGGCGAAGGTCAGCGGCCGCCAGATCAGCGCCAGCGCGAGCACCACCACGGCGCTGAGCACCAGCATGCCGCCCAGCTGCACGTCGTCGACCGCGACGATCTGGCCGGTGAGCAGCCCGAACTTGTTGGCGCTGCGCCCCTCGTAGAGCGAGAGGAACAAGATGCCCAAGCCCAGGCCGAAGGGCATCAGCACGCCGGTGATCGAGTTGCGGTCGCGCGCCCGGGTGCCCAGCATCCCGAGGATCAGCGCCGCGATGAGCGAGCCGAAGACCGAGCCGGTGACCACGTCCGCGCCGATCAGCAGCGCGAAGGCGGCGCCGGCGAAGGACAGCTCCGCGATGCCGTGCACGGCGAAGGCCATGTCGCGCATCATGATGAAGATGCCGATCAGCCCGCCGACGACGCCCAGCGCAGCGCCGGCGATCAGCGAGTTGCTGACCAATGGCAGCAGCAGCGCGTAGTCCTGGAAGTTGAAGGCCTTCTCGATGAGGTCTGCGAAATCCATGCTCAGGCCCGCTTTCCGGTGGTGTTCGGCGTTCCGGCGGCCGGGCCGGCGTCCTCGGCGTGGTCGTGCCCGTCCGGCGGCAGGGCGCGGTTGCCGTCGCCGCTGACCACCACGATGCGCCCGTTCACGCGCAGCACCTGCACCGGGGCGCCGTAGAGCTCGCTGAGCACCTCGGTGCGCATGACCTCGTCCACGCTGCCCAGGTGGAAGCGGCCCTCGGCCAGGTAGAGCACCCGGTCCACGTAGGGCAGGATCGGGTTGATCTCGTGGGTGACGAAGATGACGGCGCTGCCGCGCTGCACCGCCTGGTGGTGGATGACCTCGCTGATGGCCTGCTGGTGGTGCAGATCAAGGGAGAGCAGCGGTTCGTCGCACAGCAGCACCTTGGGGTTCCCGGCCAGCGCCTGGGCCGCGCGCAGCCGCTGCTGCTCGCCGCCGGAGAGGTCACTGACCGCGCGGTTGGCGTAGCCGCTGGCGCCGACCAGCTCGAGCAGCTCGTCGACCTTGGCGCTCACCGCGCGGCGGGCCAGCCGGATGCCCGGCTTGGTGCCGTCGATGCCCAGCGCGACCAGGTCGCGGGCGCGCAGCGGCACGTTGTCCCCGAAGGGTCGCTGCTGCGGAATCAGGCCCACCGAATCCGAGCCGCGGCGCACCGGGGCCCCGTCGATGGACACGGTGCCGGCGTCCAGCGAGGTGGTGCCCAGCATGGTGTTGATGAAGCTGGTTTTGCCCGAGCCGTTGGGCCCGAGCACCGCCAGGAACTCCCCCGGCTGCACCTGCAGGTCCAGGCCCTCCCAGAGGACCCTGGATCCATAGGCCAGTCGCGCGTTGTCGAAGGTGACGATCGGGTTCGGGATCATCGGGGTAGGGCTCATGGGGGCGGCTTTCTAAGCAGGTGCTGCATGCGGTGTCTCCCGTCCGGGGTGCGCCCAGCGGGTGCGGATTCGGGCGGGAATGAAAAACTGCGGCACCGCCGAAGCAGTACCGCAGTTAATCCTACCAGTTGCGAGTCATTCGCAATACGCGATGGGCCGGAGGCTGAATTGAAACCCCCTCCGGCCCGGTTGGATCAGCCCTCCGGGTGGCTGCGCGGCGGGGCCACGCGCTTCCGGGTGGAGTCGCTGATCTCGCCGACCAGCACCTCGATGATGTCCTCCAGGAACACCACGCCCAGGGTGGAGCCGGCGTCGTCGACCACCGCGGAGAGATGGTTGCCCTCCTGGCGCATGGTCTCCAGCGCGTCCTCGATCTCGGTGTCCTGCTTCAGCTTGCCCAGCGGATGCAGGTCCAGGTCGAGCAGCGGGGCGGTTGAATGCGCATCGTCGATGAGCATCACGTCCTTAACGTGCCAGTAGCCCACCGGGACCTCGTCGCGGGTGATCAGCAGGCGGGAAAAGCCGGTCTTGCCGACCTTCTTCTCGAACTCGCGCGCGGTGGCGGCGCCCCATTCGAGGGTGAACAGGTCGTCCAGCGGCACCATGCAGGTCTTCGCGGTGACGCTGGAGAACTCCAGCGCCTTGGTCAGGCGCAGCGCGTCCTCCTTCTCCAGCGCCCCCTCCTCGGAGGAGGTGTGGATGATGGTGCGCACCTCGGCGGCCGTGTAGGAGCTGGCCACCTCATCCTTGGGTTCGATGCCGAAGGCGTGCAGCACCAGGTTCGCCGCCCCGTTGAGCAGCGCGGTGAACGGCTTGAGCACCTTGGACAGGCCCACCAGCGGCATGGCCAGCAGCAGCACCGCCTTGTCTGCCACGGAGACCGAGATGTTCTTCGGCACCATCTCGCCGAAGGTCACGTGCAGGAAGGTCACCAGGACCAGCGCGATCAGGAACGCGACGGTGTCCGCCGCAGCCTCCGCCAGGCCCAGGGCCATCAGCGGCTCGGCCAGCAGGTGGTGGATCGCAGGCTCGGAGATGTTCAGGATCAGCAGCGAGCAGACGGTGATGCCCAGCTGGCACACTGCCAGCATGATCGACACGTGCTCCATGGCGTACAGCGCGATCTTCGCGCGCTTGTTGCCGGCCTCGGCCAGCGGCTCGATCTGCGAGCGGCGCGCGGACATGACAGCGAATTCGCCGGCCACGAAGAAGGCGTTGAACGCCAGCAGGATGACCAGCCAGATCAGTCCCATGAAGTCGCTCATTCGTCCTCCTCCTGCGGCTGCGGCGCCGGTTCGAAGCGGATCTGCGCGATGCGCCGCCCGTCCAGCTCGGTGACGGTGAAGATGCCGGCCGCGGTGCAGACCTGGTCGTTCAGCTCCGCCAGGCGGCCCAGCTCGGCGAGCATGTAGCCGCCGATGGTTTCGTAGGAGGCGTCATCCGGGATGACCTCGCCGCCCACGTGCTCGTTGACCTCGTCCGGGCGGTACATGCCCGGGAAGAGCCACTTGCCGTCGGGCTGGGTGACTGCTTCTTCCTCGTCCTCGTCGTGCTCGTCGGACACCTGCCCGACGATCTCCTCGACCAGGTCCTCCAGGGTCACCAGCCCGGCGGTTCCGCCGTACTCGTCCATCACGATGGCCAGCTGGTACTCGGCCTCGCGCAGCTGCTCCAGCAGCACGTCGAGGTGGATGGTCTCCGGGACGTAGAGCGCGTCGTGGGCGAACTCCCCCACCTGCAGCGCGGCGCGGCGTTCGCGCGGCACCGAGACGACCGCCTTGATATGGCAGACGCCCTGGATCTCGTCGCTGGATCCCTCGGTGACCGGAAAACGCGAGAAGCCGGTTTCGGCGCTGACCGCGATCAGTTCCGACAGCGGCGCCTCGGAGTCGATCGTGGACATCGAGGTGCGCGGGGTCATCACGTCGGCGGCGGTGCGCTCGGAGAATTCGATGGTTGACTGCACGAAGCGGGCGGTCTGCAGGTCCAAGGTGCCCAGCTGCGCCGAACGGCGCACCAGCGAGGCCAGTTCCTGCGACGAACGGGCCGCAGAGATCTCCTCCTTGGCCTCGAGCCCGAAGAAGCGGTGCAGCACCGCGTTGGAGAATCCGTTCAGCACGACGATGGCCGGCTTGAAGACCGCGGTGAACACCAGGTGCGGGCGGGCCAGCGCCTTGCCCACGGCCATGGCCTGGGCGATGGCCATGTTCTTGGGGACCAGCTCGCCGATGAGCATCGACAGCAGCGTGGCGATCAGCATGGAGACGACCACGGAGATCGCGGTGGTGCTGGTCCCGGCGATGCCGACGGCTTCCAGCAGCGGGGCCAGCAGCTTGCTCAGCGAGGGCTCGAGCACGTAGCCGGTGAGCAGTGTGGTCAGCGTGATGCCCAGCTGGCAGCTGGACAGCTGCGTGGACAGCGAGGTCAGGCACTGCATCAGCGGCTTGGCACCGCGTTCTCCGGCGTCCACCGCCTGCTGCACGGTGCTCTTATCGAGTGCGACCAGCGCGAATTCCACTGCCACGAAAAAGCCGGTGCCGAGAATCAGCAGCAGGCCGAAAAGTATGTAAAGCCATTCCATGGGTGGTTAGCTCCACCCGCGCAACGGTTGAGGTGATATTTCTCCGATGCCCAGTTGGGGGCAACTAGAAGGCTCCAATGCGGCGCCGGAACTTAACGGAGATGGACTGACGTGGCCGGCGCTGCGCCTACGGGCGTCGGGCCGGCTAGGAGAGTGTGATTCCATAGTGCGACTCAGTCTAACTAATGGAGCCGAAATCCGCATTACCCCGCGCTGCTGGCGACCAGCGGTATCTGCCACCCGATGAATGGGATGTCATTCGCGCCACTTTCGTGAGTTTTGATACGTGCCGTGGCCAAGCGCGTAGAAAAGTTACTAGACTGGTCGGCAGGTCTAGAAATCAAAGTGAGTTCGGCGGTCATTATCACGTCCTCGTCAGACCACCGGCTCAAGCTAGAACAACGTAGAAATCAGGGAAGAGGCGTTGCACGTGCCAGAGCAAGCACACCACCGGCTGACTGAAGAGTTCGGTGGAAACGAATGGCTAGTAGATGAGCTGTTCGAACAGTATCTCGTTGACAAGAACTCGGTAGACAAGAAGTGGTGGGAGATTTTCGAGTCCCTCGCTGCGGAGAAGTCGGCCCCGGCCGCATCGGCATCGAAGCCGGCAGCCGCCGCTCCAGCCGCTCCAGCAGCTCCTGTCGTCAAGGGCGCTCCGCGCGCGGCCGCAGAAGCCCGCGCCTCGGAGCCGGCCCCGGCAGCCGCAGCACCAGTCAAGAAGGCCGAGCCGTCGCCGAAGACCGCTCCAATTCCAGCTCAGGCCCCGAAGCCGACCCCGTCGACCGGGCTGTTCGGCGAGGAAAAGCGCACCGCGCTGCGCGGCCCGATGAAGGCCATCGCGACCAACATGGACGCCAGCCTCACCGTGCCGACCGCCACGACCGTGCGCGCCGTGCCGGCCAAGGTGATGATCGACAACCGCATCGTCATCAACAACCACCTCAAGCGCGCCCGCGGCGGCAAGATCTCCTTCACCCACCTGATCGGCTTCGCCGTGATCCGTGCGCTGAAGCAGATCCCTTCGATGAACGTCACCTACGACGTGATCGACAAGAAGCCGACCGCCATCCAGCCGGCCCACGTCAACTTCGGCATCGCCATCGACATGCCCAAGCCCGACGGCACCCGCATGCTGGCGGTGCCGAACATCAAGGCCGCCGAGACCCTGAGCTTCAACGAGTTCTGGGCCACCTACGAGGACCTGATCAAGCGCGCCCGCGGCAACAAGCTGACCGCCGACGACTACGCCGGCACCACCGTGTCGCTGACCAACCCCGGCGGCATCGGCACCGTGCACTCGGTGCCCCGCCTGTCCAAGGGCCAGGCCGCCATCATCGGCGTCGGCGCACTGGAGTACCCGGCAGAGTTCCGCGGTTCGGCCGAGACCACCGTGGCCCGCATGGGCATCGGCAAGCACATCACCCTGACCTCCACCTACGACCACCGCGTCATCCAGGGTGCCGGTTCGGGCGAGTTCCTGAAGCTGGTCGAAAGCCTGCTGCTCGGCGAGCAGGGCTTCTACGACGAGATCTTCGAGCAGCTGCGCATCCCGTACGAGCCGGTGCGCTGGGCCGTGGACAACCAGGTCGACATCGACCTGCAGGTCAACAAGGTCGCCCGCATCCAGCACCTGATCAACTCCTACCGCGTGCGCGGCCACCTGA
Organism: Glutamicibacter soli; assembly: GCF_003309065.1. Taxonomy (GTDB): domain Bacteria; phylum Actinomycetota; class Actinomycetes; order Actinomycetales; family Micrococcaceae; genus Glutamicibacter; species Glutamicibacter soli. The sequence continues at coordinate 90,841 of NZ_POAF01000008.1, read as the reverse complement.
TGGCCGACACCAACCCGCTGGAATACGTCCAGCGCAAGCACCCGGACCTGGACATCAAGTCCTACGGCCTGACCCTGTGGGATCTGGACCGCGAGTGGATCTCCGGCGGCCTGGGCGGCAAGGACCGCGCCCCGCTGCGCGACATCCTGGGCATCCTTCGCGACGCCTACTGCCGCACCATCGGCACCGAGTACATGCACCTGCAGAACCCGGTAGAGCGCGAGTGGTTCCAGTCCAAGCTGGAGCGCGGCTACGCCAAGCCGACCCGCGAAGAGCAGCTGCGCATCCTGTCCAAGCTGAACTCCGCCGAGGCTTTCGAGACCTTCCTGCAGACCAAGTTCGTCGGCCAGAAGCGCTTCTCGCTGGAAGGCGGCGAATCGCTGATTCCGCTGCTTGACGCCATCATCTCCGACGCCGCCGACGAGCAGCTGGACGAGGTGGCCATCGGCATGGCCCACCGCGGCCGCCTGAACGTGCTGACCAACATCGCCGGCAAGACCTACGCACAGGTCTTCCGCGAATTCGAAGGCACCGCCACCCCGGGCTCCGTCCAGGGCTCCGGCGACGTGAAGTACCACCTGGGCACCGAGGGTTCCTACACCTCGGACGCCGGCAACGAGACCAAGGTGTACCTGGCAGCCAACCCGTCGCACCTGGAAGCCGTGGATCCGGTGCTCGAGGGCATCACCCGCGCGAAGCTGGACCGCCTGGGCTCGGGCAACGCAGTGCTGCCGATCCTGGTGCACGGCGATGCCGCATTCGCCGGACAGGGTGTGGTCTCCGAGGTTTTGGCCATGAGCCAGCTGCCGGGCTACAAGACCGGCGGCACCGTGCACGTGATCGTGAACAACCAGATCGGCTTCACCACCGCGCCGTCCTCCTCGCGCTCCTCGGTCTACGCCTCCGACGTGGCCCGCACGGTGCAGGCCCCGATCTTCCACGTCAACGGGGACGACCCGGAGGCAGTGGTGCACGTGGGCCAGCTGGCCTTCGAGTACCGCCAGAAGTTCGGCAAGGACGTCGTCATCGACCTCATGTGCTACCGCCGCCGCGGGCACAACGAGGGCGACGATCCGTCGATGACCCAGCCGATCATGTACAACCTGATCGAGGCCAAGCGCTCGACCCGCAAGCTGTACACCGAGGCCCTCGTCGGCCGCGGCGACATCACGCAGGAAGAGGCCGACAACGCACTGGCCGAGTACAAGGCCAACCTGGAGCGCATCTTCGCCGAGACCCACGCGGCGCAGACCTCGCCGATCCCGATCATCACCCCGGGCTCGACCATCAACGACCTGGAGAAGCCATTCGCCCAGGCCGCAGACGAGAACACCATGGACGGCGCCCGTCCATCGGCGATCTCCGCGCAGACCCTGGCCCACATCGGCGACGCCCACTCGGCGATCCCGGAGGGCTTCGTGATGCACACCAAGCTGAAGTCGCTGCTTGAGCGCCGCACCAAGATGTCCCGCGAAGGCGGCATCGACTGGGGCTTCGCCGAGCTGGCAGCCCTGGGCTCGCTGTCCATGGAAGGCGTGCCGGTCCGCCTGGCAGGCCAGGACTCGCGCCGCGGCACCTTCGTGCAGCGCCACGCGGTCTTTCACGACCGCGAGAACGACAACGAGTGGTACCCGCTGAAGAACCTGTCCGAGGACCAGGCATCGATGTGGATCTACGACTCGCTGCTCTCCGAGTACGCCGCCCTGGGCTTCGAGTACGGCTACTCCGTGGAGCGCCCGGACGCGCTGGTCATGTGGGAGGCGCAGTTCGGCGACTTCGTCAACGGCGCCCAGACCGTGATCGACGAGTTCATCTCCTCGGCCGAGCAGAAGTGGTCGCAGTCCAGCTCGCTGGTCATGCTGCTGCCGCACGGCTACGAGGGACAGGGCCCGGACCACTCCTCGGCCCGCATCGAGCGCTTCCTGCAGCTGTGCGCGGAGAACAACATGGTAGTGGCCCAGCCGTCCACCGGCGCTAACCACTTCCACCTGCTGCGCCGCCAGGCCTACGCCCGTCCGCGCAAGCCGCTGATCGTGTTCACCCCGAAGCAGCTGCTGCGCCTGAAGGCGGCCGCCAGCGCGGTGGAGGACTTCACCAGCGGCGGCTTCCAGGAAGTCATCGGCGACGCCTCGATCACCGATGCGAACGCCGTGGACAAGGTGCTGCTGTGCTCGGGCCGCGTGTACTACGACCTGCTGGCCGCACGCACCAAGGCCGGGGACTCGAAGACCGCGATCGTCCGCGTCGAGCAGCTCTACCCGGCACCGGTCGAGCAGATCGCCGCCGAGCTGGCCAAGTACCCGAACGCGACCGCGAGCTGGGTCCAGGACGAGCCTGCGAACCAGGGCCCATGGCCGTTCTTCGGCCTGTACGTGGCACCGAACCTGGACCAGAAGATCAACCTGGTCTCGCGTCCGGCATCGGCCGCCACCTCGGCCGGCACCGCCAAGCGCCACGAGGCTGAGAACGCGGTGCTGATCCAGCAGGCCTTCGCCCGCTAGTCCGCCCCGCGTCTGCATCGCATACCCCGACCGGCGAACCGGCTCCCTTTCCAGGGGGCTTGGTTCGCCGGTCTAGGTGTTTAATGGGGTGCGACATCCCCGAGCACACGCTGCAACACTGATAATGTTGACAGCGATTCACCTTATTACCCAACGAAAGGCCGCCAAGTTGGAGTTACGCACCATCCGCATTACCGCAATCGGTGATGAACTTCTGGCAGGCCACGGCGACCCGCGGGGCCTGGGCTGGTTCGGTCGCGTCATGGCCCGCACCCAGGACCCGGCCCTGCGCCTGCAGTCCTTCGTGCTCGCCGCCCCCGCCGAGGGCTCCGAAGCCCTGGCCGAACGCTGGCTGGGCGAAGCCTCGCGCCGGTTCAGCGACCAGTTCGAGAACCGCCTGGTGATCGCGCTGTCGGACCGCGACGTCGACCTGGGCGTCAGCACCGCGCGCAGCCGCCTGAACCTGGCCAACATCCTCGATTCGGCCTCCCAGATGAACATCAAGGCACTGCTGGTCGGCCCCGCCCCCGGCTTGGACGACGCGCGCAACGACCGCGTGGCCGAGCTGAACCGCGTGTACGCCGACGTGGCCATGCGCCGCAACCACCACTACGTGGACACCTTCGCCCCGCTGCGCACCCACGCCCAGTGGCGCGCGGACCTGAACGCCTCCGGCGGCGTGCCGGGGCAGGCCGGCTACGGGCTGATGGCGTGGCTGGTGCTGCACCGCGGCTGGTACTCCTGGCTGCAGCTGCCCGAGCCCAGCGCAGGCTAGCGGCGGCGCCTCGGCGAGACCCGGCCCACGCGGGCCCCGTTAGGTTTTTGCCACCGGAATGTGAAAGACTATTAGTCGGCTCGATACCCATCGAGCAGTTTGAAATGATCCCTCTAAGGAGTCACCATGTCGAAGCGCGCTCGTAAGCGTCGCGATCGCAAGCGTGGCGGTGCCAACCACGGCAAGCGCCCAAACAGCTAAGCGATGCGAACAGACGAAGAACCCCGTACCACTCGAAATCTTTCGAGCGATACGGGGTTCTTTCCACGTTCCGGTGCGCGCCGCGCCGGATGCTAGTGGCCGGATTCGATCCTGATCTGCGAGATCCGGGTGATGATGTTGGCCTTGAGCTGTTCCGGGGCGTGCTCCTGGCAGCTGCGGCGCACCACCGAGCGGATGATGCACTCCAGATCGTACTGCTCGGTGCACTCCGGGCAGTGGTCCAGGTGGGCCTTGACCTCTTTCAGGTCGGCCAGCGTGAGGGCGCCGTCGAGGTACTCGTAGATGCGCACGATGCGCGCGTCGGAGCAGTCCCCCAAAGAATTGCAGTCCATCTTACTTCGTCCCTCCATCGACCTGGGCTGCGGGGTTGGCCGCCGCCTGGATTCCGCGTTCTGCGGCGTAGTCCGCCAGCAGTTCCCTCAGTTGCTTGCGCCCGCGGTGCAGCCGCGACATGACCGTGCCGATCGGCACCCCGAGGATCTCCGAGGCTTCCTTGTAGCTGAAGCCCTCGACATCGACGAAGTACACCGCCAGGCGGAAATCCTCGCCAATGGACTGCAGGGCCGCCTTCACATCCGAATCCGGGAGGTGGTCCAGCGCCTCGACCTCGGCCGAGCGCAGGCCCGTGGGCGAATGCTCCATCGCCTGGGCCATCTGCCAGTCCTCCACCGTGTCCGTGCTGGTGCGCAGCGGTTCGCGCTGGCGCTTGCGGTACAGGTTGATGTAGGTATTGGTCAGGATCCGGTACAGCCAGGCCTTCAGATTCGTGCCCGGCTTGTACTGGTGGAAGGCTGAATACGCCTTCGTGTAGGCCTCCTGGACCAGGTCCTCGGCATCCGACGGGTTGCGCGCCATGCGCAGCGCGGCAGAATACAACTGGTCCACGTAGACCAGCGCGTCCCGCTCAAAGCGCTCGCGGCGCTGCGCCTCGGACTCGGCGCCCGCATCGGGAAGGTTCGCGTCCACACTCTCGTTAGTCATCGCCCTCGAGTCTACGCGCTGTCCGGGGTTTCCGGACAGGGAACGCCCCGGACGCAGGCTCTCCTGCGCGGGGGCTCCGGCGCCTGCCAGGGTGCTGATGTCTTCAATCGTCGTCACACTCGGTTCAACGAACGGCGTCCAACCCTTATTCCCGCGCCGATCTCGGCTAGGATTTAAGCAGGCGGGACGGGGCGATGAACGCCCCGGCAGGCGCCAGAACATCCCATGCTCCGACGCCGCAGCAGCCAGGCCCCACAGTTAGGATCAGCCCCATCAACACCGCACCCAGCACTGGAACCACCCCTTCGCACCATGTCGAGCCGCAGTGGTGGCCCGCCCCCTTCGCCGCCGCGCCGCTGGACGCGACGGTGCTCGTGCCGGCTTCCAAGTCGCTGACCAACCGGTATCTGATCCTCGCCGCGCTGGCCTCCTCCCCCTCCACGATCCACAACACGCTGATCAGCCGCGACACCGAGCTGATGCTCAACGCCCTGGAAGCCTTCGGCGTGCAGCTGGAGCGCACCGCGCAAGCCGACGGCTCCACCACCGTGCGCGTGGTGCCTCCGGAGCGGCTGGCGGCCGGGCCGCTGACGGTGCAGTGCGGGCTGGCCGGCACCGTGATGCGTTTCGTCCCGGCGCTGGCCGCCGTGGCCGGCGCGCAGGCCGACTTCGACGGCGACGCGGCGGCCCGCGTGCGCCCGATGGCCCCGGTGCTCGACGCCCTGGCAGGGCTCGGGGTGCAGTTCAGCTTCCACGGGGCCCCCGGCATGCTGCCCTTCACCATGGACGCGCGGCGGCTTGAGGCCGGCGCCGACGTGCAGATCGACGGTTCGGCCAGCTCCCAGTTCATCTCCGCTATGCTGCTGGCCGCCCCGGCGCTGCCCGGCGGGCTGCGCCTGCGCGCCGCCGAAGGCCCGCTGGCCTCGCCGGACCACATCGCGATGACCGTGGCCACGCTGCGCGAACTCGGCGCCGTGGTGGACCTCGATGAGGACGGGCGCGGCTGGAGCGTGCAGCCGCAGCGGATTGCGGGCTTCACCGTCACCGTGGAGCCCGACCTGTCCAACGCCGGGCCGTTCCTGGCCGCCGCGCTGGCCACCCGCGGCGTGGTGCGCGTGCCGTTCTGGCCGGCCACGACCACCCAGGTGGGCGGCAAGTGGGTGCAGATCCTCCAGGCCATGGGCGCGCAGGTGTCCCTGGGCGCGGATTCGGTGCTCACCGTGCGCGGCACCGGGCCGATCCGCGGCATCGAGTACGCGGATGCCTCCGAGCTGGCCCCGACCCTGGCCGCGCTGTGCGCGCTGGCCGACTCCCCCAGCAAGCTGACCGGCATCGGGCACCTGCGCGGGCACGAAACCGACCGGCTGGCCGCGCTGCAGGCCGAACTGGGCAAGGTGGGGGTGCAGGTAACCGTCACCGACGACGGGCTGGAGATCACCCCGGGCCCGCCGAGGCCCGGCGACCTCGACAGCTATGAGGACCACCGCATGGCCACCGCCGGCGCCCTGCTGGGCCTGGCCATCGACGGGGTGCGGGTGGAAAACATCGCCACCACCTCCAAGACCATGCCGGACTTCCCGAAGCAGTGGGCGGCGATGGCGGCCACCGCCGCGAACCCGGCCGCGGAAGGCTCCCGCTGATGCGCTACTCCGACTACGACGAATCCTCGGTCCGCGTCCGCCCGAACAAGAAGGGCTCGCGCCCGCGCACCAAGGACCGCCCGGCCCATGAGAAGGCGGTGATCGGGCGCATCATCACCGTGGACCGCGGCCGCTACACGGCGATCCTCGACGAGGACACCGCCGCCGAGCGCATCGTGATCGCCGCGCGCGCCCGCGAGCTGCGCCGCCAGGCCATCGTGCCCGGGGACATGGTCGCACTGGTCGGGGACACCTCCGGCAAGCCCGACACACTGGCGCGGCTGGTGCGCATCGAGGAGCGCAGCACGCTGCTGCGCCGCAGCGCCGACGACACCGACGCCACCGAGCGGGTGGTCGTGGCGAACGTGGACAAGCTGGTCATCGTGGTCGCCGCCGCCAACCCGGAACCGCGCACCGGCTTCGTGGACCGCGCGCTGGTCGCCGCCTACGACGCCGGCATCCAGCCGGTGCTCTGCGTGACCAAGGCCGACGTGGCCGACCCTGCCGAGTTCCTGGCGCACTACGAGGGCCTGGAGCTGCCGGTGGTCATTTCCCGCACCACCGCCGCGGAGGCCTCCGGCATCGACGCGCGCAGCGCCGACGGGGCGAGCGCCCGGCTGGACTCCGCGGCGCTGGAGCAACTGCAGGGCATGCTCGCCGGCTGCGTCTCGGTGGTGCTGGGCCATTCGGGCGTGGGCAAGTCCACCCTGGTCAACGCCCTGACCGGCGCCGAGCGCGCCACCGGGCACGTCAATGCCGTCACCGGGCGCGGACGCCATACCTCCTCCAACGCGCTGGCGCTGCGCCTGGGCGACACCCCCGGCTCCTGGCTGATCGACACCCCTGGCATCCGCTCCTTCGGGCTGGGCCTGGTGGACCCGGAGAACATCCTGGCCGCCTTCGAGGACCTGGCCGACATCGCCACCGGCTGCCCGCGCGGCTGCACCCACGCCGCCGGCGAGGCAGGCTGCGCCCTGCAGGCCTGGGCCGACGACGAATCCACCGGCGCCCAGGCCGCCGCCCGGCTGGCGTCCTACCGCCGGCTGGTCACCACCGAGGAAACTACGCACGAAAAGGAGCTCGGCGCGCACTAGCGCCGCACCACCATGGCTGAATACACCCTGCAGCAGGATCTCGACTTCGCCCTCGCGCTGGCCGACAAGGTCGACGCGTTCACCCTGGCCCGCTACGGCGCCAACGACCTCAAGGTCGAGACCAAGCCTGACATGACCCCGGTCTCCGACGCCGACCGCGGCGCCGAGCAGCTGATCCTCGCGCAGCTGGCCGAGCACCGCCCGGAGGACTCCGTGCTCGGCGAGGAGTTCGGCGTGCACGGGGACTCCTCGCGCCGCTGGGTCATCGACCCGATCGACGGGACCAAGAACTTCGTGCGCCGCGTGCCGGTGTGGGCCACGCTGATCGCGCTGCTTATCGACGACGAGCCGGTGCTCGGGGTCATCTCCTCCCCGGCGCTGGCCCGCCGCTGGCACGCGGCCACCGGGCTGGGCGCGTTCGTCACCGAGCCGGGCGCCGAGGTCGGCTCCACCGCCACCCGCCAAATCAGCGTCTCCGGGGTGAGCGAGCTGTCCGACGCGTCGCTGTCCTACGCCTCCCTGAACGGCTGGAAGGATGCCGGCAAGCTCGACGGGCTGCTTGAGCTGCTGGAGACCGCCTGGCGCACCCGCGGCTACGGCGACTTCTACTCCTATGCGCTGCTGGCCGAGGGCGCGGTGGACGCCGCGTTCGAACCCGAACTGGAGCTCTACGACATGGCGGCCCTGGTGCCGGTGGTGCGCGAGGCAGGCGGGCGCTTCACCTCCGTCGCCGGCGAGGAAGGCTGCCATGGCGGCAACGCGCTGGCCACCAACGGCGCGCTGCACGAGATCATCCTGCCCTACCTGAACCGCTAGCCGCCCATGCCCCGCAACCGCGACCCGCGCGCGCTGACCACCAGCGAAGAGGACTACCTCAAGGCCCTGTACCTGCTCACCGAGTGGGAGGACACCGAGGTGAGCACCGGCGCACTGGCCGACCAGCTGGGCCTGACCCCCGCCTCGGCCACCCCGATGGTCCAGAAGCTGGCAGCGAAGTCGCTGGTGCACCACGTGCCGCGCGGGGCCATCACGCTCAGCGAGACCGGGCGGCGCGAGGCGCTGCGCATGGTGCGCCGCCACCGGCTGCTGGAGACCTTCCTGCGCGACGAGCTGGGCTACGGCTGGGACGAGGTGCACGACGAGGCCGAAGCGCTGGAGCACACCGTGACCGACCGCTTCATCGACGCGCTGGACCAGCGCCTGGGCCGGCCGCAGCGCGACCCGCACGGGGACGCGATCCCCGCCGCCGACGGCACGCTGCCTGCCAGCCGGGCGGTGCGCCTCGACCGCTTCACCGGCGGCGCCGCGATCGTGGACCGGATCAGCGACGAGGACCCCGACTTCCTGCGCCGGGCCAGGGACCGCGGGCTGGTGCCCGGCGCGACGATCACCCTGCCGCACGGCCTGGACTACGTGGACGCCTCGCTGGTCTGGGTGCGCCCGGCCTGAGCGCCCGGGCGTGTGCAAAAATGGTGGCAGGACCCCGCCGGCAGACAGGAGCACCCGATGACCGACAGCTCCGGCGTGCTGCTGCTCGGCGTCTGCCGGGAGCAGGATCCGTCCGCCCCGGCCCAGGCCGCCGCCCTTGCCGCGCAGCTGGGCGCCGAACTGCACTGCGCCTGGGTCGATCCCGCCCGCTACACCGTGCAGCGGCTTGCCGACGGCACCGTGCGCTCGGCGCCCATCGACCCCGAAGTGCAGGATGTAGTCGTCCAGCCGTTCCCGCCGCAGCTGAACGCGCAGCTGGCAGCGCTACTGGACCCGCTGGCGGTGCGCTGGCGGACCCATGCGCTGGCCGGGAGCCCCAGCGCAGAGCTGTCAGCCCTGGCCGAACGGATCGAGGCCCGGATGATCGTGATCGGCGCGAGACGGCCCTCGCTGCGCGCCTCCCTGCACGAACTGCTCAACGGCTCCGTGGCGGCGCAGCTCGCCCGGAACCAGCTGCGCCCGGTGCTCGTGGTTCCCGCCGCGCAGCGCTCCTGAGCCCGGGTCGTGACCGTGCCCACCGCCTCGTGCCCCCATCCGCTACCGACGAACGCTGAGCAATGACCGAAGACCTCCCCCAGCCGCTGCCCCCGGGCCCCGAGCCGGCCGACGCCCTGCGCGCGCAGCGGCGCCGGAAGCGCCGGGCGCACCTGCGACCGGGCCAGCTGCTGCTGGTGTTCCTCGGCGGCGCGGCGGGAACCGCGGGCCGCGAGGCCGTGACTCTGCTGCTCCCTGCGCTGCACGGCTTTCCGAGCGCCACCTTCGCCGTGAACATCCTCGGTGCGCTGCTGCTCGGACTGCTGCTTGAATCGCTGGACCGCGCCGGCTCCAGCCCCAAGAGCGCCCGGCGGATGCGGCTGCTGCTGGGCACCGGGTTCATGGGAGGCTTCACCACCTACAGCACCTTCGCGGTGGACGCTGCGTTGCTGCTGGGCGCAGGCTCCGTCGGCCTCGGCGTGCTGTACGCGCTGGGCTGCGTCGTGCTCGGCGCGACGGCCAGCTGGTGCGGCATCCTGCTCGGGGCCACGCGCCGCCGCCGCGGAGCCTGCGCGGAGGATGCCCGATGACCGCCACGTTATTCATCGTTTTGTGCCTGTGCGGCGGCCTCGGGGCCTGCGCCCGCTACGCGCTGGACGGATTGGTCGCCTCCCGCCTAGCAGGGTCCCTGCCGTGGGGCACGATCCTCATCAATCTCAGCGGATCGTTCCTGCTGGGCCTGCTCGCGGGCTTGGCCGCCGGCAACCTGCTTCCCGCGGCGTGGCAGCTCGCAGTCGGAACGGGGTTCCTGGGCGGCTACACGACCTTCTCCACCGCCAGCGTCGAGACTGTGCGATTGCTGCAGGCTCGCAAGCCGGTAGCCAGCGCGGCTAATGCCGTCGGCACCATGCTCGGCGCCCTCTCTGCGGCCGGGCTCGGACTGTGGGCCGCCGCATGGCTGTGCTCGTGACCGGACGGACGATTAATAAGCACGATTAAAAGACATGAGCCAGGCCTGTCGGCCTGGCTCTACTGATTGAAAACTTGGGTGGTGCGACTCAGCGTGCGGCGCGGCGGCCGCGGGCTGGTGCTGGCGACTGCGCGGACTGGGCAGTTCGGGCGCCCACCGGCTGCGGTTGTGGCCGGGGGCTGGGCTGGGGCTTGGTCCGGTCGTGCGGTACTACGTAGCCGCCGGTGGCGAGGATCAGGATCGCGCTCACGCCGGTGAGCACGAGCATGGCGATGGCCCAGATCTGCGACTGCTCGGTGAACGACCGGTCGATGCTCAACCAGAGCACATAGGAGCCGACCAGGTAGATCAGGTGGATGAGCGTGAGCCTGGTGCGCAGGCGAAGCTTGACGACGGCCTTCGGCGAGAAGAACACCGACCAGAGCGCCAGCAACGGCACCACCACCACGAGGATCGCGGGGATCGTCGGCCAGGGCACATAGGCGATGGCGGCAAGTGCCGCGGCGAACAGCAAACCGACCTCCAGCAGGAAGGCGACGGCCGCGTAGAGCGAAGAGAGGATGGGTGAAACTTTCTGGGTATTGCTCTTGCCCATGGCTGACTGCCTCACTCTAATTCCGCATGTTTTCGCCCAAGGATGCTCTCGGTATCTACTCAATTCTATGTGGTAAACAGAACGCCCGCGAGCAGGCTCGCGCGAGAGGTACAGCACCTCCAACCCGATTCCGGGCAGCAAAAGGCCCCGGAACCGAAGTTCCGGGGCCGTTGGTGGAGATGGGGAGAATTGAACTCCCGTCCGATGTAGTGTTGCCAGGTCTTCTCCGGGCGCAGTTTGCTGCGGAATTTCTCTGCCCCAGCCATCACGCAAACAAGTGGCTGGTCCGGGCACAGTTGCCTAGATATGTACCCAACAGCGGCAACAACTGCCGGATACAGTGGCTATCTAAATGACGTTAGGAACAGGGGCGATAGCATCCCCTGGCTAACGGACTGTCTGGCTGCTTAGGCAGCGAGAGCGAAGTCAGTGCGCTTAGATTCGGCACTTATTGTTTTGCAAAGAGCGTTTACGAGATAACTTTGCGTCCTCGGCCCGCTTCATCTGTCGCGACTTACACCGTCGAAACCGATCATCCCCGTATTTTGTTGTCAGTTCCGGGTTTCCCCGGATGCAACCGCACCGAAGTGCGTTAATCAATCATAGCGCACCTCCCGCTGGAACCCCAACGAGAGATGCGCCACCGATTCAGCGCGTAGCTACAGCCCGATCAGGCATGACCGCGGTTGCGCTCGCGCATGGCACGCAGTGCTTCACGGTTGTCCTGCTTCTCGCGCAGCGTCTGACGCTTGTCGAATTCGCGCTTGCCTCGCGCTATGCCGATCTCGATCTTCGCGCGCCCCGACTTGAAGTACAGGCTCAGCGGCACGATGGTCAGGCCGGCTTCGGAGATCTTGCGCTCGATCTTGGTGAGCTCCTGGCGGTGCAGCAGGAGCTTGCGACGGCGACGAGCCGCGTGGTTGGTCCAGGAGCCGTTGAGGTACTCCGGGATGTAGCAGTTCTCGATATACAGTTCGCCGCGATAGAACTGGCCGAAGCCGTCCACCAGCGATGCCTTGCCTTCGCGCAAGGACTTCACTTCGGTGCCGGTCAGCACCATACCGGCTTCGAATGTGTCGAGAATTTCATAATCGTGGCGAGCTTTGCGGTTGCTCGCGATGACACGATCTTCCTGGTTCTTCTTGGCCATGACACTCCTTGCATGTCGCGGGCGGTTTCCCGCGCACAAATATCAAGTCTAGCGTTAGAGAAGTCCCAATGGGTTCACGGCTTGGCCGTTGACAATCGTTTCGAAGTGCAGGTGGCATCCGGTGGAGTTGCCGGTTGTGCCGACGTATCCGATGACCTGGCCCTGGGAGACCTTCTGCCCGACGCTGACGGCGATCTTGGACATGTGGTGGTAGTTCGTTGCCAGCGCCTTGCCGTTGACGACGCCGTGCGAAATTGTCACCTTGTTGCCCGAGGAGCCTCCCCAGCCTGCCATCCAGACTTCGCCGTCGGCGGCTGCAGTGATCGGCGAACCGCACTGGCCTCCGAAGCCCCAATCGAGACCGGCGTGCACGTAGCCGCCGCGTCCGCCGTAGTCGATGGTGCCGGCAGGCGTCGGGCGCCAGCCGAAGCTGGACGTGATCCGGTTGCCGGTAGTCGGCTTGACCAGTCCCCAGGCGCTGGAGCCTGACGACTGCGGCGCGGCCGGAGCGGAGGTTTCCTTGGGAACGTACTTCTTTTTGGTATAGGTCTGCTTCTTGGCCTTGGCTTCCGCGGCCAGCTTGGCCTGCTGGGCCTCGTAGGCCGCTTTGCGCTTGGCTTCGGCTTCGGCCGCCTTGCGCTTGCGTTCCTGCTCTTCGCGCAGCAGGCGCTCCTGGCGCTCCTTGATATCGGCCTGCACCTGCGCGTACTCGGCCTGTTGGGCCTTCAGCTTGGCCTGGATCTGTGGCTTCTTCGCTTCCAGCTGCGCGCTGAGGGACTCGGTGCTGACAACAAGCGCATCCAGCTCGTCCTTGGCGGACTGCGCCGCATTGCGGGCGGATTCCTCCTGGGCCAGCGCTTCTTCAGCCTGTGACTTCAGCGAGGAAATTTCCTTCTCCACCGCAGCCAGTCGGACCTTGTTGTTCTCGTTGTTCGCTTCCTCCTGCGCCAGATCGTTGTAGGCGGAGTTCTGCGATTCCATGGCGCGGTTGGCCATGTCGAGGCCGTCGGCCATGGCCGTCGCCGATTCCATGTTCAGGATCATGTCCAAGCCGCCGGATACGCCGCCACGCTTGTACGCTTCGGAAGCGATCTTGGCCATGGCGTCTTCCGCCTTGGCCATTTCCGCGTTGTTCGCTTCGATCTCCGCTGCGACCTTGTCACGGGTTCCCTGGGCGCTGATCAACCGGTCATTCAGGTCCGCCACGGTTGCCTGGGCGTTGGCGACGCGGTTCTGCGCATCGGCCAATGCCGCCTGCAGGACCGGGACCTGGGACTGCTGGTCACGCAGCTTCTGGTCGGTTTCCTGGATGTCTGCATCCAGGAACTCCATGTCCTGTTCCAGGTTGTCGATGTTCTCCTGAACCTCGACCTTCTTGTCATCGAGTTCATCGGCGACAACGAGACCAGCTGGCAGTGTCAGGGCGAGAGCCATTGCTCCACCGAGAGTGGCGCGCAGGAACTTGCGCCGAACTGCGTTGGACAGCATAGGTCTCCTTAGAGAAGTGCGAAAAGCAGGTTGAACACGACACAAAGGTCGAAGTGAAGCTAAACCTTCAGGTAACGCTTCAACGTTACCACTGATGAAATTGTTGCCAAAACGATACCAATTATCAAGAGCACCGGAGCTATGAGCCAGACCTCACCGGTGGAAATGAAAGCCACTCCGACGTTCTCACTTGCGAGTTTGTCCTCAACGAGGAACTTCATCAGCAGCCAGAGCGTCCCGGAAGCCAGCACGCCGCCAATGATGGAAGCAATAACGCCCTCGATGATGAACGGAAGCTGGATTGTTGCCTTGGAAGCGCCCACCAGACGCATGATCGTGGTTTCCAGCCGTCGATGCATGGCCGACAGCTGGATCGTCGTGCCAGTGAGGAGCACGGCGCAGGCGATCATGACGATCGCCACGATGGCGGCTGCGGCAGAGGCGACGCGAACGAGCTGGAAGACCTTTTCCAGCAGTTCGCGCTGGTCGACCACCGAATCCACGCCTGCAACGGTTGAGAATGCCTCGTTGATGACCTGGTATTTCTCAGGATCGACCAGGGCGACGCGGAAGGACTCGGGCAGCTGGTCGGCCTTGACCTGGTCGACGAGCGAGGAGTTCTTGTACTGGTCAAGGAAGTTCTTGTAGGCGTCTTCCTTGGACTCGTAGGCGATTTCCTTGACGTACGGCGCGAGCTGCTCGGATTCAAGCATGGCCTTGATGGAGTTGCGCTGATCGTCGGTGACCGGCTTGCCTGCGCAATTCGGCGAAGCGCTGGTGTCGTCGCAGAGGTACACGGCGACCTCCATGCGGTCGTACCAGTAGCCCTTCATCTGGTTGATCTGCAGCTGCAGGAGCGCCGAAGCGCCGACGAAGGTCAGCGACACGAAGGTCACCAGCACCACCGAAACGACCATGACGACGTTCTGGCGCAGGCCCTTGACGGCTTCGCGCAGGATAAATCCTAGTCTCACTGGTCTTCGTCCTTCTTTTCATTCATGGCTTCAAGCGGTTCGCGCTCTTCGTTCGGCTCGGCAGAGGCATCGCCGAAGAGCAGCGCGCGGGATCCGTCCTGGTTCACCACGGTCGTCATCGGCGTGTACTGGCCCTGCGCTTCATCTCGCACAACGCGTCCGGAGCTCAGCTCGATGACGCGGTGGCGGTACTCGCTGACCAGCTCATGGGCGTGCGTCGCCATCAGCACGGTGGTGCCGTTCTGGTTGATGCGGTCCAGCACGTTCATGACTTCAATGCTGTTCTTGCGGTCGAGGTTGCCGGTGGGCTCATCGGCCAGCAGGATGGCGGGCTTGTTCACAATCGCGCGGGCGATGCCTACGCGCTGCTGCTCGCCGCCGGAAAGTTCGGTTGGCTTGCGCCGGGCTTTGTCCTCGAGGCCTACGAGCTTCAATGCGTCGGGGACCCGGTCGCGGATCTGCGCGCGGGAGGCGCCGATGACTTCCATCGCGAAGGCGACATTGTCGAAAACTGTGCGTTCGCGCAGCAGGCGGAAGTCCTGGAAGACGAAGCCGATGTTGCGGCGCAGTTTCGGCACGCGGCGGCTCGGGATGCGATTCAGGTTCTGGCCGGCCACGTAGACCGCACCGTCGGTGGCGCGCTTCTCACGCAGGACAAGGCTGAGGAAGGTGGATTTACCGGAGCCGGATTCGCCGACAAGGAATGCGAACTCGCCGCGGTTGATCTCGATGCTCACGTCGTCCAGGGCAGCGTTTTTCTGCTTGGGCTCGTAAACCATCGAGACGTTTTCGAATTTAATCATGTCTTCAATCGCCAGTTTTCGTCGGGGCGCGACCCACGAAAACCAATCTCGAGAGCAAACGTCTTCTGATGCGCCAATCAACCAAACCTTATCGGGGCGCGGCGGCCATCATGAAAGCATTCGCGGGTGTGTTGCCAGATTCATCAGCTACTAACAGCTGACCCAAATTTTGTTCCGGCCGCCCAATCCTGCACTGGCAACCAGTTTTTACCGGTCGCTGTCGCAGGATCAGCAGGCGGCCTCGGGGACGTGAGTTTTCTCAAGCATCCGGTCCCCCGGACCTGCGGAAGCGACCCGCGCCGGAGCGGGTCGCGAGGGATCGTGCGGGCTACTTGCCCGGGCGGCGCTGCGTGGCGCGCCAGCGGATGCCGGCGTCGATGAAGTCGTCGATTTCCCCGTCGAGCACTGCAGCGGTGTTTCCGACTTCATGCTCGGTGCGCAGGTCCTTGACCATCTGGTACGGGTTGAGCACGTAGGAGCGCATCTGGTCGCCCCAGGACGCCTTGACGTCGCCGGCCAGTTCCTTCTTTTGCGCGTCCTGCTCGGCCTTCTTCTGCAGCAGGATTCGGGATTGCAGCACACGCAGCGCGGCGGCGCGGTTCTGGATCTGCGACTTCTCGTTCTGCATGGACACCACGATGCCGGTCGGGATGTGGGTCATGCGCACCGCGGAGTCGGTGGTGTTCACGCTCTGCCCGCCGGGACCCGAGGAGCGGAAGACGTCGACCTTGATTTCGCTTTCCGGGATCTCGATGGAGTCGGTCTGCTCGATCAGCGGGATGACTTCCACCGCGGCGAAGGAGGTCTGGCGGCGGCCCTGGTTGTCGAACGGCGAGATGCGCACCAGACGGTGGGTGCCGGCTTCGACCGAAAGGATGCCGAACGCGTAGGGCGCGTCGATTTCGAAGGTGGCGGACTTCAGCCCGGCTTCTTCGGCGTAGGAGGTGTCCATGACGGTCGCGCTGTAGCCGCGCTTCTCCGCCCAGCGCAGGTACATGCGCAGCAGCATTTCAGCGAAGTCCGCGGCGTCGACGCCCCCGGCACCTGAACGGATGGTGACCACGGCGCCGCGGGCGTCGAACTCGCCATTGAGCAGGGTGACGATTTCCAGGTCGTCCAGCGACTTGCGGATGGCGAGCAGTTCCTTGTCGGCTTCCGCCAGGGTGTCCGCGTCGTCTTCCAGCTCCGCGAGTTCGACCAGGACTTCCAGGTCGTCGATGCGGGTGTGCAGCTTGGTCAAGCGCTCCAGTTCCGACTGGCGGTAGGAGAGCTTGCTGGTGACGATCTGCGCGCTGGCAGGATCGTCCCACAGGTCTGGGGCACCGGCTTCCTCGGAAAGTACGGCGATGTCAGCCTTGATTTGATCGACGTCGCTCACCTCCTCGATGGCGGCGAAGGTCGCGCGGAGTGAGCGGATTTCAGCGGGGAAGTCAGTATTTGCCATGGTGTTCTAAGCCTACGCCATGTGCGGTTCGGTTCAGGATTTTGCGTCGCTAGCGGCTGAGTACGGTTCGCGCGGTGGAATGCACGGTAATGGGGATCCCGGCGGGCACGATCCAGCCGATGATGGGCGGGCTGACGGTGCCGGTAAGCACGATTTCGGCGCCCTGTCCCCCGGGCAGCACGTGGACCGAGGCGATGCCCAGGTTGTCGACGCGCCCCGAAGCGCCGACGTCCGCCAGGTAGCGCCGGGCTCCTTGCTGGACCTGGTCTGCGCTGAGCTGGATGCGCGGGGCGCCGCCGTCGGCGACGAATTCGAATTCGTCCACCGCCGCCACGATGGCCCCGTCGGCCAGGGAGAGCAGCTGCCGCGCTTTGAGGTTCACCGCGCTGGCGGCAAGGACCACGGAGATGGTCAGCAGCGTGATTGCGCACAAGCCGATGGCCAGCACCAGCGACTGGCCCTCTTCGCGCCGCGCGGCCAGGCGCAGCCGGCGCAGGCTGCGGCTAGCCAAAACGGTCAACCCTTTGGGCCGCGGTGGCGTCCACGGTGAAGGCCGAGGCGGAGATGTAGTCGGAGACGAAGGGCAGCGGGACGTCCAAGCTGACGGTGACGGTCACTACCGAGCCCGGGCTGAGGCATTCGCCGCTGCAGGCGATGGCGGTCTTCGATCCGCTGAATCCGAAGTTCGCCATGGCCCGGTCGGCCGCCGCCTGCGCGTTGGACCTGGCCTGTGCCGGGTTCTCGGACACGGCGAACACTTTGGCGGCCTGGTCAGCGGCGGAGACCACCGCGTAGCTGCCGCCTTCCAGCGCCGCGGCGGCCAGCACCAGGTAGATCATCGGGATCAGCAGGATCGTGGCGGCGAAGATGAACTCCACGATCGCACTGCCCCGCTCCGCGGCGGCCGCCGTGCGACACCGGCGCAGCAGCTGGCGGCTGGCCCTAGCCATAACGCACCGCATCCGAGCTGACGCTCAGCTCCCACCCGTTGGGCAGGAAACCGATCAGCGGCACCCTGGTGTTGACGGTGACTGTCACCAGCTGGGTGCCGCCGATGGCCGTGGTTGACACGGACACGTCCCTGGCAAAGCCGGCGTACAGCGATTCGGTGATGAGCGTGCGGGTGCGGCCTGCCGCGTCGGCGGGCGAACGGTTTGCCAGCGCGCCGTAATGGGCGCCGTTGGCGGCGGCGTCGGTGAGCGTATTGCGCACGTGCAGCGCCAAGGCCAGCTGCATGATCGAGAAGGCCAGCACGATCAGCAACGTGGTGATCATGACGAATTCGGCCACGGCCGAGCCGCGTTCCCCGTCCTGCCCGAGCCTGCCGGCGCTGCCGGTACGCCGGCCCGTACGGTTGCGCATGCCGGTCCTAGCCCAACCCGGACACCCTGTCGATGGCCTGGTTGAACAAGTCCTGCAGCCGGGGTCCGGCGATCGCCAGCAGGGCGGCCACCAGCAGGGCGCTCATCAACGTGATCATGACCCATCCGGGCACGTCGCCGCGCTGGTCGCGGGCCCGGGCGGCCGCCCGGTCCCAGAGGTCCCGGCCCGCGTCGGCGACGTGCAGGCTGAGGGTGAACATCATCATGTGGAGCCGTGACATGGTGGCCCCTCCTTCGTGTAGGTGGTGCGGTGTGATGGTTTCAATGTCGGACCCGTCAATAGCTCATCTCCAAAAGCGCTAGTCCCGGGAAGATCGCGAAGACGATGGTCAGCGGCAGCACGCCGAAGATGATGGGTACGGAAATTTAGATAAGACTTTCCTCGTACACAAAAAATGCCCCGGCGGTGCGCTAACACCCCGGAGCATGGCTCAAACCTACGTGGAAGGTCTGAACATGATTCAGCATACCCAATCCCAGCTTGTCGCGTCTCTCTCCCAATACACTGATTCTCAGATTGCCCGTGAGCTGCTGCGCCGGGCGGAAGAACGCGAGCATCTGGAAGCCACCGCTAAGGCCGTCGAGATCCTGCGAGAGATCCCGGAAGCGCTTAGCCCTAAGTGGACTGTGAACAAGCTCTGTAATCTGGCCATCGCTCATGGCCTGCCGGCTAGTGCAGCGTTCGCCGCGTGGGAAGAACTCACCGCTTCGACGTCGGATGCTCGCATTTCAAATGCGACCCTTCCCGGTGGTTTCACCGTTGGCCAGCGTGTCCGCAATATCAAGTCCGGTGCAGAGTACACCGTTACCGGTGCCGGCATCCTCACCAATCATGTTTCGGTGCAGCTCGATGCGCCCGATGCAGACGGTTGCATGAAAGATGAGTTCTACGCGTCGTTTCTTGAGCCGGTGAACGCCGATGCGTAACGCTCTGAAATTCTCTGTTCGCACCGTGTTCTATGGTGCCGTCTCACTGGCGCTTATCACCGTTCCACAAGTCATCTGCGCCGCCGTGGGCGCGCCTGTGACGCTCTAACACCCCTTCCAAGCATCACGCGGTGGTAATTGCCTATCGCGTGGGCTGGGATGCGCTCACAGCAAGTTCTGTGAGCGTTTCCGAGCCTTGCTGCTCACGTCGCTGTTCTAGATTCTCAGACGCTAACCGATTGAATCCCGGTGATACCCATATTTGCTAGCCAACCGGGGCTAGACCGTCGCACGATGGCCAGGTGCATATGACGGGTTGCACTAGCTCGCACCGTAAAACGGTGTGGGCTATTCGTGCTGGAAGGATTCAGACAATGGGCGGTGGAATCGGGAATTTTGGGGCAGGGGATAAAGACAAGCTCACCCTTGGGTGTCCGCTAGCGCGTAGCGCCTGATATGAATTTGCGAACTACAGTCTGTGGCTCTATAGTTTTAACTACTTACTTGAACCGCTTCGGTGGTCAAGCGGAGGTTGGATTTACGGATCCAACCTCCTTTTGAGTTTGCGCCCATGCATCCGGCCTATGAACACTTGTGCCGTCTGCCAGCGTGACTTCATCGGGAAATTGGCAAGCGCGCATTGCCGACTCTCTGACTGTGATTCTCCGGTCACCTCTTAGCGCGTTCTGTCCTCCCGGGTCAGCAATAATGACTTCGATTCCCTGCTCTTTTGCAATTCGCGCAGCCATTGACAGGTCAGCATCACCCGAAACGATTAGGATGCTATCAATCTCCGAAGTAAAAGAATCCTTGACGATGGATAACGCAAGATTCACGTCAGACCCTTTTTCTTCTGTCTTTTCGACTTCTACGGTAACTTTGCGGCAGCACTTGCACTCTGGAACCTGAGTGTCATCATGAGTTGCACAGCAGTCGCACCTGTCATTCTCAACACGCTTTAGGCGCTTTCGGCGTACTTTGAATTTACCGAAGGTTAGCTCCAACCCCGATAGAGTTCTCAACGCTTTGAAATAGTGATCTTGACGCGTCGGTGCATCTGGATCTTCCGCACGGCCGACAACTTTCGCCGTAAAATATCCGATCTTAGCTACCTCATAACCGGGCATGATGATCTCACACCAACGACGGATATTTAGCCATTTCAGATCCGGGTTGTCTCTGAGTGCCCCATAGTACAGATTGAAACCGTCGATATACACGTTTATGCGTTTCTTAGTCATTAGAGAATGATACGCAGTTATCTCTGTATCCCATGCATTTGTTTAGATACTCCCAGTACCTGTGTAGGGCTATCATGGACTCTCGTTCCAACCGCGAAAGGGTAGGCGGTGAGCACCCAACCAGGGGTACGCAAAAACGCGTACCCCAGGTACTCGCTCAGTGAGTACCCCAAGGTACCCACTCAATGGGTACCCCTCTAGAGATCAAATCCTGCAATGTAATTTTTGACCTTTTGAGGGGTGCGCGTTCTCGATATGCCCACCACAACAGATGCGCAGGACTTATCAAATCGCGGCGAGCTAACGCTACATAGTTATCCGCCAATTGCCGTTATCCATGCGCACCGCTTTGCGTCCAGGTTCGGGATAATAGCTGCCAGCTTCCTGCAATTCCCTTATGTCGGGGTCGCCATTTGGTTGCCAGTCGTTTGAAACCGTATGGCCCTCCAGCTGGCCGCATTTCTGACAGAAATACTTAACTACTGGATCTATCCACCTACGCCTCGACACCGTACCTTGGGCAGTCCTAATCGATTGATCTTCAGATCGCCCCGGTTCGTATTCGAGAACCTTCAAGAACTTATTCGTTCCGCAACGCTTACAGGTAGGTTCCATGACCTTGCCTTTCACTCAACCTATGGAACGTACATGCTATGTCGTTTGACGGTGGCTCGCACCATATTGCACCCATTGGGCAGGATCACGGCTGGATCATCTGCGGAAAATACCATCTGTGGAAATCGGCTGAAAATAGATCGCAGTGCCCGAGGTGCGAGACGCTAGAGCGGTCGTTTACCCCCTCCCCCCTGGGCTTTGCGGGGCTGTCAGCAGCTCGGGGGGATATTTATCGCTATGCGTGTTGTGCGAACGGCTGAGGTGCTCTAACCCCCTCCCCCGTGGGTTGAATGGTGCTAGAGAGATCTCTATGCCGGGGGTGGGAACGCCGGCTGAATGGTCGAACCCCATCCCCCTGCCTCATGCGTGGGGTGTGGTGCGGTTAGGCTGTGGGGATGGTTGCTGTGCTGTCTTTGGTTGTCTCTGGTGTTGCTGCGTTGGTGGCTGTGGTTGTGTATCTGGTGGAGAGGACGCGCAGTAGGGTCACGCCTAGTTGGTTGCCTCAGCGTGATAAGCGTTCGCTGGATGATCCTGATGAGCGTTACCGTGAGGTGCGGGATCAGGGGCAGATACATGCTGTGGGTGAGGGGACGATGGAAGGCGCGTTCCTTGATGTGTTGCATGGGTCGTTAGTGTCTGGTGAGTTCCCGCGCTGCTACACGTTTAGGGATGCTGAGGTGTCCTATAGGTTCATCGCTGATAGGGCTGCTGTGCTTGCTGGTGCTGAGCCTGTGGTGGCGATGTACTGGTTTGAGCCTGGGGTGTTTGGTCGTAGGTTCCGTGGGTACCGGCTGCATACTGTGACGTTGAGGTATGAGGAATTACGACGTGCTCGGTTGCGTCCGTGGGTGCGGGGTTGGGTGCAGGCTGGGAAGCCTCCGATTGATCCTGCACCGATGACTGCTGGCCGGTCGTTGTGGCGTGGGGTGTGGTGATATTGGTTAGTCCCCCGACCCGCGTGTATTGGGTCGAGGGACTGTAGGGCGACACTAGCGGCGTCTTATAAAGGATTCCTCTCTTGGTCAACCGCTATCTTTTGTGTGTCGCCTAGGCGCTGGCCGATCTGTGCGACGGTCGTCATTGTCGCTCCTGGCCATCGTTCCGGCTCTTGCCGTGTTGCAGATCGCTGGTGACGTTCACGCCGTGTCTTTTGGTAGGTAGCCCACACCTGTTGAGGTGCGGGCTACCTGTGGTTTAGCGGGACATCATGCGGCCATCGTGCATGAGGGTCTGCACAACCTGCGCTTCGGGCTGGTCGGCGGCTAGGGCTTCCGCGTCTGCCTTGCGCACCTCGGCGTGTTCCTTGCTGTTATGCAGGTCTTCCCATTCGGTGGCGGTGGGCAGATGCGCGGTGTGTCCGTTGCCGATGGTCATTGCCCACCACTGCAGGCTCGCGGTGTTGGTGCTGCCCTTGTAGCCGGCGGTGGTTACGACGGCGGCGGGGTTAGTGAAGGCGTTGCTGTTGTAGAACATGGCGCGCAGCATGTAGGCCTGATCGAGCTGTTCGGCAATGTCTTGGTTCTTGTCGATGAGCTGGGCGTGGGCGTAGTCCTTGTTCTGGACTGCTGCTTCAAGATCCCAGTTCTTGCCGGGGTGCTTCTCGATGAGGGTCTTGAGCCGGCGTAGCGCTGGTTCGAAGATGGTTCGGCGCACCTGTTCGGTGAGGTCGTCGGCGTGCTCGTTCAGTACGTCGATGAACTGTGCTCGTGCGGTGGTTACGACCTGTTCGGTGAGGGCATGGATGCCGTACCATGCCGCGTAATTTTCCATGTGTTCGCTGGGGTCTTCGCCGGCGATGACGGCTCGGGCTGCGGCTTCGAGGTTTGGGATGTTGGCGGCGGGTGCAAGGTCACGGACTCGTGCTGCTGCTTGCTGCTGGTTGGTGATGAGATCTTCGGTGAGGATCTTTGGTGCTTTGAGGTTGTGCTTTCGGATTGCTCGGGTGATGCCGCGCAGTCGTGGGGTGATGGTGTGGGTCTGGTCGAGGCGGTCTTCGATGTTGTAGTTCATATGCAGTTCGTCGCTTTCGTTCTGGTTGTTGTTGGTGTTGCCGGCGAAGTTGATCATGTTGTTTTCCATGGTTTTGTTGCCTTTCAGAATTGGATAGTGATGTGTGAGATTGCGTAGATCCAGTTGCGTTCGCTCGGGGTTGCTGAGCGGTGCGTTTTGCATCTGATGCGCACTTTGCTGCCGGGGGTCGGTGGCCATGTATTGAATTCGTGTCGCCCGTAGGCGTGGATGTAGTCACATGCTGGGCATTGCACTGTTACGGCAATGTCGCTGATGTTGTCTGGGGTGATGTTCACGGCTCGTTTCCTCAGTCCGCACTGGTGGCCGGTAGTAGTGGTTCGGGGTGTCCGTCTGCGGCGGTGAGGGTGCTACGGCTGGTGTAGGCCGGCTGTAGGACTCGGGGTGGTTCCCGGTGCTCTGGTGTCTCTGTGGCCTGCTCTAGTTGGTCTGCGAGGTCGTGGAGGGTGTCTGCCAGGGTTCGGGCTTCACCGGGGGTCAGGTGGGCGGCTAGTCCCCATGCGCCGCGTAGTTGGATGCCGTTGATGCGCTGTTTGTCTTTGGTGATCCACTCTTGGATTCTGACTGAGCCGATGTAGGGCGGGCGGTTGCAGGTCATTTAGTTGTCTCCTTCGCAGTGGTGTTCGAGCATTCGGCGTTCGGCTGATTCGGCGCGGTGTTTCCAGTAGTTCGCGTTCTGTTCCCAGTGGGCGGCGCGTTCCCATAGGACGGCGGCTTGGGCGTGTTCTGAGTAGGTCTGGATCTGTCGGTCTGAGTAGTAGTAGCCGCTCATGCGTTGATTCCTCCGATTTCGGCCATCTTTGCGCGGGGGTCTGCGCCTGTGGCGGTTTGCATCACGTCGAATGAGGGGGCGAGAATATCGTCAACCAATAGCGGGATGGCGTTCATGAGGATGTACCCGATGCTTTCGTGCCCGTGCTGTTGGATTGCTTCGCGTAGTGTCGCCCTGGTCTGGGCTTCGTCTCCAGCGTGCGCTGCCAGTTTGAACGCGAGGTTAGCGCCGTCGTTCTGTAGCTGGTCAAGTTTGAGGCTTCCGACGGGTAGGCCGTTGCTTCCCGTGATGATGAAGTCGTTCACGCCTTCGAGTTGCTTGATGAGTTCTTCGGGGAGTTCGTTAGTCATGGTTCTAGTCCTCTAGTTCGTCGTAGTAGCTTTGGCATAGCTGGTGGAGTCCTGCTGTGCGTTTTCTGCGGGGTAGGTATCCGCCGCATACGAGGCAGTCTGTGGTGAGGTTTTCGAGGGGGTCGGGGCACTTAGGGTCACTTAGGGCAGATGTTCCCAGTGATTCCCTAGAATCATTTCCCGCGAGAATCGCTGGGAAGAAGTGCCCCAAGTGACCCTGCTTTGCCCTAGAATCACCGTTTGCACTAGTCAAGTGGTAATTCATCGGTTTTGAGTCCTGCCCCCTTCCAGACCCTGATTCCGTTGGTTTTGCCTTCGGTGATCCCCTGTAGTGCTGCGATACGTGGCGCAAATGCCCTGGCGGTGAGTTGTTCTGCCCCGTTGTCTCGTGCCCATGCAAGGTAGGCGTGGTGCAGTTCGGAACGGCTCACTTTGGCGTTCTCGGTCAGCACGCATTCATCGGCGATGAACTGTTTCACCGTGTCGTTTTCAGCCCGGTAATCAGTGGTTGCGGCCATGACCTTTGCTGGTGCGTCGAGGCCGATTTGCTGATACTCGAATAGGCCGGCTACAGCCCAGCCAAGGATGCCGTCTGCTGCCAGTTGCAGGTCTTCAGATAGCGCGTGGTCTTCGCGGCCTTCGAATGACACCTCGAACGGCACTACGCGGATTCGTGCCCAAACTGCCTGGGCGGTGGGATCCACTTTCGGCAGGTCGTTGGTGAGCATGAAAAATGAGTGCGACGGGTCGAACTGGATCCGGTCTTGCCCCATGTGCTTCGCGGTGATTCGGTCGCCGCCGGTGAGCTGTTTCATGGTGGACTCTGCCAGCTCTGCGCCCTTTTCCAGCTCGCTCATGACTGCCCAGCGTGCCCCGCGTAGATCCATCTGTGCAGATAACTCTGAGGCTGATTTGTGGCCGTGTCTGCCGGTCACAAGCATGTCGTTTGAGGCCGTGATGCCGTAGTCTCCCATAGCGTGAGATACAGCGTCCGCTAGTACCGATTTGCCGTTGCGGCCGCTGCCGGTGGCGACGACTAGAACGTGATCGCGTACTCGTCCGATGAGGGCTGAGCCGATGTAGCGTTGCAGGAAGTGGCGCACCTCGGGATCTGGTAGCGAGGATTCGAGGAATCGTAGCCACCGTTCACTAGCCTGGGTGGTGTCGTAGCCGGCTCGCGTGATCTTGGTGAGGTTGTCCGCTGGATTGTGTGGGCGTAGTTCGAGGGTGCGCAGATCCAAGGTGCCGTTGGAAACATTCAGCAGATAAGGATCTGCGTCCATTTCGTCGGCGCTGGCGGTGAGCCATTTGGAAGCTAGTTCTAGCACGCCGTTGGATCCGCTGGCGGTCATGCAAGATCGAACGTCTGCCGCTAGATCCTTGTCGGCCATGGCTTCACCCCAGCACACTGCCAGTAGCTCCTGTAGTAGCCTGTGGGCGTGCTTGGCGTGCTTGTCCTCTGCCCAGCGTGCGCCGTCGTAGTAGTGCCAGCCCATGCCGGTTACGTGCTTGCAGTGGCCGGCGTAGCGCTGATTGAATCGGGCGGCGATGCGCTGGTGCGAGCGCAAACCATTGTCATCCCATGCGATGGGTTCCGAGTCGAAAGCCTCGGCTAGGAAATAGTCTGGGGTGGTCATCGGATTTCACCGCGTTTCATTTTTTCTCGTGCTGCTACCACGTCGATTGCGTCGTGTGCTGATCGGGCGGCTTTGCGTTGCCATTCTTCGCCGGCTTCCATCGTGTAGAAGATGCGTGCGGCGCGTTCTGCGTGCGTCTCGGCGGTTTCTTCGGCGTCTGCCCAGCCCTGCTTGTATCCGTGCTGTTTGCCCAGCATGTAGGCCTCTAGCAGCTGTGGATCCTGGCCGATGCGGTGGGCTAGGTCAGTTGCTTGGGTGAAGGTCATTTCGCTAGTCATCGTTCGCCCCGCTAACCGGGGTGAGCTGGCATAGAACGATGGACGCTTCGAGGCCGGCCATGGTGGCGCGGTCGATGGCTCGTTGTGCCGATGGCAAGGAGAAATACACCCTCTTGCGGAAGCGCTTCGGGGTGTGGTCGCCTCTGATTTGAACTACGGCAACATAGATTCCAGATACCAAACCGTCGTGTGCCGGTGATAGAATAGGAGTACCGTCTGAGAGATTTTCTGAATGACCCTGGTTGCCCGCCGGGGTCATTTTCTTTGTCTCGTTCATGCTCGGCGCTCACCCCCGGTTGCGCGTGCCTTGGCCTGTTCGCCGGCTACCGTTCGCATTACGTGCTGGTGGCGGGTTAGGGCTAGTTCATCGTGCTGTTCGGTGGTGTAGAGCGCTCCGGGCGTTGCGCCGTGCCGGACGTAGCCTTGTGCCTCGTGGACGATTGCGAACCATCCTGGGGGAAGGATTTTTTCGGCTAGGTCGCGGTGCTGTGGTTGCATGACCATCTTTCGCAGATGGGTTGCCATGCGCCGGGACATGCGGCGTTTGCCGTTGTATCCGGTCAAGAAATAGTCATCGAGTTCAGCACGGGTCACGGCTAGTTCGATGTAGGTTTCTTGGGGTTCCTTTGGCGATTGAGGCGTAATCGCAGGACTAGTCAGGTTCGCGGCTTTCAAGCAGCATCACCGCCGTATGGGCGTAGTAGCGATGCGATGCGATGGGCTTGCTCGTCCGTTAGCGGCGGCGCTTGGGCAACTACGCGGGCTACGTATTCTTCGAGCTTGGCGGCGCATAGGTTACGACGGGCATTGATAAGGTCGGGGTCGTTTGGCTTACGCGAGCGAGATAAAGACGCGACGCGGGCGCGTTCTGAAGTCCAAGACAATGAAAAAGCCTCCGAGCATGGCAATTACGCCCTCTGCTTGGAGGCTTTCTGCTGCGATCCCGTAAATCCGGTGATCCAACGTTACTACTTAGTCTAGCACCTAGTTAGGTATAGGTGCTACTTCCCTTTCAATCTGTCGTTCATAGACCTAAGTCCGTCGATGCTAATTTCCATAACACCGGCACTGAAGAGCGCGAATAGGGCTGACTGGAAGGAATCAGATTTCATGGTGAGGCTGTTTCCACACGATTTGCAACCCAAGTTCCAGCGCCCGTAGCCCTGCTGCCATTTCTCACCCGTAAATAAACGTCCGTTTGCATCCTGAGGCGCCGGCTCCAGGTCATCGGAAATAAGTTGCTGTTGGACGTAGCTAAGGTGCAGTAAATCGCCGGTACCTGTCCGATATTTATCGGAAACCGTCCAGCGCTTATCGCCTGACTGCTCTAGGTGCGCATAATTTGGAACAAAGGAACAGATGAGCCATGGCGCACCTGCATGCGACTCATCTTCGCAATACAAACCTATTCGCGGCAGTTGCATATCTTCCGAGTATCGAGATTTACCTCGCAAAGCTTCCGGGGCATCCATGAGACGCGGAATTTTATAGATCCAATGAGTCACGCTTAGACCTTCCATTCAATCTTGATTTGCTCGGGGTCAAACCGGCCGCCGGAACCTGCCGGCATGATGGTTACTGTCATGAGTTCCTGGATAGCCTGCCGCTGGATCTCCAACGGGGCTTTGTGCCACCGTTCGGCGGCGTTCGCACCAATGAACTGTGTTACCGGGTTCGTGCCCTGCAAGTGGCCTACACGGCGTTTAGCGTCGTCCAGTTCGGGCATGATCTTGCCATTGATTCGGCGCAACTGTTCGCCGGTAATCAGGCCGTCTGCGAAATTGTCTGCGGCAACGTCCAGTCTTGCCGTGAGTTCATCGACGCGCTCACGTAGGCGCGGTAACTCTCCGGTGGTGTCCTTAGCCAGCGCTGCTAGGATCTTGGGATCTTGCAACCGTGCCACAAGAACGGCAGTAACTAGTTCGTCTACCGGTTCGCGCTTACGGCGCACCTTGAAACACACTTTGCAGTTGTACTGGTCAGGGTATCGCTTCCCATTGAATACACGTTCCCGCGTCATTCTCATTTTGCCCCCGCATAGGCCGCAAACGGCGATAGCGGTTAGCAGATAGTTCGGGGTTCGTCCGTAGGAGTTCTTGATGCGCTCTGGGTCGTTCAGGCGTGCCATGACCTGATTGTAGAGTGCTTCGGTCATGATGGGGTCGGCGTTCGCTTTGCCCACGATTTCGCCCTTGTGCTGGCGTAGCCCGATGTTCGCCGGGCGTTGCATGATTTGGCGTAGGGTCGTGGTCGTCCAGTTGTCGGTGCGAGGTCCATGGATGCCACGGCTCATGAAGTCCTGGCAGATGCTGCGCAGCGATTCGCCGGCAACATAGCGGCGTGCGGCCTCGTTGACGATAGCGGCGTTTTCCGGGTGCGGTATGTCCCATACGTCGCCGTCGCGTTCTACGCGCTGGAATCCGAAGCCGGGGAAGCTGTGAGGCTTGCCGGCTATTGCACGTTGCTGGTAGGCGCGTTTGAGGCGACGTGAAAGCTGGTCGGACTCATGACGTGCAACGCTGCCTTTGATGCGTGCAGTCATTTTGCCCTGGGGCGTGGATAAGTCGATCTCTCCGCCGATGTTGGCCATGCTGAGATTCATGGTGTCTGCGAGGTCGATGATGTCTTCGAGTTCGCGGGGTGTGCGGGTGAGGCGGTCAATATCCCAGACAATGAGCGCGTCTATGTGTCGATCCTTGACGGCTTGCATCATGCGTTCGTATTCGGGGCGCACTTTGGAGCGGGTGGCGCTCACGTCGTTGTCAACGAACTGGTCTACGACTTCCCAGCCGCGCCGTTTGGCTTCGCGGGTGCAGTCTTCGATCTGACGTTGCACGCCTAACGTTGTCTCGTATGGATCATGTGAGATCCGCGCATAGATTCCTGCTCGCATAGGAATAGTCCAATTGAAAGTTGACAGGCACCAGCATGGAGATTTCGCGTTTGCCGGCGATCTCCATCAGCTCGCGCTTGGAGGCATCGCGCACGTCCTGCGCCTGATCGCGCAGCACCTGCCCCAGGGGTGTGCCCCGTTCGGTGGCCACGACGATGGCGTCCACGAAGCGGGTCATCGCGCCGATCTGCACCCGGTCGGACATGTTGGACATGGCCTGCACCATGGTGGTGCCGGAGTGGATGTCGTTGAGCGTGTGGGTGAACTCGGCGCCGATGTCGCCGTGGCAGATGCGCGAGATGCGCTCGACCGCGCCGGTGGTCGATTCCCCGGCGCCCACGGTCAGCGCGAGCACCTCGGCGACGGTGGGGAACTGCGTCAAAATCCGGCGGGCGCGGCGCTTGACCTGCTCGCCGAGCCACCAGCCGCGCAGGAAGTAGCCCATGACCGCGCAGCCCAGCACCACCGTCACCGCCAGCGGCAGCGACACCGGCTGGCGGAAGGCCAGCAGCGCCATCAGCGCCGAACCGATGACCAGCCCGGTCAGCGCGCACAGCAGCTCTTGGGAGCGGTAGTCGACCAGGCTCAGGCGCAGCCCTGCGGCTTGCAGCCGCTTGCGCACGGTGGCCGAGGAGGGGCTGTGTACGTTGGCCAGTTTCCTGGCCTGCTGCAGCAGCGGGCGGGCCAGCTGCCACAGCGCCGGGGTGGCCGCATCCTGCTGCCAGGAATCCTGCAGCATGCGCGAGGAGCGCACGCCGACGCGGATGTGCGGGGCGACCCGGTCGGCGAAGGCCATGGGACGCCAGGCCGGAAGCCGCAGGAGCATCAGCCACAGCCCGGCCCCGAATCCCAGCCCGCACAGCGCCGCCCACGCGGTGTAGTTGTTCATGACAGCACCCGTTCCTCGATCGGCAGCGCGCCCAGCCGCAGCATCACCCGGTAGCAGAGGAAGGAGACGACCAGCCCTGCCAGCAGCACGAAGACCCCGGCCGGGGTGAGATAGGCGTCCTTCGCCGCCGGCTGGGTGCCGAGCACCAGCAGCAGGATCCACGGGGCCGCGACGGCCAGCCGGGCGGCGGAGACGATCCAGGACTGGCGGGCGGCCAGCTCGCCTCGGGTGCGCACGTCGTCGCGCAGGAACGCGGCTAGCGTGGCCAGCGTCTGGCCCAGGTCGGTGCCGCCGACCTCGCGGGTGATGCGCAGCGTGGTCAGGATCTTGTCCGCCACGGGGTCCGCAAGACGTTCGCCCAGCTGGTCCAGCGCCGTGCTGAAGTTCGCGGTGGCCCGGTAGTCCAGGGCGAAGTCGCGGAACACCGGGCGCAGCGTCTCGGGTCCGACCTGCGCCAGCTGGCTGAGCGATTCGGGCAGCGACAGGCCGGCGCGGATGGCGCTGCGCAGGTGGTCGACGACCTCGGGCCACTGCTCGTGCAACGCGCTCTGGCGCTTGGCCGCCTGGTGGCGCAGGTACACCCACGGGGCCAGCACCCCGAAGATCGCGAAGACGCAGGCGAACAGCCAGGAGGCGGTCAGACCCAAGGTCAGCAGCGCGAACACCACCCCGCTGGCCAGGCAGATCAGCATGAACTTGGCCGGGCTTACCGCGGTGACCCCGGCGCGCAGCAGCGCCTGCCCGATCTTCGAGTGCCGGCTGCGGGTGCGTTCCCAGGGCGCGAACAGCAGCCAGTCGGCCAGCAATGCCAGTCCCAGCCCGCCCAGCAGCCCCAGGAAAATGCTCATGATTCCTGCCCCAGCCGCTCGGCGACGTTCAGCCCGGCCAGGCTGAACTTCTCATGCGACCAGTCAGCGCCGGAAGCCGGCACCAGCTCCCCGGCCCGGCGTTCGAACAGCGTGGAGGTTTCGATCGCCCCGCCCTCCACCCGGTTGCGCACCGCGAGGATCTCATTGACATAGCGGTTGCCGGAGGCATCGCGCACGCAGTGCACCACCAGGTCCAGGCAGGCGGCGACGGTCTTGATCGTGAAGTCGCTGGTGATGTTCGGCCCGGCCAGCAGCGGCAGCGTGCAGATCTTGATGATCGCGTCGCGGGCCGAGTTCGCGTGCAGCGTGCACAGGCCGGCCACACCAGAGTTCAGCGCAACCAGCAGGTCCAGGGATTCGGCCTCGCGCACCTCGCCGACGATGATGCGGTCAGGGCGCATGCGCAGCGCCTCCTTGACCAGCCGGCGCATCGTGATTTCGCCGGTGCCCTCCAGATTCGCCAGCCGCGTCTGCATCGCCACGACATCGCGCAGCACCAGGTTCAGTTCGAAGATCTCCTCGATGGTGATGACCCGTTCGCGCGACCCGATGGAGGAGGACAGCGCGTTGAGCATGGTGGTTTTGCCGGCCTGGGTCGGCCCGGTGACGATGACGTTCAACCCGGCGGAGATCGCCCAGCCCAGGTAGGTGGCCGCCGCGGGGCTGAGCGACTTGAGATCCACCAGGTCTTCGAGCCGGGCGGCCCGGGCGATGAACTTGCGGATGTTCACCGCCCAGTGCTCGTGGGTGATGTCCGGGATGACCACGTGCAGCCGGGAGCCGTCGGGCAGCTGGCAGTCCACGAACGGCTGGGACAAATCCAGCCGCCGCCCGGAGGACTTGAGCATGCGTTCGACCAGTCCGGCGACCTCCGCGGCGTCCAGCCTGATGTGGGTCAGCTCGCTTTGCCCGCCGCGGGCGCAGAACACCTGGTGCGGGGAGTTGATCCAGATTTCCTCCACGCTCGGATCGTCGAGCAGCTGCTGCAGGGCGCCGAATCCGGCGACGTTGTCGTAGACCGTGCGCCGGGCCTGCTCCAGAGATCCCAGGGCAGGGACCGCGCCGAGCAGCGCGCGTTCGTCGTAGTCCCGCACGACGTCCTCGATCAGCGACTTCATCAATGCGGGCTGCTTGGCAGGGTCCAGGCCGCGGCGTCGGACCAGCTCTCGCACTTCATCTTCCACGATGGACAGGGCATCCACGTCAAGATCCTTCGGGCCTTGTGGGAGTTCGGCGTTCCCGGAATTCTCGGGGTCCATCGGCGAGCGCGCGGCCGGTGCAGCGGTGGGCCTCGGGACCGGCCCGAGCCCTATTTCTGGATATGTCTGTGGAGCCTAGCCCCGACGCCAAGTCCTTTCAAGACGTTTCGCGAATTTGTGGATAAAGCTACTGGCGGTTATCCCCAGTCCGGCTTTCGCCGGCCCGGTAAAAGCGGTGGTCGTGATGGGCTGGTCAAACTGCTGGACGCGGCCGGGCTGGGAGGGAAGATGCTGCATTATGAACTGCTGCTGTCCGCGCGCACGCTGCTCAATCCCCGGCAGCTGCTGCTGCGGGTCTCCTCGGCCCTGGACGGCCCGCAGCTGGCGTCGGTGCTCGACGAGCAGGTGCCGGGCACCCGCTGGTACGTGGGATCGACGCCGCTGGCGGATCTGGGAGCGCTGGTTCCGGGAAGGCCGCTGCTGCTGGCCGATGTCCCGGGCCCCGGTTTCGCGGCGTCGGCCGGCAGCACGCGGTTGAAGTTGTTCGTCCCCGAGGGGCCGGATGCCGGGGCCTGGATCGAGTTGGAGCGAGGCGCCTACGACATCGGCCGCGGCGCGCCGCTGCGCCTGGGCGATCCGCAGGTTTCGCGGGTGCACGCCCACCTGCTGGTCGACGAGCGTTCCCTGCGTGTGCGGGCGGCTGGCGGACAGCGGCTGCTGGTGCTCTCCGACCGGGGTGCGGTGCCGGTTCGCGGGGAGGTGGAGCTGCATGCGGGCAGCCGGATCCAGCTTGGCGGCACGGTGTTGGAGGTCGGCGATCCCGCGCGCACCGAGGCGGGTTTGGCGGTGGAGGACGGCCAGCCCCAGTTCAGCCTCCCGCCGCGTCCCGAGCTGGGCCGGTTGGTGACGCTGTGCGTGGCCGCGCTGGTCCCGGTGCTCTCCGGGGTGCTGCTGGCGGCGCTGACCGGGTCCATGCTGTTCCTTGCGGTCACCGGGCTCTCCGCGCTGCTGGGTGTGGTCCCTGCGGCGCAGCTGCTCGGCGAGCGCCGCCGGTGGAAACGCACGGTGCGTGACCAGCAGCGCAGTATGGTGCAGGCGCGCGGCCGTTTCGCCTGCCCGCTGGGGGTCGCAGTGGTCGCTGGCATCGACCGGGCGCAGCTGGGGGTGCTTCCCGCGGGGCTGCCTCCCCTGGTGTTCGGCCGCGGCAGCTGGCAGCTTCCGGGAGGGAAGCCTCCCCGGGAGGGCGGCGCCCGGAGGATGCGCAGGGTGCCCGGCGGTAGGCGCTCTGCTCGCAGGATCGCCGGCGTCCCGGTCTTCGCGCCGGCCGCCGCGCAGGTGTGGCAGTTGCGCGGCGGCGACGACCCGGCGGTGGACCGCCTGCTGGCTGCGCTGCTGGCCAGGTTCCTGCCGCACGTGGCCGCCGGCCGCATCGAGCTGGTCGTCGATCCGTCGGTCACCCGGCTTCCGGCAGAGCTGATGCTGTTGCCGCATGCACGCCAGGGCACCGCCGGGCAGCTGGCTCGGCACGCTGAGCCGCCTTCCGGTGCCGCCGGGGCATCGGGCGGTCTCGGGAACACGGCAGCGCCGGAACCGATGATCGAACGGATTTTCCTGACCATGCTCAGCCCGGTCCGGCTGCCGCGCACCTTGGTGATCAGCCTTCATCCGGTGCCCGCGGCGCAGTGCGACTACTGGGTTGATCCGGTGGGTTGCCGCGCCCAGCTGCCCGACGGGAGCCTGCATCTGGAATCGCCGGACCGCTTGGATGCGGGGAGGCTGGCCCGGATCGTCCAGGCCTGCCTGGCGCTCCGCCCGGATGAACCCGCGCCAGCCGGGCCGCCGCCGGAGCAGGCAAGATTGGCCGCGGTGATCGGAGAGGATGATTCCCATGGGCAGCAGCTGCTGGACTTCGACGCGGACGGGCCGCATGTGCTGGTGTGCGGCACCACCGGGTCGGGCAAGTCCGAGGCCTTGCGGCGGATCATCGCAGATCTGGCCGGCCGGTGCAGCCCCGAGCAGCTGGCGTTCGCCCTGGTCGACTTCAAGGGCGGCGCGGGCTTGGCGGTTTTCGAGCCGCTGCCCCACGTGCAGCTGTCGGCCAGCGACCTGGATGCCGCCGGAGCCCAGCGGACCTTGGCGCAGCTGGAGCGGGAGGTGGCCCGCCGTGAACGCCTGCTGGCAGCGCATGGTTGCAGCGACCGCTCGGAGTACGTCCGGCTGGCCGATGTGCCCGCGCTGCCCCGGCTGCTGGTGGTGGTCGACGAATTCAGGGTGTTCACCGAATCCCTGCCCGAAGCCGCCGCGCGCATCGACCGGCTGGCGGCGGTCGGCAGGTCCTTGGGCATCCATCTGCTGCTGAGCACCCAGCGGGCCGCCGGCTCGCTGTCCGGGCAGACCCGCGCGAACCTGAACACCGTCATTGCGTTGCGGGTCCACGACGCGGCCGAGTCCATGGAACTGGTCGGTTCCCCGGCCGCCGCCCGGCTGTCCGGCCCGGGCAGCGCGATCATCGCGGGTCCCGGTCATGCCAACCGCCAGGTCCAGTTCGCCCTGGCGGTCAGCCCCGCCCCGCACGGGAGCGTTGCCGAACGCGGCCCCGGGAACCTGGTGCTGCATCCCGTGGGAAGCTTCGGCCGGCCTGATCCCGAGGCGGAAGGACAAGCCCTGCGCCAGCAGGTGCGCCTGCTGGCCGAACGCTGGGAGCATTCGCACCTTCCACCGTGCCCCTTTGCCCCGCAGCTGCCGCCGCCCCAGAGTGCGGCGCCGTTGCCGGAGCAGTGGGAGGGCGCCGAGGGCGGCACCATCTACTGCGGAGTCGTCGACAACCTCGCCGCGGGCCGGCTGGAGGACTTGAGCGTAGATCCAGCCCGCGGCCAGGGATTGCTGGTGTGCGGCGTCCCGGAGGCCGGCGGCCGCCGCCTGCTCGAGGGGTTCGCCCGCCTGGAGCGCCGGATCCTGTGCTTCGGCGAGGCCCTGTTCCCGGATCCCGCCTTAATGCCCGGGGTGCGCACCGTGGGTGGAGAAGACCAGTATCAATTCCTGGAAGCGCTCGACTATCTTGAGTCGCTGCCCCCTGACCGCCTGACGCTGGTGCTGGTGCACGGCATCGCCCGGCTGCAGTCCCAACTGGATCCGGCAGTCTTCCAGCGATTCGACCAGGCGCTCATCGAACTGTTGCGGCATGGAGCTTCGGCCCCGGCGCAGCTGGTCCTGCTGGCCGACCGCGACCTGAATCTGCTCAAGGCCGCCGGGCTGTGCGCCGAGCAATGGTACTTCCCGCTTAATGCCACCGATTCCCTGCGCATGTCCTGGCCCAAGCTTCCGCCTGCCAGCCAGTTGCCAGGCCGAGGGGTCAGGTTCAGTCCCGCCAACGGGCCGATGACCATCCAGTTGACGGCCGTGACCGCCAAGCAGGAACCGGATTGCCTGCCCGGGACTTTGTGGCCCGCGCAGCAGCCGTTCGTGGGCGATGGGAATCCGCGCGATCTTGCGGTGGGGCGGACCGCATTCACCGGGCAGGCTTTCGGCTTCGACCAAGCCCAAACGGCACTGGCCATCTGCCCTCGCGAACGCGACAGGCAGGAGCTCGCTGCCTTCCTGGCCGAACGCTGGCAGGCGGCCATGGTGGATGGCGCCGCGCCCTGGCTGCGCTGGGTCCAGGAGTTCGAAGCTGAAGGTGCGGGACCTGCAGCGCCAACGATCTGCGTCGTGCTGCACGACACTTCCGACCCTAGGCTTGCCGAGCTGCGCCAGCGAACCGCCGCGCTGGGCACCCGGGCGGTGCTGTTTCTCCCTCCCTCGGCCAGGCTCGCCTACGATCTGGGGTTGCCGGGCATGATGCTCGATGACCGGCAGGCGATTGCCGTGGAGGCATGCCATCCGCAGGACCTGTTGCCGCTGGCCTGGCGCCCGCTGCCCCCTGCGGCAGGCCGCGGCTCGTGCGGGAAAAGGCAATGGCGCGCGATCGCCGGCTTTGCCGGGCAACCACGCGCCATCATCATCGGGCCATGACTACTGCGAGGGACGGTCTCCGAGGAATTGAGTGGTCTTCGGCGCGAACAGCAGCACTACGGTCGTTCCGGCCACAATGATCGACAAAACCGCCGCGGAAATGACGATCGGCATATCGGACTGGAAGAAGGAGACCGAGAGGATCAACTGGAACAATTGCCAGACGATGATCGGGGCTCGGGTGTACGCCCTGCCGCGGAAGAAGTTGATGGCCACCGAGCCCTGCCAGATGGCCAGGAAGAGGCACAGCGCAAGCATGAAAAGACGCCCGCCGATGTTCACCGCGCCATCCGAGGTGAGGTGGATGGCGTAGTTGACGGCGTAGGCAAGCACCGCTAGCGCCTCGAACATCACCAGTGCTGCGACGGCAATGACACTGCTCGGACGCGGGATCTTAGTTTCTTCGTTGCTCACCCCAACCATTTTCGTTGAGGCGCTTGCGGAACTCAAACGACAGCGCCGCAACGGGCTTGTAGCCCCTGCCACATCCGCGTCAACTAGCCTAAGCCTAGGCCGATTTCCATGTGAGAAAGCACTCAGGCAATACGACATATTTCGCATCACTGACCCTTGTTTACTTTCTCGTAACATGAAAACCTTATGTGGTTGGCAAAACGATGACCCCGTCGTTCACGTCCGACGATGCGAAAAGCACTACGGCATTAACACCGTCCCCCGCTGACCTTTCCAAGGCGGGGCGTTCGTGTGTTCAGATCATGAGCATTTCGTCCCCCCTCAAAGATTTCAAGGAGCATCAATAAGCATGGATTGGCGTAGCCGCGCGGCGTGTCTGGATAAGGACCCGGAACTTTTCTTCCCGGTGGGTAACACCGGTCCGGCCCTCTTACAGATCGAAGAGGCCAAAAGCGTCTGCCGTCGGTGCGAAGTGACCGAAACCTGCTTACAGTGGGCCATCGAGTCCGGTCAGGACGCTGGTGTGTGGGGTGGAATGAGCGAAGACGAACGTCGCGCTCTGAAGCGCCGCGCTGCACGTGCCCGCCGCGCATCCTAAGAGACCGCTCCCGAGGTAGATCTCGCAACCCGGGAAGCTGCACGAAATCCGCCAGAGGTAGACACCACTGGCGGATTTCGGCTTTAAAC
Organism: Glutamicibacter soli; assembly: GCF_003309065.1. Taxonomy (GTDB): domain Bacteria; phylum Actinomycetota; class Actinomycetes; order Actinomycetales; family Micrococcaceae; genus Glutamicibacter; species Glutamicibacter soli. The sequence goes on along the minus strand of NZ_POAF01000008.1, from coordinate 54,050 downwards.
CGGAAATTCTCAGGTCGGCTGGGTACATTAAAAGGTAGTAATCATGTTCGAAAGGAGCAGTGGGTGAATCACGCCTATGCGGCGCGCCATCCCAAGTCAGGAGTGCGTGCACCATGAGCCCTGCTCTTGCCGACCCCAATCTGGGTACGACCCTCGATGACCGTTACCGCATCGACCACCTGCTCGCGCTGGGCGGGATGTCCAGGATCTACCGCGCCATGGACAAGCGCCTGCACCGCGCGGTGGTCGTGAAGATCCTGAACGACAACTTCGCCAGCGAGTCCACCGTCCGCGAGCGCTTCGAATCAGAAGCCGTGATCGCAGCGAACATCACCCACCCGAACGTGGTGTCGATCCGCGACCACAACGTCACGGACAACATCGTCTACCTGGTGATGGAGTACGTCCGCGGACGCAACCTCGACCAGGTGATCTCCGAACGCGGTCGGTTCACGCCGCGCCAGATGCTCAGCGTGCTGGAGCAGGTCTGCCACGGGCTGGGCGCCGCCCACTCAGAAGGCATCATCCACCGCGACATGAAGCCGGCGAACGTGCTGCTGGCGGATACCGGCGAGGTCAAGGTGACCGACTTCGGGCTGGCCCGCGCGGCCAGCGCCCACACCCAGTCCGCAACGCTGGTGGCCACCCTTTCCCATGTCTCCCCGGAGCTGGTCTCCGGCGCACCGGCCGATTCGCGCAGCGACATCTATGCGGTCGGCATCATGATCTACCAAATGCTCACCGGGCGCCTGCCGTATTCGGAAACCAATGCGGCCGCGCTGATGAAGCACCATCTGGACTCCCCCATGCCGCTGCCCTCGGATGTCGTGCCCGGGCTGGCCACCGATCTGGACGAGCTGGTGCAGTGGTGCACCGAGAAGGACCCCGAGAAGCGGCCGCAGAACGCCGAGCTGCTGCTGGACGAGGTCATCCAGATCCGTTCGACGCTCAGCGAAGAGCAGCTGGACTTCGACGCGGACACGCTGGGTGGCATCGAGGACCTGACCCCTGGCTCCATGTCGCACATGCCCACCACCGTGCAGCAGCGCCTGGACGACTGGCAGCGCGAGCGCGAGGAAGCCCGCGAACGCCGTTGGCGGCTGCAGGGAACCGGCGCCACGGCGGACGGCTATTCGCTGGACGCACAGCTCGATTCCGAAGCGACCACCATCATCGCCGCGTCGGATGCCACCGAGGTGCTGGATCTGCGCGATGCGCAGGCCACCGTGGTCCACGCCCCAACGGCCGGCGCAGGCTCCCCTGGAGCAGATGCCACCGCCGCCTACTCGCGGACAGACATCGAAACCTTCGGTGCCGATGAGCCCAACGAGCAGGATCCACAGCCGGCCGCGCGCTCCCCGCGCGGCGAGAAGCGTGCCACCAAGGCGGCGCAGAAGCAGTGGCGCAAGGAAGCCCAGGTGCCCACGCACCGGCTGCGCAAGCCCAGGACCGCAGCGCAGAAGACCGGGTTCATCGCGGCATGGGTGCTGATCGTGGCGCTGGTGGCCGCCGCAGGCTGGTTCTTCGGGCGCGGCCCCGGAACGGTGATCCGCATCCCGTCGCTGAACGGCCTGCTGCAGGAACAGGCGGTTTCGCAGATGTCCGAGCAGGGCGTCCCGGTCAGGCTCGGCTCCGCCTTCGACGACGAGATCGCCATCGGGCGCGTCGTCGACTCGCATCCGGCCACCGGCGAGAACATCATGAAGTTCCAGGGGGTCGAGCTGATCGTCTCGCAGGGCCCCGAACGCTTCGAGATCCCGCAGGTAGAGGGCAAGAGCCTCCAGTCGGCCACCGAGCTGCTGGCCGAGCACGAGCTGGCCAAGGTCAAGGAGGTCCGCGAATACTCCTCAGAGGTGGAGAAGGGCAAGGTCATCTCCTCCTCGCCGGCCGCGGGCAAGACCGCCGCGCGCAAGGACGCCATCACACTGACGGTGTCCAAGGGACCGGCCCCGGTGCAGGTTCCGGCGCTGCAGGGCTTAAGCGAAGACGACGCCGCTGCGGCCCTCGAGTCAGCGGGACTGCGCCTGCAGGTGGGCGATCCGGTGTATTCCCGCGAGGTCCCTTCGGGCCTGGTCGCCGCGCAGTCACCTCAGAACGGCACCGCCGAGGTGGGAAGCTCCGTGACCGTGAACCTGTCGCAGGGCCCGGAGTTCGCCCAGGTCCCCTCGGTGATCGGTCTGGGTGTCGAGGAGGCGACCCGCGTGCTGGAAGAGGCAGGGTTCACCGTCAAGGCGCACCATGTGCTCGGCGACTTCTCGCAGACGGTGCGCATGCAGTCGCCGCTGAACCAGAGCATCGAGCTGGGCAGCGAAATCAGCATCTACGCGTTCTAGCAGGCAACAGCCGGTGCACGCAAAAGGTCTGGCCCATCATCCCCCCGAGGGGTGACGGGCCAGACCTTTTCAGTTCTCCGGTGCGCGCCTAGCGGCGAGCGCGGCTCTGCAGTGCCGAGGAGACCAGGAAGGCCATTTCCAGGGACTGGCGGTGGTTCAGGCGAGGATCGCAGACCGACTCGTAGAGCTCGTCGAAGTCCTCTTCGCGGATCGGATCGGCGCCGCCGAGGCACTCGGCCACATCGTCGCCGGTCATCTCCACGTGCAGGCCGCCCGGGTTGGTGCCCAGCGAGTCGTGCACCTCGAAGAAACCGCGGACCTCGTCCATGACGTCGTCGAAGTTGCGGGTCTTGTAGCCGTTCTTGCTGGTGACGGTGTTTCCGTGCATCGGGTCGGTGACCCACAGGACCTGCGCACCGGTGGCGGTGACCTTCTCCACCAGGTTCGGCAGCTTCTCGCGGATGTTCTTGGCGCCCATGCGGGTGATGAACGTCAGGCGGCCGGGCTCGCGGTTCGGATCCAGCTTCTCGATCAGGGCCAGGGTGTCCTCGACCGAGGTGTTCGGGCCGAGCTTCACGCCGATCGGGTTGCGCACGCGGGACAGGAAGTCCACGTGGGCGTGGTCCAGCTGGCGGGTGCGCTCACCGATCCACAGGAAGTGCCCGCTGGTGTCGTACGGCAGGCCGGTACGCGAATCGGTACGGGTCAGCGCACGCTCGTAGTCCAGCAGCAGCGCCTCGTGGGAGGCGAAGAACTCGGTACGGGTCAGGCCCTCGAAGCCGGCGCCGCAGGCGTCCATGAAGCGGATGGCGGAGTCGATTTCGCCAGCCAGCTGCTCGTAGGCCGAGTGCGCCGGATTGGCCATGAAGCCGCGGTTCCAGGAATGCACGCTGCGCAGGTCGGCGAAGCCGCCCTGGGTGAACGCGCGGATCAGGTTCAGCGTGGCCGAGGAGGTGTTGTAGGCCTGGACCAGGCGCTTCGGGTCGTGGGCACGGGACTCCGGGGTGAAGTCGTAGCCGTTGACGATGTCACCGCGGAACGCCGGCAGGGTGACGCCGTCGCGGGTCTCGTCGTTCGAGGAACGCGGCTTGGCGAACTGTCCGGCCATGCGGCCCATCTTGATCACCGGCATCGAGGCGCCGTAGGTCAGCACGACGGCCATCTGCAAAATGGTGCGCACGCGGGCGGAAATCTTGTCCGCGGTAGCGTCGGCGAAGGTCTCGGCGCAGTCGCCGCCCTGAAGCAGGAAGGCCTTGCCCTGGGCCGCCTGAGCCAGGCGTTCACGCAGAACGTCGACCTCGCCGGCAAAAACCAGTGGCGGACGCGAACCCAGTTCAGCAATGGAAGCACTATAGTCCGGGTGCTCACTCCAGGTGGGCTGTTGGGCAATAGGCAGATCACGCCACAGATCAAGTTGCGGGTCGGTGGCGGGGCCGGCTACGGATGAGCCGGGCAATGGGGTTCGGTTTTCTTCGCTCACCTTGACAAGTCTACGTGCCTTGCGCGCAAAGCACCGCGTGCAATGTAACAACCGGACGTAACACAGGGCACGCTCCCCGCTGGTTCCCCTGCCCCGGGCGCCGGCTACTTCTTTTTGGCCTTGGTCGGCGCGTAGACGTCGACGTAGCTCTGCCCGGACAGCACGTTGATGGCCTTGCGGATGTCGTCTGCCACCTGGCGCAGCACCGCCGGGTCACCTGACTGCTCGGCGAGGTGGGAGAAGTCCAGCGGCTTGCCGATCTTGATGCCGATGCGGCCCGGGTGCGGCAGGCGCTGGCCGATGGGCTGCACCTTGTCTGTGTTGATCATGGCGATCGGGATCACCGGCACGCGGGATTCCAGGGCCAGCTTGGCGACGCCGAGCTTCGCCCGGTAGAGCCGGCCGTCGGGTGAACGGGTGCCTTCGGGGTAGATGCCCAGCAGCTTGCCCTCGGCCAGGGCGGTATTGGCGCTGGCCAGGGAGGCGGCCGAGCCACGGCCGCCCGAACGGTCCATCGGCAGCTGGTTGATGTTGCGGAAGAACCAGGCGACAAGCCGTCCCTTGGGGCCCTTGCCGTTGAAGTAGTCGTCCTTGGCCAGGAACACGACCGGCCGCTCGATCATCGCCGGCAGGAACACCGAATCACTGACCGAGAGGTGGTTGGAGGCAAGGATCGCGCCGCCCGCGACGGGAATATTATTGATGCCCTGGATGTCAATCTTGAAGAAGATTCGCAGCAGCGGCTTGACCGCGAAGCGTTTCAGAAAGTCGTACAGCACGATGGGGCGGTTCCTTCTTCTCGTCATCAGGCGTCGTGGGCGGACACGCCCGTCGAGGTGTTGACTGGCGTGGGTCCGCACCCTTCAATTGTGCACTACGCTCGAATAAGAATGCAGTACAACGCAGCACCTCAAGGGGGACGTGATGAGCCACGACGTACATCAGGGCGCGGCTGGCCAGCCGGCAAGGAAGCCTGCCGTACTGCTGATCCACGGGTTCACCGGATCCAGGACCGCCATGCTGCCGTGGGCGCAGGCGCTCGAGTCCGCCGGATTCGACACCCTGTGCCCGGTCCTGCCCGGCCATGAGACCTCCTGGCAGGACATGATCGGCCGGAATTTCTCCGAATGGATCCTGGCCACCGAGCAGTCGTTCGACGAACTTGAAGCAACGCACGAGCAGGTGTTCGTCGCAGGGCTGTCGATGGGCGGCGCGCTGGCGTTGCACCTGGCTACCCGGCGCAACGTCGCCGGGGTTTCGCTGGTGAATCCGGGGCTGGTCGTGGACAGTCCGCTGGCCCCCTATACCAAGTACCTGCGGCGTATGGTGCGTTCGGTCGCCCCGATCAGCAACGACATCGCCAAACGCGGGGCCGACGAAAAGGCCTACGGGCGCACCCCGGTGGCCGCGGTGCACCAGCTGTACCAGCTGTTCGCGCAGACCCGCAGCAGGCTTGGCCTGGTCACCGCGCCGGTCCAGCTGTTCCGTTCGACGGTGGACAACGTGGTCTCCGACGCCTCGGTGCACGCGCTGACCGAAGGGCTGAACCCCGGCACCCTGGCCGAACACCACCAGCTGCTGCATTCGAAGCATGTCGCGACCCTTGACTACGACGCCGCGCAGATTTTCGAGGAATCCGCCCGGTTCTTCCACCACCTAGCCGCGCAGGCCACGCACTCCCCGAAGGGCAGGCCATGAACCCTGCAGAAAATAAGCCGTCCGGCGCCGACGATCCGCGCTGGGACGAACTCGTTGAGAATTTCCGCACCCTGGACCAGGGCGCCCCGCGCGAACCGAGCGCCGCAGAGCGCCAGGCCGAGCTGCGCCAACTGTTCTCCACCGGCCCCGGCGCGGTCACCGGCCCCCGCGACTACGAGGTCGAGGAGACCGAGGAGGAGTTCATCCCCGACGAGCCGGCGGCGCTGGGCTCCGGCAACCCGATGGTCAACCTCGCCTGGACGATGGCCGCCGGCGGGCCCATCGGCTTGCTGCTGTGCGTGATCTTTTTCCGCTCGGCCCCGACCTTCGTCTACATCGGCCTGGTCGCGCTGTCGATCATCGGCGTGATCTACCTACTCAGAAGGCTACCTACCGAACGCGATCCGGGAGATGATGGAGCAAGGGTCTGATCGACTTTGAACCCGAGGAACGCTAGGTTACTGTAGAGTAATAACAATGTGATGCGGATTACCCCGCATTGCCCACCGGGTCACACCGAGTTCAGGAGATGAGACACAGATGCGCGAATACAGCACTCCGCTACGCATCCACTCGCCGGCAGAGTCGAACATCACCGACCTGCTGCTGCGCCACGCGAATTCAGCTGCTAATCCGGCGCTCTTCTCCAAACCGGCTCCCGGCGGCACCTGGCAGGACGTCACCGCCTCGCAATTCGCCGCGGAGGCCGCAGCCATCGCCAAGGGCTTCATCGCCAACGGCATCAAGGCCGGCGACCGCATCGCCCTGATGGCGCGTACCCGCTACGAATGGACGCTCGTCGACTTCGCGATCTGGTACGCGGGCTGCGTCACCGTCCCGATCTACGAGACCTCCTCCCCTAGCCAGGTCGCCTGGATCGCCGCGGATTCCGAAACCGTGGCAGTGGTCGTGGAAAGCCCCGCCCACGAAGCGGTGGTCCGCGAAGCCGCCCACCAGGAGCAGCTCGAATGCCTGGACCACGTCTGGCAGTTCGACGAGGGCCTGGCCCAGTTGGCCGAGGACGGCAAGGACGTCAGCGACGAAGAGCTGGAGCAGCGACGTTCCTCGGCGAACCTGCAGGACATCGCGACCATCATCTACACCTCGGGCACCACCGGACGGCCCAAGGGCTGCGAACTGACCCACTCCAATTTCGTCGAGCTCGCGGAGAACGCGGTGGCTGAACTGCCGGCGGCCGTGTATCCCGGCGCTTCCACCATCATGTTCCTGCCGCTGGCCCACGTCTTCGCGCGCTTCATTTCGGTGGTCAACGTGGCCGCAGGCTGCCGCACCGGCCACACCCCTGACGTCAAGCACCTGCTCGAAGACCTTCAGTCCTTCAAGCCGAACTTCATCCTGGCCGTGCCGCGCGTGTTCGAGAAGGTCTACAACTCGGCTATGCTCAAGGCCGAGGATGGCGGCAAGTCCAAGATCTTCCACGCGGGCGTGGATGTCGCGGTGAAGTACTCGCGGGCCGAACAGTCCGGCAAGATCCCGCTGGGCCTCAACTTGAAGCACAAGCTCTTCGACGCACTGCTCTACAAGAAGCTGCGCGGGGCCATGGGCGGCAACATCCGCCACGCGGTTTCCGGCGGCGGGCCGCTGGGAGAGCGCCTGGGCCACTTCTTCAATGGCATCGGCGTCACGGTGCTCGAAGGCTACGGCCTGACCGAGACCACCGCCCCGGTCACCGTGAACACCCTGGACCGCATCAAGATCGGCACCGTGGGCAAGCCGCTGCCGGGCAACGCGGTGCGCATCGCCGAGGACGGGGAGATCCTGGCCAAGGGCGTGTGCGTCATGCGCGGCTACCGCAACCGCCCCGACCTGGAAGCCGAGACCTTCACCGACGGCTGGCTGCATACCGGAGACATTGGCGAGCTCGATTCGGACGGGTTCTTGAAGATCACCGGCCGCAAGAAGGAAATCATCGTCACCGCCAGCGGCAAGAACGTCATCCCCGCAATGCTCGAGGACCAGATCCGCGCCGATGCGCTGGTTTCCCAGTGCGTCGTCGTCGGCGAGGGGCGCCCGTTCATCTCGGCCCTGGTCACGCTGGATCCCGAGGCGGTGCCGGGCTGGCTGGAACGCCACCACCTGGACAAGAACCTGTCCATGGACGAGCTGTCCACGCACCCCGAAGTGCTGCAGGCCATCCAGAAGATCATCGACAAGGCGAACACCTCGGTCAGCCGGGCTGAATCCATCCGCGCGTTCCGCGTCGTCTCCGAGGACTTCACCGAGTCCTCCGGACACCTGACCCCGTCGATGAAGATCAAGCGCGCCGTGGTCCTCAGCGACTACGATGCGCTGATCGAGGACATCTACTCGGCACCCAGGCCCGTGGCATAGTCCAGCACGGCTCCGGCAAGCTCCCACGATGCGCGGGAGGAAGCGGCCCAGGGAAACCTGAGGCCGCTTTTCCGTGCCTCGGCGGCGAAATGCCGCTCAAGCACCACACGGGCGAAGGCCGGCGCCGGGCGGTTCTTGGGCTGGTGGCCCAGCTGGGCGAAGACGAGGTTCTCGGCCAGCGCGCGGCGCCCGTTGGCCAGCAGCCATTCAACCAGATCCATGAGCCGGTCCTCGGTCTCGGAGCTCGCGTCCCCCAGCACCACCAGCACGTCGATTCCGGTGAACTTGCCGTCCATGACCGCGGCAACCCGCTGCGGTCCTGCGGTGGCGACTCGGGAGGGCAGCTGCAGTTCGGCAAATTGCTCGGCCAGCTGCTCGGCGAGCTCCGCCAGCGGCAGGGCCGGGTCCAGGGTGAACAGCAGCACGCCCAGTTCGGCGCGCAGGGCGGCGACCTCCTTGGCCTGCTGCTGCCGTGCGGCAGGGACGCCGTCGGAAGTGTTCCTGCCAGCTTTCATATTCCCTCCTGGGTAGTTCGTGGCCGGCGCCGGGTGGGGTGCCGCCTCCATGATCGTGCCATAAACAAGCCGTGGCCCACGACTTTCGTCGTGGGCCACGGCTTGTTTACGGCAGGTTCGCGTTGCCTAAGATGCTACTTCGGTTCGATGACCACCAGCAGATCCCCGCCTTGGACCTGGCTGGTGCCGTTCAGGGTGATCTGGGTGACGACGCCGGAAGCGTTGGCGGTGATGCCTGCTTCCATCTTCATCGCCTCGATGGTCGCCACCGACTGGCCGGCTTCGATCAGGTCGCCGACCTGGACGCTGACGGTCACGGCGCCGGCGAACGGCGCGGCCACGTGGCCGGCGTTGTTCGGGTCGGCCTTCGGTGCGGACTTGACGGTGGATTCCACCGACTCGTCGCGGACCTTGATCTGGCGGGACTGGCCGTTGAGCGTGACCACAACGGTGCGCATGCCCTTTTCGTCGGCTTCCGAGACGGAGACCAGCTTGACCAGCAGGCGCACGCCGGTGCCCAGCGAGATGACGTGCTCGTGGCCGCGGACCAGGCCGAAGAGGTAGTCGCGGGTGTGCAGCACCGACAGGTCGCCGTAGTTCTCCACCGAGGCCGCGAAGTCGCGGGTCGGGCCGGCGAACAGCAGGCGGTTCAGGGTTCCGCGGATTGTGTCCGAGTCGCTGGTCAGCGCCGCGGCATCCTCTGCGCTCAGGTCCTCGATGTGGGACTTCACGTTGCGGCCCTGCAGCGCCTTGGTGCGGAACGGCTCAGGCCAGCCGCCTGGAGGGTTGCCCAGCTCGCCCGAGAGGAACTGGATGACCGAATCCGGGATGTCGTAGTTCTGCGGGTTGGCCTCGAAGTCCGCGGCCGGAACGCCGGAGCCGACCAGCTGCAGCGCCAGGTCGCCGACCACCTTGGAGGACGGGGTCACCTTGACCACGTTGCCCAGCATTTCGTTGACTGCGGCGTACATCGATTCAATGGCCTCGAAGCGCTCGCCCAGGCCCAGTGCGATGGCCTGCTGGCGCAGGTTCGAGAGCTGGCCGCCGGGGATTTCGTGCTGGTACACGCGGCCGGTCGGCGCCGGCAGGCCCGACTCGAACGGCTTGTACATGGCGCGCACGGCTTCCCAGTACGGTTCCAGCGAGGCGACGGCGTCCAGGGACAGGCCCGGGTCGCGTTCGGTGTTCTCCAGCGCGGCAATCAGCGCGGAGGCCGAAGGCTGGGAGGTGGTGCCGGCCATGGCGGCGCTGGCCACGTCCACTGCGTCCACGCCGGCGTTGATGGCTGCCATCAAGGTGGCCATCTGACCGCCGGAAGTGTCGTGGGTGTGCAGGTGCACCGGCAGATCGAAGCGCTCGCGCAGCGCGGTGACCAGCTTGGCCGCCGCGGCCGGGCGCAGCAGGCCTGCCATGTCCTTGATCGCGATGATGTGGGCTCCGGCGTCGACGATCTGCTGCGCCAGGTCCAGGTAGTAGTCCAGGGTGTAGAGCTTCTCGTTGGCATCCAGCAGGTTGCCGGTGTAGCACAGGGCCACCTCCGCGACCGCGGTGCCGGTCTCGCGCACTGCCTTGATGGCCGGGGCCATCTGGGACACGTCGTTCAGCGCGTCGAAGATGCGGAAGATGTCGATGCCCGCGGCGGCGGCCTCCTTCACGAAGGCGTCGGTCACCTCGGTCGGGTACGGGGTGTAGCCCACGGTGTTGCGGCCGCGCAGCAGCATCTGCAGCGGGATGTTCGGCAGCTCGGCGCGCAGCAGCTCAAGGCGCTTCCACGGATCCTCGCCCAGGAAGCGCAGCGACACGTCGTAGGTCGCACCGCCCCAGACCTCCATGGAGAACAGCTGCGGCACGGTGTGCGCGTAGGCGGGCGCGGCGGCCAGCAGGTCCCGGGTACGCACGCGGGTGGCCAGCAGCGACTGGTGCGCGTCGCGGAACGTGGTGTCGGTGATGCCCACGGCGGTGGACTCGCGCAGCGCCTTGGCGAAGCCTTCCGGACCCAGCTCCAGCAGCTTCTGGCGCCAGCCGTCGGCCGGGTGCGCGGTCTTCGACGGGCCGTCGAACGGCGAACGCTCCGGCTCGTCGGACTTGTCGCCCGGGAAGGTCGGCAGCTTCTTGCGCGGGTCGATGCCTTCGATGCGCGCCCCGTTGGGCTGGTTCACGGTCACGTGCGCCAGGTAGTTCAGCGCCTTGGTGCCGCGGTCCTGGGACTCGTTGCCGGTCAGCAGGTCCGGGCGCGAGTCGATGAAGTCGGTGGCGACGTCGCCGGCGATGAACTGCGGGTCGTTGAGCACGTTCTGGATGAACGGGATGTTGGTGGCCACGCCGCGGACGCGGAATTCGGCCAGTGCGCGGCGGGCGCGGGCCACGGCGGTGGCGTAGTCGCGGCCGCGGCAGGTCAGCTTCACCAGCATCGAGTCGAAGTGCGGGGAGACCTCGGCGCCGGTGTAGATGGTGCCGCCGTCCAGGCGCACGCCCGAACCGCCGGCGGAGCGGTACACGGTGATGGTTCCGACGTCCGGGCGGAAGCCGTTGGCCGGATCCTCCGTGGTGATGCGGGACTGCAGGGCCCAGCCGCGGACCTGGATGGAGTCCTGGGAGATGCCCAGATCGGCCAGCGATTCACCCGAGGCGATGCGCATCTGCGCCTGCACCAGGTCGATGTCGGTGACTTCCTCGGTCACGGTGTGCTCCACCTGGATGCGCGGGTTCATCTCGATGAACACGTGCTGCCCGGCTCGCTCGCCCACGGTGTCGACCAGGAACTCGACGGTGCCGGCGTTCTGGTAGCCCAGGGCCTCGGCGAACTTCACGGCGTCGCGGAACAGCGCCTGGCGGATGCTCTCATCCAGATTCGGCGCCGGCGCGATCTCCACGACCTTCTGGTGGCGGCGCTGCAGCGAGCAGTCGCGCTCGTGCAGGTGCACGATGTTGCCCTGCTCGTCGGCCAGGATCTGCACCTCGATGTGGCGCGGGCGCAGCACTGCTTGCTCCAGGAAGACGGTCGAGTCGCCGAAGGCGGTGCCGGCTTCGCGCATGGCGGCGCCCAGCGCCTCGGGCAGGTCTTCGCGCTTGTCGACGCGGCGCATGCCGCGTCCGCCGCCGCCTGCAACGGCCTTGACGAAGATCGGGAACCCGATCTTGTCAGCTTCGGCAATGAGCAGCTCAGCATCGTCGCTGGGCTCGGAGGAGGCAAGCACCGGAATGCCGGCAGCCTTGGCGGCCTTCAGTGCTGCAACCTTGTTGCCTGCAAGTTCAAGAATTTCGGCCTTCGGGCCAACGAACTTAATGCCGTTCTCGGCAGCGGCGCGGGCCAGGTCGGGGTTTTCCGACATGAAGCCGTAGCCTGGGTAGATTGCATCTGCGCCGGCTTCCTTGGCGACGCGGATGATCTCGTCAATATTCAGGTAGGCGCGGACCGGATGGCCCTCTTCGCCGATCTGGTAGGCCTCGTCGGCCTTCTGGCGGTGAACGGAGTTGCGGTCTTCGTGCGGGTAGACTGCAACGGTTTTTGCGCCTAGTTCGTAGCCTGCACGGAAAGCGCGGATTGCGATTTCCCCGCGGTTGGCGACCAAGATTTTTTCAAACATAGTGTCCCTACATCGAATCAGCACACATGGGTCCGGGCCGCGTTTCGGAAGGCAACTCCCGGAACTTCGATGGCCCGAGACCGGTGTGTCGGGTCTCTCAAAAATGCTCGTTCGAGCACGTTCTTCAATCACCCTACACGGACGAGGCCTAGATCACCCAAACATTTCTCCCTGTGGTCTGACCATAGGAAATATTGACCGGTGCTGAAGTTTTAATCACTAAGTTATGTCAAACCTCGAAATCGACCGTTGCAAAGTCGGGGAATCCACGCCGGGCACACTATGATGAGGAGAGACTAAAATATTCGGCGGGACGTTCAAGAATCGAACAGCGAAAGGCGTGGTCTGGTCCGTGCACGTAGTGAGCATCAGCAGCCTCAAGGGTGGTGTAGGAAAGACCTCCGTAACACTCGGTTTGGCTTCGGCAGCACTGGCCGCAGGGATTCCGACCCTCGTAATCGATCTCGACCCGCATGCAGACGCAAGCACCGGTCTTGGTGTGCGCGCCAACGGCAAGCAGCCTATCGGGCAGATGCTGAAGAACGCCCGGCGCGTGCGGCTGCAGGACAACGTGGTTGCGTCCGCCTGGCAGTCGAAGGCCGCTGAAAAGAAGTCCCGTACCCGCATTCCAGTTCTGGACGTTGCGGTGGGTGACGCGTTCACTGGGATCTACGACCGACCGGACCTGCGAACCAGGGATCTTCGACGCCTCACCCAGCTGCTCAGCCGCACTAGCGGCTACCAGCTGGTCCTCATTGACTGCCCGCCATCGCTGAACGGCTTGACCCGCATGGCATGGAGCGCCTCGGATCAGCTGGTCCTCGTAGCCGAACCGAGCCTGTTCTCCGTTGCCGGAACCGAACGCACCCAGCGTGCCCTGGAACTGTTCCGCCGCGAGTTCGCCCCGTCGCTGGGCCCCGTGAGCGTTGTCGCCAACCGTGTGCGCAAGGACTCCGCCGAGCACACCTTCCGCCTGTCTGAAATGCGCCAGATGTTCGGCGATTCCATGGTCAAGCCTGAAATCCCCGAACACCCGGAATGGCAGCAGATCCAGGGTGCAGCGTACTCGGTGCATCAATGGCCTTCCAAGACCACCGCACCGATGCTCACGCAGTTCGACGCCCTGCTCAAGGACGTCATGGAGAAGGCTGCCCTCCCGAACTCCTAATGGGCTCGAAGCCAGACGTCAAACAAAAAGGCATGGTCCGGACTTCCCGAGGGAAGTCCGGACCATGCCTTTAATGTCTATTAGCCTGGCGCACCTGCTAGCCGACCTGGCGAGCCGCCTTGGCTGCGCGGCGTGCTGCCAGCTCATCTTCCGGCGCTTGCTGCTCGGAGTTCTCCGAGGGAAGCTGCGCCAGCGAACCTTCAACCTCGCGCCAAACTCGGCCTACCGCAATACCGAAGACGCCCTGCCCCTTCTGGACGAGGTCGATGACCTCGTCGGCGCTGGTGCACTCGTAGACCGAGGCACCATCGCTCATCAGGGTGATCTGTGCAAGATCTTCAACACCGCGTTCACGCAAGTGAAGGACCGCAGTGCGGATCTGCTGCAGTGATACCCCGGTGTCCAGCAGGCGCTTAACGACCTTGAGGACTAGGATGTCGCGGAACGAATACAGCCGATGGCTGCCCGATCCCTTGGCGCCCCTCACGGCTGGCTCGACGAGCCCGGTGCGGGCCCAGTAGTCGAGCTGCCGGTAGGTGATTCCTGCGGCCTTGCAGACGATTGGCCCGCGGTAGCCCGCGTGCTCGTCCAGTTGCGGCAGGTCATCCGTGAAGAGCAGGCCTTGGGCATTGGATCGCTGAACGCCGCCGCGAGCCCCGTGATGTGGGCCTGTCTGGCTTGTCTCCATCCAATTGCTCCTTGCGTGTAAGCACGTACCGTTTGCGAGTGTCAAAATATTCGCCGTCCGGCAGGGTGCGAGTGATGAACGACCACGAAACCGGGTGAGCGAAAAATATCCCTATGCAATGACGGTACGGCCATATTCAACCCGGGTCAAAGACCTTCAAGTTTAACTTTAAGGCGTGTCGGAATTTACCGGCGACCTCCCGCAGCACAGCAGTCCGGATGCCAAGCGGCAAAGTCGGTCTGGCGGGCTAGGAGGAGAAGTCTTCCGGGTCGATGTTGTCGAGGAATTCACGGAACTCGCGCATCTGCTCTTCCGGGGCTTCTTCGTCTTCTGCGGCCCCTTCGATGATGACTCCGGCTTCCTGCATGACCTCTTCGGTGCACTTGATGGGGCACTGCACGCGCACCGCCAGGGCTACCGCGTCGGAAGATCGGGAGTCCACGCGCTTGCCGTTGGAGAGCACGAGTTCGGCGGCGAAGACGGCGTTCTGGACCGAAATGATTTCAACCCGGTCCAGGGTGATGCCCAGCGCTTCGAAGACGTTGATCATCAAATCGTGGGTCATGGGGCGCGGAGGGGTCAGCCCCTGCTCCGACATCGCGATGGCCGATGCTTCGGGTGCACCGATCCACAACGGCAGATAAAGTTCTTTTTCGTGTTGCTTAAGCAGCAGCAGCGGTTGATTCGCCGGCAGTTGAATGCGGATTCCCGCAAACTCCAGATCCAGCATGATAGCCCCCTGAGGGTTGAAAACTCGTTGCTGACTTCAGCTTAGCGATCGATCTGGGAAATAGCACGCTGCACCAGAGCTTCATGCAGCTCCAGGCACTGGCGTGAAATTTCCTGGGCTTCTTCGGCAGCCCGCGCCCTGGCGGATACTTCGGGCTTGCGTAGCTCGTTGCCCACGATCGATTCGATCAGCGAGAATTCGCGTTCAGCAGCGGTGCGGAACTGGCGCAGGTGGCGCGGCTCGATGCCGTGGTTGGAAAGCTGGACTGCAGACTTGGTGATGCGGATGCCGTTGGAATCGAACAGTCCGCCCTGCGTCTCGATCAGCCCGAACTTCATCAGGTCGTGGATGAGTGTCTCGCTGGCACCGGTGATTCCTTGCAATTCCGCCATGGATACCGAGCGGGAATGGTTTTCCACGGCTTCGGCCATGTCCTTGCCGACGGCGACCGGCGCCACCGGAGCGCCGCCTGGCAGTGCTGCCGGGGCTTCGCCGCGGTCCAGGGCGTCCAGATGGTCCTTGATGACCTTCAATGGCAGGTACTGGTCGCGCTGTACGGACAGGATGAAGCGCAGCCTGCTGACATCGCTAGCGCTGTACTTGCGGTAGCCCGCCGAGGTGCGCTGCGGGATGATCAGGCCCTTGTCTTCGAGGAAGCGGATCTTCGAGGCGGTGACCCGCGGAAATTCATCCTTGAGCTCGGCCAGCACCTCGCCGATGTTGAGCGCAGCCTGCCGCACGCCCTCGTGACGGATCGCCTCGAGTCGTGGGCTACTGGCTGCATTGAACATCGGCAAAGAACTAACACCTCGATGATTACGTGGTTGCCGGCGCGATCGATGCAGGCAACAAGACCTCTAACTGAACCAGTTTAAAGGTTAGGCACGCTTTGGTAGAAATTGAGTCGGAACTTCCCGATCTGAACCTGGACACCGTTGGTCAGGGTAATGGAGTCTATGCGGTCGCCGTTGATGTAGGTGCCGTTCAGCGAACCGATATCGGTCAGCGTGAAGCCCTTCTCGGTGCGGGTGAACTTGGCGTGGCGGCGCGAGACCGTGACGTCGTCAAGGAAGATGTCAGCGTTCGGGTGGCGGCCGGCGATGCTTTCGTCGGTGTCCAGCAGGAAGCGGGCGCCCTTGTTCGGTCCGGTGTGGGCTACCAGCAGTGCGGAGCCGGACGGGAGCGCGGCGACGGCGCGCTTTTCATCCTCGCTCAGCGTGTAGATGACGGCAGGCTCGGAGGAGCTCTGGAACGAGGGAAGCGAAATATTGGTCGTCTCGGACGCAGACTCGTTGTGCGGGGTTACCGGCCCATTTTCCGACATTTGTGGTCCTCCAGAAGTTCTGCGTTAAGTTCGTGCAAGACGACCTTGAATCAACATTAGTTCGATACGCTCTACCAAACTATTTCCAGATTAGCCTACTCAAGAGGTCGGCGATAACAGAAAAGCCGATATTTCCAGCTCCCCCCATGCTCATTCGTGGGATCATGCAAGTATTGGAGATGGTTCGGGGTCCAAAACATCCGCGGGCCCCGTGGTGCGTAGTGAAAGGGTGAGCGTCATGACCAGGATTCTCCTGAAGCGTGCCTATGCGGATCCTTCGGATTCAGATGGCTACCGGATTCTGGTGGATCGCCTCTGGCCTCGTGGTTTGACCAAGCAGCAACTGGAAATCGAGAAATGGGCCAAGGCGGTGACTCCGAGCTCGGAGCTGCGCAAGGCCTGGCACCACGACCCTGAGCGGTTCTCCGAGTTCGCCGAACACTACCGGCAGGAGCTGAACCAGAATCCTGCGGTGGACGAATTCCTGGAGCTGCTAGCGCAGCACCCGACGGTGACGTTTGTTTACGGAGCGAAAAACGAAGAGGTCAATCACGCGGTGGTGCTGCGGGACTATCTTCTTCCGCAGCTCCAGTCGTAGCAGCGGGTACAAAGCACACGCCGTCGACACAGGCCATGTCCGATTCGACGACGTTCTGCAGGTTGAACGAAAATTCCTGGCTCATGTTTCCCCTTGATGGATTGCCTTCGTCAAGAATCAACTCCCGGCCGGGCGTAAAAATTCCGAAGCGGGCCCTCGGGAGCCCTGAGGCACCCGCTGGCCCGCTTCTGACCTAGCGCTGTTCGCGCAGCACAGGGGTGAAGAAGTCGCGCAGCTGGTCGGTTGCCTGCAGCGGCAGGATGTTGGCCACGTACATGTCGGGTCGCACGATCACGATGGCTCCCTCGTCGGCGATGCCGCGCTGGGCGAAGATGCTGTTGCCTTCCAGCGCCGTGTACACCTTCTGGTAGTCCATCAGGCCGAACTGGCCGCAGTGCGGGCGGAAGACCGCTGGCGCGTCATTGAGGTTGATGGTGGTGTAGTCCTGGCGGTAGATGACCTTGACGTCGAAAATCGAATCTATGTCGGCGCCGGCCGGAGTGAAGCGTCGCAAGGGCGAATCCTCCGAGTCCAGCAGCCAGTCCGACAGTTTCGCCACGGCCGATACGGCACCGGCCGCCGCCTGGTCGGCGAAGACGTAGATGCGGTAGCGGCCGTCGGCGCGGTGGTGGTGGCCCAAGTGCACCGGGTTGTTGTCACCAAGCCGCATGACCTCGGCCGACTTGAAGCGCTTGCCCACCGGGAATCCCGTGGCCAGGTGCTGGAACTCGTTCACGGCAGTCAGCTCCGACGGCTGGTATTCGGTCATGAAGCCGGCCGGGAATTCAGCGGTGCGGACGTAGAATTCGGCGACGCCTTCCTCGCCTTCGAGCTCCTCGGGCTTTGCGGCCATCAGCGAGGACCACTTCTTGTCGAAATCGATCAGGTCCTTGGCGATGACCTTGCGCTCGGCGGAATACGTGGACAGCAAGCTTTGCGGGGACCGTCCGCTGAGCACGTAGCCCAGTTTCCAGGCCAGGTTGAAGCCGTCCTGCATGGACACGTTCATGCCTTGGCCCGCCTTGGCCGAGTGCGTGTGGCAGGCGTCGCCGGCAATGAAGACCCGAGGATCCCGCATTCCGATCTCCTCCAGCGGCACATCGTCGAAGCGGTCGGTGAGGCGGTGACCGACCTCGTAAACGCTGTGCCAGGCAACGTTCTTCACGTCCAGCGTGTAGGGCTGCAGAATCGCCCGCGCGCGCTGGATGATCTCATCCAGCGAGGTCTGCCGCACCTTTCCGTTGTCGTCTTCCGCTACCTCGCCCAGGTCGACGTAGAGGCGGAACAGCTGGCCGCCCTCGCGCGGGATCAGCAGGATCGACCCGTTGCTCGAATGAATGGCCGACTTGGTGCGCACGTCCGGGAAATCGGTCAGGGCCAAGGTGTCCATGACGCCCCACGCGTGATTCGCCTTGTCGCCCGACAAGGTCGCGCCGATGGAACGGCGCACCCCGCTGCGGGCGCCGTCCGCACCGACCACGTACTTGGCGCGGACCTCGCGGCTTTGCCCCTGGTTGTTCTCTCCGGTTCCGGTGACGGTGACCTTGACCGGGTACTCCCCCTCGTCTTCGATCACCAGGGTCTCGAAGTCCCAGCCGTAGTCCGGTTCGATGCGCGCGGATGAGTTCCGGGCGAAGTCGGCGAAGTAGTCGATGACGCGAGCCTGGTTCACCACCAGGTGGGGGAATTCGCTGACACCACTCGCGTCGTCCGGGGTGCGGTCGGTACGGATGATGTGCTTTGGGTTCTGCGGGTCCGGGTTCCAGAAGGTGGTTTCGGTGATGCGGTAGGCTTCGGCGGTGATGCTCTCAGCGAAGCCGAAGGCCTGGAACGTCTCTACTGTGCGCGACTGGATGCCGTCGGCCTGGCCGATCTGCAGGCGGTGCGGACGGCGGTCGATGATGCGGGTGTGCACGTCCGGGAACTGGGAGAGCTGGGCTGCGGTGATGATGCCGGCCGGGCCTGCACCCACAATGAGCACGTCCATGGTGTCGGGAAGATCGACGGGCCGGTCAATTCCGGTCCCCGCCGCAGGCTTGATGCGCGGATCTTCCGAGACGTATCCATTGTGATGAAACTGCACTGTTTCTCCCCATTCAGCTGAGTCGAGCAAATCATATGTTCAATAATCGAACGCGACGTTCTCATATCGCACTATTACTGTAGCCGAGGCGTGAACCAAGGCACAACAAGACACTTCACAAAAGGCGGGCGCCATGCAGGCACCAGCGGTTCATCGGTCGAAGCGCACCCGTCCCTGCTTGACTTCAAGGAACCGGACACCGCGATGCACACCTTGCTTTTCCCTCCAGCGTCGGTCGTGGGTCACTGTGACAACGGCTCCGGGATAATCCGCCACCGCATCTTCCAACTGCTCGACCAGGTCCGGAGAAAGGTGGTTGGTCGGCTCGTCCAACAGCAGCAGGTCCGCTTCCCGGCTGACCGCGATGGCCAGTTCGAGACGGCGGCGTTGTCCGGCTGACAGCGCCCTGGGGTGCACAAAGAGATCGCGCGGGGCGAAGAGCCCGAGCGTGAAAATCCGCGACACCGCCTCGTCCTGGTAGATCCCCAGCGCGGCGGCGAACGCCTCGATCACGGTTTCCCCGGGCAGCTTGCCGAGTTCCTGCCGCAGCCATCCGATGCGCAGCCCTTCCCGGCGGCTGACCAGGCCTCGCTCTACGGGCAGCTCTCCGGCCAGCACCTTCAGCAGCGTGGTTTTGCCGGCGCCGTTGGGTCCGCCCACAAGCCAGCGGTCCCCCGCGGCCAGCGTCATTTCGCCAAGAACGAGCCGCGGGACTCCCCGCCGCGCCGCACCGGTGGAGTGTAGCAAGGGCTGCCGCGGTTCTTCGGGGGTGTCCCCGCCGTGCGGCATCCTGAATTCGAGTTGTTCCGCCGGCCTGGGCGCGGGGTTTGACTCAAGTTCTTCGATCCGGGATTTTGCCTGCCGGATCCTGCTGGTTGATCCGTGGTCCCTGCTGCGCAGCCTGAAGGAGCCGTGCCCAAAACCAGCTTTGTCCTGCTTTCGCGGGATGGCCGCCACGCGTGCGGCGTTCTTCGCGACCAGGGTTTCGGAGCGTTCAAGCTCGTCGCGCCAGCTGTCGAAGGCGGCGATGGCGGCGGCCCGTTCGGCGGCCTTGGCCCGCAGGAATCCCCGGTAGCCGTCGCCGTAGGCTGTCAGGCCGCGGTTTTCGACCAGGATGATGCGCCGGGCGAAACGCTCCAGGAAGACTCGATCGTGGCTGACGAGCACCAGTGCGCCGCGGTGCCGCCGGAGCGTGGTTTCCAGCCAGTGCAGCGCGGTGTCATCGAGGTCGTTGGTCGGTTCGTCGAGCAGCAGCAGTTGCGCACCGGAGCTGAGCACGCAGGCCAGCGCCAACCGCGAGCGCTGGCCCCCGGACAACGTGCCAACCGGCGTCCCTCGGGGAATGCCTCCGAGCCCGAGCTGCTGCAACGAACTGTCCAGCCGCGGACCGACGGAGTATCCGTCGGCCGCCTCGTACAGGTCGGTCACCAGCTGGAGCTGGGCCAGCAGCCGTTCAGCCTCGGCGTCTTCGGCTTGCGCGAGCCGGGCCCCGATGGCGCCGATCAGTTCTTCCAGCTGCCGCAGCCGGTGATGGTAAGAGTCGATGACCTCGGCGATGCTGGCGGTGCCAGGTAATTGCGGATTCTGCGCGGCGTAGGCGATGGCGCCGGGCACGGTGGCGCGCCGCTCACCGCGGTCAGGCGCAAGCGTGCCTGACAATACACGCAGGAGCGTTGATTTTCCCGAGCCGTTGTCGCCGAGCACCGCGATCCGATCGGCCGGTCCGATCGCTAAGTCGATGTTTTCCAGGACGTCGCGGTCGCCGAAGCTCACGCTCAGGTCCAGAAGTTGGCAGGTGAATTCCGCTGAGGGCACCGCGGCCTGCTCAGCCGCAGGGATATTCGAGGGGTCGTGTTGTCGGGTCATGGCCATCCGTCATCTGCTGGCGGCCCGCGAATCAGGCGGAACCGGTACGTTCAAGGGTGCCGCCGCAGGTGACCTGCGGCGGATCAGAACTGTCCATCGCGGAGCACGGCTCAACGCGGCGGCAGTCTTAATGATGCAACGTACCCATGGATTCAGCCTACTCTCAGCCGCTGGCGCGGGCAATGAGAGCGTGCGGCAACTAGAATTCAGAGTGCGGCAATCCAGGAGGTTCAATGCGCAGGCTCGCAGTTCCCAGCGTCCTGCTGCTCGTCTGCGCCCTGGTTGGTTGCGCGCCGCTGGAGTTCGAGCCGAGTTCGCCCACGGCCCCGGCGGTATCCCCCAAAGAGCAGACCGAGCTGGAGCGGAAACGCGGCGAAGCCGTTGAGGGCCAACGCTGGGCGGACCAGCTGATGGAAGCCTATTGGCTGCGCGATGATTCCTCGGTGCAGCTGTGGATGCCGGGGACCGCCGAACGCCAGATCGTCAGCTGGGGAGCCTCGAAGCCCGGCGAGCTGGAACTGAGTGTGAACGGCTCGGAACCCACCACGGATCGGGATCTGAAATATTTCGCGTTGCGGCTGCTGGAAGAGTTTGGCGATCCGTCGCTGAAGTCCGTGACGGTGTCCGTGCTGGGAACCGAGGTGAGCGTGGTGGCCAGAACCGAGGAGCTTGACACCAGCCAGGCCTGAATCCGGCAGGACTGCCGCCGCGGTGCTCAGAGCTCTATTTGGCCGTCGATCAGCACGTGGGTTGCGCCTCCGGTCCACAAGGTTCCGTCCTCCTGCTGGAATCGAACCAGTCCGCGACGGCCCAGCACGGTGCCCTGGCGGTTGCAGAACGGGACTTCGGCCAGCTGGTGCGCGACGAGCCACTCGGCCGCGGCGGCGTTCAGGCTCCCGGTGACCGGGTCTTCGCGCAAGACGCCGTCGGCGAACTTCAGCGCGCGGACCTCGAAGCCACCGGACTCCAGCGGTCCCAGCACCCCGATCTTCCACATGCCGGGATGGCGCGACGCATCCGGCGCCAGCGCCAGCACCGCGTCGGCGTCCTCCAACAGCACCGCGCGCCACCCCGGACCGTTGTCTGCCCAGAAGGCGGCGGTGATCGCCTCGGCGTCGATGCCCAGGATCTCGCTGATCTTCCGGACTTCTGCCTCCTCCAGCGCCTCGGAGCGCAGCAACGCAGGGCTCTGGAAGAACAGCAGCTCGTCCTGCACCCGCACGGGAACCGGGCCCGTCTGGCATTCGGCGATCACCTCGGCAGCGTTTTGCGGTCTCCCGCCGGCGGCCAGCCAGGCTTTCACCGTGCCCAGGGTGGGGTGGCCGGCGAAGGGGAACTCCTGCTCGCCGGCGAAGATCCTGAAACGGAAATCCGCGCGCCCGTCGCTGGGCGGCAGCACGAAGGTGACCTCGGAGAGGTTGGACCAGCTGGAGTAGTCCTGCATCTGCGCGGTGTCCAGCCCTTCGCCGTCCAGCACGACCCCCAGCGGGTTGCCCTTGTACGGGTCTCGGCTGAACACGTCGACCTGCATGAATCTGCGGCGCATCGTTTTTCCCTTGCTCGGCGGGCAGTTTTCGGGCATGAAAAACCCCGGCGAGAATCTCGCCGGGGTTGATCCGCTGGTCGGGCTAACAAGATTTGAACTTGCGACCTCCTGACCCCCAGTCAGGCGCGCTACCAAGCTGCGCCATAGCCCGATGCCTTCGCAGCCGTTATCCCCAAGTCGTGAGAACCAAGGGTGCCGTCTGCGAAAAGCTCCTAGATAAGCCTACACCAAGTCGGGTGGACTTTTCGAACCGTTACCTGTTGCGGCCGCGGCGTTCGCGGATTCGCATCGATACTTCGATCGGGCTGCCGTCGAAACCAAAGGTCTCACGCAGGCGACGGGTGATGAAGCGGCGGTAGCCCGGATCCAGGAATCCGGTGGTGAACAGCACGAACTTCGGCGGGCGGGCCGAAGCCTGGGTGCCGAACAGGATGCGTGGCTGCTTGCCGCCGCGCACCGGGTGCGGGTGGGCCGCGACGAGCTCACCCAGGAAGGCGTTGAGCTTGCCGGTCGGGATGCGCTTGTCCCAGGATTCCAGCGCGGTGTGCAGCGCCGGGATCATCTTGTCCTTGTGCCAGCCGGTCTTGGCCGACATGTTCACCCGCGGCGCCCAGTGGATGTGGGCCAGGTCGCGGTCGATTTCCTGCTCCAGGTAGTAGCGGCGGTCCTCATCCACCTCGTCCCACTTGTTGAAGACCACCACCAGCGCGCGGCCGGCCTCGATGGCCAGCTGGATGATGCGCACGTCCTGCTCGGACACGGTTTCGTTCGCGGCCAGCAGCACCACGGCGACCTCGGCCTTCTCCAGGGCTGACTGGGTGCGCAGCGAGGCGTAGTAGTCCGAGCCGACGGCCATGTGCTGACGGCGGCGGATGCCCGCGGTGTCCACGAAGCGCCAGACTTCCCCGCCCAGTTCGACCAGTTCGTCCACCGGGTCGCGGGTGGTGCCCGCGTAGTCGTCGACCACCACGCGCTCGGAGCCTGCGAGCTTGTTCAGCAGCGAGCTCTTGCCCACGTTCGGGCGGCCGATCAGCGCGATGCGGCGCGGGCCGCCGGAGGGGATGACTCCCCCGTAGGCCGAGTGGGTGGGCAGCTTCTCCATGACCGCGTCCAGCAGGTCGGCGGTGCCGCGGCCGTGCAGCGCGGAAACCGGCCACGGCTGGCCGAAGCCCAGGCCCCAGAGCACTGCGGCCTCGGCTTCCTGGTTGAAGTCGTCGACCTTGTTGGCCACGAGGAAGACCGGCTTGCCCTTGCGGCGCAGCATCTTCACCACTGCCTCGTCGGTGGCGGTGGCCCCCACATGGGAGTCGACCACAAACATGATGGCGTCGGCCACGTCGGCGGCGATCTCGGCCTGCTCGGCCACGGAGGCGTGGATGCCCTTGGCATCGTGCTCCCAGCCACCGGTGTCCACAATGGTGAACGGGCGTCCCATCCACTCGGCGGAGTAGGACACGCGGTCGCGGGTCACGCCCGGGGTGTCTTCGACGACCGCTTCGCGGCGGCCGATAATGCGATTGACTAGGGTGGACTTGCCCACGTTGGGGCGCCCGATGACGGCGAGCACCGGCGGGATGACAACGTCCTTCTCATCCTCGTCGTACTCGTCCAGGCCCGCGAGCAACGCGGCGTCCTCGTCGTCCAGGTCGTAGTCGTCCAGGCCCGAAAGCAGGGCCTGGGTGCGAATCGCGGCGTCTTCTTCGCTCAGTTCGGCAAGGCGCTCGGCGATATCGTCGTCTCCAACGGGGATGTATTCCTCGTCGTGGGTGGAGTTGTTCTCGCTCATGATTTTCCCTTCACAGCGATCGGTAATCTTCATCGGCTCTCGCCGAGGATGGGCACCAGCTCGTGGCTAGTTGGTGGTGGCGGTCTCGACGGCGTCGAGCACGGCGGCAATGGTCTGTTCGAAATCCAGGTCCGAGGAATCCACGGTCATCACGCCGTCCGCGGCCTGGGTGAAGTTCACCACGGTCGAGTCCTTGGCGTCGCGCGCCAGCACCTGGGTAGCCAGCTGCGCGTCGTTCTGGGTGCCGCCCAGCTGCAGTCCGCGGCGGCGCAGGCGCGCCTCCTCGGACGCGGTGAGCAGGATGCGGGCGTGGGCGTGGGGGGCGACCACGGTGGTGATGTCGCGGCCCTCGGCCACGATGCGGGTGTTCGCAGCGATAATCTCCTGCTGGCGGCGCACCAGTTCGGCGCGGGCCTCCAAGTTGGTGGCAACCGTGGAGACCTGCTCGGAGATGCGCGGTTCGCGGATGGCGGCGGTCACGTCGGTGTCCCCGATGACCACCAGTTCGGCGTCCGGGTCCACCGAGATGCTCAGCTTGGCGTCGCGCACTGCCTGGGCCACGGCGGCGGCGTCGGCCAGGTCGGTGCCGTCAGCGAGCACCGAGTAGGTGATCGCCCGGTACATCGCTCCGGTGTCAAGGTAGGCAGCGCCCAGCTTGCGGGCCACTGCCTTGGACACCGAGGACTTGCCCGAACCGCTGGGTCCGTCGATGGCGACGACGAGCTTGGCGTCCGCGAGGTCCTGGTTGTTCTCGATGCTCACTGGGCAACCTTCCATCCGTTGAAAATCAATGCGTTTATCAGTTCGTCTCGGCGCCCCGGCAGCACCGAGACGTCCACCAGTCCGACCTGATGGCCCGCGGAGTGCTCCATGCGCAGGTCCTCGATGTTGATCCCGGCCTCGCCGATCTGCGCCAGCAGCGCGGCGATCTGCCCGGGCTTGTCATCCACGACCACGGTGACCAGGGCGAAGGCCTGCGGCGGGGCGCCGTGCTTGCCCGGGATGCGGGCGCGGCCGGCGTTGCCCTCGGTCATCAGCTGCGAGAGGTCAAGCAGCGCGCCGGGTTCCTCCGGGTGCTGCAGGGTGTTGATCAGCCGGTCCAGGTCTTCCTTCATGCCGGTCAGGATCGGGATCAGCGCCTTGGAGTTGTGCGCGAAGATCTGGATCCACAGCTTCTCGTCGCTGGCGGCGATGCGCGTGGTGTCGCGCAGCCCATTGCCGGCCAGGGCCAGCTGGTGGCCCTCGGCGTTCAGCAGCCGGGAGGCGATCATCGAACTGGCGGCCTGCGGGAAGTGGCTGATCAGCGCCACCGACTCGTCGTGCTCGGTCACCGACATGCGGTGCATGGTCGCGCCCAGGTCGATGGCCAGCGATTCGGCGGCAATGACGCGGTCCGGCTGCGCGTTCTGGTGTGCGCAGATGACCCACGGCATGGCGGTGAACAGCTCGCCGCGGGCGGCGGCCGGGCCCGACTTCTCGCGTCCGGCCATCGGGTGGGTGCCCACGTAGCGCGAGGTTTCCGCCTCGCCCAGCCGCTCGTCGGCAAGCACCGCGTCCAGGATCGAGCCCTTGACGCTGGCGATGTCCACCACGGTGGCGTTCGGGTAGGCCAGCAGGGCGTCGCCGACCAGACGGGCGGTGACGTCCGGCGGTGCGCCGATGACCACGAGCTCCGGAGCGATCTTCTCCCCGTGCAGCACCACGCCGGCGCCGATGTCCTGGGCCACGCCCTGGGCGGTCGGCGAAATGTCCTGCAGGTAGACGCTCACGCCCTTGGCGCGCAGCCCCAGTCCCACGGAGGTGCCCAGCAGTCCGGTGCCGATGACCAGCACCGGCCCGGCGAGGTGTGAGGTGGCCATGGGCTACATCCCCACCATTTTCATCAGGTGGCCGACTTCCTGGTTGCCCAGGGAGCGGATGACGCCCTGCTTCTGGTCGCCGAGCTGGATCGGGCCGATGGCCACGCGCACCAGGCGCTCGACCGGGTGGCCCACGGCGTCGAACATGCGGCGCACGATGCGGTTGCGGCCCGAGTGCAGGGTCACTTCCACCATCACGTGCTTCGGGGACTGGTCGATCAGCTTGAAGTCGTCGACCTTGATCCAGCCGTCCTCCAGCTTGACGCCGTCGCGCAGCTGCTTGCCCACGGAGCGCGGCAGCGGGCCGGGGACCTGCACCAGGTAGGTCTTGGGGACCTCGTACTTCGGGTGCTGCAGGCGGTTGGCCAGCTCCCCGTCGTTGGTCAGGATGAGCAGGCCCTCGGTCTTGTAGTCCAGGCGGCCGACGTGGAACAGGCGCTGGGAGAGGTGCTCGTTCTTGAAGTAGTCCGCAATGGTGCGGCGGCCCTCGGGGTCGTCCATGGTGCACATGACGTGCTTGGGCTTGTTGAAGACGTAGTAGCGGGCGGCCTTGTTCAGCTGGATGCGCATGCCGTCCACGTGGATGGAGTCCTTCGCCGGGTCAATGCGGGTGCCCAGCTCGACGACCAGGTTGCCGTTGACCTCCACGCGGCCTTCGAGGATCATCTCCTCGCAGACGCGGCGCGAAGCGACCCCGGCGTTGGCCATGGCCTTCTGCAGGCGCACGCCGTCCATCAACTCGCCGTACTGGGCGCGGGCGGCCTGGCTCTCGGCGCGGGCCTGGGCGCGGGCGCGCTGGGTCGGGCGGGCGTAGTTGGTCGGCACCGAGTTGCCGAAGCGCTCCTTGGAGAAGGCGCGCTCGGAGTTCTTGCGCGCCGCCGAGGTGTTGCGCTTGGCCGAGCCGCCGGCCTGCTTGGATCCACCGGACTTGGCGCCCGCGGACTTGCCGTAGGGCTTGGAGTCGGCCGGCTTGCCGTAGGGCTTGGCCGGGCCGGAGCCCGGGCGTCCACCGGTCTTGCCGAAGGACTTGCCGCCGGCGCCGGGCTTGCCGCCCTGTCCCGAACGGGAACCGGCTGGCTTGCCGAAGTTTGAATTGTTGCCGCGTGGGTTGCGGCCGGAGGAGGATCCCCTGCTCATGCTAAGACTTGTCCCTTGCTGTTACGTATTCGCGCGCCTGCGGCCGGTGGGCCTAGGCGTCGTTGGTCCTGTCGGGCAATGCTGCACAGCTGCATTGCCTAGTCGTCGTAGGTTGCCGAATCCAGCGATTCGAGATCGGCCACCCCGGGCAGATACGGGGACAGCGCGGGCAGCTCCTGGAGCGAGCCCAGTCCCAGTCGTTCCAGGAAGTATTCGGTCGTTTGGTAGAGCGTCGCTCCACCATCGCCCATCTCCGGATACTCCGTGATCAATCCGCGGGTGAGCAGTGTGCGCACCACCGAATCGACGTTGACACCTCGAATCGCCGAAATACGTCCACGCGAGACCGGCTGTCGGTAAGCGATGACAGCCAGGGTTTCTAGGGCGGCCTGTGACAGGCGTGCTGTTTGCCCGTCGAGCACATAACTGGAGACGAAATCGGCATAATCGGCCCGCGAATAGAAGCGCCACCCGGAGGCGACGCGTCGCAGTTCAAATCCGCGCGGGCGATCCTTACTATCATACTCGTTCGCCAGGTTCTCCAAGGCGGCAGCGATCCGGGGTACCGGCACCTCGAAGATTTCGGCCAAACGCGCCGAGGATACGGGGGTATCTGCGACCATCAGCACCGCTTCGAGCCCCGATTCCAGGCCTCCGGGAAGCTGGTCAATGGGTGCAATCTCACTCATGATCCGCCTCACCACTCCCCTCGTAGTCGTCCTGCACCGCGTCGGCGTCGAAGTCAGACTCCCCGGCCAGGCTGATCTGCAGCGGGCCGAGCGGGTCCAGCTGCTCGAAGCTGATGACCTTTTGCCTGAACATCTCCAACAATGCCAGAAAACGCACCACGACCACCAGATGCTCGGCGGCGTCGGCGACCAGCGCGGTAAAGTCCATGGCCCCGTGCGCGGCCAGCAGTTCCGCGATGGACTCCGCCTCGGCGGCGATGGTGACGTTCGCTCCATGCAGGTGGCCGAGCCCCACTTCGGTGATCGGCTCGGGCTTCGGCGCCAGCGCGCCGGCGGCGATCTGGGCGAAGCGTTCGGGGCCGATCGAGAAGATCAGCTCGGGCAGCAGCGCGGCGAATTCCGGCTCCAGCGCCACCTCGCGCGGACGGCGCGAGCCTTCGGACTCGTAGCGCTCCCCCAGGAAGGCGGCGGCGTGCTTGAACGCCTTGTACTGCAGCAGCCGCGCAAACAGCAGGTCCCTGGCTTCGAGCAGCTCGAAGTCCTCCTCGTCGGCCATTTCCCCGCGCGGCAGCAGCCGGGCGGCCTTCAGATCGAGCAGCGTGGAGGCGACGACCAGGAATTCGGTCGTTTCATCCAGGATCTTCATCCCGTCGCTGCCGGCTTCGCGACTGCTGTCCTGCAGCTCGCGCAGGTAGGCGATGAATTCGTCCGTCACTTCGGCGAGCGCCACCTCGGTGATGTCCAGTTCGCGTTTGGTGATCAGGTGCAGCAGGACGTCAAAGGGCCCGTTGAAATTTGCCAGGGCAAGGCGAAAACCGCCAGCCGATTCCCCCTGGCCCGTGTCGGGGCTTTCGTCGGGGGTGCCGGTGGCGGTTTGTTCGCGTTGGTCCTCGCTGAGCATGGTGCTCATTACGGGGCACCACCACGCCAGATCAGCTCGCGGGCCAGGTTGCGGTAGGCCTCCGCGCCGGGGTGGTTGGCGGCGTAGGAGGTGATCGGCTCTGCGGCCACGTTCGCGTCGGCGAACTTGATGGTGCGCTTGATGACGGTTTCGAAGAGCTTGTCGCCGAAAGCCTCATCCAGGCGGGTGATGACCTCGCGGCTGTGCAGGGTGCGGGCGTCGTACATGGTGGCCAGCACGCCGTCGAGTTCCAGCACCTGGTTCAGGCGGTCCTTGACCTTGTCGATGGTTTCCATCAGCAGGGCCACGGCGCGCAGTGCGAAGAATTCGGCGGTCAGCGGGATGATCACGCCGTGGGCGGCGGTCAGCGCGTTGATGGTCAGCAGGCCGAGGGATGGCTGGCAGTCGATGAGCACCACGTCGTAGTCGTCGATCACGTGGCGCAGCGCGCGTTCGAGCACCTGCTCGCGGGCGACCTCGTTGACCAGCTGCACCTCGGCGGCGGACAGGTCGATGTTCGCCGGGAGCAGGTCGATGTTCTCCACATCGGTCTGGCGGATCGCGTCGGTGATCTTCACATTGCGGTCCATCAGCACGTTGTAGACGGTGACGTCCATTTCATGCGGGTTGGTGCCGAAGCCCGCGGACAACGCGCCCTGCGGGTCGAAGTCCACCAGCAGCACCTTGCGGCCGTACTCGGCGAGCGCTGCGGCCAGGTTGATGGTCGAGGTGGTTTTGCCCACCCCGCCTTTCTGGTTCACCATGGCGATGACGCGTGCCGGGCCGTGGGACGGCAGGGCGGCGGGTACGGGGAATTCCGAGAGTGGTTTGCCGGTGGGGCCCACCGGGCGGGGCTCCTTGAGCATCCCGGCACCGCGGACCTTGCTTGCCTGTTCCTCGCTCACGATGGGTCAACCACACTTCCCGTTATTCCTGACAAAAACTTCGAGCTTTCGGCTCATTTAAAGGTTATCGGGCGGGAGGGACATTCGGCGTATTTTCAACTTTTTCACGGCGAGCCTTTACCTTGAACCTTAACTCAAATGTTGTATGGACGCTGGGTATTTTCTCCGACGCTCCGAAAGGCAGCGAACCCCGGACTCGGGGTCCTCGCGAGGGCACGGACCGTTGCGGACAACGTACCCGAGTGCTCGAATCATTGGCGACTGCACTATGGCCACATCGCAAAAGGAGATTGGGATGTTCAAAAGCTTGCTTGCCAATTGCACGGTTTCGGATCTAAAACGCGCCGAGCAGTGGTACATGAGACTGCTTTCCCGCGAGCCGGACCGCCGCCCGATGGATGGGCTGCTGGAATGGCACCTCGGTCACGGGTTCGGGCTTCAAGTCTGGCATGAGCCTGAACGCGCCGGCCGCTCTACGGTCGTGTTGGAAGTTTCCAATCTCGATTCGGAGGCACTTCGGCTATCCAAGGCGGGATTCGTCCATGGCGGACCGGAACAGGGCGGTGGGGCACGGATCCTGCAGCTGGCAGATCCCGATGGCAATCGGATAGTCATCGCCGGCCCCGGCGTCATTCCGGACCCCGGCGAGTGAACGCACGGCCAATCTCAGTTCCACACCGTGCATAACCCGTGGCCTGTGCAGAGCGGCGTTCCAGTGGCGGTTAATGAGAAACATCCGCCCTCCCGCTGGGTGCGGGAGGGCGGATGCTTGCGAGGCTGGTGGCCGGTTGGCGGCTAGTGCATGCTTTCTTCCATGAGCGCCTCGTCGAACGGGCGCTGTCCGGAGAGCACTGCCTTGGCCTGGTCCAGGTCTACCTCGTGGGTCCACTTGCCGATCAGCAAGGTGGCTACCGCGTTGCCGGTGAAGTTGGTCAGCGCTCGGGCCTCGGACATGAACTTGTCGATGCCCACGATCACGCCCATGCCGCCGAGCAGCTCCGGGCGGTGCGCCTGCAGGCCAGCGGCCAAGGTGGCCAGGCCGGCGCCGGTCACGCCGGCTGCGCCCTTCGAGGCGATGATCATGAAGACCAGCAGGCCGATCTGCTCACCGAGGTTCATCGGCATGCCCATGGCCGTCGAGACGAACAGCGCCGACATGGTCAGGTAGATGGCAGTGCCGTCGAGGTTGAACGAGTAGCCGGTCGGGACGGTGATGCCGACCACCGGCTTCGAGACACCCACGTGCTCCATCTTGGCGATCAGGCGCGGCAGGGCCGACTCGGAGGAGGAGGTCGAGAAGATCAGCAGGTACTCGCGGGCCAGGTACTTCAGCAGCAGGAAGATGTTCAGGCCGGTGACCAGGCGCAGCATGGTGCCCAGCACGAAGACGATGAAGATGATGCAGGTCAGGTAGAACGCGCCCATGAGGATGGCCATGGAACCGATGGCGGCCCAGCCGGTGGCGCCCACGACGGCGGCGATGGCGCCGAAGGCACCGATCGGCGCAACCCACATGATCATCATCATGATGCGGAAGACGACCTTCTGGATGGCCTGGATGCCGTGCAGCACCGGTTCGCCACTCTTGCCCATGCCCTGCAGCGCGAAACCTACGAACAGTGCGACCACCAGGGTCGGCAGCACCGGCAGGGATCCCGGGATCAGCGACATGAAGAAGTCGACGGTGCCGTTTTCGGTCTTCGGCTTGTTCGGATCGTAGGGCTGCAAATCAAGGCCCTCGCCCGGGTGGATGATGTTGCCCACGACCAGGCCCAGGGCCAGCGCGAAGGTGGACATGCCGATGAAGTACAGCAGCGCCAAGCCGCCGACCTTGCCCACGGTCGCAGCCTTGGCGATGGAACCGATGCCGAGCACGATGGTGCAGAAGATCACCGGGGCGATGATCATCTTGATCAGGGCGACGAACCCGTCGCCCAGCGGCTTCAGGGCCTTGCCCAGATCAGGGGCGACCAGGCCGATGATGGCGCCGAGCACCACCGCGGCGATCACCGAGATGTAGAGCCAGTGCGTCCGGTCCTTCTTCTTTGCCTGCTGCGGCGCATCGGATGCCGCCGAATCGTGCTCGGTGATAGCCATGAAAGTGACCTGTCTTGTGAGTGGGAACCGCGACGGCGTCGTTGCCGGACGGCATTCCGTAGAATCGTTATGTCCATCGTGCGCGCCTTCGTGATTTTCATCTCCGTTGAGTTCATATTGGTCACGCACACCAGTGCAGCCACGGCCGGCCGGCCGCGCGGCGGCCACGCGAAGGGGGAAGCCTTGACCGATCATTTCGCCGATCACCCCTTGCCCCGCCCGCTGGATTCCCGCAACGACCCGGCCCCGCTGACCCGCGACGGCTGGTCCTTCGCGGTGCTGATCTTCTCGGCGCAGATGCTCGTGGTGCTGCTGGTGGTCGCCGGGCTGGCGATCGCCACCTACCAGCAGCAGAACCGGGTAATCCTGGAGGACAAGCAGTCAACGGTGGCGGCCATCTCCATCACCCTGGCCAACGACCCGTTCGTCAGCCAGGCCCTGGCGGGCAAGAACCCCACCGAACAGCTGCAGCCCTATGCGAACGAGATCCTGAACCGCGCCCCGGTGGTGGACTTCATCACGATCATGACCCCCGACCGGATCCGCGTCACCCACCCCGACCCGGAGCAGATCGGCAGACCCTATTCCGGCTCCACCAGCCAGGCGCTGCACGGTGAGGTCTACAACGAGCAGGCCGTGGGCACGCTGGGCAACTCGGTACGCACCATCGCCCCGGTCTACCACCAGGGCAGGCTCGTGGGCATGGTGTCCACCGGCATCACGCTGCACAACCTGCAGCTGATCTACCGCAGCGAAATCCCGCAGATCCTGCTGGTCTCCGCGCTGACCCTGCTGCTGGCAGGCTTCAGCGCCTGGTTCTTCTCCCGTTACGTCAACCAGGCCACCCTGGGTTTCGGCCCGCACGGGCTGCGCCGGCTGTACGCGTTCTACTTCTCCGCCCTGCACTCGGTGCGCGAGGGGCTGGTGCTGCTGGACCGTCGGCACCGCATCGTGCTGTACAACCAGGAAGCGGCCCGGCTGCTGGGCTTGCCCGAAGAAGTCCCCGGCGAGGGCATGGATCCGCAGGAAGTGCAGATGCCCGAGACCCTGCGCGAGCTGATGGTCACCGGGCGCAGCTGCAAGGACGAAATCCATCTGGGCGCCCACACCGTGCTGTCAGTTTCCCAAGGCCCGGCGAAGCTGACCAATACGAACCTGCCGCGCGTGGGTGGTTCCTGGCGCGGCTGGTTCGGCATCCAGCCGCTGACCGGGCAGGTGCTCACGCTGCGCGACCTGACCGAGGTGCAGGAACTGGCCGGCGAGCTGCAGTCGCTGAAGACCTTCTCCACCGCGTTGCGCGCCCAGACCCACGAGCACGCCAACCGGCTGCACACCATCGCCACGCTGATCGAGAACGGCAAGGTCGACCAGGCGCTGGCCTTCGCGGTGGACGACCGGCAGCACTCGCAGCAGCTGACCGACGCGATCGTGCACAGCATCGACGACGTCTACCTCTCCAGCCTGCTCGTGGCCAAGGCCGCCCAGGCCCACGAACGCGGCATCCAGCTGGACATCAGCGCGCAGGGCGTGATGCCCACCGACGCGTTCGCCGCCACCGACATCGTCACCATCGTCGGCAACCTGCTGGACAACGCGCTGGACGTCTCGGTAGGCACCGAGGATGCCACGGTCTGGGTGGAGGTCACCGCACTGGACGACGAGCTGATCATTTCGGTGGCCGACTCCGGACCTGGCATCGAGCCCGAGTTCCTGGAGAACCTGCTGCGCTTCGGGGTCAGCACCAAGTCCGGGGCGCAGCCGCGCGGGCTCGGGCTGGCCCTGGTCCAGCAGGCGGTGCTGCGCCTGGATGGCACAATGAATGTGGACAACGACGCCGGGGCGATCTTCACAGTGACCTTGCCCTTCACCCCGCGCAGCTAGCCCGCGCCGAGGGCACAACGATTTCGGGAGGAGCCGATGGGCACCATGCAGACCGCGAACACCCCCGGGCCGGGAACCCTGCACCCGCTGCGGGTGCTGGTCGTCGACGACGAACCCGACACCGCCGCCGCCCACGCGGCCTTCGTCAACCGCATCGAGGGCTTCACCGCGGCAGCGGTGGCGGGCAACGGGCAGCAGGCGCTGAGCCTGCTGGCCGACGCGGTGCAGGCCGGCGAGCCCTTCGACCTAGTGCTGCTGGACATGACGCTGCCCGACCTGCACGGCATCGACGTGGCCAAGCGCATGCGCGGGCGCGGGCTGACCACCGACATCATCGCCATCACCGCGGTGCGCGACCTGGCGGTGGTGCGCTCGGCGGTGGCCACCGGCATCACCCAGTACCTGATCAAGCCCTTCACCTTCGCGGTGTTCGCCGAAAAGCTGGAAAACCACCGCCGCTTCATCGCCTCCATGCGCTCCACCGGGCCGGACGCCAGCCAGGCGGCCCTGGACACCGCCTTCTCCGCGCTGCGCACTTCGAGCGCCTCCACCACGCTGCCCAAGGGGCTGATCCCCGAAACCCTGGCGCAGATCAGCGAGCATCTGAATGCGAGCGCCGGCACAGCCTTCTCCGCCACCGAGCTGGCGGACCAGCTGGGCATGTCCCGGGTCACCGCCCGCCGCTACCTGGAACACCTGGCCGAGTCGAAGGCCGCGGTCAAGCAGCCCCGGCACGGCACCCGCGGACGCCCGGAATACGAGTACAGGGCCGCGTCCGCGTTCTCCGGCAGGTAACCCATACCAAACTTACCCAAGCCAAACCATCCTTGTCAGCGCCCGATCCACGGCGCATGATGGCAGTATGAGCAATGAAAACCAGGAGATCATCTCCGCGATCCAGCACCCCGGCGAAGCCCACGGCGAGCAGAACGTGGGCCAGCGGCTGAACTGGCTGCGCGCCGGAGTGCTCGGCGCCAACGACGGCATCGTGTCAGTGGCCGGCGTGGTGGTGGGTGTCGCCGCGGCCACCCCGAACAATCTGGCAGCCATCGCCACCGCTGGCATCGCGGCCCTGGTCGCCGGCGCCTTCTCCATGGCCGGAGGCGAATACGTCTCGGTCAGCACCCAGCGGGACACCGAGCGCGCTCTGCTGGCCAAGGAACAACGCGAGCTGCGCGAGCAGCCGGAGGAGGAACTTCAGGAGCTCGCCGGGCTGTACCGCCAGCGCGGGCTGTCCGAAGAGCTGGCCCTGCAGGTCGCCCGGGAGCTGACCAGCCACAACGCGTTGGCGGCGCACGCGGAGGTGGAGCTGGGCATCGACCCGCAGGAGCTGACCAGCCCGTGGCATGCCGCGCTGTCCTCCTTCATCGCCTTCACCGTCGGCGCGCTGATCCCGCTGGCCATGATCCTGCTGCCCTTCGGCAGCGAAATCATCAACACCGCGTTGGCTGTGGTGCTGGGACTGTTCCTCACCGGCTGGATCAGCGCGCGGCTGGGCGGCGCCCCGCTGGTTCCGGCCATCGTGCGCAATGTCCTGATGGGTTCGGCCACCATGGCCGCCACCTACCTGATCGGCCTGCTCTTCGGCGTCGCGGTCAGCTGAGGCTTCCGCCCCGATTAAACACCCGTGCCCTGCCTGCGACGATTCGCACGCAGGGCACGGGTGCTTCGGGGTCGCCGGGCTCTAGGCTTCCGGACGCAGCAGCGGCATCAGGTCATCGAGCACCGCGGTGTCCTCGATGGTCGAAGGCACGGTGTATTCCTTGCCGTCGGCAATCTGGCGCATGGTCTTGCGCAGGATCTTGCCCGAGCGGGTCTTGGGCAGCGCGGCGACCACGGTGACCTCGCGGAAGTCGGCCACCGGGCCGATGTGCTGACGCACCAGGGCCACGATTTCCTTCTTCAGCGCTTCCTCGTCGGCTTCGACGCCGGACTTGAGCACCACGTAGCCGCTGGCCCGCTGGCCCTTGAGCGCGTCGGCCAGGCCGATGACCGCGCATTCGGCCACGGCCGGGTGGCTGGAGAGCACCTGCTCCATGGCGCCGGTGGACAGCCGGTGGCCCGACACGTTGATCACGTCGTCGGTGCGGCCCATTACGAACAGGTAGCCGTCCTCGTCCAGGAAACCCGAGTCGCCGGTGAGGTAGTAGCCTTCCAGCTGGCTCAGGTAGGTGTCGATGAAACGCTGGTCGTCGCCCCACAGGGTGACCAGGGCGCCCGGAGGCAGCGGCAGGCGCACCACGATGTTGCCTTCCTCGCCGGTGGGCACCTCCTCGCCCAGGGCGTCGCGGATCTGCACGTCGAAGCCCGGCACCGGGGTGGTGGGGCTGCCGGCCTTGGCGGGAAGCTGTTCCAGGCCCAGCGGGTTGGAGGCGATCGGCCAGCCGGTTTCGGTCTGCCACCAGTTGTCCACCACCGGGATGTTCAGCAGCTCGGAGGTGAAGTGGTAGGTGTCCGGGTCAAGGCGTTCGCCGGCCACGAACAGCGCCCGCAGGCTGGACAGGTCGTGGGAGGTCATCAACCCGCCGGTCGGATCCGCCTTGCGCACCGCGCGCAGCGCGGTCGGGGCGGTGAACATGGTGGTGACCTTGTGGTCTGCGATGATGCGGCCGAACACGCCGGCATCCGGGGTGCCCACCGGCTTGCCCTCGTAGAGCACCGTGGTGGCGCCGGCGATCAGCGGCGCGTAGACGATGTAGGAGTGTCCCACGACCCAGCCCACGTCCGAGGCGGTGAACATGGTGTCCCCCGGGTGCACGTCGTAGATGGCGTTCATGGAGAACTGCAGCGCGGTGGCGTAGCCGCCCGTGTCGCGCACCACGCCCTTGGGGGCGCCGGTGGTTCCGGAGGTGTACAGCACGTACAGCGGGTGGGTGGACGGCACCGAGACCGGCGCGGCAGGCTGCGCGGTTTCAGCCAGCTGGTCCCAGTCAAGCCAGTTGATGTCCTGCCCGTTGATCGGCTTGCCGTGGTATTCCTCGATCGAGTGGGCGAAGCCGTCGCGGTGCGCGACGATGACGTCCTTGACCGCAGGCTCGGCGAGGCTCAGCGCCTCGGCGACGGCCGGCAGGTACTCGATGCGGCGCGAAGGCTCGATGCCGCCGGTCGCTGCCACGATGGCCACCGGCGCGCAGTCGGTGATGCGCGCTGCCAGTTCCTTGGGGGCGAAGCCGCCGAAGACCACCGAGTGCACCGCGCCGATGCGGGCGCAGGCAAGCATGGAGACCAGGGCCTGCGGAACCATCGGCATGTAGATCAGCACGCGGTCCCCGGTCTTGACTCCGCGTGCGAGCAGCACGCCGGCGAAGATCTCGACCTCGCGCAGCAGCTGCGCATAGGTATAGGTCTGGACTGTCCCGAGCATGGCCGAATCGTAGATCAATGCGGCCTGGTCGCCGCGTCCGGCGGCCACGTGGCGATCCAGCGCATTGACCGACAGGTTCAGCATGCCGTCGGGGAACCAGCTGTACAGCGGCTTGCGCGAAGCATCGACGGCTGATGACGGCACCGTATCCCATTGGATATCCTTGGCGGCCTCAAGCCAGAATGTCTCCGGATCAGTGCTCGCTTGATCAAAGGCCTGGCGGTAGGTCTGCGCCATGGTGTTCTCCTCCGGCGTCGGGCGTCGCTGCCCGGCGTCCTGTTAAATATCTGGACTCGTCCTCGTATACATAAGCCTATGACTACAGTCACACAATCACAACATCCGTGTATACATATTTCGTACTTTTCTAAAATATTTTCCGAGCTTTGCCCCATTTGACTGGGTTTGTGTATACACTCGAAGCATGAGAGCAAGTGACAAGGTCTACGAGAGCCTGCGCACCGACATCGTCGAGTGGCGCTTGCACCCGGGAACCGTGCTTGCCGAGGTTGAACAGTCGGAACGACTAGGTGTTTCCCGCACTCCGGTACGCGAAGCCCTGGCCCGATTGGTGGCCGACGGATTGGCGGTTCCTCAGCGGGGCCGCGGAGTGGTGGTTTCAGAGGTCAGCGAAGACCATCTGGAAGATCTCTTCGTGCTGCGCCGCGCACTGGAAATCACCAGCGCCAGGCAGGCCGCCTTGTCGGAAAACCGTGCTCAGTTCGCATCCCTGGCCGAGGATTTCGACCGGTCGGTGCATCTGGCGGATCTCTCCGGGGCCCGCGACGACTACTACCAGCTGGTCGCCCGACTCGACGAGATGGTCGACGACGCGGCCAACAACCCGTACCTGGCCACCGCGCTGCGCACCCTGCGCGTGCATCTGCAACGGGTGCGCCGGCTGGCCAAGGACAATCCCGACAGGCTGCGCGACTCGGCCCGCGAACACGCGGCCATCGCCTGGGCGATTGCCGAGGGGAACGCAGAGGTGGCGGCGGCCGCCACCACCGTTCACCTCCACAAATCTTTTACACACATCAAGACATACACAGTTGGATCCGAAAGGTAGCATCTCCATGATCAACCACCCAGTACGCGTATACCGCTCCGAGGAAAACCTGGCCCGCGAAGACCAGCTGGCCCACAAGATCGCCACCGTCGCCGCCGACCCGGTCGAGGTCACCAGCGAAGTCACCGAGATGATCATCAACCGCATCATCGACAACGCCTCGGTGGCCATCGCGTCGCTGAACCGCGGCCCGATCGTCGCGGCCCGCGCCCAGGCGCTGACCCACGCGCCGTCCACCGGCGGCCAGGGCGCCTCGGTGTTCGGCATCTCCGAGAAGGTCTCCCCCGAGTGGGCTGCCTGGGCCAACGGCGTGGCAGTGCGCGAGCTCGACTACCATGACACCTTCCTGGCCGCCGAGTACTCCCACCCGGGCGACAACATCCCGCCGATCCTGGCCGTGGCGCAGCACACCGGCGCTTCGGGCAAGGACCTGATCCGCGGCATCGCCACCGGCTACGAGATCCAGGTCGACCTGGTCAAGGCCATCTGCCTGCACAAGCACAAGATCGACCACGTGGCGCACCTGGGCCCATCGGCCGCAGCCGGCATCGGCACCCTGCTGGGCCTGGACGTCGAGACCATCTTCCAGGCCGTTGGCCAGGGCCTGCACACGACCACCGCCACCCGCCAGTCGCGCAAGGGCGAAATCTCCACCTGGAAGGCCCACGCCCCGGCCTTCGCCGGCAAGATGGCAGTTGAGGCAGCCGACCGCGCCATGCGCGGCCAGACCTCCCCAGTGCCGATCTACGAAGGCGAAGACGGCGTCATCGCCTGGATGCTGGACGGGCCGGACGCAGCCTACGAGGTTCCGCTGCCAGAGGCCGGCGAAGCCAAGCGCGCCATCCTCGACACCTACACCAAGGAGCACTCGGCCGAGTACCAGGCGCAGGCCTGGATCGACCTGGCCCGCAAGCTGCACGGCGAGCACCCGGAAGCCGCGGATCCGAAGAACGTGAAGTCGGTGCTGATCAAGACCAGCCACCATACCCACTACGTCATCGGCTCCGGCGCCAACGACCCGCAGAAGTACGATCCGACCGCTTCGCGCGAGACCCTGGACCACTCGATCCCGTACATCTTCACCGTTGCACTGCAGGACGGCGCATGGCACCACGTGGATTCCTACTCCCCTGAGCGTGCCGGCCGCGCCGACACCGTTGAGCTGTGGAACAAGGTGACCACCGAGGAAGACGCCGAGTGGACCCGCCGCTACCACTCGCTGGACATCGCAGAGAAGGCCTTCGGCGGTTCGGTGGAAATCACCCTGAACGACGGTACCGTGATCACCGATGAGATCGCCGTCGCCGACGCGCACCCGCTGGGCGCACGTCCGTTCGCCCGCGAGCAGTACATCAACAAGTTCCGCACCCTGGCCGAGGGCCTGGTCGACGAGGCGGAGATCAACCGCTTCATCGCCGCCGCCGAGAACCTGGAGAACCTTGCAGCCGGCGAGCTGGACCAGCTGAACATCCAGGCCGCCGACGGTGTCATCAACCTGGAAACCGCACCTAAGGGACTGTTCTAATCATGTTGTACTCAACCAAGACCCCAGCCGCGAAGCGCGTAGCGCTGCGCGAAATGCTGACCCCGGGAGCTGCCCGCCAGTTCCCCGGAGCCTTCAACCCGCTCTCGGCCAAGCTGATCAGCGAGAAGAACTTCGACGGCGTCTACATCTCCGGTGCGGTGCTGGCCAATGACCTGGGCCTGCCGGACATCGGCCTGACCTCGCTGACCGAGGTCGCCACCCGCGCCGGGCAGATCGCCCGCATGACCGACCTCCCGTCGATCGTTGACGCCGACACCGGCTTCGGCGAGCCGATGAACGTGGCCCGCACCATCCAGGAGCTGGAATACGCCGGCCTGGCCGGTTGCCACATCGAGGACCAGTTCAACCCGAAGCGCTGCGGGCACCTGGATGGCAAGAACGTGGTGGATACCGAAACCATGCTCAAGCGCATCGCTGCCGCCGCCGACGCACGCATCGACGAGAACTTCCTGATCATGGCCCGCACGGACATCCGTGCGGTCGAGGGCCTGGCTTCGGCCGTGGACCGCGCCAAGGCCATGGTGGATGCCGGCGCGGACGCGATCTTCCCGGAGGCCATGAAGAACGTGGCCGAGTTCGAGGCGATCTGCAATGCAGTGGACGTGCCGGTGCTGGCCAACATGACCGAGTTCGGCAAGTCCGAGCTGTTCAACCGCCAGGAACTGGCAGATGCCGGCGTCGCGCTGATCATCTACCCGGTCACCCTGCTGCGCAGCGCCATGGGCGCGGCGGAGCGGGTGCTGGACGCGATCAGCGAAGACGGCACCCAGCAGCGCGAAGTGGATAACATGTTAACCAGGTCACGTCTGTACGAGCTGGTGGACTACGAAGCCTACAACCGGTTCGACACCGGAATCTTCAACTTCCAGGTCCCAACCCTGGACATCGATTCCAACAGCGCGAATCTCTAAACAGGAGCCACCGCACTGTGGCAGCGTCCGGTTGCGCGGGCCGTCTGAATTCTTCGACGGCCCGCGCTACCGGCCTAAAAGTCTTGAAAGACAATTCAGGAGGAGTACGACCATGAGCACGAGCACCGAAGACATCAAGAAGGGTCTGGCTGGAGTCGTCGTCGACTACACCGCCGTATCCAAGGTCAACCCAGAGACCAACTCCCTGCTCTACCGCGGCTACCCGGTACAGGACCTTGCAGCATCCAAGTCCTTCGAAGAGGTTGCCCTGCTGCTGTGGAACGGCGAACTGCCGTCCCAGAGCGAACTGACCGAATTCACAGCCTTCGAGCGCGCCAACCGCACGCTGGATCCGGCCGTCAAGGCCGCCATCGACCTGTTGCCGGCCGACTGCCACCCGATGGACGTGGGCCGCACCGCGGTCTCCGTGATCGGCGCCAACCACTCGCAGTCGGAGAACTCCTCCGTCGAAGCCGAGCTACTGAAGTCCAAGGAGCTGTTCGCGGCCTTCCCTGCTGTCGTGGCCTACGACCAGCGCCGCCGCCGCGGCCTGGACGTCGTCCCGCCGCGCGACGATCTGGATTACGCAGCCAACTTCCTGTGGATGACCTTCGGCGAAGAAGCAGCGCCTGAGGTCGTCGACGCTTTCCGCGTCTCCATGGTGCTGTACGCGGAGCACTCGTTCAACGCGTCGACCTTCACCGCTCGCGTGATCACCTCGACCCTGTCGGACCTGCACTCGGCAGTCACCGGCGCCATCGGCGCCCTGAAGGGCCCGCTGCACGGCGGCGCCAACGAGGCCGTCATGCACACCTTCACCGAGATCGGCATCGACAAGGACGAGTCCCGCGAGAACGCCGCCAAGCGCGCCAAGGCCTGGATGGAAGAGGCCCTGGCAGCCAAGAAGAAGGTCATGGGCTTCGGCCACCGCGTCTACAAGCACGGCGACTCCCGCGTTCCGACCATGAAGGCCGCACTGGATCGCATGATCGAGCACTACGGCCGCCACGAAATGCTGGGCCTCTACGACGGCCTGGAAGCTGCCATGGACGAGGCCAAAGCCATCAAGCCGAATCTGGACTACCCGGCAGGCCCGACCTACCACCTGATGGGCTTCGACACCGAGATGTTCACCCCGATCTTCATCGCGGCGCGCATCACCGGCTGGACCGCACACATCATGGAGCAGCGCGCCTCGAACGCCCTGATCCGCCCGCTCTCTGCCTACAACGGCCCGGAGCAGCGCGCACTGTAAAAAGTAGCGCCTTGCCGCCGGCCCGGACCTCGCGTCCGGGCCGGCGTTTTTGTGTCCGCAGCACGTCCCCACGGACGAGCACCTCCGCTCGGGATTGCCTAGATAACGATCAGGAGTTATCGTTTAACGATAGATACCATCTGTAAAACGATAAGTGAGGTGAACCGTGAGCCGATTCAGCATTGTGGCACTCAGGGGGATTTTGGCTGTGGTCCTGGCCGGGACGCTTTTTGTCCAATTGGTCATGGTGCCGATGATCGCGGTGAACGAGGTGTCGCACCCCGGAGCTCCGGATGTGCCCGCGGTCGCGCTGCTCGCGTACTTGGTTCTGGCCGGGATCGTCATCGAGATCTGCTCGGTCTGCGTCTGGAAGCTGGCCACCCGCGTGGCCCGCAGCACGGTGTTCGACCCTGCATCGTCCAAATACGTCGGACCGATCATCTGGTCGATCGCCGCCGGATCGCTGGCCACCTTCGCCCTTGCAGCCCTGCTGGCGCCCGGCGAGGATATCGCCCCGGGAATGGTCCTGCTCATCGGCGGCTTCGGAATCCTGCTGGCCGGAATCTCGGTGATCGTGTTCGTCTTGCGCCAGCTGCTCCTCCAGGCCACGCAGACCGAAGCGCAGGCCGCCGCCCTGCGCACCGAGCTCGGCGGTGTCATCTGATGGGCATCCGTGTCGATATCGACGTCATGCTCGCCAAGCGGAAGATGGCGGTCGGAGAGCTGGCTGAACGGATCGGCATCACTCCGGCCAATCTGGCGGTATTGAAGAACGGGCGGGCCAAGGCGGTCCGCTTCACGACCTTGCAGTCGTTGTGCGAGGTCCTGGGCTGCCAGCCCGGGGACCTGCTCGTCTACGAACCCGACACCGCCCAAGCCGAAGCCGGGCAGGACACCACGCCCGCTACCAGGGGGTGATCTGCACCGACTCGACGCCGAGGTTGTCCTGCGCCATGATTACTGTCGCGGTGAACATCTCCCCGCCGATGATGAGCGGAAGCCAGTGCTCCGCGTCCTGCCACATGTGATCGACCGGCAGGTTGGCCACCGGGTACCAGCGCGGTTCCAGCTCCTCGCTGGCCACCGGCTCACCCTGGTAGCTGGTGGCCAGGAAGACTTGGCAGTCCATGTCCGAGGCAGGCCGTACGGGAAAACGGAACAGGATCGTGGCTCGGTGGACCGGGGCGCTTTCTGTGACTTGCAGCCCCGTCTCCTCTTCCAGCTCCCGGATCGCGGCGGCCGCGGCCTGCTCCCCCGGCTCGATTTTTCCGCCGGGGGCCACCATGTTGCCGGCTCCGAAGCCGGTGAGCTTGCGGCCCAGCAGCACCTCCTGCCGCTCGCCCTGGCCGCGCAGGACCAGCATCAGCACCACCGGCTGGGGATGGGTCTTGTTTGCGCTCATGATTGCTCTCCTGCTGGGACTCTAGTTCACGCGCGGGTGCGCCAGCTGATAGGCCTCGCGCAGTGAATCGACGCTGACCTTGGTGTAGATCTGGGTGGTGGTCACCGATGCGTGTCCCAACAGCTCCTGCACCACGCGCACGTCCGCACCGCCCTCCAGCAGGTGGGTGGCGAATGAATGGCGCAAGGTGTGCGGCGAGACTTCGGTGCTGATACCGGCCCGCTGCGCGGCCTTGGACAGGATCATCCAGACGGACTGCCTGGAGAGCCGCCCGCCGCGCTGGTTCAGGAACAAGGCGGGAGTGCCTTTGCCCTTGGCCGCCAAGCCGGGACGGGCGCGGACCAGGTAGTCGCTGACCGCGCGCTGGGCATAGGCCCCCACGGGGACTACTCGTTCCTTGGAGCCCTTGCCGAACAGCCTGACGACCGAGTCATCGGAAAAATGCAGATCGTCTACGTCCAGCGCGACCACTTCGGAAATGCGCGCCCCGGTGGAGTACAGGAATTCAAGGATTGCGCGGTCGCGTAGCCCGGCCGGGGTGTCCACCGCGATTGACTCGAGGATGCTCGTGACCTCGGCGATGGAAATGGCCTTGGGCAGCGATTGTCCCACCGCGGGAGGCTGCACCTCGCGCGCCGGATTAGGGGCGCAAATGCCTTCCAGTTCCCAGTACTTGTGCAGCTGCCGCACCGCCACGGTATGGCGGGCCACCGAGCGGGCGCCGAGCGGTGGGTGCACCTCGTCGCCACGAGCCAGCTGCTGCAGGTACCCGTTGACGTGCGCCTCGGTGATGGCGTCGGGAGTTCCCACGCCGGCCTCTTCCAGCGTTTCAAGATAGCGGGTCAAATCCCGCCGGTACGAGGACAGCGTGTTCTCGGCCAAGCCGCGTTCAATCGCCAGGTGCTGCAGATAACGGCGCAAACCGGGGGCCAGCGAGGGGCCCAAAGCGGTTTCGGCTGGCTTACTGATTGCGAAGCCCCGGGTGCACGTCGAAGGGCTCCTCGGCATCGCGCAGCGTGGCATAGCCAGTGGCGCGGGCCGCGTTGGCCGCCAGCAGGCCGATGACCGCCGTCGGGTTGTGGATCTTTCCGGCTAGCACCTGGGCGATGGCTTCGTCCAGCGGCACCCATTCGGTGATCATTTCTGCTTCCTCGTCGGTACGGGTGTGGCGATGGTCTTCGGGGACCAGCTCGACTCCGCGGGCCAGATAGATGCGCACGGCTTCGGAGGATGAGCCCGGGCTCAGGAACACGTCGGTGAGGATCGACCACTGCTGCGCGGTGCGGTCGGCTTCTTCCCACAGCTCGCGCTTGGCGGCGTCCAGTGGCGGCTCCCCCGCGATGTCCAGCAGACCGGCTGGCAGCTCCCACAAACGCATCCCCACCGGGTGCCGGTACTGGTTGACCATGAGCACACGTTCGCTCTCGTCGATCACCAGCACGGTGACCGCTCCGGGGTGCTCGATGTAGTCGCGTTCGATGACGGCGCCTTCGTCGGACAGCTCCACGGAATCATGCAGCACATTCCAGATCCGGCCTTCGTACACGGTTTCGCGGGCGACCAGTGTGCGCGGGGAAAGTTCGTCCGAGATCTGCTGGCTCTGCACGTTGTGGTCCTTGCTCATGAAACTTGGTTCTCCTGTACTAGACGGCGGGTCCGAAAATTCGGCTGGCTCCATGTCCAGCTTAAATGCATACGCGCCGGTCACGATGACCGGCGCGTATGGCTTCAGCTCTGACGCTGCCTGCGAGGCGCCGTCAGCGGCTGAAGTGTGGCTGTTTAGACGTCGCGCTGAGCGATTGCCGCTTCCACCAGACCAGCGAACAGCGGGTGCGGGCGGGTTGGGCGGCTGGAGAGCTCAGGGTGGGCCTGGGTGGAAACGTAGTAAGGATG
The DNA here is from genome assembly GCF_003309065.1 of Glutamicibacter soli. GTDB lineage: Bacteria > Actinomycetota > Actinomycetes > Actinomycetales > Micrococcaceae > Glutamicibacter > Glutamicibacter soli. Next base: position 9,387 of record NZ_POAF01000008.1, on the reverse strand, counting down.
AACGTCCTTCGGCAGTTCCACGTACTCGACCAGGCTGTTGTCCGGCGAAGTTCCGGAGAAGACCAGGCCTGCTTCCTCCAGCTGCGCGCGGTAGGCATTGTTGACCTCGTAGCGGTGGCGGTGGCGCTCTGCGACCTCGGTCTTGCCGTAGGTCTCGGCGACGACGGAGCCTTCCAGCAGCTTCGCGTCGTATAAGCCAAGACGCATGGTGCCGCCCAGGTCGCCCTTGCCCTCGACGATGTCCAGCTGCTCTTCCATGGTCGCGATGACCGGGGTCGAGGATGCTGGATCGAATTCGGTCGAGGAAGCCTCCGGCAAACCAGCCATGTTGCGAGCGTACTCGATCACCATGGACTGCAGGCCAAGGCATAGGCCCAGAGTAGGCAGCTTGTTCTCGCGGGCGAACTTCAGTGCGCCGAGCTTGCCTTCAAGGCCGCGGATGCCGAAGCCGCCCGGGACGCAGATCGCCTCCGCGCCGGCCAGCGCCTTCTTGGCACCGGCTTCGGTGGCGCATTCGTCGGATGGGACCCAACGGATGTTGACCTTGGCCTGATTGGCGAAGCCGCCAGCCTTCAGTGCTTCGGTGACGGACAGGTAGGCGTCCGGCAGGTCGATGTACTTGCCGACCAGCGCGATGGTCAGTTCGGTCTTCGGATTGTGCACCACGTCCAGCAGGCGGTCCCAGTCTTCCCAGTCCACATCACGGAACTTCAGGTCAAGGGTCTGCACAATGTAGGCATCCAGGCCCTGGGCGTGGATGACCTTCGGAATGTCGTAGATGCTCGGGGCATCGGCGCAGTTGATAACCGCTTCGGTATCCACGTCGCAGGTGCGGCCGAGCTTGGCGCGCATCTCGTCCGGGATCTCGCGATCCGATCGGATGACCAGCGAGTCAGGCTGAATGCCGATCGAGCGCAGGGCTGCGACCGAGTGCTGAGTAGGCTTGGTCTTCAGTTCCTGGCTTGGGCCGATGTACGGAACCAGGGAAACATGGACGAAGAACGCGTTCTTTCGGCCGATGTCCTGGCGTACCTGGCGTGCTGCCTCCAGGAATGGCTGGGACTCGATATCGCCAACGGTGCCGCCGATTTCGGTGATGATGACGTCGGGAGCCGACTTGCCTTCACCCGGTTCGGTGGCGGCCAAGCGCATACGGCGCTTGATCTCGTCGGTGATGTGAGGGATGACCTGGACGGTGTCGCCAAGGTACTCGCCGCGGCGTTCGCGTTCGAGGACGGTGGAGTAAACCTGTCCGGTGGTCACGTTGGCGCTGCCCGGTAGGTTCTCATCCAGGAAACGCTCGTAGTGTCCGATATCCAGATCGGTTTCGGCGCCGTCATCGGTAACGAAGACTTCACCGTGCTGGAAGGGGTTCATGGTACCTGGATCGACGTTCAGGTACGGATCGAGCTTCTGCATGGTCACAGAAAGACCACGAGCTCGAAGAAGATGTCCAAGGCTGGATGCCGTCAAACCCTTACCCAGGGAGGAGGCCACACCGCCGGTGACGAAGATATGCTTTGTCGTTTCAGACGACCGAGAATCACGAGTATTATTACGCTGCACCACGGGATTTCATCCTATCACCATTCTTTTACCAAGCATCCACACTCACTGTAGTGCACGGGTTCGCGAAGCCCTAGTTTGCTTCGAGATTTGCGCGCCGACGTTGAAAATCAAGGCTTCTTCGATTCGCTGGCGGTGAGCGAACACACTAATTTTTGCGCATCCGCCAGCAATTCTTCAGCATGCGCCTGCGCCGTATCGGATTCTTCCTGCCCGGCAAGCATGCGCGCCAGCTCGCGGATGCGGGCTGGCTCATCGAGAGCGACGACGTCGCTGGCGGTGAACCCGGCCCCAGCGTTGGATTTAGCATCCGAATTCTTGATGACACGGATGTGCCGGTCGGCGTAGGCGGCGACCTGCGGCAGGTGGGTCACGACGATAACCTGGACATGACGGGCCAGCATGGCCAAACGTTCGCCGATGCTGACCGCCGCCTTGCCGCCGACGCCTTGGTCGACCTCGTCGAAGATAAACGTCGGCACGGGATCCACGGCCGCCAGCACCACTTCGATGGCCAGCATGACGCGGGAGAGCTCGCCGCCGCTGGCGCCCTTGCCCAGCGGGCGCGCAGAAGCCCCGGCATGCGGCGCGAGCAGCATGGAAATCGAATCCTGGCCGAAGGCTCCCGGTTCTTCGAGTTCGTTGACCTCAATGACGAGCTTGGCATCAGGCATGGCCAGTGCGGTCAACTCCGCCGAAACTCGGGTCGACAGCTTCTTGGCGGCCTTGCGGCGGGCGTCGGAAAGGTCGGAGGCTAGCGCCGCGACCTTCTGTTCCAGCGCGACGACCTCATCTTGGAGCACTTCGATGCGCGAGTCATCCCCTCCCAGAGATTCCAGGCGTTTACGAGCGGTCTGCGCCCACTCGATGACTTCGTCGATGCTGGGTGCGTATTTGCGCAACAGCTTGCCCAGGTCTGCGCGGCGCGCCTCGACCTGCGCCAGCAGCTCGGGGCCTTCCTCGTCCAGATCCGCCACGTAACCGGCAAGATCGCTGGAAAGCTCCGACGCCAGAATGCCGAGTTCAGCGGCCCGTTCAGCAAATCCGGAGAGCACCGGGTCGTCCCCGCTCGCCTGGACCAACACTCCCCTGGCTGTTTCAACAAGGGTGGTGATTCCAGGGCTCTCGAAGTCCTCGGAGTCGATGACAGCCTGGGCCTGCAGGCTGGCGTTGCGCAGGGACTCGATATTGCCCAGCTTCATGGACTGCTCGCGCAACATGTCGTCTTCTCCGGGCTGCGGATCCAGCGAGTCGATTTCATCCAGTGCCAGGCGGAGGTTCTCGGCCTCCCGCACCCGGTTGCGCGAATCCTGCGTCAACGAGGCCAGCTCCTTGGTGGCTGCGCGCCATTGGCGGTAGCTGCGCTGGTAGCTGCCGAGGATACGGGCTACGCCGCTGCCGGCAAATCGGTCGAGCGCGTCACGCTGGGCCCCGGGCTCCTTAAGGCGGATCTGGTCGGACTGGCCGTGCACGGCCACAAGCTCCTGGCCCAGTTCAGCCAGCAAGCCGACAGGCGCGCTGCGCCCGCCTACGGTGGCCCGTGAGCGCCCCTGCGCCGACAGCGACCGCGAGAGCAGCAGTTCACTGCACTGGCCAGCCGGTTCGATGAAGGCGCCGGCCTGGGCGGCCGCGTCGAGCACGTGGTGGTCAGGGTCCAAGTGGATGACGGCCTCCGCCAGGGCATGGTCAGCCCCGGTGCGCACGGCGCCGGCATCTGCGCGGCGTCCCAGCAGCAACGAGAGCGCGGTGATCACCATCGTCTTGCCTGCACCGGTTTCACCGGTGACAACCGTCAGCCCGGGGCCGAGCGGCAGGGTGGCATTGGTGATGACGCCCAGGTTGGAGATCGAGATTTCCTGAATCATGGCCTGCTCCCGAAAGTCGAGTTCAAGTTCAAACGTGCACGATTAGTATATGTGTTCTAAGCGCACTTTCGTAGCTAGATTCGAAGAAGTGGAAAACTTATGGCGTTTTCCGCTGCAGGGAAGGTCTATGGGCGAGGCTCGTCCCCGCTGCCGACCATGGGGATTCCGGGCTCGTCCTTATGGTGCGGTTCGACGCTCTGCAGACCCGGACCGATCACCGGAAGCGCGGTGGTGGCGGCCCGCCGCATGTCGTCCTTGGCCGGCCCGCGCCAGCCGGTGATCGGCAGTTCGAACTTGTTCACCAGGCGCTCGGAGAACGGGGTGGTATTCAACCGCGCAAGGCGCACCGGCGTGTCGCTGCGCGTGACCTCGATACGCGCTCCCGGCGGCAGGTCGATGGTGCGGCGGCCGTCGCACCACAGCACTGCTCCTGCATCCGTGCGCGTGAGCATTTCCACGGCCATCACCGAGTCGGGCGACACGACCAAGGGTTTGGCGAAGAGCGCGTGGGCGGAGATCGGAACCATGATCAGTGCAGCCACGTCTGGCCAGACCACTGGGCCGCCGGCAGAGAAGGAGTAGGCCGTCGAGCCAGTCGGAGTGGCCATGACGACGCCGTCGCACCCGAAGGTGGAAATCGGTCGGCCATCGACCTCGATGACCACCTCGACCATGCGTTCACGGTTGGCCTTTTCCACCGCTGCTTCGTTCAGCGCCCAGGTTTCGGCCAGGCAGATATTGTCTTGCCAGACCTTGACCTCAATGGTCATGCGCTCCTCGACGGTGTAGGTCTTCTCGACCAGCGCCTTGACGGTGGCTGCCAATTCGGTGCGCTCAGCTTCGGCCAAGAATCCCACGTGGCCCAGGTTCACGCCGACCAGCGGCAAAGGGGCGGCGCGGACCAATTCCGCGGCGCGCAGCACCGATCCATCGCCGCCGAGGACCACACCCAACTCGATGTCTTCCACCGCGCAGTCGTCATGCAGGATTTCAACACCGGGAACAGGCTCTCCGACAGCGCGAATCACCGCTTCCTGGTCCTTGGCCCGCATGACCGGTACGGTTCCGGCTTCGGCAAGCAGTTCGCAGGTTTCCAGCGCTGCAGCGATCGCTTCTTTTCGGCCGGTGTGGGCGAAGACTAGGATCTTGCGCAAGGCGGCGTGCCCCTCTCAACAGTGATGAGTGATTGGCTCTGCGATATGCAGTCGGTTTCCCTAAGTTCTCGGAAAACGCCGCATCTCTTAACTAAGAATAGTCAACGGCATGGATCATTGCGGATTTCTCGGCATCATCCTGCGATTTCGCTGCAGCGCTGAGCCAGAGGAAAAACTCCATGTTGCCGTCCTGGCCGGCCAGCGGGCTGCGCGCCAGACCTCGCAACGCGAGACCGCATTCAGCGGCCTTGGCGACCACTGATTCCACCGCGCCTTGGCGCAGCTGGGGGCTCGTGACAACGCCGGTGCGGTTCAGGTGTTCGCGCCCGACCTCGAACTGGGGCTTGACCATCAGCACCAGCGAGCCGCCGGGACGCGTCGCCCCGGCCAGCGCCTCGAGCACAAGGCGCAGCGAGATAAAGGACAAGTCCGCTACAACCAAGTCGACATCTCCACCGATATCCTCCGGCGTCAGGTATCTGACGTTCAGCCCCTCATGGACCGATACGCGGGGGTCAAACCGGATTTCGTCGACGAGTTGGCCATGGCCGACATCGGCGGCGACCACGTGGCCGGCTCCCCGCCGCAGCAAGACGTCAGTGAATCCTCCGGTGGAAGCCCCTGCGTCAAGGCAACGCAAACCTTCAGGAGAAATGGTGGTAAATACATCCAGGGCGCCGGCAAGTTTGTGCCCCGCCCGGGAAACGTAGTGCTCCCCTTCGACCTGGGTGAGCACTACTGACGTTGAGTCGGATACCTTCTTGGACGCCTTGGAGGTTTCCAGCCCATCCACGAGCACCCTGCCTGCCTCGATGAGCTTGGCGGCTTCGGTGCGCGAGCGCGCCAAGCCGCGTACCACCAGCTCCTGGTCCAGACGGTTCACGAGCCTGACTCCGATCGATTCAGTTCCTGCTGCAGGCCGCCGAGCAGCTGCTCGTAGATGCCCGCATGCTCGGTAACGTCATGGTCTGCCAGGGAGGAGAGCGCAGCTTCCAGCGCCTGCTCGTCGAACTGGGGCGCACCGCCGTGCATGGCGCCGGGGACCCCGGGACGCGGCGTCGGCGCGGAAGGAAGATCGCTCACTGCTTTTCACCGTTCTTGCGGCGCAGCATCTGCAAGCCGCGCGAGGTGAATTCGATTTCAGGGGATTCATGGGTGCTCTGGCGCGGGTGCGCGAGCCACCAGGCGTGGCAGGCCGCACGCCAGGCGTTGAGATCCGACTCGTTGCCGTCGACGGCGATCTTGCCGTTGTCGATGCGGGCCACCGCATCACCGACCTGCACGCCGTAGCCCAGCACCTTGATGGTCGGGTAGGGACGGTAGATGTCGGCCAGCGTGGCAATTAGGTAGTTCGGGCGTTGCTCCACCGGTGCACCGAGTGCGGTGGCAGGGGTATCGACACCCGTGAGCACCATGGCGGTGGAGAATCCGGCATGGAATCCGCCGAGGATATCGGTGTCAAGGCGGTCGCCGAGCACCAGCGGGCGCTTGGAATCCAGGCGGTCCGCGGCGCGGGAGAAGAGATAGGATTCGGGTTTGCCGGCCACACGGGGGGTTACCCCGGTGGCCAGCTTCACCGCGTGGACCAGCGATCCGTTACCCGGGGCAATGCCCTCGGCGCGCGGAATGGTCAGGTCCGTATTCGTGGCAACCCATTTGGCGCCGTTCTGGATTGCGTAGGAGGCCTCAGCCAGGTCGTTCCAGGAGACCTCTGGATCGAATCCCTGGATAACCGCTACCGGTTCGTCCTTGTGGGATTCGACCACTTCAAGGCCCCGTACGGCGATGCATTCTCGCAGATACGGGGAGCCCACCACCAGCACCCTGCTGCCGGGATTCAATTCACGGGCCAGCATCTCCGCCCCGGCATCTGCCGAGCCGAAGACCTGTTCCGCGCTAGTCTTCACGCCCAGCTGGCGCAGGTGCGCCGCGACCGACATGGGCGAACGTCCGGCGTTGTTCGTGATGAACGCGTGTGCCACGTTCACCTCGGCCAGCGCGTTCAGCGATTCCACTGCGTCGGGAATCGCGTTCGGTCCGGCGTACACGACGCCATCCAGGTCGGAGAGGACAGAATCAAATCCGGAGATCAGCATGGGGAGGTGGTTCCTACTTCATCAAACGACGGGTACTACTGCGAGTCTACTTTGCGGCGTCCTCGTCGGTGATCTCCGAGACCTCGTCGGAGATGTGATCAGCGTCAACCTCGGCCAGGCCGTCTTCCTCGTCGATACCGGTTTGCTCGGCGGCCGATTCGGTGTCGTCCTCTGCGTCGGATTCGGCGGTTTCCCCAGACGAAGCGCCCTCTTCAGGGGTTTCGTCGGAGTCAGCTGCTGCCTCGGAATCGACCAGATCACGGGCACGAGGAGCTTCTTCTTCCTCCTCGTCCATCTCGGGAGCAAGATCGACGATGAAGGACTCGGTCTCTTCCTCGATGCCCAGGGCACGTTCGGCTACTGCAACCTGCTTCTCCCAACGGGCGGCTTCCTCGGTGCGGCCGGCGGCTGCGAGCAGCTCGGCGTAGACGGCGAACAGGCGAGGGCTGAAGGAGAAGGCGCGGTTGAAGTTCAGCTGCTCCAGGGACTCCAGTGCGGCCAAGGCCTCATCAAGCTTGCCGAGGTCTGCGAAGCAGCCGGCCAGGACGATCTGCATCTCGACCTTGACCGATGGTTCCAGATTGGCGGACTCTTCGGATTGGGCCAGCTCGATGGCCTTCTCCACACGGCCCAGGCCGCGCAGCGAATCAGCGATCAGCGGCAGGTTGTAGTCCGAGCCGGAGATACGGCGGTGGGTGCGCAGCTCGCGCAGCGAATCGGCGTACTTGCCTGCGTGGTAGGCGGCGATGCCAACGGCCTCGCGGACCACCGCCACGCGTCCGCCACGGCGGGAAGCAGCCAGGGTGTGCTCGTAGGCCAGCTCTGGATCCTCTTCCAGCAGACGGCCGGCCATCACCAGGTGCTTGGCAACCCAGCTGGCGGACCGTTCTTCCAGGTAGCGCAGCTGGGCGCGGGCGACGCGGTCCAGTTCCTTGCCGGTGACGTCCTCATCGATCTCCGGGGACTGCGAGCGGTCTGCTCGGTTCGAAATACGCAGATCACCAGGGTTGTGCGCCTTCGGCTCTTGGGCACGGGGATCTTCGAACTTCTTCTCGCCACGAGGCTTGAAGTCACGATCGTTGCGCTTGAAATCGCCGCCACGATTGTCGTCGCGGCGCTTGAAGTCGCCTCGGTCGTTGCTGCGCTTGAAACCGCGATCATCATTGCGGTCATCGCGGCGCTTGAAGTCGCCTCGGTCGTTGCTGCGCTTGAAACCGCGATCATCATTGCGGTCATCGCGGCGCTTGAAGTCGCCTCGGTCGTTGCTGCGCTTGAAACCGCGATCATCATTGCGGTCATCGCGGCGCTTGAAGTCGCCTCGGTCGTTGCTGCGCTTGAAACCGCGATCATCATTGCGGTCATCGCGGCGCTTGAAGTCGCCTCGGTCGTTACTGCGCTTGAAACCGCGATCATCATTGCGGTCATCGCGGCGCTTGAAATCGCCGCCACGGTTGTCGTCATTACGGCGGAAGCCACCACGGTCATCATTGCGATCCCCGCGGAATCCGCCACGGTTATCGTCACGGCGCTTGAAGTCGCCCCCACGGTTGTCATCGCGACGTTCGCCACGGAAGCCACCGCGGCTGTCGTCGTTACGGCGGAAGCCACCGCGCTCGTCATTGCGGTCATCGCGGCGCTTGAAATCGCCGCCACGGTTGTCGTCGTTACGGCGGAAGCCACCACGATCATCATTGCGATCCCCGCGGAATCCACCACGGTTATCGTCACGGCGCTTGAAATCGCCACCACGGTTGTCATCGCGACGTTCGCCATGGAAGCCACCGCGGCTGTCGTCATTACGGCGGAAGCCACCACGATCATCATTGCGATCCCCGCGGAATCCGCCACGGTTATCGTCACGGCGCTTGAAATCGCCACCACGGTTGTCATCGCGACGCTCGCCACGGAAACCACCACGGCCATCGTTGCGGTCGCCACGGAATCCACCGCGGTTGTCGTCGTTACGGCGGAACCCACCACGATCCTCATTGCGATCCCCGCGGAACCCGCCACGGTTGTCATCGCGGCGCTCTCCACGGAAGCCACCGCGGTCATCGTTGCGGTCGCCGCGGAATCCACCGCGGTTATCATCGCGGCGCTTGAAGTCGCCGCCACGGTTGTCGTCATTTCGCTTGAATCCGCCACCGCGGTTATCGTCACGACGCTTGAAATCGCCGCCACGGTTGTCGTCACGGCGCTCACCACGGAATCCGCCACGATCATCGTTGCGCTTGAAACCGCTGTTGTTGTCATCGCGACGCTTGAAACCGTCGCGGGAGTTGTTGCGGTTTGAATCTGAGTTCCGGAAGTCGCCCTGTCCATTGTCGGAACTACGGCGGAAATCGTTAGACATTTAATGTCCCCTTCAGCGGATATCTCAATACCGCAACCTTCGTGTTCGCCTCAGCGAAACACTTCACTATTTACAAATCACCATGCATCAATGGCATGTACGTCTAGTTCAAGTCTACGGGAGTAAGCACTTCTACCATAGGGATTCGCCTCTAATGTGTGCAGACACTCATGTGACCAGAAGCAGCTACTAATCCGCACCCACCATTCGGGCGAGGCTCATGAATAGGCAGCAAGGAGTTCCGCCGCATGCCCAGGTATGTTGCTTCTTTCCCTGTTAAACAAAAAAGGGGGGAGCCACCGCTCCCCCACCCCACCGGCAGGCCGTCCCGGCCAGACCACCCGCCCCGTGGA
>NZ_POAF01000007.1 GCF_003309065.1 Glutamicibacter soli | reverse complement strand
GCAGCATGCCTGCCACGGTGCCCGCCAGCAACGCGGCAAGCACGATGCCGATGCCCAGGTAATGCCCGGGCCGGCGCCGGATCAGCCCGGCTTCGCCGACCAGTTTCTTGACGTGGAAAAAGCTTTTGGGGTCTCCGGGCCGCACCGAGGGTGCAGGCGATGGCAAAACGGGAGTGCTACTCAAGTTGGATCCTTGGGTGTGGCAGCTGTCGACGTCTCAGTCGTAAAGAACTGAAAGTCTCGGCTCCTCTGCGTTTCACTGTACGGCAGATTGCTGAGCGCCCGCTGGTCGATGACGCAGCCGAGCTAGAAGACGGCGGACAGCTGCCCGTCCAGCACCTGCCAGCGCGCGTCCAGCCGCACGTTTTGAAGCATGCGCCGGTCGTGGGTCACCAGCAGCAGCGCGCCCTGGTAGGCCTCCAGCGCTTCTTCGAGCTGCTCGATGGCGGGCAGGTCAAGGTGGTTGGTGGGTTCGTCGAGCACCAGCAGGTTCACCCCGCGCGCCTGCAGCAGCGCCATCGAGGCGCGGGTGCGTTCGCCGGGGGACAGCTTGCCCACCGCCGACGCCGTCTGCTCCGCCTTGAGCCCGAACTTGGCCAGCAGCGTGCGGGCCTCCGCCGAGGAGTACTCCGGCACCGCCGCTTCGAACGCCTCGCCCAGCGGCAGCTGCGCCGGCAACTGGCTGCGCGCCTGGTCGATCTCGCCGATCAGCACCGAGGCGCCCAGCACCGAGCTTCCGGCGTCCGGGGCCAGCCGGCCGAGCAGCAGGTTCAGCAGCGTGGACTTGCCCGCGCCGTTCGGGCCGGTGATGCCGATCCGGTCACCGGCGTTGACCTGCACGCTGGTAGGGCCGAACGCGAAACCGCCCAGCGAAACCTGCGCCTGGTTCAGCGTGCACAGCACCGAGGAGCCGCGCGGGGCGTCGGCGATGGAGAACTGCAGCACCCATTCCTTGCGCGGTTCGGCCACCTCGTCCAGCCGGGCAATCCGCGATTCCATTTGGCGCACCTTGGCTGCCTGCTTCTGGGAGGATTCGCTGTTGGCGCGGCGGCGGATCTTGTCGTTGTCCGGGGCCTTGCGCATCGCGTTGCGCACGCCCTGCGAGGACCATTCGCGCTGGGTCCGGGCGCGCGCCACCAGATCCGCCTTCTTCCCGGCGTACTCGTCGTAGGCCTCGCGCGCGTGCCGGCGGTTCACGGCGCGCTCCTCCAGGTAGGAGTCGTAGCCGCCCTCGTAGACGGCGACCTGGTTCTGCGCTAGGTCGAGTTCGATGATGCCGGTGGTGCAGCGGGCCAGGAACTCGCGGTCGTGCGAGACCAGCATGACCGGCGCGCGCAGCGCCATGATGAACTGCTCCAGGCGTTCCAGCCCTGCCAGGTCGAGGTCGTTGGTCGGCTCGTCGAGCAGCACCACGTCGAAGCGGGAGAGCAGCAGCGCGGCCAGCGCGACGCGGGCCATCTGCCCGCCGGACAGCGCCGCGGTCTGGGTGTCCAGCGGCAGCGTGAAGCCCAGCTCCGCCAGGGTCTCGGGGATCCGGTCCTCCAGGTCCATGGCGCCGGAGGCCATCCAGGTCTCGAAGGCCGCCGCGTAGGCGTCGTCCGCCCCGGGTTTGCCCTCGGCCATGTCCTGCGCGGTGGCTTCCATGGCCCCGGTCGCCTGGGCGCAGCCGGTGCGCCGGGCCAGGTAGGCGGCGATGTCCTCGCCTGCGAAGCGCTCGTGCTCCTGGGGCAGCCAGCCGATGAACGCGCCGTCCGGGGCGGTGGACACCGAGCCGCCCTGGGGTTCGTCCACCCCCGCCAGCAGGCGCAGCAGCGTGCTCTTGCCTGCGCCGTTCACCCCGACCACCCCGTACACATCTCCCGGGGCGGCGGTGAAATCCAGGTGCGCGAAGAGGGTACGGTGGGCGTGGCCGCCGGCGAGGTCCTTGGCGACGAGCGTTGCAGTCATGGACTCAATTCTAGGTGGGTTGCCGGCACTGCCTAATTCCCTGCCGCGCGCAGCAGCCGCAGCGCCTCCTCGCGCTGCACCGGGGCGAAGTCCTGGTAGTGGGCGCCGACCGCCCGGAAGTCCGGCGGCTGCCAGGCGATCACCACCTGGTCGGCCGGATAAGCCAGGTTCTGCACCAGCTCCGACGGGGCCACCGGGGCCGCGACCACCACCAGCTTGGGCTTCAGCCGCCACACCAGATCCAGTGCGGCCAGCATCGTGGAGCCGGTGGCGATGCCGTCGTCGCACACCACCACCTGCTGCCCTGCCAGATCCGGGGCGTAGGGCTTGAACTCCCCGGCCAGCTCCATCAGCTCCCGGGTGGCGCGGAATTCCACGGATTCCAGTTCGGATTCACCGAAGTAGCGCAGCGCCCGCCGGTGGATCTCCTGGTCAAGGTAGCGTCCGGACGCCATCCCGTAGCTGGCGATCGCGCCGAAGGCGATTTCCGGGTTGCTCGGCACCCCGAGCTTGCGCACCGCCAGCGCCCCGAGCCGTCCGCCCAGGCTGCGCGCGACCTCGGACGCCACCGGCACCCCGCCGCGCAGCAGCCCGAGCACCGTGTAGTTGCCGGCGGGCAGCTCGCTGGCCAGCGCCATGCCCAGCGCGGCGCCGGCATGGCTGCGATCCCGGTATCCCTCGTGCGATTGCTGGGCCATGCTCCCAGTCTTGCCCAAAGCATCACAAAGTCAATGCTCCTGCGTCAATGTTCCGGCCGAACACCCAGCAGTTGCGCAGTGCGCGCGTACTTGGCCGCCAGCCGCGCCCGGGTGTGTTCCGGCAGCAGGCTGGTGCGTTCCGGGTCGGTGTTGTCGGCCAGGTCGGCGCGCTTGACCAGCAGCGCCAGCGGGTTGGCCAACACCCCGGTGCAATACTCTTCCAGGCTCTGCCCGGGCCGTTTGCTCAGCAGCACCACGGCATCGCAGACCTCCCGGGGGATGCCGGCTGCGGAAAGGTCCGTGGCGCTCACCTCGCAGTCCTCGATGACGTCGTGCAGCCATGCCGCGGCCACCGCGTACTCGTCGCCGCCAAGGCGCCGGGCATGCTCGGCGACCCGGGCCGGGTGGCCGATATAGGCGGCGCCGAGCTTGTCCGTCTGGCCCTGGTGGGCCTTGGCGGCGATGGCGCGGGCCAACGCCACCACGTCTTCCCGGCTTGTTGCCGGCTGCCGGTTGTCCATTGCGCTCCTCCTGGGTTGCCCGGGTTTGGGATGCCGGGGCTTGGGATGCAGAATTTCTCCTGGGTCCCACGCTAGCAAGTCGGTGCGACACCCGGGGTCGATTCGGCGGAAGCCCGGGCACGGGGACTACCCTCGGTGGTATGGATGAAAAGATGATCGCGCAGTGGGGGAGCGAGGCCGCAGGACAGCCCTCGCTGGTGCTCTGGGAAGACGGCCGGGCCAGCGGTTCGGATGGCTGCAACCGGCTCATGGGCTCGTGGAGCCGTGAGGGGGACGGCTATCTGTTCTCGCAGATGGCCAGCACCATGATGTATTGCCAGGGGGTGGACACCTGGCTCTCAAGATTGGCCAGCGCGCGTCAGGTCGACGGGCAGCTGGTCATCAGCGACGCGCAGGGCCGTCAGATCGGGCGGCTGGCCCCGCTGGAATCCTGAGCCGCCCGGGATTGCGGGCCCCGGGATGCAAAAAAGAACTGCGGTTCGCACAGTGTGCGAACCGCAGTTCTTCACGTAGCAGCCAGGGAAGGGCTGCATTCGCGCGAAGGGTTTAGAGCTGGTTGCCCAGCTTGAAGCCCTTCGAAGCCTGGCCGTGGTACGAGCCGTCCTCGTCGCCGGCGCGGGTGTAGGAGAAGCCGTCGGCGCCGATGGTGACTTCCAGTTCGGAGTCGTCGGTGCGCTCGATGATTTCCTGCACGTTGCCGTCCAGGTCCAGGACCTTGGAGGCCTCGGTGTACCACGAAGGCACAACCGGGTTGCCCCACCAGTCGCGGCGCTGGTTATCGTGGACGTTCCAGGTGATGGTCGGGTTGTCCGGATCGCCGGTGTAGTAGTCCTGGGTGTAGATCTCGATGCGGTGGTCGTCAGGATCCAGGATGTACAGGTAGAACGCGTTGGACACGCCGTGGCGGCCCGGGCCGCGCTCGATGCGGTCCGAGATGCGCAGGGCGCCCATCTTGTCGCAGATCTGGATGATGTTGTGCTTCTCGTGGGTGGAGAAGGCCACGTGGTGCAGGCGCGGGCCGTTGCCGCCGGTCAGCGCGGTGTCGTGCACGGTGCCCTTGCGGTGCATCCAGGCTGCGTAGGTGGTGCCCTCGTCGTCCTGGATGTCCTCGGTGACGCGGAAGCCCAGGTCTTCGAGGTACTTGCGGCCGCGCGGAACGTCCGGGGTCACCTGGTTGAAGTGGTCCAGGCGGACCAGCTCGCCGGCCGAGTACAGGTCGTAGCGCATGTGCAGGCGCTCGACGTGGGTGGTCTCGAAGAAGAACTCGTACGGGAAGCCCAGCGGATCCTCGACGCGCAGGGCGTCGCCGATGCCCTTGACGAAGCCGTCCTTGCGGCGCTCGGTGCGGCAGCCCAGCTCCTGGTAGTAGGCCTCGGCCTTGTCGACGTCCTCAGGGGTGCGCACGCGGAATGCCATGGCCTTCAGCGCGGCCACCGGGCCCTTGGTCAGCACCAGGTTGTGGTGGATGAACTCCTCGAAGGAGCGCAGGTAGATCTGGTTCTCGTCCTCGTAGGACACGTGCAGGCCCAGGACGTCCACGTAGAAGTTGCGGGACTTGGCCAGGTCGGTGACGACCAGTTCAGCGTAGGCGCAGCGCAGGATATCCGGTGCTGGTGCGACTGGCTTGGGGATTTCGTTGCTCATTGGGTTGCTCCTTTGCAAGCAGAAATTTTGTGGTTAGGCGCCGAACTTCGGGGTGTGGACATCGCCCAGGGTGATGTGCACTGCCTGCTGGTCGGTGTAGAAGTCGATCGAGCGGTAGCCGCCTTCGTGGCCCAGGCCCGAAGCCTTCACGCCGCCGAACGGGCTGCGCAAATCGCGCACGTTGTGCGAGTTCAGCCAGACCATGCCGGCTTCGATGTCCTGCGCGAAGTTGTGCGCGCGCTTCAGGTCGTTGGTCCACACGTAGGCAGCAAGGCCGTAGCGGGTGTTGTTCGCCAGCTGAAGGGCTTCCTCGTCGGTGTCGAACGGGGTGATGGCGACAACCGGGCCGAAGATCTCTTCCTGGAAGATGCGGGCATCCGGGGCGACGTCGGCGAACACGGTCGGTGCGACGTAGGAACCGTTCTCCTGGCCCTCGGGCAGGTTCTCCGGGCGTCCGCCGCCAGCCACCAGGCGGCCTTCGGACTTGCCGATCTCGACGTAGCTCATGACCTTGTCGTAGTGCTCAGGGTGCACCAGCGCGCCGACCTGGGTGGCCGGATCGTGCGGATCGCCGACCTTGATGTTCTTGGCGCGGGCCGCGTAGGCCTCCACGAACTTCTCGTAGATGCCGCGCTGGACGAGGATGCGGCTGCCGGCGGTGCAACGCTCGCCGTTCAGCGAGAAGACGCCGAACAGGGTGGAGTCGATGGCCGCGTCGAAGTCGGCGTCGTCGAACACGATGGCAGGGGACTTGCCGCCCAGCTCCATCGACATGCCCTTGAGGTTCTCGGCGCAGTTTCGGAAGATCAGCTGGCCGGTGGAGGACTCGCCGGTGAAGGAGATCAGCGGGACGTCCGGGTGCTTGACCAGCGCGTCGCCTGCGTCTTCGCCCATGCCGTTGACCAGGTTGAAGACGCCCTTCGGCAGGCCGGCTTCCTCGAAGATGGTGGCCCACAGCGAAGCGGACAGCGGGGTGAACTCGGCAGGCTTGAGCACGACTGTGCAGCCCGAAGCGATCGACGGGGCGAGCTTCCAGGACTCCAGCATGAACGGGGTGTTCCACGGGGTGATCAGGCCTGCGACGCCGATCGGCTTGCGGTTCACGTAGTTGATCTGGGTGCCCGGCACCTTCAGCGCGGTGTCGTGCTGGGCGACGATCAAGTCGGCGAAGAAGCGGAAGTTCTCCGCGGCGCGCTGGGCCTGGCCCTTGGCCTGGGTGATCGGCAGGCCGGTGTCGAAGGTTTCCATCTCGGCCAGGCGGTCCTGCTGGGCAACGACCGCGTCGGCGATCTTGTACAGCACGTTGGCGCGCTCGCGGGCCTTCATCTTCGGCCATGGGCCGTTCTTGAATGCCTCGGTGGCAGCGGCCACGGCGGCGTCGATGTCGGCCTTCTGGCCGGCTGCGGCGGTGGTGTACGCGGTGTTGGTCACCGGGTCCAGGACCTCGAAGGTCTCGCCGCCAATGGAATCGACGAATTCGCCATTGATGTAGTGCTGGATCTTGGCCGGCAGATTTTCTGGAACGAAGTGCTTGCTCATCAGCGGGCATTTCCTTTCGTGCGGTGTGAAAAATTGGTGCGGGATAAGTTTTCTAGATGGCGCTGGGCGGCATTCCGGCCGAAGCCAGGTACGCGTTCAGCGTGTTCGCGCGGTGCGCGCGGCATGCAGTCTCGATCTGCGCCGGGGTGGCGTGGTTCGCGATCAGCTCCAGCAACGCCTCGTGCTCCTGGACACTGGCCTTGGCCCGTGACGGGATGTGAGTGAAGGAGCTGGCCCGCATGGCCGCCAGTCGGCGCCAGCCGCGCTGGACCAGGTCCAGGATGTGCGGGTTAGGGCACTGGCCGTAGAGCAGCTTGTGGAACTCGGTGTTCATGCGGGTGAACGCGACCGGATCGAAGTCCTCAAGGCACTGGCGCATCGCATCGTTCAGCTTGCGCGCTTCGGCCAGCCACGCGGCGTCCATCGCGTCGGCTGCCAGTGCGGTGGCGGCCGGTTCGATGATCATCAGCGTCTGCATGGTGTGCAGGTAGAGCGTGGAATCCACGTGGGCGACGGTCGCCCCGACGTTGCGGGTGAAGTGCACCAGCCCTTCAGCCTCCAGCCGGCGGATCGCCTCGCGCACCGGGACCACGGAGCAGCCCAGTTCGTCGGCAATGGTGCCCAGCACCAGGCGGTAGCCCGGGGAGTAGGCGCCATTGACGATGCGCTCGGAGACCAGCTGGTAGGCGGCCTCGGACTTGGAAGCGGTCATTACAGCGCCCATGAGTCCAGGTCCGGGCTGCCTGCATCCTTCCAGGCATTGAACTTGGTCTTCCACTCGGCGTTCATCGGGAACAGGCCCTCGATGCCGTGGCCGCGCTTGACCATAGCGAAGATGAACTCGTCGTTCTCCTCGGTGGCCGCCGCCTCGGCGGCGATCTGCTCGACCATGGCCGGCGGGATCACCACGATGCCGTCGGAATCGGCCACGATCACGTCGCCCGGCTGCACCGAGACTCCGCCGCAGGCGACGGTGATATCGCGGTCCCAGGCCACATGCTTGCGGCCGAGGACTGCCGGGTGCGGCCCGTTGTGGAAGACCGGGATATCCAGGTTGCTCACGGCATCCAGGTCGCGCACGCCGCCGTCGGAGATGATGGCCGCGGCGCCGAGCTGCTGCGAACGCAGTGCCAGGATGTCGCCCAAAGTGGCCGAACCGGTCTCGCCGCGGGCCTCCATGACCAGGATCTCGCCGTCCTTGACCGCGTCGATGGCCTGCTTCTGCATGTTGTAGCCGCCGCCGTGGGCCTTGAACAGGTCTTCGCGGTTCGGGATGTAGCGCAGGGTGGCGGCGGTGCCGATCACGCGCTGCATGCCCTTGGTGGCGCCGGAAACCTCGATGTTCACGTTGTTCATGCCGTGCTTGCGCATGGTGCCGGACAGGGTTGCGGTCGCGACGGAGGCCAGCTGCTCGCGGATGGCGTCGGTCAGCACGTCCTTGCCGGTCAGCTTCGGAGCCAGGCCGGCGGACTCGCGGTCGCCGTAGGCGTCTTCCTTGTCCTTTTCGTTGACCTTTGGCTGGTTGCCAAAGTCAGCGAAGGTAGCGGTGCCTTCCACTGCGGTGGTCTTCAGCTTGCCGGTGGTGGCACC
The DNA here is from genome assembly GCF_003309065.1 of Glutamicibacter soli. Classification (GTDB taxonomy): domain Bacteria; phylum Actinomycetota; class Actinomycetes; order Actinomycetales; family Micrococcaceae; genus Glutamicibacter; species Glutamicibacter soli. The sequence continues at coordinate 263,183 of NZ_POAF01000007.1, read as the reverse complement.
GGAGACGAGGTCGGTGACCTCAACCTCGACGATGTCGCCCGGGAAGAAGACGGTGGACCCGGCAGGGGTGCCGGTCAGGATGATGTCGCCGGGCAGCAGGGTCATCTGCTGGGACAGGTCTGCAACGATCTGCGCGAAGGAGAACAGCAGCTCGGAGGTGTCTGCGTCCTGGGCGATGACGCCGTTGACCCAGGTCTGCACGCGCAGCTTGGCAGGGTCGACCGAAGCGGCGTCAAGTGCCATAGGACCCAGCGGGGTGTAGCCGTCGCCGGACTTGGAGCGGATGTTCGATCCCTTGTCCGCGTACTTCATGTCGTGCACGCCCAGGTCGTTCGATGCGGTGATGGAGCCGACGTAGCTCCAGGCATCCTCGACGGAGACGCGGCGGGCTGCCTTGCCGATGATCAGTGCGATCTCACCTTCAAAAGCCAACAGCTCGGTGCCGGCCGGGCGCTCAACGGTGCCGTTGGTGGCAGCCAGGGAGCTGGAAGCCTTCATGAAGTAGCTCGGGAACTTCGGGGTGCGACCGCGCTGCGCTGCACGCGAAGAGTAGCTCAGGTGTACGGCCAGAACCTTTCCTGCCTGGCTGAAGGTTTCCTCGGTGACCGGAATCGGAGTGCTCATCGGTGAATTGCCCACTTTCGTCGTACATGATCTCGTACATCAAATCGTATACGATCAGTGTGCTCTCAATCTCAGGGACTGTCAAGATGGCAATCCACAATTGTTTTCCGGGACCGGACCAAGGGCTCCCAACTCCAGCGATTCCGCGGGTTTCGACAAGTGATTTAATTCTTCGCGGTGCCGTAACGCGAGGAGCTAGAGGCATACGATCCAAACGTCGATTGGGCACTGGTAAATATCTCGGTTTGTGTGCGATTTCCACGGTGTTCATCTCAGTTTGCCCGTGCCTGCCAAGATGCTTTTATCGTGGCGTGGCGGATCGAATACGTGGAGACGTCGCCATGGACCACAAGCGAACTGCCGGTGAAAAATGAACAGAAAATGTGTTCAGTTCCTGTAGGAGCGCTTCGCTGACCGGCACGACGCCCGAATATCAGGTATCCCTCGTAGCACCTGAAACAGGCGATGCGCAGGGCGGGTGGGGAAAGCCAGCGCCCGAGCTGCCGGTTCGCCGTGCATTCGAGACGCTCTGGGGAACGTCCGGCAATTGGCGATCCGAGAGCCCCGTCCTGCCGATGAACAAAAATAATGCTCATGCTGCAATCCGCTGTTGCCAGGGAGTTGGATTTACGCGGTGCATCTACTTACTTCTGGATCTCAGCACTCCGGACCTATCTTTCAGGAATCCATGCGACCCGAACATGACGATAATTCAAATCCAGAGCGCGTGATGGCGGAAAGTGAACAGAATAATTGTTCACAACAGTGCCGGCGGGGGATGTGGGTGGATGGTGTGCCGTGCTCTTAAAGCGGCGAGTTGTCCAACCTGATATTGGTGAACCCTGCAGGGTTGCGGCAAATGACTAGAGTCGGCGACAACTAATAACGCGGTGGAAATGAACAGAATTTTTGTTCATTTAGCAGGTCGCTTTTGCTCGATCAGAGAAAATGCAGAAACCGTAGGCGAACTGCCGCCGTCCATTGAATCAATAATTCGTTCATGCGAGGATGGCAACTACTCGCGGCGCTGAACCGAATCCAAAGCACACGAACATGTCAATTGACATGTTGTTTTCTGCCTTGAATCCATACGTAGGCTCGACGATGTGAGGCTGTGGAACGGGGCAACAATCCTGTTTTGGAAACTCGCAAGAGCTAGTTCGCGTCTACTTCAGGCGGTTCTTCGAATTCGTACCCCAGAACTTTCCTTACGCGGTCTGTGAGCTCGATGTCGAGACGTTGCGGGGTGCGATCTGCGTTGAAATCGAAGTTCTGAACGCTCGTCACTGATCCTGGAATTTCGATGCATGTCTGCCCATGAGGAGTGCGCCACATGACTGAGCCATCGGGGAGGTAAGTGTAGTTCCAGCCCAAAGCGTGCTTGAACATCTGATGTCGTTTGCAGCAAAGCTTGGTGTTGGTGCGGTTGGTTCCGCCGCCTTTGGCCCAGTCATCGATGTGTTCAACTTCGGATCGCTCTGGCAAGCGGTTGCATCCCGGGAACTGGCACTGCGTATCCCGGAATCTAAGCAGGTCTCGAAGAGCTTGCGGTGGGCGGTACTTCTTGCGGTCGACGTCGATAACGGCGCCGCTCCACGGGTCAGTCAGCAATCGAAGCATCGACGGGGCATCCGCCGCCAGCTTCAAAGCCGTTCCAATCGGGATTGGACCGTATCCTTCGAGGTCTGCCAAGGCCTTTCGAGGATCTGCCAGCATCTCGACAGCCGGAATCGTTACGGCCACCTTGGTTTTCAGCGTACTGCCGCCGCCCTCCGGCCAACCGTCCAGCAAGGCGTCCCTCAGTGTGTCGTATCTTAATTGACCGCGTGTTCGGGGATCTTCGGGATCGACGTTTGAAACGACATGATGTTCGACGGTGTTTACCACTGAAATGATATCTTCCGCTGGGCCGCGAAGTTGCGCGACCGCCATACCGTCTTTCTCCATCCACCAACGCAGATCCCGGGTTTCTTTTGCATCTTTGTGGCGTTCGTCGATTGGCTTCGGGTGCATCTTTTCGTGAAGCCGGCGTGCCCGTTGCCGGACGGCCGAATCGCTGGCGTGTTTGGCAAATGGCAGCAGGAGTTCTTCCATGCGGTGCACGTCTTCAGTTTCGAGGTCCTGAGCATTTTTGATGATCTCGCGCGCGGTCTGAGTTGTAATTTCACCGGCGCTCAACGCATTCAAGGTTTCAAGGCATAGATGCCGCAAACCTTCAGCCATGATGAGTTTATTGGAAATGTGATTGTCTGTATCTCTCATGGCGATGGATGCTTCGGCAACAAACGAGGAGCGTGCTATTTCTTGGTCATGTGGGGTGACGCGATAGTAGCCTGCAGACAAATTCGCCAGAATGTCGTCGGCGAAGACACCCATTTCCGCAAGTTGTTCAGGGGTAGGTTCGTCCTCTGCTTGAATGCGGTTGTCGCCGTTGGATTGGAGAGCGACACCTCGCGCGAAGAGTTCGTAGGTGTCCGCCATGAGGACTGCCTCGCTAGCATCCAGCATGCTGCGGAGCCTGCTAAGCATGGCCAGTTGGTCTAGCCCGACGGCCAGGTCTTGGGCAGGCATCTGCTTATTGAGTTCGGTCAGCACTTCCAGGGGACCGGTGAAGTACTTCTGACGCTGAATAGCCGCGCCCCATGTACCTGTCGTTTGGACGGTGTCCCTCAACCCCGGTGCTTCAATCGGGAGGCGGTGGGAGTCGTCGTCATTCTCGAAAATATCTCTGATACCCATAACTTAATTGTCCTCCGTCTTCCGACAGTATGGGTAAGTATCTACGACTTCGGGATATCTCATTCCTGATCGATAGGGATCAGGTTCGATTCAAAATCATGGTGGTGGCGTCGGTCTTCGCCCTGGAACACCCAAGGGCCTAATCGTGACTGGATGCCTCCGAAGAGAAGCTTCCGATTGTATTTCGACATCCCCGTCACGATCTTGGCCGAATCCGCTCTTAACTCATGTCGGGCGAAGTTATCTGAATCCGTGAACCACTGCCATGGGGTGACCATGGAACCGTAGGCCTCGGTGGGAAGCATTCAGGTGGCTTCGCTCGACGTCTTTCTGGAGGAATGCCAGAACGATGAAGCTCAAAAATTCGTCAAGGACTGCATCCTGCGAGAGTTATTCTTGGTGGAATTTCGAAAGACTCTCCTATCCGCAAAAGAGTTCTGACATGCATTTTTATCGGACAGTGGTGCGGAATCATTCCCAAGGAAAAGTTATTTTTAGAAAACCGCGTCACGAAGCGGCAGTGAAGCACTCTTAACTGGTGAAAGACGAAATCAGCCGCACAACGAACTCATGCCATGGGGATGGCGCAGTTCAGGAATTGCACTTGGGGGTGCGCGGAGAGATTTTGTCTTGTTGGATGCATGCTCACTTGGGGGTGGGAAAGTATCTCGACAGGCCTGGGACTCACAATGGATGAGTCCCAAGTCATTTGTCGTTTCTGGGCCTGTCGGCATCATGCAGCCGAGCTAACGGGCCCGCAAATGCGCGAAGGGCTCGGAGCATTCGATCCGAATGCTCCGAGCCCTTCGCGGCTGTCAGTACGGGTTAGGCCTGTGCGGTTGCTGCCGTACGTTCTGCTGCAGCAGCGCGCTCGTCGGCCTCGCGCAGGGCGCGCTCCACGCGGTCGACGTCGCGCACCGCGCCCTTGTCCGCAGACAGGGCCATAGCGGCGTAGGCGCGCAGCGCAGGGGAAACCACGCGCTCGCGGTTGGCCGGGCGGTAGCCGGTGGTGGCCAGCAAGCGCTCGCGGCGCTCGGCCAGGACGTCGTCGGAGACATTCAGGGTCAGGCCGCGGGTCGGGATGTCGATCGAGATCGAATCGCCGTCCTCAACCAGCGCGATGAGTCCGCCGGAGGCCGCCTCGGGGGAGACGTGGCCGATGGACAGGCCGGAGGTACCGCCGGAGAAGCGGCCGTCGGTGATCAGCGCGCATTCCTTGCCCAGGCCGCGGCCCTTGAGGAACGAGGTCGGGTAGAGCATTTCCTGCATGCCAGGGCCGCCCTTGGGGCCTTCGTAGCGGATGACGACCACGTCGCCGGCCTTGACCTGCTTGTTGAGGATCTTTTCGACGGCCTCGTCCTGGGACTCGCAGACCACTGCCGGGCCGGTGAAGGTCCAGATGGAGGGATCCACGCCGGCGGTCTTGACCACGGCGCCGTCCACGGCTATGTTGCCGCGCAGCACGGCCAGGCCGCCGTCCTTGGAGTAGGCGTGCTCGACCGAGCGGATGCAGCCTTCGGCGGAGTCGGTGTCCAGGTCCTCCCACTGGGCGGACTGGGAGAACGCGGTGGAGGAGCGCACGCCGCCCGGGGCTGCGTGCCACAGGGCGAGGGATTCCTCGGTGGCCGCACCGCCGCGGATGTCCCAGGCGTCCAGCCATTCGCCCATGGTCTTGGAGTGCACGGTGTGCACGGTCTCGTCCAGCAGGCCGCCGCGGCGCAGCTCGCCGAGGATGGCGGGGATGCCGCCGGCGCGGTGCACGTCCTCCATGTAGTAGATCTTGCCGGCGCCTGCCGCGTTCGGCGCGACCTTGGCCAGGCACGGCACGCGGCGGGAGACCGCGTCGATCTCGTCCAGGCCGAACTCGACGCCGGCCTCGTGGGCGGCGGCGAGCAGGTGCAGGATGGTGTTGGTGGAACCGCCCATGGCGATGTCCAGGGCCATGGCGTTGCCGAAGGCCTGCTCGGTGGCGATGCTGCGCGGCAGCACCGAGTCGTCGGATTCGACGTAGTAGCGGTTGGAGATCTCGACCACCAGCTTGCCGGCGTTCTGGTAGAGGTCCTTGCGGGCGGTATGGGTGGCCAGGGTGGAGCCGTTGCCCGGCAGCGACAGGCCCATGGCCTCGGTCAGGCAGTTCATCGAGTTCGCGGTGAACATGCCGGAGCACGAGCCGCAGGTCGGGCAGGCCGATTCCTCGATGCGCAGCAGGTCCGCGTCGGAGACGTTCTCGTTCACCGCCTCGGAGATGGCGTCGACCAGGTCCAGGGTGCGCACGGTGCCGTCCACCAGGGTGGCGCGGCCGGATTCCATCGGGCCGCCGGAGACGAACACGGTCGGGATGTTCAGGCGCAGCGCGGCCATCAGCATTCCCGGGGTGATCTTGTCGCAGTTGGAGATGCAGATCAGCGCGTCGGCGCAGTGGGCGTTGACCATGTATTCGACCGAGTCGGCGATCAGGTCGCGGCTGGGCAGCGAGTACAGCATGCCGCCGTGGCCCATGGCGATGCCGTCGTCCACCGCGATGGTGTTGAACTCGCGCGGGATGCCGCCGGCGGCGGTGATCGCCTCGGAGACGATGCGGCCCACGGGCTGCAGGTGGGTGTGGCCCGGAACGAATTCGGTGAAGCTGTTGGCCACGGCGATGATGGGCTTGCGGCCCAGATCTGCGCCGTTGACTCCAGCCGCGCGGAACAGGGCGCGGGCGCCTGCCATATTGCGGCCATGGGTGACGGTGTGGGAACGAAGTGTGGTCATTGCATAATCACATCACAGGTTTTGCCGCAGACCCAGACGGTGACAATACTAGTAGTACTACTACCAGATGACGATGGGACGCCGATGAACGCTAGTCAGCGCCGCAGGGAGGAGCTCGCCGGTTTCCTCAAGGACCGACGTGCCAGGGCGGACCGCGCCGCGCACGGCCTGCCGGCGGTGGGCCGCAGCCGGCTGCGCGGGCTGCGCCGGGAGGAAGTGGCCACGCTGGCCGGCATCAGCGTCACCTGGTACACGTGGCTGGAGCAGGCCCGAGACATCAACCCCTCGCGCCAGGTGCTGGACTCGCTGGCCAGGCTCTACCGCCTGACCCCGGTGGAGACCACCTACCTGCTATCGCTCGGCGGACACCGCGACACGATTCCGGCGGCCTCCGAGGGCATGACACCCGCGCTGCAGCGGCTGCTGGACGCGCTGGACTTCCCTGCGTTCCTGCTCTCCGCTGACTGGACCATCATCGGATGGAACGTGCACTATGCGCAGCTGTACCCGCGGATTCAGGCGCTCGACGAGGAGGACCGGAACCTGCTCTGGCTGGTATTCACCGACGCGGCGCTCCGGCAGATGCTGCCGGACTGGGCGGAGCAGAGCCGCGGGTTCGTGGGGAGTTTCCGCGCCGAGACCCGCGGTTGGCTGAATCCGGCGGGGGAGAGCGGCATCGTCGCCCGTGTGTCGGCGGCCTCGCCGGAATTCGCGGCGATCTGGAAGGAGCGCGACGTGGCCGGCTTCGGCACCCGCGAGCGGCTGTTCAACCACCCGGCCAAGGGGCTGACCCGCTACGAACAGCACAACCTGATTCCGGCGGAAGCCTCGGACTTGACGCTGCTGTTCTACGCGCCGCTGTAGCGTCGCTTGTGGCAAGTGGGACTATTCGCCTGGAATTTGGTACTTGATCAGAGCCTTCATATTAGGGCTCAACGTGATGGTCGGCGAGAAAGCCACCGCATTTTTCGCGTGCTGCCTGGCTGCGAACATGGCCAGATAACTGAGCACTTTTGAGTGCACGTTGTCATCTGGATCGACAATGATGTATTCGTCATCGCCGCGTTTTTCGACGTGCAGATCTGGGGCGGACACTTCGTCTTCGACGATGATTTCAGCATTCCGATTTCGTCGTGTGGCCATTATTTCCACCGTTTTCTAGATGCTCTTGTCCTAAGTCTAGCTTTCGTCCGAACGTCACGTAAGCCGGTGAGTATGCCGTCCCAGACCGGTTCGCGCGCATCGACTGTTGCGCTGTTGTTCGAATTTTCAGGCGAGGTTGTAGACTTCCCTGGCCCTGAGATGTCATCCGAAATGATCCGGGACATAGCTCCCAGCATGGCGGCCTCACTTCGCGATACGAACCAGCCATCACGATGTGATTTCTTGAAATGGCGAAATGCCCTGAGGCGTCCCAGCACACTGCTTGATTCGTCAGGCAACGATGAATGCGGCTCGACTGGCTTCGCTGTCAATGGCGGCTCAGGTTGGGCCGACGGGCCATTGCGGTTATTCGAATAGCGAGGATTCTTGAACACCCATGGTTTTTGGGGGCCGTCAAGAGTTCCTAGTATCAGGGAACCCAATGCCTGATCCGTGGTGGAATCACTTTTTGCCAGTTCGATTCCGTATTGGACGCGCTTCCGCCACTGACCCGCATGGTCGACCCTTGTGCGGAGCTTGAATGTCCGGAGTGCGGCCAAGGCTGCGATAAATCCAACCAAGGCCGGCAAAATGGCGCCCCAGGAAGCCAAGGCCGAAATGCCTGGTGTCATCCAAATCCAAGCGGAATTGAAGAATTCCTGCAGCCAGCTGAAGAAGTCCATATGGCGACGATAGTCGTGACCAGCGGATCAACGGTGAATCGCGCTTCGAGAAGTGGAGAACCCTTTTGGCCGCGGACCTCGCTCGACAGGTCGTGAGGTCCGCGGTCAAGGTGCCAGCGCTTCGACGTGGGTTAGGCGCCCAAGAACTCCAAGGTCTTTTCCTTGAATTCCCGGCTCGTGACGGCGTTCGCATGGTTGCGTCCGGCCAGCCAGAGCACCTCGTTGCGGGTGCCGGCGTTCTTGAGCAGGCGGCGCAGCTGCGGCATCGTGGTGGCCAGGTCATCGAGGTCGCCGGCGACCAGCAAGGTGGGGGTGGAGGGGATCTTGCTTTCGGGTTCGAAAGGCTCGGTCTTGATGCCCTCGATCAGCTTGAACAGCGCTTCGGCATCGTTGGACGGCTCGGCGGCGACAATCTGCATGATGGACGCGGTGAGGTCGTCGTTGATCTCCTCGCCGCTGGCAAGGAACTTGCGGGCCTGTTCGATCTCGAAGCCGGCGAGCATGTCGTTGGCGCCCGGGCCGCCCATGACCAGGTGCTCGACCAGATCCGGGTTCCAGGCGGCGAATTCCCATGCGAGGCGCGAGCCCAGCGAGTAGCCCAGCACGTCGACTGGACCTTCGTCCAGATCAATCACGATGGCTGCCAGCGCCTGGCGGATCTGGCTCGGAGCCCAGCTGCCTTCGTTGCGGTGCGGGTCGGTGCCGTGGCCGGGAAGGTCGACAAGCAGGACGTTGCGGCCATGGTCGGTGAAATAATTCGTCCACCGGGCCCGTTCCCAATTCGATTCGCCGGATGAGGCGAAGCCGTGGATGAGCAGTACGGATGGTCCGCTCACCTCGGAGTTTGTGCGAATGACGCGGAGATTCAGATCAAGGGTCATGCTACCGATCATAGGCCACAAAACAGGTAAACATCGTCTTGCGCTAGCGCGACGAGATAGTTAATGTCAGAATGACTCTAACGCGGTCCGGACCGCGGAAACTGCTGGAAAACCTGAAACGGGGCATCACACCTGATGACATCGGTACCAAGCTGGGCAAACGTCGACGAACGGCGGAACATGCCGCCGACGCTGGCGGTGTCCACGGTGATCCTCGGCATCCGCGAGGGCGTCGAGGGCGGGCCGGACAAGCTGTGCCTGCCGCTGGTGCGCCGCATCCGCCAGCCGCACGCGGGATTGTGGGCGCTGCCCGGCGGTCCGGTGGGGGCGCGCGAGTCGCTGGGCCAGGCGGCCGGGCGCACGCTGGCCGAGACCACCGGGCTGCGTCCGAACTACCTGGAGCAGCTGTACACCTTCGGGGACATCGACCGCTCGCCCACGCACCGGCTGGTGACCATCGCCTACTTCGCGCTGATGCACGTGGACCAGGTGGGTGCGACGGTGCGGGACGAGAACGTTGCCTGGTTCGACATCGATGATCCGCAGATCGCGCGGATGGCCTTCGACCACCGCCAGATTGTGGACTACGCGCTGTGGAGGCTGCGCAACAAAACCGAATACGGGCAGATCGCGCACCGGCTGCTCGGCGAGCGCTTCACCCTGGCGGCGCTGCGCGGGGTGTACGAGGCGATCCTCGGGCGCCGGCTGGACCCGGCGAACTTCCGGCGCACGCTGAACTCGACCGCCAGCATCGAGGCGACCGACGAATACCAGGCCGGCGGCAAGCACCGCCCGCCGCGGCTCTACCGCTACGTCGGGCACGGGCCCGATCCGCTGCAGGTCGACCCCCTGCAGGTCGAGCCGCCGCAGGGCTGAGAAGCAACTTCACCACACTTTTTCAACTAGACCGTTGAATCCCTGAAGGGGGAGCACCATGAGCACCAACACCATCTTCACCGACGCGGCTTCGGCCCAGCACAACGCCTCGGTCGCGCAGAACATCGCGCGGCTGAACCTGCTGGCCCCGGGCTCCACCTGCTCGGACGATTTGAAGTCCAACCCCTGGGACACCCCTGGCGGCTACGGCCCTGGCGCCTCGGAAACGGACGAGGTGCCTGCCGGCTACCCGGTGCAGGGCAGCATCCCGCAGGAGTACCTGAAGGCCAGCGATCAGGAGCTGGACGCGCGCATCCTGGCGGCCAAGGAAACCCTGGGCGAGCGCGCGGTGATCCTGGGCCACTTCTACCAGCGCGACGAGGTGGTGAAGTACGCGGATTTCGTCGGCGACTCCTTCCAGCTGGCCAACGCGGCGCTGACCCGCCAGACGGCGGAGGCGATCGTCTTCTGCGGCGTGCACTTCATGGCGGAGACCGCAGACATCCTCTCGCGCGAGGACCAGGCGGTCATCCTGCCGAACCTGGCGGCGGGCTGCTCCATGGCGGACATGGCCGACGGGCCGAGCGTCCAGCAGTGCTGGGACGAGCTGACCGAACTATACAAGGACGAGCAGGACGACGGGCGCCTGCCGGTCATCCCGGTCACCTACATGAACTGCTCGGCCGAGCTGAAGGCGTTCGTGGGCCGCAACGGCGGGCTGGTGTGCACCAGCTCGAATGCCGCCACGGTGCTTGAATGGGCGTTCGAGCGCGGCCGGCGCGTGCTGTTCTTCCCCGACCAGCACCTGGGCCGCAATACCGCCAAGGCCATGGGCGTGCCGCTGGAGCAGATGCCCATGTGGACCCCGCGCAAGGCGCTGGGCGGCAACGAGGCGGCGACCCTGCGCGATGCCAAGGTCATCTTGTGGCACGGCTTCTGCTCGGTGCACAAGCGCTTCAACCCGGGCCAGATCGCGAAGGCGCGCGAGGAGTACCCCGGCGTGCGCGTGATCGTGCACCCGGAATGCCCGATGGAGGTCGTGGACGCGGCCGACGAGGCCGGCAGCACCGACTACATCCGCCGCGCGATCGCCGACGCGACCGAGCCCACGGTGTTCGCGATCGGCACCGAGATCAACATGGTCAACCGGCTGGCCGCCGAGTACCCTCAGCACACCATCTTCTGCCTCGACCCGGTGATCTGCCCGTGCTCGACGATGTACCGCATCCACCCCGGCTACCTGGCTTGGGTGCTGGAGGAGCTGGTCGCCGGGCGCGTGGTCAACCGGATCACCGTGCCCGCCGAGCAGCAGGGCGACGCGAAAATCGCCCTGGAACGCATGCTGGCCGCCCGGCCATGAGCGCCGCGGGGGAGAAGCAGCTGGTCATCATCGGGTCCGGGGTCGCCGGGCTGACCGCGGCGCTGCAGGCGGCTGCCGCCGGGGCGCACCCGGTGCTGCTGACCAAGGACCGGCTGGGGGACTCGAACAGCGAGCTGGCCCAGGGAGGGCTGAGCGCCGTCACCGCGCAGTCCATCGCCGCCGGGGACTCGGTGGCCGCGCACGCGGCTGACACGCTGGCCGCCGGCGCCGGGCACTGCGGGGAAACCGCGGTGGACTTCATGTGCGCCTCGGCCGCCGAGCTGGTCGATGCGCTGGAAGGCCACGCGGTCGCGTTCGACCGCACCGAGGGCGGCGGCTACCAGCTGGGCCTGGAGGCAGCGCACAGCGCCCACCGCATCCTGCACATCGCCGGGGACGCCACCGGGGCCGGGCTCGTTGCGGCCCTGTCCGCCGCGGTGCTGCGCGCCCGCGACGCCGGCGAGCTGACGGTGCGCGAGCATGCGCTGGCCACGTCCTTGGTGCTCGACGAGCGCGGTGCGGTGGCCGGGGTCGAGGTCCTGCAGCACGGCACGTCGCACCGGATCGAGGCCGACGCGGTCCTGCTGGCCACCGGGGGACTGGGCCGGCTGTACGCCGCGACCACCAACCCGGCAGGGGCCACCGCGGACGGGATCGGGCTGGCGGCCCGGGCCGGCGCGGTGATCGCCGACGCGGAATTCGTGCAGTTCCACCCCACGCTGGTCGACCCGGCGGCCTACCCGGAGGCCGGCATGATCTCCGAGGCGGTGCGCGGGGAGGGCGCGGTGCTGGTCACCGGCACCGGCGAGCGCTTCATGCCCGCCGAGCACCCCGATGCCGAGCTGGCCCCGCGCGACGTGGTGGCCCGCGGCATCCACCGCCAGCTGCTGGCCGGGCGCCGGGTGTACCTGGACGCCCGCGGCTTGGACGCGCAGCGTGGCGCCGGCTTCACCGCACGGCGCTTCCCCTCGATCACCGCACGGCTGGCGGCCTGCGGGCTGGATCTGGCCGCGGACCTGGTCCCGGTGGTCCCTGCCCAGCACTACGCCATGGGCGGGATCACCACGGACACCAGCGCGCGCACCACCGTGCCCGGGCTCTACGCGGCCGGCGAATGCGCCAACACCACGGTGCACGGCGCCAACCGGCTGGCCAGCAACTCGCTGCTGGAGGCGATGGTGTTCGCCCGCACCGCGGTGCAGGCCATGCTTTCCGACGATCCCGGGGCCTGCGCGGACCTCGATGGGCTCGACGGGATGACCGTCGCCCAGCTACCGACGGCGCTGTCCGCGCACGGCGCGGCCGAGGGCCCGCTGGACCTGGACACCCTGCAGCGCGAGGCCAGCGAGGCCATCGGCGTGTACCGCACCGGCGAGCAGCTTCAGCGCTTCGCCGAGCTGCTGGCGGCTTCCGCCCCGGTGGCAGAGTCCCCTCGCGCGCAGCAGGAGCTGGAGAACCTGTGGCTGGCCGCCCGCTTCACCGCGGCCGGCGCGCTGGCGCGCGGAGGATCGCTCGGCGCCCACCATCGGCTGGACTCGGCGCCCGGGCTATCGCAGCCTGCCATCCGCTACGGCTGGCAGCTGAATTGTGCCGAACAAACCGCCGAACAGCTTTCTCCACCCCTGACCACTTCAAGCCCAAGCAGCAAGGAACACACCGCGTGAACGCACCCATCCATCCCGTCCCGCTGCGCGTGATCGACCGCATCATCAATTTCGCGCTTCAGGAGGACAACCCCCGCGGGGACCTGACCGCGGACACCATCGTGCCGGCGGGGGCGGTCGCCACCTGCCGGGTGCGCGCCCGCCAGCCCGGCATCCTGGCCGGCGGCACGGTGTTCGCCCGCGCCATGCACGCGGTGGACCCGGGCATCGCCACCACCCAGCTGGTCGCCGAAGGGGAGAAGTTCGCCGCGGGGGATACGCTGATCGAGGTCAGCGGCCCGGCGGCCTCCATCCTCACGGCCGAGCGCGTGGGGCTGAACCTGCTGCAGCGCCTGAGCGCCATCGCCACCGCTACCGGCGAGCTAGTCGCCCTGGTCGCGCACACCAAGGCGCGCATCGCCGACACCCGCAAGACCACCCCGGGGCTGCGCGCGCTGGAACGCTACGCGGTGCGCTGCGGCGGCGGGGTGAACCACCGCGACAACCTCTCCGACGCGTTCATGGCCAAGGACAACCACCTGGCCTTGTTCGATACCCCGCAGGCGCTGACCGAGGCGCTGCGCGGCGTGCGCGCCAGGCTGGGGCACACCACCGCCATGGAGGTGGAGGTGGATTCCATCGACCAGCTGCCGGCGGTGCTGGAGGCGGGGGTAGACGTGATCATGCTTGACAACTTCGACCCCGCTGACATCCCGGCGGCCATCGAGCTGATCGCCGGGCGCGCGATCGTGGAGGCCAGCGGCAACATCAACGCCGGCACGGTCGCCGCGGTGGCCGAATCCGGGGTGGACATCATCTCCTCGGGCGCCATCACCCACTCGGTGGCGGCGATCGACCTGGGACTGGATATGGTTGTCGAATGATCTACATGGACGCCGCCGCCACCGCCCCGCCGCGCCAGGAGGTGCTGGACACCGTCTCGCCGCTGCTGACCCGCGACTTCGGCAACCCCGCCTCGCACCATGAGGCGGGGCACCAGGCCCGCCGGGCCGCCAACTGGGCGCGCGCCCAGGTCGCCGCGCAGCTGGCGGTGCGCGAAGAGGAGATCTACTTCACCTCCGGCGGCACCGAGGGCGCGAACACCGCGGTGATCGGCGGCGCACTGGGCAATCCGCGCGGCCGGGTGGTGGTAGCCAGCACCATCGAGCACCCCGCGGTGCTCGAAGCCTGCCGCTACCTGGTGGACTTCCACGATTTCACGCTGCGGCTCATCGACGTCACCTCCGACGGGCTGGTGGACCTGGAGCATGCGGCGCAGCTGATCGACGACGACGTCGCCGTGGTCTCGGTGATGGCGGTGAACAACGAGGTCGGCACCATCCAGCCGGTGGCGCAGGTCGCCGCGCTGGCCCACGCGGCCGGCGCGCTAATGCACACCGACGCGGTGCAGGCCGCCGGCTGGCTGGACCTGGCGCCGCTGGCCGCCGCGGTGGACGCCTTGAGCATCTCTGGGCACAAGATCGGCGGGCTGAAGGGCAGCGGGGCGCTGTACCTGTCGGGGAAGGACCGCTTCGTGCCGCTGCTGCATGGCGGCGGGCAGCAGTCGGGCATGCGCTCGGGCACCGAGAACCCGGCGGCCGCCGCCGGCATCGCGGTGGCCCTGCAGGTCTGCGCTTCCCAGCGCGCGCAGGGGCTGGGCGAGGGCTACGGACCCTACCTCATCGAGAAGATCACCCGCGGGCTGGAAGCCAAGCACCCGGGCAGCGTGCAGCTGACCGGCAGCGGGCAGCAGCGCATCGGCGGCATCGTGTCCTTCGTGTTCCCGAAAACCGCGGGGGAGACCGTGCTGATCGAGCTGGAGCGCAAGGGCGTGCTGTGCTCCTCCGGGTCCGCCTGCGCGGCCGGGTCCACCGACCCCTCGCCGGTGCTCACCGCCATGGGGTACCAAGAGCAGCTGGCGCACACCGCGGTACGGCTGTCCTTCGGGCGCGGCATCAAGGAAAACGAACTGAGCCAGGTCGCAAACGCGGTCATCGCCGCGGTGGGCGGGCTGCTGCCGGCATCGCCGGGCGCCGCCTAGCTGCCGCTTTCCGCGGCCAGCCGGTTCGCCGTCCGCTGCGCGGAGAGCAGCCGCCAGGCGCCCACGGCGCCGAGCAGCAGGAAGAACGCCGCAGCCAGCATCGACAGGCGGGTGGCGTCGGAGAACCCGGCGGACAAGGCGTCGATGGTCGAGGCCGCATCGTGCCCGCCCGGAGGCTGGACGCGCAGCTGGGTGATGGTGGTGCCGGCGCTCTGCCGGGTGGCCTCGGCCAGCTGGGAAGCCTGCGCGGCGGGAACCAGGGCGTCGTCCAGCCGCGAGGGCAGGGTGATGGCCAGCGCCGCGGAGAGCACGGCGCCGGAGATCGCGGTGCCCAGCGCCGAGCCGATCTGGCGCACGGTGCTCTGCGTGGCCGAGCCCTGGCCGGAAATCTGCACCGGAACCTCGGCCAGCACCGTGCCGGTCAGCTGCGCGGAGGCAAGTCCCAGGCCCAGCCCGTAGACCACCAGGGTGACCGCCACGGCCCACACCGACACCCCGGCGCTGAGCACCAGGGCCAGCACCAGCACACCGGCGGTTTCCAGTCCCAGGCCCAGCAGCACGGTGCCGGCCGGGGAGAGCACCGCGGCCAGGTGCCGCGCCGATGCCCCGGAGAAGAACGCGCCCAGCGCCATGGCGGCCAGGATGAAGCCTGTATGCAGCACGCTCAGCCCCAGGGCGTTGACCAGGAACAGCGGCAGCACGAACAGCAGCGCGAATTCGCCGATGGCCACGCTCGCGGCCGTCAGGTTGCCCCAGGTGAAGGTCTTGTGCTCGAACAAGCGCAGTTCCAGCAGCGCGGCGCGGCCGTTGCGTGCGCGGTGCCGTTCCCAGAAGATGAACAGCGTGATGGCCGCGGCCGAGACCAGCAGCGCGATGCCGGGCAACGATACCGCCGCATCGGCCGGCCAAGTGAACGAGCCGATTTTCAGTTCCTTGGTGGGGGTGATCCAGCCGGCGTCCGGTCCTTCGATGATCGCGAACACCAGCGCGCCCATGCCCAGCGCGCTGAGCAGCGCCCCGTCCACGTCCACGCCGCGGCCGGTGGTTCCGCCCTTGGTTTCGGGCACGAAGAGCAGTCCCAGCACCAGCAGCACGGCGCCCAGCGGCAGGTTCACCAGGAAGATCCAGTGCCAGGAGGCGTATTCGGTGAGCAGGCCGCCGGCCAGCGGGCCGATGGCCGCGGCGCCGGAGATCACCGCGCCCCATACGCCGAAGGCGGCGGCGCGCTGCTTGCCCTGGAACAGCGAGTTCACCGTGGACAGGGTGGAAGGCATGATGCTCGCCGCGCCCACCGCCTGCAGGGCGCGGGCGGAGATCAGCGAGCCGGCCGCGTCGGCGTTGGCGGCCAGCAGCGAACCGCCCATGAACACCAGCAGGCCGGCGATGAACATCTTCTTGCGGCCCCAGCGGTCGGCCAGGCTGCCGGTGGACAGCAGCAGCGCCGCGAGCACCACCGCATAGAGGCTGTTGACCCACTGCGCGTCGCCCAGATCCAGGCGGATGTCGGCGATGATGGTCGGCAGCGCCACGCCGACGATGGTGCCGTCCAGCACCACCAGTCCAAGGCCTGCGGCCAGGATGCCCAGCGCCGCCCACGGGTGCGCTGCGGAGCGGGGGACGGCGCCGGGTGCGGTGTTTCGTGTTTTGTCTGTCGTCACGTCTCTGGCCTCTGGTGGTTGCTGGTGCGCCGGCGTGCTGCCGTGCGGTGTGCCTTTAATTCCTGATCGTAATCCGGGAAACCGAACTGGTCATCCACCAAATGGTTGAATGTGGACAACGTTCGGGTCCTCTTACAGAGCGGCAGCCAGCGCTGCGGCCCGGCACCAACGCAGCGCGCCGCGCGGTGCGATGCACGGACATGGCCAACCTCCGGATGGTGCGCTGATGGTGAACGCCTCATGGCACCTGCCGGCCGCTGCGCACAAGGGCTGGCCGCCAGCGGATGTGCGTTGTGGCCTGCAGGAATCCGGGCGGGACGGGTGCGGAAGGAGCAGGGGGAGCAGGCCGGGCAGTAGCAAGATTCGATTTACCAAGACGATGCTGGTTTGGTAGGTTGGCGATCATGCAGATTCGTCCAGAGGGCTTCGATGACCGGGCCGCAGTCTATGCGGTGACGCATGCGGCTTTTGCCGGAATCGATCCGATGGTCGAGCCCGAGGAAGTCGGGCTGCTGCAGCAGCTCTTCGACTGCGAGGGCTACGATGCGCGCTTTTCCATCGTCGCGCTCGACGACGCCGTGGTGATCGGCCATGTCATCGCCACCTGGGGAAGGGTCGATGGGCAGCAGATGCTGGGCCTGGGCCCGCTGGCCGTGGCTCCGGAGTACCAGCACCGCGGTGTCGGCTCGATCCTGATGCAGCAGATCCACGACGCCGCGGAGAACGCGCAGCTCAGCGGTATCGTGCTGCTCGGCTCGCCGGGCTACTACCACCGCTTCGGCTACGAACCGGCGTCCGGGCGCGGTATCATCCCCAGCGACCCGACCTGGGGCGAGCACTTCATGGTGCGCGTGTTCGACGAGAGCGCACTGCCGCGCGGCGACTACCGGTACGCCAGCCCCTTCGGCTGCTAGGGCACTCGGCTCCGAAGCCTGTGCCGGGTCAGGCGGATTCCCGCGGTGCGAGATCGTAGATCACGTGGGTGACCAGCCCGGTGCTGCGCGAGGAGCGCGGGATGAACTCCTGCCCTGACACGCCCTCGAAGAGGCGCTCGCCGGAGCCCAGCAGCTTCGGGGAGATGTGCAGCCGCAGTTCGTCCAGCAGCCCCGCGTCCAGGAACTGGTTGATGGTCGACGCTCCGCCGGCGATCGCGACATTCTTCCCGCCGGCCGCCTCGCGCGCCAGCTGAAGCGCCTGGCGGATCCCGCCGGTCACGAAGTTGAAGACCGTGCCGCCCTCCATGGCCAGCGGTTCGCCCTCGTGGTGGGTGAGCACGAAGACCGGTGCGTGATACGGGGGATCCTCGCCCCACCAGCCGCGCCAGCTGCCCGAGGGCGCCCAGCGCTCGGGGCTGAACATGTTCCGGCCCATGATGTAGGCGCCTGCCTCCAGGATTCCGGCGCGCTCCGCGGCGTCGTCGTCCCGGGCTTCGAACTGCCATTGGTGCAGCTGTTCGCCGCCGCGGCCCAGCGGCTGTTCAAGGCTCTGCTCCGGCCCGGCCACGAAGCCGTCCAGTGAGATCGTGACGTCGCAGGTAACCCGTGCCATGATGCGCTCCCTCAGCCGTTCGAGAATCCGATGGCGACAGGATAGCCTTGGACACCGCGGCTGGGAATGCGCGACGGGCTCTTGCCCCGCTGGGAGCACGAGGTGTAGAAAAGTGCCGTGAGCCACGACCCAGCCCCCAGCCAGCTGTCCTTCAGCGTTTCGGGACACATCGCCAAGACCTGCACCCAGGTGTACGAGGCGGTGGCAGATCCCGAGCAGCTCTCCGCCTACTTCACGACCGGCGGCGCCAAGGGCCGCCTGGAAACCGGCGCGACCGTGAGCTGGGACTTCCACGACTTCCCGGGCGTCTTCCCGGTCAAGGTGCTGGAAGCCGAGGTTCCGCGGCGCATCGTGCTGCAGTGGGAAGCGAACCATTCCGCGGCGCCCGACGCGCAGAACACCGTCACCTTCGACTTCCAGCCCCAGGACGACAACTCGCGCACCAAGGTCGTGATCACCGAATCCGCGTGGCAGGACACCGCCGAGGGTGCCACGGCGGCCTTCGGCAACTGCGAGGGCTGGACCGGCATGCTCGCGGCCATGAAGTGCTGGCTGGAATACGGCATCGTGCTGCGCGAGGGCTTCTACAAGTAGCGGCGGCCGGACGAATAACGCGGCAACGCCGGCGGAACCGCCCCGCAGGACTGGATCCGCCGGCGTTCGGCGTGCGCGCTACTGGATGGCGCTGCGCAGCTTGGAGGTCAGCTGCTGCAGCTGGATGAACTCGTCTTCGCTCAGCGCCGTGCCGATCTGCTCGTAGATGTGCTTGACGTGTTCCCGGCCGATCTCCTGCTGGACCGCCAGCCCCTTGGGAGTCAGCGACAGCTGCATCGCGCGCTGGTCGGTCGGGTCGGCCTCGCGGGTGATCAGGCCCTTGTCCTCCAACCGGGTGACCATGCGGCTCAGGCTCGGCTGCGAGATCAGCAGGTAGCGGTTCAGGTCGACCAGGCGGCTGCGGCCGCCCGGGCAGATGCGAAGGTTGAACAGCACATCGTATTCGCGCATGGAGAGCTTGTGGAACTCCGGCTTGGCGCTGACCTTCCTCATGACGGCCACCTGCGCCCGGAAGAGCGACTCCCAGGCGTCGATGGTGACCTTCACGGGGGCGGGGGTGTTACTGGTCCCGGTCACTGACTTCAGGCTCCTTTGGGGCGTTGGCTTGCTCAGCCTTCAGTTTAGCGTCACGAGCTGCCACGAGGCCTGCATGTGTCGGTGCCGGGGTCAGGTCCTTCGGCGCGCGGGCGTCCATTTCCCTGCGCAGCTCGGGCAGCACGTACTCGCCGAACATGTCCAGCTGGTTCAGCACGGTCTTCAGCGGCAGGCCCGCATGGTCAATAAGGAACAGCTGGCGCTGGTAGCTGCCGAAGTACTCCTGGAAGCTCAGCGTCTTCTCCAGCACCTGCTGCGGGGAGCCGACGGTCAGCGGGGTCTGCGCGGTGAAGTCCTCCAGCGACGGGCCGTGGCCGTAGACCGGGGCGTTGTCGAAGTACGGGCGGAACTCCTTGACCGCCTGCTGCGATTCCTTGGCCATGTAGAACTGCCCGCCCAGGCCCACGATAGCCTGGTCGGCGCGGCCGTGGCCGTAGTGCTCGTAGCGCTCGCGGTACAGGCCGATCAACTGCTGGTAGTGCTCCTTCGGCCAGAAGATGTTGTTCGCGAAGAAGCCGTCGCCGTAGTAGGCGGCGATTTCCGCGACCTGCGGGGTGCGGATCGAGCCGTGCCAGACGAACGGGGCCACGTCGTCCAGCGGGCGCGGGGTGGAGGTGAAGTTCTGCAGCGGGGTGCGGAAGCGGCCTTCCCAGTTCACCACGTCCTCGTCCCACAGGCGGCGCAGCAGGTTGTAGTTCTCCACGGTCAGGTTGACCGAGTCCTGAATGTTCTTCCCGAACCACGGGTAGACCGGGCCGGTGTTGCCGCGGCCGAGCACGAGGTCGGTGCGGCCGTTGGACAGATGCTGCAGCATGGCGAAGTCTTCGGCGATCTTCACCGGGTCGTTCGTGGTGATCAGCGTGGTCGTGGTGGACAGGATGATGCGTTCGGTCTGCGCCGCGATGTAGGCCAGAGTGGTGGTCGGCGAGGAGGAGAAGAACGGGCGGTTGTGGTGCTCGCCGATGGCGTAGACGTCCATGCCGATTTCCTCGACCTTTTTGGCGATGGCGACCTGGGCGTCGATGCGTTCCTTCTCTGTTGGCACACGGCCGGTGGTGGGATCGCGGGTGATGTCGCTGACTGAGAAAACTCCGAACTGCATGCCTACTCCTATTAGCTGGTGAAACGTCACATCGTGTGCTCGTCTCCAATTTATATGCGTATGCATGTAACAACAAGTTGAGGCGTCAATTATTCCCGAGGTGGGAAGCTGCGACGCAGAGACCAAATCGGATTCCGCCTGAATCGCTACTATGCAGTATCCAGGCGGAAAAGAAAACTCCGCCGGAAGGAAATTAAACAATCCTTCCGCCGGAGTTCGAGGTTAGGCGCTCAGGTCATGGCGCAAAGGCCAATCCTGCGATTCAAGCAGGACCTGGGAGCACTGCCCGGTGTCGTCGTTGACCAAGAGCGGCGCGAAGAGGTTGGCGCTGGGTCGCTGGTCGGCGGTGTTGACCACGGCAAGGACCAATCGCGCGTTCTGCGCCGGCCGGCCGACCGCCGCCAGGTGGTCTTCGGAGAACTGCGGTGTGTAGTGCGGCAGGTGCACTGCGGTCTCGAGGACGAACCAGCGCAATGATGGCGCCTCGGGGGATGACAGCGCAAAGAGGCCCGGGGCGCCGTCGACAGCACAAAGCTCCAGCGTTTGCGCCTGCGGGAATCCGGGCAGGGCGGAGGACGGGATCAGTTTGCGGCTCATCGCAGGAAGTCCATGAGTGAAGGCTGCAGGGTGCGGGCCGCGGCGGACAGCGCCGCCTGGTAGGCGACCTCTTGGCTCTTGAGCTCCAGGATGGCGGTGGCGAGGTCGATGTCCTCGGTGCCCGCGCGCCGGGCCTCGAGGTTGACTGCATCGCCCAGCAGGCTCTGCTCGGCCGTGCGCACCGTGGCGTGGCTGGCGCCGACGGAGGCCTGGGTGGCAAGGATGTTCTGCAAGTGGGCATCCACCGTTTCAAGTCGTGAGGACACATTGACGCCATTGCGCAAATCCTGCGCGATGGAGGAGATGAGGCTGAAGACGCTGTCCGGGCCTTGGCCGAAGGCGGCAGCGCCGTCGGCGTCCACGCGCACCGAGGAATTCGGCCCGATCCGGCGCAGGACCTCGCTGCCCTGGGAGAACTGCAGGTTCTCATCCAGCGCGCTGCCGGCATCCGAGGTGCCGGCAAACAAGAAGCGCCCGCGGTACTGGGTGTTGGCCACCCCGACCATCTGCTCACGCAATTGGTCGAGTTCAAGGGCGATCGCTTCCCGGGCCTCCGGTCCGAGCGCTCCGTCGTTGGCTCCTTGGGCGGTCAGGTCGCGCACCCGGTGAAGCAGGCTGGTCGCGGCGGACAAGGCGACGTCCGTGGAAGACAGCCAGCCATTGGCATCCGCTGCGTTCCGGGAAAACTGCGCGTTCTGGCGCTGCTCGGTGCGAACCGCCATCGCCTCGGCGGCCCCCGCCGGGTCGTCGCTGGGCCGGCTGATCTGTTTGTTGGAGCCGATCTTGTCCTGGATCGTGGCCAGCCGGGCGGCCGCGGCGGCGAGGTTGCGTTCGGCATTGAAGCTGAGCGCCGACGTGGTAATGCGTGTCATGTGCAGGTCCTATCGTCCAACACGGCCGGTGCCATTGATCAAGGTGTCCAGCATTTCGTCCAGTGCGGTGAGCACTCGGGCAGCGCCCTGGTAGGCATGCTGGTGGCTGAGCAGGGCGATGTTCTCCTCGTCCAACGACACCGCGGAGGCGCCGTGGCGCGCGGTGACGGCACCGTCCGCGGCCATAGCGCTGGACAGCGCCTGGGTTGCCTCGGCGCGGCTCGTGGCTCCCACCTCGATCACCAGCCGCGACCACAGCGCGTCGGCGCCGTCCGGTGTCTTGCCCAGCTCGGCCAGCTTCTGAGCGTTCGAGCCGTCCAGCGCGCCGCCGCCGGGCAAGCCGGTGGCCAGCTGGGACCCGTCGTGGAGCAGCACCTTGATGCTGCCGGCTGGGTTTGCCGGATCGATGCCGAAGAAGTCGCCGCCAGGCGTGCCGGCACTGGTCAATCCCGAGTGGTGCACCTGGTTGACCGCCTCGGCAAGGCGCAGGGCGATCCGGTCCAGCTGCGCGGCAGCCTGCGCCAGCGGCCCCGAGCTGTAGGAACCGGTGGCGGGGGAGAGCACCGCGAGCCCTGCCGCGATGCTGCCGGCATCCAGCGACACCTGGTCGTCAGGCCGGTGCGACCAGCGCACGGAGACCGCGGCGTCCTCGCTGTTCCGGCCTCCGGACAGCTGCAGCGAGCGGGCAGTAGTCCCGGTGACCAGGGGGCTGCCCTCCAGCAGTACGTCGACGGTTCCATCGGGCAGCTCGCGCACGCTCGCGCCGGACAGCTCGGCCAGGCGCTCGACCAGCTGCGAGCGCTGGTCGAGCAGCGCAGCGGGCGAACCACCGGCGGCGGTGAGCGAACGGATCTGCCCGTTCAGCGCCGCGACGCCCTGCGCGGTGGCATTCAGATCGTCGATGCGGGTGCTCAGGTCCTGGCGCTGGGAGGTCCACTGGCCGTTGATCTCGTCATCCATCTGGACGATGCGGTCGACCGCCGACTGCGCGCGCTGGAGCAGCACGGCCCCCGCGGCGGCGTCGCCTGGCTGGCCTGCCACGTCTTCCCATCCGGCCCAGAAATCGTTGAGCAACGCGGAGAGGCCGTTCTCGCCCGGTTCGCGCAGGATTGATTCGAGATCTGCCATCGCATCGGCGCGCACCGAGCTCTGCGAGGCCAGCGCGACGGTGCCTCGGACGCGGGCGTCCAGGCTGGCGTCGGCCAATCGGGCGATGCCGGTGAACACGACGCCTTGGTCGATGCGCCCGGACGAGGTGATCTTGCCGGTGGAGGCCACCGCCCCTGCGGATTGGAACTCGGCACGCTGCCGGGTGTATCCCGGGGTGGCGACATTGGCCAAGTTGTTCCCCGCAACCTCCATGGCAGCTCGCGCCGCGTTGAGCCCCGACAGGGCGGTATTCAGGCTCCCGAAGGTGCTCATCTGGATTCCTTAGACATTGGTGTCGAGTATGCGGGCATCGGTGCCTGGAACATCGGCCGCTCCGCTGCGGCCATAGGTCGATGCCGAATCGCCGAGGTTCGCAAGGGTTTCCTGGGCCGAGCGCTGAGCGGCTCGGAGGAACTGCTCATTGGCGTCGCGAGTCGCCGCGATGACGTTGGTGTATTCATGGATCGCCGTCAGATGGGAGGTGAGGATCTCTCCCCACGGCCCCACTGGCGCGAGCGCAGCCAATTCGGAGAGCGACGAGTCCGGGTCGCCGCCCCAACTTTCGGCCACCTCGCGGGCGACCAGCGTGCGTTCCAGGCTGGTATGGTGCATGCGTTCCAGCACATGTTCGATTTCTCGAGTCGCTGCCGAAAGCCATTGCGTTTTGCCGGCAATGAGCAGTAAATTCTGTTCCTCGAGTTTGAAATGGAGCAGTTCAAGGCATTCCCGTTCCTTGAACAGGAGCGTCGACAGCTCATTTACCCGATTGGTCATGATTCTCCAATTCTGGCATTTCCCCAAAATGCCTCGATAACCAATAGTATCGGCGGCGAGTGGAAGACGGTTAGCGGCGCCGGGTCGCCAGGCGCCTACGAAGGCCCGAAAAACCGGAGACAATACGTCCGAAAACGCCTCATAAATAGCGTTTGTCAAAAACCCTCATGTAGTTCTAATGTTAGTTCGCGTGGCCGATTGTCTAGTTGGGGTAGACACATAGCCAATCGCACTCTGAGATAAAGGACTCCGGCACAGTGGAGCTTGAAGCACGCAATGAATTGGTTTTGGCAAACCTCCCCCTTGTCGGATATCTAGCAGCTGAACTTTGCTCGAAAGCGACGCATCTTTCGCGCGAAGATCTCGTCTCCATCGGCACCATCGCGATGATCAGCGCTGCCGAATCATTCGACCCCTCCCGTGGAGTGCCTTTCGGCGCCTTCGCCCGCCGCCGGATCATGGGTGCCTTTGCCGACGATATGCGTTCGAACGATTGGGCGACCCGTGGGGCGCGCCAGAAAATCACTGCAACCCGCAACGTCCAGGAAGCCTTGACCGGTGTTCTGGGACGCCAGCCATCGGAGCATGAGTTGGCCGACGCCATGGGCGTGAGCAGCGCGGACGTGCGCGCGGTGATGGCCGATGCCGAGCGCAGCGTGGTGGCGCTGGAGGAAACCATGCATGACAGCCTCCTGTCCGAGATGGGAATCCCGGAGGAAAACATCCTGCACCGCGAACGCATCAGCGTGATCCATGCGGCCGTGCAGTGCCTGCCCCAGAAACTCCAGATCCTGATCCGCCGACTCTTTTTCGAAGGCGCCACGGTCAAGCAGATTGCTGCCGAGGCGGGCGTGACGCATTCGGCAATTTCGCAGCAGCGCACCGTCGCCCTCAAGCTGCTGCACGAAGCCATCCAGACGCATTACCTCACCGACCGGCCGCCCGTCGTGCAGCCCAAGCTCACGAAGTCCGCCCAGGCGCGGCGCGACAGCTACCTCGACGAGTTTGCCCGCCAGGCAACAGGCGGACGCTTGGACGACTGGACCGGTCCGCCGATGACAGCGGATATTGCGTGATGTTCGAGGTGGAAGCATCCCGCTAACCGCTCGCGGAGTACGGCCGATAGTTGTTCACGAGGTCCATGGACGGACCTAGGTAAACAACACCCGTTCTCACGGAGGAAAACATCATGGGTATGCAGATCAACACCAACCTCGCGGCGCTGAATGCTCACCGCAACCTGTCCAACACCCAGAACGACCTGTCGAAGTCGCTGGAAAAGCTGTCCTCGGGCCTGCGCATCAACCGCGCGGCAGACGACGCCGCCGGACTTGCCATCTCCGAAGGCCTGCGTTCGCAGGTCAACGGCCTGAACGTTGCCGCCCGCAATGCCCAGGACGGCATCTCTGTCATCCAGACCGCTGAAGGCGCGCTGACCGAGGTCCACTCGATCCTGCAGCGTGTGCGCGATCTGGCAGTACAGGCCGGCAACGACTCGAACAATGCGGAATCCCGCAAGGCCATCACTACCGAAGTCACCGCCCTGGTCGACGAATTGGGACGCATCGGCGACACGACCAACTTCAACGGCATCAACCTGCTTGATGCCACTGCCGGCTCAACCGGCAACGGCGTCATGTCCTTCCAGATCGGCGCCGGCACCGGCGGCGACAGCCAGATCTCGCTGGATCTGAGCCAGGGCGGCATCGACATCAAGACCCTGGCCACCGATTTGAAGGCCGCGATCGTGACCACCGACGGGTTCGCGTCGGCCTCGGTTGCGGCAGCGACCATCGGCACCGTCGATACCGCCATCACCAGCGTGTCCAGTGGCCGCGCGGCCTTGGGCGCAGTGCAGAACCGCTTTGAATCGGCGATCAACTCGCTGAACGTGTCGCGCGAAAACCTGCAGGCCGCCGAGTCCCGCATCCGCGACGTGGACATGGCCGGCGAGATGGTGAACTTCACCCGCTCGAACATCCTGTCCCAGGCTGGTACCGCCATGCTCGCTCAGGCCAACCAGTCCAACCAGGGCGTCCTGAAGCTGCTGGGCTAACCACCCGCTGGCTAGCCGCTGCCGGCCGCGCGCGTCGGCGCGCCGGAATCCGGCAGCCTGGCGCCCCGCGCCCGGAAAGAGGCCGAGAGGCCCTTTCCGGGCACGCGGGCACGTACATCATCTTTCACAGTCCGGGAGGCAGTATCCGTGGGAATTTCTCTTGATGGCCTGGCCAGTGGATTGGACACCGCCGCCCTCATCAAGTCGCTGATGCAGGTCGAAGCGATTCCCCAGACCATGCTGAAAAATCGGGTCACCGCAACACAGACCATGGTCTCGGCGCTCCAGTCGCTGAATACCCGCGTCGCGGACGTAGCCAAACTTTCGGCCACCCTGGCCAAACCCGAGGCGCTGCAGAAATTCACCTCGGTATCCAGCTCAAACTCGGTCACCGTGAAGACCTCCGACGGGGCCGCGGCTGGATCTCTGGAATTGACCGTCGGCCAGCTCGCCCAGCAGCAGGTTACCGTCACCGGACCGCTCACCGAATGGGACAGCTCCTCCTTCACGCTGAGCTCGGCCGGCAAGGACTACAGCATCACCGCCGTCTCCGCGTCCCTGGACGACGTGATCACCGCGGTCAACGCTTCCGAGGCGGGAGTCAAGGCCGTCAAATTCGCGGTCGGCGACGGAACGTACCGCGTGCAGTTCACCGCGGACGCCAGCGGAGCGGCGAATTCCTTCTCAGTGGCCGGCACGGCCGTTCCCCTCACCCAGATCCGTGCCGCGCAGGATGCCACGGTCACGCTCTGGGCCGGCAGCGCCGCGGAGCAGACAGTCAGCTCCGCGTCGAATACCTTCGCCGGGCTCATGCCGGGTATCGACGTGAGCGTTTCCAAGACGTCGAGCGAACCGGTCACCCTCACCGTGCAGCGCGACATGGCAGCGGCCGCCAAGGAAGCCTCCTCCCTGGTGGAATCGCTGAACGGACTGCTGAACTTCATCTCCGCCAACTCCTCGGTCACCATCGGCACCGGTGGCGCCACCAGCGGCATGATCTTCACCGGCGACAGCATGGTCCGAAGCATCACGCAGCGCCTCACGGATGCGGCGATCAGGCCGGTGGACGGGCGTTCGCCATCGGAAATCGGCATTTCGATCACCCGAGAGGGAAAACTCGATTTCGACGAAGAGAAATTCACCAAGGCGCTGAACGCCGACCCAGCGCGGGTGCAGTCGGCCTTCGCCACCCTGGCCAAGCGCGTGGAAACTGTCAGCAGCGAACTGTCCGACAAGTATTCCGGGGACATCAGCTCGCGCATCAAGGGGCAGGAAACGACGATCACCCGGCTCAATGACCAGATCTTGAATTGGGACCGCCGGCTGGAAAGCCGGGAAGCGAGCCTGAAGCGCATCTATTCAGCCCTGGAAGTGCAGCTGAGCAACATGAACGCCCAGCAGTCCTACCTCGCTTCGCAACTTGCCTCGCTGCCGAGCACCAAGGAGAAATAATGCTCAATCCTGCCCAGAAGATCGCGCAACTAAACCGGGAGGCGATCCTTTCCGCCAGCCCGGCCAAGCTGCTGACCATGCTCTACGACCGGCTGATGGTCGACCTGCATCGGGCCAAGAGCGCCCAGGACTCGGCGAACTGGGGCGCAGCGGCAGAGAACCTGCTGCACGCCCAGGCGATCATTGCCGAGCTGTCCTCCAGCCTCGACGACTCGGCGTGGTCCGGCGGCGCGGGGCTGCGATCCCTCTACGTTTTCGTCACCCAGCTGCTCATCGATGCGAACATCCAGCGCAACATCCAGCTCACCGCCCAGGCCATCGAGTTGCTCAAGCCGCTGCAGGAAGCATGGCACGAGGCCGCGGCTTCCCCAGGCGGCCCGGCAGTGCAGCACGCGGGGGTCAACGTTGGCTGAAGTACTTGCATCGCAGTGCAGCACCTGGGACCAGCTGCTCGACGAACTTGAGGCCCGCTGCGCCCGTCTGGCCGCCGCGCTGCACGTGGACGCACAGCTCGTCGACCTGGACATCGCCGCCTGGAAGGCCCCTGAATCCGGAATGCCGCTTCCAGTCCGGCTTCGCCAGCGCGCCGCCGAGGTCCTGGGGCAGCTGGGCGAGCTGATCGATGCCTACGCCCGACGCAGAAACGACATCGCCGCCCAGCTCAGGGCCGTTGACAGCGTGCCCCGTCCGCCAGCGGACGCCGCCGTGTACCTTGACGCGGTTGGCTAGGGAATTCGGCTAACCGGGCCCGCAAAGCAACCGATAGTTGCTTCTGTCATGGGGGAGCATGGATCGCTCGCAAGCCCCGTTGCCCATGGATGGGCCCAGCTGAAGACTCTGGAGCGACACGTCTTGTTTGAATCTGTGACCTCTGCAGCGATGGAGAGCGCCCTGAACGCGCTCTCCCTGCGCCAGCGCGCCATCGCGAACAACATCGCGAACGTGAACACCCCGGGGTACCAAGCCCGTCGGGTGGACTTCGAGTCCGCGCTGGCCGCGTCGATTTCGCAAGGCAGCGGCGAGGCCGTCGCCAGCACCAACCGGTCCCTGGAACCCACGCGGCTGGACGGCTCGAACGTCAACCTTGACACCGAGACGCTGTCCAACGTGGACACCATGCTGCGCTACCAGTTCGCGACCCAGGCAGCTTCGGGCACCTTCAGCTCCATCCGCACCGCATTGAAGGGCAGCTGATGTTCGACGCCATCGGAATCGCCGGAACCGGCCTGACCGTCCACCGCAAGTGGCTGGACGCGGTGTCGGACAACCTGGCCAACGCCAACACCGCGCGCAGCACCGACGACGAGGCTTTTCGCGCCCAGTACGTCCTGGCGCGGGCGGGGGACGACGCCAACGGGGTGTACGTCGCTGGCATCGAACGCGGCGACGCCGAGGGCCGGATCGTGCACGAGCCGGACCACCCGTTGGCCGATGCCGATGGCAACGTGCGTTATCCCGATATCGACCTGTCGGAACAGATGGGCTCCCTGATCCTTGCCCAGCGCGGCTACCAGGTCAACGCCGCCGTGGTCGACCGCGCCCGTGAAAGCTATCAAGCCGCCCTGCAGATTGGACGTGGCCAGTAATGAACTTCGAGATCAGCCCCGTGTCGGCCACCACCCCGACAACCCCTGCCGGCTACCGCCAGGCGGAACCCCGCAGCAGCGACGGCTCGGCCTTTGCCGCCACGCTGGGCAGCGCGCTGGCCGAGGTGCAGCAGCTGCAGTCGACCTCCAACGACCTGTCGCTCAAGGCAGTCACCGGCGAACTGGCCGACATCCATACCGCGACCCTGGCCTCCGCGCGCGCCTCGCTGGCCCTTGAAACGGCAGCGACCTTCCGCAACCGCGGCGTGGAAGCCTTCAACGAGATCATGAGGATGCAAGCCTAGTGGCAACCATGCCCAAAGCCCTGGTGAAGCTCGGAGAAAGCATCCGCGGTTTCACCCTTGCCCAGCGCACCATCGCCGTCATCGGCCTGGCCATCGTGGTGCTGGGAACCGTCGCGCTGGTGAGTTTCGCCAGCCAGCCGAAGATGACGCCGCTGTTCACCGGGCTCTCCGCCGAGGACGCGTCGGGCATCGTCGAGCAGCTGCAGGCCGACGCGGTGCCCTATGAAATCACCGGCGCCGGCGGAACCATCCTGGTCCCGCAGGAGAACGTGTACGAAGCGCGGCTGAAGGCCGCCACCGCCGGCCTGCCCACCGCGGGCGCCGGCGGCTATTCGCTGCTCGACCAGATGGGTGTCACGGCCTCCGAGTTCCAGCAGGACGTGACCTACAAGCGGGCGCTGGAGGGCGAACTGGCCTCCACCATCATGGCCCTGGACTCGGTCAGCATGGCGTCGGTCAAGCTCGCCATCCCGGAGCAGACGGTGTTCGTGGACTCCGCGACCACCCCGACCGCGTCGATCTTCGTCCAGCCCAAGCCGAACACCACGCTCACCGCCGACCAGGTGCAGGCCATCGTGCACCTCACCTCCGCCGCGGTGGACGGACTGAAGCCTGCCGACATCTCCGTCGTCGACTCGAACGGCACCCTGCTCTCGGCCGCCGGCGTTGGCGTGGAGGGATCTGCCGGCAAGCAGGCCTCGGAGTACGAGCAGCGTGTGGGCTCCATGATCCAGACGATGCTCGACCGCGTGGTCGGCCCCGGCAATGCGACCGTGGCGGTGGCCGCCGACGTGTCGCTGGAATCCGCGGAGCGGACCGAGGAAAGCTTCAGCGCACCCAAGGACAACCCGGTATTGGCTGAAAAAAGCAAGAAGGAAGACTACCAGGGCAGCGGCAACGGCAGCGGCGAAGCGGGTGTCCTGGGTCCGGATAACATCGCGGTGCCCAGCGGCGAGGCCAAGGACGGGACGTTCACCTCCTCCGAAACCGACCGGACCAACGCGGTCAACAAGGTCACCGAGAACAGGCTGGTGCCTTCCGGGAACCTGAACCGGCAGAGCGTTTCAGTTGCGCTGGACGCGCAGGCCGCCTCCGGCCTGGACGTGCAGGAGCTGACCGCCATGATCAGCGCCGCCGCCGGAATCGACACCGGGCGCAAGGACACCATCAACGTCTCGGTGCTGCCGTTCAGCACCGAATCGGCGACCGCGGCGCAAAACGCGCTGACCGAGGCCTCCGACGCCGCGAAAGCCGCACGGGACGCGGAGCTGCTGCGCACCCTGGTCATCGCCGGATCGATCGTGCTGGTGCTGGTCCTGCTGGCCGTCTACCTGCTGCTGCGCCGCCGCAACCGGCGCAGCAGCGAGCTGGTGGATTTGGGCGAGTTGCAGGATCTGCGCAGCCTGCGCGAGCCCAGCGCGGCGGTATCCGTCGTGGCCGACACCCCGACCACCACCATCAGCCAGATCCCCGCCACCGTCAGCACGCCGCACGTTCAGCAGCTGGACGCCCAGACCAAACGCGAAGAACTGAGCGCGCTGGCCGCGCAAAACCCCGCCAAGATGGCCCAGCACCTGCGCAGCCTGATGGATTCAAAGGGTGATGCATGAGCCAGGAAACAGATAGCACGCCCCGTGAACTGAGCGGAATCCAGAAGGTCGCAGTGGTGCTGATGCAGCTGGACCAGGATCAGGCCGCCGAGGTGATGCGCCAGTTCAACGAATTCGAATCGGAGGAGATCGCCGCCGAGCTGCTGCGCCTGCGGCGGGTGGACGACGAGGTCATCCAGCGCACCTTGGGGGAAGTCCACGAGCTGGCCACCGCGAGCCTGGTCGGCGGCCGTGACGCGGCCTCCGGCCTGCTGGAAGCGTCGTTCGGCAACGAGAAGGCGACCATCGTCATGAACCGGCTGTCCTCCTCGACCGCCGGCAGCAGCTTCGAGTTTCTCGAAGGAACCGATGCGGCCCACCTGATCTCGCTGCTGGACGGCGAGCTGCCGCAGACCGCGGCCCTGGTGCTGGGCTACCTTCGCCCCGAGGTCGCCTCGCAGGTGCTCGCCGGGCTGCCCTCGCAATTGCGCACGCAGATCGCCGCGGCGCTGGCGACCATGGGCACCGCGGTGCCCGAAGCTGTCCGGGTGGTCTCCGAGGAGCTCAAGCGGCGCACCGGCAGCCTGGTCGCCCGCCACGAACCGGTGGAACAGGTGGGCGGCATCCAGCCGCTCGTGGACATCATAAACCGTTCGGATATCGCCGTGGAAAAGGAGATCCTCGCCTCGCTGGGCCAATTCGACGCCGCGCTGGCCGAGGAGGTCACCTCGCGGCTGCTTTCCTTCGCCGACCTGCTGCGTTTCGAGCGCCGCGACATCCAAAGGGTGCTGCGCGGAGTCAACGCCACGACGTTGGCGTTCGCGCTCAAGGGCGCGGCCGACGAGCTGGAAGCGGTCATCCGCGAGAACATCTCCGAACGCACCGCTGAGCTGTTGGACTCGGAAATCGCGGTCATGGACCGGGTGCGGGTCTCCGAAGTCGAGGCGGCACGGGCCGATATCGTGCAGCAGATCCGCGCGCTGGAAGCCAGCGGCGAAATCACCGTCCGACGCGGCGACGGAGACGACTTTGTCTCCTGAACAGAATTTCCGTCCCGTGGCCTTCCGCTCCCTGGACTCCGCGCCGCAGGAACAGGTCATGGCGCACGCGCGTTCCACCGGCTACGCCGAGGGCTACGCGACGGGGATCCGGGCCGCGGAACAGGCGGCCCGGGCCCAGCGCGAAGCCGTTCAGCTGCAGGCAGCCCAGGCCCAGGCCCGGCAGGCCGAGGAACAGGCCCAGGCCTTGGCCGCCCTGCGCGCCGCCGGCCGGGCCGTCGCCGCGCTGGCAGTTCCGCCGGCGCAGGAATCCGCCGCTGCGCTGACTGCGGCGGCCGTGGAACTGGCCGAAGCGATCATCGGGCAGGTGCTGTGCGATGAGCAGTTCGCCGCCCGCGCGGCGATGGAACGCGCAGCGAAGCTGTCAGGCACCGAGCCGGTGTGCGCGGTGCGGCTGAACCCGCAGGACCTGCAGCTGCTGGGACGGAAGACACTTCCCGGCACCGGGATCGAGCTGCGCGCGGATGCGGCGCTGTCCGCCGGGGACGCCGTGGCGGAGCTGGAGCACGGATTCCTGGACGCGAGGATTTCCACCGCGCTGCGCCGGGCCAAGGACGCGCTGTGCGGCGGTGCGCCATGAGCGCGCCGGCGCACCACAACCTGCTGCAGCCGCACTGGGCGCAGGCGCTGTCCGCCGCCGCACCCGAACGCGTTGGGGTGGTGAGCGAACTGATCGGGCTGGGCCTGGGCGTGCAGGGACTGGACGCCCCGGTCGGGTCGGTGCTCAGCGTCGGCTCGGAGGAAGTTGCGGTCGACGTTGTTGCAGCCACCGGCCGCGGGCTGCACTGCATGCCGCTGGCCTCGCTGCAGCGGATCCGGCTGGGGGACCCGGTGCGCCGCGGACGCCACGGGCACTTGGTGCCCGCCGGGCCGGGGCTGCTGGGCCGCGTGCTCAACGGCTTGGGCCAGCCGATCGACGGACTTGGCGCACTGGGCGAGCACGAGCTGGTCCCGATCGAGAACGACAGCCCGCCGGCCATGGAACGCCACCGCATCACCCGGCCGCTGCCGCTGGGGGTCAGGGTGCTGGACACCCTGTGCACGGTGGGCGCCGGGCAGCGCCTTGGGCTTTTCGCCGGATCCGGCGTCGGCAAGTCCTCGCTGCTGTCCATGATCGCCCGGGGGACTACGGCGCAGCTGAACGTCATCGCGCTGATCGGTGAACGCGGACGCGAAGTGCGCGAATTCCTCGAAGACGACCTGGGCCCCGAAGGCCTGGCCCGGTCGGTGGTGGTGGTCTCCACCGCGGACGAACCCGCCCAGATGCGGTTGCGCGCGGCGCTGGCCGCAACACGCATCGCCGAGCATTTCCGCGCCTGCGGCATGCAGGTGCTGCTCATGATGGACTCGCTGACCCGCGTGGCCATGGCGCAGCGCGAGATCGGGCTGTCGGCCGGCGAGCCCCCGGCGACCCGCGGCTACCCGCCCTCGACCTTCTCGCTGCTCGCCCGGCTGCTTGAACGGGCGGGCACCGCGCAGCAGGGAGCGATCACCGGAATCTACACGGTCCTGGTGGACGGCGACGACCACAACGAACCGGTGGCCGACGCGGCGCGCTCGCTGCTGGACGGGCATGTGGTGCTGGACCGCGCCTTGGCGGTGCAGGGGCATTTCCCGTCCATCGACGCGCTGGCCTCGGTCTCCCGGCTGGCCTCGAAAATCAACGATCCCTCCCGCAAGGCCGCCTCGGGGCGGCTGCGCCAGGTGATGGCGGCCGGGCGCAGCGTACAGGACCTGATCGACGTGGGGGCGTACCAGAGCGGCTCGTACCCGCTGGCCGATGCCGCGGTGGAGCATCGGCTGGCCATCGACGCCTTCCTGCAGCAGCCGCTGGATGAAGGCTGCCCGGTCGACGAATCATGGGCGCAGCTGACAGCGCTGCTTGCCCGGTTGGGAGTTGAATGATGAGCCGGAAATTCTCGTTGGCATCCCTGCTGCGGTTGCGGCAGATCGGCGAACGCCAGGCGGCGCGCGCCGTGGCCGAGGCCAACCAGGCGGTGCGCGCCCACACGCTGCAGCGCGAGCAGACCCTGCAGGAACTGCACGACAGCGCCAACGATCCGGTGGACAGCGCATCGCTGCTGGCCATTGCCGCCGCCCGGTCTGCCGGGCGATCGGCGCTGGCGGACCTCCAGGCGCTGGAAGCCCAGCTGGCCGAGGACCGCGAGCTGGCGGCCGAGGCCTACCGCGCACAGCGCCGCGGGGTGAAAGCGCTGGAAAAACTCGAAGCCCGCCATCACCAGGCGGTGCAGCACGCAGATCTTGCCCGGGAGCAGCACCTCCTTGACGATCTGGCAGGAACCGCTCGGGAAAGGACTCGACAGTGAGCTACGCTGACGTCGCCGCGCGTATCGGGGCCATCGAATCCAACTTGGCCCGGGTGACCGGCTTTCCGACGCCCGCCGCGCCTGAAACCAGGTCTGCCGCCACCGCGGGCAACGTTCTGGGCGGATCCCTGCAGGGGACGGCGAATGCCGCGGCGAACAGCACCAATGCGGGCATCACATTCGATTCCCCCGCCGGAACTGAGTTCCAGCAGGTGCTCCAGAACGCCCTGGATGCCTCGGCGAACGGCGCCGCGCCCGCAGCTGCCGGCGCCGGACCTGCCAGGGAAGCGGAGCGGGGACAGCGCGAGGCAGTTGGCAAGACTGCAGCTACCACGCGTGCGCAGGGCGCCTCCGAACCTGCGGCCGCAGGGGGCGTCGACGGCGCCAGGGTGGTCGCCGCGTCGAAAAAGTACTTGGGAGTGCCCTATGTCTGGGGAGGCAACAACCCGAAGGTGGGCCTTGACTGCTCCTCCTTTGTCCAGCACACCTTCCGCGATCTGGGGATCCAGCTCCCGCGCGTCGCCAGGCAGCAAGCCAAGGAAGGCACCGAGGTGCCGTCGTTGGCCCAGGCCAGGCCCGGCGACCTGATTGTCACCCGCGGTGGCGGGCATATCGGCATCTACCTGGGTGGGAACAAGATGATCCATGCCCCGCGGCCGGGCGAGAGCGTGAGCATCCGCGAACTGTTCGAAACCGACAAGGACATCATGACCATCCGCCGCATCGTGCCCTCGGAGGCAGCCGCGAACTCCGGTCCAGCCGACGCACGGGCCGCGCAGCGGGCACTGTTCGACAGCGCGCGGGCGGCTTCGCGATGACCAGGATCCCCTCCACCTTGCCGCTCCAATTGGCGGACTCTCCGGCACCTGTCGCGCAGATGCCGCCGGGCCAGGCTTCGGGAGCGCAGCGTTTCGCCGGGCTGCTGGCCCGGGCCGGGGATGAACCGGCGGCCGCACTGGATCCTCGGACCCTGCCCGTGCCGGAGCCGGATCATCGCGCACTACCTGCAGAAGCCGCAGTCCCGCCCGCCGCGCCGGAATCATCAATGCCGCCGGTTCTCGCGCAGAACCTGTTGCTGACCATCGAGCTGCCTCCCGAAACCAGCGGGGGAGCCGGCGACGTGCCATTGCCAGTGTTCGACCGCGCGTCCGGAGGGACCGAATCCTCCGGGGCAGCCGAGCAGCAGGGCAAGGTCCCTGTCCGGATCCAGCCGATGGACGGCCCCGCCGCAGGCATCACGCTGCCGGTGGAGCCTTCGGCTGTTCCTGCTTCCATGGGGCGCATCGCCCGGACCGAGATGCCGGCCGGCGCGGCAATACCGAGCGCCGCTCCGGGGTCCGCCGTGACTGCGCTCACCGCCCCCGCCTCCGCCGGCGCGCAAGCGGCAGGGCGGATGCCTGCCGGCACCCTGATTCCGGGTGCTGTCGGGACGATTCCTGTGCAGAACCCCGCGCCCGCGCCCGGGACCGCTGTGCCGCAGAACGCTGTGGGTCACGCCGAAGCCGATGCCACGCCGCTCGAGGTTTCCGAGGGCCAAGTTCCCCGCGCGCTCCCGCACCAGCATGCACCCCAACCGCCCGAGGTTGCCGTGGCCGGTGAGCCGAAACCAACAGGTGCGGTCGCCGCAGGAGCAGGGGAGCGGCTTGCGCAGGCCCCGCCCGAATCGCCGCTTCCCGCGGTGGCGCTGGCGAGCGCTGGCAACTTGCAGGGAACCGCTCCGCCGCAGCGGGCTGACGGCCTGCCACCGCTGGAAGAGGTCCCGACCGCACGCCCGGCACCCGTGCACCGGCCCTTGCTGAAGCAGCTCACCGCGCCGCTCGTGACCGTCCTCAGTGCCGTCCCTGGCCAGCGAACCATGAATATCCATGTGGCACCGGAAACGTTGGGACCGATCACCGTCAGCGCTCAGCTGGGTCCCTCCGGACTTCGGGTCGACTTGTCGGCACCGACCGATGCGGGAACCCACGCCTTGCGTGCCTTGCTGCCGGAACTGCGCCGTGAGATGGCAGCGCTCGGGCAGGGCAGCGTGCAGGTGCTCTCGCCAGAGAATGCCGCGTCCACGGGGAACACTGGTTCCGGTGCGGGCCAGGGATTCGCCGGCTCCGGCCAGGGGCACTTCCAGCAGCGTCACCCCGACAACGCTCCCGCCCGGCAGCATCCGAGCCCTGGAATCCCACTGGCCGAAGGCGCGGATACCGCCCCTGCAACGGAGAATCCAGCCCTGCCTGGCACACCCGCTCCACCCGCTCGCCCCGTCGCCAGGCTCGACCTGCTGGCCTAACCGAAAGACCTCCGACGATGACTATCAGCCCCCTCGACGCATCAGGCGGCACGGCAGCCGCCGCCGCCAGGCAGCGTGTTCCCAAACAGACCATGGACTCGGAAGTGTTCCTGCACCTGCTGGTCACCCAGTTGGCGAACCAGGATCCCAGTGCGCCCATGGACACCAATCAAATGATTTCCCAGACCGTGCAGCTGGCGTCCATGGAACGGCTCAACACGCTGACTGCCGCGCAGCAAACCTCGCTGGAAGTCCAGCAGCGCACCGCGGCCTCGTCCTTCATGGGACAGCACGTGACCTCGGCTGACCAGCCGCCGGTGGAAGGAATCGTCACCGCGGTCACCTTCACTGCCAACGGACCGGTGCTCAGCGTGGGGGAGAAGCAGATTGCGTTGACCACCGTGATTGCGGTCCGGGACCCGCAGAAGACCGAAGCCCCCGCCGCGGCGCAGCACAACGATCTTCCCGAAAACACCAGGTCTCCTGAGGAAACTGCCCCCGCGAACCCCAACGCAGCGGCCTCCTTGCCAAACTCGTTGCCCAACGTATTGCCCAGCTAGGCCGCCGCCGAGCTGCCCCATTAAACAATTAAATTCCACTCACAGAAAGCCCCCTCATGCTGCGTTCACTTTATTCGGGAATCTCCGGCCTTCGCGCCCACCAGACCATGCTGGATGCCACCGGCAACAACATCTCGAACGTCAACACCACCGGGTTCAAGTCGTCCTCGGTGCAATTCCAGGACACCCTCTCCCAGCTCACCCAGGGCGCCACGGGCCCGGCCGCCAACCAGGGCGGATCCAACCCGGCCCAAGTGGGTCTGGGCGTGCAGGTCGCCGGCATCTCCACCAATTTCGCCCAGGGGTCCAGCCAGAACACCGGCCGATCCACGGACATGATGATCTCCGGCGACGGATTCTTCATTACGCGCTCGGGCGGCACGACCTCGCTGACCCGCGCCGGCGCCTTCGACTTCGACGCCAACGGGCGGCTGGTCAGCCCGGACGGCGGACTGGTCCAAGGCTGGATGGCCGGGGCCAACGGGCAGCTGGCGACCGGTGGGGAACTGAGCGACATCACCCTGCCGAACAACCTCATCGCTCCGGGCACCGCGACCGGCAAGGCCAGCGTCGGCGGCAACCTGCCCAAGGACACCGCAGTGGGCGAAAGCCTGGTCCGCGATGCCCAGATCTTCGCCGCCGACGGATCCGAGCACACCCTGACCCTCACCTTCACGCGGACCGCCAGCGGCTGGAGCGTGGCAGGCAAAAACGGCGCCAGTGGAGCGACCGCCACCCAGAACCTGACCGAAGACGCCTCCGGGAACCTGTCCGACGCTGTGCTCAGGGTGGGCGCGGTGGCCGTGGACCTGGGCAGCCTGACCAGCTTCGCGGAACTGAACACCGCGAGCATCTCAGGGGTCGACGGCAACAAGGCCGGCACCCTGGAAGGATT
The DNA here is from genome assembly GCF_003309065.1 of Glutamicibacter soli. Classification (GTDB taxonomy): domain Bacteria; phylum Actinomycetota; class Actinomycetes; order Actinomycetales; family Micrococcaceae; genus Glutamicibacter; species Glutamicibacter soli. Next base: position 225,481 of record NZ_POAF01000007.1, on the reverse strand, counting down.
CACCCTGGGGGCAGACGGCACCCTCACCGGCAGCTTCTCCAACGGCGCGCAGCAGGTGGTTGCGCAGATCGCCATCGGCAACGTCACCAATCCTGCCGGGCTGGAAAAGGCCGGCGGGTCCTCCTACACACTGACGGGCAACTCCGGCACCCTGCAGTTGGGAACCGCCGGCAGCCCGGGTTTCGGAAAGTTGGCCGGCGGCATGCTGGAGATGTCGAACGTGGATCTGTCCCAGGAATTCACGAACCTGATTGTCGCCCAGCGCGGGTTCCAGGCCAACGCCCGGATCATCACGACCAGCGACGAGCTGCTGCAGGAGCTGTCGAACCTCAAGCGCTAAGCGCTGCGGCTAACGTCCGGCGCCCGGGCGCCGACAGTTGACAGTGGACTAATGAGGTGAGGGCACCATGATCGTGTTAACCAGGTTGAACTCCACCCGGCTGGCCGTGAACGCGGACCTGATCGAACGGATCGCGCAGTCGCCGGACACTGTGGTGGTGATGGCCAACGGCGCCCAGTACGTGGTGCGCGAAACCCTGGACGAGATCATTGCCCTGACCGTCGACTACCGGGCCCGGGTGCTCACCGCGGCCCGCACCGCAGCCGCTCAGGCTGCCGGTGCGGCGCCGGCTCCCGGAGCGCCTTAATAAGGGGAGATATCCATGGATCCGGCAACAATTATCGGCTTGCTGCTCGCCTTTGGCGCGATGTTCACCATGCTGTTCATGGAGGGCGCCAGCCTGTCCTCCATCCTGTTGCCCGCACCGATGATCATCGTGTTCTTCGGGACGATCGCGGTGGGCATCGCCAGCGGTACCATCAAGGACATGCTCGCGGCGTTCAAGGCGCTGCCGCAGGCGTTCCGAGGCAAAATCGGTAACCCCCGGGATCTGGTCGAGCAGCTGGTCCACTTCGCCGAGGTGGCGCGGCGCGACGGGCTGCTGGCCCTGGAAGCCGAGGTGGCCAAGGCCAAGGACCCGCTGGTGGCCCGCGCCCTGCAGGCGATGGCCGACGGGGTCGACGCCGACGACCTGCGCGACATGCTCGAAGACGACATCGACACCCAGGAGCGCGAGAAATCCGTGGCCAGCAAGTGGTTCGCGACTCTGGGCGGGTACGCGCCCACGGTGGGGATCATCGGCACCGTGGTGTCCCTGACCCACGTGCTGGAAAACCTGTCCAAACCCGACGAGCTGGGGCACATGATCGCCGCCGCTTTCGTTGCGACCCTCTGGGGACTGGTCTCGGCGAACTTCATTTGGCTTCCCATCGGGGCGAGGCTGGGACGGCTGGCCGAACTTGAATCCGAGCAGCTGAACCTCGCCGTCGAGGGGCTCATGGCCATCCAGTCCGGCACCCCGGCACTCGTGCTGCGTGAAAAACTCGAAGGCATGCTCCCGGCCGACTCGGCCAAGGCTTCGGGTTCCAAGGACTCCATCAGGTTGGCTGAGCAGGACTTCGAGGAAGCCGCATGAGCCGTCCCGGATCATCCCGTGCCGCGGGGCGTTCGCGCCGCCGCAGGCGATCGGCGCAGCAGGGCCATTCCGAGAACTCCGAGCGCTGGATGGCCTCCTACATGGACATGGTGACCGTGCTGATGTGCCTTTTCATCGTGCTGTATGCGATGTCCACGGTGGACCAGGACAAATTCGCGGCCTTACGCAATTCGCTGGCCACCGGCTTCGGCGTCCAGGAAACCCAGTTCGCCGATACCGCCGAAGGCATCGTGGTCCCGGCCGATATGGCCGGCGCCCAGGGGCTGCTCAGCACCGGCACCGGTGAGGAACTGACCAGCGAGCAGCTGGAAGCCATGGCCAGCGCGGAAACCCGGAAGCTGCTCAAGCTCAAGGAGCAGATCCAGGACGCCCTGGTCGAGCAGGGCTACCCCGATGCCGCGGTCTACCGCATCGACCAGCGCGGCTTGACGGTGCGGCTGGTCAGCGCCGAAACCTTTTTCGTCCCCAACAGCGCCGAGCTGACTCGCCAAGCGGGCCGGATCATCGACGCCATCGGACCGGTGCTGAAGCAGGCGAACCTGAACATCGCCGTGGAGGGCTTCGCTGACGTGCGCCAGCCGGTCCATCCGTATCCGACCAATTGGGAGCTTTCGGCGAGCCGGGCCACCGGCGTCCTGCGGGTCCTGGTGGAGGACGGCGGCATCAAGCCGGGCAGGATCTCCTCGGTGGGCTACGGCGACGCTCGGCCGCTGAAGGACCGGGGGGACTTGTCGCTGAACCGCCGGGTGGACATCGTGGTGCTGTCCAACAAGAGCGAGGCGGTTCGCGAGAAACTCCCGGAACTCGATGGATAGCACCCCTGGGCGATGACAAAACTATGTCGGGGGCTGGCTGTCAATTGCCTGCCGAAACCGGCTAACGATCAGCGCCCGGCTGCCGAGAGTAGCCACCGTGACATCTTTGCCTTTGGGAGGCCCGGGCTACGGCGTGCCGCGGGATACCACGTCCGCGCATGCGCTGGCCGAAGTGTACGACTTCCGCCGCCCCACGACCCTTGCCCGTGAACACGCGCGTGTGCTCGAACTTGCCTTCGAGACCTTTGCGCGCCAGTGGGGTACCCAGCTGACCGCCAAGATCCGGGTGATGTCGCAGGTCAGTTTCGAATCGGTGCAGATGCAGACCTATGACGACTACGTCGCAGGATTGCCGCCGCTGACCACCATGGTGCTCTGCGCCGCCGAAAGCACCGAGGCTCGCAGCGTGCTGCAGTTCCCCGCCAGCGAGGCGCTGAGCTGGGTCTGCCACATGCTCGGCAGCCATGCCCCCGGCGACCTGCCGGACCGGGCCTTCACCCGCATCGAAGCGACGCTGATCCGCTCGTTGATGGGCGAGGCGCTGGAGGACCTGCACTATTCGCTGGGAACGCTGCTCTCCGAACGGCTTGTCGTTGCCTCCATCGCCCACCAGTCGCAGTTCGCCCAGGCCGCCGCGAAGTCGCAGGTGATGATCGTCGCCCGGCTGGGGATCAGGGTGGGCGAGCGCAGCGCCAGCGCCTCGGTGGCGCTGCCAGCCGAGCTGCTGCTTGAACAGCTCGGCGAGGCCAACCCGCGGTCCGACGCGGAGAACTCCGAAGAGCTGCTGGCCCAGTCCCTGGGGACGGTCCCGCTGCAGGTGCAGCTGTCCACCGTCCCTAACCTGGTGAAGCCCCAAGCAATCCTGGAGCTTGCGGTGGGAGACGTGCTGCCCCTGGGCCACCGCGTGCACCAGCCCTTTGACTTGCTCGCCGGCGGGCACCGCGTCGGTACCGCCGCCGCGGGATCGCGCGACGGCCGCGCAGCCGCCGTCATTGTCACGAATCAGGAAAGTTAACCATGCCAGCCTTCAACGAGACCTCCGCGGTCCTCCACTCCACCGCGCTGTACACCTCCGCCGCCCAGGCGCTGGCCGCGATGCTGCCCACCGCCACCTCGCTGAGCGCGGTGCTGCACACCGGGCCGCGGCAGGACTGGGTCGCCTCGGCCGCCGGGGCGGTGCTCTGCGCGACCTTTGTCGGGGAGCAGTCAGCCGACGTGGTGCTGCACGTGGCCGAGCGCGAGCTTGGAGGGATCTCCGAACGCCGCACCGCCCGCGTGGGCACCGAGGATCTGCTGCGCCCGGCGCTGGAAGCTGCAACCGGCGTGCTGGGCATCGGGGTGTTGAGCCTGGAATCCGGCGAGAACGCCCAGGGCACGCTCTCCGCGGCAGACACGGTGGGCTTCATGCTGCGCACCCAGTCCGGGGAGGACGCCGGTTTCTTCGCCCTGCGCCTTCGCGAAACCGCACCGGTCTCCGGCCCGGCCCCCTCCCTCGAGGAGCCGGAGGACATGGCCAGCCGGCTGGGCCGCATCTCGAATGTGGAGATGGCGCTGACCGTCCAGATTGGACGCACCCGATTGTCGGTGCGCGATGTGCTGAACCTGGAACCGGGCGCCGTCATCGAGCTTGACCGTTCCGCCGGGGCCCCGGCGGACGTGCTGCTCAATGGACGGCTGATCGCCCAGGGCGAGGTGGTAGTCATGGACCAGGATTACGGCGTACGCATTACCAAGATCCTTGACATGGATTCGGCGGGCGCCTGAGCGTGGACGGCATTCTCCTGTTCCTGAGGGTAGTGCTCTCGCTCGCCGCGGTCTTCGGCCTGCTGCTCTACCTGCGAAGGAAATTCTCCACCCGCCTCGGCACCCCGGGCAGCTCGCTGTTGTCAGTGGTGCAGCGGCAGCCGCTGGGCCCGAAATCCTCGGCGGTGCTGATCGACGTCGAGGGCCGGCGTTATCTGCTGGGCGTCAGCGAAGCCGCGGTCAACGTCATCGACAGTTATGACGCCCCCGCGGCAGCGCAGGTCGCCGAGTCGGCCACGCAGCCCGGGCAGCATGCCGCCGGCCCGGTGCTGGTTGACGATCTGCCGGACGGCGAACAGGACCGCGACACCCCGCCGGCGGCGCCCACCCGCAAGAGCCTGCGCGCAGTGAACGCGTTCGAAGCCGAGCTGCGCCGCAGTTCCCAGGCCTCCACGCGCCCGGGCATGCTCTCCGGCTCCATCCTGGACGTCCAGACCTGGCGCGACGCCCAGCATGCGCTGCGCCGAGGGCCGCGCCGGTGAGGCGCCCCCGGGCGAACCGGGGTGCTGCCGGGTCCGGGAACCAGCTGCGGCTGCTGGTTGCCGCCGTACTGGCCGCCGCCTACCTGGCCTGGTTGCTGCTGGCCGCCCCGGCGGCCTTGGCGACCCCCGCCACCCCGGAGCCTGCCGTGCCCGGCGGCGGCATCTCGGTGGACATCAACGGCCCGAACGGCACCCCGAATTCCGCGATCGTCACGCTGATCGCCATCACGCTGCTGTCGGTGGCCCCGGCGTTGCTGCTCATGATGAGTTCATTCACCAAGATTTTTGTGGTGCTGGCGCTGACCCGCAACGCGCTGTCGCTGCCGAGCATCCCGCCCAACCAGGTGCTGGCGGGGCTGTCCCTGTTCTTGTCGTTGTTCATCATGGGGCCGGTCCTCGGCCAGATGAACGAGCTGGGAGTGCAGCCGTACCTGTCCGGGGAGCTGGATCTGAATGGAGCACTGGACATCGGCATGGAGCCGCTGCGCGACTTCATGCTGGCCCATACCCGGGAAGCGGACATCGCGCTGATGACGCGCGCCGCCCAGCTGCCCAACCCCGCAAGCCCCGCCGATGTTGACTTGACCACCCTGATCCCGGCGTTCATGATTTCCGAGCTGCGCGCAGCATTCATCATCGGCTTCGTGATTTTTGTGCCATTTTTGGTCATCGATCTGGTTGTCGCCTCCGCGCTGATGTCCATGGGCATGATGATGCTTCCTCCGGTGATGATCTCGCTGCCGTTCAAGATCCTGCTGTTTGTGCTGGTCGACGGGTGGTCGCTGATCATCACCGCTTTGGTCGGTTCCTACCAGATTGCAGGCGGGTGAGCCATGGATTCCAATGCAGTGCTGGACATCGGGCTCTCCGGGCTGATGCTGGCGGCCAAGCTGGCCGCCCCGGTGCTGATCACCTCGCTGGTGGTCGGCTTCGCCATCTCGCTGTTCCAGTCGATGACCCAGATCCAGGAAGTCACGTTGTCCTTCGTGCCCAAGGCGGTGGCAGTGGCGGTGGCGCTCGTGGTCTGCGGGCACTGGATGATCTCCGAGGCAGTGCTGTTCACCCACGAGCTGTTCGGCAAGCTGCCCCTGCTGCTGGATGGCAGCTGATGCATTTCACTCTGCAGCTGCACTTCCTTGAGGTGCTGATGCTCGCCGCCGTGCGCATCACCGCCTTCCTGATGCTCGCCCCGCCCTTTTCCCACAACTCGATCCCGCTGCGCATCAAGGGCATGCTCGGCGTGGCCCTGGCCCTGACGGTGACCCCGAAACTTGCCCCGGACTACGTGTCGCCGAACACCGCCGGGTACCTTGGCCTGCTGGTGCTGGAGCTGGCGGCCGGGGCCTGCATGGGATTCATGATCCTGCTGGTTTTCGCCGCGGTGCAGTCCGCGGGCAACCTGATCGACCTGTTCGGCGGCTTCTCCATGGCCCAGGGCTTCGACCCGCAGTCCATGGTCAACGGCGCCCAATTCGCCCGCTTTTTCCATTTCGCCGCGCTCGCGCTGCTGGTTGCCTCCGACGGCTACCAGTTGGTGTTGGCCGGGGTGTTCACCTCGTTCTCCGCGGTGCCGCTGGGCGCCGGGCTGGCCTTGTCCGGCGCAGCGCAGTTCCTGGCCGCCGCGGTGCCGCAGATGTTCGTGGCGGCCGTCCAGATCGCCGGTCCGCTGCTGGTGGTCCTGGTGCTCGCGGATTTCGGGCTGGGGCTGCTGACCCGCGCCGCACCGGCGCTTAATGCGTTCGCCATGGGCTTTCCGCTGAAGATCTTTATCACCCTGGCCCTGGCCGGAACGGTGTTCGTGGTGCTGCCCTCCATCGTCTCAGCGCTGGTGCGCGATGGGCTGGAACTGCTGCCGGCGATGGTGCCGCGATGACGCAGGACTCGGGGGAGCGCAGCGAAAAGGCGACCAGCCAGCGGATGAAGGAAGTCCACTCCAAGGGCAAGATGAGCCGCTCGCAGGACCTGGCCGCCTGGCTCGGACTGGGCGCCGCGGCCCTGATGGTGCCAGGAGTGCTTGAACGGGCCAGGGAAGCCGGGGCAGTCCACTTCGCCGCGCTGCGCCCGCTGGCCGCGCACCCGGACCCCGAGGCAGCGGTGGCGCTGCTTGCCCAGTCGCTGGGATCCATGGCTGCGACAGTGGGCCCGCTGTTCCTCGTGGGCCTGGTGGTTGTGATCGCGGTATCCGCGCTGCAGGGAGGCATTCGTTTCCGCCAGTTCCGGTTGGATCCGTCGAATCTCAATCCGGTTGCCGGGCTGTCCCGGGTGTTCGGCTTCGCGGCACTGTGGCAGGGGATCAAGGCGCTGCTGAAGGTCGCGGTGATCGGGCTGGTGCTGTGGCTGGTGGTGCAGTCCCTGATGCCGATGCTGCTGCAGTCCGGGGCGCTGCCGTTGTCCTCCCTGCTGAGCACCGGAGGACAGGGGGCCGGCTGGTTGATCCAGGCTTCGGTGGCCGCCGGGCTGGTGCTGGCCGCCGCGGACGTGCTGGTGGTCATGCGGCGCAACCGCAAGCACACGCGGATGACCCGCAAGGAACTGACCGACGAGCACAAGCGCAGCGAAGGGGACCCGCTGGTGAAGTCCCAGCGCCGGGCCCGGCAGCTGGCGCTCAGCCGCAATGCGATGATCGCCGCCGTGGCAGATGCCGACGTGGTGATCGTGAACCCGACCCACGTGGCGGTCGCCTTGCGTTATCAGCCAGGCATTTCGGCGCCCACCGTGGTGGCCAAGGGGGCAGGGGACATTGCCGCCCGACTGCGCGAAGTGGCCGCCGAGCACCGGGTTCCGATGATCCGGGACATTCCACTGGCGCGCGGCCTGCACGCGCAGTGCGACGTCGGCGAGGAGATCCCCGCTGACAGCTACACCGACGTGGCCAGGGTGCTGGCCTTCGTCATGAAACTCAAATCCCGTGGCGCCTCCACAGGCATTCATACCGCACCCGCCGCCGGATCCGGCAGCTAGCACAGGAAGACCTCGATGAACTACTCGCAATTGTCCAAGATCGCCGTGCCGGTGGGCGTGGTGGGCATCGTGCTGCTGCTCGTGGTGCCCATCCCCGCGGCGCTGCTCGATATCCTGTTTGCCACCAGCATCCTGCTGTCCCTGGTAGTCCTGCTGCTGACCATGTTCGCCAAGCGCCCGCTGGACTTCTCGGTCTTCCCCTCGTTGCTGCTCGTGGCCACGCTGCTGCGCCTGGGGCTGAACGTGGCCTCCACCCGGCTGGTGCTCGGCCAGGGCTATGCCGGCGAGGTGATCGAGGCCTTCGGGCACATCACCATCGGCGGATCGCTGGTCATCGGATTCGTGATCTTCCTGATTCTGGTGGTGATCCAGTTCGTGGTGGTCACCAAGGGCGCCGAACGCGTCGCCGAGGTGGGCGCGCGGTTCACCCTGGATGCCATGCCGGGCAAGCAGATGGCCATCGACGCTGACCTGAACGCCGGGTTGATCACCGACAGCCAGGCGCGGGAGCGCCGCGCGGAAGTCGCCGCGGAAGCCGACTTCTACGGGGCGATGGACGGCGCGAGCAAGTTCGTCAAGGGCGATGCGATCGCCGGCCTGGTGATCATTATCATCAACCTGCTCGGCGGCATCGGCATCGGCATGCTCTCGCGCGGCATGGAGATCGCCGACGCGCTGAACACCTATGCGCTGCTGACCATCGGCGACGGCCTGGCCACCCAGATTCCGGCCCTGCTCATGGCGGTCTCCACCGGTATGATCGTCACCCGCTCCAACTCGGCCGACGACATGGGTGCCACCGCGTCGGCGCAGCTGGGGCAGTCGCGGGCGGCGCTGCTCATTGCCGCGGGCTGCGCCGTGGCGCTGGCGCTGGTGCCGGGCATGCCCAAGCTGCCTTTTGTGTTCATCGGAGGGCTGCTGCTCTGGTTCGCCGGCCGGATCAAGGCCCGGGACGAGAAAGAGGCGCAGGCCGCCGCGCAGGCGGCGGCAGAACCGCAGGGCGCCACCCCGGAGACCCCGACCGAACTGCTTGAACGCATGAAGGTCCATGCCATCGAGGTGCAGCTGGCAGCAGACCTGGTGGACGTGGTCAACGGCGGCGGAGACGACCTGTTGGCCCGGGTGCGCGCCCTGCGCCGGCGCATCGCCATGGACCTGGGCATCGTGCTGCCCCCGGTGCGCACCCGCGACAACGTGGAGCTGCCCCCGGCCACCTACGCGATCCTGATCGCCGGGGTGGAAGCCGGACGCGGCACCGCTCCGCGCGGCAAGGTGCTGGCCCTGGGCGACCAGCTGGATTCGCTGCCCGGACAGCTGGTCCACGAGCCGGTGTTCGGGCTGGCCGGCAAATGGGTGCCCGCCGAATTAAGGCATACCGCGGACATGGCCGGAGCGACGACGATCGACCGGATCTCGGTGATCATTACGCACCTGTCGTCCATCGTGCAGGAACAGGCCCCGCGCCTGCTCACCCGCGAGGACGTGCGTGTCATGACCGACGCGCTGCGCGAGCAAAGCCCTTCCGCAGTCGAAGAGCTGGTGCCCTCGTTGCTCTCTCTTGCTGAAGTGCAGCGCGTGCTGCAGGGGTTGCTGGGCGAAGCCGTGGCCATCAACGACCTGGCGCGCATCTTCGAAGCCCTGTCGCTGCAGGCGAAAACCGGCACCGCGCCGGAAAACCTGATCGAGGCTGCCCGCGAGGCGCTGGGTCCGGCGATTGCCGCAAGATACCTGCAGGGATCCACGTTGCGGGTCGTCATGATCGACCCGGTGGTGGAGCAGGGAATGCTGGAAGCCCTGCGCCCGGGGGACGCCGGAAGCCAGATCATGTTCGATGCGCGGAGGCTGGAAGCGGTGCTGGACTCGGTCAAGAAGATCGCAGCCGACCTGCAGAACCGCGGTGTGTCAGCCGTGCTGGTGTGCGCGCCGGCGCTGCGGCCCGCGGTGCGTCGGCTGATCGGCCCGGCCTCCGGGCTGGACGCGGTGCTCTCCTACCAGGAGGCCACCGCCGGCGGGGCCCAGATCGAGACGGTAGGGGTGGTGCGCGGTGCCGATGCAATATCTGCTTAAGGGCCGCAGCCTGCAGGAGCTCCAGGACAAGGCCATTGCGGACTTCGGTCCGCAGGCCTATCTGGTCTCGGCGGAAAAAATCACAACCCCGCGCGCAGGTGGCCTGCTGCGCGAATTCCACTACGAAGCGGTGATCCAGGTCCGCGAGGAACCCATCCCGGCACCGGTGCGCCGCCATCGGCTGGTCCCGGTGCGCCGAGGTCCGTGGAAGCCCGCGGAGCCGGCTCCTGCCCGTCAGGCGCCGGCCGCTGGCCAGAGCGTGGTGGGCCAGCTGCTTGAACGCGCCGAGGCTGCCGAATTGCAGCTTGCCTGTCAAGGATCCGAACCCGCAAAGGCCGTGGATTTCGACGCGGTGCTCGATGCCCAGAGTTTTTCCCTATACCCGGCGGCGGGCCGGCGGGCGGCGAACCCGGAACCTGCTGCCCCTGCCCGGCAGCCGCAACGCAACGCTGCGACGACCACGACGAATCAGCAGGTCTTCCGGGGACAGCCGGGGGATCTGGTGCTGCTGATCGGCAAGGACGCCGACGCTCTCACCGCGTCCATGCTTCTGGACGACGGGAGCAACCTGATCGCCCAAACCGAGCCGATGGCTTCCGGCGGCCCTGCGGCGCCCGGAATCGGCCAGGGCCGTCAGGTGCGGATAGTTGCCGGCCGACGAGCGGCGCTGGAGGCCCGGGCCGCGGCGGTGGCCGAGGAAACGTGTGTGCTGCTTGCCATGCAGCTCGCGGCGGCAGGTAGCCAAGCCGAGCAGGAGAAGATTCGCAGTGTGGGCGCGGATCAGCTGGTGCTGGTGGTCGATGCGCGCCACAAGGCCGAGGACACCGCCATCTGGGTGGGGCAGGTGGCTGAACATCACGCGGTAGCGTGCATTATCGCGCTGCATTCGGACCAAACTTCCACCCCTGAAACCGTTGAATCGCTGGGGTACCCGGTGCTCAGGCTGCCCGCCTGAGGGCTTCGTGGTGACACCCGAACTCTCTCGGGCGGATATGATAGTCAGGTGCTGGTACTCACTCGGAAAGTCGGAGAACAGGTCCTGATCGGCGAGGGCATCGTAGTGACGATCCTTGAGTCGAAAGGCGATTCGATCAAGGTAGGAATTGACGCGCCCAAGGGTGTGAAAATCCATCGTGCCGAAGTCCTGGCCGCAGTGATCGAGGAGAACCAGAAGGCCTCGGCCAGCGATCATGCCGCAGCCGCCCGGCTTGCCAACCTGCTCGCCGCCCCGGCTTCCCGGCCGCCCGCCGGCGAGACTGACTAGCGCCGGCAAAGGCCGCGCATGCGACACCTTCGCAGTGGCGATGACATAGCCCGTCGCCGTGGCCTCCAGGATAACCCTGGGTGCCGCGATTTCGACGTTCGAATTGCCCGAACCGTGCCGGGCCAGTACCTCAAATTCGCGTCCGGTCAAGGTTGCGACAAGTGCCGCGAGTGTGGAACGGGACGCGGTGCCGATGCCTCGGATTCGTTCCACCACAGGTTGCGCGATGCGAGACGAAAGGGCGGCAGCCACCTGGGCCACTGCATGGGCCTCGCCGATCAGTTCTTGCGGCGACGAGCTTTTTAGCATGGACCCGCTGGCGCCGGCGGACAAGGCTCGGTCGATGTAGTCTTCCTCGCCGAAGGCCGTCAGGATCAGGACCGTGGCTGCCTTCCCTTGGGTGCGCTGTCTTGGGTTTGCAGCTGCTCAAGCGCCGCGGGTCCGTCAAACTGGGGCATCCGGAGGTCCAGCAGCATGACATCCGGTTCCAGCCGCTGGGCAGGCTCGATGCAGCGGTAGCCGTTTTCCAACCCGTCACGATCTGCACTGTATTGTCGCTGCACAGGACCGTGCGTAGCCCGGCACGGATCGGGGCGTTATCCTCGGCAACGAGGACGCGGACGGGATCGGTTTCGTTTAGGGGCATCGGCAGTTCTCCTTCAAGGGATGAAGCTGCTCTGCGGAATCCAGCACGTAGCTCAGCAGCCTGGTGCGTGCCGCGTAGTAGCAGCAGGTGGATTCCGACGGTGCCATGATCGAGGAGATGGCGAATAACGGCTTTTCCAGTCCCGGCACGTCAACCAACCGCTCAACCTCGGAACAATCCATGCCCACCGAGATGTTGCAGAAATCTCCCAGGGACAGGGCCAGAGCCTTGTTGACCACATTTTGCAGGGCGTGGAAACCGCTGAACTAGAATCTTTCGAAGAACGCCGCCACCTTCATGGCCACCGGTGCGACCAGCCCTACGGCCTGGGGACCGCACTGTTGGTGATTGTCGCCTGGGCGGCGCTGCTGGCTGCCGGGACGACCAGATTCATCCGCCGTGATGCCGGAGGCCAAGGGCCGAGAATAAACGGCCAATATGGCACCAAACCTGCGGCGATGGCAGAAGATTTACAAGTTCACAGTCGTTGCAAAGGCATCGTCCATGCGGCTGCAAGAGAGCGGCTCCGGCCAGAACGCAGGGTGCAATAGTCGTACCTGCCGGTGCTTCCTGCTGAAGGGAAAACGGTGGCCCAAGGGCATCAACGCTGCCTTGGGTACGAAATATCCACGCTCCGGCTGCCGCGCAATCCGCGGCGCCGGATGGATCGATGGTACGACGTCACGCCCGGCATGGGCGCAGGATCATCCGTGAAGCCAACGCTTTCCGGAATATCGAACTACCGAATACCGCAACGGGAGGAACGAAAACATGATTGACAAGCACCAGATTGACGAATTGCTGCACCACGACGGAACAGTCATAGGAGCCGACGGGGAGAAGATCGGCAAGTTCGGCCAGGTCTTTTTGGATGACCAGACCGGAGAACCGCAGTGGGTCACCGTGCGCACGGGGTTGTTCGGACTTTCCGAGAGCTTCGTCCTGCTGGATGAGGCCAGCGTGGACGGCGACACCGTGACCGTGCCATTCGACAAGCAGACGGTCAAGGGCGCACCGCGCATAGACGACCAGGACGGGCATTTGAGCCCGGCAGACGAACAGGAACTCTACCGCTATTACAACCGCGCCTACGATGCCACGGGGCCTGAGGGAATCGAAGCAGACCGCGGCACGGGAATGGATCGCGAGTCCGGCATGGACCGCACCGCCGACGGTCCATTGGGCGGCGGTGTCGGCACCCTGGCACCAGGCGAGAGCGCGGGCGTCCAGGACGAGATGGACCCGGTTCGCGGACAGGACGAGTCAGTGGCGGGCCATGGCGCGGACCAGTCCATGACCCGCTCCGAGGAACAGCTGCGTGTCGGGACCGAGTCGGTGGAGACCGGGCGAGTCAGGTTGCGCAAGTACGTGGTCACCGAGGACGTCACGACCACGGTTCCGGTCAGCCACGAGGAAGTCCGGGTGGAACGTGAGCCGCTGACCGGTGACGCGGCCGCAGGCGTGGCCGGCGAGACCGAGCTTGGCGAGCAGGAAGAAGAAGTCACCCTGCATGCCGAACGCCCGGTCGTGGAGAAGGAAGCCGTTCCGGTGGAGAAGGTCAGTTTGGGCACCGAGACGGTCACCGAGGATGAGCAGGTGACCGAGCGGTTGCGCAAGGAAGAAGTGGAAACCGAGGGGGATTCCGGACGCGTGGATCCGGCGAACCGCGACCGGTCCCGGGATGACGGGATCTAGCCCGGGCCGCCTGTCGCAGGGCGACGGCACAGGCCAAGTCAGCTAGGAGGAATCATGAGCACCAGTGCAGGAAACGATCCGCGCGGCGAAGGCGCGTCGGAACCAGCGCACCGCATGCCGATGGACGACGACAGGATGCGGCCCCGGGACCGGGACGCGGCCGAAGGTCGGAATCTCGCGGGCAGCGAACGGTACGAGCCGGACGCGACGCCTCGCTCTGACCGGCCCGGGGCGCAGGATCCGCCGCGAGGCCTGAATGCGGCGCTGGAAAGGGAAAAGCACCTGTACGGCGGGATGAAGATCGGCTCGGCCTTCTTCGGCTGGCTGAGCGCCACCGGCATGGGCGTGGTGCTCACCGCCTTGGTGGCCGCGGCCGGGACGGCCGTCGGGGTCAGCACCGGAACCAACCCGGATGAGGTGGCCCAGAGCCTGAACCAGGACCCGCAGACCGTGGGAATGCTCGGGATCATCGTGCTGGCCGCCATCGTCCTGGTCTCCTACTACTGCGGAGGCTACGTGGCGGGGCGGATGGCCCGCTTCCACGGAGCCCGGCAGGGTGTGGCGGTCTGGCTGTGGGCGCTGGTGATTTCCGCTGTTGTCGCCCTGCTGGGCTGGATCGGCGGCAGCCAGTACAACGTGCTGGCGCAGGTCAACAGCTTCCCGAGGATTCCGGTGAACGAGGGCACGCTCAGTGCGGCGGGCATCATCGCCCTGGTGGTCGTCGCCGCGGTGGCGCTGCTGGGAGCCGTGCTCGGAGGGCTGGCAGGCATGCGCTTCCACCGCCGTGTCGACAAGGCGGGGAGCCAGGTCAGCTAGGCCCAGGATCGGTGCACGGCAAAGCCGGGGCGGGAGCATCAGTCGATGCACCCGCCCCGGCTTCTGCGCGCCGCGGCCTAGCGGCTCGTGCGCGGTTCCCCGGAAGCGCCGGGATCCCCGGAATCCGGCTGGTCCTGCGCGGATCCGCGCAGCATCTGCTCGAATTCCTTGCGCTCCTTGCGGGAGAGTGGCAACTGGCCGGTCGCCGGGTTCACGATCTGGCCGCTTTCCTTGGCCGCCTCGAAAGCGGACTTCGGCGCGGGAACCGCATCCGCGCCGGACTGCTTCCTCGGCTGCTTCGGGGCCTTGGCCGGCTTGGCGGGCTTGTCTGACTTGCCGGGCCTGGCCGCGATGCGGAGCTGGCCGGACTCGCTGTCCCGACCCGGCGCGGTGATGCGCGCGGTCGCGCCGTCCATGGCAGCTGCCAGGTCCTCGGCCGAGGTCGCCTGGCGCTGCGCGTCGCGGCGGGCAAAACGGCGCTGGGCGGAGCGCTCCTTGCGGGATTCGACCAGGTGGTAGAGCACCGGCACCAGCACCAGGGTCAGCAAGGTGGAGGAGACCAGGCCGCCGATGACCACCACGGCCAGCGGCTGCGAGATGAAGCCTGACTGCCCGGTGAGGCCCAGCGCCATCGGCATCAGCGCGAAGATGGTGGCCAGCGCGGTCATCAGGATCGGGCGCAGGCGCTGGCGGGCGCCGTGCGTGATCGCGTCCTGCAGGCTCATCGCCGCGCGTTCGGGCGTCGCATGGCGGTACTGGTTGATCAGGTCGATCAGCACGATCGCGTTGGTGACCACGATGCCCACCAGCATCAGCATGCCGATCAGCGACGGCAGGCCCAGCGGGATGCCGGTGGCCAGCAGCAGGCCGATCGCGCCGGTGGCGGCGAACGGGATGGAGACCAGCAGGATCAGCGGCTGGATGAGCGACTTGAAGGTCGCCACCATGATCACGTAGACGATCGCCACGGCCGCCAGCAGCGCCAGGTAGAGCTGGTTGAAGGACTCGGCCTGCTCGGTGGCGGCGCCGCCGATTTGCGCGGTCG
Source organism: Glutamicibacter soli (assembly GCF_003309065.1). GTDB lineage: Bacteria > Actinomycetota > Actinomycetes > Actinomycetales > Micrococcaceae > Glutamicibacter > Glutamicibacter soli. Next base: position 210,391 of record NZ_POAF01000007.1, on the reverse strand, counting down.
CGCCCTCGGGCAGCTCCACGTCGGCCAGGCGCTCGGTGACCTGCCGGGAGACCGAGCCGAGCATGTTCTCCTGCGGCGTCAGTGACACCGTGGCGATGCGCTGGCCGTTGGAGGTGGTGACCTGGCGGACCACGTCGGTGCGTTCCACCGTGGCCAGGTCCTGCAGCTGCTTCACGCCGGAGGCGGTCGGGATCTGCAGCTCCTGCAGCTCCTTCAGCGAGGTCAAGTCCATGCCCTCGCCGATCAGCACGCTCATGTCGGTGAATTCCAGGCGCAGCGTGCCGGCCGGCACCGGGGAGACCTGGGAGGCGACGATCCCGGACAGCTCGGTCTCGGTCAGCCCGGCCGCGGCGGCCTTCTTCGCATCGATGTCGATGCTGACCTGCTCGCGCATCGCGGAGAGGTTGTCGCTGAGCTGGGTGACGTGCTCGGTGCCCTCCATGGCCTGGCTGACCTTGGCGGCGGCATCGCGCAGGATGTCCTCGTTCGGGGCCTTCACCTCCACGGTCACGTCGGAGGACATCATGCCCCCTGAGCTGCCGGAGAACTTCAGGGACGAGTCCTCGGGCAGGGTGAGCGTATCCAGCTCGGCGCGCACCGTGTCGGCCAGCGCCAGCTGGTCGGCGTCGGGGTCGGTGATCGCGGTGAAGTTCGCGGTGTCCGAACCGGAGGAGAACATCGCCGCGAAGCCGCTGGCCGAGCCCACGGTCATCTGCACGTCGGTGATGCCCTCGGTCTGGCGCAGCACGGCCTCGACCTTCTCGGCTTCCTTGCGGGTGGTTTCCAGCGAGGTGCCCGGGGCCATCTTCTGGGTGATGGAGATCGAGTTCTCCCCGGTGTTGCCCAGCAGGTTGGTCTGCAGCAGCGGGGTCATCGCCACGGTGCCGGCCAGGATCAGCACGGAGGCCAGCAGCGTGATGACCGGGTGCTTCTGGGTGCCGCGCAGCACCGGGGCGTAGGCGCGCTGCATCCAGGACTTGTCCTCGGCCAGGTGCACGGTCTGGGTGGCGGCGCTGCCCGGGCGGTGCGGCAGGAACCAATAGGCAAGCACCGGCACGATGGTCAGCGAGACGACCAGCGAGGCAAGCAGCGCGATGGTCATGGTCATCGCGAACGGGCGGAACAGCTCGCCGGCCATGCCGCCGACCAGCGCGATCGGCAGGAACACCGCAACGGTGGTCAGCGTCGCGGCGGTGATGGCCCCGGCGACTTCCTTCACGGCCAGCAGGATCGCCTGCGACTTGGATTCGCCGTGCGCCAGGTGGCGCTTGATGTTCTCGATGACCACGATCGAGTCGTCCACCACGCGGCCGATCGAGATGGTCAGCGCGCCCAGGGTCAGCATGTTCAGCGTGTAGCCGCCGGCGTTCATGCCGATGAAGGTGACCATCAGGGACAGCGGGATGGAGATCGCGGTGACCAGGGTGGAGCGGATGGAGAAGAGGAAGACCAGGATGACCAGCACCGCGAAGCCCAGGCCCAGCGCTCCCTCGGTGGTCAGCGACTCGATGGAGGACTCGATGAACGGGGCCTGGTCGAAGATGGTGGTGATCTTGGCATTGGAGCCGAGCTCCGCCTGCAGCTCGTCGAGCATGCCGGTGATCTCGTGGGACAGGCCCACGGTGTCCCCGTCCGGGGTTTTGGTGATTGCCACCGACAGCGTTTCGGCGCCGTTGGTGCGGGTGATGCTGGTGGCCGTATCGGCCTGCACCGAGACCTTGGCGACATCCTGCAGCAGCACCGGGCCCTTGTCGGCCGGGAGCGGGATTTCCTTGATCGCCGCCAGCGTGTCCGGGGCGGAGCCGGCGATCACCGGCAGGGTCAGGTTGTCCACGTCCAGGGTGCCGATGGGCATCGGGGAACCGGCGTTCTCGATGCCGTCCTTCAGATCCGCCACCGTCAGCCCGGCGGCGCGCAGCTTCGCGTCGTCCGGGATCACCGCGATGTGCTGGGAGGCGCCGCCGGAGACGGAGGCCTCACGCACCCCGTCGATCTTCTGCAGCTTGGGCAGCATAATGCGTTCGACGTCGTCATTCAGCGCCTGAAGCGACTTGTCGGAGGAGATCGCCATCTGCATGATCGGGAAGTCGGCGATCGAGCCGGCGAAGGCCGTGGGCTCCACGTCTTCCGGCAGGCTGGACTTGGCGTTCGCGATCGCGCGGTCCACCTGGGAGCGGGCGCGGTCCATGTCCGTGCCGTACTCCAGCATCAGCGAGATGCGGGTGAAGCCGGTCTGCGAGGTCGCGGTCGAGGATTCAAGGCCCTCCACCGCCTGCAGGGCGGTCTCCAGCGGGCCGGCGACCTGCTCGTCGATGACCTCGGGGCTCGCGCCCGTCTGGGTGGCCATGACGGAGATCTGCGGGAACTCGAGGGAGGGTATGAGCTCCTGCTTGAGCGAACTCATGGAAATGACGCCGAAGACGGCGGCAAAGACCGTGACCAGCGCGATGAGCGCCCGGTTTTTCAGAGACAAGATGGCCAAGCGCTGCATGCGGGTATGGTCCTAGCGGTGTCGCGAAATGGGGTGGGATCAGTTTAACTCTAGTTCGTCGGCCGAAAACAACCGAAAATCCGGGGGCGTTTGAGCCGAAGATCATCCGAATGGAGGATACTTGCGGCGACGGGTTGCCTAGCCAGCCGGGCGTTCGGCACCGGCTGCTGTGGATAAACAATTTCCGGGTGCCAATTATCCGAATACCATGCAGGGATGGAGATCGATTCTCTCTGGGAATGGATGGGGCCCGGCATTGAGGGCCTGGGCAAGTTTGCGCCGGCGGTTGCCCCGATAGTTGCGGCAGCCGCGGCGTGGGCCGCTGTTCGTACCTTGCGACTGCGGACTCGCGTGGATCATGCTGACCAATGGTGGAAACGTGTTGAATATGCGATCCTGCTTCTCGATAGCGAGAACCAGGCGTTGCATGCCACGGGAATAGGCTTGTTGAAGGTCCAGGCCGGAACTGCTGCGCCTGAGCTTGCGTGGAAAAACGGCAAGGACATCGTGAAATACGGATGGAGGGCAAGAACCCGGTGGCATGTGAACCGGGCGGAGCTGGCGATAGTCAGGTCGCTGGCTTCCGAACTGATTGTGGCTGAGTTCGTTGTTGAAGACCTTGAGCAACCCGTCAGCGGAAGGCCACAGCCGAACTGACCACCAGCGCGAAACTGAAAAGGAATAACATGGAAGCACATGAAGAAGGTGAGTGGGCCATGACCTCACGATCAGTGGGCAATACCGATACGCCGGAGCTGGCGCTGACATTGGACGAAGTCGAGCCCGGCATCTTCGTGGTGCTGGATAGCCGTGGTGTTCAGTTGAGCAAGCCGCTTCCGATTTCGAGATTGCGCAGCCTGGCGAAAGATGCGGAATTCGTGGCCGACCTCAACAAGAGGCTGAAAATGCCGAATGAGAACTATATCGATGTACTGCTCCAGCTGCGGCCGCAGCTGGAATACCGGCGTGCATCCTGAATTTGTTGTCTTCCGAGCAATGCGGTGCTGGCGGAAACGACTGATGGCCCACACACCAGCTGGTGTGTGGGCCATCAGTTTAGGCGGCGACTAGTTCAGTCCCAGCGCCTTGTCGGTGGCTGCCTTGACCTCGGCGTACAGCGCCGGGTTGTCGTTCAGCTTCTGGCCGTAGGAAGGAACGATGTCCTTCAGCTTCGACTCCCAGCCGGCGAACTGCTTCGGGAAGCAGCGCGAGAGCAGGCCGATCATGATCGGGGTGGCGGTCGATGCGCCTGGTGAAGCACCGAGCAGGCCCGAGATCGTGCCGTCCGAGGAGGTGATGACCTCGGTGCCGAACTGCAGGACGCCGCCCTTCTTGGCATCCTTCTTGATGACCTGCACGCGCTGGCCGGCGGTGATCAGCTCCCACTTGGAGCCGTCGGCCTGAGGGAAGTACTCTGCCAGCGACAGGTCCTTCTTGGCGCGGGACTTGAGCACTTCCTTGATCAGGTAGGTGGTCAGGTCCATGTTGTCCTTGGCCACTGCAAGCATCGGGATGATGTTGTGCGGGCGCAGCGACAGCGGCAGGTCCATCTGCCCGGTGGACTTCAGGAAGTTCATGGAGAAGCCGGCGTACGGGCCGAACATCAGCGAACGCTTGCCGTCGACGAAGCGGGTATCCAGGTGAGGAACCGACATCGGAGGGGCGCCGACCGAAGCCTGGCCGTAGACCTTGGCGTGGTGCTGGTTGATGATGGTCTCATCGGTGCAGCGCAGGAACTGGCCGGATACCGGGAAGCCGCCGAAGCCCTTGATCTCGTCGATGCCCGACTTCTGCAGCAGCGGCAGCGCACCGCCGCCGGCGCCGACGAACACGAACTTGGCCTTCACGGTCTTGACCGCGCCCGAGGCCTTGTCCTTGACGGTCAGTTCCCAGCCGGCGCCGTCGCGCTTGAGGTTCTTGACCTTGTGGCCGAAGTTGATCGAGGCGCCGGCTGCGCCCAGCGAGTTGGTCAGGTCGGCGGTGAGTCGACCGAAGTCAACGTCGGTGCCGGAGACTACGCGGGAAGCTGCAACCTTCTGCGACTCGTCGCGGCCCTTGGCGACCAGCGGGGTCCACTCGTTGATGGTGTCCAGGTCGTTGGTGATTTCCAGTTCGTCGAACAGGACGTTCGGCTTCAGGGCGTCGTAGCGGGTCTGCAGGTACTTGGAGTGGTCTTCGCCGATGACGAAGGACATGTGCGGCAGGGCGTTGATGAAGCCGTTGCCTGCCACGCGCTTGTTTTCAACTGCCCACGCGTAGAACTGGCGGGAGATCTGGAACTGCTCGTTGATGCCGATGGCCTTGGCGGGATCCACGGAACCGTCGGCCTTCGCCGCGGTGTAGTTCAGCTCGCACAGTGCCGAGTGGCCGGTGCCTGCGTTGTTCCACGGGGAGGAGGATTCCAGCCCGGCCTGGTCAAGGTTTTCGAAAAGTCCGATAGACCAGGTTGGTTCCAGCTGGTTGATCAGGGTGCCCAACGTGGCACTCATGACGCCGGCTCCAATTAGTACTACGTCAAAAGATTCGGTTGACGTTACAGAAGGCACGAGGATCTCCATCGACAGTGATACTTTGCTCTAACCCAGAGTAGACCTATATCCCCGCCGGTTAGAAATCCTTAACTGACTCAGATGGGTCAGTGGTGGCTAACTTGAGATAGCCGGTGAATTGCTCATCTGCGCATCGGCGTAGCACTCGTTGAGCATCGGCGAGGACGGGTAGAAGGCCACGTTCGGGTTGAAAGCCAGCGCCGAAATGGGGAATACCAGTGGAAGCAGCGGCAGGTCGTAGTTCAGCGTCTGCAGGATTGCGGCATAGGCGGCAGTGCGCTCCTCGCCCCGATCCAGCGAGCGGGCGGCGAGGATTTGTGAGTCAAGTAACGCCGAGCTATAGCCGAATTCATTGGCCTTGCTGGACAGGATGCCCGATAGGAAATCATCCTCGCTGCGATAGCCGCCGGAATAGCCCAGCAGGTGCAGGCCGGTGAACCGGTTCGAGCGCACGGTATCCACGTAGCCTTCGGTCCACGGAATCGGGCGCGGACGGATCCGGATGCCGACCTTGGCCAGGTCCTCGGCCAGCTGGGCGAAAACGCGCTCGGGCAGCGGCAGGTAGTTGCGCGAGACGCGCAGCGGGTAGGCGAACTCGATCTCCTCGCCCCGGTAGCCGACCTGTTCCAGCAGCTTGAGGGCGGTGTTCTCGTCGTGGTTGTAGCGCGCCTCGGGTTCCGGCACCGACAGCGCCGGCGGGATGATGCTCGCCGCGGCCTTGGTGCCCTGGATGAATAGCTTGCCGGCCAGCTGGCCGCTGTCCACGGCGTGCGCGATGGCCTGGCGGAACTCGCGCTTGGCCAGCCACTTGTTGCGCAGGTCCATGCCCAGGTAGAGCACCGAGAACGGGTCGCGCTGCACCACCAGCTTGGCGCTGCGCACCAGGTCGCGCATGACGTCCACGGACACCAGGTCGAAGCCGTCGATCTCGTCCGCGCTCATGGCGTTCTCGCGGTTGTAGGGGGAAGGCACGGAGGAAATGAGCGCCACCTGCGGGTGCTGGCTGTTCGCCTCAAGGCGTCCGCGGTTCCAGTAGTCCTTGAAGAGCTCCAGCCGCACCGTCTGGTCCTTGTGCGAGATGAAGCGGTAGGGGCCGGTGCCCATCGGTGCGGTCAGCAGGGACTTGGCAGGGTTCGCCTTGGGTCCGCCGGTCAGCGTGGACGGGGCGGCGATGGCCATGCCGGGCAGCGACAGCGCGTCGATCAGCATGGGCAGGCGGCGGCGCAGCGTCAGCGTCACCAGGTACTTGCTGGTGGCCTTGACCGAGCCGAAGTAGCTGGCGCTGCCGGCGGAGGACTTGCCGGTGAACAGCTCCTGCTCGAAGATCGGCTTCAGTGCCGCGAGCTGCTCCAAGCGCTGCTGTTGCGCGGCCAGGTCGCGTTCGGTGGGTGGGTTCTCGTCGTCGACCTTGAGCTGCAGGTCCTTTTCGGAAGGGAGCTTGGGGATGTCGTCCACGTGGTGGAAGACGTCGGTGAAGCCCTGGCTGGAGTAGTCCGAGAGCTCCCGGGGCAGCGAGGCCCAGCGGGTGAAGTTCGCAACCACCGCTTCGGCGTCCATCTCGGTGCCGTCGTGGAAGAGGACTCCCCGGCGCAGGGTGAAGGTATAGGTGAGCCCGTCCTGGGACTGGGTCCAGGATTCGGCCAGACCAGCGATCGGGCTGCCGGTGTTGGCGTCGATGGAGATCAGCGTTTCGTAGATCTGCCGCGAGATGCGGAAGGACTCGTTGTCACCGGTGATCGCCGGATCGAGTCCCGACGGGGGAGCGGGGGCCGCCAGGCGCAGGGTGCGCGGAACCTCGGCGGCCGCCTCGGTGGCCGTCGGCGAAGCTGTCGCGGAGCTGTTCGGCGACGGGGTGCAAGCGGTGAGGGCCAGGGCTGTGCCCGCCAGGGTGCCGGTCAACAATGCGCGTCGTGAGACGAGGTTTTGCGGCTTTTCGGGCACGATGCGGCTCAACTTCCTAATCTGGCAGGCAGGGCTCCCCGAGGCGCACCGCGAGGGCATTGTGCGAGTGCGCAAAGACTGCGGGATGCTCAGGGATATCTATCAAAGATAGCGCAACGAACTGGCGGCACCCCGTGAACCTGCCCGGGATGCCGCCAATGAGATCAAAATGTTAGCAATAGCTCGTGGCTAGGGGCGGTGCACCAGATTCTCGCCGTCCTGCCCCTGGGACCAGGCCTGCAGCTGGCGCTTGAGCAGCTTCACCATCCGCGGGAAGAACGCCTGGGTGTTGCCGCCGTTGTGCGGGGTGATCAACGCGTTGGGGCACTTCCACAGCGGGTGGTCCGACGGCAGCGGCTCCGGGTCGAAGACATCGGAGGCGACGTTCAGTCGTCCGCTGGAGACTTCGGCGACCAGCGCGTCGGTGTCGACCACCGGTCCGCGGGCGACGTTGACGATGGTCGCCCCGTCCGGCAGCTTCGCCATGAGCTCGGCGTCGACCAGGTGATGGGTTGAGTCGTTCAGCGGAACGATGAGGATCAATACCTCGATCTGGCCTGCGAAGTCGGCCAGCTGCTCGGTGCTGTAAACCTCTCCGTGCTCGTCGGTGCGCGCGGTCGAGCCGAAACGCAGCAGGTTCACCTCGAAGGGGTCCAGCCGCTTGCGGATTTCCTCGCCGATGCCGCCGACACCTACAAGGCCGACGGTGCGGTCGGCCAAGCCCGGCCAGCGCATCGGATTCCACTGTCCCTGGTCCTGGTCGCGGACGGAGGTCGGGAATCCGCGCAGCGATGCGAGGGCCAGCCCGAGGGCGATCTCCGCGGTCGCTGCGGCGTGCACGCCCGATGCGGTATTGATTTTCGCGCGGTCGCCGATCATGTCGACCATTCCGTCGTAACCGGTGGTCTGGGTCTGTACTACCGAGACATTCTCGGCTCTGCGGACATTCTTCAGGAATTCCGGATCTGCCATATAAGGGAAGATCGCGATGTCGATGTCTTCCAGCGGTGAATCCGGGTCTGATTCGAGGTCCCAAATAACCGGTTTCAGGTTCGCGGGCAGTTCTCCCACGGCGTCGAGCAGCTCTTGGGTGGGGAAGGAAACCGTGCGTTGGGTAGTCATGAATTCACTCTACAAAGTCCGTGGTCGCGGTGGTAGTAACCCCTAGTCATCTCATGTAATGAAGCTCACCGCAGAAAAGAGGGCTCTCGATTTGCGCGAAGCTCAAAAGCTGGTAGAGTTTTATCTCGTTGCGAAAGCGCGAAGCCCAAAAGCTTCTAGAACATCGCAGCGGGCGCCTCTAGCTCAATTGGCAGAGCAAATGACTCTTAATCATTAGGTTCCGGGTTCAAGTCCCGGGGGGCGCACGAACAATTTCTTTGTTCTAGAAGTCATTGTTTACACAAATGAATATGCGCCTTTAGCTCAATTGGTAGAGCAAATGACTCTTAATCATTAGGTTCCGGGTTCGAGTCCCGGAGGGCGCACAAGCAAGGTCAGACTTAGGTCTGGCCTTTTGTGTTATCTACCCGAGGTTCTCCTTGGGGCGACGACTTGCAGGTTGCGTTGTTTCCCGCCATCGGCCACGCAGCGGTGATGCCCGTGAAATTAACAATATTCTGATCAAAAATAACAGTTTTCATTGACTCTTCCGCAGAACTTCAGGAAATTTTCGGAATGAATCTCCAATTCACTTCGCACTTTAAGTGCACAGGTAGTGCTCGTTAGTGAAGATTAATCGTTAAGTCACTCGATATTCGTGAATTAACATCTTGAGTTCGATTGGCCTCCGTAGCTTTGCCAAGGTACCCGGCTCGTACCTCGTAAAGAAAAGAGACCATGAAAACTCAATCTACGACTCTCGCTTCGTTGCTCGTAGGCGCTTCGGTGCTGACTATAGGTGTGGGGCTGGCTCCCGCTGCATGGGCGGCACCGAGCACGGTGACAGCTGACCTATTGAATGTCGACTTCTCTACGAAGTCCGCTGAGGATCAGGCCCAGGGAAGAATTCTGCGTACTTTTGGTGAACCGTCGCTACAGGTCGACGAGCAGAACGGCAGAATTAGCGCCGATTTCGACGGTGCTGATGATGCCTACTCCTACGAGTTGGCCGAGGCGGATTACGACAAGCTTGCTGATTCGTTCTCCGTTGAGTGCTCCGTGAAATTCGATGGAGAACTGCCTTCCAAGGAAGTGACCTTTTGCGGCAACAAGCAGGGTGGCGGCTTCGCCCTGACTGCCAAGAACAGCAAACTCGACTTCATGCTGCATGTGGATGGCTCCTATAAGCGTGTTTCCACCTCGCTACGCACTGACCAGTGGTATCACGTGGTGGGCTCCTTCGACGGCAAGTCCATCAAGCTCTATGTGGATGGCCAGATGGTGGCTGAAACCCCCGCAGCCGGCACCATGACTCCTGTCGATCCGCGGGCGCAGAATATGGTGATTGGTGCGGATAGCGCCGTCGGAAAGAGCGAGGCTTTCGCCGATGTCGTGCTGGGGCAGGCGCGACTTTACAGCGAGGCGTTGCCAGCCGCCCAAGCTCTGTCACTAAGCGATGAATTCCACACCATGCCCGAAGCGCCTGAGGCAGACGTATTGAATATCGATTTCGCGGACGGTTCAAGCATCGATAGTTCCCGCGGTGTGAAGGCGGACATCTATGACGAGCCGGTCATTGCGAAGGACGGCGCGATGGGCAAGCACGTGGCCAGCTTCGACGGGCAAAATGACGCACTGGCCTACCCCCTGGGAGACCAATACGAGTCGCTTTCCCAGGGGATGACCCTGGAATGCGTCTTCCGCTACGACGGCGACACCACGGCTACCGGTGAAAAGAACCTCTGCTCCAACAAGGAAGCAGGGGGATTCTCGCTGAGTCTGGTCGGCGACAAGCTGTCCTTCATGCTGCATACCGGCGCCTATCGCTCGGCGACCGCAGCGATTGAGAGCGGTCGCTGGTACCACGCAGTCGGAGTCTTCGACGGCAAGCAGATCAAGCTTTACCTCAACGGAAAGCTCGTCGCGGCCCAGGAAGCCAGCGGTTCCACCGTCACCTGGCCGCCGAAACCCGAAGCGCACAACTTCGTGCTGGGCGCCGATTCATCCAATGGCAACGTGCAGTTCCACGGCAAGTCGAAGATTGCTGCAGCCCGCATCTATAGCCAGCCGTTGGCGCCGCCGCATATCGCTTCGCTGAATGCGCAAGCGCTCGGCCACTCAAAGGGTCTGGCTGCAGGGATCGAGTCCAGCACTCCGGCTGCCGGCTCCAACATCACCAAGGCCTCGGAATTCCAGGTTGAATGGAACATCCAGGATCTGGTTGGCGCGAACGTGGAATACACGCTGGATGGAGAGCCGATTGAACCCGGCGATCCGATTGCCGGAATGACTGAAGGCAAACACCTCATTGAGGCTTCAGGAACCGATGTGTTCGGCCGTGGCATCTCGCAGCAGATCGAATTCACCTCCGGAAGCATCCCCGAAGGCAACGGCACTCAGACCGGTCAAGGCAAGGGCACTGTGACCTTGTCGGCCAACGCCACCAATCCCGACGGCGGCGATGTGCATTCCACTTTCTACGCCGGCGAAACGAGCATCGCCAAGGGCGGCACCTCCGGGGTCATCTCGCAGCTGCCGGAGACGCTGGACTTCGCTGCCGGGGACAAGTCTCGGACGCAAAGCATCGAGGAAGCGCTTCTTCCCGGAGATGAATCACTCTTCTCCAGCGAAGCGACCAGCGAAGGCTCGATTCCATACCAGCGTTTCGCTGTGGCAGCCGATGCGAAGGCGGCGGAGCAGAGCGTGCGCTGGAGCGGGCAGCTTGACCCGCAGCGCGAAGCGCAATTGCGCGTCTGGAACCAGCAGAACTCGGCCTGGGACCTGGTGGCCAGCGGCCGCGGTGTCAGCGATGGCCTGTTGACCTTGGACGGAGGGATCTCCGCCGAGCACGTAGCGGACGGCAAGGCGCAACTGCTGGTCACGGCCCACGATCCGTTTGCCGACGACCTCGATGAGCCGGTGCGCGGAGAATTCGAAGACCCCGACGGCTACGACTTCTCCATGGTGCATTTCACCGACACCCAGTACCTGGCCGAAGGCGCAGTAGAGCAGGAGTACTCGGCGGAACAGCAGAAGGTCTGGGCCGAAGCCTACAACGCGATTCCGCGCTGGATCGCCGAAAATGCCGAACAGCGGAAGATCGAATACGTCGCCCATACCGGCGACATCGTGGAGAACTGGCATAAGGACGTCTACGCCGACGAAGAAACGCAGCGCCGGATCGCCGAACGCGAATTCGAGTTCACCTCCGAAACGCAGCGGATACTGGACGAGACCGGCATACCCAACGGCGTACTGCCGGGCAACCATGACAATCGATCGGGCAAGGATGTCGGCCCGGACAACTTGTACAACCAGTACTTCGGTCCGGAACGCTACGAGTCCTTGGAAAACAGCCAAGGGTGGAAGCAGGCGCAGGCCAGCTACCAGTCCTGGGCACCTGGTGATAACGACAACCACTACGACCTGTTCAGTGCCGGAGGGTTGGACTTCATCGCCCTGTACCTGGGCTTTGATGTGACCGAGGCGGAAATCGCCTGGGCCAACGACGTGCTTGCGCAGTACCCGGACCGCAATGCGATGCTCATGACCCACGCCTACAACAAACCGAGCATCAACGCCGACGGGCGAGGCGCCGCTTACTCGCACGACGGCAAGCGCATCTCCGAAGGAATCCTGGAGAAGAACAAGAACATCTTCCTGGTGCTTTCCGGCCACGAGCATGGCGTGAGCATCCAGGTTCGCAAGGACGTGGGGCAGGCTCAGAACAACGTCGTCGAGTTGCTCGCCGATTACCAGTTCTACGAAGTCGGCGCCGAACAGCTCGGCCTCGCGGGCATCGACGGGCGCAACCCGCAGGACATGCTGCGTTTCGGCTCCAGCTACCTGCGTATGCTCCAGTTCGACGTCGAGCGCTCCGAGCTGGCAATCGACACCTACTCGCCGATGCTCGGCGATTTCGGTGCCACCGAATACGACGATGAAAACCGCTACGACGGCACCGAGGACGAGCTTCGCCTGCCGATCCAGTTGCAAACGCGCCAGACCAGCTTCAGCACCGATGCCGTCATGTCCTTGGCGCCCACGGGCGAGGTGATCGGTGAAGCGACGGCGCGTTCCGGCTGGCCGGCGTCGGTCGTCTGGGCGGGGCTCACCGAGGGAGAGGTTTACTCCTGGTACGTCACCAGCGTCGATGCGCAGACTCAACAGGATCTGGCTCCGGGGCAGGTGCGCCAGACGGGTGTGTTCACAGCCTCTGCGGCAGGTACCGACACCGTCGCTCCGGAGCTGACCATCCCGGAAGGAACCACGCTCGCAGTGGGAGATGCGTTCGACCCGATGGACTCCGTGAGCGCCGTGGACAACACGGATGGCGATGTCACGGAGAATATCGAAATAGTCGGATCTGTGGATACGGGCGCGCCGGGCAGCTATGCGCTGACCTACACAGTCCAAGATGCCAACGGCAACCAGGCCATTGCTTCGCGTGCGGTGGTCGTGGAAGGCTCGCCGGCTCCGGAGCAACCGGAGAATTCTGACGACGGCCAGGGCAGCGGCATGGACGAGGATGGCGCCGACGTACCGGACCTGGAGCAGCCGTCGCCGACCCATCCCGCCGTTCCGGAGTCCGGAGACCCGGCGCCGGATGAAGAGCAACGGCCGTCCCAAGAACCGTCGGCGGATCCATCCGCCGATCCTTCGGGAAACGCCGTGGAAGGAACTCAGAACGGAGAGCAGGACTCCGGACAGGAACCCGAGGGCGGGGCAGATGAGCGCGACTCTCTGGCCGCGACAGGAGCCTCCGTGGTGTGGACCGTGCTAGGTGCTCTGGTTCTGACCGCCGCTGGAGCTGCTGCGCTGCGACTACGCCGCCCGACCGGCCGCCGGTAGTGTTCCGGGCATTCGGCCGCTGGGAGGTCGGGGCCTCCCAGCGGCCGAATGTGCTCCAAGACACGGGATGATATTTGGTCGCTTACCGTTGCCGAGCGCTGGTGGCTGAAGCGGGAATGATGATCTGACTAGCGGTTTCATGTCGACCGATGGGCCTTGCTGTACGATTTTTGATTTTCTGCGACTTCTGCGTATGATTATCTACGTCGCAAAGACCGGTTCGAAAATAACTAGTCAGAGTGAAGTTAGCGCCTTTAGCTCAATTGGTAGAGCAAATGACTCTTAATCATTAGGTTCCGGGTTCGAGTCCCGGAGGGCGCACAGCAGATCCGGCCTGATTCATCAGGCCGGATTTTTTGTATAGCTACGAAACGAGGTTTAACCGATGAGCACCGCCGCAGCACCAACCGAACGACTCTCCGTCGGAGATCTGGCCCCGAACTTCACCCTGAATGACTCGAACGGCAACGCTGTCTCGCTGTCCGACTACCGAGGCAAGAAGGCCATCGTGTACTTCTACCCGGCCGCCTCCACCCCGGGCTGCACCAAGCAGGCGTGCGACTTCCGTGATTCCATCGAGTCACTCACCGGCCTCGGCTACCAGGTGCTGGGAATCTCCCCGGACGGCGTCGCCAAGCTTGAAAAGTTCGTGGCCAAGGAAGAACTGAACTTCCCACTGCTGTCTGACGAGGACCACGCTGTCGCCGAGGCCTATGGAGCCTGGGGCGAGAAGAAGAACTACGGCCGCGTCTACGAAGGTTTGATCCGCTCGACCATCGTGGTGGACGAAGACGGCAAGGTCCAGCTCGCGCAGTACAACGTGCGAGCCACCGGGCATGTCGCAAAGCTCCGCCGTGACTTGGGAATTGACCCCAAGTAATAGCCGGTGCAGTCGATTTCTTATCGACTGGCACTTCCGCTACACTAAATGAGGTCGTCATTCGGAAATCCGTTTTCCGGTGTAGCGCGAGCGAGTATGGCGGAATTGGTAGACGCGCTGGATTTAGGTTCCAGTGTCTTCGGACGTGAGAGTTCAAGTCTCTCTACTCGCACCAATGAAAACCCTGCGAACCGATTTCGGTCGCAGGGTTTCCGCATTTCACCGCAGTCTTCAGCATGCCCGGAAGCCTCAGGGCTTACCATCGAAGAAACGCCGGTAGGCCGCGGCCGAATAGGAGACTGCGCGGGAAATGAATTGGATAGGGGGAACGGTGAACGAGCGAAAGCTGCCCACGATGTATGGTCTGGCGGAATCCGACCCGGACCAGAACCTGATCAAGCGCGAGGGAGTGAGCCCGGAAGCCTTGGAGCAGATCGACCGCATCATGGCCGAGATGGGACGCATGCGCCAGCTTGAACGCCAAATCATGCGCAATTCCCAGAGCTTCATGAAGCTCAATGAGACCGACATGCGCGCCCTGCGCATGCTGATTTCCGCCAAGCACGCCGGCACCGCAGTCACCCCCGGCCAGCTCGCCCGCTATCTGGGTATTTCCAGCGCATCGGTCACCAAGATGATCGACCGGCTGATCGAGGGCGAGCATGTCGCACGCCGCCCGCATCCCACCGACCGCCGCTCTTGGTGCATCGAAGTCACCGGGCCGACGCACCTGATGGCCCGCCAGCAGGTGGGGCGCCACCATGCGCAGCGGTTCGAGGTGGCTCGGGAGTTCACCGACGCCGAGCGCGAGGTGATTATCAGGTTCCTCGCCCGGACCTCGGATGCCATGGAGGACAGCATGAACGGCGCGCAAACCGCTCTCGATGATCAGGGCAAGGAACCTGAAGCCGGTCAATCCTAGGGGCTCGTTCCCTCGGCCTGCTGCACGATGCTCTTGAGCATGCCGGAGAAGATGAATGCGTGGAACGGGCTCACCGACCACCAGTAGGCCCGCCCGGCCAGCCCGCGGGGCACGAAGATCGCCCGCTGGGTGACCTGGACCCGCTCGCCGGGCCGCTGCTCCAGGCGGAATTCAAGCCAGGCCTGGCCTGGAACCCGCATTTCCGCGCGCAGCCGCAGCAGTTGGTTGCGTTCCAGCGCTTCGACGCGCCACCAGTCGACGACATCTCCCAAGGCCAGGGTGCTGCGCGAGCGGCGCCCGCGCAATAGGCCCACCCCGCCGCTGAGCTTGTCCATCAGCCCGCGGATCCGCCACAGGCTCGGGAACACGAAATAGCCTGATTCCCCGCCGATGCGTCCGATGACCTGGTAGAGGTCTGCGGGATCAGCCTGTGTTTCCATGGTCCGCTGGTCGATGTAGATCTTGCGTCCGGCCCACTGCGGATCCGAGGGCAGCGGCTCGGCCGGCGCCGAGACCGGATGCGCGGTGGCCCAGCTGGTCTCCACCGAATCGGAGGCGATCTTCTCCAGGGCCAGGCGCACCGCGTCCGGGTAGTCGGTCAGTCCGCCCTCGGGTGGGGGGATCAGCTGATCGATGCGGTGCGAACCCATGACGCAGTCGTGCTGCAGCGAGCCGACCAGTGCGGTGGCCAGGGTGTGCGGCAGGGGAGTGACCAGGTTGACCCAGTGCGACGCCAGCTGCGGGGTGAGCACCGGCAAGGCCCAGATCCTCGGCTCGCGCAGCCCCGCCACCTTGGCGTAGATGCGCATGAGGTCCGCGTAGCTGTAGGCGCGCGGCCCGCCGATGTCGAAGGTGTCGTTCACCGGAGTGTCCAGCTCGGCGCAGGCAGCCAGATAGTGCAGGGTGTCGCGCACCGCGATCGGCTGCACCCGGTTTTTCACCCAGCGCGGGGCCGGCATCACCGGGAGCACGTCGCTCAGGTGTCGGATCATCTCGAAGCTTGCCGAGCCTGACCCGATCACCAGCCCCGCCTGCAGGATCAAGGTATGAAGCCCGTCCGGATCCGGGTTCCTGTCCTGGAGCACCTCGCCCACCCGCACCCGGGATGCGAGATGCTCGCTCAGTTCGCCCTCCGGGTGCAATCCGGAGAGGTAGATCAGCTGGGCCACGGATTCTTTCCTGGCGCAATCGGCCATGGTTTGCGCGCAGCGTTCCTCGTCGGACATGAAGTTTTTGGTGCCGGACATTGAATGCACCAGGTAGTAGACGGTGTGGGCCCCGCGGCAGAATTCGGCCACCGCGTTGGCATCCTGCAGGCTGCCCTCGACCACCTCGACCTGGTCCCGCCACGGCACATCGCGCAGCCGCTGGGCGTCGCGGGCCAGCACCCGGACGCGGTGTCCTCGGCGCAGCAGCAGCGGAACCAGCCGTCCGCCGATGTAGCCGGTGGCTCCGGTGACGGCTATCAGCTTCACGGCAGGCTCCGTTCCTTGCGGGCGCGCACCGCGACGGCGAGCGCCGCCAGCAGCGCCAGGCCGGCGATGGCCAGTGCCGAGATGCCGACGAGCGTGGATTCATTGGTTCCCGACAACCGGCTGGCCCCGATCCATGCCAAGCCCCAGGCGATCGCCGCCGCGGGAGCCAGCTGGCCCCGGGTGTAGCCGGTCAGCGCCACTGCGATGGCGGCGGCCACGATCAGCAGGATGATTGCGGCCGCAACGGGCCAGGAGGCGTTGGCGCCGACTCCCAGCGAAGAAAGCCACGCGGCGGTGTTCGCCAGGCTGGCCACGCAGACCCAGCCCAGGTACACGCCGAAGGTGATCCACATGATCCAGTGCTCGGTCCGCGTCGCGCTGCCGTAGGTGCGCAGGAGCATGGCGACCCAGACCAGCGACGCCAGCAGGATGAAGATGACTGCGACGCTCACGGCGAGCCATCCGGCCTGGGCGGTCAGGATCCAAGCCGCGTTCAGCAGGGCCGACAGCGAGGCCGGGCCGCGCAGCCGGTGCAGGGTTTCGGATCGGGTGCCGGCGGGCGTGAATTGGTATACCGCGAAGACGGCAAGGCCTGCATAGACCAGGGACCAGATGGAGAAGGCGGGGCCGGCCGGCGCCAGCAGGGTGGCATCCGCGCTGAGGTATCCGCCAGCGGCGTTCTGGATGGGGGTGCCGCCGGCGGCGCCGCTGCCCAGGAATGATCCGTAGATGGCCAGCGCAATGGCGAGCGCGGTGCCTATTTGGGCCGCCAGGACTGGCCGGCGGGGGACTGCTATCGACTGCTGCATGATCCATCTCCTTGGGTGTCAGCTGAGAAACTTTCCGGGAAGAGTCGACAAATCCGAATACTTAAACCATGATGTATCTAGACAGGCTAAATATCAACCAAGTGAGATACCATGCCAGAGAATTCACAAGTTCCGCCCGACCCTCAGGTCTCCACCGGGGACCTCTTCCGGCTGGTCCAGCAACTGTGCCTGTCCTACGACCTGGCTCAAAATCGTTACCGTTCCCAGCTTGAGCTCAACGATTCCGACCTGCGGGCACTGAACCTGCTGCGGACGGTGGATCCGGTGAGCCCCGGGACCCTGGGGCGCTACCTGGGCCTTTCCTCGGCCGGCTCAACCACCGTGCTTGACCGGCTTGAATCGCGCGGGTTCGTCTCCCGGCATGCGCATGGCGCAGACCGCCGCCGAACCGTGATCGGGCCCGGGGCCAACTATCCGCACTGTACAGGTCCGGGGTTGGCGTTGCTGCGCAATCTGCATAGACTCTGTGAACAGCTCGACGAGCCCGGCCGCGTCCGGGTTGCCGACTTGCTGAGGCAGGCCAGCGAAGAGCTTGCCGCATCCTCCCTGCCGGCCGCCGGGCCGGCACCGACGCAGACCGATGAACCAGCGAAGTAGGGACACCATGACCACACATGCAGACCGCACGGACACCCAGCCGGTGCAGCGCAGCGTCGCCTTCGCCGATGACGCGACGCTGGCGGAAATCTCCGGCCATCTAGGACACCTCACCGCATCGGCTCGCCAGCGGACCGCTAACTACTCGCGGCACGGGGCGCAGCTCTGGGACCAGCTGGGCGAGCGGCTGGCTACCGGCAAGCTGGCCAGACCCGGCCTGGTGATGCTCGGCTACGAGGCTTTCGGCGGGCGCAACCGCCGCCGGGCGCTGGACCTGGCCTGCGCGTTCGAGCTGCTGCACAACGCGCTGATCATCCACGACGACATCATCGACCGCGACTTCCTGCGCCGCGGGGCGCCGACCATCTCCGCGGTCTACCGCGACGAGGCGTCCGGCTACGGGCGCAGCCGCACCGATGCCGAGCACGTGGGCAACAGCGCCGCGCTGATCGCCGGAGACCTTCTGCTGACCGAAGCCATCAAGGTCGCGGCCCGGGCCGCTGCGGGGCTGGACAACGAGGAGCAGGTCGAAGCCTGCTTCTTCCAGGCCATCGAGCAGGCCGGCGCGGGGGAGCTGGAAGACTTGCTCTACTCGCTGCATCCGCACCCGGCCACCACGGCCGATGTGCTGCACATGGAGGAGCTGAAAACCGCCGCCTACTCCTTCCAGCTGCCGCTGCAGGCTGGAGCGCTGCTGGCCGGGGCCGATGCGCTGCAGGCGCAGCTGCTCGGAGCCATCGGTTCCAAGCTGGGGGTCGCCTACCAGGTGATCGACGACGTGCTGGGCACCTTCGGCGATCCGCAGGATACCGGCAAGCCCGTCGATTCGGACCTGCGCGAATTCAAGAGCACGATCCTGCTTTCGCTGGCTGCGGAGAATCCCGGTTTCGCGGTGCTGCTGCAGGAATTCCGCGCCGGCAACGTCGCAGCGCAAGAGGTGCGCCAGGCGCTGGCCGAGCAGGACGCGGAGGCCTTCGCCCGCCAGCTGGCCCGCCAGCTGTGCACTTCAGCCACCCGTTCGGCGGCCTTTTTGCGCCTGCCCGAAGACGCCCAATACCGGCTGCACCACTGCACCCGGCTGATCTTGGAAAGGAGCTGGTGAGCATGGCCGCGGCCCGACCCACCGCCCTGCAGACCTACTCCCGCACCGCGGCCCGCAGCGCCCGGCTGGTGCTGGGGGAGTACTCCACCTCCTTCTCGCTGGCCTGCCGGATGCTGGATGCCGCCAGCGCCGCGCATATCGCGAACATCTACGCCCTGGTCCGCCTCGCCGACGAGGTGGTGGACGGCGTCGCCAGCCAGGCCGGCCTGAACCCGCAGGCGGTGGGCGACTGCCTGGACGAGCTGCAGGCGCAGACGGCCCTGGCCCTGCAGCGCGGCTACAGCACGAATCTGGTGGTGCACGCCTTCGCGCTCACCGCCCGCGAGACCGGCATCACCGAAAGGCTCACCGACCCGTTTTTCGCCTCGATGCGCGCGGATCTGAGTGTGCACCGGCACAGCGAGCAGAGCCTGCGCGAATACATCTACGGCTCCGCCGAGGTGGTCGGGCTGATGTGCCTGCAGGTGTTCCGGGCCATGCCCTCGGCCCCGGCTGAGACGCCCGCGCAGGCGCAGCTGGCCGAGCGTGCCGCGCGCAGCCTGGGCGCCGCCTTCCAGAAGGTGAACTTCCTGCGCGACCTGGCCACCGACAGCCGGCAGCTGGAGCGCGTGTACTTCCCGGGCATCGATCCCGAGCACTTCACCGAAGCGCGCAAGCGGGAGCTGGTGGCGGACATCGAGACGGACCTGGCCCATGCCCGCGCCGGGCTGCCCTACCTGGCGCCGGCCGCGGCCCGCGCGGTGCGCATGGCCCACGACCTGTTCGCCCGGCTGAACCGCCAGCTGGACAAGGCCCCGGCAGAGCAGCTGCTCACCGCGCGCATCTCGGTCTCCGCACCACGCAAGGCGCTGATCGCCGCCCGCGTGCTCGCCACGGGGCACCGCTGGCGCGCCCCCGACCCCGGCCCCAATCCCGGGCCCGCCGGGCAAGCCCCGCACGTGGCGCAGCTTCCGCTGAGCGGGGGACCGCATGCAGCCTGAACCCAAGCACGTCGTGGTCATCGGCGCCGGATTCTCCGGCCTGGCCAGCGCCGGCCTGCTCGCCGCGCGCGGCCACCAGGTCACCGTGCTCGAACAGCACGAGCACGTGGGCGGGCGCTCCGGGCGCCTGGAACGCGAGGGCTTCCGCTTCGACACCGGACCGTCCTGGTACCTGATGCCCGAGGTTTTCGAGCACTGGTTCGCCCTGATGGGAAGCAGCGTGCAGGAGCAATTGCAGCTGCGCCGGCTGCCGGTGGGCTACCGCACCTTCTTCGAGCACGACGCCGAACCGGTGGACGTGGGCACCGGCCAGGCGGCGCGCGAGCTGTTCGAGCAGCTGGAACCCGGCAGCGGCGCGAAACTGGACACCTACCTGGCGCGCGCCGCGACCGGCTACCAGCTGGCCTTGGAGCACTTCCTCTACGACGACTTCCACCACCCGCGGGGCCTGCTGCGCCCGGGCATCCTCAAGCACCTGCCGCAGCTGCTTCCGCTGCTGGCCGGCAGCCTGCACGGGCACATCGCCCGGCGCTTCGGCAGCACACCCGCCCGCCAGATCCTGGGCTACCCGGCGGTGTTCCTGGGATCCAGCCCGCGGCGCACCCCGGCGCTCTACCAGCTGATGAGCCACCTGGACCTGAGCCAGGGGGTGCAGTACCCGCTGGGCGGGTTCGCCGCCGTGGCCGACGCGATGGCCGGCCTGGCCCGCAGCCACGGGGCACGCATCGAGCTCGGCGCCACGGCCACCGGGATCGACACCGGCCAGAATCGTGATGGACACAAGCCTGCGGTGCGCGCGGTGCGCTGGATCGACGCCGAAGGCCGGGAACAGCACACGACGGCCGACGTGGTGATCGGGGCCGCCGACGCCCGCCACCTGGATTCCACGCTGCTGCCGCAGCAGCTGCACACCCACACGGCCAAGCGCTTCGAATCCCTGGACCCGGGCCCCAGCGCGGTGCTTCTCTGCTTGGGAATCACCGGCACGCTGCCGCAGCTGGAACACCACAACCTGCTGTTCACCAAGGACTGGGACGACAACTTCGCCCGCATCCGCGAAGGCCAACCGCTGCGCGGGGAAACCAGCATCTACGTGTGCAAACCCAGCGCCACCGACCCCGGCGTCGCGCCGGCCGGATGCGAAAACGTGTTCATTCTGGTTCCTGCCCCGGCCGCGGCCGCCTGGGGAACCGGCGGACCCGACGGGCAGGGGGACCCGGCCGTGGAGCAGGTCGCGGACGCAGCCATCGACCAGCTGTCGCGCTGGGCGAAGATCCCGGACCTGCGCGAGCGGATCATCGTGCGCCAGAGCATCGGCCCCGAGGATTTCGCACAGCAGTACGGCGCCTACCGGGGCGGAGCCCTGGGCTTGGCGCACACCCTGCGCCAAAGCGCCATGTTCCGCCCGTCCAACCGCAGCTCCACCGTCGACGGGCTCTACTATGCGGGCAGCACCGTCCGCCCCGGCGTCGGGGTGCCCATGTGCCTGATCAGCGGCGAGCTGGCGGCCAAGGCCGTCGAGGGGATCAGCGCCCCGGGCGCGCTGGACCCGGCAGGCTTCGCGACCCGGGACAGGACGGCCCCATGATCTACCTGCTCATTCTGATCGCCCTGCTGGGTTGCATGCTGCTGTGCGACGCGAAGGGCAAACTGTTCATCTTCCGCCACCCATTGCGCGCGGTGATCGCCCTGGCCGCAGGCACCGGCTTCTTCGTCCTGTGGGACGTGCTGGCCATCGAGCGGGGCATCTTCCTGCACCGCGAGTCCGAGCTGATGACCGGGCTGATGGTGGGGGACCAGTTCCCGCTGGAAGAAGTCTTTTTCCTGCTGTTCCTGTGCTATTCATCGATGATCGTGGTCACCGGCTGGCCGGTGGCCACCACCTGGCTGCGCCGCACACTGCAGCGGAAGGGAGCGGAGAATGTTTCTTGAACTCAGCCTCTGGTTCACCGCCGCCGCAGCGCTAACACTGGCCGCCGCCCTGCTGGTCCGCCGGATCCCGTTGCGCCGGGTCGCGGGCCAGCTGGGAGCGGCGCTGGCCATCATGGTGGTGCTGACCGCCATCTTCGACAACCTCATGATCTACGCCGGGCTCTTCGACTACGGCCAGCACACGCTGACCGGCGTGCGCATCGGCCTGGCGCCGATCGAGGATTTCTTCTACCCGGCGTGCGCGGTGCTGTTCGTCTCCGGGCTCTGGTGGCTTCTCTCAGCCGCCCCGCGCGACCAGGACACGAGACCGGAACCCACTGCGAGGAGCGCACGATGATCAAGGAACTGCTGCTCACCTCCCGCCCGATCTCCTGGGTGAACACCGCCTACCCCTTCGCGGCCGCCTACCTGCTGGCCGGCGGCGGAATCGACTGGAAATTCGTGGTCGGCACGCTGTTCTTCCTGATTCCCTACAACCTGCTGATGTACGGGGTCAACGACGTGTTCGACTACGAATCGGACCTGCGCAACCCGCGCAAGGGCGGTGTCGAGGGCGCGCTGCTCGCGAAGGAATCGCACACGGCGGTGCTGCGCTGGTGCCTGCTGGCCACCGCGCCCTTCGTGCTGGTGCTGGCGCTCGCCGGGACGGCTGCTTCGAACCTGGTGCTGCTGGTGTCGTTGGCCGCGGTGCTCGCCTACAGCGCGCCGAAGCTGCGTTTCAAGGAACGCCCGGGCCTGGACTCGGTGACCAGCGCGGTGCACTTCGTCTCCCCGGCGGTGTACGGCTGGGTGCTGGCCGGCACCGCCCTGGGCGCCGCGCAGTGGCTCGTCTTCACCGCCTTCCTGTTGTGGGGCATCGCCAGCCACGCGCTGGGGGCCATCCAGGACATCATCCCGGACCGCGAAGCCGGGCTGGGATCCATCGCCACCGTCAGCTCGGCAAGGACCACGCTCTACCTGGTGCTCGGCGCGTACCTGACGGCGGGCATCCTGCTGTTCGCCTCGCTGGACGGGCTGCCCGCGCTGACCGGCTTGCTGGCCATTCCCTATGTGCTTAATGTCCTGCCCCACCTGGGTGTCACGGATGAGACCTCGGGGAGCGCCAACAAGGCCTGGAAGCGGTTCCTGTGGATCAACTACGTCTGCGGGTTCCTGCTGACCATGCTGATCATCGCGGTGCTGAGTTTTGGGTGAGCTACGCGGCACCGCCGCTTACGGCAGCCCTGGCGAGCCCGGGCCCCGTGGCCGCGAAAGCTCGGGTACGGTTGAGATCATGGACGTAATCCTGCTTTCAGAGACCGGCGAACCCATCGGCACATGTCCCAAGGAACTTGTACACACTACCGACACGGCCCTGCACCAGGCGTTCTCCTGCCATGTTCTCAATACCGAGGGACAGGTGCTGGTCACCCGCAGGTCGCTGGACAAGAAAACCTGGCCCGGGGTCTGGACCAATTCCTTCTGCGGCCACCCGCAGCCCGGCGAGTCCTTCGAGGACGCCATCAGCCGCCACGCCCAACGCGAACTGGGCATGAAGATCAGCGGCCTGTCCGTGGTGCTGCCCGACTACCGCTACCGGGCGGTTGATGCCTCGGGCATCGTGGAAAACGAGATTTGCCCGGTGTTCACCGCGGTGATCGACTCGGAGCTGGCTCCGGCGCCCGATGAAGTCATGGACTACCACTGGGTGGATCCGCTGCAACTGGGCAGGGCCATGACCGCCACCCCCTGGGCGTTCAGCCCGTGGCTGGTCACGCAGGCCCCGGACATGGACCTCTACGGCCTTCGCGGCTGAACCGCCATTACTCCGCCGTGCTTGCAGCTGGCCCCGGACACGACGTCCAGTCGTGTCCGGGGCCCAGCGGCGTTGCGGCGGCTCAGCGCTGGCCGAGGTACGCCAGCGCGGCGGCCCGTGCGGTGAAGTAGCGCGAGGTGATCGCGTCGTCCAGCTCGGGCAGGATGAAGCCGGCAAGCACCTCGTCCATCAGGCTCTCGCCCAGGAAGGCCAACCGTGTGGGTCGTGAATTGGAGGACAGGACCCCTGCGACCTCAGGGCAGACATTGCTCAGGCCCGAAACGTTGATCAGCACCCGCGCTGGACGGCTGCCCGAATGATGCTGCAGGCTCTGCACCAGACGCGCGGTGTCGTCTGCGCCGAGGCTCATGCCAGGGCTGAAGGTGACTTCGAGAAGTTTTCCCGGTAAGCGCGTGATGCTCCACGCCCGCGCGGATGTACCGGTCGCTCCGGCCATTGATGATTGATTCATAGATCCCCATATGCTCAGTGTGAACGGGGCCCCGCCGGGTGCCGCGAGTGCGAGTCAGGCCACCGGGGGATTGCTCCCGCATATGCCCAGTCTACCCACGCTCAGGAGGGAGCGAAGCACGTTTCGCCGAGGCGCCGACGTGGTAGCCCTGCGCTGTGCCCACTCCCAGTGCCCGCAGCGCCTGCGCCTGCTGGTCGGTGCGCACCGCCACGGCAATGCAATCCAGTGCCAGGGCATCAGCCATGGCCACGATCGCGCGCAGCACCTCGTGCTTGACCCGATCCGTCTCGATGCCATTGGTCAGGGACTTATCGAGCTTGATGCCGCCCAACGGCAGTCTCGCGAGATAGCCGAAGGACGAGTATCCGGCACCGAACTTGTCGAGATACACCTGGATGCCCAGCTCCCTGAGCTTGCGCATGGTGCGCAATTCCGCGCCGTCTTCCGAGATGAAATGCCCCTCGGTGACCTCCAGGACCAGGTTCGCGGCGGGCATTTGCAGTGCGGCCAGCTCCTCGCCCAGTTGCGCGGCGAACGCATCCTCCCGCAAGGCGATGTGGTTGATATTCAGATGCAGGCGGCAGTCCGCGGAAATTTCCCCGCTGCGGCGCCACGAGGAGAAATCGTCCAGTGAATTGCGCACCATGCGGTGGCGCACCGCCGGCAGCAACCCGGACTGCTTCGCCAGAGGTACAAAGATCTCAGGCGGGATCAGGCCTTTCTCCGGATGATCCCACCGGGCACGGGCTTTATACGCCAGGACGCGTGAGGTTTCAAGATCGACGATCGGCAGGTAGTCCGCGTAAATCTCCTCGGTGCGCACCGCACTGCGCAAGTCCGCGATCAGCCGGGACTTGGTGACGCGCTCAACGAGCATGTGCTGCGCGAAACGCTGGACCTTGTCGGTTTTGGAACGTTTGGCCTCGTACATGGCGGTGTCGGCCTGCTGCATCCATTGCTCGGCATCCAATGACGCATCCGCCTGGGCGTAGCCGATGCTCACCCCGGGATTGATGACGATTGACTCCAGAACCATCGGCTGGTTCAGCTCGGCCAGCAGCCGTGCGGCAAAGCCCGGGGCATCGGAGGAGTCCAGATGCACCAGCAGCGCGAATTCGTCCCCGCCCAGGCGCGCCGCGACATCGGTGTCGCGCACGATGCGCCGCAGACGGGTGGTGATCTCCTGCAGGACCAGGTCGCCCAGATGGTGGCCGTGGGTGTCGTTGATGAGCTTGAAGGAATCGAGGTCCAGCACGAACAAAGCGCTGGCAGGCTCACCGCGAGACACCTCGGCAAGCTGGGAATCAAGATGCCGGCCCAGCTCCGCCCGGTTGGCCAGCCCGGTCAGCGGATCGCTGTAGGCCAGGATCCGCAGCTGCTCTCCGGCCGATTCGAGCTGGGCGGTGCGCCGGACCACCTGTTCGTCGAGCCGGCCATAGAGTTCGGACAGCCGCGCGGACATGGCGTTGAACCCCACGATAATCGCATCGATGCCGTCGCGCCGGCTGCTGGGTTCCAGAAACGTCCTGAAATCCCCGGTAGCGGTGCGAAGGATTGCGTCGATGAGCTCTTTGATCCTCGGGTCATCGGCCGACTCATGCACAGGTGCGTCCCTTCATTGTCCGGCTTGTGTCCAAGCCAACTAGAGTTCTAGCACATTATTTTTTGTTTTTGCCCATAACGGTCAGTAGTTTTAGAGTGCGGAGTTTGACAGGCCGGTCCGGAAAAGGTTCCGGCGGCAGCCACGACGTGCACACTGCTCTGGGGATTGCAGCACGCTGGATCGGGATTGCCGGGTCTTTCTAGGTGGGGTACCGCAGCTGTCTGTGTCCTAGCCACCGGTCTCGAAAGTTTCGGGCCCGGCCCTTTGGAGAAATGTGAACCGAAAAATCCTGGTCCCTGTCCTCGGCTCCGCGCTCATGCTGAGCCTGCTGCCTTCGGCACCTGCGCTGGCCGATGAATCCGTGAAGGTCAGCCAGCCGGCCTCCACCAGCGACACCGGAGCTTGGGCAACCGTTACGGTGCCCGTGGCACAGGGGCTGAAGCCTGCGTCGATCAAGGGCCGGGTCTCGACCACGGCCACGGACGGGCAGCTGCAGCTGCGCGTCGGCAAGGACATCATCAAGACCCTGCCGGTCGCCCAGTCCGGCGCATTCGACCTGCCGCTGAACGCGAAGCACGCGGCGGAGAACGGCACCTTGGATGTCGCGGTCCGCTGGCTTCCCGAGTCCCGGGAAGGCCGCTGCCTGAGCGTCGAACCGCAGCAGGTTGAGCTCTCCCAGGTACAGCTTCAGGCTGCGGGCGAGGCCAAGGCCCCTGAATCGGTGGCGCAGTTTTTTGCAAGCTCGCCCGGCTCGGTGTCCATCCAGGGTGAAGGCGAAGCCTCGCAGGCTGCGCTGAGCGCGGTCCCCGCTCTGGCCGCTGCCTTCCCGTCCGCCGATATCTCCTGGAATGCCGCGGATGCGGATTACACCGTCGCCTTCGAGCTCGCAGAGCAGGGCATGAAGCTTGCCCTGGATCGCGCCGGAACCACCTTGCGGATCAGCGGGACCGCGGAGCAGCTGGCAGAGCTCGACACCGTGATCCGCAGCCGGGCACTCACCCTGGCGGTCGGCCGCCACGTAGACGCCGAGGCAGCGCCGGTCCAGGGCGAGCGCTGGACCCCGGCGGAGGTGATGAGCTTCGCGGATCTCGGCGCCACCGCACCGAAGCTGGAGGGCTACGGCCAATCCTCGCTGTACATCGGAGTGGACGAGGCCCAGCTCGGTTCAAGCCTAGACGGAGCCCAGGTGCATCTGTCCGGGACGCACAGCGCCATCCCGGAGAATACCGAAGCGGCCCTGAACGTGTATTGGAACGACCAGCTGGTCGATTCCTTCGTGCTGGATCAGAGCACCGCGCTCAACGCGGACATCCAGATCCCGCAGTCGCTGGTCACCTCGCGCAACGGCTTGCGCCTCCAGCTGGATGCCGCGGCGCAGGGCGCAAACTGCGCCATCGCCGGCACTTTGCCGGTCCAGGTGCATCTGGATGGTAGCGCCAGCACCGTGACCCCGCAGTACGGCGCGGGCCGCGCCGCGGGATTCGAGATGCTGCCGCAGCAAACCGCAGGCGAAGTGGGCCTCGCCCTGGGTGCCGGGACTTCCGCGGAGACGGCAAATGCGCTCGCCACCAGCCTGCTGGCCTCGTTGCAACAGGCCAGCGCCGTGCCGTTGCACGTGCAGAACCTTGCCATCGAGGATGTGGCCGGCTCGCCGCTGAGCACCGTGGTGGTGGGAGGCGATGCGCAGCTTGCCGATGAGCTCGGCGCGCCGTTGCGCCTGGAACGTTTCCGCACCATCGAATCCTCCGTGCTCTCCGCGGGGGTGGGCACCGAGGAGCCGTACGCCGCGCTGCAGGCCTTCGAGGATTCGGGTCGCGCCGTGCTGCTGGCCGGCGGCTGGTCGCCAGACGGAACAGCCACCGATGCGCTGTATCACGATCTAGCCGACCGGGTGGCGCCAGCCGCCGGCGGCTGGTCTTCGCTCTCGCGCAACCTGCTGGTCGCGCAGGAGGGCGCCGCGCCGGTCCTAGTGGAAAGCAATGCGTTGATCCCGCAGGATTCGCTCACCGACGACTACCGCCCCTACGCCTGGTGGGCGGCCGGCGGCGTCGCGGCCCTGGTCCTGGCCGGTCTGGCTGGCGCGTTCGCCTTGCGCAGGTCCAACCGCCGAGCCAAGGCGCAGGCGGCCGCGGAGGCGGCAGCCGGCGGCCCGCAGTCCGTACCCTCATCCAATGAGCGCTAGCACCGGCACGGCCCCGAAACAATCAATAGTTTCGCGGCTGCAGCGTGCCTGGCGGCTGCTGGGCGCCCCGCCGGAGGTGCGCAAGGTGCCCGGCTCCGTGCTGGTGGCGCTTGCCGCCGGGCTGCTCGGACTGGCGGCCAGCGCCGTCACCGTGCCCAGCGGCTGGGCCATGGCCTACTCCGACGCCCAGAGCCACCTGACCATCGCACGACGCGTGATCGACTCGATGGCTCCCGGCTTCGAACAGTTGGGCACCGTATGGCTGCCGGTGCCGCACCTGCTGCTGATCCCGCTGGTGGCGATCGACCCGCTCTTCCATACCGGGTGGGCCGCGGCCCTGCTGGGAAGCGCCGCCTTGTCCGGTACCGCCGCGGGACTCTACCGCATCGCGGCCCGTCTGGGCATCGGCCGTGCCGGCCGCCTGGCGATGCTGGTTCTGCTGCTGGCCAACCCCAGCGTGCTGTATCTCTACACCACGGCGCTGACCGAACCGGTGCTGCTGCTGTTCCTCGTCGCCGCGCTGTCCGGATTGAGCCGCTGGGCGCTGGCGCCGCGCAGGATGAGCGCCGGGGAGCTGGCGGTCTTCGCCGGAATTCCCACCGCGGCGGCCATGCTCTCGCGCTACGAAGGATGGATGCTGGCGCTGACCGGCACCATTTTCGTGTGCGTGGTGACCCTGCGACGTACCCGTTCGCTCCAGCAGATGATCATCATGGCCGCCGGATACGCATGGATTCCCGCGCTGGCGGTGTGCTGGTGGCTGGCCTACAACTGGGGGATCTACGGGGACCCGTTGGAATTCATGTTCGGCCCCTACTCGGCCAGCGCCCAGCAGTCCTCCATCAGCAGCAGCGGCCTGCTGCCCACCAAGGGCAATTTGGGGCTGACCCTGCTCACGTTCCATTCCTCGGTGTTGGGCACCGCCGGAGTGCTGCTGCTCGTGCTCGCCGGTGCGGGCCTGCTGGTCGCCGCCTACCGGTGGCGCCTGCAAACGCCGGGGCTGGTGCTCTGGCTGACCTCCAGCGCCTATGTCTTCGCGGTGGTGAGCATGTACTTGGGCCAGACCGCGATCAACAACGCGCATTCGCTGCCCAGCACCTGGTGGAACAACCGCTTCGCCATGACCGCCATGCCGTTTTTCCTGCTGGCGGCGGCGCTGGCAGTGGACGCCGCCGGGCAGTGGCTCACGTGGAAGGACAACTGGCGACTTCAGGCGCGGCAGGTGCTGCGCGCGGGCGCGGCGGCCGGGCTCGGCGCGGCAGTGCTGCTGCAGCTTGGCTGGTGGATTGCCGGTCCCGTCGATCGCGCGCCGGTGCTGGCCGAGGCCGCCATGAGCGCCGGCTCCACCCGGTATTCCACCGAGGCGGCGCAGTGGCTGGCGCAGAACTACGACGGCGGCGGGCTGCTGCTTGATGAAAGCGCCCGAGGCAACGCGATCGTGCCGCTGCTGGGCATCGATATCTCGCAGATCTTCCTGCGCGCCTCCGGGGACAACTTCACCCAGGCCCTGGACAACCCGGCGGCGCATGCCCGCTGGGTGCTGCTGAATGTCGAAAAGGACGGGGCGCCGGTCAATTCAGGGCCGGTGGACCTGGTCGACCAGGCGTTCATCGCGCGGCCCTCTGCGCGGGCCAGCTACCGAACCGTCTACACCTCGCCCACGCACGCCGTGCTGCAAAGGATCGATCGATGAACTCCGCCTACAAGCCCTTGGGGCAGCTGCTGGTGGATCAGCATCTGGCAACCCAGTCCGACATCGACCGGGCCTTGGAAGACCAGCGCCGCGAAGGCGGACTGCTCGGCCGCCACCTGCTGCTGGCCGGGGCCGTGCAACGCCGCGACATGTACGCCGCGCTCGCCGGACAGTGGGGCACCACGCTGGTTGACCTGGTCGAAGATCCGCCGCAACCGGATCTGCTGGCGGAACTCGACCATGAATGGGCATTGTCTTCGGCCTGGCTGCCCTACCGGCGGCAGGATGACGGGCGGATCACGATCGCTACCTGCACTGCGCCGACCCCTGCCGTCCTGGCGGAAGCCCGGCAACTTCTCGGCGCGCCGGTGGATGTCGTGGCGACGACCGACTGGGACATCCAGCAGGCGCTCCAGGCGAGCTTCCGCCGGGAAATGCTATATGACGCGGCGGACCGGCTGTCCGTGGACGATCCCGCCCAGTCAGCGAAAGTCGCATTGACAATTTGGCAAATGGTCCTTCCCGCGATCCTGCTGGCGGTGTTCATCGCCGGACTCGTGGTGGACTTCCGCCGGACGATGATCGTGGTCCTCTTCGCGGCGAACATCAGCTTTGCCACAAGCATCCTGTTTAAGACGGTTGCCAGCATCAATGCCCCGATCCAGCGCGCCCGCCGCCGGCTGGCCGCGCGCAGGCTCGGGCTGTGGCGGAAGCGCTACGGGGTCAAGGCACCGAGCACGGATCGCATCCCCGACGACGAACTGCCGATCTACACCATCCTGATCCCCGCGTTCCACGAGGCGAACATCATCGCCAAGCTGCTGGAGAACATCGGCGCGCTGGACTACCCGAAATCCAAGCTGGAAGTGCTGCTGTTGCTGGAAGAAGACGACCAGGAAACCATCGCCGCGGCCAAGGCGGCGGCCCCGCCGAGCAATGTGCGCATCCTGGTGGTCCCGCGCGGGGTGCCGCAGACCAAGCCCCGTGCCTGCAACTACGGATTGGCGATGGCCAATGGAGAGTTCGTGGTGATCTATGATGCGGAGGACCGGCCGGAACCGGACCAGCTTCGCAAGGCGATCGATGCGTTCCGCGAAGACGAGCGGATCAGGTCGCAGGTTGACGGCACCGTGCGCCCGCTCGTGTGCGTGCAGGCGGCGCTGAACTATTTCAACGCGGAGCACAACGTGCTCACCAAGATGTTCGCGGTCGAGTATTCGCATTGGTTTGATTCCATGCTTCCCGGCCTTGAAGGCACGGGGATTCCGCTGCCTCTGGGCGGCACGTCCAACCACTTCCGTGCGCGCCAGCTGCGTGAATTGGGCGGCTGGGATCCGTGGAACGTGACCGAGGACGCCGATTTGGGGCTTCGCGCCAGCGTGCGCGGCTTCCGGGTGGGCATCATCAATTCGACCACTTGGGAGGAGGCCTGTTCGAAGGTCCCGGCGTGGATCAGGCAGCGCACCCGGTGGATCAAGGGCTACATGGTGACCGCGGCGGTCAACATGCGCCGCCCGCTGCGTTTCGCCAAACGCACCGGGCTGGGCGGCGCCGTCGGCATGATCGGGTTGATTGCCGGAACCCCGCTGGCGTTCTTGGCGTATCCGCTGGTGCTTGGTTTCACCATCGTGACCTACATCGGCGTGCAGTTCATCGGCCTGGATCTTCCCCAAGGCCTGCTTGCCCTGGGCTGGGGCACCATGATCTTCGGCAACGCCATGATGATTGTGGTCTCCGGTATCGTCGCGTGGCGACGCTACGGTGCGCGGGTGGCGGCCTTCGCGCTGCTGAACCCCGCTTATTGGGTCTTGCATTCCATCGCGGCATGGCGCGCGGCCTACCAAATGGTCCGTACCCCGCACGTGTGGGAGAAGACCCCGCATGGACTGGATGAAGAGGACGAGTTCCTGGCCAGCTGAGCAGCCGCGGTGCGCAACAGCCCCGGCATCCTGCCCCCTTTGGGGTGCGGGATGCCGGGGCAGTGGCGTCGGGGTTGTTCTTTCCAGGCCTAGGTGCGGGCTGTTAAACGAAGTTCTCGGTGCCCTCGATGGTGTTCATGAAGTGGTCCATGAAATCCGCGAAGTCCTTGGCATCGTCTTCCTGGTCGATGACCGCCGACAGCGAGACGGCGTCATCGAGCTGCAGATCGATGCCCGGGTGCAGCGGGATGGAGAATCGGAATACCCGTCCGGTGGAGGTCGCTACCTCGTACTCGCCGTCATTGAGCAGGGCGAGCTGGTTGACGTTGGTGTTGTTGATCGTGATGGCGTCTTCGGAAGCGGTGAGATCGCTGGAGTTGACCGGCGCGAGGACCAGTTCGGCCGGCTGCCGGCGATAGCCGATGACTTTGAGCCCTCCGGAGCCGGCGATGCCGGTTCCGGCCACCAGGTTGTAGCTGGCGAAATTCGGGATCTGCGAGTCGAAGACATGGTGCAGGCGGGTCTTGACTTGCTCGGTCGGGTTCTCGGCTGGGCTGGTGTCCATGTATCTCACTCTACTAAGTAATACCTACAGGCCGGTGAGTCAGCGGGCTGGCCACATGGAATTCTCAGGTGAACGACACCAGATCAGCGGTTAGTGGCCCGAGCGCACCGAGAATATTTCGTGCCGTTGCGCTCCGCTTGCCGTAGCACCGAGGGGCCCTGCCTACGTGTCTACAGGTGGTGTACCGGGCGCACGCAAGGCAGCGGTGGCGATGGGGCGGCACGACGTTGAGCTTGTCCCATCGGACCGGAATAGAGTGCCACGGCCCATGAATCCTTCACCGGGAACAGGGAGGCAGGAGGGGTTGGAGGGCGGGGAGGGGGAAGTGCGTCAGCATTTTCCGCTTGCCGGCCGGGCATGCGTGCCACCGCAACAAGACCAGGAGAAGCGGCGTACCTTCCCGGAGTGCAGCGTTTTGGACAATCTGATCAGTGCTTTCGGCAACCTATTTGTGTCATGTGCGCGTCATGGGTTGCCCAAGTGGTCATATTGACTCCTAGAATGATGTTTTATGAGCCATGACTCCAGCCCGGACATCAAGCCGCGGTCGCGTGCAGTGACCGACGGCATCCACGCTGCTCCGTCGCGCGGCATGCTGCGCGCGGTCGGCATGGGGGATGAGGACTTCGCCAAACCGCAGATCGGCATCGCCAGTTCGTGGAACGAAATCACCCCGTGCAACCTTTCGCTGAACCGCCTGGCGCAGGGCGCCAAGGAAGGCGTCCACGCCAGCGGCGGGTTCCCGATGCAGTTCGGCACCATCTCCGTTTCCGACGGCATCTCCATGGGCCACGAGGGAATGCACTTCTCCCTGGTTTCCCGCGAGGTCATCGCCGACTCGGTGGAAACCGTGATGATGGCCGAACGCCTCGACGGTTCGGTCCTGCTGGCCGGCTGCGACAAGTCGCTGCCCGGCATGCTGATGGCCGCCGCCCGGCTAAACCTTTCGGCGGTCTTCCTCTACGCCGGCTCCATCATGCCCGGCTGGGTGAAGCTGGAGGACGGCACGGAAAAGGACGTCACCCTGATCGACGCCTTCGAGGCGGTGGGCGCCTGCGCCGCCGGCAAGATGAGCGAGACCGACCTCGAGCGCATCGAGAAGGCCATCTGCCCCGGTGAAGGCGCCTGCGGCGGCATGTACACGGCCAACACCATGGCCTCCATCGGCGAGGCGCTGGGCATGAGCCTTCCGGGTTCCGCCGCCCCGCCCTCGGCCGACCGCCGTCGCGACATGTTCGCCCGGCGTTCCGGCGAGGCCGTGGTCCAGATGCTGCGCCAGGGCATCCGCGCCCGCGACATCATGACCAAGCAGGCCTTCGAGAACGCCATCGCGGTGCTCATGGCCTTCGGCGGCTCGACCAACGCGGTGCTGCACCTATTGGCCATCGCCCGCGAGGCGGGGGTGGATCTGCAGCTGTCGGACTTCAACCGCATCGGCGACAAGGTGCCGCACCTGGCGGACCTGAAGCCTTTCGGCCGCTACGTCATGAACGACCTGGACCGCATCGGCGGCGTCCCGGTGGTCATGAAGGCGCTGCTGGATGCGGGGCTGCTGCACGGTGACTGCCTGACAGTCACCGGCAGGACCGTGGCGGAAAACCTCGCGGACATCGCCCCGCCGGATCCGGACGGGAAGATCCTGCGCGCCATGCAGGACCCGATCCACCAAACCGGCGGCATCGCGATCCTGCACGGGACGCTGGCCCCGGAGGGGGCCGTGGTGAAGTCCGCTGGCTTCGACGCGGATGTCTTCGAGGGCACCGCCCGCGTCTTCGAGCGCGAGCAGGGCGCCCTGGATGCGCTGGACCGCGGCGAGCTGC
Organism: Glutamicibacter soli; assembly: GCF_003309065.1. Lineage (GTDB taxonomy): Bacteria > Actinomycetota > Actinomycetes > Actinomycetales > Micrococcaceae > Glutamicibacter > Glutamicibacter soli. The sequence goes on along the minus strand of NZ_POAF01000007.1, from coordinate 176,691 downwards.
AGGCCGGGGACGTGGTGGTGATCCGCTACGAGGGGCCCAAGGGCGGGCCGGGCATGCGCGAAATGCTCGCCATCACCGGCGCCATCAAGGGCGCGGGCCTGGGCAAGGACGTCTTGCTGCTGACCGACGGCCGGTTCTCCGGAGGCACTACGGGCCTGTGCATCGGGCACGTGGCTCCGGAGGCCGTGGACGGGGGACCGATTGCGTTCGTGAAGGACGGGGATCGGATCCGCGTGGACATGCAGGCGCGCAGCTTCGACCTGCTGGTCGACGAGGCGGAACTCGAAGCCCGCAAGGTCGGCTGGGAGCCGCTGCCCGCCAAGTTCACCTCCGGCGTGCTGGCCAAGTACGCCAAGCTGGTGAAGTCGGCCTCCACAGGCGCCTATTGCGGCTAGCAGCCGCGGGGAAAATCAGAAGTTTGTCCGCGGGTGGGCGTGTCATGCGTCCACCCAATGGACATTCGTCTCATATAATGAGATGGCACGGGGTGCGAGTTGATCTTTACCACTAGGTAAAGAAAGATTAGACACATGCAAACAACCACCGATGTACTACTAGTTATCAGGCGCGGAGCCTGAGACCAGTTCTGCCGCCAAGCAGGACGTCGGTGACGCGCAGCCCCCTTTCGTCAGCAGTGACGGCCGTGGGGCGTTTTTTATGCGCAGATGAAGAGATAGAAATGGAAAGGATCCAGATGAGCAACTCCACACCCGCCAATCCGGCGTCGGTTGCGAAGTCAATTAGTCGACCCAAGGATGCCGCCGCCGCTGTCTCTTCCGTCGTGGAAGCTTCGAACCCGGTCCAGGGTCCGAATAACATCGTTGCTCCCACGCAGATGACGGGCTCACAAGCCATCGTCCGCTCGCTGGAAGAATTGGGCGTCAAGGACGTCTTCGGGTTACCAGGCGGGGCCATCCTTCCCACCTATGACCCGCTCATGGACTCGACCAAGGTCAATCACATCCTGGTCCGCCATGAACAGGGTGCCGGCCATGCCGCACAGGGTTACGCCATGGTCAGCGGGGAAGTCGGCGTCTGCATCGCCACCTCCGGACCCGGCGCAACCAACCTGGTGACCGCACTGGCGGACGCCAACATGGACTCCGTGCCCATGGTGGCGATCACCGGCCAGGTCAACAGCGCCTTCATCGGCTCCGACGCGTTCCAGGAAGCCGATATCGTCGGCATCACCATGCCGATCACCAAGCACGCGTTCCTGGTGACCGACCCGGAGGACATCCCGCGGGTCATGGCCAGCGCGTTTTACCTGGCGCAGACCGGCCGTCCCGGCCCGGTGCTGGTGGACATCACCAAGGATGCCCAGACCTCGCAGATGACCTTCTCGTGGCCGCCGAAGGTCGAGCTTCCCGGCTACCGCGTGGTCACCCGCGGCCACAACAAGCAGCTGCGCGAAGCCGCCAAGCTGATCGCCGGCGCCACCCGCCCGGTGCTCTACGTGGGCGGCGGCGTCATCAAGGCCGACGCGCACGAGGAACTCAAGGCCTTCGCCGAGTTCATCAACGCCCCGGTGGTCACCACCCTGACCGCCCGCGGGGCGTTCCCGGATTCGCACCCGCAGCACGTGGGCATGCCGGGCATGCACGGCGCCGTCTCCGCGGTGACCGCCCTGCAGCAGTCCGACCTGCTGATCACCCTCGGCGCCCGCTTCGACGACCGCGTCACCGGCGTGCTGTCCTCGTTCGCGCCGAACGCCAAGGTGATCCACGCGGACATCGATCCGGCGGAGATCTCCAAGAACCGCGTGGCCGACGTGCCGATCGTGGGCTCGCTGGACGAGATCATCCCGCAGCTTATCGAGGCCTGCCAAACCCGGTTCGAGACCGAGCCGCAGCAGGACCTGTCCAACTGGTGGTCGCTGCTTGACCGCCTGCGCGAAACCTACCCGATCGGCTACACCGAGACCCACGACGGCCTGTCTGCCCCGCAGAACGTCATCGGGCGCATCGGCGAGCTGACCGGCCCGGAGGGCGTCTACGTCGCCGGCGTGGGCCAGCACCAGATGTGGGCCGCGCAGTTCGTGAAGTACGAGCGTCCGCGCTCGTGGCTGAACTCCGCGGGCCTGGGCACCATGGGTTACTCGGTGCCAGCGGCCATGGGTGCCAAGGTGGCCCAGCCGGACCGCGTGGTCTGGGCGATCGACGGCGACGGCTGCTTCCAGATGACCAACCAGGAGCTTGCCACCTGCGTCATCAACAACATCCCGATCAAGGTCGCGGTGATCAACAACTCCTCGCTGGGCATGGTCCGCCAGTGGCAGACCCTGTTCTACGACGCACGCTACTCGAATACGGATCTGAACACGGGCCACGGCACCGCGCGCGTTCCGGACTTCGTGAAGCTGGCCGACGCCTACGGCTGCGTGGGTCTGCGCTGCGAACGCGACGAGGACATCGACGCCACCATCCAGAAGGCGCTGGAGATCAACGACCGCCCGGTGGTCATCGACTTCGTGGTCTCCGCGGACTCCATGGTGTGGCCGATGGTCCCCGCCGGAGTGAGCAACGACCAGATCCAGATCGCCAAGGGCATGACCCCAGAATGGGAAGAGGAAGACTAGAGAATGGCAAAGCACACGCTGTCCGTGCTGGTCGAAGACGTTCCCGGCGTACTCACCCGAGTTGCCAGCCTCTTCGCCCGCCGTGCGTTCAACATCCACTCGCTGGCCGTGGGACCCACGGAAATCGAGGGCATCAGCCGCATGACTGTGGTGGTCGACGCCGAGGGGGACTCCCTGGAGCAGGTCACCAAGCAGCTGAACAAGCTGATCAACGTCATCAAGATCGTGGAGTTGCTGCCGGAATCCTCCGTGCAGCGCGACCACATCATGGTCAAGGTCCGCGCCGACGCCGCCACCCGGCTGCAGGTCACCCAGGCCGCTGAGCTGTTCCGCGCGTCGGTGATCGACGTGGCCACCGACTCGCTGGTCATCGAGGCCACCGGCAACGCGGCCAAGATCGAGGCGCTGCTTTCGGTGCTGGAGCCCTTCGGCATCCGCGAGATCGTCCAGGCAGGAACCCTGGCCGTGGGCCGCGGTTCCAAGTCGATGAGCGACAGGGCCCTGAAGAGCCTTTCGGCCTAGCGCCGAAGCGTGTCCGAAGAAGGCGAATATGACTTCTTCGGACACGAACACCAAATTTCACAATCCAAGGCACCAGACTTGAACATAGATGCTGGTGCCAGCAACAGAAACTTCCGTTCCGAAACAACCAAGGAGCAATTCACATGGCTGATTTGTATTACGACGACGACGCAGACCTCTCGATCATCCAGGGCAAGAAGGTAGCCATCATTGGCTACGGCTCCCAGGGCCACGCGCACGCACTGAGCCTGCGCGACTCGGGTGTGGACGTCACTGTCGGCCTGGCCGAGGGCTCCAAGTCCCGCGCCAAGGCCGAGGCCGAAGGCCTGAAGGTCGCCACCGTTGCCGAGGCCGCCAAGTGGGCCGACGTCATCATGATCCTGACCCCGGACCAGGTCCAGGCCAAGGTCTACGCCGACTCGATCGCCGAGAACCTGGAAGAGGGCAACGCCCTGTTCTTCGGCCACGGCTTCAACATCCGCTTCGGCTTCATCCAGCCGCCGGCAAACGTCGACGTGGCCCTGGTTGCCCCGAAGGCTCCGGGCCACACCGTGCGCCGCGAGTTCGAGGCAGGCCGCGGCATCCCTGACCTGATCGCCGTGGAACAGAACTACACCGGCGGCGCCAAGGACCTGGCACTGTCCTACGCAGCTGGCATCGGCGGCACCCGCGCCGGCGTCATCGAGACCACCTTCACCGAAGAGACCGAGACCGACCTGTTCGGCGAGCAGGCTGTGCTCTGCGGCGGTACCTCGCAGCTGGTGCAGTACGGCTTCGAGGTGCTGACCGAGGCCGGCTACAAGCCGGAGATCGCCTACTTCGAGGTGCTCCACGAGCTGAAGTTGATCGTCGACCTGATGTGGGAAGGCGGCATCGCCAAGCAGCGCTGGTCGATCTCCGACACCGCGGAGTACGGCGACTACGTCTCCGGCCCGCGCGTCATCACGCCGGAGGTGAAGGAGAACATGAAGGCTGTCCTGGCCGACATCCAGTCCGGAGCCTTCGCCAAGCGCTTCATGGATGACCAGGCCAACGGCGCCAAGGAGTTCCTGGAACTGCGCGCCAAGGGCGAAGCCCACCCGATCGAGACCACCGGCCGCGAGCTGCGCTCGCTGTTCTCCTGGATCTCGGACGCATCGAGCGATGACTACGTTGACGGTTCCGTAGCCCGCTAAGCGGAACCTGACCGGGCAGTCTTCACGACCAAGGCGCCTGTTGCCGGCATGATTAATGCCGGCAACAGGCGCCTTGTCATTCTCCGGGAAATTTCAGGTCTGGTCACTAGGCTCGGTGAAAACCAAAGGAGCTGACCGGTGACCACGCAGACCAACTACGACGATTTCGCACAGGCCTATTCGGACGAGAACGCTTCCAGCCTGCTCAACGCCTACTATGAGCGGCCCGCGATGCTGGAGCTTGCCGGAGACGTTTCAGGGCGCAGGATCCTGGACATCGGCTGCGGGTCGGGACCGCTGGCGGCGGCCCTGGTGGATCGTGGTGCCCGCGTCGAGGGCTTCGACTCGAGTGTCGCGATGATCAATCTGGCACAGCGCAGAGTGGGGGAGGACGTCGAGCTGAGCGTCGCCCGACTTGGTGACGCTCTGCCTTACGAATCGGACACCTTTGACGATGCGGTGGCCTCGCTCGTTTTCCACTACCTGCCGACGTGGCACGAGGCGTTGTTGGAAGTGCGTCGAATCCTGAAACCGGGCGGTCGATTGATCCTTTCGGTGAACCATCCACTCCTCTATCCGTGGAACCATCCGGGCAAGGACTACTTCGAGGCGACGCAGTACACCGACGAATTCACCTTCAACGGACAGCCCGCAGAGCTCACCTACTGGCACCACCCCCTGCACGAAATGGCCAACGCCTTTCTGCAGGCTGGGTTCAGCATCGAGAGAATTTGGGAACCGCCGTATTCCAAGGATGCGCCAGAGCAGATCGTGCCGGAGAAGCTGCGCGAGCGCGATTCGTTCCTGAGTTTTCTTTTCTTCTCTCTTCGAACCTGAACAGCTGCATCGGGATAGGAAGCAATCGATTGATCGACAAAGGCCGGGCACGAACGCGAAGATCGCGTTCGTGCCCGGCCGTTGGTGGGGCTAGCCGAAATTAGCGCTTGGAAGCTCGGTAGCCGGCCTTGCGGGCATCGCTGGTGTTCTTGAAGCATTCCTCGGGCTTCGTGCGGTCATAGAATGCGCCGCCCTTGACGTGGTACTTCCACTCTTTATTGCTGCCAGTGCGGTTGCCCTTGACCGGATAGCCGGCGGGGCATTTGTAACCGTAGCCCTTCTTGGAAACCGGCGTCTTCTTCGTGACCTTCTTGGTCACCTTCACGGTTTCGGTCTTCTTCACCGTCGAGGTCTTGCCCTTGAGCTGGTACTTGACCGACGTCGTAACCTTGTACGTCCCGGTAGACAGCTTCACTGAGGCCTTGTTCTTGGCGACAGTCTTGGAGCCCTTCTTCACGGTAAGCGTCGCGGATTTGACCTTGACGTTCTTCGCCTTCGAATAGCTCGGCTTGATGGTGGCCTTGGCCGATCCGGAAACGGACTTGTTGCCGATCTTCTGGATTGAAACTGCCGGCGCTTTCTTAGCGGCAACCACGCTGATAGCGGTTGGCGCAGCCACCTGTGGTTGCGCCGTGGCGGCTGATGCACCCGAGAAGACGAGCGCACCGGAAGCGAGGACGACAAGTGCCCGCTGCATGATCTTATTCATTTTTCCCCCAGGAAGTGATGATGACCGAGATGAAAATACTCATGTCAAAGGTGAGTCTAGTCGATCGATGAACCTTGGAGAAACTCGGTTTCCCGTCGTGGCAAACAAGCAGCGTGGCGGCTGGTCCGAGGTCTTGGCGAACCATCTTGTGCTGTATGCACTGGGCTCGACAGTGCTCCCTCCGGATGCCGTTTATCATTCTCGTGACCAGATCAGATCGAAGAAAATCAACTGTTCGCTGGAAACCAAAGGTTTGGCTGTATTTCAGCTGCGTGCATTCCTGCATACTTCCAAGGTCATCTATATTGGAGAAGTCGGCTGCCATCCAGGTACGCTCTGCTGCAACAAACTGACGATCATGCACGATGTCGAGGCAGGCAGGTAGGTTTGGCCGCCATTAGGACCGTGCTGACGAAGACGTCGAACTGGCCACTACAAGGGGTAGGTCTGCCGCGACTTGGCAAAATGATGGCGGGAGGCTTGGAACAATCATGTGGTTGTTCCAAGACTTCCGCATCTGTATGTATCGTATGTGAACGTGCCTAGACGCCGAGCGGATCCGTGGCCGCATGATATGGGTCTGCGAAGCTGTGATCGAGCAGCTCATTGAGATAATCGCCGTAGCCGCTCTTGCCCAGCGCGACGGCCAGACCGCGCAGATGGGCGTCATCGATGAACCCCTGACGCCAGGCGACTTCTTCCGGTGCGCCGATTTTCAAGCCTTGCCGTGCCTCGACGGTACGAATGAAATTGGACGCGTCGTTCAGCGACTCGAAAGTCCCGGTGTCCAGCCACGCGGTGCCCCGCGCGAGGACATTCACATTCAGGTTTCCCTCGTCGAGATACAGGCGGTTGATGTCCGTGATTTCCAATTCGCCACGCGGTGAAGGCGCAAGCGTTTGCGCCTTGCCGACCACGGAATTGTCGTAGAAGTACAACCCCGGCACTGCGTAGTGGCTCTTCGGTTCTGCCGGCTTTTCCTCCAGCGAGATCGCTCGGTGGAATTCGTCGAATTCCACCACACCATAGGCCCGCGGATCCTTGACCCAGTATCCGAACACCGTGGCCCCCGGCTGGTCTACATATTTCCGCAGCTGCGTGCCGAAGCCCGGTCCGTGGAAGATGTTGTCTCCCAGGACCAGGGCAACAGACTCGTCCCCGATGTGTTCGGCACCGATAATGAACGCCTGTGCCAGCCCCTCCGGTTTTGGCTGCACCTTGTAGCTAAGCTCGATCCCGAACTGCGAACCATCGCCGAGCAAGTCTCGAAATTGGGCCTCGTCCTGAGGCGTCGTAATGATCAGAATGTCCCGAATACCAGCCAGCATCAATGTAGATAGCGGGTAGTAAATCATGGGCTTATCAAAGACCGGCACCAGTTGTTTTGAAATGCCCTTCGTAATTGGGTGCAAGCGCGACCCAGTTCCCCCAGCAAGTATGATTCCCCTCATGAGTCGAGCCTAGCAACGGCGCAATACTGGTTGTCAGAGTATCCGTACTCGAAATTCTCTAGGTCTGCACATCACGCGCGTATTGCTGGTTAGCGTAGGGCTATGAATAGAATCCTTGTGACTGGGGGAGCGGGATTCATTGGGGTCAACTATGTCCACCACATGATCGAGCACTCCGACAGCGCCATCACCATCCTCGACAAGATGACCTATGCGGCCAATCGGCTGTCTCTTGAAGGCCTTCCAGGCAACAGGGTCAAACTAGTCGTCGGCGACATCGCCGACGCGGCTCTCGTGGACGAACTGGTCGCGATGCACGGCGTCGTTGTGCATTTCGCGGCGGAATCGCACAACGATAACTCGCTGCATGATCCAGGGGTCTTCGTGCGGACTAACGTCGTGGGTACCTTTGAACTGCTTGAAGCCGTACGCCGGCACAACGTGCGTTTCCACCATATTTCCACCGACGAAGTCTATGGCGACCTGGCGCTGGATGACCCGCAGCGGTTTACCGAAACCACTCCTTACAATCCGTCGAGCCCGTACTCGTCAACCAAGGCATCCAGTGACCTTTTGGTGCGCGCGTGGGTGCGGTCATTCGGCATCAATGCGACGCTTTCAAATTGCTCCAACAACTACGGCCCGTTCCAACACGTCGAAAAGTTCATTCCACGACAGATCACCAATGTCCTGATCGGGGAAACGCCGAAGCTCTACGGCGACGGAACCAACGTCCGCGACTGGATCCATGTTCGGGACCATTCCTCGGCGGTCCAGCGTATCGTCGAGAAGGGACAGGCCGGACGCACCTATTTGATCGGCGCCGATGGTGAATGCAACAACGTCGAGGTACTGAAGATGATCTTGCGGCTCATGGGCGAGCCGGAGAATGCGTTCGAGCATGTGCTGGATCGCCCGGGCCATGATCTGCGTTACGCCATCGATTCCACGGCCCTGCGTACCGAGCTGGGCTGGGTGCCTGAGTACACGGACATTGAGCGCGGCCTCGCGCAGACCATTGACTGGTATCGGAGTAATCAGGCCTGGTGGGAGCCGAGCAAGGCGAACACGGAGCGTCGATATGCGCAGCAACTCCGCAACGCTTCTCAGGCGGCGACCGCATGAACGAGGCCAAAGAGCTGATCGTCCAACCAACCGAGATCGCGGGTCTGCTGGAACTGACGCTGCCCGTGCACGGAGACGCGCGTGGGTGGTTCAAGGAAAACTGGCAACGCGAAAAAATGGTTGCCGCGGGGCTTCCCAACTTTCGCCCGGTGCAGAACAACGTCTCTTTTAACGCCGAGCGCGGAACGACCCGGGGGCTTCATGCAGAGCCCTGGGACAAGTACATCTCGGTGCTCTCCGGCAAGATTTTCGGAGCCTGGGTGGATTTGCGCCCCGGTCCGGGATTCGGCGCAGTCCACACCGCAGTTGTCGGGCCGGACTCTGCATTGTTCATTCCGCGAGGGGTCGCTAACGGATTCCAGACTCTTGAAGAAGGAACGGTCTATTCGTACTTGGTGACCGAGCACTGGACCGAACAGGCCCGCTCGGAGTACAGCTACGTCAACCTGGCGGATCCCGCTTTGGGAATCGCTTGGCCGATTGCTATCGAAGAAGCGGTGATCTCCGACGCGGATCGGAACCATCCGATGTTGGACAAAGCCAAGCCGGTGTTGCCAAAGAAAATTGCGGTCTTCGGCGGCAACGGGCAATTGGGACGTGCGCTTGCACAAATGGGCCAGCAGGATCCGCGGATCGAGGTGTTCACTCGCGCCGAGGTCGATTTGGAAAGGCCTGATTTCCTCGACGGTTTCCCTTGGTCTACGTACAGCCATGTCATTAATGCCGCGGCCATGACAGCCGTGGATGAGGCCGAAAATCCTCAAGGCCGACGAAATGCTTGGCGGGTCAACGCCACAGCTGTCGCGGATCTGGCGGCCCGCTGCACCCAGAATGATGTGAAGCTTGTTCACGTATCCACGGACTACGTATTCGACGGAAAAGACGAGTACGTGGGCGAAGACCATCCCCTTGCACCACTGGGCGTATATGGCCAAAGCAAAGCCGCCGGCGAGGCCGCAGTTTCCTCACACCCCGAACACACGGTGGTGCGAACGAGCTGGGTTGTCGGGGATGGCAAGAACTTCGTCGACACGATGTTCAAGCTAGCAATGCGCGGCATCTCGCCGCAGGTGATTGACGACCAATTCGGAAGGCTGACCTTTGCAGAGGATTTGGCTGGAGCCATTCTGCACCTGATCGATACGGGGCAGCTTGGCGGTGTCTACCATCTTCAATGCGACGGTCCGGCTACCAGCTGGTTCGAAGTGGCGAGAACGATCTATGAACTCACTGGACACGATCCAGAGCAGGTGAAGCCAACGTCCGCAAGCGAGTACTCACGCTCAGTTGACCTGGCAGCGCCACGTCCTAGGAATAGTACTTTTAGTCTCGAAAAGATCCGAGGAACCGGGTACAGCCCGTCTTCGTACTTAGTTCGTCTGGCGGAATATCTTAAGGCAAAGTCGGATGCCAATCAAATGGTCGACTAACTATCGGACACACCACGTAACTCAGTAAATAACGAGTAAGTCGTCCTGTGTTCGAGGGATTCGTGACAGCGCGCAAGTAAAAGAAGGGTTCGCAAACTTGATGGAAGTTACAAATCTTCTAGTCAGGACCTTATCGCGAGGGCGTCCGCCAAATTCAGAGGTTTCGGGGCTTCGGTGCACTAGTACTTGATTTATCGCGTAGTTGTACTTGGAATTGCCGCAGCGGCCTGAAATATGGTGATTTTTATCTACTGCGAGCCTAGGATGAAAACACGCGGATTGGTCGGGGGATCCATCCGCAGTCATATTTGGGGAATGAACCGATTGGGGCGGTTTTTAAATGGAGTACTCGAGAGTACTTATCGGGGACGATACTCGGAATTCACGCAGGCTCTGGGGCGAGACCAACGCATTGGTCGCAACTCCAACCGATGCAATTACCGAGATCGGCAGGATCCTAGAGAATCCTGCAAAGTCCGGAGCGGTAGTCTCCGGACCATCGGGCAGCGGGCGCCGTGCAAGCGTGGAAGCTGCGCACAGCCAACTTATTGATCCGCAAAAACTTATTCGGCTCAACGGGAGCAGCTTCGGGCAAAAGATGCCCATGGGCGTTCTGGCCTTCCTGCTGGCGCAGCTTGAAACAGCTGAACAGCCGAGCCGGCACGAACTCGTGCATGGGCTTGCGCGGGCACTGTGCCCGGATGGCAAGCCATCCGTGGTCTTGCTCGGCAAGCCAGAGCTCATCGATGAGGAATCCGGCTCGTTGCTTGCCCAGCTTGCTGCGATGCACAAGATCAAGCTCATCGTCATCTGCGACGAAATCCAGGACCTTCCACAGGATCTGCTTTCGTTGTTCCGTACCGGGCAGATGGAGCATGTAAGCATCAGCCGGATGAGCACCTTGGAGACGCGGGCATTTCTGGAGTCCGAGCTTCAAGGGCCAATCTCCGCCTTCGCTGCTTCGACGTTGCAGTATCTCGCCGACAGCAACCGCGGATTGATTCTCAAGCTGGCGCGGATCTGGATTGCCAACGGACAGCTGAGCCAGGAGTCCGGAACCTGGGTTCTTCGGGATCTGGACCTTGGCAATGGTCCTGCAGTGCAGACCATGTTCAATTCCATGACCTCGGGGCTTGAAGATTCCGAACGAGTACTCTTGTATGCACTGGCCATGGGTGGTGCAGTCTCCCGAGACATGGTGCACCGTGCAGAACAGACCAAGGCCATGGATCAGTTGATCGCCAAGGACCACGTGAAGGTCGTGCCGCAGGCGGACCACCGCGTCATGATTGCGGTTCCATTGCTGCGCCTGATGCTTCGGCAGAACATCGATCCGGAGATGGAGCGTCGCAGCAACGAAGTCGTGGCACACCTGCACAAGGATCCAGAGACCGCCGTGGCACTTTCGGCGATGTCGTTATTGTCGGATCTGGGGCAAAACTCCACGTTGCTCGACATCGCTGAAGAGTATTCGCGCAGCGGATACGCCAGCGGGAAATGGGTTGTGGCGCCGTTCGCCCGGATCCGAATTCTGAAGTTGCACATTGGCGCATTGCTTCAGCAGGGGGACGTCCCGGTTGCCGTGAGCCTCATCCGGCTTGCACACGAGAACCTTCTGGCTGCCATTGATGATGCATGGTCCCAGGACCGGCTGTTGCGCGCCCAGCAAGAGCTCGACTTGCTTACCCAGCTGGTTGATTCTGCCCAGGCAGAAGTTAATGCAGGGTCGGAAGACTGCCATATCGACGACACTCCGGCGCAGCTGAAGGGGTGGATGACCCGGGGACTGCACTTGCGTGCCATGGCCCTGCAGTCGACGAATTGCGCGGCGCGCGCACGCCAGACGGACGCCCAGACAGTTGTCGACCATATCGGCAACGAGCTGCGAAACCGCCGCCTGGGAATGGCTTCCTACGGGGGAATGTGCGCCGAAGACCTGGCAGAGATCGAAGAGCAGCTGCTCATGACTGAAATGCTGTGCGGAAAATATTCCGAGGCGCTCGTCAGGGCGACAGAACTCGCGGCGGGGAAATTTGCATATCCGCAGCTGATCGCCCGGGCCGAGAGTGCACGGGGCATCCTGTTCGCACTGCAAAGTGATCACGAACGTGCTCTGAAAATTCTTGAACCGTGCCTGTCTCAGGCGCGCCAGCAGGAAGAAACCGCAGGGAAGATTGCGATGGAAGCCGTGGTTTCCCATTCGCTGATGGTCCTGGGGCGACGGAGCGAGGCGACGGAACTGCTCAGTCAGGAACAGGACGACATCTCGACCTCGTCGCAGGTGAACTTTCACAGTTGGGTGGCCGAAGTCTTTTCGGCCATGAGCCTGGCCCTCATCGGATCGCCTGAACAGGCGATTGCGAAGTTGATGTCATTTGCCGATAAGTCCCGAGCTGGCGGCTACCTCACCCTGGAGATGGGCGCGTTGGCCTGCGCGCTTCGGCTGGGCTATGCGGATCCCGATTCCCGTTTGGGCGCGGTGGCCGCAAACTGCCAAGGGGCTACGGCTGAAATGTACGCGGAGCTTTCGGAGAAGCACCATGGAGAATCGGCGGACCTTTTTGCGGTGCTTCGCAATCTGGTGGCTTCCGGACATATTCTGATGGGTGCGGTATCCGGCAATGCACTGGTTTCGTCATTGACAACCAAGGACCAGCGGAAGTTGGCAAAGCTCGTGGGCACTGTCAAGCGTCCTGCGTACCTCGCTGACAACAGCAGGTCCGATGCGCTGGCATCTGGGAAGACCGGTGCCCCAACGTGGGCCGGAGACCTGACGAAGCGCGAGTCGCAGATCGCGTTGCTGGCGATCTCGGGGAAAACGAACCTTGAAATTGCCCGCATCAACGGCGTTTCAATTCGGACCGTTGAAGGGCACCTGTACCAGGTGTATTCGAAGCTTCAGGTTCGCAATAGGCAAGAACTGACTGCACTTGATCGTGCCAGCCGACGTGCGGCGGGACAGCTGTGAACGCAATAGACTACAAGAGCCGACGTAAATCCAGCGAGTACCAGGACCTGCTGCACGTGGTCAGCACGCCGGAACCAAGCGGTGCCTTGGTTCTCGGCGGCGTGGGCATGGGAAAGACCAGCCTGGTTGACGCGGTCATGACCAGCACCGGGCTCAGCGAGCCCGCAATGACGCTTTACTGCAGCCCGACGCTTGCTGCGGTTCCCTACGGGGTATTGTCGCCGTATCTTGACGCGTTGGCTTCAGTGGACGAACCTGTGCAGGTGCTGCGCGAGATCAACCACGTACTGGCCAGCGTGCCTGATAGCGACCAGCCGCGGATTGTTGTTGTCGAAGACGCACAGTACCTGGATGCCCAGAGTTGTTTCGTGCTTTCAACCCTGATGGAGAACGCGGCAATCAAGCTCATCGCGCTCGGCGCAGGCGTCTTGGAATCGGAATCGATCGTGGGGCAGCTGGCCCAGTCGCCGTTGATGTCGACGATCGTTGTGCAGCCGCTGGATGTTTCAGGAATCCGGACCGTTGCTGAATCCATGCTCGGGGGCACCCTCAGCGAAAGCTCTGTCGGGACGATCCACCGGCTGTCGGGAGGCAACCCGAGCTTCGTCGAGGCCCTGATCGCTTCAAGCTTGGAACAGGGATTGCTGATCCAGGACAAGGAAATGGACTACGGTCCCAGCGCACCACAGGGCATCTGGCTCCTGAGCCAGGACACCATCGGTGTTGACTCGCGGCTGACGAATCTTGTCAGCGAGATCCAACGGTTGAGCACCGAAGACGAACGGCGCACGCTGGAACTATTGGCCTTGGGCGGACCGGCGCCTAAGCTCGTTCTCGACGGCGGACGGCTTGAGTACCGTCGGATGATTGACGCCGGCCAGCTGCATGAGCTGCCGGACGACACCGTGGCGTTGGCCTCCGAGCTTCACCGCCGGGTGCTGCGCCTGATGGTTCCTGCGCAGCGAAGTGCGGAGCTGTACGATTCATGGCAGCAGTGCACGAGTGAACTGGGTATGGAACAGTCAGCGTCGCACGTGCTCTGGGGCCTCGAAGTGGGACAATCCTTCCCAACTGAGCGGATTCTGGATGCTGCATCATCTGCCTTGGATGAGGGCAACTATCCGTTGGCATGGGAACTTTGCCGTGCCGGAAACGTTGCCCATTCGAGCGGCCACGGTGCACTGTTCGAAGCGGATGTACTGCTCGGCTTGGGACGGTTCGAGTCAGCGCGAAACATCCTGCTGAGGTTCGTCGGAACGGCCAAAGCGCCTCACCTGCTGACCTCGGCCTTCAGCCAGCTGCTGGTCGTCGTCACTAATCTGGGCAACAACCTGCCCTTGATGCGCGACTACATCCAGCAGTGGAAGGAATGGGTGTCGAGCCTTCCCTCCGATGCCGAATCGGCGAAGGCCGTGATGGACCAGCAATTCGCACAGCAACTTCTGGACCTGTGGGTGCGGGTGAACTCGATCGACGGACAGTTCCCCGAGGCCAAGGAATTCGAGCGGATCATCAATGATCCAAATTTCCCGGACGAAGGCCAAATCATTGCCCGCTTGATGTACTGCGACGCCGAAAGCGTTGTGGGGCACTCCGAGCGAGCGCTGTCCATCGCCCAGGAAGCCATCGAGTTGATCGCCGATGCCCCGAAGACCCGGGCGCTGTATGAAACTCGTCTGATGTTCTTGCAGTGCTGGAACCTGTTGCAGCTGGGGGAGAACCAGAAAGCGCAGCAACTGCTGGACACCTATCGCTACGGCGGAGAACGCTTCGGTGTACAACACCAAGGTGCCGTAGTTCTGATGCTGGGTCTTTCCGACCTGTTGCAGGGACGCAACCAGTCTGCCCTTCGCAGGTTTGCGGAGGCGGTCACGGAGTTGCGATTCGGAGATCCCGCCCAGGTGCTGACGTTCGCGAGAAACCTGCACGCGATGGCTCATGAGCTTGGGGGAAGTCTCGGGACAGGCACGGCTTCCGGAGCTCTGGAAAGCAAACCAGAGCCGCCTGAGCTCATGGGGGAGACCCCGTCGCGCCAGCGAGTCTTCGCCAGGGCTTCTGCCGCGACAATCGGCAGGCCCCAAGGCAGTGAGAAGCTCAAGGACTTCCCTGTTTTCGAACGGATGGCTCTGGCCCACAAGATTTCGCATCTGCCAGATGAAGAACTTGCCGGCAGCAAGGACCTCAGACGCCTGATTGAGCTCTGCGATGAACACGAAGGCACGAAGTCGCAGCTCCTGCTGCAGCTGAGCAAGTATCGCGCCCAGAGCGAGCCTCAGCCGTTGGAAGAGCTCGCCCAGAAGGCGTTCAGAAGCCAGGAAGTGCTCATTGGCGTCGAAGCGCTGGCACGTGCTGCGGTGCGCTATTCGGAGGCGGGGGAGTCGCGTACGTGCGGAACCCTGCTTCGCCA
This sequence comes from Glutamicibacter soli, assembly GCF_003309065.1. Lineage (GTDB taxonomy): Bacteria > Actinomycetota > Actinomycetes > Actinomycetales > Micrococcaceae > Glutamicibacter > Glutamicibacter soli. The sequence continues at coordinate 161,489 of NZ_POAF01000007.1, read as the reverse complement.
GGCATCGCGAGTAGTTAACGAGCAACGGATCAATCCGAACAAATATGTTGCGCGTGCTCTCGCGCTGACCGAGCTGACCGCTCGGGAGGCAGAGATCGTCCAGTTGGCGCTGTCAGGAAAAAACAATGCGCAAATCGCGCGCGTGTTAACTGTTTCCCAGCGTACGGTTGAGGGCCATCTTTACAGGGTCTTCTCGAAGCTGGGTATTTCCGAACGCTCCGAGCTGGTCGTCGCCGAACTTGATTTTGGGACAGCCCAGTAAGCTGACTACGTGTTTCAAGCAATCTTGAAGTAAGAAACACGCGTGCGGAGGATTATCGGGTTTCAGTAGTCTCTATTGTTAGGGAGCAGCGCCGGATCCATGGATCCTGGACTGTCCACGAGAGAACTGGGGACCATGCACGTGGTTAATATCCCTGAGGACTCCTTCCCTTAGACGGGGCGGCGGTTAGCGAATCCGCAAGGATTACCCCCCAGCGCAACCGTTCGCCCCTTATGCGAAACAGGTCTCATACCGGATCTCCCCCGATCACTGGTATGGGACCTGTTTTGTATTTAACGGTATTTAGCGGCGCAAGTGTTCTCTAGGTATCTCCTAGGTATCAGACGAGTACCTTCTCAAGGTTTCTTCACAGGATTCGAGTGTTCCTCCACTCGTGCGACTAAGTACCTTGCGTCATAAGCTCGGATCAACGAGAGCTGCGGGACTACGCAAGGGGAAGCGGCTCTCAACTGGGGAATTTGCATCTTTTTGGGGGATTGCACGATATGTGTATTTTTTGGGGGGCTTTCACGCGCCTGCGCCCGCGCAACGGAATCTTCGCAGGTAGCGGGGTACGGTAATGTCGCAGATTAGCGGACGCCTTGAAAGCAATAACTTTGGATCATCGAAGCTCTTCGGTGCAACCCGCCCGGCAGAGCCGGCAGCAGCATCAACCGCAGCAGTCGACGGGCGTCGCTACGTTCGACGCCTTGCCGTCACCGATTTTGTCATCATCGCCGTAGCCAGCATCCTGCCGGAGGTTTTCGTCCTGGCCGGTGGCCAGCTGAATCCTGAAGCCCAGCAGCTGTCGCAGCACTTCGCGCTGACCGGGGCCGTCGTAGCACTGGCCTGGATTCTCAGCCTGGTCTTCTTCCAGACCCGCGCTGCCGGACGGATTGCCGTAGGCATGCAGGAATACAAATTCCTGGTCTACGCAACCGCAGCAGTGGCCGGCGGCATTGGGCTGATCGCCCTCATCACTGGAAACCTGGACTACAGGTTGTTCATCCTGCTGAGCCTGCCGGTTGGCCTCGGAGCGCTGCTCCTGGGGCGTTGGGGCTGGCGGCAATGGCTGGCGCGGCAGCGCCAGCGCGGCTTCGCGCTGAGCAACGTGCTGGTGTACGGACAGATCAAGGACGCGCCGTACGTGGTTCGACAGATCTCCAAGCAGTCCGGCCCTGCCTACCGCGTGGTGGGAGTGCTGCTCGACGGCGCACAGGACGAAGACTCCGAGCAGGTTCTTCGAATGGCAGATCCGACGCTTCCGCTGTCTTACGACACCGGAGCCATCGAGGATGAGGTCCTTCGCTACGGAGCGGACTCCGTGGTGGTGGCCGGCCCGCTGACCGGAGGAAACTCCGCGTTGCAGGAACTCGGATGGCGCTTGGAGAAGACCGGCACCAAGCTGATCGTCGTCTCCTCGCTCACCAACGTCGCCAGCCGCCGGGTGCGGACCAGCCCGGTCGACGGAATGCCGTTGCTGCACGTCGAGCTGGCCCGGTTCACCGGGTGGCGGTTCTTGCTCAAGCGCGGATTCGACATCGTTTTCGCCTCGCTGGCTCTGCTGGGCCTGAGCCCGGTATTCCTCGTCATCGCCTTGCTGATCCGCCTGGACGGCCCGGGAAAGATCTTCTACAAGCAGGAACGCGCAGGCCTGGACGGGCTTCCGTTCCACATGCTCAAGTTCCGGTCAATGGTGGAAAACGCCGAGGAGCGCTTGGCGGAGCTCGAAGCCCAGAATGAGGGCGCAGGGCCGCTGTTCAAGCTCAAGGACGACCCCCGGGTGACCCGCATCGGTCGCCTGCTGCGCAAGCACTCGCTCGACGAATTACCCCAGTTCATCAACGTCCTGCGCGGCGAGATGTCGGTCGTCGGGCCGCGGCCGCCGCTGTTCAAGGAAGTCGAAGCCTACACGGGACACGACCACCGTCGCCTGTACCTGAAGCCGGGCGTCACCGGGCTGTGGCAGGTCAGCGGACGATCCAATCTGGATTGGGCCGAAAGCATCCGCCTGGACCTGTACTACGCAGAAAACTGGACGGTTCTGAGCGACCTGCGCATCGTGTGGCGCACCTTTAAAGTCATGATCAAGCCAGATGGAGCCTACTAAATGAGCATCGCACCGGATACAAGCATCAACCCCGCACTGCGAGTCGCGGTGGTCGGTGCAGGATACTGGGGACCTAACCTGGCGCGAAACTTTGCAATGAGCAGTGAGTGGGAACTTGTCGCCATCTGCGACATGGACCTGGAACGCGCCCGGGCACTCGCCCGCAAGACCGGAGAGCCCGCGGTCGCCGGATCGCTGGATGAACTTTTGGCCAACCACGACATCGATGCCATCGCCATCGCCACGCCGGCGCGGACCCACTACGCCATCGCCATGCAGGCCATCGCCGCGGGAAAACACGTCGTGGTGGAAAAGCCGCTGGCGGACAACAGCGTGCACGGACGGGAAATGGTGCAGGCGGCGGCCGGCGCCGGAACCATCCTGATGGCCGACCACACGTACTGCTACACGCCGGCGGCGCTGAAGATCCGTGACCTGCTGGCCGACGGCGAGCTGGGGGAGATCCTCTACATCGATTCGACCCGCATCAACCTCGGACTGGTCCAGCCGGATGTCGACGTGTTCTGGGACCTTGCCCCGCACGACCTGTCCATCCTGGACTTCGTGCTTCCCGGAGGCCTGCGCCCACTGTCGGTCACCGCACAGGGGGCAGACCCGCTGCAGGCGGGCAAGTCCTGCATCGGCTACCTGAGCATGCCGCTGGACAACGGGGCGCTGGCCCACGTGAACGTCAACTGGCTCTCGCCGACCAAGATCCGCCAGATGGTGATCGGCGGCAGCAAGAAGACCCTGATCTGGGACGACTTGAACCCGCAGCAGCGCTTGAGCATCTTCGACCGCGGCGTGGACCTGGACCGCCAAGAAATGATCCGCACCGACACCGAGGACCGCAAGGGAGCCACGATCTCCTACCGGCTCGGAGACACCTGGTCGCCGGCCCTGTCCGAATTCGAACCGCTGGGGCTCATGGTCTCGCAGTTCGCAGCCAGCATCCGCGGCAACAAGCCCGCACCCACCGACGGCGCATCCGCACTGCGCGTCCTGCGCGTCCTGGAAGACGCCAGCGCAAGCCTGGCCAACGGATCCGCACCGCAGTTCAACACCGAGACTTCCGCAATGGAGAACGCATCATGACACAGCCACTGGCACGCCTTGAAGGCAAGAAATTCCTGGTTACCGGCGGCGCCGGCACCATCGGTTCGGAAATCGTCGACCAGCTGCTTGCCGCCGGCGCCGAACAGGTGGACATCCTGGACAACCTGGTCCGCGGACGCCGCGGCAACATCACCGAAGCCCTGTCCAGCGGCCGCGTGAACCTCATCGAGGGCGACATTGCCGACCGCGAACTGGTCCGCGAGGTCACCGAAGGCAAGGACGTGGTCTTCCACCAGGCGGCCATCCGCATCACCCAGTGCGCAGAGGAGCCGCGCCTGGCCGTGGACGTCATGGTCAACGGAACCTACAACGTCATCGAGGCGGCGGTGGAGGCCAAGATCCCGAAGGTTATCGCCGCATCCAGCGCGTCGGTCTACGGCATGGCCGAGCAGTTCCCGACCACCGAACGCCACCACCCGTACAACAACGACACGCTGTACGGCGCGGCCAAGACCTTCAACGAGGGCCTGCTCAAGAGCTTCCACGCCATGTACGGGTTGGACTACACGCTCCTGCGCTACTTCAACGTCTACGGACCGCGCATGGACGTGCACGGCGCCTACACCGAGGTGCTGGTGCGCTGGATGGAACGTATTGCCGACGGGCTGCCGCCGCTGATCTTCGGCGACGGCTCGCAGACCATGGACTTCGTGTTCTCCGAGGACATTGCGCGCGCAAACCTGCTCGCTGCCGCCAGCCCGATCCGCGAAGGCATCTACAACGTGGCCAGCGGCACGGAAACCAGCCTCAAGCAGCTGGCCGAAACCTTGCTGAAGGTCATGGGCTCGGATTTGCACATTGAATATGGTCCGGAACGCTCGGTGAACTCGGTGGTCCGCCGCCTGGCCGACACCAGCGCGGCCCGCCGCGACCTCGGCTTCGAGTCCACCGTGGGCTTGGAAGAGGGACTGCGCCGGCTGGTCACCTGGTGGGAACCGCTGCGCGAGGAAGTCGCCGCCGGCCACCTGCTGAAGAAGCCGGTCGCCGCAAGCCACTAGGCAAAACAGCGCGTACGCACTACATTTGTGGATCAACACGCGAACAACGATTTTTTGGGGGAAGAATCATGGATCGCATCAGCGTCATGAAGCCATGGCTGGGGACGGCCGAATCCGACGCGGTAGCAGAGGTCATCGCCTCGGGATGGGTCGCACAAGGCCCGCGCACCGCAGCATTTGAACAGGCATTTGCCGAGCACCAGCAGGCGGGGCATGCGGTAGCGGCCTCGAACTGCACCACCGCACTGCACCTGGCCTTGAAAGTCGCCGGGGTGCAGGCAGGGGATGATGTGGTTCTCCCGTCATTCTCGTTTATCGCCACCGCGAACGCCCCGACCTACCTGGGCGCGCGCCCGGTGTTCGCGGACGTCGAGGAAACCACGGGAAATGTCACCGCGCAGACCATCGAAGCCGCACTGACACCGAAGACCACCGCCATCATCGCCGTGGACCAGGGCGGCATGCCGCTGGACCTGGAGCCGTTGCGCCGGCTGTGCGACGAACGCGGGCTGGCGCTGGTCGAGGACGCCGCCTGCGGTGCGGGCTCGACCTACCGCGGCGCGCCCGTGGGCGTGGGCGCCGACGTGTCGGCGTGGTCGTTCCACCCGCGCAAGCTGCTCACCACCGGCGAGGGCGGCATGCTCACCACGAACAACGAGCAGTGGGCGCAGCGCGCCCGGCGCCTACGCGAACACGCCATGGACGTCTCCGCGGCGGACCGCCACGGCTCCACGCTGGCCCCGCAGGAAAGCTACGGGGAGATCGGCTACAACTTCCGGATGACCGACATGCAGGCGGCCGTGGGACTGGTCCAGCTCTCCAAGCTCGAGCAGATGGTGGTGCGCCGGCGCGAACTGGCCGCACGCTACCAGCAGGAGCTGGCAGGGGTGCCGGGGCTGCGCTGCGTGCAGGACCCGGAGTACGGAACCTCCAACTACCAGTCATTCTGGATCGAGGTGAGCCGCCCGTTCCCGCTGGACCGCGAGGGGCTGCTGGCCAAGCTCGCCGAGGACGGGATCTCCGCACGCCGCGGCATCATGGCCTCGCACCTGCAGCCTGCCTACGCCGGGCACAGCGGGTACACGGTTGCACTGCCGGTCACCGAGCGGCTGACCGCCAACACGCTGATCCTGCCGCTGTACCACGACCTTCGGGAAGAGGAACAGGACCGCGTGATCTCCAGCGTGCTCTCCGCCAGCGCGCTGACCGCCGCCGGAGCCTAGCATGGCCAAGGTCCTGCTCCTGGCCGCCAGCGGGCTGGCCCGGGAGACACTCGAATCCATCCGGCAGACTGGCGACCACCAGGTGCTCGGGATCCTGGATGACAATGCAGCGCTGCACGGCACCTCGGTGAACGGGGTGCCGGTGCTCGGGGGACTCGACCTGGCCGTGCGGCGCAGCGAAAAGCTGCTGCTGTGCGCAGGCAAGGGCGCGTCGCGGGCGGCCATCGCCCGGCGCCTGGACCTGCCCGAGGAACGCTACGCAACGCACATCAGCGCCCACGCGGTGCTGGGCGGCAGCGTCAGCGTGGGCGCCGGCAGCATCATCCTGGCCGGCACCGTGGCCACCAGCGACGTGCGCATCGGCCGCCACGTGGTCTTGATGCCGCGGGTGGTGCTCACCCATGACGATGTCCTGGAGGACTTCGCCACGCTGGCCGCCGGCGCCACCCTGGCCGGCACCGTGCACGTTGGCAGCGAAGCCTACCTGGGCACCAACAGCACGGTCCGCGAAAACCTCCGCATCGGACGCGGCGCCGTGCTCGGCATGGCAGCGGCGCTGATCACCGACCTGCCGGCGGGGCAGACCTGGGCCGGAAATCCGGCCCGCCCGCTGGACTCCCGGATTCCGGGCCGCAACCCGGAACCGACCAACAACACACTTTTGAATGCAAGCCTGAAAGAGGCCACTCGATGAGCAACAACGCGATGACGACCCACGCACCCATTCCGCTGGTGGACCTGAAGGCCCAGCAGCGCGAAGTCCAGGACCAGGTTAATGATTCACTGGCCCGGATCTTTGAGAATACGGCATTCATCGGCGGCGCGGCCGTGGCAGACTTCGAACAGGCGTACGCCGGCTTCGTCGGGGCGGGGCACTGCATCGGCGTGGGCAACGGCACCGACGCGCTGGAGCTCGCGCTGCGCGCCGCCGGGGTGGGCCCCGGGGACGAGGTCATCATCCCGGCCAACACCTTCGTGGCCACCGCCGAGGCCGTCAGCCTGGTAGGAGCCATCGTGGTGCCAGTGGATGTTGATCCGCAGCATCTGCTCATCGACCCGCTGGCTGCGGCCGAAGCCGTAACCGAGCGGACCAAGGCGATCATCCCGGTGCACCTGTACGGCCAGACCGCCTTCGTGGAGGAACTTGAGCCCATCGCTGCCGCCTGCGGCGCGGTGATCATCGAGGATGCGGCGCAGTCGCAGGGCGCCACCCGCTTCGGGCGCAATGCCGGAACCCTGGGCCGCGTTGCAGGCACCAGCTTCTACCCGGGCAAGAACCTGGGCGCGGCCGGCGACGCCGGCGCGGTGCTCACCAACGACCCCGAGCTCGCCGAGCGGGTCCGCCTGCTCTCGGCCCACGGCAGCCGCGTGAAGTACGTGCACGAGGCAGTGGGACGCAATTCCCGGCTGGATGCGGTGCAGGCGGTGGTGCTCAGCGCCAAGCTGGAGCGCCTGGCCGGCTGGAACCAGCTGCGCCGCGACGCCGCGGCCCGCTACTCTGAACTGCTGGCGGATGTTCCGGGTGTTGTCCTGCCGCAGCAGGCCGAGGGCAACGAGGACGTGTGGCACCTGTACGTCGTCCAGGTCGAGGAACGCGACCGGGTGCTGGCCGAACTGAACGAGGCGGGCATCGGCGCCGGCATCCACTACCCGGATCCGGTGCACCTGACCCCTGCATTCGAGCACCTGGGCTACGGCGCAGGCTCCTTCCCCGTGGCCGAGCAGGCCGCCGGGCGAATCCTGTCGCTGCCGCTGTACCCGCACATCACCGAGGAACAGCAGCAGCGGGTGGTCCAGGCCCTCAATGCGGCAGTATCACGATGAAGACCAAAGGCCGTCGGCGTCTGGAAAAAAGACGAGGAGGTCCCGGAGCATCAAGCGCCTTCGGGTGGAGCCTTCTGAACACCATTGTGGCGCGTTTTGCCACGCTTGGCATCGGGATCGTTTTGGCCCGTGTTCTCGGACCGGAAGAGTTTGGCACCTTTGCGGTAGCCTTGGTCGTTCTCATGGCCATTTTGAGCTTCAACGAGCTGGGCGTCAGCCTGGCAATCGTGCGTTGGCCTCAAGACCCCAAACACATCGCTCCCACGGTCAATACGATATCCGTTGTCGCGAGCATCATCATTTTCTGCGGTGCCTATGTCCTGACACCGGCGGTAGCCACGGCAATGGGGGATCCCGAAGCTACAAAGGTGATCCAGCTGCTTCTGGTCAGTGTCTTGATCAACGGTGCGGTCGCAACGCCGGCTGCTCTGCTTCAGCGCAGATTCCAAGAACGCACGCGTATGGTTATTGACCAGACCAATGTATGGGTCGGGGCCATCATTTCCCTTGTTCTTGCGCTGATGGGATTCGGGGCGATGTCGCTTGCGATCGGCCGGCTCGCTGGATCATTGATTTCCGGCGTGATGTTCCTGGCCGCGTCGCCGCTTCCTTACCGCTTCGGCTGGAATCGAGAAGTTGCCCCGCAACTTCTCCGATTCGGTCTTCCCCTTGCAGGCTCGAGTATCGTCGTTTTCGCTGTTGGTTATGCAGACCAATTGACCGTTGGCGCTGCTCTGGGCGCAACGGCGCTGGGCTTCTATGTCCTGGCCTTCAATCTGTCCAGCTGGCCGATGAGCATCGTTTCCCAACCGCTTCGGCGGGTTGCACCGGCGGCATTCTCGCATCTGCAAGCGAACCCCGCGGGGTTGGGACGTACCATGAGTACGCTCATGGGGCTGCTTGCGGTGTGTACTGTTCCGTTGTTCGCATTCGTCTCCGGCGCTTCGAGATCCCTTGTTGAATTTATCTACGGTTCCCAATGGCTTCCGTCAGCTGCAGTTCTGTCATTCTTGGTTTTCTCGGCGCTGGTGCGCCTTGCCTATGAACTGATGTACGACTACCTGGTAGTTCTTGGACGCACCGGAACAGTTTTCGCGGTGCAGCTCGTGAGCCTCTGCATCATGGTTCCGGCCTTGCTGCTGGGTGGATATCTCCGCGGGTTGGTCGGCCTGAGCGCTGCGCACGCTTTGGTTTCCTGGTTGGTAATCCTGCCAATGTACGGCTTCCAGCTTTCGCGGGCTGGGGTCAAGATCTCAGCCATTGTCCGCCGTGCACTATCGCCAGTCCTAATCGGGCTGGGAGTGGGATTCGCGTCCTACTACATCACGCTGTCTATCCCGTCGACATTCTGGGGTCTGGCAGCGGGTGGGACGCTGGCGTTCATTTGCACCGCAACAATGCTTTATGTGCGACGAGCCGATCTGGCTGTAGTTCGAGGTATTGGACAGGCCAAAACCGAGGCGGAACCAGTAGGCGATGCAACAACAGTAAGTGTTGCCAAAGAGGAGCTTCAATGAGGATTCTTGTTTTTCCACACGATTTTGGTATCGGCGGCAGCCAGCTGAACGCGGTAGAGATCGCCGCGACGCTGAGGGATCAGGGACATGAGTGTGTCATCTTTGGCAACCCGGGTCAGCTCAACGGCCGGATCTCGGAGCTCGGTCTTGAATACATCGAAGCTCCACGTCCAAGAGTTCGACCTACGCCGAGCATCGTTAAGGCCCTGGTTCAGATTATTGACGAACGCGATATTCAAATACTTCACGGATTTGAATGGCCACCGAGCCTTGAATGCGCAATCGCTAGCCATCTGCGCCCAGCAACGCGGCACGTTTCTACCGTGATGTCGATGTCGGTTGCGCCGTTCATTCCACGAACTACTCCATTGATCGTCGGCACCGAGGCTATTGCCCATCATGAACGCGAGTCCGGTCGTTCGATCGTAACTGTCCAGGAGCCACCCGTGGACTTGGACCATAACAGCTTGGGCGCGGTCGGATCCACCGATGCGTTCTTTGAACGGTGGAACCTTTCGCATCAGGCCTTCACCGTTGCAGTCGTTTCACGGCTTGCTCCTGAACTAAAACTTGAGGGAATCTTAGCTGCGATCAAGGCCCTGCCATTGCTTGGAAGCAATCAGCCCGTGCAGCTGGTCATTGTCGGCGACGGACCTTCCGAGCCCGAGGTGCGAGCCGCAATCGAAAGCGCCGGCCTTGGGGCGACTCCCCACCGAGTAGTGATGACTGGCTCACTGAACGATCCCCGAGAAGCCTATGCGGCCGCTGATGTCGTCTTAGGCATGGGTGGTTCCGCTCTCCGTGCCATGGCGTTTGAAAAGCCATTGATAGTTCAAGGTGAAAATGGGTATTGGAAGCTGCTGACTTCGCGCTCACTTCCTGATTTCCGATGGCACGGGTGGTACGGTCGCGGCGATAGCTTGCACGCTGGACCGGAACGTTTGGCAAAGATTCTTGATCAGCTCATCGCAGACGCGGTCCTACGTGAGCGACTGGGGCAATTTTCCCTCGAAACAGTGCTGGAGCATTATTCGCTAGAACGTGCAGCGCAGATCCAACTGGAAGCCTATGAAGCAGCTCTGAATAGTTCTCCGCAACGGGCCAACGAACGCCTTCATGGGCTTGCGAGCCTGTATAAATTAGCAAATTATGAGTTCCGCCGACGATGGTCCAACCTGCGAGGGAGGACCATAAAAGACGATGATTTTAATGCTTCCCCGATCGTCACGGAACGTCCACAAGTACACCGCGTAGGGGCTGAATAGTATGGCTATCCCAGACACAATTCTTTGGATTGCAGGTACGTCATGGGACAGCGTTCCAGGTACAGATCGTCGACTTGTTGACGAGCTTGCAGAGCACTTTGACGTAATTTGGGTTGACCCACCGGTGCGACTCCCAAAGGGTGCTATTGCCTCTCAAGAGATCAAGCAAGTTCAGCCGCGAGTTTGGCGCCTGCCCATCTACACTTTGCCTGGTATTACCAGACCTGTAATACGAAGAATTACTAGTTGGATACTCCAACGAAATATTCAGACTGCCTTGCGGACGATGGGGCGCAGTCCCATTGCAACAGTCGTAGCTTTTCCGATAGCCCGGTTTCCATCCGTGAACACTGGACAACGAATCTTCTACGTCACCGATGACTGGCTAAGCAGCGCACACCTGACTGGATTCTCGCAGCAATACATGCGAAAAATCGTTGCCCGGAACCTTAGCGCGGCAGATGTTGTCGCTGCTGTTACCCCGGTACTTCTGGAGAGCCTGAATAAGACCGCATCATTTTCGAGGGGAATTGTCTTTCCCAATGGATGCCCCGAAATATCTCCACGGGGTGAAGTGCGCCGTCGCCGGGAAATAGGCCTGTTTGGGCAACTGAACGAGAGACTGGATCTCGAAATTCTTGAGCAGCTACAGCTTAGCGGCGTTCGTATACTCGTGGCTGGACCGCGCACCGATACTGACAAAGCCTTTGGTTCGAAGCTGACGAGATTTTTGGAATCCGAGAATGTCCAATGGGTCGGCGCGGTTTCTTCTACCGAGCTCCAGCAGTATCTCGCAAGAGTCAGTGTGGGTATCACTCCATACGCTGATACCGAATTCAATCGATCGAGTTTTCCGCTCAAGACCCTGGAATATCTGGCCGCCGGAGTCCCTGTTGTGGCTACCTCTTCACCAGCTGTGGATTGGCTGCAATGCGACCAAATCTACGGGGCAAAAGACACTGCTTCATTTGTCGGGCGTACGCTCGAACTTTTGGACGCTTCGTGGGACATGGCCGAGGAAGAACAACGGCGCAATTTCGCCAAGAACCATAGCTGGCGCCAACGGGCCCGCCAGTTCTCCGAACTGATTGGCCATTCGCCCGTTGGTAATACACCATCGGAACACGGAGAAGCTCAAGGCACGTTGAAGAGCGTATCGACAATTAAGGAACCGTAGTTTCTTATCAAGGCTGGCCGATTCTTCGGTCAATCCCGATTATCGACCCGGTAGAAAGCGAGGGGTTAAGATGACTGATTCAACCAGACCCAAAAAGACCATGGTGGTTGTGACACCCAGCTATCGCCCAGATGCGGAACTTTGTCGTGACCTCAATGCTTCTGTCATGAAGTATTGTTCACCTGACATCGAACACCATATCCTCGTGCCCAATCGCGATTTGAACCTTTTCGCCGACATGGCCAATGAACGAACGAAAATTATCGGGGTGGATAGCCTTCTTCCCAAGAATATTTTCAGGATTCCCGGTGCGAACCTTTGGATCAATTTGGCTCGTCCGTTCCCTCCTCTACGAGGATGGATCGTGCAACAACTGGTGAAGCTGGGCTACGTGGCTTCTTTGGCTGCAGACTTGGCGCTGTTGATCGATTCAGACATTGTCTTCATCAACCCTGTCACGACAGACAGCTACACGCATGAGGGGGAAGCCCCCTTGTTCCGGCGCAGGGGAGGAGTGACCGAAGACATGCAGAGGCACGTTATCTGGCATCAAGTCTCTCATCGACTTTTGGGCCTCGAAGACCCTGGGCCCTGCCCTCTTCCCGACTACATAACGTGTCCTTGCTTGTGGGAGCCAAAAATGGTCTCCAATTTGCTGGAACACATAGAAATTACCACGGGCGAGCATTGGGCCACCGCAATCGGGCGCAACCTGCACTTCTCAGAAATGATGCTCTATGGCGTATACGCAGAACACTTCCATGATCAGGCAGAACCACTACTGACTACGGATGCTAGCCAGGTTCACAATTATTGGGACGAAGTACCGTTGGACCAGGAAGGGATGAAGGAATTCCTAAGGGGCGTGCGAGGCGAGCATCTTGCAGTCATGATTTCGGCTAGGTCCAACACGCCTTCGGAAGTTCGACGTCAGGCTTTCACAGAGTTCCACGGTTAGGTTCCGAAACGAAAACCTGCCGGAAATACCTCAGGGTATTTCCGGCAGGTTTTTTGGCTATCTTGAACTAATCCTGCGTGTGCGTTCAACAGGAACCAGAACTGGCCCTTGGGCGACCGTCTTGTTTTCCTGCGATGTATCTGGTTGTTCAGCAGCCGCGTGCGAGGAGGCATCATCAGTTGCATCTGCAGCATTCGCGTCCGAACCGTTGTGCTTAGAAGAGGACTTGCGAGCCTGTTTTCTAAGCCGAGCCTTCTTGACCGCCACACCCAGCGAGACGCTTGTCAGCATGAGAACGGCGCCGCCGATGAACACTACGATGACCGAACGTAGCCTGCTTGAAAACTGTTCGGTAGGTTTCTCTGGAGCGACCACAGTCAGCGACGTAAAGAGATACATGTCATCAGCCCCGTTGATCTTCTGGGCATCGTACAAATTCTTTTCTAGATGTTTACCTAGCGCCACCGCAGTTGCGACAGCATTCTCCGGGGTACTGGCCACGCCAGAAATATCGATGACGAACCCGTTGCTATTCACGCCCTGGCCCACCACATACTCCGGTCCAAGGCCGGCAGCTTCAATTTCAGCCGCCGTGCTGGCTGATTTCAGCTGGGTAACCATGACATCGGTGATCAAAGACGGATCCGATGAACGCAAGTATGGATTGTCCTTGTTCAATTTCGCCAGGGCTGGATTCTTTTCCAACTCTCGCTCGCTAGGCAATGTTGGATTTACTACCGCAACGCTCATGCTCGATTCGTAGGACCGAGGGCCGAATTGGTAGACATAGACGCCCGAGGCGATGGTAATCATGAGTACAGGCAGTACCCAAAACTTGTAAGTCCAAAGTGTCTTAAGGACGGCTAGCGGATCCATGATTAGGTACCCACCTTTCTGCGATTGTGTTTTTTAGTAGAAGTTGTTGCACCACTGAGTTTGTGTTTGTGCGACGGTCTTCCGCGGGCCAAATTCCAAGCAACTCCACCAAGTCCCGACAAGACCGGGAATGCCAAGGCGAAAACCGGAAATGAGAGGGAGTCAAAGGTTAGCGAACACGCAGCGCCCACTGAAATTCCCGCAGTTACGGCACCGGCAAAGCATTTGAGCGCTGGGTCTTTCAGCGAACAGGCGGCAACAGCCGTGGAGACTGCCGGCACAGCGAAGTACATGATTGTGGCTACCATCCCGACTAAGCCCAACGTCACTGCGGCACTCAAATACTGATTGTCAAGGAAGTAGATGGCGAAGTCCGGTATGTAGTTGCCAGGGCCTAACCCCAATACAGGATTTGCGTCGATCATCCGAGCAACACGAGGATAATTATCGGTTCGTGTGCTGATGGAAGGGTCAGATGTTCCAGAGAATAGAGATCCTGTCAGTGTGGTCACCATTCCCGGTATCGTGAGAAATACGAGCGCTCCAACCACAGGAATAATTAAGGTTGCCCATTTTCGGGCAAGTGCCGGCAGGAAAGGAAAGAAGATGAGAAGGGAGACTACTAGGCCGAGAATGCTCGATCGGGAGACAGTTGCCACCATCGAGAACGTCAGCAGTGCGCAACCTAGCCAGTGAAGCATTTTGCTACCTTTGGGATCGTATAACGCCCGCCAGATTGCAAGAGGAAGCACCATCGCAGAGACAACTGCCAGCTCAATTGATGTAAAAGTGGTGCCGGCAACACGAAGAAAAGTTCCGCGAACCTGAAAAGTCGTATCCCCACCGTTGTAGGTGAATCCGGGCATAGCCTGCTGGATCCATTCCACTGGATTGATTCGCAACGTAAACTGAATGGCCGCAATGACTGAGCAGACTACAGCGCCAGCTATGAACGGGCGTACGATTCGCAAAATTCCGTCAACAGAACGCGCAGCATGGGTAACTGTCAGCATCAATCCAGCGCTTGCTGCGATTAGGAGCAACCAGCGATCAGCGGCTGCCCGCGTGGTGATATTGCTACCGCCTGTCCAACCGGAAAACATCGCAACATAGGATAGGCACGTTGCTATCACCAGCGCTCCCAAAGCGAAACGCCCTGGATGTTTATCTTCCAGTGGGTTATGGAGTCCGAAAATACTTGAAGCGAACCAGACTGCAGACAACGACAACGCGAGCAACATCGGGACTGATCCAGACGCACCAATTGGTTCCAACACCATGCTTGACGGAATGGCGAAGATCGAGAACAATGCGATCTTCAACAAGTAGTATCCACGGCCATCATCCGAAGTTTGCGTGATACTGCCACGTATCAGTTTTTCGGCCATATGGACTTTAGATATTGCTACTGTGTTGTGCGAGTCTTTCGATTCCGGACGGATCCCCGGCTTAGTCATGTCTGGCAGCAGCTATGTACAAGACATGCTGCCGATACATGACTGGACATTGCTCCGCAGTCCCCAAAACTGCGTTTGAACACACGTTTATACAACATATTTTCCCCAATTTTTCCCCCTATAAGTACACGATATCCTTGATCCGGCAAAGCCGGAAGCGGTTATTTGCAGAAACGACTGCATTACCCGAGAATCTCGTGTACCTTTCGTGCATCGACGCTTGCCTGCCTATCCGGACGTGGTCTTGCAGGTTGATGCGTCAATGCTAAATACTGCCAGCTGGTCATGCGATGTCAGGACATCGGCAAATTTGCCACCTGAGATTGGAACTTGTTTCTTGGCGAAGCTCTTTACCGCAGTTCCTTCGTCGATACATGGGACGTGCACCTCATATTCTTGATTACCAGATGATGTCGCCGTCAACAGGATGTATAGTTTCTTGCCTTTCAACTTGACCAGAGCATCGACATTTCCTGTCACCGAGACTCCTGATTCCACCGTTGGGGCGTTTAGAACTGGCGCCAGTTCTGAAATTCGCTGGTTGAGTGCAGTTACAGTCGCTTTCGGCTCGTCGCCGCAGTCCCGCAGAACATTGTGAGAGGCGCAGCTCCCTCCAAAACTATGGTTGAAGTAGACGACTCCTCTGGCGCCATGAACAATGCTGCTCCATACGGCTGCCTCGATCTGTTCTGGCTTGATAGTTGGACTTTGTTCTTCACCCGCAGGATGACCTACTTCGACGAAGGCCCACACGGGCTTCGACCCTTGAGGCCTGACCAAATCGCGTAGTCGATCGATGGTCCAACCGTAGTTTGAAGCCTTTCTGCATTCTTCGGTGCTTAGATCCCGTTGCTCTGGAAGCAACGTCCCGCCTTCCGATGCGCCGCAGATGTTCGTATCCGTGAACCAGTAATTGTCGGCCGAGACGATGTCGCCGAAGTCGCTGACGAATCGCGTAGCCGTTTCCGCAGATTCCCAGAAAGTGACACCCTTGCCGTAATTGACGTAGTCAATCTGCCCAGGAGATTTTTTCTTGCCGAGTTCCTCCAAAATTGTAAATCCGCAGGCCTGCTCGGCGGGGTCACAAATAGTTCCCTCACCTGGAGAATTGCCGGTCCATTTGGCATCTCCGCCGCGTCCCCACATATCCACTTCGTCGGGGAGAACGAACCCATTGGCTTCAGGAACTGTTGAGCTGGTGAATGCGATCATGCCTGCGCTTCGAATAGCGTCGACATCTGAGCTCCCGGTCAACTCGACATAGGTATTCAGCCCCATCTCCTTATCCCGTTGAATATCTGCGGGCTCCACAGCGGTGGCGAACCATACACCCAAGGGAAAGAATCCATCAGAGGTGGGCAACGGGTGCTTGATTTTTTCGGTTGATGATTTCGCACCGTCGACAGGTACCGTCTTGAGCACTGTCGATTCCTCAGGTGTAGGAACACCCGTTGATTCGAACACCTTTTCTTTGACTTGTTTATTCGGCTCCGCATTCAACTTCACAGGTTGTTCGCCGGGTGCACTGCTGCACCCGGCGAGAATCAGCGACAGGGCCAGAATTCCGCTGGTGTGAATACGTCGGCGAATTGTCATCAGG
Source organism: Glutamicibacter soli (assembly GCF_003309065.1). Taxonomy (GTDB): domain Bacteria; phylum Actinomycetota; class Actinomycetes; order Actinomycetales; family Micrococcaceae; genus Glutamicibacter; species Glutamicibacter soli. Next base: position 145,106 of record NZ_POAF01000007.1, on the reverse strand, counting down.
TACCCTGCTTGTCGATGCTTTGTGCCTGCGTGCGGCTTGAATCGTCCCGTTCCCAGAGGGGCGCTACCGTCGCTTCCAGTGCCTTTGCCCGGCGACGGGCAATCAAAACCAAGGACGCATAGGTGCAGGCATCGCCTAGTGACTGAAAACCACTGACGCTGGAGACCAATTCACTTAGAGTGCGTCGTGAACTTTCGTTTCGTACGTCTTTGTCTTTCTTTGCCTCGCGTTGGCCCCTGTAGTTCCGAGTCAAGACCCGAAGCAAAGAGGACACGTTACGCGGTGTCTGAACGCGGACGGGAATGGTAGGCAAGATGGCTTTCTCTTCGGCCGAGAACAATTCGTCGATGTAGAGGTCATCTGCTGTCAAGCTCGGGAACTCCGCGAAACGGGAACGGCCGTTGCGGCTCAGGGCATAGGCCCCGGCCCCCCACAGCGCCGTGCTGGTGGAGGGAATACGCCGCCTGGCACGGTAGAAGGAACGCACCAGCGGGCTTGCGTTCTTCGAATCGTATTCGAACGCAGGTCGCGCAGATAGTGTTGCTTCCGCCCCAAGGTGTTCAAAGGTCGTTCGTAAAGCCGACGGAGTGATAACGATGTCAGCATCAAGGTAAAGCCGAGGAAAGCAGTCTCCGGCGGCTTCTTCGGCCAGGTTCAGCGCAAAGACCTTTGACGGTACTTCAGTTTCAAGAACCTCCACTCCCTTGAAGGACCTGGCAATTTGAGCGGTGTTGTCGGTGCATCCATTGCAGGCGACAACGACCTTTACCAAATTGAGCTCCGCCAATTCAGCAAGCGGCATCAGCGTCTGACGTATAACATCAGACTCGTTGTGCGCCGGGATAATTATGCTTCCGAACGGAAAATGACCCAGTTCTACTGAATCGGTCTCTGCTGCAGGAAGACTATCCCACAGTCGTTCGTTGGCCACGATTCGATAGATGCCGCGGTGGGCAGGGCGCGTAATGCGCAGCAACTCGTGTAAACGGACAATTTGCAGATACAGCTGGGCGAAGCGCGCCGAATGATGTTTTCGAACGTACTTCACTCGGTTCACTGCCATAAGGGCGTTCAGTGCTGTGGAAGACCCAGATCCACCCATTTGATGCATCATGACAGCTTTTGGCTCGTACCAGCATTGCGCGCCCTCTTCTCTGGCACGTCTGAAGTAGTCAGTCTCCTCGGAATATAGGAAAAACTGTTCATCCCAGGCACCAAGCAGTTCATGAAGCCTGCGCTCCACCATAACGGCTGCGCCAGTTGCCCATTCCACTCGGTGTGGATGCTCGTAACTTTCGCGATCAAAATCGATTTCCGAGGCCCAGCCTGGGCGCTGCGAAAAACGCTCACCAAAGAACGCGTCACCCACTGCGCGCGTGATCGTAGGTTCCCTGCGCAGTGAAACGTATGTTTCGCCGTTTGGTTGAAGTAAGCGCGGAACGACGATGCCTGCACCCGACAGCTGCATCCTTCGAAGCATGGCGGAAATCGCCCCCGGATTTACGGTCAGATCCGGGTTGAGGACCAGTACGGCGTCGCAATCTCCGGAAAGCCCCCGGATATGATTGATCCCGCCAGCGTAGCCCAGATTGGCACCGGTCGGCACGCAGATCACATCTGGATAAGTGCCCAGCATCGCAACGGTTTCATCTGTGGAGCCGTTGTCTGCGACGATGACACGCAGATCCAACGTCAGCGCCTGCTCGCGCAGGCTTGCTATCAGTGCTTCCACGGAATCTGCATTGTTATAAGTAACAGCCAAGACGGTGACATCCGCATGCGCGTCGGGTCCGACAAAGCGGCCGAACGCTTTGAGTCCACGCACAGGCGCGACTGCATAGTTTGTGGGCATTGGAACCGGCCCTGAAGCTGCCAACATGCTTCCATCCTGTCTGATCATGGCAAGTCCAGGAGGGTTGTGCAAGAGGTAGCGCTGCGAGAGCCGCTTTGGTTCCAAGGCAAGGCGCCAAGCCCATTCCATACCGTTCAGAGCAACCCAAGATGGAGCTCGCTTGACGGCGCCAGCAAGAAAATCAACGACTGCGCCAAAGGCTAGGAGCACCTTGGCCCCGGTTGATGATCCGTAGGAAGCCATCCAAAGTTCCTGTCGAGGCTTGCCTAGTCCAACGACGAGAATATCGGTCTTCGAATCCTTGATCTGCGCCGCGAGCGAAACGCTGTATTCGTGGTCTTGAAGGTCTTTGCGATCCGGCGCCCAGAATCCTGTGACCTCTAGATCGGGTCGCTGTTCTGCCAGCTGATGCGCAAGCTGCTGCTGTACATGCGGCGAGCCTCCCAAGAACCCTACTGACAACTTCTTGGATTCTGCTTCGTCAAGAATCGGGCCGATGAGATCGCTGCCCGCCAGACGGGGCCACTGTCGTCCCGTGAGCTGGCGTGATCGCTTAACCAAAGGAGCACCATCAAGCAGGGTCAACCAAGACATTGCCTTCGGATCTTGCAGGGTGTCTGTATCCCGCAGTGGGAATGTCGGATTTAGTGAATGGCCGATACTGCCATCCCAGCGGCTGCCATGCCCGAATTGCACGATATGGTCCAGGTTGGCTGAAACCACAGAAAGAGCGCTGTCTTGCGGGTCTGAAGCATGGTTAATGATATGTTGAACGGCTTCGCTTTGATCCATGAGGTCAACGACGATGCCCGACAATTTAATGCGTGGATGCAGGTGATTCATTGGACACCTCAAGGTGATGCGAGCGATTTTGAATTGGTTGCTGTAGGTTCGCAGAATCGTCCTCTGGGCACTCTGCCAGGACGCCGCCTGCTAGTCGATAGGACTCGTCTGTTTTAGGACAGACCCAGAGCCCGGGTGAGGTTTCCACGAGCTTGTAGCCGGCTTTGCCGACCCAGCCGATTTGCTTAGCTGGCACTCCGGCAACCAGTGCATGTGCGGGAACATCTTTTACGACCACGGCTCCGGCCGCGATAGTGGACCATGCCCCAATTCTTACCGGCGCCACACAAACGGCTCGGGCGCCAATTGCTGCTCCTGTTTCCACTACTACCGCTACTGCGTCCCAGTCATCATGCGACTTGGCGGTGCCGTCGGGATTGACGGCCCGCGGATTCAAGTCGTTGGTGAGCGTCACAGCCGGGCCGATGAAGACTCCATCGGCCAACTGTGCGGGTTCATAGACCAAGGCATAGTTCTGGATTTTGCAGTTGTCGCCTACGGTCACACCTGGACCAATGTATGCGCCGCGTCCAATGTTGCAGCCCTGTCCTACAACCGCACCTTCTCGGACCTGCGCCAGATGCCAGACATTAGTATTTTCACCGATTTCCGACAGCTCGGAAACATCGGCGCTGCGTTCAATATGAGTCATTTTTCCCCCAAGAAATGACGCTCCAAATAGATAGGAGCGGTCAGAACGGTTCGCTCAGCTGGCTGACCGTTGACAAGGTCGAGATTAGTTTTTCGAATGTGGCCAGGCAAGGCAACGTGGTTGCTTCCGGTGCTATTCGAGAACTTCGACAGGATGATTGCAGTGTTTTTCAAGTGGTTGCAAGTGTGCTTCCCAATGGTTATGGTTCAATTACTTAGAATTTCAAGTGACTGATCGGCAACGCGAAATCGGAAGCTAAACCCGTGAGAACTCTGGGTACGGAGCGACGCGGAATCGCCTGGCGCCATTTTCAGATATACGGGTGGAGCGCAGTAACAACATTCGGCCCTTCTTTATAAATGAATCTCCAATTTTCTGGATGCCTGTGTCTGATGCTCATCAAAAGGCGGCACGGATGCACAGCCATAACATTCGCGAATCCAAAACTAGAACTTCTAATCAAGGGTCGCTTCTTTCGCATCATCGAAATGTCGACATTGCGTGTATGGCCTCCCAAGCAACGTGCGGCAAACTCGTCAGCCAGGCCCTTGGGCTGGTGGCCCCTCGTTATCCGTCAAAGACGACGAAAAGTTGAGTTTGAGTAGGACTTAAGCGAGTGAGCCTGCGCAACGTATCCGAGCTGGGGCAAGGCCGAAGCCGCGTGTGTGTTCTCGTCGACTGGGAATGAGTTGGACCACCATCGGCCTTCCACTAGTCGCGAGTTAAAGCGAACCGCAGGGTGTAGGCCGATGAGGTTTGGCGCCATCGGAATGGTCCGGATCTGAGGAATGGAAGGTTGATTTGCAGCTGGATATGAAAATGAATTCGGGGATGATTTCTCAAGTTGTTGTGACCTGAGCATTAAGAAAATCAAAGTTGCGTCTCAGCTGATTGACCAAGCGAAGTCGGAGGAGCCAAATTTTTGATACGGCTATGGATAGTTTCTTATAATAGTCGGGGAAAGAAGCTCCTCTATTACCGGTGCAAATAGAGGACGAAATCGCGCTTGTCTGAGTATTTTTAGAGTACAAGAAAGTGTTATAGTTCACCTCAGTCTCGCGAATTGATCCATCTTTAATTTTGTGAACAATTGGCCGAGACTCCACAGGTCCATATCTGCTCATTTGCGGGCATTCTAAGCGATTCATTTTTTGTAATTTATGGAAGATTGTTTGTGTGTTCAAGTAGCGGTCGATAGTGTGGTGCAAGAATTGTCTTTAAATCGAATCGCGAAGTTGCTGATTCGACCCCAAAAATATCGCTTAGGGTTTTGATGAGGAATTTTGTGTGGCTTCCAAAAAAGAAGATGATGACGCCTGACAGTGTCTCAAGTGGTCAAATGCAAGGTTCTATCCATATTGATCAGATGAATCAGAATTGCCGGAATCTGGAGGTCGAGGCAGCTGTGGAAAAAGATGCTAGCGAATCTGCAGCGCCTCTAAAAATGAAGTACTTGCCTCAGCTGACGGTCTACGGGCATTAGCCGTCTTGGCTGTCGTTGTATTTCACGCGCGCACGACCTTGTTACCAGGCGGCTATATAGGCGTTGATGTATTTTTCGTGCTCAGCGGATTTTTGATTACTCAGATCATCAGCGCCGAAATCATGCGTTCGGGAGCGTTTAGTTTCAAGAACTTCTATCTTCGTCGTGCTCTGCGATTGTTCCCAGCACTCTTCTTAGTTGCATCAGTCTGGGCGCTGATCTATTGGTTGGTGCCCGGAATTCCTCAAGCTCATGAATCGCTTGTCGGGACGGCTGCCGCAATCACTTATTCGTCTTCATGGATCGCCGCCAACCACGCGGCCGATCTTGGCTCGATGCTTCCCACTTGGTCACTCAGCGTCGAAGAACATTTCTATCTTGTATGGCCGATCTTGCTGGTTCTTGGATTCAAGTTGCCCAAGCAATGGCGCTGGGTCGCTTTCACCATGCTTGGCCTTGTGCTCGTCTATCCGGTCATCATGTTCTTGACGGCCGGTTGGAGTCAAGATCGGCTGTATTACGCGCCGGATACTCGTGCCGGGCAACTCCTCGTTGGGTGTGCAGCAGCCCTTCTTCTTAATCGAATGCAAGTTAAGATTCCATCCGTTGTGGCTCTGGGGAGCGCCGTGGTGCTTGTCGGTTTTGCCTTCGTGGACGGCCGGATTCCTGTCAATGTCTACTCAAGAGGTGGAATCATTCTAATTCCGCTATTGGGATTGGTCATTGTTGTTTGGGCCGCACAACGAACTCGCGGTGTTGTACATCGATTCTTAAGTAGTAAACCCATGGTTTGGGTGGGGCAACGTTCCTATGGGATTTACTTGTGGAACTTACCTCTTATTGGCGCGTTGGCTTTTCTCGGATCCTCACCAGGAGCGTTGGCAGCCAAGGCGGTACTCTGCCTAGCTGTTCCGGCCGCTTCCTATGCATGGATGGAAAAACCATGTCTTAAACTCAAGGATCGCTTCTACACCAAAGCCGAGCGTAAGGCCCTATCGGCTGCCGCTGAAAATTCGTAGAGTGTAAGACGCGGCCCGAAGCGGCACGTCCGCAAATTTGCCGGAAGCAAGGTGAATCGAATCGAACACGATAGAGAATGTGCTCCGGCCCGACTCATCTTGTCCCAACGCCGCGCTCCAAACTTCCGCCGTAGCCAACGCCAGCCTGCTCGAAATCGGCAAAGGTGGCTGGCCGGCGAGAAATTTTGGAGTCAGCGGTCCCCAGACATCAGTTGATACGGCTGGTCTTGGTCGGACATGAGCGCTGAATTCGCACAGGTGCTATGCCAGACGGTGACACTGTCATAAGCTTGATTGTGGGAGTTATCGTGCCTTCTTGGGGGAAGGGGTAACGTTGGGGGAAAAATGAAAATCAGGACAATTATCATCGTCATGCTTGCAATCGCGGCGCTACTTTTTGGCGTCGGTTACGGGCTAAATCAGGCCGGCAATAGCAAAGCATCGGACCAGACGGATCAAATTTCTCCGGACGGGCAATCAAGCGACAAAGCAGCCGATGAATCACCTCAGGTTTCGCAAACACCGCAGACGAATACAACTGCTGCTCCGACCTCATCTGCAGACGGCAATCAGTCTGACAAAGACAGTCTTGCAGTAGATCCTCAGGCACAGCCGACGAGGCCTAGTTGGGATCCGAAGCCGAGCGCGCCGGACAGGCGATTGGAAATCAAGGCTGAGTCGTCGCCGTCACCAAGTGGCTTACCTTCAACTGAACCACGCACGGACGTCTTGAAAAAGGCGCCAAAAGCCGCCACCGCAGAAGGGAAACTGACTAAGGGATTCCCCAAAAAAGCGCTTCCTTTGCCACAATCTTCCGATGTAGAGAAGTCTTCGGTATCCGTGCAGTCTTCGATGGTCATGGTTGGAGTGCAGGGGCGAAGCAAGCAGAGCGTAGAGGACGTCCTCGCGTTCTACGAGTCGCACTTCAAGGATCTCCAGTGGCTGGCGAGCACCAGTACCGACGCTGACGGGAGCACCCGGTTGCAGGCGGGATTCGGTCAGGACACGGCCACGGTGACGCTGCACCAGCTGCCCACAGGACTGACCGAAATCAACGCCGCCGGCGTTTTCAAGGTCGAGGACTAGGGAATGTATCTGAGCCTCTCGGATTGGAGAAGCAACAAGGCGTCCAACACTTCGCGGGCCGCCCAGGTGGCGTTCAAGGCCTCTCCGACGGTCATTGCCCTGGGCATCGTGAGCATGCTGACCGACATCTCCTCGGAATCCGTCGCTGCCATCCTTCCCATGTACATCACCGGTGCACTGGGACTGTCCATGATTGCCTATGGATTTTTCGAAGGCCTGAACCAGTCGGCCAGCGCGCTGGTCCGCATCGCCGCCGGTTACGCCGCTGACCAGACCAGCCGGCCCAAACCGGTAGCTGTCGCAGGTTACGGGCTGTCAATGGTGGCCCGTGTCGGTCTGCTGTTTGCCACGGGCTTCGCCGGCATCGCGGCGGTGATCGGCGTGGACCGCGTGGGCAAGGGCATCCGCACGGCACCGCGCGATGCAATGATCCAGCAGGCCTCCCAGCCCGAGCATTTGGCGCGCTCCTTCGGCCTGCACCGGCTGCTGGACACCATTGGAGCCACGGTGGGTCCGATGCTGGCATTTGTCGTCCTGCTCCTGGTACCGGACGGATACCGGGCGGTCTTCGTACTGTCATTGGCCGTGGCGATTCTCGGTGTTGCGGTACTCGTGCTGGTAGTGCCCAATCGCAAGCTGGGAGCGAAGCCGCTTCCTGCAGCGCAGGCCCACAACTCGCCGGCTGCTACGGCGGAGGAGCCGGGACGGAGCATCCGGGCGCTGAAATTCAAGCCGATGCTGCGGATGCTGTCCCGCGGGCGGATGGGCAGGATGCTGTGCGCCGCCGGCTTGCTCGGACTGCTGACGGTCGGCGACGGTTTCGTATACCTGGCGCTGATGGCGCACGGGACGATGGACTACTTCTGGTTCCCGCTGCTATTCGTCGGTTCAAACCTGGTGTTCCTGCTACTGGCAATCCCGCTGGGCAAGCTCGCAGACCGGACGTCCCGGGCCGCGGTATTCGTCTTGGGCCATCTCGCCTTGGCTCTCGCGTACCTGTGCGCCAGCGGGGGAGGATCGCTGATCTTCATCGTTTCGGCGCTGGCGGCGCTGGGGCTGTTCTACGCGGCGACCGACGGCGTGCTGGCGGCCCTGGCTGGCCAGCTGTCGCCGGAGGGGTCGGTGTCCACTGGCATCGGCGCTGCGCAGACGGTGGTGGCCGTGGCCCGCTTGCTGTCCGCCACGGGCTTCGGCGTGCTGTGGGTGTTGTTCGGGGCGAACCTCGCCCTGCTCGGCGCCGCAGCCCTGCTTTTGCTCGTAGTCCCGCTGGCTTGGTATCTTTTGCTCGGAAAATCCTCCCAGCCAGCTGAAGAGAACTGATGAGCGATACGGAGCCCAAGGGCCTAGGAAAAAAGAGGACATTGGTCCTGATAGTCATTGCGGTGCTGGTGCTCGGTGCTGCCGGCGTCTACAGCGTGCAGGCCTTCCAGCGCTACCAGGAACGCACAAGCGGCGCCTCGGCGGCTGCACTGCGCGATTCCATGCCGGAAGGTGACCGCATCGTTTTCCGCAATACCGCCCCGGGCGAGGGCTACGGTTCAATGGCCGCCGTTGCCCTGAATGCGCCGTCAGGCCAGCGTGCCTTGACGGACATCTCCTGCGACCGGGTGGCCGAGCGCGCGGGGCTGGTGTCATGCATGAAGACACGCCGTGGAATCCCCACGACCTTCGAGAACGACGTGCTCGACGCTGAGGGAAATCTTGTTGAAACCCTGCCGCTTCCGGGCATCCCGAGCCGCACCCGTATTTCTGACGGCGGGCTGGTGGCGACCACGTCATTCGTGACAGGTCATTCCTACGCGGCCGGGAGCTTTTCCACCGAGACCACGGTGACCAGGGCCGACGGCACCGGGTATGGAAACCTTGAAGACTTCACCATGATGGTTGACGGCGAGGAGCTCACTGCCGTGGACCGCAACGTCTGGGGTGTCAGCTTCGTCTCCGAAAACGAGTTCTACGTGACCGTCGCCTCCGGAGGCAAAACCTGGCTGATGAGGGGGAGTTTCTCCGCCAAGACCTTGACGTCGGTCATCGAGAACGCCGAGTGCCCTTCGGTATCCCCGGACCGGAGCCGTGTCGCCTACAAGAAACGCACCGGTTTGGGAGCGACGGTGCATTGGGACATCGCTGTGCTTGATCTGAAAACCGGCAAGGAAACGATCATCGGCTTGCGTGACGGATTCGACGACCAGCTTGAATGGCTGGACAACGACCGGCTGCTCTACGGTGTTCCGCGGGCCGGAGAATTGGGCGACAGCGACGTCTACGTCATTGATGCCCGTGCGGAGGCAGAACCCGAAGTGCTCATCGAGCACGCATGGTCGCCATCGGTCGTGCGAACGGCCGGTTAGCCTGGCGGCGCCAGGGGCGGGACAAAAGAATGCGTGGCCGGGGAGAAATGTTTCTCCCCGGCCACGCATGTTTTTCGACGTCTGCTCCCTTTGCAACCCGTGTGCCCGCGTCTGCGGTTCTCCTATTGCTCTCAAGCCTCAGGTGGCCTGGAGGGCTGCTGCGCCGCGTGGTCCGTGTCGCTTGGCGTCGGGGTTGGTGTTTCATCGGCGTCCGCGGTGGGTGTGGCAGTTTCCGAGGGCTGGTCTGGCCCGGAGGAAGCGGCAGTCTGAGACGGCGTCGTTGTCTCCGGTGCCGGGGATTCGGCTGGCGTACCGGAGTCCTGCTTCGCCGGGGCAGGGCCGCCCGCGGCTTTCCGGGCCGCCGGGGCCTGCGTCACCGAATACAGCAGATCCGCGAAGTAGTTGCTGTGGTTCCAGGAGCTGGTCGGCCTGCTGCCGGAGCCGTAGGCGTACAACCCGTTGCTGCCCGACAGGCTCAACGCCGCGTTGCTCTTCCCGTTGGCGAAGTCCGCACCAGTGACGACATACCCGCCGTTGGGCGCGTGGTAGGAGACCGTGAACTGCTCGCCGGAGCTGATCGCCACCGGTGCGCTCAGGTAGGCGGTGTACCAGCCTGGAGCCGCGGCCGGCCCGAAGGTCGTGGTGGCCAGCAGGTTGCCTTGGGAGTCCCATAGGCTTCCGCTGGATGCCCCGGTTCCGGTGCTGCCGCGGTAGTAGCGGATGGCGTGGACCGTCAGGTCCGCGGAAGCCTCCAGATGCATTCCCAGCTCAACCTCGCCGGTATCCTGCGGATCCAGCGTCTGCGGGACCTGGTCTCCCAGGAAGGAGTCCAGCTGGATCTCCGCACCGGAGGTGTGGACGGTCCAGGGCGCGATGGAGGCCGCGGCGGAGTCGACTCCCCGGATGTTCTGCGGCGTCACTGTCAGCACGCTGCTTTCCGGCAGGGCGGCCGCCGGGGTGAACGTCAGGGTGGTGCCCTGCTGGCCCAGCTGCGAGGTCCCCTGGATCTCGCCGTCCGGGCCGCTGACCTTCAGCGAGGCTCCGCTTTCCAGCGCCTGGCTGAAGGTTGCGCTCAGCGTGCTGTCCAGGGCGATGTTCGAGGCTCCGGCTTCCGGGTTGCGTTCGGTGACGGTGACCGGCTCGGCCTTCGGGACAAACCTGACATCCACCAGGTAGCTGGTGGTTACCGAGCCGGCTGGGTAGCCTGTGCCGTAGGTGTAGTGGCCGGCCTGCGCGCTGGTCTTCAGGTGCCCGGTTTGCGTTGCCGCAGCGAACTTGCCCGGGGTCGCCGGATAGATGCCGTTGCTGCGGTAGGCGGCCACGTAATCGTTGTTCGGCTGGATCTGCACCGGTGTCTCGAAGGCGGCGTACTGCCAGCCGGAAACGTTGGAGTCGGGGAACTGGACAGTTGCCAGCACCTCGCCCGTGGTCGAGTACAGCGTGCCGGTATGCGTTCCGGTTTCTCCGATGCTCCGGTAGAACTCAAGCCCGGTCAGCTTTCCTTCGACGTCCGAGGAGAACCTGGTGCCCAGGGTCACCGGCGTTCCGTCGTCTATCGCCGGGACTGTCGGTGTCTCGGTGTTGCCGAACAGTCCGCACGGGCAGTTCGCTGGATCCTCCGGCACCGCGGCCGTCCGGAATGAATAGGAGGACGGGTTGGCGAAGCCTTCGGGTTCCCCGCTGATGGAGAATTCCACGGTGTAGACGGTGTCCGCCTGCAGCGGGGCCTGCGGGGTGAAGGTCAACGTGGTCCGCTCGGTGTTCAGCGCCGCGGCACCGCCCACGGCAGTTCCGCCCTGCTTCAGGGATAGGGTCGAGCCCTCGGCCACCGCGCGGTTGAACGTGGCGGACACCGGAGAGGTGGCCTGGACCGATGAAGCCTGCGCTTCGGGGCTGCGGGAGGTGACCTTCAGGTCGCTCGGTGCCGAGCTGCTCGGGGATGGCGTTTCGGTGGGCTGCCCGGAGCCGGAGAGGCTTCGGTAGACCAGGTCTGCGAAGTAGTTGCTGTTGTTCCAGGAACTGCTTGGCATGGACCCGGAGCCGTAGCCGAAGACGCCGTTGAAGCCCTTCAGCGACAGGATGCCATCGGACTTGCCGTTGGCGAAGTCAGCTCCGGTGAAAACGTACCCGCCCTTGGGTGCCTGGTAGGAGACCGTGAACTCGGCGCCCGCGGCCAAGGTGACCGGGGTGCTCAGGAACGCTGTCTGCCATCCTTGGGCGGTGGTGGCCGGGAAGCGGGCGGTGCCCAGCAGGTTGCCCTGCGCATCCCAGACGCTGCCGGTGTGCTCGCCGTATCCCAGCGGACCCTGGTAGTAGCGCAGCGCCTGGATCTCGACGTCCTGGCTGCTGGTGAGCCTGATGCCAAGCTCAGTCGCCGCGGAATCCGACGGATCGAGGTTTGCCGGTTCCTGGGCGCCCAGGAAGGTGCGCAGCTGCTCATCGCCGCCCGCGGTGCGGAAGGTCCACGCAGGGATCTGCGCCGCACCGGTGTCCACACCGGAGATGTTCTTCGGCGTGACGGTGATGACGCTCGCCGCGGGCAGCGGCGCGGCAGGGGTGAAGGTCAGTTTCTTCGCATCCTCCGACACCGCCGTGGTTCCGGCGATGGCGTTGCCTGAGGAGCTGACCTCCAGTTGCGCCCCAGCCTGAAGCGGCTGGCTGAAGGTCGCGGTGACCCGCGAGTCGACCGGGGCGTCGAAGACGCCGCTGGCCGGGGTGCGCTGGTCAAGGCTGACTGGTTTGCCCTTCGGCTGGAAGCGGACGTCCACCAGGTAGCTGCTGGAGACCATCGCGTTGGGGAACTGGTCGCCATAGGTGTAGTGCCCTGCCGAAGCGCTGGTGCGCAGCGGGCCGACCTGCGTCGGGCTGCCCAGTGCACCGGGGGAGACCGGGTAGATACCGTTGCTGCGGTAGGCCGCCACGTACTCGGTGTTCGCGGAGATGGTCACCGGGGTGTCGAAGGCGGCGTACTGCCAGCCGACGGCCGAGTCATCCGGGAAGGTGGCTTCGGCGAGCTGCTGTCCGGTGGCGGAATACAGCCATCCGGTGTGCGCTCCGGTCTCACCCGGGCTGCGGTAGAACTCCAGTCCGAGCAGCTGTCCGTCTTCGGTGGCGGAGAAGCGGGTTCCCAGGGTGACCGGCTGGCCGTCATTGACGGCCGGCACGGCGGGAACTTCCGCATCCCGGTACAGGCCGCACGGGCAGTCGTTGGGATCCGCCGGCGTGGCAAGCACCGTGGTGAAGCTCCAGGTGCCTCCGCTGCTCACCGCGTTGCCGGTGGTATCGGTGGCGGTGACCTGCGCCGTGTAGGTGGTGCCCTTGGACAGTTCCGCCTGCGGGGTGAAAACCGCCTTGCGTGTTGCCGCGTCATAGGCGGTGCTGCCCGGCACTGCCGTATTGGAGCCGTCCTTCAGCGTGATCTGGACCGACCCGGGATCCACCTTCTTGGACAGGGTGGCCGTGATGGGTGTGGTGGTCGGGACGCTGCGCGCGGTGTCGATTGGGGAGTGGCCGTAGGCGTTGAGGCTGATGGATTCCCCGGTTTCGAAGACCGCGTCGACGAAGTAGTTCGCCCGGTCCCAGTCACGTGTGGGGAAGCCGGTGCCGCTGGTGAACAGGCCTGCCGACGGGACCCCGAAGCCTCCGGCGGCGCCGATCGGGTTCGCCTCGGATCCGCGGTAGGCGAAGTCCTGGGTGACCGCCGAGTAGTGCCCGTTCGGCGCGTGGTAGGAGACCACGAACTCGTCTCCGGCCCGGGCTTCCACCGGCTTGGCGAAGCTTGCGGTCTGCCAGCCTTCGGCGGATTCGTTGGAGAACGTCACGGTGGCCAGCTCGGTGCCGTTCAGCGACCACAGCGTTCCGGTGTGCGTGCCGGTGTTGGCCTTGGACTTGTAGAAGCGCACCCCTGTCACGTACCCGTCGGTCTGCGCGGTGAATCGCAGGCCCAGTTCCACTGCCGCCGAGTCGCCGGCATCAGCGGTGTCCGGCACCCGTTGGCCGAAGACGCTGTAGGGCCCGGTGATCTGCAGCGGCACTTCGGTGGCCTGCTGCGGATAGTTCGCGGAGTCGTCCACCGCGCGCACCAGCAGCTGCTCCTCGCCGCTGCCTTCCTGCACCGCGGTGAAGCTCCAGTTGCTCGATCCCTGGGCGGCCTTCCAGGTGGTTCCGCCGTCGAAGGAGTACTCCACGGCGGCGACCCTGCCGCCGGTGTCGCTGGCTGTGCCCTTGACGGTGATTTTCTCTCCGTTGCGCACCGATCCGGTGGGCGCGGTGGTCACGTTGACAGTGGGCGCCGTGGTGTCCTTGGGGGCGGTGGGCATAACCAGCCCGCTCATCAAGGTGGTCGGCAGGCTGTCCATGTCAGCGAGCAGGTTGACCTGGGCCTGCTGCATGCGGGAGTCGGCCGGCGCGCCATTGCCGTCATGCCACTGGTCCAGGCCCCAGGACCACTGCACCGAGCCGGTGGAGAAGACCAGTGCCCCGCTGGCCGCGCGGTACATGGTCGTATGGTGGGTGGTATTGCCAGCGGCCACGGTATTGCCGAAGTCCTGCAGGTATTCGGGCACCTGGCCAGTGGTGGTGGACAGGTGGATCAATCCCGGCGGGCGGAAGCCGTTGGGCAGATCTTCATTTGATTCGTAGCCCACGGTGTGCGGGGCAAGCTCGGTTTTGCTGCCCGGGCTTTGCGCATTCAGCGGCGTATCGCGCCACAGGCGCATCTTGCCTTCCTCGGCATTCACTGTCACTGGCAAATCCCCGCTGTTGACCACGTAGGCGGTGCCGGTCAGTCCGTTTTCCGGAAGTCCGCCGCCGTTGGCGGTCGAGGCGAAGCGCGGGTCGCGCCATGTTCCGGTCCATTCGGTGGCCGGATCGATCTTGTTGTTGCCCCAGGTTTCCTTGTAGGTGACCAGCGTGCGGTAGTCCTTCTGGTCAGTGGGCGACTTCTCGTAGCGGGTGCGCCAGTACACCTCGTTGCCGGTCAGGAACTGCAAGTTGACGCCTGCGTCCCGGGCGTCCTCGACGTTCTTGCGCTGCTGGCCCGACCAGTATTCGTCGTGTCCCACGGAGACGAAGACCTTGTGGTTCTTCAGCAGCTGCCCGTGCCGGTCCGTGTCCACGCCGGAGAAGTAGCTGACGTCGTAGCCGTTGCGCTCCAGAAAGCGCACCAGCGGGTATTCGGCCCCGAAGTAGAAGTCGCGGGCCTCCACGCCCGCCCGGGTGGCGAAGGGCCGGTTGTAGCTGAGCTTGAAGGCTCGGCCGTTGTCCGCGCCGGAGTAGAAATCCGAGCCGCCGTACAGGTTGTAGGCGTGCCAGGTGGGATCCGAGGTCTGGACCAGCACGTCGGAAGTGCTTGCCTCGTTGCGCACGATGAAGGTGATGTGGCTGGATCCGCCGGTGTCCTTGCGCGTGAGCTTGGCCAGGTACACCCCGGAGACGGCGTCAGCCGGGACGTCCCAGGACGCGGAGACATCCCATGTGCCGCAGTCGGTCAGTTCCGTGGTGACGTCGGTGCGGCAATCGCGCTGGTGTTGGGGGAGCGGAACGCTAGGTTGCACCGAGGCAATCTTGCGGGCGCCCAGGCCCTGGTACCAACCGGTGCGGTAGATGTCTATGGTGTAGGCGCTGGCATCCGTGTCGATCTTGAAGTCGACGCGCTGGCCCACGTTGACGCTGATGTCGGTGGCGAATCCCTGGATGGAGTCGTCCCCGGCACCGTCGATGTCCCATTCGTCGAAGGACGTCCCCGCTTTGGAGTTTTCGCAGACGATGGCGTTGACGTCCGGGCCGCAACCGGGTGTTACCGCAACTGCGGGAACCGCCGTCAATCCGACGGCGACCAGTGCCAACGCAGAACAAGCCGCCGCGGCGATCCTCGCGGTCCGGCTGAGTGTCTTTATAAAGCGGCGTGTCATCCCCATGACAAAGCCCATTTCATCCCCCAATGATGCGTCTGACGACGCGCGAGCGTGGATGCCGCCGAATCAGCAATTCTCCGGGGCATGCCCAGCATACGGCTAAATACAACCCTTAAAGTATGCGAATTGGAGAATCGAGAAATTACTGAGTATGAATTTTGCGCCATGTGGAAAGCATCCGTGGACTCGGGGAATCGGAATTGCGCAGGTCGCAACCCGAATCGGGTTTTCGGGGCCCGGATCCAGTGGCAGGTCAGATCGCAGATGAGGGCATAGGTTTCGTCTCCTACGCGCCCATTTAGTGTGCCAATGAAATATTGTTGGTAGTTAGACGGCGATTTTCAAGGCGCCGGTACATGGGCTCGCACCAGAGGGGAATAATGATCGCTGAATCGACCACTTATTCCAAAATCCCCTCCATCACTAGTTGTGCTTCGCAACAGTATGCGGCACTACGCGGACAAAGACCGCGAGGTGCCGAAAATGCCTGAGCCGATGTACGCCCTGGGCCAGCCGTCGGACCAGCTTGCGACGTTTTTGGCGACACCAGGCTGCCCGACCGTGCTGATCCTCGGTTCGCCGGGCATGGGGAAATTCGAGCTCCTGACCCAGACCATGCGGATCACTCATCCCGGTGAGCAGCCGGCAATGCTGAAATGCGACCCGGCGGGGATGAATGAACCGCTAGGCGCGCTGGCGGAGCTGCTGCAGCTGTCCAAGGGTGCCTCCATCACCATTCCCCATGCGGCGAGGCTGCTGAGCCTTCACCTGGCGAATGAGACAAGCCGACAGCTGCTGGTGGTGCAGGATGGGCAGTACCTGGATCCCGCCAGCGCTTATGTCCTGATGACCGTGGCTTCGATGCACAAGCTCCAACTGGTGGTGCTCTCAACCCGTCTGGACTGGAATGCTGAAGTCAACGAGGTGCTCTTGTCCGAAGCCCCGGACAACGTCATAGTCCTCGGGCCCCTGGAATTGAACCAGGTGCGGCAACGCGTGTCCCGGCTCGCGCAGCGCGAGGTCACGGTTTCAACTGCACGCCTTGTCCTGCGCCTGTCGGGGGGAATCCCCGCCTTGGTCGAGGCCATCACCCCCGAACTGCTCCGCTGCAGTCCACCTGCGGAAACCGGCCCGTGGGCCGCGCACCTGCTGCGCTGCGAACTGACGGAAAACCTGAGACTGGTGCTGGGCGACCTGATTGGAAGGATGGATCCGGAACTTTCCTCGCTGCTGCAACGCATCGCGACCAGCCCTACGCAGTCCATCGACGTGGACTCCTTGCCGGAGCCGGTCCAGCTGGCGCGGCTGCTGAACAGCGGATATCTGCGCGCGGACCAGGGGAGCATCTCGGCAACTGCCGACGTGCTCATCCAGTTGCTGGCCGAGCGCGAATCCAGCGCCAAGGAGCTCCAGGCACCTGCTGTCGACAATAACCTTCCTGCGGATTCGGGCTCCATCGCCCGGGCCCTGGACCGGGGCAATTACGAGCAGGTGCTCAAGCAGCAAGCCGGCCCGAACCCCGAACCAGGCGCTATGCTCCTGATCCCGGCAGCCCGGGAAATGGTTGGCGACTACCGCCCCGCACCGCTGGGCGACGAGAAACCCGCAAGGCTCCTTGCCTCAATTAATGAATCCTTCTCCGCCATGAACCTTGACGCCGCGGCTGAGTCTGCCCTGCAGCTGAGCCGCTGGTCCACCGGGCATCCCGGGCGCTGGTACCCGCGCTTGCGTTCAACGATTTACGGCCTTTTGGCGCTCATGACCATCGACGGGCCGCCACAAGCCGAAGAATTCCTGGAACGGGTAGTTCGCAGCGCCCCGCCGCTATGGAGCGAACTTAATGGCGCCACGCTGTCGCTTTGTGCCGCCGTCGTGCATAATTCGGCTGGAAATTTCAGGGCCGCCCACAGCGCCGCATGCGAGGCGGCCAGCGAGTTCGCAGGCAACGACTCGCTGGGACTGTATCCGGTTGCAGTTTTCCTCGCCGATTCCCTGAGCAGCCACCACGCAGACGAGGCCCATGACCACGCCGTTAATGCCGACTTGAAGGCGCTCGCCGGCCAGATCCTCAACGGTGACGTTGCTGGGGTTGCCCATCCGTTGTGGTTCCAGGCACTGTCGGCGGCAATAGCCAATCGCAGGATCCGTCCCATGGACGAGACGCTCGCGCAACTGCAACTCCTTGAACAGCAAGTGGAATGCCCGTGGAAATGGACTTTGGGTGCAGTGCTTGGCTTCATGAATCCGGAACTTCCCGTCGAATTCGAGGAAGTCAAGGATCTCTATGAACGGGGTCATCGATTCGCCGCGTACCTCTTGGTCAACAATCCGTTCGCGGGTCCCGGCCCGCGGGGCGACATTGCCATGGATCCGCGTGTCGCAGGCGGCCTGCAGCAGATTGAGCGGGACCTGTCGGAAATATCGGGCCTCCGAACTCCCGAACCCCCGGTCGCCCCTGCGGTCTTGACCGCTCGCGAGCGGCAAATCGCCCGACTGGCGCAGCAGGGTGCGAACAACCGGGAAATTGCGGATGAGTTGTATCTTTCCCGCCGGACGGTTGAAGGCCATCTGTACCGTGCATTTCGAAAGCTGGACATCGACACTCGTGACGAGCTCACTCGCATAGTGCTCGATCCCTAATTTTCTTCCCACCTGTTCCGGGTACCCAATAATTACTTGGTTTCGAGTATTCCCAAATTTGGGTATCAGACCTGGCTCTCTCGGGGGCCTGCGCTGACTAGACTGATACAAATTTCATCTGATGATTTATCTACAGATGAATACGTTCTTTGGGGGATTGTTGTTGGGAGTTCGCTGCCGGCAACAAAAAGATCTAAGTAGTAGACGGCGTAGGGGAATCTTTGGCTCGGATAGCAACCGGCTGACCTCGCTTCTTACTACTTGGCACTCGGTTAATACCGGGTGTGAACCCTGCATTAGGACTTTGACTGGTCAAAAGAGCTTCTTGGGGGCTGGCGGAATCGCAAGATGCCGCGGGCAGCGAAGCAGGGGAAGAAGGGGACGAAACCGATGGGTCGAGCCGGACATGAACCACGGGGGAACAACAAAGGCAGCATTGGCTACGCAGTTGGAGCATTCGATTTGTTCCACATTGGCCACCTGAACCTGATCAAGCAGGCGCGGGAACACTGCGATGAACTCATTATCGGCGTGGTCAGCGACGACGTGCTGGAGCGCACCAAGGGTGCGCGCCCGGTCATTCCGGAATATGAACGACTGGAAATCGTCAAGAACCTGAGCATTGTCGACCGTGCTGTGCTCGAAACCAACGAAGACCGTCTTGAGACATGGAAAGAGCTCGGCTTCACCGTGTTCTTCAAGGGCGACGATTGGAAGGGCACCGCCAAGGGCCGTGACCTGGAGCGCCGATTCGCCGAAGTCGGTGTGCAGATCCAGTACTTCCCGTACACGGTCCACACCTCCTCAAGTCTGCTGCGCCGCGCGTTGCAGTCCCTGGACAGCGCATCCGCCAAGGAATCGGAGGCAGCTTCGCAATAGGAAGGAAAACGGCTCCCGCCTCTGTACGGTGGGCGCCGGTAAGCGAAAGCAACAGCCGAAAGCGGAGATGAGGGGGAACTCATGCGGATAGCAATGATGGGTACGCGCGGGGTACCGGCGACCTATGGAGGATTTGAAACGGCCATCGAAGAGGTCGGAAAGCGGCTGGTTGAGCGCGGCCATGAAGTTGTGGTCTACTGCCGCGACACCAGTGCGAAAGTCGAGCGGCAGGAGAGCTACCTCGGCATGGAACTGGTGCACCTTCCCGCCTTGCATACCAAGTCGCTGGAAACGCTGACCCATTCAGGGCTGTCGGCCGTTCACCTGGCGGCGCATCGGACCGACGCGGCGCTGGTATTCAACGCGGCGAATGCCGTCTGGCTTCCGATTTTGAAGGCGGCTCGCATCCCGGCGGCCACGCACGTGGACGGCCTTGAATGGAAACGCGCCAAATGGGGCGGCGTCGGAAAGCGCTACTACCGGATCTGCGAGAGCCTGGCGGTGAAGTGGTCCAAGGCGTTGATCTCCGATGCCCAGGGCATCGCCGACTACTACACCGAGAAGTTCTCCGCGGAGTCGTACCTGATTGCCTACGGCGCCCCGGACTGCCGTGCAGTGGGCCACCGCAGGCTTGCAGCCGTGGATCTCAAGCCACGGGGCTACCACCTGGTGGTGGCACGGTTCGAGCCTGAAAACCACGTGGAGATGATCGTGGAGGGCCACCGGCGCTCCGGCAGCACCATGCCGCTGGTGGTTGTGGGGTCCAGCCCTTATGCGGATGAATACACCGCACGGGTGAAAGCCCAGGCCTCGGAATCGGTGCGTTTCCTCGGTGGCGTCTGGGACCAGGAGCTGCTCAACGAGCTGTATGCCAATGCCTACGTGTACTGGCACGGCCATTCGGTCGGCGGCACCAACCCCTCGCTGCTGCGCGCGCTCGGCTCGGGCACGGCGGTGGCAGGGTTCGATGTGTCCTTCAACCGGGAAGTTGCCGGGGCCGCGGGCAGGTTCTTCACCGATGCTGGCCACGCCGCAGAACTTTTCACCGAGCTGGAGCAGGATCCGGTGCAGCTGCACCGGCTGCGCAAGGCCACCGAAGCCGAAGCTGCACGCTATGACTGGGAGCTTGTCACCGACGGATACGAACAGCTGTGCCGGGACCTGGTGGAAGATCCGCGCCAGACGCGCCGGCAGCAGGAAAATGCCGAGGTCAAGCACATTCGCGCGGCCTAGCGGTGCGTACCGTGCATACGGTCTAACTACTTGAATTTTCGAGTATGCCTACTGCGGGTTTACTCGTGCCAAAAGATTCTGGAATACCTAAGGTAGGGGATACTCCATACAGAAATCCGTGCCACCGCCCAGTGCAGGCACGGATTCTGCGACGGAGCAAAGTCACATTGGGGGAGTGTGCAACATATGGGGAATATTGAGCGCGGTGCGCCGGCAAATGCCCGGCCCGACGCCCAGAACTACGCGGACGCGGATCGCTCGCCGAGCGCATCCGGTTCCAGCTATGCGGCCCAGGTGGCTGCGGGATGGCGCGAACTGTCCCAGGCTCAAAAGGGCGCTTCGAAGAGCGCACCAGCCTACTCACGTTATGTCAACCGCAAAATAGGCCGGCTCTTCGCCGCCCTTGCGGTGCCGTTGGGCGTCAGCCCGAACCAGATCACCATGCTCAGCGCGCTGTTCACCACCGCCGGCATCCTGCTGATCGCGCTGGTGCCAGTAGGCCTCGGCGCGGGCATTGCCGCAGCGGTGCTGATGGCGGTGGGCTACGCACTGGATTCATCGGACGGCCAGGTCGCGCGGCTGCAGCGCAGCGGCTCGCTGGCCGGCGAATGGCTCGACCACTGCGTGGACGCCGTCAAGACCAGTGCCTTGCCGCTGGCTGTCGCGGTCGGCTTGTACCGCGCGCAGATCGAGCCGCAGTGGTACCTGCTGGTCCCGCTCGCTGCCTGCGTGATCGGTGCCTCCACCTTCTTCTTGATGATCCTGACCGAGCAGTTCAGGCTGCGGCTGGGCGTCAAGGGAGTGAGCGCGGAAAACGGCGCGAAGCCGAGCATTCTCCGCGCACTGCTGGTGCTGCCCATGGATTACGGCGTGATGTGCTGGGTGTTTGTGCTGTGGGGGATTCCGCAGCTCTTCCTGCCGGTCTACGCGCTGATCACCCTTGGCGCCGCGGGCTTCCTGGTGCTGGCGATGCGCAAGTGGTTCAAGGAAATCACCGCGCTGGTCCGCGAGCCCAAGGACGCGTCATGAGCGCCCGGCCGGTTCGCCGCAGGATTTCGCGGCTTGCCGCCGCCGTGCTGGTGGCAGGCGCCTTGGGCTTCTGCGCCTCGTGCACCACCGGCACTGGCACCGACGCCGGAGCGGCGACAAGCCAGGAATCCGCATGGACGGATACGCACTCCGCGGCGCCCACCGGATCCCCGGCCACGAGCTCCGGCGCGCCGGTGGAACCCTCCGAGCAGGCTACCTCCCCGGAGGTCAAGGCGGTTCAGGGCTCCCAAGGCGTGGAGAATTCCTACGGAGTCAGCGAAGCACCGCGCTCCTCGGAACCGGATGCCACCTCGCAGGCCAAATTGGCGCAGCAGCCGCAGAAGCAGCACAAGACCGCCAAGCTGGGCGCCGAGGTGCAAGTAGTTCCCGATGTGGTGGTGGAGCTGGGCAAGATCCGTGCGGTCACGGCCGAAGCGAGCCTGCCCGGGGAAATCGGCGGCCCTGCAATCCAGGTTCCCGTCAGCATCACCAACAACACGGATGCCGACATCCTGACCCGGGACGTGGTGACCGACATCTTCTTCGGCAAGGACCAGCTGCCCGGCATTCCGCTGATCAGCGCAGAGAATGACCAATTTCCGGTGAACCTGGCCCCCGGGGCCACGGCAACCGCAACCTATGTCGTGGTGCTTCCGGACAACGCCGGCACCACCGTTCGCGTCACGGTGAACTACCGTGCCGCCGATCCACTCGCAGTTTTCGAGGGCACCTGGCCCGGCGCAGCAGGAGTAAAGAAATGAGCATAAACATCCCGGAACCGCTGGGGGCGGTCCGGAACGGGCGCAGCATGGGGCGCGCCCTGCTGGCATTCATGGCCAGCCTGGCCATGGTGATTGCCTTGGGACTGGTGTACGCGCCGCGCGCGGCCGCAGACACCAGCCCGGCCAATCCGGCCGACCCGGCGACTCCTGCCACGGTCAGCGCCGACGCGCTGCCCACGGTGCAGATCGACGGGGTGGTCTGGCAGCAGGCGATCTACGGCAACACCGTCTACGCGGTCGGCAGCTTCACCACCGCGCGCCCTGCCGGTGCCGCACCGGGCACGCAGACCGTGGCGCGGAACAACATCCTCGCCTACGACCTGACCACCGGTGCCTTGAAAACCGCGTTCAATGCGAACCTCAACGGGCAGGCGAAGTCCATCGCCATCGCCCCGGACGGCTCGCGCATCTACGTGGGCGGCGCCTTCACCACCGTCAACGGGCAGGCCCGCCGCTACGTGGCGGCGCTGAATCCCACCACCGGCGCGCTGATCACCTCCTGGGCCCCGAACGTGGGCTCGCGGGTGTACGCGTTGGCCGCCACGGCGGACAAGGTCTACCTGGGCGGCTGGTTCAACAACGTCGGGTCGGCCCAGCGCACCAAGCTGGCAGCCGTTTCCGCCTCCAACGCGGCGCTGCTGCCGTGGAACCCGGTGCTCACCGACGGCGGCGACGTGATGGCCATGGAGCTGAACGCCGACGGCAGCAGGATCGTGGTGGGCGGCAACTTCAAGTCGGTGAACGGCTCCACCAACCCCGGCTGGGGCATGGCGATGCTGAGCACCGACGGGGTGGGGCAGCTGCTGCCCTTCGCCACCAACTCGCTGGTCCGCAACGCCGGCACCAGGGCGGCCATGCTGGACTTCGACACCCAGGGCGGCACGCTCTACGGCACGGGCTACCACTTCGGCGGCCCGGACGGCAATTTCGAGGGCACCTTCGCCACCGACTGGAATACCGGCAACACCACCTGGCTTCAGGACTGCCACGGCGACACCTACGGCGTCTATGGCGGGGCCACAGCGGTCTACACCGTGAGCCATGCGCACTACTGCGGCAATATCGGCGGCTTCCCGCAGACCGAGCCGTGGAGCTTCCATCATGCGCTGGCCTTCGGCACCAAGCCCACCGGCACCATCACCGCGGACCCGTACGGCTACTTCAACTACGCGGGCACCAAGCGCCCATCGCTGCTGGCCTGGTACCCGGACTTCTCCGTGGGCACCTTCACCGGCCAGTCGCAGGCCGCCTGGTCGGTGACCGGCACCAACGACTATGTCGTCATGGGCGGCGAGTTCCCGAGCGTCAACGGAACCAGGCAGCAGGGGCTGGTGCGCTTCGCCGTCAGCTCCAAGGCGCCGAACAAGCGCGGTCCGGTAGCGGACGGCGCGGCGTTGAACCCCACGGCGACCTCCTACGCCCGGGGCATGGCCAGCATCTCCTGGCCGGTGACCTGGGACATGGACAACCAGAACCTCACCTATGAGGTGTACCGGGACGGCAACCTGGCCACCCCGATCCATACCGCGACCCGCGCTTCCTCGTTCTGGCAGCTGGGCACCATGACCTATCGGGACTTGGGACTGGAGCCCGGCTCCACGCACACCTACCGGGTGTTCGTCAAGGACCCGATGGGCAACATCTCCCGCTCGGAATCGGTGAGCGTGAAGATCTCGAGCACCGGAACCATCAGCGGCTACGTCTCGAAGGTCTGGCAGGACGGGGCCCAGAACTACTGGCGCCTCGGGCAGCCCGGCGGGAACACCTCGGAGAACTGGGCCGGCGGCGCGCCGCTGAACCTGGCTTCCGGCACCACCAGCGGCCAGAGCGGGGCCCTGCCCACTGACACCGACACCGCCACCGGCTTCAACGGATCCAGCAGCGGCACCTCCGCCTCCGGCGAAGCCGTGCAGGGCCCCGACGAGTTCACCGTGGAAGCCTGGGTCAAGACCTCCAGCACCCGCGGGGGCAAGATCATCGGCTTCGGCAACGCGGCCGCCGGAAGCTCCAGCTCCTACGACCGGCATGTCTACATGGCAGGCAACGGGCAGATCTACTTCGGCGTGTACCCCGGCCAAGTGCGGACGGTGAACACCGCCACCGCCTACAACGACAACAAGTGGCACCACGTCGCGGCCTCCATGGGCCCGGCGGGCATGAAGCTGTACGTCGACGGGCAGCTGCAGGGCGAACGCTCCGACACCACCACCGGCCAAGGCTATGCAGGCTACTGGCGGGTCGGGGGCGACAACCTCAGCGGCTGGCCTGGACGCGGGTCCAGCGACTACCTCAACGGCACCATCGACGAGGTCGCCACCTACGACAAGGCGCTGAGCGCCGCGCAGGTCTCCGCCCACGCGGCCCTGGGCACCGGGACCGCACCCAACCAGGCGCCGACCGCCGCCTTCAGCAGCACCATCGACCAGCTGGACGTGAGCGTCGACGCGGCGGGATCCTCGGATCCCGACGGGGGCATCACCGAATACCGGTGGGACTTCGGCGACGGCACCCCCGTGGTTTCCGGCGCCTCGGCCACCGCGAGCCACAGCTACGCGAAGGCCGGAACCTACATGGTGTCCCTGCGGGTCAGCGATGCGGACGGCGCCACCGACACGGCGACCAAGTCGGTCACCGTCACCGCCAACCAGGCTCCGAAGGCCGCGTTCACCGCGAGCACCCAGAACCTGCGCCTGGCGGTGAACGCCTCCGGCTCCTCGGATCCGGACGGCAGCATCACCTCCTACCTGTGGGACTTCGGCGACGGCACGGCCCCGGTGGAGCGCACCACCGCTTCCACCACGCATGACTACGCCGCCGGCGGGGACTACACCGTGTCGCTGACAGTGACCGACAACAACGGTGCGGTGAACGTGCTCACCAAGCAGGTCACCGTGGCCGCCGCCCCGCAGAACGCCAAGCCGGTGCCGGTGTTCACCACCGCCACCGACGCCTTGAAGCTCAGCGTGGACGGCGCCGGCTCCAGCGACCCGGATGGAACCATCACCGGGTACTTCTGGAACTTCGGCGACGGCACTGCGCCGGTCAGCGGCACCGCGAAGACTGCCACCCACACCTACGCCAAGGCGGGAACCTACTCGGTCACCCTGACGGTGACGGACAACGAGCAGGCCACCGCCAGCAGCAGCCAGGAGGTTGTGGTCCAGGCCCCGGCCGGCGCCGGGGTGCTGGCGAGGGATGCGTTCAACCGCACCCTGGCCACCGGCTGGGGCGGCGCGGACCAGGGCGGCGACTGGCTGCTGAACAGCTACTCCACCTCGCGGGCCTCGGTCGGCGGCGGAGCGGGCAAGTTCAGCGTCCCGGCCGGACGCACGGTGCGCGCGGACCTGCCGGCGGTGTCCACCACTGACACCGTGACCACGGTGAAGCTGTCCATCGACAAGAACCAGAATGCCGGCGGCATTTACGGTTCGGTGGTTGGACGCGCGGTTCCCACGGTGGGCGACTACCAGGTGAAGTACTACCGGTCGCTGTCCGGAGGCATGCAGCTGTTCCTGCAGCGGGTCCAGGGCGGTGAAAACCAGCTGGCGGTGGTGACGCTGCCGTCCATCGGATTCACCGCCGGGGACGAGCTGAACATCAAGCTCAAGGTCTCCGGAACGGCACCGACCAGCCTGTCGGCCAAGGCCTGGAAGCAGGGGACCACGGAGCCTGCCGCCTGGCAGATCACGGCCACCGACTCCACCGCGGCCATGCAGGCCCCGGGCGGCGTGGCGGTCACGAACTACCTGTCCGGATCCACCACGAACGGCCCGATCCAGGTCTCGTACCTGGATGTGGCGGTGGATTCCGAATAATCCGCTCCGGCGGATAGCCCGGAAAATACCACGAAGCCGCGGGCTTCAGCGACAATGCTGACGCCCGCGGCTTCGTGTTTAACCTTGGTGTCGCGGCGCCTATCGGGTCCGGTGCGTTTCGGATGCTGCAGATGCTGCATGGGAACCGTCCGCCTGCCGTGTCCCGGTACGCCGGGGCACCGGGTGAGCACAGAGCGGCAGAGCCAGAGACCGGGTCATATGCCGAGTCACCGGCCCGAACGTAGCGCAGCCGACGCCGCCCGGCACCACCAAGATGGCTCCTGCTCCGGGCGCCGTGCGGCGGGGAAGAACGGCCCGGCCCTGTTGCTGGACGGGACCGGGCCGGAAGCTGCCGATCAGGCAAGGCGCAAGCGCTGACAGAGCTCAGGAAGGCAGGAAGGGCCGCCGAGGCTGCCGGAAGGGACTCAGCCCGCCGGGGGAGCGGCGACCGTTGCGGTGGCCTGCTGCGCCCGGCGGCGCAGGTCCCTTCGCACGTAGAAGAAGTTCGGGATCACCTGGCAGGCGAAGACCGCAATACATGAACCGATGACGGTGCCGGCCGGACCCCAGACACCGATCAGGTAGATGGACAGGCCCAGGCTGAGCGGCACCATGCAGAAGATCGGGAGCACCTGGAAGCGCAGGCCGTTGAAATCCGTCATATACATGCCCATGGGGTATTTCGCCGCCTGCAGGGTGGTCAGCAGCACGAAGGCCAGCAGCAGGCCGAGGGACAGCGTGATTTTTCCGCTGGACATGAATTCAGCGAGCCACGGCGCGAGCACTGCCAGGGCGGCGGAGATCCCCAGTCCGAAACCGAGGAACACCACGGTGATCTTGAACGGCGAATGGATGACTCCGTCGCTGCGGGCCTTGGAGAAGTGGGGCCACAGCACCATGCCGCCGGCATTGATGACCTGGATGGCCATGCCGAACAGCTGGGCGGCGAGGTTGTACTCCGCCACGTCATCGGTGCCGCGCAGGTGGCTGAGCAGGATGCGGTCGGTCTGCATGGCCAGCGGCAGGGCAATCATCTGCAGCAGCATGGGCCAGGCGAGGCCCATGGTGGGCACACCGGGGTAGCGGCGGACCATGAAGATCCGGCGGAAGTACACCGGCACCATACCCGGCAGGCTGCGGGCCACCATGGCCAGGCAGATCAGCGAGACGAGCACCGAGGCCAGGTAGGAGAAGAGCGCCAGATACGGTCCGGCGGGAAGCACCAGGATCACGCACAGCGCCACCATGCCGAGCATGAAGGGCGCGACCACCGCCTGGCTCATGGTCTGGCTGGTGGTGCGCTTCAGGCCGATGAGCAGCCGCTGGGCAATACCCAGCGGCAGGGCCAGCCCGAACACCACGGCGCACAGGGTGGCGGTGATTTCCCCCTCGATCCCGAGCACCGCGCCGCCGAGGATCAGCGGCCAGGTCCCGGTGAGGAAAAACAGCACGCCGGCCGCCGCGATGCACAGCCCGGAGATCACCAGGATACGCAGCGCCGAGACCACCGAGGCGGTGACATTCTCGTCCTCGACAGGATCCTTGGCCGCCGAAATCGCGTTGATGACCACCGCCCCGACACCGAGATCCGCAAAGGGAATCAACGCCGGCAGCGTGGCCAGCAGCCCGTACTGGGCGTAGGCGTCCACGCCGAAGTTGGAGATGATCAACCGACCGGTGATGATGGCCAGCAGGCCGCCCATACCCATGATCAGGAGTTTGGCCAGCGCAGTGCTGCCCATGATGCGCCACATGCTCAGCCCTCCCGATGCATCCAGAGGTCTGCCGCATGCCGCCCGTCAACCTCGGGCAATACCGCGGGAGTTTCGAGCTGCGCTGCCGCATGAGCCAGCGCGGTGCTGAGCTTTGATGCCAATTCAGTATCCAAATCTCGATGATCGATGACCGTGTGGCCGTTCTCGTCCAGCCAGCTGGCCAGGCCCGTTTCGTCGGTGGTGACCACATGGCAGCCGTGGGCCAGCGCCTCCACGATGGGCAGACCCACCTGTTCGCGCCAGCGCGGGGTCCTGCGCGAGGGAAGGACCAGCACATGGCTTCGGCGCAGGTTCTCATGAATGAGTTGGCGCGGCGGGTCGAGATGGACCTCCACGCGCGCATCCGCGGCCGCGAGTTCTTGGACCTGGGCGGTCAATTGCCCCTTGCCGATCAGCACCATGCGGGCCTCGGCAAGCTCCTCCCGAACCTTTGGCCACGCCGCCAACACGGCGTCCAAACCCTTGCGCGGGCTGAAATCCCCGATGAACACAAGAGTTGGTACCCGGGCGCGCGGCAGTTCGTCGCAATGGCAGGTTGCCGGCAGGGCCGGGATCAGCTCTTGCTTGATGTCGCTGCCGGGTGACAGCAGGGTCTTGTAGAGCTGTTCGGCCCCGGGCGTTCCGTAGCACAACCTGTCCAAGCGGCTGGAGAGCGACCGGGACAGGCGGCGGTCAAGTTGGATGCGGAGTTTCGACTTCCAGGTGGCTGCCGGCCGCGAGAACGGATCGAGGTTTTCCAGCGCGTAGCTGACCACCTGCGCCTTGCGTCCAGGGTTCAGCCGCACCGCCAGGGCGGCCAGCAGGCTGCCGGCCAGGCCTTCGCGCATCAGCGGCTCGTTGACCTCCAGGAAACTGACCCGGGCACGCAGCAGCAGCCATGCGGTCTGCCAGATGGATGATTGGTAGGCCTTGACCCGGCTGGCCAGCTGGGCATCGAAATCGTAGCGCCGCTGTCGGTACAGATAAACGGCCGGCGCGAACTCGGTGGCGCGTTCAAGATGCGCGGTGCGGATGGTCTGGTAGATCTTGACCCGTCCGCCGCAGGCGTTGATGGCGTCCAGTACCTCGTGGCTCCTGCGGCGGCTCACCGCGCATGCTCCAAGACGGCAGGCCGATTGACCTTCCGGATCGACTTCTTGCCGCGTCCGTACTCCTGGTAGGCGTAGCCGCAGGCGCCGACCAGCTGTCCCGCGCCGCGGTAGACGGTCCGCGCGCCACGGGCTTCCTTGGGCAAATCGGAGGCCAGCTTGCCGGCAAGGCTGCGCACGGTGCCGAACACCATGCGCGCCAGGCCCCCGGCCAGGAAAACCGCGCGGCTGCGCAGGTGGCCCGGGCTGTGGTCCAGGAACTGCGCGACCAGTGCTTCGCTGCTGCCAACCCTGAAACTGCGCTGGCGAACCCAGCGCTTGGTGGCGCGGTCTGCCGGCACCGGGTCCACGGCCTTCGCCTCGTTGCACCAAAGGATCCGGCCGCCGCAGGCGACCAGCTGCCGGGTCAGCAGCGAATCCTCGCCGCCGATTTGTCCCAATTCAAGGCTGAAGCGCAGGTTATGTCGGCGCAGGAAATCCAAGTCCAGCAGGAGGTTGTTGCTGGCAGCCGCCGGGACGGTGCTGCCGGTGGCGCGTTCGGGACGGTTGAAATAGCGTCCCGCCGCAACCCACGGCTCGGCCGTTGCCGGCAGCTCGGGCAAAACATGCCCGCTGACCGCTTGACAGCGTTCCTTGAGCCAGAGCGACAGCAGCAGTTCGAGCCAGCGAGGCTGGGGAATGATGTCGTCATCCACGAACAACAGGAGCCTGTCCGCGGCGGACTCGTCCAAGGCCCGGTTGCGCGCCGAGGAGATTCCAGGCCTGGGCTCATGGTGGTAGGTGATGCGCGCCGGATCCAGGCCGACGATGTCCTGGGCTTCGGGCTGCTCTGCGTTGTCGATGACACGAATGTGCACCCGGAGCTTGGACGACAGGTCTTTGGGCAATCCCTTGATCTGTTCAAGCAACGCATGGATGGTCAAGGGAAGCCGGTCGGGGCGGTGGTAGGTCAGCACCGCAATGGCGGCATCGAGCCGGACCCCGCTCATGCCGACACTCCCGGAATGGACGCGCCGATACGGTGCAGCGCTTGCTCGTAGGCGCGCACGTGCGCCCGGCCGGTGTGCTCCCAGCCGCGGCTCGACAAGTCCGGCGCCTGGGCCGGGGGATTCTGCTCAACTGCATCCACTGCACGTTGCAGATCCTCGGCGGTCAGTTCGCCGGAGAACAGGTGCACCCATCCCGGTCCGACTTCGCGGGCCAGCTCCCTGTTGATCTCGTTGTCGGGGATCAGCACTGGCCGCTGCAGCGACAGCGCCGCCAGGGTTCCGCCGGAATTGTGCATCAGCTTGTACGGAAGCACCACAAGCTGCGCTTCGCGGATTTCGCGGGCGAAATCTTCCTCGGACTGGAATGCCAAGCTCAAATGGATGCGCTGGTCGTCCCCGCAGAGCCTGCGGATCTCGCCGCTGATCGATTCGGAGCTCGGATTGCCTGCGACATGCAGGGACAGTCCGGGGCCGCGCAGTGCGCGGAAGGCAGTGATCAAGGATTCAACACCCTTGTAGCGGCGTACCAGCCCGGTGAAGGCGATACGGCCGGGGACCGTTTGCGGTGCCGGGAACCGGCTGAACCAGTCAATGTAGTGGCCGTGCGGGATCAGCCGCACCGCGCTGCCCGGCGGGCAGGGTGTATGCCGATTCAAGCGGATCCGCACCGCGGTCTGGTTCTCAAAGGTATCCAGGATCCGGTGCTGCAGGCGCCCCAGTCCGCTAGGCCGCTCCAGGTTGTGCACCGTGCGGACAATCGGGATGCGCTTGGCCTTCAGCCGGGCCAGGAAAGCCAGGGTGAGCAGCTGGCGCGCCAATGATTTCAACGGCGAACTGCCGGAGCCCAAGTTCTCTGGCCAATGCACATGGTAGACGTCGAAAGTGCCGGTCAGCGCCGTCTTCCAAGTGAAGTTCTGGACTTCAACGTCAGGCTGGGCGCGCAGCGTCTCGGCGAGCATGACTAGATAAGGATTTGTCGTGGTGCGATTGGGCGGAAAGCCCTGCAAGACGATCATGATTCTCCCCACAGAATCGATCTCAAGTAATGTAACTCACGATAGCGTAAATATCGTAAGGCTTCAGGATATGTCCAAGAAAAAGTCCATTTGGTGTGTCGTGCTCGTGGTGAATTACGGTTCCCATGAACTGATTGCACGGAATTTCAGCACCCTCCCGCGGCGGGAAGACGGCGTGGCCATGGTGGTGGTGGACAACCTCAGCACCGAGGCCGAGCGGCGCGAGATCCGCGCACTGTGCGAGGAACGCGGCTGGGATCTAGTCACCAGCGGGATCAATCTGGGATTCGGTACCGGGGTCAACGTCGGGGTCGATTATGCACTGGACCTTGATCCGGAAACCATCGTCTTGCTGAACCCGGATGCGGTGATCGATGCCTCCGGGCTGAGGCAATTGGCCGATGCGGTGCGCGAGGATGAACAGCGGCTGGTCTGCCCGCGCATCGAGGACACTGCCGGCAAGGTCTTTTTCGCCGGCGCCCTGCTGGACATGCAGACCGGCGGAACCTTGGGCGCCTCCTCGCCGAAGCGCAGGGCCGACGGAGTCTACCGGGAGTGGCTGACCGGAGCGTGCCTGGCCTTCGCCCCGTCGCTATGGCGCAAGCTCGGGGGATTCTCCGACGACTATTTCCTGTACTGGGAAGATGTCGACTTCTCGTTCCGCGCGGTGCACGCCGGGGCGGAACTCCACTACGCGCCGCACATCCTGGTGGTCCATGACGAAGGCGGAACCCAGCAAGCCGGCGGACAGCGGGCCAAATCCGAGGTGTACTACTACTACAACATCCGCAACCGGATGCTGTTCGCTCGCACCTGGTTGACAGGCGCGGAACAAAGCCGCTGGATCCGCGGATCCCTGCGGGCTTCATGGGACGTCATATTGCGTGGCGGACGACGACAGCTGCTTGGATCCCTTGCCCCGTGGCGGGCGCTGGTTCGCGGGCTGTATGACGGACTGCAGGATGTCCGGGGCCCGAAACGCTAGGATTGCCCGGCCAGGTCCTTGGCATGCTGCTCCACCTGGCGCAGGACCCGCTCGTGGGCCGTATAGCCAAGCCCGTGTCCGTCGGCGATGCGCCCCGGTCCAAGGCGGCCGCGCCAGCGTCCGCGTGGATTCTGCAGTTCGGGCACCGGGACCAGTCCGCGCAGGTCATTGAGGACTTCTGGCAGCTGCCGGACCCACTGGGGGTCGGAGAGCATGCCGCGTGCCCTGGCTTCGACGGCCAGCGCGGAAGCTTCCACGAGCGTGTAGGTGCGGTGCCTGGCGCTGGGGCACAGGGCAGAGACCATGGCGCTGTGCTCGGGCTCCATGGTCAGTATGAGATCGGAACCCATGACCAGCTCTTCGCTGACAGGGCGGGAAAGATGCTCTGCCGGAGCGGCTGTCCCGAGCAGCCGCCCGGCGACTTGGCACAATTCGTATCCTGGCTTGGTCTGCACGCCAGCGCTGGCGATGTGGACCCCGGGATCTCCGCTCAGCGCATTGGCCAGCAGGGTCTGCGCAAAGGGCGAGCGGCAGACGTTCGCCTGGCACAGCACCAGCATTTGAAACATGTGAACATCCCTCGAAATATTTGATCGACACGTGGAGATATTCTTCCCCTCGGTGCCACACTAGCGGATGTTCGCGGTAGCATCGGGGCAAGACATCTGTAATTGGGGGACGATGCAATGGAATTGCCGCAGTACCTTTTGGCGCTTAGACGCCATTGGATTCTGATCTTGGTCTTGGCAGTGCTGTGGGGCGCGCTGGGCTACGGATACGGAAAGATATCACCGCCTACGTACACGGCAGGCTCCAGCGTGTTCGTGTCGGCGAGCTCGGGGGAGAACACCAGCGAACTGGTTCAGGGAAGCAACTTTACCCAGAACCTGATGCAGTCCTATGCCCAGCTGGCAACGATGCCGGTGGTGCTGGACCCGGTGATCCAGAAGCTCGGATTGGACGACACCGCCACGTCTCTGGCCAAGCGCATTGACGTGGACACGCCGTTGAACACGGTGCTCATCAACATCAAGGCGTCCGCGGGGGATGCCAGCGCCTCGGCGGACCTGGCCAACGCGGTGGCCGACGAACTGACGGTGCAGGTCCAGGGTCTTGCCCCGAAGCAGGCTTCGGGACAGCCTGCCATCGACATGAAGCCGGTGGCCAAGGCCGCGCCGCCGCAATTCCCGAGCGCTCCGAACACCAAGCTGCTGGCCGCCAGCGGCCTGGGCGCCGGACTGCTGCTCGGTATTCTCTACGCACTGCTGCGCTCACTGATCGATACCCGGGTGCGCACCGACCAGGATCTCCAGCGGCTCACCCCTTACCCGACGCTGGGCCAGGTGCCGCGTCGGGACAAGAAGGGCACCGGAGTGGTCATGCGTACCGCTCCGCACGACACGGTGTCAGAGGCCTACCGCCGGCTTGCCGCGAACCTCGAATTCCTCAGCCCTGATAATCCGGTCCGGTCGGTGGCCGTGACCTCTGCGCTGCCTGCCGAAGGCAAGAGTACTCTGACGTTGAACCTGGCCGTGGCACTGGCCGAGACACGCAAGCGCGTGCTGGTGATCGACGCGGATCTGCGCCGTCCCACCGTGGCCACGGTCTGCGGCATCGACGGGCAGTTCGGGCTGACCACGGTGCTCAGCGGCAATGCCCGCCTGGACGAGGCAATCGTCCAGTGGGGCCCGATCCACGTCATGCCCGCGGGGCGCACCGCGCCGAACCCGGCCGAACTGCTCAGCAGCATGGCCATGGCGGAGATTCTCGCGGCCAGTGCCGGAAACTTCGATTTTGTCCTGGTGGATTCGGCCCCGCTGCTGCCGGTGTCCGACACGTTGGCGTTGGTGCGCCACGTGGACGGCACGCTGCTGGTCACGCGGGCGGGTTCCACCAAGGTACGCCACCTGCGTACCGCGCTGAACGCCTTGGAAGGCGTCAAGGCCACCATCTGCGGCATCGTGCTGAACCGCGTGCGCGTTGGGGTCCGGGCCGAGCACTACAGCTACAACGACACGTCCGCAGCCAAGGGCCGCCGGGTCAAGCCGGTGGGCAACCCGCGCCGCATGCAGCTGCCCGAGGCTCCAGAGCGCGACGTCCATGACTCAGCGGCACATCACTAAGGACGGCCTGCGGGTCGCCCGGTGGGATGAAGGATATCCGGGACGCCAGATCACCGGCGCGCTGATGCTGTTCAGCGTCCTGCTGCTGGGCAACCGGGAGATCCTGGACTACAACGCGACCATCGGGTACCTGTTCGCCACGGCGCTGCTGCCGTTGTGGATCATGGAATTCAGGCGCTACCGCGCAGGGAACTGGTTCGCCGCCGGCGCGGTGGTCTGCGTGATCAGCGGATTATGGCTGGCCGCCTTCAGCTCGCAAACCCACGAGGTGGTGGCTTCCACGCTGCTTGGCGCGCTGGCGCTGTTCCTGGGATTCGTTGTCACCGTGATGGTGCTGCTGTGGGCGCGCCGGATCTTCCCGGTGTGGGTGCTCGGCCTCGTCTACGGCCTGGGCATGCTCAGCAGCATCTCCACCGGGGGACTGGCTGCCGGGAATTTCTGGAAATACGCGCTGGCGACGCCGTTGACAGTCATCGGATTGTCCTTGGCCGCCGGCATCCTGGCACGCAGCCGCGCCGCCGGGCGCCTGGCTGACCTGCTCATGCTGGCGGTATTCGCCGCCATGTCACTGCTGAATGACTCGCGCTCGATGTTCGGAACCCTGCTCATCGTTGCCGCGCTGGTGGGATGGCAGGTGCTGCCGCGCGGGCGCAGCGTGCGCAACAGCATGGTGCGTTCCTTCGCGGCGCTGGGGCTGGTGGTTGTCGCCCTGTACAACGTGGGAACGTCCATGGCTCTGGAGGGCATGCTGGGCGAGGCGGCCGCCGAGCGTTCGGCCATGCAGCTTCAGATGTCAGGCTCCCTGCTGCTGGGCGGACGTCCCGAGCTGATGGCCACCTTGAGCCTGATGGCGAACCAGCCCCTGGGCTACGGGCTGGGGGTTGATCCGCAGCTGAGCGACATCATGGTCGCCAAGCAGGGCATGGCAAGCATCGGCTACAACCCGGACAACGGCTACGTTGAACGATTCATGTTCGGGCACCAGTTCGAGCTGCATTCCACCGCGGCTGACCTGTGGGTGACCATGGGGATCCCCGGTTTGGTGTTCGCCTTGGCCTTGGGCGCGGGGTGCGTGCTGTGGATCCTGCACGCGGTCGCCGCGCGGGAAGCCAGTGCGCTGGTGCTGTTCCTGGCCGTGTACTCCCTGTGGAACCTGATGTTCAGCCCGTTCTATTCGGCGGTGCCCACGCTCGGCCTGGCGGTGGGCCTGATGTTCAGCTTGCGCTCGGAACGGGAGCCGAGCCGGGAATGATTCCCTGTACCTGGTCCGCGAAGGAGCTGCCATAGGTTTGCGGGTCGTAGCGCCGGGCGGCTTCCTGGCGGTCCGCGGCGGAACGGCGGCGGAATTCCTCCCAGTTGCCGATGATGGAGCTGATCCCGTCGGCCAGGGCCGCGGCGTCATCCGGGTCCACCAGCACTGCGCTGTCCAGCCCGCGCACCGCCTCCGGCAATCCTCCGATGCGGGAAACCACGACCGGACGGTGCGCCAGCACCGCTTCCACCGCGGTATTCCCGAAGGGCTCGTCCACGGTGGAGGGAACGATGGCGATGTCGCAGGCCGCGTAGTGCGGCCAGACCGGGTTGTCGAAGCCCAGGAAATTGACCCGCGACGGGTCGGGGAGCGCTGCGGCCTGCTCACGAAGCTTTTGCTCAAACCATTCGTAGCCTTCGAACACCGCACCGAGCAGGTCCAACTGGATGTCCAGCCCTTGTTCCTGCAGCAGCTTCAGCGCATCCAGCGCCACATGGGCCCCCTTGCGTTCGGACAGGCGGCCGACGAAAAGCACCCGTACAGGTCCGTCCAAGGCTGGGCGCGGCGCTGCGGCGGACTCCGGGCCTGGGACTCCGTTGTAGATGACGGTGGATTTGCCCTTGAGCCATGGGGCGACTTCGGTGAGCGATTCGGTGCTGTAGTCGCTGTTGAGCACCACTTTGCGGCACAGGGTGCCGGGCAGGGCCAAGGCCAACCGGAGCACGCGGGGCGCATTGCGCTCGGACTCGTGGACATGCAGCAGCACAGGGATGCGCCGAAGTTTTGCCGTGAGGATCCACAGCGGGATTGTTGCGGTATTGACCACCACGGCGGCGGGGCGGTGCCGGCCCAGCAGCTTGTAGCCCTGGGCCAGCGCTTGCGCGCTGTCTTTCACGAATCGGGCGAAGGCCCACGGTCGCAGCAGCGACTTGCGAAGCACCGGCACGTCCATGAGATCG
Source organism: Glutamicibacter soli (assembly GCF_003309065.1). Taxonomy (GTDB): domain Bacteria; phylum Actinomycetota; class Actinomycetes; order Actinomycetales; family Micrococcaceae; genus Glutamicibacter; species Glutamicibacter soli. The sequence goes on along the minus strand of NZ_POAF01000007.1, from coordinate 109,340 downwards.
ACCTGGGCACCGGCCGCTTCCAGTATCGGAGCCAGCGGCCCGGTTTTCGGAAGGGTTGCGACAACACGAAAGCCCCGGGCTGCCAGGCCGGCCACGCTTTCAATGAGAACGCGGTCCGACCCGTACAGCTCGGGGCTGGGGTGTGCAACGAGGATGGTGCCAGGCTCTTGACGGTTCATAGAACCATCATGGCACGTCTCACACGCCGATTAGTGCTGGCCGACCACCTTGGCGCCGGTCTTGCTGCCGACAGCCTTGGCAACGTCCGCAGGCAGTGGCACGGCTACGCTGGCAGCCTTGGCGCGGTCGGCGGTCATGCCGGACAGGGTCTGGGCGGTGCTGGTCTGGTTGTTCTTCCAGGTCGAGTCCTTGGCCTTGGCCAGGGCCGACGGGGTTTCGTAGCGGCTGAGCTGCTTGTTGTCGCTGCCGCCCCACGCGACCATAGTGGCCGTGGAGGTGCCCTGGCGGGCGGTGAACAGGTTGCCCTTGATGTCGACGTTCATCTTGTCCACCGGAATGTTGGTGGCCTTGTCCAGCGCGTAGAACTGGAAGGAACCCGACTTGTCGAAGACGTTGTTGGAGACCTCGATGTTGCGGGTCAGCCATGGGGTGGTGTTGTCAGGGAACGGCTGGCGTGGATCTTGGCCGGCGAACTTCTTGTTGTTCTGTCGGCGCTCATCCTGGGAGAGCTGCAGGCCCATCAGCGAGTTGCCGCCCAGGTCGTTGTTGTAGATCTTCACGTTGCCGGTGTCGAAGATCAGGATGCCGACCTTGTTGTGCAGCGCTTCGTTGTTGGCGATGATGCCCTTTTCGGACAGCTCGGCCTCGATGCCTGCATCGGTGTTGTTGTTCGCCTGAACGTTGGTCACGGTGAAGTTGTACACCGACTCGTCCAGCCACAGGCCCATGCCGTCGTTCTTGTTCACCTCGACGTTGTCCACGGTGATGCCGCGGGAACGGGTGATCTTCATGCCGCCGGAGACCGGCTGGGACTTGAAGTGCTCGATATTGTTGCCCGAGGCGACAATGTCAGTGAACTTCGAGTTGTAGGCCGCGTTGACCGCGATGCCCAGCATGCCGTTGCCGGTGGAGGTCACGTTGTCCACGACGGAGTTGTTGTTCTGGATGGCCAGACCGGTCATGGCGTTGTTCTGGATGTGCATGTTGCGCACGGTGGCGCCCACGTTCTGCATCTGCAGGGCTGCGCGTTCGCCGTCGTAGGCGGTGGCGTAGCCGCGGATGCCGAAGCCCTGCACGGTGACGTTCTCGCCGATTACGGTCAGGGCCTGGCCCAGCGCGCTGGCGGTCACGGTCTTGCCGGTCGGGTCGGTGCCCATGACCAAGCGGTCGGTGGCGTAGTCCACTGCGAAGGTGCCTGGGACTACCTGCGAGGCGGAGGAAACCTGCTTCTGCGGAGCGCCGTTGATGAACAGCATGTCCGGGTGGGCGGCCATCGAGTACTTCGAATCAACGAAACGCGAGTTGTTGGCGACGCCGAGCAGCTTGTTGGAGAAGGACGGGGTCCAGCCGGCTGAGGCCCAGGTGCTACCGGACTTCTTCCAGTTGGTGACCTTCTTGGTGCCATCCATCCAGACCTTTTCGCCCGGGTAGTTCTGGATGGTCAGCTTGTCTTTGCCGTAGGGGACCTTCGCGCTCTGGTGGTAGGTGCCGGCGCGCAGCACGATGGTCTGGCCATCGGCGGCGGCGTCAATGGCCTTCTGCAGCGAGGTGTAGGGGTTCGACTTGGTGCCCGACTGGGCGCCCGAGGAGGACGGGGCAACGTAGACGGCGTTGGACGGGACGGCGTAGGAAGCCGAGCCGACCGTCGCGGTGCCGCGCTTGGGGTTGGTGACCGGGGCTACCGGATCGACAGGCTTGCTTGACTCGGTCGGGGGAGTGGTGACGGTCCCGGTGGCCTTGGCCAGTTTCAGGTTGTCGACCGAGATATTGGTCTTGGTGGTGTGCTTGGCCGAAGCGTAGGTCCAGAAGCCGAAGTTGCCGGCCTTGGCCAGACGCGAGGTGCTGCTGTCGGACTTCTTCAGCTGCCATCCCGGGGCGGTCTGCCCGACAACCCAGGCGCGCATCGACAGGTCAACCTTGGTGGTGCCCGTGGCCTTGAATTCCACGCGCACGGCCTGGTTGGCCTTGACCTTGAATGGAAGGGTGTACGAGCCCAGACCGGCTTCCTTGCCGGCGTTGACGCGGGAGATATCGAGCTTGGCGGTTCCGCCGGAGCCTACGATCAGGCGGCCGCGGTAGACCGAGCCGTCGGCCTGGCGGCGGGTTTCCAGCCCGGTGTAGGTGTTGGCTCCGGTGCCCGGCAGGCTGGAGAAGGAGAAATCGCCCGAAGCGGTCACATCGGCGGCGCTGACGTTCTTCAGGGTGGCAACGGCGGACTTCTTTGCGGTCATGCCGGAAATCTTGGCCTTGCCGCTGGCAACGGACATGGCTACGCCGCTGGAGCTCCAGGAGCTGTAGGCGCCGCCGGAAGTGGCGGAACCCCAGCCCTTGGCGACGGTGCGGGTGAAACTATCCGAGGCAGTGGCCTGGGCTGCAGATGCATCTGGTGCGGAGTAGGTCAGTCCGGCACCTACGAGGGCGGCGGCGGCGGCAATGGCGGTGAGCTTGTTCAGTGCGCGTGGCTTTGAAGCGATGGCTTTCGAGGCAGACAAAAAGTCTTCTCCTTGTACAGGGGATGGGGGCTCGTGGCCTCATAAACGGGTCCGACAACAATTTGGGGGATCTGTCGGTATTCAGTAAAAAGCCACAATTCGAAGCTAACAAGAATTCTTAGCTCAATTTGACCTCAATTTACGCTCAGGTATTCTTTAATAGATAACGTTTGAGTAACGATCGCCTAGCCGGGCGTGTTTGAAGAAGTTTGGATGTCCTATGAAATCCACGCTTGTTTGCCTTGAAATTCACTTGCTTTGTGGCGATAGTCACTCGTGTTGGTGCTCAACATTGCAAGTAAGTAGTGGCCCGAGTCGCAATTTCCCTGACGAGTACGCGACAAGCCACGGGTATACCAAACGTTGGCAACGAGGGCGCCTTGGAAATTTTTGGGGGCCGGCGGGCGGTTGGCGAGTAGACGATGAGTCCCGACATGGCGGGCCATTGTCGTGTGACAGGATTGCATGTTTCGTGAACTAGGCCTGAATGCCAACTTCAGGTGTGCCAGCAACAGGCATGCGGCCTCGGCCGAGAAGTTGTCGGCGCTCGATAATCCGAGCATCCTGGGCTACATATTCAGGCGGTGCCTGTGTGTCCTGACTGGCTCGCGCAGGCAATGGCCGCGCCGAGACCCACAGCCAGACATTAAGAGCTCGTATCACTCGCGAGCCACACTGGAGTCACTCTCCACGCTACGGGGAATCAGGTTCCCGCTTGAGTCCTTTTAGCGTAATTGAACAGCACGGTGGCGCGTCGGATGGACGGAATTATTGGTTGTCCAACTTCACCCTAGTCACTCGTGAAAATTTTCACAAAGTACGTCTTTTGGTGCGTAACATGCGGGAATTCAAGGCTAAACGGAGCATCTGAGGGGTTAGTCTGATTAACGGAGTTCTCTTGCGGAGGCCTCCATGCAAGCCACCAGCCCAATGAAATCGCAAAGGTGCCACACCCGTGTCTGACAACAAACCAATCGTACTTCTGGCCGAACAGCTCTCGCCTGCAACCGTCGCGGCACTCGGTCCCGACTTTGAAATTCGTCAGACCGACGGAGCGGACCGCTCCCAGCTGCTCGAAGCTATCGCCGACGTCGATGCCATCCTCGTCCGCTCCGCCACTCAGGTCGATGCCGAGGCCATCGCAGCAGCCAAGAACCTGAAGGTCATCGCCCGTGCAGGTGTCGGCCTGGACAACGTAGACATCAAGTCTGCAACCCAAGCTGGCGTCATGGTCGTCAACGCACCGACTTCGAACATCATCTCGGCAGCCGAACTCACCGTCGGCCACATCGTGTCGCTGGCCCGCCGCATCCCTGCCGCCAACGCCTCGCTGAAGAGCGGTGCATGGAAGCGCAGCTCGTTCACCGGCGTGGAACTGTTCGAAAAGAAGGCAGGAATCATTGGCCTTGGCCGCATCGGCGCACTGGTTGCAGCCCGCCTGCAGGGCTTTGGTATGGACATCGTTGCTTATGACCCGTATGTGACTCCGGCACGCGCCTCTCAGCTTGGCGTAACTCTGGTGACCCTTGACGAGCTGCTAGCACAGGCAGACTTCATCACAATCCACATGCCGAAGACCCCAGAGACCCTGGGCATGCTCGGCAAGGACGCCTTCACCAAGATGAAGAACACCGCCTACGTGGTGAACGTCGCCCGCGGCGGACTCGTTGACGAAGCAGCCTTGTATGAAGCGTTGAAGAACGAAGAAATTGCCGGCGCCGGCATTGACGTATTCGTCAGCGAACCGAGCACCGATCTGCCGTTCTTCGAATTCGACAACGTTACCGTCACCCCGCACCTGGGTGCATCGACCGACGAAGCCCAGGAGAAGGCCGGCGTATCGGTCGCCAAGTCTGTACGGCTGGCTCTGGCCGGTGAACTCGTACCAGACGCTGTGAACGTCGCTGGCGGCGTGATTGACGAGAACGTCCGCCCGGGCATCCCGCTGATCGAAAAGCTTGGTCGTATTTTCAACGCGCTCACCACTGGCTCCTTGACCAGCATCGACGTGGTTGTCGCTGGTGAAATTGCCGATCTGGATGTCAAGGCTCTGGAACTGTCCGCGCTCAAGGGCGTCTTCATGGATGTTGTCTCCGATCAGGTCTCATATGTAAACGCCCCGGTGCTAGCGGAGCAGCGCGGTGTGGCAACCCGTCTCATCAAGACCACTGATTCGCCTGAGTACAGAAACCAGCTGACTATTAAGGGCTCAAGCAACGAAGGCGCGCAGTTGGCGGTAGCTGGAACCTTGACCGGCCCCAAGCAAATTGAAAAGCTCGTGGGTATTAACGGTCATGAAATCGAGATCCCAATCTCGGATCACATGATTGTCGTCCGCTACTCTGACCGACCTGGCATCGTGGGTTCTTTGGGCAACGTATTAGGCGAGCAAGGCATCAATATCGCCGGCATGCAGGTATCTCGTGATGAGAACCGTGCCGAGGCGCTAGCTGTAATCAATATTGATTCGGCCTTGCCACAGGGCGTACTGGACGTTGTGGGCGCAGCGATCGGCGCCAGCGTCGCACGGGAAATTAATCTCGAAAACTAGACACAACTCGAAGTCCTCGGCACGTGTTATCGTCGTATAAATATCAGGTCTAAATGCTTGCTCTAATACGGGAGTAAGCATTTATTCCATTTAAACAAGTCATTGATAACTGGAACGAAAATTCACAATCAGAGAAGCCGCATGATTTTGTAAAACGTTTAGGATGTAATATCATGGAGCGGAATATTGCTAGACAGAAAAATTGGTAGAAGGTATGAACAGGGCACAACTCAAGTCTCAGGCAAAGCAACTAGTAGGCTTGGAGAACTATCTTATGCTGCGGGAATGCGCTACCAAAATCAAAAAACTCAGTCGTTCAGCGACTGTACAGTTCAAGCAAGTTCAAGCTAATAGAAGCAAGGATAAGGACTCTCTAGGTGGACGTAAAGGACCTTTGAACACAAATCTAGTTTGGCAGAAGGTACACTACGTAACTGCGGATGATGCCTATCTTGCTAACTGGAATACTGTCGTTTCCATTCTCGAATCTGCCCAAGTCCGTTGGTGGAGTGTCCGTACTGAAACAGACGGCCGGCAAGTAATTGGTATTAACATTCAAGACCGGAATAAAATCCTGGAATATTTGAAGAAATATTCACGATCAACTTCGTTGAGCACTTACGCAATGAATCCTATGGCGAAGAATCCCCAATACCTGCTGCAGGTCGCAGAAAATTATTCGGAAATAAAAGAAGCGGAAGTCCTGCGAATATGTACACCTTTGAAAAGCGAACTTGACGGTCGTAATTACGGATTTGCTTTTGGGTGTGATCTTGAGTTTTGGGTTTTGAATCAAGATGTGGTTCGAGCCCCACGCGAAAATAAAGCCAGCAAAGAGATTTCGCAACTAGACTTCGAACTTGTGCCGACAGAATTAAATGGCCGTACTGTTTATACTCCCAAAGTGTTTCTCAAGCGCATGCTCGATGACTTTAATTTCGAGGTGGACGTTGTCTATACCTGGGTCGACGGCAACGATCCAAAGTGGAAGTCTAAGAAAGATGCATGCATGGGGATACCCCATAGCGATAAGTCGGAATTCCACGCTGAAGCAGTAAGTGACTCTCGATTTGAGTCTCGTGACGAGTTGAAATACTCACTTCGATCGATAGCGCTTTTTGCTCCGTGGGTCCGAAATATCTACATTGTAACTGATGACCAAATTCCGAGTTGGCTAGACACAGACAATCCAAGAATTAAGATCATCGATCACAAAGAGATCATGAAACCGGAAAATTTACCGACTTTCAACAGCAATGCAATTATATCGAACATTCATCATATTCCGGGCTTGAGTGAACATTTTATTTTCTTCAATGATGATGTGATGCTTGGACAACGAGTGTCAAAGTCAGACTTCTTTACTCCATCAGGGATAGCGTTAGTATCACGGTCGAATAATCGGCGTCCTTTTGGAGACCCTTCGTTGGAATATGGTCCACATTTCAACATCACCCGAAATATTCGTCGAATACTCGAAGAACAATTTGGAGTGACCATATCACGCGCCATCAAGCACACTCCACATCCACTCATGAAATCTGTGATGTATGAAATGGAAGAACTATTTGAATCAGAGTTTGAAAAAACAAGCGCTTCTAAATTCAGGCACCATGAGGATATCGTTGCAGATCAACTACACCATTACTACGCACAAATAGTTGGTAAAGCGGTACCCGGCAACTTGACGTACAATTATATTAATATCCTGAATGATCAATTTATTAATGTAATGAGAAATACATTAGTGAAGCGAAATCGCAAAGCATTCTGCATCAACGATGCGCCGGAGCCCGGAGCTACTCCCATACCAGAATGGGAGATAATGAATTTTTTCAATACCTACTTCCCTAAAGAATCTGAATTCGAAATTTAATATGGTTAATAATACAAAAGCAGCCGATCCAAGGTGGCAGAAGTCTGTCCTTTCACTCTATCAGGAGCTATCACCGATAATCTTTGAACACGTCGGAACGAGATCTTTTTTGTTCAGCGGAACCCTGTTAGGATTTGCGCGTTCGAAAGATTTTATTTCCTACGATAAAGACATGGATTGTGCTTATGTAAGTCTGAAAAAAACAGCAAAATCAGCACAAGCTGAATTCGCAGCTTTGGCCATGAAATTGATTGAGTTGGGATACGACGTTACTCCAAAAGCTTCCTGCTTGGCTGTTCGAAAGCCTGGGAATAATGCAGCGATGGTCGATATAGCGATGCTATTTATCAAAGACGATGAAAACATCGGTTTTCCTTTCGGAGTGGCGTCTAAATACGAACTCCCTTATCGCGCAATATTTCCAATACAAATCCAAGAAATGCGCGGAAACTTCGTTGAAGTACCACGCGACCCGGCCCAGGTGATGAAAGTTGTATATGGCGACAATTGGACCAGCCCCGATCCAGAATTCTCGTGGAAAGAGCGGAGAGTAAGACGAGATTCAGGAGGCTTGCTTAGCTATTCGCAAAGATCAATGCTGGCTAGCGAGAATTTCTACAGACATCACTCTCCACTGCACCCAAGCAAGTTTTCTCGATGGATCATTTCACGACCATTCTTTGCTGGGGTTACAGCTGTACTAGATGCTGGGGCTGGAAACGCAAGGGATACTAGAATGTTGGCTCGTGGCGGCAAACGAGTTCTTGCCGTCGATGCATCTAAATATGCTGTATCAGCCGGTCGAGCATTACTCAATTTGCGAGATTCGACAATACCTATTATGCACGCGGATCTTCTTGCAACAGGAACTTTTGCACGGTGCATGCGTGAACTGCGTAAGACTAATAATGATACGGTTCTCGTTTATGGACGATTTTTATTATCGGCAATTACTGATCAGCAAATCGATGTTCTATTCGGAATTATGTCAAAGGATCTAAGGGCGGGGGACTACTTGGCCTTGGAATTCAGGAATGAAGATGATCTAACGGCCAGCAAATACTATTTTAGATCGTTTAGGAACTTTAATACTATTGATAAAATAGTTACTTCTCTTAATTCAGATTTTAGACTTATTGAATCCACATCGGGTATAGGTTTGGCTGAATTCAAAAGCGAAGATCCACATGTGTCCCGTGTCGTACTAGAAAAGATTTAGTAATGATTAAACGTCCCCCTTTGTTCACAATAATATCTGCTGTATACAATGTCGCCGACTATCTACCCAGATATCTTCAGTCAATTGCTGACCAAAACATTCAACATGACAAACTCGAGCTCATCCTTGTTATTGATGGTTCATTAGATGCGTCCGAAGAAATTATTCGCGAATGGGCACTGACGTCAGATATTTCGACTAAAATTATCAACAAGGAAAACGGTGGGCAAGCTTCTGCACGTAATCGTGGTATTGAGGTCGCTCAGGGGGAATGGCTTACATTCTGTGATCCGGACGATTTTCTTGCCGCAAATTATTTTGCCCAAATCGAAAGTTTCATAGCAGACAACTCGAATGTTTCCATTATTTCTAGTCGTTTGGTAAGTTTCCATGAAGATAGCGACGAGTTTCGGCATGACCATCCGCTTGAAAAACGCTTCCGCAAGGGAACACGAGTTGTGGATCTGAACTCGCAGCCAAATTTCTTTCACATGCACGGCCCAACGTCAATCGTACGTAGGGCGAATGTTACAAGCAATCGTCTGAAATTCAATGAGGCACTTAAGTTTAGTTTTGAAGATGCACACTTTGTGGCTTCATACATCTTGAATTTAGCCACACCTCTGCTTGGATATTGTGTTGAAGCAGAATATTACTATCGAAAGCGCAAATCCGGCGACTCGGCCGTACAAACCAGCAAACTGCGTGAAGAGAAATATACCCAGGTTCTTGTTGACGGACATCTTGACCTGGTAAAGCTTTCGGCACGCATTTCACCGCGACTTCCGGACTGGCTGCAACATCTCTTAATTTATGATATTTTATGGTATTTTCGGGGAGACCGTCGAGTAGGCGCCCCTTCGCGTTTCCTTTCCAATGAAACTAAACAGAAATTCCATCGATATATTTCTGCAATTCTCGAGCATATCTCTGTCGCAAATATTCATGCGTTTGATGCAATGTCTACTGACTGGGATCTTCGCTACGCTCTAATTCTTGGTTATAAGGATTTTGACTACGGTGTACCTAGAATTTCAGCGATGGAAATTGATGCAGAACGATCATTAACCCTTCTTCGATACGTGTATAAGTCTCGTGTTCCTGATGAATTGGTAATATACAGGGGCTACATGAAGAAACCCGCTTTAGTTTCATCACGAGCTGTGAAGTTCTTCGACCGTGTAATGTTTCACCACCGTTTTATGTGGGTTCCTGCTCGTGGTCGCTTTTCAATCGAACTCGACGGACAACCTGCTCCTTTGGAGTTGAAAGGGCCGAGTCGCGACAAATTCGAGATTCGTCCATACTCAGCAAGTGTCGAAATCCTAGGCTATGATCTTTTTACGGATCGCGTTCCTAAAACTGCTCCAATATTAGATTTAGATAAAATTTCGCGTCATTACGACGAAGAGTCTTCCCGAGACAGGCATAATTTTTTGTCACGCGTCGGTATTCGAAGGTCAAAATCTATAGTAAAGTCTTTACCCAAAGACTCTCAAAGTCTTGAAAGCCAGGCCCAAAATTCGCTTGATGTTTTCGACGTAAATAGAGCTGCAAAATACAAAGATGCCTGGATATTAATGGATAGGCCGGAAAGAGCTAACGATAACGCCGAACATCTATATAGGGAGATACTCCAAAAACATAGAGATATAAACGCTTGGTTTGTTCTAAATAGGAATTCTAATGATTGGGAAAGACTTTCCAAGGAAGGCTTTAGACTTCTGCCTTATGGAGAAGTTGACTATTTAGCCGCGCTTATACGCTCTGTCGTTTTTGCTTCATCACATATGGACAAATATATCAGTGATCCACTACCTGAATATTTAAAGAAGTATAGGCGCTGGAAGTTCGTGTTCTTGCAACATGGAATTACAAAAGACGATCTTTCAGCTTGGTTCAATTCAAAAGACATTTCTCTTTTGATTACTTCGACTAATGATGAGTACAGATCTATCATCGATCCTGAATCCAACTATCGCTTTGGTTCAAAGGAAGTTGAATTAACTGGGTTCCCTAGACACGATAAATTGATGGACCATCATTTTACTCGGCCGGCTTGGATGCTTCTTTCGCCTACGTGGCGAGACTGGCTCTTTGTTACTGACCCGGCGAATGGATCAAAAACTCTCATTCCTGAATTTTCAACTAGTGATTTTGCACAGAATTGGCAGCAAGTACTTCAATCCAATGAGCTTTTCCTCGCTGCGAAAAGACAAGGACTGGAAATAGCCTTCCTGCCTCATCCCTTCTTGGAACCTTATCTGGACGAGTTGGATATTCCTGAACACATTCGTATTTTGAGCTGGAATGAATTGCCTTTTGCTGAGGTATTGGCGCAAACTGCATTACTCATCACCGACTATTCGTCGACAGCCTTTGAGGCAGCCTATATTGGCCGGCCCGTGGTCTATTTCCAATTTGATGATGATTTAGTTCTTAATGGAGCTCATACATATGAACGTGGCTATTTTGACTACACTAAAGACGGTTTTGGTCCTTGCGTTCATTTGCCCAATCAAGTTGTCGACGCTGCAGTTAGTTTACTTGAGGAAGGTGAGGATCTGTTATATATTCGGCGCAAGCACGAAACATTCAAGTATCGTGACCGAAACAATTCGAAACGGGTTGTAAGCGCGATACGGAAACGGATTCAAGCCGAAGGCGTTGGACGAGTACTAAACTAGTCTAATTATTGATTTTGTTCTTGTGCATGCCTTCTTGTTAATTCTCTCGTCGATCCGAATCGCGAGCGATAGCGTTTATTTGAAGCAATAATTTCTTGGGCTATTCTATAAGAGCACAATTGTTGATTGTTTTGATTCGACACGTTTCCTTGAAGTTTCCATGTGATTATTGTGCTTTTACCTGTGGAGAGTGTGGAACGTTCGTGAATCGTTGCGTTATAAACGGATTGAGCGTCAAGCAGTGTACTATGTTTTTGCATTTTGCTTGTTTAGTATGATTTATAATAGTAATTTTGTTCCGCAAATTGATCATATTTTCCACTAACAGTCTGGGAGTTATTTGATGAATGGTGTAGTTTCTTATTCAGACGCACTTGGTAATGAAATTGTCTATGATGGACCCCGAATTGAAGGTGTGCAGGTGCATTTTCGGGGGGAAAATAATAGACTGGTTTTGGATAGAGGTGTTAAGATCACCTCCGGTTCGATTTTTCGATTTGATTGCAACAATGCAGTCGTACGTATTGGTAAAGGTTTGCATGGGCTTCACGCATTCATGAGGCTTGGTGAGGATGCCTCCATTGAAATTGGTGACAACGTAACTTCTACGACTCGTGTAATGTTTTGTGCCGTTGAAGGCTCCAGGATTTCTCTTGGAAATGACGTAATGATCTCTGGTGATGTGCAGATTCGCACGGATGATGAGCATCCGATTTTTGATGTTGTATCTGGATCTAGGGTTAATCCGGCTAGGCCCGTAGTTATTGGTGATCATGTTTGGCTTGGCTGGGGGGTGAGGGTACTCGGTGGGACTTCTGTCGGTCCCGGTAGTGTAGTTGGTGCATCAGCTTTGGTAAAAGGTTCGTTTACAAATAACTGTATTGTTGCTGGTGTTCCTGCGAGGGTTATTCGACATGATATCGCCTGGGAGCGTGATCATCTGTCACTTAAGGAGCCGTTCTATAAGCCTGATTCATCATTTGTGGATAAAAGTAAATACTGGAGTCTTAGCTCTGACCTATAAGAATTGTTTGAGCTTCTGTATTCGGATTAATTCTCTTATTGTCCGCGCGATCATGAATAGACTTGTTCCCGTTCTTCTTGAATCTTTCCGGAATTCATTTCGCAATTTTTCTAGCGCAAAGATCGGATAGTGTGCTGAATACGTCTTGTTGGTACGTCTAGTCCGGCAAGTCGGTGTGAATTTTCGTGACTTCGTAGGCACTGAAACTCGTCACTTCATATACAGTGGATCTCAATACTTTTTACACAGTTACCAACTGCCGAATGAGTTGAGCGGTTGGTAACTGTATACCACCTAGTTATTTGTTTAGCAGAAGCATTTGGTATCACCTGTGTATCGAGGGGTGTGAAGCCGCGAGGTTGAATGTTCACGAAGCCATGATATTCAGTGTCTACGACCCTAGTACGTGAATACTGGAGCGTCCGAACCCAACGCTTGCGCCATCAGAGCGTGCGTCATTGCCTAAGCCCAGGGACAGAATTCTAGGCTTAGCAAGGTGAAAGATAGTGTTTCTAAGGGCCTTCTCTTCGAATTCGTCAACGAACAGGGCTGTCAGGCTACTGAGTCAAGCTGAACCTCGTACCCGAGCCGCTCAAGCTCCTTGACCGCCCGTGATTTCGCACGGTCTTTGTTGCGTTGATCGTAGTAGTCCGGGCCCAGCTCCTTGAAGACTTCGCCGTTAGCCAACAGGTGCCAAATGGCCACGATGATGGTGTGCTCGACGGCTACCAGCGCACGGCTTCCGCCGCGGCGAAGATACAACCGTCGATACCGGGCCGCCAGGAACGACTCCTTGTGCTTGATCGCCCCTAACGCGGCGGTTCCCAGCGCCGCCCGCAAATACACGTTCCCGCCATAGGTATGCGAGGAACGCTGCCGCCCGGCCGACTCGTTCTGCCCCGGACAGACACCGGCCCAGGAGGCCAGATGCGCCGCATCGGCAAAAACATTCATGTCTACGCCGATCTCGGCAATGATGACCTGAGCTGTTTGCTCGCCGATCCCCGGAATCGTGCCAAGAGCCTGGCATGCTTGGTCGAAAGACTGCATTGCCTCGGCGATCATCTGGTTCAGGATCTGAAGCTGCTCATCGAGCGTATCGATGTGCCGCAGATGCAACTGCACCACCGAATGTCTAGCAGTGGCATTTGGAAGCGCCTATGTACCGAAGCGGTAGCAATAGTGCGTGTAATGAATAGCACCCATAAACGTTGGCGGATGACTCAATAAGCAGGACAAAGATCTGAAGATCAGCCACCGCCGATGCAAATCAGTGCTGCTGACGCAGCCAACTGCAGCCGAAACCGTGCGCACCAGCGCCTGTAGAACAACGCCTAATATCGAATGCGGAGAGCTGCATATCAAGCCGAGCCTTTCCAGGATTGACTAGCAACAATTCGCACGACTCGGAAGTTTTTTGCCTCTTCTCGAACTGGAGCCAAAATAACCACGACGAAAAGGCGATCGAATGCGGGCCCCTACGAGCGCAGAATGAACGCAATAACCGCGCAGCAGGTTAACGAGAGATTTTCGCACTTCAGACTGACTCCAGATGGCGCCCTCTGAAGCACTACCCGATCCTTACTGCAGTGCTATCCGATACGCGCACAGGTGCTGCCATATTCTTCTGCAAAACATCTGAGAGTGTTCACTTTACGAGTTCCGTTGATGCCCAGTTTTCAACTTCCGTCGACAGTATTTGACTGCACTGATCCACCAGACCAAATGGTTCTCGTGGTTTTGCCGTACGATCTGACTATGCCAAGCCAAACAGCAATCTTTATCGATGCCGGGTTCTTACTGTCTCTTGGTGGGCATCGAGCCGCCGGGACGACGTTGCGATCTGCATTTACAACTCACTATGAATCTTTGATCCGGGGAATCGTCCAGTCCGTTAAGAAGAACACTGGTCTGAGCAATTTGCGGGTTTACTGGTATGACGCTTCGAAGGACGGGTTATTTACTGAACAGCACAAGCGAATTGGGCTAATTTCCGGGGTTAAAGTTCGGTTGGGGCGTATTTCATACAACGGCGAACAGAAAGGCGTTGATTTGAGACTGGCTTTGGATCTCGTCGGCGTCGCACGCACGAGGGCTGCTTCTATTGCTTATCTCGTGTCCGGAGATGATGATCTGGCGGAGGCTGTTGAAGAAGCACAGGACCTTGGGATGAAAGTTGTGCTCCTCGGCGTCAACAAACCCGAAAGTAGATTGGGAGTGGCCTCAGTAGCTGAGCATCTCGCGCTCACCGCTGATGCGATTGAGACAATCCCAGACCAACTTTTGGATTCAGTATTTACCCGAGTTATCGAGTGGGACCAGAACCATTCGGAAAAATCAGCACTTATTGCTAAGGCAACTCCCGGTTCAGTTCGCGGAATCTCCGACACTAGAACTTCGGTGCCGACACCGGCGGTCATGGCACAAAAAGCTGTGCAGCAGAATTCGGCTGAACCTATGACACATTCAGAAATTATTTACTCTAGTGGCTCCGGCCGCCAAGGCTACCAAGGAAACGCGGCCTACGAGCAAAATGAGCTTGCCGCAGCTGAGGAAATTGGCGGCAGGGTAGCAGAATCTTGGCTGGCAGTAACTACCCAAGCAGAAGTTCTCGACCTTCTAGCTGACAAACCTCAACTTCCGTTGGAAATTGACCGGACTTTACTAAAAGACTGTGCTCAGGTTCTAGGGGAGTGGACAACAGACCAGCAGAAGATTAGGCGAGTGCTCCGTAGTGCGTTTTGGGACTACCTAGATCGACTCATGTGACGATTGTCGAGCTTTGCATAATCAACTTTCCCGGCGGGACTAAGGTAAATTTAGATCGTGACTTCTCAGCAGAAACCCTTTTACGCTACAACTGCAATCTCTTACCCGAACGGCACTCCACACATCGGACATGCCTACGAAGTGGTGGCAACCGATACCTTAGCGCGCTTCAAGCGGTTGGACGGCTTCGATGTCTTCTTCATGACTGGCACCGATGAGCATGGCCAGAAGATGATGCAGACCGCGGAAAAGGAGGGGATCACCCCTGCCCAGCTTGCGCAGCGAAACTCGGATGCTTTCCAAGCGATGAACGATGAGCTCGGAACGAGTTATGACCGTTTTATCCGCACCTCCGACGCCGATCATCATGCTGCTGCACAGGAATTGTGGCGCCGGATGGAAGCGAATGGCGACATCTACCTGGACAAGTATGCCGGTTGGTATTCGGTTCGCGATGAGGCGTTCTACACCGAAGAGCAGACGGACGTGCGAGACGCCGGAATTCGCTACGCTACGGAAACCGACACTGAAGTTACCTGGACTGAGGAGGAATCGTATTTCTTCAGACTCTCCAAGTACCAGGACAAGCTTTTGGCCCACTACGAGGAGAATCCTGACTTTGGTGCACCTCGTTCTCGGTTCAATGAGGTTGTTCGTTTTGTTGAAGGCGGCCTGACCGACCTTTCCATTTCGCGCACCACTTTCGACTGGGGAATCCCGGTGCCGGGCAACGACAAGCACGTTATGTACGTGTGGGTGGATGCCTTGACGAACTACTTGACCGGCGTCGGCTTTCCAGATGTCGAGTCGGCCTCCTTCCAGAAGTACTGGCCAGCGGACGTCCATGTGATCGGCAAGGACATCTCGCGATTCCACGCCATTTACTGGCCGGCGTTCCTGATGTCCGCGAAGCTGCCGGTTCCCAAGCGAGTCATGATCCACGGCTTCTTGCATAACAACGGTGTTAAGATGTCCAAATCGTTGGGCAACACCGTTTCCCCTGAGGATTTTGTTACCCGATATGGTCTAGATCAGGTTCGGTACTTCTTCTTGCGCGAAGTACCTTTTGGCGCCGATGGAAACTACAACCACGAAACCATCGTGGCTCGCATCAATGGTGACTTGGCGAACAACTTCGGTAATCTTGCCCAGCGTTCGCTGTCGATGGTAGCCAAGAACTGCGGGGGATTAGTGCCAACTCCCGGAGAATTGCTGGCAGCTGACAACGAGATTCTTGAGGCCGCCGCGAAGCTGCTGGAAATCAACCGGGAGGCCTACGACCGCCAGGAATTCAGTCGAGCTCTTGAGGCCATATGGCATGTTCTGGGAGATACCAACGCGTACTTCGCGGAGCAGGAACCTTGGAAGCTCAAGAAGACTGATCCAGCACGTATGGAAACCGTACTCTACGTAACAATCGAGATTGTCCGCCAAGTCGCCATCCTGCTCCAGCCGGTGCTTCCCCAAGCCATGACTTCCCTGCTCAATGTGCTCGCGGTAGGCGAAGGTTCAGCCCGAAATTTTGAAAACTACGGAACTGCATTGGTTCCCGGAACCGAACTACCGGCCCCGGCCCCGGTGTTTCCTCGCTATGAGGAAGAGAAGTAAGCTTCGTTCATTGAGCTAAAGCGGCTGCGGCACCATTACTATCAATCGATAGGAATAGTTCCGCAGCCGCTTTTCACTTGTTTCCGTTTTATGGGCTGGCCACCCCGGTTTGGTAGGCGATGACTACTGCCTGGACTCGATCCCGTGCGCCAAGTTTTGCCAAGATATGGCCCACATGCGTCTTAACGGTTGCTTCCGACAGAAAAAGCCTTTCGGCAATTTCAGGGTTGGATTGTCCCTCTGCGATGAGTCCGAAGACTTCACGTTCCCGTGGGGTGAGCGACTCCACCGCTGTCATTAGGGAGTTATCAGCCTGCGCCACAGATCGTTTCAAGATGGGCGCCATATGGTTCAGCAAACGCCGTGTCGTTGAGGGCGCGATGACCGCGTCTCCGCGGTTGACCGTGCGCACCGATTCGAGTAGCTCCTCCGGAGGAGCATCCTTGAGGAGAAAACCACTGGCGCCGGCTTGGATGGCACTCAGTGCATACTCGTCCATGTCGAAAGTCGTCAAGACGATTACCTTGGGCCCATCCGCAGCTTTCTTCGCTGGGTCCAGCAGGCGCTCGGTGGTCTGTATCCCATCCATTTCCGGCATCCGCACGTCCATCAAAATGACATCCGCTTGCTGCAAGGAGGGTGTTGCGAGTGCTTCACGTCCGTTGCCTGCTTCGGCGATGACTTCCATATCCGGCTGGGAATTGATTAACATTCGGAATCCACTGCGTACCAGCAACTGATCATCAACAAGGGCTACCTTGATTGTGGTGCCTGATGTCATCGAGTGTTAGTCCTCCGAGTAGGGAATGAATACAGAAACTATGAATCCTCCGCCGGTTCGCGGAGAGGCCTTGCAGGTTCCATCGTATAGGGCAACGCGCTCGCTCATACCTTGCAAACCGTAGCCTTGCCCCTCGAAAGTCAAGGAACCGGCACCGCGGCCGTTGTCTTCAATAACGAGTTCCAATCCCCGAGACGTCCAATTTAGTTGTACCGAGGCGGCCGTGTTCGGCCCGGCATGCTTAACAACGTTGGTGAGGGCTTCTTGAACGCTTCGATAGGCGGTTAGTTCAGCGCCAGCTGGCAGTTCTTTTCGTGGTGAGCCGGCGTAACTGAATTGAACTTTCAGCCCGGCAGTTTCAGCGTTCTGGATAAGATCCGGAATATTGGCCAAGGCCGGCAAGGGGCGGTTCTCAACCTCTTCGTCCTTGCGCAAGACACCCAGCAGGCGGCGCATTTCACGGAGAGACGCACGTCCAGTATCGGAGACGGTTTTCAAGGTGGTGATCGCTATTTCCGGATCGTTGACGGCGGCGTAGCGGGCGCCGTCCGCCTGCGTGATGATTACGGATAAGGAATGCGCGACGATGTCATGCATTTCACGTGCTATGTGATTTCGTTCATCGGCGGCAGCCAGGTCGCGTTCGATGATTCGCTCTTTTTCGAGTCGATCCGCGTGGTCCTGCAATGCTTTCATGGTCAGTCGCCGGTTGCGGGCAAGGTCGCCGAAGGTCCAGGACACGGTGACCACAAGGGCCAGGCCAACGAACGAGATCATTGTGTCGAAACTGATGAACGTGAATCCACCGGTCGGCGAGCTACCGCTGTTGAACATACTCAAGGTCGCGAGTAGTGCTCCCAGCAGTCCGAACCCCAGAGTGGTAAATGATTGCCAGCGCTTTCCATAGACAGCCATCGTGTAGACCATGATCGGAACCGACAGCTGGGACGGTAGCACCAGTCCGCCGAAGGCTAGCTGAAGTAGATGTCCGAACGTGATAATCAGCGTCGCGAGCCATGGTCTGGCGCGGCGCATCATGAGGGGCGCTGTTTGCATCAAGGAGATGGCTACGAGCGAAAGAGTCATGAGCAAGGAACTGCTGAAGCCGATGGTCGCCGTCAGCAGAAGACATAGCAGTGTGAAAGCCAATCCCGTTGCAAAATCAACTTTGCCGGAATTCTCGCGAATCCACCGATCAATCCGGCGATGCGGGTTTGAAAAGATCAACTATGCCTCTGAAGTTCGAGAAAAGTGCCGAATGCGCGTGACCTCTGATCTGAGGGAAATAGCACGCATCATCTTATTTTAGTGCTCAGTGCATAGGGGAACCTCATCCTGGAGTTTGAGATTTTAGAGTTAAGATTTCACGGTTTCTCATAATTTGAGATGAGCTCTCATATGTTGGACTCTGTTCGGTAAGCTTGGACCCATGGGAAAAGTTTTTGAAATTGCAGTCATTCCTGGGGATGGCATTGGACCAGAAGTCGTCGCAGAGGCCGTCAAGGTCTTGAACTTCGTCACCAACGGCGGCGAGAACGAGGTCAATCTGACCAACTACAAGCTGGGTGCCGAGCATTGGCTCGAAACCGGTGAAACCCTACCCGAGGAGACGCTGGAGAATCTCAAGAAGCACGACGCCATCTTGTTCGGCGCGGTAGGTGCCGCTCCTGGCGATACTCGTATTCCTTCCGGGCTCATTGAGCGTGAAATGCTGCTGAAGCTGCGCTTTTCGCTGGATCACTACGTGAACTTGCGTCCGTCGAAGCTTTACCCTGGCATTGAAAGCCCTCTGGCCAACCCGGGGAACATCGATTTCATAGTGGTGCGCGAAGGTACCGAAGGCCCGTATGTGGGCAACGGCGGGTCTGTCCGTACGGGCACTCCGCACGAGATCGCCACTGAAGTATCCGTGAATACCGCGTTTGGCGTGGAGCGTGTCGTTCGTGATGCGTTTGCGCGAGCTTCGCGCCGGGAGCGCAAGCACGTGACCTTGGTTCACAAGCACAATGTGTTGGTTCATGCCGGTCACCTATGGCGGCGGACTGTCGAAGCTGTGGCGAAGGAGTTCCCGGAGGTAACGCACGACTACCTGCATGTTGATGCCGCGACCATCTTCCTGACCACCGACCCTGCCCGCTTCGACGTCATCGTCACGGATAACCTTTTCGGCGATATTTTGACAGACCAAGCCGGAGCAATCACTGGTGGCATCGGCTTGTCGGCCAGCGGCAACATCAATATGTCGCGAACCTACCCGTCGATGTTCGAGCCGGTACATGGCTCCGCTCCAGACATTGCCGGCCAGCAGAAGGCCGACCCGACTGCAGCGATTCTGTCCGTTGCCTTGATGCTTGATCATTTGGGGCTGTCTGAAGAATCGAAGGCTGTCGAGCAGGCAGTTGAAAAAGAGATCACTTCACGTCAGGAATTGACCGATCGCCGCACCACCAGCGAAATTGGCGATGCAATTGTAGCCCTGCTGGCATAAGCTAAAAGGGAAGTTCCCGGTACGGATGTATCCGGTAGCTAATCCACAAACGGGTGTTCCGCAACTTTGTGGGACACCCGTTGCTCGTATATGAATTAGGAAGTCCAAGGTTAGATGGAATTCACCGAAAATCTCTCAACGAACCGCAAGAGCGCCGAGGACCGCGCCAAGGTTCTTGCCGACCCGGGCTTCGGGGACTTCTTCACCGACCACACCGCAGTCATTGACTGGTCGGCCAACGGTGAAGGCCATGGCGGTACCTGGCATGACGCTCGCATCGAACCGTACGGCCCCATCGCGATGGATCCAGCGGCCTCCGTGCTTCATTACGGCCAGGAAATCTTTGAAGGTCTGAAGGCCTACCGTCATGAGGACGGATCCGTTTGGACGTTCCGTCCCCATGCAAACGCTGCGCGACTGAACAAGTCGGCGGCACGTCTCGCCCTGCCGCAGCTTGACGAAGAAGTATTTGTCGAGTCACTGCGAAAGCTCGTGGCATCCGACATCGACTGGGTACCTACAGGTGATGGCGAGGCGCTCTACCTTCGCCCGTTCATGATTGCCACCGAGGCATTCCTGGGAGTTCGCGCAGCACGCGAAGTTTCCTACCGGGTCATCGCATCGCCGGCAGGCAACTACTTCGGTGGAGAGTTGAAGCCCGTCGCCATCTGGGTATCCCATAACTATGCGCGTGCAGGCCGAGGCGGAACCGGTTCCGCCAAGTGCGGTGGAAACTACGCGGCATCACTCGTTGCCCAGCTTGAAGCTGAAGACAATGGCTGCAAGCAGGTCCTGTTCCTTGACCCGTTCAATGACAATGCGGTAGAAGAACTTGGCGGAATGAACGTGTTCTTCGTTACCAAGGACAACAAGCTGGTCACCCCTGCACTGACCGGAACCATCCTCGAAGGCGTTACCCGCTCGTCCGTAATCCAGCTTGCCAAGGACCGGGGAATAGAAGTCGAGGAACGCCGAATCACTCTTGATGAATGGCGTGAAGGCGTTGCCAGTGGCGAGATCACTGAAGTCTTCGCCTGCGGTACCGCTGCTGTGATCACCCCGATCGGTGTTCTGAAGAACGGCACCGAGCTCATCGGTGACGAAGACGCCAAGGCTGGCGAAGTCACCATGTCGATCCGCGAAGAACTGCTTGGCATCCAGCGTGGAACGGTTGAAGACCGGCATGGATGGCTGGAGCGTTTGGTCTAATAGCGGTAGATAAACGTAGAATTGGCTGTGCAATGTTTATTGCACAGCTAATTCGCTTTAAGTGAGGACTTCGGCATGCACGTTTTGGTTACCGGTGGAGCTGGATATATCGGCTCGCATACCGTCCTTCTGCTTTTGCAGGAAGGATACCGCGTTTCCATTATCGACAACTTCAGTAATTCATCACCGGAGTCGATTCGACGAGTTACCCAACTAGCTGGGCGGGCACCAGAGCTTCACAACATTGATTTGCTTGATGCTTCTGCAGTGGACTCCATTTTCGAAGCCCTACGGCCAGACGCCGTGATCCATTTTGCTGGGTTGAAGGCCGTAGGGGAGTCTGTATCCCAGCCCCTTCGCTACTACCGCAACAACGTCACTGGCACTCTGAATCTTTTGGATGCAATGGAATCAGTTGCATGTCGGACACTTGTTTTCAGCTCATCTGCGACCGTCTATGGCGAGTCGACCGCTTTGCCGCTAGTCGAGTCAACGCCTCGAAGCGCTACTAATCCGTACGGGCGCACGAAGCTCCACATCGAAGAAATGCTCGAGGAATTGGCGACCTCGGACCCACGTTGGGCCATCGCAAATTTGCGGTATTTCAATCCTGTGGGCGCGCACGAATCCGGAGAGATCGGCGAAGATCCACAGGGCATCCCCAATAATCTCATGCCATTCGTAGCTCAGGTTGCCGTAGGAGTTCGTGAAAAGGTCAACGTCTTCGGCGGCGATTATCCCACTGCTGATGGAACCGGCGTCCGGGACTACATCCACGTATTGGATCTGGCCGCCGGGCACCTCTCGGCACTGAACTACCTGCAGCAGTCCAAGGGCGCGCATGTCTGGAACTTGGGTACGGGCGCCGGTTCGAGCGTGCTGGAAGTCATCGAAGCGTTCGCACGAATTTCGAAGCGGCCGGTGCCCTACGAGATCGTGGAACGCCGCGCTGGTGATGTCGCCGAAAATTACGCCGATGCGGAGAAGGCCCGTCTTGATCTAGGGTGGAAGGCTGAGCGTGGGCTAGAACAGATGGTGGGTGACATGTGGCGTTGGCAAAGCCACAATCCGACAGGATTCCCGAACCTAGAGTTCCGCGAAATGACCGAAGAAGAACTGAACGCATTCATCAACGGAAAGTAATCTGTCGCTGTGTGCAAGGCAGGGACAGAGCAAGTTAGGGTTTAGAAATGCGCATTGCTCGATTTGTAGTTGATGGCGACCCTCTTTACGGTGTCGTCGACGGAGAAAATATTCATGCACTCGCGGGGGATCCGTTCTTCCAAGGAATTAAGACCACGGGCGCTGTGCACCAACTGGACGACGTTCGGTTGGTAGCGCCAATTATTCCACGATCCAAAGTCGTCGGATTCGGTCGCACCTATAGCGAACACGCCAAGGAGCTCGGCAACGAGGTGCCGCCGGAACCACTGATGTTCCTGAAGCCGAATACTTCAGTCGTTGGACACGGCGAGCCTGTAACCCTTCCTGCATTTTCGCAGGAGGTTTCTTTCGAAGGTGAACTTGCGGTCGTCATCGGACGCATCTGCAAGGATGTGCCAGCAGAAAAGGCCGGCGACGTCATCTTCGGATACACGATCGCCAACGACCTCACTGCCAGGGACGCCCAGCGCACCGACCCGCAGTGGGCCCGGGCCAAGGGATTCGACGGCTCGTGCCCGCTCGGGCCATGGATCGAAACCGAATTGGAAGATCCGGACGACGTAGCGATCACTACACGTCTGAATGGTGAAGTCCGCCAGGACGGCTCTACACGGGACATGATCTGGCCTGTTTCCGAACTTGTTGCACGTGCTTCCGAAGCATTCACCCTGCTTCCCGGCGATGTGATCATGACGGGCACCCCTGCAGGCGTGGGGCTTGTCAACGCCGGCGACATCGTTGAGATCGAACTTGAGGGACTTGGAACACTGAGGTCGGTTTTCCGTCGATAATGTGATTTGAGTAAATGTGGTTTTTCCTTGAAACTGGAAAAGCCACCATCTTGCCATCATCATTTTGGTGGTACCGCACTGGCTCCCGGTCACGAATGTGACTGGGAGCCCTCGCGTATGGAATTCGGCAAGCTGGCCCGAAGGCTTAGAATAGAACCATCATGACTGATCTTTCGCTGATTCCACCCGTGACCGAAGATACTCCCGTTCGCGTCCGTTTCTGCCCATCGCCTACCGGCACTCCACACGTAGGCATGATTCGTACGGCCCTGTTCAACTGGGCCTATGCCCGCCACACCGGTGGCAAGATGATTTTCCGTATCGAGGATACCGACGCGAAGCGCGATTCCGAGGAAAGCTTCAACCAGGTTCTGGATGCACTGGACTGGCTGGGCATCGATTGGGATGAAGGCGTCAACGTGGGTGGTCCGCATGAGCCGTACCGCCAGTCGCAGCGTGGCGACATCTACCAGGATGTCATTGCCAAGCTTCGCGAGGCCGGCCACCTCTACGAGTCCTACTCGACTCCGGAAGAAGTCGAAGCGCGTCACAAGGCCGCCGGCCGAGACCCAAAGCTGGGTTACGACAACTTCGACCGTGAACTGACGGCAGAGCAGATCGCTGCGTTCAAGGCCGAAGGCCGCGAACCGGTACTTCGCGTACGCATGCCGGACGAGGATGTTACCTTCACCGACCTGGTCCGCGGCGAGATCACTTTCAAGCAGGGGAGCGTGCCAGACTACGTAGTGGTTCGCGCCAATGGCCAGCCACTGTATACGCTGGTTAATCCGGTGGATGACGCGCTGATGGGAGTGACTCACGTGCTGCGTGGCGAGGATCTGCTGTCCTCCACGCCGCGTCAGGTTGTCCTCTACGCGTTGCTGCACGATGTAGGCGTTGCCAAGTACATGCCACGATTCGGGCACCTGCCGTACGTGATGGGGCAGGGCAACAAGAAGCTTTCCAAGCGCGATCCTGAATCGAGCCTGTTCCTTCACCGCGAGAATGGCTTTATTCCCGAGGGCTTGTTGAACTACCTGGCACTGCTTGGCTGGTCGTTGAGCGCGGATCAGGACATTTTCAGCAGCGAAGAACTCGTCAAGGCTTTTGACGTGACCGACGTGCTGTCGAATCCTGCACGTTTCGACGTGAAGAAGGCCGAAGCCATCAACGGCACCCACGTTCGCATGCTGGAACCAGAGGACTTCCGCAATCGCTTGGTTCCCTACCTTCAGGCTGCCGGCCTCGTAGGTGAAGAGCTGACCAACCGTGAAAACGAGATCCTCGACCAGGCCGCACCTCTGGTACAGGAGCGCATCACTCTTCTGGGCGAAGCGGCAGACATGCTCGAATTCCTCTTCAAGAATGATGACGAGATTGTCGTCGAGGAAAAGGCGCTCAAGGGTATGCCGGCAAACCTCGGCGACGTTGTCAGTGCCACGATTGAAGCTTTGGAAGGCGTGAAGAACTGGAACGCAGAAGAGATCCAGAATGCACTGCGGACCAAGCTGGTTGATGAGATGGAGCTGAAGCCACGCCAGGCATTCGGTCCTGCGCGAGTTGCCGTTTCCGGCAAGCGCGTCTCACCTCCATTGTTCGAATCCATGGAGATCCTCGGCCGGGAGTCGAGCTTGAACCGTATGCGTACCTTCGGCGCCTCGCGGTAACAGGAAACGCTAATTTCGTGAACGAAGTACCTAACGCCTTGGCTGGATCTGCCAACAGATCCATCCAGGGCGTACTTTTTGACATTGATGACACTCTGGTAGACCTTCGAGCAGCCGCTATTGCAGCTTTCCTGGAGCTTACAACCGAAGAGCTCAGACACGTAGATGCTTCGGAAGCAAGCGTCGTTGCCGCAGCTTTTGCCGATGACAAGGCCGGAGCCTACGAACGCTACATGGCAGGTGAACTGACTTTCCTGGAGCAAAGGGAAATTCGCTTGCGATTCTCCCTGGGGCTCGTGAATGCCGAAGCGCCGGCAGGGGAGCTATACCAAGCGTGGGCCGAGACCTATGAGAAGACGGTGCGTAGCTATTGGCGCCCGTTTGAAGATGTCGTGCCCCATTTGGATCAGCTCCGAGCCATGGGCATTCCCTTCGGTGCCGTTAGCAATAACCTTGAGTCGTACCAGCGGGCCAAGTTGGAAATCGCTGGTCTTGAAGGATTCGCTGTGGTTGTTGGATCCGATACGGCCGGCGCGCCGAAACCTGCGCCTGCACCGTTTCTGGCAGGCTGCCAGCAGCTTGGTATCCATCCGCAGCAGACGCTTTACGTGGGGGACAACCCGGTCAATGACTACGAAGGAGCACGCAATGCGGGACTCCCAGCAGTACTGCTGGACCGCGAGGCTTTTCATGAGGATTTCCTCGGACTTCGAATCCGTGATCTCTGGGGCTTGGCGGAGTTAATCGGTGCAGGCTTCGACAGTTTTGTCGCCGATTCCTAGGGGAATCGTCGATTTGTATTGATCCCGGAACGTCGGTATAGTTATATCTCGTGCTGAAGCGATCAGTGGGAATTGAATTATCAATTCAGTCTGAAAGCCCAAGTCACATTGGGATATGGTGTAATTGGCAACACAACGGTTTCTGGTTCCGTCATTCTAGGTTCGAGTCCTGGTATCCCAGCGCTTCATCAAAAAACATTTGATGAGCTAAGGAGAAATTCTTGGCATACGGCCCCATCGTATAGCGGCCTAGTACTCCGCCCTCTCACGGCGGCAACACGGGTTCGAATCCCGTTGGGGTCACCAAGCTTATTCTCAGGTCTCCCGCAAGGGAATATACGGCCCCATCGTATAGCGGCCTAGTACTCCGCCCTCTCACGGCGGCAACACGGGTTCGAATCCCGTTGGGGTCACCAAGCTTATTCTCAGGTCTCCCGCAAGGGAATATACGGCCCCATCGTATAGCGGCCTAGTACTCCGCCCTCTCACGGCGGCAACACGGGTTCGAATCCCGTTGGGGTCACCACACAAGCCACAGGTAAATCTGTGGCTTGTTGTATATCCACCCAAATCTGCCCGATATGTTTCAAATAACGTCCTTTCATAGGGCAAGATGGTCACATGGAGGCAAATTCGGAATCCCGCTCGGCGGGCAGCGCAGCTACCCCTGAGGGTTCAGGCTATGCGCTATCCACCATCAGGCAGCTTGCATCGTTGAGCTCCGTACTAGATGGGCTCACCTTTCTACTTTCCGCATCCAATCCGACGCTGCCCAGCGAAATACTCAGAACCAAGACGATTCACCAGATCGCCGACTACCTAGTGCCTCGGCTGGAAAACCTCCACGCACCACTGCTCATTGTCGTGGGCGGTTCCACCGGTGCAGGGAAATCCACTCTGGTGAATTCGCTGCTTGGCGAGACCATCAGCGCCTCGGGTGCCGTCCGCCCGACAACCCGCGTTCCGGTGCTCGCGTACAACCCGTCCGATGCGTCGTGGTTTGAAGATCGACGAATCCTCCCCGCGCTGAGAAGGTTGTCGTATTCCGGGAATCAACCGGATGACGCCAACGCAAAAGCGCAGGCAGTGCAACTCGCTCCACACGCGAAAGTCCCCTCCGGGATTGCCATTATTGACGCGCCGGACATCGATTCCATTTCGGACGAAAATCGTGCTCTGGCAGCGCAGCTTTTGAATGCAGCGGACCTTTGGATATTCGTCACGACTGCCAACCGGTATGCGGATGCGTTGCCTTGGGACCTGCTCACGGAAGCTGGGGCCCGGAACATCACTGTCAGCATCGTGCTCAATCGTGTGCCCGCGGGTGCGCAAACCGAAATTCTTCCTGATTTAGAACGACTGCTCAGAGATAGGGGACTGGGATCTTCGGCCGTTCACGTGATTCAAGAAATGGAGCTTGACCAGCAAAAATTATTGCCCCAAGCGCTGACGCAACCAATTTCGAACTGGCTTGACTCGCTGGCCGGAGATGCCCAGGAACGCAAACGCATCGCCTTACAAACCCTTGACGGTGCACTTAGGCGGTCCGTTGCGGACGTGAACGAGCTCTACGCGGAACTCAAGGACCAGGAAGCGCAACTGCAGGAACTGCTCCTCGGCGTAGACCAGCGTTTCGACCAAGCCATGGACGTGGTGAAATCGGCGCTGAAGGATGGAACCCTGCTCCGCGGAGAGATCTTGGCTAGATGGCAGGATTTCGTCGGTGCAGGAGAACTGCTGCGTGGAATTGAAGGAAGCGTAGGCCGCATCCGCGACCGTATTGGTTCATTTTTCTCCGGGCGACCGCTGGCAAGCAACAGGGTTGAACAGGCGATTGAAACGGGCCTGCACGCAATATTCGTCGCAGAAATTACCGAGGCCGCCGACAACCTCGACCGGGTCTGGCGTACCACCCCCATTGGGCAGGAACTCAGCCGCGCACTGCCGACACCCAGACTGCCCGCGGATCTCAGCGAGTTGGCAAGCCGCAGCGTGCGCGAATGGCAGAATGACATTCTCACCATGATTCGTGAAGAGGGTGCGGGGAAGCGAAAGACTGCCCGCATGGCGGCATTCGGAGTGAATGGCATTGCAGTCATCCTCATGGTTGTCGTTTTCGCATCGACGGCGGGGCTAACCGGACTGGAGCTCGGTATCGCCGGGGGATCTGCTGTAGTCGGCCAAAAACTGCTGGAAGCCATTTTTGGTGAGGACGCCGTGCGGCGGATGGCGGCAAGGGCCAGCGGCATGCTCGAAGAACGCGCACGCGAGTTGATCAATGCCAACGCAGACGTTTACCGAAACGTCATCAGGTCCTGCCAGCAACCCGAAGAATTGGAAGGCCTGGCTGAGTTTATTCACGCTCAGGGCCAGAAAGGCCACCACGTATGAGCGAGCGCAAGGTACTCAGGGCTCAAGCCAGTCTGTCGGGTCAGATCGATTCGCTTTCCGAGGCGATGAAGCTTGGAGAATCGTACCTCGACCCGCAAACTGTTGATTTCGCAGCACTGGTTATGTCGCGCGCCGAAGCCCGTCGCCAACTGTCCTCCGACCATGTGGTCATCGGGCTCTTCGGAGCTACGGGTTCCGGCAAATCAAGTCTCTTCAACGAATTGGCGGGAGCACAGCTCGCCCGGACCGGAGTCATTCGTCCGACTACAACGAAAACCATCGCGGCGATCTGGAACCCGGAAGGTTCCGGAGAACTGCTTGATTGGCTGGAAGTTGATGATCGGCACGTCGTCGACTCGATGTTCGGAGCCACCACAGCGCCGCGCGGAACGACCCCGAGCGGAGGCCTGATCCTCCTGGATCTTCCGGACATGGACTCAACGGCACTGGAGCACCATGAAATTGTGGAAAGACTGTCCGGGCAGGTGGACGTCATGGTGTGGGTGCTGGATCCGCAGAAGTACGCTGATGCCTCCATCCATCAAGGCTATCTTGATGGTTTGGGATCCCATGAGGGGAACTTGCTGGTGGTACTGAACCAGATAGACCTCATCGCGGCTTCCGATCGAGCGGCAATCCAGAAATCCTTGACGGGACTTCTTGCCCAGGACGGATTCCGGGGACTGGAAATCCTTCCGGCTTCATCGCGAACCGGCGAAGGCATCGATGCATTAAGAACGCGGATCGCCAAACTCGCGGAAAACAAGGCCCTGTCGATTCGACGGCTCAAGGCCGATGTCGACCAGGTCATACATCGACTCGTTGCCGAACTCGGCGTGGAACAGGTCAACCTGCCTGGGAAGCTCGACCAAGACGAGCTGGAACAGGGAATCGCCGCTGCCCACGGGGTGGACCTAATCGCGGACGCGGCTGAGCGCTCCTACCTGCTTCGCGCTTCCTCGCACACCGGCTGGCCGTTGACGAGCTGGGTGATCCGCTTCAAAAACGACCCATTGAAGAGGATGAACCTCGGGCGAAACCACGAGCATCCGGAACTGGCCCTGACCTCGCGGCCCCCGCTGTCCGTGGCGCAATCTGCCACTATCAAGCAGTCGGTCAACACCTACCTGTCCAAGGCTACGGACGGGATGCCGGTGGGTTGGTCGGAAGAGCTCAGGGCAAGTACCACGGATCACCTTGACGAGTTGGACCAGGATATTGACGTGGCCATAGCCACCACAGACCTAGCGATTGACAAGAAATCCTGGTGGTGGCCGTTGACGAAGGTTCTGCAATGGGCGTCGATTATTGTTGCCTTGGGCGGCGCCCTGTGGCTCGGTGCCCTTGCCGTGGCGGGGTATCTTCAGTTCGCTGTTCCGGAGCCTCCGATGGTCGAAGGTTTTCCCATTCCCACCCTGATGCTCCTGGTCGGGTTACTGCTCGGTATTGTCCTCGGCATCGCCGGTTCATTTGTCAATCGAATGGTCGCTAAGATGAAGAGAAAGCATGTTCACCGGAACCTTGAGCGCTCCGTTGCGGGCGTTGTCCGCCAGCACATCGTGGATCCTGTCGCTGCACACCTGGACCAGTTCAACAGCTATGCGGATCTCATCAACCAGGCCGCGAAGAAAGCCGATTAATACTCAGTGACGAATCACCAAGCTAGCAAGCTCCCGACCGTCGGCGACCTAGGGGAGCAGGGAATCCTTGACGCCATGCTGCCTCTCCTGGACTCCAAACAGGCACCCCTGGGCCCAGGCGACGACGCCGGAGCCCTAGCCGTTTCCGGTTCGGAAGTTGTGGTGTCCGTCGACACTCTTGTCGAGAATCAGGACTTCCGGTTGTACTGGGACAGCGGTTTCGAACACAAGGCCTTCGACATCGGGTGGAAGTCGATCGCCCAAAATGTTTCAGACATCAATGCCATGGGAGGCGTCCCGACAGGCGCCGTCATCTCCCTGTCCCTGCCTGAAAGCACCAGCATTGAATGGGTAAAGGAATTCTCCAGGGGCATCTCCGCTGCAGTTCAAGGGCTCGGTGCGGGCCGTCTCGCGGTGATTGGCGGAGATCTGGGCAAGGCTGCCGAAATATCAGTGACTACTACCGTCATCGGAGAGTGCGAGCACGGCAAGGTGCTCAGGAGCGGCGCCACACCGGGGGACCGCATAGCCATCGCGGGACGTCTGGGATCGGCCGGCGCTGGACTGGCGGTACTCGATGGCAGCACGCAATGGCAGACGTGGAACCGTTCGGTCCGCAGGATCGTGGATTCCCAGTGCAAACCAACCCCGCCGTTGGAATCGGGTCCCCGGGCGGCCGAAGCCGGCGCGAGCGCCATGATGGACATCTCCGATGGACTGATCCGGGATGCTTCGCGTCTGGCCAAGGCCAGCGGCGTCAACCTTAACCTGAACGTCGACTCGCTGAAGCACTTCGCTGCTCGCTTGGAGCCTGCGGCAGTGCTGTTGGGTGCGGATCCGATGCTGTGGGTCCTTGAAGGCGGAGAAGACTTCGGACTGCTCGCGGTGTTCCCGAAAGGTGCCTCGATTCCTGAAGAATTCACCGTCATCGGCGACGTCAGTGCGCAGACCGGCCGCCGTACCCTGGTGAAAATCGATGGGCAGATCGTCAACGGAGCCCGCGGATTCGACCATTTTTCCGAGGCCATGAAGCGCTGAATCGAGACCAGCTCTCGGTTCAGGGGCGTTCAGCCTGAACCCGGAGCAATTCGGACAGCTCGTTCGCTGCGGCAACTACGGCTTCATGGTAGATCTTTCCCGGCTGGCGGGTCAGACGTTCAATAGGACCGGACATCGACAACGCGGCAATGACACGACCGGACTGGCCCCGGATTGGCGCTGATACCGAAGCAACCCCGGGTTCGCGTTCGCCCAGCGACTGCGCCCACCCGCGCCGGCGCACGCCGGCAAGAATTGTTGGCGTGAACCGTGCATGATGCAGGCCATCGATCATTCGCTCATTGTCCTCCCAAGCCAAAAGCACCTGCGCAGCGGATCCAGCTTTCATGGAGAGCTGGGTGCCCACGGGGATGGTATCGCGCAGACCCACCGGGCGTTCCGCACTGGCGATGCAAACACGGAAGTCTCCCTGCTTGCGGAAGACCTGCGTGCTCTCACCAGTTTGGTCCCGGAGCTTGAGGAGGATGGGTCCAGCGGCGCTGACCAAGCGGTCTTCACCGGCGGCGCTGGCAAGTTCGACCAAGCGGCTACCCAGTTCGAAACGCCCGTGCAGGTCCCTTCCGACGAGTCCATGATGGGCCAGCGACTGCGCAATTCGATGGACGGTTGGCCTGGAAATCTGGGTCAGCTCCACCAGTTGTGAGAGCGTGGTTGGGCCATTCTCCAATGCATTGAGAATGGCGGCTGCCTTATCGAGTACGCCTACGCCGCTACCTGTTGTCATATCTCGATTCTCCCGTCTCAGCATTTGAGATTCAAGTCCGCATACTGGAAATGTTCTTCTGTGAAGTGTCAAAGTTGAGATATCAAATGAACGTAGCTTGAGGAGTGTGTCGCATGTCTGCCACGCAGTCGCCACAGACACTGGCCGAGAAGGTCTGGAATGCGCATGTTGTGCGCCGTGGAACCGGTGAAGGCGAAGCCCGCCAGCCGGATCTTATTTACATCGATCTGCACTTGCTGCACGAGGTGACCTCTCCGCAGGCATTCGAAGGACTGCGTCTGGCCGGCCGCCAGCTTCGCCGGCCTGATCAGACCATTGCCACGGAAGATCACAACACGCCCACGCTTGACATCGACAAGCCCATCGCCGACCTGACGAGCCGGACCCAGATCAACACCCTGCGGGAAAACTGCAAGGAGTTCGGCGTGCGCCTGCACTCCCTTGGCGACAAGGAACAAGGTATCGTCCACGTCGTTGGTCCGCAGCTGGGACTGACCCAGCCGGGTATGACGGTGGTCTGCGGCGACTCCCACACGTCGACCCATGGCGCGTTTGGCGCATTGGCCTTCGGCATCGGTACCTCCGAGGTCGAGCACGTGATGGCAACCCAGTCCCTGAGCCTGAAGCCGTTCAAGACCATGGCGATCAACGTCGAAGGCACCTTGAAGCCGGGCGTCACTGCCAAGGACATTATCCTTGCGGTCATCGCCAAGATCGGCACCGGAGGCGGTCAGGGCTACGTCCTCGAATACCGAGGCTCCGCCATCCGTGCCTTGTCCATGGACGCGCGCATGACCATCTGCAACATGTCCATCGAGGCAGGCGCCCGGGCCGGCATGATCGCTCCGGACCAGACCACGTTTGATTACGTCAATGGACGTCCCCACGCCCCGCGGGGCGAAGACTGGGACGCCGCCGTTGCGGAGTGGAAGCAGCTGCATTCGGACGAGGGGGCCCAGTTTGATGCAGAGGTCTTCCTGGACGCGGATGAACTGGAACCTTTTGTCACCTGGGGAACCAACCCGGGCCAAGGTGTGTCGCTCTCAGCCTCGGTGCCAACTCCGGAAGACTTCGAGGACGAAAACGACCGCAAGGCCTGCGAACGCGCATTGGAGTACATGGGTCTGACCGGCGGAACTCCCATGAAGGAAATCCGTGTTGATACCGTCTTCCTGGGCTCTTGCACCAACTCCCGCATGGAGGATCTGAGGGCGGCCGCCGCGGTGATCAAGGGCAAGGAAAAGGACCCCAACGTCCGCATGATTGTTGTCCCTGGCTCGGCCCGCGTCCGCTTGGAGGCTGAAGCCGAGGGCTTGGACCAGATCTTCAAGGACTTCGGCGCCGAATGGCGTTTTGCCGGATGCTCCATGTGCCTGGGCATGAACCCCGACCAGCTCACAGAAGGCGAGCGCTGCGCCTCGACCTCGAATCGAAACTTCGAAGGACGCCAGGGCAAGGGCGGACGCACCCACCTTGTCTCCCCGCTGGTAGCCGCCGCAACGGCAATCCGCGGCACGCTGTCCTCGCCGAGCGACCTCGTCAACACTCCGGTAGCGGTCTAGGAAGGATCACCGTCATGGAAAAGATTGTTAGCCACACCGGAATCGGTGTACCACTGCGTCAGAGCAACGTCGACACTGACCAGATCATCCCTGCCGTCTATCTCAAGCGCATCACCCGCACCGGATTCGAGGATGCCTTGTTCGCCGGTTGGCGCCGCGACGAGAACTTCATCCTGAATCAGGAGCCATTCAACGAAGGCTCGGTTCTTGTGGCCGGCCCCGACTTCGGCACCGGTTCGTCTCGCGAGCACGCAGTCTGGGCGCTGAAGGACTACGGGTTCAAGGCAGTCATTTCGGCTCGTTTCGCGGATATCTTCCGCGGCAACTCCGGGAAGCAGGGGCTGGTAGCTGCCGAGGTAGCCCAGAGCGACATCGAATTGATCTGGAAGGAACTGGAGAACAACCCGGGCACCCAGGTCACGGTTGATCTGGAATCCCGCACGGTCCAGTGCGGATCGATTTCCGCGCCATTCCAGATTGACGACTACACGAGGTGGCGTTTGATGGAAGGCCTGGATGACATCGGCCTGACCCTCCAGCATGAAGAGGACATCACCGAATTCGAGGCTGCACGTCCTTCGCATAAGCCGAAGACGCTTCCAGCACGATTCGCCGACTAAACGGCAGCATCTTGGCTGGGGCATCAAGCTGATCTTGACGCTCTGCCATGGTTCCCCGGACGGCCAGTTCGCATTCAGTTCAATGTATTGTGCTGAATGCGAACGGGCCGTTTCATGTTTGCATGTTCCTCCGGTGTATTCCTTGAATTCAAAGGCTGAAAGCATCCTCACAATACCCACGCCACGCGACTATCGGTCCCATTTCATGCTGTCTTAGGCGGTATGCTTACTTAGTCCTGCTAGTTCACGGCCCGCAGGCTGGAGCAGGCAATAACGACTACGCGATGAGGTATTTCATACATGGGTAAGATCCTGACGATCCATGGCGGTGTGCCACTAGTGGGCACCGTACGAGTCGGCGGAGCTAAGAACCTGGTTCCCAAGGCCATGGTGGCGGCGCTGCTTGGCGATACGCCTTCGGTGCTCCGCAATGTGCCAGAGATCAAGGATGTTACCGTCGTTCGCAGCCTGCTGGAGATCCACGGGGTCAAGGTCGAGCAGGATCCGGAAACCGGCGACCTCACCATGGACCCGAGCCAGGCCAAGTCGGCCTCGAACCAGGCAATCGATGCCCACGCCGGCGATTCGCGCATCCCGATTCTTTTCTGCGGCCCGCTGATCCACTCGCTGGGCGAAGCATTCATCCCGGACCTCGGCGGATGCCGTATCGGCGACCGTCCCATTGATTTCCATCTCGAAGTACTGCGTGAATTCGGCGCGGTCGTGGACAAGGCCACCGATGGGATCCGGATCTCTGCACCGCTGGGCCTCAAGGGTGCGAAGCTCCACCTGAAGTACCCGAGCGTCGGCACCACCGAGCAGGTGCTGCTTTCTGCCGTTCGCGCCAAGGGTGTCACCGAGGTCAGCAATGCCGCCATTGAGCCGGAAATCTTGGATCTGATCTCGTTGTTGCAGAAAATGGGCGCCATCATTTCCGTGCACCGCGACCGCGTGATCCGCATCCAGGGCGTCGACAAGCTCAATGGCTACGAGCACACCGCGCTGCCTGACCGCAACGAGGCAGCCTCGTGGGCTTCCGCAGCGCTGGTGACCAAGGGCGATATCTTCGTCCAGGACGCCCAGCAACGGGACCTGACAGCTTTCCTTCACGTCTACCGCCAGATCGGCGGCGAGTTCGAGGTCAAGGCCAACGGCATCCGCTTCTACCACCCCGGTGGCGACCTGAACCCGTTGATCCTCGAAACGGATGTCCACCCCGGCTTCATGACCGACTGGCAGCAGCCACTGGTGGTCGCACTGACGCAGGCCAGCGGCGTTTCGGTCATCCACGAGACCGTGTACGAAAACCGCTTCGGATTCACCGATGCACTGGTGCATATGGGCGCTACCGTCCAGGTGCACACCGACTGCCTGGGTTCCACCCCGTGCCGCTTCGGCCACCGCAATTTCAAGCACTCGGCAGTGGTAGTCGGACCTGCCAAGCTGGTTGGTGCGGAAATCGACGTTCCGGACCTTCGCGGAGGTTTCTCCCACCTGATTGCGGCCTTGGCCGCCGAGGGAACCAGCAAGGTCACCGGTATTGAGCTGATCAACCGAGGCTACGAGCACTTCATGGACAAGCTCACTGCACTTGGCGCCAATGTTGAACTGAGCGAATAGAGGATACCGGTCCGTGGTTAAAATCCAGGCTCCCGGCGAAAGCCCGCGTACCAAGCGTATTTTCAATGTTCTGGGTAATATCGTCCGCCCGCTGATGAACTCCCTGATGGGCAAGACCTGGAAGGGCTTTGAAAACCTTCCACAGGGCGGTTATATCCTGTGCCCGAATCATTTGACTGAGATTGACCCGCTGGTTGTCGGGCATGCCGTATACAGCCATGGCCGCCTGCCTCGCTGGATGGCCAAGGAATCGCTGTTCAAGCCGCCAGTGCTCGGATGGATCCTTCGTGAAACCGGCCAGATTCCAGTAGCGCGAAGTGCTGCCGGGGCCGGCGACTCGTTGAAGGCCTCGAAAAAGGTCCTGGACGCCGGGGGCGTCGTGGTGATCTACCCCGAAGGCACCCTGACCCGTGATCCCAACCTGTGGCCTATGGTGGGGCGAACAGGTGCCGCCCGTCTGGCCCTGCAGACCGGTGCCCCAGTTATCCCCATGGCCCACTGGGGAGACCAAGAGTTGCTGCCGCGTTACTCCAAGAAGATGTACCTGTTTCCCCGCAAGCACGTGACGGTATCGGTTGGCCAGCCGGTAGACCTCGACGATTTGCGCAACGGGCCGCGTACTCGCAAAGTCCTTGAAGAAGCTACCGAACGCATCATGGCGTCGATTACCGAGCTTCAGGCGGAAATTCGAGGCGAAACTCCGCCGGAAAAGCCGTGGGATCCCAGCGAGCATGGGCAGGCCCGGACCGGTCGCAGCTTTGAGAACCCGGACAAGTAAATACACAGACAAGTAAATACACAGACAAGTAAATACACATCAGCAACGTCGAAAGAAGAATCGTGACCAAGCCTTTACCACGCAAGATCGCCGTCATGGGCGCCGGAAGCTGGGGAACCACTTTCGCAAAGGTGATGGCAGACGCCGTGGCCGAGCAGGGCATTTCGGTTCAAATCTGGGCTCGCCGGGACGATGCTGCGCATGAGATCAACGAACGCCACACCAACTCCCGCTATCTGCGCGACACAAAGCTTCCGCAGAACATTTCCGCATCCTCCGACCGCCAGGTAGTCCTCTGCGGGGCGGACCTAGTGGTGCTGGCGATACCTTCCCAGTCGTTGCGGGCAGAACTGGACGGGTTCAAGGACCTCATCGAGCCGGACGCAGTAGTTCTGTCGCTAATGAAGGGGCTGGAACGCGGCACGGATTTACGTATGAGCCAGGTGATCGCAGAAGTCGCCGAATTGCCGGAGAACCGCATTGCGGTCTTGTCAGGTCCGAACTTGGCCATGGAGATCGCTCGCGAGCAACCTACGGCATCCGTCGTAGCCTGCACCGACGAACAGACGGCCAATTGGATCGCCCAGCTGTGCTCGGCTCCGTACTTCCGCCCCTACACCAACGATGACGTGCTGGGTGTGGAGCTCGGAGGCATCGTGAAGAACATCATCGCGTTGGCCGTGGGCATGTGCGATGGCATGGGCATGGGGGACAACACCAAGTCCACAGTCATCACCCGCGGTCTGGCGGAAACGACTCGACTGGTCTTGGCATTGGGAGGACGTCTGGACACGCTGGCCGGCCTTTCCGGCTTGGGTGATCTGGTGGCTACGTGCTCGTCCTCGTTGTCGCGCAACAATACTGCTGGACGTCTTCTGGGGCAGGGCCTCTTCCTCGACGAGGTTAATGACCGTATGTCGCAGACTGCCGAGGGCATTAAATCAGCGCGAGCAGTATTCGATCTTTCACGAACACACGATGTTGACATGCCTATTACCGAGGCTGTCGTCATGGTGCTTGAAGGCATGCTAAGCGTTGAAAACATGGCGGAGCGCCTGCTGGCTCGCGAATTGAAGTCTGAAGGAGAATTGCAGTAATGACTGAACGCAAACCACAGGTTCTGCTCCTGTTCGGTGGCCGCTCCTCCGAGCATTCGGTATCGTGTGTCACCGCCGCCGGCGTGATGCACGCAATTGACAGGGAACGATTCGACGTTGTGCCGGTGGGCATCACGCGCCAGGGCGAATGGACGCTCCTGACCGAAGACCCCCAGGATTGGGCTCTCAACACCGGTTCCTTGCCGGAGATCTCTGATGTCGACAATCCGGTGCAGCTCTCAACCGACCCGAACAAGACGTCGTTGATGTCCCTGTCGAAATCGGTTGTTTCCGAGCTAGGTGAAATCGACGTCGTCTTCCCGTTGCTGCACGGCCCGTTCGGCGAAGACGGTTCGATCCAGGGCATGCTTGAAATGGCCGGAGTCTCATATGTTGGTTCCGGTATTGCCGCAAGCGCCATGGGCATGGACAAGCATTTCATGAAGGTAGTTTTCGAAAGCGCCGGATTCAAAGTCGGCCCGTACGAAGTCATTACCAACAAACAATGGCTGCGAGACAGCGACTCGGCACTCCAGCGTTGTGAGCGCCTGGAGTACCCGTTGTTCGTCAAGCCAGCCCGTGCCGGTTCGTCGGTCGGAATCACCAAGGTCGATGTCCCTTCGGAGCTGAGGGACGCCATCGAGGTTGCGCGCCGCGAAGACCCCAAGGTCATCGTGGAGCAGGGAATTATCGGCCGAGAGATCGAATGCGGCGTCCTGGAAGGCCGCGGCTCAACTCCGTCACGCGCGTCGCTGCCGGGAGAGATTTCGGTTGCCGACAACGGACACACGTTTTACGATTTTGAGGCGAAATACGTTGACGGTGCCGCAGCGAACCTAAGCTGCCCCGCCCAACTCAGCGACGAAGCCACGGCGCAGATCCGGGAACTTGCGGTCAAGGCATTTGACGCCATTGACGCCGAAGGCCTCTCCCGAGTTGATTTCTTCTACACTCCCGAGGGCGAGTGGATTATCAATGAAATCAACACGATGCCCGGGTTCACCCCGTCCAGCATGTACCCGCAAATGTGGGCCAAAACCGGCATCGACTATCGTGAATTGATTGACGAGCTGATCGCGCTGGCCAGCGAACGCAGGATCGGTCTGCGTTAAGCGGCCTGAGACGAAAAGCGTCTTGCTTTAACCTCTGTGAAAATGGGTTAAAGCAAGACGCTTTTTCATGAATAATTTTCAGATTTCCGGCTCGGCGCCTCGTATGCCTACTAGAGCTGCTCGTCTTTCTGAATGCTGACGCATTGTTTCTCTGCGGGAATGCGCGAAGCCGCGTCAGACAACGTAGCCAGAACCGTGCTTGAAGGAATGACCTGGGGATCCATAATAATCTCCGTTGCGGGAGTACGACCGTAGGTGGTCAGAGTCCAAATCCCGTCGTTGCCTTCGTGAGCGATCCAATCGACATCATTAACCGACACGCACGGATCAGTTGTCGGGCCGGGGACCTCGACACCGCACCGCAAAACCACCTGAGACGGGTCTCCCCACGCCGAGGTTGCCTGCGACGAGGTTGGGCGACGCTCGGCGTCTCCCACGACCTCTGGAAGCACCACCATCATTTCTGCGCACAGCGGATTGGCAGCGTCAGGAGCCGCATCTACGGATGCAACAGATTCGCATGCGGCCAGACCTGGTGCGACGAAAGCCAATGTGGCGATCAACGTCGCGGTTCGACCAAATTTTCGATTAAGTTTTGGTGACGGTTCCGGGTTCAGACTGATTTTGGACACGTTGTAAGCGTACCGTGCGAATCTGAAAGATAAGATGTATTGAGTTGAATCTGTGAAAGGTAGCATATGTCATTCGAAGAACAGCCAACGCGTTCGCGCACGAAGAAGAAGAAGCGAACCGGGCGAGTAGTCCTTCTGAGCATCCTGTCGTTGGTGGTGATCGCCGCACTTGTCGCTGGTGGATACGCCTGGAATCTCGGACGTACATTCGATGACAACAGCCAGAAACTTGAAAACGCCTTCCCTGCCGAGGAAACTCGTCCGGAAGTCAAGAAGGAATCCGAGAATGCGCTGAACATCCTGCTTCTGGGCAGCGATACCCGTGCGCAACGCGACAGCGACGAGCAGGACGATGATTTCGCCACCCTGCCCAATGGCGGTCGTTCCGACACCATGATGCTTGTGCATATCCCGTCGGACCGTTCCGGTGTTTTCGTGACGTCGATTATGCGTGACACCTGGTTGGATCTTCCCGGCATTGGTGAAGCAAAAATCAACCGTGCATTTGCGAACGGTGGCGTAGCCAAGGCCGTTGAGACTCTGGAAGGCCTTTTCGGCGTTCGAATTGACCACGTGGCTTCCGTTGACTTCGAAGGATTCAAGGGACTGACGGACGCTGTTGGCGGCGTGACCATCAACAACCCGATTGCTTTCCGTCCAATACACAATAAGAACTTCTACTTCCCGGAAGGCGTGCAGAAGCTCAACGGTGAAGAAGCCCTGGCCTTCGTACGCGAGCGCAAGGCGTTCACCGGCCCCGGCGGCAGCGACTACCGCCGCGTCAAGAACCAGCAGCTGTTCGTCAAGGCGCTGCTTGGCCAGATCTTGTCGAAGGACACTCTGACGAACCCGGTGAAGATTCAAAATGTGGTCAGCGAATTCGCACCATTCGTAGCCGTTGACGACACGCTGGATGCAGGCAAGGTAGTTGAAATCGCTTCGTCGATGATCAATATCAGCACCAGCGATATGGAATTCTTCACCCTGCCAAACAACGGTCCTGGCCGTTCGGCCGATGGACAGTCGATTGTCATCCCAGATATGGATACGATTAACAAGTTTGGAGAAGCACTCCAGAACGATACGGTTGACGAATTCGTAGCATCTACTGACCTGTCTCAGTAACCATTGAAGGAACCACTCTTTATGACCACCCAGAAACTTGATACTTCAGTTCGCGCAATTCGCCATTGGCTTGCGCGCAGTGTCAAGAGCCTGGGCAATCATTCAGATCGGCTCAATGCCATCAATGTTTTTCCAGTTGCCGACGGTGATACCGGGAGCAACCTGTACCTGACCGCACGTGCCGGTCATGATGCCGTCAGCAAATTGGAAAGCGATGACATCGGCGGATTCCTAGAAGTTGCCGCGCGCGCCGCCATGGAGTCCGCGCGCGGCAACTCGGGAACCTTGCTCGCTGTCTTCCTCAGCGGACTGAGCGAGCCGTGGCAGGGCCAGGAACGGCTGACAGCACCATTGCTGGCACTGGGTCTCGAACGGGCGAAGGTTCGTTCCTGGTCGGCGCTGAGCGAGCCAGTGGAAGGCACCATGCTTTCCGTGATCAATGCGCTGGCCTTGGCCGCGGCTTCCACGCTGATGCACCTGAAAGTCGACAAAGACAGCCGTGCCGCGTTGGACACCTTGCTGACGCAAATGACGCAAGCCGCCAGATTGGCTGTCAAGGGCACAGAAAGCACCCTGCCTAGCTTGGTCAAAGCCGGTGTTGTCGACGCAGGAGCTGTCGGCATGCTGGTTATCGTCGACGAGCTTTGCGCCGCCATCCGCAACGAACGCACGGAGTTCGACGATTACGAGGGATTCCACGGCTACAGCGTTCAAGATCCGCATGTGCATTTCGATTTCGAGGAAATCGAGGGTGTGGAAGTTATGTGCACGGTAACGCTGGATGCCTTGGGCGCGGCAACACTTCGAGGCCAACTGGATGCTTTGGGTAATTCGGTAATCATGTCCCCGGTGAACCAGCTTGAAGAGGACACCTACCGATGGCGGGTGCACGTGCACGTGGAGGATCCCGAAGCGGCCTTGGACCTCATTCGACAACAGGGCAACCCGGTAAACATCAGTGTGACCGATCTTTGTATTCATGACGGCTGAAACTACGATTCAAGATTTCGAGAACTCGCCGCTGTCCAAAATGCTCGGCGCCAAGAACGCAACGGCTTTGGAAAAAGCGTTCGGCTACGGCACGGTAGGGGAGTTTATCCGGCATTTTCCTCGGCGGTACGTCGAGGTAGGGGAACTCACACCCATCGCGGAGCTTCCCTTTGATGAACACGTCACGGTGGTGGCGCAAGTCGTCAACATCAGTCAGCGTCAAATGCACTCGCGCAAGGGATTCATCTTCGAAGTCACCGTCAGTGATGAGCTAGGCGACGCCGGCCAGCAGCTGAAGATGACGTTTTTCAACGGTTATCAAGCACGCACGGATTTGCTGGTCGGAACCATTGCCATGTTCAGCGGCAAAGTCGGCTGGTACCAGGACCACCTTCAGCTGAACCAGCCGGACTACGCAGTACTCGATGAGGCGTCCCAGGCGGATCCTCGACCCATCCCGATCTATCCGGCCTCGGCCAAAATGCCGAACAAGAAGATCCGTGACCTGATGGCACACCTCATTGAGCAGATGACGGAAGAGAATCTCCCGGAGTTTCTTCCGAAAGAGCTATTGGATGCCCACCACTACCCCCTGCGGCACCAGGCCTATGCCAACCGCCATTCTCCACGCGAGCTGAAGAACGCTTACGTTGCCCGCCAACGTTTTGCCTTCGAAGAAGCATTCCTGCTCCAGCTCTCGCTTGCCGAACGAAACCGCCAGATAGGCACCCAGCACTCCATCGCAAGGCCCCGCCGCACCGGTGGGCTGGCCGACAAGTTCGATGCACAGCTGCCATTCGTTCTCACGGAGGACCAGCAGCAGGTCGGGCTCGAGATCAGCCAGGATCTAGAGCTCAATCACCCGATGCACCGTTTGCTGCAGGGCGAGGTGGGCTCGGGTAAAACTGTGGTTGCGCTCCGCGCGATCCTCCAAGTCATCGACGCGGGCGGACAGGCCGCGTTGCTGGCACCCACCGAGGTCCTGGCCGCACAGCACTACGCTTCGATAACCAAGATGCTCGGCTCGCTGGCCGACCCTGGCCTCTTCGGCGAA
Organism: Glutamicibacter soli; assembly: GCF_003309065.1. Lineage (GTDB taxonomy): Bacteria > Actinomycetota > Actinomycetes > Actinomycetales > Micrococcaceae > Glutamicibacter > Glutamicibacter soli. Next base: position 67,648 of record NZ_POAF01000007.1, on the reverse strand, counting down.
GGGGAAGGAACTGGTGTTGCACTGCTGACAGGTTCTGCGAAAACCGCCCAGCGCCGGGAAGCGCTGCTGGGGATCGCCAGCGGTGAAACCGGCCTGATTGTCGGCACCCACGCGCTGCTGGGCGAACAAGTGAGGTTCGCGGAACTCGGCCTGGTCGTTATCGACGAACAACACCGGTTCGGGGTCGAGCAGCGCGATGCCCTGCGAGCCAAGGGCAACGATTCGGTACCCCACACGCTGGTCATGACGGCGACCCCAATTCCCCGTACTGTCGCCATGACGGTGTTCGGCGACTTGGAGACCTCAACGATCAAGCATCTTCCCGTTGGCAGGGCGCCGATTTCAACCCACATCGTTCCGATGCAGCTCACGGGCTACAGGAACCGCCTGTACACGCGTATCAGCGAAGAAGTCGCGAAGGGCCACCAAGTCTATGTTGTCTGTCCGCGCATCAGTGATTCAGCTGGCGAGCAAGGCGTCTTGCTGGCAACCTACGAGGATACCTCTGCGCAGTCGATGAGTGTCGAGAAGATGCTTGAATTGCTCGGCGGCTTGCCCGAGTTCAACTCGGTCACGGTTCAGGGATTGCATTCGCAGCTGGATTCCGAGGACAAGCAGGGGATCATGGACGCGTTCGCCTCGGGAGACATCGACGTCCTCGTTTCAACGACGGTCATCGAGGTGGGCGTGGACGTGCACAACGCGACGCTGATGGTGATCATGGACGCCGAACGTTTCGGAATTTCGCAGCTGCACCAGCTGCGTGGCCGTGTAGGCCGTGGCGGCCTGCCCGGTACGTGCCTGCTGTCAACATGGCTGGATGCGGATCATCCGTCGGTAAATCGGCTGCGGGTCATTGAATCCACCCTCGATGGTTTCGAACTGGCCGAAGCAGACCTCGCGGAACGCAAGGAAGGAAATATCCTGGGTGTCCAGCAGTCCGGAAGCCAATCCACCCTTCGCGAACTGAGCATCATCAAGGACCGGGCCTTGATTGAAAAGGCCAGGGATGATGTCCGGATCTTAATGGGTATGCCGTCATGGCACGAAAAGTATCCGGCGCTGCTGGCGGCGACCAAGAATTGGGTTGACGAATCTACCCGCGAATTCCTGAACAAGAACTAACTGAAAGCTACAAGAACGATGAGCCGAATCATTGCCGGCGCGGCCGGCGGCAACCCGCTGAAGTCAGTTCCCGGCGACGCTACGCGCCCGACCACCGACAGGGTGAAGGAAGCACTATTCTCGCGGCTGGAGAGCTGGGAGATACTGCAGGGAGCTCGTGTTCTTGACCTGTTCGCCGGATCCGGCGCCTTGGGGCTGGAAGCTGCGAGCAGGGGAGCCCGGCAAGTGACTCTCGTCGAAAAAGCGCCCAAGGCCGTGTCCGTGTGCCAGCAGAACGCAACCTTGGTCAACAAGGCCCTGAAGAGCGAAACGGCATCAGTACAGCGCGGATCCGTCGATTCTGTTCTTGATGGCTACTTTGACGAACCAACACGGACACCTCGAAAAACCTTCGACGTGGTCTTTCTGGACCCGCCCTATCCTTTGACCGAAGCTGAGCTTGAAACTACGCTGTACAAAGTTTCCCGGGTGCTTGCCGATGATGCGACAGTTATCGTTGAACGTTCCAGCCGGTCTCCTGAACCGGTATGGCCTGAAATGGTTCAGCTGTTCGCCGACAAGAAGTACGGGGAGACGCACCTATGGTTTGCCGAACCCGTCCAGCCCGAGTGAGTGCTTGATCTCCGACGGGAAGGGTCCCGCCGCTTGGCATTGAGCGATGCTTGACTCATCCAAACGCTGTTTGGATGCAGTCAGTATCGAGTTTCCGGGGTATCGCCTGCTAAACATTTCAGGCGAGGAACTCAACATGACAAAGGCAAAGCTTTGTTGGGCCGCTGCTACCTGCCGATCCGTGAACGCCAGTGGCGGATCGTCACCAATGTTGATGAACAACAGCCCCTGGTCGTTAAGCGCCGCGAACAGCTCCGAGTAGTACTCGGGAACGGTTAGATGCTCCGGGGCTTCCGGGCCGCTGAAAATATCGACAATTATGACATCGAATTTCTGGCCGTCGAGCTGATTGGCCAGGACCTCGCGAGCGTCGGCGACAATTGTTTCGAGGGAACAATTTACCGGCAGCGGGAGCTGCGTCAACACGAAATCGAGAAGCTCCCGCTCGATGTCGACGGCCACGTGCGTACTTGTTGGAAAGACTACGCTGGCCCAGCGGGCGAGGGTAAGCGCCCCGGCGCCCAAGTGGAGCATCCGCAGCGGTTCGCTCGGCTCTCGAAGTACCCTGAGGTGATTCGCGATCCTGGCAAGATATTCATAGAAAATTTCTTCCGGGTGGGCGAGGTTCACATGGGATTGTTCCGCTCCGCCAATCGCTAGGATCTTTGCTCCGGGTACGAGGTCGTCATCGTAGATTGTTGCATGCTCTTGGACGAATCCGAGCCAACGCTTCTGAATCGCACCAGTCATCGGGCCAGCTCCGACAAGCCGCGCAGACGATGGGCCGCTTCAATGATCACGCTTTCCTTCTTGCAGAATGCGAACCGCAGCAAAGACGAGTAAGCCTGTCGATTTTCCGGATGTACAAAAACAGACATTGGTATTGCTGCTACTCCTAGTCGCTCGGGGAGCAGCCGAGCTAAGTCAGTTGCGTCTTGATAACCCAGCTGACTTACATCGGCCACAAGAAAATACGTTCCCCTGGGGCGGAAAACAGGGATTCCCGACTCTTCCAAGCTGTCGGCCAGAAGCCCGCAAGTGTGACTCAGTGAGGCGGCAAACTGTTGGAAGAAGTTGTCTGGAAGCGACAACGCCTGTGCCACGGCTGGTTGAAACGCCGGCCCCGACGAATAGGTGAGAAACTGCTTAACTGTTCTGACGCCGGTGATCAGCTTCTCGGGCCCGGTAGCCCAACCCACTTTCCATCCGGTAAACGAGAATGACTTGCCCGCTGAAGAGATCGTGATCGTCCGTTCGAATCCGTCGGGCAAGGTGGAGACCGGAACATGGCTAAGCCCGAACGTCAGGTGCTCGTAGACTTCATCGGAAAGGATGATGCAGTCATGCTTATGAGCCAGCGCAATGATCTCATTCAATACGTCGTCGCCAAACACCGAACCGGTTGGGTTGTGCGGATTGTTCAGGATAATCATCCGCGTATTGTCGGTTACCGCGGCGCGGAGCTTGGCCAGATCTGGTTGAAAGTCTGGCAATTCCAGCTGGACCACATTGTGTTTGGCGTTCGCTAGCCCAATCATGGCCGCATATGAGTCATAGTAGGGCTCGAACGTGACAACCTCGTCCCCAGGGCCAACGAAGGCGAGAATCGCGGCAGCAATCGCCTCCGTTGCTCCAGTGGTGACGACCACCTGGGTTTCCGGATCCAGATCGAGACCATAAAACCGTCTTTGATGGTCGGCAATGGCGTGGCGGAGGGCTGGTATTCCAGAACCAGGAGCGTATTGGTTTGCTCCTTCAGCGATCGAATCCAGCGCGATTTGGCGAATGGCTTCCGGCCCTTCAGCATCCGGAAAACCCTGACCGAGATTCAGCGCATTGTGCTTGTTCGCTAGTCCGGTGATTTCTTCAAAGATCGTCACCCCCGGCGCGCCTGTCGTATCCAAGAGGTTCGCGCCGTGTGCTGTTCGCTGCCAAGGGGTGAAATCGTTGCTCATAAACCTATTATGGATCGGGGGCAGGAGCGGTCGGGTATTCGAAACGTCACTTCGTTACTTGGGTTTATCGGCAATTCACGTTTTGGCCGGTACTTCTTGATACATTCAACATATGCGTAGAGCCGTTTGCCCAGGATCCTTTGACCCGATTCACAATGGTCATGTTGAAATCATCGCTCGTGCCGCCAGCCTTTTTGATGAAGTGATCGTTGCGGTATCGACGAATTACTCAAAAAATTACCGATTCAGCGAAGAGGAACGAGTCGCCATCGTCGAGGAGACGGTCGGCGGTCTCCGTGGCGTCTCAGCTCTTCCCATGGGCCAGGGACTGCTTGCCGACTTCTGTAAGGAACAGGGAGCCGAAGCAATCGTCAAGGGCCTTCGAAGCACGGTTGACTATGCATATGAAATTCCCATGGCAACGATGAACCGTCACTTGACGGGCGTCGAAACCGTGTTCCTACAGGCTGATACTCGATTCACCCATCTTTCTTCATCTCTTCTCAAGGAAGTGCAGACGTTGGGTGGCGATGTTGCTGAATATTTCCCGCGTGCCGTGATGAAACGGTTGCAAAGGAAATGATCTGAAATTTGTATTTCCAGTCTGTAGATATATGATTGTTGATCTGTAATACTACCCGTTTCTTCTGATAGGTCGCCCCACAAATGACTCATCGTCAAATCACCAAGGCCGTGATTCCGGCTGCAGGGCTCGGGACAAGGTTTCTGCCAGCCACCAAAGCTATGCCGAAGGAAATGCTTCCTGTCGTTGACAAGCCAGCGATTCAATACGTGGTCGCCGAAGCAGCTAAAGCAGGGTTTACTGACCTGCTCATGATTACAGGGCGCAATAAGCGCGCGTTGGAAGATCACTTTGACCGTGTTCCGTCGCTCGAGTATTCGTTGGAAGCGAAAGGTGACAAGAAGAAACTTGATGCCATTCATGAAGCGACACATTTGGGTGATATCCACTATGTCAGGCAGGGCGACCCGAAGGGGCTAGGTCACGCAGTCCTTTGCGCAAAGCAGCATGTAGGCAATGAACCGTTTGCCGTACTTCTTGGCGATGACCTTATCGACGAGCGTGACGAGCTTCTTTCTGTCATGGCTGAAGTGCAACAGAAGACGGGTGGATCCGTCATTGCACTCATGGAGGTAGCCCCGGATCAAATCAGTGCATACGGTTGCGCTGATGTTTCGTCCGTAGATGGTGAGAATTTCGTCGCGGTCAACGGTCTTGTCGAGAAGCCAGCAGTAGAGGACGCACCCAGCAACCTTGCGGTTATTGGCCGCTACCTACTACATCCTCGTGTATTTGAGATTCTGGAGCATACTGCACCTGGCCGTGGTAACGAGATTCAGTTGACTGATGCACTTCAGGTTCTTGCAAGCGCTGAAGGCGAAGGCGCCGGCGTCCATGCTGTCGTATTCCGGGGTCGCCGTTATGACACCGGCGACAAGCTGAGCTATCTGCAGGCAAACATTACACTCGCGGTAGATCACGAAGACTTGGGCAAGGGTTTGAGAACCTGGCTAAAGGAATTTGTCGCAGAGTTGGATGACTAGAATTGACGAAAGACTACTCAGGATAATCACATTTATCTTGGGTAGTCTTTTTGATTGCACGAAGTCACCTGGAAGGTCCGTTGGCTTCGACGGATATTTCTCGGTGGGGTAGAAATGAACTCAAACGATGCCAATCAGGACAGCCTTATCTCGCGCAGTGCGCAATTTGGTGCTGCGAGACGCAAGAAGAAGCGCGTACGAACCATAGTTCTGTCGACACTGTCTGTCCTTCTAGTCGCGGCTTTGGGCGCAGGATATTATCTCTTCAACCTGCAACATGCTTTTAACTCGAAAACCAATACCGTCGCACTGAACTTCACTCAGGAGCAAGAGGACGCCCGGCCGGTCAAAGACCCGGACGACGGATCAATGAACATCCTTTTGGTCGGTGTTGACCATGCAGATGATGACTCCGACCAATCAGCTGCCTTGGACGGGGCTGTTAGCCAGCGTAGCGATTCCATGATGCTGGTGCATATCCCGGAGGACCGGTCCCAGATTTACATCATGTCCGCGGTTCGCGATATGTACGTGGACATTCCGGGCTATGGGAAGAACAAACTCAACGCCGCCGTTTCGCTCGGTGGTATTCCACTCCTGGTGCAGACCATGGAAGGCCTTTTCGACACCAAAGTTGATCATGTAGCCATGATCGACTTTGACGGATTCAAAGAATTGTCCACTGCCCTTGGTGGTGTGACGGTTCAGAACGACATCCCTTTCACCGCGCACGATACCGATTACTTCTACCCGAAAGGGGAGATTAATCTGGAAGGGGATCGGGCCTTACGGTTCGTTCGAGAACGCAAGTCATTCACCAACGGCGATTACCAGCGTGTCGCCAACCAGCGGAAATTCATAGCTGCTGCCGCAAACCAAATGTTGTCTGCCGACACACTTGCCAATCCCGTCAAGCTTTACGACATTGTTGACAAGGTTTCGCCCTATTTGACCTTCGACAGTAGCTTCGATGCTGCGACGCTGGTCGGTTTGGGCATGCAGCTCAAGAACGTCGATACGGACAATCTTGCAATGTTCACGATGCCAACTGCTGGCAGCTCCACCAGCGCGGATGGTCAATCCATTGAGCTCGCAAGCGAGCAGGCTATCCAACAAATCCGGGAAGCACTGAAGACCGACACAATGGACGAGTACCTTAACGAAAATCCGCCCCAGGAATAGATTGAACAAGTGATCGGCGCTACAGTTGCCCGCTCTTGGCTGGGAAAATCGTCGAAAACCTGACCCGATCTACTAGACTTTGAACATCTGTGCTTGTAAAGCATGAAGAAGTTGGTCGAAGACAATGAGGACAATTCACACATGACAGTGGCAGAGGAAGCCGACAAGTTTGGCTTGCACCGTGTGGGTGCCCGCCCAACGTTGGCCAGCTACCTGAAGCAGACCTGGGAACGGCGTGAGTTCATATACGAGCTAGCCAAGGCTCGTGTTCAGAAGCAGAACCAGCAGAATCGTCTGGGCATGATCTGGGTCGTACTCAAGCCGACGATGAACGCGATCATGTATGGCGTTATTTTCGGTGTCCTGCAGGGAGATAGCAAAGGACCTGACTTCCCGGTTTTCGTCGTCATCGGAGTCTTCCTTTTCGAGTTCTTCACGAGTTCAATGAACGGCGGCGCGAAGTCGATCACCGGTAACCAAGCCCTGGTTCAATCATTGTCCTTCCCCCGACTGACATTGCCAGTCGCCCAGGTCACGCAGAATCTCTTGACCTTGATGCCCATGGTCGTGGTCATGTTCATCTACGCGATGATCCTCGGCACAACACCCAAGTGGACGTGGCTTGTCATTATCCCGTTGCTCATGATCTTCAGTGTGTTCAACATGGGCATTGCCCTGATCTGTGCTCGAATCACCGTGCACATTCGAGATTTCACCCAGATCCTGCCGCTGATTACCCGCATGCTCTTTTATACTTCGGGCGTACTCTTCAGTGTCGACCGTATCTTGAACCACTGGCCTTGGCTCGTGAGGATCTTCGATTTCCACCCGTTGTATCAGACGCTGCAAATCGCTCGCGCAATGATCATGAACGATGCCACCTACGATCCTTTCGCCTGGATCGTGGTTTCCGTCTGGGCGCTGCTGGCGCTTGGCTTCGGACTCATTTACTTCTGGAAGGCTGAGGAGCTTTACGGCCGTGCCAATTAGTTTTGACGATCTAATAAATCCCGGGCTTCATCCGGAGTACGAACCTGCTCCGATTTTCTCCGATGACACGTCATTCATTGATGTAGTCAAGCCCGAAGATATCAAGTCCTCCACACTCACCATCGATGAAACGCGTCAGCCTGTGGTCATGGTGGACAACCTCCACGTGAAGTACCAGGTATTCTCCAGCGGCAAGGCCGTGGGCACTGCAGGGGCGAGGCGATTGCTGCAGCCAAAGATGCGTGGAGTTCGGACCGTCCATGCACTCAAGGGTGTCTCCTTCGTCGCGTACGAGAACGAATCGATCGGCATCATCGGTTCCAACGGATCCGGCAAGTCGACCTTGTTGCGAGCCATCACTGGGCTTACGCCTCCTGCCTCAGGGGCCGTTTACGCCCGCTCGAGGCCGAGCTTGCTGGGAGTCGGCGCGGCGCTGATTCCCGATCTTTCGGGCGACAAGAACATTACCCTTGGCGGCTTGGCTCTCGGCTACAACCGTCAAGAGGTCGAAACCATGCGTGATGAAATCACGAAATTCGCCGAGCTCGAAGAGTTCATTGATCTGCCCATGCGCACCTACTCGTCAGGTATGGCCGCTCGTTTGAAGTTCGCAATTGCGGCATCCAAGCAGCATGACATTCTCATTGTCGATGAGGCATTGGCAGTCGGTGATGCCAAATTCCGCAAGCGCAGCGAAGCCAAGATCCGTGAGATCCGAGAAAACGCCGGAACAGTATTCCTGGTATCGCACTCCATGAATTCCATCAAGGAAACTTGCAACCGATGCATCTGGATTGAGAAGGGTGTCCAGAAGATGGACGGCGACCCGGACACGGTCATCAAGGCGTATCAACAGCACAAGAAGTAAGTGACAGATGACTGACTTTCCTGGCGTTTCATACGTCATGCCGGTACTGAACGAAGCCGAATATCTGCGTGAGGCTGTTCAATCGATCCTCTCGCAAGAATACGAGGGCGACAAAGAACTAGTTCTTGCATTGGGGCCAAGCAGCGATACAACCAACGCGGTTGCGGAACAGCTGGCGTCCGAAGACTCCCGCATTATCCTCGTCGATAATCCCAAAGGCCGGACTCCCAACGCGCTGAATCTTGCCATCGGCAAGTCATCACACCCAATTATTATGAGGGTTGATGCGCATAGCGAGCTTCCGCCCGAGTACACCCGTCGTGGTGTCGAGACCCTGTTTCGCGTCGGAGCTCACGATGTCGGTGGACTCATGGATGCCAAGGGCAGAACGCCAATACAACGGGCGATTGCTGCCGCTTATCATTCGAAATTCGGATTCGGGGGCCCTGCGTACCACTCAGGCGCCCCCGAGGGCGAAGCTGAATCCGCTTACCTCGGAATCTTCCGACGTGAAGTTTTCGACAAGGTCGGCCTGTACAACGAAGACATGTGGCGAGCCCAGGACTGGGAACTGTGCATGCGGATCCGCCAGGCAGGCTACAAGGTCTGGTTCGATCCAGAGCTCAAGGTCGGCTACTACCCACGCGATAATTTCAAGGCGCTGATTCGCCAGTCATATGCTTCGGGCACATGGCGTGGCGAAATTGCCAGGCGCTACCCTGAAGGCAAGTCACTGCGTCACGATTTGCCGCCACTATTGCTCCTTGGCGTCACCGCAGGACTTGCAGCGACGCTCGCTGCCCCGTTCGTCAAGGGAAAGTTGCCCAAGACTGCCCGAGCAGGATTGAATCTGCTCCAGGCCGCACCGGCGGTTTACGCAGGAGCCACGGTTGCCGCTGGTATTGCGTCCAATGCTGAGAACCTCGGCGAAAAGCTTCTTGCATCCGTCGCTTTCAAAAGCATCCATTTGCCCTGGGCAGCAGGCTATGTGAAGGGCAGAGTCTTTGGAGCGGCTGGCACCTTGGACCGAGGTCGAGTTAAATGATGGTTGAACGTCCAAAAAGTCCAACCTTGGATCAACTGCGTGCAGTGTGCCAGCCCCCTGAAGTTCGGGCACGAAAGAACGCTGAGCACTGGACAGCGGAACTGTACCTTCGCCATATCTCGATCTATCTGACGGCAGTATTGGTCCGAACGCGAATCACCGCCAACGGAGTCACCGGACTGATGATCCTTGCTGGATGGTGCATGTCGCTGGCATTGCTGATTCCAGGGATCTGGGGCCCTTTGCTGGCCGTCGTGCTCTCGCAAGTTCAGCTTTACTTCGACTGCTCGGACGGCGAGGTTGCCCGCTGGCGGGCGTCGCAATCGCCGCGCGGAATCTTTATCGACATGGTCGGGCACCACACGACCGAAGCGCTGATTCCCATTGCGCTTGGCTTCCGTGTATTCAATGAACTTTCTGGCGATCCTGCAAGCGCTGGCCAAGCCTGGCCAACCCTCTTTATGGCCGCGTGCCTGTCGGTTCTCTTGGTGCTCAACCGATCCCAGTCATTAATGGTCCATGCTGCGCGCGGCATGGCAGGTCTGGGCAAGCTTCCGGATACCGCTGCTGCCCGTGCCGTACCGACTACCACGGTGATCGGCCGACTGCGTTCCCTGGCGCGCTTCCTGCCATTCCACAAACTCCTGCATGCAGTTGAGCTCAGCCTGATTATTCTCCTGTGCTCCGTCATTTCCGCGGTGCTGGGTTCACCTGGCAGCGCTGAAAAGTGGATGATCTGGATCCTGTTGCCGGCTTGCATACTCGTGAATGTCGGTCATTTTCTTTCCAACATGGTCTCGTCTAGGCTCAAAGCCTAAACGGTCCATTTTCAACACAGTTCGTTAAGCAGAGGGACATGTCACAACGGAATATACCGGCGGTCGGTGTCGTAGTACTGACGATGGGGAATCGACCGATTGAGCTCCGACGCGCGCTAGAGTCCCTGCTGGCACAGACATCTGTCGAAATTGACGCTGTCGTCGTGGGAAACGGCTGGGATCCGGTCGGCATCCCAGAGCAGCTCGGTACGTTATTCCTTCCAGAGAATCTGGGAATTCCTGCAGGGCGCAACGCAGGCGTTTCGAAGGTAAGCGGTGAGTACCTCTGTTTTCTTGATGATGATTCCTGGTTCCTCGACGATGATTTTCTGATTACCGCAGTTCGGCGATTCGAACAGTACCCACAGATGGGGCTGTTGCAGCCTCGAATCACAGATCCAGACCATGAAGACCAGAACCCAAGACGCTGGATCCCCCGGCTCAAGAAGCGAACGGCCGTTGAACCCAGCAAGGTTTTTCACGTTGGCGAGACATGCTTAGTTGCCCCACGGGAAATATTCGACCAGACCGGTGGCTGGGCTGGTGGTTTTTGGTATGCCCATGAAGGTATTGAGCTTGCCTGGCGAATCTGGGATACTGGCCGCTATGTCTGGTATGCGGGGGACATGCGAATCGGACATCCAGTTGTTGATCCGAGGCGGCACGACGAATTCTACAGATTGAATGCGAGAAATCGCGTTTGGTTGGCGCGCAGAAACCTGCCATCGCCGTTCATGTGGATCTATCCGACCGCTTGGATGCTGCTTGAATGCCTGAGGCTCAGAAAAAGCCCGGGTGCTGTCCGGCAGTATGTTGATGGATGGCGTGCGGGATGGAAAGGGAGCCCTTGGTACAGGGAACCACGTGCGAAGTTGAAGTGGCGCACTCTGCTACGTATGACTCTTGCCGGTCGCCCACCCGTGCTCTAGCCAGATTTAGGTATTGGTGTTCAAAGTTTTCCGATGGCCCCAGCTGGAAATTCCGGTAGTATCAGTGCGCCTAAGTGGCGGAATACGGTATCTTCAAGTGAGCTTAACTGGCATTTTTATACAATAAGTGAACTGAATGTAAAATAGTCAAGTACAACGCATGTCTAGTGCGTACTTCTCGAGTGCCCAGCGCGGGTGGATGGTGTGTTTATTTTGGGAATTCGTGGATGGAAAGGTCAGCTGGCTCGCACGATGCCTAGCTCCTTCTGGCAGCGGATCCTTGATTGGCGTACGAAAACCACGGCATGCAGTTCTCTGAATATTCGGCAGATCCATACTGAAAATACCGTTTCGACACGGCATCTTGCTGAATTCTTGGGCTTGGCCTACGCAGATGATGCCGTACGTCAGGCGACTACGGTCGATGGCAGCTCCTGGGCAATTTTGTCGGATGCATTCGAAAAACACGGATTTAGTCTTGTCAAAGTAAAGCATGACGCAGTGGGCTATGGAGCGATCGAGGCTTGGAGCGTGATCGCCCCGAAGGAATTCGGCGGCACCCTGCGCGACGACCGACACGCTGGGCTAGGCGCAATTTGGGTTGTCTATTCCGATGGCAAACCGCAAGTTCCGGATGTTCAAGATTTTACGGAACCCATCGATGTAGTCTACACATGGGTAGACGCTGCAGACGCCGATTGGCAAACCTCCTACCGCCGTTACAAGGAACTGGTTCCCGCAAACGGGGCCCACGAGAGTAGCCGCGATCTCGCGAGATACACGTCCCGAGACGAGCTGAAGTACTCCCTTCGATCGCTGGAAATGAACCTGCCGTGGGTTCGGAACATCTTTCTGGTCACCGCTGGCCAAGTTCCAGAATGGCTGCGCCAAGATAATAGCAAGATCAAATTGGTTGATCATCGGGACATCTTCGACAATAGCGAAGACTGCTTGCCGACCTTTAACTCCCATGCAATCGAGACCCAGATCTCCAAGATTGAGGGCCTCTCCGAGCATTTCCTCTACGTAAATGACGATATTTTCTTCGGCCGTCCGCTGTCGCAAAATACCTTTTTCACTGCTAGCGGTGATGTGAAATACGCCCTGGCCAACAAACACTATTCCGAAGCATCGAATCCCCGATTGGCAGTCAACCAAGCGGCTCAACGGAACGCAGATCTTATTTTTGACAAGTATGGCCGCACGACTGCGTTGAAATTCCGGCACGTCGCTCATCCGCAACGTTTGCTGATCCATGACAAGATCCGAGAGTACTTCCCGAGCGCGGTCAATGCCACTGCCAGGCATAAGTTCCGTCACGTAGATGACATCTCTGTTCCGTCATCTCTAGCGCACTACATCGCGGCCGCCGAAGGACTTGGCGTGCCCGCCGAAATTGACTATGCATATGTTGATCTCGGTGGCGACCATTTGGCATTGAACCTCTACAGGCTGCTGGTAGGTTCAGGCAAGCAGATGTTCTGCCTGAATGAAGTAGCAACGGTTTCCGAAAAGGAATTGCGGGGCAGGATGGCCAAACGCGTTCTCAATTCGTTGTTCCCGTACAAGTCGTCATTCGAAAACTGACAGCTGATGCAGCACGTTGGGCTTGGCCATGCGTAATTGAACCTCGAATCCGTCACTTCGGAGGGAATCGCGGCGTGTGGGCGACGGCACGAGAATGTAACTTGTAAAATTGAGCCAGTCATCGAGTGAAGATTGGGCTGTAATACGTAGGAGGACCTTATGCCGAAAACTGTATTGACCTATGGCACGTTCGACTTGTTCCACATCGGACACCTGAATATCCTCAAGCGTCTGAAGGAAAAGGGCGACCGATTGATCGTCGGCGTTTCGACCGATGAGTTCAACGCCATCAAGGGTAAAAAGCCTGTTGTGCCGTTCGAGCAGCGTCGGGAGATCGTAGAATCCATCAAGTACGTTGACTTGGCCATCCCGGAAGAAAATTGGGAACAGAAGCGTCTGGATATCGCGAAGTACGATGTCAAGGTCTTCGGCATCGGCGAAGACTGGAAAGGTAAGTTCGATGACCTGGGCGATGAGGTCGAAGTCGTCTACCTGCCGCGAACTGCTGGAATTTCCACAACTGAAATGAAACGGGTGCTCAGTGAGTTTGATGAACGGCACGTCGAGTCGTTGAAAAACACCTTGGATACGCTAAGTCAGATCGTGAAAGAACTGAGCTAACGATTAGTATGAGAAAGATCCGGAAATAAGTATGTCCCATAGTCCTGACATTACAATCGTGCTCGCTCACTTCAATGACGGCGAGCATGTAATTGACGCTGTACGTTCAGTGTACGGTCAGACACACAAGAACATCGAGCTCCTACTTGTCGATGATTGCTCTACAGATGGAAGCGCAGAGACTGCTAGGTCAATCGTCGAACAAGACCCCCGTGGCCGGTTCTTATCGCTCGACGTCAATTCAGGTGGTGTAGGTGGCCCCCGAAGCAGGGGTCTTGAAGAAGCACGAGGAGATTATGTACTCTTCTTAGACAGCGACGATACTTTAGACCGTCATGCGTGCAAGAATCTTCTTCATGAGGCCGAAACCAGCGATGCGGACATCGTGATGGCTCGAACGCGGAGATTCGAAATCGAAGCGCAACGCTGGAAAGGATGGCACGACAAACTCTACGTTTCCCGTGAATACTATGAGTCTATCGAAGATAATCCTGAGCTAAGCATCGATACCATCGTAGTCGCAAAGCTCTATAAAGTAGAATTCCTTAGAAAAAATTCGATCCAATTCCCTACGGATATTCATTATGAAGATCTAGTATTTTCCGCCAAGGCATTCATGAACGCCTCTGGTATTTCCGTGATCCCGCAGTCGGCTTATGTTTGGAATATATATCCGAATGAAGTCCGTAAATCTATAACAAATCAAAGAGACTCAATAAAGAATCTTATTTACAGGCTTGAAGCGTTGACGCGCGTTGAAAAGGCTGTGGATTGTTCGAAAAACCCGGGTTTATTTAGTAGGCTTCAATTAAAAATTCTTCGCCATGATGCTCGATTGTATTTGAACGATATCGTGTCCCACGACGATGAGCTGGCCTTGGAGATTCTTAAAGTCCTAAAGCCCTTCCTTTTGAAGGTCAGCCCGGAGGCGTACGCGCAATTGGACGTCCCAGAGCGTTTCCTGTATGGCGCCGCACTAATGCTTCGTCCGGATATAGTTCGCGATGCTTTCACGATGATTAATAAAAGAGCTACTTGGATACCACCCCTTGAGCCAGATGTTGAGTCGTCGACTTACAGGTGGCATTCTGAATCCACTAATGAGCTGTCAACTGAACCACTCTGTGGTGCGTTGCTTTCAGTAGACAAGAGCGATGTTGAAAGCACTCCGTGGTTCCAAGTTGAGTGGTATCACGAAGTTCGTGAAATTCAGGTGAACAGCGGAATACTGTCCGTCAGAGGGCGAACTTTTGATCCAGGTGCAAAGCTTTCAGCCCTAAGTAGCCCTAATCTCTCTTTGCGGATATTTTCTCGCGGGAAGAATAAATTTTCAAAAATTCTCAAATGCGAAAATGTCGTTTATGACGGCCAATGGGTGCTTTGGGACGCATTAATCACGGTCCCCGCCAATTGGCCGGCGGTAGATGTCGATAAAATTGGAATACGTCCAAGAATTTCGAATCAGTTAACTTCGCGAGAAGGTCATCTGGTTATACCTACTTCAATAAAAATACCTAAAAAAAGGCTATTTAATCGAGGTTTGATCAATAGGATCGAAGCATATCGCTATAGAGTTTACCGTACTGTCGATGGAACAATGGGAGTGAGGCGATTAAAATCTGGAACGAAGCGGATTTTGGTTCGCCGAATTATTTCCCCAGTTTCGAAATATCGTGTTATCAAAGACTCCGTTTTTGATCGGCCGGTTAAAACTAACTCCTTAAGATGGAAAACAATTTATTCGCTCCTGAGGATGCTGCCTCTTGACTCGGATTCAACTCTGTTCGAATCCCATATGGGTACTTCGACCTCGGATAGTCCTGGGGTAATTTCCTCTACACTCGCGAGCCATTACCCGAACCACAAGCAAAATTGGTCAATTGCGCAAAGCAAAATCATTGACGGTGATTACAATTCAGTTACTCGTCATTCTGCGAAATACTTATATGCGTTAGCCCGCTCCCGATACTTAGTTGATAATCAGTCTTTACCCTCGTATTTCGTAAAACGGAAGTCGCAGATATACCTTCAACTTTGGCACGGCATTCCGCTGAAGCGCATGGGTTTGGACGAGCCTGATTTTGCTGATGCGTCAATGGCTAAAAAGCGAGAGCTCGTTAAAAAGGCGAGCTATTGGGACTACCTGACAGTACCGAATCCATACTTTGAAACCACCTTCGTTCCTGCATTCGGATACAAGAATGAATTGTTGAAGTATGGGTCGCCCCGAAACGATATCCTAGCTAAATTGGACAATTCAATGGCCGACAACTTTCGCATCATGCTGGGGTTGCCGCGTGATAGAAAAATAGTTCTTTATGCTCCAACATTTAGGGCAAATAGCCGGAATTCTAAGCGCGCGATAAAGCTTGAGTTGGACCTGGAAGGCTGGATAGATGATTTGGGTGATGATTGCATTCTTTTAATTAGGGCGCACTATCTGAATAAGATTTCAATCCACCCTAAATTTGCGGGAAAAATTGTCGATGTTTCTGGAATTGATGACATTTCGTCGCTTTTTGCTGTTTCGGACCTACTTATCACCGATTACTCAAGTGTGATGTTTGATTACTGCACGTTGGATCGCCCGATTCTTATATACGCCTACGACTACGAAAATTATGTTAATGACGAACGTGGAACCTATTTTTCACTAGAAGAATTCTCTCCTGGTTTGATTGTCAAGGATCAGCAGTCGCTTCATAAGGCTGTTTTGGAAAGATTGACAGTTGATCTCGACAAAGATGAACGGCATAAATTTTCGCAGCGCTTCGCAGGGTTTGAAGACGGGGATTCTGCGGATCGTACGGTTGAGCGGGTATGGGGATAATAGTGAACTTACCTTTTAAAAGAGTTGTTCTCATGTCTAATCAGGTTGATAGGCTTGGCGGAGTATCACGTTTCATCGAACGAGTTTCATCTGAGTTTTTAAGACGCGGTTTTTTGGTTGAAATCATTGGAGTTAATCCGACTCCAAAAGATGAGCTTGTTGAAGTTAATCGACCGGCAGAAATGCTCGTGGATTGTCTATGGGATGAACATGCGCCAGAGAATTGGACACTGAATCGTCGTCGTGATCGCTTGAACCCCTTTAGACGGCGCCGAAATGCTCGCCGTCACGAACTTCGGTCGAATGGATGTCGAAAGCTATCCAAAAAGTTGGTCGAATGGGGTCCCGAAACCGTGATCCTGTGTACGCAAGTATTTGGTATGGAGCATCTGATTGAGGCCGGGTACGATCCGCTTGACCGTTCCCTTCCTCGGGTTATCGGACAATACCATGGTTCTTATGAAATGTGCGTCCAAACTGGCGACTTGCGTCGAGTGTTAAAGAACTACAAAGATGTTGATCGTTTTGTGTGTTTGACTGCAGACGATGCAGCACTATTCACGAGGGCTGGTCTGAATAACGTGTCCTGGCTTCCGAACCCGGTTGCCGATCCTTCGACGGTGGTCCAGGAGCGTGAAAATACATTCGTTACTCTAGGGCGCTATGACAAACAAAAATCATTGCACTACGTTGTAAAAGCTTGGGAATCGGTTTACTCGAATTTGCCCGATTGGAAGGTTGAGCTTTATGGGGAAGGTCCGCTTGGGGCTAGTCTGCAAGAGATGATTGATGATCTCAAATTACC
Source organism: Glutamicibacter soli (assembly GCF_003309065.1). Classification (GTDB taxonomy): domain Bacteria; phylum Actinomycetota; class Actinomycetes; order Actinomycetales; family Micrococcaceae; genus Glutamicibacter; species Glutamicibacter soli. The sequence continues at coordinate 50,715 of NZ_POAF01000007.1, read as the reverse complement.
ACGTATTCGTCTGATGGGTAAAACGGACATGGTTGGTGAAGTACTTTCTTCTTCCAAAGTTCATTTGCTTTCTTCCCAATATGAAGGTTTACCAATTGCAATTGTTGAGGCCTCACTTGCTGGTGTACCAACAATTTCATTCGATTGCGCTCCCGGGATTCGAGATTTAATTATCGACTCCGAATCGGGGATTGTTGTTAGACAGAATAATGTATCCGAATTTGCGGCTTCAATGGAGAAACTGGCCTTAGAGCCAGAAACTCTAGCTCAATACTCGGATCGCGGCCGAATGCACGCACAGCAATATTTGCCATCGGCGATATCGTCCAAGTGGATAACACTTTTCAACGACTTGCAACGTTAGCCTTATTGAATGTTGGAATGGGCACATCAATTCAGGCAATTATGTACCAACAACCTTGTGTTACAGGTTGCGCGTTCCATTGCGTTTCAGTGTTTGGTATCCGTGCCGAAAGTCTAGGCACCACGGTGCCATGTCTGCACTTTTACAGTGGCACTTTGATGTTGGGGATATTTTGTGATGCGCTCGACTGGTCGCCGCATCAACTGGTGTGGCGATCAGTTCACCGGGACAGTAAAGCGCTTGGAGGTACTTCTATTTTGCGGATATGTGTATAACCAACCAGTGGCTGCGTCCCGCCGCGGGAATGGAGTATTTGCGCGCTCCTGCCGTGACTTGCACCGCTCTTGATCCCCAATGGCGAAGAACTCATCCTGATGCGAACCACTGCCTGCGGGAGCGTGGCTCGCCACGGAACGGGGTGCGCTCATTGAGCCATTCAACGCGTTCGGCGCCGGCGTCGTTCAGGTCGTCCATGGACTCGAACCGTTGGTCATCGAGGTAGTGGATGATCCAGTTCGTCACCAACTGCACCCCGGATTCCACGTTGCCTTTGTGCTGCGGCCGGTACGGTTCCGTCGGGACCGCCGCCGTCTGATAATGCTCAAGGAAAACTGAGTAGGATTGATTTACCTCCCGTACGTTCTCGTAACGGCTGACCGTGTTGGAGGCTGTCGAGGCGTTGTCTGGGATGATCACTTGGGCAACGCCTTGCGCATGTTCAAAAGCCCTGCGGTGCGCATCGCACCACGAGCCGAGCTTCTCATCCAGATACCCGTAGGCGAAGAGCAGACCCGAGTAGGGCAAGGTGGCCACGAAGATCGAGACTTTCGTGGCCCGGCCGATGATCGGGTCGACGATCTGCATTTTGGTGCCGGCCCAGTCCACCTGCATGGTGTGTCCTGGCTCGTGAGCGATCGGACTGGTCAGGTTTCTTTGCTGGACTTGTTCCGCGACGAGTTGGCAGAACCGTTCGTATTGATAGTGCCGCTGCGTGCCGGTGGCTTCGGTGCGCAGGTAGCGGGCCCAGAGCACTTTTAGCGGGGGTTTCTTCCTCCCGATTCGGGCTTTGATAACTGCGTCGATATCAATCGTAACGTAACTGGTGGAGACAGCTTTGCGCCCATCGGTGAAGCATTGCTCCAGTATTGAATATTTGACTCGTTGAGAGCCACCAATATTGCGCTTCAGCGCCACCAGACGGAAAAGCCGTTATTCTCGTTCAGAGCCACCGGGTATTCTCCTTTAGAGCCACCCTGCATAAACTCTTCCGACCAGGCAACAGCCGGTGTGGTGGAAGGAGCCATTTTCAATGGTACGAAAGATCAAAGAGAAGCGAATTCTCCAGCTTCGCCGAAGGTTTCTCAGGACGTGTCATCGCGTCCACCCAAGGCGTCTCCCGCAATAGCGTCGCCGAAGTCCTCAACGCCGCCGACACCACCTCACGCAGCTGGGACGTAGTCAAAGACCTCGCTGAAGAGAAGGTCTACCAACTCCGCTTCTCCGGCCGCAGCGAATACGCCCACCAGGGGATCCACGCGGTTCATCTTCGAGCTCATGGAGCGTAGGAGCGATGCTGCCTCGACCATTCTCTGCACGCAGTACAAACAATCGGACTGGCTCGCTCGGCTCGGAGCCGACACGATGGCAGATGCGATCATGGACCACATCGTCCACAACACGATCTGGGTTGAGACCGGTGAATTCAACATGCGTGAGGCGTACTCGGACGGTGGCTCTGAACAAGAATATTGGATGGCTCTGAACCGCAATATTCGATGGCTCTGAACCGTGATACTGGTGGTTCTAGAAGCTTCGAATAATCAGTATTTCGTCGCTTATGTCCTTGAGCTGTTCCAGCGTACTAAATTCCTGCTCGTCAATGACTTGACGGGCTTTAGAGATCGTTCGCGGTGAACAATTCAGCAGTTTTTGAACCTGCCGGTAGGAACGCCCCTGCAAGAGCAGGAGCATGATTTTGCGGTAATCAGCCATGATGGATGATTCCTTTCGACGGCCACGACATCGGTGTCGTGGGTGTCAGGATCATCTTGGCGTCGAATCCGGCTAAGTGCTATCCGATCGTTACGTCAGTGCTATCCGCTACGCCCATCCGATACGCGTACAGGTACTACCATATACTTCTGCTAAACAGCACCTAAACTATGTTGCAATTCTTAGCATGCGCCTGAGACTAAGTGATTGGTCTGCTCAGCACTGTGGTCACCGCTTTGACGCTAGTCAGCTTGTACGACTCCCGAAAATTAAGTGTTCTGCACCTGTTGCTAGAGCCATCTAGAACGGGTCATTAAGCCCGCCCGGATTTTTCATTGAGAGAATGCGATTCGTCAATGATCTCCACAGATGCATTGAGGAACCGATTCATGCTTGCATTCTTCGACGTGTCCCCGAAATAGTGCTCAACCAGATCGGCATATGAATCATCGGTCTGAGCCAGGCGTTCGCGAATCACCGTTGGCCCATTGGCTGCATTATTTGAAATCAATGAGGGGACCCGCAATAGCGCGGGGGAATCATCGACACTTGCTTCGGCACTCAGCGGTTTAGTGATCAGCAGGGGTTTTCCCGTAGCCAAGAAATCGTAGGCAACAGCTGAAATATCGGTGACGCAGATATCGGACATCGCCCATTGCCAGCCCCACTGCGGAGACTCGTCGTAAAACAGGGTGCCCGCACTATCCGCGTTGGCCTCGGTCAACCGAGCTTGGATCTTGTCCAGCGCAGCGCCATAACCAGAATCATTGATGCCGCTTCGTGGATGCGGACGGAAGATGATGTTGAATCCGCCATCCTTAATGAGGCTTTCTATCAATGCAACACCATGACTCTGCACACTCCCGTAGCGCATAGACGGACGATCGCCTTCCCAGGTGGGTGCGTAGAGCACTGTAGGAAGTTCAGGATTAACCGAAATCGGCGCGGGATAATCGACATCAATCTGCGGACGTCCTACCAAACGTGTTCGTTCAGCAACGTTGTAACGAGTCAGATTCTTGGCGAGCCGCTCCTGAGCCGCCACGCCGGCGGAGAATACGTAGTCGTAAGCCTTCATCTGGTTCGACCACATGTAAGCCTTTTCGCTTTCACCATGGCAGATGAAGACATGTGCCGGACTGTTGAATCGCATCATTTGGAAATTGCGGATGTTCTGATTGACGTAGAAGACTGCATCAATCTGTTGGCTAGCCAGCAAGTTCTCGATATCACCAATAGTCTTGGCGTAGAAAACCGGCAAGGGGCTCTCCTTGCCCAGGGCAATCGCAGTCTTTGGGTTCCTGACGATGATAACCAGCGGCATCTTCTGAGCGAGCTGACGTAGCGGTTCGTACCACTGGCGTGCCTGATATGCATTGACCATTGAGTCTGCGAAATAGAGGGCTGCCCTGTATCGACGGTTGCCACTAGGCTGCGCAAGGTAGACCGATGGATTGGAGTGCACTTCCGCATATGCGCGACGAGTTTCCAGTTTTTTGGTCGCGAATCGAGCGAGCGTTTTCGTCGCGGAGACCAGATTCAATGAAGTACCTTCTGTCTGGGGGAATCAAAGACTTAACTGATGTAAATTCTATGCGCTTCTGATAGGAGAAAGCTGATAAACGCCTGATGGAACCCTAGTGCGAACTAGAACACATTTGAATCACAGCCTCGATTTTGGGCAATGGGCACTCGGCACGTTATGATGAGATGTCGGACTATGTTCTATAGGAGTCATCATTAGCGATAAGCGTTCTGATCGATCGTCACATGGCGAAGTCGATCGCAACTCGCCTTTGGTTGTATCAGCCAAGGAGCTCGGCCGTTCGCCTGGCTCGATGAAAATTCTTAGCGAGCAGGTTCCGGCACCCACGGATGTGGGAAATGCACTCATCGGTATTCGTGGAGGATCTGAGCTCGACTTAGATCTTCGCCTTGAAGCCGTACATGAGGGGATTCTGGTATCGGGTACCGCTACCGCACAGATTGCGGGGGAATGTGGACGTTGCCTGGATCCCATCGAGTACGATTTCGCGGCTGATATTCAAGAGCTCTTCTACTATGAAGGCAGCGAAGAATTCGAAGACGATGATGAAGTGGATCAGTACTGGGTCGTTGGTGACTTGATTGACATCGACCCGGTAGTGCGGAGCGCAATTGGGACCGCACTGCCATTCCAGCCGGTTTGCCGGGAGGATTGTTTGGGCCTCTGCAGTGAATGCGGAGTGAATCTCAATGATGAACCCGAACATCACCATGAGGTACTGGACCCGCGTTGGGCAGCGCTTGCGCAGCTGGCCGACATTGCCGCAGAAGATGTGGCACCCGATAATACGTCAGACAAGAGAGAAGAGAAGTAGTCGTGGCTGTTCCAAAGCGGAAGATGTCCCGTGCGAATACTCGTGCACGCCGTTCTCAGTGGAAGGCTACCGCGCCTAACCTGGTGAAGACCGTTGAAAACGGTCGCGTAACTTACAGCCTGCCTCACCAGGCAAAGGTTGTCACCGACTCGGCCGGTACCGAGCTGTTCCTTGAGTACAAGGGTCGCAAGGTCGCAGACGTCTAAGACATGTCTTCAAAAGAAGAACTGATGAAGCGTCTCGGAATCGACATCGATTCCGAGACGCTTCGTCTTGCCCTGACCCATCGTTCGTATTCGTACGAGAACGGTGGAATACCAACCAACGAACGCGTCGAATTTCTTGGCGACTCCATCCTCGGTTTTTCGGTTGCCGAATACCTCTACAAGAAGTATCCGGACCTTCCCGAAGGCGACCTGGCCAAGCGCCGTGCCGCAATCGTCAGCACCCGTGCCTTGGCCATCATTGCCCGGGACCTCGGAGTAGGGGAGCACATCTTCCTCGGACGCGGTGAAGCTCAATCCAACGGTGCCAACAAGGCTTCAATCCTTGCAGACACCATGGAAGCCTTGATCGGCGCCACGTATCTGGATCAGGGAATGGATGCAGCTCGTGCGTTGGTCCTTCGGTTCGTGACGCCCTTGCTGGAAGACGTTCGCCTTCTTGGCGCGGCGACTGACTGGAAAACTGTCATCCAGGAAGAAGTCGCAGCCAAGAAACTGGGTGACATGCGCTATCAAGTGACCGGATCCGGTCCTGACCATGCACGCACCTATGAAGCAACGCTTGTAATCTCTGACGAGCCTTACGGCAGCGGCCACGGCCCGTCGAAGAAGGAGGCGGAGCAGGAAGCTGCTCGCAACTCTTGGCTGCAACTGCACCCTGGCGAACAGATTCCACGAAGCTAAGGTCGGTTTCATTGCCGGAATTACCTGAAGTTGAAGTAGTCCGTGTCGGACTGGACAAGTGGGTTCGGGGCCGTCGAATTGAATCGGTGCAGGTCCTGGACCCACGTTCGGTCCGCCGGCACCACGACGGCCCACTTGATTTCGAACATTCCCTGACTGGTTGCACAGTAAGTACCGTCGCCCGACGTGGAAAATTCCTGTGGATGGAGCTTGACGGACTCCCGGAACCAGCCGCATTGATGGCCCATCTCGGGATGAGCGGGCAGCTTCTTGTCGAAGAGCCGGCCGCTCCCGATGAAAAGCACCTCAAGGTTAGACTGACCCTCAGCGACATGCCTGACGCACCCGCCGAGCTGCGATTCGTCGACCAGAGGATATTCGGCGGCATGTTCCTTTCTGCGCTGACGGCAACCTCTGATGGCGGCCCTGGCGGTGCGGGCAGCATGAGCAAATTCATCCCACAGGCCGCCGCCCATATTGCGCGAGACGTACTGGATCCGGTGCGAAGCGCGGAGGATCTCTATACCTCCCTGCGCAAAAAGACGACTCAGCTCAAACGCGCAATCCTTGACCAAGAAGTCATCTCGGGCGTTGGAAACATCTACGCCGACGAGGCCCTCTGGGCCGCCGGGCTTTCCGGCCTGCGAAACACTGCCACCATCCGCCGCTTCGAGGTAACGCTTCTGAATGAGGCGCTGATTGACGTGATGACCCGTGCGCTGGAAGCTGGCGGGACGAGCTTCGACTCGCTCTACGTCAACGTCAACGGCGCCAGCGGCTATTTCTCCCGATCCCTGAATGCCTATGGGAGAGAAGGGGAACCATGCCTTCGGTGCCTAGAGCAAGGACGCCAGTCCTTGATCCGCCGCGACCCCTTCATGGGGCGGTCCTCTTACAGCTGCCCTGTATGCCAACCGCGGCCGCGGCGAATCCCCAGATAGGTTTTAGGCTGCGTAGGCCTTGAGCACACGCTCGTTATAGCCCGCCCACGCATCCGCCGCCCACGGTCCGAAATTGCGGTCTGTGAGGGTCACGCAGGCCAGACGGTCTACGGGATCCACCCAGAGGAACGTTCCCGATTGGCCGAAATGCCCAAAGGTCTGGGCAGGATGCGACGCTCCGGTCCAGTGCGGATTCTTCGAAGAACGAAGCTCGAATCCCAAACCCCAGTCATTCGGGTTCTGCCGTCCATACCCGGGCAGGATGCCAACCAAGCCCTCAAAATGGACCCGGGTTGCATCGGACAGGGTCTCTGGAGAAACGAGTGTCGGGTTCAGGAGCTCGGCCGCGAACTTAGCAAGATCCGCCGCGCTGGACCGACCATCCTTTGCGCAGCTTCCCGCGATTTTGGTGGAATTCATGCCGAGCGGAGCGAAAACCGCCTCCTGCGCGTAGTCGGCAAAGTTGATTTCTGTTTCCTGCTGCAGGTGTTCGGCCAATTTTTCGAAACCGTAGTTGGAGTACCCGCGTTTGGCGCCCACCGCGAAACGGATGACATCTGAATCGAAGTCGTACCCGGCGGTATGAGCCAGCAAGTGGTGGACGGTAGATCCTTCAGGCCCGGCAGGATCTTCCAGGTTGATCGCTCCTTCTTCCAAGGCAATCAGGAATGCATACGAGCTCAGCAACTTGGTGACCGAAGCCAAGGCATAGACCTTGTCAAGGTCGCCGTGCTGGCCAGCAATTGAACCCCGCCCATCGATGACAACAGACACTGCGTTGTCCACCGGCCAGTTTTCGATCTCTGATAAGACGTCCACGAAATGATCTACCCCTCGTTTTTGCTGAGCTCAAGGGCGAGCAGAAACCGGTTTTCACTGAGTCGTTTCGATAGAATCATCTCGGAGAACATGGTCTGCGCGTCCATGACTAACACTATCGATATCGGGCCGAACTTAGGAATTTCACGCTGTGCATCTGAAGACTCTTACCGTTCGCGGATTCAAGTCTTTTGCTTCGGCGACCACTTTTGAGTTCGAGCCGGGCGTTACGGCTGTTGTCGGACCCAACGGTTCGGGCAAATCCAATGTCGTTGATGCCCTGTCATGGGTTATGGGGGAGCAGGGGGCCAAAACGTTGCGCGGCGGCAAGATGGAAGATGTCATCTTTGCCGGAACGTCAGGGCGTCCGCCGCTGGGACGTGCCCATGTCTCACTCACCATCGACAATACCGATGGACAGCTTCCCATTGACTACGCCGAAGTGACCATTTCGCGAACCCTGTTCCGTGCAGGCGGCTCCGAATACGCAATCAACGGAAGCTCGTGCAGGTTGCTGGACATCCAAGAACTCCTGTCCGACTCGGGGCTGGGCCGTGAAATGCATGTCATCGTCGGCCAAGGCCAGCTGGACAGAATCCTCCATGCCACCGCCGAAGACCGCCGGGGCTTCATCGAGGAAGCCGCCGGGGTGCTCAAGCACCGGCGGCGCAAGGAAAAGACCCTGCGCAAGCTGCAGGCCATGCAGGGCAACATGGACCGGTTGGAAGACCTGAACTCCGAGGTCCGCCGGCAACTGGCGCCCCTGGGCCGCCAGGCTAAGATTGCCCGCCGAGCGCAGACCGTCCAGTTGGACGTGCGTGATGCCAGGGCTCGCCTGCTGGCCGATGACCTGGTGTCGCTGAACAACAAGCTTGCTCAGGACATCAGCGACGAATCCAAGATCCAGGCACAGCAGCAGGACGTCGCCTCGCGGCTTGAGCGCGTCCGCCGCCAGGTCTCCGAACTTTCCGAGCGGAGCGAGATTCTCACGCCCCGGCTCGCCCTGATGCAGGAGACCTGGGTTGCGCTCACCACGCAGGCCGAGCGTTTTCGCTCGCTGACCGCGTTGGCGCGCGAACGGGGAAAACTGCTTGAAAGCAATCAAACGCATTTCGATTCGAGCCGTGATCCGGAACGGCTTGAAGCCCAAGCGGAGCGATTGAGCGAGGAACTCGAGGAGCTTGTCGAGGCAGTCGAAGACCGCCACGAAATCCTGGCCGAAGCCATCGAAGCCAAAGAGCAGGCCGAAGAACAATCGCGTGCAGAACAGCAGCGCATGGCCGCCATGCTGCGCGCGGCCGCTGACCGTCGCGAGGGAATGTCACGGCTTGCCTCGCAGGTGGCATCGGCACGCAGCCGCGTAGATGTGACGCGCGCGGAGATCTCCAGACTGCGGGACAACGTCCAGTCCTTTGATGCGGATCTTGCGGCAGACGCGCGCTCGCACGAATCGGTCAGCACCGAACTCGACGAACAGCTCGCCGGCGAGCACCAGCTCAACAACCTGTTTGAAAAAGCAGAAGCTTCCTTCACCCGCTTAGCCGAAGAGCAGAACCGGGATAGCCGGCGCCAGCAGGAACTGTCGGTCCGGATTTCCGGCCTCCGCGCGCGACTGGACGCCCTGAAGCTGAATTCGAAGCCGGATGACCGTTCCGCTCAGTTGCTCGAACGATCTCCGGACGTGCTCGCCGGGCGGCTGGGGGAGCTGCTGACGGTCACCGAGGGTTATGAGCAGGCCGTCGCCGCAATCCTGCGCGACTGCGCGGAACACCTGGTGGCGGGGCGCTCCGCCGACGCGATCGCATTGGTCAGGCAACTGGCGGATGACCAGTCCGCCAACGCATCCTTTGTCCATGCAGATGTCCCGATGGCGTCCACCCCCGACCTTGGCGAGCTGGCCATTGCGGCACGGGACATCGTGAGTTCTGCCGACGAGTTCTCGAATCTCCTGGACAATATCTTCGCCCACCACTACGTCGTCACTGACTTCGATGCCGCTCAGCAGATTTTCGAAGCGCACCCGGAAGCCAAACTCACGACCTTTGAAGGCATGACTTTTTCCAGGCTTTGCAGTTCCATTGGAGATTCAGCCGGAGCCTCGCTGATCGCCCAGCAAGCGTTGGTCGAGCAGACGTCAGCGGAGTTGGGCCAGGCCCAGGAGGAACTAGCGCAACTGGAAATCGAACTGGCGCGGCGTGCACCGGTGCTGTCCGATGCAGAGCATGCCAGGGATGAAGCCTTGAGGCAGCTGGCCGAATCCGATGCGGCAATCGAGGAATTGTCCAACTACCTGGCCCGTCTGGGCCACAAGCTTCGTTCGGCGCAATCCGAGAAGAAATCCTTGCAATCCAGGCTTGACGCTGCCATTGAAAAACTTGAAATTGAACAAGAATCCTACGAGGAAATCAGCGAGCGCATGGACATGGCGTCGACCGATTCCGAGGATGAGCCCGTCGACGAGGCGACACGGGCCGCATTGGCGGACGCCGCGGCAGCTGCACGGCAGCAAGAACTTGAGGCCAGGCTTGCGCTGCGAAGCAGCGAAGAGCGGGTGACCGCGTTGCGCTCCCGGGTCGAGGGCCTGCGCCGCACCGCTGCCGCCGAACGCACCCATCGGGAAGTGGCGCTGAATCGCGCCGCCGAGCGCAAGGCGCAAGCTGCGAAGGCCCAGCGTGTGGAACAGGCTTCCGAACGCGTGCTTCGATTCATTGAATTGTCATTGACGATGGCCGGCCAGCAACGGGACGAGCTTTCGGTCAGGAAATCCGAACTTGAAGAACTGCTGGCGAGCAATCGGACCGAGGCTGAGCAGCTCGCAGCCGAACTTTCCCGGCTGGCCGATGCGGTGCATCGTGACGGAATACTCCGCGCCGAGTTGCGTATCAAGATCGAGAATCTGGAAACGAAATCCCTAGAAGAACTCGGCTACACCCCCGATCACCTGATCGCGAATTTCGGTCCTGATCAATTGATTCCCGAGACGTCAGACCCCGATGACAAGTGGGCTGAACTTCGAGTTAATGTAGATGAAGACGGCAATGCGGTCGGCACGAAACCCTTCGACCGCGCCGAACAGGAAAAACGGCTCAAGAAAGCCGAACGTGATCTTGCCGCACTGGGCAAGGTCAACCCGCTGGCGCTGGAGGAATTCGCGGCCTTGGAGGAACGGCACAAATTCCTTGCCGGACAGCTTGAAGATCTGAAGAAGTCGCGAGGCGACCTGCAACAGATCATCAAGGACGTGGATTCACATGTGGAGCGAGTCTTCACCGAGGCGTACAACGACACCGCGGTGCAGTTCAAGAGGATCTTCGACAGGCTGTTTCCCGGGGGCGAAGGGCAGCTGGTCCTGACAGATCCCGAGAACATGCTCACGACCGGTATCGAGGTTGAAGCCCGTCCGGCAGGCAAGAAGATCAAGCGGCTGTCTCTGCTATCAGGTGGCGAACGCTCGCTGACCGCAGTGGCGCTTCTGGTGGCGATCTTCAAAGCCCGTCCTTCGCCGTTCTACGTCATGGACGAGGTCGAAGCCGCGCTCGATGATGTGAATCTGGGACGGCTCATCACGATCTTCGAGGAGCTTCGTGAATCCTCGCAGTTGATCGTGATCACGCACCAGAAGAAGACGATGGAAGTCGCTGATGCCTTGTACGGAGTGACCATGCGCGGGGATGGCGTCTCCACTGTGATCAGCCAGAAGATGGACCGCAGTGCGTCCTGAGGCAAATAAGCCAGTTGGTGGGCTAGAGTGTGCTGAGACTTTCCTACTAGCCTGAGAAGAGCTCTGACATGGTGTCTTCGGTTCCAGCCGAATCCGGATCTGCAACGCGGGAATCCGGCACGTCGGTTTTCGTCAGCATCGTTGTGCCCGTCTACAACGCGATGCCGTACCTGACTGACCTTCTGAGCTCTCTGGATGCCCAGACCTTGGACACTTCGTTGTTCGAGGCGATTTTCGTGGACGACGGTTCCACCGACAATGGCGGGCAGGTCCTGGACGAGTACGCGGCCGGCCGCGAGCACGTCACAGTCATCCATCAAGAAAACAGCGGATGGGCCGGCAAACCCCGGAACGTGGGCATGGACAGCGCCAACGGTGAATACATTTTCTTCGTCGACTCCGATGACTGGCTGGGTGCCGAGACATTAACGCGCATGCGGGATTTTGCGCTTGCACATGACTCCGACGTCGTGGCTCCACGGCTGGTTCCTGCCGGGGGGCGCAAGGGCGGGGGGAGTACCTTTGCGCAAACGGTCATTGATGCGCCGCTGGAACACATGCTTAAGACCTTGATGCCGCAGAAGATGATCCGCGCTGAATTGTTGCGTGCCAATAACATCCGGTTCCGTGAAGACAAGGTGCGCCTCGAAGACGGAATGGCTTTGGTCAAGGCTTATTGTGCAGCGCACCGCAACAGCATTCTCGGCGACTACGAGTACTACTACATCAGGGCTCGTTCTGACGGAGCCAACATCAGCATGGCTCCAATCGATCCTGCAAGCTACACGGCATCGCTGGCGCATATTGCGACCACGCTGATGGAAGATGTTCCTGATTCGGACTACGCCAAGGATCTTGTCGCAGGGCTCTTCTCAAGAAAAGGACTCAAAGTCTACCGAGGCCAGCGTTTCTTGAAGTACCGCGAAGCCAAGCGCAAAGGATGGATTCAAGCCCATCGGGAATTTCTTGCCGAGTTCCTGCCTGATGACCTCCACCGATTCGAGGGAATTCGCCGGGAGAAAGTCGTTTGTATTCTCAACTCCGACCATGACGGACTCATCTGTCTTGCCCGTTTGGAAGCCAATGAAGAACGGTCTCCAGTCCTGGAATCCGTTGAGGCTGAAGCGCGCTACCTGAAATTCAGCGCGAGAGTCCCGAACTATGTTTCGAAGCCCGTAAGCTTTGTCGCCGAACAACGCAAGACCAAAGAACAGCAGCGCATCTCGCTTCATTGCAGCGATAGCCAGGGGGCGGACGAGCAGCTGATTGCTGCCAAGTTGCCCTTGGACGGTGCGCAGGGGCTGCTTGATTTGTCGATTCTGCTGGCCGATGGGCGCCTCAAGCGCATTGAATTCCCACAAGGGGTGCCGGAAACGACGCACCTTGGGGCCCGGGTTTACCGCACCGCAAACGGGTATGCCAGCGTGGATGCCCGCCAGCTCAGAGCCGGAACGTTGCAGCGGGTCATGAACCGGGTAGGCAAGGTTTTCGGTCGTCGTTCCAAGCTGTAGCCGGAGCAGCAAGCGATGCGGCTTTGCGCATCAGAAACCTGCTGCCAAAAACTGCCGAATCTGCAATGCTAAACGGCTGGGACCGGCTTCGGGGTGCGGGGAACCACGATCCACGCAAGAACGCCGACGAGGCCTACGAGGGCAGAAAGGCCAAAGGCCAACTGGTAGCTCCAGAAGTCAGCCATTGCGCCGGCAATCAGCGGCCCGATAATAGAACCCAAGTCGGTGCACATTTGAAAACCAGCAAGCGCCTTGCCACCGTTGCGACCTGAACCAATGACATCCGCAACCGAGGCTTGCTGGGCCGGGCCCAAGGTTCCCGCACCGAATCCGGCGAACACCGAACAGATGATGAAGCCGGCGAAAGACGTGAAGACCCCCATCGCGCCGATGCTGACAATGAGCACGCTCATGCCCAGCAACACGGGAATCTTCCTGCCGATGCGGTCGGTGAGCTTGCCGGCGAACAACAGCGCGCAGCCGTTGCCCACTGCAAAGATGGCAAGGGAGATCCCGGCGACGGACTGGCCTTGTGCTTGGCCGAAAACTGCAAGGGCGAACAGCGGGATCATGCTGTTTCGAACGCCGAAGGCCAGCCATCCGTAACTGAAGCCTGAAAACAGGGCTGCCCGGTAGGTTGTGGATCCCATGGCCTGGCGCATGGTGACGACTTCGATCGACTGTCCAGCTGCAGCAGGATTGTTGGCTTGCTCGTCAAGGTCGCGGCGGCGGCCCAACGCCATGTAGACGACTGCCGCGGCAATCACCAAAGCCACGCCGTAAATCACGAATGGCAAGCGCATGCCGAGCGGGGCCAAGACTGTTCCAAGCACAGGCCCCGCCACATTGCCAAGCAGGAATGATCCGGCGTACAGACCAGAAATTCTTCCCCTCGACTCGTCGGGAGAAAGCCTGGCAATCAGTGCCATCGCTGAAATGGTGAACATCGTAGATCCGAAGCCACCCAAGCCTCGGGCCAGCAGAAGCTGCGTGTAATCCTGTACCGCGGCGCAGAGCAATGTGGAGACCGCGACCAGCAGTACGCCAGTGACATAGATGCGAGGTTCACCCAGTTTCCCCACAAGTACGCCAGCTACCGGTGCAAAGATCAACCGGGTGAACGCGAAGATGCTGACAATGACAGTTGCCGCCGCAGCTCCCACATCGAAACTCACCGCGTACTGGGGGAGGATCGGCGCGATCAAGCCGAATCCCAAAGCAATGATGAATGCCGCAACCAGCAGCACTCGAATTTCGGCAGGAATGGGCGGACGAGCCGGTGCCTTCTGTGTAAATGCCATAGTCATTGCCGCGATGTCAGGGCCCTGCCTGAGGCGGTCAGCCTTTCTGTCAAGAATTAGGGGTCCGGGGACCACAAGCCATTCTATGCCCTTCCACCCGAGCCTGTCGGATGGACGAATTTGCCTCTGAAAACGGCAAAACGCCGAAGATATGAGACGATTTAGAGCGTGACCGATTCGCTATTACTTACCATCATCATTGTCGCGGTCGTTGTAGTGGTGGGCATTGTTGCCACCGCCTTCGTAGCCAAGGGCCGCAAGCCTAGGACTCCATACACAACTGAGCGCGACGCTGACGACGTTCCCAGCGCCACCGTTGCTGGAGGCGAAACTGACACCCTTGAAGGCTCAGTCGCCACCACGGATGGCACAGATGCGCCGGTTGGCGTCGTCGAGCCTGAGGCTCCCGTTGCCCCAGCCCTAGACGTACCTGAACCTGTCCAAGGTCGTCTAGCCCGTCTGCGCGCACGACTGACCAAGTCCAACAACATGTTCTCCAAGGGCCTTCTGGCTCTGCTTAGCCAGGACTCCATCGATGAGGACGTCTGGGACGAGATCGAAGAAACCCTGCTGCTGGCGGACCTCGGTACCGAACCAACCCTGGAACTCGTCGACGCACTGCGCGAACGGGTCAAGGTCGAGGGCAGTCGAGACCCGCAACGGGTCAAGGCAATGCTTCGCGAAGAACTCCTCAAGCTCGTTGATCCGAGCCTGGACCGCACGTACCTCCCGGAGCCTCATCCGGACCGTCCGAGCATCATCATGGTGGTGGGCGTGAACGGCGTCGGCAAGACGACGACCATCGGCAAGATGGCACGCGTGCTGGTCGCGGAAGACAAGGACGTGCTCCTCGGCGCGGCGGATACCTTCCGCGCGGCGGCAGCGGAGCAGCTTGCAACCTGGGGCGACCGCGTTGGCGTGCCGACCGTTCGCTCGGAAATTGACGGTGCAGACCCAGCTTCGGTTGCTTTCGAAGCCGTGTCGGCTGGAATTGACCAAGAAGTCGACATCGTCATGATCGATACTGCCGGCCGCCTGCAGAACAAGGTTGGCCTGATGGACGAGCTGGGCAAGATCAAGCGGGTCGTCGAAAAGAAGGCAACTGTTGACGAAGTCCTGCTGGTCCTCGACGCGACGACTGGTCAGAACGGTCTTTCGCAGGCCAAGGTGTTCTCCGAAGTCGTGAATGTCTCCGGCATCGTATTGACCAAGCTGGACGGCACTGCCAAGGGCGGCATCGTGGTAGCGATCCAGCGCCAGCTCGGCGTTCCGGTCAAGCTGGTCGGACTGGGTGAAGGCCCGGATGATCTGGCTCCATTTGATCCTGAAGCATTCGTAGACGCCCTGCTCGAAGGCTAGTTGACAGGATGCTTGGTTGCAGCCCCGCCTCGGCGGGGCTGCAGTTTTTAAAACGGCAGGCAGGAAAATCCGACGTTGGTGACACGCGAGGCCGTTGTGAGATGGAACGCAACGAGTGGCGACCATCATGTACCGTAAATTCCCTAATCAGAGCCTAAGCGTCCGATAAGCTTGATGCGTCAACGTCTATGTTTTCTTCTGTATTACTCAGAAGCCGCCCAGAAAGCGTGTGTAGACAGGATGACGGGGGACGTCAGTGGCGACGCTTGCGCAGTCAGGAATGCCACCATGCACCTGATGCGACTGACGGCCGTTGAACTTGGGACCGCCGTACAAAAAGCTACAGGGATCAGACTGCCAGTGACATCTACACAGGACCACGGAACACCCAAGCCTCGAACCACGTCAAAACAAGGCGCAAAAACTTTATCGTTCAGACTCGACATTCAAGGATTGCGCGCCATTGCAGTAGGTGCGGTTGTTCTGTACCACTTCTGGCCGAACCGTCTTCCTGGTGGATTCATTGGCGTGGACATGTTTTTCGTTATTTCGGGTTTTCTGATCACCTCGCACCTCATCTCCAAGCCGCCGACTGGTTTGCGTGACGTGGCCCAATTCTGGATGCGTCGAGTTAAACGTCTGCTGCCTGCCTCGTTCCTGGTTATTCTGCTCAGCGTTCTGGGCGTGTGGCTATTTGCACCGGAAACCCTATGGCGTGACTGGGGATTGCAGGCACTGGCGGCAACCTTCTATTTCCAAAATTGGTACCTTGCGCTGAACAAGGTCGACTACCTGGCCGAGGCGGATGCCCCTAGCCCGTTCCAGCATTTCTGGTCGCTGGCCGTTGAAGAACAGTTCTACTTCGTCTGGCCCGTCTTGCTCGGGTTGGTCATCGCGGCGGCTGCTTATCTTGGAAAGTCTCGGAAGAAAGCACTTCTTGCCGTGCTCGGGGCAGTGTTCTTCCTCGGGCTCGGATACTCAATCTATGCCACTTGGTCCAACTCGGGGCTCGCCTATTTCTCCACATTCACCAGGGTGTGGGAGTTCGCTGCCGGCGGGCTCGTCGCGGCCCTGGGCGCCAGTGTTTACAAAGCCAAATCCGATACAACAAGTTTGGTTGGAGCTTGGGCCGGTATCGCCGCGATCGGCGTCAGCCTGCTCTTTTTCACCGGCGAAATGCCGTTCCCGGGGTACATCGCACTGATTCCCGTTCTGGGAACGGCGCTGCTGATCCTTTCGCACTCCACTCATAGGTATTCGCCAAACCGTCTGTTGTCGGTACGCCCGATGCAGTTCATTGGCGACAACTCCTACGCAATCTACCTCTGGCATTGGCCGATGATGGTACTGCTTCCGTTTGCTCTCGAGAATTTCTACTGGTACCAGAAGATCGGCGTTCTGGTGCTGACGCTTCTGCTTGCTGTCTCAACCCAGAAGCTGGTCGAAGTCAGGTTCCGGAAGTTCATTGATGCCTCTCCCAAGCTCAGCGCTCCGCGGTTCCTGCTGGCTGGCAGCCTGGTGTTGACGCTGATCGCCGGCGGTTTTTACCAGTACAGCGGAGTCCAGCTGGACCGCAGCACCGACATCAACAGGGCGGTTGCCCAAGTGACCAAGGAAGTCGGGAAGTCCTGCCTGGGCGCGAACTCTTTGTCGGAAAGCTGCGACGAACCACAAGATGACTCGACCAGCTTCAATTCGCTCGCTCCTCAGCCGGTGGCTGCCAAGAGCGACAAGCCGTTCCTGTACGCAGAAGATTGCTTTGCCAGTCAGGAGACTGGCTTCTCTGAGCGCCCTGTATGCCATTATGGGGACGGGAAGACCCAGCTTGCCCTGGTAGGCAATTCTCACGCCGGCCAATGGATGCCAGCCGTGCAGAACATGGCCGATGAGCATGACTGGAGCGTGGATACCTACGTAGTCAACCGTTGCGCGGTCATGGGCCTGCCGCAGGAGTTCGACGCACAATCCTCGACAGAAGGTTGCGAAGAGCTTGGTGGTTGGGTGACCGAACAGATCGAGGAAGAAGACTACGACCTGGTGATCAGTTCAAACCGCCAATCGGTGCCTATCGCCGGATACGATTTGGAAGAATCTACCGCTCCGGCAACCGAGGCCTATGAAAAGCTCTTGGGCAAGTGGGCTGATAGCGGAGCTGATATCGCTGTAATTCGTGATACCCCTTGGCCCGGTGAGACTCTTGACAACGTACCTGACTGCGTCGCGGAGAACCCCAGCGATCCCGGGGAATGCAGCGGCGCAGCCGACGAATGGATCCCCGAGGATCCGCAGGCTGATGCCGTTGAGGCCTTGGATAACCCGAAGGTGGTCTCCTTGGACATGAACGATCAGCTGTGTCGCGAGGATCGCTGTTACTCGGTTGTTGGCGGCCTTGTGGCGTATTGGGACCATTCGCATCTGAGCGAAACGTATGCCGCTTCCCTCAGCGGAACGCTTTCACAACGCATGAAGGACGAGCTCGACAGCGACGAACTTTTCCCGGCGTCCTGATTGATCCCGTGCGGCTCACGTTTTCGTGTGGGTCGCGCGGGATCTTTTTGATCTATTTGAACCCGCGGTATTTTGATAGCTATTCGATTAAAAATGTGAAGATAGGCGGCTTTGAAAGTTATGGTCAATCGTATACATCACTAGTATCGAGGATTCCTGAGTGAATCGGTTCGGAGACCAGCAGCTGAACCTCGCGGATGTGGCCACCACGGATCCGCAGTCCGGGGCCAAAGTGCTCGTCGACGCTGAATCGCAGGTCGTCAAGGAGTTGGGCGAGCCGGGGAAACTGA
The DNA here is from genome assembly GCF_003309065.1 of Glutamicibacter soli. Lineage (GTDB taxonomy): Bacteria > Actinomycetota > Actinomycetes > Actinomycetales > Micrococcaceae > Glutamicibacter > Glutamicibacter soli. The sequence continues at coordinate 32,641 of NZ_POAF01000007.1, read as the reverse complement.
CGGTAGTCGGCACGACGAAGCCGTCGTTCGAGATCACGGTCAAGGACGTCAAGGTCATGAATTCCTGCACGCTTCGCGGCAGCGGCGAGAAGATCAAGCCGGAGAACGGCTACTTTCTGCTGGTCGACGCCGAGGCATGGCTTGATTCCTCAGCAGAGAAATACGTCGACGAAGAAATCGCCTTGATGCCTTTGGATGCGTCGGTCTTCGGAACCTCGGCTGGACTGAACCAGTCGGTCGACCGCAACGTTGCCACCGTCGCCGCGTTCTCCTGCGACGTCAAGGACGCCATGGATATTGCTGTCGGGGCGGGGGACCGGGTCAAGGGCAAGATCATGCTCGATTCACCGCACCGTTCCGGGCAGGTCGTGTACGACCCCGAAGGCACCGGCGGCTGGACTTGGGACTACTAGACCCCCGGCTGCAAAACTCCAAGCAGTCAAGCCCGTGGCGCATTGCGCCCGGGCTTGAATGCTGACACGGTCCTGTTCCCCGGAATCCAGAATCTCCAAGGGAACTCCGGACCGCCTGCGATGCCCGCGACGCCCACGCGCGGTCCGCAGGCGATGGCATCCGGAATTCCGATGGGTTCCTCCACGATGAACGGCGCCGCGAGAAGGTCCAGGCCGTCGTGCCGCGGACGGGTGATGCCCAACGCCGTGGCCAGGTTTCCCGGGCCTCGCGCCAGGTCGCGCTCCACGAGTGTCGCCGGGTTGGTTCCTTCAGGCCGCTTGTGCAGTCTGCGTTCCCTGGCGAGCTGAAGCCCCTCGATGATCTCCCCGGAGCGAACCAGAACACCGGAGGCAATGCCGGCAGGCGAACACACCAGATTCAGCGCGAAGTGCATTCCGTAACTGAAATAGACGTAGGCATGCCCCGGATCCAGGAACATCGAGGCGTTGCGCGGCGTCTTGCGGTCCTTGGAGTGGCTTCCCGGGTCATAACGCCCGCTGCTTCCCAAACCCATATAGGCTTCGACTTCGGTGATGCGCAGGCGAACTGTGCCTTCGGGACTGCTTAAGCCGAGCACCGCGCCAAGGAGCCGAGGCGCGACCTCGACCGCGTCCGCGGCGAAGAACTGACGATCCATGCCTCCAGTATTGCAGTGCGACCCCATTTTGTCGGCGATCACTGCCAAGATGAAGATTGCCGGGCGACAGGGGGTTGCCGGGTACTCGCACTTAAATGATTGGGGGATCATCGTGAAGAAAATCGCGATGTCCGTTGCCGCAGCAGTTGCGGCGCTTGTTTTGGCCGGTTGCGGCGTGTCCACCGAAGAACATGAGGCCGTGCAGGCTTCGGCCGCCGCGGTGACCGTCGAGAAGCAGGAGCTGGAGACCCAGCTGGCCGATACCACCACGAAACTGACTGCGGCCCAGGCCGAGGCCGAAGAGCTGCGCAGCGCCAACGACGAACGCGAAGTAGCCGAGAAGGCGGAAGCCGACAAGAAGGCCAACAAGGCCAAGAAGATCACCAGCCGTGAGCTGGCGCAGATCGTGAAGAAGCCAGACTCCTACCTGGACAAGAACGTAATCATCTACGCCCGGGTCACGCAGTTCGACTCGGCGACCGGTCCGTGCACCTTCCGCGCCAACGTCAGCCATGCACAGGTCGGCAAGTACGACTACGAGCACAACACGATTTTCAACGCCGGCGACGGCCTGACCAACTGCGACATCCTGGACGACGTCGTGGCCGAGGACATCGTCAAGGTCACCGCAACGGTGACGGGCTCGCTGACCTACGATACCCAGGTCGGCGGGTCGACCACCGTGCCCGAAATGCAGGTCGTGAAGATCACCCGCCTGTAGCGCACAGCAATTCACCGCACCACCGCGGCAGCCGTCCACCGGCTGCCGCGGTTTTTGCCTTGGTGTGTTTTTCGAAATACTCCGGTAACACGGCGGGAAACAGACCGTTACGCACGGGCCCGGTTTGTCACACATTCGAAACCAGCGGTGGAGGCAGGCGAAACATCGCTGGCCAAGAATTATGTATCGAGACGAACGCCGAGTAATCCGGTTAAGTCACAGAATTATTCACCGATACACCAAATACCGTGAGGGGATGTGGACTAGATGGAGCTGGATGTCGCCAGTCTTTGGATCTTGATCGCCGCAGCACTCGTTCTTTTGATGACCCCGGCCCTGGGGCTGTTCTACGGGGGAATGACCCGTGCCACCGGCGTCGTCAACATGATGCTCATGAGCTTCTCCGCAGCGGCCATCACCGCAATCGTCTGGGTGCTGTGGGGGTACTCAGTTTCCGCCGGCGAACCGGCCATCGCCGGAATCATCGGCAACCCGATCAGCGACTTCGCCCTGCACGCCACCCCCGAGTCGGGCCTGCTGGCGGCGGGCTTCGCCGGAACCTTCGCGATGATTTCCGTGGCCATCATCTCCGGAGCCATCGCCGACCGTTCGCGCTTCGCCCCGTGGCTGATGTTCGTGCCCCTGTGGGTCACCCTGGTGTACGCGCCGGTCGCCTTCTGGGTCTGGGGCGGCGGCATGCTCTCCGCCGACGGGTTCCTGGGCAAGATCTTCGGCGAAGCAATCGACTTCGCCGGCGGCGCCGTGGTCCACACCAATGCCGGCGTGGCAGCGCTGGTCCTGGCCCTCAAGCTCGGCCAGCGCCACAACTTCCACGACCGCCCGCAGCCGCACAACACTCCGCTGGTCATGCTCGGGGCAGGACTGCTGTGGTTCGGCTGGTTCGGATTCAACGCCGGCGCCGCCACCACCATCGAGCAGGCCGGACTGATCTGGGTCAACACCCTGGCCGCTCCGGGTGCCGCGGTGCTGGGCTGGATCATGGTGGAGAAGATGCGCGGAGCTCGCCCGAGCTCGCTGGGCGTCGCTTCCGGCCTGGTCTCCGGCCTGGTGGCCATCACCCCGTCCTGCGCGGACATCGCACCGTGGGCCGCGATGCTGCTCGGCGTCCTGGCCGGCGCAGGCTCGGCCTGGGCCGTGAACCTCAAGTGGAAGCTGGGCTACGACGACTCACTCGACGTGGTGGGTGTGCACCTGGTTTCCGGCATCATCGGCACCCTGTTCCTCGGATTCTTCGCCATGCCGACCGCCGAAAGCGCTGGCGGCCTGTTCTACGGCGGCGGAACCGGCCAGCTGGTTGCGCAGTTCATGGCGCTGCTGGTGGTGATCGTGTTCTCCGCGGCCATGACCTGGGTGATCGCCACGGTCATCGAGAAGATCAGCCCATGGCGCGTCCCGGCAGAGATTGAAATCGCCGGCATCGACGCCACCGAGCACAACGAAAGCGGGTACCAACTGATGACCAAGTAGCCGCGGTGGGCTGGTGATTCACCGGCACAACTGCACAGGGGCAGGGCTCCGGGACACCGGAACCCGGACGGAACCGCCGGTGGGCCAAGCAGCCACCGGCGGTTCAGTTTGTTGGAAAAACCTTGGAGATCAGGCCCCGCCGCGTCGTTGGGGCAATCAGGCCCGGAAAACTCTGGCTATGCGGGCCCAGACTCGATACGCTGGGAGCCACTTTGGATTTGCAGTTTGGGGACTGGCAAATTATGAGAAGGCGTCATCAGGTAAACCACGAGCCGGCCATTCCGGGCAGACCGCGCGAGAGAAAGCGCGCCCTGTACGGGGCGGCCAGCCTAGTGCTGGCACTGGGAATCTCCAGCACGCTTGCCACACCGCTGATTGCGGGCCCGGATCATTCGCGTGCCGTGGGCATGGAAGCCTCGTCCGGCGCGCTGATGGATTGGGACATCAGCTCCGATGCAGTCTACGTCGACCCGTATGCCCCGCTGGCGGTATTCGGCGGCGCCGGCCAGCTCCTGGACATCGACGGGCGCCCGTCCTCCATGATGAAGAACGCGCAGCGTCCCGGCGCTATCGCCGGGCAGCAGGAACAGCTGGTCGGCGGCACCCAGGGCCCCGGGGCGCGGATCAGCGCAGAAAACGCCTCCACCTTGCTGGTCGGTGAAGTAGGGCAGATCGGCCAGCTTCCCGGCGGACTGGAACTCATGCCACCGGTCAAGACCCGGCGGATCTCCAGCCCCTACGGCTGGCGCGCAAATCCCACCGGCCCGGGCAACCAGATCCACATCGGCCAGGACTATCCCATTGCCTGCGGATCCCCGGTGTACGCCAGCGAGGACGGCATCGTCACGGTGTCCTCCTGGGCCGGGCACTCGGGCAAGCGCATCACCATCGACCACGGGCACAACGTGCAGACGGGCTACAGCCACAATTCGGTGCTCATCGCCGCGGTGGGGCAGCGGGTCAAGCGCGGGGAGCTGATTGCCCGCGCCGGCACCACCGGCAACTCCACCGGCTGCCACGTGCACTTCGAGGTCATTATCAACGGCCGCTGGCACGATCCGCGCAACTACCTGCCGCTGAACCCCGGACAGGCCCAGGCCATGGTCGATTCCCGCCGGCTGACGGTCAGCGCCAACAGCGCACCCAAGGGCAGCAAGCCCTCGGCGCCCGCGAAGGAACAGCGCCCGGCCAAGGACGCCAACGACAACCCGGATGTCGTGGTGCCCGCGGACGACACCCCGATGGTTCCCAAGCCCAGCCCCTCGCCGACCCACAAGGCCCCTTCCAGGGACAAGCCGTCCAAGGACACGCCGAAGGCCAGCGACAAGCCTTCGGCCAGCCCTACGCCGAAGCCCACCGGGTCCGCCAAGCCGAGCAAACCGGCCAAGCCGACCAAGCCGGCGAAGCCCACCGAAACGGCGACACCCGATGCGACGGGGAAGCCGACGCAGCCGGCCACGCCGCCGAGCAGCGTGAAGCCCAACGAATCGGCTGCGCCGACCGTCCCTGCTACGCCTCCGGCCGGGCAGGAGGGCACCCCGCCGCGCTCCACCAAGGCGCCGAGCACGCCGAAGACCCCGGTTCCGGACTCCAAACCGGCCAGCGAGCCGAGGCCGCGGGCAGCAGCGCCGCGGCTGAGCCTCCCGCCGCCACGATGGCCAAGGCCATGGAGCCCGTCGCCGCGGTGCAACCGGAATTAGACGCCGCCACTGCCGGCCGCGTGGACGGGGAAGTAAGCCCGGCCCGCAGGCTGCTGCGGTGTGCAGCGCCGGAAATCCGAGATCACACGATGTTGGGTGCGCCGCCGGTTAGCCATGTGGCGGATTGTTGATATTCTTGGTAGTCGAGTCCTGTGCGATTTTGTTTGCGCACCACAAGACCTATCGAAAGAAGTGCCCGGCACGTGTTTAATTCACTTTCCGATCGCCTGACAGCAACCTTCAAGAACCTGCGCGGCAAGGGCCGCCTGTCCGAGGCAGACATCGACGGTACCGTCCGCGAAATCCGTCGCGCCCTGCTGGACGCTGACGTTGCCGTCCCGGTGGTCCGCGCCTTCGTGGCCCAGGTGAAGGAACGCGCGCTCGGCATCGAGGTTTCCGAGTCGCTGAACCCGGGCCAGCAGGTCGTCAAGATCGTCAACGAGGAGCTCGTGGCGATCCTCGGCGGCGAAACCCGCCGGCTGAACCTGGCCAAGAACCCTCCGACGGTCATCATGCTCGCCGGCCTGCAGGGCGCCGGCAAGACCACCCTGGCTGGCAAGCTGGCCAAGCACCTGAAGTCCGAGGGCCACACCCCGATGCTGGTGGCCTGCGACCTGCAGCGCCCGAACGCGGTCAAGCAGCTGCAGATCAACGGCGAACGCGCCGGCGTGCCGGTCTATGCACCGCACCCGGGCGTCTCCTCCGAATTCGACACCCCGACCGGCGATCCGGTGGCGGTGGCCCGCGACGGCGTGGCCGAGGCCAAGGCCAAGCTGCACGACATCGTCATTGTCGATACCGCCGGCCGCCTGGGCGTCGACACCGAGATGATGGCCCAGGCCGCGAACATCCGCGCCGCCATCAACCCCGACGAAGTACTGTTCGTCATCGACGCCATGATCGGCCAGGACGCGGTCAACACCGCCCAGGCCTTCCACGAGGGCGTGGACTTCACCGGCGTGGTGCTGTCCAAGCTGGACGGCGACGCCCGCGGCGGCGCCGCCCTGTCGGTGGCCTCGGTGACCGGCAAGCCGGTCATGTTCGCCTCCACCGGCGAGAACCTGGACGACTTCGAGATCTTCCACCCGGACCGCATGGCCAGCCGCATCCTGGACATGGGCGACGTGCTCACCCTGATCGAGCAGGCCGAGAAGAACTGGGACAAGGGCGAAGCCGAGCGGATGGCGAAGAAGTTCGCCGACCAGGAAGACTTCACCCTGGACGACTTCCTCGCCCAGATGGCCCAGATCAAGAAGATGGGCTCCATGAAGAAGCTGCTGGGCATGATGCCCGGCGCGCAGATCTCCCGCCAGCAGCTGGAGCAGTTCGACGAACGCCAGATCGACCGCGTGGAGGCCATCGTCCGCTCGATGACCCCGCACGAGCGTGTGGCCCCGAAGATCATCAACGGCTCGCGCCGCGCCCGCATCGCCAAGGGTTCGGGTGTCGCCGTCTCCGAGGTCAACCAGATGCTCGAGCGCTTCGCCGAAGCCCAGAAGATGATGAAGAAGATGGCCGCCGGCGGCGGCATCCCGGGCATGCCGGGTGCCGGCAAGGGCGCCGCCCGCAAGGCGAAGGCCAAGGGCAAGGGCAAGAAGCAGGTCAAGTACGGCAACCCTGCCAAGGCCGCGCAGGCCCAGCTGGAATCCCAGCAGAAGAAGGCCTCCGCGCCGTCCGGCGCAGCCTTCGGCCAGGGAGCCCAGGACTTCGACCCGTCGAGCCTGAACCTGCCGGCAGGCTTCGAGAAGTACCTTGGCAAGAAGTAGCCACGAGTCGCCACAGGGCGGCGTCCAGTCCGAAACGCTGGTCGCCGCCCTGACTCTTATCTTCGAGGACACCGAAGGCCTGGATGCCGAAGGCGCGGTGCGCCGCGTCCTGGCGGAGCGGGAGGCCATTTCCCTGGTCTCCGAAGCAGTGCCGTGGAACGGGCTGGTGCTCATCGAGGTCGGCATCGCGGTGGATCCCGAGGGGCTGATCCTGCTGGCCAACGCCGACGGGAGCACCCGGTTGGGGCAGCAGGTGGAGGACTTCGCCCTGGCGCTGAAGCTCGGCACCGGTGCGCTGTACGCGGATCAGGACGACTATGAGGTCCAAAGCGGTGAACCGATCCAGGATGAGCGCCTCGAGCAGATGCCGCCCGGGCACACGCTGCTTGCCGGGGCGCTGACCGAGGCTGACATGCAGTTACTGGCCGCGGCCTCCAAGACCGAGTGGGACCTGCTGCTCTCCGAGGACCCGGAGCGCACCTCCATCGCCGTGCATGACGGGTTCCTGGTCGGCGGGTACCCCGGCGCGGACCAGTATCCGGCCGTCATGATCAGCCGCTGCGGCCCGCGCTATACGGCCAGCTTCTGGTTCCCGCAGCAGAGCTCCAAGCTCTCCGGGGAACCGGCCTGGGTGCATATCTGGCCGGTGGCCGCCAGCCCGGCGGTGCAGCCTGCGGCCGGAAGCGCCGCCCGGGCGCAGCTGCAGCTGCTGGAAACCCACTACTTCGCCACCGATCCCGCGGAACTGGACCACCTGGCCTCGATGAAGGTCTCTGGCGAGCATATCGAGATCCTCAAGCGCGTGCTCACCGGCGCCGGAAGCCGGCAGGCTGCTGAGCAGGTGCTTGCCGCCTTCGGCCACGACCCCGAGTCAGCGCGGTACCTTGTCCAGGCCGGCGCGCCCGAGGGCTCGAGATCGATTCAGCCGATGGGCTTCGGCAAGGCCCTGGGCCGGGCCGTGGCGATGGAGGCCCGCAAGAGCAGTGCCGCCCCGCGCTGGTTCAATTCGATGTCCTGGAAACCGTGGCTGCAGCTGTGCTGGGGCCTTATCGAGGCGCTGGTCTTCTCGCTGATGCTCGCCGCCACTGATTGGGACCGGCCCTGGGTGGCTGCCTGGCTGGTTGTCGTAATCCTTGCGGTCGGCTATGTGGATGCCGCGGGCAACGTGGTGTTCGGCGCGGTGCGCTGGGTGCGGGGTATGCGCCGGCGCTAGCGGCGGCCTGCGGCGGGGCAAATCCGCGGCGGGCGCCCGCCGCGCGCCTATGATTGAAGCTAAGCACCAGTCCCACCCATCCCAAAGGGGTTTACCTTCGTGGATTCCAGCGAGTTCAGCTACCTCAACATCGAGTTCATTTTCCTGGGCGACAGGCCCGACGCGGCCGAGGTGGTGCGCACCGCCCTGGCCGACCGGCGCCTGCTGGGCTTTGTCGGCGGCACCGTTGAACGCGAGCACGCCACCGAGGTCTGCGCGCAGATCGCCACGGTCAGCCCCGCCCGCGACGCGGTGCTCTACCGCGTGGACGCCAAGGGCAAGCTGCGCGAAGGCTCCCGGGTCACCAAGCTGGTGCACGAGCTGAAGAACTCCACCGAAGCCGACTACGTGCTGCTGGACGGCGAGGAAATCGACGGCCCGACCCCGGATGAGGACCTGCTGGGCGACTACGGGTCCACCACCGAGCTGGTCCACGGGCGCAAGCTCAAGGGCTCCGAGCTCGTGGCCGCCTCCGGGCTGGAGGAGAACGTGCTGACCTTCTGGAACCACGGCACCGGGCTGATGGCCATGTCCGCCGAGCCGGTGTCCACCGCGACCATCGCGCGCTCAAACCGCCCGTTCCTCTCGCTGACCCGCAACGGGAACACGCTCAGCGCCCTGGTCACCGGTGCCGGCTCCCGGCGCGACTTCTTCCCGAAGGCCGTGCACTACCACGTGGATCTGGAACGCACCATGATCATCGAGCCGGAAGCCGGCAGCCCGGCCGCGCAGCGGCTGGCCGAGCTGGAATTCTCGCTGCTGGGCTGGGAAGCGGTGGACGACCAGACCCTGGGCGAATTCCTCAGCGACCAGCCAAAGCTGCAGGAGGCGCTCGCGCTGGTCAAGGCGCCGGGCAGCCTGAAGAACTTCAAGCGCTTCGTGGCCCTGCTGGGCTTCGATCCGCGCAGCGTGGACTACCTGACGGGCAAGCCGCTGCCGGAGAACATCCGCGTGGTCGCCACCGGCGGCCCGGTCAAGACCATCAAGGCCGCCCTGGCCGAGCACGAACGCGAAGCCACCGGCCTGGCCAAGCTGCTCTACCGCGGCGGCTGGGGCCCGAAGGCGCTGATCACCTCCAGCCTGGCGGTGCTGGGCTCCGGGGCGCTGGCCCATCTGGCGCTAGCCAAGTGCTCCAAGCTGTCTTCGGTTCCCAAGCCGCTGCGCAACCTGCTGATGATCGCTTGCTACGCCGACGGCCTGTTCTACCTGGGCAAGGGAATCCTGGGCGCGGTGAAGGCGCGCGGCAAGTAGCCGCACCCCGAATTTCGCATACAAAACCCGAAGGGCTCGGACAGCTAAGCTGTCCGAGTCCCTCGGGTTTTGCGCCGTCCCGGGCTCAGCCCAGGGACTTCAGCGACGGGAAATCGGTGTCCCGGTACTCCTTCGGCGGCACCTGGCCCTTGGCGTGCTGGTCGCTTTCGGCCAGGCGCAGCTCCACGCGCCGGATCTTGCCAGAGATGGTTTTGGGCAGCTCGGAGAATTCCAGGCGGCGGATGCGCTTGTACGGGGCAAGGTTCACGCGGCAGTAGCCCAGGATGCTTTCGGCGGTCTCGGCGCTCGGCTCATGGCCCGGCGCCAGAACCACGAACACCTTCGGGACCGACAGCTTCATCGGATCCGGCGAGGGGACCACGGCGGCCTCGGCGACCGCCGGGTGCTCCAGCACCACCGATTCCAGCTCGAAGGGGCTGAGCTTGTAGTCGCTGGACTTGAACACGTCGTCCGCGCGGCCTACATAGGTCAGCACACCCTCGGCGTCGCGTTCGGCGATGTCCCCGGTATGGTAGACCCCGCCGCGGGTGGCCTGATCGGTTTTCGCCTGGTCCTCGAAGTAGCCCTTCATCAGGCCCACCGGCCGCGGGTCCAGCCGCAGGCAGATCTCGCCGACTTCCGCCAGCTGGCCGGTGGTCGGGTTGCGCAGCTCGATCTCGTACCCGGGCATCGGGCGCCCCATGGCGCCCACCTTGACCGGCTCTCCCGGAGGGTTGGCGATCTGCACGGTGGTTTCGGTCTGCCCGTAGCCGTCGCGGATGACCTGGCCCCAGGCGTTGCGCACCTGCTCGATGACCTCCCGGTTCAGCGGCTCGCCGGCGGAGACGAGCTTGCGCGGGGGAGTGCGCAGCACGGAGAGGTCGGCCTGGATGAGGTAGCGCCACACCGTGGGCGGGGCGCAGAAGCTGGTGACGTTCTCGACATCCATCTGGTGCATCAGCGCCTTGGGGTCGAAGCGCTCGTAGTTGTAGACGAACACCGTCGCCTCGGCGATCCACGGGCCGAAGAAGTTGGACCATGCGTGCTTGCCCCAGCCCGGGGAGGCGACGTTCAGGTGCACGTCGCCCGGTTCCAGTCCGATCCAGTACATGGTCGCCAGGTGGCCCACCGGGTAGGACACGTGGGTGTGCTGCACCAGCTTGGCCTGCGAGGTGGTGCCGGAGGTGAAGTAGAGCAGCAGGGTCTCGTCCGCGCGCGTGGGGGTGTCCAGCGCGAAGTCCGCCGGGGCCTGGCGCGAGTCGTCGAAGTGCAGGGTGCCTTCACGTGCTTCGCCGCGCACCTGGACGGTGGTGTAGTCGCCGGGCACCTGCTCAAGCTTGGGCAGCTGATCGTAGCTGGTGACGATCCAGTTGGCCTTGCCGCGTTCGATGCGGTCGGCCAGGTCCACGCTGGTCAGCTGCGTGGTGGAGGGGATGATGATGGCGCCCAGCTTCATGCCCGCGAGCATGATCTCCCACAGCGCGACCTCGTTGCCGAGCATCACGATCATGGTGTCCTGGCGCTTGAACCCGTTCTCCGAGAGCCAGCGCGCCACCTGGGTGGAGCGCCGCGACAGCTCGGCCCAGCTGTAGCGGGCGCTGCTGCCGTCCGGCTCGGTGAGGATCAGCGCCGGGGCGTCCGCGCGGGCCGGATCCTTGGCCACCGCGTCGAACCAGTCGTAGGCGAAGTTGAAGTCCTCGAACTGCGGCCAGCTGAAGGCCTTGCGCGCACCGGCGTAGTCGTCGCGGTGGGCCAGGAGGAGGTCGCGCGCCGCACGGAACTTCTCGGTGTTACTCATCAGAGTCCTTTCGGCGGCAGCTAGACTGCACGGTGAACAGGGTGAACGTTTCCTTGATCAATATACTCTGGTGCTAACTTTGGACGAATTGTTTCGTCAGGTTGTGCGGTCGACTTGCGCAACACGTGCAATATTGATCAATTCGCGGTGCATCAACAATCCTCAAAACTAGAACTGAAGCGATTTGGAAAGCGTTTAGAATTGGGAACCACGTTGAGGCAAGAACTGCCAAGCTGAACCGGCAATAAGCTTGTTCATCCTGGTGTAGCAATAGATCTAATTGGTAACAATTACGTTTGATTGAGTCTCTCGGGCATAAGTGCTGGGGACGCAATGCAAACGAAGGTCTCGGGACATTCTCTCTTGCTGAAGGAGCCGCAAGAGAACATTACACATCAAAATGATGAAGGGCGTTCGCTTGATTCCATCGGCGAACGCCCTCCATTATTTCAGTAGACTATTTCTTCACGACAAGAGTTTGCTTCAAGCTCTTCGACTTTTCCTTAGACCAGATTTTGGAGGTCGTCGATTTCTTCGTGACTGTGGTCTTGTACACGTTCTTTTCTAACGGATATACCGTTGTTGTGAACTTCAGCCCGAGCACCGAGCGGATGTATGGTTCTTCGGGGAACGACTCGCCCCATATCATGTCTCCAGCAATTGGCCAGTTTTCATCGATGTCCCAGACATAGCCAGCGCGAGCGGTGTAGGTGCCATCGAAGTCGCCGGTGCATTCCAAATGCAAGAGATCGATAAAGAAACCTTCGAAGTACTGGGGCTCGATTTTAGCGACCTTGCAGTTCATTTTGACGGGTTTGGTCCCATCAGAGACGAGCTTCTTCGTCTTGACATTTTTCGTTGTGGTCTTGTTGCTCCAAGTCTTGTACTTTGCGGTCGTAGTAACGGTGTATTTTCCTGCCTTCAGGCTGGCACTGTCCTTGTTTTTAACTATCGTCTTTTTGCCTTGTTTGACAGTGATCTTTTTCGATGTCACCTTCACCTTGCCGGATGACTTGACTACTGGCTTGACGGTAGCTTTCTTGGACTTCTTGTTGGCCTTTACCGTTTTGATCTTGCTTATCGTGACGTTATCAGGCGTTGGCTTTGCGGCTTGAACGCTGTACGTTGATGTTGCGAGCGGCTGAGCTGCGTTAGCAGGTGCCACGCCGCCCAGAATTAATGCGCCCGATGCTGCAAGTGCAACGAAGGGCGCGAAAAACCTCTTCTTCAATTTTCCCCCATAAAAGTAAACGTCTGATCGACGAATCGAAGCATAGCAATTTCACAGTCATAAATTTAAGTGCATCCGAATTGTGACGAGGGGTACATTGAAACATCTTTAGTCGTCGAACTGCTCGGGCCGGCTAGGAGTGGAGCCACGTTTTGGATTGCATGAACTGACTGCGTTTGTGTTGACGCTGCACTTCATAATCGATTAGCTGGAATTGCAGGAGCAGCAACAAGAGCGACTCGCGCCCAGTAAAAATCCCCACATGGGCTTAATGCGAGCTTCGCTGTCGGGGGAGTATGAGGCACCACGTATAGATCCGATGATGCGCTGGAAACGACCCGTGTGAACAGGGGTATGTCTGGGATTCATATTGAGTGGCAAGATTGTCTACGAAACCTGCAATCTCCTTGCGATTGGATGTGTGCTGCACGCGCAATATGGCGTCAGCAGTGCTCCGAAGGTAATGCAGGGTTGCTGCAAATGCCGGGAATGTCCATCCAGTTCAGTGTTCATGTTGTTCCAATGCGTGGACTCGCACCTTGCCCGTGAACTCAGCTAATTGCATTTAGGTGTGCACCAACCCCTTCCGCAGGCGCTTGCCAGCTATCTTTGAAACCTACTGATAGGTACACGGGTAAATGTGAAGCCGGCGTCTTTTGACCTGCAAAATGGAGGGAATAACGTAGTGCGGTTATCTTTCTGAAATGAATTGGCCCGAAAAGGCATAGCTAGACATGGCATGTGTAATTTTTGGACAACCGCTGGTTCATGCGAAATGGTAGATAACATAGGCAATCCAGCGGCCGCGAAAGTTGAGGGCAACTTCCGAAGGCTATTCGATTGTCGAGATATCCGTGAGGCTTCCTGGCAGGCTAGCTGGATTTCAATCCGGGGAAATCCGTGTCGCGGTATTCGGTCCCCGGAGCGGTGCCGCCGCGGTGGCGTTCCTCCTCCGCCCGGCGCAGCTCCACCCGGCGGATCTTGCCCGAGATGGTTTTGGGCAGCTCAGCGAATTCCACGCGGCGGATCCGCTTGTAGGCGGCCAGATGCTCGCGGCAGTAGGCAAGGATGCTCTCTGCCAGCTGAGCCCCGGCGGTGTAGCCGGCGGCCGGCACCACATAGGCCTTGGGCACGGACAGCCGCAGGTCGTCCGGCGCGGGAACCACCGCCGCCTCGCCGACCCCCGGATGCTCGATCAGCACCGACTCCAGCTCGAAGGGGCTGAGCTTGTAGTCGCTGGACTTGAATACGTCATCCGCGCGCCCCACATAGGTGAGCACCCCGTGCTCGTCCCGCTCCGCGATGTCCCCGGTGTGGTAGACCCCGCCGTGGAATGCCTGCGCGGTTTTCTCCTCGTCCTCGAAGTAGCCGTTCATCAGTCCCAGCGGCCGCGGATCGGTCACCAGGCAGATCTCCCCGGTGTCCGATTCCTGCCCGGTCAGCGGGTCGCGCAGCACCACCTGGTAGCCGGGCATCGGGCGGCCCATGGCCCCGATGACGATTCGCTCTCCGGGCGGGTTGGCGATCTGCACGGTGGTTTCGGTCTGCCCGAAACCGTCGCGGATGACTTGGCCCCAGGCACGCTGCACCTGGTCGATGACCTCGGCGTTCAGCGGTTCGCCGGCCGAGACGAGTTTGGCCGGGGGAGTTGCCAGCTGGGTCAGGTCCGCCTGGATCAGCAGCCGCCAGACGGTGGGCGGGGCGCAGAAGCTGGTGACCTTCTCGCGGGCCATCTGCTCCATCAGTGCTCCGGCGTCGAAGCGCTCGTAGTTGTAGACGAAGACCGTCGCCTCGGCGATCCACGGGGTGAACAGGTTGGACCACGCGTGTTTGGCCCAGCCGGGGGAGGCGACGTTCAGGTGCACGTCGCCTGGTTCCAAGCCGATCCAGAACATGGTGCTCAGGTGCCCCACCGGGTAGGACACGTGGGTGTGCTCCACGAGCTTCGCCCGCGAGGTGGTGCCCGAGGTGAAGTAGCGCAGCAGCGGTTCTTCGGCGCGGGTCGGGGATTCCAGGGTGAACTCCGTTGGCGCGGTGAATGAATCCGCGTAGGACAGGATTCCTTCGGCCGGGGTGCCGCCGATCTGCACCAGCGTGAAGTCCTCCTCCAGCGAGGCGAACTTAGGGGTCTCGGCTTCGTTGGTGATGACCCAGGTGACGTGTCCGCGCTGGATGCGGTCGCTGAGGTCCGCGGGGGTCAGCTGCGTGGTGCAGGGGACCAGGATGGCGCCGAGCTTGATGCCTGCCAGCATGGTTTCCCACAGCTCCACCTGGTTGCCCAGCATCACCGCGATGGAATCCGAGCGGCGCACCCCGGAATCGCTGAGCCAGCGGGCCAGCTGGGTCGAGCGCTCGGACAGCTCGCGCCAAGTGCGCCGGGTCGAGGAGCCGTCCAGCTCGGTGATCACCAGTGCCGGGGTGTCGGCGCGCTGCGGGTCGGCGGCAACCTGGTCGAACCAGTCGAAGCCGAAATTGAAATGGGTGAAACGCGGCCAGGAGAAATGCTCGCAGGCGTGCTGGTAGTTCTCGCGCCACTGGATCAGCTGATCCCGTACCGTGCGGAATTCCTCGGTCACACCCATTTGCATCCTCCAGTTCGCAGATTCGCCGCCCATTTCTTTTGTGATGGCGGTCACTGGCCAATATACTTTGACGTCCTACCAAAGGGGAAGGGTTTCCGCTCCCGGGGTGTCGTGCTCGGCCGCGAAATTGGGATGTGTAGCACATTTGAATTAAAAGATTGAAGCTTCAACTAAAGAGGCGTACTCTGGAATCAAGCAAGACAACCCGCCCGCAGAAAGGACGCCGACCATGGCACCCCTGAAGGAAGACAAGCTTTCCGCGCAGCTGTCGATGAATGCCGTGCAGCTCAAGGTCGGCGACCTGGACACGATGAGCACCTACTACCAGCAGGCCCTGGGTCTGGAAGTGCTCAAGGAAAGCGCCGCCGGCACCAGCCTTGGACGCGGCGCCGAAACCCTGGTCCAGCTCACGCCTGCCCCCGGGCTGCAGCTGCCGGCTCGCGGCGAAGCGGGCCTGTTCCACACCGCCCTGCTCTTCAAAACCCAATCCGACTTGGCCGCCACCGTGCTGTCGGCCGCGCAGTACAACCAGAGCAGCTTCGTGGGCAGCTCGGACCATCTGGTCTCCGAAGCCTTCTACTTCACCGATCCGGAAGGCAACGGCATCGAGCTCTACTTCGACCGCCCGCGCGACACCTGGACCTGGACCGGAGACCAGGTCTCCATGGACACCATCTACCTGGACCCGAACCATTACCTGAACACCCACCTGAGCGAGGAAGCTGTCGTCGGGCAGAAGCGGGCTGGCGCCGAGGTAGGCCACGTCCACCTGCAGGTCGGCGACGTCGCTACGGCCCACCAGTTCTACGTCCAGACCCTGGGGTTCGACCAGACCGCGGCCGTGGGCAACCAGGCGCTGTTCGTCTCCGCCGGCGGCTACCACCACCACATGGCCATGAACGTCTGGAATTCCCGCGGCGCAGGACCCCGCAAGGACACCCTGGGCCTGGGCGAGGTGCTGATCAACGTCCCGACCCAGGACGAGATCAGCAAGATCGCCGAGCGCCTTGACTTCGCCGGCGTGCAGAACCACCACACCGGATCCGAGCTGCAGTTCAAGGATCCGTGGAACAACCAGCTGCGCGTCGCCGTACGCTAGGCACCTGCCCGCCGCGCCGGTTGGAATCCACAACACCCGGGCAGCGCTCCCTGCGGAGCGCTGCCCGGGTGCATTTTGAGGCAGGTGTCAGCCGCGCTTGAAGGACAGGTTGTTGTAGGCAGTCAGGTACGGCACGAGCGCCGGCTCAGCAAGACGCAGGCGCTTGGTTTCCGAACGTGTGCCGAGGTGGAATTTCACGCTCGCGTCGCCAATGGCGTCGGTCGCCCCGGGCTGGGCCAAGATCCCGGTGCTGATGGCGAATGCCGCGCTGTCCGCAGCCACCTCGCTGGCCGGGATGCTGGCGATGACCTCCTTGGAGTCGCGCCCGATGAGCACCAGCTCGAACTGCCCGTCCACCGGAGCCGGAACCCCATGGGCGAAGCGGATCTTCACGGATCCGTCATGGAAATCCATGCCCTGCAGATCTGCGGTGAACTCCGGAAGCTTCTCCGGCGCACCTGCCTTCTTGAGCTGTGCGGCGTTGTTTCTGGTGTCCACCCACAGCCCTACGATGTCGCGGCGGGCCCAGTCCTCGGCAAACTGGCTCGCCTTGGCGGACATGCGGGCGGCGAGCTGGGGGTCGCGGATCAGCAGTTCGGCCTTGTCCGCCATCGCGGTGATGTCCCCGTGGGGGACCAGGAAGCCATTGGAGCCGTCGGTGATCGAATCCGCCGGGCCGAAGTTGATGTCGAATGACACCGGCATGCAGCCCTGCTGCTACGACTCGATCAGCACCAGCGCCTGCCCCTCGTTGGTCGAGGTCAGCAGGTGGATGGCCGCCGAGGCGAAATGCCGGGGCAGCTGGTCGGAGTATCCGTGGAAGATGACGTTGTCCCGGACTTCAAGTTCGCCGGCCAGCTGCTCCAGCGCGCCGAGCTGGGCGCCGTGCCCGACCACATTCAGCGTGGGATCAAGCCCACGCTGCTTCAGCTCGGCAACCACCCTGATCGAGGCTGCGACGTTCTTGTTGACCGTCGGCGAGCCGGCGGCAATCAGATGCGCGGGGTTTCGCTGCGGCCGCGGGGGATGGACATGTCCGCTGCGCACCGGGTTGGGGACGACAAAAGTGCGTTCTTCATCGCCGAAGCGCTCCACGTAGGCGCCGCGCTGCGCTTCGGTCAGGAAAACGAAACCGTCCCACTTAGTCCGCTGTTCGATCATCGGGGCGTGCCCCTCGGCCAGCTGGCCGGTCAGCAGATCCTGCCCCGCTTTGACGTGCGTGCTGTGGAAGGCGAACAGCTTGGGCACATGCACCGTTTTCCAGGCGTTCAGGAACTTGGCCGAGAACTTGCTGTCGACCACCACCAGCGCCTTGTCGTGGTCCACCACCTGCGTGAGCCAGTAGCGATACAGCGCCCGGCGCTGGTGAAGCGTGCGGTCACTCGACCGGCTGCATCAAGCACTTCCAGCAGCCTCCGCTCAACGTCCTGGGAGCGGAACTTCGTATCGGTGAGGAACGCCGACCCGTCCCGACGGAAGTAAGTTTTGCGGTCGGCCGACCGCTCCGGTCCCGCCCAGCTGCTTTCGCTGAATACTGTAGCGTCCGAGTCGAGGTAGCTGATGCTGGACTCAACCCGGAAATCCGTGTGCTCCGGGGCGAATTTCGCCGCTGCGAGTTTGGCCTGCGGTTTCAGCGGATGCTTGGCCATGTGTTCGTAGAAATTCACATGGCGGACCTTCTCCGAAAGCTTGCCTCGTTCGCGCAGGCCCTGCAGCAACTAGGGATAGGCGGGATCCGCGTTAAACGTCACCACGGAGGCATGCCCGTAGCGTTCGGCAAACGTCGCGGCTCGCTGGAGGCAGACGGTGGTCATGCCGCCGAATTCATGTTCCACCTGCCAAGTCACCATGTAGGCGTCGGGGGGCGCCGTCTGAACATTCACAGTTTCAATCCTTAAGATGTTTCGCTGGGCTCCACCCACAGCCGGCTGGCGTCGTTTAGTTGACTACGCTACGTGAAATACATGCAGGTTTGGCGCAGGCGCGACGTGGTGAAGCACCCGGTTACTCCACGTTGCTGCGGTGGATCGAGAGCAGCACCATCCCGGCTACTTCACGCTGAACTCGAAACGTCCTCCGGTCGAATCAACCAGGCAGAAGCCGGGCTCATCTTCCCAAGCCAGCATGCAAGCGCCAACGCCAATGATCTCCACGCCTCCGGTGCTCGGGCGCTCCTGCAGCAGCCGCTCAAGGAAAGCCTTCGCCTCTTCGCAGCTGAGCTGGGAATTGCCCAGCGCGTAGGTGTACTTTGCGCCGACGCAGGAGGCCGCTTCGGTGCTCGCTTCGCCCAGCGGAGGGGCCGTGAACTTCTTGATTTCCTTCAGCGACAGCATGATCGACTTCAGCTGCCTGTACTCCTCGGTTTTGGCGTAGGCTCTGGCGCGGGCTGCCCCGGTCAGGCTCGGATCCACTCCCGTGAGCTGCTCATCGTCTTCGATTACCCGGTAGAAGGTGGCGCTGCTTGACTGCGAAGGGCTGAAGACCCATGGCAGGGCGTCTGCGACTTCAAGCTGGTTCTTCTTACCCATGGCCAAGCTGATGGAGGTCCCGGTGCTGCCCTTGGAGGTGGCGAAAACATACGACTGGCCATTAACCGCCTTGTCGCTGAAATCGATGATCTCGTTGTGCACCTGCGTCATGGGCGGCTCGCCATGAGCGTAGTATTCGATGCCGGTGCTCAGCACCGCCATTTCCGCTCCCTTGGCATTGCGGATGCTGTAGGTCGACTTGAGGTCCTCGTGCACTTGGCCTTCGAAGTATTCGCCGGTCTCAACAAGGCTCCAGTCCGCCGGCATCTCAAGTTCGAAATGCCCCTTGCCTACCTTATGCTTCACGGTCGCAGCGGTCTGCGTAGTGGCGCTCGCCGATACCGAATTGGTTGGCGTGGCAGACGCGGAAGACGCGGAAGCCGTGGCAGAGGTGGAAGCTGCGGGCGAGGGGTCCGGCGAAGGTTGCGATGGCGATACGGAACACGAGCTGAGCACAAGCGCCAGGGCCGTGGCGGCTGAGGCGGCCGTGAACCGGCGGGTGATGGAAATGATGGTTTCTCCCCATGGATGCTGAAGACTGCTTGTCATCGTGGCGTACCGCGGGGCGGTACTGCGACGGTATTGATCCTAGGGGAGAATGGGACTTTGTCTCCGATCGGTGGATAAATATGACACCGGCGGAACAGGAAATCGGTTTGAAAATAAGCAATGCCCGGCACCCGGATCACGAGGATCGGGGTACCGGGCATCCAACGAGAGAATCGGCAGCAGGCAAGCCGCTGGCCTATCGGCCGCCTGGTATCAGCAGGGCTTCCACGTCTTGCCGCCGGGTGCGTAGCACCGCGGCCCGGTGTAGTTGGAGTAGGAGCTCTTCTTTGGCGCCGACTTCTTTGGCTGCGTGCGTGGCTTCGAGTACGACTTCGGCGCGGAATAGCGCTTCTGCTGCGCCTTCTGGGCGGCCTTCGCCGCGGCCTGCTGTTCGGCTGCCCGCTGCGCGGCGGCCTCGGCTTCCTTCTTGGCCTTGGCTTCGGCTGCCTTCTTCTTGCGCTCCGCTTCCTTGCGCTGCTTTTCTTTCTCCACCAGTTCTGCGCGCTGTTGCGTGTGGAAGGCCTCCAGCTGCTTGGTGTCATCGATACGCGTGGAGAGACGGGAAATATCGCTCGCATAGCGGCCGCTCATCAGCGCATGGGTCACCGGGTGCGTGGCAGACTCCGCCTTGTTCAGGGCGCTCTTCACCGCCAGGCCCACGCCGACCGCTGCCGCGGCTTCGCCCATGAACGATTCGGCTTCCTCGATGCTGTCTGCCGGCAGCGATGAAACCTCGGAGAGCGCGGTGTCCGCCTCGTCCAGCTGGGCAGGGATGGTGCATTCCACGGATAAGTCGAACAACCCTTCGCCGGCATCGACGGCCTTCTGCTCGGCGGCCAGCACTTCGTCGTAGAACTTCACGTTCGGCTCGTACTTCACGGCGACGCCCAGGCCGGCCGCCGCGATGGCGCTGTTGACAAACAGGTCGTCCTTGAACACGCCGGCCAGGGTCCGCCCGTAGCGGTCCTCGCGTTCGATGTCGTATTCCAGATCCACCTTGTCGCCGGGGCGCAGCAGCGTTTTCAGGTAGTCGGTGGCCTCCGGGCCCATGCATTCGACGGCCTTGTCGGGATCCACGGTTTCGGGGGTGTCGATATTCAGCAGCCGTACACGCGTTTGCTCGCCTGCGATCTTCAGATCCACGGTGTCGCCGTCGACAACACGGACAACCGTGCCGTGGGAATCCGAATTCGAGGTGGTGGCGTAGACAGCCCCGCCGGCGACCAGCGAGGCGATGACGCCCGCTGAAATCCATCCAGCTCTCTTGCTCATGATGCTTGTTTTCCTTGGGTGCGGGTGTTGGGGTGCAGCGCAGACCGCTGCGGCAAGTTACTTGCACTTTCAATATATCTATTTACTAGTCACGGGGTTCTTATAAGTCAGGGGCCGGTTGAGAGGTTGAACACCCTCCGGTTGCGCGTAATCTGCTGGAAAACGCGCACATGGACATAGGATTTCGTACAGGGCCGCTTTCGGCCTTTCGTGGCCGCTCCGGTTGCGCATCGTGGAACTGAGAGGCAGCGCTTTGAATACAGCTGACGAAGTTGGCGTGGTTTTCCTGATCCTGCACCTGGTCATCGGCCTGACCGCGGCCATCGTGATCTCCTCGCGGCGCAAGCCGACCACGGCCATCGCCTGGATCATGACGATCATCTTCATCCCGTACCTGGGCGCCATCGCCTTCTTCCTGATCGGCTTCGGCCGGCTCCCGCGCCACCGCCGGGAGAAGCAGCGGCAGGTCAACGAGCTGATGCACGCCGCCTCCGGGCTGAGCGGGCACCGGGCGCAGTTCGACTCGCCCGACTGGCTGGTCCCGACCGTGGCGATGAACGAGAAGCTCGGCGCGCTGGGCATGGTCTCGGGAACCTCGGCCACGCTGATCGGCGGCTACGAGCAGTCCATCGCCTCCATGGTCCGCGCCATCGAGAAAGCGCAGTCATTCATCCACGTGGAGTTCTACATCCTGGTCAGCGACCAGACCACCGGGGAGCTAGTCGCCGCGCTGGGCCGCGCCGCCGCCCGCGGGGTCGCGGTGCGGGTGCTCTTCGACCACGTCGCCACCCTGACGCTGCCGCGGCGCAAGGAAACCATCCAAGAGCTGGACCGGCTCGGCATCCAATGGCACCACATGCTGCCGCTGAAGCCCCTGAAGGGCCAATGGCAGCGTCCGGATCTGCGCAACCACCGCAAGCTGCTGATCGTGGACGGGGAAGTGGGTTTCACGGGCTCGCAGAACCTGATCGACTCGACCTACCTCAAGCCCGGGAACCTGCGCCGCGGCCTGCACTGGAAGGAGCTGATGGTGCGGCTGGAAGGCCCGATCGTCAGCGAGCTGGACGCGGTGTTCATCACCGACTGGTACAGCGAAACCGACGAGCTGCTCGAAGGGGAGAAGTACCGGGTGCGCGAGGCCAGCATCCACCACGAGACCCCCAGCACCCACCAGTCGCGCACCGTGCACGGGCTGGACGCCCAGGTGATCCCCAGCGGCCCGAGCTTCGAGAACGACAACAACCTCAAGCTGTTTGTCTCGCTGATCCACAATGCCCGGCGCCGGGTGAGCATTGCCAGCCCCTACTTCGTCCCGGACGAGGCCACCTTGCAGGCCATCATCACCGCCGCCTCCCGCGGGCTGGCGGTGGAGCTGTTCGTTTCCGAGGTCGCCGACCAGGCGATGGTCTACCACGCGCAGCGCTCCTACTACGCCGACCTGCTGGCCGCCGGGGTGAAGATCTACCAGTACCCCTCGCCGACCGTGCTGCACTCCAAGCACTTCTCCATCGACGACGAGGTCGCGGTGATCGGCTCCAGCAACATGGACATGCGCTCCTTCAGCCTGAACATGGAGGTCTCGCTGCTGGTGCGCGGGGCTGAGTTCGTCGCCGAAATCCGCAAGGTCGAGGACGGCTACCGGAAGATCAGCTTCCCCATCGACCTTCAGCGCTGGACGCGGCGGCCGTGGCGGGAGAAGATCCTGGACTCGCTGGCCCGGTTGACCTCCGCCCTGCAGTAGGGGCGAAACTTTCCATCTCACGCGGTTCACAAACAACTCCAGTTGAATTTGTCGAGTGAAAGGGATTAAATTCTCCATGTGCTGCAGGGAGATCTCAATGACTGGTCGTCAATGGAAGAGGCACGACCTCAGAAATCGGTTACCTTTTTATTGATGCCCTCCCTACCGTTTCTGTCAACTCAGTGCGGCATGCAGATGCCCTCCCTACCGTTTCTGTCAACTCAGTGCGGCATGCAACTGACGTTTTGGGCGATATTGCATGCGATTATCCATTTGTTCGCTTTTCAACTTACGCCGATAGCAGACGGGTTCCTCGTGCCGATGCAGCCGATCAAGGTACGCCAGTCATGTAACATCAGTCGAAAGCCAAGCCCTGGGCTCTGCGGCATCTGCAGGATAATCTCCCCCAATAACAGGGACAGAAGTAGAGTTAAGCATGACGAAAAACTTTTCGGGTGTTCGTCCGCGCTCCCGGCGGTAGGCGCAAAGCCGGAGGTTCCTACGAATCCAACCCTAAAGTGTATGGTGGTGCACATCTTGGGGATCTTGATAGGTAACTCAATGTTTGCCAATTACTAGTCTGGGGCGCATCCCAGGTGCCATAAGAAGCGTATGTGGAACCATCGAAAACCTTTTTCATCACCCATATGAACGGAGTCCAATGAAGAAAATTTGGAAAAGTTATAAAGGCTATAGTTTGGCCATCATTGTCTCTCTATATATTTTTTGTGCGACTATTGCATTTTCGATATATTTGAGTTATGCGAATAAGGTTGAGGGCTTACCCCAGGTGAAAGATGTAGTCTTGATATCTGTATTTTCCGGACTCTTCGCTACATCTTTAATCGAATTAATAAAGCGGCTTTCGAGCGTACGCGGGCGGTTTCATAGGAATGAACTTAGGCGCTGGTTGGGGGATCGTGGTCAATTCGCGCTAGGCAGTATTATTGAGAGTTCATCTCCCTATGTTCGCCGGGGGGACCTTGAGTCGGTAATGCATTCTTCGACTAAGTCAACCCGTACTAGTGGACACGCGTTGTCTATGTACGATCTACCGCTGGAGCTTTTGGCGGCTCAACTATCTCAGTCTCTTACGCATGCAATTTCCGATCCATTTAAGTATAGGTATTTAATATATGCGCTGTTAGAACAAGAAGATCTTGATGAACTTCTTACGGCAAAGAAAGAATTCGATCGTTTTGAAGCAAATCAGCGTAATCGAGGAGATTCATTTGAGATTGCGAAATGGGAGCGAACTCTTAGTCGAATTAATCAGCAGGTACAGGATCAACTGGATGTCTTCCAGCTTAGGGCCGGTCATTATTGGCGAAAAACTATTTCAGGATGGTCTGTTGCGGCTTCCAGTGCATCTGCGGCCATTTTAGCGGTAACCACATTTCCATCTGCATTATTATCCGTTGCCGTCATTTCACCGGTCGTAGGTGCTTTCGTATCATGGGTTGCTAGAGATCTCACTGCTGCAATAGAGAGGATGCGGCGACTTTGATGAAGCCGGTTATCACCGTCGATTTGTGTTCTTCGATTTCGGGAGAAAGCGTTGTCAGAAAGGAGAATATTATCTGGACCCTGGGAGAAGGCTCCCGTGTTATAGTGCTAGTACATGGATTTGCAACTAATCGCGAAAAGGCCCTAGAGGGTTATGATCATTTCTTGAGAAATATATCGAAGCAGTCGAGTCATAGAGCAACACTTCGTGATTATAAATTTATTGCTATTATTTGGCCAGGTTATGACCATAACAAGTTTATAAATATCGCATCTTTTGCAAGCCGTGTCGCGGATGCGGAACGTGCTGGAGACATTCTGGCAGAGCATCTTTCGCAGTGTAAAGAAGTAGTCTTTGTGGGACATTCTCTCGGATGCAGGTTCGTCCTACAGGCGCTTGCTTCTATGGATCCTCCAGCCCGAAAAATATCCAAGTCTCTAATGTTAGCGGCGGCTGTGCCAGAGGCTCATTGTGAAGATCGATCGGTCTATTCAAGCTCGCGATCAGGAGGGCCGGATCAAGTTGTTTTGTATTCTAAAAAGGACCGTGTTCTGCAGCTGTTATTTAACCCGGGCATGCGTTTTGCCCGCCCGGGGAACTCGAAGGCAGTTGGACGAACTGGTGGGCCTGAAGGCAGGTGGTCTCGAGCATCGGACACCAAACTTGGTCACGGCAAATACTGGAAGTCTGAAGTTTCATCTGCTGCACTACTTCAGATTATGGGGATTCGTCCTATCGAAGCTGATAGGGAACGCCTACCCTCGGCAAATAGCGAGACCGATTTGATACGTCGTCCTAAAAGTCGCCAAGATGTAGTGCATCTGCCAACCGAACGGCACATTGGCTGAAAAGTAACTGCCATAGCCATCAGATGTCAAACGTCCACTGGCTGACCCTCTGGTGAAGATTTTGGAGGTTCTTTAGTTTTGCTGTGATTTCAGATAATGTATGGAGTTTAAACCATCTTTGGAATGTTGATGAGTTAGCTCCGGTATTCCAGGGTGGGGTTAGTCATTAAATGGCTTAAAATATGAAAAGGTGATCAGAACTGGGAAAATAGTGGTGTCTAATCGTCATCCACCCAGTTCAAAGGATCACCTTTTTAGTGAACAATACCATCCACGTTTTCCCTGTACTCCCCACCCAACTCACCGCCCACGCCCTTGACTCCCACGCCAGCCTGTCGGTGTTAACCAGTTTCTTGAACGCGGTGGACTAGCGTAGCCTCTGCGAAGACCGGTTCAGTCGGTTGGTGCCAGCCACCGCGACCCACCGGCCATAAAAAAACCTCGGCGCCCTGGCCTTGTCGCTGCCAGCCGGTGGCGAGCAAGCCACCGACATCGGCCAGCTGCGAGCCTCACCAGATCTCTTCGGACCAGTAGCGTCTGATGGCACGGTCAGCAGGTTCATGAGCTGCAGAATAGCGCTTGAAGGTACTCCTGTTCTTGCAGCTGAGTGTGTGTAATTTCGCAACATCGTGGGCACTGAAACTCATCTCTTCGTGGACAGTGGATCTCAATACTTTGCGCACAACTACTAGCAGCCTGCTCGGAGTTGTTGGTAGTTGCGCCAGAGGCGTGGTGAGTTGCGTGGTGCATATTCTTTCAAATTTGTACTGCTGCATGGCAGGTTTGGGAGAACGTCGCTTTGAATGGCTACGCCTGTGGACCTTTCTTGAAGCACTAAATTCCTACTATGTGGTGCAAGCAATTGGCCTCACGAGCTAGTTTCTGGTTGCCTACAGCCGCTTCAGCAGCGCTGCGATGCCCTGGCCACCGCCGATGCACAACGTCACCACCGCATACTCCAGATCCCGGCGCCGCAGGTCCAGCGCCGCGCGCAGGGTGAGGATCGCGCCGGTGGCGCCCACCGGGTGGCCCAGCGCGATGGCCCCGCCGTAGGGGTTGACCTTGTAGGGCTCCAGCTGCGCGTCGCGGATCACCGCCAGCGCCTGCGCGGCGAACGCCTCGTTCAGTTCGAACACATCGATGTCCTTCGGGCCCAGCTTGGTCTCGGCGAACAGCTTGCGCAGCGCGAAGGTCGGGGCGTAACCCATGTAGGCCGGATCCATGGCTGTCACCACCACGTGCTCCACCGTGGCCAGCGCCGGCAGCCCGTGCGCCCGCACGTACTCGCCCTTGGCCAGCACCAGCGCCGCCGCCCCGTCGTTCACGCCCGAGGAATTGCCCGCGGTGGCCGTGCCCTCGGGGGAGAAGGCCGGTGTCAGCGCGGCCAGGGAATCCAGGCTCACGCCCTGCCGCGGGTGCTCGTCGACATCCCGGCCTTGGCCGCCTACTAGGCTGTGCTCGATGATCTCCTGCGCGAAGGCCTGGCGGGCGATCTGGCTGCCTGCCAGCTGCTGGGAGCGCAGCGCGAACTCGTCCTGCGCCGCCCGGCCCACCTGGTACTTGCGGGCCACCGCATCCGCGGTGGTTCCCATGTGCTTGTTGCTGAACGGGTCGGTCAGCATGGCCAAGGTGCCGTGGCGCAGCGTGCGCGGGGCCAGCGAGCGGGCCTGCCCGGCCGAGTAGTCCAGGTACGGCATGCCGGTCATGGACTCGTTGCCGCCGGCCACCGCCACTTCGTTGGCGCCCACCACCAGCGACTGGGCGGCGCTGAACACCGCCTGCAGCCCGCTGCCGCACAACCGGTTCACGTTGAACGCGGTGGTCGACTGCGGCAGGCCGGCGCCCAGCGCCACCCGCCGGGCGTTGTAGGACTCCGGGCCCACCTGGCCGATGCAGCCCATCACCACCTCGTCCACCGCCTCGGGCTCCAGCCCGCTGCGCTCCAGAGCACCGCGGACGGCCGCCGCGCCGAGCTGCGCGGTGTCAAGCTCCCGGTACATGCCGTTGAACCTGCCCACCGCGGTGCGCGCCCCGGCCAGGATGGTGATCTTGTGCTGCTGCAGTACCGTGCTCATGGGACCCTCCGCTTCGAAACAGCTGTTCCGCCCTGCCGATGTTCGACCCAGTCTAGGCACGCCGCGGCGCAGGCAACAGCGGGCCCGCGCGATCCCATGGGAAAGATCGCGCGGGCCCGCAGCCTGCTCAGGTCTTCAGCTCTCGAAGAGCTGCTGGCCCAGGTACTGTCCGGGCTGGATGCCCGGCGGGATCGCGTAGAGCCCGGAGGAGGTGTGGCGCAGGTACTCGTTCATCGCGTCGTTGGCGCTCATGGCCTTCTGCAGCGGCACGAAGTGCGTGCGCGCGTCGATCACGAAGGCGATGAAGAACAGGCCGGCGTCCAGCCGGCCCAGCCCGTCCGAGCCGTCGGTGTAGTTGAAGCCGCGGCGCAGCATCTGCACCCCGTTGTGCGCGCTGGGATGCAGCACCGCCACGTGGGAGTCCACCGGGATGATCGGCCCGGCCGACCCGGCCATCGCGAAGTCCGGCTCGCTGAACTCCTCGCCGCCGGACAGCGGAGCGCCGGTGGACTTGATGCGGCCCACCACGTTCTCCTGCTCGCGCAGCGCGGAGCGGTCCCAGGTCTCGATCTGCATGCGGATGCGCCGGGCCACCATGTAGGTGCCCCCGGCCATCCACGGCTGGTCGGTCGAATCCTTGCCCACCCAGACGTGCTTGGCCAGCGCGTCGGCGTCCTCGGCCAGGATGTTGGCGGTGCCGTCCTTGAAGCCGAACAGGTTGCGCGGGGTCTGCTGCGCCTGGGTGGTCTTGGCCGTGCGGCCGAAGCCGATCTGGCTGAAGCGCACCCGCACCGTGCCGAAGCCCAGCCGCGAGAGGTTGCGGATCGCGTGCACCGCCACCTGCGGGTCGTTGGCGCAGGCCTGCACCACGATGTCCCCGCCGCTGCGCTGTTCCTCCACCATGTCCCCGGAGAAATGCGGCAGCTCGATCAGCGCCTCGGGCAGCTTGCCCTGAAGTCCGAAGCGCGGCTTGCCGTGCTCGTCGAGGAACAGCGAGCGGCCGAAGCCCACGGTCACCGTCAGGTGCGCGGCGCCCAGGCCCTCGGCCTCCCCGGTGTCCGCCGGCGGGGCGTCGTAGGAGCCGGTGTCGGCGCCGCCCACCGGCTGCCCGGCGGCCATCTGCTCGATCGCCGCGGTCCAGTCCCTGAGCAGCGCGACGAGCTTGCCGCGGTCCTGCGTGGTCACGTCGAAGCCGACGATGTGCATGCGGTCCTGGGCCTCGGTGGTGATGCCCGCCTGGTGCTCGCCGTAGAACTCGATGGTGTCGGTTGCCTGCTTCTCGGGCAGCTGCCCGCCGAAGGCCGCGGCGGCCAGCGCGCCCACGGCAAGGCCCGCCCCGCCGGCGCCCGCGCCGGTGAGCAGCAGCCGCCGGGAGATCCCGGCCTTCTTCTCTTCGCCCATGGTGCCCGCCCTACTTGACCACCGCGGCGGTCAGGCGGGAGAGTGGCTCGGACAGGGCGTCCACCCCGGCGGCCAGCTCCTGCACCTGCTCGGTGCCCAGCTGATCGTAGTATTTGAAGCCCTCGCCCACGCGGTAGGCGTCCAGCTGCGCCTGCAGCTTCTCGAAGTTCTCCTTCAGCTGCGCATCCAGCTCGTCGTCGGTGCCCTCCAGCAGCGGGGCCAGGTCCTCGTAGGCGATCTTCGCGCCCTCCAGGTTGGCCTGGAAGTCCCACAGGTCGGTGTGGGAGAAGGCCTCCTCCTCGCCGGTGACCTTGCCGGTGGCGACCTCGTCCAGCAGCTCCTTGGCGCCGTTGGCCAGCTTGTCCGGGGTGAACTCCAGCGCCTGGGCGCGCGTGACCAGCTCGGTGGTGTGCTTTACGAGCCCATCCGCGATCTGCTGGCGCTGCGCCTGGCTCATCTTGGTGTAGCCCTTCGGGGCCCACAAATCCTTCTCCGCGCGGTGCCAGCCGGTGAACTCCTGGCCCTCTTCAAGGTCCGCCTCGCGGGCGTCGAGGATCGGGTCCAGGTCGCCGAAGGACTCGGCCACCGGCTCGATGCGCTCCCAGTGCATGCGCACCTGCGGGTAGAGCTGTTTGGCCTCGGCTTCCTCGCCGGCGGCGAAGGCCGCCGCGAAGTCCTCGGTGCCTGCCAGCAGCTGCTGCGACTGGTCCTTGACGTAGGAGGCGTACTGGTCCGCGGCGGTCTGCTGCAGCGCGGCGCGGTCCGCGGACACCTCCTGGCCGGCGGCCGCGGCGGTCACGGTGAACGGCGAACGGATGCCATCGCCCACCATGCCCGGCTTGCAGGCGGCGAAGTAGCTGCCCTCGGGGGCCATGACCACCAGGTCGCGGGTCACGCCGGGGCCGATGTTCTCCACCTCGCCCACGATGCGCAGGCCGTCCTCGGCCAGCAGGTAGAACTCGTTGACCTTGGTGCCCTCGTTCTTCACGGAGAACTTCAGGGTGCCGCCGGCGGCGGTGCCGGTGGCCAGGGTGCAGGCGTCGTCGCTCGCGCTCACGGCGATGGAGCCGTCCGCGCTGGCGGTGGCGTTGTTGTCGGTGCAGCCGGTCAGGGCCAGGGCGCCGAGCGCGAGCAGGGCGGCGGGTGCCAGGAACTTGGTCATGGGTGGTGGATCCTCGATAGTGCGAATGGTTGGTGCGGTGCGCCGCTCAGGCGTTTTCCGGAGACTGCGCTGGTGACTGCGCTGGTGACTGCGCGGACGACTGCGTCGCCGTCGGCTTCGGCGCGGGCTTGGTCCCGGAGCGCAGGGCGCGCAGGTAGAAGAACATCACCGGCACGATGTAGAGCGCCCAGGCGGCCACCTGCAGCACGGTCATCGCCGGGGTGAAGTTGAAGATGCCCTGCAGCAAGGTGGCGGCCACGCCCGAGGGCGGCAGCTGGGTGCTGAGGTCGAAGGCGAGGTTGTTGATGCCCGGCAGCACGGCGGCTTCCTGCAGGTCGTGCACGCCGTAGGCGAGCACGCCCGCGGCGACCGCCACCAGCAGCACGCCGGTGTAGGCGAAGAACTTGGACAGCTGGATCTTCACGATGCCGCGGTGCAGCAGCACACCGAGCAGGATCGCGGTGGCGATGCCCAGCCCCGCCCCGAGCAGCGGCTCCCAGGTCTGGTCGCTGGTGCGCGCCGCGGCCCAGATGAACAGCGCCGTCTCCAGGCCCTCGCGGCCCACCGACAGCGCGCCGACGATGACCAGCCCCCAGGCCGGGCCGTCGGCCGCCTTGTCCACCTGCTGCTGCAGGTCCTTGTTCATCGTCTTGGAGGTCTTGGCCATCCAGAAGATCATCCAGGTCACCAGGCCCGCGGCCAGGATGGACAGCGTGCCGCCGATGATCTCCTGCGCCTGGAAGGTCAGCCCGCTCGGGCCGAAGGTCAGCAGCGCGCCGAAGCCCAGCGACACCGCGACCGCGACGCCCACGCCGGCGTAGATGCGCGGCAGCAGGTGCCGGCGGTTCGTTTTGGTCAGGTACGCGATCAGCAGGACCACGATCAGGACCGCTTCCAGTCCCTCGCGCAGACCGATCAGGTAGTTTCCGATCATCTTGTGCTGCCTTCATCTTCTTGGCGCTCCCGCGAAGGGGTATTTGTCGATCGCGGGTGACCGCCGGAACCCGCGATTGCGATGCGGGCCACAGGTCGATCAGTCTAAGGTTAGCCTAAACAACTACCTGCGAAAAACGATCAGAGCAGATTAGCTTTCCCTGAAATGCCGTCAAGCGCATTAGCTCGCCAGCTGCGCTTCACCTGTCGTCATCAACGTTTTGGACGCACCGCGTGGCGATGCCCGGCGCAGTGAAAGCAAGTAGAAGGCGAGCACCGCCCGCTGACCCGCAGTTTCTTTCATCAGCCTCCGGAGAAAGTCAAAGCTTCTTCTGTCATTTTCCTTATTTCGCTTCTTCCGGTCCCACCCAGCGGTACCCGATGGAAGTTTCAGCGATTTGTGCGGTGATTCTCGCCTCTTTCTGCTTCATATTCCGGCTTGCTAATCTCTGCGCATGAGTGAACTGGGAACTACG
Source organism: Glutamicibacter soli (assembly GCF_003309065.1). Lineage (GTDB taxonomy): Bacteria > Actinomycetota > Actinomycetes > Actinomycetales > Micrococcaceae > Glutamicibacter > Glutamicibacter soli. Next base: position 2,171 of record NZ_POAF01000007.1, on the reverse strand, counting down.
CCGCGCACACCGAACCGCGGCGCGCGGCAACGGGCGCAACACCGGGCGGCCCCGGACACCGTTCGGAGGGCGATCCGCTTGCCGATCAACCCTGTGGCGGCCGCGCTGATGCTGTTCGCCTCCTTCGGCGTAGGGCTCTGCGCTGCGCAGGCCCGCCATGGGTGACTTCGCCGGGGGCGTCCGCGGGCTGGCGGCGGATGTGGGCGCGGTGATGAAGCTCCTGCAGCGGTTACTGGCTGCGGCGGGAAAACACGTGGCGAGCTCCTCCGGCATTCACTGGGTCCCGCTCCCGGCCATCGGCTGCGCGCTGGCTTCCGGACTGCTTCTGCTGGTGTCCTCCGGATTCCAGCTGGCTGCCTCCAACTCCCGCTGGATCACACACGCAGCGGGGGTGGGGGACTACGCCATCGAGGACAACCGTTTCGACTACTACCTGGCCGCGGACCCGGTGATCCTGTTGCCCGGCACCCACCTGCCCTTCGGCATCGGCATGCTGCTGCAGGCCGCCGGCTTGACTTTCCTGACGGCCGCCGTGCTGATGCTGCGCCCGCGGGCCAGTGCCGCCGTGCTCCACGCCCAGCTGCTGCTCGGCGCTGCCGTCGCCGCCGGATTCGCCTTGATCGGGGCCGATTCGCTGCGCATCGCGGCCACCGGCCAGATCAGCGAGGCGTCCGCCACCGACTGGCTGGTGGTTGCGATCGTCTTCCTGACGTCTCCTGCGCTGCTGGCGCTGGGCATCATGGCCTGGCTGCGGCTCCCGGCTGTGGGGATCGCGATGCTGTTCGCCCAGTGCGCCAGCCCGATCGGCTACCTGGCCATCGCCGTGCTCTTTGCTCCGGCGATCACCGGATACGCCCCGTACGATGCAACCCCCGGGACTGAAACCATCGTGGCGATCGGCAGCGTCGCCGCGGGAGCCGCAGCGCTCCTGGCCGCGGTGCAGTTGATCCGCAAGAGACTGAGTGGAAGGGACAGGAACAATGAGTGAGTTCGCCACCGACCTGCGCCAGCTACGTGCATCGAGCTGGACCGCCCTCAAATCCACCCCGAGGTGGCTAGGCGGAACCAGCGCCGCCACGCCACAGAGCTGGGTCGCGGTGATCTTCGCCTCGGGTGCGGCACTGTTCTTCCTGGCCTCCTGCTGGTTCCAGCTGTCAGCGGCCCATGCCCGCTGGATCACATTTCCCGCGGGCCTCGACCCCAGCGACCTGTCCGTGGAAGACCACCTGTACGACTACTACCTGGCCTCCGAACCATTCGTGATGATTCCCGGCACCAGCCTTCCCTTCGGAATCGGAATGCTGCTGCAAGCCGCCGGGGTGGTGCTGCTGACCATGTGCCTGCTGTCCCTGCGACCGCGGCAAAGCTTCCGGCGCGGTCCGCTGCAGCTGATCCTGGGGCTGCTGCTTTCCGCCAGTTGCGCGATCATCGGCTACGAATCCCTGCTCACCTCCCGCAACGGGACACCGCCCCACGAGTCGGGACGCACGGCGCTCGCCGACACGCTGTTGACGCTGGGGTTCTTTGCGGCGATCGGTCTGTGCCTGCTGTGCGCCAGGCGTTGTCCGGCACTCAGCCTCGCGGTCTTCTTCACCCTGGGCACCAATGTCCACGGGTACATCTTCGCCTGCTACATCGTCGCCCCGCTGCTCACGTTCTATTCCTCGCATGACACCACCCCGGGCACAGAGACAGTGGTGGCCCTGTCCACAGGACTTTCCGGACTGCTACTGCTTGTAGCTGCGTGGCTGCTGGTCCGTTCGAGGAGCAATGCTTGGGCATGCTGGGCCCGATAGTCAGAGAATTAGATTCAGGTTTATCCACACCCCGCAACCACCTCCCCCGCCACCCGTAGACCCGGCGCAGGCTGGGGTCATGGGTATCCACCAGCTCGCCGCAGCACTCCAGGTCCTGCACAACGCCATCACCACGAGCATCCCGCGCGGCGCGGCCGCCGCGGTGCTCGAGGTCATGGCCTCGTGCTGCGCCCTGCTGGTGAAACTCTCCGAAGCCCTGCGCGGCATCGAGGACCCTCGGGTCGCCGCCGCCCACGCCCGCCTGATCGAGCAGCTGTTCCACGACACCCAGCGCGAGCAGCTGCGCAGCCAGATCCATCTGGAATCCACCGGCGCGCACCTGCTCGAAGACGACGAGCTGGACGCCCTGCGCCA
>NZ_POAF01000006.1 GCF_003309065.1 Glutamicibacter soli | reverse complement strand
GGCGTTCCAAGCCTGTTCGCTTCGCGTTGACTTCCCGTCCGTTTCCGTTCGGTCCGTGTCAGCGGCACGAGATAAAACTTTACACGCCCTGCGCCCCCACGCAAAATCGGCCTATTCCCCGGATAGGAGACGGGAATTCCGCATGATTCCGGGGATTTCCCCGCTCAAACAGGCTTAAATTCCCGGAATTATCCCAAAAAACATGTTTATGAAGCGGCTCACTTAGCGCAATAAGGCTGTAATCTGCGCATTTCAGTGCGCGGATTACAGCCTTATCGGTCAGGGATGCAGTTACTTGGCTTCTTCTGCACGCAGTCGCGAGACCTCGTACAGCGAGATGCCCACCGCCATCGACGCGTTCAGCGATTCCATGGCGGAGTTGATCGGGATCGAGACGATCGCATCGCAGTGCTCGCGGACCAGCCGGGACAGGCCCTTGCCTTCGGAGCCCACCACGATGCACAGCGGACCGGTTGCCAGTTCGAAGTTCGGCAGCTGCATGTCGCCGCCGGCGTCCAGGCCGATCACGAAGATGCCTGCGGCCTTGATTTCCTTCAGGGCATTGGTGAGGTTGGTGCACTTGGCCACCGGGACGCGGACTGCTGCGCCGGCACTGGTCTTCCAGGCCGAAGCGGTCATGCCGACGCTGCGGCGCTCGGGGATGATCACGCCGTCGGCGCCGAAGGCGGAAGCCGAACGCACGATGGCGCCCAGGTTGCGCGGATCGGTAATGCCGTCCAGGGCTAGAAGCAGCGGCTGCGCGGTGCGGTAGCCCTTTTCGTAGTCCTTGACGACCTTGGTCGCCAGCTGGACTGCATCCTTGTACTCGTACGAAGGGATCTGCAGGGCCAGGCCCTGGTGGATCGCTCCGTCGGTCATGCGGTCGAGCTCGGTCTTGGAGGCTTCCATCAGCGGGATGCCCTGCTCTGCGGCCAGCTTCAGGGAATCGCGGACGCGGTCGTCAACGTCGATGCGGATGGCAACGTGCAACGCCTTGGCCGGAATGCCGGCGCGCAGCGCTTCGACCACGGAGTTGCGCCCGGTGACGTATTCGGCGTTAACGCGGATGCGGTCGGTGCGCTTGTTCTCGGTCCGCTTGGCAGCCGAACGCTCGGCCAGCTGCTTGTTGCGGTAGGCCTTGTGGTACGGGCGGTCTTCCGCCTTGGGGGTCGGGCCCTTGCCCTTGAGGGAACTGCGTCCCTTACCGCCACTACCCTTGGTTGGGCCCTTCTTGCTCATCTGCTTGTCCTTTGGTTTGAAGTCGTTTTAGTTCTCGAGGGTCCAGCGGGCGCCGTCCGCTGAATCAACTACGGTGATTCCGGCGGAGGCCAGCGCGTCGCGGATGGCATCCGAGCGGGCCCAGTCCTTGGCGGCGCGGGCTTCGGCTCGTTCAGCCAGCTGCGCCTGGATCAGCGTGTCAAGCACCTGATGTTCGGCCGAGGCCGCGGCTCCGGTGTCCTGGCGGGCGTCGTCCAGCCCCAGAACCCGGGTCATCGCCAGTACCTGGCCCAGCGCCTCGGCCACCGCGCCGTCCTCATGCGCGTCCAGCGAGGCGTTGCCGTGGCGGACCGTCTCATGCAGCGAGGCCAGCGCCATCGGCACATTCAGGTCGTCGTCCATCGCGGCGCCGAACGCCTGCGGCACGTGCGTGGCGGTGATGGCCTGGGCGGCCTCGCCCAGCCGGTATCGGGCGTTGGAGATGAAGGTGTCGATGCGCTCCACCGCGGCGCCGGCCTCCGTCAAGGAGTCCGGGCGGTAGTCCAGCATGGAGCGGTACTGCGCCTGGCCCAGGAAGTAGCGCACCACGCGGGCGTCGGCCAGCTCCAGCATCTCTTGCGGGGAGATGGTGTTGCCCACCGACTTGGACATCTTTTCGCCCTCGTAGGTGACCATGCCGTTGTGCATCCAGTAGTTGGCGAAGCCGTGGCCGGCGGCCGCGGACTGCGCCAGCTCGTTCTCGTGGTGCGGGAAACGCAGGTCCAGCCCGCCGCCGTGGATGTCGAAGTGGGTGCCGAGGTACTTGGTGGCCATGGCGGAGCATTCAAGATGCCAGCCCGGGCGTCCGCGTCCCCAGGGGCTCGGCCAGGACGCGGTGAGTGGATCGGTGTCCTTGTGCCCCTTCCACAGCGCGAAGTCCCGCGGGTCGCGCTTGCCGCGCGGATCCGCGTCGGTGGCCGCTTGCATGTCGTCGATGTTCTGGCGGGTCAGCGCGCCGTACTGCGGATAGGAACGCACGTCGAAGTACACGTCCCCGGAGCCGTCGGTGGCCGGGTAGGCGTGGCCGCGGTCGATCAGCAGCTGGATCAGCTCGTGCATCTCGGTGATGTGGCCGGTGGCGCGGGGCTCGTAGGTCGGGCGGCGCACGCCCAGCGTCTCGTAGGCGCGGGCGAATTCCTGCTCGAACCGGTAGCCCAGCGCGAACCATTCTTCGCGCGGCGTGTAGTACTCGTCGGCGGTGAAATCCTCGGCGAAGGAGTTCGCCGACTTTTCCAGGATCTTGTCTTCAATATCCGTCACGTTGCGCACCGTGGTGACCGCGAAGCCGCGGTACTCGAGCCAGCGCACCAGCACGTCGAAGACGATGGCGCTGCGCACGTGCCCCACGTGCGGCATGCCCTGCACGGTGGCGCCGCAGTAGTACAGCTTCACTTCACCGTCGGTCAGTGGCTGGAAGTCGCGTACGGAAGCGGATTTGGTGTCATAGAATCGCAGGCTCACGGTTTAAGGTTATCCGAAGAACCTGCCGCTTGCGTGCGGGGCTTGGAGCTCGCCGCGCTGAGCGCCGCCCCGCCAGCTTCCGGGATGGAGCCTACGGGCGTTCGTAGACCAGTGCGGTCGCGTAGGCGGTGATGCCTTCCCCGGCGCCTTCATATCCCAGCCCGTCGCTGGTGGTGGCGGTAATGCTCACCGGTGCTCCGGCCGCCGCGGAGAGCACGCGGTTGGCTTCCTCGCGGCGTGCGCCGAAGCGCGGGCGCCGCCCGACGAACTGCACCGCGATGTTACCGATCTCAAATCCTGCCTCGCGGACCAGGCGCGCCGCTTCGGTGAGCAGGCTGACGCCGCTGGCCCCGGCGAACTCCGGGCGGTCGACGCCGAAGTGGGTCCCCAGGTCCCCGATGCCGCTGGCGGAGAACAGTGCATCGCAGGCGGCATGGGCCACGGCGTCGCCGTCGGAGTGCCCTGACAGCCCGATGTCTTCCGGGAAGTACAGCCCGGCCAGCCACATTTCGCGCTCCGGGTCGGTGCTTACGGCGTGGATGTCGATCCCGGTGCCGACGCGGGGCAGCAGCATGTCCTGGGGCTCATTCCTGTGGGGTGCTTCGGTGGTTGCGGCGGCCAGCTGTTCGGCGGCGGCCAGGTCATCCGGGTGGGTGACCTTCAGCGCCCGGGCGTCCCCTGCCACCACATGGACCGCGCCGCCGGCGGCGCGGACGATCGAGGCGTCGTCGGTGACCGCAGCGAGCTGCTCTTCGCTCAGCGTCCTGAGCCCGGCGTGCGCTTCGCGCAGCGTGGCGGCACTGAATCCCTGCGGGGTCTGCACCGCGCGCAGGGTCGAGCGGTCGGGGGTCTGGACCACCAGCTCGCTGCCGGCAGGGTCCGTAGCGACGACTGAAATGGTGTCGGTGACGGGCAGCGCGGGGATGGCCGCGTCGCAGCCGGGAACTTCCAGCTGCTCCAGCACCCGCTGGAACAACGCGGCGGGGGCGAAGGGGCGGGCGGCATCGTGGACGAGGATGAGCTCGGCATCCGGACAGACCTGAGCCAGCCCGTTGCGCACGGATCCGGCGCGGCTCGAGCCGCCGGGGGCGGTGCGCACCGAATCGGGGTAGCCACGCAGCGCTTCGGCCAGGCGGTCGTCATCGGGCGGGGTCACCACGATGACCTCGCGAATCCCGGGCACTTCCAGGATGCGGTCCACCGCGTGCTCGGCCAGGGATTTGCCGGCGATTTCCACCAGGGCCTTGGGGATTCCGGCGCCCAGCCGGGTGCCCATTCCCGCGGCCACCAGGATCACCGATGCGTTGCGCTGTTTCACTTGGTTCACAGGGAAGAGCTTATCGCGCCCGGGCGACGGCCACCGGCCGTCGGGTTAAATGCAAAACCGCGGGTGCGCGTGATGCGCCCCGCGGTGTTGTCAGGTGATTCTTCCTAGGCGGAAGCCAGAACCTCGTCCAGCAACCCCTCGGCCTTGGTCTCGTCGAGATCCTTGGCCAGCGCCATTTCGCTGATCAGGACCTGGCGCGCCTTGGCCAGCATGCGCTTCTCGCCAGCGGAGAGGCCTCGGTCGTTCTCGCGGCGCCACAGGTCGCGGACAACCTCAGCCACCTTGATGACGTCACCGGAAGCAAGCTTCTCAACGTTCGCCTTGTAACGGCGCGACCAGTTGGTCGGCTCTTCGGTGAATTCAGCACGCAGGACATCGAACACATGGTTCAAGCCCTCCGGATCTACCACGTCTCGCACGCCAACCAGATCAATCTTGTCGGCGGGAACTTCGATAGTCAGGTCTCCCTGAGCTACGCGAAGCTTGAGATACATTTTCTCTTCGCCCTTGATCTTGCGCAGCTTGATCTCCTCGATCGTTGCAGCGCCGTGGTGCGGGTAGACAACAGTCTCGCCAACCTCAAAAACCATGTGGATAAACCCCTTTCCCACCTTCCAGTCTACCATGTCTGGCGCGGACGCCGGTTCCACCGTGCCCCGAATAACCGCGAAATCATGCGGAATTCCCTCTTCCAATCGCCGGAGGAACGTGGTATGAAAAGAGTGTGCACGTTGCCCACCTGCCCCTTTCCCCATCGGGCAACCTGTCTACAAGCTGTCGAAAAGTGTGTGTTGCACGTCGCTAAATCGCGTCTTTGACCAAAAAACGGCTAGGCTTAGAGGTAATCGTGGTCAATACGGCTGTCTGCACTGATCCTTAGGTGCCGACCGTTTCACGCGGCCGCGAACCGAAGCATCTCATTATTCTCACCGAGGAGTTAGTGTCGTGATCACCGCACGCATGACCGTTGGACGCCGCGTTGCCGCGTCCCTCGCTGTGGCTGCCCTGGCATTCGGTGTCACCAGCTGTGGCGCCATCAACCAGCAGGCCACCGATATCGACTACGCAGCCAGCGACGGAATCAACGTCGACGTTGCCGATGCCGAGGTCCGCAACCTGATGTTCGTGACCAACGCCGAGGCCACCGACGCTCGCCTGATCGGCACCGTCGTCAACGATGGCAAGTCCGACCTGAGCCTTCAGATCAAGGCCGGCAACGCCTCGCCTGTCACCGTCAAGGTCGCCGCCGAGGGCCAGACCAAGCTGGAAGACGAGAAGAACAAGACCGTCATCAGCGACCTGGGCATCATGGCCGGCCAGCACGCCGACACCAAGTTCACCGTGTCCGGCACGACCGTAGACTTCTCGGTTCCAGTGGTTGACGGAACCCTGGCCGAATACCGCGACTTCGTTCCGGGCGGCTACGAGGCAAGCACCAACGAGCACCTGGTTCCAAGCCCTAAGTCCGAGTCCGGACACTAGGCTTCAGAACAGACGAACCCCGGCGGCGCCCACTGCACAGTGAGGCACCGCCGGGGTTTTCTGCTTGCCGGCGGCCGCCGCCCGCAGCGGCTCCCGGCAGGGCAGTTCCCGCTAGGCCACGAACTTGTATCCCAGGCCGCGCACGGTCACCAGCAGTTCCGGCGCCGCCGGGTCGCCTTCGATCTTCGAGCGCAGGCGCTTGACGTGCACGTCCAGGGTCTTCGTGTCGCCCACGTAGTCGCTGCCCCAGACGCGGTCGATCAGCTGGCCGCGGGTCAGCACGCGTCCGGCATTGCGCAGCAGCATTTCCAGCAGTTCGAACTCCTTCAGCGGCATGGCCACCTCGGCGTTGTTGACCGACACGATGTGGCGCTCCACGTCCATGCGCACCGGGCCGGCGGTCACCACGTTGCTGACCAGCTCTTCGCTTTCGCCTTGGCGGCGCAGTACTGCCCGGATGCGGGCCAGCAGCTCGCGCGAGGAGTACGGCTTGGTGACGTAGTCGTCGGCGCCCAGCTCCAGGCCGACCACCTTGTCGATCTCCGAGTCCTTGGCGGTGAGCATGATGACCGGAACCTGGCTGTTCAGGCGGATCTGGCGGATCACCTCGGTGCCGGGCTGGCCGGGGAGCATCAAATCCAGCAGGACCAGGTCCGCGCCATGGCGTTCGAACTCGCTCACCGCGACAATCCCGTCGTCGGCGACCCTGACCTCGAATCCCTCCCGCTCCAGCAAATAGGACAGCGGGTCCGAAAGCGATTCCTCGTCCTCGACAATCAAGATGCGGGTCATCGGCGTCCTCCTTCACGGTCTTCCGCAGACGCGGCAACCGCTTGTTTCTTCTTCATATCTGCGGCCGGCTCAAGCGCTGCAGCCGGTTCTTCATCCATCATGGGAAGTCTGAGTGTGAACGTGGAGCCCTGGCCCGGCTGCGACCACAGCGACACCTCGCCGCCGTGGTTGGCCAGCACGTGCTTGACAATGCTCAGGCCCAGCCCGGTGCCGCCGGTCTGGCGCGAGCGGGCGCCGTCCACGCGGTAGAAGCGCTCGAATACGCGTTCCTGGTCCTCCGCTGAAATGCCGGGGCCCTGGTCGGTCACGGAAATCTGGGCGTAGCCGTCGCGTTGCCGCACCCCCACGCCCACGGTGGTGTTCGGCGGGGAGTAGCGGATCGCATTGTCGATCAGGTTGCGCAACGCGGTCATCAGCAGATCCGGATCCCCGTGGAGCTCTTCCTCCAGGCTGCCGCCCACCGAGACGGTGATGCCCTTTTCCTCTGCGAGCAGCTTGTTGCGGTCCACCGCTTCGGCGATGACCGGGGCGAGCTGGAACTCGCGGCCGTGGGTGATCGCGTCGCTGGACTGCAGCCGCGAAAGCTCGATGATGTCCTGCACCAAGGCTGCCAGGCGCCGTGATTCCTTGCCCATGCGCGTGGAGAAGCGCAGCACCGCCTGCGGGTCGTCGGCAGCTTCGCTGATCGCCTCGGCCAGCAGCGAGATCGCGCCGACCGGGGTCTTCAATTCATGCGAGACGTTCGCGACGAAGTCGTTGCGCATCGCCTCGGTGCGGGTGATCTCGGTGCGGTCGTCGGCCAGCAGCAGGATGTACTCGTCCCCCAGCGGGGCCACGCGCACATGCACGATCAGCTGCCCGGCACCCAGGGTCGCGCGCTGCAGCTCGTACTGGCTTTCGGCGATCACGCCGTCGGCGCGCACCTGGCGCACCAGCGCCAGCAGCTCGTCGTGCACCAGGGTGTGCCCGCGGACCAGACCGTAGGCGTAGGAAGCGGGGTTGGCGCGGACCACTCCGTCGACGTCGTCGAGGATGACGAAGGCGCGCCCGATCACGGAGAGCACCGCGGCGGCGCCTTCCGGCAAGACTGGCTCGTCGACCTCGGGCAGCCGGGCGGTGCGGTTTTGCGAGAACCGGAAGGCCAAGATGCCCACGACTCCCAGCGCCAACCCGAGCACCGCGGCAATCAAGATCGAGATTACTTCGTTCACATCTTTAGACTATCTTTCATCCATGGGACTTTTGTCCGCAGATGACGCGAAAACAGCCATTTCGGCGCGCTGTTCACCAAACGTTCACCTTTCCGGGAATAATCGTTAATCACCCGCTGGCATTCTGGATTCAGACCCTCCGCCATGCCCGAAAACAGAACCATGTTCACGCGGGCGTGAGCACCTTCCGAACCTTGAAAGGGAATATTACGTGCGCAAGGTATTTCAGGCCGATCTGCAGCAGATCGGCGAAGAGCTGATTGAGATGGCGAACCAGGTTGCCGTCGCCATGGACCGGGCGTGGGAATCGCTGGCCAACGCCGATGTGGAGCTGGCCCAGGAAGTGATCGCCGCCGATGCGAAGATCGACTTCCTGCAGAACCAGCTTGATGAGCGCGCCATCGACACCCTCGCGCTGCAGGGTCCGGTGGCTTCGGACCTGCGCATGATCGTCGGCTCGCTGCGCATGAGCGCCTCGCTGGAACGCATGGGAGACCTGGCCCGCCACCTGGCCCAGTTGACCCGCCTGCGTTTCCCGAGCCGTGCGTTGCCGTCGGAAATCACCGGCACCTTCTCGCAAATGGCCCAACTCGACATCCAGATCGCCCAGGCCGTCGCGAAGCTCCTGGACACCCGCGACCTGCAGATTGCCCGCGACATCATCGAGCTGAACCACCGCTTGGACGCCCTCCACGCCAGCGTGTTCACCCAGGTGGCCGACGAGGCCTGGACCGCGAATGCGCCGACCACCGTCGACGTGTCGCTGACTAGCCGCTATCTGGAGCGCTTCGGCGACCACGGCGTCTCCGTCGCCCGCAAGGTCACCTACCTGGTGACCGGTGAATGGGATCCGTCAGAGGTCTAGGCGCACCAAACCAGCTTGAACGCCGCGGGCGCCGGGGAGAATTCCCCGGCGCCCGCGGCGTCCTGGCTTAATCGACGGCAAGCCCCTGACGCGGCCCGGAAATCCGGCTTAAACGACTGTAGAGGCCACCTCGGCGGTTGGCCTCTACAGTCAATGTGTTCTGCGCATTCGCAGAGCACGGCGTCTAGGGAAGGCTTAGCCTTCGCACTCGACGCAGAATCCTACATTGCCCTCTTCACGTACAAGCTGTGAACGGTGGCGGATCAGGAAGCACGAACCACAGATGAATTCGTCGTCTTTCTGCGGAATGACCGTAACGGTCAGTTCCTCGTTGGACAGGTCTGCACCTGGCAGGTCCATGCCGTCGGTGTGATCGGTTTCGTCGAGCTCGCGCACCACGGACTTGGCGTCTGGTGCGTTGGCGGACTTAACCGCGTCCAGAGAAGCCTTGCGCGCCTCGGCAACGTCCGGGCGGACTTCGTCGTAATCAGTTGCCACGAATTGCATTCCTAACGTGAGCCATTGAGCCTATTCGAAATAGGAGATTACAGCATAGTAATACCAAAAAGACAATCCTTAGTCATGGTTTCGCTCACAGCCAGAGATTTCACGGCAACCTCCCGTTAAACAGCAACGGCGGCACCGCTGGCCAAGCTTGTGGGAGGTGGCCGGGGCGGTGCCGCCGAAAAGCCGGGTTGGCTAGCGGCCCTGGTTGGCGACTGCCTTGATGGCGTCGGCCGCGGCTTCTGGATCCAGGTAGGTTCCGCCGGCGGTGATCGGCTGGAAGTTGTCGTCCAGTTCATAAACCAGCGGGATGCCGGTCGGGATGTTCAGTCCGGCGATGTCCTCGTCGCTGATGCCGTCCAGGTGCTTGACCAGTGCGCGCAGCGAGTTGCCGTGCGCGGTCACCATGACGGTCTTGCCTGCGGACAGGTCGGCCTTGATGTTGTTCTCCCAGTACGGCAGCAGGCGCTCGAGGACGTCCTTGAGGCATTCGGTGCGCGGCGCGTCGTCGCCCAATGAGGCGTAACGCTCGTCGCCGATCTGGCTGAACTCGGAGTCGTCGGCCAGCGCCGGCGGCGGGGTGTCGTAGCTGCGGCGCCACTGCATGAACTGGTCCTCGCCGAATTCGGCCAGGGTCTGGGCCTTGTCCTTGCCCTGCAGCGCACCGTAGTGGCGCTCGTTCAGGCGCCAGTCGCGGTTGACCGGGATCCACGAACGCCCGGCGGCTTCCAGTGCCAGGTTCGCGGTGACGATGGCGCGGGTCAGCAGCGAGGTGTGCAGAACCTCAGGCTTGTAGCCTGCCTCGGCCAGCAGCTGGCCGCCGCGGGCGGCCTCTGCGCGACCCTTTTCGGTCAGCGACACGTCGTACCAACCGGTGAAAAGGTTCTTTTCGTTCCATTCGCTCTGTCCGTGGCGAAGCAAAATCAAAGTGTGGCTCATGATTTCCATCTTATCCAATGGCGGGGCATCTCCGGCTGAACGTTACCGCCGAACGCAAAACCCGGGCCGCGACATGTATTACATGCTGCGACCCGGGTTGAGCCGAAAACTTCGCCGGAGGACCGGGCTAGTAGTTGTACCAGCCGCCGCCTTTGCCGCTCACTGCGGGCTTCACGTCGGCCAGGTAGACGCAGGCGACGCAGGCGCCGATCAGCTGGAGGAATCCGCCGCTGCCGGCGCTGAGCACGGACAACGCCGCGACCACGGCACTGCCGACGGTCAGCGCGGTCCAGAAGCCCTTGGTGCGCTTGCCCTCCTGGGCGAAGCGGTCTGCCGGGTGGCGCAGGCAATCAACCACTGCCCAGACGGCCAGCACCAGGATGACAATCCCGAGGGCGCGCAGCATGTAGGCCTCGATCAGGAACGCAAGATTCATGAATTGCATGTTTTCACCTTACCGTCGACTCGTGCTCCGCGCTTCACATGCCACGCGACTGATATCCGCGCTGGCCTCAGATCCGTTCCAGCGCCTGGGACAGGTCGTTCCACAGGTCTTCCACGTCCTCGATGCCCACCGAAAGGCGGATCAGGTTCGCCGGGACAGTGGCCGGCTCCGAGGCGTGCCGCGCACGGCGTTCCGCCAGGGTTTCAACCCCGCCCAGCGAGGTGGCCGCGGTGATCAGGCCGAAGCCCGCGACCACCGCATCCGCCTCCTGCGCGGCGGACCCGACTTCGAAGGCGATGACCGAGCCGAAGCCATCCATCAGCTCACTGGCTCGCGCATGGCCGGGATCCTGCGGCAGGCCCGGATAGCGCACCACATTGACCTTCGGGTGCGCGGCCAGGCGCTCGGCGAGCAGCTGGCTGTTGGCCTGCGAGCGCTCCAGTCTGACGGCCATGGTGCGCACCCCGCGCAGCGCCAGGAAGACGTCCATCGGGGAGGCGATCGCCCCGTGCAGGGTGCGGTAGCCGTGCAGCTTGGTGTGCAGCGTTTCGTCGCGGGTGGCCAGCGCGCCCATGATGACATCCGAATGCCCCGACAGATATTTGGTCACCGAGTGCACCACGAGGTCCGCGCCCAGTTCCAGCGGCCGCTGCAGCAGCGGGGTGGCGAAGGTGTTGTCCACGATGCCCAGCACGCCCTGCGCCTTGGCGGCGGCCAGCAGCGCCGGAAGCTCGGCGACTTCCAGCATCGGGTTGGTGGGAGATTCCAGCCACAGCACGTCCGCGCCCTGCAGCGCGCCGAGCACCTGCTCGGTGTCGGCGACGTCCACCGGGTGCAGGGTGAAGCGCCCGGCAGTTTCCAGTTCCTTGGCCAGGCCCAGCGTGCCGTTGTAGGAGTGGGCCGGCAGCACCATGGTCCCGCCCTCGGGCACCAGGCTCAGCGCCGCGGCGATCGCCGCCATGCCGGAGGAGAACACCAGCGCCGGCAGCTCGGAGCGCTCCAGCGCGCCGAGCACCTGCTCGAAGGGATCCCAGGTGGGGTTCGAGAACCGCGCGTAGACCTTTTCGCCTGCAGCGGCGATCCCCTGCGAGTGGTAGGTGGAGGTGAAGGTCACCGGGTGGTTGACCGGAGCGTCCAGCCCATGGGCCGGACGTCCCCCGGCAACGATCAAGGTCTTGGGATGCCAAGAGGCAACAGGGGCGGCGGATTCTGCGGGGTTGGTCATATCCACCAGATTACGCCTGGCGTTTGTCTGCGTCCCGAAGCGTTTCACTTCATTTCATCGCACGGGATCCACAGGCAGGTTCGTTAGGCTAGTGGGGTGAGTATCGATTCGTCCGCCCCTGCCCGCGGCCTGTTCATTGTCTTTGAAGGCGGCGACGGCGCCGGCAAGTCCACCCAGGTCCAGCGCACCAGCCAGTGGCTGCGGGAGCGCAACGCCACCGTGCTGACCACCCGCGAACCGGGCGGCACGCAGATCAGCGAGGAGCTGCGCGCCCTGGTGCTGGAGCACGGGCACGGAGAGATCGACGCCCGAACCGAGGCCCTGATGTACGCCGCGGCCCGCGCGGCCCACGTCCAGCAGGTCATCATCCCGGCGCTGGAAACCGGCACCCACGTGGTCTGCGACCGTTTTGTCGATTCCTCCCTGGCCTACCAGGGCGTGGGGCGCGAGCTCGGCGTGGAGGCTGTCGCCTCCATCAACAATTTCGCCACCGGCGGCCTGGCCCCGGACGCCACCATCCTGCTGGACATCTCCGCGGCCGACGGCCGTTCCCGGCGCATCGCCGGCACCGGCGGCGTCGAGGAATCGGACCGGCTAGAATCCGAGCCGGATGCCTTCCACAACCGCATCCGCACCGCCTTCGCGGACCTGGCCGCCAAGTCGCCGGAACGCTACCTGGTGCTCGACGCCAACCAGGGCATCGAGCAGCTGCAGGCGCAGATCACCGCGCATCTGGAGGACCTGCTGTGATCCGCCCGGTCTTCGCGGATCTGGCAGGCCAGCAGCGTGTCATCACCACGCTGACCGAGCAGGTCGACCAGGGCGACCCCACCCACGCATGGCTGTTCACCGGTCCCCCGGGTTCCGGGCGCACCACCGCCGCACGCGCCTTCGCCGCGGCGCTGCAGTGCACCCAATCCCCCGCCGGCTGCGGCGCCTGCCCCACCTGCGTCAGCGTCGTTGCCGGCAAGCACCCGGATGTCACCTTCATCTCGACCGAGAAGTTCGAGTACCAGGTCAGGGACGTGCGGGAGATCATCACCCAGGCCCAGGACAAGGCTTCCCAGGCCCGCTGGCGCATCATCATCATCGAAGACGCCGACCGCATGTCTGAGCGCAGCGGCAACGTGATGCTCAAGGCCATCGAGGAACCACCGGCGAACATGATCTGGATCCTGTGCGCGCCGTCCCCGGCCGACGTGCTGGTCACCATCCGCTCGCGCTGCCGCGCAGTGAACCTGTCCATCCCCTCCACCGAAGAGGTCGCCCAGCTGCTGGTCCGCCGCGACGGACTGGACCTGGAACTGGCGCGCTTCGCCGCCCGCGCCTCGCAGTCGCACATCGGCGTGGCCCGCCTGCTGGCCCGCGACGAACAGGCCCGCATCCAGCGCGAGAAGGTCGTCACCCTGCCTTTGCGCGTGACCACCCTGCCGCAGGCCATGGAGGCCGCCGCGGAGATCTCGAAGCTGTCGGCCGAGCGCGCCGAGCACATCACCGGCGCCGACCTGCAGCACAAGGTCGCCGAGCTGCGCAAGGCCAACGGCCTGGGCGAGGAGGAGAACATCCCCGCCGGGCTGCGCGGGCAGTTCCGCGAGCTGGAAGAGAACGCCAAGCGCTTCGCCCGGCGGGCCAGCTTCGACGCCATCGACCGCACCCTGACGGACCTGACCACTTTCTTCCGCGACGTGCTCAGCCTGCAGCTGCACACCCAGGTCGAGCTGGTCAACGAGCACCTGCGCGAGAAGCTCAACGCCTTCGCCGCCCACCAGAGCCACGAAAAGACCCTGTCGCAGATCGACGCGATCGATGAAACCCGCCAGCGCATCGCCGCCAACGTCAACCAGCTCATGGCGCTCGAGGCCCTCATGGCCCGGCTGCTGCAGAACCCCGGCCGCCGCTAGCTTCCCGGATTCCCCCACCCGGACTGCGCATCCACCCCCAAGGAGAACCACCATCTTGTCCGCACGACGCAACCTGTACCGCCTGTCCGCCACGGCCGCCGCGCTCGCCCTGGGATTGACCGCCTGTGCGCCGACCTCCGGCGAGGACAGCGCGGGCAACGCAGCCGACGCTACGAAGACCGAGGTCCCTGCACTTCAGCAGTACTACACCCAGCAGGTTGATTGGGAAAAGTGCGGCAGCACCATCGAATGCGCTGACATCGAGGTCCCGCTGGACTATGCCGCACCGGAAAAGGACAGCATCACGCTGGCGCTGAACCGCCGCGCCGTCGACGGCGCGCAGGGCAACCTGCTGGTCAACCCCGGAGGCCCCGGCGGCTCGGGGCTGGACATGGTCGCCGAATCGGTCCAGCTGATGCTCAGCAACGACCTGCAGCGTGCCTACAACATCATCGGCTTCGATCCCCGCGGCGTGGGGCAGAGCACCCCGGTGACCTGCCAAACCGACAAGGAAATCGACGCTAGCCGCCAGGAGAACCTCAAGGCCTGGGATCCGGCGGACCGCGACGAGGTCGAGGCCGATACCGAGGACTACGCCAAGGACTGCGCGGAAAACACCGGAGACCTGCTCGGACATGTGGACACCGTCTCCGCGGCCAAGGACATGGACATCATCCGCGCCGTGCTCGGCGACACCCAGCTTGACTACCTGGGCTACTCCTATGGCACCTTCCTCGGCTCCACCTACGCCGATCTCTTCCCGCAGAAGGTCGGCCGGTTCGTGCTGGACGGCGCCATGGACCCGCTGGCCACAGCGCAGCAACTGACCCTGGCCCAGGCCCAGGGCTTCGAAGGCGAGATCGACGCCTGGCTGCAGAACTGCCTTGAAGGCGAGAACTGCCCGTTCACCGGAAATCTCGACGAGGCCAAAACCCAGCTGCAGGACTTCTTCGCGCGCATCGAAGAGCAGCCGCTGGAGTCCTCTGACGGGCGCACCGTGCCGATCATCGACTTCATCAACGGCTTCATCATCCCGCTGTACGACGACATGAACTGGCCGTACCTGACCCAGGGCATGGCCGCGGCCATGCAGGGCGACGTGGATTCGATCCTGTACTTCTCCGACCTGTCCGCCGACCGCCAGGAGGACGGCAGCTACGGGTCCAACTCGACCGATGCGTTCACCGCGGTCAACTGCCTGGACCGTCCGATGGACGCGAGCGAGCAGGCCATGGAGGCTGACGCCAAGGCGCTGGAAGAGGCCTCCCCGACGATCGGCAAGTACTTGGCCTACGGAGAGCTCACCTGCGACAAGTGGAGCTACAAGGCCACCGGCCAGCCCGAGTCGCTGGACGCTCCGGGGTCCAATCAGATCCTGGTGGTCGGCACCACCGGCGACCCGGCCACCCCATACGCCTGGTCGCAGTCGCTGGCCGAACAGCTTCAGAACGCCACCTTGCTGACCTACGAGGGCCACGGCCACACCGCGTACGGACGCTCCAACCAGTGCATCACCGACGCCGTGGACGGCTACCTGATTGACGGCAAGGTCCCCGAAGCGGGCACCGTCTGCTAATTGGCAGCGCGAATTCGCCCGTCGTTTTGACGTTGCTAGTTCTACTTGGATAAAGTTACACAGTGCCTGCTTGCAGGCGCAGGCCTCCTTAGCTCAGGGGTAGAGCAGCTCCCTCGTAAAGAGCAGGTCGCCGGTTCAAATCCGGCAGGGGGCTCCATGTGAAGAAAAGGTCCTTGGTTTCAGCTGAAACCAAGGACCTTTTCGCATCCGCAGTGGGTGCTAGGCGAAATCTGCGGTGGCCGGGTCGGCGGCGATACGGCCTTCGGCTCCCCGGTCCAGGCCGTTGATCGCGGCCAGGTCCTCGTCATCCAGGGTGAGCTGCAGCGAGGCGAAGTTCTCGATGATGCGCGCATCGGTCACCGACTTCGGGATGACCACGTTGCCCAGGGCCAGGTGCCAGGCGATGACCACCTGCGCCACGGAGGCCTTGTGCTTTTCGGCGATCTTCACCAGAACCGGGTCGGTCAGGAGGTCGCCGCCCTGGCCCAACGGGGACCAGGACTCGTGCAGGATGCCGTGCTGCGCCTCGTAGGCGCGCAGTTCGGACTGCGGGAAGTACGGGTGGGTTTCCACCTGGTTGATCACCGGGCGCACGCCGGTCTCGGCGTAGAGCTCTTCCAGCGCCTCGATGGTGAAGTTGCAGACGCCGATGGACTTGGCCTTGCCGTCCTTCTGCAGCTGGATCAAGGCCTTCCAGGTGTCCACGTAGGTGCCGCGCTTGGGCTGCAGCCAGTGGATCAGGTACAAGTCGACGTAGTCCAAGCCCAGACGCTGCAGCGACGCGTCGGCAGCGGCCAGGGTGTTCTCGTAGCCCTGGTCGGCGTTCCACACCTTGGTGGTGATGAACAGTTCTTCGCGCGGGACGCTGGATGCGGCAATGGCGCGGCCGACGCCTTCTTCGTTGCCGTAGATCTTGGCGGTGTCGATGTGGCGGTAGCCCGCATCGATGGCCTTGCCGACCACGATTTCAGCCTCGGCGTCAGGCACCTGCCATACGCCGTAGCCGAGCTGGTCGATGGTGTTTCCGTCGTGGAATTTCAGTTCTGGAACAGTTTGGGTCATGCACTTAATCTAGTGCATCCCCAGCCCTGGCCGCAGGGATTTTCAGGAACATCGTAAGGTAGCTTTACTTGAGCGCTTCCAAAAGCTGTGCAGCCCGGTTGACGTCCTCTTTCACGATCTGGGCGCGGTGCACGACGGACAGGACATTGATCGGCGAACCGGCTTCAGCCTGCATGCGCATCATGGCGATCACCTGGGCGGTGGTCGCCAGGTCGTTGGCAGACTTGGTCAGCGAGCGGTGCACGCTGGCGGTGGCCTGCGGAATCACCTCATCCTCGCTGGGAGTGATCCGCTGGGCATCGGTGCACAGCTGGCGTACCATGGGCAGCAGGTCGGCCATCTCGTTAGCCGGCTTCACCAGCTGGTTGTAGACCTCGACGTCGTTGATGCCTTCGAGCACCTGGAAAATGCGGTCCAGGGATCGGGTGAAGCGATCGTGGGCACGGCGCCACACGCCCTCGCCCAATTCGCGATTTGCCGCACGCTGTGCGCGCAAACGTGAGAAGAATGCCATCGCTCTACTTTGCAAGTTGTCGTTTCAAGTCAGTACCAAGCCTACCGGGCAGTACCGCCGCGTGGAGTATCGAAGTGGACTTCGGTGGCGTCGCGCAGGCTGAGTTGGGTTCAGGGATGCAACTGGTCGTACACGCTCAGCGTCGGGCGCAGATGCGAGGTGCGGAAGCGAACGCCAACGCAGAACACGAACGCAACATCGCGCAGCTTGTGCACCGCGATTTATCCTCTCCAAAGTTTTGGAACACTGCTGGCAGCGAAGCGATTGCAGATCGTATGATCGTGGCTAGTGAACTGGCGGGCCGGCACGAAGCCGCCTCCCAGGCATTCATGGCTGGCGCTGACCGTATCCGCAACCAGTTCGGGATCAACGTTGAGGATCTGAATCGGGATCATCCCACGGCGGCCACTGACCGGCACCGTGCCTTGCGCGATGCGCTGGATGACTATTTGGCTGGCCAGCGAGCCAAGGCCGAGCAGCCACCCATGGGCCAGGAGCCGTGGTTTGCGCAGCCGCAGGGGACGTTCCGGGATTATGACTACAACGATGGTTTGGAACGTCCTGTGGAGATCAGCAAACAGGAAGTGCTGCGTCGCTTGGAACTGATGCCGGCGGATACGGTGCGTGACCCGTCCATTGGTGGGCGCGACACGATTAGTTTTGTTCCGTCGTGGTATGGGCATGACGATGAGGTGGACCGGGCGATTGCCGGGAAGTTCCCGCACCTGGTGCCCGAGGGTGCAAAGCTGCCACCGGAGAGACCACTACTGGCGAGGCGGCGGAAGCCCAGCAGGACGAGGCCGCGCATCTGCGGCAAGCTGAACGAGCTGAGGGTCAAGAACATCTTGACCGGGTCAACGCTGACACCGCTGAAGCCAAGGAAGCGGGCACAACGTCCCCGGCGGGGGCTGGCCCGGAGGATGCGGGCACGCTGGCGTTGGATCGGCATAGTGCCGCGTCGGAACGGGTGATCGCTGTCTGGAAGCAGAAGGGCGGGAAGGACGCTGATTTTCCGTTGCCGCCGAGCACCCAGAATCCGCAGACGGCGATGAAGCACCGCAAACGCGGTATGGCAGCGGCAGCGCCGGCCCGCACCCAAGGACAGGAGCTGTCGCGATGGTCGGCATCCCACCGAATGATGATGAGCTGGATCTGGACGGTGACGAGCCCCAGGAACCCGCGGCGCAGCCGGCGACCTCGCCGCAGGATACCGAGCACGCAGTCTCGGAGCGGCCTTTCGTGTATGAGGACGCGCAGCAGTGGTTGCGCGGCTACGCGCTACCGCGTTACCTGCGGAAGTGCGGTCCTTCGGGGCATGCGTGGGCGCCGAACTGGTATGAGTACTCGGAAGTGTATTCGGTGGTTACCGCGTTGTGGGAGACGTGGGAGCAGATGCGGTGGGATGGACCGCAGCAGATCTTGGTGTTCTATCGCGACTACTTCTATCCGTTGATGGATCGGCTCACCGCTCAGGACGGCCCGTTCCATGCGTATGACAAGGTGATGCACCCGCAGCTTCCAGAGATGTTCCCGGTGGCTGAGGCGCCGGAGGGGTACTTCCGCTCATCGGTGGTTTCGGGAGGACAGTGAAAAACCTGGCCAGCTAAGTTCAGCCGGCCAGGTTTTATTGCATTGATTGTCAGATGTATTTCAATAATTAAATACCGATATATGCTAAGTGAATTTCATTTAAATAATGGTGAATTCATTCTGCGACTCGGCAGTATTATAAAATAGGTTTCCTTAATGCGAAAGAACGATCTTCGAGATATTAGAATTTTACGAACTTCGACAAGTTTTTAATTGCTTGTTCGTCGATCGAATATTTCGTACTCTTCTTTTGAAAATGAGGATACTTCGACTCGTCGAATGTAGTCTCGAATTTCTCTCCGAGCTTGGATGGCACTCGAGTGAATTCATAATGGTCAAGAAAGCTTTTTCCGAACCAGTATGTTGTGCGTTCTGAACTGGACGTTGTGCGAGCAATCCAATATCCGATCCGTGGAGCTGATGTTGAATTGAAACTAGACGTTCTGAGGCTACTCATCATTGCATCCCAAGACTTTTGCGACCAGCGAAGCTTTTTTGCGCTAATTATCAGACCGCTAACTACTGTCAGCGATAATACCAAGGCAAATCCATACTCTTCGATGTATATCATCAAGGCAATGATGGCAATGCCGAATAATGAGGATGTTAAAATATCACTTTTTGTCAAATATGATATTTTTTTGTTATTTTTCACGAACACTACCTCCTTTGTCTTGATTTTTTATACGCCCTATAATCTGTGTACATCCCATAGCTTGAATAGCTTGCGGTACCAGTGCTCCAGATTCGGTCAAATCTGTCATAGCGTTTTACAACTCTGTTGTTGTACTTTCGGTACTTTCTTGCTATTTTCTTCCTTTTATATTTGTTGACTCGGTGACCTTTGGGGTACTTCTTCATCTGGGATTTTTTCCACAGTTTACCCGCAGCTCGAAGTCCTTTACCTACGCCAAAGGTAACCGAGCCCGCGATATCTACCCAGCCTTCGCCCTTTTTTCCGTTACGTATTTTATAGATACCTCTGCCAAGCCCAATAGCCGCAGAACCTGCGGCACAGAGCGCACACCCAAACATACCTGCGACAGCGAGCCCTGTGCTTGCTCGATCTAACCATTTTCCCCACTGAAAGAGTCCACTAAGGTCATTCGTTCCCACTGGGTCTTGTGGGTAGGCGTAGGTCGTGGTGTTGCCGCCCTCGACCGGGTCCCGGCTGCTAAACAGCCCAGTGACCGAGTTGTAGAGTCGAGCGCCCATCAGGATCAGCCCGCTGGTGTCTACGGCGCGTTCATCGGCTCCGTGCCATCCGTAGGTGGTGGCGCCGGTGTTCACTGGTTCGGTGAGCTGGTTGCCGTACTCGTCGTACTGCGCCCATCCGGTGATACCTTGCCCTGCCCCGGTACCGGTCAACGGCACGGTGGCGACCACGTCCCCGTGAGGGTTATTCACCGCAAGTTCCACAGTGTTCCCGGTGATGGTCAACGCCAGGTCTCCACCGATGGTGGATTCGTACCTGGTGGTGATGGTTTCGGTGCCTTGCTTACGAGTGGTCCAGGCAGGGTTATCCGAATCATCGGCGTAGTGCTTGGTTTCGGTTCCGGCAGCCGCGGTTCCGGACGAGGTCACCGTCAGGCGGCGCCCTGCAGGATCCCGGGCGATGGTAGAGGTGGTGCCGTTGCGGGTGATGGCTGCGGCAGCGTCATCAGCGAAGTACTTCACCGTGATCGCCCCAGCCCCGGCCTTGACCCCGCCAGCAGCTGCTGGTGCATCGGCGGCTGGGATCGTGGTCTGCCGTCCCAACCCGTCATACACATACCCAGCGCCCACACCGACACGGTCTGCGGCGTCGTAGGCCCAGGTCCGCTTAGCGGTCTGGGTGCCGTTGACCGTGGTGGTCAGCGAGGCGCGGTTGCCGTTCTTATCAAATGCATACTTCCGCACCGTCGTTGGAGTCACGGCCCCTTCCTCGGGGTCGGTGTTCACCGTTTCTCCCGGGGTAGCGGTGATGTCCTTGACCTCGGTGAGACGTCCAGCCCGGTCATAGGTGAACGCACGGTCATAGGCCGCCGCACGGTCCCCGGCAGTCGAGGTGCCAGCGAGCACATCTCCTTCAGGGGTAGTTTCACCCATGATGCGTCCGGTGACGTCACGATTCAGTTCCCACGCGATCCAGGTGCCGATCGAGCTGGTGCCGTCTTCGGCTTTCAACGGTCCGTCATAGGCCAGGCGGACCTGCTTGCCGGATTCGTCGTAGTCCATCCTCTGGATGAAGCCCCCGGGGATGGCCTGGGTGAGGACGTTGCCATCCCCGTCGTAGGTGGCTTTGTAGGTTGCGGTGTTGGTGCCGCCGTGTTTGGACACGGTCATGCTGGTGACTACACCTTGGTATTCACCCATGTTCTCCGCGTCATTGGATAGGGCCCCGTACTTATACGTAGTGGTCGAGACCGGGGAGACCGTCTTGGAGACGTTGCCGAACAGGTCGTATTCGGTGGTAGTCGTTTCTCCTAGTGAGTTGGTGTAGGAAGTGGTACGTCCCCACAAGTCCTGGGTCCATTTCACTTCGGATTGCGGCAGGGAGCCGGAAGCTACTGCCCGCACGCCGTTCTGTACTCCGGTGACGTCGTAGAGCTTCTCCACCGGCTGTACCGCAGTGGTGGTGATTCCACTAGTGGTGACCGTGGTCTTCTCTTCCTGGCCATCAGCCCGGTACGTCTGGGTGGTGATGCGCTTGGCCCCATCGGTTCCGGTCGAGGACTCGGTGAACGTGGCTGGCTGACCGTAGATGTTGAACCCGGTCTGATGCTTAGCGACCGACCCGGCACCCTGCGGGGTGTTCTTGCACAAGTACCCCGCATATTCCGGTTTGCTTCCGCAGTCACTATCCGCTGCGTTCGCTCCAGCGGTGTAGTAGATGCTCTTCGTCGTTCCAGCATCAGCGCCGGCGGACTTCGGCTGCCGGGATTCGATCACGCGTCCTTGGTCATCGAACCGGGTCTCGGTCACAATGTTGTCACCGCTGGTACTCATGACTTGGGTGACCTTAGTGGGTGAACCGATCACCCAACCTGAACGCAGATTGTTCTTATCGGTGGTCGCCTTCCCGTTCTTGTCGACGGTGTAGGCGTTGTAACCGTTCTCCACCTGGGTGATGATCGGTTCGTTGTCAGCGTCGCGATCAATCTTCCCGGAGCTGGCCTTCGAAGTCGCCACCGTTGTCGGCAGCATGCGCGGCATGCCCCCTGCATCAACATCCGTGATCGGAGTGTAGCTGGTCTTGGTATGTACCCGGGAGGGCTCATCGTTTTCATCGGTGGTCACCGGTGAATAGGTGTCGGTGACGTAGCCTCGCAGGAACTCGGCGGTCGCCTCATTCTTGGAAATTTCTTCAGCTTTCTCCGTGGCGTCAGTTTTCGTTGAGAGTCCGTTACCCTCCTTGTCAATCAGCGTTTCCAGATCTGAGTAGTAGACATTCACCTGAGCGTGTTCTTCATGGCTGTTCAACACCCCATTGACGACGTTCGCGGGGGTTCCTGCTGCAGCCTGGATGGTGCGGATCGCTCTAGCATCATAGGCCCGCTCGATATTCCCCTCCGCGTTGAACACGTTCGCGGTGAGCTGCCACGCACCTGCCGCATAGGAGGCGGTGTTAACGACGCGGTTCTGCGCATCAACGTATTGCAGGTCAGCGTACTTGTAATCCGCCATAGCGACCGAAGCCGCTTTGGACGAACCAATATTCTTGCCTGGACCGAACACTGCATAACCGGTCACCGGCTTGTGGGTACCGTCCTGTTCCCGTCCTGTTCCCAGAGCTTGACCTGGCTCTCTGCCAGCTTGGGCGTGTTAGCTCCGTCCCCTGACGGGTTCAGGCCATACACGAACCGAGCATACTGCACTCTGGTATTTCCATCGATGGCATTGCCTCGCTCGACCAGTTCCAGCCAATCGGACCGGTTTGAATCGTTGGCCTTACCGTATTTGTAGTAGGTTGGCGCATCTACTCGGGTGCCGCTACTGGTTTTCTCCTCCGTTGAGGCAAGCAGGGGTACCCCTGCCGCAGATTCTGCCCCGTAGGTGTAGGTCGTGATGTCTCCGGTGCGAGAATCCTTGACGCTGGTCAATCGGGAGTCCAGGCTGGCGCCATCGTAGCCGTATTCAGCAATATTGACGGTCTTCATGGCGCTCGTGGCAGGATCCCAGGCGGTGTAGGTGACCTTGGTGATCTTGCCTGCGGCGTCATAGGACAGGTTGATGCGACGGCACCCCTTCACCGCAGTCGTCTCGGTATGCACAAGTGTCGCTGCTTCGCAGTTAAGGTTCGTTTCAGTACCGGCGATGACCATGGTGGTTTGACCGGCGGTATTCGAAACGAATTTGCTAGTCCCGGTGCCGTTGCCGCCGGTGACGGTCTCGGCGATCCATTCCCAAATCTTGGGGTTGCCCTCAAGGTTGGCGCCGCGCTTGAACGTGGTGACCGTTCCATCTTCTTCTGTGATCTTGATCCGCGCGCTGGTTCCTGAACCTGATACGACCAGTTTCCAACCAGACGCAATGGCATCTTCGTTAGCAGGCTGATAGGTGCCGGTTTTCAGAGATACACGCCCGTTACCTGGCTGGCGGAACACCGCCGCGGTTTCATCATCACTGATCAGGGTGATGGTGCCATCCAATGCGGTGGATTCAGCGACCAGCAGTCCTGCCAGGCCTTCGTCCGGGCCGTCGATGTTAGCGCGCCAGCCTTTGCCGAAGATGCGGGAGTTGGCTCCGATCCCGGAATAGGAGGAATAGGAACGGCTTACTGATAAGCCGGTGTTGCCGGCGTTGACCTCGACATCGGTTTCCGAAAGATTCAGCTCACCAGTGGTCAGAGCGACCTGGCCGTCGCCGGCCTCGGCCACGGGGTAGTTATCCCCGAACGCGTGCGGCAGCTTGGTGACCTGAACTGGTTTCTTGGACTTGTTGGTGGTGCATTGCAGCTTGGAGGCCGCTGGTGCGCCGGCATAGTCGAAACATACCTGCAGCTCCACCAGTGCGGCGATACGGTCCTTGCCCAGCTCTTTGAGCTTCCCGGCCGGAGCCGCAGAGATGTCGATCATGGTATCGAGTTTGACTGGCTGACCCGCTGCGATCTCTGGCAGGGATGCTGCTTCATGCCATCCCGCGTTGGAACCGTAGGTGGCGGTATCGGCGGTCACGCTGTCAGCTTCGCGCCAATACACCTTCGGCGTCACCGCTCCAGTGGAGGAGGTGGGGCCTTGGCCGGTGACTTTGAACGAATCGGAGGTCGTGGACCCGGCTGCAGGAGAAGTCAAGGAAGCCACCCCGTTGCCGAAGGTCCACGTGATGGTGCCCGATGTATTGGCAGCCTTGTCAATGGCTTTTACCCGCAGGATGTTCGCCCCGGTCGGGTTCCAAGACACCGTAGATTTCCCAGAGGAAGCCGCGACAGTTTTCCAGGCCTCGTTATTGAGCTGATAAGAAAACTTGTCGGTGTCCGCGCTGGAAGAGAACGTGAAGGTGTTCGACCCAGGCTTAGATGCTTGCCAGCCGTTGTTAGTGATCCCGGCTGATGAGCTGATGGTCGGGGCTGTGGGTGCAATTGAGTCGACCGTGAATGTCGTGGCAGCTCCGGCCGCTTTGGACCGCAGCGTCCCGTCATTGGCCCAGGCCTTGACGGTATAAGTGCCGTTTTCTGCCAAGTTGGCCTTGTAAAGGGAAACCTGCTTGGAGGCGACCATGGAACCGGCTTGCTTGCTCAGTGTGCCGGTACCGGTCATGTCGAACTCGGCTTTGACGTTCCCACCGTCCGGGTCGGTGACCGTCGAACGGAACGTCGGGGTCTTCGACTTCACCCATAGCTTCCCTGAACCATCCTTTACCGATTCACCGGAGTTGAAAGAAACACCAGAGGGGGTGCCGGGGTAGGAATTGTAGGTGACGACGAATGTGGGTTCGTTCGGATCGTTCGCACCTGTGACGTAGTTCGCTGAGCGGTAGCGTTTCCAGGTGTAGTTGTTCGTCTCATCGGCCGCGATCAACCGCACCCCGTAGTTCTTGGTGGGGTTATCTGCCCAGTACTGGGCAATCGGAGTGATCGGGTAGTAGACGTACCCGGCAGCACAGCTCGAAGAGTAACCTTTGGACACGTTGTTTGTGCCTTCGCCACTGGATGTGGCGGTTGGCTGTTTGGTCCAGCGGACGTCGGTGGAAATCCATTCGCTGGTGACGCGTTGGACCTTCACCGGGGAAGAGGTGCACGAGTACGAGTGGTAGTTGTGCATTCGCAGTTCGGCCTTGGTGATCTTCTTCCCGTCCAGCGCGGTGGAAGCGAACTGCAGGAAAGAACGGGACTTCAATGTCCCGCCGTTGAACGTTCCCACACGTAGTTCCGGATCACCGGCCTTGGAGCCGGGAACGTCGGCCTGCACCCAGGTATCGGAGGCATTGGAAGACCAGGTCGGGTCAATGGTGACCGGGTACTGACGTTCCGGATCTTGCAACCATGCGGCGTCAGCGTTCAAGGTGAGTACCGGGACGCCGTCTTCTTCGGTGAGGGTGGTTTCCACCAGGCGTTCGGCCGGGTGCAGTCCGGAGGCTTCATCGATCTTGGCATCCCACATCGTGGGGGCCGGGGCGAAGAACACGGTCTCGCCCTTGCTGTTTACCGCGCGCAGGTCACCGGTGTCCTGGTCTTTGCTCAACTTCAAGCCCTTGGACAGCTTGATCGGGAAACGCAGCGACACCTCACCCTCAGGGGCCTGCTCCAGCACGGTGCGGTGCGAGAAGCCCGACCGCAGCGGCTCAACGATCACGCTCGCATCCACCGGCTGGGATTCGGCGGGCATGTCGAGTGACGGCGCTTCTGATTCGGCCGCTTGCTCCGATGAATCAGCGGAGGACTCTGAAGGCTCAGGGGTCGGGACGGAAGACGAGTCATCCTCGCCCTCTGCGGGCTGCTCATCAGCGACCTCCGGAGCCTTGGTGTCGCGGGGAGACTCGGCAGGAGTATCCGAAGGGACTGGGTCCACGGTGGAGGTTTGTGGCATGACGTCGCCGGATGGATCTTCGATGACGGGTACCTACACCTGATCGGCATAGGTGGCTTGGTTCTCACTGATCTGCGGGGCAGGTAGTTCGCCCTCCCACCCCAGCTTCATGGTAGATCCTTCGTGCTCCCCGGTGGACTCCAGCTCAGCGAGCACAACCGAATCCTGGGTGGGACCATCACCGAGCGCGTCCTTGCCGTCAGCGACGGTGAGCTCGGTGCCATCACCTACGACCGGGGATGCGGCGTCGGTGAGCTCCCCGTCGGTGCCCAAGGGCACGAAGCTGCCTTTTTCTTCTTTGAAGCGGGCTGCTGAGGTCGTCTCGGACGTCCAGGTTCCATCCGGGTTGGCGAACACCTGTTCGGTGGCCGTGCGGAGGGACAAATCCTCGACGCGGTGGCCGGTGGCTTTCGCGGTAATTTGGGCGGACACCCCGTCGGGACGTTCGGTGACGTCTTGAACGGTTTGTGTGGCGTCTTGCGGTTCTTCGTCGGCGAACGCCGACGGGGCGATGAGTCCTGAGGCCAGCAATGCGCTGGTGCTGGCGATCGCGATAGTCGATAGGATTTTTCTCTTGCGTACTGTGAAATCTGTCCACAGGCGCGCAGAGGTATCCCCTCTGAGAAGGTACACTTTGACCCCAATTTTCGATAAGAAATTAAGCTGACACATAGCCAGCACATAGATTCTGCTATATCTGGCGCGCGCGAAATACCAAAAAGAACGCTCTGGGGAAAAAGTATCCTAAACGTTATTTAGCCTAGTCAACAGACAGAGCAACGATATTCGTCGTAGCAACAGACGAACGGGAATCAACTTCTGCGATTCGCTAGATCTTCAACTGTCCCTCGTAATATCGTTGCGAGTCTTGCACATCTTCTCCGTAGGGTTTGGTGGAGTAGTGCTGTAGCTCGATCAGTCCAGCCGGCATGCCCGAGCTGGTCAAGATCGCTCGACCCCGTGGGAGCGCCGCCAAATCGGCCACGTCCAAGATCCGCTCGCGCTGCATCGAGCTAGAGACGGAGCGCCCGCTGCGGCCACTGGTGCTGGAGGAGCGTTTGTCCAGATCACCGACGAGTTGGGCGAGGAACGGTAGGAACTTATCATCCGAGAGCCCTGAGCCGGCGACGCGGATGTTGGCGGCACCCCAGAACGCCATAATCGACCCACGACGGCAGAACGGGCAACCACCGGGTGGTTGCCCGCTCTTCCCGGGGGATGCGCAGCGTCAGCAGCAGCGTCCCTGCGGGTGCTTGTCCTGCCAGTCGGAGTAGTCCCTCCAGAACGCCCGCTCGGTCATCGGGGTCTGCCCCGGATGGGTCCGCGCGTGGTGTTCCAGGTAGTGCTGGTACTTGTCGGCGCCCAGCACCCCGTCGACGAACCGCTTTGCCTGGCCCAGGCGTTCGCGCAGGCCGGCCATCGCTAGTGCCCGCCCCGGTGGATCCGGTGCTCCGGGGCAACCTGCTTCCAGGCCGCCGCCAGCTCCTTCTCGGCAGGGCTGGAAATCAGCCCCGACGGGGCGTACATCTTGGATTCGACCACCGGATCCTCGGTGTCCACTCCTCCACCGTTGATCTTCGCTTTCACCGTGGCGACGATGGCCGAGGTGATGACCACGGCGGTCAGGATCAGGAAGACCACGGACAGCCAGCCCTGGACACCGGTGTTGCGGACCACCGCTTCCATGGCCTCCACGGTCTTGGCCGAGCCCAGCGATGTCTCGCCGGCGGCCAGCGCGTCCTTGTACGCGAAATGGTTGGCGAAGTAGCCGACCTTCACGTCCGGGGAGAAGATCTTCTGCCAGCTGGCGACGAACGTGACCACCACGGCGAAGGCCAGCGGCAGCACCACCACCCACAGGTACTTGAACTGGTTGCGCTTGGCCATGATGGCCATGACGACCGCCAGCGCAATGGCCGCGAGCAGCTGGTTGGAGATGCCGAACAGCGGGAAGAACGTGTTGATGCCGCCCAGGGGGTCGGTCACGCCGAGGATCAGGATGTATCCCCAGCCGGCCACCATGATGGCGGTACACACCCAGACGCCCGGACGCCACGAATTGTCCTTGAACTTCGGGAGGAAGTTGCCGATGGTGTCCTGCAGCATGAAGCGGGCCACGCGGGTACCGGCGTCAACGGCGGTCAGGATGAACAGCGCCTCGAACATGATCGCGAAGTGGTACCAGAAGCCCATCATCGCGGTGCCGCCGAACCACTGGTGCATGATGTGGGCGATGCCCACGGCCAGCGTCGGTGCGCCGCCGGTGCGCGAGACCACGCTGTTCTCGCCGACGTTGTTCGCCAGCTCGTTCAGCGTGCCCGGTTCAAGGTTCACCCCGGCCAGGCCCAGCGAGTTCACGAACGCCACCGCGGTTTCCACGGTGCCGCCGGTGGCCGCCGAGGAGGCGTTCATCGCGAAGTACACGCCGCGGTCGATGGAGATCGCCGCGACCAGCGCCATGATGGCCACCATGGATTCCATCAGCATGCCGCCGTAGCCCAGGAAGCGAGTCTGCTTTTCCTTCTCGACAAGCTTCGGGGTGGTGCCCGAGGAGATCAGCGCGTGGAACCCGGACAGCGCGCCGCAGGCGATGGTCACGAACAGGAACGGGAACAGGTGCCCTGCCACCACCGGTCCGTCGTTGCGCGAAGCGAACTCGGACACGGCCGGGACGCTGATCTGCGGCTGGACCACCAGGATCGCCACGGCCAGCAGCAGGATCACGCCGATCTTCATGAAGGTCGACAGGTAGTCGCGCGGGGCCAGCAGCAGCCAGACCGGCAGCACCGCGGCGATGAATCCGTAGATGATGATGGCCCAGGCGATGGTGGTGCGATCCAGATGGAAGAGCTCGGCGCCCCACGGCGACTCGGCGATCCAGCGTCCGGAGATGATGGCGAACATCAGCAGCGCGAAGCCGATGATCGACACTTCCAGCACCTTGCCCGGGCGGATGAAGCGCAGGTAGATGCCCATGAACAGCGCGATCGGGATGGTCAGCCCGACCGAGTAGACGCCCCATGCGGATTCGCCCAGGGCATTGACCACCACGAGCGCCAGGATGGCGGTAATGATGATCATGATCGCCAAGGTGGCGATCAGCGCGGCGGTGCCGCCGATCAGGCCGAGCTCCTCGCGGGCCATCTGGCCCAGCGAACGGCCGCCGCGGCGCATGGAGAAGAACATGACCAGATAGTCCTGGACTGCTCCGGCCAGCACCACGCCGACGATGATCCAGATGGTGCCCGGCAGGTATCCCATCTGGGCTGCCAGGATCGGCCCGACCAGCGGGCCTGCGCCGGCGATGGCGGCAAAGTGGTGGCCGAAGAGCACACGCCGGTCGGTGGGCACGTAGTCGCGGCCGTTGTTGATGCTTTCGGCCGGGGTCGCGCGGAAGTCGTTGGGCTTGGCGATCTTGCGCTCGATGAACTTCGAGTAGAAGCGGTAGGCGATCAGATAGGTCGCCACCGCGGCGAAGACGAACCAGATGGCGTTGATGGTCTCGCCGCGGGAGAAAGCCAGCATGGACCAGGCGATGCCGCCGACCAGCGCAATGGCGACCCACACCGCGATGCGCAGCGGGGTCCAGCGCTTCTCTTCCTGTTCGGCCACATCCGGATCCACGCCGGCTGGGGGCAGGGTGTTCTGGGTACTCACTCGGAGCAACCTCCTCGTAGGGGGACAAGTGATGCACGTGACCCTCGGCTATGCCGCAGGTCACGATGTTGGGGATATGCCTGTCACTCTACGCCCACCCGATGGGGACAAATCAAACTTCGATGACAATTTTTCCGGTATGCACGCCGGAGTCGAAATATTCATGGGCCCTGGCCAGTTCGGAAAATTCAAAGGATTTGCCGACGTTCAGCTCCAGCTTGCCCTCCGACAGCAGGGGCATCACGCGCTGCACTGTCTCCTGGATGATCTCCGACTTCTCGGACAGCGGCCTGGCCCGCAGCGTGGTGCCGATGATCCTGGCGCGCTTGGCCAGCAGCAGTCCCAGGTTCAACTCCGCCTTGGCACCCTGCTGCAGTCCGATGACTACCAGCCGGCCTCCGACGGCGAGCGCCTTGAGGTTCAACTGCAGGTACTTGGCGCCGACCACGTCCAGGATCAGATCCACCCCGCGGCCGCCGGTCAGTTCCTTGACGCGTTCCAGGATGTCCTCGTCCTTGTAGTTGATCCCCGCATCCGCGCCCAGCCGCGCGCAGTACTCCAGCTTGTCGGCCGAGGACGCGGTCACGTAGACGGTAGCCCCGGCGGCCTTGGCCAGCTGGATCGCCATGGAACCGATGCCTCCGGCGCCGCCATGGACCAGCAGGCTCTGCCCCTGGCGCAGCCCGCCTTCCAGGAACAGGTTGGACACCACGGTGGCGGCCACCTCGGGCAGCGCGGCCGCGTCGGTGAAGGACATGCCGTCGGGGATGCGGATCAGCAGTTCCTGGGCGACGTTGACGTATTGGGCGTAGCCGCCGCCGGCCAACAGTGCGGCCACCCGGTCCCCGAGGTTCCACCCGGTGACGCCCTCACCCAGTGCCGCAACGGTTCCTGACACTTCCAGTCCGGGGATGTCGCTCGCGCCGGGCGGCGGCGGATACACGCCGCGGCGCTGTTGGACATCGGCCCGGTTGAGCCCGAAGGCCGCGGTCTTGATCAGCACCTCCCCCGGCCCCGCCACAGGCACTTCGCGCTGCTGCGCTTCGATCACTTCCGGGCCGCCGGCTTCGCGGTAAATATAGGCGTTCATAACGTCGTTCATCGTTGCCAATTCCTGTCCCTAGCTATTCATGCCGTATAATTTTTCGGGTTGGATGGTTGTCCGAGCGGCCGAAGGAGCTGGTCTTGAAAACCAGTAGGCGGCAACCCCGTCTCATGGGTTCAAATCCCATACCATCCGCGTGAGTAGAAACCTCCGGTTCTCGGTTCCCCGAGTTCCGGAGGTTTTTCATTCCACGGGAACTCCTTGGAACCTACGGCTGCATCTCATAAGCGGGTGCGCCGTGCTCCAGCTGCAGCTCGTTGTAGGGAAGCCCCACGAGCCGGGCGACCTCGTTGACCACATACTGCGCGTCCTGCAAGGTTCTGGCCGCGGGGTTCTCGATGCTCCCGGCCTGGGCTGCGATGGCCGTGCCCCACTGCACCGAGGACAGCTGCAAGCCCAGCACGAAAATCCCCCGGTGTGCCATCCCCTCGCTGTTGACCAGCCGGTAGGGCTGTCCCACCACGTCGAAGCCGCTGCCCGGCAGCACCTCGCCTTCGGCGTTGTTCCAGGTGTGCACTCGGGCCACATGCTCGGACAGCAGCTGGGTGATCAGCGGGGAGTCGTTCTGCAGGACGCGGTTGGCGGGCATCATGGCCTCGCACAGCGTCCGGGCGGTGTGCACTTCCGAATCTACCCAGGGCGATGAGGCGGTGAACTGGCCGTTGACCTCGTCGAAACCGAATTCCGGATCCGGCCCGACGAAGGTCACCAGTCCGGCGCGCGACAGCGCGAGCAGCTGCTCGATGCGCTGCAGCGGCGGTCCGGAGGATAGTCCTTCGACCAGCGGCTCGAAGTGCGCCTGCACTTCCTCGATGCGTGACTGCTCGTCCAGGATCCCATTGGCGACCAGGTCCTTGATGACCATGCGCCCCAGGTTCATGGTCATGATGGCGCGGGAGAGCGGATCTTCCAGTCCGGCGGCGCTGCGCCGCGCGTTCTCCTGCATGTAGTCGCGTACCGCCTGCTGGTACTCCTCGCTGGAGCCGAAGCCCACCTCGTCGAAGGGGCGGGCCAGGGCCGGCACGTCCAGCCATTTGATCTCCGGGAAGCCGGCGATGAATTCGCGCAGCTTGCCCAGCCAGACCTGGCTGCCTTCGTGGTGCTCAGCGTCCAGGATCGCCTCGAGCGACCTGATGAATTCGGCGGCCGGAATCTCCCAGCGGCCGTCGCAGTTCACGGCGCACTGGCGGTAGTAGGCCAGCAGGATGTCGCGGTGCAGGCTCGGCCAGATATGCCGGGAGAAGACCAGCGCCGCCTCCGGGTTCCCGGCGCGCGCCTCGGCCAGCCTGCCGATGAGCTCTTCCGCGTCGAAATGGTGCAGGCTGATCTCGTCCGGGATGAACTGGTCCACCACAGGCTTGCCCCAGTACGGCGTTCCGCGGCGCGAGGCGACCACCAGCTGCGGTTCACGCCCGGAGGCCACGTACTCGAACCGGGAGCCGGGCTCGTCGCCGACTTCCCGGAAGATGCCTCCGCGGCCAGCGGTCAGCTCCGCCATGCCGTCGAAGAAGTTCAGCCCCAGTCCCCTGACCAGTGCGGGCTGGCCCGCGGCGAACTGCGAGTAGTCCAGGTCCGCTGGCACGTTCGGGGGCATGTAGGTGGCACCGGACTGGGCGGCCGAACGCTGCAGCTGCTTCTGCCACGGGTTCAGTTCCGCGCTCTGGTGCCCCAGGGCGAGCACCACTCCGTCGGCTTCCAGTGTTTCAGCTGTGCCTTGCCCTTCCGGGCCGCGGCGGAATTCCACGCGGTAGCCGTTCGCTTCGGGGCGCACGGCCACGACCTCGGCCTGCACATGGGAAATTTCGAAGCCGGGGTGCGCGGCCAGGATCGCGGCACTCGTGTCGTACACGTGCTCCAGGTATTCGCCGTAGAGCGCGCGGGCAGGATAGGTGCCGTCCTGGATGCCGTGCAGCTGCGCAGCGTGGGCTTCGCTCATCCGCTTGCCGTCCCCCTGCGCGGCGACGAACTGGCGGAAGCTCAGCCCGGGTTCGCTGCCCCGGCGTTCCGGGGCCACCGTGGGGAAGGAGGCCGGAGTGTTCATCAGGAAGTGGTCCGACTGCTTCGGGCTCCAGACATGGCCCGAGCCCGGACGGTACGGATCGAAAACTGTCACGCGCACACGCACCGCCGCATCGGGAAGCTTCTGGGCCAGTGCGGCGAGGCGCTCGACAACGCTCGTGCCGCGCGGCCCGGCTCCGACGATGGACAGGCTGAACTCGGGTCGGGGGTTCTGCGTCAAGGTGCTCACACTCCTAGGGTATTACCCTCCGGCGCACGTTCCGCACCGAGCCTTAGACTGTGAGCATGACTGACCGTGCTTCCACCGCCGCCCATCTGCCCGATACCTATACCTGGCTCGAGGGAATCCACGATGCAACCGCCTTGAACTGGGTCCGACGGCAAACCGAACGCACCGAGGCCGAGTTGTACGACACCGAGTTCGACGGCACCGTCCAGCGCATCAAGACCGTGCTGGATTCCCAGGACCGCATCCCGATGGTCACCAAGCGCGGGAACCACTACTACAACTTCTGGCGCGACGCCGAGCACCGCCTGGGCTTGTGGCGCCGCACAACCTGGGATTCCTACCTGACGGACTCGCCCCGATGGGAAACCCTGCTGGACCTCGACGCCTACGCCGAGCAGCAAGGCAGCGAGTGGCACTTCGCCGGCTCGCAGCTGCTGCGTCCCGCCGAAGGCGAACCGCACCGTCGTGCCCTGATCCGGCTCAGTCCCGACGGCGGCGACCAGGTGCGGGTGCGCGAATTCGACCTGGATGCCCTCGACTTCCCGGAGGACGGCTTCGACCTGCCCGTCGCCAAGACCAACGTCTCCTGGATCGATGCGGACACCCTGCTGGTCGGCTCCGCCACCACCGAGGCGAACACGACGCGCTCCACCTACGCCAGCACCCTGCGGCGGCTTTCCCGCGGGGCGGACCTCGAAGCCGCCGAGGTCGTCTACGAGGTGGATCTGGCGCACGTGGCAGCTTTCGGCTACTTCGACTCCACCCCGGGATTCGAGCGGATCGTCACCACGGATGCCATCGACTTCTACAACTCGCGCACCGGCGTGATGCTCGGCTCAGAGCACCGGATTATCGAGGCGCCCACCGATGTCGAGGTCAGCCTGCACCGCGAGTGGCTGCTGCTGGCCCCGCAGACCGACTGGACGCACCTAGGCCAGCTGATCCCCGCCGGCTCGCTGGCTCTGGCCAAGCTTGAGTCGTTCTTGGAGGACGGCACGCTGGAACGGCTACTGTTCACCCCGGATGCCAGCACCTCGCTGCAGTCGCTGAGCTTCACTGCGAATTATGTGCTGCTGACGGTCCTGAAGGACGTTGCCGCGGAAGTCCGCGTCATCGACTTGATCAAAAATTTTGATCAGTCCACGCTTCCGCTGGAAGACCCGATGCTCAGCGTCTCGGTGGCCGCGGTGGATGACGAGGATGGCGAACGGCCGGACGACTACTGGATGACCATCACCGGTTTCATAACGCCAACCACGCTGCTGCGGGGCACCGTGGGCGGCGGCCAGGCTGCCGTCAAGACCTCGCCCGAGCGCTTCGATGCCACCGGATTCGAAGTCACGCAGCATTTCGCGCGGTCGGCCGATGGAACCAGGATTCCCTATTTCCAGGTCTCGGCCCGGCAGATGCCACTGGACGGGAAGAACCCGGTGCTCATGGACGGATACGGTGGGTTCCAGCACAGCATGATTCCCGGTTATGCACCGGCCATGGGCGCCGGATGGCTCAGCCGCAGCACCGCCAGCGGCCGCCGCCCGGTCTATGTCATGACCAACATCCGCGGCGGCGGGGAATACGGCCCGGCCTGGCACCGCGCGGCGCTGCGGGAGAAGCGCCACCGCGCGTACGAGGACTTCGCGGCCATCGCCGAGGATCTCGTGGCCCGAGGAGTCACCCGGCGGGCGCATTTGGCGGCCACCGGCCGGTCCAACGGCGGACTGCTCATGGGCAACATGATCTCCGGATACCCGCGGCTGTTCGGCGCGATCTCCTGCGGGGTCCCGCTGCTGGACATGCAGCGCTACACCCAGCTGGCCGCCGGGCATTCCTGGATTGCCGAGTACGGCGATCCCGAGGTCGAGGAGGACTGGAAATTCCTGCGCACCTTCTCCCCCGTCCACCGGCTCTCGGACCAGCCGCACGCGCACGACGACTATCCGGCGTCGCTGATCTGGACAACGACCTCGGATGACCGGGTGGGACCGTCGCAGGCACGCGTCATGGCGGCCAAGATGATGGATCTGGGCATCGAGAACGTGCGTTATCACGAGCCGGACGGCGGTGGCCACGCAGGGTCGACAGACAATGAATCCACGGCCAAGATGCTGGCGACCAGCTACGAGTTCTTATGGCGCCAGGTCAGGTAGAACCCTCGTTTTGGAACACGCGCCCATCTTCGGGTAGGCTTAATTCTGCTGGAAACAGCGGATGGACACGTGCCAGAGCGGCCGAATGGACTTCACTGCTAATGAAGGGTCGGGGTTAAACTCGACCGGGGGTTCAAATCCCCCCGTGTCCGCCAAAAACCCCCTAGATGACTAGGGGGTTTTGCTTTTAACAAGCTTCCTCCCCCGAGACTATCCGGCGCCGCGGTAAAGCGATCCGCACGTCCGGTTCCGGCATTCTCCAACTTAAATGGTCAGGCCCCGCAGAATCCTAACGAATCCTGCGGGGCCTACACGGTGAACACCCGGTCCCCCAACCAAATGTTCCAGCGACCAGAAGCATCCCCATAATGTCCAGTCAACCGCTTAACGCACTTCTGAGATTACCGCTCATTTCATCCCGAAGCAAGAAATATCGACCAGATCGCTAAAACTAGGTAGTTTGCAAAGACAAACTAGGTAG
The DNA here is from genome assembly GCF_003309065.1 of Glutamicibacter soli. Classification (GTDB taxonomy): domain Bacteria; phylum Actinomycetota; class Actinomycetes; order Actinomycetales; family Micrococcaceae; genus Glutamicibacter; species Glutamicibacter soli. The sequence continues at coordinate 313,903 of NZ_POAF01000006.1, read as the reverse complement.
CGACGAGCCTCACGCTCTGGGTAGGAGCGTTTAAACCTTATTTGCTTGAAGAAAACAGTGAACAAGGACACTCTCGAGGAATTTTCCGCACGTCGGTTTCATAATTCCGGGCGCTTGTGGCGTCGCCGCTTCCGGATACGCGAAAACCCCGGGTCTAAACCCGGGGTTTTCGCAAAGCACTATCTATTTGAGGTTGCGTTCAACGTCGTGAGCCGTCTCCTTGACCTGGTCTTCAGCCTGCTTGAGGTTTTTGGCTGCTTCGGCATTGAGCAACTCGTTGCGCAGTGCGTCGTCGCCGATTGTCTCGCCCGGCTGGGACCTGTCGGCCTTCTTGTCTGACATGGTCGATCCCCTTCCACAATTCGTTGCGGCGAAATGTGGAATCCAGACTAACAAGTCATTTCCACTGGTACAACGGCGTGTCCCCAACGTTCATGGATCTCCCAGTCGCGCGATGCCGGCACCTAGTCCTGGCGCTTGACGAACGTGCGCAGCATGTTCTGCACGATGTCGTCCGGCAGCGAGGTGTGGCGGGCGATGATGTCGGTCATGCTCTGCAGGTCGTTATCGGCGATGGCGTCGAAGAGCGCCTCGCGTTCGGCTTCCGGCAGATCTGCTGCGTCGAAGTGCACCGGACCGTCGGGTCCCTGGCCCTCGAAACGGAAGTCCGCCACATTGCCCTGGATGTTGTCTCCGGACATCGGCGAGGAGGCGATCATGCGCTCCAGGTCTTCCAGCGGCAGCCCCGTGTAGCCGTGCAGGACACTTGCGGCGCCTGCGAAGTTCGAATCGCGCAGCATGGAAAACAGCTGGTCGTATTCATTGGGCGGAAGCTGCTCGCTGGAGAATTCACGCTGCTCTCCGTCGAGTTCGAACGCCATCTTGAAGTGGGTGGCGCTTGGCTCGGATTCGGAGCCGAACTGGTCATGCCATTCCTGCGGAATGACCCAGGAATCCTCGGAAGACGCCGGGCCTTCCGCAGGGAGCTGCTCTGCCTGGGCGGGCTCGGAAGCCGGGGTTCCCTCATCGATGGCGGTCTGCGCTTCCAGCTTTTCGCGCAGCGCCTGAATGTCCTCTTCGCTGACCGGAAGCTCCTTGGCCGGTGCGGTCTGCGGGTACTTGTCGAGGCTGCGCACGGCAATAACGCAGTTCTTCACCGTATCGCCGGTCACCGCGCGGTAATTCTGCACCGCCCCCATGACATCGCCCTTGGCGAGGTTACGGTAGATGGCGTTGCGCGAGGCATCGTCCAGTTTCGCGTTAGCCGCCTGCGCGGCCTCACGCGTCACCGCTTGGGCAACTTCCGCGGAGTTCTTCTTGCGAAGCGACTGCAACCCGAGGTAGCCCAGGCCAATCACGGCAATGATGACGATGAGCCAGATGAGAAATTCCATACATCCAGCGTACTTCGTTTAACTGAACATTTACCCAGCGATTCCCAAAGTGAAAGGCAAAACACCGGGAGCCCCGGCGATGCGCAGGGCCCTTCCGGCCATGGCCAAGGACCACCGCGAATCGGTCAGGTCGTCGACCAGCATGACCGGCCCCGGGGCATTGGCCAGCAGCGCCTCGAGCGGTTCCGGGATCTCGAAGGCATCGGCCACCGCCGCAACACGGAAGGCCGAGTTGCCGCCCGGCCCGTTCTGCGGCGGCTTCCCCCGGTATTCAAGCTGTCCCAGGTACCTCAGCCGACCCACGGCGGCCAGCTGCTGCGCGAGCGAGGTGACCAGCTGCGGGCGGGTGGAGGACGGCATCGCCACCACGCCCACCGGGCGCTGTTCCCAGTTCCATTCCGAGAGCACCTTGATGCAGGCCTCGAACATTGTCTTGTCGATCGGGCGGTCGGCGGGATCGGCGAAGAGCTGGCGCAGCCGGTTGCCCCAGCCAAGATCGGTCAGGCGCGCCAGCGCCCGGCCGATCGAGACCTGCTCGTCCTCGGGAATCTTGCCCTTGAGCGTGTGCCCCAGCCGATTCAGTCCAGAGGGATAGAGCTTGCGCGGTTCGATGCTCACCCCGGCGCGTCCCAGGGCATTTTGCGCGTTGTCCTTGGACTCTTCGGGAATGTGGTCGTTGTACCAGGCGCCGGCGCAGTTGTCGCAGCGCCCGCAGGCAGCGGAGCGCGGGTCGTCCAACGACGCGGTCAAAAACTCCATGCGGCAGCCGCGGGTGTTCTCGTAGTCGATCATCAGCCGCTGTTCGTGCACGCGGCTGGCGGCCACGCGCTTGTAGCGGTCAGCGTCGTAGGACCAAGGCAGGTCGGTACGCATCCAGCCGCCGGCCACGCGTTCCACGGCGCCGTCCACGGCCAGCACCTTCAGCAGCAGTTCCAGCGGGGAACGGCGCAAGTTCACCGCGCTCTCCAGCGCCGGGACGCTCATCGCTCCGTCGGCCTGGCCCAGCGCCTCCAGCACCGCGGTGGCGCGCACCTGGTCAGGCATGGAGCTGGTGGCGAAGTACTCCCAGATCTCAGCGTCGTCGGTCCCCGGGAGCAGCAGCACGTCGGCGTTGATGCTGCCGCGGCCGGCGCGGCCGACCTGCTGGTAGTAGGCCACCGGAGAGCTGGGGGCTCCGATGTGGATCACGAAACCCAGATCCGGCTTGTCGAAGCCCATGCCCAGCGCGCTGGTGGCGATCAGGGCCTTGACCTCATTGTTTTTCAATGCCGCTTCCAGGCGTTCGCGCTCTTCCAGATCGGTGCGCCCGGTGTAGGCGGCCACCTGGTGGCCGGCTTCGCGCAGCATCCGGGCGATGTCCTCCGCGGCGGAGACCGTCAGCGTGTAGATGATGCCCGAACCGGTGAAATCCTCGATATGGCTCAGCAGCCAGGCCAGCTGCATGCGCGGGGACGGCAGCCGCAGCACCCCCAGGCGCAGCGAATCGCGGGCCAGCGTGCCGCGCAGGGTGAACACTTCCCCCGCTCCCCCGGCCAGCTGCTCGGCCACGTCCTCCACCACCCGGGAGTTGGCCGTCGCGGTGGTCGCCAGCACCGGCAGCCCGGCAGGCAGCTTGTTGATCAAATCGCGGATGCGGCGGTAGTCGGGGCGGAAGTCGTGGCCCCAGTCGGAGATGCAGTGCGCCTCGTCGATCACCAGCAGACCCAGTCGGTCCAGCAGCATCGGCAGCTGCTGTTCGCGGAAGGACGGGTTGTTCAGCCGTTCCGGGGAGACCAGCAGCACGTCGATCTCGTCGCGTTGCAGCTTCTCCAGGATCTCGCGCCATTCAAGCACGTTCGCGGAGTTGATCGCCGCGGCGCGCACCCCTGCACGTTCGGCGGCGGTCACCTGGTCGCGCATCAGCGCCAGCAGCGGGGAGACGATCAGCGTCGGCCCGAAGCCCTGCTCGCGCAGCAGCAGAGAGGCGATGAAGTACACCGCGGACTTGCCCCAGCCGGTGCGCTGCACCACCAGGGCGCGGCGGCGCTGGGCCACCAGCGCGCTGATCGCTTCGAACTGGCCGTCGTGGAACTGCGCGTCCGGGTTGCGCACCAGGGCGCGCAGCTTGGCCGTGGCGGAGGACAGCAGGTCCGAGTGCAGTGAGGCATCCATGCCCCCAGTATTTCAGTTCCCACCCACGAAATGCCCGCACCGCACGCGCGCTGGGGATCCGCGGTGCGGCACGGGCCTGAAATGTAAGGCAATTCCCATGGTCCACGGCGTGATCCACCGGCCAACGTGCCGTTCCAGCCGGTAGGCTGAAAGATGTGAGTGAAGAAATTGATCTGAGCCAGAGCTTCAAGGCTTACGACGTGCGCGGCATCGTCGGACAGTCGCTGAACGCCGAAGCAGTGGAGGCCATCGGCGCGGCCTTCGTCGACATCCTGGGCCTGACCGGGGACACCGTGCTGGTGGGCGGCGACATGCGCCCCTCCTCGGCCGAATTCTCCGCGGCCTTCGCCCGGGGCGCCACCTACCGCGGCGCCAACGTGGTGATGCTGGGGCAGATCTCCACCGACGAGCTGTACTTCGCCTCCGGCCAGCTGGACGCCGCCGGCGTCGTCTTCACCGCGAGCCACAACCCGGCCCAGTACAACGGCATCAAGATGTCCAAGGCCGGCGCGCTGCCGATCTCTTCGGACACCGGCCTGTACGACATCCGCGACCTGGCCCAGCAGTACCTCGACGAGGGCCTGCCGGTCTCCTCCGACGCCCCGCAGGGCTCGGTCAGCCGCCGCGACGTGCTGGCCGACTACTCCGGCTACCTGCGCAGCCTGGTCGACCTGTCCGCCATCCGCCCGCTGAAGATCGTGGTGGACGCCGGCAACGGCATGGGCGGGCTGACCACCCCTGCGGTGCTGGGCGACGCGGTGCTTGACGGCCTGCCGCTGGAAATAGTGCCGCTGTACTTCGAGCTGGACGGCACCTTCCCGAACCACCCGGCCAACCCGCTGGAGCCGGAGAACCTCAAGGACCTGCAGGCGGCGGTGCTCAAGCACGGCGCGGACCTGGGCCTGGCCTTCGACGGCGACGCCGACCGCTGCTTCGTCATCGACGAGCGCGGCCTGCCGCTGTCCCCGTCGGCCATCACCGCGCTGGTGGCAGTGCGCGAAATCGCCCGCGTGCAGGCTGCCGGCGAGGCAAGCCCGGTGGTCATCCACAACCTGATCACCTCCAAGGCAGTGCCTGAATTCGTCACCCGCGCCGGCGGCACCCCGGTGATGACCCGTGTGGGCCACTCGTTCATCAAGGCGGAGATGGCCGAGCAGGGAGCGGTCTTCGGCGGCGAGCACTCGGCCCATTACTACTTCCGCGACTTCTACAATGCCGACACCGGCATGCTGGCCGCCATGCACGTGCTGGCGGCGCTGGGCGGGCAGGACTTGCCGCTGTCCCAGCTGGGCGCCGAATACGAGCCCTACGTCGCCACCGGGGAGATCAACTCCGAGGTGGAGGACAAGGCCGGGGCCACCGCCCGGGTCGTGGCCCGCTTCGAGGGCCAGCCGGTGGAGATCTCCACCATGGACGGCACCACCATCGCCGCGGCCGACGGCAGCTGGTGGATCAACCTGCGCCCGTCGAACACCGAACCGTACCTGCGGTTCAACGGCGAGGGCGCGACCGCAGAAATCATCGAACCGATCCGCGACGCCGTGCTGGCGATCGTGCGCCAAGAACAGCCAACCGACTAGGGGACAGCCATGAACTTCGAATCACTGGACGAAGGCGTCAAGGACGCGCTGAACAAGGTGCTGAGCACCGCGCTGGGCGTGGCCCGCGAGCAGCTGGAGGAGCAGGGCGTCTTCCTGCCCTTCGCCATCGGCCTGGAGCCGCAGGAAGGCTCCGACGAGGGCGAACTGCGCCTGATCGCGGTGCCGCCGACGGACGACCCGGAGGATCCGGAAGCCGACATCGACACCGAGGCCATGGCCGCGGACCTGGTGGAGGTGCTCAACCAGCAGGGCACCCATTTCGAGGCCATCGCCATCGCCTCGGACGTGCTGCTCCAGGAGAACGACCAGGACGCCATCCACGTGGTGGCCGAGCACAAGGTCGGCGCCGCGCTGGCCATCGTGCAGCCCTACCTGATGCCGGCCGAGCCGGGCGGCGAGTGGACCTTCGAGGACCCTGCCGCCGAAGCCGCAGAAGCCGTCTGGGCCAACGCCCGCTAAAACGAGCCCGCAACAACTTCACGCCCTCCGGCCGACCAGCAGTGACCTGCACCGCTGACCGGCCGGAGGGCGTCGTCGTAGACTGGAGAACATGAAACTCAGCGCCTTTGCCGATGTCTGCCTGCGGACCGTCATGGTGCTGGGCGCGCCCGGAGCCGGCCAGCTGACCAGCCGCGAGATCGCGGACCTGGTCTCGGTGCCCTACAACCACGTCACCAAGGCGGTCCTGGAGCTGCGCACGCTGGGCGTGCTGGACGTGGTGCGCGGCCGCAACGGCGGCGCCTCAATCACGCAGACCGGCCTGCAGACCTCGGTCGGCGCCCTGCTGCGCACCCTGGACAAGCGCGAGGACGTCGTTGACTGCACCGACCACGACGCGAACGGCAACTGCCCGCTGGCCGGCGGCTGCCGCCTGCGCGGCGCCCTGCGCGCGGCCCGCGAGGCCTTCTACGCGGCCCTGGATCCGCTGACGATCCAGGAGATCTGCGAGACTTCCCCGGCCATCACGCTGCTGCCTTTCCCCACCGTGCGACGCAGCGCGTAATCTTTCCCACCAGAAAACCACTAGTCAAACCGGAATTTTCCGGATGTGCCGCAGCTCAACTTGCAATTCGTTTCTACGTGGCGTAGAACTTAAAGCATAAATCTTGCATTTCAAATGCAAGATAAACCAGACACTCTCCGAGGAGATACACCATGCTGTCCACCCAGTCCCGCCCGGTCATCGAAGCAACCCTGCCGATCATCGCCGAACGAATTTCGAGCATCACCCCGAAGTTCTACCAGCGCATGTTCGCCGCCCGACCGGAATTGCTGGATGGCATGTTCTCCCGCTCGAACCAGAAGAACGGCACCCAGCAGCAGGCGCTGGCCGGATCCATCGCGGTCTTCGCCACCTACCTGGTCAACAACCCGGAAACCACCCCGGAGACCATGCTGTCCCGCATCGCCCACAAGCACACCTCGCTGGGCGTCGTCGAGGAGCAGTACGGCATCGTGTACGAGCACCTGTTCGCAGCCATCGCCGAGGACCTGGGCGACGCGCTGACCCCGGAAATCGCCGAAGCCTGGACCGAGGTGTACTGGCTGATGGCCCAGGCGCTGATCAAGATCGAGAAGGGCCTCTACGCCCGGCAGGCCAACGCCACCATCTACAGCAACTGGAAGCTCGTCGAGCGCACCGCGACCGGCGCGGATTCGGTCAGCTTCAGCTTCGAACCGGCCGATGACACCGCCGCCACCATCGCCAAGCCGGGCCAGTTCGTCTCCATGCGCATGCCGATGGCCGACGGCATCCGCCAGGTCCGCCAGTTCACCCTGAGCAACGACGTCGAGTCCACCACCCGCCGCACCGTCACCGTGAAGCTGGACGTGGACGGCGAATTCACCCCGGTCCTGCACAACTCGCTAAAGGTCGGGGACGTCGTGGAGCTGTCCAACCCGTACGGCGACCTGGTCATCGACACCGAGGGCGCCCCGCTGGTCATCGCCACGGCCGGCATCGGCTGCACCCCGAGCGCCGCGGCCCTGCAGACCCTGGCCGCGGCGGGCTCCACCCGCGAGATCACCGTGCTGCATGCCGACCAGGAGTTCGCTTCCTGGCCACTGCGCGAGCAGATGCTCGAATCGCTGGGCCAGCTGCCCAACGCCAAGATCCGCACCTGGTTCGAGCGCGGCGAGCTGCCCGAGGGCCTGGACGCCAAGGCCGGCTACATGGACCTGACCGATTCGCTGACCGCCGACAGCCAGGTCTATCTCTGCGGCCCGCTGCCGTTCATGCACGCGGTGCGCTCGCAGGCGCTGGCCGCCGGCATACCGGCCGAGCACATCCACTACGAGGTCTTCGGACCGGACGTTTGGCTCGCCGCCTAAGGCGCGCAGCCCACTAGACCGGAACAGCCCGGACTGGCCATATGGGGGTCCAGTCCGGGCTGTTCTGTCTGCCGGGAAACTATTCGGCGGAGCCGTCGGATTCGGAAGGCCGCTTGGCCACCGGGGGCTTCTTGGACAGCGCGCTCTTCAGGTCGAGCTTGCGCGGGTCCAGCTTGCGCGGATCAAGCCGGTCGGCGAAGCCCCTGGCCTTGGATTCCGGGGCGGGCTGGCCGCTATCGGCCGCGCCGGCGTCAGGGGCCTGCGCCGCGCCGGCGGCGGCTTCTGCTTCCTGCGGGTCGATTTCCTCCAGGGTGGAGGTGCGCTTGAACGATGCACCGCGCAGCTTGGGCTCCACCGGCTCACGCAGCACCTGGTGCAGCTGCTGCCCGGTGATCCAGCGGCGCAGCACCGAGTTGAACAGCAGCGGGTTCTCGATATTCCACTGGTGGTGCATGCCGGGAACCACGCGGATGGCCGCCTGCGGCAGGGCCTCGGCGATGGCCGGGAAGGAGCGCTGGACGAACTTCGGCTCGCTGGCGCCGGCCAGCACCAGGGCGGGACCGGTGTAGGCCGACAGGTCCGCCGGCAGTCCGCCGGAATCGAGGTCGCCCATGATCGCGCGCATGTTCTCCGGCTTGAGCTTGACCCCGTGCTCGGCGAACAGCTCGCGCTCGTTGTCCACCATGCCGTAGGCGCCAGCCTGGAACTTCCAATACCACTCGCTGCCGATCAGCTTCAGCTGCATACGCTGCACCGCCTTGGCCGCGGTGCCCAGCGGTGCGATCGACACCCCGGTGGCGAATACCGACTCGACCAGCTCCGGGTGGCGCGCCGCCACGTGCAGGGCGATGACGCCGCCCAGGGACATGCCCACCAGGTGGACGCCGCCCTCGGAAACCTCGTCAGCGATCAGCGCTGCGACATCGTCCGCCGCGGAGTCCAGGCCCTCCCAGTTCTCCTCGAACCGGGCGCCGAACGCCGGCAGATGCAGGGTGAGGATGTTGAAGTCCCCGAAGGCCAGCACCTGCGGATCCCAGCTCCAGTTGCCCACGTTGCCGCCGTGCAGGAAGACCAGGGTCTGCACCGGAGCGCTGTCCTCGGGCTTTCGGCGCGCCGGATGCACCTCGGGATAGTCGGTCGCGTCCCGCGCCGGATCGGCCATAGGGTTCTTTCCCTGGTCGTTGGCAGAGGTCATGGCAAATGCTCCAATACTGCGTCAAGCCACTCCAGCTCGGCGGCCTGTTGTCTGATTGCATGGTCCAAGGTGGCGGCCATGAGGAAGCTGCGGCGGTCAGCTGCCGCACGCATGTCGATCCCCTCGCGCTGGGAAAGGTAGTCGTCCAGCACGTATTGGGTGGCTTGGCGGCGTTCGAGCAGCAGCTGCTCGATGCCCTCGCGCTCCAGCTCCGCGGCGAAGAAGACCTGCCCCATGAACGGATCGCGTTCCGGGGAGCGGGCGGCCCCGCTGGAAAGCCACTGGTTCAGCACTTCCCGGCCGGCCTCGGTGATGTGGTGTTCCTGCCGGTCCGGATAGTTCGACTGGGGGACGGTGCGCACGGTGGCGTACCCCTGGTCCACCAGCTGGGCCAGGGTGCGGTAGATCTGCGCCTTGTCTGCATTCCAGAAGTGGTTAATAGAGGAGTCAAAATGCTTCTTGAGCTCGTAGCCGGTCATCGGCGACAAGCACAACAGCCCGAGGATCAATCGTGCCAAAACCATAACTTCATCTTTTCACAGTTAGTTGATTTTGCACCCACCCGCCCGGGCGTGGGAAAAGTGTTCCCCGATTGTGACCTTGGTTCATACGCCGCGCATTGCGCGGTCATCTTTCCCAGTTCACCTGCAGCGATCCATAGAATTGCCTCATGCCCAATGCCCCTGAACGTTCCCGCCTGACGCCGCCGCTGTTCGCCCTGCTGATCCTGCTGGGCACCACCGGCCCGTTGGCCACCGACATGTACCTGCCGTCTTTTCCGGCAATGACCCGCGAATTCGCCACGTCCGCTTCGGGAATCCAGCTCACGCTGACCGCGTTCCTGATGGGCATCGCCTTCGGCCAAATCTTCTGGGGGCCGCTCTCCGACCGGCTGGGCCGGGCCAAGCCGCTGCGCTGGGGCACCGCGCTGTTTGTCGTCGCATCCATCGTGGCAGCCGTGGCGCCTACGCTGACGACGCTGACGATAGCCCGCGCCCTGCAGGGCCTGGGCGGCGCGGCAGGCCTGGTGATTTCCAAGGCCATCGTCGCTGACACCACCCGGGGCGTGCAGACCGCCCGCATCTTCTCGCTGCTGATGACCTTCGGCGGCGTGGCACCGGCTGTGGCACCGTTGATCGGCTCGGTGCTCGGCGAGTTTGGCGGTTTCCGCACCGTGCTGTGGTTCATCGCTCTGATTGCGCTGCTGATGGCGGCGGGCTCCTTCGGCATCTACCGGGAAACCCACCCGCAGCACCAGCGCTCGACGGGAAGCTTCGTGGCGCCGCTGCGCATCGCGCTGTCCAAGCCCCGGTTCGTGGGCTACATGATCCAGTTCGCGTTCGCCTTCGGCGCGATGATGGCCTACATCTCCGCCTCGCCATTCTTGTACCAGAACGTGATGGGCCTGAGCCCGCAGGGCTATGCGGTCTTCTTCGGCATCAATTCGCTGGGGCTGGTGACCGCCGGTCTGGTCTCGGCCCGGCTGGCCACACGCGTACCGCTGCGCCGCACGATCAGCATCGCGTTGAGCGTCCTGCTGGCCTCCAGCATCGCCATGGCCGTCATGGCCCAGCTGGGGGTGCGCAGCCTGGCCCTGGGCGCGGTCATCTTCGTCATGGTGACCTCGGTGGGCTTCACCATGGGCAATACCACCGGGCTGGCCGTGGCCGAGGTCCGCGAGGTTTCCGGATCCGGCTCCGCGCTGCTGGGCTGCGCGCAGTTCTTCATCGGCGCGGTGGCCACCCCGCTGGTCGGCCTGAGCGGCGATAACTCTCCCATTGCCTTCTCGATCACCGCGCTCGCCTGCGCCATCGTCGCGGCCAGCGCCCTGGTCTACACCGCGGACCGCTTCCACCAGCCGAAGCTGGGTTAGGAATCCCGGCGGGCGCAAAAAATCCCCGGCACCCGTGCTCCGCCCCGAAGGGCGGATGGCGGGTGGCCGGGGATCCTCTTGTAATGCCTAGGCGCTCAGGCGGGCCTTCAGGCCGTCCAGCTCGGCGCGCAGCGAAGCCGGCAGCGCCTCGCCGAACTTGGCGTACCACTCTTCGATGCTCTCGACCTCGGTCAGCCACTCGTCGGTGTTCACCGCAACGGCGGTTTCCACGTCGGCCGGGGTGAAGCCTTCCAGACCGGTCAGGTCCAGGGCTTCGCCGGTTGGCACGTAGCCGATGGCGGTTTCCTTGGCGTCCGCGGTGCCCTCGATGCGCTCGACTGCCCACTTCAGGACACGCGAGTTGTCGCCGAAGCCAGGCCAGGCGAAGCCGCCCTCAGGGGTGCGGCGGAACCAGTTGACCAGGAAGATCTTCGGCATCTGCTCTGGGTTGAGCTTGCCCGAGATCTGGTCCCAGTGGTTCAGGTAGTCGCCGGCGTTGTAGCCGATGAATGGCAGCATGGCCATCGGGTCGCGGCGGACCTGGCCCACGGCGCCGGCAGCTGCCGCGGTGGTCTCCGAGGACAGTGTCGAGCCCATGAAAATGCCGTTGGTCCAGCTGCGGGCCTCGGTCACCAGCGGGATGGTGGTCTTGCGGCGGCCGCCGAACAGGATCGCGTCGATCTTCACGCCGTTTGGCGAGTAGTAGTCCTGCGACAGCATGTCGACCTGGTCGATCGGGGTGCAGAAGCGGGAGTTCGGGTGCGCTGCCTTGGTGCCGGACTCCGGGGTCCAGTCGTTGCCCAGCCAGTCGGTCAGGTGCGCAGGAGCCTCGTCGGTCATGCCTTCCCACCACACGCCGCCTTCGTCGGTCAGCGCGACGTTGGTGAAGATGGAGTTGCCCTTGGTGATGGCGCGCATGGCGTTCGGGTTGGTGGACCAGCCGGTGCCCGGTGCCACGCCGAACAGGCCGTATTCCGGGTTCACGCCGCGCAGCTCGCCGTCCTTGCCGATGCGCATCCAGTTGATGTCATCGCCCAGGGTCTCGGTCTTCCAGCCGTCGATGGTCGGATCCAGCAGCGCTAGGTTGGTCTTGCCGCAGGCCGACGGGAAGGCGGCCGCGATGTGGTACGACTTGTTCTGCGGGCTGGTCAGCTTCAGGATGAGCATGTGCTCGGCAAGCCAGCCCTCGTCGCGGGCCATGGCCGAGGCAATGCGCAGCGAGTAGCATTTCTTGCCCAGCAGGGCATTTCCGCCGTAGCCGGAGCCGTAGGACATGATGGCGCGCTCTTCAGGGAAGTGCACGATCCACTTGTCTTCGTTGCACGGCCAGGCGACATCTTCCTGTCCCGGCTCAAGCGGGGCACCAATCGAGTGCAGTGCAGGAACGAAGAAAGCGTTCTCCGCTTCCATCTTGCGCAGGACTTCATTGCCGATCTTGGCCATGATGCGCATGGAGGTGACAACGTAGGCGGAGTCGGTGAGCTCGACACCGTAGGCTGGCTGCTCTGCATCCAGCGGGCCCATGACGAAAGGAATCACGTACATGGTGCGGCCGCGCATGGAGCCGTCGAACAGGCCGTTCAGACGCTCCTTCATGATCTTCGGGTCTTCCCAGTTGTTGGTGAAGCCCGCATCTTCTTCCTTTTCGGAGCAGATGAAGGTGCGCTCTTCTACGCGGGCAACGTCCTTGGGATCGGAGAATGCGGCGTAGGAGTTGGGGAAGTTCGGGTCGGTCAGCTTGACCAGGGTGCCGGCTTCAACAAGCTCGGCGCACAGGCGGTCATTCTCTTCAGCTAATCCGTCAACCCAATAAACACGATCCGGCTTCGTCAGTGCGGCAACTTCCTCGACCCAGGCTGCCAGCTTCACATGCGAAGTGGGCGCTGCGTCGATTACGTTCTGATCCGAGCTCGTGCTCATTGTCGATTCCCTCCATTGGGCTGAACTAGCGATAAAACAAGGCTAGGGGGTGGCACTTCCCCAAACCCTGTGACTCAAACCTCACGATTCAAGGTGGGCTAAACTGAGTTAGTACAGATCCCCGGAATTCCGGGGGTTTGCCAATTCAACACCCCGCGTTAATGTGATGAAGGTCACGTAGACCGGTACCCTTTTCGGTTCTTCATAAAACCGGTTTTCCGCCGCTTCCCGGCGATACGCGCCCTCGATTTGTACGTACACGCAACCACCTGTATAGTTATTCGAGGTTCGCCACGGCGGAGCAAAACAAATAAATATGCGCCCATAGCTCAGCTGGATAGAGCGTCTGTCTACGGAACAGAAGGTCAGGGGTTCGAATCCCTTTGGGCGCACAAAGTGAAATTCCCACTCGAAAGAGTGGGAATTTTTTTGCTTCCCGAGGAGCGTTATGCAATTTCCAGTGAGTTCAAGCCACGGCGCGATACTGCGCCTCCTTCACCTGGGCGACGCTGAGGAATTGGCCGCCGCCTATCGTCGAAACAGGGAACACCTGGCCCCCTGGGAACCCGAGCGCACCGAGGAATTCTTCACGCCGGACTGGCAGCGGAGGAATCTCGAAATCCAGCTCGGTAGCCACGCCGCCGGGCTCGCCTATCCGGCGGCGCTCTTCGAGGAGGGCCGGATCATCGGACGCTTCACCCTCACCGGGGTTGTCCGGGGGCCCTTTCAAAGCGCCAACCTCGGATACTGGATGGATGCCAAGCTGGCCGGCCGGGGATTAGCGACCTTCGCGGTGCGCGCCACCTGCCGGATCGCCGGCTCGGCCCTTGGCCTGCACCGCATCGAAGCCAGCACGCTGCTGCACAATCACGCATCGCAAAGGGTGCTGCAAAAATGCGGCTTCGAGCAGATCGGCATGGCGCCGCGCTATTTGAAGATCGCGGGCCACTGGCAAGACCACAACCTCTACCAGCGCCTGCTGGAAACCGGGCCCGACGAGGCACTTGCCGGGCAGGACTTCCCTTCAATGTGAGACCGGGCACTTTTGGCCTTTTCGATTTTTGCCGCCGCGGAATCTCGTGTATTGTTATTCAAGTCGTCAAGGCGGCAAACAAATGAATATGCGCCCATAGCTCAGCTGGATAGAGCGTCTGTCTACGGAACAGAAGGTCAGGGGTTCGAATCCCTTTGGGCGCACAAAGTGAAATTCCCGCTCGAAAGAGTGGGAATTTCTGTTTTAACCTGCGTTCCGGCTTCCCGCCGGAACGCAGGACATCCTGGAGAGTGCTAGTGCGAAGCGCGCAGGATCAATTCGGTGTCCATGATGCTCCATTCGGGCACACTTTCGCCATTGATCCGTTTGATCAGTATCTCGGCCATGACCGCCCCTTGGCGCTCCGGATGCTGGGCAATCGTGGTCAGCGGCGGGACGGCGTTGCGTGCGAAAGCGTCGTCGTCGACCGTGGTCACGGAGACATCCTGCGGAATATTGAGCCCGGCGCCCGCCATCGCCTGCAGCGCGCCGAAAGCCATTTGGGCGCTGGCCACGAACAACCCGTCGATGTCTGCACCCGATTCGATCAGCTGGCTCATCAGGTGGTGTCCGCTATCGGGGGTGAAATCGCTTTCCAGCACCGCCGCTGGTTCGAGTCCCGACTCGGCCAGCGCTTGGGTGAACCCGGTCAGGCGGTCGAGGCTCGCTCCCATATCCTGCGGTCCGGCTATGGTGGCGATGTGCCGGCGTCCGCGATCGATGATCACGTTGGTGGCCTGCTTCGCCGCGGCGATATTGTCGATGTCGACCACGTAGATTTCGTTCTGGTCGGTGCTCATGGTTCGGCCGCCGAACACCAGCGGGAGCTGCCCGCCGAGATCCGCGTAGGAACGGTCGGCGGAGTGGTGGGACAGCACCAGGGCGCCGTCCACATTGCCGCCGCGCAGATAGCGTGTGGTTTTCCCGGGATCGGATTCGGTGGACAGCAGCAGCGAGAGCATGAACTCGGTATCAGCCAGATACTGGGCGGCGCCCTGGACCACCTTTGCGAAATACGGATCGGCGAAGAATTTTGCGGTGTTTTCCGGAACCACCAGCGCGATCGCATTGGTTCTTCCTTGGGCCAGCGAGCGGGCCGCCCGGTTGGGCACGTAGTTCAGCTCTCGGATCGCCTGTTCCACCGCGCGCATCGCTTCCGGTTTGACCTTCTCCGAACCATTGACGACGCGGGACACCGTGGCGCGGGAGACCCCGGCGCGCTCTGCAACGAGTTCCAGCGTCGGTTGCTGCTTGCGTGCTTCGGACATGCTTGTTCTCTTTACTTCAAGGGCTTTCGCCGATCCTGGACGCTGGGGATCCGGGGCGCGGTTTGATCGCCGCACCCCGGGTCCGGGCGTCATGCCATTGTACGGTTGGCGGCGATGAGCCTGGCGTAGGCCCGGCCGCTGTTCTTGATGGTGCGTTGCTGCGTCCGGTAGTCCACGTGGATGATTCCAAACCTCTTGTTGTAGCCCCAGGCCCACTCGAAGTTGTCCAGCAGCGACCAGAGAAAGTAGCCCCGCACGTCCACCCCGTCGGAGAGGGCCCCGGCCACCGCGTCCAGATGGCTGAAAATGTATTCCTCCCGCTCCGGGTCCTCCACCGTGCCCTGTGCGGTGACCGCGTCCTCATACGCCGCCCCGTTTTCGGTGATGTACAGCGGCGGCAAGTTCGGATAGTCGTCCCGCAGCCGGTTGAGCAGCACGCGCAGCCCTTGCGGGTTCACCTCCCAGCCCATGGCCGTGCGCGGAAGATGGCGGGTGGGGAAGGTGACGTGCTCGCTGCCGACGAACGGCGAGGATTTCGGCGAATCCGTGGGTACCAGGGCCGCCGGTTCGCCAGCGGCCAGCGGATGCCCGGACACATTGTCGTCATGGTAGTGGTTGACGCCGAGGAAATCGATGGGCTGCGCGATGAGCATCGCATCCGCGTCCTTGATCACCGCATTCAGTCCGAGGTCGCCGACGTCCTCCAACAGGTCTGCCGGGTATCCGCCGCGCAAGATCGGGTCCAGGTACATGCGGTTCCACAGGGCGTCGATTCGGCGCGCGGCTTCAAGGTCCACCGGGTCGGCGGGGTCATCGGGCACCGCGTTGGTCAGGTTCAAGGTGATGCCCAGGTGTTCTGCTCCCAGCTCGCGCAGCCGGGCAGTGGCCAGCCCGTGCGCCAGATGCTGGTGGTGCACGGCGGCCAGCGCGGCGGCAGGTTCCCGCCGTCCCGGCGCGTGCTCGCCAGCGGCGTAGCCGATCAGCGATGAGCACAAGGGCTCGTTGAATGTCGTCCAGTGGGTGACCCGGTCCCCCAGCTTCGCATGGACCACCTCGGCATACTCCAGGAATCGGAACGCGGTATCCCGGTTGGCCCAGCCGCCGAGTTCCTCCAGTGCCTGCGGCAGGTCCCAGTGGTACAGCGTCAGCCAGGGCAGGATGCCGTGCTCCAGCAGCTCGTCGACCAGCCGCGAGTAGAAGTCCAGCCCCTGCTGGTTGACGGCCCGCCCTCCGGGCACGATCCGGGCCCAGCTGGTGGAGAACCGATAGGAGTCCAGATGCAGCTCGCGCATCAGGGCCACGTCTTCGCTGTAGCGATGGTAGTGGTCCACCGCGACCTGCAGGTCGTCCCCGCCAGCGATGGCCCCGGGAGTGCGGGCGAACGCGTCCCAGATGGAATCCTCTTTTCCGTGGGAATGCGCTGCGCCTTCGATCTGTGCCGCCGCCGTGGCCGAACCCCAGATGAAGTGCTCGGGCCACGCGAATGATTGGGATAGATGTCGAGTCATTAGCCTTTGACAGCTCCTGTCATGATTCCGGAAACGAGTTGCTTGCCGGCCACGACGAACAGCACCAGCAGCGGAATGGTGGCCATCAGCGCACCGGCCATCACAATGGTGTAGTCGACGTAGCGGGCGGATTGCAGCTGGCTCAATGCCACCTGCAGCGTGGGGGTCTGCGGGGCCACCAGCATGGGCCACAGGTAGTCGGTCCATGCGGTCATGAAGGTGAATAGCGACAGGATCGCCATGGCCGGGCGGGCGGCGGGAACCCCCACATGCCAGAACGTGCCGATCATGCTGGCGCCGTCCACGCGGGCGGCCTCGATCAGTTCATCGGGGATGTTGTCCACCAGATACTGGCGCATGAAGAACACCCCGAACGCTGTGACGAGGGTCGGGATCATGATGGCTCCCAGCGAACCGGTCCAGCCGAATTCCTTCATCATCATGAACAGCGGGATGATGCCCAGCTGGGTGGGCACCGCTAGGGTCGCGATCACGAAAACCAGCAGGCCCTCGCGGCCGCGGAAACGAAGCTTGGCGAAGGCGTACCCGGCCAGCGTGGAGAAGGACACGACCGACAGCGTGATCACGGAGGACACCACCAGGCTGTTGCCCAGGGCCGCCCAGAAGTCGACGGTGTTGAACACCTCGGCCACGTTGCTCCAGAAGTGTCCGCCCGGCAGCAGCGGAGGCCTGGCCGAAGCGAAGACCCCAGAATCCGAGGATCCGATGACCATCGAATACCACAGCGGGTAGGTGCTGCCCAAGAAGAACGCGAGCAGGATGCCGTAGACCAGGAATCCCGGCCGGCTTTCGGTTGTGAAGCTATGGGACCGCTTGCGTCGCGGCAGCGGGGCTGCCCTATTAAGGGTCTGGTTAACCATGGTTTCTCCTCCTGGCCTCTGCCATGTCCTGTCCGCTGGCCGGTATGGCGGTTTTGCCGGCTCTCCGGCCGCGACGCGCTGGCCGGCGGCCGGCGCGCTTCTCGCCGGAGGAAGCGATCTTCCTGGACAACAGGAAGTTGATGACTCCGATGAGGATGATGATCAGGAACAGCATCCAGGCCACGGCCGAAGCCCGGCCGAAGTCCCCGCGATTGAACGCCAGATCCCACAGATACAGCACGGTTGTCTGGTATTGGCGGTCGGGTCCGCCGGGGACCGAGCTGCTGGCGTTGAAAAGCTTCGGCTCGGTGAAGATCTGCATTCCGCCGATGGTGGCCGTGATGATCACGAAGATCATGGTCGGCCGGATGCTAGGCAGCGTGATGGAGAAAAACCTGCGCAGCTTGCCCGCGCCGTCGAGCGCGGCCGACTCGTGCAGCTCGCGCGGAACCGCCTGCATGGCGGCCAGCAGGATCAGCGCGTTGTATCCGGTCCAGCGCCAGTTCACCATCGTGGCTATGGCCAGGTGGGATGGGAACACGGAGGTCTTCCAAGCCACTGGATCCACGTTGAAAACCTGGAGCAGGTTGTTGATCAAGCCGTATTTTTCGTCGAAGGCGTTGGAGAAGATCAGCGTGACGGCGACCGGGGTCACCACATATGGCACCAGCACGCTCATGCGCCAGAAGGTCTTGGCTCGGAGGTTCTGGTCCAGCATCGCGGCGATGAACGTCGCGATCGCCAGCTGCGGGATGGCCGAGAGCAGGAAGATGCTGAACGTATTAAACAGGGAGTTCCAGAACAGCGGCGAGGACAACTCCGCGGTATAGTTTTCCAGCCCCACCCACTCCCCCGCTCCGCCCAGCAGATCCCAGTCGTTGATGGAGACCACGAAGGTGTAGACCAGCGGGAAGAGCCCGACGAGTGCGAAGAGGATGAAGAACGGTGCAACGTAGAGGTACGGCGAGTACTTGTAGTCCAGCCGGCTGAAGAAGTGGCGGTGCCGCTGTTTCCCGGTCAGCTGGTCCTCCCGGAGCTTCTCGGGTGTGGGTGCTGACGGCCGAGCTTTGCGCCCGGCAGGCCCGGTGCTGGCTCCGGGAGGCTTGTTGGTCATGGTGCTCATGAAAATTGTTCGCTTCTTCCTCGGTACCCGGGTCGGCAGACCCGGGTACCGATTGCGTCGGCCGCTACTTGATGTCCAGGTCCTTCAAGGTTGCCAGCGCGTCGTTCCACGCTTTCTGTCCATCCGTTCCGGAATCCAGCGCGATGGTGGCCGGGCCGAAGACCTGCTCCTGGATGACCGAGTCGTTCGGCCCCTTGAACTGGGCCTTGACTCCCTCGGCGCGGTTGGCCAGGATCTTCCCGATCGGCGCGTCGTTGAAGAACTTGGTCAGGTCATTGGCTCCGGTCACCGCTTCGGACTGCTGCGCGTCGAGGCTGCTCGGGAAGGTTCCGGCCACCTCGAAGGCGGCGGCTTGGGAATCCGCGCTGGTCAGCCACTGGGCCAGCTTCGCCGCCTCGGCCGGATGCTGCGAGGTCGCAGGCACGGTCAGGAAGGTTCCGCCCCAGTTCGCAGGGCCGCCGGGGAAGACGTCGGCAAAGTCCCAACCGCCGGTCGAATCGCCGCCGGCGCCCTCGATCTGCCCCTTGACGACTCCGAGCATCCATCCCGGACACGGCATGGTGGCGAAGGAACCGTCGACGAATGCCTGTCCCTTGCCCCAGTCCCACTGGGTCTGCCCGGAAGACAGTCCGTTGGAGGCCGCATCGGCCAGCAGGTCCCAGCGCTCGCGCAGCTGCGTGTTGCCCTCGATGTTCAAGGTTCCGTCGGCCTTGTAGTAGCCCTCGTCGAGCTGGTTGACCATGGAATTCCATACGAAGCCGGATTGGTCGTAGAAGGCCTTGTCCGAGGCCTTCACGTAGTCCTTGCCAACGTCGACGAACTGCTCCCAGGTGGCGTTGTCGCCACCGAAGAGTTCGGCCACCGCATCGCGCTCGCTGGGCAGGCCCGCTTCCTTGAAGAGGTCCGCGTTGTAGCACAGCCCCATCGGCCCGATGTCGGTGCCGTAGCCGATGATTCGGCCTTCGTCGTCGGTGGCCTGCTGGACCTTCCAGTCGACCCATTGGCCGGCAATGTCACCCGCGCCGTAGTCGCGCAGGTCGGTGAACGAGTCGGAGACGGTCATGACCTGGCCAAGCCACCCCTCCTCGACGGCCTGCACGTCGGGAAGGCCCGCACCTGCCGCCTGCTTGGTTTTCCAGTCGGTCAGCGCGTTGCCGCCGGTATCAATGTTCGTCGCCTGGATCTTGACTCCCGGATTCTCTGATTCGTACTTCGTATACAGGTCATCCAGCCCCATGGTGCCGAAGGTGGTCACTGTCAGGGTGATCGGGTTGTCTGGGGATGCCGGCTGTTCACTGGTCGCGTTGTTGTTGCCGCCGCAACCTGTGGCCAGCAGGGCCAGGCTTCCGGCGACGGCGGCCGCTTTGGCGATGCGGGATGTGCGTGTGATGTCCACGGTGACTCCGTTCAGAGTGCTGAGCTTGCGAGTGAAATTTCGAGCGTCCCGAGATGCCGTGAGAGCGCTCTCAAAATTGAGGAAAAAATAAAACTCCGCAGAGTTTCCGATGCAGCATGAGTCGCAACAGCACTCGCGCATCAACCGTGTGAGCGCTCTCACAAATCATCTCCACTAAGATTGCCCGGGGATCCACGAAGTGTCAACCCCCAATTTCCCTGCCGTCGGGGCGTCGACGCAAGCGGCCCGGTCGCGTGCACGCAATCTGCGCGCAGGCGACCGGGCCCGGCAGCTATTAGCCTGGCGCCGCTATTTCTTGTCCAGCTGCAGGCCCACCAGCACCGGATCGTGGTCAGAGGAGCGGTACTGGTCTCCGGTGACCAGCTGGGTCACGTTGTAGTTGTAGCGGCTGTACTCGTAGCCGATGGATTCGGTCGCGTTGATGTTCCAGATGTCCTGTCCTGCCACCTTCCGCGCCAACGGCTTCGAGGCGAAGACGTGGTCTAGCGAACCGGTCAGCCCGGCAAACAGGTAGCTGCGCGAATCGGCCTTGGCGCCCAGGTCGACGTACCCGGCATCGGCCAGCACCTTGATCGGATCCTCGGCCGAGTAGGAGTTGAAGTCACCGGCCAGCAGGATCTGGTCGGTGTTCGAGGTCTTCTTCAGCGAATCGGCGAACTCGACCAGCGCGGTGGCCTGCTCGACGCGCGCGGCGTTCCACGCGCCCTGGCCGTCGCCCTTGTCGGCGTTGGCCGACCCGTCCTTGGGATCGGATCCCTTGGACTTGAAGTGGTTGGCAACCACCAGGAAGCGGGTCTTCTGGTTGCCGCCCACACGCTGGAAGGCCTGGGCCATCGGGTCGCGGGCGTTGTCGAAGGCGGGGTCCTGGAGGATCGTGGACTTGCCGATCAGCTTCACCGCATCGCGCTGGTAGATCATCGCCGTGCGAATCACGTCCTCGTCGGCCCGAACCGCGCCGGGGCTCGGCACGTAGCTCCAGCGGTTCTCCCCGGCCGCGGCATTCAACTCGCCAACCAGGTGCGCCAGCGCGGCGTCGCGGTCCTGGCCGAAGCGCGCCGAGTTCTCGATCTCCTCAAGCACCACGACGTCGGCGTCGAACTTGTTCAGCGCCGCCACGATCTTGGACTGCTGCCGCTCCAGACTTGCCTCCGTGGCCGCGCCGCGGGCGTCGCAGCCCCCGCGCACCGTCACCGGAACACCCTGGCGGTCGTTGTAGTAGGTGCAGCCCTCGAGGCTGTCGCCGGTAGTCGTGAAGTAGTTGAGCACGTTGAAGCTGCCGACGCTCACATTGCCCCCGACGTCCTCCGGCTCGCCGCTGTCGATCTGCTCGAAGCTGACCGGGATGTCAGCATCCTGCGCACCGGTCACCTGTCCGGTCGGCTGCAGCCTCCACAGGTCGTAGCGGTAGTCCATGATCACCGGATCGGTGAAGGTCGCAGCCGCTCCCACGGTGACCCGGCGCTGCGCATCGAGGTACGGCAGCGGCACCGAGGTGTTGGAGGCGCTTGAGAAGTTCAGCGTCGCGCCGTCGTCCAGCACGATGGCCCGCTGCTCGTTCTCGGCGGCCAGCTGCAGGGCCTGGGCGCTGCCCGGGGCGAAGACGTCGGTGGGCTGGCGCAGCGTGCGCTCTCCGGGCACGATGCTGCTGGTTCCCTGCGCGAGGGTGACCTCGCCGAACTGGTTCAGCGAGTAGTTGTCCGAGACAGTGAACCGACCCTGCGGGTCGACCACCATGGATTCGAAGCGCTCGCGGGCGGCATCCGAGGCCGGCAGCGCGATCGCCAGCGGCTTGACCGCTTCGGCCGGTTCGTCCAGCTGCTGCACGCCGGAGGCGCTGATCTGGGTCAGACCGAAGTATTCGGACACGGTGCCCGCGACTTCCACGTGGTCGCCCACGGCGAGCGAGGAAACCTGCCGCGGCGCGTAGATGAAGATGCCGGAGCTGCCCAGCGGCGAGATCTCCGCGCCGCTGCCCGCGGTCTGCAGGTAGAAGCCGCGGATGCCGCCTTCGGCATAGGCCCCGGTGACTACACCCTGGACCGTCACCTTTTGCCCCGCGAGAGGAGAAGCGTCGGTGGTTCCCTGGATTTCCTCGATCGAGGTGATTCCGGGGTCGTCGGCCGTGGCCGGCACGATTCCGCCAGCCGCGAGGCTGGCGCCCAGAACAGCGGCCGCAAGAGCCATGCTGGTGCGTTTGCGCATGTGATTCCCAACGTCGGTGTCGTGAGCGCGGACAGGTGACCGCGCCGTAAGCTCAGCACCGAATAAACCAGACGAACTTGAATTCGCCGTGAATTCCCCCGGGCGCACTCGGTGACAGCTCATGAATCATCCAAATGCATTACGCGCTTTACGTCCAGAGGTGATGCAAAAGATATTCCCACTAATTGAACTGACCGGTCAGTTCAATTAGTCTCGTTAACGTGCTTGTTGCAGACTCGATTTCATTCCAGGGACGCCATAGCGAACTGGTTCCGCCCACTTCCCTGAGCGTCGCGCCCGGGGAAATGCTGCTTGTCGCCGGGGA
The DNA here is from genome assembly GCF_003309065.1 of Glutamicibacter soli. Classification (GTDB taxonomy): domain Bacteria; phylum Actinomycetota; class Actinomycetes; order Actinomycetales; family Micrococcaceae; genus Glutamicibacter; species Glutamicibacter soli. The sequence goes on along the minus strand of NZ_POAF01000006.1, from coordinate 291,681 downwards.
ACCGCAGGGCGCGCGCACCGCGTTGGCCCTGCTGCTTTCAGGCCGGATGAAGCCCGGCGGCGGCACGGTGACCTGGGGCAGCAGCTCGCGCCTGGCCCACCTGCGCAAGCACAGCGCGGTGGTCGACTCCCCGAACATCAACGATCCCGAGGCGCACCTGAAGGTCCGGGACGTGGTCAGCGAGGACCTCTCGCTGATCCCCTCGCCGCCGTGGCGCAAGCCGAATCCCAAGAAGTGGATGGCGGAGCACGGCTACGGCGACATCGCCGGCGACTGGGTCGACGCGGTCGATCCAGTGCGCATGACCGAGATGCTCACGCAGCTGGCCGCCGAGAATCCGCAGACCAGGCTGCTGGTCGTGGATTCGCCCGACCGGCACCTGGGCGAGGACGAGGCATGGCTCGAAGCCCTGGAGCGCTTTGCCCTGTCGGACCGCCAGTTCGCCGTGGTCGCCACGGTGGCCCGGATCCCCGACAGCTGGACCGGTCCGGTGGCCTACCTCGGGGTGGCCGAATGGGCCGATGGCCTCGCATCGGATGAAGCACCTGCACCGCTCCCCGACGCCGCGCCGGAAGAAACCTCTGAGGACTCCGATGACCGGATCCGGACCGGGCTGGACGAGCACGTCGAACCGTCCGAACCAGGTGAGCCTGCCGAGCCGGTTATGCCGATCGAGCCGGCCACCGCCATGGTGCCGGCCGTCGCAGAACCGCCGCACGAGCCCGCCGAATCGGAGCCCGCCGAACCCGAGCCTTCCGAACCGGTTCAAGACCCATCGGCCAGCGCGGAACCCGGAACGCCGGAAGAACAGGACACCCCCACGCCGACCCCGCGGCCGGCCAGCGACCCCAGCCAAGCAAAGGACTAACCCATGACGACACTGCGTCTGGCGCTTTCCGAACTCAAGCGCATGACCCGCGGCACGCTGCCCAAGCTCGCGCTCATCGCCATCACCTGCGTGCCGCTGCTGTACGGCGCGCTCTACCTCTACGCCAACTGGGATCCGCAGTCCAACCTGGACAATGTCACCGCCGCGGTGGTCAACCTCGATGAGGGCGCCACCGTCGACGGCAAGGAGAAGCAGGTCGGCGACACCGTGGTCGAGTCGCTGGACGAGGACGGCACCTTCAGCTGGGCCCAGCTGGACACCCGCGAAGCGGCCGAGCAGGCGGTCTCCGACGGCACCTACGCCTTCGCGATGATCCTGCCCGAGGACTTCTCCGCGGCGCTGACCTCCCCGGGGGACTTCAAGGACGCCACCCAGGCGGACATCGTGCTGCTGACCAACGACGCGAACAACTTCATGGTCAGCAACTTCGCCAAGACCCTGGCCGGCGAGGTGCGCACCTCGGTGGCCAATGAGGTCGGCACCGAAACCGCCTCCGCCATGATCGCCGGCTTCGTGGACATCCACCAGTCGATGGGCGAGGCCGCCGACGGCGCCAAGCAGGTCTACGAGGGCACCCTGTCCCTGGGCGACGGCGTGCTCACCCTGGCCGACGGCACCACCAAGCTGGTGGACGGCAGCTCCCAGCTGGCCGACGGCACGCTCGCGCTCAAGGCCGGCACCAGCTCGCTGAGCACCGGGCTGGATTCGCTGGTCGCCGGGCAGGGCAAGCTGGCCGACGGGGCCGACTCGCTCGCCTCCGGCGCCGCCGAACTCTCCGCCGGCGCAGGCAAGCTCTCCGCCGGGCTGGACACCTTGGAGTCCAAGACCGCAGCGCTGCCTGACTCGGTAAAGCGGCTGGATGACGGAGCGCACAGCGCCAAGAAGGCCGCCGACCAGCTGGCCGCCGGCTCCAAGCAGGTCGCCGACGGCAATGCCAAGCTCGCCGCCACCGCGGACGGGGCCATCGAGGTGATCGACCAGCTGCAGGCCGACGCGAAGGACCGGCTGGGCCAGGTGGAAGATGCGATGTCCCAGCGCCTGGATGCACTCGTGGCCTCCGGCGCGCTGAGCGAAGAACAGGCGGAGAAGATCGCCAAGGACCTCGCCGGCGCCGTGGACGACTCGACCGCGAGCCAGGCGGTGAAGGACGAGGCGGCGAAGGTCCGCGCCGAGCTGGGCGCCGTGCAGTCAAGCCTTGACGCGCTGGCCGGCGGCTCCCAGCAGGTGGCCGACGGCAATGCCGAGCTCGCCAAGGGCCTGGGCACCCTGTCCGCGGGCACCGGCAAGCTCAACGCCGCGGTCCCCTCCCTGGTGGAGGGCATCTCCACGGCCGCCGACGGCGGCTCCGACCTGGCGTCCGGCGCCAAGACCCTGGCCTCCGGGGCCTCTACCCTGGCCGGCGGCCAGCACGACGCGCTGGACGGCGCCACCCAGGCGGCCTCGGGAGCCGGCGAGCTGGATTCCGGCGCCGGGGCGCTGGTGGACGGCTCCGGGGCGCTGCACTCCGGGCTGGTGCAGCTCTCCGAGGGCGTCGGCGAACTCTCGGACGGCACCACCCAGCTGGAGGACGGCTCGGGCGAGCTGTCCAGCGGCCTGGCGGACGGCGTGGGACAGGTCCCCGACCCGGATGCGAAGACCAGCGACAAGCTGGCGAACGTGATCGGCGACCCGGTCTCGGTGACCCAGCAGAAGCAGGCCGAGGCGCACGCCTACGGCGAGGGGCTGGCCCCGTTCTTCATGACCCTGGCGACGTTCATCGGCGTGCTGATCCTGACCCAGGTGGTCCGCCCGATCACCACCCGCGCGCTGGCCTCCAACGGCGTGAACTGGAAGATCGCCATCGGCGGCTGGCTGCCCTTCGCCGGGCTGGCGCTGCTGCAGACCAGCCTGCTGTTCGCGGTGGTGCACTTCGGGCTCGGCCTGAACACCGCCCACCCGTGGCTGACCTGGGGCCTGTTCCTGCTCGCGGCGCTGTGCTTCAGCGCCCTGATCCAGGGCATCTACGCCCTGCTGGGCACCGCCGGCAAGTTCGTGGTGCTGGTGCTGATGGTGCTGCAGCTGGTCACCGCCGGCGGCACCTTCCCCTGGGAGACGCTGCCCGAGCCGCTGCACGTGCTGCACCAGATCCTGCCGATGAGCTCGGTGGTGCTGGGCATGCGCCACCTGATGTACGGGGCGGATCTGGGCATGCTGTCGGCCATCGGCGGCGTGCTGGTTGGCTACACGCTGCTGGGTCTGGGCTGCAGCCTGCTGGCGGTGCGCCTGCACAAGACCTGGACGCTGAAGACCCTGCAGCCGGAGCTGGGCGAATGACAGGGCAGTTCGGCGCCCGCCCGCGGGTGCGCGCCACCGATTCGAAGGAGCGGCTGTTCGCCGCGTCGATGGCGCTGCTGGGCCGGCGCGGGGTCAACGCGGTGTCGGTCGACGAGATCGCCCGCGCCGCAGGGGTCTCCAAGGGCACCGTCTACTACAACTTCGGCTCCAAGGAGAAGATGATCGGCGCGCTGTTGGAGTTCGGCGCGCGCAAGCTGCTGGACCAGCTGGGCCGGGACGCGGCGGTGGAGGATCCGATGGCGGCGCTGGAGGCGATGGTGCGCTCCGCGTTCGGCTTCGTGCAGGAGTACCCCTCCTACGCCCAGCTGTGGGTCAGCGAGCAGCAGCGCGGCGAAAGCCCGTGGGGCGAGCAGGTGCAGGAGTTCCGCCACCGGATCACCGACCAGATCACCGAGGCGCTGCGCCGCGCGGTGCAGGTGCCCGAGCCGCTGCTGGCCGCTTCCGCCCGCGCGATGTTCGGCGCCGCATTGCTCACCGCGCGCGAACGGTCCGACGGCGAGGCGCCGCCGGATCTGGACACCAATACACTGGCGGTGATGGCCACGGTGCACGGGCTGCGCGCGATGTCCCGGGACGCTCGCTAGGTGCGCGCCTGCGGTTCCCAGCCGCGGGTGGGCTGCAGTCCGGGCAGCGTCCCGCGGTAGAGCAGCACCCCCGGGTAGTCCTGCAGCAGCCTGCCCGCCTCGCGGGCCGCGCCCGGCAACAGCGCCCCCGGCAGCCCGTCGAGCACCAGCAGCGCCGGCTTCTCCAGCAGCGCCCGGGCCAGCAGCAGCCCGGCGCGCTGCGCGTCGTCCAGCGGTTCGCCGCCGCGGCGCAGCATGGTCGCCTCCGCGTCGGGCAGCTCGTCGACATCCAGCCCGAACAGCTGCGCCAGCCGCAGCGCCTCCTCCAGGCTTCCCTGCGGGCGCCGGTAGCGCAGCGCGCGGGCGATGGACCCGCGTTCGAGCACCATCCCTGACAGCGCGGCGCCCAGCAGCCGGCGCCGGCTGCGTTCGGGGACCAGCCCGAGGTTCCGTCCGCCCACCCAGGCCCCGTGGGGCTGGGGATCCGAGGCCAGCCCGGTGGTGGCCAGCCGGTGCAGCAGCTGCTGCGCGGCCCGGCCGCCGCCCACCTCGATGCGCTCGCCCGGACCTGCCAGCAGCGTGGGCCAGGCCCGCCCGTCCGGGCCGGCGGCCGGCTGCAGGCGCACCACGTCCGGGGTGTTGCCAGGCGCGCCCACCGGCAGCCGGGTCCCGGCGCCGGTGCCGCGCGCGGCCAACTGGGCCAGCAGCGGGGCCAGGATCCGCCGGGCGGCCTTGTAGTTCTGCCGGTATTCGACCATGCGCCCGAATTCCCCGAGCACCGCGCTGCTGATGCCCAGCAGCAGCAGTCCGCTGGTGATCGCGGAGGCCGGCAGCCCGGCGCTGGAGGCAAGGCCCACCAGCAGCACGCTGCCCATCAGCGGCACGGCCAGCGCGCTGGCGCGCAGCGCCCCGGCGAATCGCGCGCGGTGCACTGCGGCGGCTGCCATGCGACCGGCGGTGTCCTGCAGCCGGCCCACCTCGCGCCCCACGCCCCCGGCGGCCCGCACGGAGGTGGCGGCGCCCAGGGTTTCGGCGATCCGCGAGGCCAGCGCCCCGCGGCGCCGGCGCAGCACCCGGGCCGCGCCGTAGGCTCCCGGGGCCAGCACCCCGAGCAGCAGCAGTTCCAGTCCCAGCGGGATGAGCAGCGCCAGCGCCAGCGGCGGCGCGCTGAGGTACAGCCCGGCCAGCGCGAAGAGCAGCAGCGGGATGCCCGCCATGAGCGGCACGATGCCCTGGATCACCCAGTTGCGCACCGAGGAGAGGTCGTTGGTGGAGCGGGCGACGGTGATGCCCAGCCCCGGGGCCCGGTCGGCGGTCAGCGACTGCTTCAGCAGCCCGCCGCGCAGCTGCGCCACGTAGTGCTGCCCCAGCTTCTCGGCCAGCACCCGCTCGGCGAACTTGCCCAGCCCGAACGCGAGCGCCAGGCCCAGCACCAGCCAGAGCCCGGAAACGGTGAAGGCGCGGGTCAGCTGCCCGGTGAGCCAGGCCAGCAGCACCGTGAGCGCGCCCATGCCAAGCCCCAGGCCCAGCAGCCACGACAGCGCCGCCCGGCGTCCGGGGGCCCACAGGGCCGGCAGCTTGCCGCGCCGCGCCCGCTCGCCCATCCCGGTGTCCGTCTTCTCCTGCATGGCTTGCCTTCGCCGCCGCGGCTAGGAGCGCGGCAGCAGCGCCGTGGCGACCTGCGGGTCGCACAGCTCGAAGGTGTCGATGACCTGGGTGCGCAGGTTGGCGCGGGCCTCGTCGGCGGCCAGCGGGGAGGCGGTCAGGCGCCCGGAGACCGCGGCCAGGTCCAGTCCGGCGGAGAGCAGGATCTGCTCGCCGGCCAGCGCGCCCAGCGCGTCCTGGGCGCTGAACAGCACCCGGTCCACGTGCCGGGAGAAGACCGGGTCGTTCAGCAGGCGGGAGGTCTCGCCCTGGAACAATCCGTCGGCGATCTCGATGACGACCACGTCGGCGCCGGTGGCGGCCTGCTCGCGGATCATCGCCACCAGCAGGTCGCGGACCTGCTCGTAGCGCACCATGTAGGTGGTCGGGTAGCCGAAGTCGGTGAAGTCGGCCACTGACACCGCGCCGGCGTCCTTGAAGAGGTTCGGGTCGTTGCCGGCCCCGGTGCCGGTGGCCTTGCCGGCTGCAACATCCAGCCCGGCATTGGTCAGCCCGTTGACCAGGCAGCCCAGGGTGGTGGACTTGCCCGAGTTCATCGAGGTGCCCAGCACCGCGATGACCGGCACGCCGGTCCGGGCCGGCTGCGCGCTCGCGCCGGCCGAGGGGGTGTGCACCTGCAGCGGGGCGAAGTCGGCCAGGTTCACGACCTGCCCGTCGCGGGCCAGCAGGCCCAGCGGCTCCAGCTCGGTAGCCGCCTCGATGGAAGCATGCATGGATTCCACGCGGCTTGCCACGCCGCCGCCGGCCACCAGCTGGCACGGGCCCAGGTCCAGCGGCACGTGGGCCAGGAACTGGTCCGGTGCGTAGCGGTCGCCGTAGGCCACCAGCACCAGCTGGCCGATGAACAGCTTCTGGCGGCGGCCCTCGGCCGACTGCAGCGCGGTGTGCTGGCCGATCTCGGTCACGCGGGCCACCACCACGTCTCCGGCGGCAGGGGCCAGCGCGGCGCCGCCCAGAAGATGGAAGTCGCCCGGGTTGCGCTGCAGCTGCGCGCCGACGAAGCGGGTGGTGTAGGCGGTGCGGATGGCGGCCACGGTGCGGGCGCCCAGCTCCTGGCGGTCGCTCGACGGCGCGGCCGACGGGGTTGGGTGCTCTTCGATGATTGGTGCAATACCCATGGCGGGTTCTCCTTGCTCGCTTTCCACGGGGATCCTGCGCCCCGCGGCCGGCCGTTCGGCTCGACTATTTACAGTGAAGTCGCACAGGGTTAACCGAACGTGGACATCCGATGAGATGGTCAGGAGAATCCCGTGAGGGTTTTCTCATCTTGGGCCGCAGGCGTCCGACCCGCGGATTGCCCGGGCTTCATGGGCGCGGAACGGCGAAGTGGGTGACCTTCGCGTCGCGCGCGTCCAAGTGCGAATAGGGGTGGCCGGTCTCCAGCACCGTGGTGCCCAGGGTCGGGTAGTTCATCGCCAGCTCGTAGACCGCTTCCTCGTCGGAGTCGGCCGAGGCCAGGCGCAGCGCCAGCTCCTGCAGCACCGGCTGGTGCCCGATGACCAGCAGCGTGCCCACGGTGTCCGGCACCTCGTTGATGATCGAGCACAGCGCGGAGACCGAGGCGGTATATATGCGCGAGTCGATGTACGGGGTCGGGCCCTTCTCCCCCAGCTCGGAGAGCACCCAGGCGCAGGTCGACCGGGTGCGCAGCGCGTCGGAGCAGATGATGTAGTCCGGGATGAGGTCGTTCTCCACGAGCCAGGCCCCGGCGGCGGGGGCTTCGCGGTTCCCGCGCGAGGCCAGCGGGCGCTCGTGGTCGGGCACGCCCAGCGGGTAGTCCGCCTTGGCATGGCGCATCAGGATCAGGCGGCGGGTCTGGGCAGCATTCATAGTCCCCAGCTTAAGACAAGCGCGGCGGGCATACCCAATGGTTTGCCCGCCGCGCCGCCGGTTCGTCCCGCCCAGGGACGCCGACTCCGAAGACTAGATGGAGTATTCCGGCGCCGCCCAGACAACGACCTCCGGGTGCTCGTAGAAACGGTAGCCCTGGCCGCGCACGGTGCGCACAGTGTTCGCCAGACGGCCCAGCTTCGAGCGCAGGCGGCGGATGTGCACGTCGATGGTGCGCTCGTTGGGCACCTCGTCGGCATTGCGCCACAGGTTTTCCAGCAGCTCCTCGCGGCCCACGGTGCGGGTGCCGTTCTCCACCAGGAAGTTCAGCAGCTCGAATTCCTTGAAGGTCAGGTTCAGGGTCTCGCCGTCCAGGTAGACCTCGCGGCGCGACAGGTCGATCAGCACGCCCGACGGACGCGGGGTGCTCGGGCGCGCCTCGGCGCGCGGGCGGCGGGAGAGGGTCGGATCGCCCAGCGCCTGGCGCACGACGTCGATCGGCTCGCCCTGGGCGCTGGTCGGTGCCAGTGCCACGGCCGCGTGGGTCTGGGCCTGCGGCGACAGGGTCGCCAGGAAGGCGCGCACCTGGGTGGCCAGCTTGCCCAGCGAGGTGCCCTGGGCCTGGGCTGCCGCTTCGTCCAGGCCTACATACAGCACGAAGCCGCGGGCCGAGGTGTCAGCGCTCTGGGCTCCTGCTGACTGGACAGGTGCGGCGGCAGGCTGATGCATTGGTTCGCGGGTCTCATGCACGTTGGAAACGGCGCGCAGCGGGCGATAGCCTGCCGGGGCATAGCTTCCTGCGGCCGCGCGCTGCGCCGCCGCTGCCCGGTTCTGGGCATTGCGAATTGAAACGTGAACGTATCCGGATCCTGCCGACATATTGCTTTTCCTCTATGTGTGCGAAGGCCAAGTGATTTGGCGCTGATGCTTCGGGTTTTGCTTGCGCTGCCAGCGGCCTTCGTCCACCAGCAGCAGTTGGGTTTCCCGTCAACGGCTGCCCGTGAACCGAATTCCAGTAACTCAGAAATTCGATGCGGTGCCGCTGACGCCGAGCATTCGACAACAGCAAAGGGAGGCCAGCGGCGATGTCCCGCCGGGGTTCCATTTACTGCTCTGCGCCTTACTCACACCTCTAGTTTCCTCGTAACATTGGGAACTTGCAAGTAACAATAAGCACCCATGTCCACGATGTGAGACGGATGTGTCCGAAAGTGACGTGCGCCACTTTAGGCAAAACATGGCGATCTAAGCGCTTAACTACTCAATATGTTCAGGATTTTTTGGATCAATGCGCAGTATGCCTACCCTATGCAGAGGTCTGAATATTCATTCATTGACATTCGATGTTCACACTTCAAACATTCGCCGTTCTGCACCCTTGACCAAATTAAGCGCTATCTGATTGCAAATATCTCGCATAAAATCGTCATGTGGACATAGCTTCTGCACAGGTAAATCATAAAGTCAGCCCAAGGCAATAGGGGATGCTCTTAAACATGAACGATTCCCGATTCTCTCCCGCCCAGCTTCCACGTCTCACCCATCCGGACGGCACGCCGATCAAGGTACTGGTGGTTGACGACGAGCCATCGCTCGCCGAACTGGTAGCCATGGGAACCCGCATGCTCGGGTGGGAAGCGACCATGGCCCATGACGGCCCCGAAGCCGTCGCCACCGCACGTTCCTTCACCCCTGACGTCCTGGTCTTGGACTGGATGCTGCCGGGCTTCGACGGTCCCGAGGTGCTGCGCAAGGTCCGTACCCACCTGCCCGACGTCCCGGTGCTGTTCCTGACCGCCAAGGATGCAGTCGAGGACCGCATTGAAGGCCTGGGCGCCGGCGCCGACGACTACGTCGCCAAGCCCTTCAGCCTGGAGGAGGTGCTGATCCGCCTGCACCGCCTGGTCGAGCGCTCCGGAGCCACCACCGCAGATACCGCGGAGCTGGTGGTCGGCGACCTGGTGCTGAATCTCGACTCCCACGACGTCTCCCGCGCCGGACGCGAGATCCAGCTGACCGCCACCGAGTTCGACCTGCTTTCCTACCTGATGAACAACGCGCGCCGCGTGGTGTCCAAGTCGCAGATCCTTGACAATGTCTGGCACTACGACTTCGACGGCCAGGCGAACATCGTTGAACTGTACATTTCCTACCTGCGCAAGAAGATCGACGTCGACGCCGAACCGATGATTCACACCGTGCGCGGCGTGGGATACGTTTTGAAGCCCGCTGCATGAGCATGTTCACCACCACCCCGAAGGTGAGTTCTCCGCATGCGCTGCAGCGCAAGCTGATGATCATCCTTCTCACGTCGGTCACGGCAGTCTCCGCGCTGCTCGGGCTGCTCTACAACGCCGGCATGCGCCAGACGCTCATGGACCAGCTCGGCGACCAGCTCAAGCTGACCACCGAGCGCGCCCTGAACTACTCGCAGGAAGCCGGCAACGGCCGGATCGAGGCCCCCGGCCAGTCCGCCGGCACGCTCACCGCGCGCTTCGACCGGCTGGTCTTCGTTGGCGGCGTGCTGGACAAGAAGACCGGTGAATTCAAGCAGCTGGGCCAGCAGGACGCCATCCCGATGGTGCAGCTGCCGGTCAGCGACCTGCACACCCCCGGAGCATTCCACCCGCGCCGCGCAAACCTGACGGTTGGCGACTACTACCTGGTCGCGGTGCAGGACGCCGGCACCAACACCGTGCTGGTGGTCGGCCTGCCGCTGTCCGACACCGACGTGGCGTTGCGCGAAATGGCCTGGCTGACGCTGTTCATCGCGATGATCCTGATCGTCGGCGCGGGCCTGGCCGGTTCCTGGCTGATCAGCCGCTCGCTGGCTCCGCTCAAGCGCGTGGCGGGGGTGGCGGCCTCGGTGGCCGACACCGACCTGGATTCGGGCAAGGTCGAGCTGACCCAGCGCGTGGCCGAGGAGGACGCGACCCCGGGCACCGAGGTCGGCAACGTGGGCTACGCCCTGAACGCGATGATCGACAACGTCTCCACGGCGCTGACCGCCCGCGAGAAGTCGCAGGCGCAGATGCGCCAGTTCGTCGCCGACGCCTCGCACGAGCTGCGCACCCCGCTGTCCTCCATCCGCGGCTACACCGAGCTGCTCGCCGCGACCGAGCACTTCTCCCCCGACGGGCAGCGTTCGGTGGAGCGGGTGTTGCAGCAGAGCCACCGCATGGGCTCGCTGGTGGAGAACCTGCTGCTGCTGGCCCGGCTGGACGAGGCGAACGCCTTCCGCCGCACCAAGCTGGATCTGGGGCTGCTCACCGCCGACATCACCGAGGACTTCAAGGTCACCGCGGACGACCACATCTGGGAGTTCGACTGCCAGGACCCGCAGACCTTCGTCTACGCCGACTCCTCCTCGCTGCGCCGGGTGATCACGAACCTGCTGGCCAACGCCCGCAAGCACACCAGCCCGGGCAACACCGTGACCGCCACGGTCCGCCAGGACCCGGACAGCAACGAGGCGGTGCTGCTGGTGCACGACACCGGCGAAGGCATCGACGCGGATTTCCTGCCCACGGTCTTCGAGCGCTTCACCCGCGCGGACAAGGCCCGCTCCGGCTCGGACGGCACCACCGGCCTGGGCCTGCCGATCGCCAAGAGCATCGTGGAAGCCCATGGCGGCAGCATCTCGGTGCGCTCGGTCCCCGGGGACACCGTCTTCGAGGTCAGGCTCCCGCTCATCGACCAGGACGCCGAACCCGCCGGCTCAGCCGGACGTTCCCCCAAGGCCTCGGTCTAGCCCAGGGGCAGGAGCGAATCGGGGATTGAGAAAGGGGCTGCCCGCACCAGTGGTGCGGGCAGCCCCTTTCGCGTTGTCCGGCGGAGAACCGCCGGCGCCGGAAAACTAGGCGATCGGCGGGGTGACGCCGTACAGGCGGTCGCCGGCATCTCCCAGGCCCGGGATGATGTAGGACTTATCGTCCAGCTTCTCGTCCAGCGAGGCCAGCACCACGTGCACGCGGTCGTCGTCGCCGTGGATCGACTTCAGGCGTTCGACGCCCTCCGGCGCGGCGATCAGGCAGATGCAGGTCACCGAGCTGGCGCCGCGCTCGAAGATGAACTTGATGGCCTCGGCCAGGGTGCCGCCGGTGGCCAGCATCGGATCCAGTACGAACACCTGGCGTCCGGACAGGTCGTTCGGAACGCGGTCGGCGTAGGTGATGATGTCCAGGGTTTCCTCGTTGCGGGCCATGCCCAGGAAGCCGACCTCAGCGGTCGGCACCAGGCGTGTCATGCCTTCGAGCATGCCCAGGCCTGCGCGCAGGATCGGGACGACGAGCGGGGTCGGCTTGGCGATGGTGGTACCGGTGGTGACCGCGACCGGGGTGACGACCTCGACCTGCTCGGTCTTCACCTCGCGGGTGGCCTCGTAGGCCAGCAGGGTGACCAGTTCATCGGTCAGCTGGCGGAAAATCGAGGACGGGGTGTTCTTGTCACGAAGAACTGAGACCTTGTGTGCCACCAACGGGTGGTCGACTACCTGTACGCGCATGCATCAAAATCTATCAGCCCGGCCTTTGCCCGATCGAGGAATTCCGGCAATTCCCCGACGGAAATCCGGATTATGTGCCCAAGCGAACAGTAAAACCGCCCGCCGTCCCCGGCGGCGGCACCCGAACACGTATGGTTGGAGCACTATGAACCGTGAACACGAAGCCTGGATGGACCTCGCGCTGGACGAGGCCCGGGCCGCCTTGGCCACCGACGACGTCCCCATCGGCGCGGTGGTCATCTCCCCCGACGGAAAGCTGCTGTCCACCGGCCGCAATGAACGCGAAGCCCTGAAGGACCCCACCGCCCACGCCGAGGTCGTCGCCATCCGCAACGCGGTCTCCGTCCTGGCCGCGCGCGGCGAGGACGACGGCTGGCGCTTGGAGGACTGCACCCTGGTGGTCACGCTGGAACCCTGCGCGATGTGCGCCGGAGCGATCGTGCTCGCGCGCATCCCGCGGGTGGTGTTCGGCGCCTGGGACGAGAAGGCCGGGGCCTGCGGCTCGGTGTTCGATATCGTGCGCGAACCGCGGCTGAACCACTGGGTCGAGGTCTATCCCCGCGTCAGGGAGCAGGAATGCGCCGGCCTGCTGCGCGACTTCTTCAGATCCAAGCGCTGAGCCGCAGCCGGGAAAACTGTGTTTCGGGCCACTTGCGCCCGATTGGAGCCCCTTCGTTTTGGCATTCGCCAGATGTTCGTTATAGAGTTATCAGGTCTGGTGACGTGTCCGAGCGGCCGAAGGTGCAACACTCGAAATGTTGTGTACGGTAACCCCGTACCGTGGGTTCAAATCCCACCGTCACCGCCAATGAAAACCCCTAGTTAGCTAGGGGTTTTCTTCTTTTAACGATCCGACGCTGCGCACCGGGCGCGGGCGCGTCGTCCAGTGGAAGGTCGCCGTGGCATGCCCCTCATGCGTGGCGAGAACGGCTTCCACCACCACGCCGGCCCGCACGCTTGCGCCCAGGAAACCTCAGTCTGAGGTGTCCTTTGTGAGCATCGCGTAAGCAGGACGAAATACACCACTAGCCTGCCGGGGCTGCCGGACGGGCTACGCACGCGTGCCCTCAGGAGCCCGGGTGCAGAACCCAGTCCTCCTCCGGCTGGATGAGGCAAGGGGCTCATCGGGTCGGAGAAGGAACAGGCATTGCCTACTGGGCCCGAAACACCTCCACACGCCGACCAGCTCCCGCCTCAATACGCAGGATCCTGTTTTTCTTTGGCAACGGCAGGACTTGAACACTAAGTTTCCCCGACACCCCCTAACCCTGTTCACCCTTCCCAGAATGCCAGGGCGATAATCTGTGGCGTCGAACTGAACCGTGCACCGAACAATCGAGGCACGCAGATGGATTGCTTTACTCTGCAACCAGTTGTCGCAAGCCGATATCGTAGACACAACGGATGCTGTCGCGGATGGCACAAGCGTCAATATTGCGCAGCAGACAACCGAATTTCGGCGAATGCCTAATAAATGCCCTCGTGTCCATGCTTACCACATACTGGTCGGTACGCTATCGTTCATAAAGTGCATCTCAGTCCAGATGCTGAACGAAGTCACTCGATCCACTAGGAGGAAGTTATGGGTTTCATTGGTTGGATTGTTTTGGGCCTCATCGCCGGTGCGATTGCTAAGGCGATCAAGCCAGGCGAGCAGGGTGGCGGCTGGATCGCCACGTTGCTCCTCGGCGTTGTCGGCGCCGTCATTGGTGGCTGGATTGGTTCCGCGGCATTCGGTGTCGGAGTGAACGAATTCTGGTCGCTTTCGACGTGGTTGCTGGCCATCGGTGGTTCGCTGCTCGTCCTCATTATTTGGGGACTGCTTACGCGTAAACGGGCCTAGCCTGCACGACAAGGACAGGGGTCCTACTTTGCGAAGTAGGACCCCTGCTCCATTGATCGCTCTCCACCAACTCAGGATTGGCTCTTCAATGCCACTTTCGCCGTCCGGCACGGTCACGGGGAGGGTCTTGGCTTTCAAGCATGCTCGCGACCCATATGCACGAGAAGAGGCATCTTTGGCATTCTGTTGGGGGGGCAAATTAGAAAGCTGGTCTCTGCCGCCATCACAGCACCAGAGACCAGCCGAAGAAGTGGTAGATCACCGTATCCCCCCAGATATCAGTCGCCTGCACAGAGGCCTCTGCGCGCCTACGTGGCACGGCACTTCTTGCAATGAGAATACCTGCGCCTGGATGGTTGGCCATGGGCAATCCCATTCTCCGCAGATGCGTGATGCTGGTTGCTTCGGCGAAAATCGAAATCCTTTCCTGTCGAAGATCGCTAGCCTACTGACTTTTCCACTTCCTGAAAATCCAAAATGAAACGGATGGGGAAGCAAGTATCGACGGTAGGGATTTCCCGCCAGCGCGCCACAGTTTAGATCGCGTCAAGTATCGACTTCTTCCGCTCGGGAAGGTCGGAGGCCGCGGTTGTTCCGCCGTAGATATGATGATGGTGCCTTTCGCATCGTCGTGCTTGAGCCATATGTCGCAGCCAGCGATACCCGCAAGACGAATCGCGGACCAAACGCCACGGCGAACCAAAAACCCCGGCGGACCGGTCGCATCCAAACGGCCCGTGGCCACCGCGCCCGGGAGATGCCATTCGGTTGCCGCGCGGTTCCATCCGCGCGCACTATCTGCAGATCAACAACATTTCAGAAGGATCGTATCCATGGGCATCGAACCCGGAATCTATGAGCATTTCAAGGGACAGCGCTACGAGGTGCTCGCCGTGGGCAGGCACAGCGAGACCGAGGAGCAGTTGGTCTTCTACCGCACGCTCTACGGCGACTACAGCTTCTGGGCCCGCCCGCTGGAGATGTTCGACGATCTCGTCGAGCGCGGGGACTACGAGGGCCCCCGCTTCCGACGCATCGCCTAGCCGATCTGGTGTTCCTGCATCTGGGTTTCCAGCGAGGCGCCGTTGAGCTCCAGGTAAAGCTGGCCCTCGGTGACCGACAGGGACATGATGTTGCGGCGGGTCAGCTCTGCCGCGGCAGCGTCGACGAACTTCGAGTCGAAGGAACGCACCACGATGTCCTCGGCACGGTGGATGGTTTTCCCGCTCCAGGAGGCCAGCAGCCGCTGCGGGTCGCGGTGGGTGTAGACGGCCGCACGGTCCGCCAGCTTGCTGCCGGCATGCAGGCGCTGCGCGTCAGGCGCGCCGACCTCGATCCAGGCGGTGGTCAGGCCCGTGAGGTCCTTGACCAGCACGGCCGGCTCCTCACCGTTGGACACCCCGGCCGCGGCGAAGGCGATGCCCTCCTCGAATTCCAGGCAGTACGCCAGCACCCGGGTGACCAAGTAGGCGTCGGTTTCCGAAGGGTGCTGCGCCACGCGCAGGGACAGTTCCTCGTACACCCCTCGATCCATGTCGGAGAGCTGGATGTCAAAGGTCCGTATAGTTGCGCCAATAGCCATGGTTCACGATTTTACCGGCCGGCGGCCGGCGGCAGCGCCGCCAAGGAAGCAAGCCACGGCAGGAATAACGCGACCGCGTCGGGCATGAAGCGCCAGCGCTCGGCGTCGACCTGGGCGAGCAGCTCGGAAACCTCCATCCATTCCCCGCCCAGCACCTCCGCGGCCTGCAGTTCCAGCGGGCCGGGAGCGATCGTCCAATAGCGGAACGCGCGGTACCTGGCGTGCGCGTCGGCGTAGTCCGCCTCGCCCAGGCTCACCAGCTCGCCGCGCACCCCGAGCTCCTCGGCCGCCTCCCGGCGCGCCGAGTCGAACGGGTCCTCCCCGGCCTGGATGACCCCGCCCGCGGTGAAGTCGAACAATCCGGGGTACAGGTCCTTGCTCCAGGTCCGCTGGTGGACGTAGACCTGTCCCTGCGGGTTGAACACCACGATTCCGGTGGCGCCGTGGCGCAGGTTCTCCCTCCGCACCCGGGACCGCGGGGCCCGGCCGATGACGGCTCCCTGCTCGCTGTACAGCGCCGCCTGCTCTTCCATGAGTCCAGCCTGCTACGCGGCCTTGTCCCGGGAGCCGCGCAGCATTCCGGCGACCACCAGCGCGAAGGTGCCGACCAGCACCAGCAGCCAGAGGCCCAGCGCGTAGGAGTTGGTTTCTGCATGGTAGGTCGCGCCCATGGCCAGCGGCGGGAAGTAGCCGCCCAGGCCGCCGGCGGCCGCGACCACGCCGGAGACCGCTCCGACCTTCTCCGGCGGGGTGGACGGGCCGATCCAGGCGAACACCGCGCCCATGCCCAGACCCATGGCGGAAGCCATCAGGATGAACACGGTTCCGGTGAGGATGCCTTCCTCCGGCTGCTGGCCCACGATGTAGGCCAACGACACGATGCCGGCCAGCGAGATCAGCGCAATGACCTTCGGCCCGAACTTGTCCGCTAGCACGCCGCCGATCGGACGGGCGATGACCGCGGCCACCGCGAACAGCGCGGTGCGCGTGCCGGCGCCCACCGGGTCCACCTGGTCGGGATAGATGGTGGTCAGGTACTTGGGCAGGAAGGTGGAGAAGGCCACGAACCCGCCGAAGACTATGCCGTAGAGGAAGGACATCTGCCAGGTGATCGGCAGTTTCAGCGCTCCCATCACCTTGGGGACCAGCGGCTGGGCGTTCGGCGTCCAGGCCGGGGACTCGCGCAGGAAGAACCACACCAGCGCGGCCATGGCCACCAGTAGCCCGGCGATGAACAGGTGGGTGCCGAAGTAGCCCAAGCCGCTGAGCAGCCGTGGGGTGAAGAACGCGGAGACCGCGGTGCCGATCATGCCCATGCCGAACACGCCGTTGGCGAAGCCGCGCCGCTTCGGCTCGTACCAGGCGCTGGAGAACGGGACGCCCACCGCGAAGATGGTGCCGGCGATGCCCAGCAGGGTGCCTGCGACGATCAGCAGCACGAAGCTTCCGATCGTTCCGGCGAGCGCCACGAGCAGCACGGCCGGCACCGACGCCAGCAGCACCACGGTGAACATCTTGCGCGCCCCGAAGCGGTCGGTCAGCGCTCCGGTGACGATGCGCCCGAGCGCTCCGACCAGCACGGGAGTGGCCAGCATGAGGGAGATCTGGCCCTCGGAAAGGTTCATGCCTTCGGAGTAGTACTTCTGGATCGGGGCGATCAGCATCCATGCCCAGAAGCCGACGGCGCTGGCCAGGGTGGCCAGCAGAACCTGCGGAAATTGGCCGCGCAGCTCGGGCTGGGCGGTCGCCGATGACGGTGCGGAATTCGTGCTCATTTCAACCCTCCACGGGGCAAAGTTACAGAGTTTTCACACAGCTTCTATTGAGCACCCTAAACGCAGATCCAGCCCCGCGCCAGAGTCCGGGACTAAATTCGCGCCAGTGAACACCGGGTACTCGATCTACACCTTTTAGAACCCCACCCCTTGAAACTCTCGAACTTTAGGACGAAGCTGGTGGCACGAGCCACAGTTAGGGAGACCCAGCCATGACAGATCGGCCACACCGCACACCGCCGGCCACTGATGGCCCTCTCGCTGATTCGCTGCTTTCCATGGGCAGATTCCTGCGCCGCGGCGATACCAGTGAAGACCTGCGAGCAATGTTCCTTTCCGGAGGGCGCCAAGGCGACGTCTTCTACCGCGACCGATGGTCTCACGACAAGGTGGTCCGCTCCACCCACGGGGTGAACTGCACCGGGTCCTGCTCCTGGAAGGTGTACGTCAAGGACGGCATCATCACCTGGGAAACCCAGCAGACCGACTACCCTTCCGTCGGCCCGGACTCCCCCGAATACGAACCCCGCGGCTGCCCGCGCGGCGCGGCGTTCAGCTGGTACACCTACTCCCCCACCCGGGTCCGCTATCCGTACATCCGCGACGTGCTCGCCAAGCTGTACCGCGAGGCCAAGGCCGCGCACCCCGACCCGGTGGAGGCCTGGGCCTCGATCGTCGAGGACCCGGCCAAGGCCAGGAGCTACAAGAAGGCCCGCGGCAAGGGCGGGCTGATCCGCAGCACCTGGGACGAGGCGCTGGAAATCGCCGCGGCCGCCCAGGTCTACTCGGTCAAGACATACGGCCCGGACCGGATCGCCGGGTTCTCCCCGATCCCGGCGATGTCCATGGTCTCGCACGGCGCCGGCTCCAGGTACCTGAACCTCATCGGCGGCACCATGCTCTCCTTCTACGACTGGTACGCCGACCTCCCGGTGGCCAGCCCGCAGGTGTTCGGCGACCAGACCGACGTGCCTGAATCGGCCGACTGGTGGAATGCGCAGTACCTGATCATGTGGGGCTCGAACGTCCCGGTCACGCGCACCCCCGACGCCCACTTCATGGCCGAGGCGCGCTACCGCGGGCAGAAGGTCGTCACCGTCTCCCCCGACTACACCGACAACACCAAGTTCGCCGACGAGTGGGTCGCACTGCAGCCGGGCACCGACGCGGCGTTGGGCATGGCCATGGGTCACGTGATCCTCAAGGAGCACTACGTCGAGAAGCGCACCGCGCCCTTCGAGGACTACATGCGCCGCTACACCGACTCTCCGTTCCTGGTGGAAATCGACAGCGCCACCGGCACCCCGGTGCCCGGCAAGTTCCTCACCGCCGCGGACCTGGGGCTGGACCAAGAAGAGAACGCGGCGTTCAAGCCCGCCCTGCTGGATGCGAGCGGCACCGCCCGCGTCCCGCGCGGCACCTTGGGCCACCGCTTCTCCGGCGCGGACAAGGGCCAGTGGAACCTGGATCTGGGAGACATCACTCCCATGCTCTCGGTCATGGACCTGGACAGCTGGGACGGGCAGGCGGCGGCGATCAGCCTGCCGCGCTTCGACCTTGCCCCCGAGGCCGGGCAGGAGCATGCCGGCGGATCCGGGGTGCTCTCCCGCGGCGTGCCGGTGGTGAGGATCGCCGGCAAGCAGCTGACCACGGTATTCGATCTGATGCTCGCCCAGTACGGCGTGGGGCGCGATTCGCTGCCCGGCGACTGGCCGAGGGGCTTCATGGACGCCTCCACCGTCGGCACGCCGGCCTGGCAGGAGGAACACACCGGGGTCCCGCCGCAGCAGGCGATCCGCATCGCCCGCGAGTTCGCCGACACCGCCCAGAAGTCCGGGGGCCGCTCAATGATCCTGATGGGCGCGGGCACCAACCACTGGTTCCACTCGGACACCATCTACCGCACCTTCCTGGCGCTGACCATGATGACCGGCACCCAGGGCGTGAACGGCGGCGGCTGGGCGCACTACGTCGGGCAGGAGAAGGTCCGCCCTATCACCGGCTACCAGCAGTACGCGGCCGCCGGCGACTGGGGCCGCCCGCCGCGGCACACCATCGGCACCGCCTTCTGGTATTTGGCCACCGACCAGTGGCGCTACGACGGGCTGCCGGCCACTTCGCTGGCTTCCCCGCTGGCCACCGGCAAGTTCGACGGCCGCACCACCGCCGACTGCCTGGTCGAATCGATCAAGCGCGGCTGGATGCCCGACTACCCGACGTTCAACCGCAATCCGCTGGACCTGGTGGACGAGGCGGAGGCGGCGGGCAAGGAGCCCGCGGCCCACGTGGTGGACTCGCTGAATGACGGCTCGCTGGCCTTTGCCTGCGAGGACCCGGACTCCCCGCAGAATTTCCCGCGGGTGGTGCTCATCTGGCGCGCGAACATCCTGGGCTCCTCCGGCAAGGGCAACGAGTACTTCCTCAAGCACCTGCTGGGCACCGACGCCTCGGTGCGCGCCCCGGAAACCCCGGAAGGCTCGCGCCCGGTGGACATGGCCTGGCACGAGGCGGCGCCGGAGGGCAAGCTCGACCTGCTGGCCACCGCGGATTTCCGCATGACCAGCACCACGCTGTTCTCCGACCTGGTCTTCCCGGCCGCCACCTGGTACGAGAAGTACGACCTGTCCTCCACCGACATGCACCCGTTCATCCACTCCTTCAACCCGGCGATCGCCCCGCCGTGGCAGACGAAAACCGACTTCGAGCTGTTCGGCCAGATGGCCAAGCGCTTCGGGCAGTTCGCCGCGACCCACCTGGGCAAGCGCAAGGACCTGGTCGCGACCCCGCTGCAGCACGACACCCCGGATGCCATGGCCACCGTTAAGGGCCAGGTGCCGCAGGATGCGCCGCGGGTGCCGGGGCTGACCATGCCCAAGCTGGCGGTCGTGGAGCGCGACTACCCGAACCTCTACGAGCGCTGGAGCACCCTGGGACCGCTGACCGGGAAACTCGGCATGGTCACCAAGGGAGTGAAGTACCAGGTCGCCCCGGAGATCGAGACGCTGCGAAGCCTGAACGGGGCCACAGCCGAGGGCGCGGTCAAGCTGGACACCGACCAGAAGGCCTGCGAGATGATCCTTGCCTTCTCCGGAACCTCCAACGGACGGCTGGCCACTGCAGGCTTCAAGCAGCTGGAAGAGCACACCGGGCAGCAGATGGCGTTCCTCTCCGAGGAGCACGAGGGCTCGCGCATCTCCTTCAAGGACGTGCAGGTGCAGCCGCGCAGCGTCATCACCTCCCCGGAGTGGTCAGGCTCGGAGCACGGCGGTCGGCGCTACACGGCGTTCGCGATCAACGTCGAGCACCTCAAGCCCTTCCACACGCTCACCGGGCGCATGCACTTCTACCTGGACCACGACTGGATGCAGGAGCTGGGCGAGACGCTGCCGATCTACCGGCCGCCGCTGGACATGCACCGGCTGTTCGGCGACGCGCGGCTGGGCGAGGTCGGCTCGCACCAGTCCGGCAACGCCGAGGTCGCGGTGCGCTACCTGACCCCGCACTCCAAGTGGTCCATCCACTCCGAGTACCAGGACAACCTGTTCATGCTCTCGCTCTCCCGCGGCGGCCCCACCATCTGGATGTCCCCGCAGGACGCGGCGAAGATCGGAGTGAGGGACAACGAGTGGATCGAGTCCTACAACCGCAACGGCGTGGTGGTCGCCCGCGCGATCGTCTCGCACCGCATGCCCGAGGGCACGGTGTACATGTACCACGCGAAGGACCGCACTGTGGATGTGCCGATCGCGGAAACCAGCGGCAAACGCGGCGGCATCCACAACTCGCTGACCCGCATCCTCATGAAGCCCAGCCACCTGATCGGCGGCTATGGGCAGCTGGCCTGGGCGTTCAACTACCTCGGCCCCACCGGAAACCAGCGCGACGAGGTCACCACGATCCGCCGCCGCAACCAGGAGGTGCAGTACCGATGAAGGTCATGGCCCAGATGTCCATGGTGATGAACCTGGACAAGTGCATCGGCTGCCACACCTGCTCGGTGACCTGCAAGCAGGCCTGGACCAACCGGTCCGGGGTGGAGTACGTGTGGTTCAACAACGTGGAGACCCGGCCCGGCGTCGGCTACCCGCGCACCTATGAGGACCAGGGCAAGTGGCGCGGCGGCTGGACGCTGAACAAGCGCGGCCGGCTGAGGCTGCGCGACGGCGGGCGCCTGCACAAGCTCTCGCGCATCTTCTCCAACCCGAAGCTGCCCGAGATCCACGACTACTACGAGCCGTGGACCTACGACTACGACATGCTGCTGAACTCGCCTTCCGGCGAGCACACCCCGGTGGCCACCCCGAAGTCGCTGCTGACCGGAAAGGACATGAAGATCTCCTGGTCCGCGAACTGGGACGACAACCTGGGCGGCTCGCTGGAGACCATGGACCAGGACCCGCTGCTGGCCAAGATGAGCGAGGAGGTGAAGGCCGAGTACGAGAAGGCCTTCATGTTCTACCTGCCGCGCATCTGCGAGCATTGCCTGAACCCCTCCTGCGTGGCTTCCTGCCCCTCGGGCGCGATGTACAAACGCGCGGAGGACGGGATCGTGCTTGTGGACCAGGACGCCTGCCGCGGCTGGCGCATGTGCGTCTCGGGCTGCCCGTACAAGAAGGTCTACTTCAACCACCGCACCGGCAAGGCCGAGAAGTGCACGCTGTGCTACCCGCGCATCGAGGTCGGCCTGCCCACGGTCTGCGCCGAAACCTGCGTGGGACGGCTGCGCTACCTGGGCCTGGTGCTCTACGACGCGGACGCGGTGGCCGCGGCAGCCAGCGTGGAGGACGAGCACCAGCTGCTCGACGCCCAGCGCAACGTGCTGCTGGACCCGAACGACCCGGCGGTCATCGAGGCCGCCCGCGCCGAGGGCATTCCGGAGGACTGGATCGCCGCCGCGCAGGCCAGCCCCATCTGGCGGCTGATCCGCGACTACGAGGTCGCGCTGCCGCTGCACCCGGAATACCGCACCATGCCGATGGTCTGGTACATCCCGCCGCTCTCCCCGGTGGTGGACGTGGTCACCAACACCGGCAACGACGGCGAGGACGTGAACAACCTGTTCGCCGCGATCGACAAGCTGCGCATCCCGGTGGGCTACCTGGCGGAGCTGTTCGCTGCCGGGGATCCGGCGCCGGTGGAACTGTCGCTGCGCAAGCTGGCGGCCATGCGCTCCTACATGCGCGGCATCTCGTTGCACGATACGCGCGAGGAGTCCATCGCGAACGCGGTGGGCATGAGCGGCGCGCAGATGGAAGAGATGTACCGGCTGCTGGCCATCGCGAAGTACGAGGAACGCTACGTCATCCCGGCCGCACACGCCGAGCAGGCCCACGACTTGGAGGAAATGGGCTGCTCGCTGGACTTCGAGGACGGCCCTGGCATGGGCGGCGCCGGACCATTCGGCTCCTCTTCCGGCGCCTCGGTCCCGGTGGCGGTGGAGAACTTCCACTCGCTGAAGAACCGGCAGACAGCGGACCGGCCATCCAGTCCGGGGCGCGTGAACCTGCTGAACTGGGACGGCAACGGCAAACCCGAGGGATTGTTCCCGCCTGAGGAGAAAAAATGATTCCGCGGCTATTCAACCGGGCGACCCCCACCCGCCCGCTGCCCGGGCGGCTGGAGCCGGTGAGGATGAACCGCTCCGAGCGCTCCAGGGTGCACATGCTGGCCTCTCTGCTGCTGGACTACCCGGACGAGGCCTGGTTCGCCCGGCTCGACGAGCTCGAGTCCCATCTGGTCCGGGTTCCCCCGCAGATCGCCGGCTTCTTCGCCGGGTTCATCGACGCCGCCCGGCAGACCGGGGCCGGGCAGCTGCAGCGCGACTACGTGGACACCTTCGACTTGAAGCGCAAGTGCAGCTTGTACCTGAGCTACTTCGCTACCGGGGACACCCGCAAGCGCGGCACCGCGTTGGTCACCTTCATCGAGGCGTACCGGGCCGCCGGCTGGGACTTCGAGGCCGAGGAGTTGCCGGACTACCTGCCCGCGGTGCTGGAATTCTCCGCGCGCAGCGAAGACGAGATCGCCGAGGCCCTGCTGGCCGCCCATGTGGAGGGCATCGAGGTGCTGCGCGCCGCGCTGGAAGCGACTGGCAGCATCTGGGCACCGCTGGTCCGCACCATCACTCTGTCCCTGCCTCCGGTCGACGCAGCCACCCAGGAGCGGGTGCTGGCGCTGGTCAGCGAAGGGCCTCCCACCGAAACCGTGGGCCTTTCATTCCTTGGAAACCTTCCACCGTTCAGTCCTAGGGGGAACCCGTGAGTACCGGATCGCTTCTGCTGTGGGTAGTGCTTCCCTACGCCTGCGCCGTGGTCTTCATCGTCGGGCACATCTGGCGCTACCGCTTCGACAAGTTCGGCTGGACCACCCGTTCCAGCCAGACCTACGAAAGCCGGCTGCTGCGCTGGGGTTCGCCGATGTTCCATCTGGGCATCCTGATGGTGATCGCCGGCCACGTGGTCGGCCTGCTGATCCCGCGCGAATGGCTGTACGCCATCGGCATCGACGAGCACATGTACCATCTGGGCGCGACATGGCTCGGCACCGCGGCTGCCATCCTGACGCTGGCCGGCCTGGCGATCCTGATTTACCGCCGCCGCACGGTCGGCCCGGTCTTCCTGGCAACGACCCCAATGGACAAGATCATGTACGTGTTCCTAGGGGCCACGCTGTTCTTCGGCACCTTAGCCACGCTGGTGTACCAGGTTTTCGGGGCGGGCTACTCCTACCGCGAGTCGATCTCCCCGTGGATTCGGCAGATGATCATCTTCCAGCCCCACCCGGAAATGATGGAGCAGGTTCCGATCTTCTTCCAGCTCCACGTGATCACCGCATGCCTGTTGTTCGCGTTGTGGCCATTCACCCGTCTGGTCCACGTGTTCTCGGCGCCGATCCCGTACCTGTTCCGCCCGTACATCGTCTACCGTTCGCGGGATGAGTCCCGGGGTGCCGGCGCCCGCCCGGTACGCCGCGGCTGGGATCCGATCACGACTCCTCCGAACAATCGCGGACGGCGCCGTCGATAACCGTATAAGCATTTGTGCCGGTTCCACCACTCTGGTGGAACCGGCACAAATGCTTAAAACGTTGTGGATCAGCTACTCACCTGCTTGAAGGAGAACCTGGGCTGCAGCACTCCGAAAATCAGATAGAACAGAAGCCACAAGGCCGCGCCGACCATGAGGAATATGCCGGGCACCTGCAGATAGTCCATGGCGTTGCCCAAGGCGAACCAGCCGCTGAGATACATCGCGGGCAGCACCGTGACCAATATGATCCCGAAATGGATCACTGACTGCGTCTGGAGCTTCCACGCCTTGACTTGGTAGACCGTCGGCGCGCCGCTGACGGCCCCACGATCATGCCGAGGGCGAAGGTGCTCCGGGCATTTGCGGCATCTCCTTGGAGAAGTAGAGCCACCCCTATTATTGCCATGACGATGAGCGTGATACCTGCAAGGCTGAGGCGTAATGGCTCCATGGCTCCATGGCTCCATGGCTCCATGGCTCCATGGCTCCATGGCTCCATGGCTCCATGGCTCCATGGCTCCATGGCTCCATGGCTCCATGGCTCCATGGCTCCATGGCTCCATGGCTCCAGCCTAGGACACCAGGGAAATTTATTCTACGAATTTGAGGATCTCGCTTCGGTGCGATCCATCTGTGTGTGATGGATCCACCGGACCACTGCGTCATCCTCAGACGGCGGCATTTGCTGTACTGCGAATTCGAGTGGCCGTTTTTCGCACGCGCGCGTGGTGGGCAGGCTCCAGCCCCGGAATAGGGGGTAGGGGCCTGCCCACAGGGCATAGCGTCCATGCCGTCATGCCAGCGTGGCGGGTTGGTGGTGGGTTAGTAGATGGTGATGCCGTCGGGATCGGGTGGCGGGTATTTCACCGGGACCGGCGGGATGAGGTGTTCCCCGTCGTAGAACATGCGGTTCAGCCGTCCCATTCCGGTGGTCGGCGGGCTGGAGGAAACGTATTCGACGCCGGAGGTGGGGCGGATGCGGATGCGGTGCGGGGCACTGGATTCGACTTCTTCTTCCCAGCCGGGCGCTTCCTTGGCGAGGTTGCAGCTGGCGCATTTGAAGGCGCCGTTGCCGAAGCTGGTGCGCCCACCCCTGGCGGCTTGGCGGACGTGGTCCAGGTGTTCGGGCTTGTTGGTGCAGTAGGGGGTGCGGCAGAACTGGTCGCGCAGCTGGATCAGGTGGCGCAGCTGGCCGCGGTAGCTGCGTTCGTGGGAGTCCATGGTGACCAGGTCCTGGGAGTTGGGGGCCATGAACAGGCGACGGAACATCGGGTAGGCGTGCACGCGGGCGGAGAAGTTCTCCTGGATGTGCTGGGGCGGGGTGGCACCGAAGGAGGCTTTAATGTCGGCGATGAGCTGGCGGGCGTATTCGGCCGGAATGCTGCCGTAGCCGGGCAGGCTGGCGGTGTCTGGGGTGCGCATGAACAGGGCCCGGTCGGTCATGACCAGGTTCACGTGCAAGGTGACCGGCAGGGGTTCATCGAGTTTGTGGCCGGTGATGGCGCGGGTGAACAAATCGGCGCGTAGTTGACTGCGCGAGCGGGGGTCGCCGGCAGCCAGGGCCTTGTCGACTTCGCGGGTGAGGAAGTCCTCCAGGGCCAACCCGATCTCAGGAGAGACTTTCCCGTTAATGTGCATGCAGTCCTTACCCTTGCGGATGCGCACGTAGCGTTCGGCGGTGGCGTGTTCGATCTCTTCGGTGCGTGGGGTTTCGCGCATGAGATCGACCGCTTTTTGGGCGGTGTCCTTGGCTTGGGTGGTGCTGGCGCCGTCGAACAGGTCGGGGTGCTGCTCGTAGAAGCGGTCGAATTCGCGGCGCTCGGCGGTGGTGGAATCGTCCAAGGGGGTCATGATGGCCAGAATCATCTCTTCGCCGAGGTGGCCATGTTCGAAGCGCGAGAAAAGGTAGGGCATGTCGGGGATGAGGTTGCGCATACGACGCAGGTAGACCAAGGAGCCTTGGGGTGTTTGGTGGCGGGCCAGGGCAATGGCGTGGGCGGTGCCGCGTTCGACGCTCAACGGGTGGTGCTCGGGGGTGGTGCCGGTCAGGGAGTCCAGGCGGGCGGCGGCGCGGGCCTGGATGGAGGCGTAGAAGGATTTGAACCGTTCGCATTGTTCCAGCACCCGCAGCTGCAGAGCGGGGTCGGTAGAGCCCAGGGCGGTGTTGATGAAGGTGGCATCCCAGGGGTCCAGACAGGGGTTTTGTTCGAAGGTCCCGGCTTTCCAGGGAGTGACTTCGAAGTAGTCTTCCTCTGCTTCGTATGAGTCGAACATACCTCCATTATATGACGGAATAACGGGAATGTGAAGACTTATTTTGACCTGAAAGCGCCCCGCATGTTATAGGTGTGGTTCGAAAGTTGGGACATAGTGTAGGTTGATGAGGCTGGGTGTGGGGGCGGTTGGTGGCGGGATGTGGACAACCACTCGGGCAACAGCAAACGCCCTCCGACCCTGCGGTGCAAAAGCAGCCCGGTGCCGGAGTGCGTTCAATGCCAATCGTCCAATGCCGGCCATCCACAGAAAAGCAGGTTGACTGGGTGGGCTTATTCGTCGGGGTGCTCGTCGGCCCAACGGTGCGCGCGCTCGATGAGCTGGGCGGAGAGCCCGGCGAGATCACCCTTACCGCTGCCGACGGCCAGACCGAGCAGGAAGGTGCTCAGCGGGGCGGCCGGACGGGCGACCTCGTGGGCGACGTGCTTGGCGGCGTCGAGCACGGTGGCGATGTCCACGGCGGAGGCGTCGAGCTCCAGCTCCGCGGCGGCCGCGGTCAGCCAGGCCTCCAGGGCCTCGGGCGGCAGGTACTGTCCCATAGTGTTCCTCTCCTTCTGGCGGGCGCGCTCCAGCGCCTGCGGGGTATCGATGTCGCTGCTGGTGTCGTTGTCCACCGGCAGCTGCTGCAGGTCCAGTTCGCCCAGCACCCGGCGCACCGGCGCGTTGGCGACCCCGTCCCCCAGGGCGGTGCAGGCCGTGCGCAGGGCCTGGGTGCGGTAGATCCCGGCGAGCCACTGGATGCGGCCGTCCGCATCGCGCAGCAGCGCGCCGTCGCCGGCCGAGCCTTCCGCCAGGGCGGCGGCGTGCGCGGCGGCCAACGCGGAGGCCACTGCGGCCGGGCGCTGCAGGTCGCAGGCCAGCACCATGGTCCACGGCGCGGTGAGCTCGGGCAGGCCGGCGGCGATGGCCGCCAGCGGTCCGGAAAAGGGCGGGTCCTCGCGCAGCACCGCGTCGGCCAGGGTGCCGGCGGTGGCCGGGCCGATGACCACCACGCGCGAGGCGCCGGCGCGGCGGGCGGCGTCCACCGCGCGGTCCACCAGCCGGCGCCCGTGCAGCAGTAGCCCTGCCTTGTCGGCCCCGCCCAGCCGCGAGCCGCGCCCGCCGGCCAGCACCAGCGCCTGGAACTGCCCGGCGCTCACGGCTGCAGCCTGAGCACGTCGACGGTGTCGCCCGGGCGGACTTGGGAAGTGTCCGGGCCGATCAGCGCGTAGCCCTGCGCGGCGCCGAAGCCGCCGACCGAGTGGGAGATGCTGGCGGCGTCCACGGCCGGGGCGCAGCCGCCGTGCTCGTCGAACACCACCGGCAGCGCCTGCAGCCGGCCCGGCGGGGATTTCCAGCCACGCAGCACGGTGCTGCGCAGCACCGGGCGGCGCAGGGATGCATGGCTCTGCAGGGCGCGCAGGGCGGGGCGGACGAACAGCTCGAAGCCGACCGCGGCGCTGACCGGGTTGCCGGGCAGCGCGAACACCAACGCGCCGGCGCGCAGCCGGCCCACGCACTGCGGGGCGCCGGGTCGCAGGGCCAGACGCACCGCGCGCACCTCAGGCTCCTGCTCGAGGACCTGGCGCATGACGTCGTATTCGCCCGGGCCCACCCCTCCGGTGGAGATCACCGCGTCATGCTGCGCGCCCAGCGCGTCCAGCCGCTGGCGGACCAGCCCGGGATCGTCGGGACAGTGCTCGACGGTGGCCGCCGGCAGCCCGGATTCGGCCAGCAGGCCTGCCAGCAGCAGCGAGTTGGACTCCGGGATCTGCCCGCGGGACAGCGCGCTGCCCGGGGTGCGCAGTTCCGCGCCGGTGACCAGCACCGCGATCTTCGGGGCGGGGCGCACCAGCAGGGCTGCGGCCCCGGCGGCGGCCAGCGCGGAGAGGCGGGCGGCGGTCAACGGTTCCCCGGCCAGCGCGACCGGGGCGCCGGCGGCGCGGTCCTCCCCCGCCCGGCGCACGTCGCGCCCGGGCTGCACGGCGGTGTTGATGCGCACCGTGCCGGGGTGGAAGCCGCTGGTGTCCTCCACGCGCACCACCGCATCCGCGCTGCTGGGCAGCGGGGCGCCGGTCATGATGCGCACGGTCTGCCCGGGACCCAGCACCGGGTCGGCCCCGCTGCCGGCCGGCACCACGCCGAGCACCTGGAGGTCCACCGGGGCCTGCGCGGTGTCCGCGGCGCGCACCGCGTAGCCGTCCATCGCGGAGTTCTCCCACAGCGGCAGCGGGTGCGCGGCGGCGACATCCTGCGCCAGCACGGCTCCGTGCAGGGCGGCGAAGTCCCCCGGCTCGGCCAACGAGAGCTGCACCGGCGGCAGCGGGCGGACCAGCTGGAGCACCGCGCGCAGGTGCTCTTCGGGCGGGACCGGGGCGGCGCCTGGGCCTGCGCCGGAACGGGAATCAGGCGCCATCGATGGCCTCCTTGAGCTGTGCGGGGGCGCCGGCCGGCAGCGTGGCGACGACGGCGCGCATGAAGCGGGTGGCCGGCGCGGCGAAGACCTGCGCCACCGGCCCGTGGTGGGTGGCGGCTCCGCGTTCGAGCACCAGCAGCTGGTCGGCGAGCGCCTGAGCGTCGGCCGCGGCGTGGGAGACGATGACCGCGCTGATGCCGGTGCGCTGCAGCTGTTCGCGCACCAGCAGGCGCATGTCCACGGCGGCTTCCACGTCCAGCGAGGCGAAAGGCTCGTCGATCAGCAGCACCCGCGGCTCGGCGGCCAGCGCGCGGGCCAGGGCGATGCGCTGGCGTTGGCCCCCGGACAGGGCGGCGGGGCGCTGCCCGGCGATCTCCCCCAGGCCCAGGCGCGTGAGCCAGCGGGCCGCCTCGCGGGCGGCGGCGGCCTTGTCCATGCCGCCGGCCCGCGCCCCGAAGGCGATGTTCTTCGCCGCGTCAAGGTGCGGGAACAGGTGCGGATCCTGCCCCAACAGGCCGATCTGCCGGCGGTGCGGGGGCACGTGGGTGCGGGCGTCGGCCAGCACCGCGCCGTCCAGCTCGATCCGCCCGGCGCCCAGCTTCTGGATGCCTGCCAGCGCGTGCACGATCGTCGACTTGCCGGCGCCGCTGGGGCCCATGAGCGCCAGCACCTGGCCGGACTCCACGGTGAATTCGGCGCGCACGGTGAAGCCGGTGCGCGGGATCTCCAGCCGGGCGGTGAGCGTCATTTCAGCGCCCCGTTCATTTAAGGGCTCCTGGCCGCCAGGCGCGCACGCAGACCAGCACCAGCACCGCGGCGCCAAGCAGCAGCAGGGACAGCGCCACGGCGGCGTCGCGCCCGTCGCCGGCCCCGTTGAACGCGGTGTAGATGGCCAGCGGCATGGTCTGGGTGATGCCCGGGGCGTTGCCCGCGAACAGCGCGGTCGCGCCGAATTCGCCGATGGCCCGCGCGAAGCACAGGATCACCCCGGCGACCAGGCCCGGGGCGGCCAGCGGCAGGGTGATGCGGGTGAGCACCATCCACCGCCCGGCGCCCAGGGTCGCGGCGGCCTGCTCGTACCCGGTGCCCAGCGAGCGCAGCGAGCCCTCCACCGAGAGCACCAGGAAGGGCAGCGCGACGAAGCTCTGCGCGATCACCACCGCGGCGGTGGAAAACGGCAGCGTGACCCCCCAGACGGAGTCGATGAACTGCCCGATGGGGCTGGTGCGCCCGAACAGGAACAGCAGCGCCACGCCCCCGACCATCGGCGGCAGCACCAGCGGCACCGCCACCAGGGCGCGCAGCAGCTGGGCGAGCTTCGGGCCGCTGCGGGCCATGAGCACCGCCAGCGGCACCCCCAGCAGCACGCACACCACGGTGGCCGCGGCACCGGTGCGCAGGGAAAGCCACAGCGCGTCCAGCGCGGCGGGGCTGGTCACGTCGGTGAGGAAGGTGTCCCAGCCGGCGCGGCCCACCAGCGCCACCAGCGGCATGACCAGCAGGGCGATGCCCAGCAGCGCCGGGGCGATGGCCAGCCCCGGGGCGCGCACCCCGGTGTCGCTAGCCATCGGCGCCCGCCGAGGCGCTGCCGAAACCGTGGTCCTTGAGGATCTGCTGGCCCTCGAGGCCCAGCACGAAGTCCACGAAGTCTTGGGCGCCGGGCTGTTCGCCCAGCGCGGTGATCGGGTAGGAGTTCACGACCTGCTCGGCTCCCGCGGGCACGATGGATTCCACTGCATCTTCGCCGGCCACGTCGGTGGCGTAGACCAGGCCCGCGTCCGCCTCCCCGGCGATGACCTTCTGCAGCACCGCGGTGACGTTCTGCTCCTGGCTCGCGGCCTTCACCTCAACCCCCTGGTTCTGCAGCAGCGTGGCGGAGGCCGAGCCGCACGGCACCTGCGGGGCGCACAGCACGGTGGTCGCCCCGGCCAGGTCCGCCAGGGACTTGACCTTGCCCGGGTTGCCCTTCGGCACCGCGATGACCAGGGTGTTGGTCGCGAAGATGACCGGGTCGCCGCCCAGCCCGGCGTCGGTCACCACTGCCATGTTCTTCTCGTCGGCCGAGGCGATCACGTCCACCGGGGCGCCCTCGACGATCTGGGTGGCCAGCGTGGAGGAGCCGTCGTAGGCGATGGTGGAGATCGCGGTCTCGGGGTGCGCGGCGGTGAACTCCTTGGCGATCTCGTCGAAGGAGCGCTGCAGCGAGGCGGCGGCGGAGATGGTCAGCGTGCTGGTGGGCGCCGCGGTGGCCACTGCGTCGCCATCCTGAGAGCCCGGCTGGCCCGCGCATCCGGCCAGCGCCAGGGTCCCGGCGGCCAGCAGGGCGAGGGCGCGAAGTGCGGCGGGCGGCGAAAGGCGCATGGGGTTCCTTAGAAGTGGCGGACGGTTCTCTCCTGTCTGCCATGCTACAACCGCCAAGGCCGCTGACGGGAGCAAGGTGACCGCCGGTGAGCTGGAACTTTCGCGCCTCTTCGCAGCGGCCGGGCAAGGGGCTACGCTGGTAGGATGAAGGCACAACCTGCGGCAGCGCTGCTCGACGCACGCTCCCGGCCGCTGCACGACCTGCGGATCTCGGTCACCGACCGCTGCAACTTCCGCTGCGTGTACTGCATGCCCAAGGAGATCTTCGGGCGCGATTTCGCCTTCCGCGAGCGCTCCGAGCTGCTCAGCTTCGAGGAGATCGAACGCCTCGCCCGCGTGGCGGTGTCCCTGGGGGTGCACAAGCTGCGGCTGACCGGCGGCGAGCCGCTGCTGCGCCGCGGCATCGTCGACCTGGTGGGCATGCTTTCGAAGCTGGCGACCCCGGAGGGCAAGCCGGTGGACCTGGCGATGACCACCAACGGCTCCGCGCTGCCGGTGATGGCGCAGCAGCTGAAGGCCGCCGGGCTGCGGCGCGTGACCATCTCGCTGGACTCGCTGGACGATGCGCGCTTCAAGGCGATCAACGACGTGAACTTCCCGGTCTCCCGGGTGCTGCAGGCCATCGACGCGGCCGAGCAGGCAGGGCTGGGCCCGGTCAAGGTCAACACCGTGCTCAAGCGCGGGGTCAACGACGACGAGATCCTGTCCCTGGCCGAGCACTTCCGCAGCTCCGGGCAGATCCTGCGCTTCATCGAGTTCATGGACGTGGGCACCACCAACGGCTGGAAGCTGGATGCGGTGGTCCCCTCCAGCGAGGTCGTCTCGCGCATCAACGAGCGCTGGGCGCTGGAACCTGTGGTCAAGACCGAGCCCGGGGAAACAGCGAACCGCTGGCGCTACGCGGACGGGGCCGGGGAGATCGGCGTGATCTCGAGTGTCACCAACGCGTTCTGCGGGAACTGCTCGCGCGCCCGGGTCTCCGCCGAGGGACAGCTGTACACCTGCCTGTTCGCCGGCTCCGGGTACGACCTGCGCGCGCTGCTGCGCGGCGGGGCCGATGACGCGGAACTGGCCCGGGCATTGACCGGTCGCTGGCGCCAGCGCGACGACAACTACTCGGAGCTGCGCGCCGCGCTCACCCCTGGCAACCGCAAGCGCATCGAGATGTCCTACATCGGCGGGTAGCTAGCTTGGAAGTTGCCCGCTGTGGGCGCCAAGCAATTCGTCAATTGAACGAATCCTCCGAGTCGGGAAGGCTCGGGTGATAGGCGACCTTGAACCGCTCCGACCAATCAGCGGGACGGTGGGGCCAAGCCTCGACCAGCCATTTCGGCGGCTTGTCTGCGAAATCGATGAAGATGCTCTCCGCCCTCAAATCCCATAGTGAGGAGCCGGCGTCCAACAGCTTGACGCCGTTCAGGTACAAGTGCTGGAAAGGCCGAGTCTGCGACGCTTCGACGAGGCCCCTCACCGAATTGGCCCAGCGGATGCTGACGCTGGGAGGCCATCCATTTTCCGGCGGGTAGGCCTTGAACGCTCCTGCCTGATCGATGTTGAGCTCCTGAAGTCCAGAGACTTCGTTCCACGCCGCAGGGCAGTCGGACTTTCGGGTCCGGAACAATGTCAGTTCCCGAAGGTCCGCACGCACGTCGAGCAATATGTCGATGGTGGAGCCGTCGACTTCCAGGGCATTGAGTCGCGGTGCGCCCACCAGATTCTCGGTCATTCCCGGAAAATATCCGGTGGACAGCCTACGCAGTCGAAGATCCGAAACCTCAATTCGCTCCGAGACGACGACTTCGCCATGCGGCGCCGCACTCAGGAATTCCAGATTCTCCAGTGCTTCAAGTCCCGACAGGTCGGCAACGGCTGTTCCGCGGGCGTCGGATTCGTCCAACTCCACGGTGAGGGCCCCGACCTCGGGGCAAGCCGCAGCGAGTTCCTCGATGAAATAACCATTTTGGGGAAGCGAGCGGACACGAACATGAACCAGCTTTTTCTTGATGCCCGAGCCCAAAAGAATTTGTTCCTTCTGAGTGTTCCAAATCAGACCGCTGGCGGATTCGGTTCGGACGGACATTTAGACCCCTTGTGACTTTGGCTCAGCCATAAATGGCCAGAATAAGGCTCAATTATCCTTGTCCGCTCGCCGAACCGTAAGTACCGTCTTAGCCCATGGACTTCTGGCCGTCCAGGGACTCGCGGATGATGTCCGCATGCCCGGCGTGCTGGGTGGTCTCCGCGATGATGTGCAGCAGCGTGCGGCGTACGGACCAGTGGGTGTCCACGAACC
Source organism: Glutamicibacter soli (assembly GCF_003309065.1). GTDB lineage: Bacteria > Actinomycetota > Actinomycetes > Actinomycetales > Micrococcaceae > Glutamicibacter > Glutamicibacter soli. The sequence continues at coordinate 258,345 of NZ_POAF01000006.1, read as the reverse complement.
ACGGAGCCTTGGGCAGCTCGTGCGTGGCGTCCAGATCGATGTCAGCCAGCAGCGCATCGGTTTCTGCGGCGATCTGAGCGTAGCTTTCCAGCAGCCCTTCAAGTGTCTCGCCGGGCTGCATGGTGAATTCGACGGCGAAGGCTTCCCACTGTTCCGGCGTCGGATTGCTGAAGTCCATCCCGTCCCAATTCATGGCCGCCTTGCCCTTGACCATGAACTGTTGCCACTGGCGCTCCACCGCGCTCACGTGCTTGACCAATCCGCCGAGGGTCAGTTCGCTGACGGTGGTGCGGGTTGTGGCCTGCTCGTCGGTCAGGTTCTGGGCGGTGAAACGCAGGAAGTGGCGGGCGTTGGCCAGGGCTTGGTGCAGGTCGGCGCGCTCTCCGGTGAGCGTGGTTTCGGTGGCCTTCATGGTGGTGCTCATGGTCTTGCTCCTCGTTCTTGATGTGCTGATAAATCCACGATAGGAGCCATAAGTGCCAGTTTCTGTCCTAAATAGAGGCAGAATATTTTTATGAGTACCAGCCAACGATCCCTGCGCCTGCTCTCGCTTTTGCAGACCCGGCGCTACTGGTCCGGCGAGGAGCTGGCGCAGCGCCTGGAGGTCTCGCTGCGTACCCTGCGCCGCGACGTGGACCAGCTGCGCGAACTGGGCTACCCGGTGCAGGCCGAACGCGGTGTGGGCGGCGGCTACCAGCTGGCCGCCGGTGCGGCGCTGCCTCCGCTGGTGCTCGACGACGAGGAAGCGGTGGCACTGGTCGTCGGCCTGCAGTCGATAATCCACGGAGGCGAGGATGCGCTGGCCGATGCGGGGCTGCGCGCTCTGTCCAAGGTGGTTCCGGTGCTCCCGGCCAAACTTCGGCAGCGGGCCCAGGCGCTGGCCGCGAGCACCGTCCCGCTTGACTCGCAGCATTCCACCCCGGAACCGGTGGATCCGCAGGTGCTGGTGGTATTCGCCCAGGGATGCCGCGACCGCGAACGTATTGCCTTCGACTACCGCGATGCACGGGGCAATGCCAGTTCACGACGAGTGGAGCCGGCCAAACTGGTCAACGTAGGCAACCGCTATTACTTGGTGGCCTACGACCTGGACCGTGCTGATTGGCGCAGCTTCCGGGTGGATCGGGCGGAAAATGCCGAGCCTCGGGCGCTACGCTTCGCACCCCGGGAAATCCCGGGCGGCGATGCGGCGCAGTTCGTCCGCGCCGGACTGCGCGGAGCCGGAAACCTGCGGGTCAGCGCCCGGGTGCATGCCAGAGCGGACGAGCTGGAGTCGCGGATCGGCAGGTGGTTCGAGATTCAGCAGCTTGATGAGCACAGCTGTTTGGTACGGGCCGAGGACTCGGACCTGCGCTGGGTGGCGTTCGGTCTGGCGCTATGCGAGGCGAAGATCAGCGAGGTGCAACCTGCAGAACTGCGCGAGCTGCTGAATGGTTGGTCCTCAAGACTGCTGCAGGGTTCTGAAACGTAGACAGATGTCTTGGTTGACGCTAACCCGGCTCGTCGCACCTCCGGAGGACTGCCGGGCCTACTTTCGAGCGCTACTGCCCTCAACTCTTCAATTATGCCAAGTTGATTCGACCGGTGTGCACATGTCGTGCCCCATGCGTACGTCCTGCATACGTCGACCGAGCGCGGTCCATTACCTTCCTGAATCGAACACCCGAACTAGGCGAAGTTAATAATCTTCGAAGGGTTGCGCATCTAGCGGCGAGCCTACAGGCCCACCCATTCAGAAGACCCGGAAGCAAAATGCTGGCGCTTCCAAATCGGTACCTCCGCCTTGATGCGTTCCACCAGGTTCTCGATCGCGTCAAAGGCTTCCTTGCGGTGCGAGGCGGCGCTGGCCGCGATGAGCGCGGCATCCCCGATGGTCAAAGGGCCGACACGGTGCACCGCGGCAAGCCTCAGGCCGGTGCGCGCTTCTTCTTCGGCAATGATGTTCTCTAGGAACTTCTGGGCTTCGGGATGGTGAGAGTAGTCCAGGGAATTCACCGACTTCCCGCCGTCGTGGTTGCGGATGATGCCATGGAACATGACCACGGCGCCCGCGGTGTCGCTGAGCACGGCAGCCTGCACGGCGGCTTCATCGATAACGTCCTCGGTGATCAGCGCGTAGCTCAATCCATTCCTCTTTTCGAGACGGTCAGTTCGGGCGCGAGCGCGGCCACCGCCGGTACTCCCCCGGGCACGTAGCGGGTCGTGATGCCCCGACGCGCCAACAGCTGGGCGGCGCGGATGGCACGCGGTCCCTTGGCACAGTATATGGTCAGTTCTTCGGGCAGTTGTGGCAAGTCCTGCCCCGCGTCCACCGCAGCTTCCAGCTGTGGCAGCGGCAGGAAGATCGATCCGGGGATGCTCAGCTCCTCGCGCTCGTCCTGGTTCCGCACGTCCAGGAGCACCGGAGGGTTCTGGGAATGCAGGGCGGCAACCAGGTCTTCGGGAGCCATCTGCGCCGGTTCCTGCAGCCCGCCCGCGCAGAACAGTTCGTAGTCGATCAGCCTGGTCACCGGTGTCGCGGCAGGATCCCGCGAGTACTCCAAGGTGCGGGTGTTGGCACCCAGCGCGTCGTAGACCAGCACCCGGCCCACCAGCGGCGCGCCGATACCGGTGATCAGCTTCAGGGCTTCGGTCGCCAGCAGCGAGCCGATGGTGCCGCACAGTCCCGGCAGCACGCCCCCGGTGGCGCAGTCGGCCACGGTGCCCGGGGCCGGAGGAACGGGGAACAAGTCCCGGTAGCCCGGGCCGTGCTCATGCCAGGCGACGGAGACCTGCCCGTGGTGCTGCAGGATGGAGCCCCAGACCAGCGGGATGCCGGTCAGCTGGGCTGCATCATTGCTCAGGTAGCGGGTCGGGAAGTTGTCGCTGCCGTCGATCACCAGGTCGTAGCCGGAGAAGATTTCCAATGCGTTCCGGGAAGTCAGCCGCAAGTTGTGCTCGATGATCCGCACGCCAGGATCCAGCGCCCGCGCGGCGGCGGCCAGCGAGGCGGTCTTGGGCAGCCCGATGTTCGCGGTGGTGTGGGTGATCTGGCGGTGCAGGTTGGACAGTTCCACCACGTCGTCATCCACGATGCCCACGGTGCCAACCCCGGCTCCGACGACGTACGGGATGCTGGCGCTGCCCAGTCCCCCGGCGCCGATTACCAGCACGCGGGCGGCGGCCAGGCGGCGCTGGGCAACGGGCCCGAATCCGGGCAGGGCAAGCTGGCGTTGGGCCCGGGCCTGCTGCTCGTCGCTCAGCGCCGGGGCCGGGTCGACCAGGGGCTTAAACGCGCGATCACTCATAGTCGGATCCTACGCGCCCGGCCGCGCCGGATGATAGGCGATAGCATGAAGTCATGTCGCAGATTACGATACGCTACTTCGCCGCCGCGGCGGCCGCGGCGGGCACCGAGCAGGAGAGCTGGCCGCGCGCCGAGTCCCTGGCCCAGCTGCGGGCCGAACTGGTCGGCGCCTACGGCGATCCCATGGCCCAGGTCCTGCGCGCCGGAAGCTTCCTGATCAACGGGGTGGTGAGGCGCGATGACGGCGAGCTCGGCCCGGAAGGCGAGCTGACCGTGGACGTGCTGCCGCCCTTCGCCGGCGGATAAGCCATGGCCTGCACCCTGGATGGACACCGCGCGGAAATCGCCGCACTGCTGGTCCCGGCGATCGCGGCGCTGGGTTCCGAAACGCTGTCGGTCGAGGCCGCGGACCTGCCCGGACGGGTTGCCGCGGCCCAGCTGCCTGCACTGCTTCCCATCCCCGCCTTCACCAATTCCCAGATGGACGGGTATGCCGCCCGCAGCGCGGAGCTGTCAGGCGCCAGCAACGAGCACCCGGTCGTCCTGCCGCTGGGCTTCACCGCCGCGGCCGGGGATCGGCAGATCGAGCTGCTGCCCGGCACCGTCTCCCCGGTGATGACGGGGGCAGTGATCCCGGCCGGGGCTGACACCGTCGTTCCCGTGGAAGCCACCTCGGACGGCGTTTTCGGGCAGCTGGTGCGCGCCGGCGAAGGCGGGCCAACTGGCTCTGCGACCTTCACCGCACCGTCCGAGCCCGGGCGTTTCATCCGCCCCGTCGGCCAGGACCTGCAGGCAGGCGCACTGGTCGCCGAGGCCGGGGCGCGGCTGACCCCCACGCTGATCGGCGCGCTGGCGGCCAGCGGCGTGCGCGAGGTAGCGGTGCGCAGGAAGCTGCGGGTGCTGGTGTGCACCACCGGCAACGAACTGATGGGCGGAACCGCTCAGGCCGGACGGATCCCGGATTCGAACTCGCCCATGCTCGCCGCCGCGCTGCGCGGCTACGGCGCGCAGGTGGACACCCTGCGGCTGCCCGACGACGCGCAGGCACTGGGCCTCGCGCTGGAGGCGCAGGCCCGGCAGGTCGATCTCATCCTCACCGTGGGCGGCATCAGCGCCGGCGCCTACGAGGTGGTGCGCGAGGCGCTGGCCCCGCGCGGCGGCAGCTTCCACCACGTGGCGCTGCAGCCCGGGGGACCGCAGGGTTTCGCGCAGCTGGACGGCACCCCGGTGCTCTGCTTCCCGGGCAACCCGGTCAGCGCGCTGCTCTCGCTGGAACTGTTCCTCGCCCCGGCCCTGCGCCAGCTGGCCGCACTGCCCGAGCCGGTCCCCGAACCGTACGAACTGGCTGCGGAGGTTCACTCGCCTGCGGGCAAGCACCAGGTGCGCCGCGCGCTGCTGGAGCAGGGAAAGGTCCGGGTGCTGGATCCGGGATCGCACCTGGTCCACGACCTGGCCCGTGCGGACGCGCTGGTGCACATCCCGGTGGGAGTCGAGCAGCTGGCCGCCGGAACAACGATCGATGTTTGGAGAATGAATGTCTGAGAAACTCACCCACCTGCGCGAGGACGGCAGCGCCCACATGGTCGACGTCAGCGACAAGGCCGTGACCAAGCGCGTGGCCACCGCGCAGGCGCTGTTCACCACCCGCCCGGAGGTGGTGCAGATGCTGATGACCGGCAACCTGCCCAAGGGCGAGGCGCTGGGCACCGCGCGCATCGCCGGCATCATGGCCGCCAAGCGCACCTGGGAGCTGATCCCGCTGTGCCATCCGCTGCCGATCTCCAAGGTGTCGGTGGACTTCGAGGCGCAGGACTCCGCGGTGCTGGTGACCGCGCAGGTCACCACCAAGGGCGTGACCGGGGTGGAGATGGAGGCGCTGACCGCCGCCAGCGTCGCGGCGCTGACCTTGTACGACATGGTCAAGGCCGTGGACAAGCAGGCAGAGGTCACCGAGGTGAAGGTGCTGGCGAAGTCCGGCGGCAAGAGCGGGGACTGGGCCCGTGATGCAGGTGAGTAGGCGCGCCTCGGTCATCGTGGCCTCCACCAGCGCCGCGGCCGGGCGCGCCGCGGACACCACCGGACCGGTGCTCGCCGGCTGGCTGGCCGAGCGCGGCTTCACCGTGGCCGGCCCGCTGGTGGTCGCCGACGGGCAGCCCGTGCGCTTCGCGGTGGACGCGGAGATCGCCACCGGCGCCTCGGTGGTGCTGACCACCGGCGGCACCGGGGTCTCCCCCGATGACCAGACCCCTGAAATGGTCGCCCCGCTGCTGGACGTGCAGCTGCCTGGCATCATCGAGGCCGTCCGCCGCCGCGGCGAAAGCTCCACGCCCATGGCGGTGATCACCCGCGGGGTGGCCGGATTCGCCGGCCGCACGCTGGTGGTGACGCTGCCCGGCTCCTCGGGCGGGGTGGAGGACGGGCTGGCAGTGCTGGATCCGATCCTCGAGCACCTGCTGACGCAGCGTTCCGGTCCCCGCGCCGACGACGGGCACGGCCCGCGCCGCTAACGAGATGCAGGTCCCGGGTATTCGCCCGGGACCTGCTGCTTTCCGACCGCTCCTAGTTGGCGTAGGTGTCCATCAGCTTCGCCTTGGCGTTCCACAGCGCCAGCGAATCGCCGCCGTTGTTGAGCACCGCGACGCCGCCGTCCAGGTAGACCGCCTGCACGCCGTTGGTGCCCGGCCCCGGGTAGAGGCGCAGCTGCTCGCCCGGCTCCAGCTGGTAGCCGGCCGGAATGCGCATTACGTTGTTCGCCGCGTCGCGCACCAGGTAGCCCTCCAGGGACAGCGTGCGCCGCCCGGTGTTCTCCAGCACCACATGCTCCCCGGTTTCAGGCTGCAAGTCGTTGCCCGGCACGTCGTTCACCGATTCCGCGATCACCAGCCCGTCGTTGGACGGGAAGGGCTTGCGCCCGGACAGGTGGCGCGCCACCTGCTGCGGGAAGTCGCCGGTGATGCGCTCGACACCCAGATCCAGCGACTGCTCGGCGGCCTCGGTCGAGTTCACCGTGTAGACCCCGAGCTGAAGTCCGGCGTCCTTCACGCGCTGCGCGCCGGAGGCATCCAGCGTGCGGTAGCTGGTGCCGAAGGAGTCGGCGAACTGCGCGTAGCTTTCAAGGGTCGCGGCGTCCGGCACGCTTCCGGCCAGCTGCTGCAGCGGCACCTCGGGAGCCAGCTGGGCGAAGGTCCGGTTCGAGGCGGCATCGAAGCCGAGCACCTCGATCCGGTCCTGCTCCAGCAGCCGCGACCAGCCCTTGTCCTCGGCGAGTGCGTCGGCGACCAGCTGCTCCACCCCCGGGGACTTCGCCGGGGACTTGATTTCGATGTAGACGCCGGTGGTGCCGGCCAGGGCTCCGGGCACGCTGTCGAAGTGCGGGATCTTCTCGCCGGCGAAGGCCGCGGAGAAATAGGATCCGGCATCCAGCTGCTGCAGCTCCTCCCAGGTGAAGGAGGTGATCGGGTCGTTTTCCCGGCCCGGGAACACGTCCTTGGCGTTGGTGGTCCGGTTCGGGGTTTCGTCGTGGAAGATGAAGGGCACGCCGTCCTTGCTCAATTGGACGTCGATCTCGATGTAGTCGGCGCCCGACTGGCTGCCGGCCTTGATGGCGGACAGGGTGTTCTCGGGGGCCACGCCGGCCGCCCCGCGGTGGCCGATGAGGGTGGCGTCCTGCGCCGAGTGGTCCACCGGAGCCGCCGCCGCTGGAACCGCGATGCCTGCTGCCATGCCCAGAGCCAGGGTGCCGAGTGCGAGAGGTCGCAACGTCATGGGTTTGTTCCTCCTGTAGGTCTCCTTGATGCCGTCAACTGTGCCGAAGTCCGGCAAAGGACCAGCCACGGAGGAATTAACGCTGGATGAGAATCGAGGAAACACTTGATTCATCCTGAGGTCGAAGGGACCGCCGCGCCGCCGGATCCGCAGCCCGCGGAAACACCGCACCGGGAAGGTTTCCTTGAACGATTCAAAGTAACCCCGCCCACACCCGGTGGTGCAGCGCGTCACCCGGGAGTGTAACTTGACTCACTTCCCCGAAGTTGGCAGGATATAGCAGACCAACCAGTTGGTTGGTTAAATTTCAGGCTTGACGTATTTCCCGGGAGGACTTCCACGTATGACGACGACGCAGCAGCACACGAGCAGACCCCCGAAGCTGACCAGCAAGGGGCTTGCGGCGGGAAAGCTCGGGCTGATGCAGTCCACCGTCATCGGCCTGGCCTCCACCGCGCCGCTGTACTCGCTGGCCGCGACCCTGGGCTTCATCGTCATGGCCGCCGGGGCGCAGACCCCTGCGGCGCTGATCGTCGCGTTCATCCCGATGTGCCTGACCGCCTTCGCCTACCGCGAGCTGAACACCGCGATCCCCGACAGCGGCACCGCCTTCACCTGGGCTGCCAAGGCCTTCGGCCCGAAAACCGGCTGGATGGCAGGCTGGGCGGTGATGGTCGCCGGCGTGATCGTGATGTCCAGCCAGACCGAGGTCGCTTCCAAGTACCTGTTGCTGCTCATCGGCGACGGCTCGATCGCCGACTCCAAGGTGCTGGTCACCGCGTTCGGCGCGCTGATCATCATCGCCATGACGTGGATTTCCTACCGCGACGTGGAAACCGGCGCGGTCACCCAGTACCTGCTGATGGCCCTGCAGTACGCGGCGATCATCGCCTTCTGCATCGGGCTGTACTTCGCGATCCAGACCATGCCGGAACTGGGCCTGAAGTTCTCCTGGGACTGGTTCAACCCCTTCGCCACCGACAACCCTGCAGGCTTCGTGCAGGGTGTGCTGATCGCGATCTTCATCTACTGGGGCTGGGACACCTGCCTGGCGCTGGCCGAGGAAACCAAGAACCCGCGCACCACCCCGGGCCTGGCGGCACTGCTGTCCACCGCCATGCTGCTGGTGACCTACATCGGCATCACGGTGCTGACCATGATGTTCGCCGGCATCGACGACACCGGCAAGGGACTGGGCAACCCTGAAGGCGCGGACGACGTGTTCTTCGCGCTGCGCTTGGACGCCATGGGATCCTGGGGCTGGCTGCTCGTGCTTGCCGTGGCGATCTCCGCGTTGGCCACCTGCCAGACCACCATCCTTCCCACCGCCCGCGGCACCCTGTCCATGGGCGTCTACGGCGCGCTGCCCAAGCGCTTCGGCGTGGTCAACGAGGCCTTCAAGACCCCTGCATTCTCGACGCTGTTCACCGGCTCGGCCTCGCTGGTCTTCTACGTGGGCATGACCATCATCTCCGGCGACATCCTGGCCGACACCATCGAAAGCACCTCGCTGGCAGTGGCCCTGTACTACGCGATCACCTCCTTCGCCTGCATCTGGTACTTCCGCTCCTCGCTGACCGACTCGCTGCGCAACCTGTGCTTCCGCCTGGTCATGCCGCTGGTCGGCGGGCTGATGATGTCAGCGGTGTTCATCTACTCGGCCATCAGCATGCTCGACCCGGAATACGGCACCACCACCATCCTGGGCATCAGCGGCACCTTCGTGATGGGTGTCGGCTCGCTGGCCCTGGGCCTGGTGGTCATGGGACTGTGGGCGCTGCGCCCGGCGTCACGCGACTACTTCGCCGGCCGCTCGCTGAACCGCGACACCCCGGTACTGGTTCCGGAGCAGTAGGCGTCCCGAGAACTAGGCGCCCCTAGCCCCGTTACCCGAGCAACTTCCTCCACCCGGCTACTCCACCAAAGGAACACCTTCCATGCAGATCCTGATCATCGGCGCCGGCGGCGTCGGCTCCGCCGCGGCCCGCATCGCCTCCCGCCGCAGCTTCTTCGAGACGCTCACCATCGCCGACTACGACCCCGCCCGCCCGCAGCAGCTGATCGAGGCCATTGGCGACGCCCGCTACGCCGCCGCCCAGGTCGACGCGTCCTCCGAGGACTCGCTGGTGGAACTGATCCGTTCCACCGGGGCCACCCACGTGCTCAACGCCGTGGATCCGCGCTTCGTGATGCCGATCTTCAACGCCTGCAAAACCGCCGGGGTCACCTACCTGGACATGGCCATGAGCCTGTCCCAGCGCCACCCCGAACAGCCGTTCACCCAGACCCACATCAAGCTGGGCGACGAGCAATTCGCCGTGGCCGATGAATGGGAGCGCGACGGGCAACTGGCCTTGGTGGGCATCGGCGTGGAGCCGGGCCTGTCCAACGTGCTGGCCCGCTACGCGGCCGACGAGCTGTTCGAAACGATCGAGGAGCTCAGCGTGCGCGACGGCGCCAACCTGAGCGTTGAGGGCTACGAGTTCGCCCCGTCCTTCTCCATCTGGACCACCATCGAGGAATGCCTGAACCCGCCGGTGATGTTCGACAAGGCCAAGGGCGGCTGGTACACCACCGCGCCGTTTTCCGAGCCGATCCTCTTCGAGTTCCCGGAGGGCATCGGCGAAGTCGAATGCGTGAACGTGGAGCACGAGGAAGTCACCATGATGCCGCGCTGGCTTGACGCGCAGCGCGTGGACTTCAAGTACGGCCTGGGCAACGAATTCATCGAGGTGCTCAAGACCCTGAACAAGCTGGGCCTGGATTCCACCGACCCGGTCCCGGTGCGCGGCGTGCAGGTTTCCCCGCGCGACGTCGTCGCCGCCTGCCTGCCGGATCCCGCCACCCTGGGCCCGCTGATGAAGGGCAAGACCTGCGCCGGCGTGCTGGTCACCGGCACGCTGAAGGACGGGTCCACCGGCTCGCGCTACCTGTACCACGTGGCTGACAACGAGGACACCATGGCCCGCGACGACTCCCAGGCAGTGGTCTGGCAGACCGCGGTGAACCCGGTCATCGCCCTGGAGCTGCTGGCCAACGGCACCTGGTCAGGCGCCGGCGTGCTCGGCCCGGAGGCCTTCGAGGCCACCCCGTTCCTCGACCTGCTGGCTGCGGCCGAACCGGCGGGCTATGGCTCGCCGTGGGGTATCGTCGAAAAGTAAACTTGCAGCCCTGAGCCCCTGGAGAAACCGCGCCCATGAGCACCGCAACCAAGCAGGAGATCATCCTCGACGCCTACGTGGCGCTGCTCTACGAGCACGGCGCCCGCGAGGCAACGATCGATGCCACCGCCAAGCGCAGCGGCTTGTCCAAGGCGGGGCTGCTGCACCACTTCCGCTCGCGCCAGGCGCTGGACACCGAACTGGTGAGGCGCCTGAACGAGCTGATCGACGCGGACGTGGCGACGATGAGCGCGGATCCCGCGCAGGCGGTGCACTACTATTTCGCCTCTTCTATGGAGGAGGACTCGCCGCTCGAACGCATGGTCGTGGCTGCCACCCGGCTGGCCCAGCGCGGCAACGAGGATGCCTCCGCGGCGCTGCGCCGCGGGCGCGACCTCTGGTACCAGGTGCTCAACGACGCGCTGGGCGACCCGATGCTGGCCAAGCTGGCACTGCTGGCCGGCGACGGGGTCAGCTACCACCTGGACATCTCGCGCGGTCACCAGGACGGCTTCCTGACCGCCGACACCCTGCAGCAGCTGGTGAGGCAGCTACTGGCCTGCAGGCCGGCGGCCGAGACAGCTTGAGCGCGATCCTGCTCCTCGACGGACTTGCTTGTCTGCGGGCCCGCCCCTGGTCCAGTCGTAGCCGGAATCGGTGACGATGGTTTTCCACGGCCCATCGGGCACGTCCACCTCGTCCACGAAGCGCCAGGACACCCCCGCCTGCGTGCCGTTCAGCTCGGCGTCGTTGTGCTTGGTGCCCTTCGGACCGGTGCCGCCGTCGCCGAACACGTAGTCGAATTCGTCGTATTCGGCCGGGCCGGCGTCCTGCATCTGCGCGAAGCAGGTGTTCCCCTTGTACTGCAGTTGCACCCAGCGGTTCTTCTTGCAGGAGAACTCCCGATTCTCCAGGTCCCCGGCGTAACCCGGATCCTGCGCCTACGGGGTCTGCCCGCGCAGGGCGAAGGCGGCGACGTTGTTCACGTCGGCGAAGGGCAGGTCCAGGTAGAAGGGGGTCTGCTTCGGAGTCATGGAGCTGGGGAAGAAGCCGTTCTCCGCGCTGCGCGGCTCGGTCTGGCAGACGCCGTCCTCGATGACCCCGTTGCAGCCGCCGGAGCGCTCATACCGCCAGCCTTCGTAGGCGCTGATGACCTGGGAGCCGTCCGCGGCCTCGGGGTCGAAGACCGCCCCCACCCAGAAGGTCGTCGCCACCAGGCGCAGGTGCCAGGGATGCTTCCGGCCGCGCAGGCCGTCGCCGGTCGCCCGAGGCCCCGAGCTGGCGGCCGACAGCCTCCACCCCGGACAATGTGTCTTCGAACTCGGCGCGACTCCTATTTCCTGGCGGCCAGCGCCTGTTCCACCTGGGCGGCGGCGGCCGTCAGCTGCGGCAGGATCGCCTGCGCGGCCTCGGAGGCGTCAGCCGGTCCGGTCGGACCCACGCTCATGGACACGTTCATGGCCGCGGCCACGGTGCCGTCCGGGCGGTGCACCGGGACCGCGACCGAGCGCAGCCCCACCGACAGCTCCTGGTCCACCACGGCGAAGCCTTGGGCGCGGACCAGCGCCAGTTCGGCGCGTAGCGCGGCCGGATCGGTGATGGTATTCGGGGCCAGCGGACCCTGGATGCCGGCCAGCGCCGCCTCGATGGCCTGCTCGCCGGCGTGGGCCAGCAGCACACGCCCCATGGAGGTGTGGATGGCGGGGAACCTGGTGCCCACCGAGATGCCCACCCGCATGATGGAGCGGGTGTGCACGCGGGCCACGTACATGATCTCGCTGCCTTCCAGCACGGCGGCGGAGGCTGATTCGCCCACGGCGGCCGACAGGCTTTCGAGCACCGGCTCGATCAGCTGCGGCAGCGTGGCGCTGGAGAGGTAGGCGTAGCCTAGCTGCAGGACCTTGGAAGTCAGCTCGAAGTACTTGCCGTCCGAGCGGACATAGCCCAAATCCTGCAAAGTGAGCAGGAAGCGCCGGGCGGTGGCGCGGGACAGGCCGGTGCGGGCTGCCACCTCGGAGAGCGTCATGGAGGCGTGCTCCGCGTCGAAGCTGCTGATCACCTGCAGGCCGCGGGCCAGGGACTGCACACCGGCGGTGCCCGTGCTCTGCTCGCTCATCGGCCATCCTTTGAAATTCGTCGAAAAATACCAGCGGGGGCGCCCGCAACGGGCACCCCCACTAATCTACTTGGTCTGCCAAAGCCGATCCGCTTAGGCGCGCTCCAGCGTCACCGGGATGCGGGCTTCCAATTCCTCGAAGCTGACGCCGTGGGTGGAGCGTACGAACACCTTGGAATCGCGCAGCTCGAACACCGCAACCTCGGTGTAGATGCGCGAAACGCAGCCCAGCCCGGTGACCGGGTAGCTCAGCTCCTTGACTAGCTTGGATTCGCCGGCCTTGGTGAACAGGCTCATCATGACCCAGGTCTGCTTGGCACCGATAGCCAAATCCATGGCGCCGCCCACTGCGGGGATGGCGCCCTCGGCGCCGGTGTGCCAGTTGGCCAGGTCCCCTGCCTCGGAGATCTGGAAGGCGCCGAGCACGCAGACGTCCAGGTGCCCACCGCGCATCATCGCGAAGGAGTCCGCGTGGTGGAAGAAGCTGGCGCCGGGCAGCTCGGTGACAGGGATCTTGCCTGCGTTGATCAGATCCGGGTCGATGTCCTCTCCGGTGGCGACCGGGCCCATGCCCAGCATGCCGTTCTCGGTGTGCAGGGTGACGCCCTGGTCGGCGGTGAGGAAGTTCGAGACGTTGGTCGGCTGGCCGATGCCCAGGTTCACGAAGGCGCCGGCGGGGATGTCCGCGGCCACCTGTTGCGCCATTTCATCGCGGGTGAGTTTTTCTGGCGTGTACGTAGTCATTAGTTACTGCCTCCCAGCGCCACCACGGTGTCGACGTAGATTCCCGGGGTGATCACGTTTTCCGGATCGATGCCGCCGGCCGGCACGATTTCGTCCACCTGGACGATGGCCTGTGCGGCGGCGGTGGCCATGATGGGGCCGAAGTTGCGTGCGGTCTTGCGGTAGACCAGGTTGCCGAAGCTGTCCGCGCGCAGCGCCTTGATCAGCGCGAAGTCAGCGTGGATCGGCGATTCCAGCACGTAGCCGCGCCCGTCGATGACGCGGGTTTCCTTGCCCTCGGCCAGCAGCGTGCCGTAGCCGGTCGGAGTGAAGAAGCCGCCGATCCCGGCGCCGGCTGCGCGGATGCGCTCGGCCAGGTTGCCCTGCGGGACCAGTTCCAGCTCGATCTCCCCGGCGCGGTAGGCCTCATCGAAGTGCCAGGAGTCGGACTGGCGCGGGAAGGAGCAGATGATCTTCTTGACCCGGCGCTCCTTGATCAGCAGCGCCAGGCCGGCGTCGGCCTGTCCGGCGTTGTTGTTGACCACCGTGAGGTCGGTGGCGCCGCACTCCATGAGCGCGTCGATCAGTTCCATGGGCTGCCCGGCGTTGCCGAAGCCGCCGATCAGGACGGTGGAACCGTCGGTGATCTGCGCGACCGCGTCGGCCGCGCTGGTGGCGATGCGTGGTGCCATCTTTTTGCCTCTCTAGGTTCAGAATGTCGTGGGGCCGGGGGTTCGCATCCCCCGTTGGTCAGCTGTCAGGCGGTGGTGTTTTCCAGGACCACGGCAAGGCCCTGGCCTACGCCGATGCAGATGGCGGCCACGCCGTAGCGTTGGCCGGATTCGGCCAGGCGGCGGGCCAAGGTGCCAAGGATGCGCAGGCCCGAGGCGCCCAGCGGGTGGCCGATGGCGATCGCTCCGCCCCAGGCGTTGACGATGGATTCGTCGATGTCCCAGGCGCGCACGCAGGCCAGCGACTGGGCGGCGAAGGCCTCGTTCAGCTCGACCGCGGCGATGTCCTTCCAGGTCAGCCCGGCCTTGGCGACTGCCTTGTTGGCCGCTTCCACCGGCGCGAAGCCGAAGAACTGCGGATCCAGCGCGAAGGCTCCGTTGGAGACGATGCGGGCGATGGGCTTGGCGCCCAGCAGCTGGCCGCCGCGCTCGGAGCCGATGAAGGCCGCCGAGGCGCCGTCGGACATCGGCGAGGCGTTGCCGGCGGTGACTGTGGCGTTCTCTCCGGTGCGGAAGACTGTGCGCAGCCCGGCCAGGGTCTGCGCGGTGGAGTCCGCGCGGATGGTTTCATCGCGGGTGACTTCGGCTCCGCGCTTGTTCGCCGGCGGCACCGGGACCACCAGGTCCTGGTACTTGCCGGCGTCCCAGGCCGCGGCGGCCTGCTGGTGCGAGCGGGCGGAGAATTCATCCTGGTCCTCGCGGGTGATCTGGTGGCGTTCGCGCAGCTGCTCGGTGGCCTCGCCCAGCGAGACAGTCCATTCGCCGGGCATGGCAGGGTTGACCAGGCGCCAGCCCAGGGTGGTGTTTGACAGCTCGAGGTTGCTCATCGGGAAGGGGCGCTCGGTCTTGGGAAGCACCCACGGGGCGCGGCTCATCGACTCGACGCCGCCGACCAGCACCAGATCGGCGTCCCCGGTGGCGACCTGGCGGGAGGCGGCGATGGCAGCGTCCAGCGAGGAGCCGCACAGGCGGTTCATCGTGGTGCCGGGGATGGAGGTGGGCAGCCCCGCCAGCAGGGTGGCCATGCGCGCGACGTTGCGGTTTTCCTCGCCGGCGCCGTTGGCGTTGCCGAAGATCGACTCGTCGATGGTTGCCGGGTCCAGCGAGGCCGAGCGGGCCACCAGCTCGCGCACCACATGCGCGGCCAGGTCGTCAGGGCGGTGCCCGGACAGCGTGCCGCCGATCTTGCCGAACGGGGTGCGGATTGCGTCGTACAGGTAGGCCTTCTGCATAGTCACTGCTCCATCACGATTGAAAAGTTCACTGTGTGAACTTAAGTTCATAATAAGAACTTTACCAGTCCCACACCTGCGACCTCAAGGGTTTGGATGAAAGCGATCGATTCAAGGAGTTCGCAGAGTGAACATTTGTCCACACTGCGAATGAGGTGCTAGTCTCACTAGGTCATGATAAGCGTCACCATTCATGGCGAGTAGTTTTCGAAAGGACCTGAATTGGCCACGACATCCGCCGGCACCACCCGAGTCAAACTCGGTGGCTGGATCGCCGCCCTCTGCTTCTTCATCGTGGTTTTCGAGGGCTACGACATCGTCGCCCTGGGCGCGACGATCCCAGTGCTCACCGACCCGAACGTCGGCGGCTTCAGCGTCGATGAAATGAACTGGGTCAACACCTTCTCCCTGATCGGCGTGGGCGTCGGCGCGGCCTTCATGGGCCGGCTGGCGGACCGCTTCGGGCGTCGCCGCCCGCTGCTGCTCGCGGTGCTCGTCTTCTCGATCTTCACCCTCATCTTCCCGATCATGCCCTCGGCCACCCTGATGGGCCTGGTGCGCTTCATCGCAGGTCTCGGCCTGGGCGGCTGCATGCCGGTGGCGTTGGCGCTGATGCAGGAGAACGCCCCGGTGGGACGCCGCGCGCTGGCCAACAACCTGCCGATGGTCGGCTACCACCTGGGTGCGGTACTGGCCTCGCTGGCCGGCAAGGCCGCCGGGGTCCACTGGTCGCTCCTCTACTACCTGGGCGGCGGCCTGGGCCTGGTACTGCTGGCGCTGCTGTGGTTCAAGCTGCCCGAAAGCGACATCACCCCGTCCGGCGAGCGGACCTCCATCATGGACGTGCTCAAGCCCAAGTACCTGCGCAGCTCCATCGGGTTGTGGATCGCCGCGTTCATGGGCCTGGTGCTGGTCTACGGCCTGAACGCCTGGCTGCCGAAGATCATGGGCGCCGCCGGCTACCCGGTGGCCGATTCGCTGACCATGCTCTTCGTGCTGAACCTCGGCGCGATCGCCGGCCTGATCATCAGCGCCTACGCGGCCGATGCCAAGGGCATCAAGCTCATCTCGCTGCTCTGGTTCGCCGCCTCCGCGGTCTTCCTGGTCCTGCTGGCAGTGCCGTTCGGCAGCCAGGTGCTGCTGAACACCGTGCTGTTCGTAACCGGCGTGTTCGTCTTCAGCTCGCAGTGCCTGATGTACGTGTATGCAGGCCACGTGTACCCGCGTGACATGGTGGCCACCGGTATCGGCCTGGCCTCGGGCATCGGACGCTTCGGGGCGATCATCGGCCCCTACGTCACCGGCCTGATGGTGGCCGCCGGCACCGCCTACCCGGGCGCGTTCTTCCTCTACGGAGGCGCGGCGCTGATCGCGGTCCTGGTCATCGCGCAGATCCCGAAGCCCAAGAGCGCCTAGCGGCGCACTCAATCAATTCCATTCGAGCAACGCCGGGCCCCTCCCAAGGGCCCGGCGTTCGTCGTCCGACCGCCTGCCGGATCGGGCAGTTAGAGTAGGTTCCATGGCCAATTCGCCCAGTGGGGATTCGATGCTGGACCGGCTGGTCCGCATCCTCGACGCGTTCGACCAGCACACGCCGTCGATGAGCGTACTGGCGCTGGCCCGGCGCGCGCAGATTCCCAAGGCGACCATGTACCGGCTGCTCGACGAGATGGTGTCCCACGGACTGCTCTCCCGCGGCAAGGACGGCCAGGTAACCCTGGGCCTGCGCTTGTGGGAGCTGGCCAACCGCAGCGCCGCGACGCAGGGCCTGCGCAAGGCGGCGCTGCCCTTCATGGAGGACATCAACGCGCTGCTGGGGCAGAACACCCAGCTGTCCCTGCTGCACGAGGACGAGGTGCTGATCATCGAGCGGCTCTCCCGCCCGGGATCCGTGGTCAACCAGGCGAGCGTGGCCGGGCGCATGCCGGTGCACCGCACCTCGATGGGCATGGCGCTGCTTGCCTTCTCCCGGCCGGAGGCCATCCACGGGTTCCTTGAACGCCACCGCGAGCTGATGCTGGCCACCCACCCGAACTTCCGCGCGGAAATGGCCGAGATCCGCCGCAACGGCTTCGCCTCCATGGACGGCTACATCGATGAGGAAACCACCGGCGTGGCCGCGCCCATCCTGGACCTGCAAGGCTACGCGCTGGCGGTGCTGTCCGTGGTGGTGCCGCGCGGTTCCGCGACACTACCGGCCGCCGCGCTGGCGTTGCGCACCGCGGCGCGCGGCATCTCCCGCGCGCTGGGCTACGCGGCGGACGCCTAGAACCGGCTCCTAGAGAAGGCCTCCGCGCGCGCCGAGCGCGGTTTCCAGCGAGCGCAGCACCGCCCAGGGCACCACGCCGCTGGTGCGCGGGTTATGCGCCGAGGGCTGGTTCCTGATCGAAAAACTGTACTCCCCGCTGGCGCCACGGGCCTCGATCACGTGTTCGGTCAAGGCGGCGTCGGGGTCGGCCAGCAGGCGCACCGAGACCACATCCCAGTTCCCGACCGCCAGGGCCACCGCCGCGGCGACGTTCAGGGACTTGGGAAACTGCTGCGCGGCCTGCCGCGCCGATCCGGAATAAACCTCTACCGGCGCCGCGGAAGATTCCAGTTCGGTGCGCTGCGCTTGGCTCATCCATGGCTGGGCCAGGGTTGCAGGAAGCTTGCGGGTGGTGATGACAACCTCGGAGAATGCACCCATGCGGGCTCCGGAGGCCAGCAGGTCCAAGCCGCCCACCGCGCCGGAACTGAAGTACAGCCGGCCAGGCCCTGCCAGCTCCAGGCGCGCGGCGAATTCCCGGTCTGCCATCACTCCCACCGAGATCACCAACAGGTCCGCGCCGGCTTCAAGGATGCGCACCGCATGCTCACGCACTGCCTGCTGCCCGGCGCATTCGACAATCATGTCGCAGCGCTCCAGCGCCTCGTCTAGGGAAAACTGCTCATAGGGAAGATCCTGCCGGCGGCGCAGGATCACGCCTTCCAGCACTCCCCCGGCCACATGGCCGGCCGCTATCTGGGCGGCGACCAGGGATCCGATGGCCCCGTGCCCCAGGACTCCAATTCGTCGTTCGGCGCCCCTGGCCATGACCATCCATTCAGTAGTGCAGCATGATTGCCAGCCCCTCGGAAGGCCGAAGGGGGCTACCGCCAGCTTAGGCCACCTCACACGCCGAGGCCTAAGTCGTCACGGCCCTCAAGCCACCATCCCGCACACAGACACTTTTCCCATTCAATAAGAACAAAGGCGAAGTGTGAGGCACCGCACCGTCATGCTGTAGAGGATTCAACGTCGGCGTCCATGTTGACGACGCGGCCGCGCAGGCCGGTCTTCTCCCACAACACATGGCAGTACACACAAAGGAGCCTCCATGGCGCAGGCAGCCCGTATCCTCAAAACCAAGGTCGGCATCATCGGCGGCGGCCCCGCCGGCCTCATGCTCTCCCACCTGCTCTCCAAGTCCGGGATCGAGAACATCGTTGTCGAGATGCGCGACCACGAGACCATCAGCAACACCCACCGCGCCGGCATCCTGGAGTCCCAGGCGGTCTCCATGCTGACCGATTCCGGCGTCGAGGGACGCGTGCTGACCCACGGCGACGAGCACGCCGGCATCGACCTGCGCTTCAACGGCGAATCCCACCCGCTGGACTTCCGCGACCTGGTGGACGCCACCGTCACCCTCTACGCGCAGAACGAGGTGTTCGTGGACCTCGCTGCGGCCCGCGCCCGCGACAACGGCGACGTGCGCTTCAACTGCGAGGTCACCGAGATCCTGGACATGGAGACCAGCACCCCGAAGTTCCGCTTCACCGACGCCGAGGGCGTCGAATTCGAGGTGCACGCCGACGTGATCGTCGGCGCCGACGGCTCGCGCTCCTTCGCCCGCCGCCAGATGCCTGATTCCGTGAAGCAGGACTTCAAGGTCACCTACCCGTTCGCCTGGTTCGGCATCCTCACCGAGGCTCCGAAGTCCTCCCCGGAGCTGATCTACGCGAACTCCCCGCACGGCTTCGCGCTGATCTCCCAGCGCAGCGAAACCGTGCAGCGCATGTACTTCCAGTGCGACCCGAACGAAAACGTGGATAACTGGAGCGAGGACCGCATCTGGACCGAGCTGAACAAGCGCGTGGCGGGGCCTGACGGCTTCGAGCTGAAGACCGGGCCGATCTTCGACAAGACCGTGCTGGGCTTCCGCTCCTTTGTGCGCCAGCCGCTCTCGCACGGGCGCATGTTCCTGATCGGCGACGCCGGGCACACCGTGCCGCCCACCGGCGCCAAGGGCCTGAACCTGGCATTCGCCGATGTCAAGGTGCTTTTCGAAGCGCTCGACTCGTTCTTCTCCACCGGCAGCGACAAGCTGCTGGGCGGCTACTCGGACCTCGCGCTGAAGCGGGTCTGGAAGGCCCAGAACTTCTCCTACTGGATGACCTCCATGCTGCACACGCCGGTGGACGCCGATCCGTTCATGGCCCAGCGCGCCCTCGGGGAGCTCGACACCGTGACCTCCTCGCGCTATGGGATGCAGTACCTGGCCGAGTCCTACACCGGCTGGCCGCACTCCTAATTCCCGCACCCCACGCCCACCAAACCACGAAAGGAGCCCACCGATGAGCACCCAGACCGCACCGGACGAGTCCTTCGAGAACGCCCACGTCCTGGATCCCGCCGCGTCCACCGCGTCCCAGGAGGAAATCAGCACCGAAATCAGCGACGCCCACGCGGCCTACCGCCAGCAGGTGCTGGCCGGGGCCAAGGAAGAAACGCAGCCGCGCGTGGACTTCGCGCCCTACCGCTCCTCGCTGCTGCGCCACCCGACCAAGGACCTGCACCACACCGACCCGGAGACCATCGAGCTGCACTCCCCGGCCTTCGGCCAGCGCGACGTGCACATCCTCGAATCCGACTTGACCATCCAGCACAACGGCGAACCGATCGGCGAGCGCATCGTCGTGGCTGGCCGCGTGCTGGACGGCGACGGCCGCCCGGTGGCGGGACAGCTGATCGAGATCTGGCAGGCCAATGCCGCGGGCCGCTACGTGCACAAGCGCGACCAGCACCCGGCCCCGATCGACCCGAACTTCACCGGCGTGGGCCGCGCGATCACCGGACCGAACGGCGAATACTCCTTCACCACCATCAAGCCGGCCCCGTACCCGTGGAAGAACCACCACAACGCCTGGCGTCCGGCACACATCCACTTCTCGCTGTTCGGCACCGACTTCACCCAGCGCATGATCACCCAGATGTACTTCCCGGGCGATCCGCTGTTCGCCCTGGACCCGATCTACCAGGCGATCACCGACCAGAAGGCCCGCGACCGCCTGGTCGCGACCTACGACCACTCGATCACGAGCCACGAATGGGCCACCGGCTACAACTGGGACATCGTGCTCACCGGCAGCAACCGCACCTGGATGGAAGACGAAGAGGGGGAGAACTAAATGGCACAGGCACCTGAACTGAAGCTCGTCCCGACCCCGGGACAGACCATCGGCCCGTTCTACGGCTACGCGCTGCCCTTCGAGAAGGGCGGCGAGCTGGTCAACCAGGCCCACCCGGCCGCGGTGCGCCTGCACGGCGTGGTCTACGACGGCAACGGCGAGGTCATCCCGGACTCGATGCTTGAAATCTGGCAGGCGGACGAGCACGGCAACGTGGCCTCGGCCGACGGTTCGCTGGTCCGCGACGGCTACACCTTCACCGGTTGGGGCCGCGTGCCGGTGGACAACGTGGGCCACTACACCTTCACGACGGTGAACCCGGGCCCCACCGAGGAGGGCAAGGCCCCGTTCATCATGCTCACCGTCTTCGCCCGCGGACTGCTCAACCGCCTGTTCACCCGCATCTACCTGCCGGAGGACACCGAAGCGCTGGCCAATGACCCACTGCTGACCTCGCTGCCCGAGGACCGCCGCAAGACGCTGATCGCCACCCGCGAGGCGGACGGTTCGCTGCGTTTCGACATCCGCCTGCAGGGCGAGGACGAGACCGTGTTCCTGTCCTACCCGCGCGAAAGCTGAATACAAGAAGACCATGTGCCCCGCTAGGGTGGAAGCTGCAGGTGCCCGCGCACCGCGGCCTTCCACCCCGGCGGGGTATTGGACGTACTGCCACAAGTGAGGTTTTGCCATGATGAATGCCGACTACGGGGTGCTGAACCCGGTTTGGGCCGGCGGGGCCGGCGCCCGGCTGGCCGATGACGCGGCCTTCGTGCAGGCGATGCTGGATGTCGAGGCCGCCTGGGTGCGCGTGCAGGCGGCCGCCGGGTTGTGCACCGCCGCGCAGTCTGCCGCCGTGGAGGCGGTAGCCGACGTTGGGCGCTACGACCTGGCCGAGCTGGCCGCGCTGACCCCCGACGGGGCCAACGCGCTGATCCCGCTGCTGGGCATGATGCGCGCCCGGCTGGTCGACGACGGCGCTCCGGCCGGTTCAGGCACTGCCCTGCACCGCGGGGCCACCAGCCAGGACATCATCGACACCGCGCTGATGCTGCTGCTGTCCCGCGGCATCCGCGAGCTGCTCCCCCGGCTGCGCTCGGCGGCCTCCGGGCTGGCTGAACTGGCCCGCAGCTACGACGACACCCCGTGCATCGCCCGGTCGCTGACCCAGCATGCGCTGCCCACCACCTTCGGCTGGAAGGCCGCCTCCTGGCTGTCGGCGGTGCTCGCCGCCGGCCGCCAGCTGGAATCGGTGGCCGCCGGACTGCAGCTGCAGTGGGGCGGCGCGGTGGGCACCCTCGCCTCGCTGGACCAGTTCCTCTCGACCTCGGCCAGCGCCGCGGACAGCGCGCAGCTGGCCGCGCAACTGGCCAATCAGCTGCAGCTGAGCGACCCGCAGGTCCCCTGGCACACCAACCGCGTGCCGCTGCTGCAGGCAGGCTCCGCCTTGGGCGCGGTGATCGCTGCGCTGGGCACCTTCGGCACCGACGTGCTCACCGCCTCCCGCCCGGAAATCGGCGAGCTGTCCGAACCGCGCGAGGCAGGCAAGGGCGGCTCCTCGGCCATGCCGCAGAAGCAGAACCCCGTGCATTCGCTGCTGCTGCGCACCGCCGCGCTGGGCGCCCCGGGCCTGGTCTCCACGCTCTTCACCGCCGCCGGCACCGCGGCGGACGAGCGCCCGGACGGCGGCTGGCATGCCGAATGGCCGGCGCTGCGCGAGCTGCTGCGCCTGGCAATTGGCGCCGCCGAGCACGCGGATGTGCTGGCCAACGGGCTGACCGTCAACGAGCCGGCGCTGGCCCGCAACCTCGCCCTGGGCGGGGATGCGGTGCTCTCCGAGCGCATCGCCACCGTGCTGGCCCCGGTCATCACCGGCGGCAAGCCCTCCATCCAGAAACTTGTGCTGCGTTCGCTCACCGAGCCGATCGGGCTGCGCCAGCTGCTGCGCCTGGAGGTTTCCCACGCGGACCTCTCCGACGCCCAGCTCGACGCGCTGCTGGATCCCGCCGGATACCTGGGCAGCGCCGCACGCTTCACCCATACAGTTCTTGCCGATTATGCCCTGTGGAAGGAATCATGGCTGTCCCACAACTAACCCCCTCGCTGCTGAACCTCGATACCTCGCTGCCGACGCTGATCCTGGGCCCCTCGCTGGGCACCTCCTCGCTGCACCTATGGGGGCCGGCCGCGCCTTTCCTCAAGGACCACTTCCAGCTCATCGCCTGGGACCTGCCCGGCCACGGCGAAAGCAAGCCGTCCACCGAACCGTTCACCATGGCGCAGCTCGCCCAGGGCGTCATGGACGCCATCGACGCGCTGCGCGGCGACGGCGTCATCGGACAGGACGCGGCGCTGTACTACGCCGGCGTCTCGGTGGGCGGGGCCATCGCCCTGCAGCTGGCCAACGACCATGCAGGCGTTTTCAAGGCTCTGTCCGTGGTGTGCTCCGCGGCGAAGATCGGCACCCCGGAAGCCTGGACCGAACGCGCCGAACTGGCCGCCCAGGCCGGCACCCCGACCATGGTGGTCGGCTCCGCGCAGCGCTGGTTCGCCCCCGGCTTCATCGAGAAGGACGCGGTCACCTCCACCAACCTGCTGCACAACCTGCAGGATGCCGACCGCTTCTCCTACGCCCACGTCTGCGGTGCGCTGGCCGGGTTCGACCTGCGCGAGCAGCTGGCGGCCATGACCGATCCGATCCTGGGCCTGAACGGCGCCCACGACCAGGTCTGCCCGCCAAGCGACGCGCAGTTCATCGCCGAGCACGCCCCGAAGGGAGCCTTCGCCGTCATCGACACCGTGGCCCATCTGGCCCCGGCCGAGGACCCGGCCGCGACCGCACGAGAGCTGATCAACTTCTTCACCGCCAACTAGCAAAGGCCTAGCTACATGACTGACTCCCAGCGCCTGCCCGGCGACACCTACGACGCCGGCATGGTGGTGCGCCGCGAAGTGCTCGGCGGCGAGCACGTCGACCGCGCCACCAGCACCTCGAACGACTTCACCGACGAGTTCCAGGAGATGATCACCCGCTACGCCTGGGGCACCATCTGGACCCGCGACGGCCTGCCGCGCACCACCCGCAGCGCCATCACCCTGACCGCCATGATCGCCGGCGGCTACTGGGAGGAGCTGGAAATGCACGTGCATGCGGCCCTGCGCAACGGCATGACCCCTGATGAAATCAAGGAAGTTTTCCTCCAGAGCGCCATCTACTGCTCGGTGCCCGCGGCCAACGTCGCGTTCAAGATCGGCAAGAAAGTTTTGGCCGAGTACGAGGCCTCCTAGCTGTGTTGCCAAGGTTGAGAACACTGTCGGTCGGTACTCGGGCCTTCAGCGAAGCTTGCCCTCGACGGTAGTTCTCATAACCTAGCCACTCCTGCAAAGCAGCAACCGGCTCAGCCACCGCGCGGTACCGGATCGCGTACGCCCACTGCTCCAGCATCGTCCGGTTGAACCGCTGCACCTTGCTCTTGGTCTGCGGCCGGCACAGACGCAAATGCCGATGCTTCTTCGCTGGCCCCCGCGTCCGTGAATGCGTGGGGCCGGCGGAACAGCCCGTTGTCGTTCGGCACCCAGCGCACCTTTAACTTTGGCGCTATTACACCTGGCATTCGAACCAACGCTGAAAATCTTTGAGGCCACGGCACCGCGCGAGTTGCTTCTGCAACCGCCATCGCGTGCCGCGCACGGGCCACGTTTCGAATCGACAGGGTCATCTGCTACTCATTCATTGCCTGTCGGCGAACGATCTGACGGAAGCCACAAGGCTGTCGCGTACGCATCTGTTGCCGCACAGGCAAAAGCAAGTTCCGACCTTAAATACCTTTTTCGGAAGTGCGGCTAGGCCGCGCCCGAACGGACGGACTGCGCAACCCATCAGAAAGCAGTTCAAAACACTAACAGATAGTGTTTTGTGTCGCCAACCGCGAACTGCGTCAATCCCCCAGATGCAACAGGCGGCCGAACAGGGGCCAAACACGCACCGCATCTACAAGCATTCAGAATGATCTCAAGACAAAAATAGGTCATCTTGCTTGCTAATACTTGATAACTTAGCGTGAATGAATTGGGGTTTAGTCAACTTACGGCAATATAACATGACTCTGCCGCCAAACCGCTACAGGATATCCAAACGCACCACGCTTGCCTTAACATTTTGTCGCATTGGACATAAATGCGATGGATTTATATACATTAGTCTCGGATCCTGCAGGACCATCATCATTCACAAGAGAGACAAAGGAACTCGAAATGAGTCAAGCTCGAAAGACGACGCCATCGGCCAATCCGATCAAGCGTCGCACCCTGGCTGCGGCACTCTGTGGCGCCCTGCTGTTTGCGCCAGTTACCGGAGCCGCTAGCGCCATTGCCCAGCCCTCAATCTCGTCCGTCCAAACTGTCGCATCGTCGGCGAGCACCGTATCGTCCGGATCCATTGCTGCGGATAGCGGCACGCGCAGCGTCGCCTCCCCGGATCTCGGAACAGCTTCGGCCTCCGACGCGCAGAAGAGAATCAGCATCAAGCCAGTCATTGACTGGATCAAGAAAAATGCTCCTCAAATCTGGAACAGCATGAAGTCCGCCGTCAAAAAAGGATGGAACGCGTTTAAGAAATGGTGGAATAGCCTCGCTTCGTGGATCCGCTGGGGAATCGACTTCGTTGCCTCGGGTGGCCTCTGGGAGCTCTTCGACGCTCTCTGGCACTACTTCTTCTAGCATCTAGCGGGTCGCCCGCGAGCAACGCGGGCGACCCTGTAGAACCCAATTCGAAATGACAAGACTTCTTGCATATGTGGCCATCAGCGCCATGCTAACTCTCGCTAGCCTGGCGCTAGCATGGGATCACCTCGTGGCGAGCGAATGGTTTGGCGCGCTCGTTATGGCAACCGCGGCCACGGCCGCCTACCTGATCTGCAACAACCCTGAAAAATATCCAGAAGCCGGAAGCCCGTCTACCGGAAAATTCATAGGCGTGGTCGCCGTCCTATTCGCCTTGATCGCGGGAGTCGCCCAGTGGACGTCTCCCGCAGTGCTCATCGGGCTGGCCCTCGCCTCATGTGCCGAAGAGCTTGCCTTCAGGTACTTTCCCTGGAGGATGCGCAAGCATCTTCGTCCACGCCATCGATGGATGATCCCAGCTGCAGCGACTGTTGGATTCTGCCTAGCCCACCCGATCAGCAACCCCTGGCTAGTTGCTGATCGAGCATTGTTTTCCTTGGCGGCATTCGCCATATGTGCGCTGACTGGCTCATGGATTGCCTCTGCAGCCACTCACTTGATCGCCAATCTCATGGTTATATCCCTTTCGGAAACAGCCAGCGAGTTGTTGGTAGGTCCCGTGATTCTCGGCATGGATATTGCGCTGGTCCTTGCGGTCAGCTGGCTACTGCTCCTTGGCAACGCAAAGCGACCTTCATTGACTTCCTTTGTAGATCGGATTACGATCTAGTTATGAATCAAGCGGAGAAATGGCCCAGCGGGTGGCTCAAGGCTTCCTTGACGCTATGTGTGCTGAGGACCATCCATCGCCACAGCGGAACGTACGGGCATGAAGTTATCGGATTGTTGGCGGGCTACGGCCTCGGGAATGTTGGCGGAGGAACCCTGTATCCGCTCCTCCGACGCCTCGTCGACGACGAATTGGTCGAGACTGAATGGGTAGAAGGGGAGCACGGCCCAAGCCGCAAGACATATCGAATCACCGCCGCCGGCCTTGTTGCTCTGAAAACGGAGACCAAAATGTGGCGTGAGTTCACTGCGGTCACCAATCAATTACTAGACGAAGAGAAGCACTGACATGATGAACGACGAATACTTCAAGAACCTGGCCTATCAGCTTCGCTGGCGCCGCATGCCGGAGTCCGTCGTCGCACAAACCCTCCGGGAAGTCCGCGCGGAATCCGAGGCGGCTCAAAGCACCCCATTGGAACTTTTCGGTCCGGAGAAAAGTTTCGCCGAAACGTTCACCAAGGGGAAAGCCACATCGAAGGGTTTTTGGATCATCACCGTTGCTGTTGCCGTCGCCGTACTAGTGGTCCTCGGCCGGGTGGTTACCTCGTTTGCTACAGCCGGGGAGTCCAACCCGCTGATCAGCGTTCTGACCCTCGTCGGCGCGCTGGCCATAGCTTTCATCGGCTCGATCATTGGCGCAATGGTAGATCATCGAATCCCAAAGGGCGTTGAATAAGCATGCATATCCAAGTTTCTTCGGTATCCAAGCATTACGGGAAGGCGCATATCCTCAAGGAGATATCGTGCTCGATACCTGCAGGACAAATCACCGGCCTTTTGGGCCCTAACGGTTCCGGAAAATCTACGCTGATGCGAATGGTGCTGGGTCTGGGCACCCCCGATTCAGGCTCCATTCTTTACGACGGGGTCAGGTATTCCGACCTGCCGAACCCGGGAGCGGCAGTCGGTTCGCTGCTGGACGCAGCCGCTCGGCATCCAGGACGAAATGTTCGCGACAGCTTCAGTCTTGCAGCAGGCATGCTCGGGATCAGCAACAGCCGCCGCGACGAAGTTATTGAGCAAATGGGATTGGAATCTGTTGCCAAACGACGATTCAAGTCCCTCTCTCTCGGGATGCGCCAGCGCGTCGGGCTTGGAATTGCAATCCTGGGGCGTCCTCGGTGCCTGATCCTGGATGAGCCCGTCAACGGGCTGGACATCGAAGCCATCAGCTGGCTGCGCGGCTTGTTGACAGGGTTCGCCCAGGACGGGGGAAGCGTTTTGGTTTCCAGCCATCTCCTGCAGGAGCTGCAATCCTACGCTCATCGCGTGGTCATCATCGACCGCGGCAGCGTCGCGACGGAATCCACGCTGTCGGATCTCAGCAACCCGGATTCACAAGTCAGCGTCGAAGCCGACGAGCCGGAGAAACTCGCCAAGTTGCTGCTGGCTCATGGATTTGCCGTCTCGGACCATGCCGTCCCTGGTTGGCTCAAGGTCCAGGCCAGCAATCGACAGGTGGCGCAGATTGCCATGGAGCACAGAATACTGATCACCTCGCTGGGATCGCAACAGGAGCACCAGCTGGAGGAAGCCTACCTGCGCCTTACACAGGGTGAATACAGTGTTCACCGGACGGAAGTACTTTGACTATGAAAACCACTGATACACCAGAACGGCAACCGCTTGTTGGATCCCGGCCCACACTGGGCCGCTTGGTGGGGCTGGAATTTCGGAAACTGACAACGGTTCGTTCCGGGCAGTCAGTGCTGTGGAGCATGCTTGGGCTTGGGCTCTTGCTGTCCTTCGGAGTGTGCTGGGTGCTAATTGCCCAGGAGGAAGCCGAGTTGTCCTTCTCAGTCATCATGATGGCGTTTACCGTATGTGCGGCCTTGGGAACCCCAATTCTTGGAATTCTGGTCTATACGATGGATTGGCAGCATCGGGACATACTGATGATTCTGGCGTTGGAACCACGTCGCCACCGTGTTTTCCTGGCGAAACTGGTGACCTCCGTGCTCATCGGCGTCGCTCTTTGCGCGGCGTTCATCGCGACCGGCCTGGCAGTTAGTTTCGGGCTGGCCAGCGCCTTTGGGATGGCCTGGACTGCCCAAGGTTCGCTGGAGGTCCTCGGCATGCTAATTGTGTTGTCGTTTGCCGGTTCGCTGAGCGGTGCGGCATTGGGCTCCGCGTTGCTGTCGACGCCGCTTTCGGTGGTGATAGTGATCATCCAAGTGCTGCTCATCGACAATCTGCTGTTGTTGCTGCCCGGTGGCATCGGACCTTTCCTGCAAACCGCCTCGATGTCCAATTCCTTGATCGGCGACGGAAGTATGGGCACTGCGTTGTCCTCATTTGCCCTATGGGTTCTCCTGCCGTTTGCGGTGGGATTCATCCGCATGCGGCGCGCCGAACCGCATTAGCCGCCGCGATGTCGCGCATTGGCGCTAAAAAATCTGCGGGGCGGCTTGCACCCGAACAGCTTGGAGCTGCGCGAGTGCGGACCGTCCCGCTGGAGTGTCCTGAATGCCGGGTCCATGCGCACCGCAAAGGCTATCTTCGCAACCAAACATCGCGCCCACCCGCATCACTGATTCCCCACGTACGCACCTCGTCCACCGGTTGCACGGCATCGGTGAACCAGTAGGTCTCATCGGGGTTCCATCCGGCGATGACGCTGGCGCGCCGGGCATCCACCGCGATGATCTCCCCCGCTCCGGCCAGATAGGCGCCAAGGCCCAGATGCACCCCGTCGTAGTCCTCGGCCACGGCCTGCCAGTCCGGCTGGACCCAGAGCCCGTCGCGCCCGGTCGTTTCAAACCAGTTGCGCCGCATCGTTGCGCTGACTTCCAGCGGGTAGCGGCGGCACAAATCGGCCCAGTGCCTTGGCTCGGTGATGTGGAATACCGGCTTCCGGCATTCGATCTGCAGGCGCCGCACCAGCGCCGAGCTCCATCCCATGCCGTCCTCCACACAAGCCAGGCCGATGGGCTCTTCAAGCTCGAAGGTTCCGAAGCTGCGGTACAGCCCGCCCGGCGGATTCGACCACCAGTGCCCGCTGGCCAGCTGGTCCATCTTTTCCCCCAGGTCTGCCTTGCTGGCGCGTTCTTTCTCCGCGAGATCGAGGTTCCACGCCTTCAGCTGGGATTGCGCAGGTTCAAGGCCCGGTTCCCACTGGCCTTCGGCGCTTTCGCCCGTCCAGGTGATCATCCACTGGTTCGCCTGCGTGGATGCGCCCATCCAGCTCTGGATGATGCCGGTTGACGCGACATGCTCTGCTACCCGCTCCAGTGCTTGAACGAGTCGGGGGTCGCCGAACAAGGTGTCCTCGGCATCCGGAGGCTGCCAGTACATGGCCCAATCGACGCTGTCCGCCAGCGCTGAGCGAATCAGCTCGGGCATCGCTTCGGGCAGGGGCACGGTGCGGAGCATCTGCGCAATCTGGGCAATCGATGGCGCCGTTTCATCCGCGGCGGATTCCTGCGGCTCTGCACCTGCACTTTCCTCGGCCATGGTGAAGCGCACAACCCCGTCGCCTCGTTGCTGCGCCAATTCGAAGGACGCGTCGAACACCGAACGCATCAGGTGTTGCGCCTCGGGGGCGGTCCCGGACAGCACGATACTGCTGAGCAGCCGGCGGCCGCGGCGCCCGGCGAGCAGGGATTGTTTCAAGTCCATGGATGTTCCCTTCACCCGGAAGTTTCCACCCAGTCTGCCAGAGTGCGTGCTGGTCAGCGGAAATAAGGGAAATACTCTCGTTTCCCGGCACCGGTGGTGCTTAGTATTGAGCCATGCGAATTGCCGTCCTCGACGATTACCACGACATCTCCCGCACGCTCGCCGATTTCCAGTCCCTGGCCCAGGAGCTGGACGCCGAACTGAGCGTCTTCACCGAATTCCTGGGGCATGACGACGCCACCGTGATCGCGGCGCTTCAGCCCTTCGACGTCATCGTCGCGATGCGCGAACGCACGCCGTTTCCGCGCGCCCGGCTGCAGGCCCTGCCGAACCTGAAGCTGCTGGTGACCACCGGACGGCGCAACGGCTCCATCGACCTCGACGCGGCCGCGGAGCACGGCGTGGTGGTCAGCCATACCGGCTACATCGCCACCGACGCCGCCGAGCACACCTGGGCGCTGATCCTCGCCGCGGCCCGGCGCCTGGATGTGGAGATCTTCTCCGCGCAGCGCCCGCTGGAGCATCCCACAGGGTGGCAGAGCACCATGGGCATCGGCTTGTCGGGCAAGACCCTGGGCATCTACGGGCTGGGAAACCTCGGCTCCCGGGTGGCGAAGATCGGGCTGGCCTTCGGCATGCACGTGATCGCCTACAGCCAGAACCTGACCGCGGAGCGCGCCGCCCAGGTCGGCGTGCGCAAGGTGAGCGAGCACGAGCTGTTCGCCACCAGCGACGTGCTGACCATCCACCTCAAGCTCTCCGAGCGCAGCACCGAGGTGGTGGGCTCCAAGCAGCTGGCCTGGATGAAGCCCGACGCGATCCTGGTGAACACCTCGCGCAGCCGCATCGTGCAGACCGATGCACTGATCCAGGCGCTGGAAAACGAGCAGCTCTACCTGGCCGCGGTGGACGTCTTCGATGTGGAGCCGCTGCCGGAGGGCGACCGGCTGGCCGCAACCCGCGGGGTCATCGCCACCCCGCACATCGGCTACGTGACCGTGGAGCAGTTCGCGATGTTCTACCAGGACGCGGCCGCGGACATCCGGGCCTGGGCCAAGGGCAAACCGGTGCGGGTGCTGAATTAATCCCGTGCAGACAGCAGTGCCCTCGGCGCATCGTATTCCCGATGCGCCGAGGGCACTTGGTGGTGAGCGGATTTAACCTGCCACGAGGTTCATGCACCACACGATCCAGGGCAGCGCCACCAGGTCGATGAGCACCGCGCCGGCCAGCGGCACGATCAGGAACGCCTTCTCCGAGCGCACGCCGTACTTGGCGTTGAAGGAGTCCATGTTCGCCAGGGTGTTGGGGGTCGCGCCCAGGCCGTGGCCCATGAAACCTGCGACCATGGTGGCCGCGTCGTAGTTCTTGCCCATGATGCGGAAGACCACGATCGCGCTAAACAGGGTGATGAACACCAGCTGCACCAGCAGGATGATGGACAGCGGGCCGGCGAGGTTCGCCAGTTCCCAGATCTTCAGGCTCATCATGGCCTGGGTCAGGAAGAAGCCGAGGGTCAGCTGGGAGATCAGGTTGACCGAGTCGTCATTGATCTTCACCCAGTTGAACTTGTCGTTCAGGTTGCGGAAGATCACCGCGGCGATCATGGCGCCCACGTAGGCGGGCAGCGAGAAGCCGGTCATCTGCGCGATCCAGTCGCCCAGCAGCATGCCCAGCACCATGATGATGCCGATGATGGTGGAGGTGGAGAGGATCGAGGAGTAGTTGCTGATCTCGTCGCCCGGCTGCTTGATGGCCTCGTCGAGGTCCTCTCCGGTGGCCGGGCCGCCGGCGAAACCGCCGCCGCCTGCAAGCTTCTTCACGCCGTAGCCTGCGCCGACCTTCTGGGCGATCGTCTGCGGCTTGGCAGGAACTTCCAGCTTGTGGCGGTGCATCAGGAAGCTGGCGAGCATGCCGCCGATCAGGCTGCCTGCCACCAGGCCGAAGGTGGCCGAGGCGATGGCCACGGTGGTGGCGCCTTCGACGCCCATGGATTCAGCGGTAGGGCCGAAGGCCGCGGCGCCGCCGTGTCCGCCTTCGAGGCTGACCGCGCCGGCCATGATGCCCAGCATCGGGTCCACGCCAAGCAGCTTGGCCATGCCCATGCCGATGATGTTCTGCGCGAAGGCCAGCGTCCAGCAGGCCACCAGGTAGATCAGCAGCAGCTTGCCGCCCTTTTTGATGGTCGCCAGCGAACCTGCCAGGCCGATGGTGGTGAAGAACGCGATCATCGCCGGGGTCTGCAGGGAGGTGTCCAGGCTGATTTCCACGGTGCCGGTCTGGCGCAGCACGAGCACCAGCAGGGCGAACAGGAAGCCGCCGACCACGGGGGCCGGGATGCAGAACTTCTCCAGAAAGGCGACGCGGCGGCGGGCGAACTCGCCGAAGACCAGCAGGATCAGCGCCAGTGCCGCGGTCTGGACCAAGGATAGTTGTAATTCCATATATCTTAACCTCGGTTCAAGATCAGGTCATTGAGCAGTCGCGCGCCAGTGCGGGCGGTGCGCTGATCGATGTCAAAGAGAGGGTTGAGCTCAGCAATATCTGCGTGCTTGAGCTTGCCGCTGCGGGCGGCGGCCAAGACGATCTCGCGGACCATTTCAAGGCTGACGCCGAAGCCGGCCGGGGCGCTGACGCCTGGTGCCACGCTGGCCGGCAGCGCGTCCAGGTCGATGGTCAGGTACAGGTGGTCCACCGAGTCGGCGAAGTTCGCGATGAATTCGCGCACCGCCTGCAGGTTGCCCAGATGGCATTCGGTGTCCAGAAGCACCTCGACGCCAAGCTCGGCGGCGCGGTCGAAGAGCACCTTGGTGTTGGCTGCTTCGCTGATGCCCACGGCCGCATAGCGGAAGGGGCGCCCGGCGGCTGCCTGGGCCTTGGCGATCTGCGCGAAACCGGTGCCGGAGCTCGGCAGCGGCGCCTCGCGCAGGTCGAAGTGCGCATCGATGTTCAGTATGCCCAGACTCCAGCTGGAGTCTTCGCCGAGGGCGCGGGCCAGTCCGGCGTAGCTGGCGAAGGTGATTTCGTGGCCTCCGCCAAGACCCACGGTGAAGTGTCCTTCGCGCAGCAGCTGGGCCAGCACGTCAGCGAAGGCCTCTTGCCCGGATTCCAGGTCTTCGCCGTCGACCTCGATGTCTCCGGCGTCGTAGAGCTTGACCGGTTCGTGCAGGGCAATGGAGGACAGCGCGGTGCGCAGGGCCTGCGCCCCGTCGCGCGCACCCACTCGGCCCTTGTTGCGGCGCACGCCTTCGTCGCTGGCGAAACCCAGCAGCGCGGCGCCGGGTTCGGCCCCGGCTGTCCAGGCCTGGATGGTGTTGTGCCAGCGGGCATGCTCCGGACCGGGACCATCGTTGCGTCCGGTCCAGTCGGTTGCCTGTTTCCAGGTCATTTGATTCCTCCACTCAGGCTCAGTGCGGTTCTGCAGGTTTGTTGGATCAGTTCAGCTTGGCGTTCGAGGCTGCGCTGGGCGGGAGCCATTAGGCTCACCACTGCTTGCAGCTCTCCGTTCAGGTCCGTGACCGGGGAGCTGACGCACCAGACGCCTTCCTCCACCTCAGAGAGGCTGACTGCGTAGCCCGCTCGGAAGGCCGATTCGCAGGCCTGCTCAAGGCGTGTCCTCGACGGAGCATCGACATCATGGAAGTCGAAGATTTCGGCGCGTTGCTCCCGGGACATCAGGGCCATCAGCATGGTGCCCGAGGCCCCGAGGGTCAGCGGGTGGGAAGTGCCCACCGAGTAGCTGCACCGCAACGCCTGGGTGGACTCGATGGTTTCCACGCACACCGATTCGGCGCCATGGGCCACGATGAAGGCGGCGAGTTCGCCGGAGTCCTGCGACAGCTGGCGCAGGTAGGGGGCGACGGTTCCGCTCGCCAGGCTGGAATCCCAGTAACGTTCGGCAAGCTGCACGGCCGCGGCGCCGGCGCCGTAGTGTCCGGAGGAAGTTTTGTGGACGAAGCCGGAGAACACCAAGTGGTCCAGCAGACGGTACACCGAGCTCACCGGAATGCCGGTTTCGGTGGACAGCTCGCGCACGCTTGCCTGCGGAACCTTCGCCAATGCAGAGAGAATCCACAAGACCCGTGCGGTCTGTGAATCGGACTCTTTCCTTACGCTCATGGCACCTTCATCGAGAGGCCGTGGACGGCCGTGAACAACTTTTTCGTGCGGGTCCGCCCGCCGGCGGAAATTGGCACAATGAACCATTGTTCTGTCATGTATGCGGCGAGGACAAATCGAAATTCTCACCGAGTGAGAAAGAATCGGGGCAAATTCTCAGTCGCTGGAAAAAGGTGTGCCTCGCCGGCAGCGCCCCGGAATCATGCCCAAATTCTCCAATGGATTGTTGAACAACATGAAATCTCCCGAGGTTCCGCGTACTGACGTGCGCTAAAGCGGCGCTTTTGAACTCCGGGCTAGTTGAGCAACACCAATAGGGTCGTTAAGCAGCGCATCGCAGGCCGATAAGTCGGCCCGCGATGTCGGAATCATATTTGAAGTTAATGTCACATCCACCGGGGATGTTCAGCAAGCTAGGAAGATTGCCGAGTCCTCTTCGAGGGGACGAAGAAATAGTGCAAGATAGCGACAACAGCCGCCCAGCCTGCGCCAATGAGCAAGCCGACCAGGACGTCAGAAACCCAGTGGTGGGAAAGGTAGACCCTGGAGGCTCCCATGGCCACGACGAACAACACCGCTATGCCGCCCAGTAGGTATGCGTAGCGACGTAATCCGTAGACCACAGCCAGGTAGGTGGCGATGCCAATCAGCGCTGCCGCATTCAGCGTGTGCCCGCTGGGGAACGAGAAGGACCCCGGCGGCGCAGGGCCTCCGGGCACGCCAGTCGGGCGCGCAACCTGCAGCACTGATTTGAGCACCACCGTCAGCAGCACCGACCCCAAGGCGGTGAAGGCTACCGTGGCCAAAGGCCACCAGCTGCGCGCCCACAGGCAAATGATTGCCGTCAGGATCACCATGGTCACTGTCATGCCGGGCGTTGATCCCCAGAGATAGAGCACGGTGGCAACCGAGTGCCACACAGGATCCTGGTGAGCCAGAACCCACTGCTCGACGGGCAGGTCGACATCCTTGGACCATCCCCCGATCCTGAGGGAGACCAGCATTCGCCGGGTGAAATAGAACAGCACCACGATGAGTCCAAAGGCGATCCACAACGCCTGCACGCCGCGTGATCGCTGACCCGGGCGGAAAAACCATGAAGATCGCATGGTCTCCATCGTATCCACAGACCCACTGTGTTCGCTGACCGTCGGCTATGCGGAAGAATAGAACCATGACAATCAAGGTGTTGGCCGTCGGCAAGAAGCATGAGTCTTGGGTGGACGAGGGGATCTCCCGCTATGAGAAGCGGCTGAAGAAACCCTTCGACCTGTCGTGGCAGCTACTCTCGCATTCCTCGCGGGAAAACGACGCGGCACGCACCGAGGAGTCGGCCCGCATCCTGGCCAAAATCGACGACCGGGACTTCGTGGTGCTGCTCGATGAGCGCGGGAAGAACGTCGACTCCCCAGCGCTGGCCAATACCCTGCGCACGCCGATCGACTCCGCGCGAAATGTCGTGATCATCATCGGCGGAGCCTACGGCGTTGATCCAACCGTTCACGCGCGGGCGAACTTCACCTGGTCGCTGTCCAAGCTGGTGTTCCCGCACCAGTTGGTCCGCCTGATCCTCACCGAGCAGCTGTACCGCGCCCAGGACATCGCGGCCGGCGGCAAGTACCACCACGTTTAACCCAGTCTCTCCAGCTGTCCGTGCCAGAACGTAGGATCGATTCCATGAGCGATGTCCTGACCCGCTTCGGCGCGGCCACCCAGAAGTGGTTCACCGAAGTCTTCACCGAGCCGACCACCGCACAGGTCGGTGCCTGGACATCCATCTCCGAAGGCAACCACACGCTGGTCATCGCCCCGACCGGCTCCGGCAAGACCTTGGCGGCCTTCCTCTGGGCGCTGGATCGGCTGCACCACGCGGAATTGGATGCCCCGGCGCTGCCCGGACTGGACCAGGACAGCGACCATCCGACGGGCACCGGCACCAAGGTGCTCTACATTTCGCCGCTGAAGGCCCTGGGCGTGGATGTGGAGCGCAACCTGCGCTCCCCGCTGGCCGGCATCCGGGCCACCGCCCACGAGCTGGGACTCTCCCAGCCCTCGGTCTCGGTGGGCGTGCGCTCGGGCGACACCCCCGCTTCCGAGCGCCGGCAGCTGCTGCGCAATCCCCCGGACATCCTGATTACCACACCCGAGTCGCTGTACCTGATGCTGACCAGCCAGGCGCGCACCACGCTGTCGCAGGTGCACACGGTGATCATCGACGAGATCCACGCGATCGCCAACACCAAGCGCGGCACCCATCTGGCGCTGTCCCTGGAACGGCTGGATTCCCTGCTCGCCGCCCCGGCACAGCGCATCGGCCTGTCAGCTACCGTCGAGCCGCCCGAGGAAGTCGCGCGCTTCCTGGCCGGCTCCGCCCCGGTGAACACCGTGCGACCGGAATCCACCAAGCAATGGGAGCTTGAGGTGCGGGTTCCGGTCGAGGACATGACCGACCTGCCCTCCGCTGCCGCCGCCCACGACCTGGGCCCCGGCTCGTCTCCGGCAGCCGCGGCCAGCATCTGGCCGCACGTGGAGAA
The DNA here is from genome assembly GCF_003309065.1 of Glutamicibacter soli. GTDB lineage: Bacteria > Actinomycetota > Actinomycetes > Actinomycetales > Micrococcaceae > Glutamicibacter > Glutamicibacter soli. The sequence continues at coordinate 222,116 of NZ_POAF01000006.1, read as the reverse complement.
CCAGCTGGTGGACCTGGTGCTGGCCAACCACTCGACCATCATCTTCGCCAACTCCCGGCGGCTGGCCGAACGGCTGACCGGGCGGCTGAATGAAATCTATGCCGAGCGCGAGGGCTTCGCGGTAGAGAACCAGCTGTCCTCCTCCCCCGCGGTGATGATGGCGCAGGCCGGGTCCACCGCGGCCGCGAATCCCGAGGCGCCGCTGCTGGCCCGCGCCCACCACGGCTCGGTCTCCAAGGACGCCCGCGCGGCCATCGAGGAGGATTTGAAGCTCGGCCGGCTGCGTGCGGTGGTCGCCACCAGCTCGCTGGAACTGGGCATCGACATGGGGCTGGTGGACCTGGTGATCCAGGTCGAGTCCCCCAACTCGGTGTCTTCCGGACTGCAGCGCGTGGGCCGCGCAGGCCACCAAGTGGGTTCGGTCTCCCAGGGAATCTTCTTCCCCAAGCACCGCGCCGACCTGCTCTCCACCGCGCTGGTGGTCACCCGCATGCGCGAGGGCAAGATCGAGAAGATGGCGATCCCTGCCAATCCGCTCGATGTGCTGGCCCAGCAGACCCTTGCTGCGGTGGCCATGGAAGACCTGGACGTCGAGGCATGGTTCGACACCGTCCGGCGCGCGGCCCCCTACCAGCAGCTGCCGCGCAGCGTGTACCTGGCCACGCTGGACATGCTCACCGGCAAGTACCCCTCCGACGAATTCGCCACGCTCAAGCCGCGGATCATCTGGGACCGCGACGCCGGGGTGCTCTCCGCGCGCCCCGGAGCGCAGCGCCTGGCCGTGATCTCCGGCGGCACCATCCCTGACCGCGGGCTGTTCGGCGTGTTCCTGGCCGGATCCGAGGACGACAAGGCGCCCAAACGCGTGGGCGAGCTGGACGAGGAAATGGTCTACGAGTCCCGGGTGGGCGACGTGTTCGCCCTGGGCGCCACCAGTTGGCGCATCGAGGACATCACCCACGACCGGGTGCTGGTCACCCCCGCCTTCGGCCAGCCCGGCAAGCTGCCCTTCTGGCACGGCGACGGGCTGGGCCGCCCGGTGGAGCTGGGCGCGGCGTTGGGCGAATTCACCACCGGCCTGCTGGCCCGCGAACGCTCCGAGGCCGCCGAAGAGCTGGGCGCAGGAGGACTGGATGCCTTCGCCGCGCAGAACCTGCTGAACTACCTGGGCGAGCAGCGCGAGGCCACCGGGCAGGTCCCCAACCACCAGACCTTCGTGGTGGAGCGCTTCCACGACGAGCTGGGCGACTGGCGGGTGATCCTGCATTCGCCCTTCGGGCTGGCGGTGCACGCCCCGTGGGCGTTGGCAGTCGGTGCGCGGGTGCGTGAACGCTGGGGGCTGGACGCCTCCGCGATGGCCGCCGATGACGGGATCGTGCTGCGCATCCCCGCCATGGACGACGAGCCGCCCGGGGCCGAGCTGTTCGCGTTCGAGTCCGACGAGATCGTGGATCTGGTCACCGGGCAGGTGGCCAATTCGGCGCTGTTCGCCGCGCGCTTCCGCGAATGCGCCGCCCGGGCGCTGCTGCTGCCGCGCATCAACCCGACCAAGCGCACCCCGCTGTGGCAGCAGCGCCAGCGCGCCAGCCAGCTGCTGGACGTGGCCCGCAACTACCCGGATTTCCCGATCATCCTGGAAACCGTACGCGAATGCCTGAACGACGTGTACGACCTGCCAGCGCTGACCCGGATCCTGTCCCAGGTCTCTTCGCGCGCCATCCGGCTGGTGGAGGTCACCACCGAGCTGCCTTCGCCCTTCGCGCAGTCGCTGCTCTTCGGCTATGTGGCGCAGTTCCTCTACGAATCCGACGCTCCGCTGGCCGAACGCCGGGCCGCGGCGCTGAGCCTGGACCCGGTGCTGCTGGGCGAGCTGCTGGGCCGCAACGACGTGCGCGAGATCCTGGATCCGCAGGTCATCGCCGAGCTGGCGCAGCAGCTGCAGTACCTGGCCCCCAAGCGCCGGCTGGCCGGCATGGAGGGGGCCGCGGACCTGCTGCGGCTGCTGGGCCCCCTGACCGCCGCTCAGCTGGCTGAACGCCTGCGTGATCCTGCCGACGAGCAGGCCCCGCTGGCCGAGGCGGCGGCCCGCGCGCACGCCGAATCGCTGGTGGCCACCCGGCGTGCGTTCACCCTGCGGATCGGCGGGCAGCTGGCCTACGCGGGAATCGAGGACGCGGCCAAGCTGCGCGACGCACTGGGCACCCCGCTGCCCACCGGCATCCCCGCCGCCTTCCTGGAGCCCGCGGCCCAGCCCGTCGAGGACCTGGTTTCGCGCTATGCCCGCACCCACGCCCCGTTCACGCTCACCGAGATCTCCGGGGTGCTGGGCCTGGGCGTGGCGGTGCTGCGTCCGGTGCTGGATGCCATGACCGCCGCCGGGCGGCTCTCGCTGGGAGCCTTCCGCCCGGTGGAGCTGATTCCCGAGGGCGTCAGCGGGGACGAGTACTGCGACGTGCAGGTGCTGCGCACCATCCGCACCCGCTCGCTGGCCGCCCTGCGCGCCGAGGTGGAGCCGGTGGACCAGCTGGCTTTCGCGCGTTTCCTGCCGGCCTGGCAGCAGGTCGGCTCCCGGCTGGAGGGCAGCGACGGAGTCTACGAGGTGGCGATGCAGCTGGCAGGCGTCGAGCTGCCCGCCTCCGCGCTGGAGTCCTTTGTGCTGCCTGCCCGGCTGCCCGGCTACCAGAGCGCCTGGCTGGACGAGCTGACCAGCGCCGGGGACGTGCTCATCTGCGGCGCCGGCGCGGCCGGGGGCAAGGACGGCTGGCTCTCGCTGCATACCGCCGAGCATGCCCCGCTGAGCCTGCCGATCCCGGACCCCGCGCCGCTGGATGCGCTGGCCCGCCGGGTGCTTGAATCCTTCGACCCGACCGGCGCGTACTTCGTGCAGGAGATCGCCGCGCGCATCCACCCCGGCGAGGGGCGCCCGCCCAGCGAGCAGGAGATCACCGAGGCTTGCTGGCAGTTGTTCTGGGCCGGGTTCATCTCCCCTGACACCCTGGCGCCGGTGCGCGGCTACCTGGCCGGGGGCAGCACCGCGCACAAGATCGCCAAGCCCGCGCCGCGCGCCCGCGCCGCCCGGCTGAACCGGCTGTCCGGACTCAGCCGCATGGCCCGCGAGCAGGGCGTGGTGCATGCGCGCAGCACCCGCGGTTCGGCGCGCTGGGCGCTGCTGCCCGAGCCGGTGCGCGACCCCACCATCGCCGCGCACGCCACCGCGGAAATCATGCTCGAGCGCTACGGGGTGCTGACCCGCGGCTCGGTGGCCGCCGAGGCGGTGCCGGGGGGCTTCGGACAGCTTTACCGGGTGCTGTCCAAGCTGGAGGAGGCCGGGCATGCGCGCCGTGGCTACTTCATCGAGAAGCTGGGCGCCGCGCAGTTCTCCACCTCGAACACCATTGACCGGCTGCGCGGCTTCGTGCTGCCCGAGGACCCGCGCCGCCAGCCCGAAGCAGTGGTGCTGGCCGCCACCGACCCGGCCAACCCCTATGGCGCGGCGCTGCCGTGGCCCGCCACGCAGACCGGGCACCGTCCCGGGCGCAAGGCCGGGGCGATCGTGGGCATGCTGGACGGCGAGCTGGTGCTGTACCTCGAACGCGGCGGACGCACCGTGCTGGCCTTTGGCGAACCCGGAGAGCAGGCCTGGGCGCTGCTGGCGGCCAGGCTGGTTGCGGCGCTGCGCCGTGCCGGGGTGGACAAGATCGCCATCGCCACGGTCAACGGCGAACCTGTGCAGGAGCACCCGGCGGCCGCCGCCCTGCTGGGCGCCGGTTTCTACTCGACCCCGCAGGGCATCCGCTTCCGGCGGTAGCCTGGACACCAGCGCGCTGTACGCGGCGGCTGGCAGCAGCAAAGGAGATGCACCATGCCGGAAGGCGATTCCGTTTACCGGGCCACCGCAAGGCTGCACCATGCGCTGGCCGGGAAGAGCATCCTGCGTTCGGACTTCCGGGTCCCGGCACTGTCCACGGTGGACCTGGCCGGCTACACGGTGTCCGAGGTCCTCCCGCGCGGCAAGCACCTGCTCATGCGGCTGCAGCCTCCCGCCACGGCGGAACCTGCCTTCAACCAGCCGCCGCTGACCCTGCATTCGCACCTGCTCATGGAGGGGCGGTGGGATCTCTACGGTCCGGGAGCCCGCTTCAAGCGTCCGGCGCACACCGCACGCGTGGTGCTCGCCTGCGACGGCGTCGTGGCGGTCGGCTTCGACATCGCCCAGGTCAAGCTCGTGCCCACTGCCGAGGAAGCGCAGCTGGTCGGGCATCTGGGCCCGGACCTGCTGGGGCCCGGCTGGGACGCGCAGGCGGCGGCCGCGAATTTCCGGGCGCAGCCGCACCGCGGGATCGGCGAGGCGCTGCTGGACCAGCGGCTGATGGCGGGGGTGGGCAACATCTACCGCTGCGAGGTCCTGTTCCTCACCCGGCTGCACCCACTCACGCCCGTGGGACAGGTCGTGGACCTCGGGAAGGTCATCGAGATGTCGCAGCGCCTGCTGGAAGTCAACAAGGACCGGCCGCGCAGGGTGACCACCGGCCTGGCCCGGACCCGCGAGCCCTATTGGGTGTACGGGCGCGCCGGCAAGCCCTGCCTGCGCTGCGGCGCGAAGATCCAGCTGCTGAAGATCGCGGCCGAGGATTCGGGCCTGGAGCGAGACTGCTACTTCTGCCCTTCCTGCCAGCCGGCTGCGCACTGATGAGGACAACGGCCCGGGGCAAAGATGAAAGAATGGGAGCCATGGCCATGGCATCTCCGCTCCCCGTCCGCAACGGCGTCAACGCCACCCGTCTGCACCTGCCGCGCACCGGTCCATGGGACACGGTGGCCCAGTATCTGCTCGAACGGTTCGGGCATGTGGACCCCGAGGGCATCCTGCGCCGCTTCGATGACGGCGAGATCGTGGGAATCGGCGGGGTGAAGCTGGACCGGCAGACGCCTATGGGCGAGCACGAGTTCATCTGGTACTACCGCTCGCTGCCGGTGGAGACCCCGATCCCCTTCGAAGCCAAGATCCTCCACCAGGACGAGCACCTGCTGGTGGTGGACAAACCGCACTTCCTGCCCACCACTCCGGGCGGCAAGTTCATCCAGGAATCCGTCCTGGTGCGGCTGCGCAACCAGACCGGCATCGACGATCTGGTGCCGATGCACCGGCTGGACCGGGCCACCGCCGGGGTGATCCTCTTCGCCGTCAACCCGGAAACCCGCGGCGCCTACCAGATGCTCTTCGAGCGCCGCGAGATCGCCAAACGCTACAAGGCGGTGGTCGCGCTGGCCCCCGGCGACGGGCTGGAGACCGGCGTGGTGCTGCAGGCCAATGGGGAGCACAGCCAGCAACGCACCAGCGAAGAACTGCGCGCCCTGCTGGCTGGCATGCCGATGACCTACGAGAACCGCATGTCCAAGGTGAAGGGCCAGCTGCGCTCGATCGTCGAGGACGGCGAGCCCAACGCGCAGACGCTGATCAGCGTGGAGGCCATCGGCCGCAGCGCCGGATTCCACGCGGGCACCGAGGTGGCGCTGATGGATCTGGAGCCGCATTCGGGCAAAACCCACCAGCTGCGCATCCACCTCGCCTCGCTGGGCCTGGGCATCGTCAACGATGCCTTCTACCCGCGGCTGTGGGACCTGGCGCCGGACGACTACGACCGCCCGCTGCAGCTGCTGGCGCACACCATTTCCTTCACCGACCCGATCACCGGCGCCGCGCGCAGCTTCAGTTCCGCGCAGAGCCTGCGCGAAGCCCCGGCCGCCTAGCGCCTCTTCTCACCTCGGCATATTTACCCTAGGCTGTTGCACACCCCTGCACGGGCCCGACGAAGGATGGTATGCCATGGCCGAGCCACAGCCCAATATGCAGCTGCGCACCCTGGTGGGCTCCGCCCAGCGGGCCATCGCCGAGTCCACGCGCAGGCCTGCGTTCGAGCTGCCCTATACGGCCCCTGACCTGCGGCCCAATCCCGCGGTGGAAGTCTTCGACAAGGTCCGCGCCGGGCTGTTCGCCCTGTCCGGGGTGCTGCTGCTGGCCACCTCGCTGGCCTTCGGCGCCGGGATGGATGCCCGCAGCCAGGCCAGCCTGCTGGATACCGGGCTGGTGCATGCGGTGATCTGGCCGGTCATCGGGATCGCGCTGATCGCCAGCGCCGCCTTCAGCGCCCTGCCCGCCCAGCTCTCCTCGCGCCGGCAGCGCGCCGCCGGCATCCATGCGCTGAGCGCCGCGGCCCTGCTGAGCTGCGCGCTGACGCTCGCCTCCGGGTTCCTGCCCTGGACCGCCGCGGCGGTCTCCGCGGCGGCCGCCGGGATCGCGCTGTACGGGGTGCACCAGCTGAACCTGAATACCGCCCGCAACCGGACCGAGCGTATCGCCACGGACATGCCGCTGGGCTTCTTCGCCGGATTCGCCCTGGTCTACACGCTGCAGCTGGTGTTCGCAGCCGCCGGCTGGAACGAGCCGGGCCATGCGCTGGCGGTGTCGCTGGTCGCGGTGGCCGCCGCGGTGCCGGCGGCGGTGTTCGCCCACTCCGAACGCGGCAGGCATGCCTTCGCCAGCGGGTTCGGCCTGGCGCTGGCCGCTGCCGCGGCCCAGGGCTGGATGCTGGGCGCCACCCCGCTGTGGGCCTGCGTGCTGTGGGTGTTCCTGGCGATCGTGGTGTTCGTCTGCGCGGAGAACCGGCGGTTCCAGATCAGCCACGCCGAGCACCGGGTGCAGGCGGGCCGGACCCTGGATTTCTGAGTCCGGCCCGCCTGCGCCGCGGGTTCAGCGCGGCGCCATGCGGATGGCGCCGTCCAAACGGATCGTCTCCCCGTTGAGCATCGGGTTGGCCACGATGTGCTCCACCAAGGCCGCGTACTCCTCCGGGCGGCCCAACCGCGAGGGGTGTGGCACCTGCGCGCCGAGCGAATCCTGCGCCGCCTGCGGCAGCCCTGCCAGCATCGGCGTCTGGAAGATGCCCGGGGCGATGGTCATGACGCGGATCTGGTGCTGCGCCAGCTCACGGGCCAGCGGCAGCGTCATCGCCGCCACAGCGCCCTTGGAGGCGGCGTAGGCCGGCTGCCCGATCTGCCCGTCGAAGGCCGCCACGGAGGCGGTGTTGATGATGACCCCGCGCTCGGCGGTGCCCTGCGCATCGATGAGCGACTCGCTGTGCGCCATCAGCTCGGCACCCAGGCGGATCACGTTGAACGTGCCGTTGACATTGATCTGGAGCACCTTGGCGAACTTCTCCAGCGGCAGCACGCCCTCGCGTCCCAGCACCTTGCCCGGGGTTGCCACCCCTGCGCAGTTCACCAGCACCCGCAGCTGGCCCAGCTCGCGCACGCGCTCCATCACGTCGGCCACTTCCTCGGAACTGGTGACGTCCGCCGGGACGTAGCGCACGTTCGCGCCGATCGCCGCGGCGATTTCATCCCCGTCCTCGCGCGGCAGGTCCAGCACCACCACGTGCTTGGCCTGCGCAGCCAGTTTCTGGGCCGTGGCCCGTCCCAACCCGGACAGTCCGCCGGTCACCAGCGCGACCGAATCCCGTAGCTGCATGCAAACCCCTTCGATAGTCGTGAATCTCCGGTCAGCCTATCGCCCGCATGGACAAAGGTGAAGATCCGGATCCCGGTGCCCGGGAGCCCGCGCGCACGCAAAAGCCCGGCACCACGAGGGTGCCGGGCTGCGCGGCAAAGCCGAAGAATTCCGCTCTGGCTAGTGGGATGCCACCGGAGCCTGGTCGGAAGGCTGCTGGCTCTCCTGCTTCTTGCCGCCCAGCAGGATCCCGATGACCAGGATGCCGATGCTGCACGCGGCGCCCACCAGGAAGCCGGGCTTGAAGCCCTGAACCGTCGCGGTGACGACGTCCGTGCCTGCGGCGATCTTCGAGGCGGTGGACGCGGCCACCACGCCGACGATCAGCGCGGTGCCCATGGCGCCGGCCAGCTGCTGCAGGGTGGAGAGCAGCGCCGAGCCGTGCGAGTGCAGGTGGTGCGGCAGCGGGTTCAGCGCGGTGGTGAACGCCGGGGTGAAGATGAAGGCCAGGCCCAGGCTCATGACCAGGTGCAGCAGAACCAGCAGCCAGATCGGGGTGGCGGCGTTCAGGATCAGCGCGTAGCCGAACAGCGACGCCAGCAGGATGATGGAGCCCGGAACGATCAGCGGGCGGGCGCCGACCTTGTCGTAGAGCTTGCCGACCAGCGGGGCCAGCAGGCCCATGAGCAGGCCGCCGGGCAGCATGATCAGGCCGGTGGTCAGCGTCTCGATGCCCAGCACCGTCGTGAAGAACAGCGGTAGCAGGATGATCACGCCGAACAGGGAGATCATCGCGCACATCATCAGCGCCAGCGACAGCGTGAAGTCGCGGTAGGTCAGCGAGCGCAGGTCCAGCAGGGCCTTGTCCCCGTGCTGCAGCTTGACCTGCAGCAGCACAAAGGCGGTCAGGCACAGCACCGAGACCGCCAGGATCCCGAGGCCCAGCGGGGTCACGCCGGCCGACAGGCCGCTCAGGCCGTAGACCAGGCCGCCGAAGCCCGGCACGGCCAGGATCAGCGACGGGATGGACAGCGGCGCGGAGTTGTCGCCCGGTTCGTTGGACAGGCGCGGGGTGCCGATCAGCAGCGCCGCCACGGCGATCGGGATGATCACGATGAACATGAACCGCCAGGACAGGTACTGCAGGATGATGCCGGACAGGGTCGGGCCGATGGCAGGGGCCACCGAGATCACGATCGACACGTTGCCCATCAGCACCCCGCGGCGTGCCGGCGGCACCAGGTCGAGGATCGTGGTCATCAGCAACGGCATCATGATCGCGGTGCCGCAGGCCTGGATGACGCGGGCGACCAGCAGCACGGAGAAGCCCGGGGAGACCGCGGCCAGCACGGTGCCCAGGGTGAACAGGCCGATGGCCAGCACGAAGACCTTGCGGGTGCTCAGCCGCTGCAGCAGGAATCCGGTGGTCGGGATGACCACCGCCATGGTCAGCATGAAGATCGTGGCGAGCCACTGGATGGCGTCGGCGGTGACGTTGAATTCCTCCATCAGCACGGGCAGTGCCACGTTCATGATGGTTTCATTGAGGATGACAACGAAGCTGGAGACGATCAGCACGGCAATCGTGGTGAAGTTTTGTTTGCTCAAGCGGTCCGGAGCGTGTGACACAACAGGTCTGCTTCCAAGAGAAGTGCGGGAATGGTCGGCCGATCCAGGGTCAGATGCATTCTGATTGGGATAGCCCAATCAATTCTACAGAGCGCCTCGGCGCGATACTAGGGCACGGGCGTAGCAGATTGGTGAGTTGCGCAACACGGATACAGATTCATGGCCTAAGAGGTGTTTGTGTACCAAGATGGAACCATGAACGTGCGCACGCCTGATCCCTACCCTGGATGGCTCTCTGAGGAAGATCTCTACGAGGCCCGCCAGCGCCTCCCCATGCTGTACGTCGAGGCCATTCCGGTGCGCCTGGACCCGCTGGGCTACGTCAACGAGGTCGGCCTGCTGCTGACCGCGGACAACGACGGGCGCATGTTGCGCACCTTCGTCTCCGGACGCGTCATGTACCGCGAAACGATCCGTGCCGCATTGATCCGGCACATCGAGAAGGATCTGGGCACCATGGTGCTGCCGCAGCTCCCGGCGTCCCCGGTGCCGTTCACCGTGGCCGAGTACTTCCCGGCGCCCAGCGAAACCGGGCTGACCGACGACCGCCAACATGCGGTCTCCATGTGCTATATCGTGCCGGTGCGCGGCGAGTCCTCGCCACGCCAGGACGCGCTGGAACTGACCTGGCTCACCCCTGCCGAAGCGCTGAGCAGCGACATCCAGGGCGAGTTCGCCGGAGGCCGCGAAAATATTCTCCGTCAGGCATTAGCCCACGTCGGAGTGAATATCTAGAACTGCTTGCCCGGGTTTGGCGGGTCGATGCCGGCCTGGCGCCGCTTGATCCCGCCAAACCAGCTCCCCAGGAGCACCCCGAGGATGCCGACCACGGAACCGATCACGGTTTCCACCATGCGGTCGTAGAGCAGCGCCGTGGACAGTCCCGACATCACGGAGACGCCCACCAGCGCCAGCGGGGTGACGAAGATCTGCGCCATGAAGTAGTTGCGCATGACCAGCATCTCGGCCATGAACTGGAAGAATCCGATCAGCGTCAGCAGCAGCCACAACGGCGGATTCAGCACGATCAGCAGCGCCATGAGCACCAGCCCGACCAGGGTTCCCAGCACGCGGTGGATGCCGCGGCGCATCCTGAGCTTGGTGGTGTGCCCGACCAGCGGCACCACCGCGGCCACCATGGCCCAGTAGTTGTGGCCGGCTTCCAGCCGACTTCCCACGATGTTGGCCAGGGCTCCGGCGATGCCGGCGGTCAGGATGTAGAACAGCCCTTCCCACCAGATCGCGGAGCGGACGTTGTCCGACAGCGGTGGCAGCGGCGTGCGCTGCCACAGGCTCGACCACTGGCCCAATGCTCCGGCCGCGCCGATCACCAGCGCCAGCATCATGGTCAGCACCGCCACCAGCAGTCCCTGCCAGGCCGGGACCGGGTTGGAAATGGAGGCAATCGCGGCAAACGCGAAGATGTGGAACAGCGAACCGGCCGGACGCAGCCGCAGGAATCCAGCGAGCACCGAGCAGAGCCCCGCAACCAGCGTCGTGGCGCCGACGATTTGCCATGCCTTGAGCTCCGGCTGGTCGTGGGCGATCCACAGGTGGGAAGCGGCCAGCGCCGCGGCGATGACGCCGAACAGCAGCGCGCTTGAACGCACCTGCATGCGCAGGCGGTTCCAGTAGCCGTCCACCCGGCCGTAGACGCCGACGAAGGCGCCGAAGACCGCGAACACCACCAGGTCCAGGCGGTCGATGGCCATCAGGAAGATCAGCGGGGCGAAAACGCCGACGGCGGTACGCAGGCCGATCCAGTGGTCCTTGCGGGCAGGGCCCAGCGTGATCAATGACTTCGCGGATTCTTTCAATTGCTCTAGACCCACAGCTTCCTTCCGTCGCGTTGCACACAACAAGACAGCCTCCATTATTCGCTCTTTCCCATGTGAAAGCCTAGGTTTCGGGGCCGGATCACACTGTCGTTTTACTCACCGGCTCTTTAATACGGCAAACTTGGTACGTGCCCGATATGAACTTTGATCCCAGTGCCCCCCACCCGCGCCAGCAAGAATTCGGCTTTGAAGTCGGGACCCGACTGACTGCCGAGGACGGAACCCCGATGCTCGGACGCACCGGCGTGATCCGCACGCCGCATGGCGAAGTGAAGACCCCTGCGTTCATCGCCGTCGGCACCAAGGCGACAGTCAAGGCGCTGACCCCCGAGCACGTCAAGCAGCTCGGCGCCCAGGCGGTGCTGTCCAACGCCTACCACCTGTACCTGCAGCCGGGCGCCGACATCCTGGACGAGGCCGGCGGTCTGGGCAAGTTCATGGGCTGGGACGGCCCGACCTTCACCGACTCCGGCGGATTCCAAGTGATGAGCCTGGGCTCGGGTTTCAAGAAGGTCATCGACATGAAGTCCGTGGACCAGTCAGGCCCGGACGACGCGGTCGCCCCGGGCAAGGAACGCCTGGCCAACGTGGACGAGGACGGCGTCTGGTTCAAGTCCCACCTGGACGGAAACCGCCACCGCTTCTCCCCCGAGATCTCCATGGGCGTGCAGCACCAGATCGGCGCGGACATCATGTTCGCCTTCGACGAGCTGACCACGCTGCAGAATTCGCGCGGCTACCAGGTCGAGTCGCTGGAGCGCACCCGCCGCTGGGCCGAGCGCTGCATTGCCGAGCACTTCTCGCTGACCGATTCCCGCGAGGGCAAGGACTACCAGGCGTTGTTCGGGGTCATCCAGGGCGCGCAGTACGAAGACCTGCGCCGCAAGGCCTGCCGGGATCTCGGCGCCATGGCATTCGACGGCTTCGGCATCGGCGGCGCGCTGGAGAAGGAGAACCTGGGAACCATCGTCGGCTGGTGCGCCGAGGAGCTGCCCGAGGACAAGCCGCGGCACCTGCTGGGCATTTCCGAGCCGGACGACATCTTCACCGCGATCGAGAACGGCGCTGACACCTTCGACTGCGTCTCCCCGACCCGCGTCGCGCGCAACTCCGCGTTCTACACCCCGTGGGGCCGCTTCAACCTCTCCGGAGCACGGTACAAGCGCGATTTCACCCCGCTGGTGGACGGCTGCGAATGCTACGCCTGCCAGAATTTCTCCCGCGCCTACATCCACCACCTGTACAAGGCCAAGGAGCTGCTCAGCCACACGCTGATCTCGATCCACAACGAGCACTTCACCGTGAGCCTGGTCGAGTCCGCCCGCCAGGCGATCGAGGACGGAACGTTCTTCCAGCTCAAGGAGCGGGTGCTGGCCAGCTACTACGCCGGCGCACCGGACCCGCAGGGCCAGCCGGTAGCGCAGCCTGCCAAGTAGGAGCCGCGCACCACCCGCCGGGCGGCGAACCTCCGCAGGATTCGGGGTTCGTCACCCGGCGATCTTTTTAAGCGACGGGGCGGCGCTGAGCAGGCACACCGCCCAGATCCCCCACGGGACGGCGGCCGTCGGGGCGAGGATCAGGACATACAGCGCAGCTCCCGAGGCGGCTGCGCGCAACAGGGTCCAGGCCTGCTGGATGAGCACCGCCGCGAGGGACATCTCATTCGCGGCTCCGGCGAAGATTTCTTCCCAGTCGCGCTCCGCACGCCGCGCGTGCGCCAGGCCTGCCGAGGCCAGGCCCAGCGCGGCGAACAGCATGGCCGCGGCCCAAGCCCACCAGGTCGCCTCCGCCAGCGCTCCGATACCCCACAGCCCGAGACTCCAGAAGCCCAGGACCGCCAACGACAGTCCCACAGCGACCACGGTCATTGCGCGCTCCATCTGGCTGCGGGCCACCCCGATCATCAGCCCGAGCTCCGGCTGGGTGGCGGTGGGCCGGAGCACCTCGGCCAGGCTCGTGCCCAGGACCACCAACAGGATTGCCAGAGCCCCGGCCAGTGCCAGCGGATTGGCCGCAGCGCGGACACTGAGCAGCAGCACCAGGATCGCCGCGCTGAACCCCAGCGCCGGCTTCCAGTAGCCTCCGCGCACGCAGCGCAGGACGATAACCGCTAGGGCCACCGGCAGCCCGCGGGCAAGCCGGCCACTGCCGCGGTTCCGCCTGCGGCCAGCATCCAGTTGCACGCCGCGCGCATCGGCCTGCATGATCGCTCCGGCAAGCTGCTGCTGGCGCAGCCCGCCCTCGCGCAGCGCCGCCCCGGGGGTTCCGGCAAGCCGCCGCGATGACCAGAGAATGCATGGCACGGCGGCGGCCAGGGCGCCGCTGCACAAAATCATCCAGAGCCCGACCTCCAGCAACGACTGCTGCCAGGCCACCAGCCCGGCGTCGGCTGCGCCCATCCCGAACAGCTGCGACGCCCACAGCAGCACATAACTGGCGGCGAGCACCCGCAGCCCTGCGGAGCAGAACCGCCTCGCGGCCTGCTGGCGTCCGGCGCCTTGAAGCACTCCGGCCGCTGCCGCCGAGCCGAGCCCGGCCAGCGCGAAAAAGCCCACTGCCCACAACAGCAGCGGCGGGGACCAGGTACCCGTCAGCGCGAAGAGCGCCAGCACCCACAGCAGCCCGAGGAAAATGCCGGCAGCGGCGCCCAGCCCCAGTGCACGGCGCCAAGCCGGGAGCAGCAGCACCCGGCGGTCCGCCGGCAGGGGCAACCACCAGTCGGCCTGCTGGGGTCCCACGGCGTTGGGACCGAGATAAAGCATGAGCCGGAAGACCAACAACAGCAGCACCGGCAGCAGGAACAGCACGACCGCATCAAGGCTCCAGCGCGCGCTGGCCAGCTCCAGGTGCGGCACGCCTTCGCCCAGCAGCACGAAGATCGTTCCATAGAGGGCGCTGGCCAGATAGGTCAGCGCCACGATGGCGGCGAGCACCCAGACGTAGATGTCGGAGAACGAGTCGAAGCGTTCGGAAAAACTGCGCGCCGAACGCACACGTCGAAGGATCTCGCGCGGATCGTAACTGGTGGCCGATGGCATGCCTGGACTAGCGTTCAAGCCACTGCGCTCCGCGCTCGGACTCCAGGTATTCCCCGGTGTCGCCGTCCAGCAGGAGCGCCTGGTCCAGGCACAGCCGCAGCATGGCAGGATCGTGCGTCACCGCCAAGATGCTGACCGCTTCGCGGCGCAGCCCGGCCAGCCGCTCGTAGAACTGCTGGCGGATCCTCAGGTCCAGGCGCTGTTCGGGCTCGTCGAGGATCAGGAGCTCGGCCGGGCGGATCAGCGTCGCGGCCAGCAGCAGCTTGCGCCGTTGTCCCGAGGAGAGGTCCCCCGGAAGGTGGCCGGCGACCGTCGTGAGCTCGAAGAACTCCAGCTCGTTCTGGACTTTCTTTTCCCAGCCGGGCACCGAATGCCCCCGTGCCACCATTTCCAGGTGCTCGGCGACACTCAGTTCTTCGAAGAACGCGCCGTCGCTGACCTGCACGGCAACGTTCCGGCGGAAGTCCAGCGAATCCTCGTCCAGGGGCAGGCCGCGGAACGCTGTTTCACCGGATTGGGCCGGGGTGCGTCCGAGCAGGGTTGCCAGCAAAGTGGATTTGCCGCTGCCGTTGGAACCGATGATTCCCAGCCCGTCGCCGGTGCCGATCTTCAGGTTCAGGGGGCCGCAGATTGTGCGCTCCGGATAGCCGATGACCAGTCCGCGGGCTTCCAGATGCGTCCGGGTCTCTGATTCTGTCGCCATCTGCCCAGCGTATCGAGCGCGAGCACGGCATGGAGTCGCTCGAAATGATGACTTGGAGGATTACTCCTGTCCGGCGGCCAGCCGCCCGTATCCCGGCTCGCGCTTCTTGAACCAGCGGATCACCAACGAGGTGACGGGGACGAAAATAATCTCCACGGCGGTCTTGTAGAGGAAACCGACCACCACGTAGTTGATGAACGTCGGGGCGTCGGCAATGCCGATGACCGGAGCTGCGATGGCGCAGAAGATGATGGTGTCCAGCAGCTCGCCGACGCCGCTGGAACCGATCAGGCGCGCGACCAGTCCGCGTTCGCCCGTGCGTTCCTTGAGCTTGACCAGCACCCACGAGTTGGCCAGCTGGCCCACCAGGAAACCGGCGGCCGAGGCGGCAACGATCTGCCAGATCGGTCCGAGCGTACGCTCAAGGGCTTCTTGGCCGTCGTAGAAGTCGGCGGCTGGCAGCTGGATCATGATCCAGAAGCAGGCCACCGCGAAGAATGCGAGCACGAAGGTGGTGATGATCGACCGCCGCGCCGCCTTCAGCCCGTAGACCTCGGAAATGACGTCGCCGAGGATATAGGCCAGTGGAAACAGGAAGAACCCGCCATCGGTCACCAGCGGGCCTAGGGTGACGCCCTTGGAAGCGCCGATGTTCGAGAGGATGACCACCGCTCCCATCAGGGTCAGAACGGTGGAGAAGTACGGGGACCCCGCAGCGGCGAAAACCGCCTTTGAAGATGGGGGCAGAGTGGTTTTGGCGTTGGATTCGCCCATGATTATTTTCCTTGTCAAAGTGGTTCGCCAGGACCGCCCTTGGCCGATGCCGCCTCGCCACGGTACGTGGTTCGAGATGCGCAGGGCGTTCAGCATGCTGTCCCGCTGTATTAGCACTTACCCAGCAAGTATCCCATGCACCAGCACGCCCCGCCGAGTGACCTACTTCATAGTAACAATGATTCGCGTATTCAAGAGTTGCAAAAGAGACATCTCACTTGAACTTCTTTGGAACATGAAATCGAGGTACGAAGAAGCCTGGTGACGAGCCTCCCCTACTTCCGCATGAACTCGACATGTTTTTGAACGCGTTCAAAAACTCGGTAGAATCGTCCACATGACCATTCAGCCGCGCACGCTCAAAGGGCAGGAAACCCAAGCCAAACTCCTGCACACGGCGCTGGACTGCTTTGCCGCCGAAGGGTATAAAGCCTCCAGCATGCGTGTCATTGCCGCGCGCGCCGGGGTCTCGCTTTCCCACGCCTACTACTACTTCTCCTCCAAGGAGGACATCGTCGCCCGGCTGTTGCTGAATCTGCGCACCGAGCAATTCGATCAATGCCACGCCGCACTCAATGAAGGAAACACACTCGAAAGCAACATCCGTTCAGTTTTCACCTCGGGCCTGCATGTCATGCAGCCCTACCATGAGTTCGGGCCCGCATTCCTGAAGGTTCTGCTGTCCCAGGATCTGATGGACAACGAACTTTCCGCGGTGGAATTCTCCCTCTGGGAAAAAGCCGTTTCCGGCGCACGGCCGCTGCCCCCATTGGGCATCCGTAGGGATCTGCCGAAATTCCTCTGGCTCCTGTCGCGGCAGCTGTTCTCCGCCTGGGCCTACGACCAGTCAGCCAACCAGCGACGCTCGATGCTGCTCATGAACAACGCCGCGCCCGTGGTCGCAAAGTTCGCGGTGCTCTGCAGGCTGCCGGTGGTGCGCTCTTTGTTCGAAGATGTCCTGTCCCTCATGGATTCGGGAAACTCGATTCGGGATCAAGAGGAAGGCCAAGCATCGGATCCGAAGGTTTTCAAAGCTTCTTGATTCGGGCCCCTGCGCGGCAAGCGACAGCGGAGCTCCACGCCTCGCACAGGACGTTCACGGTTCGCATTCTGGCGGTGCCATGTTTTGGGCGTAAAGTCGGAAGTGACAACCGGTGACACTGGCTTCGAAGGAGTGCGATACAACATGAGCGGAACACGACGTGAATTGCCAGCCTGGACCGAGGCGTACGCGCTCCTGCGGGACCGCATCGCTTCGTTTCCCACTCCCGGCGAGATTCGTTCGGTTAACCTTGACGGCGAAGATGTCGAGGTCCTCGGATACTGGCCGGATGCCTCCTGGACCGCTCCGGCCGATGCCCAGCGACTGATCTTCCTCGGACCTGTCGACGAACAGACCGCGGCAGGCCTGCAGGATGCAGGCTGGAAGGAAACCGCGAAGATGTCGCTGCTGGCAGGCAAGCCGGAGGACGTCGAACAGGTCGTGAAACTTCCCGACACCTCGGCATTGTTCGAAGCCCCCATGAACGACTACGACGTCGTCGAGGTCACGGACTTCGATCGCCCGGTTGCCCGCGGCCGAATGCACTACGGTTCCAACTTCGGCCTGCTGTCGGATCCCGACCTGCATGCGCCCAGCGACCCCGATACCGCCCGCCGGGCGATTCTCGCGAACTTTGCCGGAGCTGCCTATGGGCACGGTATACCATGGCTGTTATTGGTCGCGTCCAGCGAAAATGCGGGAACGTTGGCCGAAGGCTGGTCCAAGGCCACCGACCTCAGCTTCTGGCAACAGGGCTAAAAGTAACCACCAGTACGCACAACCATTCATGGGACTATGACTAATACAAACACCGGAAGCAGCCCTGCGCTCACCCTGACCATCGCAGGCTCCGAGGCCACCGGCGGCGCCGGTGCCCAGGCCGACCTGAAGACCTTCCAGGAACTGGGAACCTACGGCATCGTCGCGCTGACTTGCATCGTGTCCTTCGACCCCAAGGATTCCTGGAACCACCGCTTCGTGCCAGTGGATCAGCAGGTCATCGCCGACCAGCTCGAAGCCATCCAGACCTGCTACGAAGGCAAGCTCGGCACCGTGAAGCTGGGCATGATGGGTTCGCCTGCCACGATCAACACCGTCGCCACCGCACTGAAGTCCCAGGAGTGGGACAATATCCTGCTGGATCCGGTCCTGATCTGCAAGGGCCAGGAGCCAGGCCATGCCCTGGACACCGACGAGGCGCTGAAGGCCAACCTGCTGCCGCTGGCCACCTTCGTCACCCCGAACCACTTCGAGGCCGAACAGCTCTCGGGGCTGACCATCACCTCGGAAGAGGATCTGGTGGCCGCGGCCAAGAAGATCCATGAAATCTCCGGCGCAGCGGTGCTCGCCAAGGGCGGAGTCCGCATCGCGGGCGACGACGCCGTGGACGTGTTCTACGACGGCGAGACCCTCGAAATCCTGCGCGAGAAGAAGATCGGCGAAGTCGCCGTTTCCGGCGCCGGCTGCTCCCTGGCCGCCGCAGTGACCTCCGAACTGGCCAAGGGCGCGACCCCGCTTGAGGCTGCACGCACCGCGAAGGCATTCGTCACCGAAGGCATCCGCAACCGCGTCGCCGGCAAGACTCCATTCGACGCCCTGTGGCAGGGCGGCCGCCGCTAGTCCGTCCCGCACGCGGAACCGCCGACGCCGAGGAAAACCACCGTTCTCCTCGGCGTCTGTATTTAACCACCTGACCAGACGTTCTTGGGGGCAAGCGGGCTGGCTTGCTAAAGTGGTTGAAGTATCTCAATTTGTTGCGTGCCTGGGCACGGGAAAGGGCGGTCGGCGATGCACGCCACTTTGACGCTCTGCCCGTTCGTCCCTGCGGCGGACGGGGCAACTGGCAAATAGCACGGCTTCAACTCCAGCGTTGACGGCCAATGCCTTGCTGCCCTGCATCGTTTCCGCGCCTTAGACGGGACCCGATCCTTCCCACTATTCAGCGCCTTTGGCGCGCCGTCCGGCATTCCCGCCGGGCACCGGACGGAACCTCCAAGGAATTACCATGCAGCCATTGACCGAAAAAACCATCCGCGCCAGCTTCATCAACGCCAGCCGCCAGGAAGCCAAAAAACTCACCCTGCCGGAAAACTTCAACAGCCTCGACTGGGAGTCGCTGGAATACCTCGGATGGCGCGATCCCAAGATGCCGCAGCGCGGCTACATGATCTATACGAATACCGCAGGGGAAACCCGCGGCCTGCTGCTGCGCGCCACCGACGGCGCGCGCAAGGGTGGCAGCGCCGCCATGTGCGAGATGTGTCGCGACGTCACCTTGCCGTGCGCGGTGGGAATGTTCACCACCCGCCGCTCCGGCCAGGCCGGCCGCGACGGGGACACGTTGGGCACCCTGCTCTGCACCCGTTTCGAATGCTCCGCCAACGTACGCATCGCTCCGCCGAAGGACCCCATCAATCCCGATCCCATGGCGGTCGTTGCGCAGCGCATCATCCAGCTCGATGAGCGCGTGGACAGCTTCATCCAACGCGTCTAGCTGGCCTCCGGCGGAGCAGGGAAACATGCCTTGTTCCGCCGGCGTCGCCTCCTCTGCCGATGCACTTTCCGTCACAGGCCGCGTGCCCCGGAACGGAATAATCTAAAAATTTTGGCTCTCGCACGTTGACCTATCGGCGATTCTCCGTTGAAATTTCCGCCAACTGAATATGAAAGACGGATTCAGGCCGCCCGCCGGGCCCGCAATAATTGTTCAATATCCCCTTGATATATGGCGTGCGTCACCTATGATTCCAGACTAGGGGCTTGATGCTTCGGCGGACGTCGGCCCCTGGACGATCATCATGGCACGCACCGCTTTGTCGTATCGGCCGCCCGGCCTCGGGAGCATTTCCGCTGTCCAGCTCGGCTAGGAGAATCATGGTCATACGGCGCACTGGCACACTGCCGCGCCTGCTGCTGGGATCAGCCACTGCTTTGGCATTGGCGGTCACCATCGGCGGTCCGGCAAGCGCAGTCAATATTCCACAACCTGCGGACGGGGATGAGGCAGCTTCGCTGTCCGTCACCCGCAGCGATACCCTTTCAAACCTCAAGGTTTCCAAGCCCTTGGCCAAGGCCAGCGGAGAAGTCTCGGTCTTCGTCCAGCTGGAAGGCGACGGAGCCTTCCAGGAGGTCAAGAAGTCCGGCAAGTCCAAGGATGCGGCCAAGGTCAAGAAGATCCGCTCAGAGGTCAAGCAGAAGGGCAAGGAGCTCGCCGCCCAGGCGGATTCCGAGGTCATCTACTCGACGTCCAACGCCGTGCGCGGCGTGGCATTGACCGGTGACGCAGACGCGCTCCGGGCACTGGCCGAGCGCACGGATGTCGCCAAGATCAGCGCCATTGTTCCCAAGAAACCATCCAACCGCGGGTCGGTTATCGATACCGGCGCGCTGGAGTCGTGGACGGCACTGGACAAGACCGGTGACGGGGTGAAGATCGCGGTGCTGGACACCGGCATCGACTACACCCACGCCAGCTTCGGCGGCCCCGGAACCCTGGAGGGCTACAAGCAAGCCCAGGCATCGAAGGGCCTTCCCGCTGCGGATTCTGGCCTGCTGGACCCGAAGAAGTTCATCGGCGGCTGGGACCTGGTCGGAGACAACTACAACGCCGACCCGGATGCCGACGACTACCAGCCGATCCCGAATCCTGATCCCAACCCGTTGGACTGCGAACTCGCCGGGCACGGATCCCACGTGGCAGGCACCGCAGCCGGGTACGGCGTCAACGCGGACGGCACCACCTTCACCGGCGACTACTCCAAGCTCAAGGCTGACGACGTCATGGGCATGAAGGTCGGTCCCGGTTCCGCCCCGGAGGCGCAGCTGATCGGCATCCGCGTCTTCGGCTGCACCGGTTCATCCGACGTGGTGGGCCAGGCACTTGACTACGTACTTGATCCCAACGGCGACGGCGATTTCTCCGACCGCGCCGACGTGGTGAACATGTCCCTCGGTTCGGACCACTCCCCAGTGGAAGATCCGGAAAATGACATCGTCGATGCGCTGTCGGCTGCAGGCATCCTCTCCGTGGTGGCCTCCGGCAACGCCGGCGACGTCACCGATGTGGGCGGCTCGCCGGGCAACTCCCGCAGCTCGCTCACCGTGGCAAACTCGGTCGGCTCGAAGCTCACCATGGACAAGATTCGCGTCGACGCCCCGGCAGATGTCGCCGGTGACGTGGCTGGCCAGTACTCTGCGAACTTCAATTACACCAACGCAGATCCTGCCGAGCTGACCGGCGAAGTTGTTATGGCCCCCTCGTCCAACGCCTTCGGTTGCAGCCCGTTCGAGCCCGGTTCGCTGAAGGGCAAGTGGGTCTGGCTGCAGTGGAGTGAAAACGGCGAATTCCCCTGCGGTTCCGCAGCTCGATTCAATAACGCGGAGGCTGCAGGCGCCACCGGTGTCCTGCTGGATTCCGAAGCCAACGTCTTCGACGCCGGCATCGCCGGCAACACGACCATCCCCGGCGCCCAGCTGACCTTGGATAATTCCACCAAGCTGCGCCCTGCCGCCGAGGCCGGAACGCTGAAGGTCACCCTCTCCCCCGACTTCGCCGGCGCGGCTTCCAGCCCTTCCGGTGTGCTCGATACCTTGAACTCGTCCTCGTCGCGAGGCGTGCATGGGTCCAACGGCATCGTGAAGCCGGATGTCGCCGCCATGGGTACCCAGATCGGTTCGGTCGGCGTGGGCACCGGCAACGGCGTCGCCGTCATGTCCGGTACGTCCATGGCCACCCCGCTGGTTGCCGGCATTGCAGCACTGGTGCTTGAGGACACGGATCTGACGCCGGCCCAGGCCAAGAGCATCGTGATGAACACCGCCGCCACCGACATCAAGGATGCCGACGGCGACGTCTACGGTCCGAACCGCGTGGGCGCCGGCCGCGTCATGGCAGACAAGGCCATCTCCACTCCGGCCTACGCCTACGCGTCCAAGGACTCGGATCTGACCAGCGTTGTCTTCGGGGTTGTCGAGCTTGAGGGCAAGAAGAAGTACAAGGCCAGCCGCGACATCACGGTGAAGAACACCAGCAAGAAGACCCAGACCTACGCGGTGAAGTATGTACCTGCCACCGAGATTCCGGGTGCCACCTACAGCCTCGACCGCCGTTCGGTGACTGTCGCCCCGGGCAAGAGCACCAAGGTCAAGGTCACCTTGCAGGTTGATCCGAAGCGTTGGGCCAAGACCATGGATCCAACCATGGACGCCCAGCAGTCGGGCCTCGACCGCGCGTGGCTGGCAGACGCCACCGGACGCGTAGAGCTGACCAGCAAGTCCGCGCCAACCCTGCGCGTGCCTGTCCAGGCTGCTCCGAAGCTAGTCGCCGACATGTCGGCCAAGGTCAAGAAGGTCAAGAACGGCAAGCACGATTCGGCTCTGGAACTTTCGCTCAAGGGTGATGACGTCATCGCGGGCCAGGGCCCAAGCCAAGTCTTCTCCCTGATGGGAGCCTTTGAACTGGGCGCTAGCAGCAAGCGCGGCCCGTCCTCGCTGGACGCCATTCCAGGCGCACGGTCGATGGACCTGCAGCACGTCGGTGCCTCGACCACAGCTCCGCGCACCGGTGTCGCCGACGGTCTGCTGAATGTCGGTATTTCGACCTACGCCAACTGGGCTCACCTGGCCGGCGGAACCGAGCTTGATGTCGAGATCGACACCAACAACGATGGCGAGGCCGACTTTGTCAGCTTCACCACCGCGATCGACGAGATCGATCTCGATCTGGTGGCAACCTTCGATTTGAAGACCCTCCAGCAGGTCGACCTGCAGCCGGTCAACGGCGTACTGGGCGATGTGGACACCAACAGCTTCGACACCAACACGGCAATCCTCCCGGTGTCGCTGGCTGCTCTGGGCCTGACCGAGAAGTCGTCGGACATCTCCTACCGCGTGGCGAGCTACTCCTGGTACAACACCAACGAGGAGGGTTCGATGGTTCCGATTGACGAGACCGGATGGGTCAAGTTCAATGTGACCGCTCCGAAGGTCGACTTCGGCGCAACCGGAACCTTGTTCACCGACCTGGACGACACCCGCCTGCCAGTCTCGGTTGCCCGCAACGCCAAGGATGCCAAGGCGCTGCTGCTGCACCTGCACAATGAGTCGGGCGAACGTGCCCAGGTGCTCAAAATCCGCTAGGACCGCAGGCTCCCAGCCAGCGTCCCAGCAATAGACCGGCCCGGACGGCTTCTTCGCGAGTAAGAAGTCGTCCGGGCCGCCGCCTGTTAAAAACGATTCCCCCGAGGTGCAGTCTGGCTATCTTCCTTCCAGCTTCTCCTCCAGCACCATCACCGCCGCCTCGCGGACCTGGGCAGCGAACTGCTTGTCGGATTTGGCTTCACGAGCCAGCGCCGCGGCCATCGTGACGGCGTCCGAAGTATTCACGCACAGCGGCACGGTGCCGCCGGCCGCAACGAATTTCACCGCACGCTGCCCCACCGAAACGCTCGACACCTGTTCCGCCTTGCACAGGTCATCGGAGATGACCAGTCCGTCGTATCCCAGCTTGTCGCGCAGCAACCCGGTGATCACCTTGGACGAAAATGGCGCGTCGTTCTTCCCATCGATCTGCGTGTAGCGGGCGTTGGAAACCATCACCCAGGACAGGTCCTGCGCAATCGCTTCCTTGAAGGGCTCAAGATCCTGGGACCCGGCGCCAACCGATGTGTCAGTGACGGAGCTTGAGGTGTCGGTATTCGCGGTGACTCGCCCCAGCCCCGGGAAGTGCTTGACCACCGGCTGGACACCTTCGGCCGCCAGCGCCTGGTTGATCGTCAGCACGTCCGCGGCGGCATCCGCGGCGTTGTTCGCATACTCGCGGCCGAAGTAGCCGATCGGGTCGTTGGCCGTGCCGATGCTGGAAGGAACCACATCGGCCACTGGCGCCAGGTTCACGTTGATGCCTGCCTCGGCCAGTTCGCCGCCAACGGCGGACATCCTTGATTTCAGCGTGGCCTGGGACCAGGCACCCTGTGTCAACGCAGTGGGCAGTTCGGTGAACCCGGGGCCCTGCAGGACTCGGACGAAGCCGCCTTCCTGGTCGGTGGCCACCCATACCGGCAGCTTGCCCGGGACATTCCGGTCCAGGGCGTCGGTGATTTTCCGGACCTGCGCCGCAGTTTGGGAGACCGAGAGCTGCGAGCGTCCGCGCAGGAAGACATTCGAGATACCCTGCTCCTCCAGCGCGGCGATCTGCGCTGCGCCGGCGCCGGTGGCTGGAACACCGGCCATCACCAGGCTGGCCGCCTGGTCATCCAGAGTCATCTCATCAACCAGCGCCTCGGCCTGCTCCCGCACGCCGGATCCGCCAGCGGGCGTCGAGGACTCGGTGCCCTGGCTGGATGGCGCTGAGCTCTGCTCCGGGCCTTCGGTCGGAGTGGAGGACGGCTGCGGGCTTGCGGACGCTGAGCTGCCCACCCCCGGTGCAGACGTTGCGGACGCGCTGGGGGTGGGGTTCTGGTTGCCGGGCTGGGCGGCGCTGCAGCCGCCCAGCACCAGGACGGAAAGCATACCCAGCGAAACAAGCCGGCACGTACAAGGTGTCATGGGAACATTCTTCCATTCGATCCTGCGAGGAAACTTGGCTTGGCGGGCCGGGAATCTCAGGCCTTCACCAGGGGCAGCTCGTCCCACTCGGTGGTGTAGCGCTGGGAGATGTGCTCCCGCTTCATCGACCATGCCGGAGCCTGCGCGATCCCCGCGCGTCCAAGGCCAATGGCCTTGGCCCCGAATCGCGCCGAGATGTCCTGCACCACGCCCGAGACGTTCACCGGTTCGTGCTCCGGATCATTCCCGCCCTGGCCGAAGAGGTCCAGCTGCGCTTCGCCCGGGGAGTCGCTCAGCCCGGAGAGGATGACTCCGCCGCGCACATAGTCCACGCCGGTGTGCATCAGCCCGTTCATGGCGGCCACGGCCAGACGCGTCAGCAGGATCGGGTCGCGGGTGGGTTTGGGCAACCGCACCTGGGTGCTGGGGAAGGAGGCCTCCCCCTGGGCGAAGCGGCTGGTCCCGGCCATCACCGTCAGCAGCGACGCATAGCGGCCTTCCTTGGCCAGGCGCGCGGCGGCCTTCTGCGCGTAGATGGACATGACTTCTTCCATGGCTTCGCGCGTGCGCACCGGGGAGGAGAAGGATCGGGTGAACATCACCTGCCCCTTGTCTCTGCGCTCCTCGACCGGGCCGATGCATCGTTGCCCGTTGAGCTCGAACACCGTGCGTTGCAGGACCACCGAGAATTTTCGCCGGATCAGCATCGGATCGGCTGCTTCGAGGTCCGCAATGGATTCGATGCCCATGCCGGCCAGCTTGGCGCCGGTCTTGCGCCCGACGCCCCAGACATCCGTGGCTGGCACCAGCGACTTGATCCGTGCGAGCACGTCCGGGTCCATGAGGTCCTGCACGCACACCCCGCCGAGGTTCGCATTGTGCTTGGCGACGTGGTTGGCGAACTTGGCCAGCGTCTTGGTCGAGGACACCCCGACACACACCGGGACCCCGATCAGGCGGTCGATGGACGAACGGATCTGCGCGGCCGTGGTACGCACCTGTTCCAGGCCGCCCTCCAGTCCGACGAATGATTCGTCGATGGAGTACACCTCATGCCAGGTGCCGAAGCGGCCGAGCAGTTCCATGACCCGCGCCGAGATGTCGCCGTAGAGTTCGTAGTTGCTTGAGCGCACGGCGAGGTTGTGGGTTTGCATGTAGCGCTGCACCTTGAAGAACGGCTCGCCGGTCCCGATGCCCAGGTCCTTGGCCTCCTGGGAGCGGGCCACCACGCAGCCGTCGTTATTGGAGAGCACCACAACCGGCCGGTTCATCAGCGAGCGGTCGAAAACACGCTCGCAGGAGACGTAGAAGTTGTTGACGTCGACGAGCGCGACGTGTTCACCGGACATGGTGCAGGCACCTCGTGACCACTCCGAAGACGCTCACGTCGTCTCCCTCGGCGAGCACCACCGGCAGCGTGGACTCGTCGCACAGCAGCCCGACCCGCTGTCCGTCGATCTGCCAGCGGCGCACCAGCAGCTGGCCGTTGAGCGTCAGGACCACCACGGAGTTGTGGCGCACCGGCATCGAGCGGTCCACGATGATCTCGTCGCCGTCGTAGATTCCGGCGGACTGCATGGATCCTCCGCCCACGCGCATGATGAAGGTGGATACCCGGTCCTTGACCAGCAGGCGGTTCAGGTCGAATCCGCCGTCGAAATAGTCGCGGGCGGGGGAAGGAAAGCCCATCGCGGAGACCGCTTGCACGGGCCCCTGGCTGGCGCCTTCCGGCACGTACGGCTGCGCATCTGCCACCGCTGTCTCACCTGCTTCGATCCATCCCACGGAGAATTTATTCGCATAAACTTTCGAACAATTGGAATTGTACCCTGTTTGATCGACACCGTGCCGACGACTATTTGTGAAGCCCAAAATGGCCAGGACACACGGCTGCACCTACGCTGGGAGAGCGCGGCATCCGCAGCCCGCACCGTTCCAGCCAAGGAGTACCGTGAAAATTCTGCTGATCAGCTGCGGCGACGTGGCCACCGAAGCCGGGCTGCGCTTCGCCGCCCTCGGCCACGAGGTGACCGGATGGCGCCGGAACAGCTCCAAGCTGCCCGCGCCGCTGCACGGCCAGGACGTCGATTTGCAGGGCGACGAGCCCTGGCCGCGGATCGACCCGGAAACCCGGATCGCGGTGCTCACCCCGGTGCCTGCCAGCCGCGACGTGCCGGGCTACGAGCGGGCCTACCTGCAGGTGGCCGACAAGCTGGTCGCCGCACTCAAGGAGCAGGCGCCGCAGCTTGAGCGCATCATCTATGTTTCCTCCTCGGCGGTCTCCGGCGGAGACCACGGAGACTGGGTGGACGAGTCAACCCCTTCGGAACCCAACCGCGAAACCTCGGTGGTGCTGGCCCGCACCGAGCAGGCACTGCTCGATTCGGGGCTGCCGGTGACGGTGCTGCGCGCTTCGGGCATCTACGGACCGGGACGCAACCACCTGATCACCCAGGTGCGCAACGGCACCGCACGGCTGCCTTTCGGATCCCACTGGACCAACCGCATCCACCGCGACGACCTGGCCCGGGCCATCGTCCATGTGGCGGAACTGGGCGACCTCGCCGAGCAGCTGTATCTGGTGACCGACAACGAACCGGCGCAGCTGGAGGACATCTTCACCTTCCTGGCCGGCGAGCTGGACCTGCCGGTTCCCCCGGCGGCCACCGAACCCGCCGCCCGGCGCGCCGCGGACCGCAGGATCGATAACTCCAAGCTGCTGTCCACCGGCTTCACGCTGGCATTCCCCGGGTACCGCGAAGGCTACCGCTCGGTGCTGGCCGGGGAATCATCGCGCCACCCCTGAACAGCGGTTAAACGTATACGAACCGGCTTGCACGACCCGAATGGGTGCGTGCAGGCCGGTTCGCCTTTTCACGTTCCGGGTGTGGACCGAAACGGGCTAGAAACCCTTGCGCAACGGGTTGAAATGGCGGGAAATGGCCGGTGCGGCCTGGCCGGTGATCTGGGCGGCAAGGATCTTGCCGGTCAGCGGGCCGAGGGCAACGCCCCACATGCCGTGCCCGCCGCCGACCGAGACGCGCGAGGAGGAGGTCTGGCCAACCAGCGGCAGGCCGTCAGCGGTGCACGGGCGTCCGCCGACCCATTCTTCCTTGCGGTTCTCCCAGTTGATTCCCTTGTAGACCGGGGTGGCCGCGGCCACGATGGCCTCGATGCGCTTCGGTTCCAGCTTGTGGTTGACGTCGCGGAACTCCATGGTGCCGGCCACGCGGAAGCGGTCGCCGAGCGGGGTGCAGGCCACGCGCTGGGACGGGAAGTAAATCGGGTGGGTCGGCATGCTCTCCGGTTCCACGGTGAACGAGTAGCCACGGCCTGCCTGGACAACCACCTTGACGCCGAACTTGGCCGCCAGGTCGGTCATCCATGCGCCGGTTGCCAGCACCACGTGGTCGGCGGTGATGGCGCGGCCCTCGGAACCGATCACGGTGACCGATCCACCGTTGTCGCGCACATCGGTGACGTTGAAGGCGCCGATGATGTCGCCGCCGCGGGCGACCACGGACTCGGCGAGCGATTCCATGAACTTCGGCGGGTTCAGGTAGCGCTGGCCCTTGATGGCGATGCCGGCGGCAACGTTGTCCGACAGGGTCGGCTCGATGCTGCGCAGCTGGTCCCCGGAAAGCAGGTCGAAGTCGACATGGCCACCGGTCTTGTGGATCATCTCGAACTCATGCAGCAGCGCGTCGCGGTCCTTCATGGAAACAAAGCCGGTCAGGAACGGGTCTGCAGGCTTGGTCAGCTCGCGGGCGCCCGGTCCGGCGGAGGTGTCTTCGGCGATTTCGTCGAATGCGTCCAGGCCGGTGTGGCCCACCTCGGAGAAGATGCGCATGGCTTCTTCCCACTTCTTCGGGGTCGAGTGCCAGGCGAAGCCGAGCAGGAAGCGCAGCAGCTTCCCATCGGCCTTCAGCGGAATGTAGAGCGGCGAAGCTGGATCCAGCATCATCTTCAGGCCGTTGGAGAACACCGACGGTTCGGCGATCGGCAGGGTCAGCGCCGGGGTCAGCCAGCCGGCATTGCCCCACGACGAGCCGGAGGCCACGCCGCCGCGGTCCACGACGGTCACCTTGACGCCGGCTTCCTGCAGGTACCAAGCGGTCGACAGGCCAACGAAACCTGCGCCTACAACTACAACATGATCAGGAACAGCTGCACCCATGATCCACACTCCTAAGTTTTCAGAGCCCCTCCACACGGGGCCGTCGCAACTCACTTTTGCGTGAAACAGGGCGAAAATCAACGAGTCCTGAGGATTCGACGGTGAGCGAGGACACACCAACCTGTGATCTGCGTTTTATACGGAGATCAAACTCAAGCGCCGTATTTATTTCGGCCAATCACACTTCGACGGATAGAAAGCCTCCGGAGCACCGTTGATTCGCACAGTTGTGGGTCGAGGATTTTGCTGCCTGCGTAGACTGGAGTGGAATCATCTTTCCTGCCTAGCTAAGGAAAATCAGCAAACTTATGGCATCACGCAAACCAGCCAAGAAAAAGCAGTCGCAGGGCCATCCAGCCCGCCGTGAAGGCGCAAGCTCGGTTCCCTTTGAATCCGAGGTCCGACAGGATCTGCAGCCTTTCAAGTCCCAGCTCTTCCGCCATTTCCAGGAAGAGGGCCGTCCTGCCAGCGAAACCCGTGCGGCGCTGGAAGGGCTGACCACGCTGCTGACCGTGCACGCCCAGCTGCGCAAGTCCGTGGACGTGAAGACGCTTGACCCTGAAGTTCTCGGCGAACAGCTGGGCCATCTGTCGTCGCTGGGCAAGGAAGTTGCCGAGGCCAGCGCCGCGATCCTCAAGCACTATTTGACCTTCCTGGGCACCACCGCCAACTTCGGCGGCAGCGTGGATGACTTCAAGCAGACCTTCGAGTTCCTCTCCCGCATGGCCGGCGATTCGCCGATCATCGCACCGTTCCTCGAAGACGACGAGGCAAACGCCGCGCTGGAATCCATGCCTTACGTTTATGCCGCCCGCGAGCTGGTCAACTGGGTCGGCGAAGGCAAACCCACTTCGCCTTCGGGCGTGCTGACCGGCCAGACCCTTCAGGATGCGGCGTCCGCACTGGGCCTGCTGGTCACCGTCGACGAGAGCGCGGAACCCGCGGCGGCCGGATCGGTCCTCTGGGAGCCGGAAGACGGCACAACCGTATCCAGCCTGGCCGAAGTCCCGCGCCTTTCGGCCTACTGGGACGCGCTGATCGGCACCGCCATGCTGCGCTACCAGGCACCGAACGCCATGCCGACCGAATCTTTGGCCCAGGCATTGCTCGGCTCGACCGGCCCCGGCTCACGCCTGGTCAAGGAACTCATCGCGGAAGTCCTCTTCTCGCACGTGCTGATCAATACGCTGGAAACCCCGGGCCAGTCGACCATCGCGGAAATGACGGCCGGCGTGCTGAGCAACGCGGCCTCCAGCACGCCTCCGCGCACGGAGTTCGCGCTGCAGGTTCCCACCACCGACGACCTGCCGGAAGAGCAACACCACCTGATCCCGAGCCTTGAGATTGTCGTCCCGCAGGTCGAAAGCCTGCTGCGCAATTTCGAGCGCGAAGGACTTGTCGTGATCGACGAGGAGATCACCGTCCCCGTCGTACTGCGCTCGGCGCTGGAACGCGCGCTCGCCAAGGTTTCCGACCACGTACTTGGCGGCAACGCGGAATCCGAGGATGCTGAGGCCGATGTGGCCAAATAGGGCGCATCGCGGAAAACCTTAAAGGCTGAAGGAGTGCGACAGATGCGTCGCACTCCTTCAGCCTTTATTTCCTTGAACAACCCATCCGCTAGATGCTGCGGGTTGCCAGCTCGCTTGAGTGGCGCGGCAGGCGGTCGAACCACGGGTTCTCGCCTGGCTTGCCGACGTTCACGATCAGGAACGACTTGTGGTTGTTGTCCGCGTTGATGGCCTGGTCGACAGCAGCCTTGTCGAAACCGCCCATGGGGCCGGCAGCCAAGCCGACGGCGCGCACGGCCATGATGAAGTATCCGGCCTGGAGCCAGGCATTGTTGTTGCCCACCGCGGTGCGCACGTCGGGATTCTCGAACATGGACTTGCGCTCTGGAGCGTGGGGGAAGAAGCTCGGGAATTCTTCATGCCACTCGGTGTCGAAGGACAGCACCGCCAGCGCAGGCGCGGTCAGCGCCTTCTGCGCATTCGTTCCCGACATGGTTCCAGCGATGGTTTGCCGTGCTTCGTCCGATTTGACCCAGGTAATGCGAAGCGGCTGATTGTTCATCAGCGTAGGACCCATCTTCATCGCGTCGTAGATGGCATCGAGGGTTTCATCGGATACTGGCTCATCGCTGAATGAATTCGCGCTGCGGGCTTCGAAGAAAAGTTGATCGGCGGCAGCCGGATCGATCGAAAGTGCTTCGTAGATGCTGGATTCAGCTTGAATGGTCATGGGCTCGCTTTCGCAGTTTTCACGGATCCTTGGTGAATAGGATATAAAGTTCCCGTGCCGCTATTGCCGCTTTGTGAACACTGTCACTAGAATGCGCATAAGCCCTGCGTTATAAAAGGTACGTTACGTCACTTGCGGACAACGGCGTGCGATGGGGGCACAACGCCGATGAAAGATCGTCCGCTCAGTAACGCAACGTACCTTTTAATCACCTTGGTCCTTCGTGGTGCCACTCGCAAAACACCACCAAGTACCTAACCGGTGATCGGTCTTCACCGATACATCTATAACTTATCGTGTCTGCAAGAATTGCGAAATCATACTTTAGTAGGAGGGTAGGCCTAGAACGGGATACTGGCCGTCAAAATCCAGCGCCCATTGCGCTCTGAAGTATTGAATCTTCCACCGAAAGCCTTCATGCGGTCCTCCATGCCAATGAGTCCGCTGCCGCCAATTGGCAGCGAGTTCTTAGGGCTACCCAGATTTGGTACCTGATTAGTAATTTTAAGCTTTGCTTCCGTGCCTTGGGCCGTCAGTGAAATCGAGCATTCACCGCCCGGCAAAGCATGCTTGATGACGTTAGTCGTTGCCTCTTGCATAACCCGATAGAGTGCGGTCTGCGCAGAGCGCGGTAGTTCGGAAATTTTTTCTTCGGTGTGAGATGACACAACAAAGTTTGCTTCACGGAGCCGTTGGGAGAAAAGTTCGACGCCCTGGACCGCATAAACCGTGGTTGCGGCTGGCTTGTCATTAACGCTCACTGCCGGGTCTGCCATGGTTCCGTCAGTACGCAGAACGTTGAGCATCAAGCGCAAGTCATGCAGGGTTTCGGTACTGAGTTTGGCGATGACGTCAATAGCATCTAAGGCCATCTGTCCGTCATTGGCGAATTTTGCCGCTTTGGATTGCATCGCGACCACGGTGATGTCGTGAGCCACGATGTCATGGAGATCGCGTGCGATATTCTTTCGCTCGGCTTCAATGGCTTGTCGCGCTCTTGCGTCGGCCTCTTCCATTTCCTTGCTTGTTCTCGCGTTCCTCTCCCGCAAGACGAAGATGCTCCGAGTTAGGGCGAATGCCGATAACGCGAGGGGAGCAATGAGCACGAGCAATATGGCATCATCGCCAGCTCGAATGATGAACTGAATCATCCAGCCCACCAAGATGGTCAAGTACCAGACCCGGATGTGTCGCGACAGAGCCGTAGCCGCCAGAGCTGAAAAAATTACTGCTGAAAGCACCATCCAGATCAGCAGCATTCCATTACCAAAGAAGAAGAACGCTGTTGCCAGATATATACCCAAAGAGGCAGCTACCCAACGGCGCCCAATTATGAGCGCGATGCACAAGATCACTCCCGACAACGCCCCACGGATCGAGGTGCTAGTAGAGGCAACGAAACCATCTTGCAGGATCGAGATAATCTCAGTTGCAGAAACTGCTAAAAGTGCTGCTACCCCTAGCAAAATAATGACACCCCGACCAGAAAACTGCTTGGTCAGGGTGTCTTTAAGTCGTGCTTTCATACGCCGAATACTTCACTGGCAGAGCCATGAAGTCAAGCGGATACGCTTAGCCGCATGCAAGGCCGTAGTTCTTGCAGAACCAAATAGAAAGGTCGTTGCCCCAGCCAGCAGGCGTTGCAACTGCGCCACCCTTCGAGATCAGCTGGCTGCCAGCGGTTGCGGCCGATGCCGGAGCTGCAACTGCAGTAACCGGCGCGAGTACCAATGCCGCTACCGCGAGCATCTTCAGTGCCTTCATAACACACCCCATGTTTGAGTATTCTTATATATAGTTTCGAGTGAGCAGTCCGGACCTGGCCTGCAGTATCTTTCTAAGGAAACTGATGGAGCAGATCAAAGTGCTCATCGTCGACGACGAGCCTCTAATTCGGAATGCGCTGGGCACAATCCTAGCAACGGATCAGAGAATTGTAACGCTTGAATCTGTAGATAACGGTTTAAAAGCGGTTGAATTTTGCCGGGACAATGAAGTCGACGTTGTTCTGATGGATTTGCAGATGCCGATCATGGACGGCGTCGAGGCCACACGCGAAATTAAGACGGCTCGAAACAGCCCTGCAATCCTGGCCATCACCGCCTTTTCCTCGGACGATTACCTCGTCCCCGTGCTGGCTGCCGGAGCCGGAGGCTACTTGGTCAAAGACACCGAACCGGCAGAGATCATCAGCGCGATCCATGCGGTCCACAACGGCACCGCAGCCATTTCCCCCTCGGTGTCTTCGGACCTCGTCTCCGCAATTCAATCGGCATACCGGGACACCAGTCAGGAAGTCCGGGATCTGATCGAGGATCTCGGCCTCACTGCGCGAGAGGTGGAAATTCTGAACCTTCTGGCGAACGGACTTAATAACACTGAAATCAGCCGAAAATTGAAGATTTCAGAAGCCACCGTAAAAACGCATATGGCCAAGATCTTCTCCAAGCTCGAAGTCCGCGACCGCGTCCAAGCGCTGGTCGCCGCTACACGCATGGGTCTCATCGAGATTCCACGCGATCAGTAAGCCGCTTCGCCGATGGTGAAATAGGTCTCCTAACACGCCTTCCCGGCAGGTGCCGGGAATAGATTTGCGCCGAATACGTTGAACATGAGCATAGACCGCTCAAGTTTCTACTAGGAGGCTCACTTGCCAGCATTCTTCGGCTCACCCGACAACGGCTCGTTCGAGGAATTCCTCTCCCGGTTCCTTTCCTCGCGCGCTCAAGCTGCCCGGCCGATCGATATCACCCGCCTGCTTTCCACACGCACCCATGAGGCAGTCACCACCGCAGCCTCGATTTCGCATGAGCACGGCCATGACGAAATCGATTCGCTCCACCTTCTCATCGCGCTGCTGCGCACCGAACCCATCCGTTCGCACCTCGAAGCCATGGGCACGGACATCGAGTCCCTGTCCAAGGACGCCATCGCCCACCTGCCGCAGAGCCAGGACCAGCAGGAGAAGCCGACCCGGCTTTCCTCCGCCGCACAGCGCAGCCTGTTCGACGCCTACCAGGTGGCGCGCAACTACGGTTCGACCTACATCGACCCGGACCACCTGTTCCTTGCTTTCGTCTTCAATCCGGAATCCCCCGTCAGCAACCTTCTGGCCCAGCACGGGATCACCGGCCAGTCGCTGCAGCAGGCAGCCATGGAGCAGGTCCAGCGCGCCCAGTCCGGCCAGGCGCAGGACGCCGAGGAGTCCGACGTCTCGATGCTGGAGCGCTACGGCACCGACCTGACCGCATTGGCCGCGGACGGCCAGATCGACCCGGTCATCGGACGCGACGACGAGCTGGCCCAGGTCATCGAGATCCTGGCCCGCCGCACCAAGAACAACCCGGTGCTCATCGGCGAAGCCGGCGTGGGCAAGACCGCCATCGCCGAGGGGCTGGCCCGCGCCATCGTGGCGGATGAGGTCCCGGAGCAGATC
Organism: Glutamicibacter soli; assembly: GCF_003309065.1. GTDB lineage: Bacteria > Actinomycetota > Actinomycetes > Actinomycetales > Micrococcaceae > Glutamicibacter > Glutamicibacter soli. Next base: position 188,186 of record NZ_POAF01000006.1, on the reverse strand, counting down.
CGCGGCGCCCAGCTGATCTCCATCGACCTGCCCGGCATGCTCGCAGGCACCCGCTACCGCGGCGACTTCGAGCAGCGCCTGACCGGCCTGCTGGAAGAGGTCGCCGACGCCGAGGGCCAGGCCATCGTCTTCATCGACGAGATGCACCTGCTGGTCGGCGCAGGCTCGGGCGAATCGGGCAACATGGACGCCGCCAACATCCTCAAGCCGCGCCTGGCGCGCGGCGAACTGCACCTGATCGGCGCCACCACGCTGGACGAGTTCCGCAAGGTGGAGAAGGACTCCGCGCTGGCCCGCCGCTTCGGCAAGGTCACCGTGGAGGAGCCGTCCCAGGAGATCGCTCTGGCGATCCTCGAGGGCCTGCGCGAATCCTACGAGGACCACCACCAGGTGCAGTACACCCCTGAGGCGCTGAAGGCCGCGGTGAGCCTGTCGGCCCGTTACCTGACGGACCGCCGCCTGCCGGACAAGGCGATCGACCTGATCGACATCGCCGGCGCCCGCCGTTCCATCGCGGCCGGGGACACCGAGGACGTCCAGGGCCTGCGCGCCGAGCTGGTCGATGCAGAGCGCGACAAGGCCCGGGCGATCTCCGAGGAGCGCTTCGAGGACGCCGGAGCCTGGCGCGACCATATCACCGCGCTGAGCGAGCGCATTGCCGCGGCGGAGCAGGCCGGCGACGCCGGTATCACCCGCGTGGTCGACGAAGCCCAGATCTCCGAGGTCATCTCCCGCTCCACGGGCATCCCGGCCTCGCGGATCTCCGGAGACGACAAGGCGCGCCTGTCGACGCTGGAGGAGTCGCTGCACGCCTCGGTGATCGGCCAGTCCGAAGCCGTGGCCGCGGTGGCCCGCGCGGTGCGCCGCAACCGCACCGGTCTGTCCCCCGTCCAGCGCCCCATCGGCTCCTTCCTGTTCCTCGGCCCGACCGGCGTGGGCAAGACCGAGCTGGCCAAGGCCCTGGCGACCAATCTGTTCGGCTCGGCCGACGCGATGATCCGCGTGGACATGAGCGAATACGGCGAGAAGCACACGGTGGCACGCCTGATCGGAGCGCCTCCGGGCTACATCGGCCATGACCAGCCCGGCCAGTTGACCGAAAAGGTGCGCCGCAACCCGTACTCGGTGATCCTGCTCGACGAGATCGAGAAGGCCCACCCGGACGTGTTCAACGTGCTGCTGCAGGTGCTCGACGACGGCCGGCTGACCGACTCGGCCGGGCGCACCGTGGACTTCTCCAACACGCTGATCCTGATGACCAGCAACCTGGGCGGCGAGTACCTGGCCAACAAGGCTGGCAACTTCGGCTTCACCTCGGCCAATGCGGCCAGCGAGGCCGGGGAGATCCGCGCCAAGGTGATGGGCAAGGTGCGCGAGTTCATGCGCCCCGAGTTCCTGAACCGGCTGGACGAGGTGCTGCTGTTCAGCAAGCTGAGCCAGTCGGAGATCGGGCAGATCGTCAAGCTGGTGCTGGCCGAAACCGGCGAGCGCCTGGCCGACCAGGAGCTCTCGCTGGATGTCAGCGACGCCGCCGTGGCCTGGCTCGCCGACGAAGGATACGACCCGGAGTTCGGCGCCCGCCCGCTGCGCCGCCTGGTGCAGCGCAAGGTCCAGGACGCGATTGCCGACCTGCTGATCAACGACGCGGTCTCCGCCGGGGACACCATCGCCGTGGACTACGCCGACGGGAAGCTGAAGGTCGCCAAGCAGGTCGCGCCCCCGGCTCCGCCGGCAGCCGAGGAAAAGGTCATGGACTTCTTCGGCAGCTAGCCAGCGCAGCCAGGCCAGCGAAGGGCGGCCTACGGGAACCGGCAATGGTCCCGCAGGCCGCCCTTCGCCGTCCCGGTCAATTGCTTGCGTTGCCCTACCCAAGATCCCCGCGCCCCGGTAGGTTGGTACCCATGGCGAATATCGGCATGATCACTCTCGATACCCTGGACGAGCAGTCGGCGGCTGCCTGGTGGCGGCTGGTGCTGCACGGCGAATACGCGGGCCAGTACCCCGGCTTCACCATGCTCTCGATTCCCGGGTTCCCGGCCAGAATCGGCTTCCAGCAGGTCGACGAGGTGACTGAAGGCAAGAACCGGGTGCATCTGGACCTTGAGGCCAAGGCCGACCGTGCCAAGGAAGTCGGCGAGCTGCTGGCGGCCGGGGCCACCCTGGTCGAGGAGCACACGGATGACCCCGACTTCGGGTGGAGCGTACTGCGTGACCCCTTCGGCATCGTCTTCTGCTTATCGGATCCCCACGGGGACTAGTCTCATGGGCCTTTTCTCCAAGAAGTCCGCGCAGCCGGCAACCCACCGCATCGATGTGCATTTCGCGCAGCCGATGACCGTCCGCCTGCGCCAGCAGCAGGAGCAGGCCCTGCTGGAAGTGGCGGCGGCCAAGCAGCAGTGCGCCGCGCGCGTGGTCGCTTCGGGAACCGCGATCTCGGAGCACGAGGAACCGCTCTCCAGCGATGTGCAGTTCGAGGTCTCCTGCCCGGACCTGAAGAAGCTGGTCGCGGCCTTGAGCGGTTGGCTGGTGGCCAACGGGCTGGCGCGCGGTTCATGGATCGAGGTCGACGGCGAGCGCACCGCGCTGGGCACCAGCGAATACGTGCTGCTGCGCACCCGTCTGGCCGAGGAATCAGATGCGGATCTGGAGGCAACCGTGCTGGCGCTGCACCGTGCGCTGGGCGACGGCACCATCGGATGGCATGAGGATGTCTATTTCCGCTTCGACGGGCCGGTGTTCGTCTTCAACGGCGACTCCGCGCAGGCGATCCTGGACGCGCTGGGCGGGGAACTTGTCAAGCACCCGCTGCTCCGCAAGGCCGAACTGGTGGCAGCGACCCCGGCCAGCTAGCGTATTTCCGGCCGCGTTCGGCGAATTGTTCACTTTTGCGTGCAAAGAAGGCTCTTCTCGGCCGTGCACATAGACTGGAGATCCTGCCATATCCTTGGAGGTCGTCATCCGAAACCGCATTCTGGGCCTGGCAGTCGCCGCAGCATTCCTGCTGTCTGGTTGCAGCTCCACCCCGCCACAGCAGCCCGAGGTGGCTCCCCCGGCAGTGGGTTCGACCGCGTCGAGCCCTGCCGCCGAGGCCGTAGCACCGTCATCTGCCCAGACCGCAGAACAATCGGTGGAACCACTCCGGAATTCCGGGCAGGACTGGGCCGACGAGAAAATCCAGATGTGGGTGGACAATTCCGGGATCAAGTCCACCAAGGGATTCCTGTACCCCTACAACTTGATGACCGGCTGGACCTCGCCCAAAGCCGGAGTCATCGACATCAAGCTCGCGAATGACATGGTCTTCAACAAGGACGGAATGCAGGAGTCCTACCAAGGGCCGACCGATGAGCTTCGATTCATGGGTCTGATCATGTTCGAGAGCATCGGCAAGGACTCGCCCGAACTTGAAACCATTACGTTCTCCACCGAAAACAACAAGTACTCAGGCACCTACACCCGCGCATTGACCGGGGCCGATCCGGAGGACCGCGAAGCCTGGGCGCAGGAGAAATACGTCCAATGGCTGAACAGCATGAACGACACCTACGAATCGTTCTGCAAAGCGGAAATCACCAGCCTCAAGATCTACCGTCAGTGCATTCCGAGCGATCCGCATGCCTACATCGACAAAGTTGAATCTCCCGCACCCGGTGAACTTATGGTAACCCTCGAGGATGGACCATGGATGGACGGCACCTACGATTTGCCGGCATCAGGGTTTGTATCCAGCAACATGATGATCCGCATCACCGAAAAGAACGACGGTCTGCAGCCTTTGGAGAAACTGACCGTCACAGCACGCGGCGGCGAAGACACCAGCGTCGAAGAATACGATGAGTCCATCAATGGCTAAGCCATCTACGCTGGTCCCATGAGCCTAGAACTTTCAATCCCGGTTGAATCCGGTGCGGTCAGCGCCCTGCTGGACACCGCGGATGATCCAACCGCACTGCTGGTCGTAGCGCACGGCTCCGGAGCCGGCAAGGACCACCCGTTCATGGCCGGCTACGCGCAGGCGGTCGCCGCACTGGGTATCAGCGTCCTGCGCTTCAACTTCCCCTACATGGATGCAGGCAAGAAGTTTCCGGACAAGGCGCCGACGGCTGTCTCAGTATGGAATCACGTGCGCGACTGGGCCGCGGAGAACCTTGCCGGCGATCTTCCCATCTTCGCCGCCGGCAAATCCTTCGGCGGCCGCATGGCATCCGTGGCCGTGTCCGTGGGGATGGACACCGCAGGCTTGGTCTTCCTCGGCTACCCGCTGCATGCGCCGAAGAAAGAGGAGAAGCTGCGCGACGAGCACCTGTACCCGTTGCAGGTTCCGATGCTTTTCCTCGAAGGCACCCGAGATCCCTTCGCCAACCCGCAGATCATGGCGGATGTGGCATCCAGGCTGAATAACCGCACCGAACTGGTTTGGTTCGAAGGCGGAGACCACTCGTTCAAGGTGGCACGCTCGGGGCGCACCCCGGAGCAGGACGGGTCAGGTCTTGCCCAGGCCACGGCTCGCTTCATTTCCGCATGCCTTTCGCTACCCTGAAATCTGTTCACCGAATTCACAGCTTGATTCTGGAATCCACTCTTTTGCTCGTTCGTTCTACTACTACACCCGCCACGTCCATCAGGAGCATCCATGGCGCTAACCGTTATAGAACCCCGAACCGATTCCCCGCTGCCGACTGGGGGCTCCCGAACACTCATCATCGTGGGCAGCGATGGAAGCGGCAAGACCACCACCATCAATGCCTTGGTCGATGAACTCGTACGCGATGGAATAGCCGCAAGAAATGTCGCAAACCCGGCTGGGCGTCGCTGGTTCACCCGTCAATTCACGGACAAGGGCCGCACGATCCCCGTACGAATGCTCGACCTGTTTGAATCGTGCATTCGCACGCTCAATGTCGCAGTCAATTCCTTTACCGCAACGCGTTTCGACGGCTTAACCGTCATGGATCGCCACTTGCACTGCCAGTTGGTGCTCCGCAGGCTCCGCGGCCAGCCAGCGGGCCTGCTGCTTCCCAAACTTGCGAAATATATGGTCCGGGAATCCCAGATCATCGTCTTGGACGTTGACCCCGCACTCGCGCAGGAACGTATCGTTGCGCGCGCGGAGGATTTCGAGACACTGGATTATCTGGTTTCGAGTCGACGAGAATATCTGACGATGGCGGCACAGCAGGGCTGGACCGTCATCGATGCATCCGGCACCGTTGCCCGAACGGTACGACAGATACGCAACACGCTAGGTTGCTAGGTTGCTAGGTGCCAACATCACCGGCGCCGAGGGACTCGCAATTTTCCGGCAGCCTCCGAAGCATGCCTCGGGATGGCTTCCTGCCTTGCCAGCGGCTGAATCAACGCTGGATTCGAGATACACCGATGCCCCTGGACCATAAACGGTTCAGGGGCATCGGAGTGTTGAGTTGCTGGCACCTATGACTTATACGTAGTCCTGGTACTTCTCAAGGTGGCGGACCGGGGTGGAGAGCGCATCGCGGCGGAACGGATCGCCCAGCTCGCGGGTGCACATGATTTCGATAACCGTGGTCTTGCCGTCGACCATCTGCGCGTCGATGGCTGCCTGCAGCGCAGGACCTACGTCTTCCAGCTTGTCGACAACAACACCCTCGGCACCCATGCTGCGTGCCATTTCTGCAAAGCTCTCGCCGTTGTCCAGTTCGCCTGCCACGAAACGGCGTCCGTAGAACTCGACCTGGTTCTTCTTCTCGGCGCCCCACTGGCGGTTGCGGAACACGATGGCAGTCACCGGGATGTCATGGCGTACCGCGGTGAGCACCTCGCCCATGCTCATGGCCCAAGCTCCGTCACCTGCGTAGGCGATTGCAGGGCGCTCCGGAGCCGCGGCCTTGGCGCCGATGATGGTCGGCAACGCGTAACCGCAATTGCCGAAGGACATCGGTGCGAAGAAACTGCGCGGACGTTCGAACCGCAGGTAGCTGTGGGCTACCGAGTTGATGTTGCCGATATCGGTGGACACCATCACGTCGCGAGGCATGGCCTTTTCCAGCTCGCGCAATACCTGACGAGGGTGCAGCCAGTTGCCTTCTTCCTGCTCCGCCTCCTCGATGACGTCCAGGGAGTAGTCGTCCTTTTCATGGGTCCAGTTATCAAGTTCCGCTTCCCACGACTGCTTGGCGTCCTGGATCGTCGCCGCGCGCTCGGCCTTGGTGGCGTCCGAGGCCAACGCCTGGTTCTTCAGTCGTGCAACCAGCTCGGTGGCCACTGCCTTGGCGTCGCCGCAGATACCCACGGAGATCTTCTTGACCAGTCCAAGCATCTTGTGGTCGGCGTCCACCTGGATGATCTTGGCGTTCTTCGGCCAGTATTCCTGTCCGTACTGCGGCAGGGTACCGAATGGGCCAAGCCGGGTGCCCAAGGCCAGAACCACGTCCGCCTGGGCAATCAGGCTCATGCCTGCCTTGGAGCCCTGGTAGCCCAGCGGGCCAGCCCACAGCGGGTGGCTCGCAGGGAAGGAGTCGTTGTGCTGGTAGCTGTTGACCACGGGGGCGCCCAGGCGTTCGGCTAGGGCCTTGCACTCTTCGACGCCGTCTGCCATGACGATGCCGCCGCCGGAAATGATCACGGGGAACTTGGCCTCGGCCAGCAGCTGCACCGCTTCATCCAGGGACTTGGTTCCACCGGCGCCGCGGTCCACACGACGCGGCGCCGGAATCTCGGTGACACTCTCGCTGTAGAAGTAATCGCGAGGAATGTTCAGCTGCGTCGGGCCGATCTCGCTCATGGCGCGGTCGAAGCAGCGTGCGGTGTATTCAGCCATGCGATGCGGATGGGTGACATGCCCCTGGTACTTGGTGAACTCCTGGAACATCGGCAGCTGGTTTGCCTCCTGGAATCCGCCTAGGCCGATGGTGTTGGTGCCGGCTTCCGGAGTGACGATGACAACCGGGCTGTGGGCCCAGAATGCTGCGGCAATTCCGGTCACGCAGTTGGAGATGCCCGGGCCGTTCTGCCCGATCACCACACCGTGGCGGCCGGAAGCGCGGGCATAACCGTCGGCCATGTGCGCTGCACCCTGTTCATGCACCACGGGAACCAGGCGGATGCCTGCCGGAGCGAAGATGTCCATGGCATCCATGAAGGCTGATCCCATGATTCCGAAGATATCGGTGACGTCATTGGCAACCAGCGTTTCAACAAAAGCCTCGGACGAGGTCATTTTCTGCGCGCCCTTGACCGCTTCGCGTTTGGCCACCGAGTTCTGAACCTCGGCGTTTGCTGATTCGATGATCTGCTCGGACATGTTGCCCCCTTCGGACATCGGACCCCTAAGGAGCCATTTGATTGTGTCTCATTTTTTGCCTGCATATTCCACAAAAAGTGGGATTGAGATCAAAACTATGCGTCGCGGGTCACATTCGTCAACCCCTGTTCAGCTTTTTGTTTCAAATGCTAATATTTAATGAAACTCGCAAGGCTAGGAGCTAACTAATGGAAAACCTCACCGAACCCTCCTTGGGCCCCAGCGGAGCAGTACAAGGTGAAACGCCAGCTCTGCGAATGATCGCGCTTTTGGAACTCATCACCACCCGCGACCAGCTGTTCACCCTGCAGTCACTCGTCGACCAAACCGGCATTCCCAAACCCACGTTGCACCGCATGCTGCAACAGCTGGAAAGTTCCAACCTTTTGACCCGGCACAGCGACGGCCGGCATTACGCAACAGGCTCGCGCATGCGCCGGCTTGCCGAGGATACTCTTCTCAACGACACCCGCAACGGGGCGCGCAACGCCATCCTGAAAGACCTCGTGGCCCAGATCGGCGAAAGCTGCAATGTCACGGCGCTGTCCGGGAACGAGGTCATCTATCTGGACCGCGTGGAGACGACCGAACCGATTCGCGTCCACCTGGGCCCGGGTTCCAGGGTTCCGGCGCATTGCTCTGCCAGCGGCAAGTTGATTGTTTCGCAGTTCGGAACCGCGCAGCGCGAAAGGCTGCTGAACAACGATCGGCTCACCCGCTTCACCGCCCACACGCTCACCGACTACCCCGCACTGGAATTCGAACTCGCACGGATCCGCCAGCAAGGCTACGCGCTGGATCAGCAGGAATACCTCGACGGACTGGTGTGCCTCGCAGTGCTCGTCCCCAATGCATCGGGACGATCGAATATGTGTGTTGCGGTGCAAGCCCCGATCATGCGCAAGAGCGCAGCTGATCTCGAAGGCCTCCTTCCCCTGATGCAGCGCGCCGCCGCGGACATTGCCCGTATCGAAGACCTGACCGACAACTCCGAACTCCAAGCATCAGGATGGTGAGCCCCATGAACGTCCCGGAAACTACCGAAATCCCTCAAGCGGTCGCCGAGGAAAACGCACCGGACAGGGAAAACGTCAACGTCCGAGGGCTTTTCGGGATCGACAGCAACCTGACGGTGAGCCGTTTTACCCGCGCCACGGCGCAGGTCCCGACGCTGGACGCTTCATATCAATTCGACAAGTCAACTACCCTCGCCATCCTGGCCGGCTTCACGCACAAATCCCGCGTTCTGGTCCAAGGCATGCATGGAACCGGCAAGTCGACCCACATTGAGCAGGTCGCGGCCCGGCTGCGGTGGCCGGTGATGCGGGTGAACCTCGACGGGCAGCTGAGCCGACTGGACCTGGTGGGAAAAGATGCAGTCGTCCTGCGCGACGGCCAGCCGATGACAGTCTTCCAAGAAGGCGTCCTGCCCTGGGCCATGAGCCAGCCGATGGCGCTGATCCTGGACGAATACGACGCGGGACGACCTGATGTCATGTTCGTGATCCAACGCCTGCTGGAACAAGATGGTGCTTTGGTTCTCCCCGATCAGAACAGGGTCATCCGGCCGCATCCCGACTTCCGGCTTTTTGCCACTGCCAATACCGTGGGACTGGGCAATCTTACGGGTCTCTACCACGGCGTGCAGCGCCTGAACCATGCCCAGCTCGACCGCTGGAATGTCGTGGCCAGTTTGAATTACCTGCCGGCCGAGCAGGAACTGGACATCGTCGCATCGCGTGTCCCGCATCTGGCAGCCCGAAACGCCGGCAGGACGCTCATTGAACGCATGATCGAGCTGGCGGCCTTAACCCGCCAAGGATTCGCGGCAGGAGACCTCTCCACGCTGATGTCGCCGCGTACGGTGATCACCTGGGCGCAGAACATCGAAATCTTCCAGGACCCGGCACTCGCCTTCAGGCTGTCGTTCTTGAACAAATGCGATGATGCCGAGCGCCCGCTGCTGGCCGAGTACTACCAGCGCTGCTTCGACGTGGATCTTGCCGAATCCCTGGATTCTTCTGATTTGGTGGCCTAGATGGGCGCCGCACAGGGCACGGAGCTGCTTCGGCGGCTGCAGGCCGCGAGCCTGCGCGCGGTCAGCTCCGAGCCGCAGCTGGAGCTTCGCGGCGGAACTGCGTGGAAGCATGGCTTGCCGCTTCCGTATAACGCAGGGCACCTGTACCCGAGACTCGACGGCAGCGATATCCGTCTGGCGCGCGGGGCCAGTGACGGGCTTGCGCTGCGCACCAGGCACTCGTCCTTGGAATGCCATCAAAGCCGCCTGCCGGAATCCGACGGCGGACGCTTCATCTTTGAACTGCTCGAACAGCTGCGCTGCGAATCCCTGTGTTCCCTGCCGGGAGTCAAGGCAAATCTCAGGCACACTTTCTGGCACTGGGCCTGGCAGTTTCACGGGTCGACGCTGGCGGAAACCGATCTGGGCCAGTTGCTCTGGGCCGTATGCGTTCTCGCCCACGCCAAGGTCAACGGGGTCGAACTGCCCACCGACATCGGCGACCGCATCGAGACGACCAGGGCCGCCTTCCCTCCCGGGCTCGGCGCAGCCATTTCCAATTTGCGCGCGATCCGCCATGACCAGCAGGCCTATGCATTAATAGCGCAGGAAATCGCCTCGCTGGTTGACGCGGATATTTCCGCACGGCGGGCGGCACGAGGCCGGTCTCAACCCCCTGCACGCTCGGCAAAGGACGTGCGCGGATTTACCCTGCATCTTGATGTCGCCAACGAAGCCCAGCACTATGGCAAGGCGGCCTTGTCCGACGGCGGCGCCAGCGCGGCGGACCCCGGAAACTACCGGATTTTCACCACGGCTTTCGACCGGCAGATACCTGCCGCCCAATCCATACGCCGTGCGCAACTCGAAAAATACCGCCAGACCGTCGACGACATCGCCGCGCGGTCCGGGGTCAACCAGCCGCTGCTGTCCCGACAGCTTCGGGCCCTGCTCTGCCAGCCGGATGTCGATGGGCGCTGCGGTGGCGCGGAGCAGGGATTGCTCGATGGCTCACGGCTGGCCCAGCTTGTCGCCATGCCGCAGGAACGGCGCATCTTCCTCGAAGACCAGCACTGCTCGGCGCCGTACGCCGCAGTGAGTTTCCTGGTGGACTGTTCGGGTTCCATGCGCCATCACGCGCCGCAGGTCGCCGCGTTCCTGCACCTGTTGCTGCGCGCCCTTGAGCGCTGCGACGTGCCCAGCGAAGTCCTCGGATACACCACCGGGAACTGGAACGGCGGCCGCGCGCTGGCTGCATGGCGCAAGCAAGGCGCTGAGCCGAACCCCGGCCGCCTCAACGAACTGGCCCACCTGGTGTTCAAGACCGAGGAGCAAAGCTGGCGGAACAGCCGGCTCTCCCTGGGGGCGCTGCTGCATCAGCCCCGCTACAAGGAAGGGATCGACGGGGAAGCTGTTCGCTGGGCCGCTGAGCGGCTCGGCCAGTCCCCTGCCGAGCGCCGATTGCTCATTGTCCTGTCGGACGGCAGCCCGTCGGACGCCGCCACCGGCAATGCCAACGGTGAGTCATATCTCCAGCACGACCTGGTCAACGCCGTCTGGGCCGCGCGAGGCACCGGGCTCGACGTGGGCGCGCTCGGAGTCGGATTGGACATGAGCAACTACTTCGGCGACTGCAGCACCACCTTGGACACCGGGCAGTTGGCCACCGCCCAGGGCATTCGCGAATTCCTGCAGCTGCTGCAGCGTATGCTCCGCATCCGCTGAAAAATACCGTTGTTGGCGGCCCCTTCCACGAGCCGGCAACAACGGTATTCTTGTGGGCAGTGCTGCTTCCTAGCTCCTGGAACGCTGGCGCAATTCGGTGCCCTTTGGCCGCGGAGCGCCCAGCACCAGCATGTCGACCTGTTCATCGCTCAGCGTCTTGTTGTGCTTGCGACGCACCAGGAAGAAGATCACTCCCAGCAGGGTCCAGACCACCAGTGCGATCATCGATTCCTTGCCCAACGCGCCAGGGGATCCCGGGATCAGCAGCAACGCCATGAACGTCAGCGCCGTGATGGCTCCCAGCAGGCTCAGCACCTTCTTGGACGTCGAGTTCACGTCCCCGAGCTCGCTCTGGCCGCGCTTGGAATTCGTGGTTCGGAAGAGCTTGAACGCGCACAGGCAGGTGTAGAGGTAGGCGACGGTCACGCCGACCGCCGACATGTCCACGACCCAGGTCAGTGCCGCACGGCCGAACCAGGGGCTGATCAGGCAGACCGCTGCGACGAAGAGCACGCCGTAGTGCGGGGTCTTGTATTTGGGATGCAGCCGGGCGAAGATCGCGGGAACCATTTGCGCACGGCCCATCCCAAGCAGGATGCGGCTGGCGGATACATAGAATCCGTTCAAGCCGGTGCTCACGCCCATCGTGATGCCGATGCTCAGCAGCAGCATGCCGATTCCGCCCATGACGCCGGTCAGCGCATCAGCGCTGCCCCAGGCCGAGTCGCCGTTGGCGAGGGCTTCCCATGGTGCGCTGAATGCCACCGAGGCGATCATTGCGCAGTACAGCACGGCCGCTGCCAGCAGCGCCAGGACGATCAAGCGCATGGCCTTGGCCGGCGGGAAGTCGAATTCCTCGGCCGCCTGGGGCACGTTGTCGAAGCCGATGAAGGCCCACGGCGCGATGGCCACGATCGCCGCAATGGCTGCCACCGGGTTCACACCCGCAGGGAAGGCGGGGGTGGCGTTGGACAGCACCGTCTGCGGGCTGATCAGCACACCCACCAGGATGCAGGCCACGGCAATCAGCATGATCACGCAGGCGATGAACTGGATGCGCCCCGAGAGCGCGGTGCCGCGGATGTTGAGCAATGCGAACACGACGAGCACGGTCATTGAAATGACCACTTCAACGATGTAGACGTCCCAGCCGGCCACCGTATACAGGTATCCCTGCTGGACGAGATCGGGCATCAGCTTGCGGAAGAGCAAGGCCATGGCCGAGGCGTTCAGCGCCACGATGCACGTATAGCCCAGCGTCAGGTACCAACCGCAGAAGTAGGCGTGCGTCCGGCCGAAGCCGACCAGTGCGAAGGCCAGCTCGCCGCCGGACACGGGGAATGACTTGATCAGGAAACCGTAGCTGACCGCGATCAGGACCATCAGCGCGCCGCCGATCATGAATCCGCTGATCGCCCCGACCGGCCCGCCGACCGCGAGCCAGTCGGTCGGCAGGATGAATGCGCCCCAGCCGACCGCGGAGCCCAGGGCAATGGCCCAGACCCAGCGCGCCTTCAGCGTCTTGGCAAGACGTTCGGGCTGTTCACTGCCCGGGGCCGTGCCGGGCATGCCGGCACCTCCCGAAGACTGGGGTGTTGCCGCCTGGTTGCTGCCTTGTGGTGTTGTCACCTTCATGAGAACCTCGCTCGTTGGTGGTGCGGGCCGCTCTCGCGACGAGTTTCGCCGCCAGGGGGGTTGTAGGCTGCCGCCTGCACCAAGGAAATAAGGGAGACATTGACTATGTCGCTAACACTCGCCCCGCGGGACAAGTCATTCACCGGCGCGGCCAACCCCTGGAGGATGGGGCCGTAGGCCTGCGCGCCCGCGAGCCGTTGGGTGATTTTGTACCCGATGTTTCCGGCCGCCAGGTTGGGGAAGATATAGACGTTGGCCCGTCCTGCGACGGCCGAGTCCGGAGCCTTGGCCGCAGCCACCAGCTGGTCGGCCGCGGCGTCGAATTGCAGCTCCCCGTCGATGCACAGCCCGGGACGCAGAGCGCGCACCCTGGCTGTGGCCTCGCGGACTACCGACACGCTGGCGTGTTCCGCGCTGCCTGCGGTGGAGAAGGACAGCATCGCGACCCGCGGTTCCCCGCCGGTCAGGGCGCGGAAGCTATCTGCCGTGGCGATGGCGATCTGCGCCAGCTGCTCCACCGTCGGATCGGGGATCACCGCGCAGTCGCCGAAGCACTGGTACTCCCCCGATGACAAACGCATCAGGAAGCTGGAGGAGACGGTGCCGCCGGGGGTTGACGGGCCAACGACCCGGAAGGCCATCCGCATGACCTGCGAGGTGGGGCAGGTGGCGCCGGCGACCACTGCCTGCGCCTCGCCTGCCGCCACCGCCGCCATCGAGACCGCCAGCGGATCCTCCAGCGCTTCGGGCAGGGCCTCCGGCCCGCGGGCGCCAAGCGCGCGCTCCAGATGCTCCAGCACCGCAGAGCTGCGCAGCTGCACAAGGTCCTGTCTGGCGGCGCCGGACGAGCTTCCCCCCAGTAGCCGGGGTTCGGCGCCCAGCGACCGCAGGATGTCCGCGGCCTGGCGCACCCGCGCATCGTCGCCCTCCGGCAAGATGATGCGCTGTGCGCCGCCGCCTGCGCGAACCCGGGCAAAGCGTTCATGCAGCATGGGGTCGATGTCCGCGTGCTGCGGCACCGCGCTGGCCAACAGCATGGTGTGCCCTTCCGCCCTTAGGCCCGCGCCAGGGACGGTGCGCCGAGGCGGAGGTAGGAATCGGCCGCGCTCATCACGTGGTCCACCTTGCCCAGCAGGTCGTCCAGCACGTCCTGGTCGGCCACCAGCGGCGGCGAGAGCACGAGCATGGTGGCTCCGCGGTTGTCCGGGCGGGTGATCAGGTTGACCTCGCGCATGGCCTGCGGCATGACCTGCGTGAGCAGCGCCTTGGACTCGTCGGCGCTCAGTTCCCGGCCGCTGTTCCGGTCGCCCATCAATTCGATGGCGTAGAAGAAGCCTGCGCCCCGGTATTCCTTGATGCTTGAATGGGCCGCCACGAGCTTGTCCAGGCCGTTCTGGAAGTAGGGTTCGAGGCTGCGCACGTTGCCGGTGATGTTCTCTTCCGCCAGCGCCTGCAGGTTGGCGACCGCCACCGCGGTGGATACCGGGTGCCCGCCCCAGGTGGCGCCGTGGGTGAAGATGCCTGCCTGCTCGCTGGCCAGCATGGCATCGGCCAGCGGCTTGCGGATGATCACGCCGCCCAGCGGGGCGTAGCCGGAGGTGGAGCCCTTGGCGAAGGTGATCAGGTCCGGGACCACGTCGAACTTGATGCTGCCGAACCACTCGCCCAGGCGTCCGAAACCGGTGATGACTTCGTCGGCGACCAGCAGGATGCCGTGCTTGTCGCAGATGGCGCGCAGTTCCTGCCAGTAGCCGGCCGGCGGCACCAGTGCGCCGCGGGAGTTCTGCACCGGCTCGGCGAACAGGGCGGCGATGGTCTCCGCGCCTTCGCGCTCGATCAGTTCGCGGATGGCCTGCACCGAGGGCAGGTCGGCTGCGCTGCCGCCCTCCGGGATGCTCTCACCCAGGGTGTTCGGCACGTGGAAAACTCCTGGCATCAGGGTGCCGAAGGGCTCCTTGTAGGCCGGAATGCCGGTGACCGCCAGGGCGCCGAGGGTGGTGCCGTGGTAGGCCATGTTCCGGGCGATGATCTTGGTGCGCTGAGGCTGGCCTTGGCCTCGGTGGTACTGGCGGGCGAACTTGATGGCCGACTCCACCGCCTCGGAGCCCGAGTTGACGAAAAACACCGTCTCCAGGTCGCCCGGAGCCAGGTTGGCGATGGCGGTGGCTGCCTCGACGGCTGCCGGATGGGCCGAGCCCCAGTTGGTCCAGTAGGCCAGCTTGGACATCTGCTCGTAGGCGGCCTTGGGGATGTCCTGGCGCCCGTGCCCGATATTCGCACAGAAGAGGCCTGCCAGTCCGTCGAGGAACTTGGTGCCGTCTTCGTCGAACAGGTAGCTGCCCTCGCCGCGCACGATGATCGGCAGCTGGTCGCTGTTCCAGACCTGCCCCGTCGTGAAGTGCGGGTAAAGGTGGCGCTGTGCCCGCGTGCGGATATCTGAAGTCGTCATCGTTTTCCTCCTTTAGTGACCCATGGAGACACCATGTGGTGTGTATCACTCTGCCCGCTTGCTGGGTCCATTCCCAGAGCCAGAATGAACCAACTTTTTAGGTACCAGAAACGTCCGGGGCGGGAATCGACTCGAGATAGATCCTGGGCACCCGAGTTCCGATGCGGGTCAGGATTTCGTACGGGATCGTGTCCGCGGCCTGGGCCCACTGGTCCAGGTGCGGCTCCCCGTCGGTTCCCGGCCCGAAAAGCAGGGCCTGCTGGCCCGGCACCACGGCGTCCGAACCGACCTGGACCATGAACTGGTCCATGCACACGCGCCCGATCACCCGGTACCTCCCGGCGCCGATCTGCACCGGTCCCTTGCTGCTGGCGCTGCGCATCACCCCGTCGGCGTACCCGAGGGGGATGATGGCCAGCTGGGTGGCGGCCGCCGCGCGTTCAGTTCCCCCGTAGCTCACCGCGGCGCCGGCGGGGGCGGCTTTCACATGCGCGACGGCCGCGCGCAGGGTCATGGCCGGGCGCAGGTCCATCCGGGAGGTGCGGTATTCGGGCGGCAGCGGGTTGATGCCGTAGACGGAAATCCCGGGCCGCACCAGGTCGAAGTGGGCTTCCGGGTTGCTGAGCGTGGCCGCCGAGTTGGCGATGTGGCGCAGTCTCGGGGTGATTCCGAGGTCCCGGGCCACGGCGAGCGCGGCGCGGAATGCCGCCAGCTGCATCGAGGTCGACGGGTTCTCCGGTTCGTCGGCCGCGGCCAGGTGCGACCAGATGCCGGTGGCCTCGATCAGCCCGGCGTCCAGGGCGCGCCGCGCCGCGCCGCACAGCCGGGGCCAGTCCTCGGCGCTTGCCCCGCCCCGCCACATGCCGGTGTCGATCTTCAGATGGACGCGCGCGGGCCGCCCGGCCTGCCGGGCCGCGTGGCAGATCTCCTCGAGCTGGGCGCAGTCGTAGGCTGCCAGATCGATATCTTCCTCGATGGCCCGGAGGTAGTTGCTCCCGGGCGCATTGAGCCAAGTGAAGATCGGGGCATCGACTCCTGCGGCGCGCAAGGCGAAGGCCTCCTCCAGGACGGCGGTGCCCAGGTAGTCCGCGCCCCCGCGCAGGGCCGCGCGGGCTGCCGGGACCAGCCCGTGGCCGTAGCCGTCGGCCTTGAGCACCGCCATCAGCTTCGCGGTGCCCGCGATCCCGCGCAGCGTTTCAACATTGCCGCTGATGGCTCCGAGGTCGATCAGCGCGCTGCGCTGCGGGTTCGCGGTGTCGATCCGGGCCGCCGAGTCGAGGAAAATCGTGGGACTGGGCATTGTCGGGCCTTTCTCCTGGTAGCGATTGATTGTCCCAACTGTCACCCATTAACCGCACGGCACCCAGACCCAGTTCGCCCCGATTTTCCTAAGACCAGCGCCGCGGGCTCACGCCTGCCGGCCGAGCAGGGTCTTGATCGTGTCGGCCAGGATCCGCACCCCCGGCTCGATGGATTCCACGTCGATCGCCGCGAACCCGAGGCGGAAGTGGTTCCGGTGCAGCTCCGGGCTGTCGAAGAAGATGTCCCCGCGCTCGATCACCACTCCGCGTTCCAGGCACCGCGCGCCCAGCTCACGGCAGTCGAGGTCCGGCGGCCCCTGGATCCAGATGCTCACCCCGCCCGGGGGCGTATTCAGCTCCCAGGGCAGATGCTCGTGCAGGGCGTCGGTCAGGCTGACCCACTTGCGCTGCAGCTGGGTCCTGCGGCGGGAAATGGTGCGCTGGTATTGGCCCGAATCGATCATGAGCGCCATCGCCCGTTGCGGATGCCCTGCGATATGCCTGACCCGGTACCGGCGCTGGGTGCGCAATTCAGCGATCAGCGCCGCGTCGCCGACCAAGTAGCCCATGCGCAGGCCGGGGGCCAGGAACTTGGTGAAGGATCCCAGGTACACCACATGGCCTGAATTCTTCAGCGCCTTCAGGGCAGGCGTCGGCTTGCCCCGATAGCGGAATTCGCTGTCGTAGTCGTCTTCGATGACCAGCGTGCCGCTGCGCGCGGTGGCGTCGAGGATTGCGCGGCGGCGGGTCACGCTCAGGGTCGCGTTGGTCGGGCTGTGGTGGCTCGGGGTCAGGTACACCGTGTCGATCCGCTCGAACGAGTCGGGCGGCACCATCCCGTGGGAATCCACCTCCAGCGGCAGCAGCTGCGCGCCGGTGCGGGCGAAGGTGTGGCGGGCGTCCACGTAGCCGGGGTTCTCCACCGCCACGGTGGTGCGCGAGTCCATGGTCGTCTGCGCCAGCAGGTCCAGCCCCTGCTGCGACCCGGCGGTAATCAGGATGTTTTCCGGGTGTGCGATGATTCCGCGCGCCGGGAGCACCCGCTGGCAGAGCATGTCCACCAGATACGGGTCGTCTTCGTCCACCGAGTCGCGCAGCGAATAGTGCAGATGCGGCGGGTCCAGTGATTCGCGAAGCGCCCGAGCCCACGCCAAGCGGGGAAAGTCCCGTTCATCCACCTGGCCGGCGACGAATGGGTAGGGGTAGTCCCTCCAATTGCCGATCTTGGTGATCTCGGGGCGCCCGGCCCCGACGCGGGACTTGATGTGCCGCTGCACGTCGATGGGCGAAGCGCCCGAGTTCCCCGGTCCGCGCTGCACGTTCCTCGAGGAGAGCATTTGGGTGTTCACGAAGTATCCGCGGCGCGCCCTGGACTCGATCAGCCCGGAGGCGAGAAGCTCCTGCAGCGCGGCATTCACGGTGTTGCGCGAGAGCCCGAGTTCACGGGAGAGCTCGCGGGAGCTGGGCAGGGCCAAGCCGGGCACGATGCTTCCCGTATGGATCTGGTGCTCCAGGGCCAGGCGGAGCTGCCGGTACAGCGGCTCGGCTGAATCCTCCCCGATGGAAATCGGGGCCAAGGCCTGCGTTTCGACTGTCCGGGCGCCCTCCTCCTGCACGGTCACCGCCTACAGCCTGGCTGCGGGTTCGGAGCCGGCGGCAATGTGGTACCTCGGCACCACCACCATGGGCACCGGCAGGGCGCGCAGCATCTTGTTCGCGGTGGCCCCCATGAAGATCTTGCTGCGCTCGGCCAAACGGCTTGAGCCGATCAGCACCAGCTCTTCCTCGTCCCAGTCCAGGGTGTTGATCGCGGCCTCGATGGAACGCCCCTGGGCCACCTCGGCTGTCACCACGGTCCGGTGGGCGACGGCGCTGACCGCTTCGTCGAGCACGCGGCTGGAATGCGCCTGGGTGCGCTGGCCGAGGTTGCTGATGCCCTGGGCCTGGCTGAGATCCAGCGCAACCAGGGACACCAGACGCAGCGGGACGTGGCGCGCCGCGGCGGCTTCGACAGCCGACTGCAGTACCGCTTCGGACCCCGACCTGGTGCCCAGGGCGCAGGTGATGCGCGTCAGCAGCCGGGGCGGGCGGTACCCCGAGGGGGCCAGCGCCACGGGTACCGGGGAGGAATGCAGCAGCGCGTTGGCGACGCTGCCTACCGTGAAGCGCCGCAGCGGGCCGTGGCTCGCCGCGCCGATCACCACCAGGTCCGCGTTGAAGGCCGCGACGGCTTCAAGCATGCCGCCGGCCATGGAATCCGCGAACCGAATGTGGATTTGCGCGTCGAGCGCCGACGGGACCAGGTCCAGGCAGCGCTGCATCCAGCCCATGGCGGTATCGTATTGAAACTGCTGGAAGGTCTTCTCGCTCTGCGTGGCAGTGTTCTCCGGCGCCTCGCCCCTGATGATGTGCACCAGCTCCAAGCTGACGGTCGACGGGTCGGCCAATGAGCGCGCCAGCGTCAGTGCAAGCGAGATCGCCTCACGGCCGCGTTCATCCGCGGTGCATCCAATCACGTACTTCACGTTTTACCGCCCTTCCGGCGTCAATGGGTTAAGCCTGTTCCTCCAGGAACTTGTAGACCTCGGTCTCGTCCACGCCGGGGAAGGCCCCGGTGGGCATGGCCGCCAGCAGGTGCGTATTCGCGCGCGTGGCCGGCCACGCATTGCCGAACCAGGTGGACGACAGATCCGCCGGAGGGCGGCGGCAGCAGTTCTCGTCCGGGCACTTGGACTGGCAGCGTTCCTTGGTGTCGCGCCCGCGGAACCACTTCACGTGCTCGAAGGGCACGCCGATGGACAGCGAATACAGCCCCGACGAGTGCCGCTCGGTGCGGGCGGTGCACCAGTAGGTGCCGTTGACGGTGTCGGTGAACTGCTCGAAGGCGCGGAACTTGTCCGCCACGTCGAAGACCACCCGGCTGGTCCAGTAGCGGCAGATGGTCTGGCCCTCGATGGCTCCGGTGTGGTCGGCCGGGAAGTTCACCCCGTCGTTCTCATAGGCCTTATGCAGGATGCCCGACTCGTGCACCTTCTGGAAGTGGCAGGTGATGCCCAGGTGCTCGGTGGCCAGGTTCGTGAAGCGGTGCGCGGCCGACTCGTAGGACACCGCGAAGGCGTCGCGGATGTCCTCCACGGCCAGCGCGCGTTCCTTTTTCGCCTGATGCAGGAAGTCGGTGGTTTCCTTCTCCGGCATCATCAGCGCCGCGGCGAAATAGTTCGTGGCCACGCGCTGGGACAGGAAATCGGCGTAGTTCACCGGGGTCTGGTGCCCCAGCACATAGTGGCCCAGCGCCTGCAGCAGCACCGAACGCGGGTCGTGGTCCGCGCGGGTGGACTGGGTGAGGTAGATCCGGTGGTTCTTCAGGTCGGTGACCGAGCGGGTGGAGTGCGGAAGGTTGCCGACGTAGCGCAGGCTGAAGCCCAGGTATTCGGCGATATCCGCCGAGCGGTGGTGGGACAGCGGCCCGCCGGTGTGCCCGGCGGCCTTCAGGATGCGTCCGGCTTCCTGCTCGATCTCCTGGTAGTAGTTGTTGCGCTGGCGCATTTCCTCGCGCAGCTTGGTATTGGCCCGGCGGGCTTCCTCCGGGGTGGCCGCCTGCTCGTCGAGCCGGTGCTCCAGCTCGCGCTGCAGCCCGACCAGGGATTCGAGCACGTCCATGGGCAGCCGGCTGGAGATCCTCACCTTCGGCAGGCCCAGCGAGTCGTAGAGCGGACCGCGCTGCGCGCGTTCGAGCTCGATTTCCAGCGCGGCGCGCCGCGAGGGAGGCTCGGTCCCCAGCAGGTCGTCCACGCTGACGCCGAGCGCCGCGGCCAGCGACTTGAGCAGCGAGAGCTTCGGCTCGCGCTTGCCGTTCTCCACCAGCGACAGGTGGCTTGGCGCGGTTTCAACCAGCGCACAGATGTTGTCAAGGGTCATGCCCTTTTCCTTGCGCAGGTAGCGGATGCGCCGCCCCAGGGCGATCACGTCGAGCTCTTCCTCGACTCCGGCGCCGGCGGCCGGTCCCTCGGGACGGGCATCTCGATTCCATGTGGTAGCAGTCACACGACCAGAGTAAGGGAAGAAGTTGCAAAGTTTCCAGTAGAATCCGGCATATTTCCCATGGTTACCCGCAATTCACCGGCATCGGCGCGAATTATGGTGGAAATTTTCACACTCTCCCTTAGGAGGTTCCATCCGCCGGCGAGGCCTGCAGCTCCGGAAGCGCGGCGGCGATCTGGGCCAGCACGTCCTCGGCGCGCTCGCCGGCGGCGATCAGCACCAGCTGCGGTTCCTGTGCACCGGACCAGGCCCCGCAGTCTTCGAGCTCCAGGCCGGAGCCGCTGTACTGCACCAGCGTGCGGCGCTGCGGGCTGTCCTGGAGCCGGAGGAAGCCCTTGGCGCGCTGCAGGACCTGCGGGCACCCGGCCAGCGCGCGCTCCAGCCGCTCCCGGTCGACCGGCCGCGTCCCGCGCAGGGCCAGGCTGGCAAAGGGGTGGTTCCCGCCGTGCTCCGGCGTCGGCTCCGGTTCCAGTTCCCGCGCCCCGGCTTGGTCCGGCAGCGCCCCGAGCCAGCGTTCAAGACCGGCGATGCGGTCCGCGCCATGCGGCGAGGCGAGCACCGCGGCCTGCGGGGCGGCCTGGCTCACCAGTTGCGCGGCCTGTTTTGCCCGGTCTTCGGGAAGCAGATCCGTTTTGGACAGCAGCACCAGTTCGGCCGCCCGCAGCTGGTCCAGCACGGTGTCGCCGATGAACCCGTCGCGCAGCTGCCTGCCGATCGCCCCGGCGTCGGCGCAGACCACCAGTCCCCCGGGCGCGAACCCGGGAAAACCCTGCCAGGGCGCGAGCTTTGCCGGGTTGCCCACCCCTGAAACTTCCACCACGACCCGGTCGAAGTCCCCGCGGCCGGCCAGCGGCTGCAGGGTTTCGGCCACGCTGTCGCGCAGCGAACAGCACAGGCACCCGTTGGCCAGCTCGACGGAATCGGAGCGGGCGGTGCGGATGAGTTTCGCGTCGATGTTCACCGCGCCGAAGTCGTTGACCAGCACCGCGATGCGCTGCGCCGACTGTTCCAGCAGGTCGTTGACCAGCGTGGTCTTGCCCGCCCCGAGGTAGCCGCCGAGCAGCGTCAGCGGGACGGCGCTGCTCATCGCCGTCCCTGCAGCGCCGCGCCGTGGCGGGCCTGCTGGGGCACCCCGCCCAGCAGCGTACCGTGCACCTGGATGCCGCCCAGCGCTTCGGGCTCGACCTCGAACGGGTCTTCGTCCAGGATGGCCAGGTCGGCCCGCTTCCCGGCCTCGATGGAGCCGACCTCGTGGTCCATCTTGAGCATGTAGGCTGCGCCCAGCGTCACCGCGTGCAGCGCCTGCTCGACGCTGATCCGCTCGTGGTCGCCCAGCACCCTGCCCGACGGAGTCAACCGGGTGACCGCATGCTTCATGGTCTGCAGCGGATTCAGCTCGGTGACCGGGGTATCGCAGTGCAGCGAGATCGGCACCCCGGCACGCAGCGCGGAGCGCGCGGCATTCATCCGCGAGGCCCTGTCGATCCCGAGGATCTTGTCCGCATGCTGGTCTCCCCAGAACCACAGGTGGTTGGAGAAGATGTTCGCGCAGGCGCCCAGCGCGGCGGCGCGGCGGTACTGCGCCTGGGTGGTCAGCTGCGAGTGGGTCATGGTGTGCCGGTGGTCCGGCCGCGGGTGCTTGGTCAGCACCTTTTCCAGCGTGTCGAGGAACAGCTCGCTGGCCTGGTCGCCGTTGCAGTGCACGTGGATGAGCAGCCCCGCCTGGTGGAAGGCGCTGAAGGCCGCCTCGAATTCCTCGGGGGTCGTGTTCCAGATGCCGTTCTCGCGCGTGCCCAGGTAGCCCGGTTCCTGCAGGCGCGCGGTGAACCCCTGGATGGACCCGTCGAGCATCAGCTTCACATGCCCGAAGCGCAGCTTCTCGTGCCCCAGCGTTCTGATCCCAGCCAGCTGCCGCGCGGTCTGCTCGGCCAGCGGCCCGGTGCCCAGCCCCATTCCGAACTGGAAGACGTTCAGCCGGACCGGGAAGTGCTCGTCCACGGTGTCCGAGTAGTCGCGCCGGCCTTCCTCGCTCAGCGGGCGCATGCTGCCCAGGTCGGTGATGGTGGTGACCCCGTGGTTGACCGCGTCCTGCGCGAAGTTGCGCAGGCTTTTCTCCGAGAGCTCCAGCAGCCCGCCGCCGAACAGCTCATGCACCAGTCCCAGCGCGGCGAACTCGCGCAGTTCGCCGGTGGGGGTGCCGTCGGGGTATTTCTCCACGCCCTGAACCTGCGTGGAGCCGTCGATGCCTGCGGCGCGCAGCGTCGCGCTGTTCACTACCGCGACGTGGCCATTGGCGTGGGTGATCTGCACCAGCCGGTCCTCGGCGACCGAATCAAGCTCCCGGGCCAGGATCCGGGTGTCCGGGAAGTAGATGTTATCCAGCCCCCAGGCCTTCAGCGGGGCGCCCGGCTCCAGCTGTTCCAGCGCCTCGCGCAGCCGGCGAAGGATCGCCTGCGCATCCCTGCAGCCGGGCCACACTGTCCCTTGGGGGTCAGTCCGGTCGAAGTAGCCCACGTAGACCTGTCCGTCCCACATCCCGCCGGATCCTGCATGGGCGTGCGCCTCAACGAAGCCCGGGACGATCACCTTGTGGCGGTAGCGCTCGTCCACCACGCAGTCCGGGTAGCCCAGCAGCTCGTCGAGGCTGCCCACGGCGCGGATGCGCCCCTCGCGCACCGCCACCGCTTGGGCGGCGGGACGGGACGGATCCATGGTGTGGACCGCGCGGGCGGGATAGATGATGGTCTGCGATGTCATGGGTTCTCCGGTCTTCTTGGGTACGGTAGTGAAGCGCGGCGGCGAAGCCTACCGCGCCAGGTCGGTTTCCAGCGCCTGCTTCGCGGCTTGCGGGGCCTTGTCGTTGCGCATGAACAGCAGCGAAATGACGCACAGCGCCAGCGCGGCGATGCAGATGATCCACACCAGGCGGTAGGAGTCTATCGAGGCGCCCTGGGCCGGTCCCACGGTGGAGGCCAGGATGACGCCGAACACCGCACCGCCCACTGCCCCGCCCAGGGTCTTGACCGAGTTGTAGATGCCGGTGGCTATGCCGGTCTGGTCAACCGGGGAGATCTCGGCGACCAGCGCCGGCATGGCCCCCATCAGCATGCCGAAGCCCAGTCCGGCCAGACACTGGTAGGCGATGACCATGGCGAACACGTCATGGAAGAAGACCAGCAGCAGCAGTCCGGCCGCGCCCAGGCACACCCCGAGCAGCAGCACCCCGCGCATGCCGGTCACCCTGGCCACGTAGGCGAAGATCGCCGCGGCGATGCAGCTGAGCAGCGTCAGCCCGGCGCTGAGCAGCGAAATGAGCCCGGGGGCCAGGGCGAAGCCGAAACCGACTTCCTCCGGCTTGGCCGCCAGGAACGTCGTGCCGATGGTCTGGGTGCCGAGCATGACGGTGCCGTAGAGGAACGCGGAGAGGTAGGGCGGCCACATCAGCCGCGAGCAGACCAGCTTCAGGTCGATCGCCGGGCAACTGGTTTTAGACTCCCAGAACACCCAAGCCACCGTGATGACCACGCAGGCGAAGAGCGTGAGCAGCACCTGCGGAGAGGAAATGCCGAATTTCTGGATGCCGCTCAGGCCCAGCAGCATGGTCACCATGGAGGCGCCCAGGCCGAGGAAACCCAGGTAGTCGACGGTGGACTTCGAACGCACGGTGGATTCGGGCACCAGGAACAGCACAACAATCATGCACAGCCCGGTCACGATGGCCGGCACCAGCAGCACCGTGGTGAAGTTCCAGCCCAGCCCGGCGATGACACCGGAGGCAAGCATGCCGGCAATCACCCCGATGGTCAGGAAGGAAATGAGCAACCCGACCGAACGCCGCGCGCGGTCCCCGGAAATCCGGTCGTGCACCATCGCGATTTCCAGCGGGAGCCAGACCGAAAGGGGTCCGGTGAGGATGCGCCCGATGAGCACCAGCGCGTAGTTCCCGGAAAACGCCACGAAGCAGACGCCCACCAGCACCGCCAAGACCGCCACCCGCAGCATCCTGCGATGCCCGAAGATGTCTCCCAGCTTGGCCAGCACCGGTATGCAGACCGCGGAGGACAGGGTCCAGAGGGTGACGAACCAGGTGATGTCCGCATCGGAGATGCCAAGCCGCTGGCTCAGCGCTCCGTACAGCGGCAGGTAGTAGCCCTGCACGAATCCGCTGGTGAATTCCACGAAGATCAAGAATCCCACGACCGCGCTCAGCTTGAGCGGGATCCCGGGTGCAATACTCAGGCCCGAACCCTTGGTACTCGACACGTTTGTCTCCCTTGCATCTTTTCGACCGTGCTGCCCTTGTTCATCCGAAGGCAGGTTGAAATGCCCCAGAAATCGTCGTGGCTGGCTGTGCGCTCGTGTAGCTGCCGCGCTGTCCGCAGCGTGCGGTCCGCCTTTTCGCAAACGAAACGCCATGGCTAGAAGTATATTCTTGTTTCATCTTTTCTGTGGCTCAAGTCACTATGCCAAACGCTTGCTCGACCCCAAAGGGCCAGTTGGACCACATTTTTCTAGGACCAAGCGTGCCTGCGGCGCTTCCAGAACCCCGTGTCGCGGAAATTGCGCCCGAATCCCCGGCGATCGCGAAATACAGCATTTTGAAAGAACGTCATTTCTTCGACCGGCCACACGCGGATATATCCCCTCCACTTTTCGCGCGACAGTGAGGTGGCGCACAGCATGCGGCATATGGGAAGCGCGCAATTCGCCAGCCCCCGAATCCGCATCGAGCCCTCGAAAAGTTTCCCGGATACAGCCTCGAAGCACGCCCCTCACCTGCTATGTCAACTTCATGTCGCAGTTCCCGCAACGAAGGAGGCACCCCACTCACCGACATTCAGACAAGGAATTCCGTGATTTCTTGACACCGATTTCGACCCAAAATCGCGACTTTCTGTCTCTTGGATCACAATCAGCATCAAGAAGTGCAAAACTTCCAGAAAAACGAAGAACGGCGAATCTTAATCTGAAATTCCCCTGTTGGAGGGGTTGCAGGCAGGGAATAGTTGTTGTCACGAAGAAGTTCACCGGATCGAAACCGCCAGGTTCACCGGTCCGAACGAACACCGAGCTTGTGCGAAGGAGCCAGCAACATGACTACCAACGAGAATTCGATCGAGAACCGCGTCGCAGCCCTCGAAAACGACTGGGCAACCAACCCCCGCTGGGAAGGCGTCACCCGCGATTACTCCGCTGCAGACGTCGTGAAGCTCCAGGGTCGGGTCCAGGAAGAGCACACCCTGGCCAAGCGCGGTTCCCAGAAGCTCTGGAAGCAGCTCACCGAGGAAACCCCGACCGGCGGCTACACCAACGCACTGGGCGCACTGACCGGCAACCAGGCAGTCCAGCAGGTCAAGGCCGGCCTGCGAGCCATCTACCTTTCCGGCTGGCAGGTTGCAGCCGACGCAAACCTCTCGGGCCAGACCTACCCGGACCAGTCGCTGTACCCGGCTAACTCGGTTCCGCAGGTTGTCCGCCGCATCAACAACGCGTTGCAGCGTGCAGACCAGATCGAGTTCTCCGAAGGCATCCAGACCGTCGAGGACTGGATGGTCCCGATCGTCGCAGACGCCGAGGCCGGCTTCGGCGGCCCGCTGAACGCCTACGAGCTGATGAAGTCCATGATCACCGCCGGCGCTTCGGGCGTCCACTGGGAAGACCAGCTGGCCTCGGAGAAGAAGTGCGGCCACCTGGGCGGCAAGGTCCTGATCCCGACCCAGCAGCACATCCGCACCTTGAACGCAGCACGTCTGGCAGCTGACGTCGCCGGCACCCCGTCCGTCGTCATCGCCCGCACCGACGCCGAGGCGGCAACCCTGATCACCTCCGACGTCGACGAGCGCGACCAGGAATTCATCACCGGCGAGCGCACCCCGGAAGGCTTCTACAAGGTCCGCAACGGCATCGAGCCATGCATCGCCCGTGCCAAGGCCTACGCTCCGTACTCGGACCTGATCTGGATGGAGACCGGCACCCCGGACCTGGAACTTGCCCGCAAGTTCGCCGAGGCAGTCAAGAAGGACTTCCCGGACCAGATGCTTTCGTACAACTGCTCCCCTTCCTTCAACTGGAAGAAGCACCTGGACGACGCAACCATCGCAAAGTTCCAGCGCGAACTCGGCGCCATGGGCTTCAGCTTCCAGTTCATCACCCTGGCCGGCTTCCACGCACTGAACCACTCGATGTTCGATCTGGCCAAGGGCTACGCGAAGGACGGCATGAGCGCCTACGTCGAACTGCAGGAGCGCGAATTCGCTGCCGAGGCTGACGGCTACACCGCCACGAAGCACCAGCGCGAAGTCGGCACCGGCTACTTCGATGCCATCTCCACCACGCTGAACCCGAACGCCTCCACCCTGGCGCTGGTTGGTTCCACCGAAGAAGGCCAATTCCATTAGACCCTGACGGGTCGATGGTGCCGGCTGACAATGACGTCAGCCGGCACCACCACCATTTTTAAGCTTTAAGGACGCTGTCATGAACACCCCGATCACCCTGAACAACATCACCATCACCGCCACCGAAGTGCGCTACCAGGAACAGATCCTCACCAGCGAGGCACTGGACTTCCTCTCCGCACTGCACCAGGGTTTCGAACACCGCCGCAACGAGCTGATGCAGAGCCGCCAGCTCAACCGGGCCCGCATCGCCAACGGCCGCGACCCGAAGTTCCTGGAAGAAACCCGGAACATCCGCGAGGACGCTTCATGGCAGGTCGCCCCGATCGCACCGGGTCTGGAAGACCGCCGCGTGGAGATCACCGGCCCGATCGAGCGCAAGGCTGCAATCAACGCACTGAACTCCGGCGCCAACGTTTGGCTGGCCGACATGGAGGACGCCTGCTCCCCGACCTGGCAGAACGTGATCAAGAACCAGGTGAACCTGATCCGCGTGCTGGACAACGAGCTGGACTTCACCGCTCCCGACGGCCGCGAGTACAAGCTGAACACCTCGGATCTGCAGCAGCTGCCGACCATCGTGGTCCGCCCCCGCGCACTGCACCAGCCGGAGAAGCACCTGCGGGTGGACGGCGCACCGATGTCGGCCTCGCTGGTTGACTTCGGACTGCACTTCTTCCACAACGCCAAGCGCCTGATGGCAGCCGGCCGCGGCCCGTACTACTACCTGCCGAAGCTGGAGAACCACCTGGAGGCACGCCTGTGGAACGACGTGTTCAACATGGCGCAGGACATGCTGGGCATCGACCGCGGAACCATCCGCGCCACCGTGCACATCGAGTGCATCACCGCGGCCTTCGAGATGGAGGAGATCCTCTACGAGCTGCGTGAGCACTCCTCGGGCCTGAACGCCGGCCGCTGGGACTACATCTTCTCGATCATCAAGAACTTCCGCTCCCGCGGACCGCGCTTCGTGTTCCCGGACCGCGATTCGGTGACCATGACCGCACCGTTCATGCGGGCCTACACCGAGCAGCTGGTGCGTGCGTGCCACCGCCGCGGCGCCACCGCCATTGGCGGCATGAGCACCTTCGTGCCAAGCCGCAAGGACGCCTCGATCAACGAGCTCAATCTGGCCAAGGTGCGCGAGGACAAGGCCCGCGAGGCAGCCGACGGCTTCGACGGCTCGTGGGTGGCCCACCCGGACCTGGTGGCAGTGGCCCGCGAGGTGTACACCGAGGTGCTGGGCGAGAACCCGAACCAGATCAGCCGCACCCGCGAAGACGTTCAGGTTTCCGCCACTGCGCTGCTGGACGTGGCCGGCCTGGAAGGCAAGATCACCGAGCAGGGCATCCGCGACAACATCGAGATCGGCATCCGCTACATCGAGTCGTGGCTGCGCGGCAACGGCGCGGTGGTGCTGCGCAACCTGATGGAGGATTCGGCCACCGCCGAGATCTCCCGCTCGCAGCTGTGGCAGTGGATCCACCAGTCGGCCATCACCGACGAGGGCGAAATCGTCACCCGCCGCTGGGTGCAGGAGCTCGCCGAGGAGACCATGGACCGCATGGAGCGCTTCGAGGGAGACCGCTTCGAATCCGCCATGGAGATCTTCGAGGCCTGCGCACTGCGCGACGACTTCCCGACCTTCATGACCCGCAACGCCTACCTGCGCTACCTGGACATGCCAGTTCCAGTACTGGAAATGGCAGGCTAGCCCCGCAGGCAGGCAGCACCTAGAGACCCGGCCGATTCGTTTCCAAGTCGTCCTCGTAGAATCGGCCACGAATTGCGGCATTCATCCGTTGGTAACCAGTCCCGCGGGTGGATGCCGTTTTTCGCGCCCTGCGGCCCTGCGGTGTTGGGTAGGCTGAACACATGGCGTTCCAGTTCAAAAACCCGGCCGAGCAGCTGTGGGAGCCCGACCTGTTGGGCGAGGGCTTCTCCCGGCGCACGCTGCCGATGCTCGATGGCTCCACCGCCACGCTGGTCCGCCACCGCCGGCCGTCCCGCGTCCCGCGGCTGGCCCCGCCGCTGCGCGGGCTGTCGATCCTCTACGTGCACGGCTGGTCGGACTACTTCTTCCAAAGCGAGCTGGCGCGGTTCCTCACCGATGCCGGGGCCGACTTCTACGCCCTGGACCTGCGCCACTACGGGCGCAACCTCCCGCTGGATGCCGAGCGCGACCCAGCCGGGCAGACCCCGCCGGGATTCACCAACAACCTGGAGCAGTACTTCGAAGAGTTCGACGCGGCGCTGCGCATCATCACCAGCGCCCACCCCGGCACCCGGGTGGTGCTGCTGGGGCATTCGACCGGCGGGCTGAGCGCGTCGCTGTACGCGGCGGCGAACCCGCACAAGATCGAGGCGCTCGCGCTGAACAGCCCGTGGCTGGAATTCCAGGCCAGCGAGCTGGGACGCACCGCGCTGTCCAGGCTGTTCCAGGCCTCCAGCGCGCGCAACCCGCACCGCTTCCTGCCCAGCATCGACCCCGGTTTCTACACCCGCACGGTCTCCAGCCAGTTCGAGGGCGAATGGGACTACGATCTGGCCTGGCGCCCGGTCAACGGCTTCAAGATCACCACCGGGTTCATCTCCGCGGTCTTCGACGCGCAGGCGAAGGTCAAGAAGGGCCTGGACCTGCAGATGCCGGTGCTGGTGATGCTCTCGGCCAAGGACTACCTGCTGCCGCGCTGGCAGGACGCGGCCTCCAAGTCTGATGTCGCGCTGAACGTGCAGCAGATCGCCGAGCGCAGCCTGGACCTGGGCCGCGAGCTGCACCTGGTGCGGCTGGCCGACGCCCTGCACGACGTCTTCCTCTCCGCGCCGCCGGTGCGCACCCGGGCCTACCTGGATCTGGGATCGTGGCTGGCCGTGATCAAGAACCGGCAGCACGACTCGCAGCTGACCGCCAGCGTGCGGCGCGTGGTTCCGGGCGCCTAACCCGGCCCTCGGGCGCTACAGCGCGGCGGGCGCCTGGTCGTTGACCAGTTCCAGGCGCAGCCGGCCGCGCTCGTCCTGCTCGAGCACCGCCACCGAGCCGTTGCGGATGGTATCCAGCGTGTAGCCGGCGAAATCCGACAGCGTATACCGGATGATCGTGCCGTGGCAGATGACCGCGACGTTTTTCCCGGGGAAGTCCTCCATGATCTGCCCGATGGCGCGCAGCCCGCGGTCCACCACCGATTCCAGCGGCTCGATGCCGCCGCCGAGCTTCCCGGGCCAGCGGCGCAGCGCCTCGGCCTCGATCATGCCCTCGCCCTGCGCGTAGTCGCGCTCGACCAGCAGCTCGTAGCTCGGGCCCAGCTCAAGGCCCAGCCCGTCGGCGATGATCTGCGCGGTCTGCCGCGCGCGGTCCAGCGGGGAGGAGACGACCACGTCCCAGTTCCCGCCGGCGAGCACCTGTACCGCCGCGGCAGCCTGGGCACGCCCGGTGTCGTTCAGCGGGATGTTGCTGCTTCCCTGCAGGCGGCCTTCGAGGTTCCATTGCGTCTGTCCATGGCGGACGAATCCCAGCTTCATGCGTACCATTCTTCCACCGCGACGGGTCCGCGCCCGGCGGGTGTGGGCAATCCCACGGGTTTGCCCAGACACATTTTTACCCCATCTGCTTGCCGACCCACGTACGATTTGGTATGTTCCGCCCGCCCAGCGCGGCGCAGGGACACGCGCACCCCATCCCCCATATGAGGATCCAAGTAGTTCATCGTGACCGAAATCAAGGCATCCCTCGCCCGCGGGCTCACTGCCCGCCACATCCGCTTCATGGCCCTGGGCTCGGCCATCGGAACCGGCCTGTTCTACGGCTCGTCCGCCGCGATCCAGGCCGCCGGCCCGGCCGTGCTGTTCGCCTACATGATCGGCGGCGCCGCCGTCTTCATCGTCATGCGCGCCATGGGCGAGATGGCAGTGAAGCATCCGGTCTCCGGGTCGTTCGCGCACTACGCCTCCCGCTACCTGGGCCGCTTCGCCGGGTTCATCACCGGGTGGACCTTCACCTTCGAGATGGCGATCGTGGCGATCGCCGACGTGACAGCCTTCGGCGTCTACATGGGCTTCTGGTTCCCCGACGTCGCCACCTGGATCTGGGTGCTGGCGGTGGTGCTGCTGATCGCGGCGATCAACCTGATGAAGGTCAAGGTGTTCGGCGAGACCGAGTTCTGGCTGGCGATCGTCAAGGTCAGCGCCATCATCGCGATGATCGGCGGCGGCATCGCGCTGATCATCTTCGGCTTCAACGCCCCCGACGCGCAGACCGCGACCGGCATCGACACCCTGATGGCCGCCGGAACGCTGTTCCCCAACGGCTTCATCGGGCTGCTGCTGTCCTTCGCCGTGGTGATGTTCGCCTTCGGCGGCATCGAGACCATCGGCATCACCGCCGGCGAGGCGGACGACCCCTCGCGGTCGGTGCCTGCGGCGATCAACACCGTGCCGTGGCGCATCCTGCTGTTCTACGTGGCCTCGCTGGCAGTGATCATGATGCTCTTCGACTGGCGCCAGATCGACGGCAGCGCCAGCCCGTTCGTGCAGATCTTCGACGCGCTGGGCATCCCGGCCGCGGCCCACGTGCTCAACGCCGTGGTGATCACCGCCGCCGTGTCCGCGATCAACGCCGACACCTTCGGCGCCGGGCGCATGCTCTTCGCGATGTCGGCCGAGGGCCACGCCCCGAAGTCCTTCGCGAAGGTCTCCTCCAACGGCGTGCCGTGGATGACCGTTCTCGTCATGACCTTCGTGCTGCTGGTCGGCGTGGTGCTCAACGCGCTGCTGCCCGAAAAGCTGTTCACCATCATCGCCTCGATCGCCACCTTCGCGACCGTGTGGGTCTGGATCATGATCCTCGCCTCCTACCTGGCCATGCGCCGGGCGGAGAAGAAGGAGGCCGCGGCGGCCTCGCAGGGCCCGCGCGAGTACGCGGTTCCCGGCGGTTCGGCCACCGCCTGGATCGCCATGGCGTTCATGGTCTTCATCGTGGTGCTGCTGGCGCTGAGCGCCGAAACCCGCGTGGCCCTGTACACCGGCGTCGCGTGGCTGGCCATCCTGGCCGTGGTCTACCGCTTCGCGGTCCGCGGCACCTCCGGCGATCCTTCGGCGGACGGCCGCGAGCGCGATTCGGAAGCTGTCTCCACCGGCCGCTAGACGGTCCGGCTCCCAGCTAATGGATCTCGCGGCGCGCCGGGGCGGGGGCTTGGACCTCCGGCCCGGTGCGCCGTTCCGCCGCCAGCGCCAGCGTGGCCCACAGCAGCATGCCTCCGGCCGCGATCCACAGGCTGGACAGGCCCAGATGCAGGTAGGAGAATACCCCGGCCAGCGAGCCGAGGGTGATCATCGCCCACAGCACCGCGTAGCGGACCCAGAGCAGCCGCCCTACCCCGCGGTCCGAGCCGGTCAGCAGCCCCAGGATCGCGCCGCCCAGGTGTTGGCCGAGCTTGACCAGCGTGCCGGTCATGTAGGTCAGGCCCAGCGACACCTCCCCCGAACGCGTGTAGGAGACGTTGACCGCGCCCATCGAGGCCGCCAGCAGGCAGGCCCCGCCGAATCCCAGCTCGCCCAGCGAACCGAGCAGCGCCGCGGTGACCAGCAGCGCACCGCTGAGGTACATCACGATCGGACGGCGGTAGCGCGCGGCCCGCGCGGTGAGCACGGTCGCCAGCACCACACCGCCCACGAAGCTGCCCACGAAGCCCATGGCCATGGACCAGCCGCTGGCATCGCCGGTGAGCAGGGCGGCCGAGGAACGCGTCGAGTTGCCGGACATGAAGGACAGGAAGTAGCCGCCGAGGTGGATGAAGCCCACGCCGTCGACGAACCCCGCCATCGCGGTGATCGTCCCCGCGAAGAAAATTCCGCGCCATCCCAGATTCCTGGCCACCGAACGCCGTCCCGTCCTTTCCGTCTCCGACTGCGGTTTCCCGCCTGAAGCCATTATCCCGTGCCGCGGGCAACGCCCCGTTGAAGGAATGCCTGCGCGCCGCGGCGCGTTATACGGGCATGAGTGAAACCACTGCTTCCCAGAATCCCGCCGACGCCAAGCGCCTGCGCGTGGATATCTTCTCCGACATCGCCTGCCCGTGGTGCTTCATCGGCAAGCGCCGCTTCGAATCCGGTCTGGAATCCTCCGGCCTGGCCCAGGACGTCGATGTCTACTGGCACGCCTACCAGTTGGATCCGACCCTGCCCGAGCACTACGACGGCAGCGAGCTGGACTACTTGGCCAAGGCCAAGGGCATGGATCCGGCCCAGGTCGAGGGCATGCTGGAGCACGTCACCGCCCAGGCCGCCGAGGAAGGCCTGTCCTACGATTTCCGGAAGCTGGTGGTCGCCAACTCGTTCACCGCGCTGCGTGTGCTGGAACATGCCAAGCAGCAGGGGCTGGGCGGCGAAATGAAGGAAGCGCTGCTCTCCGCGCACTTCGAGAAGGGCCTGGACACCGGCAACGTGGACACCCTGCTGCAGCTGGCCGCCGAGGTCGGGCTTGACGCCGCCGCGCTGCACACCGCGCTGGAGGCAGGCAGCTACGCCGACGAGGTCAACGCGGACATCGCCCAAGCGCGCCAGATCGGCGTCACCGGGGTGCCGTTCTTCATCCTCGACGGCAAGTACGGCATCTCCGGCGCGCAGCCGGCCGAGGTCTTCGCCAACGCGCTGACCCAGGTCCACGCCGAAACCGTCGGCGCCAACTAGCGGCTGCCGGGCCGGTTCCCCGCTACTGCTGCGCGATGCACTCCAGCGTGCCCGGGGCGGTGTTCAGTTTGCGGTCCTTGACCAGGTTCTCGAATCCGGTGCCCAGCGCCAGGTCCACCTCGGTGCCGTACATCATCTCGTCGTAGACGAACTCGGAGCCGGGCACCTGACGCTGGATGGTCAGCGCCTGCGCGTACCCCTTGGGGCCGGCCAGCACCACGGCGACCTTGTCCTCATACCTGTCCAGCCCCGAGGTGGTGGCCGAAATCTGGAAGCCTCGCTCCTTCAGCGCCTCCGCGGTCCTGCCGGCCAGTCCCGAATTGGTGGTCGTGTTCAGCACGCGCACCTTGAAGCTTGCGGGGTCCTGGTAGCTGAAGCTGGCCGTGGGGCAGGCCGGGTTGGCAATCTGCTCCGCGGGCTGGTCGTCGGCCTGCACCGCCGTCGGCGCGCCGCCGATCTTCAGCACCCCGGTGAAGGCCAGCGTGGCGGCGATGAACGCCACGAGCACCATGATTGCCATGATCGAGAATATGACGTTCTGCCGCTTGCGCGCGTCGCGCTTTGCCTGGGCGTTGGACACGAAACTCAGCTCTCGCTCGCCAACGATGTGCGCCCCGCGCAACGTCGCAGGGTCCTCGCGTTCGTGCATCATCGCACCCACTTTCAGGCAGCTCCCCTTTGTGGCGAAAGCATACCTAATCCGCGTCGAGATCCAAGACCCTGGCGTGGATCACCGAACGGTGGTGCAGCGCCGAGCGCAGCGCCCGGTGCAGCCCGTCCTCCAGATACAGCACGTTCCGGTAGCGCACGACGTGCGGGAACAAGTCGCCGAAGAACGTCGAATCCTCGGAGAGCAGCGTTTCCAGATCAAGCGTTGACTTGGTGGTTACCAGTTGGTCGAGCTTGACCTGCGAGGGCGGAATGGCGCTCCAGTCGCGGGTGCTGGTCAACTCGTGCTCGGGGTACGGACGCGAATCGCCCACTGCTCTGAAAATCACCCTTCAAGCATAGGCACCCGCGTAACAAATTACCCGAGGAAGCGACCAGATCACCGGGCCGGGCGCTGAATCGGGCATTATGCACGTCGAATGGACCACCGCCGAATCGCGAACCTCAAACATCCGTTTCACAGATAAATCCGGTCCCGAACCCCTGCGAGCGCAAATTATGCGCCAAGGTTCAGGGCTTGGCAAGGATTGTTACAACGGCGGAAACGTGGCGGAACGGTGCGTCATTTTAGATAGTAACAATCCATCAGTCGGGTGCACCCTAGGGTTATGAACAACGTAGTAACCGAGATCCCAGTCCTTGATATCTCCACTTCCCGGAATGCCGATGGCACGTTCAATCCCGAGTTCGTTGCCGCACTGCTCGACGCTGCCCACCGCGTCGGCTTCTTCCAGATCGTCGGGTACGCCTCGCGCGCCAACCAGGATCAGGAACTGCTGGACACGGTTGCCGAGTTCTTCGCGAAGCCCGTCGAGGAGAAGATCGGGCTCGACAACCGCAACAGCGCCCAGTTCCGCGGCTACACCCGCCTGGGCACCGAGATCACCCGAGGCCGCGCCGACTCGCGCGAACAGATCGACTACGGGCCGGACCGTGAGCCGCTGGCCGTCGTGCCGGCCGACAAGCCGTACCTGAACCTGCAGGGCCGCAACCAGTTCCCCGAGGACTTCCCGCAACTGCGCGAACGCGCCATGGAATGGGCCGAGCTGATGAACCGCACCGGGCATGAACTGCTCTCGGCGATCTCCGTCGGTCTGGGCCTGGGCGAGGACTACTTCGACGAACCGTTCTCCGGAGCTCCCGCATGGATGGGCAAGCTGGTGCACTACGTGGGCGGCGGCATCGTGCCGGAGGCCGGCAACCAGGGCGTCGGTCTGCATGCGGATTACGGTTTCGTCACCCTGCTGCTACAAGACCAGGTCGGCGGGCTGCAGGTCCAGCCCTACGGCCAGGATTCGTGGATCGAGGTTCCGCCGACTCCAGGGGCACTCGTGGTGAACCTGGGAGAAATGCTCGAGGTCGCCACCGACGGCTACCTGATGGCCACCATCCACCGCGTAATCGCCCCGCCGCCCAATGTCGACCGCTATTCGGTGCCGTTCTTCTACTCCCCGCGCCTGGACGCTGTCATCGACAAGGTTGAGCTTCCGGCCGAGCTGGCCGCCGACGCGCGCGGCGTCTCAGACGACCCGCACAACCCGATGCTGGCCTCATACGGGGCCAACGTGCTCAAGGGCTGGCTGCGCGCCCATCCGCAGACCGCTGCGATCCACTACCCGCAGCTGATCCAGAAACGGGCTACCGCCTGACCCCAACAGCTCAATGAGCGACCGGGTTCCGGACAGAACAAACGTGAAGACTTCGACGGGGTATTGCGCCACCGCATCGAAGTCTTCACGTTTTTCGCGAGCTTGCTGTCTTACCCGACGCCTCCCCCAAGGCGATTTGGCCATTCCCCCAAAAACCAGCCATCGTTCAGTTTCGTAGTTCTCGCTAGACCTTTCGGCCATGGGACTCATTGTGCAAGACCACACTTAAGCTGTGTTATCAATTAGCTCAAGATTGCATCAAGCCTCCGAAAATCCAATAGTTTTCTTTAAAAAGCTTCAGGTATCACTAGTATGAACCGGGATCATTTACCAATCTGTATCCAACGCCCCTCACGGTCTCAATCCACTGCGAAGAACGCGCAGAGTCACCTAACTTGCGCCGGAGGTTTGCTATGTGAACCTCAATGCTTCGAACGTCCGAATCGGAAACATAGCCATGCTCAAGATCGTCGCCTTCAAGGCTGACCCTCCGAGCAAGCTCTTTCTTGCTGCGCACCCTGCCCGGAACTTGCATTAGCACATGAAGGAGGGTGAATTCGGTAGCCGTCAGGACGATGGGCATGCCATCCAGATGAACTTCCCACGTTGAAGAGTCCAAGCGCAACGCGCCATGACTCAGCACCTCGACGGCGGAGCCCTGCCTGTCGCTCAACATCTGGTTGATGCGGGCTTGACGTCGCGAGAACGAATCGATCCTAGCCCGGAATTCACGTTCACGCAGCGGCTTCGGAGAATACCCGTCTGCTCCTGCATCGAAGGCCAAAACCACTTCAATCTCTTCGCTAACGTCCATCACCGCCAAGATGTACGCGTCAAGATGGGCGCTTAAGCGGCGAATCGTTTCGATGCCATCGATATCGGGCAGGCCAAAGCCCACGACAATGAGATCCGGCTTTGCCCTATGGGCCAGCGCAACTCCCCTTTGCCCGCTGGACTCCTCTTGTATGGCAAACCCGATCTGCCGAAGCAGAGTTGTCATTTTTCCACGCACGGCTTCGTCGTACTCAATGACGACAGCCTTTGCTATTTCCCCAACCACGTTTTTCCCCAATCCCCTGTTAAGGCGATCGCGGCGGCCTAACGTTACAGACCGCTGCGTGGACTAAATGCTACCGGAGAGCACGCAGAACTCGTTACCTTCCGGGTCATAAAGAACAACCCAGTCTTCGTCGTCGCGTTGCCCGACGTCCGCGTACTGCGCCCCCAGCGCCAGCACACGGTCGACTTCGTCCTGTTGCGAACTACCCTGCGGCCGAAGGTCAAGATGCATCCGGTTCTTGATGCTCTTCTCCTCTGGCACCTGCGCGAAACAGATCACTGCTTCATTTGACCCATCTCCGCGCCGCCCAATGGTCACCAAGCCTGCGGCTTCTTCTCGAACTTCATAGCCCAATACTTCGCACCAAAACTTGGCAACAAGCATTGGATTCTTGCAATCAATGGCAATCTCACTGATGACTACGGACATGGCCCACAACTTCCCGCTCCACAGGCAGCACTTGGATGACCGCCTTCGCCTCGGATGATACGCCTATCTCCCTTTAACGCGACCAAACTGGAAGTTGCCAGCGAATCAGCAAAAAGCGCCTCGCTGAACTTCGCCCAAGACCAGATCCTAGGGGAACCGCGTATCACTTTGAGGCGTCCAATTGCTGTCTAGGGCTCGAAACTACAAGTTGTCTTTGGAGGTAACGGCGAATCAGCTGGCAATCCGACATCTTGCAAGAACACTTCAAGATCGCGTGGACGGCGGGGATCCCGTTCCAGTGAAATTAAACGAAAAGCCCCCGATTTCTCGGGGGTTTTCCATTGGCGGAGGATAGGGGATTTGAACCCCTGAGGGCGTTAACCCAACACGCGTTCCAGGCGTGCGCCATAGGCCGCTAGGCGAATCCTCCTCAGTCTGCTCCGTGGAGCAGAATCAAGCATATCTAAATTTCCACACAATCACGAATCGAAGACCATGCGCTGGCAAATCGCTTTCCGAGCGACTCCGCGATCCCCTAGATTTAGCCGATTTTCCGCGCTTTCCCCACGCTGCAACAGGCCCCACCAAACTGTCCGTAGTGCGGAGGATACTCAAAACATGAGCAAAAGAGAGGTATTTCACAGCGACGATGATGCCCATCGTCTACCGATGTATCCTCCTGGTCTTCGAAAGAATTTCGGTTCAGGAGGAGTGTGGGACGCGGAACTTGACCAGCACAAGTTCTTCAATAAATTCGCGTCCACCGCCTTGGATCTATACAACCTTCCGCCTGTGGATACACCAGCTGACGGGTTCAGGCGTCTTGAAGCCATCGGCCGGCTTCGAAGCATGCTGGACGCAGCCGAAGCGTCACTCATGGCGGACACCTTGGAAATGTGTGCCCGCGAATCTGCCAACAGGGGCGTCCAAGATTCCTTGCTCGATCAGGAGGACGATCAGGCCCGAGAGCTGTCGGCTAAGTACTACGGCGTCAATTTGGCTGACGAGATCACGGTCAGGTCGTCTTTCATCGCCGAAGCGGCAGTCGCCATGCGAGATTCGGAAACTCACATTCAAGGCAAGCTGTTCACCGCGGAAGGTCTGCGCAACTTGTGCGTAGATACCTTGTCAGCTCTGGCCAATGGCGATATCACTACGAAAGCGGCCAAAGAAATAGTCAAGCAATCTCAGGATCTGGATCCTGAAGACATCAAACAAATGGAACACGTATTGCTTCCCCTGGCCAAGACAGCTACAGACTCAGCGATCTCGCAAAGAGCCCGCCGAATGAGAGAGCGGCTTCATCCGAAGCCCCTTGACGAACGACATAAAGAGGCACGTGAAGGTCGCTCCATTACGTGGTGGGCGGATGAAAATGGCATGGCCACGATTCAGGTCTATCTTCCCGCGGAGGATATTTTCAGTATGATCAACACAGTCAACTGGTTCGCCGTGACGAATGTTGATGAGGATGATGAGCGCACCGAGCGGCAGCGCCGAGCTGACATTTTCCGCGATGCAATGATTGATGGCTGGCCTGACACGAATGGCACTCCTTTGAAAGCGCGCGTAGCCGTAACTATCCCTGCCTTGGAAATGTTGGCCGACCCCAAAAAGTCCCTCGCCGAGCTAGAAGGCTACGGTCCGATACCTATTGGTACAGCACTGAATATTGCAAGGGATGCACCATCGTTCATCAAGGTGCTAACAGACCCGTGGACGGGTGCCGCGATTGATGTTGCCCGGGAAAAGTATCGCCCAAGCAAAGCGCTAAAGGATCTTCTGCGTTTCCGCGACGTTCAGTGCCGTTTTCCCGGTTGCAATCGGCTGGCCGAGCAGTCAGAGGCCGACCATATTGATGGCTGGGCGCAGGGAGGCCACACATCACGCACTAATACCGAACTCCTATGCAAAAGGCACCAGCTGTTCAAACACGCGTTGGGTTGGGAAGTAACCTATCGCCCTGATGGATCTGTCAACTGGCGCACACCTAATGGGATTGTTTGTCTTGAGGTTCCGGGGAGCGTGAAATCAGTACAGAACTTCGACTTCGAGAGAAACCAGACGCCGGTCCTTCCCGAGGTTGAGATGACTGATCGCGTTCGCAGGGTACTTGGCTGGTACGACCCTCCAGAAGCCGCTGCTGGATAGCCTCCGCAACAGATCACCAGTTGATGAGATGCTGATCCATTTTTTTGATCAGAAACCCAGCCCTAAAGTTCTTTCGACAGCCGCACGACATTCAAAGTATTCTTCCCGTACGTCGTGGACCCGTTCAGAAGGGCTCACATCGCCATGTCGTTCTGGTCCAAATGGCCGTATTCTCCGGTCAAGATATGCAACAGCCCTCGCTCATCATGCGTAGGGCTGCAGCCGCGAGTACAAGTTGGAGACCTCGACGAATTCTGATCAAATTTTTCGTTCAGTTCGCCGAGACCTTCAGCGCAGGCCGCCGCCTCCGGCGCTTGGCGACTTAGTTGTCTTCCTGATCAAATTTTTTGATCAGAATTCTGGGCAATGCCGTCACAACGAGTGCATCTGACGCAAGCTCACTAGCCCACGCAGTGGCACTAAAAGATCTTGACAAGATTTTTAACTCTGTAAACCGCAAGCGCAAGGGATTACAAATCTCAGCCGCCTACGCCCGATCTTCGCCTGAACAAATTTCTTGATCAAAATTTTGCGTCAACTCCGGCCTTAGTCGCCGACAAGCAATTGACTGGCCACCCGGAAACGAGCCGCGTGAGAAATCTGATCAAATTTTTGGTTCACTTTCACTTGCGGGCACCCGGTGAGAGCAAGCGCACGCCCTACGATTTTTATCCACACCCCTTCCTCGGGTAGTATTTTTGGTGACCCCTCGTGTGGTGTCATCCTGTTGAACTCCCCCAGGACCGGAAGGTAGCAAGGGTAGATGGGCTCTGACAGGTGCATGAGGGGTCTTTACTTTTTACGCAAGCCGAATGGAGTCCACGTGGGCGCTGGCCGTTTCGCCCCTAGCCCGTCAGGGCGCCTCCACATCGGCAACCTGCGCACCGCTGTCCTGGCTTGGCTTTTCGCCCACTCCACTGGCCGCGATTATCTTTTGCGCGTCGAAGACTTGGATCGCGTTCGTGCCGGATCCGAAGACGAGCAGCTTGCCGAGCTCAAAGCGCTGGGTCTAAGTTTCGACGGAACAATGGTGCGTCAGTCCGATCGGTTGCCTGTATACCGCGCCATTGTGGATGATCTCAAAGCGCAGGGGCTGGTCTACGAATGCTTCTGTTCCCGCAAGGACATTGCCGAGGCCGGCAGCGCTCCGCATGCCGCTCCGGGCTCCTATCCCGGAACTTGCCGGAACCTCACCGAGGAAGAGCGTGCCGAAAAGGCCCGGCACAGGCCAGCGGCGCTGCGTCTGCGCGCCGAAGCGAACGTTTTTACTGTTCAGGACGAGCTCGCCGGCAGCTACACGGGGACGGTGGATGATTTCGTCCTGGTGCGTAACGACGGTGCACCGGCGTACAACTTGGCGGTCGTCGTCGACGATGCGGCCAGCGGAATCGACCAAGTAGTCCGCGGCGATGACTTGCTCTCGTCGGCACCACGCCAGGCGTATCTCGCGCAGCTGCTCGGCTATACCGTTCCGACGTACGCGCACGTACCGCTGGCGCTGAACGAGAAGGGCCAGCGGCTGGCCAAGCGCGATGGCGCTGTAACGCTCGAAGAGATCACCGAACAAGGTGTGCATCCAGCCGAAATACGTGCATTTTTGCTAGAGTCATTGGGCTTGCCGGGTCAGGATTTGCAGGCAGCCTTGGAGGCATTCGACCCGGCCGCGCTTCCGCGCGAACCGTGGATCGTGAGGCCTGAAAACATTGTCCAACAGCTGATGCCCCCGGCATCGCGCAACCGATAGGGAACCGGTGTGACTACAGCGCTTTACCGCAGATATCGTCCCGATACCTTCGCCGACGTCATCGGACAGGAGCACGTTACCGCTCCGCTGATGACCGCTCTGGAGAAGAACCGGGTCAATCACGCATACCTGTTCTCCGGACCGCGCGGTTGCGGCAAGACCACTTCGGCCCGCATCCTCGCGCGCTGCCTGAACTGCGAGCAGGGTCCCACTCCGATCCCTTGCGGCACCTGCCCGAGCTGCGTCGAGCTGGCCAACGGCGGCCCCGGTTCCCTGGACGTCATCGAAATCGACGCCGCCAGCCACGGTGGCGTGGAAGATGCCCGCGACTTGCGCGAGCGTGCGACGTTCGCCCCTGCCCGCGACCGCTACAAGATTTTCATCATCGATGAGGCCCATATGGTCACCTCGGCAGGCTTCAACGCGCTGCTGAAGATCGTCGAAGAGCCGCCGGCGCACATCAAGTTCATCTTCGCGACGACCGAGCCGGACAAGGTCATCGGCACCATCCGTTCGCGCACCCACCACTACCCGTTCCGCTTGGTGCCGCCCGAGGCGCTGCTGGAATACCTCAAGGTCCTCTGCGACCGCGAAAACGTCGCGGTGGCCGATGGCGTGCTGCCGCTGGTCATTCGCGCCGGAGCAGGCTCGGTC
Organism: Glutamicibacter soli; assembly: GCF_003309065.1. GTDB lineage: Bacteria > Actinomycetota > Actinomycetes > Actinomycetales > Micrococcaceae > Glutamicibacter > Glutamicibacter soli. The sequence goes on along the minus strand of NZ_POAF01000006.1, from coordinate 146,295 downwards.
CGCGATACCCTGTCGGTGCTTGACCAGCTCATGGCCGGCGCCCGCGAAGGGATCCTGGACTACGAAACCGCCATCGCGCTGCTGGGCTACACCCACTCCACGCTGCTGGACGAGGTCGTCCTCTCCCTGCACGAATCAGACGGGGCCGGATTGTTCAGCGCGATCGACCGCATCATCCAGACCGGACTTGATCCGCGTCGCTTCGTCGAGGACCTGCTGGAGCGCTTCCGTGACCTGGTGATCGCCAAGGCGATGCCGGAGGGCCTGGAGAAGATCCTGCGCGGAGTTCCCGCCGACCAGCTCGAAGCCCTGCACCTGCAGGCCGGGCTGGCCGGAGCCGGCGAGCTGTCCCGCTGGGCCGATGTCACCAATCAGGCGCTGACCGACATGACCGGCGCAACCTCCCCGCGCCTGCACCTTGAGCTGCTGGCCGCGCGCCTGCTGCTTCCCGGTTCGCAGAGCTCGGACAGTTCCTTCGCCGCCCGGCTGGACCGCTTGGAGCGCCATGCCATGACCGGCGGGGCGCTGCCCGCGCTGGATGGCGAGGGATCCGAGGACGTTGCCGTCTCCATGGGCTCGGCGCCGAATCCTGGCGCAGCGCGCCAGGGCGCCGCCGCCGTACGCCAGGCTCTGGCCGCGGCCAAGGCCCGCCGCGACGGAGAGCCGATTCCCGAAGCGCCTGCAGAAGCTCCGGCCGAAACTCAGCCTGCACCGGTTCAGCAGGCTCCCCTGCGGCAAGCTCCGGCGCAGCCCGCACCGGCCCCGCAGGATCAGCACACCCACCCAGCCCAGCGGCACCAGGAATCCCAGCTTCCGCACGCTTCCCAGGCGCCTGCCCAGCCGCAGCCAGACGCACAGCAGCAGACCGCCGCCCAGGCTCAGGCCGCGGACGATCTCAACGCTCCGCTGGATCCGGGAGCGGCAGCCTCGCTGAACACCGGCGCAGACGCCGATTGGGGCGCCACTTGGGGACCGAAGGAAGACCGCAACCCGGTCACCACCGAGATCCAGCCTGGCCCGAGCGTTCCGGCCGAGCGCCCCGACGGCGTCGCGCCGTTCAGCCTGGTGCCGGATCCAGCCAGCGGCGAAGACCTGTCCTTCGGGACCGGTGTCTCCATCGACGACGTCAAGCAGAACCCTGCCATGGCTGAATTCGCCCGCCGCGCGGCAGAAACCCGCGCCCAGCAGCAGTCGCAGCAGCAAGCCCAGGCCGCTGCCCGGCAAAACCAGGCCCCGCAACAGCAGCAGGCCGCCCAGGTCCCGCCAATCCAGCCGGACTCCGAAGCACAGCAGCGCGCCGCCTACGAACAGGCACAGCACTTGCAGAACCCGGCTCAGCAGAGCCAGGCACCGCAGCAACACCAGCAGCAGCATGTCGCCCAGGTCCCGCCAATCCAGCCGGACTCCGAAGCACAGCAGCGCGCCGCCTATGAACAAGCTCAGCGTGAGCAGGCCCAACGTGAAGCCGCCCAACGCCAGCAGGCCGAACATGAAGCAGCCCAGCGTGCAGCCCAGGAACAGGCCGCCCGTGAACAGGCGCAGCGTGAAGCCGCCCAGCGCCAGCAGGCCGAGCACGAAGCAGCCCAACGCGCAGCCCAGGAACAGGCCGCCCGAGAGCAGGCACAGCGCGAACAAGCCCAACGCGAAGCGGCGCAGCGCCAGCAGGCGCAGTCCGCCCAGCAGCAGAACCAGTACCAGCAGCAGCACCCTCAGCAGGGAAACCAGCCAACGGCTGCTCCAGCCGGAGCTTCTCCGGTCGCCAAGTTCCAGCAGGCCTGGCCGCAGATTCTGGAACAGCTGCAGTCCAACTCGCGCGTGCTGCACTCCATGGTGTCGAACTACGGATCGGTCGCCGGATTCGACGGCCGCACGCTGACGCTTGCCTTCAGCAATTCCGGTCCGATCGTCAATCTGAGAAACCGGCCGGACATGATGCAGACGCTCACCGGAGTGCTTTCGCAGGTGGCTGGCGGGCCGATCGAGGTTGTCATCACCGAAGGCGGCTCGAACCCTGCAGGCGGTGGTTCCCCAAAAGGTGAGCGCCGGCCGATCCCGGCGCCAACCCCAGCACCAACCAAGTTCATCAAGGCTGATTCCGCTGGGGTAGCTTCGCGCCCCTCGAAGCCTGCATCGGCCCGGACCGCGGCCGCTCCGGCGACACGCAAGTCCCCGGCACCCGCTGCGCCGGCTGCCGCCGCGCCCGCGCGAGACAACGGCTACGTATCCAGCTACGACGACGTGCCTCCGCCGTACGACGAGCCGTACATGGACGAGCCGCCGTTCCCTGACGACGGCGCCTTCGGCGACCCCTACGCGGCGACGAAACCCCAGGCTCCGTCGCCTGCTCCGGCTCAGCCAGCGGCTCCCGCCGCGCCACCGGTCCAGCAGGTCCAGCCGTTCCAGCCTGAAGCACCTGCTTTCCAGACTCCGGTGGCTCCGGCCCCGCAGCGCAGCAGCGCCCCGCGTTCCTTCGACGGCCCGCCGGTGGCTCCGCGCCCGCGCATGACCGCCGGGATGAACGCCCGCCAGGCCGAACGCCCCGGCTTCTCGATCGACCGCCCGGTGTCCTCGACGCCGCTGCGCCCGGGCAGCACCACCGACTCCTTCGAGCCGGCGGCCAGCGCCCGCGAGCCCGAGCCGCAGGCCCCTGAACCGATCCAGACGCAGTCCCAGGCCCCCGCGCAGCAAGCTCCGTCCCAGCAAGCTCCGTCCCAGCAGGCAGCTTCGGCACCCGTTGCCCCGGCGCCGCACGGCGCTCCGCAGCAGTTCCGGCCCGCGCAGCCGCCGCAGGCCCCTGCCCGGGAAACCGCTCCGTCTTGGGGCGCCCCGGATCCGGCCGCGCAGCCCGCGAGCACCCCGGCGGACCCGCGTCCGAGCGCAGGCTCCGGGCGCATGAGCCGCTACCAGCAGCTGATGAACCAGGCAAAGGACGCTGCTCCGGCCGCCGCGCCGGTGCAGTCCGCCAGCGGCTGGGGTGGCGCGCCGCTGCCGCCCGAACCTGCGATGGAGGATCCCTACGAGTTCGTCCCGAGCGACGACGACATCGAGGTGGAGGACTCCGCCCTGATCGGCGTTCCTGCGGTCGAGCGGCTGCTCGGCGGCATGGTCATCGAGCAGCGCGACGTGAACGGCAACATCGTGGAAATCAAGCGCAGCCTGTGACCGATCCGGCAGCCATACCAACTGTCGGAGTGAGACACTAGTGTGTACGTTGGCGGGGTGCGTTGGCCTCCCCGCAACCGGCCCGCGGGCCGCTCAAGACCTATCCCTGCAAGCGACGAAAGAAGGCGCACGTGTACGAAGGTGCTGTACAGGAACTGATCGATGAGCTCGGTCGGCTGCCTGGGATCGGCCCGAAATCGGCGCAGCGCATCGCTTTCCACATTCTCGATGCCGACGCCGAGGACATGACCCGCCTGGCCGCCTCGATCCAGCTGGTCAAGGAGAAGGTGAAGTTCTGCGAAATCTGCTTCAACATCTCCGAGCAGGACACCTGCGCGATCTGCCGCGATGAGCGCCGCGACGGCACGACGATCTGCATTGTCGAGGAGTCCAAGGACGTGCTGGCGATCGAGCGCACCAGGGCCTTCGCCGGCCGCTACCACGTGCTGGGCGGCTCCATCAATCCGCTGGCCGGGGTGGGACCCGAGCAGCTGCACATCCGCGAGCTGGTCACCCGCCTGGCCGACGACTCGATCACCGAGCTGATCCTGGCCACCGACCCGAACCTCGAGGGCGAAGCCACCGCGGTGTACCTGGTGCGCGCACTGGCCCCGCTGGGCATCAAGATCACCCGCCTGGCCTCCGGCCTCCCGGTGGGCGGCGACCTGGAGTACGCCGACGAGGTCACGCTGGCGCGCGCCTTCGAGGGCCGCCGGGTTGCCGGGCGCGCCGCCGCCCCGCAGGTTGCGCCGCAGCTGCCGGATCCCGAACCGCAGCCGCGCAAGGACACCCCTGCGCCGGACCAGCCCGCCGAGCAAAACCCGGAGCCGGCTTCCGAGGCCGGTGCGGAAACGCAGCCGCGCTTCGTCGTTCCGGAGATGGACGACCATCGCAGCGCGACCCGCTGACCACCCGCTCTCCGCAGGATCCACCTCGCCGTCCGCGCTCAACGCGCCGTCGGCGGGGTGTTTTTATTCCCGCCGCGGCACTTTTGTGGAGCACCCCACACATGGTTGATGATTGTCAACTAATCATTTATAGTTGACGAGAATCAACCTTTCTTCTCTTCTTCTTTGGAGCGCTTATGACCGCAACCGCACCGGTCGCCCAGCCCAAGATGAGCCACCGCGAAATCATGCAGTCCCTGACGGGCCTGCTGATGGGTATGTTTGTCTCCATCCTGGCCGGCACCGTCGTTTCCAGTTCACTTCCAGTGATCGTTTCCGATCTGGACGGCGGCCAGACCGCCTTCACCTGGGTCGTCACCGCCACGCTGCTGGCGACCACCATCTCCACCCCGATCTGGGGAAAGCTCGCCGACCTCGGCAACCGCAAGCTGCTGCTGCAGCTGGCGCTGGCCATGTTCGTACTGGCTTCGGCCGCCGCGGGCTTCGCGCAGAACACCGAATTCCTGATCGCCATGCGCGTCGTCCAGGGCCTGGCCGGCGGCGGCATGGGTGCCCTGAGCCAGATCGTCATGGCCGACATCCTCTCCCCGCGTGAACGCGGCAAGTACATGGGCCTGTTCGGCGCCGTCATGGCCGTGGGCACCGTGGGCGGACCGTTGATCGGCGGCTTCATCACCGACACCATCAACTGGCGCTGGAACTTCTTCGTGGCGCTGCCGTTCGCCGTGGTCGCGATCCTGCTGATCCAGCGCACCCTGCATCTTCCGGCCTTCGCCAAGCGCAAGGTCAAGATCGACTACCTGGGCATCATGCTGCTGTCCTCGGGCGTAGCCCTGCTGCTGATCTGGATGTCCATGGGCGGCTCGCAGTTCGGCTGGAACTCCACCACCAGCTACCTGATGGCCGGCGGCTCCGTGGTTCTGCTGGCACTGTTCGTGCTCACGGAATTCAAGGCGGCCGAACCGCTGCTGAACCTGGGTCTGTTCAAGAACCGCACCTTCACCTTTGCAGTCATCGCCTCGCTGGCCATCGGCGTCTCGATGTTCGGCACCTCGGTGTTCCTCAGCCAGTACATGATCATGGCCCGCGGCGCGACCGCCACCCAGGCCGGTCTGATGACCTTCCCGATGATGGCCGGCCTGCTGGTCATCTCCACCATCGCCGGCGCGCTGATCACCCGCTTCGGCAAGTGGAAGGCCTTCGTGGTCACCGGCTCGATCCTTCAGGTCGTCGGCCTGTTCCTGCTGGGCACCATCCACTACGACACCAACTTCGTCCTGGTGGGCGTGTACATGTTCATCCTGGGCGCCGGCGTCGGCCTGGTCATGCAGAACATGGTCCTGGTGGTGCAGAATGCCGTTCCGGTCAATGAACTCGGCGTGGCTTCCTCGGCCGTGAACTTCTTCCGCACCCTGGGCGGCACCGCCGGCACCGCAGGGCTCGGCGCCCTGCTGGCAATCAACATTCCGAACATGATCGCCGACCGCCAGTCCGATCTGGCCAAGGCGATGGCCACGCTGGGCGACAAGGCCGCTGAGGTCTCCGCGCAGCTGGCTTCCGGCAGCCTGCCGAGCATCTCCACGCTGCCCGAGCCGGTGCGAGTGATCTTCGAATCCGTGTACGGCGACGGTGTCGCGGCGCTGTTCGCAGTGGCCGCCCCGATCTCCCTGATCACCGTCGTGGCCGTGTGCCTGCTGCCGAACCAGAAGCTGCGCACGCAGACCGCGGTTGAACGCCATCAGGAAGGCGAAGGCCAGGCTCCTGCCTCGGCCCCTGCCGTTGACGGTGCTAAGGGCTTGGAGGCGCAGCGCGCCGAAGGCACCCTGCTCACCGAAGCCCCTGCCACCGCTGACGGCGACAACGAGAAGAAGCCCGGCTCCCCCGCCGGGGCGTAGGAAGGCCCATGGATACCGTGAACGGCCGCGTCGCCAGCACCAGCGCTGAGCGCGCCGAACTCTACGAGGCCGCCGAGCAGCAGTTGCTGGACTTCATCGCGGTCATCGCCCGCACCAAGCGGGAAGTCGCCGCACGCATGGAGCACCGGCTGACGACGGCGGCGCTGCCGGTGCTCGGGCTGGTCGTTCGCTCCAAGGGCATCTCGCAGTCCGAGATCTGCGACCGCCTGCTGATCGACAAGGCGGCTCTCTCTCGCATGGTCACCAAGCTCGAGGAACTCGGACTGGTCACCCGCGAAGTGGATCCGGACGACCGCCGGGTCTCGCAGCTGCTGCCCACCGAGCTGGCGGTGACCCGGCGGCGCGAATGGCTGCACAACTGGCGGCTGGACCTCAGGGCCCGCATGGAGCAATGGAGCGATGACGACCTCGGCGCGCTGACCACGCTGATCGGCCGCTTGAACCTGGACTTCGACTGCGCCTAGATTCCGGACGCCGCCGGAATAGCCGCGGACTTCGACACATATCGAAGTCCGCGGCTCCTTTCGTTTATGGATCCGGACAAGAAAATCGAAGCTGCGCCGAAAGGTCCCGGAGAACGAACGCCTGGCGCTGGCGCGTTCCATCGTGTGCGCCTATTGCAGGCAATAACACGTCCCCAACTGGAGGGTGCGGCGCATTCACGCTAGATTTCAAGCATGGCAACACGAAGCAGCAACACCGACGCAATCGCCCGCGCCACCGGACGGCCGTGGAGCCAATGGTCGAAGGCCCTGCATGAGGCTTCGGCGACCGAGCTGGTCCATCAGCAGATTGCCCAGCTGGCCGCCACGCTGATGCCGAAGGACCTGAAGAACCCTGAATGGTGGGCCCAGAGTGTCGCGGTGGCCTTCGAACAGGAAATCGGCCGCCGAGTTCCCGGCCAGGCCCAGGATGGAAGCTTCCAGGGATCGACGACCGCGACGCTCCCGACGACGCTGGACGGCGCACTGGAACGCTGGCTGCAGGCGGTTTCCGGCTTGGCCGAATTCAACGGGCAGACGCTGGCCGAGGACCCTGCGCTCAGCTCCAGCGAACGTTGGCGCTACTGGCGGGCGAGTTTCAGCGACGGCACCAAGACCCAAGTAGACATTGGGCTCAAGGGCGAAAAAGTCAGCATTGCCGTAAACGTTACTAAGGCTGGGGACCCCGAGATGGTGTCGGAGTGGAAGTCCTTTTGGCGACAAATTTTGGCTCGCACCAAGGGATAGGGAGCGATTTAAGGCACATTCCCCGGCGCTCTCTAGGCAATATGACCAACCGTTAACGTCACAAGTAGGTCATGATCGAGCGAAGCTGTCACAATATTTATCTGGTAGATGTCTCGCGCGGCATTTTCCTGCGCCCGCCACCCGCGGTGTCGGCGGTGCTTCGGACAAGCGCGCGAGCCACAGCTTTCAACAGGTGGAGTGAGTGCCCATGGGCCTAATTGTGCAAAAGTTCGGCGGTTCGTCCGTATCGGATGCCGAAGGCATCAAACGCGTCGCGCGCCGAATTATTGACACCAAGAACCAGGGCCACGAAGTGGTCGTGGTGGTCTCCGCCATGGGCGACACCACCGACGACCTGCTGGACCTTGCCGGCCAGCTGACCGACGAGGCGCCCGCCCGCGAAATGGATATGCTCCTATCCGCCGGCGAACGCATCTCCATGTCCTTGCTGGCCATGGCGATCGACCAGTTCGGCGAACGCGCGGCCTCCTTCACCGGTTCCCAGGCCGGCCTGATCACCGACTCGACCCACGGCAAGGCCCGCATCATGGAGGTCTCGCCGCAGCGCGTGCGCCGCGCCATCGACCGCGGATTCATCGCCATCGTCGCCGGTTTCCAGGGCATGAGCAAGGAATCGAAGAACATCACCACGATGGGCCGCGGCGGCTCCGACACCACCGCGGTGGCGCTGGCCGCAGCGCTCGGCGCCGACGTCTGCGAGATCTACACCGATGTGGACGGCGTCTACACCGCCGACCCCCGAGTGGTTCCTTCCGCAACCAAGATCGAGCAGATCACCAGCGAAGAAATGCTGGAGATGGCGGCCAGCGGCTCCAAGATCCTGCACCTGCGCTGCGTGGAATACGCCCGCCGCTTCGGAGTGCCGCTGCATGTGCGCTCCTCCTTCAGCACCAACGAGGGCACCTGGGTGCTCCCGGACCCCAACGACAAGATCAAGATTCAAGAGGGAGAACCCTTGGAACAGCCAATCATCTCCGGTGTTGCCCACGACCATTCCGAGGCGAAGGTCACCGTCATCGGTGTCCCCGACATCCCGGGCAAGGCGGCGCAGATCTTCGGCGTGATCGCCGCGGCCCAGGCCAACATCGACATGATCGTGCAGAACATCTCGACGCGCGGCTCGGGCAAGACCGACATCTCCTTCACCCTGCCGATGACCGAGACCAAGCATGTGCTGGACGCGCTGAACACCGCCAAGAGCGAGATCGGCTTCGAGGACATCGAGCACAACGACGAGGTCGGCAAGCTGTCGCTGATCGGCGCCGGCATGCGCTCGAACCCGGGCGTCTCCTTCACCTTCTTCGAGGCACTGCACCAGGCCGGAGTGAACGTGGACATGATCTCCACCTCCGAGATCCGCATTTCCGTGGTGACCGACGCCGACAAGCTCAACGACGCGGTGCGCGCCATCCACACCGCGTTCAACCTGGACACCGAGGTGGAAGCTACCGTATACGGTGGCACCGGCCGCTAGGCTCACCATCCGCTGGATCCTCAGGCGGCCAGGCACTTCGGTGCCCGGCCGCCTGCGGCGTTAACGCGCCGGCGGGCTTTGCGGGGCCGGACGCGGCGCTGTCATGCTGGGTGCATGAGCAAACCCCTTTTCCTCGCCGCCGCCCCGCCGGAGAATCTTCCCGTGCCGCCCCGCGTGCTCCAGGCTGCCAGGGGCGAGGCGGTCCACGGGGTCTGGCTCAACGCGCTGGGCGGGGTGACCTACCGCCTCGGCGAAGGACCGGCGCAGCGTTTCGCGAAGTGGTCCCCGTACACGGCCTCTGCCAACGGGGCGGGCCGCAGCGCGGCCGATGAGCTCGACCTGCGCCTCGAGGCCGAGCGCCTGCGCTGGGCCGCGGACTACCTGGCCGTGCCGCGGGTGCTGTCGCTGGAGGAGTTCGACGACGGCCAGCTCATGGTCACCGCCGCGCTGCCCGGCCAGAACCTGGTGTCCGATGTCGGCAAGGCCGAACCGAAGCTGGCGGCCCGCGCACTGGGCCGCGGGCTGCGCCGGCTGCACGAGGCGCTGCCGGTCGAGCGCTGCCCGTTCCGCTGGGACGTAGCCACCCGCGCGGGCTGGCTCACAGACGAGCTGCGCGAGCGTTTCCTCACCGAGGCGCCCGAGGAGGACCTGGTGGTCTGCCACGGGGACGCCTGCGCGCCGAACACCTTGGTCGGCCCCGGGTACGAGGTCACCGGGCACGTGGACTTCGGCGAGCTGGGCGTGGGCGACCGCTGGGCCGATCTGGCGGTGGCCGCATGGAGCACCGAATGGAACTTCGGGGCAGGGGTCCAGGCCGAGGTGTACGCCGGCTACGGCATCGAGCCCGATGAACGGAAGATCGACTTCTACCGCCGTCTCTGGGACGCCACCTAACGCGAGATATAGCGGTGCTCGGGGCGGCCGCGCGTCCCGTAGCCCAGCTGCAGCTCCAGCGCCTCGTTGGCCACCAGCGCTGCGAGGTAGCGCTGCGCGGTGGCCCGCGCGACGCCCACCGCCTCGGCCACTTCGGCGACGCTCATCGGCTGCGCCGACTGCTTCACGCAGGCCAGCACCGCCTGCTCGGTGGGCGCGGCGCTCGCGCCTGCGGCGGCCGCGTCGTCCACCCCCTGCAGCGTCTTGTAGAGCCGGTCGATGCCCTGCTGGTCCAGCTGCCCGGCGCCCTCCAGCTGCCGGCGGTAGCGGGCCCAGCCCTTGAGCTTGGAGGACAGCGTCTTGGCGCCGAAGGGCTTGATGATGAAGGACAGCGCCCCGCGCGAGATCGCCTGGGAGATGTTCTCCGGCTCGGTCGCCGCAGAGATCATGATCGCGTCCACGCCCAGGGCTGGCAGCAGTTCCAGCCCGCTGACATGCGGCAGGTACAGGTCCAGCAGGACCAGGTCCGGCTTCTGCGCGGCGACGACCTTGGGCACCACCCGCGGATCCTGCACCGGTTCCAGCGCCTGGAAGCCGGGCAGCGCGTTGACCATCTCCGCGTGCAGCGCGCCGACGCGGAAGTCGTCGTCGACGATCAGCACTCGGTAGTTTCCCGTGGTTTTGCCGCTCATGGGCGCTGTCCTTCCGTTGGGGTTTCGGTGGGGGTTCGGGGTTCGGCGAGCGCCGCGGGCAGCCGGGCAGCCAGCACCGCCCCGCCGTCTGCGCCCCCGGGGTCTGCCACCCAGACGTCCCCGCTGCGCGACTGGGCCAGCCGGCGGATCAGCGGCAGCCCCACCCCGGCGCCGTGCTCGCCGCCCAGGGCGGAGCCGGTAGAGACCTCGGGCGAGAAGATGTCCAGGCCGGTGGTGATGCCCGGCCCGGAGTCCGCCACGGCCAGGTGCAAGGTGGTTCCCTCGGAGAGCAGGTCCACCTCCACCCAGGGTTCCCCGGCGCCGCGCAGCGCGGCGGTGAAGGCGTTGTCCAGCAGGTTGCCGAGCACCGCGGTGGCGTCCTGCGCGTCATGGGCGGAGGCGATCTGCCCGAAGAGCATCGACTGCGGCGAGACGCGCAGCTCGATGCCCTGCTCGTGGGCGCGCACCGCCTTGGCGGAGATGAATGCCGACAGGTAGGCGTCCTGCACTGCCTCGAGCCCGGGGACCTGGGCGATCTTCGGCCCGGTTTCCATGACTTCCTGCAGGTACTGCTCGGCCTGCTCGATCTTGCCCAGGTTGATCAGCCCCAGCACCGCATGCATGCGGTTGGCGAATTCGTGGCGCTGGGCGCGCAGCGCATCGGCCATGTCCTGCACCGCGTCAAGCTTGGTGCCCAGCGCCTCGACGGTGGTCACGTCGTGGAACAGCACCACCTGCCCGAGATCCACGCCGTCGCGGTTCACGTCCGTGACGCGGGCGATCAGCGAATTCCCGTTCGCGTTCAACCGCAGCGGCGCCTTGTCGTGCTCGCGGATGGCGCGCACCAGGGCCGCATCAAGCCCGGCCGACGCGTAGTGGCGCCCCACGACGTCCTGCAGCTCCGTGCGGTGCGGCAGGCCCAGCAGCTGTCGGGCCGCCTTGTTGCGCACCGTGATCCGGTTGTCCACGCCGATGCCCATGACGCCTTCGGTCACGCCGTAGAGCACCGCCTGCTGGTCGCGGACCAGCTGCGCGATCTCCGAGGGTTCCAGGCCCAGGGTCTGCCGCTTGAGCTTGCGCACCGTGTAGCGTCCGGCGAGCACCGCCAGCGCGGCGGCCAGCAGGGCGAACAGCGCGATCCAGCTGAAGGACTGCGCCAGCGCCCCGGTCAGCGAATCGGTGGTCACGCCAACCGATACCTCGCCTATGACCATGCCGGAAGAGGAATATATCGGGACCTTGGCGCGCACCGACTCGCCCAGGGTGCCGTGCTCGCGCGAAACGTCCTCGATACCAGCCAGGGCCACCGGCTCGGTGGAGACCTTCAGCCCCAGTTCTGCGGGGTTCGGATGGCTCAGGCGCAGGCCGCGGTCCTCGGTGATCACGACGAAGTATGCATCTCCGCGGTTCACGATCGCCTGGGCCGTCTCCTGCAGCGGGCCGGTCCTCAGCGCCTGGACATCGAGCCGGTCCTGGGCCGCGTAGCGCTCGACCTCTTGGACCACCGAGGGCATGACTGCCACCGAACGCGCGATGGTCAGCGAGCGGTCCTCGGCCCGGTTGAACACCTGGTTGTAGCTGGCGTAGAGCGTTCCCGCCGTGACCAGCACGATCAGGAAGCCGACCACGATGAACTGCAGGCGCATGATGCGCGAGGCGAAGTGCCGGGTTCCGGGTCGGGAGGAATGCATGGCACCAAGCATATCCACCGGAGTGCGCCCGAGTGAGTTTTATGAGCAAAAAGATTCCAATGACCAAAAGGGGGCGGTAATCAGCACAAGCCCCGCAACGTGAGCGCCGACACGTAGCGTGGAAGGGATTCCTCATTCCACCGGATGCCACGCCGATGTGGCACCACGATCCAAGGAGGTCGGGGCAATGCTCGTTGCACTCGGATTCCTCATGGTCATCACCTTCATGGTCCTGATCATGACCAAACGCATGACCCCGCTGCTGGCGCTGATCATCGTCCCGACCGCGTTCGGCCTGTTCGCCGGCGCCGGCTTCGGCCTGGGCGACATGATCATGGACGCCATCAAGTCGATGTCCGGCACCGCGGCGCTGCTGATGTTCGCCATCATGTACTTCGGCCTGATGATCGACGTCGGGCTCTTCGACCGGCTGGTCGCCGGCATCCAGAAGCTGGTCGGCAACGACCCGGCCAAGGTCGTCGTGGGCACCGCCCTGCTGACCGCGGTGATCTCGCTGGACGGCGACGGCTCCACCACCTTCATCGTGGTGACCGCGGCCCTGTTGCCGATCTACCAGCGCCTGGGCCTGAGCCCTGTTGTGCTGACCTGCGTGGCTGGCCTGACCAACGGCACGCTGAACATCGTCCCGTGGGGCGGTCCGACCGCCCGCGCCGCCGCGGCGCTGGGGGTCGAGGCCTCCGACGTGTTCGTCCCGATGCTCCCGTCGCTGGGCATCGCCCTGGTGGTCATCGGCATCTTCGCCTGGCAGATGGGTATCGCCGAGCGCCGCCGCATGCAGCGCGAGCATCCCGAGCTGTGGGGCACCTCGTTCGGCGGCGGCAACCTCGCCGGCGGCCAGGGCGGTTCCGGCAAGGGCGGCAAGACCCGGGGCGGCGTGTCCGGTTCCCCGATCGCCGTGCTGGAAGCCGTAGCCACCAAGGGCGACGGCACCGAAACCGCGACCATGGACGGCACCGTGCTGGATCCGAACCGCGAAACCCTGCGCCCGAAGCTGTTCTTCTTCAACCTCGCGCTGACCGTTGCCATCATGGTGCTGCTGGTCGTGGACGTGCTGCCGCTGTCCTACCTGTTCATGATCGGCACCGCCATCGCACTGGTGGTCAACTTCCCGAAGGTCTCCGACCAGGTCAAGATGATCGCCTCGCACTCCAGCGAGATTATCGCGGTAGTCTCCATGGTGCTCGGGGCCGCGGTGCTCACCGGCGTGCTGTCCGGCACCGGCATGGTCGACGCGATGAGCCAGTGGCTGGTGACGATCATCCCTGATTCGCTGGGCCAGTACATGGCGGTGATCACCGGCCTGATCTCCATCCCGGCAACCTTCTTCATGAGCAACGACGCCTTCTACTTCGGCATCCTGCCGGTGCTCACCGAGGCCGGAGCGCACTTCGGAGTTCCAGCGGTGGACATGGCCCGCGCCTCCATCACCGGCCAGCCGGTGCACATGCAGTCCCCGCTCGTCCCGGCAATCCTCCTGCTGGTCTCCCTGGCCCGCGTGGACCTGGGCGACCACCACAAGAAGGTGTTGTGGCGTGCACTGGTGGTCAGCCTGGTCATGCTCGCCTCCGGCGTGCTGTTCGGCGCGATCGCCATGGGCTAGGCGCCTGGCGGATCTGCCCCCGGCATCCGCCGCCACCGCGGCCCGCACCTCCACCCGATCGGTGGCGGTGCGGGCCGCAGCTTTTTGCCTTCAGCTGCGCGGATACCACGGCGGCAGGTAGTCCCAAGGCGGGTCCTCGCCGACGCGGCCGTCCAGCGCCTCGCGCAGCAGGTCCGCATGGCCGGCATGCCTGCCGTATTCCTCGATCACGTCGCACACCAGCCGACGGATGCTGGGGTGTTCGCCGCCAAAATCCAGCGCGCTGGGCTTCTCCAGCGCCCCGGGTTCCAGCAGTTCGAGCTGGATCTCCCGGCTGGCGGCCACGGCGCGGTCGTAGATCCGGTAGACCGCAGCGGGATCCTCGCCAACGACCCGGAACTGGTCGGTCCCGTCCGCGGTCAGCGCCAGCAGCGTTTCGGGCTTGCGCCGGGCGATCAGCCAGGTGAACTTCTCGTCCTCCACTGCGGCCAGGTGCTGCAGCAGCCCGCCCAGGCTCAGCGCGCTGGACGCAAGCCTGAAGCGCAGCTGCTCGATGCCCAGCCCGTCGGCCTTGTAGCGGAAGGTCGCGCGCAGCCGGTCAAGCATGCCGAACAGGTGCTGTGCTTCCGTGCCGGCCAGCGGCGGCTCCCATAATGGTTCCTTCATCGTGCGGCCTCCTGGGTTTTTGGTGTTCCTGCCTTGCAGTATGCGCAGCCGCGGCGCCGTCCGCCAGCCTCCCCGGCGTTTGGGGGAGGTGTGAACTGGCGTACCAAAGGTGGAGTTGCCGCGCGCGAGACCGGATAATTGAGCCATGCCCCAAACCCTTGAGGTCCTTGCTCCCGCCGACTGGCTGTCCCGGGCGGCCGCGCACGAGCAGCGCGCCCGCGCCTTCGGCGAGCCCTTCGTGGCCCGCAGGATGAAGGGGCGCAAGCACCCCATCGAGGACTTCCTGTTCACCTACTACACGCAGAAGCCCGGCCAACTCTACCGCTGGCATCCCGGGATGGATGTGGTGCTTTCCGGGCCCGAGGCCGCGCAGCGCGAGAGCTGGAAGTTCTATCGGCCGGTGGACACCGCCGCCGGACCCGGCTGGGCTTTGGATGCCGAGGCCTTCGGCCAGGCCCGCACCGAGGCCATCCGGTTCGCCCGCATCATCCTCGCCGGTACCGCGCAGCGTCCGGGCAATTTCGCCTGCTTCGGCCTGCACGAGTGGGCCATGGCCTACAAGTCCGATGTCAACGGCATCCGCCACGAGTACCTGCCCTTGCGGCTGGGCGCCGCCGGCACGGACGAGGTAGTCGAATCGCACCGGATCCGCTGCACGCATTTCGACGCGTTCCGCTTCTACACCCCGCAGGCCGCGCCGCTCAACGAGCTGCAGCCGACCCGTGATACCCAGCGCGACCTGGAGCAGCCCGGCTGCCTGCACGCGAACATGGACCTGTACAAGTGGGCGTACAAGCTCACGCCCGCGGTGCCCAGCGACCTGGTGATGGACTGCTTCGAGCTGGCGTGGGACATCCGCACCATGGACATGCAGGCCTCCCCCTACGACTTGGTCGACTGGGGCCATGAGCCGATCCGCATCGAAACCCCGGAGGGCAAGGCCGAGTACGTGCGCCTGCAGAAGGACTTCGCGCAGCGGGCCGAGGTGCTGCGCGCCCGGCTGCTGGAGGTGGCCAATGCCCTGGTGCTGCCCGAATAAACGGACCGAGCGGCCCTGCGGCCACGACCTCTGGCAATGTGCGCAGCTGGCGTGCAGAATGAGCCCATGGATGATGCGCAGACGCTGAAACGCCAGCCTCCGCTGGCCTCCGGGTTGTTGATTGCGGCCGCGGTGCTCGCCGCCGGAATTGCGCTGGCCAGCTGTTCCGCGGCGGAACCCCAGGCTTCCCCGACGGACCTGGAGATCGTGGTCCGCAATGACGGCGCGACGGTATCCGGCGAATACCGGCTGCGGTGCCAGGGCGAGCAGGTCGGCGCGGGTAGCACCCTGCCCACCGCCGAGGCGGCCTGCGCGCTGCTCGCTTCCAACCCCGCCGTGCTCTCCCCCGCGGCCAACCAGAACCGGATCTGCACCGAGATCTACGGAGGCCCCGACACCGCCCAGATCACCGGGACGCTGGCCGGGCGCAGCGTGAGCGTCTCCTTCGACCGGCACAACGGCTGCGCCATCGACGACTGGGCTGCCGCGGCCCCGCTGCTGGGCGACGGCGCGTTAAACAGCAACTAAAATCCCTGATCCTGCGGGGCTGAGAACTAGAATAGGAAGACTATGGAGTTTTTCCTGCTGGTCATTGCACTGTTGTTCGCCACGATCCTGATCGTGGGTATTGGCGAGCGGATCAAGCTCCCCTATCCCATCCTGATGCTGATCTTCGCGACGCTGGCGGGCTTTTTGCCCTTCATGCCGGAGATGCACATCGATCCGGAGCTGATCCTGCCGATCTTCCTGCCGCCGTTGCTCTTCGCCACGGCGCAGCGCAGCAGCTGGTCGGTGTTCCGGTTCCGCTGGAAGGCGCTGATCCGCCTGGCCGTGATCCTCATCGTGGTCACCGCCGGGCTGGTCGCCGCTGCGGCCTGGGCCTTCGCCCCCATCGCCTCGATTCCGCTGGCGCTGGCGCTTGGCGCCGTGGTCGCCCCGCCCGACCCGGTGGCGGTGGACGCGATTGCCACCAAGGTGAAGATGCCGCGGCGGCTGACCTCGCTGCTGGAAACCGAGGGCCTGTTCAACGACGCGATGGCCATCGTGATCTTCCAGCTCGCGGTGCAGGCCACCGAGAACCAGTCCGAGGTCGGGCTGGAAATCATCCCGCAGTTCCTGCTCGGCGCGGCCGGCGCGGTGGTCCTGGGTCTGGCCATGGGCTGGCTGATTGGCGCGCTGAACCGCTTCGTGCCGAACCTCGCGGCCCGTTGCGCCGCGACCCTGGTGGCTCCCTACGCGGTCTACATGCTGGCCGAGGAGGTGCACGTCTCAGGTGTCATCGCAGTGGTGGTGACCGCGCTGGAAATGGTGCGCCGCGACCGCCCGCAGGATTCGCAGGAGCGGCTGACCCGCCACGCCTTCTGGGAGGTGCTGGAGATGCTGGCCACCGGCCTGGCCTTCGGCCTGATGGGCATCGAGATGAACTCGGTGATTCAGGAGGAGGGCAGCAACCTGCTGGGCTTCATCCCGGGAATTATCGCGATCTGCGTGGTCGTGATCGGCGTGCGCGCCGTGTGGATGTTCGCCACCTACTACCTGCCCAACCGCAAGAACCCCAAGATCTCCGCCGCCAAGGACACGCTGGTGCTCACCTGGTGCGGCATGCGCGGGCTGGCCACGCTGGCCCTGGCGCTGGCGCTGCCCAAGGTCACCGCCGACGGCGCGCCGATCGAGGGACGCAACTTCGTGGTGGTCGCCGCGTGCTCGCTGCTGCTGATGACCCTGGTGATCCCTGGGCTGACGCTGCCGGCGCTGATGCGTGTGCTGAAGCTGCGCGGCAATGAGCAGGACACCAAGCGGGCGCGCCGCGCGCTGGCCCGCCGGGCCGAGGCAGTGGCCATTGCGACGCTGAAGAAGAACGTGGAGCTGCAGGATTTGCCGGAGAACTACCAGCAGGCGGTGCGCCGGCGCATGAATTCGCTGCACACCATCCTGGCCACCGACCCGGACCCGCACGATGCGATCACCGACGAGAAGTACACGCAGATCCGCGCGGTGATCGCCAAGGCCGACGCCATCCAGGGCATCGCGCTGCAGGCTGCACGTGCCGAGCTGCTCAAGGCGCGGCGCGAGCCGAATGTCGATCCGCATCTGGTCGACGAGATCATGGGCCGATTGGACCGGCGCACCGCGACGCTGGACCGCTAGCGGGACTTCAGGCCGCGCTGCGCTGCAGCTTGACGATGACCTCGTAGTGCTCGGTCTGCGGGAACATGTCCATGACGCGGGCCAGCTGCGGGGTGAACTTGTCCAGGCGCTTGAGGTCGCGGGCCAGCGATTCGGCGTTGCAGCTGGAATAGACCAGGTGCTCGACGTCCGAATCGTTCAGCCAGGCGGCCAGCTCGGCGGAGATGCCGCGGCGCGGAGGATTCACGATGACCGCGTCAGGGGCCCATCCCGCGCCCAGCGCGTACTCGGTGGCGTCGCCGGCGATGAATTCCACGCCCTCCAGGCCCAGGCTGCGGGCACTGGTGGCGGCGGCTTCGACTGCCTCGGCGCTGGTCTCGATGCCGTGCACGGTGCGGCCTTCGCCGGCGCAGTGCAGGGCGAAGCCGCCCACGCCGCTGTACAGGTCCCAGATGCTTTCCGGATCCACGTCGTTGATCCACTGGCGGGCCTGGCGGTAGAGCGCCGCCGCGATGTGGGTGTTGGTCTGGAAGAAGCCCTGCGGGCGCAGGTGCATGGGGATGCCGTTGAGCTCGAATTGCAGTGTGGTGCGGCGCGTGAGGATGATCTCCTCCTGCCCTTCGAGCACCGCCTTGTGCTCGGGCAGGAAATTCACCGACACCACCGAGCCCGGGGGCATCTTCTCCACGAACTGCGGCAGCGAGTTGCGCAGGGCCACGAAGTGCTTTTTGGTGCGCAGCACCCAGCGGACCATGATCGCCCCGGTGTCCGAGAGGGTCAGGATCACGTGCTTCAATTCGCCCTTGCGCTTGGGAACGTCATAGGGGATCAGCTTCAGCTCGTGGATGAAGCGTTCGATGACCGGGAACATGGCCCGCAGGGCGGGATCGATGACACCGCAGTTTCTCAGGTCAACACCGTGGCCATCGGCGTCGAGGATGCCGATGGTGGGGTTGTCCGTGGTGCCGGAGATGACCATCTTGGCCTTGTTCCTGAAACCCTGCTCGGGGCTCGCCTGGGCAGGCAGGAAGGTCAGCTGCCCGAAATCCGAGAGCAGCTCCTGGCAGCGGTCCACCTTCGACTGCAGCTGTCGGTCGTAGGGCACCGTCATCAGGGTGCAGGAGCGGCAGCGGTCGGCGGAGAAATAAAGGCATTCCATGGTGCCTACGATTTTAGCGAAGAACCCGGGGGCGGAACGCCAAGAGTTCTCGACGCGGATTGCCCGCAAATTTTCAGCTTCGAGCGCTAAGCTCAATTGCAGATCACGTAAGTTACCGAGCAGTGTTCAACGCCGCGTTGCGGCTGCGAACGAGGTTTGCGGACCGCGAAAGGAACGATGGCACCTCGTACCGGATTCACCACGACCCGTCGCGGTGTTGCGTTGCTGGCTCTTCCGCTGGCCGCCGTCATCGGCGCCTGCACCGCGTGCGGGCCAGCGGCGCCGCAGGCCGAAAGCGTCCAGTCCAGCCCGTCGCCCTCCGCTGAAAAACCTGCTTCCCCGGCGTCCTCCGCGTCCCCGGCTCCGGCCACGACGCAGGTGCAAGCCGAAGCGAAGAAGTCCGCCGCCGGCGCCGAATCGGTGGAACCCACGGCAGCCCCGAAAACCACTGCCCCGGTTGCCCCTGCTGCGCCCACGGCGAGCGTTGCGCCGCTGTCCTCCGGCGCGGTGGCGGGGGCGACGCTCAGCGCGCTGCCGACTGCGGCCGCCAGCCTCTCAAAGCAGACCTCGGCGCTGTACCGCGCGATCGAGGACGGCAAGCCGGATGCGGTGCGCAAGGCAGTCAAGGCCGGAGCGGATCTGCACGCCAAGGATTCCTCCGGGCGCACGCCGCTGATGCGCGCGGTGATCGTGGGAAATGCAGCCATTTGCAAACACCTGCTGGATGCGGGCTCGGACCCGAACGCCAAGGACGATTACCAGGAGTCGCCATTCCTGCGGGCCAGCGCCTCGGGCATGGTCAGCACGCTGAGCGCATTCCTGGACAAGGGCGCCGACACCCGCTCGACCAACCGCGTGGGCGGCACCGCGTTGTCGGTGGCCGCCGAGAACGGTCAGGTCGGTTCCGTGCGGGCGCTGCTGAAGACCGACATTCCCGTCGACCACGTCAACGACCTGGGCTGGACGGCGCTGCACGAAACCATCGTGCTGGGCCAGGGAACCACGAATTCCATCACCATCGCCCGCTTGCTGGTGACCCACGGAGCGAATCCGACGCTGAAGGACCAGACCGGATCGGATGCCTTCACGCTGGCCAAGGAACGCCAGCAGACGCAGATGCTGAACATGCTCGTCGCGGCCAGCAGCTAGTAGAGCGCGTCGAGGTAGAACCAGGCCCCGTTCTCGCGCACGAACGTGCTCACCTCATGCTGGCTTCCGCGCTGCCCGTCCTGGGAATAGTGCGCGGTGAACTCCACGACCCCGCGGGACGCCTGGGCCCCACCGGAGCGGGTCTTCACGATGTCGAGCCCTTCCCAGTGCAGGTCCTCGTCCAGCAGCAGCTCTGCCGGCCGGGTGGTTTCATGCCAGGACTGCAGCAGGTAATCGGCCAGGCCCAGCACGAAGGCGCTGTAGCGCGAGCGCATCAGCTGCTCGGCGGTCGCCGGCAGCACCTGCCCCGAGGCCCGGTGCTCGTGGAACGGCTGGCAGCATTGCGCATAGCTGGCCTGGTCCGCGTCGAGCGCTCGGCAGGGGCAGGGGCTGTCGGCTGTGATTTCCATCCGTCCAGCTTACGCGCGGCACCCGGAAATCAGTTCATGAGCCTAAAATCACATGGCGAATAACTAGGAGAAACAGTTCTAGGCCTGCACTGGCCGGTTTTACCCGTCACATTCCCGCTAGACTGGGTAGGCAAGCTCGCGGAGCGCCAAATCCCCTTGGTGTGAGACGGCACGTCTCCGTGTGGCATTTAACCCCTTCGCGCACAGGAGATACGCCGGATGCCCCGCATCGTTGTAGATGTCATGCTCAAGCCAGAAATCCTTGACCCCCAGGGTAAGGCCATTGCGGGAGCACTGCCCCGCCTGGGATTCAACTCCTTCGAGGCCGTCCGTCAGGGCAAGCGCTTTGAACTCACCGTAGACGGCGAGGTGACCGACGCAATCCTGGCCCAGGCCCGCGAGGCCGCCGAGACCCTGCTGTCCAACCCGGTCATCGAAGATGTTGTCAACGTCGAGGTCGTTGCGGACTAATGAGCACCGAACTTCCCCTGATTGGCGACTACTCGACGCCAACCGCTGAACTGTCGGGCGCCCGCATCGGCGTGGTGACCTTCCCGGGCACCCTCGACGACCGCGACGCAGCACGTGCAGTGCGCGCCGCCGGCGCCCAGGCAGTGTCCCTGTGGCACGCCGACACCGACCTGCAGGACGTCGACGCCGTGGTGATCCCCGGCGGCTTCTCCTACGGCGACTACCTGCGCGCAGGCGCCATCTCCCGCTTCGCCCCGATGATGGGCAAGATCGTGGACGCCGCGAACTCGGACGCCAAGCTGCCCGTGCTGGGCATCTGCAACGGCTTCCAGATCCTCACCGAGGCGCACCTGCTGCCCGGCTCGATGATCAAGAACGACCACCTGAAGTTCATCTGCCGCGACCAGGTGCTGCGCGTGGAGAACAACCAGACCGCCTGGACCAACGGCTACGAAGCCGGCCAGGAGATCACCATCGTTCTGAAGAACCAGGACGGCCAGTACGTCGCCGACGAGAAGACCCTGGACATGCTTCAGGGCGAAGGCCGCGTCGCATTCTCCTACGTGGGCTGGAACCCGAACGGCTCGCGCCGCTCGATCGCCGGCATCACCAACGAGGCGGGCAACGTCGTGGGCCTCATGCCGCACCCGGAGCACGCCATCGAGGCAGGCTTCGGCCCGGATCACCGCGGCACCGACGGCCTGACGTTCTTCACCAGTGTTTTGACCCACCTCGTTGGAGGCAAGAAGTGAGCGAGCAGACTCAAGCATTCAACATCGACACCGTCGATAACGCGGCAGTGACCCCCGAGGTCGAGCTGCCGTGGGCCGAGCTGGGCCTGAAGGACAACGAATTCGCCGAGATCGTCAAGATCCTGGGCCGCCGCCCGACCGCGGCGGAGCTGGCGATGTACTCGGTCATGTGGTCCGAGCACTGCTCCTACAAGTCCACCAAGACCCACCTGAGCCAGTTCGGCAAGAAGGTCACCGAAGAGATGAAGAAGGACCTGATGGTCGGCATGGGCGAAAACGCCGGTGTCACCGACCTCGGCGACGGCTGGGCCGTGACCTTCAAGATCGAGTCGCACAACTCCCCGTCCTACGTGGAGCCGTACCAGGGTGCCGCCACCGGCATCGGCGGCATCGTGCGCGACATCATCTCGATGGGCGCCCGCCCGATCGCCGTGATGGATCCGCTGCGCTTCGGCGCGATCGACCACGAGGATTCGCAGCGCGTGGTGCACGGCGTGGTCTCCGGCATCGGCGGCTACGGCAACTCGCTGGGCCTGCCGAACATCGGCGGCGAAACCGTGTTCGACCCGATCTACCAGGGCAACCCGCTGGTCAACGCGCTGGCGGTTGGCGCGCTGCGCCACGAGGACCTGCGCCTGGCCAACGCCTCCGGCGTGGGCAACAAGGTCGTGCTCTTCGGCGCGCGCACCGGCGGCGACGGCATCGGCGGCGCCTCGGTGCTGGCCAGCGAGTCCTTCGACGACACCAAGCCGTCCAAGCGCCCTGCAGTGCAGGTCGGCGACCCGTTCGCCGAGAAGGTGCTCATCGAGTGCTGCCTGGAGCTGTTCAAGGCCTCGCTGGTCGAGGGCATCCAGGACCTGGGGGCCGCGGGCATCTCCTGCGCCACCTCGGAACTGGCGGCCAACGGCGACGGCGGCATGAATGTCGAGCTGACCAACGTGCTGCTGCGCGACTCCACCCTGACCCCGGGCGAGATCCTGATGTCCGAGTCGCAGGAACGCATGATGGCAGTGGTTTCCCCGCAGAACGTGGAAGCCTTCGAAGCCGTCATGGCCAAGTGGAACGTCGAGTACTCCTGGCTGGGCGAGGTGACCGACGACAACCGCCTGACCATCACCTGGAACGGCGAGGTCATCGTCGACGTGGACCCGAGCACCGTTGCGGTGGACGGCCCGGAATACAACCGCCCGTACGCCCGCCCGGAATGGCAGGATGCCCTGCAGGCCGACACCTTCCGTTCCTCGGAGGCCGGGAAGAACCTTCCGGCATCCGGCGAAGAACTCAAGGCCGCCGTGCTTCAGCTGATCGCCAGCCCGAACATGTGCGACAAATCCTGGATCACCCGCCAGTACGACCGCTACGTGGGCGGCAACACCGCTCTGGCCTCCCCGGATGATGCAGGCGTGGTCCGCATCGACGAGGAAACCGGCCTGGGTGTGGCCATCGCCACCGACGCCAACGGCCGCTACACCTACCTGGACCCGTACGCCGGCGCCCAGCTGGCGCTGGCCGAGTCCTACCGCAACGTCGCCACCTCCGGCGCCATCCCCGCGGCCGTCTCCGACTGCCTGAACTACGGCTCCCCCGAGGATCCGGACGTCATGTGGCAGCTGGCAGAGGGCATCCGCGGCCTGTCGGACGCCTGCATGGAGCTGGGTGTCCCGGTCACCGGCGGCAACGTCTCGCTGTACAACCAGACCGGCGACAAGGCCATCCACCCGACCCCGGTGGTTGCGACCCTAGGCAAGCTGGACGACGTCGCCCGCCGCACCCCGTCGGGCTGGCGCGAAGAGGCCGACGGCCAGGCCATCTACCTGATCGGCACCACCAAAGATGAACTGGACGGCTCCGAGTTCGCCAACCTGCGCGGACACCTCGGCGGCCTGCCGCCGAAGGTCGACCTGGCAGCCGAGAAGGCGCTGGGCGCGATCCTGATCAACGCCAGCCGCGACGGCATGATCGACTCGGCGCACGACCTCTCGGAGGGCGGCCTGGCCGCCGCGCTGTCCGAGATGGTGCTGCGCTACGGCGTCGGCGCCCGCGTGGCACTTGACGAGATCAAGTCCCGCGACGGCATCGACGCGTTCACCGCGCTGTTCTCCGAGTCGCAGGCCCGCGCCCTGGTGGCCGTGCCGCGCAGCGAAGAGGTCCGCTTCAACGACATGACCAGCGCCCGCGGCGTCACCGTGGCCCGCCTGGGTGTCGTCGACGCGCAGTCCGGCGCCCTGGAGGTCCAGGGCGAGTTCACCGTTTCGGTGGACGACCTGCGCGAAGCCCACGAAGGCACCATGGAAAAGTACTTCGGCTAGCCCCGACCGTACTGCCGCGCCACGGCGGCCGCTCCCACTTCGGGAGCGGCCGCCGTCGCGCATTTCCGGGCCGCCGCGCACCATCTCGTCTCCTATAGTTGACACGTCAACAAGTTTGATGCATGATTGGGCTATCAACCTATTTCGGAAACGGGGACTGCAGATGAACGCCATCGAGAACATCGAATTCGGCATCGACACCTTCGGCGACGTGCCCAGCGGGCCGTCGGGCGAGCTGGTATCGCATGCCCAAGCCATCCGCGCCACGGTGCAGGAAGCCGTGGTCGCAGACCAGGCCGGCGTGGACGTGATCGCCGTGGGCGAGCACCACCGCCCTGAGTACGCCATCTCCAGCCCCGAAACCGTCCTGGCAGGCATCGCGACAGCCACCGAGAACATCCGCCTCAGCTCCGGGGTCACGGTGCTCTCCTCCGACGACCCGGTGCGCGTCTTCCAGCGCTTCGCCACGGTCGACGCCCTGTCCAACGGGCGCGCCGAAGTCATGCTGGGCCGTGGATCGTTCACCGAGTCCTTCCCGCTCTTCGGCTACGACATGGCCGACTACGAAATCCTCTTCGACGAGAAGATCAACCTGTTCAACGAGCTGCTGGGCGAGAAGCCGGTGACCTGGAACGGCACCACGCGCGCCGCGCTGCAGGACGTGGAGGTCTTCCCGAAGACCGAGTCCGGGCGCCTGAAGACCTGGGTGGGCGTGGGCGGCTCGCCGCAGTCGGTGATCCGCACCGCCCACTACGGCTTCCGCATGATGCTCGCCGTGATCGGCGGCTCCCCGGAGCGCTTCGCCCCGTACGTGGACCTGTACCGCCGGGCCAACGACCAGTTCGGGCACGAGACCCTTCCGGTGGGCCTGCACTCCCCCGGCTTCGTGGCAGATACCGACGAGCTGGCCCGCGAGCTGATGTTCGACGCCTACAAGGAACAGCGTGACCGGATCGGCGCCTCGCGCGGCTGGAGCCCGATGAGCCGCAGCGAATTCGAGCATGAAGCCGCCGAAGGTTCGCTGTACATCGGCTCCCCGGAGACCGTGGCGCGCAAGATCGCCACCACCGTGCAGAGTCTGGACATCGGACGTTTCGACCTGATCTACTCGGGCGGCGCAGTGGACGCCGGCGCCCGCCTGCGGGCCGTGGAACTCTACGGCACCAAGGTCATCCCGCTGGTGCGCGAAATGCTCGCCGAGAAGCCCGCCAAGATCAACAACTAAGCAGCCAGGAGGCAGAGAACATGGAGCAGCAGACCATCGGCATCCTCGGCGCCGGCAAGATCGGCACCGTGCTCGCCCGCCGCGCGCTGGCGGCAGGCTATAAGGTGCTCATCGCCGGATCCGGCGACCCGAGCGCCATCGCGCTGACCATCGAGGTGCTGACCCCGGGCGCGGTCGCCGTGGACCCTGCCACCGCCGCCGGCCAGGCCGACATCGTCATCCTCGCCCTGCCGCTGGGCAAGTACCGGAGCATCCCGGCCGCGCAGCTTCAGGGCAAGCTGGTCATCGACGCCATGAACTACTGGTGGGAGACCGACGGGATCCGCGACGACCTGAACACCCCGGGGGTTTCCACCTCCGCGCTGATCCAGGACTTCCTGCCGGGCTCGCGGCTCGTGAAGGCATTCAACCACATGGGCTACCACGACCTTGAGGACGAAGCCCGTCCAGCTGGCGCCGAACAGCGCAAGGCCATTGCGCTGGCCGGCGACCGTCCCGCGGACGTGGAGGAGACCAGCCGGATCATCGATGCCTTCGGCTTCGATCCGCTGCCGATCGGCTCGTTGGCCGAGGGCGTGCGGCTGCAGCCCGGACAGCCGGCATTCGGCGCGAACCAGAACCGCGAGCGGCTGGCCGAGCTCATCGGCTTGGCCGTCCCGGCGGCCCCGACCGCCGGCCAGTAGGCAGCAAATGGCAATGCCCGCCCCTTCAACCGAAGGGGCGGGCATTTTTGCGGCGGGAGTTGCCGGTCCTAGATCTTCTTCACGATCGAGGACTTCAGTTCCATCTGGCCGAAGCCGTCGACTTTGGCGGCGATGTCGTGGTCTCCGGTGCCCTGCACCAGACGGATATTGCGCACCTTCGTTCCGGCCTTCAGCGCACTCTGCGCCCCCTTGACCTTCATGGTCTTGGTGATGCTGACGGTATCCCCGTCCTGCAGGACGTTTCCGACGGCGTCCTTGATGACTGCCTCGGCCGTTTCAACCGCCTCGGCCTCGGCGTTCCATTCATGGCCGCATTCGGGGCAGACCAGCAGCGCATCCATCTGGTAGGCGTACTCGCTGGAGCAGTTCGGGCATGGCGGCAAAGTATCAGACATGGAGCTAATTTTAGTGAGCTGACCTGTTTATTGTCGACCGAATCGAATATCGGACGGAAGCGGATTCCTCTTCGCAAAGCGGGCGTTTTCCGGCTGCCGGCAGAGACCCCTGCCAGTGGGACTCGCCCTTGCCTGGCCGGTCCGATTCGCTCATACTCAGGCTAGGAGCAGTAGCCCGAACAGCGCGGGAAGGCACACCATGTCGAAGCACAAATACAACAAGTACGGCCCCCAGGTGTCCATCTCCGCCAAGGAGGGCCTGACTCTTGAGGTGCTCAAGCTTGCCGAGAAGGCCGGAGCCCAAGCCGGGCAGGCAACAGCCAAGGAACACCTGTATCAGAGCATCGCCAGGGGGTCGCTGCTGAACGAGCAGCAGACCGACGAACTGCTGGCCGCCGCCGAACGGGCCGGGGCCGCGGCGGCGCTCGCCGCGGCGCGCAAGGTCCTGGACAAGACGCTGCGCACCTCATTCAGGCCGAGCCACTACGCTCCGCCGGCTCCCGGCGCGGCGTCTGACGCAGCACCCGCTGCCGCGCAGGAGACGCAGCCGTATTCCGAAACCTACGAGGAGCCGTTGGCCCGCTATTCACCGCCGGTCAGCCAAGTCGAAGCCCCTCGGCACAAGATCGACCAGCATGTCCTGACCATCACCCGGGTGCAAAAGCTCAGCGACCAGCTGGTGCGCCTCGTGGCCAGCGCACCGAAGCTCGACGGCTACCGCTCCAACGGCGCACTGGATGAATACGTCAAGGTGTATGCCGCGGATCCCGCCCTCGGGCTGGTTCCGCCCTACGACCTGAGAGAGCTTCGCCAGCGGCTGCCGCGCGAGCAGGTGCCGCGCTCGAAGTCCTACACCATCCGCTGGATCGATCCGGTGGTCGATGAGCTGGCCATCGACTTCGTGCTCCACGGCGAGCCCGGAACTGTCGGGCACTGGGCAGGCACTGTAGAGCCCGGTGCGGCGCTGGTCATTTCCCCGGCGCGCAGCAAGACCTCCATCCAGCTGGGCGCCGACTACTATGTGCTGGCCGCGGATGAAGCCGGGATACCGGCGATCTCCAAGATCCTCGAAACTCTGCCGGAGCACGCGCAGGGTGTGGCGCTGCTTGAAATTGCCGACGAACGAGCAATGTTTGACGTGAAACATCCCCAGGGCATTGTTTTACGCTGGCTTTCCCGCGACGGCGTGCCGGCAGGACGCAGCGACGTCCTGGCCGAGGCTTTCCAGACGCTGGCGGTCCCGCGCCAAGGTCTGGGTGTCGTGGCCCATGCTGAACGAAGCACCGTCAAGGCCATCAGCCGCATCTGCGACCGCTGGAACCTGTCGAAGCGCTCCAGCCACATTTCCTCCTACTGGACGCTGCGCGAAGGACGGCTGATGCGCTGACCGCTGTGCCGGCGGCCTGCCGGCCCCGGAGAAGAATCCACGAACGCAATCCACTTCGCTTGTCTTCCCGCCAGCGCATCACGACGCAGCTCCTAATGCGGGCCGGCGAGCGCGTCCCCCGGCCACCGGCGCCGGCAGGCCCAGATTGCCGCGCAGCGTGCGGTGCTCGTAGGCGGTGCGGAAGCGTCCGCGGCGCTGCAGCTCGGGGATCACCAGCTCGACGAAATCCGCCAAGCCGTCGGGCAGGCTCGGCGGCATCAGGTTGAAGCCGTCAGCCGCCCCGGTATCCAGCCAGAGCTCGATCTCGTCGGCGATCATCTCCGGCGTTCCGACCAAGGTGCAGTGCCCTCCCCCGGCCGCCAGCAGCCCGAGCAGCTCGCGCACCGTCGGCTGGTGGATCTCGATCAACCGCAGGATCGTCGCGTAGCGTCCGGCCGGGCCGGTGAAGTCTGCGGCGGAGGGAAGTTCGGGCACCGGTGCATCCAGCTCCCAGGCGCTGGTGTCCTGCTGCACGAATATCGCCAGCTGGGCCAGTGCCTGCTCGACGGGCAGCAGGTCGTTGAGCCGGCGCTGCTTGTCCTTGGCCTCCTCCAGCGTGCGGCCCACGTAGGCGACCAGCCCCGGCATGATGGCCAGGGCCTGCGGATCGCGCCCTGCCGCGGCGGCCCGGGACCGCACGTCCTGTGCGTAGTCCAGCGCCATCTGCCGGTCGGCGGCCACCGCGTAGATCGCCTCGGCATGGGCCGCCGCGAGCTCGCGCCCCTGGGCGGAGGCCCCTGCCTGGAACAGCACCGGGGAGCCTTGCGGCCCGTCGGGGATATTCAGCGGCCCGCGCACACCGAAGTGCTCGCCCGCGTGGTCGATGGCCGACAGCTGCCGCGGGTCGGTGAACACGCCTGCGCGGTCGGCCCGCACCGCCGCTGAGGGGTAGGATCCGAACAGCCCCCGCAGCACCGTGATGAACTCGTCGGCGCGGCCGTAGCGGTAGGCATGGTCGCCCAGGGTTTCGCGCCCGTGGTTCTGCGCCTCGGTATCCCACATACTGGTGACCACATTGGCGCCGGCCCGGCCGCCGGAGAGCCGGTCCAGGCTGGCCAGCATGCGCGCGGCGTGGAACGGGGTGTAGAAGCTGGAGGACACCGTGCAGACCAGACCGATCCGGCTGGTCTTCTGGCTCAGCGCGGACAGCAGCGTAAACGGTTCGAAGAACCAGGTAGGACCTGCCGCCGCGGCCTCCGGGGAGACGGCTTGGCCGTCGGCCAGGAACACCGCGTCCAGCAGGCCGCGTTCGGCCAGCTGCGCCAATTCGACGTAGTACGCGGTCTCGCCCAGCCGCTCGGCCGGGGAATCCGGCGCCCGCCAGGCCGCCTGGTGGTGCCCCGCGCCGTAGATGAACAGGTTGAACCGGGCCTGCTTCCTCGATGCGCTCATCCCTTGACCAGGCCGCCGTCGACGATCAGGTTCTG
The DNA here is from genome assembly GCF_003309065.1 of Glutamicibacter soli. Classification (GTDB taxonomy): domain Bacteria; phylum Actinomycetota; class Actinomycetes; order Actinomycetales; family Micrococcaceae; genus Glutamicibacter; species Glutamicibacter soli. The sequence continues at coordinate 117,470 of NZ_POAF01000006.1, read as the reverse complement.
TCCGGTCACCCCGCGCGAGAGCGGCGAGGCGAAGAACAGCACCGCGTCGGCGAGCTCGGCCGGCGAGGTCACCCGGCGCAACGGGGTGCCGGAGGCGATCAGGTCGAAGACCTCTTCAGGAGTGGCGGCCGAGGCATCCGTGGTGCGCAGCAGGCCTCCGGAAACCATGTTGACGTTGATGCCTTCCGGGCCCAGGTCGTCCGCGAAGGTGCGGGTCAGCGAGAGCAGCGCCGCCTTGGTCGCGGTGTAGTCGTGGTACGGGACCACTGGGTGCTGGAACAGGTTGGTGCCGATGTTGACGATGCGTCCGAAGCCCGCCTGGCGCATGCTCGGCAGCACTGCCTGGATCGCGGCGACAGGTGCGAGCACGGAACCGGCGAACTGGGCCGTGAGCTCTTCGGCGGACAGCTCGTCTGCCTTGGAACGGGCATCTGCGTTGAAGGAGAAATCCACCAGCGCGTTGTTGACCAAGGTGGTGATCGGGCGGCCGAAGTGCTCGGCCGCGGCGGCGGCCAGGTCCTTCAGCCCGGCGGCGTCGCGCACGTCGGCCTGCAATGCCAGCGCCTGTCCGGGGAATGCGGCGGCAAGTTCCTCGGCCGCCTGCGACGAGCTGCGGTAGTTGACGACGACCTTCGCCCCGGCGTCCAGAAAAGCGGCGCTGATGGCCGCGCCCAGCCCGCGGGCGCCGCCGGTGACCAGCACCAGTTGTTCCTTGAGCGGCAGTGCGGTGGTGGAAGAAGCTGCGGTGTCGGTTGCTGCGTGTGCGTTCATGGTGCTCGAACTCCTTGAAGATGTGTCAAGGCGAACGGGACCCCGGCGTAGATGCGTGGCATCGAGGTATCCAGGACATTCCCTTCGCCAGTGCTAACTGGATCAGGTTCGACGGGTTTTATCTCAGCCGCATGGCGGCACCCCGTGTCACTACGTCCCATTAGTACCACAAGCCGTCCGGGACGGCCGAACACGTGTCTTCGCCGGGTGTTTCCGGAGCTACTGGATGACCTGGACTTCAAAACCCGCCGGAGCCGAGAGCTCCGGGATCAGCTCGATGACCAGATTCTCGATATTTTTCTCGTCAAGTTCGAATTCCACGACATTCGGATCTGTCGAGCACTGGACAATTTTTTGCCGCAGCATCTTTGGCCCGTCCTTGATTCGAACGTCGGTCCGGCCCGAGCCTGAACAGGTGTACTTGATCAGATACGGGCCCGGCAAGCCATCCGTTTCCAAAGATAACTCTTCAGGCGCAAGGGTTCCGCCCTGTTGGTATTGAAAGCGTTGGGCAGCCCATGCAACCAACCCGTGGTAGCCGCGCTGCTCGATTTCGCCCTGCCAGAATCCTATGCCGTCCATAGCGGTAGGGTCTGAGGATATTCCGACCATCGCCAGATACATCAGCGGCGGGTAGTGCAGTGCAACTTCTTGGCGGTGGGCGATCTCCTCAGGCGACGATTCCTCGACGGGTTGCTGGAATTGGAGGGTGTTTGACTGTTGCCTGGGCGATTCGCGATCTAGCGGGCCGAGCTGGGACACCGGAGTTGTGCAGGACGTGAGCGCAAGAATTACAGCTCCGAGCAGAGGCAGCATTTTCTTCATTCGCTCACTTGCCATCATTTTGGTACAGGTTGAGTTCGTAGGATCCGATGGTTTCGGGATCACCGGAAACCAAAATGCTGTAGCTCTCGGCGGATGGACCGATTTCAAACTCGCCGTGGGTGGTTGCTGCGGGGACCTCGCAGGTCAATGGGATCTCGACCGATGGCTCCATGCCAATTTCCGGAAAATCTACGTTGATGAAAACCTGCACGGCCGCGCGCCCAACACCCCAGCAACCAAATTCAACCTTGTAATCACCCGCTTCTTCCGCGGTGCCGCTCATGGATGTCGAATCGTTGATAACCTCTTGCTCGCCATTTTCGCCTATAAAGGTCGTGGATCGGAAAAATCCCGAAAGTCCCATGGCAAATTCGTCCACATCATCACGCGTATCAAGGTCGCCGAAGATCGGGGTAGCTCGCAGAACCTGTGTTTGCAGCTCTGAGAAAATCGGAACACCTTCTTGGTAATACTTCGCGTAGGGATCGTCACCGTGTTGTTCCGCTTCCCAGGCCGAGTCATACCCGCCGAGATCTTGCTGTTCCACGGGTTTAAGCTTGGATACGGGTGTCGTACAGGCACTGAGCAGCAGTACGCCGGCCAGCAGTGGATACAGAAACTTCTTCACAGCAACATCCCGATGGTCATTCAAATCAGCATCATGCTGACCATATTTCGTCTACCGAAAGAAAACAATACTTGTCACAGCGGATTATGGCGGCAAAATGGTAACTTTTTCAATTCAGCCTGCCAACTTCCGAGAAGAGAATCACAGCAAGACACCTGGAGCGAATCAGAGTTTCGTCGGTGCAGGCACATAGAGTCGAATGCTGGGACCGCGGATTGCAGTCCCGCCGCATATTCAAGGAGAAGTACCACCGCATGCGACTGCTGCGCCGCACCCTGTCCCTAGTTCTCGTCGCATCCACCCTCGGACTGGTTTCCTGCTCATCGCTGGCTTCCACGGATTTCACCGGGACAAACGGCGCCCAGGCCGCGACCCCGACAGCCGATCAGCAGGCGACGTATGCCACGTCCCTGAACCAATTGGAAGACATCGCCATCAAGGGTCGCGCACCGAAGACCGGCTACTCTCGCGAGCAATTCAGCAACGGATGGAAAGATACCGACAACAACGGCTGCGATGCGCGCAACGATATCCTCGCTCGCGATCTGGACAATGTTGAATACAAACCGGCCCGGGTCGACTGCGTGGTATTGAGCGGAACTTTCCATGACCCCTACACGGGCAAGACGATCAATTTCGAGCGCGGCCAAACCACAAGTTCCGCCGTACAGATCGACCATGTCGTCGCGCTGTCGGACGCCTGGCAGAAGGGCGCCCAGAAATGGAGCAAGGATGAGCGCCTCCAGTTCGCCAACGATCCGTTGAATCTCCTCGCCTCGGACGGACCCACAAACGCCGCCAAGGGCGACAAGGACGCGGCAACATGGCTGCCACCAAACAAGGACTTCCGCTGCGAATACGTGTCGCGGCAGACCCAGGTCAAGGCCAAGTACGGTGCATGGATGACACAAGCCGAGCATGATTCCATCAAGAAGATCCTGACGTCCTGCGTTTAGCAGAAGATCTTCGGAAACCGTTCTCAACCCACAGATTGAGCGTTTCCCAGTAAATTACCACTTTGGGCGTATGTTCAACCGGCTGGATTTATGGCATCATTGATGTTATTCCAGCCGATAGCGAATTGTTTTCGCGATTATTTGGCGAAAATCGACAATTCAAGGGTGCACGATGAAGTCACGGTTGCTCGGCGTAGTACTGCTGCTGGCCAGCGTCTGCATTTTCGTGCTCGCGCTGGACAACTCCCAACGCTCTCTGGCAACCACCTGCTGGGTCACTTCAACCCTGATGTTCATTGCGGCAGCCATGCTGCTCCTCAGCGGCATCGTCGGATCTTCCTCGGTGACCGCCGGAGATCCACGACGCAAGCGCCAGCGCTAAAGCCTCCGACTCTTTTTCACCGCATGCCCTGCCGCATCGGCAGGGCATGCGGCATTTCCAGTGATGCAACCCACCGAACAGGACTCTTGCTGCACAAAAAGATCTGTTTTATACGTGAAATTTACGTTCAAGCATCGACAGGTTCACCTTCATGGGATAAACATGAGAGAAGTCACACGCTTAACTCTGAGGAGAATCTATGCCTGCGCTCAGGCGGATCAAGAACATTTCGCTGACTTCCCTGGCTACCGCATCCTTGGTTGCGGCCGGTTGCGCGGTAGCCCAGGCCGCAACGGTGGCAGAGCCAGCTGCCGAAACTTTCACCCTGGACATCTTGGACATCAATGATTTCCACGGGCGCATCGCTCCCAACAGCGACTCTGCCGGCGCAGCAGTCCTGGCAGGAGCAGTCGACGAACTGCGCGCGCAAAACCCGAACACCTTGTTCGTCTCAGCTGGCGACAACATCGGCGCCTCGACCTTCGCTTCGGCCTCGCAGGACGACAACCCGACCATTGACGCGTTGGCCGCGGGCGGGCTCGATGTTTCCGCGGTAGGCAACCACGAATTCGACAAGGGATTCGACGATCTCAGTGGCCGCGACAGGCGCGTCATCAACCGCTACGCCACTGCGTCGGGGCAGGAAGGTGAAGATTTCGCCCTTGGAGCAAATGTGTATGAAAAGGGCACCAAGATCCCAGCCCTGCGCGAATACGCGATTCGGGAAGTCAATGGCATCAACGTCGGTTTCATCGGAACCGTGACCGAAGATGTCCCGTCATTAGTCACTCCCACAGGTATCAAGGACCTGGCGTTCGGCAACGAGCTCGAAGCGGTCAACCGCGTCGCCAAGCAGCTTTCCGACGGCGACACGACCAACGGCGAAGCATCTGTCATTGTCGCGTTGACCCACAACGGCTCGGAAAGTACCACCTGCGAAGCTATCGCCGCAGAGAAAACCACCTACGGCGAGCTGGTCCGTGGTGCCAGCGAGCAAGTGGACGCCATTGTGTCCGGCCACACCCACCAGGGGTACAAGTGCGATAACATCGCAGGGCCCACGGGCACTAAACGTCCGGTCATCCAAGCCCACCAGTACGGCACAACCCTGGGCAAGATCTCCCTCGTGGTCGACCGAACCAGCGGTGAAGTGACCAGCTTCTCGACTGGGCTCTTGCCACTGGCAACTGAGGACGAGGCCGGCGACTGGAAGCCAAACTACACCGCGAACGCAACAGTACAAAACATCGTGAAGAAGGCGGTGGCGGATTCCGAAGAAGTCGGCAACGTGAAGGTCGGAGAAATTTCCGCCGATATCCTGCGCGGTGGCAAGAAACCGGGATCCGACCGCGGTGTGGAATCCACGCTGGGCAACACTGTAGCAGACATCCACTTGTGGGCCACCTCGAATGAGGACTTCGCCGGAACTCCGGCGCAGATTGCCTTCATGAACCCGGGTGGCCTGCGCGCAGACCTGGTGTATGCGAAGGCCCCGAAGGTTCCTAGCGACAAGGACGGCCAAGTTTCCTACAAGGAAGCCGCCGATGTGCAACCGTTCGCCAACACGCTGATCACCTTCGAAATGACCGGTGCGCAGGTACGCGAGGCGCTGGAACAACAGTGGCAGCCGGAGGGCTCCGAGCGGTCCAAGCTGCATCTGGGCATCTCCGAGGGTCTGTCCTACACCTACGTCGAGGACGCACCTCGCGGGGAGCACATCAAGGACATCACCTTCAACGGCGAACCGCTGGACGAAGCCGCCACCTTCCAGGTTGCAGCAAATGCGTTTTTGGCCGCTGGCGGCGACAACTTCGCGGCCTTCGCCGAGGGCACGAACCACGCCGACTCCGGGCAGATCGACCTGGAGGCCACCGTGAACTACTTCAAGTCCCACGACGTCGTCGACCCGGCCCCGCTGGGCCGCGCGATGGTCGCAGGCACCGACTGGGCCCAGGTCGAGCTTTCCGCCACCGAGGCGGAAGCCGGCCAGGACATCGAGGTCACCATCACCGGGCTGGAGGAAGGCGCTCAGATCACCGCGTCGGCCTTCGGAGGCGAGCTGGAGATCACCGACATTCCGGCGGCCGATGCGCAGGGAAGCACCACGTTCACCCTGCCGATCGCCGAAGATACCGAGGCCGGCGACTACGAGCTGCTGATCTCGCAGGTGCAGCGCGAAAGCATCTCCACCACGTTCACCGTGGTGGCCGCCGAGCCGCCGGCCAGCCCGACGCCTTCGGAAAGCGCATCGCCCACTGCAAGCCCGTCCCCGACACAGACTCCTGACGAGTCGGGCGAGCCGACCAGCTCGGCCACGCCGACAGCTTCGGCCACCCCGACGGACAACGGCAACCAGAATGACCGTGATGACCTGGCGCAGACTGGTTTCAGCGCATCCTGGATCGGCATGGCAGCCGGGGGCATCGTCCTGCTGGGCATCCTCCTGTTGCTGGTACGCCGCTTCGGAAACAAGAACAGCCACTAGGCTGATCGCCGCACCAGCTGCGTAGAGCGAAGGCGCGGACCCCTGACGGGGTCCGCGCCTTCAACGCTTAATGAGTGAATTAGTCGATGACCAGTTCGCCCATGGCGTCCCAGTCCTCGCCGTCGACCTTGCGGGAGACGATCTTCGGGGTGGTTACCAGCAGCGGGCGCATGGACTCCAGGCCGGCTGCGAAGTGTGCGGAGTTGACGTGGGCGCCAGCGGCTTCGTCATCGCGGAATGCCTCGACGAGCACGAACTCGTTGGGATCCTCGACGCTGATCGACCAGTCAAACCACAGGTTGCCTTCTTCGGCGCGGGTGGCCTTGGTGAACTCGGCAACGTGGTCCATGAAGCTGTCGGTGAATTCTGGCTTTACCTGATATTTAACAACGATGAAGTACATGCTTCCAGTCTATTGATCCACCGGCGTTTTGGGCCCTTCAGCACATGTATTCTTGGTCCCTTTGGCGAAACCGTGGTCCACAGGTCCCGGCCAGAACCTTCTCCGGAGGCTGGCAAGAAGGCATGAGGCAGATAGGGGCTTAAGTGGTCGGGCCGGCCTCGTCCTTCATCCAGAACGGAGAATAGTGGTATCCGTCCGGGTCGTCGAACTGCCGCTGGTACATGAACGGATAGTCATCGGTGTCGCCGATTTTTCCTCCTGCGGCTCCAGCTCGCTCGACCAGCTCGTCGACCGCTTCGCGGCTGCCCAGGTCGAATGACACCGTGACCTTCGAGGGCGTATCGGGCCCGCCGATAAGTTCTTCCACGCCTCCGACACTCGCATACATTTCACGGCTGCCGAGCATGACATACTGATCAGCCGAGATCGCAAAACAGGCGACCTCGTCGCTGGACATCTCGGAGTTCAGCGTCCAACCGAGGGCTGTGTAGAACGCAGTGGCCCGCTCGACGCTCTGGACGGGGCACGTAATGAACAGGCTCATGAATCCATGGTTCTCATTCGACGATGCGCTGTCAATGCCCCGCGTCGGCTCGCCTCAAGCATCCGCGAAGGCTCCGGTCCCCGACCTGGACTCAGGCCCCAGATTCCCGGAAGCAGGACCATGCGCCGCAGGCCCGGTGCCTTGGATAGAGGCGTCCGGCCCGGGCGATGCCGAAAGCAGGAGCCGCTTGTTTCTATTTGCAGGTAGCAGCCTGGGCAAATATAGGTAGTGAATGATTGAGCCGTATATTGAATTCCAAATTCATCCTGACAAGACTGAATTTAGGATGGCGCTTGCAACCATCCATTGTTGCCGGGGCGGCGCAAATAATCCCCCAAGTTATTTGTGCGGCAGCGAGGCTCTCCACTTACCCCCAATACGGTGGAGAGCCGCCCCTCCCGATACTTTTTGCCTTGCCGGCTTGGCCGGCATTCACCAGGAACGGCGGATGACTTCCTTGTCCCGGTTCGGCATTCCGTCGACGACCAGATCATAGGAGTCCTCGATGAGCTCGCGCATGGTTTGCTCGTCCAGCCCCATTCGCACCGAATTCCAGTGCTTCTTGTTCATGTGATATCCCGGGGTGATCTCCGGGTGCTCGCTTCGCTGCTGGTCAGCCAGCGCGGGTTCGCATTTCAGGTTCAGCAGCAGTTCGCCGTGCAGGTGCATGATCAAGGCAAACAGCTTGCCGTTCTCCCGGTCCCTGCCGGCGACCTTGAAGACTGTCGTTTCCGGCCCGAACGGATGGTCTTCATAGGCGCGGGGCATCTGCAGGCACAAGGCCCGCCAGGCATTTTCCGTGCGTTCCTTGTCGCTATGCGACGATCCATTGCCCGACATTGTGAGCTCCCCGGTTCACTCAACGATCCACGTTTCGGAGCCAACGGTATCAGCCTGAATCGGCTTCGTGCTGGGCTATCGGCGCCCCGACGATACCGGGTCGCTAAATACGCGGAAATTCGATCATGGGGCAGGTGTCCATGACGACGTCCAAGCCGGCAGCGGCTGCCCTCTGTGCCGCGCTCTGGTCTATCACCCCTAGTTGAAGCCAGATTGCCCGCGCGCCGACGGCAATTGCCTGGTCGACGACGTCGCCGACTTTCTGCGAATTGACGAAGCAGTTCACCACGTCGATCGTGCCCGGGATATCCGCCAGCTTCTCGTAACCGCTCCGGCCGAATACCGACTCCCCGGTGAGCGACACCGGAATGATTTCCATGCCCAGCGAGTCCTGGAGGAAGCGTGCGACCGAAGGCGCGACGCGCCGCGGATTGTTGGTCAGGCGGACAACTGCCCAGCGGCCTCGATTTGTCAGCAGTCGCCGGATGACTGCGGGATCGTTTACGTGGTTGGTGCCCATGTGCGCAACGATACCGCCGTTGCCGATGAAAGTCTGCGGATCAGGAAATGGCAGGCAGATCCCCTCCCAGTTGGATCTGCCTGCCAAGCTTTGTTGCTAGCCCTGGTACTGCATGCTGGCCTCGGAATTTGCGGCCGAGTATTCGGTGAAGGCGCCGCGGTACTGGGCTGCCGGATGGTTTGCCGGGAGCTTGTCCCCGCGTCCGAAGACCTTTTGCCGCAGGCTTCCCGGCGCATACTCGCTCTGCGCCAGGCCGCGGCGGCGCAGCTCCGGAAGGACGCCTTCGATGAAGTTGTCGTACGAGCCGGGCAGCACGTGGTTCATGATGTTCAGCCCGTCGATCCCGGCATCCTGCCAGCGCTCCAGCTCGTCGACGATCTGTTCCGGGGTGCCCACGATCTGCTGGGCCTTGGCCCGGTAGTTCGCCAGGTCGCGCAGGGTTGGATTGCGTCCCGGGGTCGAGGCCAGTACCGCTTCCAGCACGCCCTGGGCGCCTTCGGTCTTCACCGCGCCCAGTGGAGTGTCCAAGTCCAGCCCGCCGAGGTCGACGCCGATGCCTCCCCCAATATGGGCAACGATGGCCTCCAGGTCTAGATACTGGTCGTATTCCGCTTCCAGGGCCTTGGCCTCTGCTTCGGTGGAACCGACCACGAAGGAGAGCCCTGCGAAGACCTTGATATCCGTGCGGGTGCGGCCGGCGGCTTCGAGGTTGCCGATCAGCTGGGCGTTTTTCTTGGCCACGTATTCCGGGTGCGGCGCAAACAGGAACGTCGCCTCCGCATGGGTGGCGGCGAACTGCGAGCCGCGCGGCGAGGACCCCGCCTGAAACAGGAACGGGGTGCGCTGGACGCTGGGCAGGGCCAGGTGCGGTCCGTCGATCGAGTACAGCTGGCCGCGGTGGTTGATCTTGTTGACCCGGGCCGGGTCGGCGTAGATGCCCGACCCCTTGTCTGCCTTGAGCGCATCGTCCTCCCAGGAGCCCTCCCAGAGCTTGTAGGCGGCTTCCACGTACTCCTCGGCCCAGGCGTAGCGGTCGTCGTGCGCGACCAGGTTGTCGCCGCCGAAGTTGCGGTGCGCGTTCTCCAGCACGCTGGTCACGATGTTCCAGGCCACGCGGCCGTTGGACAGGTGGTCGAGCGTGGAGGCCTGGCGGGCAAACTGGAACGGGTGCGCCTGCACCACCGAGCTGGTCATGGCCAGCCCGATGTCGCTGGTGGTGGCGGACAGCGCGGAGAGCAGCACCAGCGGGTCCTGGCTCGGAACCTGCAGCCCCTTGCGCACCAGCGAGGCCCAGCCGCCCTCGTGGTCGCCGTACAAGCCCACCACGTCGGCGAAGAACAGGCTGTCGAACTTGGCGTCTTCCAGCTTCTTGGCCAGCTCCACCCAGAGCGCCAGCTCGTTGAACTTGTGCTGCTCGGCCTGAGGGTGGCGCCACATGCCGCCGAGGATGTGGCTGGAGGTGTTCATCAGGAAGGCCGAGAGCAGGAAGCGCGGCCGCGAGTCGAAGGTTCCCATGGCTACTTGGCTCCCTTGGCTTCGCCGATCGAGTGCAGTCCCGTCGGGATGGTTCCGTTGATGAAGTAGTCGCCCACTGAGCGGGCCTTGAAGGCGACCGGGTTGTGGGTGGCGACGGTGCGGGCATTGCGCCAGAAGCGGTCAAGCGACTTGGAGGTGGAGACCGCCGAGGCGCCGGTGACGTCGAAGAGCTCGCTGGTGGCGTCCAGGACCAGCTTCGGGGCCGCCACGTGCGCCTGCTGCACTGCGAGCTCGGCGCGCAGGAAGGCGGCCTCCGCATCCAGTCCGAGGCCCGGGTCCAGCGCGGCGTCCAGGTCTCGGGCCGCCGACACCACGATCGATTCCGCGGCGAACACGTTGGAGGCCAGGCGTCCCACGAGCTCCTGGATCTGCGGGTCGTCCTTGAACAGCGCGCCGGAGCCGGTGTTGAAGGTACGGGTGCGGGTGGCCACAATGCGGGCGGCTTCGTTGCGGGCCGCCTTGCCGATGCCGACCAGCACCGAAAGCAGGCACAGCTGGAAGAACGCGGGCTCCAGGGTGGAGGCCACCTTACGCTGGATGATGTTCTGCTCGTCCACCGCGACGTCGGTGAAGATCGCGGTGCCGGTGCCGGTCAGCGGCTGGCCAAAGCCGTCCCAGTCGTCGAGGATCTCAACGCCCTGGGCATGGCGGTCGACCACCGCGTACTGGCGCCCCTCGACGCCGTCCGTGGTCGCCATGACAACTACCCAGTCGGCGAAGATCGAGCCGGTGGTGTAGTACTTCTCGCCGCGCAGCACCCACCCGGCATCGGTCTTGACGAGCTTGGTGTTGGTGCTGCCCAGCGCGTTGCCGCCGCGCTCGGTGGCGGCATTGCCGAAAATCTCCCCGGCGAGCACACGCGGGAACCAGCGATCCTGGAATTCCTGCGGCTGCAGCGCAATGGTTTCCACGAAGGAGAAGTGGCTGCGCAGCAGGTGCGACACATTGGAGTCGGCGGCCGACAGTTCAATGAGCAGGCGGAAAAGATGCTCGTGGCTGACCGGATCCCCGCCGTGGCTTGCCGGCACGCGCAACGTGGTGAATCCGGCGTCCTTCAGCCACTGGACCTGCTCGAAAGGCAGGATGCGCTGCTGTTCGCGTTCCCGGGTGCCTTCGGCGATGCGCGCGAATACCTCGCTGAAGCGGGCCGAGAGCTGCTGGTAGGCGGCTTCGCTGCCGTACGGTGCGGTAATGGTCAGGGTCGATTCCAGGGCGTCGGTGCTCATAGTATCTCTTTCGGAATTCAGTGAAATAAGTGGTTCGTGGATGTTCAGCGGCTGCGCGTCTCGGCGAGCTCGCGCAGTACGCGGCCGGGGTTCGCTGCCAGCAGTGTTCGGGTGTACTCGTGCTGCGGGTCGGAGAAGACCTGTGCGACGGATCCGACCTCGACCAGTTCGCCGCCGCGCATCACGCCGACCTGGTGGCTGATGCGTTCAACCACGTGCAGGTCGTGGGAGATGAACAGGTAGGTGAGGTTTTCCTCGCGCTGCAGCGTATCGAGCAGTTCCAGGATTTGTTCCTGCGTCAGGACGTCCAGTGCGCTCAGCGCCTCGTCGAGCACCAGGATCTTAGCGCCGTTTGCCAGTGCCCGGGCGATGGCCACCCGCTGCCGCTGGCCGCCCGACAGTTCGCCGGGCCGCTTGGAGGCAAGCTCCGCACCCAGATTGACCTGTTCCATGAGCTGGGCCACGCGAGCGCGACGCCAGGCCGCGTCGCCCAGGCGGTAGTTGACCATTGGCTCGGCGATGATCGCTTCGACCCGCTGCCGGGGATCCAGCGCGGAGTCCGGGTTCTGGTAGACCAGCTGGGCTTCGCGCCACAGCGCGTAGCGCTGCTTTCCTCCGATGCCGGTCACCTCGTTGCCGTTGACTCGCGCGCTGCCGTTGCTGGCTTCGAGCAGGCCCATGATGATTTTCGCGGTGGTGGATTTTCCCGAGCCGGATTCGCCGACCAGAGAGAACGTGGTCCCCCGGGCGACGTCGAAGGACACGGAAGACACCGCAGTATGGGCCGCAGTCCCCTTGCCGAAAACCTTGCCGAGGTTCGCGACCGAGATCGCCAGGTCATCGGTGCTCCGCGTGTCCTGCTGGTTCGCGGTGGCGTAGGCCTGGTCAAGCAGCGCCTTGGTATACGGGTCGATGCTCTGGGAGACCAATTCCGCCACGCTCCGGTCTTCGAGGATGCGCCCGGAGTTCATGACCAGGACGCGGTCGGCGATATCCGTGGCGACGGCCAGGTCGTGGGTCACGAACAGCACGGTGGTTCCGTTTTTGCGTGCCAGCGACACGAAGATCTCCAGCACGGTCCGCTGCACGGTGACATCCAGCGCGCTCGTAGGCTCATCGGCGATGAGCAGCTTCGGGTTCAGTGCGAACGCAATGGCGATCAGTACACGCTGCTTCAACCCGCCTGACAGCTCATGCGGGTACTGCGACATCCTGCTTTCGGCGCGGTCAATGCCCACGCTTTCCAGCAGCTCGATCGCCTTGGAACGCCATTGGGCTTTGGGGACCGAACGGCTGGGGTGCAGCCTGAACACCTCGATCACCTGGGAGCCGATGGTCTTCACCGGGTCCAGGGAGGCGCCCGGGTCCTGCGGCACCAGCCCGATGCCTGCCCCGCGGATCTTGCGCCATTCGTGCACGTTCAACGTGGTCACTTCGGTGCCGCCAAAGCGCACGCTGCCGGTGCTTTTGGTGCCCTGGGGCAGCAAACCGATCAGGGACTTGGTCAGCGTCGACTTGCCGGAGCCGGATTCGCCGACGATGGCAACGATCTGCCCGCCGGGAATCTGGAGGTTGATGTTGTCCGCGGCGATGGTTCCCTGCGCGTACTGAACCGTGAGGTCTTCAATCCGGATCACCGGATTGGCGGTATTCTGTGGGGCATTCATGGATCTCTCCTTTCAACCGGGTACGGCGCTAGAAGCGGAAGGCTTTGTTGACGGCTCGCCCCAAGGTGGCCATCAGCATCACTGCGGCAACGATGACCAGGCCGGGAAGGGTGGTGAGCCACCAGGCGACAGAAAGGTACTGCCGTCCCTCGGAGATCAGCAGACCCCACTCCGGGGTCGGCGGCGGGGAACCGAAGCCGAGGAAACCGAGCCCCGAGATCGCCAGGATTGCCGCGCCGAGGTCAACGGCCAGCAGCGAGAGCACTGGCCCGATCACGTGTGGAATGATATGTCGGCGCAGAACGGTGAAGTATCCGCCCCCGCTCATCAGCGCGGCCTGCACGAAGTCCCGGGAACGGACCCGGAGCACCTCGGTGCGCACCAGCCGTGCGAAGGCCGCAATGGAAGCGATCCCGACACCGAGTCCCAGCGACAGCGGGCCGGGTTCGGTCGCGGTCACCAGGATCAGGGCGATCAGGAACGCCGGGACTGCCAGGATGACATCCACCAGGCGCATGGCTGCGCTATCGGCAAACCTGCCGGCGGTTCCGGCAAGCAGCCCGAGGATCGAACCGACAATGCTGCCGATCAGGCAGGCAAGCCCCGCGGTGAGCAGCGTCTGCCGGGTTCCGTACACAACTCGGGAGAAGACATCGCGTCCCAGGTGATCGGTGCCGAACAGGTGCTCGGAGCTTGGAGCCAGGAGCTTGTCCGCCGGCACTCCGGTGATCGGGTCGTGGCCGGTGAACAGCGAGGGAACCAAGGCCCACAACAGCACGATGGCCAGCGGAACCAGGACCCACCACCGCGCCAGCCGGCGCCGCGCCGCGGAGGATCCCGAGGTCCGCGCAACCGGCTGTTCGGAAGCGGCCAGGGGTGCGGCGGTCGTATCGACGTTGTCTGCCAGAAGGCTCATGGACTTTTCCTTCCCTAGGCCGCAAGCGCGCGGGGCGAACCGGAGCGGGCGGTGATGATACGCGGATCGAGCTTCGGATGGATGAGGTCAACCAGCAGGTTGACTGTTGTGAACACGACGGCGGTCAGCAGGACCAGCCCCTGGACCAGCGGGATGTCCTGGACGGTGACCGACTGGAGAATCAGCTGGCCCAACCCTGCACGGGCGAAAACGGTTTCGGTGATCACCGACCCGGCAAGCAGCGTTCCGATGGTGATGCCGGCAATGGACAGCGCGGCGGGCGCGGCGTTCTTCAGCGTATGGCGGTAGAAAATCCACGATTCGCTGGCGCCCTTGGCCCGCAGCACGTCCACGAATGGCTGGGTGTTGACTTCCTGCACGCTCTTGATGAGCACCTGGGCGATGGGTGCGCTCAAATGCACCGCCAGCACGAAAATCGGCACCGCCAGAGAGAGGAACGAATCGTCCGGGAACAGCGACATCACGCCGAGCTGGACCGCCAGCAGCTGCAGCAGCACCAGCCCAAGCCAGAAGACCGGGATGGAAACCATGAGCGGCGGAAGATTCAGCAGCAGGTTGCGCAGCTTGGCGCCGCGGGCCAGGCTGGCCGCGGCCGTGAGCGCCACAGCGAAAACGACCGCGACAACGAAGGCCGAGCCTGCCAGCACCAGCGTTGAACCGGCGACTTCGCCGATGCGGGCGGATACTTCAGAGCCGCTGGACAGGGAGTATCCCAGATCTCCGCGCAGCAGACCGAGCAGCTGGGAGAAGTACTGGACAATGACCGGTTGGTCGTACCCGTAGTACTCCTTCATCTGCGCGATAGTCGCCGGATCAGCTGCCGAGTCCGAGTTCAGGAAAATCGTCACCGGGTCGTTGGGAAGCGACTGAACTGCGATGAATACCGCGGTGTAGGCAAGCCAGATCACCAGCAGGGCCTGGCCTACGCGCTTGGCAATGTATCCGCCCATGGCTTCGACTCCTAGCCTTCGCTCTTCCAAGCGCCCTGGAAGATCGGGGCGGTACCGGAGGTGAACTCGACGTGGGCTGACTTGTTCGCGCCGTAAACCTGGACTTCGTCCCACAGTACGAGCGTCAGGGCCTTGTCCAGCACCAGTGCACGCTGTTCTTCCTCGACCAGCTTCAGATGCTCTTCTTCGCTGGTTGCCGCCTGTTCCTTGGCGAAGAGCTTGTTCAGTTCCTCGTCGGAGTTCAGGGTCTGGGTATTGTTGGCCGGCGCGTACACCGGGCCGAGGCCGCCGAGGGCGAACTGGCGGGTGCCGAAGAATTCGACCTTGTCGTCGACCAGTGCGTTGACCAGGAAGGTGTTGTCGGCCGCGCGGTTGACCAGCTTCACGCCAAGGTCGCGCCACTGCTGCTCGATCAATTCGAAGGCCGGCTTGATGACAACCGAGTTGTTCGAGGTGGCCACCGTGATTTCCAGCTTTTCGCCGTCCTTCTCACGGATGCCGTCGGCGCCGACCTTCCAGCCTGCTTCGTCCAGGAGCTGCTTTGATTTCTCCGGGTTGTAGGCGATTTCAGAGGACAGGTCGACGAAACCCGGGGCCTTGTGGTTCAAGATCGATCCCGCCACGACGTAGCTGTCGGACAGCACGGTGTCCTTGATGGCTTGGCGGTCGATTCCGACCTGCAGCGCCTGGCGGACCTTGGCGTCCGCCAGCTTGCCGGAGCCGATGCGCACTGCTGCCTGGTTCGTGGTCAGGTCCACTCCCTGCGCGGCGAAGACCTGGCCGCCGTTGGCTGCCAGTACCTGCTCGTCCACCGGCTGCAGACCTCGGACCAGGTCGACCTGGCCCGACTGGGCGGCGCCGGCGCGGCTTGCGACTTCAGGCAGGTACTTGACCACGAGGGAGTCAAGGTATGCGTCGCCCTGGTTCGGGGCGGTTTCCGGGGCCCAGGCGTAGTCATCGCGGCTGGTGAACACCACTTCTTCGTCCGGCTTTTCCGATTCGAAGACAAACGGGCCGGAACCGACGATCTTGGCGATGGCTGACTGGCCTGCATTGTCCAGCTTCAAGGTCTTCGGGGAGACCAGGCCTGCGGCGACCGAAGAAGTAGCGCGCAGGAAGTTGGCGTCGGGACGCTTCAGCGTCACCTTCACCTGGTTCTCCCCCACGACCTCGGCCGACTTGTAGGCGCCGAAGTCCACGTTTGGAGCGATCTGTGCATCCTTGATGCCCAGACCCAGCGCGTCAAGATTCAGCTTAACCGCTTCGGCATCAAGCGCGGATCCATCCGAAAAAGTCACTCCGTCGCGAATGGTGAAGGTGAATTCCGTCTGCTCCTTGTTCGCCTTGAAATCCTTGGCAATCCAGCCCACCAGCTTGCCGGATTCAACGTCGAAGTAGGTCAGGCGGTCAAGGACCGAGTTCAGCACGTTGGCCTTCTCGTAGAAGCGCGCTGCCTGGGTCTGCCAGTTGTTGATCGGGGTGACCTCGGCGAAGGTGAAGGTGCCGCCTTCAACCGGTTCGCCGGAGGCGGTCGGGGCGCCTTCCGCTGGGGCGGCAGTTGTCGAGTTTCCGCCGCAGGCAGTCAGCGTCAGGCCTAGGACGGTGACAAGGGCCGCTGCTTTCAAGCTCAGGTGCGAAGTACGCATCTTCGTGTGTTCCTCTCGGTGTTGGACCCGAGGATTACGCCTGATGTTCAACGATCCGCTTGTAGCGAGTTCGAGGGAAGGCAGAGATCTCCCCTTGAAGGACCGTTGCGAAATCTAGCAATCTCCATCGGTCCTGGCCTTAGCACCGCTCCCGATGTCGGGTGGTTGCTGCGACGTCAACGAGCCAGGTCTCTCAGTCGCTCTGGATGGTGTGGTGTCCAATTTCTTGAACAATTTCAGTGTCGAACACGGAGTTGAATATGACCAAGCGTGACGTAAGTAAAACGTCATGAAACCCAGCAACGGTTATCAACGCTCTTGAAACGAGTCATTTTGCACGTCACAAAGCGTCTTGTGACGATTCTTGTCGACAGCTCTGACAAATTCTTGACTCGGCACCAGGAAGCAAGATCTGTTGCGGCTCCATGGATGAAGGAGCTGGTTGGACAAAATCGCGATATCAGCGACCACGGCCCGCCCTTCCCAAGCCGATGCGTCCGCCGTCCGGTGAACACGGAAATCACCGTCTCCTGCAGAATGGAACAACCCTCGATTGAAACCGGAAATTAGGTTAGCCTTAATAAAAAATTTCGCCATTCCAATCTCGCTAAGAAAGACGGGCAACATGAGCGCCACCGACGCAACACAGTTTTCCGCCCGGCTTCGCAGCGTCACCCAGGAAGATCACCACGCCGCAGAATCCAGCGACTTCATCACCACGCTGATGGGCGGGGAACGCTCGGCACGCGACTACATGTTGCTGATTGCCCAGTACCACTACATCTACGGTGCGTTGGAAGAAGAAGTCCGGGTGCTTGCCGCGGATCCGGAACTTGGCGAAATCTTGGACGCGGCACTTGAACGCAGTGGGCAGATTGCAAAAGACCTGGATGTCCTGCTGCCGGCCCACGGGTTGAAGGAGATCCCAGCGGCGTTGCCGGCCACCGAGGCCTACGTTGCGGCAATCCGCGCCTCGGCGGCGGAACCGGCGCGCCTCGTCGCCCACCACTACCTGCGCTACCTGGGAGACCTGTCCGGCGGCCTAGCCATCGGAAAGCTCGTACCCCGCCACTATTCCATTCCCGATGAAGCATTGAACATGTGGAAGTTCGAGGCCATCGACAAGCCAAAAATCTACAAGGATTCCTACCGCGACAAACTCGATGTTTTCGGGGCGAACACCTCGCATGCCGAAGCGGTGCTGGACGAGGCGAAGCGCGGGTTCCAGTGGAACAAGGCGATCTTCGAGGACCTGCTGAAGGCAAGCGCCAGCGAGCTGAGCGCCGCATCCTAGGTTTTCGGAAGTTCTGCACCGACCTGCCACCGGCCGCGGGAATGCCTTCGGCCGGCACGTCGTTGGCAACGGTAACCGTCAACGGAGGAAACTCATGAAGATCGCAGTCGCCGGAGCTACCGGAAAACTCGGCACCCTCGTTATCGATGCGCTGTTATCCCGGGGCGCCCCAGCGGGCAGCCTGGTCGCGCTCGGCAGGTCCCCGCAGAAACTCGCCGCCTTGGCAGCCAAGGGCGTGGAGACCCGCGCCGCCGACTACAACGCGGCGCACACGCTCGTCGCGGCCCTCGAAGGCGTCGACAGGCTGCTGCTGATTTCCGGCAGCGACGTGGGACACCGGATCCCGCAGCACGAGAACATCATCAATGCCGCCCGTCGTGTTAACGTCTCGATGATCGCCTACACATCCATCGCCAATGCGCGCACCGGAGCGCTGAAGCTGGCCGCCGAACACGTGGCCACCGAGGACCTGCTGGCGGCCTCCGGGATCCCCTATGTCCTGCTGCGCAACGGCTGGTACATCGAGAACTACACGGACCAGCTCATGGGCTACCTCAATAGCGGGGTCATCCTCGGCACGGCGGGCGAGGGAAAAATCAGCGCCGCCACCCGCGCGGACTTCGCCGAGGCTGCCGCGGCCGTCCTGCTGGATGAGCAGGTTGCCGGGGGAACCATCTACGAGCTCGGCGGAGACAAGCCCTTCACGCTCGGCCAGCTGGCCGGAGCGTTCGGCGCCGCCACCGGGCAAGAGGTCACCTACCGGGATCTGGACCCGCAGACCCTGGCCGGCATCTACGAAGAGTCCGGAATTCCCAAGGTTTACGCCGAGATCCTGGTGGACACCGACGTGCGTATCCGCGACGGCGCCCTTGAGGTGCACGGCTCGGACCTCGCCCGGCTGATCGGCCGCGCACCCACCCCGCTGGGCAGGGCCATCAAGCAGGCCCTGAACAGATAGGCACGGCGCCTTCGGCCCCGGCGAGCGCACGCCGGCTGATTGCGGATATCCTTGGCCTGGATTGAACGAAATGCCCGATTCGCTCGTGTATCAGGCATGAGCGAGAATCAACTCGGAAAATCCCGGCCGCGAAAGGGGCGCGTGACTTCCAGTGATGATGCCACCTTGCGGCTGCTGCACGAACGGTACGCGCAGCCGCTGTGGCGCTATGCCTTCTCACTGACCAGGGACTCGCACCAGGCGGAGGACATCGTCCAGGAGACCCTGCTCAAGGCGTGGAATTCCCCTCGGATTCTCGACGAGCCGGTGGAAGAGGTCCGCGGGTGGATGTTCACCGTGGCTCGGAACTTGGTGATCGACCAGTCCCGCAGCGCACGCTCACGGCATGAACGCAGCATCGAACGGCTGCCTGATCAGCCCGCCGAGGATCACGCCGACCAGATTTTCGACGAGATCCTCATTCATGACGCGCTCGCTGCGCTCAGCGAACCCCACCGGCAGGTGGTGGTGCTGGCCTACTACGGCGCCTACAGCACGCAGCAGATCGCAACGGAATTGGGCATCGCGGACGGAACCGTGAAGTCCCGGCTGCATTATGGGATGAGGGCCTTGAAGCTGGCCCTCCAGGAACGGGGAGTAACACGATGAGCGAGCATGAGAAGTTCGCCCAATGGGATGCCGCCTATGTGCTGGGCGCGCTGGAGCCGGCCGACCGCCGGCTGTTCGAAGAGCACTTGGAGAACTGCGAACGCTGCCAGGGCGCCGTATCCGAGCTCAGCGCGCTGCCGGGCTTGCTCTCGCGCGCGCACGACCCGGAAGAGGTGACGGCCCTGGTGCCGCAGCCCCCGGCGGACCTGTTCGAGAAGACCGCCCGGCGCGCGGTCTCCGCGCGCCGGCGCCGCGGCACCCGCTTGGTCCTGCTGGCCGCGGCCGCCGTCGCCGTGATCCTGGGCATCGGCCTGCCGTTCCTGCTGCGCCCTGCCGCTCCCGGACCGGTGCTTGCCCTGCAGCAGGTTGCCGAGCAGTCGCTGAGCGCCGACGTCGGCTTCGAGTCGGTGGCGTGGGGCACCCGGCTGAACATCGACTGCGACTATCCCGCAGGCTACGAATTCGGCGACGCCAACGGCCCGTGGTCCTACGCGCTGCTGGTGACCGACACCAAGGGAAGCACCATGCAGGTCGCCACGTGGAAGGCAGTGCCCGGCAAGAAGATCACCCTCCAAGCCGCCACCTCGCTGCCGGTCGACCAGATCGCCGAGGTGACGGTGAAGACCCTGGCCGGACTGACGGTCCTGCAGTCGCCGATGGACAAGAATTTGCTGGATCAGTGAACCGGGACGGGCTGCGCCTCGTGTAGCAGGCAAGCCGCTCACGCGGACACCACGAGAAAGGCACAGCTCATGAAATCGTCACTGAAGTCCTGGTGCGCAGCAACCTCAGCCGTCGTGGCCTTGGCATTGGCCCTGACCGGATGCGCGAACGACTCGGGATCCACCGATACCGCTTCCCCCTCCGCCGACGCCCAGTCCAGCGCCGTGTCCTCCGCCCCGGCGGAAAGCAGCCCAAGCGGCGACATGGGTGCCGCGTCCCTGGCGCTCGCCGACTCCTCGCTGGGCAAGATCGTGGTCGATGGCAAGGGCATGACGGTGTACCAGTTCGACAAGGACACCCAGGGCGCCGATTCCTCGGCCTGCACCGGACCCTGCGAAGACCAGTGGCCAGCGGTCCCGGGCGGAACCGATGTCACGGTTGACGGGGTCACCGGCAAGACCGGCACCATTACCGGGGTGAACGGCGAAAGCCAGCTGACGCTGGACGGGTGGCCGCTGTACTACTTCGCCGGCGACAAGAAGGCCGGCGACACCGCAGGCCAGGGCGTGAAAGACGTCTGGTGGGTGCTGGATGCCGCCGGCACCCCGATCAAGTAGCCGAAGCACAGGCCGGCAGGACGCCCGGGGGCACGCAGCGTTGCGTGCGCCCGGGCGTTTCCATGCCCGCGGCCGGTTTAATAATCGGGCGAAATCAGCATGTGGCGCGTGTCACGCGGCGCTGGAATGATGTTTGTCCCGTACATTGGCGCATACTTCATCCCCATCTTCTGAGGAGATTCAGGTATGTCACGACCACGTATCCGGGCCCTTGCCTGCGCCGCAGCGCTGGCCCTAGGACTGGGAGCAGCATCCGCAGTACCGGCGAGCGCCGATCCCAGACAGACCGAGAAGGACCCCATCGCCCAGGGCAGCGGAGGCGCCGTCGCCTCCGTGGACCCCCAGGCCTCCGCAGCGGGAATCGAGATCCTGCGCAAGGGCGGCAACGCCGTGGACGCGGCGGTCGCCACTGCGGCGGCCCTGGGCGTTACCGAACCCTATAGCGCCGGCATCGGCGGCGGCGGATATTTCATGTACTACAACGCCAAAACCGGCAAGGTCAGCACCATCGACGGGCGCGAGACCGCCCCGGCGGCCATGCCGCACGATGCGTTCATCGACCCGGCCACCGGCAAACCCTACAACTTCACCCCCGAGCTGGTCACCAGCGGCGCCGCGGTCGGCGTTCCGGGAACCCTTGCCACCTGGCAGCGGGCGCTGGACAACTGGGGCACCCAGGACCTGAAGAAGGTGCTGCACCCCGCCATCCAGACCGCGTCGCGCGGGTTCGTGGTGGATACGACCTTCCGTGAACAGACGCTGGACAACAAGAAGCGCTTCGAGGCGTTCCCCGACACCAGCGAGCTCTACCTGCCCGGCGGGGACGCCCCGAAGGTCGGCAGCATCTTCAAGAACCACGACTTGGCGGCCACCTACCGGCTGCTGGCCAAGAGCGGGCCGAAGGCCTTCTACCAAGGAGAGCTTGCGCAGGAGATCGCTGACACCGTCACCGCGCCGCCCAAGAACGCGGACACCGACCTGCCGGTGCCGGCCGGCTTCATCACCGCAAAGGACCTGGCCGACTACGCCGTGGTGGAGCAGGCGCCGACCAAGGTCGAGTACCGCGGGCTCGAGGTCTTCGGCATGGCCCCGTCCTCCAGCGGCGGCACCACCATCGGCGAATCGCTGAACATCCTGGAGCAGTTCGACCTGTCCTCCATGCAGACCCCGTCCGCGCTGCACCACTACCTGGAAGCCACCGCACTGGCCTATGCCGACCGCGGCAAGTTCGTCGGCGACCCGGCATTCGTGGATGTGCCGACCAGGACCTTGACCAGCCAGCTCTTCGGCGCCGAACGAGCCTGCGCGCTGGATCCGGCGCGTGCCGCCGTCAAGCCGGTGGCTCCCGGGGACGTCGAGAACTTCGACGGGTTGTGCCCGGCGGAAACCGGCGCACCGGTGGACGAGCAGGACACCGAGAACGTGTCCACCACGCACCTGTCGGTGGTGGACCGCTGGGGCAACATGGTTTCCTACACGCTGACCATCGAGCAGACCGGCGGGTCCGGCATGATGGTTCCGGGGCGCGGCTTCCTGCTGAACAACGAGCTGACGGACTTCTCCACGGTGTACAACCC
This sequence comes from Glutamicibacter soli, assembly GCF_003309065.1. Taxonomy (GTDB): domain Bacteria; phylum Actinomycetota; class Actinomycetes; order Actinomycetales; family Micrococcaceae; genus Glutamicibacter; species Glutamicibacter soli. Next base: position 95,397 of record NZ_POAF01000006.1, on the reverse strand, counting down.
CGAGGATCCGAACCGCATCGACCCGGGCAAGCGCCCGCGTTCCTCGATGTCCCCGACCATCGTGCTGCGCGACGGGCAGCCGGCGCTGGCCATCGGCTCGCCGGGCGGCTCGACCATCATCACCACGGTGCTGCAGACCCTGGTCAACCGCATCGACCTGGGTATGGACATCGGCCAGGCCATCGCCGCCCCGCGCGCCTCGCAGCGCAATACCGCGGCGGTCACGGCCGAACCGGAGTTCATCACCGCCTACGGTTCCGCGCTGGAGGCCTTCGGCCACAAGCTGACCCCTGCCGGGGACTCGTTCACCCCGCAGGCTGAAATCGGCGCGGTGGCGGCCGTGGAGGTCGACTCCCACGGCAAGCTCACCGCGGCCGCCGAACCAGTGCGCCGCGGCGGCGGCTCCGCGATGGTGGTGAAGCCGGCCAAGTAGCCCGGCGGGCGCCGCCCGCTGCGCCGCTCCTGCGCCCCGTCCGGCCTGCGGACGGGGCACAGCGTGCTAAGCCACTGGCTGCCCGCGCAAAAAAGCTTGCGGGATGCTGAACCGGAGCGGGCTCTGTCTCGTTCTCACCTTGTACGGTTTTCCACGCTCCCGCCCTCGGCTCTGCGGGAGGAACCAGGACGAACAAGGAGCACGATCATGGGCAAGGCATTTTCGAAAGCCGCGGTCCTCACCGCAGCCTTGACGTTGGTTCTGGCCGGGTGCTCCGGCCAGAACGGTTCAGCCCAGGACAATCCAGGCCAGGGCAATTCCGGAACCTCGAACTACGGGGTGCCGAATACCGGCAGCAGCCCGGTGCCGAATCTCAAGCAGAACGGAGCGATCCTTGAAATGCGGCAGACCGAGCTGGGCAGCATCGCCACCGACCAGCGGGGCATGAGCATCTACCAGTTCGACGAGGACACGCAGAACTCCGGGGCTTCCTCCTGCACCGGCGGATGCCTCGACTTGTGGCCTCCGGTCCCCTCGGGCCCGGCCTCGCTGAGCGATGCCAAGGGCATCACCGGGAAGCTGGGCACCATCACCGGCGCCGATGGCAAGCCGCAGCTGACGCTGAACGGCTGGCCCATGTACTACTACGTTTCGGACAGCAAACCCGGAGACACCAAGGGCCAGGCGGTCAGCGACGTGTGGTGGGTCGTGGACAGCGCCGGCGTGCCGATCCACTGACCTGTGGCGCAGCACAACCGCTGGTTAACTGCCGACCGGCCCCGCCGCCCTTGACTGGGCTGCGGGGCCGGTAGGCCGTGCGGTAGTTCCGGGATCAGACCTGGGCGGCCAAGCGGTTGGAGACCTTGAAGGACGCCGCGCGGTGGGTGTCCTTGACGTGGTCGCCTGCGCCGAACAGCTTGTTGCGCAGCGAGCCGTCGGCGTACTCGGTCTTGTACGCGCCGCGGGCCTGCAGCTCGGGAACCACGTACTCGACGATGTCCTCGAAGGTGCCCGGGGTGATGGCGTAGGCCAGGTTGAAGCCGTCGACGTCGGTGTAGTTGACCCAGTCGATGAGCTTTTCGGCGACCTCGGCGCCGGAGCCCACGGTGATCGGGCCGAAGCCGCCCACGCCAACCCATTCGGCCAGCTGGCGCACGGTCCACGGGTTGCCCTCGTCGCCGCTGGCCTTCTGGAAGGTGGCCACGGAAGACTGGATGGCGTTGGACTTCACGTCGGCGCCGATGACCTCGTCCGGGTTGAAGGTGGACAAATCGATGCCCATCCAGCCGGAGATCAGCACCATGGCGCCCTCGATGTCCGCATAGGACTTGTAGTCCTCATACTTGGCCTGGGCTGCTGCCGAATCCTCGGCGGTGATGATGGTCTGCATCGCGAAGATCTTGATGTCGTAGCGGCCGCGGCCCGCGGCCTCGGCATGGTCGCGGATCTTGGTGACGGTGTCCTTGAGCATTTCGCGGGTCGGGCTGGTCACGAAAACCGCCTCCGCGTTCTGCGCGGCGAACTTCAGGCCGCGCGGCGAGGTGCCTGCCTGGTAGATGACCGGGGTGCGCTGGGTGCTCGGCTCGGTAATGGCGATGCCCGGAACCTTGAAGTACTTGCCATCGTGGTTGATCGGGTGCACCTTGGCCGGGTCGGTGTAGACGCCGGTTTCCTTGTCGGCCTGCACCGCGTCGTCTTCCCAGGAGCCTTCGAGCAGCTTGTAGACCACCTCGAGGTATTCGTCCGCATGGTCGTAGCGCTCATCGTGCTCCATCTGGTCTTCCTGGCCCATGTTGCGGGCGGCCGAAGGCAGGTAGCCGGTGACCACGTTCCAGCCCACGCGGCCGTTGGTCAGGTGGTCGAGGGTGGCCAGGCGGCGGGCGAAGGGATACGGGTGCTCGTAGGCGGTGCCGGCGGTGACGCCGAAGCCGAGGTTCTCGGTCACCGCGGCCATGGCGGAGACCAGCAGGAACGGGTCGTTGACCGGGGCCTGGGCGCCGGTGCGCAGCGGGGACTCGTTGGTGCCGTTGTACACGTCGTAGGTGCCCAGCACGTCGGCGATGAACAGGCCGTCGAACTTGCCCTTTTCCAGCACCTTGGCCAGGTGGGTCCAGTAGCCGATGGTCTTGTAGTCGGCGGCCTTGTCCTTCGGGTGGCGCCACAGGCCCGGGGACTGGTGGGCGACGCAGTTCATGTCGAAGGCGTTGAAGAGGATTTCCCGCTTCGCGTTGTGTGGCTGGTTCTCGCTCATGGATGTGCCCCTTGTTCGTGGTTGAGAAGTGGAAGTCTGGTGGGTGCGCGGCGCGGCGGCCGCTAGCTGGCGTGGTGCCCGGTGGGTGCGGCGAGGTCGCCGGTGACCGAGAGGCGCTGGGGTTGGACCCCGTTGATCTCGTAGTCCCCCACGATGCGCGCCTTGTAGATCGCTGGGTTGTGGGTGGCGATGGTGCGTGCGTTGCGCCAGTGCCGGTCCATGTTGCAGCTGCTGCGGGTGGACGAGGCGCCCAGTCCGTCGAAGAGCTTGCTGGTGGCGCTGATGACTAGCGGCTGCACGATGGTCTGCGCCCGGTTGGCGGCCAGCTCGCAGACCGCGAAGCGCTCCTCCGCGTTCAGCTGCGCGTCCTGCAGCGCGGCTTCGACCTCCAGCACCGCGCCGATGACCACCGAGTCCGCGGCGAAGACCTCCGCGGAGACCTCCCCCACCAGCTGCAGCACCTGCGGTTCGCGGTGCACCGGGACGCCGGTGCCGGTGGTGAAGCTGCGGGTGCGCGCCTGCACCGAGCTGCGCATGTCGTTCAGCGCCGCGCGGCCGATGCCTGCCTGCACCGCCATGAGCACCAGCTGGAAGATCGAGGCCTCGGGGTCGTTGGGATCCTCCGGCATGAAGCTGTCCACCGGCACCTGGTGGAACTCGGTGGTTCCGGTGCCGGTCAGCCCCTGGCCGAAGCCGTCCCAGTCGTCCAGGATCTTCACGCCGCTGTGCTGGGTAGAGACCACGGCGATCTGGCGTCCCGGGCGCTCCGGATGGGCCACCGCGACGGTGGTCCAGTCCGCGAAGATGGTGCCGGTGCAGTAGTACTTCTCGCCGTTGACCACCCAGCGGCCGTCGACCTGGCTGGCCTTGGTGTTCAGCGTGCCCAGCGCGTTGCCGCCGCTTTCGGTGTAGGCGTTGCCAACGATCTGCCCGGCCGCGATGCGGGCGAACCACTTGGCCTTCAGCTGCTCGTCCTGCAGGCGCAGCGCGTCCTCGACAAAGGCAATGTGCGCGCGCCAGAGCTGGCCGATATGGGAATCGGCCTCGGAAAGCTCGATGAGCAGGCGGAAGACGTCGCTGAGCCGGGCCCCGTGGCCGCCGTCGGCGACCGGCAGGCGCAGCGCCCCGAAGCGGTCGCGGTTCAGCAGGCCCACCTGCTCGAAGGGCAGGATGCGGTTGCGGTCGCGCTCCTTGGCGCCGGCGGCGATCTGGGCGAACACCGGACGGAAAATCGCTGCAAGGCGCTCGTAGTCTTCGTCGGCCCCCGGCCCCGGAGTCACCTTGAGCAGCTGGCGGGTCGGACGGTCTTCGGTGAACTCGTCAAGCTCCAGCGCATTGCCGGCGCCCGGGGTGCTCAGCGTGTTAAAGTCCACCTCAAAATCGTTTTGGGGTGCGCCAAAAGACATAAAAAGTCCTCGATTCTTTCCATCGATCCTGGCGGTAGCACCGTCCCTGTCATGGGTGGTTGCTGCGGCGTCGTGGAGCCAGATCTCTCAGCCGCTCTGGATGGGTCGTAATCATTTGTAGCCGTAACAATCGGGCGGCTCCAAGCCCCGAAGTCATATTTCGTCGCTGAAAACGCACGGGTTGCAGGGACTCGCGAGTGCCGATTGCCGCGAACCGCCGAAGATGACCCAAGGAAGAGGGGCAAAGATCGATCAAACCAACGCTCAATGAAATAAATAACGAAATATCCCACAGATTACGCGCTTACATCGAATATTTTTCATGTTACGCAGGATTTGCAATGGAATCGTTCGAATGCGTGTAATGGATGCGTAACCATCCCGAGCGGCCGAGAGATCTGGCTCTACGACGCCGCAGCAACCACCGTTGAATTCCCGGAATTCACGGCCGGTGCTACCGCCAGGACCGATGGAGATGATCATGGCTACTGCCTTTGCCCTGCCTCAGACCGAGGTTGCAACCAGCGCATCCAGCGCGCTGTCCGTGGACTTCCACAATGTCTCGCGCACCTTCACCACCAAGAAGGAGCAGCGCACCGTCCTCGCAGACGTCAACCTCCACATCGAAGCAGGACAGGTTGTGGCGATCCTCGGAGCCAGCGGCTGCGGCAAGTCGACGCTGCTTCGCTCGGTGTCCGGCTTGGACCACCCCACGGGCGGCGCAGTCTTCACCGGCACCCGGGAAGTCAACGACATCAACGAGCTGTGCGCGGTGGCCTTCCAGGAGCCACGGCTGCTGCCATGGCGTTCGGTGCGCGAGAACATCGCACTCGGACTGGCTCCGGGGACCAGCAAGCCGGCCGGCATTGAACTCATCAACCAGCTGCTGGAGCTGACCGGGTTGACCCACGCGGCCGATCTGCGGCCACGCGAAATTTCCGGCGGCATGGCACAGCGCGTATCGCTCGCCCGAGCACTGGCCCGCCGCCCCGGCGTGCTGCTGCTCGATGAACCATTCGGCGCACTGGATGCACTGACCCGCCTGAAAATGCAGGACCTGCTCCTGTCCATCCATGCGTCGTTCCCGACCACCGTCCTGATGGTGACCCACGACGTCGACGAGGCGCTGACCCTGGCAGATCGGGTGATCGTCCTGGGGCGTGCCAATGGCCAGCAATCAGCGACGGTCATCGAGGACCTCCGGCTGTCCGCGGCGCACCCGCGCAGCCACAGCGACGCACTGTTCGTCACCAACCGCGCCCACCTGCTGGGACTGCTGGGCGTCGACACCGCAAACCACTAATACCGGCTTCGCCACCGGCATCTCGACTTTCTTCTACGGCTGCATCCACGCAGCCGCTGCACTCGCACGCACAAATCAAGGAATTTCCATGCTCGCAAACCGTGTCACCCGTCGTACCGCACTGTCCATCACCGCCCTGGCCGTCGGTGCCGTGGCCCTCTCCGGCTGTGCCGGAGAGAACGCCTCGGCAGCCGGCGACGGCAAAACCCTGTCCATCGACTACGCCACCTACAACCCGCTGAGCCTGGTGCTCAAGGAAAAGGGTTGGCTGGATGCGGCAGCCAAGGAACAGGGTGTCACCGTCGAGTGGATCCAATCCGCCGGATCGAACAAGGCAAATGAAGCGCTGCGCGCCGACGCTGTGCAGGTCGGTTCCACCGCTGGCTCCGCCGCACTGCTGGCCCGCTCCAACGGCTCGCCGATCAAGACCATTTCGCTCTACTCGCAGCCTGAATGGGCGGCGCTGGTGGTCAACAAGGACTCGAAGATCACCACCCCGGCAGACCTGAAGGGCAAGTCGGTCGCCGCCACCAAGGGCACTGATCCGTACTTCTTCCTGCTGCAGACCCTTGAGGAGGCCGGTCTGAGCGAAAAGGACATCACCCTGCAGAACGTCCAGCACGCCGATGGGCGCACCGCGTTGGCCAACGGCTCGGTCGACGCATGGTCCGGTCTCGACCCGATCATGGCCGCCGCCGAACAGGACGGCGCCAAGCTGTTCCACCGCAACCTGGACTACAACACCTACGGCGCACTGAATGCCCGCGCGGACTTCATCGAGGAAAGCCCGGAGCTGGCCCAGCTGGTGGTCGACTCGTACGAGAAGGCCCGCGAATGGGCCGTTGCGAATCCGGACGAAACCGCGGACATTCTGGCCGAGGTCGCAGGACTGGAGTCCGAAGTCGCCCAGACGGTGATCAACGAACGCTCGAACCTGGACGTGGACACCGTTCCCGGCGAATCCTTCACCAAGGTGCTCGGCAACATCGCCCCTACCTTGGTTGCCAGCGGCGACGTATCCAAGCAGGAAACCGTTGACGAAGCGCTGGCCACCCTGGTGGATGATCAGTTCGCCACCAAGGCCGACGCCAAGAACATTTCCGGAGAGTAATCATCATGTCCACGCCAACTCAGATTTCCCAGGCAGCCGACGGCAGCTCTGCCGCTGCCGACCGGCACAAACCTGGCTTCGCCGCTCGGATCCTGCAGGCGCCCAAGTGGCTGTTGTCCTTGATCCTGCCGGTGGTCATTGTAGCGGTATGGCAGTACGTCACGGTCAGCGGCATCGTCGCCCCCTGGTCGCTGCCGACCCCGGGTGCGGTGCTCGCCGCGGCCGGTGAGCTGTTCCAAGACGGAGATCTGAGCAAGCATGTCGGAATCTCCACCCAGCGAGTCCTACTGGGCTTCGCGATCGGCTCGCTGCTCGGATTGCTCTTTGGCGCGCTGGTGGGCCTGTCCAAGCTCGCCGACGCCCTGCTGAGCCTGAGCATCGGGGCTCTGCGCGCGGTCCCTTCACTTGCCTGGGTACCGCTGCTGGTGCTGTGGATGAAGATGGGCGAGGATTCCAAGGTCACGCTGATCATCATCGGCGCGTTCTTCCCGGCCTTCACCACCGTCTCGCTGGCCCTGCGCCACGTCGATGCGCAGCTGGTGGAAGCCGCACGCTCCTTCGGGTTCAAGGGCCTGAACCTGCTGCGTACGGTACAGCTGCCGGCAGTGGTCCCGTCCATTTTCTCCGGACTCCGGCTTGCACTGGCCCAGGCCTGGCTGTTCCTCGTGGCAGCAGAATTGCTCGGCGCCTCGATGGGGCTCGGATTCCTCCTGACGGATTCGCAGAACAACGGCCGTCTGGACCGCTTGATCTTGACCATCATCCTGCTCGCGATCTTCGGCAAGATCACCGACGCCCTGCTGTCGGTGGCCGAACGCTGGGCCATCCGGCGCTGGACGTAAACCGGGCACCGACACAGCCCATGTTCTAGTCCGCCACCACCCGATTTCGCATTTCAACCCAAGGAAAACCGCAATGACCGCCGAATTGGCATCCAGCACAGCAGCCGCGACCACGGAGAACCGCCACGAATTCTGGGACGAGGCGGCAAACCTTCTGGATTGGGAAACCCCCTGGCACACTACCAGCCAGATCATTCCGGCGGATCCCCAGGCCCAGCGCGGCCCGCAGATCTCCTGGTATCTGGGCGGCACGCTGAACGCCGCAGTGAACTGCGCGGACCGCCACGTGGCCGCCGGCAACGGGGACAAGGTGGCCCTGTACTTCGAGGGCGAACCGGGCGACCGCATCGCGGTCACCTACAAGAACCTGCAAGAACGCGTCTCGCAGGCCGCCAACGCGCTGCTGGAGCTGGGCATCACCAAGGGCGACCGCGTGGTCATCTACCTGCCGGTGCTCATCGAAACCGTGGTGATCACCTTGGCCTGCGCCCGCATCGGCGCCATCCACTCGCTGGTCTTCGGCGGGTTCTCCGCAGAGGCCCTGAAATTCCGCGTGGAAGACACCAAGGCGAAGCTGCTGGTCACCACCGACGGGCAGTTCCGCCGCGGCACCTCGGTGCCGGTGAAGGACAATGCCGACCAGGCCGTGTCCGGGGAGAACAGCATCGAGAAGGTGCTGGTCATCCGCCGCACCGGCGATGACATCGCTTGGACCGAAGGCCGCGACGTGTGGTGGCACGAGGTCGTCGAGACCCAGTCCACCGAGCACACCCCACAGTTCTTCGACTCCGAGACGCCGCTGTTCATCATGTACACCTCCGGAACCACCGGCCAGCCCAAGGGCCTGGTGCACACCACCGGCGGCTACCTCACCCAGGCGGCCTACAGCTACAACCTGCTGTTCGCCAACCCCGACCGGACCCAGCGCGCCGACGACGTGCACTGGTGCACCGCGGACCTGGCCTGGGTCACCGCGCACACCTACGAGATCTACGGTCCACTGGCCAACGGCGTCACCCAGGTCATCTATGAGGGCGTGCCGAATGCCCCGCACCCGGGACGCCACTTCGAGATCATCGAACGCTACCGCGTGACCAGCTACTACACCGCGCCGACCCTGGTCCGTTCGCTGATGGGCTGGTTCCCGGACGGCATCCCTGCCAGCTATGACCTGTCCTCGATCAAGATCGGCGGCACCGTAGGCGAATCGGTTAACCCCGAGGCCTGGCGCTGGCTGCGAAACCAGGTAGGCCGCGACACCGCCGACGGCATCGCCATGGTGGATACCTGGTGGCAGTCGGAGTCCGGGGCGACCATCCTCTCCCCGCTGCCCACCGACACCCACTTCAAGCCGGGTTGCGCCGCGCGCGCCCTGCCCGGGGTGAGCGTGGACATCGTGGACGCAGCGGGGAACACCGTGGGGCCGAACCAGCAGGGAAACATCGTCATCACCGAGACCGGGCCGTCCATGGCCCGCACCGTGTGGGGCAACCCGCAGCGCTACTACACCAGCTACTGGCAGCAATACGTCGAGCAGGGCTGGTTCCTCGCCGGGGACGGCGCGCGCTTCGATGAGGACGGGGACATCTACATCCTCGGCCGCACGGACGACGTGATCAACATTTCCGGGCACCGGCTGTCAACCATCGAGATCGAGTCGGCACTGGTCACCAACGCCGGCGTGGTGGAGGCCGGGGTCTGCCCAACCCAGGATGCCAAGACCGGGCATGCGGCCACCGCGTTCGTGGTCCCGCTGGACAAGTCGCTGATCGCGCTGGATCCCGATGAGGCCACCGCCGCACGCCAGGCCGAGTTCATCGCCCAGTTGCGCGGCACCGTGGCCGCTCAGATCGGCCCGATCGCCAAGCCGCGCGATGTGGTGCTGGTTCCGGACGTCCCGAAGACCCGCTCGGGGAAGATCATGCGGCGCCTGCTCACCCAGCTCTTCGAGGGCACCACGCTGGGCGACACGACAAGCCTGCAAAATGAGCCGTGCATCCCGGAAATCAACGAGATCTGCCGCGCCCGGGGCTGACCGCAGCCGCTGTCCGCACTGATTAGAAGCTGGCCGGGCCCGTGCACCATGCACGGGCCCGGCCAGCTTGTTCAGTTCCGGTTGCCTTGCCGGGGCAACCCATCAGTCGATGTCAGGATTTCTTCGGATCGCCGGGCTTCGGCCCGGCCGTGTCGGTTGGCTCGGTTGGGTCAGCTGGTTCGGTGGCCAGCAGCACTTCGCGCTCTTCCACCACCGTCCCGTCCTCGGTGCCCAGCTTCGCCGCCTCGACCACCGGAATCTCGGTGGTCATCAGACTGAATCCGCCGCCCTCATGGCGGTCCACGCCGCGCGAGACCGAATTCTCCAGGACCTGGCGCGCCACGGTGCTGCGCAGCACCAGCGGATCCTTGCTCAGGTCCTTCCAGATGGCCACGCACAACAGAAGCATCACGACGACAAACGGCAGCGCCGACACAATGGTGATGTTCTTCAGGCCGTTCAGCGCTTCGGCTGGATTGTCGCCGCCCGCCAGCAGCATCACGGCAGCCACCGCTCCGGTGGCCACACCCCAGAAGACGACCGATTTCCGCGTGGGGTTCTCGGCGCCCTTCTCGCTCAGGGCGCCCATCACGATGGACGCGGAGTCCGCTCCGGTGACGAAGAAGATCGCGATGAGCAGCACTGCCAGCACCATCAGCACCACCGACACCCATCCGGCAACCGGAAGCTGTCCCAGCATGTCGAAGAGAATCAGGTCGAAGTTGATGTCCGGAGCGCCGTCCACGATCTGCGCCAACTGCGCCGAGGTATCCCCGGCACGCTCCGCGCGCTCCTGGATGCCGATGGCTCCGCCGCCGAAGATCGCGAACCACAGCAGAGTCACCGTGGAAGGCACCAGCAGCACGCCGGTCACGAACTGGCGGATGGTGCGGCCGCGGGAAATACGCGCGATGAACAGGCCCACGAACGGGGTCCAGGAGACCCACCAGGCCCAGTAGAACACGGTCCACGAGGACAGCCAGGAGGAAACCGCTTCATCGCCCGAGGCCGCGGTGCGCGAGGCCATCTGCGGCAGGTCGCCGATGAACGAACCGATGGCGTTCGGGATGACGTTGAGGATGAACAGGGTCGGCCCGCCGATGAACACGATCAGGGCGAGGATCACTGCCAGCACCATATTGGTGTTCGACAGCCATTGGATGCCGCGCTCGATGCCGGAGACCGCCGAGGCCACGAACAGCGCCGTAAGGATCGCGATGATCACGACCAGGACTCCGGATCCGACCTTTTCCATCATGCCGGTGGCCTGGATGCCGCCGCCGATCTGCAACGCGCCCAACCCCAGGGAACAGGCCGAGCCGAACAGCGTGGCGATGATGGCCAGGATGTTGATGACGCGGCCGCCCCATCCATGGATGGCCCGGTCGCCGAAGATCGGGGTGAACATCGAGGAGAACAGCTGCGGGCGCCCCAGGCGGAAACTGCCGTAGGCCATGCCCAGGCCCACGATTGCATACATGGCCCACGGGAACAGGGTCCAATGGAACAGCGTGGTGCCCATGGCGGTGCTCAGCGCCGCATCCGTCTGCCCCTCGACGGTTCCCGGTGGAGGGGACATGTAGAAGAACAGGGGTTCGCCGACACCGTAGAACACCAGTCCGATGCCCATGCCGGTTGCGAACATCATGGAAATCCACGACACCGTGCTGAATTGAGGTTTCTCGTCGTCCTTGCCCAGCGGGATGCGGCCGAAGTTCTTGGCCGCCACGACGATGGCGAAGACGGCGAAGACCGAGGCGGCGATGATGAACAGCCAGCCCGTATTGGTAATGACCCAGTCAAGGGCTGCGTCCGCTACTGTGCCCAGTCCATCGGGCGTGATGAAACCCCAGATGATGAAGGCCAGTGCGAGTGCTCCGGCAATGCCGAACACCCAGTAGTCGGTGCCTTCGAGCTTGTACTTCTTCGGCTTACGCTGCCGAGCTGAGTGCAGCTCGCCAACGATCTCTTCTATTGATTGGTCACTCTGCTTCATTGCGTTCTTTCCCCACCAGCCAGGCAGGGGCCGAGCATATCGGCCACCTGACTATCGGGGGCGCCAGCTCCCTTGCGGGGGAACGCCATCCGGCTAGTGCATTCGGTTGAGGATTGCTTTGACTGCTTCGGTTCACTGAATCCAAGATCGACCCGCGGCACACGATGAAAGCTTGCGTGCTTGTGCCCATACTCTACGTACAAACCAGGCAATTTGGCGGAAATTATTTGTCGAACCTTGGCTCAAACGGGCCCAATTAGGGCTTTTCCATCATTAGCGAGATCGACAGCAAGGTCAAACTTCACAAATCAGTCAGCGCTTCTATTCCACGGAATTACAATCGATGTTTCCCGTGACTAGAGGGATGCAGGCATCGAATGTGAGCTTCGTCGCCGGTTGAATTTGTCTAATTTATACCGCAATAAAGTTGGATATATTCGGATATTTTCGACAAGGGATTTTTGAAAGATTGCAGAAAACTTTTTCTCATGATCGTGAATTCAAGAAATTCACACCGCTCAAAGATGCCCCGCTACGCCCGAGAGCGGCGCGCGCCACCTCGAAGCGCGCAGTTCCGTGGCCACCACATGGATCAGGGAGAGTTGTGATCCCTGAAACCAATTACATCCATGGAGACGCATATATACATGTCAAGCGATATTCGAGGACATTCATCCCTTGTTCGGAAAAAAGTAACCCGCAACACACCAATTCTTATCTTGACTCATTCAAAATAAGTAGGCATGCTTGAGACATGACATCAAAGGCAGGGATCGAGCAGGTGCTGAAAGAGGCATCCATGCGGGTGACGCAACCTCGTGTTGCGGTACTCGCCGCGGTGACTGCGAACCCCCATGCCGACACCGAAACCATTATTTCGGCTGTGCATGAGGAGCATCCGCATGTGTCCCACCAGGCGGTATACGACTCGCTCAAGCTCTTCACGAGTCTGGGTGTTGTGCGGCAGATCCAGCCTCAGGGGCACATCGCCCGCTATGAGACCCGCGTTGGCGACAATCACCACCATGTGGTGTGCCGCTCCTGCGGGCATCTGGCGGATGTCGATTGTTCGGTCGGGGCAGCTCCGTGTTTGCACGCCTCAGACGATCACGGCTTCCAGATAGATGAAGCCGAAGTGATCTACTGGGGCAAATGCCCGGATTGCCAAGCCTTGAACAGCTGAAAAGCACCCCTTAGTTCCCAAGCCCCGCCGGATGGGCTGAAAGCCTCCCGGCGGACGCTGCCCCAAAAACCCCTTAAACCGGAAGGAAGAGCATATGTCTGAGACGACAGCAGGTCAGTGCCCAGTAGTCGGCGCTGGCCGAGTGCACCCAACCCAGGGCAACGCCAACACCGAGTGGTGGCCGAGCAAGCTGAACCTGAAGATCCTGGCCAAGAACCAGCAGGTTTCGAACCCGCTGGACGAGGACTTCGACTACACCGAGGCCTTCAGCGCCCTCGACCTCGCGGCCGTCAAGGCCGATCTGGCTGAAATCATGACCCAGTCCCACGACTGGTGGCCAGCAGACTTCGGACACTACGGTCCGTTCTTCATCCGCATGGCATGGCACTCCGCCGGCACCTACCGCTCCCACGACGGCCGTGGCGGCGGCGGCGCAGGCCAGCAGCGCTTCGCGCCACTGAACTCGTGGCCGGACAACGTGTCGCTGGATAAGGCTCGCCGTCTGCTGTGGCCAGTGAAGAAGAAATACGGCCAGGCCATCTCCTGGGCCGACCTGATCCTGCTTGCCGGCAACGTGGCTCTCGAAGACATGGGCTTCGAGACCTTCGGTTTCGGCGGCGGACGCAAGGACGTCTGGGAAGCTGACGACGACGTCTACTGGGGCCCGGAGAAGGTGTGGCTGGACAACGAGCGCTACACCGGCAAGCGCGACCTGGAAGCCCCCCTGGCTGCAGTCCAGATGGGTCTGATCTACGTCAACCCTGAGGGCCCGGACGGCAACCCGGATCCGCTGGCTTCGGCTATCGACATCCGCGAAACCTTCCGCCGCATGGGCATGAACGACGAAGAGACCGTAGCCCTGATCGCCGGCGGCCACACCTTCGGCAAGACCCACGGCGCCCACGCCGATGACAAGATCGGCCCGGATCCGGAAGCAGCCCCGCTGGAAATGCAGGGTCTGGGCTGGAAGAACGGCCACGGCACCGGCAAGGGCGCGGACACCGTGACTTCCGGCCTCGAGGTCACCTGGACCTACCACCCAACCCGTTGGGACAACGAGTTCTTCCACATCCTCTTCGCCTACGAGTGGGAGCTCTTCGAGTCCCCGGCAGGTGCCAAGCAATGGCGCCCGGTCAACGGCGGCGGCGCAGGCCTGGTCCAGCCGGCATTCGATACCCTGGAGCACCGCGAACCGCGCATGCTAACCAGCGACCTTGCTCTGCGCTTCGACCCGATCTACGGCCCGATCTCCAAGAACTTCAAGGAGAACCCGGACCAGTTCGCCGATGCCTTCGCCCGTGCCTGGTTCAAGCTGACCCACCGCGACATGGGCCCGAAGTCCCGCTACTTCGGCCCGGAGGTTCCGGCCGAGGATCTGCTCTGGCAGGATCCGCTGCCGGCAGCTCCTGAGGTCACCCTGGGTGCCAAGGAAATCGCCGAGCTGAAGTCCCTGATCAACGGCGCCGAACTGTCGGTGCAGCAGCTGGTCTCCACCGCGTGGAAGGCCGCAGCGACCTTCCGTTCCTCGGACAAGCGCGGCGGCGTCAACGGCGGCCGCATCCGCCTGGAGCCGCAGGTTTCGTGGTCGGTCAACCAGCCAGCGCAGCTGAAGCCGGTGATCGCCAAGCTCGAGGAAATCGTTGACCAGTTCAACGCCACCTCCGAGATCAAGGCTTCCTTCGCCGATGTTGTGGTCCTGGCCGGCAACGTGGGTGTCGAGCAGGCTGCCCTGGCCGCAGGCCAGCAGGTAGAAGTTCCGTTCACCCCGGGTCGCGTAGACGCCACCCAGGAGCAGACCGACGTCGAGCAGTTCGCCTGGCTGGAGCCGGTCGCCGACGGCTTCCGCAACTACGACTCGGGCTTCCTGGACCTGCCAAGCGAGTACCTGCTGATCGACCGCGCGAATCTGCTGGGCCTGTCGGCTCCGGAGATGACCGTGCTGCTCGGCGGCCTGCGCGTTATCGGCAATAACTGGGACGGCTCCAACCTGGGCGTCTTCACCGACACCCCGGGCGCACTGACCAACGACTTCTTCGCGAACCTGCTGGAGCTCGGCCTAGAGTGGACCCCGTCGGCAGACGAGCAGACCTACACCACCACCGACGGCCGTTGGACCGGCAGCCGCGTGGATCTGGTCTTCGGTTCCAACTCCGAGCTGCGCGCCCTCGCCGAGGTATACGCTTCGGACGATGCCAAGGAGAAGTTCGTCAAGGACTTCGCAGCGGCTTGGGCCAAGCTCATGGACGCAGACCGCTTCGAGCTGGCCCGCAAGAACTAGTTCCCTTGCGCTAGCTTCTAGCTGAGAAGCCGGTGGCCGCCGCCTTCCTTCGGGAAGGCGGCGGCCACCGGTCTCTTCATTTGCAGTTGCTGCCGGCACAGTGTTGGCGGCATGCTCAGAACAGGGTGGCTTCGCCGCCGTCGAATTCCGGGTTCTCCAGCTTCAGCAGCTGCGTTTTCACGTCCAGTCCCCCGAGGTAGCCGCCCAGCGAACCGTCCGTGCGCAGCACGCGGTGGCATGGAAGCACAATGGGCAGCGGGTTCGTGGCGCAGGCCGAGCCGACGGCCCGCACCGCCTTCGGCTTGCCGATGTGCTCGGCCACCTGGGCGTAGCTCTGCGTCCGCCCGTAGGCGATGCGGCCCAGTTCCAGTTGCACCTGCCGACGGAACTCGGTGGAAAGCCGCAGGTCCAGCGGAAGGCTGAATTCCTGCAGCGAACCGGAGAAGTACTGGTCGAGCTGCCTGGCCGCATCGTCGAGCGACCGGTCGTCCTTCAGGATCCGCGGACCCACCTTGTGCGCGAGCACCTCGAGGATGCGCTCATGCCCCTCGGTCTCGAAGGCCACCCGGACCAGCCCGGCCTCGGTGGAGGCCAGCAGCAGAGCACCGATCGGGCTGTCGACAATGCGGTAGGAAATCTCGATCAGCTGCTGGCTGCGGGCATCATGAACAAATTTTTTGTTCAATTCGGCCAGGATCCGTTCTTCGTCCCGCGTTGCAGGGACGGCGGCAGTCCGTTCGCTCATGACAACTCCTCCAGCATCTGCGCGTGCTTCCAATGGGTACGCAGGTTCTTGATTCCGTCGCTGCCCGCGCGGCGGGCGGCCGCTTCGGAACCTGAAAGGATCTGCGAGATCTGCGCGTAGCTCAATCCGCCCAGGTACCGGTAGGCGAGCACGAAACGCTGCTTCTGAGGCAGCGCCTTGACCGCCTGCCACAGTTCTCCATCCATGATCCTGGCTTCGGGCCGTCCCGCCTGCCCGACTTCTGTCTCGGGCAGCACCTCGGCCAACACCTCGGACGGGTTCTTGCGCAGTTCGTCGATGGCCTTGCGATGGGCGATGGTGACCAGCCAGGCCTGCACGTTGGCATCATCCGGCAGATCCGGATAGGCCTTGAGCGCGGCTAGGAACGTTTCCGACCACGCATCCTGGGCGCGATGCTCATCCAGCAGGGCACGGCACACACGCAGCACGGCCAGCCCATGGTCCTGGACAATCCGTTCGAACGGTATCTGCATGGCTCTCCCGGCGGCTGCTTCCCCTTGCGGGCTCTCACCTTGTAAACGTACCGCAGGGGCGGTTTGTGAGGTCGGGAGCGAAAATTTTTTGCTCCGCGGCGCCAAGGCGCAATCGGAGAAGCCAGCTACAGGCGCACCGTGTCCAAGTCAGCGGCGATTTCTTCCAGCCGCTTCAGGTCGATGTCGATCACTTCGCCGTTCTCCACGCCCTGGGGCTGCCGGCTTCCGGCGAGCGCGTCGCGGATAGTGCGCATGGTCGCGCCGTGGCTGACGACCATGATCCTGCGCCCCGCGTGCTCCTGCACCAGCTGGAGCAGCGCAGGCAGCGCCCGGTCAAGGATCTGCTGGTGGGTTTCCAGTTCGTGCTGCACCTCGGCGGCTTCCAGATCGCTGACCTCGGCCATGATGCGCCCCTCCAGCGGGCCGAAACTGCGCTCGGTCAGGGTGGGCACCGCCGGTCCGGTCTCGGCCCCAAGCTGCTCGGCGATCAGCGCCGCAGTCTGTTGGGCGCGGGCCAGCGGGGAGGCCAGCAGCAGGTCCCAGCCTTTGCCCTTCAGGAAGCGCCCCAGGCTGCGCGCTTGGTGGCGTCCGGTGTCGTTCAGCTCGATGTCGGTGCGGCCCTGCAGGCGGCCGGCCAGATTCCAGTCGGTCTGCCCATGTCGTACCAATGCCAACGCGGTGTCCATGACTCGAGCATAGGCGCAGCGCAAAGATATCGAAGAATCTGTGGCGAAGGAAGCAATACGCAACGTTACGACTCATAGTTGGGTCATTTTCGGTCATGTTGCGAAGATTGTTACAACCATCCCGAGCGGCCGAGAGAACTGGTTCGATGACGCCGCAGCAACCTGCCACAGCCGGTGGATACGGTGCTACCGCCAGAAACGATGGAGCTGCTTTCCGCCTACCCGGCGTTCAAGCGACATTGACCGGGATTCCTGCCTCGATGGCTTCCGTGTTCGGCACGGAGGCCAAGAACGTATCGACAAGGAGTCATAAGCCACCATGGCAGACCACAAGTTTGGATTCCGCACCCGCGCGCTGCACGCCGGAGGCACCCCCGATGCCGAGCACGGCGCCCGCGCGGTGCCGATCTACCAGAGCACCTCGTTCGTCTTCAAGGACGCCGACGATGCCGCGAACCTGTTCGCCCTGCAGAAGTACGGGAACATCTATTCGCGCATCGGCAACCCGACCGTGGCCGCGTTCGAGGAACGCATGGCCTCGCTGGAAGGCGGCCTCGGCGCGGTAGCCACCGGCTCCGGCATGGCCGCGGAGTTCGTCACCTTCGCCGCGCTGGCCCAGGCCGGCGACCACATCGTGGCCTCGGCCAAGCTCTACGGCGGCACCATTACGCAGCTGGACGTCTCGCTGCGCCGCTTCGGCATCGACACCACCTTCGTCGACTCCAACGACCCGGCCGATTTCGAGGCGGCGATCGGCGAGAACACCAAGGCCGTCTACACCGAGGTCGTGGCCAACCCTTCCGGAGACATCGCGGACCTGGCCGGACTGGCCGAGGTGGCGCATCGCCACGACATCCCGCTGGTGGTCGACTCCACGCTGACTCCGCCGTACATCCTGCGCCCGATCGAGCACGGCGCGGACATCGTGATCCACTCGGCCACCAAGTTCATCGGCGGCCACGGCACGACCCTGGGTGGCGTGGTCATCGAGTCAGGCACCTTCAACTGGGGCAACGGCAAGTTCCCGACCATGACCGAGCCGGTGGCCAGCTACGGCAACGTCTCCTGGTGGGCCAACTTCGGCGAATACGGTTTCCTGACCAAGCTGCGCAGCGAGCAGCTGCGCGACTTCGGCCCGGCGCTGCCGGCGCAGTCGGCCTTCCAGCTGCTGCAGGGCCTGGAGACCCTGCCCCAGCGCATGGACAACCACCTTTCCAACGCCAAGCAGGTCGCCGCCTGGCTGGAAGCCGACGAGCGAGTCACCTACGTGAACTACGCGGGGCTGGAATCCCACCCGCAGCACGAGCAGGCAGCCAAGCTGCTGCCGATGGGCGTTGGCTCGGTCTTCAGCTTCGGTGTCAAGGGCGGCCGCGAGGCCGGCGCCAAGTTCATCGACGCGCTGCAGCTGGCAAGCCACCTGGCGAACATCGGCGACGCCCGCACCCTGGTGCTGCACCCCGCCTCAACCACCCACCAGCAGCTCAGCGCCGAACAGCTGGTCGCCGCCGGCGTTCCGGAAGACCTGATCCGCCTGTCGGTCGGCCTGGAGGACGTCGAGGACATCCTCTGGGACCTCGACCAGGCGCTGGCCGCCTCGCAGGAAGGCACGCTGGAGTCCGACTTCGCGGCACCGGCCTACGACGGAGCATCCTGCGCCGTTCCCGCCGCTTCGAAGGGAGCGAACTAATGAGCACCGCTGAACGCACCTGGCAGGGCCCGGGCGCCGCGCAGCGCCTGAACATCCTGCGCGACACCAAGACCATCGCGATTGTCGGCGCCTCGAACAAGCCCTCGCGGGCCAGCTACTTCGTGGCCACCTACCTGCTGTCCTCCTCGAAGTACAAGGTGTACTTCATCAACCCGGTGCTGGACGAGATCCTGGGCCAGCCGGTGTACAAGTCGCTGGCCGACCTGCCGGAGTCCCCGGACCTGGTCGAGGTGTTCCGCAAGCACGAGGACATCCCGGGCGTGCTGGACGAGGCGCTGGCGGTCGGGGCGAAGACCCTGTGGCTGCAGCTGGGCACCTGGCATGAAGAAGTGGCCCACCGTGCCGAGGCCGCGGGCCTGAACGTGGTCATGGACCGCTGCGTGAAGATCGAGCATGCCCGCTTCCACGGCGGGCTGCGCCTGGCCGGATTCAACACCGGCGTGATTTCCTCCAAGCGCCAGCTGCTGGCCTAGGGAATCTCCGGGACGAACACGGCGGTGCCGCCCTTCTGAATGAAGGGCGGCACCGCTGTGTTGTCTTTTTCGGCGCTACTTGACCAAGTAGCCGCGCAGGTCGTCCAGGATCTGGTTGGCGCCGGTCGGGCCCAGGCCCAGGAACCAGACGTCGTCGTTCACGCGGATGGCCTGGCCGTCCTTGACCGCCTGCATCTGGCCCCAGAGCGGACCTTCCACCGCGGCCTTCTCGCCGGTGGCTTCCGGGGTTCCGTAGGAGGTGTAGAACAGCCAGTCGGAGTCGGCATCCGCCAGGTTCTCCGCGGAGATTTCTGCGGCCAGGTCGTCGATGTCCTGGTTGTCCGGACGAGAGAATCCGGCGTCGGCCAGGATCACGCCGATCAGAGACTTGTTGGCATACAGGCGGATCTTCTCCGGCATGAAGCGCAGCAGCGAGATCTTCGGATCGCCCTCGACGTCTTCGTTCAGCGCGGTGGCCTTGGCCTGGTAGTCGTTCAGCACGGAAACCGCCTTGGTTTCCTCGCCCAGCGCCTCGCCGGCCAGCAGGAAGTTCTCCTTCCACGGGAAGCCCGGGCGGATGGAGAAGACGGTCGGGGCGATCTGGTTGAGCTGGCTGTACAGCTTGTCTGCGCGCAGCTGGGAGCCGATGATCAGATCCGGGTTCAGCGCGGCGATGGCCTCCAGGTTCAGCTCCTGGATGGTGCCCACGGTCTTGGCATCCTTGACCTCGTCGGCCAGGTAGCTCGGCACGGAGTTCGCGCCCTCGGTGGACGGGATGCCTACCGGGGTGACGCCCAGGGAGAGCACCGCGTCCAGCTCACCGGTATCCAGCACGACCACGCGCTGCGGTTTGGCCTGGATTTCGGTGGTGCCGTTGGCGTGGGTCACGGTGCGGGGGAACTGGCCGGCTTCGGCATCCGAGCCGAACTTGGCGGTTTCCTCATCCGCGGTCGTGAAGCTCTGGCCGCCTACGGCAACGTCCTTGTTACCGGCGTTGGAGTCCGAGGTGCTGGTGGCTGCGCCGCAGCCGGCGGTGACTGCAACCATGAGTGCAGCGGTGGCGCCGAGGATGGTGCGGCCCCACGAAGTACGAGTGTTCAAGAAATTCACAACGCCAATATACCGTATTCAGTCGCGCAGCTTGATAGGTAAGCATCATCTACTGCAACATTCACGATAAGGTGTTCCAGTCACCATTCTCAGCGTGAAAGTGCGACCCCCACACCGTGAAGACCTTATCTCCACCCGATGATTTGCAACGTAGCAAGTCACCGAGCAAACATTTGTTGATTCTCGCGATGCTGGCGGTCCTGCTGGTCGCTCTGGCCACCGTGTCGCTGACCATCGGCTCAAAATCCCTGAGCCTGCAACAAATTTTTTCCGCGCTGGCAGATCCCGTGGAGTCCGTCGAGCGCAGCCTCATCCTGTCCTCGCGGCTGCCGCGCGCGCTGTTGGCAGTCTTCGCCGGCGCCGGGCTGGGTGTGGCAGGGTTGCTGGCCCAATCGCTGACACGCAACCCGCTGGCCGAACCGGGCATCCTGGGTGTCAACGCCGGCGCCTCGCTGGCCATCGTGACCGCTGTCGGATTCCTGGGCGTCTCGGGGTTCGCCGGCTATGTCCCCTTCGCCTTCCTCGGCGCCCTGCTCACCGCAGCGCTGGTCTACCTGATCGGCCGTCCCCGCGCGGGTTCCTCGGACCCGGTGCGCCTGGTGCTCTCGGGTGTAGCCATCGGCGCGATCTTCACCGGACTTGGCACCGCCCTGTCGCTAGTGCGCCCGCAGGCCTTCGACCAGCTGCGCGCCTGGACCATCGGTTCGCTGCAGGGCCGGGACGCCTCCATCATCGTTCCGCTGGCGCTGCTGACCGCCGTCGGAATCCTGCTCGCTGCGCTCTGCGCGCGGTCGCTGGACGGGCTGGCGCTCGGAGACGACGCGGCCACCGCGCTGGGCGTGAACGTGCGCAACACCCGCATCCTGGTGCTGATCGCCATCACCATCCTGGCTGCTTCGGCCACCGCCGCGGTGGGCGCCATCGGCTTCATCGGCCTGATGGCGCCGCATGCCGCGCGCCGGCTGGCAGGTTCCGGCACCGGCTGGGTCATGGCCTACACCTGCCTGCTGGCACCCATGCTCCTGCTCGTCGCGGACGTGCTGGGCCGCGTCATGCTTCCCGGCGAGCTGCAGGCCGGCGTGGTCTGCGCGTTCATCGGCGCGCCGATGCTGATCATGCTGGCCCGCAGCCCCAAGGCGGCGGCCCTGTGAGCATCGTATCGACCAACAAGACCCGGAGCCTCAAGCGTTCCACCCGCTCCCGCTCGGTCGGGCTCGCCCTGGCGGCCGCCGTCCTGCTGGCCACCGTCTTCGCGGTATCCGGCGGCGAGTACTCTCTCAGCCCGTGGCGGGTCCTGACGATCCTCTTCGGCGGCGGCGAGGGGCTGGAGACCACCGTCGTCTGGCAATGGCGCATGCCCCGGGCGACCGCCGCACTGGTCTTCGGCGCCGGCCTGGCCGTGTCCGGCGCGGTCTTCCAGACGCTGACCCGCAACCCGCTGGGCTCCCCCGACATCATCGGCTTCTCCACCGGCGCCTACACCGGGGCGCTGGTGGTGCTGACGGTGGTCGGCGGCGGATTCCTCGCCACCAGCCTCGGCGCGCTGGCCGGCGGCCTGCTGACCGCCTTCGTGGTGTACCTGCTGGCCTGGCGCAACGGCACCCACGGATTCCGGCTGATCCTGGTGGGCATCGGCGTCTCCGCGGTGCTTGCCTCGTTCAACCACTACCTGGTACTGCGCGCGGAACTGGACGTGGCCATGGCCGCCGCAGTGTGGGGCGCCGGCACCCTGAACGGCGTGACCTGGGCCGGGGTGATTCCCGTGTCGATTGTCGTGCTGGCCTCCCTAGCCGCGGTGCTTGTCGGCTCGAAGTCCCTGCAGATGCTGCAGATGGGCGACGACCTGGCCAGCGCCCTGGGCATGAAGGTCGAGCGCACCAAGCTGGTGCTGGTGACGCTGGCGGTCCTGCTGGTTTCCGCGGTGACCGCCCTGGCCGGCCCGATCGCTTTCGTTGCGCTGGTCGCCCCGCAGCTGGCGCGGCGCCTGGTGGGCGGGGGCTCGTTGAACCTGATCCCGACGGCGCTGACCGGGGCCTTCCTGCTGGCGCTGGGAGACCTGCTGGCCCAGCGGCTTTTCGCCCCGATCCAGCTGCCGGTAGGTGTGGTCACCGTCTGCATCGGTGGCATCTACCTGGTGTACCTGCTCAATCGCGGAACCCAGAAGGTCCGCGGGTAGCGCCCCGCACGCCCGACTGAGACCCAAGGCACATTTATCCCCGGAATTCCGGTGGTTTTCAGCGGTTTTGATAACAATTCGGTGGAGTTTGCGGACAACGCGGTCCGCCAGTTTGAAAACCGCGGCGGCGGCGCGGGAAGGTTGATTAATGCCTCCCCTTTCCCGCCGCCTTGCGGTGCTCCCTGTCGTCGCGTCCGCACTGCTTTTGGCCTCCTGCACCTCGCAGGTCCAAGCCGAGGACGGCTTCGCCAAGCAGGCGGTGGCGAAGCTGCTTCCCGGCCAGGAAAGCCCTCGGCTTTCGGGGTCCACCGGCGTTCTCGCGCAAGCCGCCCCACAGATCCCCGCCGTAGTGGCGCCGGCCGGGCCGATGCGGCTGCATCCGCGCCCCGAGGTCGACTGCGACCAGTCCAAGTGCGTGGCGCTGACCTTCGACGACGGGCCGGGGCGCCACACCGAGCGGCTGCTGGACCACCTGGCCGCCGCGGATGTCCCGGCCACGTTCTACCTGCTGGGGCAGAACGCGCAGAAGTACCCGGAAACCCTGCACCGCATGGTCATCGAAGGGCACCAGCTGGGCAGCCACACCCACGACCACAAGGCGCTCACCGCGCTGAGCAGCTCGCAGATCACCCACGAGATCGACACGGCGGCTGCCATCATCAAGGATTTGACCGGCGTCCATCCCGGCACCGTGCGTCCTCCCTACGGTGCGCACAACGCCCAGGTCGATGCGCTCATCGACGCCCCGCTGGTGCTTTGGGACGTGGACACGCTGGATTGGCAGCACCGCGACCCGGCGAAGGTCGCGAGCATCGCCATGGAGGAAGTGCGCGACGGATCGATCATCCTGATGCACGACATCCATGAGAGCACGGTCAAGGCCGTGCCCGAGCTCATCAAGCGGCTGAAGCAGCAGGGCTACTCCCCAGTCACCATCGACGAGCTGTTCGACGGGCAGGAGTTCAACAGCTCGACCGCCTACGCCAGCCGCAACCAGATCCGCTAGTCCGGCGCACCCGCGGCCCGCAAAACCCACTCAAACACAGATAAAGCCAAAAGTTTCTCCGCATTTCACTTGACCCAGCCACGCAATCGGGCATAAAGTCATCTAAACACAGATCCATGTGTTGCAGGTCATGAATCCCAGCGGAGGCAGAAATGTTCGCCGAAGAACGACACCGGCTGATCGTAGAGCAGCTCGCGGTCGACGGAAAAGTCACCGTGGCGCAGCTCGCCGACCGCTTCGGCATCACCCGTGAAACCGTGCGCCGGGACCTGGCGCAGCTCGAATCCGAGAACCACCTGCGCCGCGTGCACGGCGGCGCCGTAGCCACCAGCGAAGCAAGCACCCGCGAGGAAAGCTACGTGGTGCGCACCGCCATCCATGCCGAGGCCAAGGCCCGCATCGCCCAGCGCGCGCTGAGCCTGATCCCGGTCTCCGAGGCCTCGGTCATCCTGGACGCCGGGACCAGCACCGAAATCCTGGCCGAGCGCATGCTCAAGACGAACACCGGAAACAGCCTGGTGGTCATCACCCACGCGCTGCCCATTGCCTCGGTGCTCGTGCAGAGCCAGCACATCGCCCTGGAGCTGATCGGCGGACGCGTCCGCGGCATCACCGGCGCGGCCAGCGGCGCCCGCACCGCCCAGGAATACGCCAACTACCGCGCGGACATCGCCTTCATCGGAACCAACGGGCTCGCCGCGGACTTCGGGCTGAGCACCCCCGATCCGCTGGAGGCGGCGGTCAAGCGCTCGCTGGTGGCCAGCGCCCGCCGCGTGGTGCTGCTGGCCGACGGCTCGAAATTCGACCAGGAAACCCTGGTCCGCTTCGCGTCGCTGCACGCCATCGACACCCTGGTCACCGACCGGCAGCCGGGCGCCGAGCTGGCCGCGGCGCTGGAAGCAGCCGACGTCGAGGTGATCGTGGCATGATCGTCACCCTGACCTGCAACCCGGCGCTGGACAAGACCATCGAGCTGGGCGCTGCGCTGGTGCCGGGGGCCGTGCAGCGCGCCGACTCCAGCCGCGTGCAGGCGGCCGGCAAGGGAGTGAATGTCACCCGAGCCATCACCGCCGCGGGATCAGGATCCCTGGCCCTGCTGCCCGGGGACGCCAGCGACCCGCTGGTCATGGCGCTGGCCGCCGACAAGCTCCCGCACCGCGCGCTGCCCATCGCGGCCCCGCTGCGCACCAACATCACGCTGGTGGACCGCCAAGGCGTCACCACCAAGATCAATGAACCGGGCCCGGTGCTCGGCGCCGCCACCCTGGCCCAGCTGGAACAGCTGATCACCGAGCAGCTGGCCGCCACCTCGGCGTCCTGGCTGGTCATGGCAGGCTCGCTGCCCCCAGGGGTCCCGGACGACTACTACGCCAAGCTGACCGCGCGGCTGCGCCAGAGGCTGGGCACCGGCTGCCCGAAGATCGCGGTGGACACCTCCGGAGCCCCGCTGCGCCAGCTGTTCGCCCACGGCCCGCAGCACGTCCCGGACCTGCTCAAGCCCAATGGCGAGGAACTGGCCGAACTGGCCGGATCCACGCTCACCGAGGACGAGCTGGAAGCCTCCCCCGAACTCACTGCCCGCACCAGCGCCACGCTGCTGGAACGCGGAGCCGGCGCCGTGCTCGCCACGCTGGGCGCCGCCGGGGCGGTGCTGTCCACCGCGGACGGCTCCTGGCATGGAATCCATGACCCGATCACCGTGCGCAGCACCGTGGGCGCCGGGGATTCATCGTTGGCCGGCTATCTGCTGGCAGATACGGCGGGAGCGGACCCGGCGCAGAAACTGCGCCTGGCCATCGCCTACGGAACGGCCGCGGCCTCGCTGCCCGGTTCGACCATTCCCACCCGCCA
Source organism: Glutamicibacter soli (assembly GCF_003309065.1). Classification (GTDB taxonomy): domain Bacteria; phylum Actinomycetota; class Actinomycetes; order Actinomycetales; family Micrococcaceae; genus Glutamicibacter; species Glutamicibacter soli. The sequence goes on along the minus strand of NZ_POAF01000006.1, from coordinate 70,310 downwards.
CGACCTCCGCACTGACGCTGTCGCCGTCACCGCTCTCACGCCAAGACAAGGATCCTAACCATGAGCGATCTGATCACCCCCGGACTCGTCACTCTGGATGCCTCCCTGGGCACCACCACCCATGACGTCATCACGCATCTGGCCAACCAGATCACCGCGCAGGGCCGGGCCACCGATGCCGCGGAACTGGCCGAGCACGCGCTGGCCCGCGAAGCGAAAACCGCCACCGGCGTGCCCGGAGGCATCGCGATCCCGCATTGCCGTTCGGCCGCGGTGACCGCCCCGACCCTGGCCATGGCCCGGCTGGCCGATCCGGTGGACTTCGGCGCCAAGGACGGCCCGGCCGACCTGATCTTCTTCATCGCCGCCCCGGAAGGCGCGGACAAGGACCACCTGAAGCTGCTCTCCAAGCTGGCCCGCGCGCTGGTGAAGAAGAGCTTCACCGCCGCGCTGCGCGAGGCCAAGAGCCCCCGGGAAATCGTGGACCTGGTCGCCGAGGTCATCTCCGACGCCCCGGCCGCGCCAGCAGCAGCCCCGGCCGCGACTGAACCGGCAGCGGCCGAACCGGCCGTCACCAAGCGCGCGAAGGTCGTCGCGGTCACCGCCTGCCCGACCGGCATCGCGCACACCTACATGGCTGCCGACGCGCTGGCCCAGGCCGCCGCTGAGCTGGGCATCGACTTCGCCGTGGAAACCCAGGGCTCCTCCGGCTCCACCCCGCTGGATGCGGCGCTGATCAATGAGGCGGACGCGGTGATCTTCGCCGTGGACGTGGACGTGCGCGACCGCGGCCGCTTCGCCGGCAAGCCTGTCATCCAGGTGCCGGTCAAGCGCGGCGTGGACGAGCCGGCCAAGCTGCTCACCGACGCGGTGGCGGCCTCCACCGACCCGCACGCCCGCCGGGTCCCTGCAGCTGCGGCCGAGGATCCCGCCCAGGGTCCGGACGCCACGAAGGAAAGCTTCGGCGGAGGGCTGAAGCGCGCGCTGTTGACCGGCGTGTCCTACATGATCCCGTTCGTCGCCGGCGGCGGCCTGCTGATCGCGCTGGGCTTCCTGCTCGGCGGCTACGCCATTACCGACGTGGCCGACACCTACCTGGGCGAGAACACGCTCTGGAACCTGCCCGAGGCAGGGCTGCTCGCCTACCTGGGCGCCGCCGCCTTCAAGATCGGCTCGCTGTCGATGGGCTTTTTGGTCCCGGCGCTGGCCGGCTATATCGCCTACGCCTACGCCGACCGTCCGGGCATCGCCCCTGGCTTCACCGCCGGCGCGGTGGCGGGATTCATGGGCGCAGGCTTCATCGGCGGCATCGTCGGCGGCGTGATCGCCGGCCTGGCCTGCCGCTGGATCAACTCCTGGTCCGTGCCGCGCTGGCTGCGCGGGCTGATGCCGGTGGTCATCGTGCCGCTGCTGGGCTCCATCATCGCCTCCGGGCTGATGTTCCTGGTGCTCGGCGGGCCGATCGCGCGCCTGACCGAAGCGCTGAACGACTGGCTCTCGGGCATGTCGGGTGTGGCCGCCGCCGGCCTGGGCCTGATCCTGGGCCTGATGATGGCAGTGGACCTGGGCGGTCCGGTCAACAAGGTCGCCTACTCCTTCGCCGTGGCAGGCCTGGGCGCCGGCTCGCTGGTGGAGAACCCCGCCCCGCTGATGATCATGGCCGCAGTGATGGCCGCCGGCATGGTGCCGCCGCTGGCCATGGCCCTGGCCACCGTGATCGCCCCAAAGCTGTTCAGCGGGGCCGAGCGCGAAAACGGCAAAGCCGCCTGGCTGCTGGGCGCCGCCTTCATCTCCGAGGGAGCCATCCCATTCGCCGCGGCCGACCCGCTGCGCGTCATCCCCGCCTCCATGGTGGGCGCCGGCGTCACAGGCTCGCTGGTCATGGTCTTCAACGTGGTCAGCCAGGCTCCGCACGGCGGCATCTTCGTTTTCTTCGCGATGAACAACACCTGGCCGCTCTTCCTGCTTGCCACCGTGATTGGTACGGTGATCTCGGCGCTGCTGGTCATCATCCTGAAGAAGTTCGTCCGCAAGTCCCCGGCCGTCCAGGCCCAGCCGGCAGCCGCCGAATCGGCAGGAGTCGCAGCATGAGCACGCAGCAGGTTTCCTACCACGGCGTCGGCGTCAGCGCCGGGCGCGTGATCGGGCCGGTGCTGCGCATGCCCGATCCGATCACCGCCCCGGCCGACGGCGCCCCGCTGCCTGAAGGCTCCACCGCCGACGCTGAAATCGAGCGCCTGGCCGCGGCCACGCAGTCCGTCGCCGCAGCCCTCAAGGCCCGCGCGGCCACCGCCACCGGAGACGCGCAGGCCGTGCTGAAGGCCACCGCGCTGATGGCCAGCGACCGCACCCTGCTCAAGTCCGCCAGCAAGCTGGTCTCCGGCGGCACCTGCGCCGAATCGGCCATTTGGGAAGCCGCCGACGCGGTGGCGACCCAGCTCGCGGCGCTGGGCGGCTACATGGCCGAACGCGCCGGCGACGTGCTGGACGTGCGCGCCCGCATCGTGGCCGAGCTGCGCGGGGTGCCCGCCCCGGGCATCCCGGACTCGGACGTGCCGTTCGTGCTGGCCGCGGTGGATCTGGCCCCGGCCGACACCGCCACCCTGGATCCGGCCAAGGTGCTGGCCCTGGTCACCTCCGACGGCGGGCCGCAGTCGCACACCGCGATCATCGCCCGCTCGCTGGGCCTGCCCGCCATCGTCGCCGCCGCCGGCACCACCGCGCTGGATGACGGCATGCTGGTCTTCGCCGACGGCATCAGCGGCACCGTAACCACGAACCCCGGCGCCGAGCAGGAGCACCTGGCAGCCACCTACGCAAACCGCGAACCGCTGCCGGACTTCGACGGCAACGGCATGCTGGCCGACGGGCATCTGGTTCCGCTGCTGGCCAATGTGGGCAGCGGGACTGATGCCCAGGCGGCCGCGGCCGCCGGTGCCCAGGGCGTGGGACTGCTGCGCACCGAGTTCTGCTTCCTGGGCCGCGATGCCGAGCCGACGCACCAGGAGCAGGTGGCCGCCTACGGCGCGGTCTTCGAGGCCTTCGCCGGCAAGAAAGTCGTGGTGCGCACGCTGGATGCCGGCGCGGACAAGCCGCTGCCCTTCCTGACCGACACCACCGAGCCGAACCCCGCCCTGGGTGTGCGCGGCTACCGCACTGACGCGGCCAGCCCCGGCGTGCTGTCCCGCCAGCTGGCGGCCATCGCGCAGGCGGCCGGGGAGCACCAGGCCGAGGTCTGGACCATGGCCCCGATGATCTCCACCCCGGCCGAGGCCGGCGCGTTCGCGGCCATGGTCGCCGAGGCGGGCCTGCCCACCGGCGGCGCCATGATCGAGGTTCCCTCCGCGGCGGTGCTGGCCGGCGGCATCCTGTCCCGCTGCGACTTCGTCTCGCTGGGAACCAACGACCTGACCCAGTACACGATGGCCGCCGACCGCCAGCTGGGCGCCATGGCCGAGCTGAACGACCCGTGGCAGCCGGCGGTGCTGCACCTGATCAAGGCCACCTCCGAGGGTGCCCGGAGCGCCGGAGGCAAGCCGGTGGGCGTGTGCGGCGAGGCCGCGGCCGACCCGGCGCTGGCCGTGGTGCTGGTCGGCCTGGGCGTGAACACACTGTCCATGAACAAGCGGGCGCTGTCCCCGGTCGCGGCGGTGCTGCGCACGGTGGACCTGCCCGCCGCCCGACGTCTGGCAGCGCTCGCCCTGGACGCCGACTCGGCCTCCGAGGCCCGGCGGCTCGTGCGCGCCGAACTGCCGGAGCTGGACCGCTTCGGCCTGTAGAACCAAGAAAACAAACCACCAGATCAAAGGAGCCTGTCATGGCAGAACGTCAAGCAATCATCGGCAGCCGCGTGGGACTGCACGCCCGCCCGGCAGCCATCTTCGCCGAAGCCGCGGCCGAGGCCCCCGTAGAGGTCACCATCGCCTTGGAAGGCGAACCGGCCGAAGACGCGCTGGACGCCTCCAGCATCCTCTCCCTCATGGGGCTTGGCGCCGAATACGGCACCACCGTCATCCTGCGCGCCGAGGGCGAGGGCGCCGAGGAAGCCCTGGACAAACTGGTCAAGGTTCTGGAAACCGACCACGACTCCGAGTAGTTCCAGCAGCTGGCCACGGCGCCGGCGGCCCCCGATTTTCCCGGGGCCGCCGGCGCCGCTGTTTTGCCCGAAAGATCGCAAAATAGTGATTGACAAAATTCAATCAGTGGCCTGATGATTGATTTCTACACATGCGGGACAGGAGCACGTCATGAGCACCTTGACGACTTCCATGCAGCGCCTGGTCAGGCCATTTTCACAACGGGACTATGCGCTGCTGGCCAGCGCCATGGTGGCATCAACCTTCGCCTCGGGCATGTGGGCCGTGGCAATGGTCTACCAGGTGCGCGCGTTGGGCGGCGGGCCGATGGAGCTGTCGGTGGTCGCCACCGTGAACAGCGTCGGGCTGCTGGCGCTGGTGCTGGTCGGCGGGATCGCGGCCGACCGCTATTCAAGCCGCAGGATCGTGATCGGCATCCAGGCGCTGTACCTGCTGGTCATGTCCGGCACCGCGGTGCTGTCGCTGACCGGCGCGGTGCAGCTGTGGCACCTGAGCGTTACCGGCTTTTTCGCCGGTGCCGGGGCGGCCTTCTTCTACCCGGCGTATTCCGCGCTGCTGCCCAGGATGCTTCCCGGGGAACAGTTGCTGGCCGCGAACGGACTGGAGGGAACGGTCCGCCCGGTCGTGCAGACCGCGCTGGGGCCCATGGCCGCGGGCTTCCTGGTCGCGCTGATTTCCCCCGCCCATGCGATCCTCGGGGTGGCTCTGTGCCACCTTACGGCCCTGGCGGTGCTGCAGTTCATCCGGCGGCGTCCGGAATACGACACCGCGGCCCCGGAAGACGAGCAGGGCCAGCCCGGCATCCTGACACAGCTGCGCGAAGGCGTGGGCTACACAATGCGCACCAGCTGGTTGCGCTGGACGCTACTTTTCTCGGCGGTCTCGGTGTTCTCCTTCATCGGGCCCTTCGAGGTGCTGCTGCCGTTCATCGTCAGCGACCAGCTGCACGGGGACGCCACGCTGTTCGGCTACGCGCTGGCGTTCTTCGGAATCGGCTCGGCGGCGGGATCACTGCTGATCGCCTCCTCCCGGTTCCCGCGGCGCTACCTCAGCCTGATGACCGCCTGCTGGTGCCTGGGCACGCTGCCGCTGGCCCTCGTCGGCTATGTCGACGCCGCCTGGATGCTCTTCGCCATCCTGGTGGTCTTCGGGCTGACCGACGCGGCGGGCATGGTCATCTGGGGCACGCTGCTGCAGCGGCGGGTGCCGAAGCACCTGCTGGGACGGATTTCCAGCCTGGACTTCTTCGTCTCGCTGGCGCTGATGCCGGTGTCCATGGCGGTGGCCGGGCCGTTGAGCCAGCTGCTGAGCCTGCAGGCGATCTTCATCTTCGCCGGGGTCATCTCCCCGGTCTTCGGGATCATCGCCTGGAAAGCCGGGAAATTCGCCAAGGACGAGCTGGCCAATCCGTTGGATACCCCGGATCCCGTGGCTGAACTGGAGAACGGCTAGTTGTTCACCGAAAATCCAGCACCGGATGCGTGGCATTGATGCGGCGCGGAGCGAAAAGCGAGATGGTGGACGCATGAGGTCTTCGTCCACCATCTTGCCGCGCGCCGCCGCAGTGCTGCTGAGCCTCGGCCTGCTCACCGGGTGCGCTTCCGGCCCCGCCCCCTCCGAGACGGCGAGCGCCCCGCCGGAGGAAAGCGCCGCGCCGGTCGACTGCACCGTTGCCAAGTGCGTGGCGCTCACCTTCGACGACGGGCCGGGCGAATTCACCGACCGGCTGCTGGATGAGTTGAAGGAAGCCGACGCCCCGGCCACCTTCTTCATGGTGGGCAAGAACGTGGGCAGATACCCTGACACCGTCAAGCGCATGGTCGCCGAGGGGCACGAGCTGGGCAGCCACACCTGGGACCATGCGGACATCACGACGCTGACCAAGGAGAAGATCGAGCACGAGGTCCAGTGGACCGACGAGGCCATCGAGAAGGCCTCCGGGCGCAAGCCCGATGTGCTGCGCCCGCCCTATGGCAGCCACGGCGTGGTCTACGACCGGCTGGTCCCCTACCCGCTGGTGCTGTGGGACGTGGACACGCTGGACTGGAAGCACCACGATCCGGTGAAGACCGTGAAGATCGCCATGGAAGAGGTCAAGCCCGGCTCGATCATCCTGATGCACGACATCCATAAGAGCTCGGTCCAGGCGGTCCCGGACCTGGTCGGAAAGCTCAAGGAGCAGGGCTACACCCTGGTGACCGTCGACCAGCTCTTCGCCGGAACCGACTTCGTTCCCGGCGCCGCCTATGAGCGCGGCGCGCACCCGGCGGCGGCGCAGGGCTGAGTCGGGTCAGGGAGCGGTTTCGGCGTACATGCGCAGCTGGTCGAGCTTGTCTTCCTCGCTTTCACGCACATGCCCGGCCAGCTCCTCGCACTCCTCCACACTCAGGTCCGGATTGATGATTGCCACCTGGAGCACCACTTCGGTGTACCCGGCGTCGTCCTTCAGGTCGTAGCGGTAGGACAACCCGTCGGGGTTCTGCGAGGTGTGCAGCACCAGCAGCCGGTTCTCGATGAGGTCGCGGACCTCGTACCGGCGTTCGTGCCCGGCGACCCGGTAGGTCAAGGTGGTTCCCACCCGCAGCTGGGGGTCATCCGAATGCATGGATCCGATGCCGTGCATCCACAGGGGTGCCGCCGCCCAGTCGGTCAGCAGCTCCCAGACGCGATGCACCGGAAGATGGATGGTCACGGTGCTCTCGAACACGCTGAACTGGCTCATACCGGCATCGTCCCATCCGCGGCCCGTCTTGCCAAGGGCTGGAAGCCCCGCGGCCCCTGCCGCGGGACGCTGCGGCGCAAGCTCGGAGAACGCAGGCCGGCTCACGCGGCGCCCGGGGCGCTGCGTGAACCGGCCTGCGGCCCTTCCTTCCGGCGTGGTGGCCGGGCGGGAGGGATGATTTACCAGTCTTCGTCTTCGTCCGCCTCGGAGATGCCGAGTTCAGGCTCCTGCTCCAGGTCGAAGTTGTACCAGGCCTCGGCGAAGTCGGCCATGGAGTCCAAGGCGTCCTGCGCGTCCGAGTCCAGCACCTCGAGCGCATCGGGACTGTTGAGGATCGCGGTGATCGCCACGAACGGATGGTGCTCGAAGTAGTCGGTCGGGGTGGCGCCCTCATTGAACGTCAGGTCCTCGCTCTGGGCGAAGAGATCAGTGTACTGAGCCACGGCATCGGGCAACCTGGTCAGATTAATACCGGTCAGGGACTCATTGTAGATTTCGGCAGTGGCATCTGCCCACTGCTCAATGAGCTCCTCGCTCATTTGTGCCATCTGTTTTTCCACCTCGTGCTCGGGAAGTGAACTGCGCGCGCAGTTCGGTAGCACTTCATCTTAAGCTGTGGCGTTCCATGTGCCAAGACGACCCGGCCATCGTGATCCATGCCTCGCGGCAACGGCCGCTAGGGCAGCTCAACGGCCGGCAGCGAGGGCAGTTCAACGATCTCCGGGTGTTGGGTGCGCAGCTCGTCAAGGCTCTCGTCGAGCAGGTTGAAATCCAGCTCGGACCGCTTGGGATCCATCGGCAACGGGTCAGTGGGGGCCAGTGCGGAAGGGCCCACGACCAGCAGCGCGGCGGCGAATCCAGTCGCCAACAGGCCGGGCACCAGGTGCAACCCGATGAAGTAGATCCCCGCCACGTTGCCGCGGACCAGCGCCGCGCGACGGTGCTTGGAGGAGGCTCCCACGACCTGGCCGTAGGCAAATGCGTTGCCCGCCGCGCCCAACCGGATGTGCGCGACGATCAGGGGCACCGCCACTGACAGCAGGCCCAAGCCCAGCGCCGCCAGTGGCACCGTGGCCAGCCTGCTGCCGCCGGCGGCGCAGTAGCCGAACAGCACCAGGTTGATGCACACCATCAGCGCCCGCATCCAGAACCCGGAGGCCAGCCACCCGCTGCGGCGCAGCAGGAACAGCCGATGCGCCTCGCGGTCCGCGGGATCCTGCGGAACACCGGCGGCCTCCCGGTCGACCCACGCGGCGGCCAGCTGGCTGCCCGCCACGCCAAGCAGCAGCACAACGGTCCCCAGCAGGCTTGCGGCATCGAAGCAGGCCAGCAGCGCGCCAACCAGCCCGGCGACCCAGCTTGCCCGGTAGAGCCGCAGCCCCCGAAAGACCCAGAGGTGCCGGGCGCGGATGTCGCCGGCGTACCCTGCCGGCAGGGGTTCGGACGCTTTCTTGAAGGTTTTCCGGTTCCACAGCGCGAAGGCGCCGGACACCAGCACGATCAACGCGGGCATGATGACCAAGACCGCAGCCTCAGCCAGCGAGTCGAACATGGCAAGGCAGGCCAGCAGCGGGATGAAGATCCAGAAGCGGTTGCGGTAGACGCGCTGCTTTTCGATGAAGGTTTCGGCGAAGTCTTCGTGCAGCCCCTGGTTCAGGGGGTCGCGGGCCAGCAGGCCGCGCAGCAGCTGCCCGCGGTCGCCGACAAGCTGCTGGCCGTTCTCCACCTCGGCGGCGTAGCGCAGCATCCCCTGGTGGTGCGGGTCGATGCCCAGGCCCGCCTGCAGGTGGGCCAGGGCGGCGCGGTGGTCCCCCGAGACCCGGGCGGCCATCGCCGCACCGAGATAATACTCGGGGTTCTCCGGTTGCAGCCGAAGCGCATGCTCGGTGGCCTGCCGGGACAGCATGCGGTCTTCGGCGCTGCGCACGGAACCGGCCAGGATCAGGCCCAGCAGGTAGTGGGCATCAGCGAATTCCGGCCAGGTCTCGATCAGCCAGTACACCGTCTGCAGGGCTTCGTCGCGCTGCCCCAGCCGCATCAGCGCGAAGGCCAGGAAGAGTCCCGCTTCGGGCTGCTCGACATCCAGATTGAGCGCTGCACGCGCGGCATCAGCTGCTTCGGCGTGGCGGTCCAGATGCAGCAGCCCGGAGGCGTAGTGCACCCAAAATGCGGGATTCTCTTGGTGCTGCTGCAGGTTTTCCTTCAGCAGGTCCACCGCTTCCGCGGCGCGGCCGGTCGCCAGGTGGTGGCTGACCCGGGTACGCAGTACGTCGAATTCCATCAGACGAGTTTTCCTGTGCGCCCTAGAGCATTTTCCGCGAACGCAGGTAGTCGGCCAGGTCGTCGTAGCGGCCGTGCTCGTTGCCGAAGCGGACCACGTTCCGCGCGGATTCGAGCCACGGCAACGTGGAGGGCTTGACCTCCCCGATGGCCTGATGGACATGGCCCATGTCCACGGGAACGACCTCATTGCGATCGATGGACTGCATCATGGCCTTCTCCGCGGCCGTGGTGCACAGATGCTCCAGGTCGGCTCCGGAGAACCCGTCGGTGCGGGAGGTGATCCATTTGAGATCGATACCGGCGATGGGGCGGCGCTGCAGGTGGTGGCGCAGGATCGACCCGCGGGCCTCGGCATCGGGCGGGGTGACCAGCACGGAGCGGTCCAGTCGTCCGGGGCGAAGCAGCGCCTCGTCCAGATCCCACGGATGATTGGTGGCGGCCAGCACGTAGAGGCCGTCGTTGTTGGCCGAGAGCGAGTCCATTTCCAGCAGCAGCTGGTTGACCATCTGGCGCAGCCAGGAGGCGGAACCGGTCAGCGAGCCGCGGCGCAGGCCCAGCGCGTCGACTTCGTCGAGGAACAGCACCGTCGGGGCGTTCGCGCGGGCCTTGTCGAACACTGCCTTCAGGTTCTTCTCGGTACCTCCCACATGCGAGTCGAGGATGTCGGTCATGGTCACGGCCATGAAGTTCGCCTGCAGCTCGCCGGCAACCGCCCTGGCCACGAAGGTCTTGCCGCAGCCCGGCGGGCCGTAGAGCAGCAACCCGCCGCGCAGCGACTTGCCGAAGGCCTTGGCGATGGCCGCGTTGCGCATGGGAGCCAGGAAGGATTCGTTCAGCCGGTCCTTGACCGCCTGCAGCCCGCCCACGTCGGCCAATGTCACCGGTTCGCCCGCCGGCTCCAGCGGCGGCTCCAGCGCGCCGGAATCCTCGCTGATCTGGAGGGGCTGCTCGATGAAGGGCGCGGCCAGCGCGTCGCCGAACTGCGCGGCGGCCGCGGTCCAGTCATAGCCGCCGTCTGCTGCATCCGTTCCGGATCCCGGGTCGGGTTCAGATGCGGAGGGGGCCGGCGCTGTTGGCTGCGGCGGCTGCACGGGGCGCTCGGCGGCGACCGTGCCGCCGACCAGTGCCGCGGTCACCTGGCCCAGCAGGCCCAGGGCAGTCGCGTTTCCGGGGTCCTTCTGGATTACGAGATTCAGCTGAGCCAGTGCTTCCGCTTGGCGGTTGGCTCCGTGGAGCAGCTGCGCGAGGTGCAGCCCGAGCTCCAGATCTTCGGGGGCCTGCTCAACGGCGCGCTGCAGGCTGGCAATTAGGGCTTCGTTCACGGTTTGTCGGCTCCCCGAGTCTCGTCGTCCCTGCCGCGGATTCCTGCACAGCAGAGCAATGCCTTTTTAAAGGCATCCAGCGGGCGCCCAAAAAGGACACCCGCTGGAATTATACGACTATTGAGCCGGGGAAATCCCCTCCGCACGACACCAGCCGCGCGGAACGGAGCCCCTAGTAGGCCTTGACGCCCTGCTCCACGATCAGGTGGATCAGCGCAAACTTCTTGTCCTCGTCGATGGCCTTCAACGCCGCTTCCAGCGCCGCCGGAACCTCGGCGTCCTGCTCCACGCGCACGCCGAATCCACCGAAGGCCTGGGCCATCAGCGCGAAGTCGGGGTTGGCCAGCTGGGTGCCGGAGACGCGCTCCGGATACTGGCGCTCCTGGTGGGTGCGGATGGTTCCGTACTGCTGGTTGTCCATGATGATCACCAGCGGGGTGGCGCCGTACTGCGCGGCGGTAGCCAGTTCCTGGCCGTTCATGAGGAACTCGCCATCGCCGGCGATGGTGACGACGCGGCGGCCCGGGTAGCTCAGCGACGCCGCCACGGCGGACGGCACGGAGTAGCCCATGGAGCCGTTGCGCGCCGAGATCATCGAGGCGTATCCGTTGGTCGGGAAGTAGCGGTGAGCCCAGTTGGTGTGCTCGCCGGCGCCGAAGGTCACCATGGCGTCCTCGGGCAGCGACTGCACCAGATTGGCCATCATGGTGGCCATCTTGGCCTGGCCCTCGGATGGAGCTGCCGGCGGAAGCTGCGCGAATTTCTCCTGCTCGCCGCGCATTCGCGAAGTCCATTCCTTCCAGGAATCCTTGACCGGCAGGTCCATCAGCAGCAGGTCGCGGACGAACACGTCCGGCTTGGCCACGATCTGATGGGAAACCGGACCTGAACGACCACGCAGGGCGGGGTCGATGGTCACGATGAAGTTCTTCTTTTCCCAGTTCTGGCGGACGTTGAACCCGTCGGTGATCACGTCGCCCGGAACGGTGCCGACGAAGACGAGCAGGTCGGTTTCTTCGAGCAGGTCGTAGGTCGGCTTCGGACGTCCGTAGCCGATCGGGCCGACGTAGGACGGCGAGCTGAACGGGACAGTGCCCTCGCAGCGCCACTCCGCGGCCGCCGGCAGGTCGTGCTCTTCGAGCCAGCGGGTGAAGTCCGCGGCGCCCTCGTGCGACCAGTCGTTGCCGCCGAAGACGAACAGCGGCTTCTCGGCTTCCTGCAGGGCCGAGTTCAGCGCCTTCCAGTCGGTCACGGTCATGCCGCCGGTGGCCACCGGAATCTCCGGGTGCAGCTCGGCGGAGATTTCATGGCGGATGATGTCCTCGGGCAGACCCACGACCACCGGGCCGGGGCGGCCGGACATCGCCGCGAACATTGCCTCGGCGACGATTTCGCTGGCGCGCTCCGCATGGTCGAGGATCATCACGCGCTTGGCGCCGGTGCCGAACCAGGCCTTCGGATCGAATTCCTGGAACGCTTCCTTTTCCCGGTGCTCGAAGGGAATCAGGCCGACGAACAGCACCAGCGGGGTGGAGTCCTGCCATGCGGTATGCAGCCCGACGTGGGCGTTGGCCGCGCCGGGGCCGCGGGTCACCATGGCGACGCCCGGGCGCTGGTGCAGCTTTCCGTCGGCTTCGGCCATGTAGGTCGCCCCGCCTTCGTGGCGGCAGACGATTGTCTCGATCGGCGAATTATGCAGTCCGTCAAGGACGTCGAGGTAGCTCTCCCCCGGAACGACATAGGTGCGCTCAACACCGTGCGCGGCGAGCGTATCGACAATTACATGTCCGGCAGATTTCCGCATCTGCGCTTGACCGTTTTCACTCATGTTCTAGGGGCGTCTTTCTTTTTCTAGGTCGTCAGACGCAACAACGAGTTAAAAGATCATTGTGATCGTGCGATGCAACGTTGCGTCGTCAAAAAACACTACTAAAACCAGAGCAATTGCACAGCATGAATACCTATTGCTACGCGAGTATGACATGATGCGCGACTTCATGCATATCCTTGCTCATATTGTCTACAGAATTCCGAACAGTGGGACAGTGTCCTTCATCACTGAAATCCACTCCCGCCAAACGGCGTCGCGCAACCCCGGAATGTTGACCAGATCACGTTGAAACAATATTCTATTAGAAAACTAATGTTTACTGGCAGGAATCACCGGCTAGTCAAACTCTCCAGTGAGGTTCTCCCATGGAATTCATTAACGGAACGATCGTCGCGGTCTACCTCGCGGCCATGCTGGCCTTCGGCTGGTGGGGCAAGTCCCGGACCAAAAACAGCAGCGACTACCTGGTAGCCGGGCGCCGACTTGGTCCGGTGCTCTACACCGGCACCATGGCCGCAGTGGTCCTGGGCGGCGCGTCCACCGTGGGCGGCGTGGGCCTGGGCTACAAGTGGGGCATCTCCGGCATGTGGCTTGTCGCGGCGATCGGCGCCGGCGTCATCCTGCTGTCCCTGGCCTTCGCCCCGACGCTGCAGAAGCTGAAGGTCTTCACTGTCTCCCAGATGCTGAGCCTGCGCTACAGCAGCAAATCGGCCACGAACACCTCCGGCATCGTGATGCTGGCGTACACGCTGATGCTGTGCGCGACCTCGACCAGCGCCTACGCCACGATCTTCGTGGTGCTCTTCGACTGGGAGAAGTGGGTGGCCATCGCCGTGGGCGGCGCCATCGTGGTGGTCTACTCGACCATCGGCGGCATGTGGTCCATCACCCTGGCCGACCAGGTCCAGTTCGTCATCAAGACCATCGGCATCTTCGCGCTGATGCTGCCGTTCTCGCTGAACGCGGCCGGCGGCATGGACGGCATCCGCGAGCGCATCGGCGCCGAGTTCTTCGACATCACCGGCATCGGGCTGCAGTCCATCATCACCTACTTCGTGGTCTACACCCTGGGCCTGCTGATCGGCCAGGACATCTGGCAGCGCGTGTTCACTGCCAAGACGCCGAAGGTCGCCCGCTGGGGCGGCACCACCGCCGGCATCTACTGCATCATCTACGGCATAGCCGGCGCCCTGATCGGCATGGCCGCCCGAGTGGCGCTGCCGGACATCACCGGGGCCGATACCAACAAGGATGTCGTCTACGCGGAAGTTGCCACGCAGCTGCTGCCGGTGGCCGTGGGCGGCCTGGTCATGGCGGCCGCCGTGGCGGCCATGATGTCCACCGCTTCCGGTGCGCTGATCGCCGCCGCGACCGTGGCCCGCACCGACGTCACCCCGTTTGTCGCCGGCTGGTTCGGCCGCACCATCGAAGTGAACTCGAACGAAAACCCGGAGCACGACGTGCGCGCGAACCGCATCTGGGTGCTGGCGCTCGGCGTGGTGACGGTATCGCTGGCGATCCTGGTGGACGACGTGGTTGCGGCGCTGACCATCGCCTACGACATCCTGGTCGGCGGACTGCTGGTCGCGATCATCGGCGGCCTGCTGTGGAAGCGCGGCAACGGCCTCGGAGCCACCGCCTCGATGGCGGCCGGCACGCTGGTCACCCTGGGCACCATGATCGTGCTGGAGATCCAGGCCGAGAACAAGTTCGACGGCGTCTACGCCAACGAGCCGATCTACTTCGGCCTGATCGCCTCCGCGCTGACCTTCATCGTGGTGTCGCTGGCCTCCAAGCCCACCGATTCCGAGGTGCTCGCGCACTGGAACCTGCGCGTCTCGGGCAAATCGCAGGAAGAAGGCGTCATGGCGGAAACCCGCAACTAGCCTGCGCAGCCACCGCAAAAGCATCGAGCCACCGGCCCCGGGAGGGGCAGGTGGCTCGATGCTTTTCTCCTGTTTAGAGCTTGTCGCTCAGCAGGTCGTGGCGCACGATGGTCTGGTCGCGGTCCGGACCCACGCCGATGGCGGAGATGCGGGTGCCGCTGATCTTCTCCAGGGCCAGGATGTAGTTACGGGCGTTCTCCGGCAGATCCTCAAGGGTCTTGGCTCCGGAGATGTCCTCGGTCCAGCCCGGGAAGTACTCGAAGATCGGCTTCGCGTGGTGGAAGTCGGTCTGGGTCATCGGCATTTCATCGTGGCGCACGCCGTCCACGTCGTAGGCCACGCAGACGGGGATCTGCTCGATGTTGGTCAGTACGTCCAGCTTCGTGACGAAGTAGTCGGTGAAGCCGTTCACGCGCGAGGCGTGGCGGGCCAGTACCGCGTCATACCAGCCGCAGCGGCGCGGGCGGCCGGTGTTCACGCCGAATTCGCCGCCGGTCTTCTGCAGGTACTCGCCCATTTCGTCGAACAGCTCGGTCGGGAAGGGACCTGCGCCCACGCGGGTGGTGTAGGCCTTGATGATGCCGATGGAGCGGGTGATGCGGGTCGGGCCGATGCCCGAGCCCACGGATGCGCCGCCGGCGGTCGGATTCGACGAGGTCACGAACGGGTAGGTGCCGTGGTCGACGTCCAGGAAGGTGGCCTGGCCGCCTTCCATGAGCACGACCTTGCCCTCGTCCAGCGCCTTGTTCAGCACGTAGGTGGAATCGATGACCAGCGGACGCAGGCGGTCGGCGTAGGACAGGAAGTACTGCACGATGTCCTCGGCGATGACGCTGCGGCGGTTGTAGATCTTGACCAGCAGTTCGTTCTTCTGGCGCAGCGCGCCTTCGACCTTCTGGCGCAGGATGGATTCGTCGAAGACATCCTGCACGCGGATGCCCAAGCGTCCGACCTTGTCCATGTAGGCGGGGCCGATGCCGCGACCGGTGGTGCCGATGGCGCGCTTGCCCAGGAAGCGTTCGGTCACCTTGTCCATGGTCTGGTGGTACGGGGCCACCAGGTGGGCGTTGGCCGAGACGCGCAGGCGCGAGGTGTCCGCGCCGCGGGATTCCAGGCCGTCGATTTCCGCGAAGAGGGCTTCCAGGTTCACCACGCAGCCGTTGCCGATAATCGGGTTGGTGTCAGGGGAAAGAATGCCGGCTGGCAGGAGCTTGAGCTCGTACTTTTCGCCGTTAACGACCACGGTGTGCCCGGCGTTGTTGCCGCCGTTGGGCTTCACTACGTAGTCGACCTTGCCGCCGAGCAGGTCGGTGGCCTTTCCTTTACCTTCATCGCCCCACTGGGCTCCGACGATCACGATTGCTGGCATGGGATCCTCCCCCTTGCATAAAAAGCAGCGGTTGCGGCGTGCTTCGCGCCGGCCCGGCACGGTACCGGGCAAAAAATATGCCCCTGTCCTGCTCACTTGCCCGAGCCGGGCATCGCAAGAGTTAGGGGCTCTTACGACCAAAGTTTACCGAACCGCTAGCGGAAGTGCGAGCCGGGAAGCCTCCCGGCGCGTGGTGGGCTGGTTCTGCACGCGTCGAGAAGCCCGGAAAAACGGTATGCATTGGGCTTCAATTCACTCCATAGCCTTGATTAATCCTGCAGCTACGGCAGTATGGATGGACGGCGCCGGATAGTCATTTGCACCACGTGGCACGCACCGTTTGCACCGCACCGACAGGACCGTACACAACGCAAGGACAACCGATGAAAACGCAGCCTCGTCTTCTGGCTCTCATTCCAATCGCGGCACTTCTCGCCGCGTGCACGCCGGGCTCCCCGGACGCGCCGGCGGGCGATTCGGCCACGGCTTCCAGCACTCCTACGGCCGCATCATCAAGCCCGACCATGACAAATAGCCCGAGCGCTACGCCAACGCGGCAATCGCCAAGCACCACCGAAACCGAGTCAGCCGCCGAGGTCGACACCCGCGACTGGAAGACCTTTGCCGTCCACGGCATTTCCTTCAAGTATCCAAGCAACTGGACCATCCGCGTGGATGACTTGGACGACCCGTCTCCCGATCCGGATAATCCCTATCAGGATTGGGACATCGTCACCGAAAAAGGCCACTCCATCGCCACGTTCGAGGCGAATTCAGCCAAGGACACCGACGGCGATCTTGCCACCTACAAGCGCACCACCTTGGAAACCGAAAAGGTTCCGGCGAAGCTGCACACCCCCGCAGTGTTCGTGGCGGAGCACTTCGTCCAGACCGAATCCGGAGACGACTCGAATGACGAAAAGTTCGTCATGTTCCTGAGCACCAAAGAAAGGGCCGAGGACCGCGGCACGGACCCTGCGTTGTCCTACTTCATGCCCGTCGCCGACTTCTATACCATCTTCGAGTCCGATGGCGATCTGCCAGAGGCATTGGGCATCGACGACGACCACGTAACAATCGAAGCGGCCAAGAAAATCATGAAATCGCAGGAATACCGAACCCTGAAGGCGATGATGCTCAGCGTCTCCGTCAAGTGACAGCAAGAAAATCTGCCTCATTCTTGACCCTGACACCGTGTCAGATGGGATAACTGAAGACATGTTGACCATTGGGCAGTTCGCGCAGATCGGCCAGGTGACCCACCGCATGCTGAGGCACTGGGACACCGCTGGCCTCTTGGTCCCCGCTCACGTGGACCGGGCCAGCGGCTATCGATCCTACGATCCCTCGCAGCTGCATCGGCTGCACCGGATCGTCGCGCTGCGGCAGCTGGGGTTCGGCCTGGCCGAAATCTCGTTGATGCTCGAAGGCGCAGCAGATCTCGAACGGCTCAAGGACCTGCTTCAAGCCCGCAGGTCTGATGTCGCCGCCGAGTACGAACTGGCAACCACCCGGCTGGCGGATGTCCAACGCCGGTTGGATCTCATCGAACAGGAGCACCACATGTCCAGGATCGAACTGATCGACAAGCCGTTGCCGGCGCTGCGACTCGCCGCGCTGACACGTACCGTGCAGTCCCAGCCCGAAATCGCGACCGTCATCGGCGGCATGTTCGCCCAAGTCGAGGCCGCGCTTCCCGAAATTCCCGACTCCATGGCCATTGCCCAGTACCGTCCGGTCGAAGACGGGCTGGAAGTCACGGCGGGTTTCGAATATGCAGGGCCGGCGGTGGCCGGATGCGACATCGTTGAGCTTGGCGCGCAGCCGGCGGCGCTATGCGGGGTGCATCTGGGGTCCATGGACCGCATCCACGAAAGCTGGCAGGCGGTGCACCAGGAAATCCTCGACCGGGGTTCGGCCCCCAGCGGCCCGTGCCGGGAACTGTACGTACGCTCGGAACCGGAGGACCAGTCCGACTGGGTCACCGAACTGCAGCAGCCCTACGCGCGGAGCTAGTCGACGTCCAGCAGCACGCCGGCTCGCAGCGGCACCCGGGACCGGGGCCGCAGAAGCAGGACAACCAGCGCCGCGGCGATCAGCACCATGCCAATCCACCCCATCAGGCCCACGCGCTCGCCCAGCAGGAACACGGCGAGCGCCGCGGCAACGGCAGGTTCGCTCAGCGTGACGGTGGTTGCGGTACTGGCCGGGACCCGGGACAGGGCGATCCCGAACAGGACGTATCCCAGGAACATCGGGACCAAAGCCAGATAGGCGGCGACCGCGAAATTCAGCGGATCCTGTACCAGCGGCGCCCCGGTGGCCAGCAACACCGGCATCAGCAGCAAACCTCCCAGGCCGAAAACCGCTCCCACCGCTGCCTTCCGTGGAATCCCGTTGGCCATCAGCCGTCCGGCGGCCCAGGAATAGACTGCGTAGCTGGCACCGGCGGCAAGTCCCAGCAGGCAGCTGGCAAAGACCGTTTCGGCATTGGCGTTGTCCCCCGCGGCCCTGGCGAATCCCAGCAGCGTACTGCCGGAGATGCCCAGCGCCGCGGCCAGGTACCAGCGGGTGGTGAGCTTGATTCCGTCGATGAGCCGCTCAAGAAGTCCGGAGAACAGCGGTGCGGTCCCCAGCGAAATCACGGTTCCCAGGGCGACGCCGCCCAGATGCATGGACGAATAGAAGGCCAGCGGATAAACCAGGATGCCCACGGCCCCGAGCATGACCAGGCGTCGGTTGATCACCAACGGGACTCGGGCTGCCTTCAGGGAACGTGCGCCGAGCACCGCTTGGAGCAGCCCGCCGATGCCGAGCGACGCAGCCCCGATGGCCAGGGGCGAGACGCCGTGGGCCTGCGCCGCGGCGGTGCCGGTGGTTCCCCAGAGCACCGAAGCCGCCAGCAGCATCAGCACCGCTGTGCCCTGCGCACCGCCGGCCGGATTTTTCACAGGGCACGCACCATGCTGGTGATCAGCGACTTGGCTCGGTGCAGCAGTTCGCTGTGGCCTTCCAGGCCGGCCCGCGAGATGGCGCCCTCAAGCAGGAAAGAGATCTGTTCGGCGAGCGCGGCGGCCTGCCTGGAATCGGTCAGCGATTCAAGATGTTCGCGGAGCAGGTCTTCAACTTGGGCCTTGTGCCCGGCCACGATGGACCGTCCGGGGTCTCCCGCCGGCAGCTCCGCGGCCGCGTTCAGCAGCCCGCAGCCGCGGAAACCATGCTCATAACCGGCCTCGGCATGGTCGAGGTAGGCGTCCACGATGGCCAGCACGCCGCCGACCGGATCCGAGGACGCACCGAGGCGGGCGCGATATAGTTCCAGCCATTCCTCGTGGCGGGCCTGCAGGTAGGCCGCCACCAGCCCCGACTTGGATTCGAAATTGTTATAGAGGCTCATCTTGGCCACTCCGGCTTCCGCGATGACTGCATCGATGCCCGTGGCGGAAATGCCGTGGGCATAGAAGAGCCGGGCCGCGGCATCCAGGAGCTTGGATCTGGCATCAAGGCGCGGGGACAAGGGAACCTCCAAGTAGACAGGTCGGTCTAAATAGACAGACTAGTCTAGTTAGACCGATCAGTCTAGGTTGTTCCCGCGGCTTCCTTCAGGCATCGCAGAAACACGTCCGCCGCGGGATTATCCGAGCTCGCCGCCGAATAGAGGGCGCTGCGCGGATTGCCGGCGATCGGCCGGAACACCACCTCCGGCATCTGGAAACGCGACACCGAGGCCGGAAGGATCGACACCCCGAGCCCGGAGGCCACGAGCCCCAGGATGGTTTCCTGATGGATGGCGCGTTCGACGATGCGTGGCGGGGAAAAGCCTTCGAACAACGAATGCACCAAGGTGTAGAAACCATTCATGAACTTGTAGGGGAAGAGCACAAAGTCCTCACCCAAAAGCTGCTCAATCTCCAGCTCCGCCTGCCCCGCGAGGCGGTGGTCCGCTTGGATCACCGCTACCAGCGGCTCGGCAAGCACCTCGGTGAGCACGAGTCCCGGAACCGGAGCCGGGTCACGCAGGATTCCCAGATCCAGCTTCCCATCCAGCAGCTGGTCAACCTGCTCATCGGTGGTCAACGGGCGCAGCGCAAGATCCACACTGGGCCGCAGCTCGCGAAATAGCCTAATGGCACCGGGCAGGGCCGCATAACTGGCCGAACTGACGAAACCCACGGCGATCCTGCCCCGCAGCCCAAGCCCGGCCTCGGTCAACTCATGGTTGGCCCGCTCAAGATCCGCCAACAGCGGGCTTATCCGATCGCGATAGGCGCGCCCCGCAGGGGTCAGCTCGACGCTGCGCGTGGTGCGGCTGAAAAGCCGCACCCCGAGCTCCTGCTCAAGCTTCTTGATCGCCACGGTCAAGGGCGGTTGCGACATCCGCAGCGAGTCGGCGGCGCGCCCGAAGTGCAGGTGCTCGGCCACCACGAGAAAGTACTGAAGCTGTCGAAGTTCCATGCATCTATTGTTGCACGAACACTAATAATTTCATTGAAAATAGTATTGGACTAGATAATAATTTTTGTGGGTTACTGGAAGCGGAACAATCGCACACCGCCGTCCAGGAGCACACAATGAGTCAGAAGACCCACGCCCCATCCGCCGAATACATTGTCATCGGAGCGGGCTTGAGCGGTGCCGCAGCCGCATGGAAGCTCGCCCAGCGCGGCCACGAAGTCGCACTGCTCGAGCGCAAGGTTCCCGCCGCGGCCGATGCCAGTTCGCATGGCTCGGCGCGCATCTTCCGCTACGCCTACCCTGACAGCTTCTACACGGATCTGGTCTGCAGGGCGCGGACCGCCTGGGACGAACTTGAGCTGGCCAGCGGGCAGCAGCTGATCTCCCCGCACGGCTCGGTCGACTACGGGGCATTGCGCAACCCCCGCCATTTGGCGTCGGTATTGGAATCCGCGGGAGTCGAGCACGAACTGCTCAGCGCATCCGAAGCGCGCGACCGCTTCGCGGGCATCGACTTCGACACCGAGGTGCTTTGGCATCCGGGTGCCGGCGTCATCGATGCCGAACGGTCGGTGCAGGCCATGGTCGCCCAGGCCAAGGCGCATGGTGCTCGGATCGAAACCAACTGGCCCGTCGCATCCGTTGAAGCAGCCGGCAGCGGCTACCGGGTCAACAGCGCGGACGGGCGCTCCTACCTCGGGTCCAGAATCGTCGTGGCCGCCGGAGGGTGGCTGCCCGGGCTGCTGGGCAACCTGCCGCTGCCCGCGGGCTTCGCAGGCAGCGTGCCGACGATGGACGTCTACCAGGAAAACGCATACCACTTCCCCTACCGCAACCAGGATCCCGAGGCCCGCCTGGCCTGGCCCACGTATATCCACAAGGATCCAGCATTCAAGTCCTATGGCCTGCCTGGCGGACGCGATGCCGGGTTCCGCGGTCAAAAGGTCGCCGAATACATGGGCGGGCGCCGAATGGACAGCGCCGCGGCGCAGGACGGGCGCATCGATCCGGCCAACCGCGAACGCGTCATCGACTACGTCAAGCGCTACCTGCCCGGTCTGGACCCGACCCCGTATGCGGAGGCCACCTGCATCTTCACGTCCACGCCCACCGAGGACTTCATCATGGACGAAACCCAGGGCATCACCATCATGTCCCCCTGCTCGGGACACGGGGCGAAGTTCGGCCCGCTGCTCGGTGACCTGGCCGCAGACCTGGCCACCGGAACCGGCACGGTTCCGGAGCTCTTCCGCCTGTCCTCCCATGCCAAGGCCCTGGCCTAGAACGAACCCGCAGGAGAAATCGCATGCATCATCTTGACACCGCCAGCACCATCCCCGCTTCCACCGTCGCCTCGCTGATGGGGCAGATCGCCGGCATCGGGCGGGACCGGCTGCGCGGCGGCTACACCCGTCCCGTGTATTCCACTGCAGAGCTGGACCTGCGCGGCTGGTTCACCGAGCAGGCCGCCGCGCGGCAGCTGAGCGTGGAGCAGGACGGAAACGGCGCGCTGTGGGCTTGGTGGGACCTTCCCTCCGGGATCCGCGCGGACGCCGTGGCCACCGGAAGCCATCTGGACTCGGTCCCCGGCGGCGGGGCCTTCGACGGGCCGCTGGGGGTAGCCAGCGCGCTGGCCGCCGTGGACATCCTGCGGTCCAGGAACCTGAAACCCACCCGCCCACTGGTCTTGGCAGTCTTTCCCGAGGAGGAGGGATCCCGCTTCGGGGTGGCCTGCCTGGGTTCACGGCTGCTGACCGGCGCCATCGACCGGGACAAGGCGCTGAACCTGCGCGATCCGGACGGCAACACCTTCGCCGAAATCGCCGCGCACCATGGGCTGGACGTACGGCGCATCGGAGCGGATCCGGCGCTGCTCGGACAGCTCGGCGCCTTTGTCGAACTGCATGTGGAACAGGGGCTCGGGCTTGGACAGCTGCAGCATCCGGTGGCCGTGGGCGGATCCATCCTGGGCCACGGGCGCTGGAAGCTGTCCATGTCCGGGCAGGGCAACCACGCCGGCACCACGCTCATGCGCGACCGCCGCGACCCCATGGTCGCCGCCGGCCGGACCATCGCCGCCGTGCAGCAGATTGCCCGCGCCCAGGACAACGCCCGCGCCACCGTCGGAAGGCTGCACCCCGTTCCCGGCGGCACCAATGTCATTGCCTCGCGCGTGGATTTCTGGCTGGATGTCCGGCACCCGGACGACGCGGTCACCGCAGCCGTGGTCCAGGACATCCACCGCGCCGCGCAGCAGATCGCGGCGGAAGAAGACTGCGGCTTCGAATTCTCGCAGGAGTCGCTCAGTCCGACCGTCGGCTTCGACGCCGACTTGTCCCGCAAGCTGGGCGCGTCGCTGGGCAACGCTCCCGTCTTGGACACCGGAGCGGGCCATGATGCGGGCGTGCTCGCCGGGCACGTTCCCAGCGCCATGCTGTTCGTCCGCAATCCCAGCGGCATCTCCCACTCCCCCGAGGAATACGTCGAGGATGCGGATGCCGAGCTCGGCGCGCTGGCACTGGCTGACGCGCTGCAGGGCTTGTTGAGCTGATCCCCGCGCCAGACGAACCCCCTGCGCGAAAGCCCGGGGCCGCATCCGGAGAATTCCGGATGCGGCCCCGGGCTTTCGCCCGCGCCGCCGAAGCTGCCACCGGCAACCCGAGGCTCGTTCCAGTCAGAAGGACTTCAACAGCGCCGGGACATCGTTCCGGTCGGGATTCGGGTGCCCGTAGTTTCGCGCACGTACCGCGACCACCAGGCCGAGCACGAGCAGCAGCAGCCCCGCGGCCGTGGTGAATCCCAGCAGGGCCGCCAAGCATGCGGCAAAGAGGATCAGCGTGTTGCGGCGGTAGACTCTCGCCACCGACCGCGGCTGGGAACGCGCCGCGTTGCGTGTCGCCAGCCAGTACACCACCGCGAGGGCCAGCTGCGGCCAGCCCGCTGCATAGCCCGGCAGCAAAAGAATCCCCGCGCCGGATGCCGCAAAAACCAGAACTTCGGCCGCTGGCCTCATCAACAAGCACCTCCCCGTGCATCACTAGGACCCCATGCTATCGGCCGCCCGGCGCATCCGGCCCCACCCGCCACGCGGTCGGGCGCGGACGTTAATAGCAGTTAAATAGCAGTTCCCCGGACGGGGGCCACACTCCGCCGTCCGGGGAACTACATCCATGCGGGCTCCGTTTCCGAAGCCCGGGTCTCTTGCCGGGTGCCGCTACGCGAGCACCGGGGCCTGCCACAGGTTCAGCACCTGGCCGAGGTCCTTCTGCTCCGCCGAACGGTACAGGTCCGTCGCCCACGCCACATCCTCGATCGGCATGCCGCCGACCGAGTAGAGGATGATCTCCTCGTCATTGCGGCGCGCGGGGATCTTGCCGGTGGCCACGTCCGCGATTTCCTCCAGCTTGGACTCGGGCAGCTTGCCCTCGCGCATCAGGTCGTGGAAGTGCGTACCGGGGATGCCCAGCAGCTCGTAGGCCTGGGTGTCGTATTCCTCGGCCCAGGCGTCGTACAGCCCCCGGGCATCGAGCACCAGGCGGGCCTGGTTGATCACGAAGTCGTCGTCGAACCTGGCCGCGGCCGGCAGCAGGAACAGCGCCCCGGGCTTGATGGCGGAGGCCGGGAAGTACGGGAAGGCCCCGGAACCCTCGATGTCCGTGCTGGTGGTAGCCATGACGATGTCCGCGTCCTTGATGGCCTCCTCGATGGTTTCCGCTGCGATGACGTTGGCCACCTGCGGGAAGTTCTCGCGGATGTACGCGGCAAAGGTTTCCACGCCGGCGGCCGAACGCCCCTTGATGCGCACGGTGTCGATGCCCGGGCGCAGGGTCAGCGTGGCGTCGATGACGGACTTGGCGATCACCCCCGGCCCCACCACGGCGGCGATCTTCGCATCTTCCCTGGCCAGGTGCTTGACGCCCACGCCCGGCACCGCCCCGGTGCGGTAGGCGCTGAGCAGGTTGGCGCTCATGATCGCCATCGGCGCCCCGGTATCGGTGTCGTTCAGGGTGAACAGGTGGATGGAGCGGGGCAGGCCCTTGGCGCGGTTGGCGGTGTTGGAGCCGTACCACTTGACCCCGGTGGTGCCGAAGCGGCCGCCGAGGTAGGCGGGCATCGCCATGAAGCGGCGGTCCGGGCCGTCGCAGGGCATGCCCTCGTGGACCGGCACCTCGGGGAAGGTGATCATCGCCCCGTGGGAGTTGCCGTTTTCGCCGGCCATCATGTAGTCCCCGTTGCGGAGCAGAATCAATGCCTCTTCCATGACGTCGGTGCAGCGGGCGATGTCGGTGACGCCGGCGGCGATCATGTCCTGTTCGCTGAGGTAGCGGAAGTTGATTGCGGTCATTGGTGGACCTTTCGTGAATGAAGTGCGGAAGCTGGTGGTTGGTGGATTTCTAGATGGCCGCTTCGCCGGTTTCGCCGGTGCGGACGCGGATGATCTGCTCCAGCGAGGCAACCCAGACCTTGCCGTCGCCGATTTCGCCATCCGGGCCTGTCCGCGCGGCCTCCAGAATGGTGTCCAGCGCGCTGTCCACCTTCGCGTCCGGAACGAGCAGTTCCAGCCGGATCTTGGTGCGGAAGTTCACCGAGTATTCCTGGCCCCGGTAGTATTCGGTGCGCCCGCCCTGGACGCCGCGGCCCTGCACCTCGGTGGCGGTCATTCCTGTGAATCCGGCTTTCTCCAATGCGGCGCACACGCTTTCGAGCCGGATCGGCTTGATCACTGCGGTGACGAGTTTCATTTGCCTGCCTTTCGATGCGGGATTTAGAACGGACGGCTGTCGTAGGCGGTTTCGGCATGGACCGAACGGTC
Source organism: Glutamicibacter soli (assembly GCF_003309065.1). Lineage (GTDB taxonomy): Bacteria > Actinomycetota > Actinomycetes > Actinomycetales > Micrococcaceae > Glutamicibacter > Glutamicibacter soli. Next base: position 45,532 of record NZ_POAF01000006.1, on the reverse strand, counting down.
AAGTCCGGCTTCCTCGTCCGCCTCGTCCACACGGATCGGGCGGATCTTGTTCATGACCCACAGGATCGCGAAGGTCATGCCGAAGCTGTAGCCCAGCGTGACCGCAATGGCGATCAGCTCGCTGCCCAGCTCAGAGAACGCCCCGCCGAAGACGATGCCCGCCATCTCGCCGGGAGCCGCCGGGTTGGCGAAGAACGTGGCGAACAGCGAGCCGGTGATGCCCGCGATGCCGTGCACCGCGAAGACATCCAGCGAGTCGTCGATGCGGTGGCGGCGTTTCCAGGTGATGGCCCAGGCCGCGGCCGCCGCAGCCAAGAAGCCGACCATGATGGCGCCGACCGGGCCGACCACGTCGGCCACCGGGGTGATGCCGACCATGCCGGCGATCGCGCCGGTTCCCAGGCCCAGCATGGTGGCGTGCCCGTCGCGGATCCGTTCGATCGCGATGAATCCGAGCATGCCGCCGCACAGCGACAGCAAGGTGGTGAGCACCACGTACTGGGCCAGGAAATTCGCGCCCCCGGCCGTGCCGCCGTTGAAGCCCATCCAACCGGTGGCCAGCAGGCCCACGCCGATCATCATCAACGGGAGGTTGTGCGGACGTCCGGCCTGCGCCTTGCGGCGGCCCAGCACCACCGCCAGCGCCAGGCCGGCGGCGCCGGCGTTCATGTGCACCGCGGTGCCGCCGGCGAAATCATGGAAGCCCAGCTGGTTGCGCATCCAACCGCCTACGGTCCCGGCTTCCGGATTGTCGAAGGCGAAGACCCAGTGCGCCAGCGGGCTGTAGACCACCAGAACCCACAACGCCACGAAAACCAGCCAGGATCCGAATTTCATGCGGCCTGCGGCGCCCGAGGCCACCAGGGCGGCGGAGATCGCGGCGAACAAGACGTAGAACGCCGCCCAGAAGGTTCCGCCGGCCTCGTCATCGCTCATGAAGTCGGTGTAGAACGAGAAGTCCAGCGGGTTGCCGATGAGCCCCAGTCCGCCGACCGAGTCGCCGAGTACAAGCCCGTGGCCGACCACGACGTAGACGACGCCGGTCACGGCCAGTGAACTGAGCACCATGAGCATCATGTTCAATACGTTGCGTCCGTTGAGCATGCCGCCGTACAGCATTGCCAGCCCAGGAAACATCAGCAGGACCATGGCGAATGCAGCCAGCAGCCAAGCCATGTCAGCAGCTTCCATCTCGGGACCCCTTTCGAAGAGTTTGAGTGCGAGTGGGTTCAAACTATCGACGTGAGATTCCGCGGTGCTTTCGATTTTGTTTCTGCGAAGAAACAGAATGTTTCATTATTCGAGCCACATATCGCGGTCGTGACATTTATGTAAATTGCGCGTCGCTGCCCGAAATAATTTTTGCCTCGCATTCACTCCGGGAGTATTTTCGAGAGCACATTCATACACGCCAGCACGGGATTGTTAACGGAAGGCTATTGAAGAATTTCCGGAAATCCCGATGAAACAATCCTGACCTAATCACGAAATCACGCGGTTTTACACTGGCAGGGCACCCGCGAATTTACCGCTCCGACGCATCTGCCGGGAGCGGCCAAAGCCAAATGGAGCCCGACATGGAACCGATGAAAATTGCCGTCCTGCATATCCGCGACACTCGCGAGCACGACCCCGGATTCCAGCTGGAGCTGGACGAGCTCAATGCCAGCGCCGCCACACAGATCCTCGCGGAGGGGCATGAACCGGAACTTGTCGCGACCTGGCAGCTGTCCTTGGAACAGGTGCAGCAGCTCGTGGACTGTTCGGATGCCGTCATCATCATGGGCGGCGAAGATGTGGACCCGGAATTCTACAACGGCCCTGAAGACTACCCGGGATCCGGAACCCACGAGCCGCAGGCCGACCGCATTCAGATCGCCGCCATCCGCTACGCAATGGCCACCGGCACTCCCCTGCTGGGCATCTGCCGGGGCATGCAGCTGCTCAACGTCGCCTTGGGAGGAACCCTGGTGCAGCACCTGCACAACGTGCAGGACCACCGGTGCGAAGGGACGGATCCGTTTGCGCAGACCCGTGTGGGCTTTGTCGCCGAAGCGCTGGCCGAAGACTTGTCGTCCGGGGACCTCCACCTATGCTCGCACCATCAAGCCATCCACGCCCTCGGGGCGGGGCTGCAGATCGCGGCCATGTCCAGCGACGGCGTGATCGAGGCAGTGGTCCACGACTCCGCCAAGGCCACAGCGGTGCAGTGGCACCCGGAGCACTCGCAGACTGCTGCTGCCCAGCTGGGTCCGTTAATCCGGCGGCTGGCGCACCAGCACGCGCAACCGGCCGCAGGGGAGGCTGAAATCCTGCAGCACCAGTTCGCCGGCGCATAGCCGCCGGTCCGTGGGACAGGGCGTACGTCTAGACTTGAGGCATGGCATTGACTCAGTTAACGGTCGTGGATACCGCGGTCGACATCCTGCAACAGTTCGGATTGGCTGATTTGTCGATGCGTCGACTGGCCAAGGAACTGGATGTCCAGGTCGGCGCCCTGTACTGGCACGTGAAGAACAAGCAGGAGCTGCTGGCCCAGGTCGCGGCGAAGCTGCTGAACACCCCGGCGCTCGCGGTGCGGGCCGAGGACTTCGCTTCGCCGGGCGAGGCGGTGCTGCAATTGATGCGCAAGCTCTATCTGGCGCTGCTTCCCATCCAGGACAGCCCCGAGGTCATCGAGGTTGCCAGCGCCATGCAGGTGAAGGACCTTCAGCCGGTGCTGCTCCTGCGTGCCCTCTTGCAACGGGCCGGGCTGACTGCCGAGCAGGCGCGCTTCGGCCAGCAGCTTTTGCTCAACCACGTGCTGGGCTCGGTCGCCTACCGCCAGAACCTCATCCAGCTGGACGTGGACTCGGAGGAAAGCGACGGCTACGACTGGGGCCTGCAGCGGGCCGTCGCCGGGCTGCTTTCCCCGGCGCCAGCCCCCGCGCAGGATTAACCGAGCGTTCCCCCGGAAAGCTCCAGATAGCAGGCCGCGCACAGCGATTCGTACCAAACGTCCTCGCCGTCGATGGCCACCTGGTCCCCGTCGAACACCACGTTCTGGCCGATGCGCCGGGTGTTGAACATGGCCTTGCGCCCGCAGCGGCAAATCGTTTTCAACTCTTCAAGCGAGTGCGCCAGCTCCATGAGCCGGGCCGATCCGGGGAACGCATGGGTGCGGAAGTCCGTGCGGATGCCGTAGGCCAGCACCGGAACGTCATCGAGCACTGCAATACGCAACAGGTCGTCGACCTGCTGCCGGCTCAGGAACTGGGCTTCGTCCACCAGCAGGCAGGCCACGGGCGGAGCGTCGATGTGCGGGACGAGCGCGTCCGGGTCGTCGCCCGAAGCCAGTGCCGCGAACTGCTCGCGGACGTTGTCCAAGGGCGACACAATCAGGTCCACCGCACGGCTCAGCCCGAGCCGGGAAACGATCGAGCTCTCCCCCTTGGTGTCCACCCCGGGCTTGGCTAGCAGGATCCGCTGCCCGCGCTCTTCGTAGTTGAAGGCGGCCTGCAGCAAGCTCGTCGATTTGCCCGAGTTCATTGCCCCGTATCGGAAATACAGCTTGGCCACAGTCGCCCCTTGTCGAATCCATCGGCCTGCCAACGGCAGACCACCTACGATTTTAGCGCCCGGGGCCCATTCCTCCATGACACTGCATGTCGTTCCGCGACCAATTGTGACCGAGCGGCGTGCGGATCGCCGCCGCCGCTTCCCCCGCACCGAAACGGTTTTATAGCATGGAGCCAGCTTCACGAGATCTGATCGCTGGGAACCCCACGGGTTCCGGCAAGGCTCCGACCGATCAGGCGCCAACCCCACACAGTTGTACGGCGGGTGGCTCGGATGACGAAGCGGCTCGCGGCGCATCCGGCGCTTCGGGCAAGGACAACAACCTGCAAAGGCGTGGACCCATGAGCAAGCAAACCCATCTCGGCCTGGCCGCGAAGCCGCTGACAGCCAACCCCCTGCCCCGCTTCGCCAATGACTGGATCAGCGCCTGGCTGCAGTTGGACGGCGGCACCGGGCTGCTGCATATCGGCGCGGGCCCGCGCGAATGGATTCTGGAACCGCTCGATCCGACGGCGCTGGGCGCCGCCGTAGATCCGGGAACCCAGATCGAGGGCCAGTTCAATCCCGATTTGAAGATCGCCCTGATCCCCGGATCGCATCTGGTGGCGGGCAGCTCGTTCTTCCGGCTGCGCGCGTAGTCAGCTGCGCGCCACGGGCTGCCGGCGGACGAAAACCAGCCAGTACAGCAGCGACATCACGACCACAAACGGCAGGCCGAAGACCAGCGTGAACTTGAATTCCTCGACGAACAACGTGGTCAGCAGCAGCCCGCCCAGCAGCGCCGCCCCGAGGATGGAAGCCGCCGGGTAGCCCGGCAGCTTGAATTCCAGCGGGCTGCGCTCGCGGGCGGCCTGGCGGCGGAAGCTGACGTGGGTCAACAGGATCATGAACCAGGTGGCCAGCGCGCCGAAGGTGGCCAGCGACATCATTAGGCCGAAGCCTCCCTCGGGAAGCACCGCAACGGCGATCGCCGCCACGGCGATGCCTCCGCCTGACATCCACACTGCATGCACCGGGGAGCCGTTGCGGCTGGTGCGGTGCGCCAGCTTCGGGGCATGGCCTGCATCTGCCAGCGAGTGCAGCATGCGGGTCGCCGCGTAGAGCTGGGCGTTCATCGCCGACAGGGCCGCGATGATCAGCACGAAGTTCAGCACCGAGCTGGCAAAGGGGATGCCCACCTGATCCATGACGGTGACAAACGGCGAACCGCCGGAGATCAGCTCGCTGGTCGGCGCAATGGCAAGGATCAGCGCCATGGTCAGCACGTAAAACAGCAGCAGGCGCAGGAAGGAGACCTTGAAGGCCTTGCGCACCGCGAGCTGCGGGTTGCGGGCCTCGGCGGCCGCGATGGAAATCGCCTCGATGCCCATGTAGGAGAAGATCGCCACGATCACCGCGCTCCAGGTGCCCGACAGGCCGCTGGCGAAGAAGCCCGAATCAACGCTGTAGTTCGCGAACCCGAAGCCGTCGGCCGGGTCGTGGAACACCAGCCAGGCGGCGATGACGATGAAGGCGATGACCGCGAAGACCTTGATGGCGGAGAACCAGTATTCGGTGGTGCCGAAGACCTTCACGCTGGAGAAGTTCACCGCGAGCAGGGCGGCGGAGAACAGCAGCACCCACAGCACCCCGGGCACCTCGGGGAACCAGAACTGCATGTATTCGCCGATGGCGCTGACCTCCGTGCCGACCGCAAAGATCAGCGCTGACCAGTACATGTATTTGGTCAGGTAGCCGGCGTAGCGGCCGAGGTAGCGTTCGGCGTACACGCCGAAGGAGCCGGCCACCGGCTGCTTCACGGTCATTTCGGCGAGCGCTCCCATGACCAGCAGCGCGATCACTCCCCCCAGCACGTAGCTGAAGATGACCGAGGGGCCTGCCATCGCGATGGCGAGCTTGCTGCCGGCGAACAGTCCGGTGCCGATGGCGCTGCCCAGGGCGATCATCGCCATCTGGGCAGGGGTCAGCGATTTCTTCAGGCCGGGGCCGGGCCCCTTGGTTCCAACCGGCTGCTGCGCCAACGATGCTCCCTGCTGTGTACGTGTGCGGCACGCGGATCTTCATTTGCGCGCCGCGTCTAAGCGTACTCGGGAGCTTTCACCCCGGATCTTCGCCGAAGATCCGGGGTCTGGCGGATACCGCCTAGGTCACGGCATTTCGGACCGTGAACTCTTCGCGCTGCCAGTCGCCGGTGTGCAGAATCTCACGCAGGATTTCCACCGCATCCCAGATGTCGGTGCGCGAGAGGTACAGCGGGGTGATGCCGAAACGCAGGACCTCCGGCTCGCGGTAGTCGCCGATGACGCCGCGGGCGATCAGCGCCGCCATGATCTCGTAGCCGTGCTCGTGGCGGAAGCTGACGTGGCTGCCGCGCTGGGCGTGCTCGCGCGGGGTGACCAGTTCCAGGCCGTGGTCGGCGCAGCGGGTCTCGACCAGCTCGATGAACAGGTCGGTGAGTTCCAGCGAGGCGGCGCGCACCGCGTCCATGTCCGCTTCCAGGGCGATATCCAGCCCGACCTCGATCATGGCCAGGGAGGTCACCGGCTGGGTGCCGCACATGAAGCGGCGCACGTCGTTGGCCGGGGTGTAGTGCTCGGCCATCTCGAACGGGGCGTTGTGCGACCACCAGCCGGACAGCGGCTGCCAGAAGCGGTCGTGGTGGCGGGCGTTGACCCAGATGAAGGCCGGGGATCCGGGCCCGCCATTGAGGTACTTGTAGGTGCAGCCCACCGCGTAGTCCGCGTCCGCGCCGTTCAGGTCTACCGGGACCGCACCGGCGGCATGGGCCAGGTCCCAGATAACCAGCGCGCCGGCGTCGTGGGCGGCGGCGGTGATCTGATTCATGTCCCACATGGAACCGGTCCGGTAGTTGACGTGGGACAGCGCCAGCACGGCGGTGTCATCACCCAGGGCCGCGCGCAGCGAGGCCTCGTCATCGATGAGCTTGACCTCGTAGGGCACACCCGTTTCCTGCGACAGCGAGTTGACCAGGTCGGCCAGTCCCTCGGCGATGTAGATGTCGGTCGGGAAGTTGTCCCGTTCGGTGATGATGACCCGGCGCTGCGGCGCATCAGACTTCTGGGTGCGCAGCGCGGAGGCCAGCGCCTTGAACAGGTTCAGACTGGTGGTGTCCGTGATAGCGGTTTCGCGGGGGTTCGCTCCCAGCAGCTGGCCCAGCTTGTCGCCGAGCACCAGCGGAAGCTCAAACCAGCCGGCTTCGTTCCAGGAGCGGATCAGGCCTTGGCCCCATTCTGCGGTGACGACCTGCGCCGCGCGTTCGGCCGCGCCATGGGGCAGCGCACCGAGCGAGTTGCCGTCGAGGTAGATCACCGATTCGGGCAGTGCGAAGCGGTTCTTGAACCGGCGCAGCGGATCCTGCGCGTCGAGCTGTGCCAATTCCTCGCGGGTGTGTACCGTCTGCACGCTGTGCTTCCCTTCCTGGATGCCATGAATGTCCCTCCATCGTAGAATCAGAAGCAGGAAAATTTCTTGGGTTCCGAATTTTTGCAAATAATAGGGAGGCTGATCCGTGCCGGATTCAGTATGGGCAGTTTCGGGGGCCGACTCGGCGAATTCCGTTCACATCGACGAGGTTGACTTGGCGATCCTCGTCGAACTGAGCCGGGATGCCCGCCTGGCGAACAACGTCTTGGCGCAGCGGGTGGGCTTGGCTCCTTCGACCTGCCTGGGACGCGTCAAGATGCTGCGCACCCGCGGGGTGATCGAGGGCTACGAGGCCAAGATCAACGAGAAGCTGCTGGGTGTCACGGTCAACGCGATGATCTCCGTGATCGTCGCCCCGCAGGCCAGGGACCGGATGCTTCCCGCGGCCAAGGCCCTGGCGGCGCTGCCTCCGGTCCGCGACGTTTTCGTGCTCGGCGGCACCCCGGACCTGCTCATCAGGGTCGCCACCCGGTCCATCGACGAGTTGCGCACTTTCGTCGCGAGCCATCTGGGATCTAACCGTGCGTTCTCCTCCACGCAGACGAATATCATCTTCGAGCACCTGCGCTAGCCGGGGTGCCGGTGGACGTCAGGTGAACATCCGCTGAAATCCAGGTGCCTGCGCTGCGGACTGCGCCGTCGCACCACATCATTCGAAGAATTCTGCGAACCCTCGATGACCTGATGATTTTTATTTCACATGGCCGTATCATGAGCCTTGCTGCGATTGGGGAGCACACCACACGATGAGCCGTTTTCTCATGTTCGTCTCATCTGGCACGACGAGAATGAGGACATGGGAAAACGCATAGCGCTTCGGGCGATTGGCCTGGTCGCGGCTCTCGCCATCATCGGAGCGGGAATCGCGGCTCTGGCTCAGTTGGTCTCCGGACCTTCCCAGAGGGATCTGGGCCCAGGCATCGTCGTCCACCAATCCGAGGTGCCCAGCGAGGACGCCGGCTTCGCCGAGCGTACCGGGGAACCTGCCGACCCGTCGGCCGCGCCTACCCCGAGCAAAGACCCCAAGGAACCGGCCAGCCCGTCGGCCTCGGCGAGCCCCTCGGCCTCCAGCAAGCCGAGGCCTTCGAAAACCAGCTCTCCCAAGCCCACCCAAGGTCCGGTCAAACCGCTTCCGCCGAAGGCCCCAGTGGATGATGACGACGCTTGGGACGACGACGCCTACGATGACGACGATGATGACGACGACTAGCAGACCGCCGCGTCGCCGGGTCTCCATCCGAGCCCGCGTGCTCGCCTCGATGATCCTTCTGGTTGGCTTCGCCCTGGCGGTCTCCGGTGCCGCGATCTACGTCTACGAACGCCAGGAGCTCAACGCGCGCTTGGATGATTCGCTGACCCGCACTGTGGAGGAATTCCGGGTGCTGGCGGAAACCGGCATCGATCCGCAGACCGGCAACGGCTTCAAGCACGCCGAGGACCTGCTCTACACTGCCATGCAGCGCACGCTGCCCGCCCGCTACCAGGGCATGGTGGGTTTGAGCGCGGACCAGCTGCAGTGGACTGCCCCCGCCACCGTGGAAATGCGGCTGGAGGAAGACCCGCAGTTCCTGGAATGGGCCAAGACCAGCGCCGCGGACCAGCATGTGCGCATCGAGAATTTCGAGACTGAACTAAGCGAATACCGCGCCATCGTGGTTCCGATCCAGCTCTCCTCCGACCCCAAGCCAGCACGCTTCGTGCTGGCCTACGACTACACGGCCGAAGTCAGCCGCATCAACAAGCAGTTCATGGTGTTCTTCGGCGTGGGCCTGGTGGTGATGCTGCTTGCCGGAGGTGCAGCCTACCTGATTGTCGGGCGCATGCTCGAACCCATCCGCCGGCTGCGCGACACCGCCCGCCAGATCTCCGAATCCGACCAGTCCTCGCGCATCGAGGTCACCGGGGACGACGAGTTCGCGGAGTTGACGGTCACCGTCAACGACATGCTTGACCGGCTTCAGGACGCACTGAATTCCCAGCGCCAGCTGCTGGACGACGTGGGCCACGAGCTGCGCACCCCGGTGACCATCATCCGCGGCCACCTGGAGCTCATGGATGTCCAGGATTCCGAGGACGTCGCCCAGACCAAGGACATCGCACTGGACGAACTGAAGCGCATGTCGCTGCTGATCAACGACCTGATGACCCTGGCTGGGGCCAATCGCGCGGATTTCCTGTCCGCCAAGCCGACCGACATCGGCACCCTGCTGGACGAAATCCTGGACAAGGTCCGCGCGCTGGGAAACCGCGACTGGCGCATCGGCCACCGCGAGGAAGCCAACGTCACCCTGGACCCGGCCCGCATTACCCAGGCCATGTTGCAACTGGCCGCCAACGCCGTGAAATTCTCCGACGAGGGTTCGCGCATCGATTTAGGCTCGGCCATGCTCGAAGAGCAGGACAAGGCGCCGGTGCTGCGCCTCTGGGTGCACGATGCCGGCGTGGGCATCGCCCCCGAAGACCTTGAACGGATCTTCGAGCGCTTCGGCCGCGGCCAGAACAGCGACCGGGCCAAGGGCTCCGGGCTGGGCCTGAATATCGTATCGGCCATCGCCGATTCCCACGGCGGATCGGTCTGGGTGGATTCCGTGCCCGGCAGCGGTTCGACGTTCTACATCGACATCCCCTTGGCCGAAGGAGCCCACAGCGTATGAGCCTCATCCTGATCATCGAAGACGAACCGCGAATCAGCTCCTTCATTGCCAAGGGCTTGAAGGCCGCCGGCTTCATCCCCACCGTCTGCGCCACCGCGCGCGAGGGCTACGCCCAGGCCCGGTCCGGGAATTTCGAGCTGATCATCTTGGACCTGGGGCTGCCGGACGAGGACGGCTTCAGCCTGCTGCGTCGGATGCGCGAATCGCACATCGACGTCCCGGTGATCATCCTGACCGCCCGAAACAGCGTGGACGACACCGTGGCCGGGTTGCAGAACGGCGCGGACGACTACATGGCCAAGCCCTTCCACTTCGACGAGCTGCTGGCCCGGGTGCGGCTGCGGCTGCGCACCGAAGACTCGTCCTCCGACGTCTCGGTCCTTTCGCACGGAAACATGGAAATGGATCTGCTGCGCCGTCTGGTCACTGTCGACGGTGTCGAGGTGGACCTGTCAGCCCGGGAATTCTCACTGGCCGAGGCCTTCCTGCGCAACCCGGGGCTGGTGCTCAGCCGCGAGCAGCTGCTCTCCAGGGTCTGGGGCTACGACTTCGACCCCGGCTCCAACGTGGTGGACGTGTACGTGCGCTACCTGCGCAACAAGCTGGGCGGGGAGCGTTTCGAGACGGTGCGCGGCGTCGGCTACAGGCTGGCCCGCGAATCCTAGGATCCCGCAAAACCAATGCCTTGGCCGCCTGTCCCCTTGCGGGGCTGGCGGCCAAGGCATTGAGGAGCGCCTTCCGTGGAGGGGGCCGGAGGCGCCGGCCGCGCTAGCTAGCGGCGGCCTGCCAGGGCCCGGTGCCCCGGAGCTTCGAAGCGGGTCGCGGACCGCTGGCATGCCGGGACGACCCGAAACGCTGCTCCAGCAGCCGGCTCCACTTGTTGGCAGGAAGCTGCGGATTGAGCAGCGCAATGCCGATGCAGTACTTGCTCATGCTCACCGGGCGGATTCCCAGTGCCGCCAGCGCCTGGTCGCTGACTCCGCGCCCGTCCGCTGACTTGGTTTCCACCACCACCAAGTCCGGCCCCTGCACCTGCTGCCGGCCGTTGGCGTACTCCAGCTCCACGTCGCAGGTGACCCGTTCCCCGTCCAGCGGGTTCACGAAGGTGCTGCGGATGTAGGAGCTGTCCAGCACCGGCATTAAATCGGGCACCTCTTCGCCGTATTCCCTGGACACCACCTGGTCCAGGAACTCCAGCGAGCTGTCGGTCAGCCGCCCCGCGTCGTCCAGTTCCTGTTCGATGCGGTGTTTCACGGTGGCGCCGCGCAGGCCCTTGGTCTTGATCTCGAACATCGACAGCCCGGTGTCCGCATAGGTGCGGCTGCGCACCTTGTAGCGGCGCCGGCGCCCCTGGCGGTGCGCGCGGTACTGGGCGAAATCCTCGGTGTCGAAGTAGACCGATTCGTAGCGGAAGGTCCGCAGACCGTCGATCTCCATGATCTTGAAATCCTCCCGCAGCCGCTGCGCCAGGGCCGTGAACTCTTGGGCGGTGAGCAGGAACTTGCGGTCCACGCGGGTCTGCAGGGCCGCCTGGTCGATCACCTCGTCCAGGCCGATAGGTGCACGGCACACCACTGCTTCTTCCAGCGCGGCTTTGGCGCGGCCTGCGAGCGGCTGCATCAGGACCACGTCTCCTGGGCGACCGGCGCATTCTGCCGGGGCGCGTTGGCCAGCTGGTACGAACCGCCGGATTCCCGCTCGCCGCGGCTCGGGCCGACCCGGAAACGCACGTCCACAATGGTCAGGTCGCGGACCATGTCCAGCTCGATGACCACGGTACGCAGGACCTTGGCGCCCAGCAGCTCCTCCAGGGCCCGGGCCAGATCTTCCGAGCGCGGGTAGGCCTTTTCCAGGGTCACTGTCTGGCGTTGGGTGCGCGGGGCGAAGCCGGGATGGTCGGCGAAGAACATCACCACGACCAGGGCCGCGGTCACCGCCGGGGAGAACCAAGCCGGGTCCGGATGCAGGCCGTTGACCAGGCCGATGGCCAGCGAGATGAAGTAGTAGGCAACTTCCTCCTGGGTCAGGGTGTCAGACCTCAGGCGGATGATCGAAAGGATGCCGAACAGGCCCATGCCCAGGCCAACCCCGGCGCCCGAGCCGGACAGCAGCATGGTGACCGCGAAGATGCCCATGCTCAACGCGATGTAGGCAAGGACCAGATCACGGCGGAAGTGCCGGCGGAAGTAGACGAAGTACACCAGCACGGTCATGCCAACGACGTTGGCGGCCAAACCCATCCAGAATGACAACATTTTATTTACCTTTCACCGAAAGTTCATCTCTTGTTTCAAGAGTAGGAAGGCCAAATGAAGGAAATAAAAGAAGCCGATGAGAAGACTCTCATGTGCGTCTTGGGATGCATGACAACAACTGGCGGTCCGGCGCTACCGGTGGAGGCCCTGAAAAACCCGCATCAATCACCCGAGAGAACAAGGGACCCCGGCGCACGAGGAGTCAAGGGCGGATCGGGTGCCTCCGGAAGCGATCAGAAGATAGACCAACTCCAGCGTCTTCTTATCAACTAGATCGCTGAACCAGGCAGCTCACCAGCTTGCGGTGCCCCTTTCAGGAGCCAGATCTGCCTGATGCACCCATCGGAAGATTCGACCCACACCCCCAGTGCGTAGTCCTTCCGCACTTCGTCCCTAGGTGTACGGTCGCCTATTTCATTAGATACAGTGCGTCAGATGACCTTTTAATGCCTACCACCGGAATCCACGGGGAGTCCAATGGAATGTAGCAACAATAACGGTTCGGCGCGCGAAAGCTTGAACTTCTTTGAGTAAAACATTATATTTTCAATTTCTCTGGAGGCCGGTGATCCGTCAGATTTTTGAACGTAAATTACCAACAGACCATCATGGTGTCCGGTGACCGTGCCCAAAACCGTCTTGCAGATTCGATATAGCCGTTGTGGCGTGACACCGCGCTCAAGTTCAAATGCAGTCTTTTCGTACTTCTGGGCACTTTCTAGTTGCCACATTCCCTCAAAGTACCTTGCAAGCCGTGACTACTATGACCAGAAACGAGGCCAAGGCAAACGGCATAATCAGGCGCTCATCGCCCTGGCTCACCGCCGGCTGACGGTGCTGTTCGCGATGATCCGGGGTGGGTCACTTTATGATGTTCCAGAGCTGAAAATTGCTTGAATTTAAACATGGGGGCACCCCCTGAATAGCGACTACCACTTGTCCCGGCGTCCGGCACCGCCCTTCCAGCGGGTTCGATCGGCTTGTTGAACCAATAACGTCACGACGACAAGTAAAGGTTGGAGTCCACGCGCCGATGTCTACAGATTTCGCTTATGAGTTATCGGGAAGCTACTTGCCCTACACGGAAAGCTGACATAACCGCCCCGGCGGGATTGCCTCGACGTCATATAACGCACTGCGAAGAAAATTGCGGGCGCCATTATTGATTCGGCGGACCCTGAACCGAGCGTTCTTCAAACTCTTCCCTCACGACGCGACACATTGCCGGTTCTCGAATAGCGCCGATCCGCCAGGAACCTGAAGTGTGCCCCGATAATGGCCCCGGACGCCGCACTCACCAATTCCGTTGGCCACAAACCCAGCCATCGGCTCTCGGTCAGGCCAAGCAGCGCAATGCTGGCGAAGACCACTAGTGAAAGCGCCACACCAGCCAGATTTGGACGCAGAAAATAGTACATCGCAGATCCACACAGCACTCCTACGGCTACTCCCAGCAAAAGCAGTGGAAGCACACCCACCCCCACGAAGGACAGAGACAACGCAACTGCCGACAATGGAGCGGCGATGGCAACGGCCCAGGACACGGCGTCGGCCCCCTTGGCATAACGCGGTTTGCGCTCAGCTTTCTCAATCATTGTCTCCACCGACTTCCATTACAGTCATCTTCCTCGAACGGCGATTCGATGCTCACTGTTGCAATCTCCACGCAACCACTGTGTTCGAAGCTTCCAGACATCGCGACAAGCTGACGACCGAACGTCACTCAGCACCCTCCCAGTTCCGTCAGCCGCTTCAACTTGGCTGCCACGGAACTTCGGGACCGCTAATCCTATTCGGCATCCACCTGGTCGTAATTTTCACGTAGCCGGATTCTGCGTACACATCGGTGGGTACCGTGAGCAAGCAATGTCGCTTGTGTGATCGCGGATTGGCATTCAATTCAACGCGAAGGACTCCATGAAGTACAACCTACCGTTTCCGCCTACCCAGCAAGCCGAATAGACCGGTCCGTCCGCCGTTGTGCCGGGCGAATCTGCGCAGCTCCCCGATCAGCACCGCAAATCTTGCCGTAGCTTGAGAATCCACTTCCCCGCTTGAATTCGTTACCGGATGATCGCTGATGCTCATGGGACCGGCTCGCAGCGCCTCTTGCAGTTCCCGGGTGATCTGCCGCAGCCGATCAGGACGGACACCCGCCTCAAGTTCACTGGCGAACGCCCTGAATGTCTGGGCGGCTGCCGTGAGGCGCTCGTGTTTCACGTACGAAGACAGTTCACGCAACTGCTCCGCAACTTGCCCGAACGATTTGCGTTCTAGTTCAGCTGCCATGATTCAATGATCTCCCCTCGGTCCCACGGGTTCGGGATATAGGTCTGATTTGTCCCTCCAGGATAAATAGTGCCATCATTGCCCGTCTGGGGTGCCACAGTCCCTGAATAAGTGGTTGTGCCCGGCGTGAACGAGGCACGGTATGCGCTGTCGATGGGGCTCGCGTCACCCGTGGGCCACACCGGAAGGACCGCCTTGTCGTTTCTGACCTGCTCAATACTGACTGGACGATCACTGGACCAGAATCTGCCCCACGGAGAGGTGCTCGTGCTGTCACCCGCGCGGTACAGGAGGGTCTCGCCATGCGTGTACCCGGACCGGTAAATTCCGAACCTGAAGGTGCTGGCGGTGTCGCGGTTCAACCATGCAGGTTTGTACCCGGTAACCCCTCCTGTTATTCCGCCGATCCCTGCCCCGGTCAGGCCTGATTGCACGTACCCTTGCACGGTGTGCGGCCCGTCTCCCACCGCGTATCCCGCAACGCCCGACACACCACCTTCAACAGCACCGCTCGAAGCACCGACTGCTGCGCGTGCGGCCAGACCCCCACCATATTTGGCAGCTACTAATGCGCCGGTCCCCGCACCAAACGCACCGGAAACTCCCCCAATGGCGGCATCTACTCCCGCTTTCCCCCAATCCACAGTTCCGTTCTGGTGCTTTTGCGATGCCACGGAGATTCCGCCTGAAACGAGCGCTCCGGCACCGGCCATCAGGGCCAGTCCAGCTGGACCGCCCACACCCGTGAACATCAATCCGACACCCACCACAATGGCAGCGCCGGCAACAACATACTCCCAGTTCTCGCTCATCCAGTCGCCGGCCGCGGCCAGCGCGCCGTTGTTCGATTCGCGGTATGCCGTCAACTCGTCTTCGGTGACCGGGCGCAGGCCGAGCGGGTCGATGGCGTGCAGCGGGTCATTGCCCGCATAGGAGTAGGGGTTGGCCGCCCAGCCGGCACCGATCACCGGCTCCAGCGGGTCCACGGACAAGAAGCCGCGGGTGGACGGATCGTAGGCGCGCGCGCCCAGCCAGTCCAGCCCGGCAACCTGTACGCCGCCGTTGGCGGCCAGGCCCAGGCCCTCAGACAGGCCGGGCAGCGACTGTCCTGCCAGAGCCCAGGGGTTGGCCGCCGCCGTGGGATGTTCGCCGCGCCAGCCGGCCGAGAGCAGGGTGCCGTCCACCGCGGCCAGCCCGCCGGGCATCGCGGTGACCGAGAGGCCACCCACCGACAGGACGCGCGGTGCATACTCTGCGGTGTCCCACCACAGGCCGGTGCCGTCAACCTCGGCCAGTTCACCCAGCGCGTCGACCCACAGCTCGTGGCGGGTGGTGCCCGTAGCAGCGGTGCGCTCGACCTCGCGCAGCGTGCCCATGGCGGACCACTGGTAACGGGTGGTCCCGTCCTGCGCGTGTGCGGCGGTGCGCCGTCCCGCGCCGTCGTAGTCGTAGGTGGTCGCCGTGTCATCGGTCGAGCGCACGCGTAGCTGCCCGGCCGCGTCGTACTCGTAGTCGCGGGTCTGCCCATCCACGGTTTCACGCGCCAGACGCCCGGCGGCGGCGTAGCGCCACTCGGTCACGGTGCCATCCGCCCCGCTCATCCGCACCAGCTGGCAGGCGGCATCATAGGCGTAGGCGGTGGTGCCGTCGGCGTCATGGATGGCGGTGATGCGCCCGTCCTCGTCGCGTTCCAGGGTGCTGGTTTCCATCCCGTCCGGCCCGGCGAGGCGGTGCGCGACCAGGACGCCGCCGCGGTAGTCCCAGTACTGGGCCAGGTCTCCGGCCACGGCACCGACCAGGTTGCCGGAGAGGTCGTAGGCGTAGCTGACGGTGCCGAACACCGGGTGCTGCACGGCGCTCACGCGCCCGGCGGCATCGCGCTGCCAGCGGGTGCGCCGGCCGTTGGCGTCGGTGTGCGCGGTGCGCCCGTCGCCGCGGGTGGCATCGGTGATGCGCACGCAGCGGTTGGCCGCATCGCGCTGCAGCTGAACCAGGGTGTTGCCCGCGCTGGCGGTGGCGGACAGCCGCCCGTGCGGATCCTGCTGCCAGGTGGGCCGTCCGGCGGCGTCGTACCCGGCGGTGGTGCGCCGGCCCAGCGGGTCGGTTTCGGCGATCACGCGGTCCACCGCATCGTATTCGCGCGTGGTGACCGCGCCCAGCGGGTAGCTTGGCTGCACGTTGCTCATCGCTATTCCGCTGCTTGCTATCGAACGCGTCGAAGCGCACGATTGCCCGGGCCGATGCGGGACCGGCCCGGGCAATGATGCGAGGATGCTGCTTCTCGGGCTACTTGGCCTCGATGGCCGCCCGGGCGCTCGGATCCGAATCGTTCAGGAACTTCCCGATCCGCTCGACTTCCTCGGCTTCGCCGATGGCTGCGGCCGCGCGGCCCAGCGCGTACAGCGAGCGCAGGAAGCCGCGGTTCGGCTCATGGCTCCATGGCACCGGACCCTGTCCGCGCCAACCGGCCTTGCGCAGCGCGTCAAGGCCGCGGTGGTAGCCCACGCGGGCGTACGCGTAGGATTCCACGGTGCGGCCTTCGGCGTGTGCTTCGTCGGCCAGCAGCGCCCACACCAGGGAGGACGACGGGAACTTCGCAGCCAGATCCACCGCTTCGTCGCCGGCCTCAAGGCGGGCGAGCACGTCGGTTTCCTCCGGCAGCAGCGTGGCCGGGATGCCCAGCAGGTTCTCTCCGACCATGGCTACTTCAGGCTCTTTCCTGCCGAGCCCAGCTGGCGGGCGGCTTCCACGATGCGGGCGGCCATGGATTCTTCGGCCTTGGCGCCCCAGACGCGCGGGTCGTAGGTCTTCTTGTTGCCGATCTCGCCGTCGACCTTCAGCACGCCGTCGTAGTTGGCGAACATGTGGCCAGCCACCGGTCGGGTGAAGGCGTACTGCGTGTCGGTGTCGATGTTCATCTTGATCACGCCATAGGACACCGCGTCGGCGATTTCCTGGTCGGTGGAGCCCGAGCCGCCGTGGAAGACCAGGTCGAACGGGTTGGCCTTGCCGATCTTGGCGCCGACCTTGTCCTGGATGTCCTTGAGCAGCTCCGGACGCAGCTTCACATTGCCCGGCTTGTAGACGCCGTGGACGTTGCCGAAGGTCAAAGCGGTGATGTAGCGGCCCTTTTCGCCGGCGCCCAGGGCGTCGATGGTGGCTAGCGCATCCTCGACGGTGGAGTACAGCTTGTCATTGATGGCGTTCTCCACGCCGTCCTCTTCGCCGCCCACGGCGCCGATCTCAACTTCGAGGATTTGCTTGGCGGCGGCGGTGCGCGGCAGCAGCTGGGCTGCGATGCGCAGGTTCTCTTCCAGGGTCTCGGCCGATCCGTCCCACATGTGCGAGTTGAAGAACGGGTCGCGGCCGGCGGCGACCTCTGCCTCCGAGGCGGCCAGCAGCGGCAGCACGAAGCCGTCCAGCTTGTCTGCAGGGCAGTGGTCGGTGTGCAGCGCGATGTTCACGCCGTAGTTCTTGGCGACCTGGCGGGCGAAGGCTGCGAAGCCCAGCGAGCCGGCAACCATGTCCTTAACCGAGGCGCCGGACCAGTAGGCGGCGCCGCCGGTGGAAACCTGGATGATGCCGTCGGATTCGGCTTCGGCGAAACCGCGGATGGCGGCATTCAAGGTCTGCGAGCTGGTGACATTCACCGCTGGGAAGGCGTAGCCGCCAGCCTTGGCGGCATCGATCATTGCATTGTACTTATCGGGGGTTGCGATAGGCATGCTTCACTCCTGTGAGGATTGGCGGGGTTCACGCGTCGCCGTCGACGGCAGTTCGTGTCCATCCTATCGGTTTGCAGGGGCCGGCAGACCTAAATCTGTCTTCGTGACACGCCAACTTCTGCCCCTGCCCCGGCTGCATCGCGGGCTAGCTCGACTCGGCGGCGCCGGAGCCGGACCCGGACGGGCTCTGCGAGCCCGGCTTTTGGGTTGGCGCCGAGGTTGGCTTCTTGCTCGGGGTCGGTCCGGTCGAGGGGGCTTCGGTTGGCGGCGTCGCCTCGCCGGTGGGCTTCGCCGATCCGCTGGGCGACTCGGATTCGGACGGCGCAGTGCTTGGCGAGGGCTTGGCGCTTGGCGATTCGGAGTCTGGAGCCGAGGATCCCGGGCGTTGGGTCTGGCTCGGCGACGGCGCGGGCTTCTGGGACTGCGAAGGCTTGGGCTTGGCACCGGGCTTCGGCTTGGGGACCACCGGGGTGTCATCCTTCGGCACCACGACATCCGGATCGGTGCTCAGATCGGATTCGTCGCGCACCGGCGGCTTGCCGCCATCGCCCTTCGGCGCGCTGTTGGCATTAACTGTCAGGCGCGAGGAATCGATCATCGCTTGGCCCTGGCCCGGAATGATCGGCAGGTAGTTGCGCGGATCATGCCAGCGGCCGTCCACGATGACCTCGAAGTGCACATGGCATCCGGTGGAGTTGCCGGTGGTTCCCGACAGGGCGATCAGCTCGCCCTGCTTGACCTCCTGGCCCACCGAGGCGATGAGTTTTGAATTGTGGCTGTAGCCGGTCTGCACGTCGCTGCCGTGGTCGATGCTCACGCGCATGCCGGAGTGCCCCGCCCAGCCGGACACCGTCACGGTCCCCGCCTCGGCGGCATACACCGGGGAGCCGCAGGCGATCGGGTAGTCCTGGCCGATATGGATCTGGTTGCCGGCGCCGGTAGGGTTCGACCGCCAGCCGTAGGGGCTGGAGATACGGCGGGTTGTGACCGGGTGCATCAGCTGCAGGCCGCCGGGGAGTTCGCCGACCTGGCCCACCTCGCCGGCGAGCAGCGTGGAGTTCTCCTCCGATTCGGACTGCTCATCCACCGGGGATTCGTCGGCGCCGGCCAGCATGCCCAGCGGGCGTCCGTCGATGGCCAGCTCCTTGCCGGAGCCGCCGAATGCATGAAGCGGGGCGTCCTGGCTAACGAGGATCGGATCGTTATACAGCCCGGGCTCGGATAACGCGTTGATGGCGACAGGGATGTCGCCGTTGCGCGGATCAGCCGACTGGGCCACCAGGGGAATCGCCACGGCGCTGGACAGCGCCAGTGCTGCGGCAGTCGATATCCCCCAGACCACCACCGGTTTTTTGCGTCGGGGAAGCCCGGGCAGAAGAAGGTCATGGTTCACCTGATGACGTCGACGCACGGATTAATCCCCCCGGATCACAAATTCATATCGTTTCCAAGCCTAGGGGTTCAATGGCAACTAATCCAGATGCTCGACTAAAGAGCTTATTAATAAATTCCTTGTTAACCTACTTTTTGCCCGAAGACGTGGCGGCGGATCCAAGCATGCATCGCGATGCCTGCGGCCGAGGCCGCGTTGATCGACCGGGTGGAGCCGAACTGCTCGATGGACAGCGTGTCCTTTGCCGCGGCGTGGACTTCCGGGCTCAATCCCGGCCCTTCCTGGCCGAACACCAGGACGCAATTGCGCGGGATGTCGTAGGTTTCCAGCGGCACCGAATCCGGGAAGATGTCGATGCCCAGGATGGTCAGCCCTTCAGCTTCGGCCCAGGCGACAAATTCCTCGACCGTGGCGTGGTGGCGCACGTGCTGGTAGCGGTCGGTGACCATGGCGCCGCGGCGGTTCCAGCGGCGGCGTCCAATGATGTGGACTTCCTTGGCCAAGAAGGCGTTGGCGGAGCGGACCACGGTGCCGATGTTCATGTCGTGCTGCCAGTTCTCGATGGCGATGTGGAAGTCGTGGCGGCGCTCGTCGAGGTCGGCGATGATCGCATCCATGGTCCAGTAGCGGTATTTGTCGGCGACGTTGCGGCGGTCGCCTTCGGCCAGCAGCTGCGGATCATATTTTTCGTCCTGCGGCAGCTCGCCTTCCCAGGGCCCTACGCCGATGACGTGCTCGGCGGTGTTCTCGGTTGCTTCGTTCACTTCGTGGCTCACACATTTAAGGGTAGTAGGTCGCGGGAGTGCCGCCGTTCACTGCACCTCCCGCGGATGCTGTGTAGGCTTTGGGTTACAGGGAAACTTTCAGCGCAGATAGCTCCCGCCACCTACTGCCAATGGAGGAATGACACCTCGTGACCCTCAGCAACCGCGCCGCACGCACCGTCCACGATATCGAATGCTGGCTGACCGACATGGACGGCGTCCTGGTCCACGAAAACCACGCACTCAAGGGCGCCTCGGAGCTCTTGCAGTACTGGCGCGAGAACAACCTGCGCTTTCTGGTGCTGACGAACAACTCCATCTACACGCCGCGCGACCTGCGCGCCCGCCTGCTGGCCTCCGGGCTGGACGTGCCGGAGGAGAACATCTGGACCTCCGCCATGGCCACCGCCGAGTTCCTGGCGCGCCAGCGCCCGGGCGGACGCACCTTCGTGATCGGCGAGGCGGGATTGACCACGGCCCTGCACGACGCCGGGTTCATCATGACCGACCAGAACCCCGATTACGTGGTGCTCGGCGAAACCCGCACCTATTCCTTCGAGGCCATCACCAAGGCCATCCGCCTGATCGAGGGCGGCGCGAAGTTCATCGCCACCAACCCGGATGCCACCGGCCCATCTGCCGAGGGCAGCCTCCCGGCCACTGGCGCGATTGCCGCGCTGATCACCCGGGCGACGAACCGCGATCCGTATGTGGTGGGCAAGCCGAATCCGATGATGTTCCGCTCGGCTTTGAACAGGATCGACGCGCACTCGGAGACCACTGCCATGATCGGCGACCGCATGGACACCGACATCGTCGCGGGCATGGAAGCAGGCCTGCTGACCGCGCTGGTCTACTCGGGAATCACCGCGCGCGAGGACATGGACACCTTCCCGTTCCGCCCCGACCTGCAGTACCCGTCGGTTGCCAACCTGCATGCCGAACTCGTCAAGGGGCGCGTCCCGTCCGACGCCAATCCGGCCGAAACCAAGGCCGCTTCCAAGTAGCCTAGTTTCCCATGCCCCGGCAGCCGTTGAACCGGCTGCCGGGGCATTTTTCTTTGTCGCACCAACACCCTAGGCAGGGACGGAACACTGGCGGATACTAGGTGCCATGGAGAACTATCGTTCCCGGCGGCGGGTCTGGAAGTTCGTGCTCATCGCCGTGGGACTCTATCTGGGCCTGACGCTGCTGATCGCCGTGAACTACGCGATGCGCTCATGCCTCGGCGCCGGGGCGGAACTGCACTGCTCCATGAGCAACACCGTGGTGTGGGGCGAGCACAAGCTGTTCGGCTTCATCGTGCTGGTCTACCTGGTGCTGGTCGTCGGACTGTGGGCCAAGCGCCGTTGATCCGTTCCCGAGGCCGCCGGGGCGGCAATTCGCCGCCAAGCATTGACCCTGCCACGGCAGGGGTCTCTAATTCATTGTGTGACCAACAAGACTGCATGCATCCAGGTCCAGCGGTTGAGCGTCAAGAGAGGCAAATCGCTGGTTCTCCAGGACATCGACTGCGAGCTGGCCCCGGGCCGCATCGTCGGGTTGCTGGGGCCCAGCGGCAGCGGCAAGAGCACGCTGCTGCGCAGCATCGTGGGCAACCAGATCACCGCCGGCGGCACGGTCACCGTCCTGGGGCAGCCGGCCGGGCACAAGTCCCTGCGGCATAGGGTCGGCTACATGACGCAGGCTGCCAGCGTCTACGACGACCTGACGGTGCAGCAAAACGTCGCCTATTTCGCCAAGGTCCTCGGCCTGCCAGATGCCGAAGCCACCCGAGTCATCGAAGCCACCGACCTGCAGGACCAGGCCAAGCGGCTGGTGCTGGACTTGTCCGGCGGGCAGCGCAACCGCGTATCCCTTGCCATCGCGCTGCTCGGGTCTCCTGACATCGTCATCCTCGACGAGCCGACGGTCGGGCTGGATCCGGTACTTCGCGCGGAGCTCTGGGCCCTGTTCGCCAAGCTGGCGAAGACCGGAATCTGCCTGTTGGTTTCCAGCCACGTCATGGACGAGGCCATGCGCTGCGATGAAATGCTGCTGTTGCGCAACGGAAAGCTGCTGGCCCAGCTCTCCCCCGGCGAACTGCTCAGGCGCACCGGCGCCAGCGACCCGGAAGACGCATTCCTCAGGCTCATCGCCTCCGGCGGACTGGGGTCCGCGCCACCGCGCGACCCGTCCACCGCACGGCACCGGGCGGAAGGAGAGGGATCGTGAAACGAACCGCGGCCACCGCGGCCCGGGTCTTGACCCAGATCCGACACGACCCGCGCACCATCGCGTTGATGCTGGTAGTCCCCAGCCTATTGATCGGCTTGATGGCCTGGATTTTCACCGATACCGAGGTGTTCCAGCGCATCGGCCCGGCGATGATCGCGCTGTTCCCATTTGTCGTGATGTTTCTGGTGACCAGCATCGCGACGCTGCGCGAACGGCGCAGCGGCACCTTGGAGCGGCTGCTCAGCATGCCGCTGGCCAAGGGCGAGTTCATCTTCGGCTATGCGCTGGCGTTCACCTTGGTTGCGGTGCTGCAGACCGTCATCGCGGTCTCGTTCGCCCTTCTGGTACTGGGGCTGCAGATCTCCGGAAGCCTGGTGCTGCTTTTCAGCGTGGCGGCGCTGGATGCCCTGCTCGGAACCAGTCTGGGATTGATGGCCAGCGCCTTCGCCCGCACCGAATTCCAGGTCGTCCAGTTCATGCCGCTGCTGATCTTTCCACAGTTCCTGCTGTCCGGGCTGATCCTGCCACGCGAGCAGCTGCCGGGGACGCTGGAGGTCATCGGCGATTGGCTGCCGCTGTCGCATGCCATCGACGCGCTGGGCGATGTCGCTGCGGGCACCGAGGACAGCGGCACCTGGGCCAGCCTTCTGGTCATCGGCGCGTGGATTCTCGGCGCCCTGCTGGTCGGATCGTTGACCCTGCGTCGGCGGACGCCGTAGCGCTTCGCTTGCTTGAACTAGCCGGGCAGCCCCACGGCCGGTTGCTCCATTAAACCCGGCCGTACTTCTTGTGCGCCGCCTGCTTCGAAATCTCCAGGGCAGATGCGATGGCTTGCCAGGAATACCCGTTGGCGCGCGCCCGGCGCACCTCGGCGGTTTGCGACCGGGCCAGTTCCCGCTGCCCCTCGGTCAGACGCCGAAGCTCCGCCAAGGGACCTCCGTGGTCCTCGGAGTCGACGGCTGTTCGAATCCCCTCATCCATGGGGTCAACTTTAGTTGACGGCATGTTGCAAGTCAATCAAAGTTGACGGAATTCAGGGTCGGGAAAATCCGCAAGGGCTGGGCGAACCTTGAGGTTCGCCCAGCCCTTGCGGTCGAAGAGATTGACGGGAAAGCTGCAGACTACAGACCCAGCTCGTCCTTGCCGTAGGCGAAGAGGTAAGGCACGCCGGCCTCTTCCTCGATGCGCTCCTTGGCACCGGTGTCGCGATCCACGATAACGGCCACGGCGATGACGTTGCCGCCAGCCTTGCGGACACCCTCGACCGCGGTCAGCGCGGAGCCGCCGGTGGTGGAGGTGTCCTCCAGCACGATGACGTTGCGGCCCTCAACGCTCGGGCCTTCAACCTGACGGCCCATGCCGTAGGACTTCTGCGCCTTGCGCACCACGAAAGCGTCGATGGCGCGGTTCTTTTCGCGCGCAGTGTGCATGATGGCGGTGCCCACCGGGTCAGCGCCCATGGTCAGCCCGCCCACGTTGGTGAACTCCAGACCGGCTTCATCCAGAAGATCAAGCATGACCTGGCCGACCAGACCTGAAGCTTCCTGCTGCAGGGTGACCCGGCGAAGGTCGATATAGTAATCGGCTTCCTTGCCAGAGGAGAGGATGACCTTGCCACGCACAATGGCAAATTCCTGGATCAGTTCTTTTAGCCGCCCGCGGGCGCTGGTTTCGCTCATACCCTCGATTCTAGTCGGCATCCTCGCTAGGCTGATCCCATGAACGCTACACGCCCCTTGGGTTACTGGTTGAAATTGGTGGATTCGCTGATTGACGAGCAGTTTGCTGCGACGCTGGAAGAGCATGGCGTGACACGCCGGCAATGGCAGGTGCTGAATCTCCTGGAACAGCAACCCGCCACCGAGCCGGAACTGACCGCCGGACTTTCGCCATTCTTCGCGTCGCCCGACGAACCGACGTCGGTCTCCGAGCACCTCATGGAATTGGTGGAGTCTGGATGGATTTCGCACGACGAGGGCGAGTTCTCCATCACCGACCGCGGCCACGTCTCGTTGATGAAGCTCAGCGAACTGATCGAGAAGATCCGGACGCAGTCGGGACAGGATCTCGACGGCTCGGAATACGCTGCAGTGGTCGCCACGCTGGAGAAGATGGCGCGCAACCTCGGATGGGACCCGGACGCCGAAGAAAGCTAGGAGTTGCGGCGAATGTTGAGAACTCGTTAAGTTTCGCCGCCCTTCCGCAGTTACGACCGCATCCTGCCTCCGATATACCTAGGATTAGTTACATGCGTGAACTTCAAGCAGCAATCATTGAAGAGCTGGGCGTCAAGTCGTCCATCAACCCGGCCGAGGAAGTGCGATCCCGAGTCGACTTCTTGAAAGACTACCTCGCCGCGACCGGCGCGAAGGGTTTCGTGCTGGGCATTTCCGGCGGCATCGATTCCACGCTCGCCGGACGCCTGGCTCAGCTTGCCGTCCAGGAAGTGCGCGAAGCCGGCGGCACCGCCGAATTCATCGCCGTCCGCCTGCCCCACGGGGTCCAGCATGATGCGGCGGATGCCGCGGCGGCCATGCAGTTCGTCGCCGCCGACCAGGAGTTCGAGGTCAATATCTCCAAGCCCGTGGCGGGACTGGATGAAGCCCTGGCCGATGCCGGGCATCCTGCGATCAGCGATTTCAACCGAGGCAACGCCAAGGCCCGCATGCGGATGATCGTCCAGTACGCGGTGGCCGGGGACCGCGGCATGCTGGTCATCGGCACCGACCATGCGGCGGAGTCCGTGACCGGGTTCTTCACGAAGTTCGGCGACGGAGGCGCAGACCTGCTGCCGCTGGCCGGGCTGAACAAGCGGCAGAACCAGGCGCTGTTGCGCGAGTTGGACGCCCCAGAGCTGCTCTGGGCCAAGGCTCCCACCGCGGACCTGCTGGACGGCCAGCCGCAGCGTACCGACGAGGACGAACTGGGACTGACCTACGCGCAGATCGACGACTACCTCGAGGGCCGCGAAATCGACGAGGCCGCCGCGCTGTCGATCGAACGGCGCTTCGTTCTCTCGCGACATAAGCGGACCGTTCCCGCCACCAACCTCGACAAATGGTGGAGAGCCTAGAGGAAGTCCTCCCAGACGCGGGTTTCATGGATTTCACCGACTTCGGGCGCTAGGCTGCGGCCACGGTGCCGCTACGGCACCGCCCCACGGCAAACGAGGACGCATCCATGGAAGCCGGATCCGAACACCGCACGGCGGGTGCCGCCGGTTGGCGGCCGGTGCTGGGAATTCTCCTCGGCATCTACATCGGCTACGCCGGATGGAGCTGCTCACCTCGGGCAGGGCTTCGGCATCGCTCTGAGTTTTGCGCTGTGGGCGGTGAGCGTCTCGAACCTGAGCTTGATCCAGTCCTCAGCGGTAGCTGGGGCCGCACGCGTCCCGCGCCGGCTGGCCTGGACTGCGGCGATGGCCGCAGGGGCCGCCCTCCCGACCGGCCTTCCAGCCGATCCCTTCTGGGCCGTGCTGGCCGTGCCGTTGCTCATCGCTGCGGCAGGGAGGATGTGGAGCCGAGCAGGAAAATCCGCCCGGTCACCACGGCCCGCCGCGAAATGACGGCGGCTAGGCCAGGCCGGTAACTTCCTTCAGTGCCTGGACGTGCCCCGTGAAGGCACTGCGCCCTTCGGGGCTCAGCTTGGCCCAGGTCCGAGGACGTTTTCCCACGAATCCCTTGCGGATTTTGACGTGGCCTTTTTCCTCCAAGGCGCTCAGATGGCGGGACAGCACAGAATCCGAAATTCCCAGCGCTTCCTTGAGCGACTTGAAATCCGCCTCCTCCACCATGTTCAGCGCGCCCATGATGGACAGGCGGACGGGATTGGAGAAGTCGTCATTGAGTCGGTTCCGGGCATGCGTGGTCATTTCCGCACCATGCCGATTCCCACAATCAGTAGCGGGGCCGATACAACGATCCAAATCAGTCCTAGGATGGCCCAGGAACTCAGCTGCTGCGGAAGGAGCGCCAACGAGGCCGCATAGAAGACGATGGTCAGGGTGAACCCCCAGGTGTAGCGTTTTGACGCGCCGATCGGAAGCGAACGGTAGAGCTTACGGTAGGCCAGCGACGCGGCGAGGATCGCCACCACGTAGAGTCCAATGATCACGATGAAGCCGGCCATGTGCTTCTGCGGTGGATACAGCTGCAGCAGGAAAGCGAGGGCGCCGATGACCAGCGAAACGATGATGCTGTACCAGCCTAGAAGCCTTGAGCCGTAGCCAACGGCACGGTCCATGTCGGCTTGGGCCTGCGCCAGCGCTGCCAGCTGCTGTTCCGGGTTGAGGTTGTTTTCGGCGCTCATGACGCGCGCTCTTCCGCGCGGGCCGCGGCCTGCTGCCGAGCGTGCAATGAGCTCATGGTCATCGTCACGGCGAAAAAGATTCCCATTCCCACGAAAATCAGCGCGTTGCGGCCGCTGAAGTAGGCGAAGAGCGCGAGAGCTGCGAAGAGCACGCCCGCAAGGCTGATGATGATCGAGTACGTGGCATTGGACATCTTGTTCATGATCCTGCTCCCGCGGTTCCGTTCCTCCGATGTACCAAAAGACTAACAAGTACTTTCTGTATTGGAAAGTACTTTCTCAGTTTTTGTTTTAGCGGCTGCCAACCCCGGATCTTCCAGGGCCGGCAGCCTGGGCGCGCGTGCAAAACGGGAGGAGACGGCGAGCGGCGCCCATGTAATCAGACGAAGGCGCCCGTTCCAGTCAACGCACGCCCCACAATGAGCGAATTGATCTCATAGGTGCCTTCGTAGGTATGGAGGATTTCAACATCGCAGAAGATCTTGGCCATTTCGTATTCCGAGGACACCCCATTGCCGCCAAGAAGTGCACGGCCCTTGGCCACCGCATCCCGCGCCAGCCGGGTTGCCGTCGACTTGGCCAGCGCTGCATCGGCCATGGTCAGCTTTCCCGCCTCCTGCTTGCGCGCGATGTCGCCCATCATGGACAGCCCGGCCCGGGCATTGCCGGCGATTTCGGCAAGGGCCTGCTGGATGAGCTGGAAGGATGCCAGCGGCTTGCCGAACTGCCCACGGCTGACCGCGTAGGCCGTGCAGACGTCCAGGGTCGCCAGCATCGCGCCGGCAGCCTGCCAGCCGACCCACGCCCGGGATTGCATGAGCAGGTGGTTCGCTGCGGCGAAGCCTGTGGCTCCGGGAAGCTTGTTTTCCAGCGGAATACGCACCTCGTGCAGTTCGATGTCGGCATTCTGCATGATGCGCAGGCCGATCTTGTTTCCGATCTTGGAGGCGCTGAATCCCCGCCTGCCGGATTCCACCAGATAGGCGCCGATGTCCCCGGATTCCGGTTCCCTGGCCCAGACCAGCGCGAAGTCCGCGATGGTTCCCATGCCGATCCAGCGCTTGCGCCCGGTAAGGACGTACTCGTCGCCTTCCCGGTGCACGCTGGTGGCCATTCCCCCGGCAATGTCCGATCCATGCTCCGGCTCGGTCATGGCAAACGCTCCGAATGCCTCAAGCCTGCCCAAACGCGGCAGCCACTCTCGGCGTTGCGCTTCGGAGCCTAATTCGTTGATCATTCCGAGCACAAGTTCATTGTGGATTCCCACCACCGAGGAGAGGGAGATGTCAGCGCGGGCCAGCTCGGCATGAATCAGCCCACGCGCCAGATGCGAGCAGTCCTCCAGCTGCACCGCGCCCAGGCCCGCGGCGCCGAGCTCCGCCACCAGCCCGGGAGCGAAGTCCTCGCAGTTCCAGTACTCGATGGATTGCCTGCGGATCCTGCCTTGGGCGAGTTCACGCACCTGGGCCAGGCGCGCGCGCTCGGACTGGGTGAGTTGCGCCGAAATGTCGGTCATGAGGTCCATCCGGGATCTCCTTCCAAACCTTAGGATGTCCAAGTATATTGTTGGACTAGGTCTTATTTTGGGGGTAGAAAATGTCGTCACCATTGCCGCGCGACCCGATTGCCCAGGCCCGCGACCAGTGGGTCTCCCATGGCTGGGATGCCGAGGCGGACTCCATGGCCGCGATTACCGCAGTCATGCGCACCGCCTCGATCTTTCTTCAGCGCGCGGATTCAATACTCAGGCCGCACGGCCTGACCTTCGCCCGCTTCGAGGTGCTCGCGCTGCTCGGCTTCTCCAAGCGAGGTTCGCTACCCATGACCCACGCCAGCCGCCTGCTGCAGGTGCATGCGACAAGCCTGACCAATTCCGTGGACCGGCTGGAAGCCACCGGCCTAGTCCGCCGGATTCAGCATCCCACCGACGGCCGCACCCGGCTGCTTGAACTGACCGCCGAGGGGGCGAATGCCCTGGCCGCGGCCCGCGACGATCTCAACGAGCAGCTGTTCGCCGACAGCGGCCTGCCGGTCGCGGATGCGCGGGAGCTGTTCCAGATCCTCTCGCGCTTCCGCAGGGCCTCGGGCGACTTCCTATAACGTTCCTTCGCGCACCGCGTTGATGATTCCCGAGAAGTCCGTGCCGGCATTTCCCTCGTCGCTGAACTTGCGGTAGAGCGCCGCGGCCAGGGCGCCCATTCGCGCATCGGTATCGGTATGCTCCAGCGCGCTGGACGCCAGCCCAAGGTCCTTGGCCATCAGCGCCGCGGCGAAGCCGGGCTGGTAGTCGCGGTTCGCCGGCGACGCGGGCACCGGCCCGGGGACCGGACAATTGGTGGTCACCGACCAGCATTGGCCCGAGGCAGTGGAAATGACGTCGTAGAGCGCTTGGTGTTCCAGACCCAGGCGCTCGCCCAGGACGAAGGCCTCGGCCGCGCCGATCATTGAAACGCCCAGCAGCATGTTGTTGCAGATTTTCGCGGCCTGCCCCGAACCGTGGCCGCCACAGTGCACGATCCGCTTGCCCATATGCTCCAGCACGGCAGTGATCTCCGCCAGGTCCGCGGCCTCGGCTCCGAGCATGAAGGTCAAGGTCCCTGCTTCGGCTCCGACCACTCCGCCGGAGACCGGCGCGTCCGCGCTGCGATGCCCGGCGGCGACGGCCAGCTCAGCCGCTTCGCGGGCCTGAGCGACATCGATGGTAGAGCATTCGAGGAACAGCGTATTCGGCGCCGCGGCGTCGAGCAGGTAGCTCCGGTAGGCGTCCAGCACATGCTGGCCCGAGGGGAACATGGTCAGCACGATGTCGACGTCCTTCGCCGCGTCGGCTCCGCTGTCGACCGTTTCGATGCCGGCATCCGCCGCGGCTTGCACCGCCGCAGGGACGACATCGAAGCCCTTAAGCTTGTAGCCGGCCCGGTGAAGATTGATGGCCATGGGCAGTCCCATGTGCCCTAGTCCCAGGAATCCAATAACTGGCAGATTGCTCATCGTCCACTCTTTTCGCATAGTCCCTGGTCAATCAGGGTGAAATTCAATTCGGAGCCGGCCAGCGGCCTGAAATGCCTGGCCGTGCGCTGCTCGGGGCTGAGGTTTTCCAGCGGTTCGTTCCACTGCGGCTTTCGGTCCTTGTCGATCACCGCGGCACGGATGCCCTCAGCGAAATCCGGGTCGTCGAGCCGATGCACGGCCGCCCGGAACTCGCGGGCCAAGTCCGCGCGCAAGTCGGCCCCGGCGTCCCGCAGCAGCTCGTCCACAAGCCGCACCGAGCTCGGGCACGCGGCTTCCAGCGCCGCCAGGGCCGCTGCAGCCCGTGGGTTCTCGAACTCGGACAGTTCCGCCGCGACCGCCGGAATGCTCGGCTCGGAGAAGGACTGGACCCACTCTTCGTGCAGGTACCCGGCCTCGGGGATTCCCGCGAAGCGCGACACCGCGCGGTCCACCGGCTCGGTCCGCAGCGCCTCAAGCAGGGCCGCCAGATCCTTTTGCAGTACGTAGGTATCGGCGAGTCCCAGCGCCATGGTGTCCGCGGCGCCGAACTTCATGCCGGTCAGCGCCGCCAGGCGTCCTGCCGCCCGCGGGGCGCGGGATAGCAGGTGGGTGCCCCCGACATCCGGGAAGAATCCGATGCCCACCTCCGGCATGCCGCACCGGCTCGTTTCGGTCACGATGCGATGGCTCCCGTGAGCCGAGATGCCGATGCCTCCGCCCAGCACAATTCCGTCCATGAACGCGATATACGGCTTGGGGTACTCGTCGATCAAGACATTGAGCTGGTATTCGACCCGCCAGAATTCTTCCGAGGAACCATTGCGCTCCAGGATGTCCTGGTAGATGGCGACGATATCCCCGCCGGCGCAGAAGGCCCGGTCGCCGGCCCCGACAACAGCCACGTGTTCAATCTCCGGATCATCGCGCCACTGCAGCAGCGCGTCCAGGATGGCGCGGCACATGTCCGTATTCAGTGCGTTCAGGGATTTCGGACGGTTCAGGGTAATGAGCCCCAGATGTCCGCGGCACTGGGTCAGGATCTCATGCAAGGGCCTCTCCTTTGAGTGATTGGGGTCACCTTCAGAGACGAATATACTCGGACTTCCAAGTAAATTGAAGTGGCTCGCTCGGTCAAACTTGATAGGTTGAAGAAGTGAAGATTGCGACTTGGAATGTAAATTCGCTGCGTGCCCGAGCCGACCGTGTTGAGGACTGGCTGCGCCGCACCGACGTGGATGTCCTGGCCATCCAGGAAACGAAATGCAAGGACGACAATTTCCCGTGGGAATTGTTCGAGAACAACGACTACGAAGTCGCGCATTGCGGCGTGAACCAGTGGAACGGCGTGGCCATTGCCTCGCGCGTCGGTCTGGATGACGTGCAGCGCGGTTTCGCCGGGCAGCCGGAATTCGGCAAGGGCGGCAAGAACCCGATCCTAGAGCCGCGTGCCATCGGCGCGACGTGCGGCGGTGTGCGCATCTGGAGCCTCTACGTCCCCAACGGCCGCGCCCTGGATGACGAGCACATGGGTTACAAGCTCAGCTGGCTCGACGCGCTCAAGCAGGACACCGTCGGCTGGCTGGAAGCCGATCCGCAGGCGCAGATTGCGCTCATGGGCGACTGGAACATCGCCCCGAAGGACGAAGATGTCTGGGACATCAACTTCTTCCTGGAAAACGAGCTGACCCACGTTTCTGCTCCCGAACGCGCGGCCTTCGCGGCCTTCGAGGACGCCGGATTCACCGATGTCGTCCGCCCGCACACCGAAGGCCAGTTCACCTACTGGGACTACACCCAGCTGCGCTTCCCCAAGGGCGAAGGCATGCGCATCGATTTCTCGTTGACCTCGCCGGCCCTCACCGCGCGGGTCACCGGCGCGAGCATTGATCGCGAAGAGCGCAAAGGCAAGGGCGCGAGCGATCATGCGCCGGTAATTGTGGAGCTGGGCGGATAGATTAGGGGAATGAAGATGACTGGGCCCCTGTACGACCTGACGGCAGCGACCGCGCACCTGCGTGTCTACGAACCGCTGTCCGCGTTCGAGGACTGGGCCCAGTCCATTATCATCAACACGCCCGGGCGCAGCGCGGACCAGCTCGACGTACTGGAGAACCAGCAGCTGTGGGAGCGAACCCTGCGCGGCGTCTCCGACCCGTTCCCCCACACCGAGCAGGAAACCTTCCGCACCGTCAAGATCCTCGACTACCAGGGCGCCGAGCATACCCGGTACTGCCCCTCGCAGATCCAGGCCCGGAGCCTGCTGGCCGCGGAGCAGGCGGAGGAAGCCATGCGCGCCGAAGTTTTCGATCTGCTGATCCCTCCGGCCGCCCGCCGCGCGAACGGGCAGCGCGTGGACACGGACAAGCTTGCCGCTGACCTGACGCACCTGCACACCCGGACCTCCACCTGGGGCATCCCGCTGAGCTGGTTCTCGCTGTTCCGCGATGACGACGAGTGCGAGGTCCTCTACGTCGGGGAGCGGCTGCGGACAGTTCGGTTGCTGGTTCCGCTTGAGCAGGCCATCGAGCGCCTGGCCTGGGCGGTGCAGACCATGGCTACCCACGCGCCGCAGGCACCGCTGTTCGAAGAACTGGGGTCACTGGGCGGCTGGCTTGAATCCTTCGACCCGCAGTCGGTGATCGAGCTGGATTACGGGCTGCTTGCGGACATCGTTTGGCCCGATGAATCCGTGAACGACCTGATGCACGGAATCCAGGCCCTGGAGGACGGCGACATGACCATGGCCGCGGCGGCCTACCGGCGCCTGAGCAATCGATGGATCGGCCCGCGCCAGCTGGGCCGGGCCAACTAACCGGACCCAAGCGAAACCGGGCCCGTTCCGGGAAAGGGAAAAGCTCCAGTTCGCTTGAACTGGAGCTTTCATGTACTGCGACCCTGACGGGACTTGAACCCGCGACCTCCGCCGTGACAGGGCGGCGCGCTAACCAACTGCGCTACAGGGCCTGGTGTTTTGGGATAATCCCAATTCACACAGTAAAACCCTCGGTTACCCGAGGGCCTGCGTGGCTCCGACCGGCGTCGATCCGGTGACCTTTCGATTTTCAGTCGAACGCTCTACCAACTGAGCTACAGAGCCTGGCGTCACAATATTTGGACACCTAATTTACTATTGCTAGTAAATTGAGCGACCCTGACGGGACTTGAACCCGCGACCTCCGCCGTGACAGGGCGGCGCGCTAACCAACTGCGCTACAGGGCCTTGCTTTCGCAAGCCGATGGATTTCTCCATCTGACAACCACAAAGTGGCTGTTTGTACCCCCAACGGGATTCGAACCCGTGCCGCTGCCGTGAAAGGGCAGTGTCCTAGGCCGCTAGACGATGGGGGCCTATATCAGCTGCGGTTTCTTTCGTCTCCGCTGCGGACTCCAATAACTATACGTGGGCTTTTTTGTTTTCGCAAAATCGGCATTCGCAACCTCTCGAACCACCCCAAAAGCGGGTCGTCGACCTAGGCTGGAGGCATGGATCTACAGATGCCCGACGACGAGTTCGACGCCCTGGCTCAGGAGGCTATTGACGCCATTCCGCAGCAGGCCCTGGACATGATGGATAACGTCGTTTTCTTTATTGAAGACGAGTACGAGCCACTCCCCGGAGAGCCGGAAAACACCGAGATTCTGGGGATTTACGACGGAGTGGCACTGACCGAACGAGATCAGGGATGGGAGGCTGGAGCCCTTCCCGACCGCATCACCATCTTCAAAAATCCCACGCTTCGGGCCTGCGAAACTCGAGAGGATGTTGTCCGCGAAATCAAGATTACGGTCATGCACGAAGTAGCCCACCACTTCGGCATCGACGACGCCAGACTGCACGAATTAGGGTGGTCATGAGCGCATT
Organism: Glutamicibacter soli; assembly: GCF_003309065.1. Lineage (GTDB taxonomy): Bacteria > Actinomycetota > Actinomycetes > Actinomycetales > Micrococcaceae > Glutamicibacter > Glutamicibacter soli. The sequence goes on along the minus strand of NZ_POAF01000006.1, from coordinate 12,072 downwards.
TCCCGAAAAAGTCTTTCTGAGATGTGCGTCACAAAATACGGTGAGATTGCAGCCACCTGCCCCAGCGGCGGTGTCCGACCTCACAGAGAAACCCCTTCTGTGTTTGCAAGTCACCCGGTCCGTGCCCGGCTCATCGCGCAGTCAGCGGAGCGCCGCAACCGGGTCACGCGGCGGATTTCGCCCGCACGTTTAAGAGGTCAAAAAATCGGTGTCGCGGTCGGCAGTGATCGACCGTTACATTTTCGTCACTCGATGGCCCCGTTAACCACGAACTGGGAAAGGGGACCGGTGATCTTCGAGAGTTTCCATCGGCCGCGAACCCAGCCCCCGTTTTCACGTCGCTCCACATCACAGGCATTTTCAGTCTCATAAATCCGTCAATGTAATTCGTGTGACTGGTGTGACTACTGTTGCGAACGGTACCGATGTTGGCATAGTGTGCTATTTGGGGCTTATCCAAATCGTGACCTAACCCCGTTGGATGATCACGGATTGAAACTGCCCCAATGTCATCTCTTGGAATCAGTGAGGAACGATATGGCTTACCGCCACACGCTCGGCGTTGCAGCGAGCACTCTTGCATTGGCAGTTACCTGCCTTGCCGGAGCAGCACCCGCTTCAGCAGCAACCACTACGTCATTCCCGACCACCGTGTCGATCGCAGCCGAGCGTTCGGTTTCCGGCCTGCCTAGTGCAGCGGAGATCGAGGCAGCCAAGAAGGACAAGGACTCCACCAATGCGATGATCGCGCGCCTGGAAGCTTCGCTGGCCTCCAGCCGTGCCGAGTTGCTCCAGGCCGAAACGGCGGCCGCCGAGGCCCAGGAGTCGCTGCTGACCGCAGGCGAGGAGCGCGATCTGCGCACCGCCGACGCCGAAAAGGCCGTCAAGCAGCTGGAGTATGCCAAGCAGTACCTCAAACAGAGCCAGACCGATCTGGGCGCCATCGCTTCGGACATCTACCGCAACGGCGCCGGCAACTCCACGCTCGGCATCCTGTTGAACAGCGACGACTCGAACGACCTTTTCTACAAGGCCGCCACCATTGACACCCTGAGCCAGCAGCAGGTCCAGTCGGTCAATTCGGCCACCGAGGCCGAGGCTCTGGTCTCTTCCTGGGAATCCTACGCAGACGCCGCGCAAAGCGCAGCGAAAGAAGCCGCGGCGAACTACGATGCCTCCGCGTCGACCGCCAACAGCACCTTGGCCACCTACCAGGCCGCCATCAAGCCAGAGCAGGACCTGCGCGACGAGCTGATCAGCAACCTGGCAAGCCTGAAGGACCAGGAAGAAGCCGAGGTCCGCAAGCAGGTCGAAAAGCAGGAAGAGGCGGAACGCGAAACCGCCCTGCAGGAAACCCTCAGCGCCGACGACGAACCGGTCGTCAAGCCAAGCCAGACCGGCACGATCCAGCCGCTGGCCGTGGATGCGCCGCAGGAACTGGAAGTCGACGAGTCGACCGCCGAGCCAACCGTGAAGCCAAAGCCTGAAGCGCAGCCGCTGGACGAAGTGGATACCGTCACTCCGACCTTGGCTCCTGAGCCGGAGAGCGCTCCGAAGCCGCAGAAGACCGAAACCCCGCAGGTCGAAGAAACCCAGAAGCCTGCCGAGACTCCAAAGGCCGAGGAAACCCAGAAGCCGAAGGAAACCCCGAAGGCGACCGAAAAGCCGAAGGAAACCCCGAAGGCCACCGAAAAGCCGAAGGAAACCCCGAAGGCAACGCAGAAGCCGAAAGAAACCCCGAAGGCAACGCAGAAGCCGAAAGAAACCCCCAAGGCCACCGAAAAGCCGAAGGAAACCCCGAAGCCCAAGCCGAAGCCGCAGAAGACCGAAGCTCCCAAGCAGGAGCAGGAAGTTGCTCCCCAGAGCAGCGGACGCAGCTACGGCGCTGCAATTTCCTGGGCACTGAATACCGCCAGTGACAACAGCAAGTACTACGTCTACGGCGCCAACGGCCCGAACGCCTTCGATTGCTCCAGCTTCTCCCAGCGGGCATTTGGCAAGTCGGGCATCAGCCTGCCGCGCACTTCGACCCAGCAGTTCTTCGCTGCACCGCAGTACGTGTCGCTGAACAACCTGCGCCCCGGCGACCTGGTGTTCTCCTCCTCAAACGGAGGATCCTCGTTCTACCACGTGGCCATCTACATCGGCAACGGCCAAGTGGTCCACGCACGCAACCCGAATGCAGGCATCTCGGTCACCCCGCTCAGCTGGGTGAACAACCTCCACTCGAAGGCCGCCCGCTACTAGGAGCAGGCCACAGCAGAGCACCCGCAGGGAAGTCCCCGCGGGTGCTCTGCTGTTTTCCGGCGCAGACAGCAGCGTGCCCCCGGGGATCGCTCCCCGGGGGCACGTCAGGCTTGCGCGGCGGCCTGGATGCTAGTCGTTGGCGCGGGTGTCGAAGTTCTTCCGGTCCGCCAGGCGCGGGTCGTCGGAATCCGGAACCACCATGACCGGGCCCTTGGAGTGGTGCAGTACGCCCTGGGAGGTCGAGCCCAGCAGCATGCCGGCGAAGCCGCCGCGGCCGCGCGAACCGGTCACGGTCAGCACCGCGTGCTCGGATTCACGGATCAGCACCTCGACCGGAGGGCCGCTGATTACATCGGTCTCGATCTTCAGGGTCGGGTAGTGCGAGGACAGCCAGGCCACGCCGACGCTCATCTGGTAGCGCACGTCCTCGAGCACCGCCTCCTGGTCCACCGTCGCCGGCATCCAGGCCAGCGCGGCGCCCACCGGGGCGACCGCGCAGATCAGGCGAAGGGTCAGGTCGCTGGCTATGGCGGCGTCCGCTGCGGCCAGCACCGCGGCGCGGGCGCGGTCCGAGCCGTCGACGCCGACCACGATCGACTTGCGCGCCGCGGCGGCTGCAGCCGCTGCGTCGCCTTCCTGCTCCTTGGCCACGGCCAGCGGAACAACCACCGTCGGGCACTTGGCGTGCGCCGGCAGGGCCGAGGAAACCGAGCCGAGCAGCCGGCCCACGAATCCGCCGCGGCCACGGGTGCCGACCACCACGAGCTCGGCGTCCTTGCTCAGGTCCAGCAGCACACCCGACGGGTCGCCGGATTCGATGTAGGTGCGGATGGTGGCCTCGCTGTTTTCCAGCTCCTTGCGCGCCTGGCGCACGATGTCCTCGGCGCCGCCGCGGATCAGGTCGTCGTCGAGGGTCGAGTAGCCCGCATCCATGGAGGAGGCGGCGAAAACCGGGATGGTGTAGGCCGAAACGATGTTCAGCACGCTTCCGCGGCGCACCGCTTCGCGTTCGGCCCAGCGCAGTGCGCACTTGCTCTGCTGCGATCCGTCGACGCCGACCACGATGCCTTCGATTTTTTCAGCTGCGACTGGTGCTTCGTCACTCATCAGACCCGCTCCTCAACTACTTCCGGTTTCACATGGGCGTGATGCCCCTTACACCCAATGTACTTCGTTGGTGCGCCATCATGTGAGTTGGATCTAAAGATTTCACGCAGAGCCTACTCAGATTCGAATTGGGTATTGGAATGAGCCCGAAAGCACCTAGAATTTTCCTATGTCCTCCTCCACAAAATCAGCGCCTGCCAGTAGTATGCGCGAACGCCTTGACCGTTACTTCAAGATTTCGGAGCGGCGCTCCACCTTCTCCACCGAACTGCGCGGCGGCATCGCCACGTTCTTCGCGATGAGCTACATCGTGGTGCTCAACCCGCTGGTGCTCTCCGGCGCCGACTCCTCCGGCGGCGAGCTGGGGATCCAGCGCGTGGCCGCCGTGACCGCCTTGGTCTCCGGCATCCTGACCATCATCATGGGCATCTGGGCCCGCAGCCCGTTCGCCATGGCCACGGGCCTCGGCGTGAACGCGTTCGTGGCCATCACCGTGACCACCAACCCGGAACTGACCTGGGCCGACGTCATGGGTCTGGTGGTGATCGCCGGCATCGTGATGTTCATCCTGGTGCTCACCGGGTTTAGAACCGCGGTGTTCAACGCGGTCCCCGCGGGGCTGAAGACCGCCATCGTCGTGGGCATCGGCATGTTCATCGCCCTGATCGGCCTGGTCAACGCCGGCTTCGTGCAGCGCGTCCCGGATGCCGCGCACACCACCGTGCCGGTGGGCCTGGGCTTCGACGGCCAGCTGATGGGATGGCCGATCCTGGTCTTCATCATCGGCCTGCTGCTGACCATGACCCTGGTAGTCCGCAAGGTCAAGGGCGCGATCCTGATCGGCATCGTCGTCTCCGCGATCGTCGCCAACATCTTCGAGGCAGTGTTCCACGTCAGCGAGTCCGAGACCAACGGCTGGTCGCTGGTGGTTCCCTCGCTGCCCGACTGGCACCTGCCAGACCTGTCGCTGATCGGCGAGGTGAGCTTGTTCGGCGCCTTCGCCAAGATCGGCCCGACGGCCGCCTCGCTGCTGGCCTTCGTGATCCTGCTGTCCATCTTCTTCGACGCCATGGGCACCATGGTGGGCCTGGCCGCAGAGGCGGACCTGGTGGATGAGAACGACCAGATCCCCAACGTGGACAAGGTGCTGCTGGTCGATGCGGCCGGCGCTATCGTCGGCGGCGGCACCTCCAGCTCCTCGGCACAGATCTTCGTCGAATCCGGTGCCGGCATCGGCGAGGGCGCCCGCACCGGCCTGGCCTCGGTCTTCACCGGCCTGCTGATGATCGTGGCGATGTTCCTCAGCCCGCTGATCTACCTGGTGCCATTCGAGGCAGTGGCCCCGGCCCTGGTGGTTGTCGGTTTCATGATGATCACCCAGATCACCAAGATCGAGTGGAACGACTGGGGCGTAGCGCTGCCTGCCTTCCTGACCTTCACCCTGATGCCGTTCACCTACTCCATTGCCAACGGCATCGGCGCAGGCTTCATCTCCTACGTCTTCATCCGCGCCACCCAGGGCCGCGCGAAGGAAATCCACCCGCTGATGTGGGTTGTGGCTACCGCCTTCGTGCTGTTCTTCGGCATCGGACTGATCGAGGACTGGGCCGGGGTCAAGTAGGCATACCCCTTCCAGCCACGCGCGGCGGCCCGTCCCGATTCCCTCGGGGCGGGCCGCCGCCGTTCCCGGACGGGCCCGTGCCGCTTCGCTAGCATGGGGGCATGGCAGATCACAACGAAACACCGGGGACTTCCCCGGCGGGAGCCTGGATCCAGGTGGCGGCGGGGCTGAAGAACCCGGCGATGCGCAAGCTGCTGGGCCAGGTGCTCACCGGGCAGGACCCCGAGCAGGAAGCGGCAGGGGCCCGCAGGGCCAAGGACCTGGCCCGTTGGGAGCAGATCGGCTTGCTGCGCCTCGGGGCGGGCGGGACCTGGGAGCTGAACGAGCAGCTGCTGGCCGACACCCTGGCCGCGGCGGGAACCGCCAAGGCCGACCGCAGCGGCATCAACCGCTTTTTCACCGGCACGAAGCTGCACACGCTGCCTGCCAAGCCGGCGGACCGGCTGCAGGTCATGGCGTACCTGCGCGACGCGGTCATCGACGGGGACGAGCAGCTGCGCGAGGAGCAGCTCAACGAGCGGCTGCGGGTATTCCACCCGGATACCGCGCTGATCCGCCGCTACCTCGTGGACCACGGCCTGCTGCTGCGCGCCGCCGACGGATCCAGCTACCGCCGCGGCGACCGGTTGCCGGAAGCCTAGTCCTCGATGGGTGCCGCGGAGCCGGCGAACCGCGCGACGGCCGAGTTGGACACCAGCTGCGCGGGCAGCGGCGCGGTGCGCAGGCTGCGTTCGAAGGCCGGGCCCAGGGCCAGCGGCTCGTCGCCGGCCAGGAACACGATGTTCCCGTAGCGCCGGCCCTTGAGCATGGGCGGATCGGCGATCAGCGCCACGTGCTTGAACACCGACAGCAGCGTGGCTGCCTCGGCCCGGGCCCCGGCCAGGTCCGCGGTGTCGCCGCAATTCAGGATGTACACCCCGCCCGCGTCCAGCACGCGCTGGGCCTGGCGGGCGTAGCCTACGGTGGTCAGCTGGCGCGGGGTGGTGCTGCCGGCGAACACGTCGCGGATGATGATATCGCGGCTGTCCTCGCTCAGCGTGGGAAGCACCTGCCCGGCATCCCCCACGCGCAGGCGCACCAGCGGGGCGCGCGGCACCTGGAAGTTGGTGCGCACCAGCTCGGCCAGCTTGGCATCCAGCTCCACCACGACCTGGCGGGCGTTCTCGTAGCGCGACGCGACCCAGCGGGCCATCGAGCAGCCCCCGCCGCCCAGGTGCAGCACCCGCAGCTTGCGGGCGCGGCCGTCATAGTCCTCCGGCGGGTAGCCCGTCAGGAAGATCGGCTCCATCCAGCGCATGTACTCGAAGTCCAGGTAGCCTGGGTCGTCCAGGTCCACATGCGAGGAGGGCACCCCGTTGACCTTGAGGATGTAGCGGTTGGCCCCGTAGGGGTCGGATTCGATCTCCGCCAGCCCGGTGTCGATCGGGTAGCTTCCCACGAGCGTCGGCGCGGCGTCCCTAGCCATTGCGGCGCACCATCCTCAGCTCGGTCAGCCCGTTCCACGACCCGGTGAGCTCCTCGCTGACGCCGTCGAGCTCGAAGCCGTGCTTGCGGTAGAAGGCGATGGCTCGTTCGTTGCCCTGCAGCACCCAGACCAGCGCCGGACGCTGGCCCAGCACCACCTGGAGCAGGTGGGCACCCAGGCCGGAGCCGTAGAAGTCGGCCAGGATGTAGAGCATGCCCAGCTCGATCTCGACGCCGGCGTCCTGGTCCTCGTCGATGACCGGCGTCCCGCCGGCCAGTCCGATGATCCGCCCTTCGGCGTCCTCGGCGATGTAGAACTGGGCGCCGCCGGCCAGCCCGCGTTCCCACCAGGCCACTTGGGCCTCGAGCTGTTCCTCGTGGAAGGCGAAGAATTCCTCACCGCGGAACCCGCTGTAGGCTTGCCGCCAGGCAGCCAGCTTCATTTCCAGCGCCGGGCGCACATCCGCGGCGGTTGCCGCGCGGATTCGATAATCTTTCAGTTCAGGCACGCTACCAACCCTACGGCAGGGCGGCGGCCCAGCCCCGGAACGCACCACCCCTCCTACTTAAGTACGATTGCGGTCGCAGCTGGTTTTTGAAATGATGGCCGGATAACTACAGCTCATTGATGGAAAAGGGGTCAGTCCGTGCATCGGAACCAGTCGTTCGCCGCGCTGACCGGTGGAGTGATCGCCAGCCTGACCGTGGTGGTCAGCCTGTCCCCGAGTTTCTGGGTCATCCTGCTGGGAAGCCTGGTCCTGGTCATCGGATTCAGCACCCTGGCCAAGCTGGAGCGTTTCTGGGGTCCTGCCTCGTCGGGGTCCTATTTTTATGTCGCGCCCATGGTCGTTGGCCCGGCGGCCGGCGGCTTGCTGCGCGATACCCAGTATGCGGGCTGGGCCGGCGCGGCTGTCGGCCTACTCTGCGGCTTGGCCGCCTACCTGCTGATCATGAAGTCCCCGCCATTCGCCGAACCGGGAGCCGATGAAGAGGCGGACGAGAATTACTTTCTGAACGTCCGCGAATCTTCGCGCAGCTAGTCGGCGAAGCTAAAGCACCCGGGCCAGCGCAAAACCGTCCCATCCCTTGGACCCGACGGTCTGCAGCGCCGTGGCCGAAACCCGCGGCTCGTCACGCAGCCAGCGCAGCGACTCCTGCACCCCTCGAAGATCCGCTTCCTGCAGCCCGTGCTGCGCCGGATCGTCGAGGATCTTCCCGGCCCTGATGACGTTGTCGAGCACCAGCACGGTTCCGGAGCGGGACAGTCTCACAGCGCGCTCCAGGTACACCACATTGTTCCGTTTGTCGGCGTCGATGAAAATCAGGTCGAACGGCGCGCTGCGCGAGCCGATCAGCCGCTCCAGGGTCCCCTGCGCGGCGCCGAGCTTGATCTCCACCCGGTCCGACAGCCCCGCACGCTCCAGGTTCTCGCGCGCGACGGATGCATGCAGCGGCTCGAATTCGCAGGAGACCACCTTGCCCCGGGCTCCGACGCCCCGGGCCAGCCAGCTGGTCGAGTAGCCGCCGAGCGTACCAATTTCCAGGACGCGGGTTGCGCCGGAGATTTCCACCAGGAGCTGCAGGAATTTGCCCTGCGCGGTGCTCACTTCGATGCGCGGCAACCCGGCATTGCGGGCATGCTCTCGCCCGGCTTCCAGCTCCGGAACTTCCAGTCCGAGAGCTACATTCAAGTAGTCATCGACTGCAGGGCTCTCACGGTCTGCCAGATGGTGGATCATCGTCTCTGGTTCTCCTCACGTTCCCGGCTGCCTGGTGCAGCACACCGCCCCTGCGAACCGGCCACCCGTTGGGGCGAACCGCGCAGGAGCCGGCCCTCCGGCGCGCCCGAGAACGCCTCGCAGATCAGCTGGTGATCGGCGGGCGGCTTTCCGGACCGGCCGGTACAGGTCTGTCGAGTTCAGGGTACTCCTGATGCTCCAGGAAGTGCAGGGGTCACGCCAATGACCTTGCCCATGCACAGCCGCGGCAGGGTGGAGCGATGGCGGGGCAATTGCCCCGGCACTCCGGCTACGCCCCGGATGCGTCGATGGCGCGTTCCAGGCGCTCCAGCTTGCCGTCGATCTCACCGGTGTATCCGGGGCGGATGTCCGCCTTCAGAACCAGGGACACCCTGGATCCGAACTGGCCAGCGGCGAACGTGGCCCGCTTGACGACGTCCATGACTTCGTCCCATTCACCCTCGATTTCGGTGAACATGGAGCTGGTGCGGTTGGGCAGACCCGATTCCCGGACGATCTTCACGGCTTCGGCGACCGCGTCGTGCACGGAGCCGTTGGGGTTGTCGGTACTGGGGGCAACTGAGAAAGCTACGATCATGAGTCCACTGTCCCACCGGACACGGGGAAACTCCTAACGTGTTGCGCCGCTGCCGGGAGATCCGGGTGCCCTGTCCGCAAGCCGCCCGCGCTGTTATGGTGAAAGAAGGATGCGGTGACTGCGTCACTTCCTTCGGCAAAGCCACTACTCCTTGCAGTTTGCGGTGGAAACTACCGGGAAGGGGCAGGAAATGACACACGAAGAACAGGTCATGCGGAGGCAGCGGATCACCATACTCCTGCTGGTTTTCTTGGCCATCGCGGCCTTCGCCTTGGCCATCACCCCGGCGCTGGCCGGCCTATCCGGCGCGTTCGCGGCTTTCGGCGGGCTCTGCCTGCTGGTGTCGTTGGGCATCGCCATCAACAGCTACTGGCGCACCACCCGGACTCCGGATTGATCCGCCTGCACGGCACCCCTCGGCCGGGCCGGGGTGTCAGGCGGCCAATCCGGTAGCCCGCAGCAGAACCGCCGCCAGTGCGCCGGCAATCACCACCACCAGATACGGGGCCTTGAAAACCAGCGCGACGACGGCGGCGGCCAGCGCGCCGATGCGCGCATCGATCACCAGCTCCTGGCCGGAGGTGAACGCATTCACGGTGACCAACGAGGCCAGCAGTGCAATGGTCAAGGTGGCTGCGACATGGGACATCGTCGGCGAGTCCAGGACCTTGCGCGGTACGAAGTAACCGCAGATCTTGATCGCATAGGCGGTCAGGCAGGCTGCAAGGATCCACCAGCTCAGTTCGCTCATGCCCGGTCCTCCTGGACGTTCTGCAGCTCTCCGTGCTCGGTTGCCGGCTTGCTCCGGCGTCCGGTCGTCAGGGCATAGACCGCGGCGCAGGTGGCGGTGATGAGGATCGGCAGTCCCGGGCTCGTCAGCGGCACCGCGATCGCGGTGACCACCGCGGCGGCTAGCGCGATGAGCACCGGCTCCATGGCTTTCAAACGCGGCCACAGCAGTCCGATGAACGCCGCCACCGCTGCCCCGTCCAGCCCCCAGGCCGCGGGATCGCCCATGCGCTCTCCGAGCAGCGCCCCGGCAATGGTGAAGAAGTTCCACAGGACATACACCCCGACCCCGGCGCTGAAGAACCCGCGGCATTTTTCGTCCACCTCGGCCTGCCCCAAGCTGACGGCGGTGGATTCGTCGATGGTCACCTGCGCCATCCATGGCACATGCCTGCCCCGGGGACGCAGCGCTTGCTTGATCTGCATCCCGTAGACGGCGTTGCGGATGCCCAGCAGGGATGCGGCGGAGAACGCTGCCGACGCGGCGCCGCCGCCCGAGATCACCCCGATGAAGGCGAATTGCGAACCGCCGGTGAACATCAGCGCGCTCAGGGCAACGGTCTGCCAGAGGTTCAGCCCCGCGGCGATGGACAACGCACCGAAAGAGATTCCGTAGAGGCCCGTCGCAATGGCGATGGACAGGCCCATCTTCGTCGCGGGGGTGAGCCGGCTACTCCGCGTGCCGGGCATCGTACCGGACCTTGTAAACGCCGCGCTTGACCTTGGCTTCCTTGATCACCACGTCCGCCAGTTCGCTCACGTGGCTGACATGGGTGCCACCGCATGGTTCGGCGTTGATTCCCTCGATGCGCACGGTGCGCAGCCCGTCGGCGTCCATGGTGCATATGACGGCCCCGCCGCCGGACAGCAATTCATCCACGCGTTCCTGCAGCCAGTCCCTGGCGGCTGCACGTTGCGTGTCATCCGCCAAGGGCAGGTCCACGCTGGCCGGGTCGAAATCCAAACGGGACTGTCCGGGAAAATGCGAATGGCCCTTGTGCTGCCAGCCGCGGTCTTCTCCCGCGAAACCCACGACATGCCCTGCGGTGTGCAGTGCCGCGTTCAGCAGGCGCTGCTGCTTGTCGATTGAGCTGAACACCTGCGTGCCCGGTTCCAGCTCCGGTGCGCCGTGGAGGATCACCAGGCCGTCCTGGTTGCGGCTCACGCTGACCGGGTGCCCGTTTACCGTCCCGCTGTCCTCCGGTTGACCGCCGCCTCGCGGATGGAAGATGTTCGGACTGAGCGCGATCCACGCTCCGTCTTCGTCGACACCGGTGGCAAGCACCTGCGCTTGGGCTTCAAAAGCATAGGTGTCCTGCAGATACAGATTTTCTTGCGTTGTAGCCGTGCTCATGTTTCCTAGTTCTGTTCCAATTCCCTGCGCAGTTCAGCAGGCCGGTTGCTCGTCAGTTGGTTTACGCCGAGGTTGACCAGGTATTGCGCGTCGGCTGGCCGGTCAACGGTCCAGATCCTGGCTGTCAGGCCACGCCCAAGCCACTCGCGCACGATTTTCTCATTGGCCCGGGTCCACGCAACCCCGGGACCGATGATTCCGGCGCCGCCCTGGTCGATGAACTCGATCCCTTCAGCTACCGACCGATACAGCACCTCATACACCGCTGCGCGCCCCATCTGGCCGGTGGAGACCAGCTCGTCCACCCACGATGCGTCCACCTCGGTGATCAGCTGGCAGAGCAGCTCCTTGTTCACCGTGCGGGAGAGGTACCGGAGCGATTCCGGTTCGAAGCTCATGAGGGTGACGGCAATCTGGTTCTTGCTGCCGGCCGTACCGGTAGAACGATCGAAATGGTTGTCGGCCAGGACCTTGAGCACCCCGTCTTCGAGCAAGTGCCCGAACGGGCTGGGATGCTTGATCTCGATGGCCAGGCCAATGGGCTGTCCCCGTTCCTCGAGGATCTCGAAGAGTTCGGCCAGGCTCAGGAGCTGTTCATTCTCCTGCCCGTAGCCCGCAGGAATCAGGTTCGGGATGACTCCGGTGAAGTCCATGGCCTTCATCTGGGACAGCGTGAACCCGGAAACCAGACCCGTCGAATCCGAGGTACGGTCCACGGTCGGATCATGGTGGCATACGACAATCCCATCCTGGGTCAGATGGACGTCACACTCTATGCCATCAGCTCCCTCGTCGATGGCCTGAAGGTAAGCTGCCCGAGTGTTCTCAGAGAACTTGTGGGAGCTGCCCCGGTGCGCGTAGAAAAGCGTATCCATGGTCTCTACGCTACGCGGTATGGCCCTGCTCTCACCAAACGTTCTCAGGTATGTTGCTTCTTTCCCTGTTAAACAAAAAAGGGGGAGCTTCTGCTCCCCCCGCCGGCCACCCAGCCAGGCCAGGCGCCCAAGCACCGACCGGGTTAAACAGCAGAAGGCCCCAACACTGTTGGAGCCTCCCACTTCTCAAGTTAAGTCCGGCGGTGACCTACTCTCCCACACCCTCACGAGTGCAGTACCATCGGCGCAATGGGCCTTAGCTTCCGGGTTCGGTATGG
>NZ_POAF01000005.1 GCF_003309065.1 Glutamicibacter soli | reverse complement strand
GCACCCCGGCGTTGGCGACCCGCGGGTTCTCCGAGGAGGCGTTTGCCGAGGTTGCGGAGATCATCGCGCAGACCCTGATTGCCGGGGCCGAGGGCAACACCGGGGTGTTGCCGGAGTTGAAGGCCCGGGTTCTGGAGCTGGCCGCAGCCCACCCACTGTACCCGGAGCTGGCCAAGGTTTCCGAGTAGCATCTTCAAACGAAGATGAGGGCCCGGAAAGCGGCGAAAAAGCGCTTTTCGGGCCCTCAGTCTCTCTACTGCCAAAAATACGCGGCACAAGAAGGACGGCAGGGGGAAGAACCCTGCATGACAGACAAGCCGATCCGGGTTTCACCCGGATCCCAAGATCTAAGGATGTGATCCGCTATGGCGGTAAGCGTATTCGATCTCTTCTCGGTAGGCATCGGACCATCGTCCAGCCACACCGTGGGACCAATGCGTGCGGCCCACGCTTTCATTGCGCATCTGGTGCGCGAGGGGCAGCTCCCCGCGGTGGAGCGCATCCGCGTTGACGTCTACGGTTCGCTGGCCGCCACCGGCCGCGGGCACGGAACCTTCACCGCCATCATGCTGGGGCTGGAAGGCTTCGAGCCGGAAAGCATCCTGCCGACCCAGGTTGATTCCCGCCTGGCGGACATGGACGCGAGCGGCGTGCTGCGCCTGGCCGAGCAGCTGGGGCACCGCAAGGACCTGGACTACCGGGTCGAGGACATGATCCAGCACCCGCTGACCGTGCTGCCCCGCCATACCAACGGCGTCAAGTTCATCGCCTTCGACGCCCAGGGCGCCGAATTGTCCAATGAGACCTTCTTCTCCGTCGGAGGCGGCTTCATTGTGCGTGAAGGCGCCGAGGAACGCATCGAAAAGAGCCTGGAAAAGAAGCTCAAGCAGCAGCCCTATCCGTTCACCACCGCGTCCAAGCTGCTGGAGCACTGCCGCGAAACGGGCAAGTCGATCGCTGAAATCATGATGGCCAACGAGGAAACCTACCGCACCCGCGAAGAAATCCGCTCCGGCCTGATCCACATCTATGAGGTCATGGAGGAGTGCAAGAACTCCGCCCTCGAGCGAACCGGCGTGCTGCCCGGCGGCCTGAAGGTCCGCCGACGCGCGCCTGAATGGCACAAGCGCCTGCGCAAGGAAGACAAGGACCGCGATCCGGTGTTCTGGCAGGAGTGGATCAACCTCGTGGCCCTGGCCGTCAACGAGGAAAACGCTTCGGGCGGCCGGGTGGTGACCGCCCCGACCAACGGCGCCGCCGGCATCATCCCCGCCGTGCTGTTCTACGCAACCCACTACGCCCCGGGGGCCAAGTACTGGAACGCGGAAGAAAAGCACGACGCCGTCGTGAACTTCCTGCTCACCGCCGGCGCGGTCGGCGTGCTCTACAAGGAACAGGCCTCGATCTCCGGCGCCGAGGTCGGATGCCAGGGCGAAGTCGGTTCGGCCTCCTCCATGGCCGCCGGCGGGCTGGCCGAAATCCTGGGCGGAACCCCTGCACAGGTGGAGAACGCCGCGGAGATCGCCATGGAACACAATCTCGGACTGACCTGCGACCCCATCGGAGGACTGGTGCAGATCCCATGCATCGAACGCAACGCGATCGCCGCTTCCAAGGCAGTGAACGCCGCGAAGATGGCGCTGATGGGCGACGGCGAACACCACGTCACCCTCGACGAAGTCATCATCACCATGCGGGAAACCGGCAAGGACATGAGCGACAAGTACAAGGAAACCGCGATGGGCGGACTGGCCGTCAACGTCGTCGAATGCTGACGCACTGACAATCGTGCACCATGCGCCGACAGGGCGGAGCTTCATCGAAGCTCCGCCCTGCCGGGCTTCCGGACCCTATGAGCTCAGGCACCATGGCGGGACATCGGCAGGCAAGGATGATAGAACTGGAGATAGACGGTGGCCCACACACCACCCTGTCCGCAAGGAGGTGATCACATGGACGACGGCCCTAGCCGATCTATGTTCACGCGATCTCTCCGGGACGATTCGTAGCGCCCAAGCCTCCTTCGGCTTCCCTGCGTGCACGTCTGCGAGTTCGCGACCGGCTCTCATTCACGTGCGCAGAACACCATCTAAATCAGGAGATTTATCTCCTCTTTTTTGATGCTTCCAGCCTTCGGCTTACGGGGCAGAATGCTGATGTTTCCGCGCCAAACAACACGTTTGGACGACTTACCATGTACATCACTCCAAAAGTAGACTTCTCAACTAATTCTCGGGAACTGCACGCAGCCTTGAAAGCGGAGGAGCTCGGCGCATTGGCCGTGCAGCTTCGCCGGCTGGAACCGGCGGAAATCATCGAACACCTGGACACGCTCAGCCTCTCCGAAGCCGCCATCGCCTTCCGCCTGCTGGACAAGCCGCGGGCGTTGAGGGTGTTCGAAAAGCTCGACGCCCCGCTGCAGGCCGACCTCATCAAGGGCCTCCAGCAGGACGCGGTTGCCCAGACGCTGGCCGGTATCGGAGCCACCGAGCGGGCGGCGCTGCTCGACGAGCTTCCTGCCACGGTGGCTTCCAGCCTGCTGCAGGCACTGGACTCCACGACCCGCGAAGAAACCCGCGTGCTCCTGGGCTACTCCGCGGCCTCCACGGGACGCTTCGTCTCGACGCGCTACATCAAGACCTACCCGGAGCTGACCGCAGAGCAGACCCTTGAGCGCGTCCGTCAGCAGGTGGCCGAGCGCACCATCGCAAACATGGTGCTCGTGGTGGACCACGAGCGCCGCCTGCTCGGCGGAGTGGAGCTCAGCCAGCTCATCGCCGCTGATCCGCAGAGCCTCGTCGGGGACCTGCTCACCCCGATGTTCACCGCGACGGTCGCGGATCCCGCGGTGCAGACCGCGCGCCGCGTGGTCAACCGCCAGCTCGAAATCGGCGCGGTGCTCGACCAGGAAGAAAAGCTGGTCGGGGTCCTGAGCTGGGCTCAGGCGCTGGAGATCCTGGATGACGCCGACGAGGCGCGGACCGCACGCACCGCCGGTTCCGAACCGCTGAACCGGCCGTACCTGAGCACCCCGATCGGCGGCATGGTCCGCTCGCGCATCCTCTGGCTGCTTGTGCTGGCCATCGGCGCCACGTTGACCGTGCAGGTGCTTTCCAGCTTCGAGGAAACCCTCGAATCCATGGTAGTGCTCAGCCTGTTCATTCCGCTGATCGTCGGTATCGGCGGCAACACCGGCAACCAGGCGGCGACCACCGTCACCCGAGCCCTGGCCATGGGGGAGGTGCGGATCTCCGACATCGGCCGCGTGCTGCTGCGCGAGGTCCGCGTGGGCTTCGTGCTGGGACTCAGCCTCGGGCTGCTTGGCTTCCTGCTGACGCGGGTGATCTTTGAGGAACAGGTCGCCTGGGTGATTGGCCTGACCTTGATGGTGCTGTGCACCGTGGCGGCAGGGGTCGGCGGCATCATGCCGATCATCGGCAAGTCGATCAAGGCCGATCCGGCGGTGTTCTCCAACCCGTTCATCTCGACCTTCGTCGACGCCGCGGGGCTGGTTGTCTACCTGAGCATCGCGGTGCTGGTCCTGGGCTGAGGCTCCGGCCCGCGCCGGGGCGAAATGTTACGCCGCATCTCGGCGGCGGAATAAGCGGCCGGGCCGGAACGTCATACCTAGCATGCCTCAAAGTAAACTCTTCGCTCCCACGACCATCCCTACCCGCGCCGGAGAAGGCCTGGCGCTGCGCAACCGCGCGGTGCTGCCGCCGATGTGCCAGTACTCCATCGAGCAGCGCGACGGGATCCCGACCGCCTGGCAGCTGGTCCATCTGGGCGCCCACGCCCAGGGCGGATTCGGGCTGGTCATCGCCGAGGCCACGGCGGTGGCGCCCGAAGGCAGGATCTCCGACTTGGACGTCGGTTTGTGGAACGAGCAGCAGGCCGAAGCCTGGAAGCCGGTCACCGAGTTCATCCATTCCCAGGGGGCCGCCGCCGGCGTGCAGCTGGCCCACGCCGGAGCCAAGGCCTCAACCTACGGCTGGCTCAAGGAATACGAGGACGCCGGGAAGACCGGAAGCCTCGCCCCGGAGGACGGCGGCTGGCAGACCCTGACCTCGACCCCGAGCGATTTGCACGGACTGGCTCCGGCAGCCCAGATGTCCGGGCAGCAGATCGCCGACTCGGTGCAGGACTGGGCCGAGGCCGCGAAGCGCGCGGACCAAGCTGGATTCGACCTGATCCAGATCCATGCAGCGCATGGCTACCTGATCCACCAGTTCCTCTCCCCGCTGGTGAACCAGCGCACCGACCAATACGGCGGCAGCTGGGAGAACCGCACCCGCTACCTGCGTGAGATCGTGCAGGCAGTCGCAGCCGTGTGGCCGCAGGAGAAGGCCCTGGGCATCAGGTTCTCCGGAGACGACTGGGTCGAGGGCGGCTGGCGCATCGATGACACGGTGCGGCTGGCCACGGAACTCTACGCGGCGGGCGTGCGGGCCTTCGACCTGTCCAGCGCGGGGATCGGGCCCTTCCGCGGTCCCAGCGGACCGGGATACCAGGTGCCGCTGGCCCAAGCTGTCAAGCAGGCGCTGCCCGAGGACGCGTTCGTCACGGCCGTCGGCGGGATCACCGATCCAGTGCAGGCCGAGCAGATCCTGGTGACCGGCCAGGCCGACGGCGTGAGCGTGGGACGCGCCGCCCTGGGCGACCCGCAGTGGCCTAACCGGGCTGCCAAGAAGCTGGGCGCGGCCACGGCATCCCCGGCGCAGTACTGGCGCGGCCGCTGGTAGATTCAGGGGGCCATGCTGATTTGCGCGGATCCGCGGCTTACTTTGCGCTTACCTCTTCCTGCATCTGAATAGTGATGTTAGGTTAGTGCCACGGATCAAGTCGCATCGCGGCGAGAGTCGCGTGCGGAAGGGAGTCAGCATGGCACTACGCGCGGATTCTAATGGAATCGACGCTTCGCTCTACCGAAAGCCCGGCCCGTGGAGCACCGCACTGGTCGATGCTTCGCTGGGAAACACATCCGCCCAAGAGGCAGCAGATAATCTTCCCGACAAGGTGGCGAAGCTACTCAAAAGCCAGCAGGCAAGCGCTGGGGATATCAGCGCCGTCACCGGTGCACTTGAGCCAGCGCAGGGAATGCGCGCACCGGTTGCCCGTTTCATCGCAGTGCATGACGGCGAGGTGCTGTTGAACGAACTGCTCCCCGGGCTGAAGGTTGAATCGCCGTCGGTCGACGTCGGACCGTTCCCGAACTTCACTGCGCTGGCGCGATCCCGCGGCGGCTCGTTCTCCTACCTCGTGGCAGAGGTCGGACGCGACGGCGGAGAAGTCCATCTCTACAACACCACTTCACCCGAACGCATCGCCAGCCGCGGCATCGTCGGCGCACCGGAGGAAGTCCGCCACGCGCGCAAGGTGCCCGGGGAATACGACCAGCCCAAGGCCCAGGCCGCTGCGGATGAAATGATTCGGCGGAACACGGAGGAAGTCGCCGAGCTGATTGAGGACATGTGCCGCGACAACTACGTACGGCTGATCGTCCTCTCCGGGGACATCAAGGCCCGCGAAGCGGTCGCCAGCGCGCTGCCGGCCAACCTGCAGGACTATGTGGAAGTCATCGACGCCCACACGCGCACCGGCGGCGCGGATACCAAGCAGGTGCAGCAGCATATTTCGAAACTCGTGGACGAGGTGAAATCGGCGGCCGTCGCGGACCTGGAGGCCAAGGTCACGGCGCAGGCAGGCAACGGGAGGTCGCTGCTGGCCGTGGGGCTTGACGAAGTCGTCACCGCGCTGCAGTCGGCCCAGGCCGAAGTGGTGCTGGTCGGCCAATACCAGGACGAGCACACCCTGCGCGCGCTGAGCGCCGAACCATGGGTCGCACACCAAGAAGGAGATGATCACGCAGACCTGGTAGTCGGCGAATGGCCGGCCCCGGAAGTCCTGCTGCGGGCCACTGCCCTGACCGACGCAACGATCCGCTACGTCCCGGACATGGCCATGCCCGACGGTGCCGGCATCGCCGCGCTGCTTCGGTGGGCCAAGTCCTAGGAACCAACCGCACTTAACCAACCAAGCGTGGGAACGCCTCGGCGATCCCACGCTTGCCTATGCCTGCCGTCGCGCATGCGGGGCGGCTACCGGTAGTTCCGGTCCGGTTCCTGTCCGGCTGGTCCGTCCGGCCCCTGCGCTCCGGGCTGCCCCGGTTCCATCGGCGTCTGCGGGAATCCGTCCGGCCCGGGCTGGTGCTGTCCGGCGAAGTTCCCGTTCTCCTGCGGCGCCCAGTAGGCCTGCTGCTGCGGGCCCATCGGGTAGGCGATGGGCCACGGCTGCAGCAGGTGCTGCTCGGCGCGGCGGCGCGGCGCCGGCCCGACGCTGCGCTGGATGTCCTTCTTCTGCGCGAGCTTGACCAGCAGAACCGTCAGGATTGCGGTCATCGCGCCGGAGATGAGCAGCGAAACCAGGTCCGAGCCCTTGGCGTTCAGGTCCACCAGGCCGACCGAACCGAGCAGGAACAGCGAGGTGTTGTTCACGACGTGGATCGCGATCGCGGCTTCCAAGCCGCCGGTGCGCCAGGTCAGGTAGCCGGCGGCGATGGCGAAGATCGCCACGTCCAGCAGGCCGTAGACGTCGTACAGGTGCCCGGCGGTGAACAGCGGCACCGGCAGCAGGATCGCGAAGAGCGGGTGCTTGAGCCAGCTGCCGATGACCTGCATGAACGCCCCGCGGAAAACAAGTTCCTCGGCTGCGCACTGCAGCGGGGTGAGCAGGATGACCAGCAGGGCGTAGAACAAGGGGCTAGGCGGGATGCTGCTGGCAGGCACCTCGACGCCGCCGCCCGCAT
The DNA here is from genome assembly GCF_003309065.1 of Glutamicibacter soli. Classification (GTDB taxonomy): domain Bacteria; phylum Actinomycetota; class Actinomycetes; order Actinomycetales; family Micrococcaceae; genus Glutamicibacter; species Glutamicibacter soli. The sequence continues at coordinate 344,435 of NZ_POAF01000005.1, read as the reverse complement.
CCAAGGCGTCCAGGATGAACGTCAGCGCGAAGTAGGCGGCGTACACGATGCCGCTGACCGCGAACGCGGTGCCCATCCAGCCCCAGCGGATCTTCCCGGCGACCGAGACCAGCAGGCAGACCGGCTTGGCTCCGAGCAGCAGGTAGGCGAACCACACCGAGGGGATCATCACGATCAGCGAGATCATCACGATGGAGAACATCATCGGGTCGGCCATGTTCATCACCGTGAGCTGCTCCAGCGCCGCGGTGTCGCCGCTCCAGAACGCCGGATTGGACATCATCATCACGAAGGCGATGACGCCAACCACGATGGAGAGCACCGCGAAGAATCCGGAGGCAGTGCCCAGCAGCGCCAGCGGACGCCACCAGCGGTAGTTCTCGTCGCGCCGCAGGAGCCTGTGGAACTCGTAGCGCGGTTCATCAACGTTTTCCGTCGGGGCCGGAAGCCCCGCATTTGATGTCATGCTCATGCTTCCATTCTCCCGGTGAGGCCCACCCAAACGCATGAACCTTCCGGAGGATCTCTGCGCTCATTCCGAAGGGGCAGGCATCCGGGCTTGCCACTGGCTGATTAGACTTGGGGACGACAACTTCGACTCGAGCGATGCGGAGAACGCACCCGTGGGCCACCACCATCACGACGAACCCATCCTGCAGGACCCCAAGCGGCGCCGCCGTGCCTCGATCATCCTCTGGGCCCTGCTCGCACCGGTCGGCGCCCTGGCGCTGGTCATGGTCATCGCGCTGTGGCCGCAGGGGAACTACGACAAGTTCGCCCTGTCGGGATCCACTGACACCACCGGCGGCGCGGTGATGGCCACCGGCACCGTGACCCGTTCGGTATTCCAGGACTGCCCGTCTTCGCAGGGCCTGGAGGACGTGGGCGGCAAGGTGCTCGAATGCACCGTCACCTACGTGATGCCCGATGACGGCGGCGCCGAGATCCAGCTGGAGATCCCGCAGGAGACGCTGCAGTCGCGCGAAGCGCGGGCGGGGGATTCGCTGCGCTACCTGGACCTGTCCAAGGTGGGCTCCAACTCCGGGACGGATTTCGTGTTCGTTGACTTCGTGCGCACCTTCCCGATGGCCCTGCTGGCGATCGCCTACGGCCTGGTGGTCGTGCTCGTGGCAGGATGGCGCGGGGCCCGCGCCATGATCGGGCTGGTCGGCGGCATCGCCTTCATGATCGTGTTCATGGTCCCGGCGCTGCTGGAAGGCGGCAATCCGATTGTGGTGGGCCTGACCGGTTCGACTGCCATCATGTTCGTGGCGTTGTATTTCGCGCACGGGCTGAATGCCAAGACCTCCACCGCGCTGCTGGGTACGCTGTTCGGCTTGGGGGTGACGGCCGGACTGGCGCTGTGGCTGACCGACGCGGCGGCGCTGACCGGGGCGCACGACGAGGCCGCCATGACGCTGTCCACCGTGGCTCCGCAGATCTCGCTGCCGGGCCTGCTGATCTGCGGCGTGCTGATCGGCGGCATGGGTGTGCTCAACGACGTGACCATCACCCAGTCGGCCACGGTCTGGGAGCTGGCAGAGTCCGCGCCGAAGGCCAGCGCCACCGAGCTCTTCCTGCGCGGCATGCGCATCGGGCGCGACCACATCGCCTCCACGGTCTACACCATCGCCTTCGCCTATGCCGGCGCGGCGCTGCCGGTGCTGGCCATCGCCGCGCTGAGCAACCAGGGCTTCGGCACCACGCTCAGCTCCGGGGAAATGGCCGAGGAAGTCATCCGGATCCTGATCGGCTCCATCGGCCTGGTGCTGGCGATTCCGGTGACCACCGCCATCGCGGTGCTGGTGGTCAAGGCCACCGGAACCGGGGGAGCACACGGCAAATCGCTGGGCGGCAGCGGCCGCCGGGCGGCGCTAAGTGCGAATCATTCTCACGAGTAATGTAGAATAGTTCTCAATAGCGAACCTGAACTAGAAAGCTTCCTCGTGAAAAACCGCTCAATTCTCGCCTCACTTGCCCTCGTTCCCGTCGCCGGCCTGCTGCTGTCGGGATGCTCCTCCGATGCGCAGAGCGCGCCGGAGACCTCGGGCCCGAGCATCGTGGCCACCACGAACGTCTACGCGCAAATCGCCCAGACGGTAGCCGGCGAGCATGCGGAGGTCAGCGAGATCATCGCCTCCACCGCGCAGGACCCGCATTCCTACGAGCCGACGGCCCGCGACAAGCTCGCCGTCTCCCAGGCCAGCATCGTGCTGGCCAACGGCGGGGGATACGACTCCTTCATGGACACCCTGGTCCAGTCGCTGCCCCAGGAGCAGCGCGACAACCTCTCGCTGCTGCATGTGGTCGACTCCTCGCCGGTCGCCGCCGAGGAAGCCCAGGGCCACGGGGACGAAGCCGATGAGCACGCCCACGACGAGGGCGGGGAGCACGGGCACGAGCACGCCGAGTACAACGAGCATGTCTGGTACGACCTGGACTCCATGAGCGCGCTGGCCGATGCCCTCGCCGCCGAGCTGGGCAAGCAGGACGCCGCCAACGCCGCCGACTACACGCGCAACGCCCGGGAATTCGACGCCGACATCGAGCAACTGGCTGGCGAGCTGTCCGCCGCCGGGCTGGAGGGCAAGAGCTACCTGATGACCGAACCGGTGCCGTTCCACCTGCTGGAGGACGCCGGCATGGTCAACAAGACCCCCGCCGGGCTGAGCGAAGCCATCGAGGAAGGCGAGGGCATCGCCCCGCTGACCCTCAAGAACGCCGAGGACCTGCTGGCCGGCAAGGGCGCGGACGTGATGGTCTACAACGTGCAGACCGAAGGCACCGAAACCAAGGCCCTGAGCTCGGTGGCGAAAGACGCCGGGGTGCCCGTGGTGGAACTGACCGAGACGATCACCGACGGCTCGACCTACCTGGAATGGATGCAGGGAAACATCGAATCCCTTGCCTCCGCGCTGAAGGGCTAGCGCTTACGTAGACTTAACGCATGCCGTTGATTCCATCCCCAATCAATCAAGCCGCTGGAAAAGCCAAGTCCCTGCTGGCCGAGCGCTCGGTGCGAGCCCAGATCGCCGAAGCCTCCCGTGGACTGGAACAGGCGGATGTGGTCCTGTTCTTCGCTGAAGGCCCGGGCCAGATCTACCAGCTGGACACCTGGCTGGAGACCTTCGAACGGCTGGCCGACCAGGGGATGAGCACCGGGGTGGTGCTCATGGACGCGCTCAGCGCGCGGCAGGCGCTGGACTCGACCAGCCTGCCGCTGCTGTTCACCCGCTCCATGGAGCAGATCGAGAAGCAGCTGGCCGCGATGGGCACCAAGGCCATCTGCTACGTGAACAATTCGCAGCGCAACTTCACCATGCTGCGCTTCAACGGCCCGGCGCACATCCACCTGAACCACGGCGAGAGCGAAAAGGCCTCCATGGTCTCCAACCAGCTCAAGGCCTACGACTACGCCTGCGTCGCCGGCCCGGCGGCGGTCGAGCGCATCCGCGAGGCCATCCCGCGCTTCGACCTCGCCCACCTGGTGCAGATCGGCCGCCCGCAGCTTGATGCGCTGACGCCCAGCGGCCCGAGCGCCAGGATCCGGGTGCTCTATGCGCCGACCTGGGAAGGCGATTCCCAGGCCATGGCCTATTCCTCCATCACCGCGCTGGGGGAGCGGATCCTCGCCCAACTGCAGGCCGACGACCGCTTCGAGGTCCGCTTCCGCCCGCACCCCAAGACCGGTGACGTGTCGGGCGAAGCCCGCAAGTCCATCACCGCATTGAAGTCCAACTACACCTCGCTGCTGGATCCCACCGCGGACGCCGGCCAGTCGCTGGTCTGGGCCGACGTGGCGATTTGCGACATCTCGGCCATGTCCTACGACGCGGTGGCACTGAATGTGCCGCTGCTGCTGGCCGGGGACCGGGACTGCAAGCTGCGCCAGGGCCTGCCGGCGGACCAATTGCTCGGCCACGCCAACGGGCTGGCCGACCGCGTGGCCGCGCTGGCGGCCTCCGGGGTGTCCGGACGGCAAAAGCAGCTGGCCCAGTATTTCTTCGCCACCACCGAACCGGGGGGCGCGACGGAAAAACTGGGCCAGCTGCTGCGCAGTGTCTGACGCTTCGGGCTAGCGCTGCTTGAACACCGTGTCCTGCCATTCGCGGTGGGCCGCGGTGTCATGGGCGATCAGCACGTGTTTGACGTTCGTGTACTCGTCGAAGGAGTACTGACTCATGTCCTTGCCCATGCCCGAGGCCTTGTAGCCGCCGTGCGGCATGTCCGAGACGATGATGATGTGCTCGTTGATCCACACGCAGCCGGCCTGGATCTCGGCGCTGGCGCGCATGGCGCGGTTCACGTCCTTGGTCCAGGCGCTGGCGGCCAGGCCGTAGGGGGTGTCGTTGGCCAGCTCGATGGCCTGCTCGTCGGTGTCGAACGGCAGCGCCACCAGCACCGGGCCGAACACCTCGTCCTGCACGATCTCCGAATCCTGCGCCGCTCCGGTGATCAGGGTCGGGCGGTAGAAGTTGCCCGGACGGTCAACGCGCACGCCTCCGGCCAGGGCGGTGGCCCCGGCGGCGACGGCGCGCTCGACCATGGCCGCGACCTTGGCCGCATGCTGCTCGCTGATCAGCGCGCCCATGTCGGTGTCCTCGTCGGTCGGATCCCCGACCACCATGGCGTCCATCAGCTCGGCCACGCGGGAGGTGAACTTCTCGAACACCGAGGAGTGCACGTAGGCGCGAGTGGCGGCGGTGCAGTCCTGGCCTGCGTTGATGGTGGAACCGGCCACCGCGCCGTGAGCTGCTGCCTCGATATCCGCGTCGTCGAAAACCACGAACGGCGCCTTGCCGCCCAGTTCCAGATGCACGCGCTTGCCGCTCTCGGCGGCCATGGACATGATCTTCAGGCCCACCGCGGTGGACCCGGTGAAGGAGGTCATCTTCACCAACCGGTGGCGCACCAGCGGCTCGCCGACCTCCACGCCGCCGCCGACCACCACGTTGATGACGCCGTCGGGCAGTCCCGCGTCCTTGGCGGCCTGCGCGAACAGCAAGGTGGTGCCAGGGGTGAGCTCGCTGGGCTTGAGCACGATGGTGTTGCCCGCGGCGATCGCCGGCAGCACCTTCCATGCGGCCATCTGCAGCGGGTAGTTCCACGGGCTGATCGAGCCGATCACGCCGATGGCCTCGCGGCGCACCATCGAGGTGGTGTTTCCGGCGTAGTCCCCGGCGGCCAGGCCCTGCAGGTTGCGGGCCGCTCCGGCGAAGAAGTTCACGTTGTCGATCGAGCCCGGCACATCGAATTCGGTGGACATGCGGATGGTCTTGCCGGTCTGCGCGGTTTCCACCTGTGCCAGCAGGTCGGCCTTGCCCTGCAGCTCGCGGGCCAGGGCCAGCAGGTGGTCGGAGCGCTCGCCCGGGGTGAGCTTGGACCAGCTGGAGAACGCGGCGGCCGCTGCCTGCACTGCCTGGTCGACCTGGGCGGCGGTGGCGGTGTCCACGTCCATCAGCTTCTGGCCGGTGGCAGGGCTGGTGCGGGTGATGGCAGGGCCTTCGCCGCGCACGAACGCGCCGTTGATGAACTGGTGGCCCTCGGTGAATTCAAAGGTAGTCATAGGTGGTTCCTTGGATAGGTAGTGGCTGGCGGCGGGCTCAGGAATCGAAGCCCATGCCGATCTTGTCCATGAGCTTCAGGAAGGGCGAGCGCTTGCCTTCGTTGCGGTCGGCCTTCACCAGGTGGCTGGTCATCAGCTTCACGCCGACCCAGGCGGCAGGCTCCGGCGGGAACGGGATCGGCTTGGTGCGCACCAGTTCCAGCTCGGTCAGCTCGGTCTTCGCGCCGGAGAGCAGGTCCAGCATGACCTTGCCGCCGAAGCGGGTGGCGCCCACTCCCAGCCCGGTGAAGCCGGCGCAGTAGGCGACCTTGCCGCCGTAGGCCAGGTCGAAGAAGGAGAAGAAGCGCGAGCAGGTGTCGATTGCCCCGCCCCAGGCGTGGGAGAACTTCACCTCGCGCAGCTGAGGGAAGCTGCCGAAGAAGTGCGAGGCGAGCTTCTCGAAGGTTTCCTGGTTGGTGTCGTAGCTGGAACGCACCTTGCCGCCGAAGTGGTAAACCGCGTCGTAGCCGCCGTACAGGATGCGGAATCCGCCCTGCTCGTCGATGGTCGGGCGGGAGTAGTGGAAACGGTTGTTCATGTCAGCCAGTCCCACCATCGGATCCCAGCCGATGGCGGCACGCTGTTCTTCGGTCAGCGGCTCGGTCATCAATGCGTAGTCGTAGACCGGGATGACGTGGGCGCGGTGGCGCTTGAGCAGCGAGGGGAAGACGTTGGTGGCCAGTGCGACGTGCTTCGCGGTCACCTGTCCGTCGGCAGTCAGCGCGCGCATGGTGGCGCCGTCCTCGACCAGCTCGGTGACTTGGGTGTGCTCGTAGATCTTCACGCCAAGCTCGGTGCAAACCCGGGCAAGTTCCCAGACCAGCTTGGCGGGGTGGACCAGCGCGGAGCTGTCCTTGTCCCAGGCGCCGGCCAGGAAATCGGGGGAGTTGATGAGCGTGCGGGTACCGGCGGCATCCAGGACCTCGACGCCCTCGGATCCGGCTTCCTCGGTGACCCATTCGATCTGGTGGGGTTCGGTGGCAACGTTCAGCACGCCGTCGCGGGTGAAGTCAACGTCCATGGTGTAGCGTTCGACGGTTGCCTGCAGCTCGTCGAGGTTCTGCGCGCCAAGCTTTGCCAGCAGCGCGTTCTCCCTGGGCAGGTGGTTCTCGCCGTTGGTTTCGCCGTGGACCAGCGAGGCTTCGCAGAAGCCGCCGTTGCGTCCTGAGGCGGCCCAGCCGATGCGCTGGCCCTCGAGCAGCACGACCTCGCGTTGCGGGTCGCGCTCCTTGGCCTGCAGCGCAGTCCACAGGCCGGTGTAGCCGCCTCCGACCACCAGCAGGTCGGTGTCGACGCTGCCGTGCAGCGCGGACTTCGGCGCCGGGCGCTTGTCCGTGTCCAGCCAGTAGCTGGTGTGCTTGGCGTCGGCCAGCGAGGCGGAGATGTGCGCGCGCGAGGCCTTGGCCTCGTGGCGGTCGAATGAAATCGGGTTGGTGATAGCCATGGATGGTCCTTGGTCTGAAAGGTATGGGGTCGGGAAGGAATGCGGGTTCAGGCGCGGTGCGTGGCGCATTCCAGTGGTACGACCAGGGGACCTTGGGCCTTCGCGGTGAACTGAGCGCGGGTGATCTCGGAAGATTGCCAAGGGGCAGTCAAGGGTATCCCTCTTCTCAAGGTCAAGATCACGAATAGAATGTGATTCATTACATATTCAATCGTTCCGCGGTAGCGGTGTCAAGCCAAACCCGACCAACTGGTCGGTTTGTGACGAGCCAGTCTTTTAGCGACTTCAGATGTGCCCTGTTGCAGGCAGGCAAAAGCCCCCGGGCTGTTTCGAATGAAACAGCTCGGGGGCTTGGGTATCAAGGTCGGCTGAGCGCGGCGGGAACCGGAAGATTCGCCGCGTTGGCCGCCCCGGCATGCCGGCGGCGGACCACTAGCGCCGAGGCGAACATGAGCGCGAACTCCATGAGCGCGATCAGCAGCATCGGGACCGCATGGCTTCCTGGGTGCCCCGAGTGCCCATCGTGATGCCCGGTGAACCAAGGCATCCCGACAACCATCGCGATATGCGCCGCTCCCATGGCCGCGCACATGCCCAGCAGTTCCAGCGCGTTCCCGCCGCGCAGCACGCACCAGGCGCACTTAAGGCACCAGGCGGTCATGGCCAGCAACAGCGCCGTCCACAGCGGCGCGTGCGGGATGAGCGCCAGTACCGCCAGATGCACTACGGCCGAGCCGAGCACGGCCGCGCCCAGCACGCGGTTCCCGAGCTGCACCCGGGCCGGTGCTGCCGGGGCGGCGCTAGCCGTTAGAACCGCAGCAGCCATCGGCTTCGGTGGTGGCGCAGCAGCCGTGCTTGGCAGGCTCCGGGACATCCAGCACCGGCGAGCGGTCGAAGAAGCCCTCGGGGCGGATCTTGAAGCCGACGGTGTCCACCGGCATGATCGGCCAGTCCTCGGTGCGCGGGAAGTGGGTCAGCGCGAAGGTGTGCCACAGGCTGATCTTCTCGCCGTCGATGCTCTTGTCGTCCTCGATCCAGGAGCCGATGCCGTCCACGCCCGGGTTCTGGTTCACGAAGTCGCCGGTCGGGTAGCGGTGGGCGGCGTTGCGCTGGGTGACCCACAGGGCCTTGGAGGCGAACTGCGCGCGCTGATGCACCGAGGAGCCTTCGGCGGCCAGCAGGGTCGGCAGGCCCTGGGGCAGCAGCTTGAAGCCCACCGGCTTGCCCAGGTAGTTCTTCTTCTCCGGGTTGGTGACCACCCAGGTGCGCCCGGCGGCCTGATTCGCGTCGCGCACCGCCTGCTTCTCGGTGGCTAGCACGGTGTGGCTGCGGGTGAAGGCGTTGCCGCGCGGGTTCTCCTCGCTGATCGGCAGGCGTACCGCTTCTTCCTCGATGACCTGGCTCGGCCCGCCGTCCAGCGAAAAGTCGAGGCGGGCGCCGAACAGGTGCTGGTGGAACGGCGCACCCAGGCCCGGGGCCATCTCCGAGGCGAAGCGCTCGTCGCGCATCGCGGAGGTGAACACGATGCCGGTGGCCTTGGCCTCGAACTCGATGGTGCCGTCCAGGTACAGGTACCAGTAGAAGCCGTAGTCGTAGTTGCCCACGGTAGTGAAGAAGCTGATCACTAGGCGGCGGTTGCGGCGGGTGTACTTCACGCCCGACCAGTCGTCCGAGTGCTTGGAGAGGATCGAGGCGTCTTCCTCGTGCATGCAGATGCCGTTGGTGATTCTCTGCGCGTTGCCGTCGGCGTCGGTGATCACCGGGGAGATGTAGTGGATCTCGCCCAGGCAGTCGCAGCCCAGTTCCAGGGAGTTGGCGAAGCGGCCGACCAGGTACTCGCCGGTGTCGAAGTAGTTCTGCCAGCTGCGCACCGGCGACGGATCGCCGTAGGGGACCACCATCTCGGCGATGGACGCGCGGTCAAGGATGCGGCGGCGCTCGCCCGCATCGTCGAAGCCGATGTTGTAGAGCACCAGGCCTTCGCGCATGTCGAAGCCGATGTCCAGCGACCACTTCTCCCACTCGACGTGGTTGCCCTCGGTCACGGTGAAGCTGGCGCCCTGCGGCTGGGTGATCTCGATCGGCTTCTGGGAGGTGCGGACCGGGCCGGTCAGCTCGGGATCGGTGTAGTTGCCGTGGGTGGCAGGGATCTCGACATTGCCGAAGTCCAGCAGCTGGTCGACCTTCGCGGCGATGGTGTCGATGTAGACGACCAGGCCGTCGATCGGGTGCGCCCAGGCGGAGTCCTCGGCGAAGTCCTGGCGGAAGGCCAGGCCGCGCAGGATGCGGCGCCCGGATTCCTCCGGGTACTCGAACACGCCGGCGGACAGCGGGGCGACGCGCACCTGGTCGGTGCGCAGCCCGCGCTTGGCCAGCGCGGCGGCCCACTGCTCGTCCTCGGCCAGGATCGCTTCCATCATCTCGAATTCCTCGACCAGCACCGGCAGCTGTCCCACCGCGGCCGGGTCGAGGTTGATGACCGAAGCGACCTCGCCCCGGGTCAAGTCCAGCACCACGTCCTTGGGTTCGTTGCGCAGCTTGTCCATGAGCATGACGCGCACCAGGCGGTCGGCGTTCTGCTCGCTCGGGTCCTCAAGGCCCATGTAGGCGATGCGGGTGTGCTCGGTGAACAGCCGGTTCTCGACCAGCAGCGCCTTGGCTGCGGCGATTTCCTGCTCGGCGAGCAGGGTGAAGTTGGTGTCCACGGAGGTGGTTTCAGTCATGATGCTGGAGCCCTTCGGTGATGGGATGTGATCCACAACATTTTTTGTTCTCTGGGTGTAGAGAATACGGTGCTGTGACCCACGACGCAAGCCCTGCGGTGAAACGCGTCATTGCGCCTAGGCTTAAGCCATGCCGAAAATCGTCGACCATGACCAGCGCCGTCGCGAGATCGTAGAAGTCACGTGGAGATTCATCGCCCGCGAGGGCATCGCGAAGCTGAATTTGCGCGACCTGGCCGCGGCCGCCGGTTACGCCAACGGCGGGCTGAAAATCTATTTCCCGACCAAGGATGCGATTCTCGCGGCCACCTTCACCTACGTCGCCGAGTCCACCGATGCGCGGATCGAGCGCAGCGCCGGCTCGCTGGAAGGGCTGGCGGCCATCGAGGCCTTCGCCCACGAGGTGCTGCCGCTGGACGAGCTGCGCCGCGACGAGGCCCGGGTTGCCGTGCACTTCTGGCACCTGGCGCTGGGTGATCCGGCGCTGGCCGAGGCCAATGCCCGAACCATGCAGGGCTGGCGCGACGCTCTGGATGCCTGGCTGGAGCAGCTGCTGGGCGCCGGGCACCCGGAGGCTTCGGCGGCGCGCGATGCGCTGATCAACTTCCTGATGGGCGCCCAGGCCGGAAGCGTGCTCGACGAGCAGGCCAATACCGTGCAATCGCTGCTTGAACAGCTCGAGCACCATCTGGCCGGGCTGTCGCGGCTAGCCGAAGCCCGCTGATCTTTCCTCTACGTAGGAAGAAAAACCGTGACTTTTCGGTCTTTGTGGGCTACCCTCGAACGTGTCGCCCGGCACAGTCGCGGGCGCAGAGCACAGGGGGCGTGGATGTATCAGGTGCAGCATGTTGACTCGTTTTCCGCATGGTCGGCGCTGATCTCCGACGCCTTCGTGCAGCTGCGCAGCGAACAGGTCTCCCGCGGCCACTTCGCCGCCACGCTCGGGGCCAACATGCTTGGGGACATCGGCCTGATGCGCATCACCGCCAAGCCGCACGCCGTGCTGCGCACCGAGGACTTGAGCACCAGCGGGGACGGGGACTACTACAAGGTCTCCTACCAGCTCGACGGGCACGGCCTGCTCATCCAGGACGGGCGCGAAACCGTGCTGTCCCCGGGGGATCTGGCCATCTACGACACCCAGCGCCCCTACACCCTGTCCTTCGACAAGCCTGCCTCCGTCATGGTGGCGCTGGTGCCGCACGACCAGTTCAGGCTGTCCCCGCAGCAGGTCGGGCAGATCACCGCTGTCGCGCTGAAGCACGAGCACCCGCTGGCCGGCACCGTCACCCCGCTGCTGCGCCACCTGGGCAACAACCTGGCCGCCTGGGACGAATTCGGCGGCTACTCGCTGGCCCGCAACACCGTTGACCTGATTGCCACCGCCCTGGCCGGCGCGCTGGGCGGGGAAAACCAGGCCGACTCCAAGGCCGCGCAGCGCCAGCGCATCACCGCCTACATCGACGCGCACCTGGACGAACCCGAACTGGATCCGGCGCGCATCGCCGCCGCGCATTTCATTTCGGTGCGTTCGCTGCACGCGCTGTTCGAGCACGAGCCGCGTACCGTCGCCGCGCTGATCCGGCACCGCCGGCTGCAGCAGGCACGCACGCTGCTGCGCGATCCGCTGCTCGGGCAGGTCTCCGTGCAGCGCATCGGCGCGAAGGTGGGCATCCCCGACGCGGCGGGCTTCAGCCGCATGTTCTCCCGTGAATTCGGCCTCACCCCGGGCCGCTTCCGCCAGCAGCAGGCCGCCTGAACGCACAGGCGGCGAACCTGCGCCCAAGCGCAAGAGCGCTGCACGCAATGCCAAGGTGATCCACGCCATACCGGGGGATCCTAGAGTTACCTACTCGTAATGGGGGATCCAATGGGACTCGAACAACGCAAACTGGGCGTGCCGGCCCTGGTCGTGATGATCATCGCGGCCAGTGCACCGCTCACCGCCGTCGCCGGCGGCGTCACCACCAACTATGCGGTCACCGGCATGCAGTCCGTGCCGCTGTCATTCCTCGTGGTCGGCGCGATCCTGTTGGTCTTCAGCATCGGCTACACCGCCATGAGCCGCCACATTCCCAACGCCGGCGCGTTCTATGCCTACATCGCCCAGGGCCTGGGCCGGGCCTCCGGCGTGGGCGCCGCGATGATCGCGGTTGTCAGCTACAACCTGATGCAGATCGGCATCTACGGCATGTTCGGCTTTGCCGCTTCCTCCTTCGCGAATTCCATGATGGGCACGCAGATCCCCTGGTGGGTCATGGCCTTGGCGGCCTGGGTGCTGGTCGGCCTGCTGGGCGTGAACCGCGTGGACTTCTCGGTCAAGGTGCTGGGCATCGTGGTGGCCGCCGAGTTCCTGGTGGTTGTCATCTACAACGTGATGGCCTTCGTCATCTCCCCGGAGGCCCCGGCCCCGGGTGCCGCCTTCGACCTCTCGGACGCGATCGCACCCGGCATGGGCGCTGTCATGGCGTTCACCATCGCCGCGTTCATGGGCTTCGAATCCGGCACCATCTACAACGAAGAAGTCAAGGACCCCAAGCGCACCGCCCGCACCGCCACGATCATCGCAGTCATCGTGATCGCCTGCTTCTACGCCTTCTCCGCATTCGCGATCTCCGTGGGCGAGGGCGCCTCGAACGTGCTCGGCGCCTCGGCCGAATTCGGCCCGGATCTGATCTTCGTCTTCTTCGCCACCCACGGCCCGGCCTGATTCGTGGACCTGGCCAACCTGCTGTTCATCACCAGCCTGTTCGCCGCGCTGCTGGCGTTCCATAACGTGGTTGCCCGCTACTTCTACTCCATGGGCCGCGGCGGCGCACTGCCCGCCTTCCTGGCCGGCACCTCCCGCCGCACCCACGCCCCGGTCGCCGGCTCGCTGGCCCAGTCGATGCTGGCGCTGATCGTGATCGCGGTCTTCGCTGTCATCTCCACCGGCGAAGACCCGATGTTCATCGTGTTCACCATGTTCACCTGGCTGACCAATTCCGCGGCCTTCGGCCTGGTGCTGCTCATGGCGCTGACCTCCTTCGCGATCATCGGATACTTCGCCACGCACCGCACCAGCGATTCGCTGCTCACCCGGGTCATCGCCCCGCTGCTCTCCGGAGCCGCACTGGTCTTTATCTTCATCCAGATCGTCATCAACTTCGACGTTTTGCTCGGCATGGAAGAACCGGGCATGCTGGGGTACATCCTGATGGCCATCGTCATCGTGCCGGGCATCATCGGATTCCTGGTGACCACCGCGGCCCGATCCAAGGCCGTCATCAAGACCGACGCCGACCAAGTCCCAGTCCTCTAACCACACCACCCACGTAAAGGAGCCAAATCAATGGCCTACGCAAATGCCCAGGAACTGCTCGCGGCAATCTCGCCGGCGACCGGCGGCACCGAAGTCCTCGACCCGGCCACCGGCGAGCTTGTCGGCCGCGTGGCGGAGAAGTCCGTCTCCGACCTGGACTCCGCCGTCGCCGCGGCCCGCGCCGCCCAGCCGGCCTGGGACGCGCTGGGGCACGATGAGCGCAAGCGCCTGCTGAACGCCGCCGCGGACAACATCGAGGCCAACGCCGAGGCCCTGGCCGAACTGCTCTCCCGCGAGCAGGGCAAGCCGTTGAACGGCCCGAACGCCCGCTTCGAGGTCGGGGGAGCAGCCGCCTGGCTGCGCGCCGCCACCGCCTACGACGTGGACCCGGAAGTCGTGGTCGACGACGGTGAAACCTACGCCGCCAAGCACTACCGCGCCCTGGGCGTGGTCGGCGCCATCGGCCCGTGGAACTGGCCGATGATGATCTCGATCTGGCAGCTGGCCCCGTCCCTGCGCATGGGCAACACCGTGGTGATGAAGCCCAGCGAATACACTCCGCTGTCGGTTATCGCCCTGGGCCACATCCTCAACGAGGTCCTGCCGGCCGACGTGCTGCACGTGGTGGCCGGCGGGCGCGAGGTCGGCGAGAAGCTCTCCGCCCACCCGGACATCGACAAGATCATGTTCACCGGCTCCACCCGCACCGGCAAGGCGATCATCCGCTCCTCGGCCGACACCGTGAAGCGCCTGACCCTTGAGCTCGGTGGCAACGACGCCGGCGTGGTCATGGAGGACGCCGATCCGCAGGCCATCGCCCAGGACCTGTTCTGGGGCGCCTTCATCAACACCGGCCAGACCTGCGCCGCCCTCAAGCGCCTCTACGTGCCGGAATCCATCTACGACCAGGTCTGCTCCGCGTTGACCGAGGTCGCCAAGGCCATGCCGATGGGCGTGGGACTGGACGAGAACAACGTGCTCGGCCCGCTGCAGAACAAGGCGCAGTACGACATCGTCGCCGACCTGGTGAAGGACGCCGTGGACTCCGGCGCCACCGTGCTGCTCGGCGCCAACCCGGATGATTCGGCGGCCGGCTACTTCTACCCGACCACCCTGATCAGCGACATCGACCCGGGCAACCGCCTGGTCACCGAGGAGCAGTTCGGCCCGGCGCTGCCGATCATCAAGGTCAAGGACAGCGCCGAGGCCATCAAGCACGCCAATGCCCTGGAGGTCGGCTTGGGAGCCTCGGTCTGGGGCTCGGACCGTGCCAAGGCGTTGGAAGTTGCCGCCCAGCTGCAGGCAGGCACCGTGTGGATCAACTCCCACGGCACCATCGACCCGCGCATCCCGTTCGGCGGTGCGAAGCAGTCCGGCTACGGCCTCGAATTCGGTCTCGACGGCCTGAAGTCCCTGGCCCAGCCGCAGGTCATCAAGGGCTAGCAACCGCTGCCAGGGCGCCGCACCGCAAGGTTCGGCGCCCTGGCATTTTTTAACGCGTCATCCCCGGGGCTTCGGGTGGTAGTGGTACCAGAGGTCCTCGATGAATGGCTCGTTGCCTGCGCGGACGTCCACCCGCGCATTGCTGAAGCTCGTGCCGTCATCCAGCGTGATGTCCGCACTCATCCACGAGCCGTTGAACGTGCCGAGCTCGAGTTTCGCCGGATTGTAGAGCTGCTCGATGTTCGACTGCAGATTCCGGGCCGATGAGGTGTAGCCGAGCACCGCAAAAATGCCGAGTGCCGCCATCAGTGACAGCACCAACCCGCCAGCGACGAGTTCGGCACGGATGGAAGAGCGCAACTTGTAGGTCTGGTAGCCATCTGCCAGCTGCTCGAACTTCTTCCGACGGTACCAGCCGTGCAGCAGCAGCGGCACGCCTCCGATGAGCAGCACGGCGGCCACCCCGAAGCCCAGCACCGGGGTGATGAAATCCACGTTCAGGTATCGCTCCTCCATAACCCCACGTTATGACGGTACTTTCCCTTGTGCGACCTCATTTTGGATGATTTCTCCGCTGGCATCGAAAGTGCCCGGAGGCGATCGGACCTTTCCGGCGCGTGCCGAGCATGCCGAAGAGCTGCCGTTTCTCGGTGGCAGGCGCAGACAGCCGAGCAGCATCCGGGTTATCGGTCTTCGCGCCGTGGGGTATGGATGTTCTCACGGAATTCGAGTTCCCCGGTCGCGTCATGAACGAAGATTTCGCCCGAACCGAGCTCCTCGGCTTTTTTGCAGGCAATGTCATAGGCTTCGGCTCGTGAGTGGCAAGTTGCCAGGTGCTTCCCGCTGAGAGTCACGACCCAGGCCTCGCTGTTGGCCAGAATTTGGAAGTGGTTGGCGCTCATGCTCTTTCCTTTCTCGGGGGCCATGGGGAAGCGTTTGCTTCGATGTGAGATCTGGTCACTGGTTGGGACGGCGGAAAAGATCGGCCTTGCCTCCACCATTCCATGCTGATTTCCGGGCTTCCAGATGGTTCAGGGAATATCCAGAGTAGACCCCTCGCGCGATGATCGGGGATTCTGGATATTTCCTCTGATATCCAGATCGGGCATGAACTGTCTCGCTTTCCGTCCTACATTGAGCACATCACCGTTCGGTCGCTACTGGACGGCACGAGAAGGAGAGAAAGTAGTGCGGGTTAAGACAAGGACATTGCAGAAACTCCTACCGGGCATGGCCGTGCTGCCCTTGCTGGCCGGCTGCGGCGCACAGATTCCCGTGGATCCCGAGGGAACGCTTGAGGACGTCAGATCGGGGACCATCAGCGTCGGAGTATCACCGAATGCGGACTTCGTGGAGGTTTCGAACGGGCCGTTGCAAGGTTCCGAAATCCAGATCATTCAGAATTTCGCCGAAAACCTCGATGCTGAGGTGGAATGGACGGTGGGAGGCGAGGAACAACTCGTCGAAGCTTTGGAAAACGGTGATCTGGACCTCGTGGCCGGAGGGATCAGTTCCAAGACTCCGTGGGCCGAACAAGTCGGGATGACACGGCCCTATACGACTCACGTGGATGTTGATGGCAAGGAAAGCAAAATCGTGATGCTGGTGCCGCCCGGCGAGAATGCTTTCCTCTTTGAAGTGGAACGCTTTCTCGACCGGACACAGATGCCATGAATAGCTCGCCCGGAACCCATTTGCCCGAGGAACAGAAGCGACTGATGCGCCGCGCCGCCAAGCTGGAGTGGATCAGCGTTGGATACGCGGCTTGCACGATCACAGTGGTCGCCCTGGTTGTTGGGAATTCGCAGGCTATGAGGACGGCTTGGGTTGAGGACATGCTCTCGGTGCTTCCGCAGCTTGCCTTCCTCATCGCTCTGCGCTGGACGCGCAAGCCACGCAAGCCACGCCAGCCGTACGGCTATCACCGTTCCATGGGTGCCGGACATCTCGTCGCAGGCGTGGCGTTGCTGGTGGTAGGCGCCATGCTGGCCTACGAATCGATTACCGCGTTGGTTAAGACGGAACATCCCACCATCGGAACGGTCAATCTGTTCGGCCACACAATCTGGCAGGGGTGGCCGATGATTGCGGTGATGACGGTTATTGTCATCCCCGCGCTCATCCTCGGTCGGCTGAAGATCAAGGTCGCCAAGCCACTGCACAACAAGCTGCTGTACGCGGATTCAAAGATGGCCAAGGCCGACTGGCAGACCAACGCGGCTTCCATCGTGGGCGTTGCCGGAATTGGTCTGGGAATCTGGTGGCTGGATGCCGTGGCCGCACTGGTCATCTCGCTCGGAATTCTCAAGGACGGCTGGGACAGCACCCGCTCAGCGACCTCCGACCTGCTCGACAGCCGAGCATCCGACCTTGACGGCACCGATCCGCATCCGCTGGTGTCGCGGATCGAGGAGCAGCTGGCCCGAATGAATTGGGTCGAGGAATCAGCGGTCAGGGCTCGTGAACTAGGCCAGGTTCAGCACATCGAGGTTTTCGTGGTTCCGCATTCGGGGCAGGTCGGTGTCAAGCAGGTCGCTGAGGCCTGTGCTGAGCTGGAGGAGCTCGATTGGCCGGCCTACGACGTAGTGATGATCCCCGTGAGTTCGATCCCGGACTATTTAAGCGAGGCTCCGGCCAGGGTGTGAAGCCCTGCTAATGGGCACCCGTGGCACGAATGCCGTGGTCCTGCAGGGCGGCGAACGCGGCATGCCAACCGCCCATGCCGTGAACGCCCCCTCCTGGGGGCGTGGACGAGGAACAAAGATACAAGCCGTCCGGGGCCAGACGATAGGGATTGAGGGAGACGGTAGGTCGCAGGAACTGCTGCAGTCCGCGCAGCGAGCCTCCGCCGATATCGCCGCCGACGAGGTTCGGATTCCAGCGCTCCAAATCCGCTGGGCTGCTCTCGCGGCGCGAAATGACGCGGTCGGTAAATCCCGGGGCGAAGCGTTCGATCTGCGCATCGATAAGAGCACCGGCACGGCCTGCATAGCCATTGGGCACGTGCGCGTACGACCAGACGACGTGCTTGCCCTCGGGAGCGCGGGTGGCATCCGCGCTGGAAGGCTGGACAACCATCACGAACGGCTTGTCCGGCATGCGTCCCCGGTTGACCTCTCCCTCCGCCCGGGCGATCTCGGGTGCATCGCCGCCGACGTGCACCGTGCAGGCTTGTTGTGTGCGCTGATCGGTCCACGGAATTGGTCCGTCCAGCAGATAGTCGACCTTGTATACGGCAGTTCCGTATCGCCATCGGGACAACTGTTGGGCATAACGCGCAGGCAACCTGTCGCGTGCGATCGACAGGATCTGTCGCGGTGTCAGGTCCATGATCGTGATGTCCGCGGGCGGAAGCTCGCCGAGACTCCTGACTTCATGACCGGTATGGATGCGTACCGAGCGGGATTTCGCGGCGCGGCCCAGGGCTTGGATAATCGATCCGGTGCCGCCATGCGCTACCGGCCAGCCCCAACTTGAGCCCAGCGACCCGAAGATGATCCCGAACCCCGAGGTGAATGGATGGGATTGGGGAAGCATGGAGTGCGCACTGGTTCCGGAGAAGAGGGCCCGGGCTTGTCGGCTGCGCAAGACGCTGGAGGCCATGACGGCCGTTGGAGGTAGTGAGCGCAGACCGAAGCGTGCCATCAGCACAGGGTTCGGTGGCACGCGCAACAGCGGGCCGGTCACGTTGTCCAGCAGCTGCTGCGCACGCTTGACGAAGGGGCCGTGCAGGGCCGTCCAGATTTTCCGATCCGCTGCGAATTGGGCGGTGGTAGCCGCGAGCGTTTGGTGCAGGAGCACGCTCGGTGCGTCATCGAGCGGATGAGCCAGCGGCATGTCGTGGAAATCCCAGCTCAGGCCGTGGCTTTGCAAGTCCAAGTGCCGGAACGCCTTGCTGCCGTAGGCAAAAGGATGGGCCGCCGCACCCAGATCGATCAAGGCCTCGCCATCAAATGCCCGGGCGCTTGCGGCGGCACCCCCGATCTCCTCGTTCCGTTCGTAGACATCCACTTCGATTCCGTTTTCGGCAAGGATCGCAGCGGCGGTCAGGCCATTGGGGCCGGAGCCGATAACATGGGCGCGCAGTGTCATATAACTTGTTTCCGTATCTCAGTTCGGTCAAACTCAGCGAAAGCGCTCGGCCCATGAACTGTCGCTGAACTCCGATAGTTGGCGAATCTGCGATTCGGCACGCAACTTCAGATCGCTCAGCAAGGCTTGGTCCAGCGTCGGCTCTTCACCAACCATGAGCAGCAGGGTGCGCCACATGCTGTGCTTGGCATTCAGCAGGCCGGTCAGCACATCGAGCTGTGTCTGAGCCAGCGTCTTGCGGCGCTGCCGCAGGGGATTGAGCAAGTTGATCTTGCCCAGAAGCTTAGCCCATGGCTCGGCAAGCAATGCAAGGCCGTGGGGCTCACGGCCCAGCTTTTGCAAGATGCGCTCGAGATCCTGCTGGTCTTCCTTAACCTGCAACCAGAGGGAGTGGAAGACGTCCGCATGTTGAGTATCGGCCCACATCCGTTTGGCGCTGGCGAAATGTTCCAGCCCGGCAGCGGAACCCAAATGGTGTTCACTGAGGTATTTATGCAATTTCTCGTGATCAATTGGCTTCTTCACTACGTGGCATCCTCAAGAAACTAGGCGATTTCATCCACCCGGAAAGCTTTTAATCCGGTCCCTTGTGCACCAGCGTAGGGAGAGTCCGGTGGCGATGTTATGCATGCGACGCGAACTCATGGGAAATCACCAGAAACCCGTGGCAGCTCTGGTGGAATTCGGGCGATGTGGAGGAAGACGCAGTTCGCGGAAATGTTGCGTTCTTCTTTGCGTTTCCTGTGATTCGGAGCCGGCATGCCGAGCCGAGCCGCAAGCCCGCATAAACTCCAGCTGAAGCAGAATCGACATCCCGGAAGGATAGTGCATGCCCAGAACTTTCGGGATCGAGGAAGAGTTTTTCCTCGTGAATCCCCAGACCGCGACTTTGGCCACGGTCCCGCCCGGCTTACTGGGGGATCTGCAGGGCGAGAACCTGGCTGGGGCAACGCTTGTCCCGGAGCTCCTCCGTCCCCAGGTGGAACTTGTATCCGGAATTTGCACCAGGGCATCCGATGCCTTGGAAAGCTTGCTGTTGGGTCGACAGAAGCTGCAGGAAGCGTGTGCGGGTGCAGGCCTGGCGGCAGTAGCAACTGGCACGCCGCCCTTCCTTCCCGGAGCGACGGAGGTGTCCGAAGGGCAGCGTTACGAGGATATCCGCCAGTTCGTGCCGGGGATCGTGCGCGAGCATTACATCAACGGGCTGCATATCCATGTGCATATCCCTGACGCCCCAACCGGGCTGCAGGCCATGAACGTGCTGCGCCCGTGGCTTCCAGCACTGACTGCCATTGGGGCGAACTCGCCGGTCTGGAACGGTGAGCTTTCCGGATTTGAGTCCTGGAGGATGGTGCATTACCGCCGTTGGTCCGTGATAGGCGTTCCTCCGGCGTTCGACTCCATGGAGCACTACCAGCGGATGCGCCGGATAATGCTCGATTCCGGCGCCCTGCTCGACGCTGGACATATCGGCTGGGCCGTGCGCCTGTCCGAGCGCAACCCCACCATAGAGGTGCGCACGGCCGACGGGCAGTTGACGGCCGACGAATCGGTGGCCATAGCCATGCTGGTTAGGGCTCTGGTGGATACCGGTCTCGCGCAGGGAGGCGTGGCCAAGACCGTGGAGGACCGGCTGCTGGATCTCGGTCTGTGGCATGCCTCCAAAATGGGCCTGTCAGGACCGCTATTCGATGCGGGAACCGAAACCAGACTGGAGCCGGAGCAAGTGCTGGGGCAATTGCTCGACTATGCCGGCGAACATCTGGCGGACAACGGCGATCTCGATTTCGTGCAGAACTACTTCGCGCGGATCACCTCTGTCGGGAACGGCGCGCAACGGCAGCGCGCAAGCTGGGCACGCGGGGGAGGCACGGCACTCGTCCACTACGCCCAGCAGGAATTCGCCCGGGAAACGATTTCGGAACTCCGCAGCAACCCATGACTGGCTGGCGCGTTTCGAGCTGGCTCGAATGCCTCGTGTGAATTCTCTGGTAATCCGTACCCCGGCCCGGTCAACCGGTTGGCCATTGCCTATAGTCGTTTTTTCAGTATGTGTGCATTAAGGAGCAGGTGGAGAAGTGGAGCTTCCAGAAGACCGCGGCCGGATCAGCGAATCTCTTTTCGAGGTGCTGAGAACCTACGACCCCGATGTCGATCTGTCAGGTTTGGAACATGAGGCCTTCAAAGTCCTGGACTCGGAAGACATCCTCCATAGCGAGGACATCCAGATTGTCCTATTCGTCCTCTACGAACTGCACTACCGCGGGTTCGATGGCATCGATGCACGCTGGGAATGGAACCCGCCTCTGCTGGGCCTTCGGGCAAAGATCGAAGAACAGTTTGAGGCACGATTGCGGCAGATCGCCGGGGATCCAAGTTTCTCGCTCGGATCTGCCCAGGATACGGCTCGACAACTTTTCGCCCTTGCCAGCGCGGACGACGGACCATCGGTCTCGACCTACATATCCCGGCATGCGACGGTTGAGCAGGCGCGTGAATTCCTGATGCACAAGTCCATCTACCAGCTCAAGGAAGCCGACCCGCATTCGTGGGCGATTCCACGCCTGACAGGGCGCGGAAAGTCCGCATTGATGGAGATCCAGTTCGACGAGTACGGGGCAGGCAGGCCCGGCGCCATGCACTCCGAGCTGTTCGAAACCACCATGCGGGGGCTGGGGCTCGACTCCGAGTTCGGAGCCTATATCGAGTCGTTGCCTGCCATCACGCTGGCGTCGGTCAACATGATGTCGTTCTTCGGCCTGCATCGTCGATTGCGCGGCAGCATCGCCGGCCACCTTGCCATCTACGAGATGACATCGTCGATCCCCAATGCCAGGTATGCACGCGGATTCCGGCGCCTGGGCTTCGACTCCCCGGTGACAGACTACTTCGATGAGCATGTGGAAGCCGATGCGGTCCACGAGCAGATCGCCGGTCGCGATCTGGCGGGCGGATTGATCGAGCAGGATCCCAGCATCGCCGAAGCGGTGTTCTTCGGCGCGCAGGCGGCTTGCGCCATCGACGCGCTGGTGGGAGCCCACCAGCTTGAGGCGTGGGGCCGGGGCCGTTCGTCCCTGCGCCAGCCGAAAGTAAAGGTCGAGGCATGAGCGCGGAGGGAGCGCAGATCGTGGTCTGCCCGCAGGGGCCGCTGATTCTCCGTGGCGACTTCGAGATTCTCGACGCGGAGGGCGAAGCTGTTCCGACAAGCCGTGAAACCGTGGCGTTGTGCCGTTGCGGAAGCTCGGCCATCAAACCGTTCTGCGACGGCACGCACAAACTCAAGAAGTTCGAAATGCCACGTGACTGACGGCGAGTCCCCTCCAAGCCCGACGGAGCTGATGCGGCCAGATCGATGGAGCCGGAGGACTCGGAGCGCAAAAAACATCTTTAATGCCCCGGGGTCGCTTGCAGCCGCCGTATATTAGGTGAAGACCTCGTCCCCCCGACTCCGGAAGAGCTCTGCATGCCCATCCTGAATAAAGACATGACCCTGTGCATCTCGCTGTCCGGCCGGCCGTCGAATATCGGCACCCGCTTCCACAACTACCTGTACGAGGAACTGGGGCTGAACTTCATCTACAAGGCGTTCTCCACCGACGACTTGGCCGGTGCGATTGCCGGCGTCCGCGCCCTGGGCATCCGCGGCTGCTCGGTGTCCATGCCTTTCAAGGAGGACGTCATGGCGCTGGTGGACACCATCGAGCCTTCGGCGGCGGCCATCGACTCGGTGAATACCATCGTGAACACCGACGGCCACCTCAGCGCCTCCAACACCGACTTCGAGGCGATCGCCACGCTGATCGGGCGCCACGAGCTGGACCCGTCGGCGAACGTGCTGGTCCGCGGTTCCGGGGGCATGGCCAAGGCGGTGGTCGCGGCATTCCGCGATGCCGGCTTCGAGAACCTCACGGTGCTCGCGCGCAACATCGCCGCGGGAGGGGCGCTGGCGCAGAAGTACGGCTACGCATTCATCGATGCCGATCCGGAACCGGGCCACCAGGTGCTGGTCAACGTCACGCCGCTGGGCATGGACGGAGAACAGGCCGCTATCCAGTCATTCAGCGATGCGCAGATCGCCGCGGCGGAAACGGTGTTCGACGTGGTCGCGTTCCCCAGCGAGACCCCGCTGGTCGCCGCCGCACGGGAGCACGGAAAGCAGGTCATCACCGGGGCCGAGGTGATTGCCCTGCAGGCCGCCGCGCAGTTCGAGAAGTACACGGGACATGGGCTCAGCGAGGATCAGGTCATCCGCGCCTCCGAGTTCTCCCGACAGTAGGAACTGAAAAACCCTGCACCGCGCGTGCGGTGCAGGGTTTCCCTGTAATAGGCGTTTTCTAGCCGCGCAGGGTGACTTCGACTTCTTCCATCGCCTGCCCGGCAGGGTACTGCCCGTTGAACATCTTGGAGCCGTCTTCAGTCACCACGGCCGAGAACCGGGTTCGGGTCATGCCCATGGCGTGCGAAACTCCGGTCTCGGTCAGTTCCGCGATGGCAGTGCGGCCCTCGGGGGTGTCGATGGTCAGGAAGATCGACTCGCCCTGGTTCTCGATGCGCGGTTCGTTCAGCTCGAGCTTCATCATCCCGCCGTGGCCCGAGAAAGACACGCGCCCGTTGAACCAGATCTCGTTGTCGGGAACGTCCACCGCCGGGTGCACGGGGAAGGCCAGCGCGTTGCCGACCTGCCACACGCCATTCGAGGCCTCGATGCGGCCGTCAGCCAGCGATGCAATGTATCCAACGAACGAGGCCTTGACACCCCACTGAAGATGCGGCTGGAAAGCGTCGCCTGCCATGAGTTCCTCCATAAAGATTTGCGGTTGACCCCAGTATTTCACAGCACCAGCGGGAGCCTGCGGCCCATTCATCTGCCAGCGAATTGTTAATACCGAATATTAAAAAGCACAGCTGGCAGGGGGATTCCTGCCAGCTGTGCGGGGTCGGCTACTTGACGAAGCCGTCGGCGACGACGAGCGCCTGTTCCAGCTTGTCCAGCGCCTCGATGAGCACGTCGTCCGGGATGTTCAGCGCCGGCACCACGTGCAGGCGGTTGAAGTTCGCGAACGGCAGCAGGCCTGCGGCGCGGGCCGCGGCGATGACCTGGTTCATTTCCGGCGAGCTGCCGCCGTAGGCGGCCAGCGGTTCGCGGGTTTCGCGGTTGGTGACCAGTTCGATCGCCCAGAACACGCCGGTTCCGCGCACGTCGCCCACCGACGGGTGGTCGGCCTTGAACTGCGCCAGGCGCGGGCCGATGATCTCATCGCCCAAGCGCTTGGCATTGGCAACCAGGTCCTCTTCCTCCATCGCTTCGATGGTGGCAACCGCTGCCGCGCAAGCCAGCGGGTGGCCCGAGTAGGTCAGCCCGCCCGGGTAGACGCGCTCGCGGAAGGTCTCGAAGATCTGCGGGGAGATCGCCACGCCGCCCAGCGGCACGTAGCCGGAGTTCACGCCCTTGGCAAAGGTCATCAGATCCGGAACAACGTTCCAGTGGTTCACCGCGAACCATTCGCCCGAACGGCCGAAGCCCGCCATGACCTCATCGGCGATGAACACGATGCCGTACTTGCGGGTCAGCTCGCGCACGCCTTCCATGTAGCCTGCCGGCGGCACGTAGATGCCTGCGCTGCCCGGGATCGACTCCAGGACCAAGGCGGCGATGTTCGATGCACCCTCGAGGATGATCGTGTCTTCCAGGTGCTTCAGCGCGCGCTGGGTCTCTTCGGCCTCCGTGGTGGAGTTGAAGTAGGAGCGGTACGGGTAGGCGGGGAAGAAATGCACGACGCCGTCGGAGGCGTTGTCCGAGGCCACGCGGCGCGGATCGCCGGTGACGTTCACCGCCAGGTGGGTGCCGCCGTGGTAGCTGCGGTACGCGGAGAGCACCTTGTGCTTGCCGGTGTGCACGCGGGCCATGCGGATGGCGTGCTCGTTGGCGTCGGCGCCGCCGTTGGTGAAGAAGATCTTGTCCAGGTCGCCCGGGGTGTGCGAGGCGATCAGCCGCGCCGCCTCGGAGCGAGCGTCGTTCACGTGCTGCGGGGCGATCGTGGCGATCTTGCCCGCCTGCTCGATGATCGCCGCGACGACCTTCGGGTGCTGGTGGCCGACGTTCGTGTTCACCAGCTGGCTGGAGAGGTCGATGAGCTTGTTGCCCTCGCCGTCCCACACGTACGAACCCTCGGTCTTCAGGATCGTCATCGGGTTGAACGGGCCCTGCGCCTGCCAGGAGTGGAAAACGTGCTCGCGGTCAAGTTCGTGGGCACGCTGGCCGGCTGCGATCTGCTCGCTGGTGATGTCGCTGATTTCGGTAGTCATTGGTCCTAGTCGTTCTGTGGGAAGCCGAGGTTGATGCCGCCGTGGCTCGGGTCCAGCCAGCGCTTGGTGACAACCTTGTTGCGGGTGAAGAACTTGAAGCCCTCCGGGCCGTAGGCGTGCTGGTCGCCGAACAGCGAGGCCTTCCAGCCGCCGAAGGAGTGGTAGCCCACCGGTACCGGGATCGGCACGTTGACGCCGACCATGCCCACCTGGATGCGGTTCTCGAAGCGGCGGGCGGCGCCGCCGTCGTTGGTGAAGATCGCGGTGCCGTTGCCGTACTTCGAGGAGTTGATCAGCTCGACGCCCTCGTCGAATGACTCCACGCGGACCACGGACAGAACCGGGCCGAAGATCTCGTCGGTGTAGATGCTCATGTCGGTGGTGACGTTGTCGAACATGGTCGGGTGCAGGAAGAAGCCTTCGCCGTCGGCGTCCACCGTACCGGTGCGGCCGTCCAGGGCCAGGGTGGCCCCGGCGGCGATGCCGGCGTCGATGTAGCCTGCGACCTTGTCGCGGTGCTCGCCGGTGATCAGCGGGCCCATGTCGCAGCCGCGGGTGCCATCGCCCACGCGCAGGGTCTTGGCGCGCTCGGCGATCTTGGCGACCAGCTGATCGGCGATGCCCTCCAGCGCAACGACCACGGAGATCGCCATGCAGCGCTCGCCGGCGGCGCCGAAGCCGGCGTTCACCGCCATGTCGGCTGCCAGGTCAAGGTCTGCGTCGGGAAGCACCAGCATGTGGTTCTTCGCTCCGCCGAAGGCCTGCACGCGCTTGCCGTTGGCAGTGCCGGTGGAGTAGACGTACTGGGCGATCGGGGTCGAGCCCACGAAGGAGACCGAGGAAATGCGCTCGTCGTTCAGCAGGGTGTCGACCGACTCCTTGTCGCCGTGCACGACGTTCAGCACGCCGGCAGGCAGGCCTGCCTCGGCGAACAGCTCGGCCATCCAGTTGGCGGCCGACGGGTCCTTCTCCGAAGGCTTGAGCACCACGGTGTTGCCCGAGGCGATGGCCACCGGGAAGAACCACAGCGGCACCATGGCTGGGAAGTTGAACGGGGAGATGATGGCCGAGACGCCCAGCGGCTGGCGCATGGACTGCACGTCGACGCCGGTCGAGGCGTTCTCCGAGTACTCGCCCTTGAGCAGGTACGGCGCGTTGCAGGCGAGCTCCACGACCTCCAGGCCGCGGGCGACCTCGCCCAGCGCGTCGTCGAGCACCTTGCCGTGCTCGGCGGTGATGATCGCCGCCAGCTCGCCCTTGCGCTCGGTGAGCAGCTCGCGGTAGCGGAACATGATGGCGGTGCGCCGTGCCAGGGAGGTGTCGCGCCAGCCCGGGAAGGCTGCGTGCGCGGAGGCGATCGCTGCCTCGGTGGTTGCCTTGGAGGCCAGTGCCACCTCGCGGGCGACCTCGCCGGTGGCAGGGTTGTAGACCTTGCCGGTGCGGTCGTCTGCAACGTAGTTGGCGTTGTCGATCCAGTGCTGCAGGGTTGATGTCAGCGTCGTGTTCATCGTGGCTCCTTGTTGTCCTCGAATGGATTCCTGAATTCATCATCGGGCACGAACATGGCCTGCGACACAGGCAGTATGTAATGATTTATCGTGACGCTGCGACGATGTGTAAAGGTGCGAGGATGCTGACTGTCAACGACGTGCTGGCCCTGCCGGTGGTGCAGGAGGCCGATCCGCAGCTGCTGTGCGCCGACGGGCTGGACGCGGAGCTGCGCTGGGTGCACGTCACCGAGTCGGAATCCAACGTTGACCTGCTCTTCGGCCGCGAGCTGGTGCTCACCACGCTGCGCAACGTGACCGACGTTCGCGGCTTTTTGGAACAACTGCGCGACGCCGGCGCGGCGGGCGTGATCATCGAGGCACCGGGCGAAGCGGAACTGCAGGTGGCAGGGCTCGGGTTCCCCGTCATCAGGCTGCGCCGCAAGGTCCGTTTCGTGGCCATCACCGAGGTCATCCACCAGAAGCTGGTCGCCCAGCAGCTGGCAGACCTGCAGTTCTCGCGCAGCGTGCACGAGATCTACACCGAACTCTCGCTCTCAGAGGCCGACGAGCAGGCCATCGTCGAGCGCACCGCCGAGCTGCTTGACGCTCCGGTGGTGCTCGAGGACGTGCGCCACCTGGTCCTCGCCCACGCGAACGCGGATCTCGACGACTGGATTTCCCGCTCCCGCTTCGTCGGCTACCTGGAGCACACCGGGCGCTCGGCGGGCGCCGAGAACTGGCTGCAAACCCCGGTGGGGGCGGCCCGCCGCCGCTGGGGCCGGCTCATCGTCCCGGCCGCGCTGGAGGACGATGCCAACGCCGCGCTGGTGCTGGAGCGCGCCGGCCAGGCGCTGACCATCGCCCGGCTTTCCGGGCGCGACGACCGCGAACTGCTCTACCAGGCGCGAACCTCGATGCTGCACGAGCTGCAGGCCGCGCACGGCTACGGCGACAAGGAGATCGCGGTGCGCGCCCAGTCCCTGGGCTTGGACGCCGCGCCCTACTACGTTCCGCTGGTGCTCTCGCTGGCTGCCGGGGAGCGCACCCCCACGGAGACCCAGCTGGCCGAGCGCGCCGCGCTGGAAGTCATCGAGCAGCTGGCCGACACCCTGCACCTGGGGGTGCTCGCCGGGTCGCTGAAACCCGGCTACCTGGCGGTCATCCTGCCGGTGCGCGCCCGCGAGCTGGTGGACTCCGCGTTGCAGGGCTTCACCCGCCGGCTGGCCGAGCAGCTGGCCGAGCCGGTGGCGATCGGCGTCGCCGCGGAGGGACCGCTGGCCGCCTGCCTGGCCCGGCTGGACGAGGCCGCCCACGTCGCGCACATCGTCCCGCACCTGCCCACCCGCGCCCAGCCCTACTACCGCTTCGCCGACCTGCGCCTGCGCGGGGTGCTCTCCGCGATGGGCGCCGATGCCAGGCTGCGCGCCTTCGCGCACACCGAGCTGGACGGCCTGCTTTCCCCGCTCGACGAGGACGGGCTGCAGCTGCTGGAGCTCTACCTGGCCCACGGCGGCAACAAGTCCGCCCTGGCCAAGGCCGGCTATTTCTCGCGCCCCACGCTCTACGCCCGGCTGGCCAAGCTGGAGGACAAGCTCGGGGTCTCGCTGGAATCCGCCGAGTCCCGCGCCAGCTTGCAGGTGGCGCTGCTCTGGTACCGCATGCACGGCTAAGCGTACGTGTCCAAGCCCGCACGCCTGTTACAGGGCGAGGCACGCCGGAAATCACCGTGCACCGGTTTATCCCCACCGTGCAGTACTGTCGCCCCGAGCCTGCCGCCGCCCGGGCACGCTGGATCCATGAGCACCAGCAGCGAAGCACTGATGAACCTGTCCCAGGCGGACAGGCTGCTCGGATCGGCGGTGAGCGCCCTGTCCGACCCCGACGTCCCCGCTGGGCACGCCGCCTATGCGGCGCTGCTCATCGAGCACCTCGCGCAGCAGCTCAGCCGCGCCCAGCTGCGCGCCGCGGAAGCCGTGCGCCGCACCGGCGCCCACAAGCTCGACACGGACTCGCTGCAGGCCATCGCCGACGGGGGCCTGGAGCCCACGCCCCAGGACGTCGAGGCCGCCGCCGGCCGCACCACCGTCGCACGCACCCACTTCAAGAAGGCGCTGGACCTGCTGGCCGGCTGGCTGAACGTGCCGGTCTCCACCGCCCGCGACCGCCTGGCCGCCGCCGACAGCCTGATCGCACAGGTCACCGACGCCGGCGAGCCGGCCGGCCCCGCGCTGCCGGTGCTGGCCGCAGCTTTCGACGATCCGGACACCGACCCACGCCTGGTCATCTCCGCTGCCCGCAAGATCAGGGCCGCGGACAAGGACCTGGGGACCGGGCCCGAGGCGGAGCAGACCCGGGCCGAACTCCAGGAGCTCTCGCTGGAACTCATCCGCAGCCAGCCGGCCACCGCGCGCAAGCACATCTCCGCGCTGGTCGCCCAGGCGGTGGGGGAGCGGCGCCCGCCCGAGGCCCTGCTCTCGCAGATCGGTGTCTACCCGCTGGGCATCCGCAACGGGCTGGAGCGCTTCCTGGTCAAGCTGCTGCCCTCGCAGGGCGAAACCATGCACGCCATCTTCCGCGCCGTCGACAACCCTAAAACCATGGCCGGCAACCGCGACGCGCTCGCCGAGCAGGCCGCCGCGCTCACCGACGACGACTCCGCCCCCGGCTGGGACGACGAGTCCACCATGCCGGACTGGGCCAAGGCCGGCTCCGCAGCCGACGACTCCGCTGACGACGACCCCACCGGCGACCACTCCGCCGGCGACCACTTCACCGACGGCACCGGAGACGAAACGCCCGACGACGACTGCCCCAGCGGCTTCGATGCGGATATCTGCCCCGAGGATGACGACAACGAGTGCGGAAACCGCCGGGAAGCAGACCGCGAACCCGGCACGGACGCCGAGGCACCTTCCGGAACCCCGCCCGGCGCAGTTGGCGGCACGGCGCGAACGGCTGCGAATGACGCGGCGGTTCCCGGTCCCTTCGAGGATCTGCGCCCTGAATTGCGGCATCTGCTGGGTCTGATGGCGGTGCTGCAGGCCAACGGACCGGGCGCCCTGGCGGCCGACGGCCACGCGGTGATCACCCCGCAGATCGGTGTGCTGCTGGACTACGACAAGATGCTCGAAACCGGCCGGGACTTCGCGGTCAGCACCTCAGGCATCCCGATTCCGGCGGGCCAGGCACGCGCCATGGTGTGCAACGCCGGGCTGTACCCGGTGGTGCTCAACGGCAAGAGCCGCATCCTGGATCTCGGGCGCACCCAAAGGCTGTTTTCCAAATCCCAGGCCCGGGCGATCCGCGCCGCCTACCGCGGCTGCGCCTATCCGGGGTGCAGCATGCCGGCGCACCGCTGCGAGCTGGACCATCTGGACAAGTGGGAGCTCGGCGGCCGCACCGACATCGAGACCAGCGACCTGTATTGCGAAATCCACCATATCGCCCGGCATTGCGGGCTGTTCCACGCGGTGAAGGTCAAGGGCTCGCGTCCCATGGTGCTGCTGCCCAGGGAGCTGGACCCAGAGCAGCGCCTGCAGTTCAACACCTACTTCTTCTCGCCCTCTGAAGCCCTGCGGTTGGCCGAGTGGGCGCGGCAGGCCACGGTGCTGTGGCGGGCGGGCAGACTGGACGCCAGCATCGCTGACCCGTAGGTCCTGAAAGGATCGCTGACGTTGGCCCCGCAACGGAACCGGGGTTGCACGGCCGGACTCGGAAAATCCCGGATCAACTTTTCAGAAGGGACCCGGCGCTCGTGGTCATGCCGGTGCCCTCGAACCCGTCCAGCCATTCGGGGGAATGCCCGTGCACGTCGTCCGGGCGTAAATTGGTCCGACGTCGCGGCAGTGAATCGGTGCACGAACACATCGCGCCCAGCTACCGCCCCGGCCGAGCAAAGTCGAAGGCGCAAAGCTTGACCGGCTTCGAAGGGCACAACAGCCCGCATGGCAGTGGGTGTGGATACCATCGACGGTGCGACCCCAAACGCCGTCTGGAAGCCCGAAGCGGTAGAAGCTGCCGATTCGGTGAGTGCGGTGCTAGTCGGCCGCAAGACGCTCTCAGTCAGTGCAAACCTTGCTACGGAGCGGGCATCCCGAATAGATCGTTCGATTGCCGGACACGGGCATATGCTCCTGAAGACGGGACGATGGCAGTGATCCGAGGCGCCCCCGGGAGAACGTGACAACTCTGGCGAGAACCGAATCATCCAGCGAAGCAATGACGATCAAGGAAAGTCGCGCGAGCGGAGAACCGCTAACCTGCCTATTCCCGCCGGTAGCTCGCACAAACGGACACCGACCCACTATCTTGTTTTTCTGAAAAGTTTACTATTCCGATCAGATGGCGGCTGGTTAGAACTACGGGGTGACCGCGTCCCAGGCTGTGGCCAAGGCATTCGTTAGTGGTTCGCCGAGCCCGGCCGAAGATGTTCCACGGCCATGGCGGTCCAGCTTTGCGCGGTGAGAACCGCCAGCCGTTCCTCATTGACCGGCGTGCCGAACGCCCGTCGCCGGAAAGCAATGAACAGCGGTGCCATGAAAACCATGGCCATGGCGTCGGCGGTCGATTCATCGGGGCACACCTCGGCATCGACCAGGGCCCGGGCCAGCGGCTTCGAGCCGGGAAGAGTCTCCGGCAGCAGCTGTTTGGCCAGCATCCGGTCCTGGTCTGCGGCGTCGAAGACCGGGCGCATCAGTACCGCTGCTTCGGACCAGCGGGACAATCCCCGGAGCAGCCACTGCTGGATTTCTTCAACCCGGGGATCGCGCAGCAGCGAAACAAGTTTCCGGTAGTCAGGTTCGAAATCTTGTTCCGCTCGGTGTCTCAGCTCGAAAAGCAGATCGCTCTTGCGGCGGAAGTGCAGGTAGAAAGTCGCCCGGCTTGTTCCGGCGCAGGAAGCCACCTCGTCGATCCGGCTGTTCTCATAGCCCCTGGCAGCGAAAACCACCACTGCCGCGTCGATGATCAGCTCACGGGTCGCTGCCTTCTGGCGTGCGCGCAGGGACGGAGTCGCAACGGCATTTCGGTACGGTGACATGACCCCATGCTAGACAAATTCCGGTTTTCGTCTAGTCACTCGACGCCGCGCCGGGTGGATTGACCGTGTCTCAGGTGGATGGTTTGGTGGAACACACCCCGTGCCCGGACGTGCGGAACCGGGAGACGGCGGGCGTCCTTCCCGCTGCAGGGTTTTCCGGTGCCGCCAAGGACCGGACGGGCGCCGGGCCTTCCCTCCGGAACGACGGCAACTCCACACGGAAAGAAGCAACGCATGAGACTTGCAGGAAAACGCGCACTGATTACCGGAGCGGCTTCGGGGATGGGTGCCGCGCACGCACGCGCCTTCATCGCGGAAGGCGCCACCGTGCTGCTCGCTGACATCAACGACGAAGCAGGACGTGCGCTGGCGGCCGAGCTCGGAGACCGCGCCAGCTACGCGCACCTGAACGTGGCGGACGCCGGGGACTGGGAGGCCGCGGTGGCGCAAGCCGTGGCGGAATTCGGCGGGCTGGACGTGCTGGTGAACAACGCCGGTATCCACGACGACGCGCCGCTGGAAGACACCACGCTGGAAAGCTGGAACCGGGTCATGGACATCAACCTGACCGGCGCCTTCCTGGGCATGCGCGCGGCGGTGCGCGAGCTGAAGAAGTCAGGAGCTTCCTCGATCGTGAACGTGTCATCCACCGCCGGACTGGAAGGCTACCCGAACCGGCACGCCTACTGCGCGTCGAAGTGGGGCCTGCGCGGGCTGACTAAGTCCGCGGCGCTGGAACTGGCCGACTTCGGTATCCGGGTCAACTCGGTGCACCCCGGCGCGGTCGCGACGGCGCTGACCCAGGCGCTGCGCCCGCTCACCGAGGAGGACCTGGCCGGCAACTCGCTTGAGCGCTTCGCCCGGCCGGAAGAGGTCAGCGGCCTGATCCTCTTTTTGGCCAGCGACGAATCGAGCTTCTGCACCGGCGGAGAGTACGCGGTCGACGGAGGCATCTCCGCCGGGACCAGGTACTAGCCGGCCAGGGGCGTGGCAGCTAGTCCGCCGTTCCGTAGAGACGGCGGACGTCCGCGCGCCCGGACTCGGACCACGGCGCAATCCATGGGCCGGTGCCCTCGGACACGTCGCGCACACCCTCCTCAAGCCAGAGGTAGGCCCCGTCGAGCAGGTCCTCGGCGACCTTGTCGTCGTGCGAGGTGCCGTCCCACAGGTGCTCGAAATGGTCCTCGCAGCGCCGGGTGGCCTGTTCGCAGAACGCCTGCGCCAGGGTCTCGGCGGAGAAGCGCTCGGGGGCGGTGGAATCCAGCAGAGCTGAGGTCTTGGCGATTACCGCTGCCATGGCGAACAGCTCGGCTCCGATGTCCACGATGTGCCCCAGGAACACCTGCTGCTTCTCCAGCCCTGCCTGCCAGCGCGCCATGCCGGCGAAGGTCTGCCGGGCCAGCTTGCGGCTGGTGCGCTCGATGTAGCGCAGATGCTTGGCCAGCGGGCCGTGCTCCGAGTAGGTGCCGGGCAGGCTGCCGGCGCCGGCGACGAGCTTGGGCAGCCAGCGGGCGTAGAATCCGGAGGCCTCGCGCGCCGCGGCGGCCTTTTCCGCCAGCGTGGAGTCGGCCACCGCCAGCGCGCCGGCGGCCTGCAGGTGCGCGTCGACGGCTTCGCGGGCGATGAGCAGGTGCATGATCTCGGTGGAGCCCTCGAAGATGCGGTTGATGCGCAGATCGCGCAGCAGCTGCTCGACCGGGACCGCGCGCTCGCCGCGGGCGGCCTGGGAGGCGGCGGTCTCGTAGCCGCGCCCGCCGCGGATCTGCACGAGCTCGTCGGCGATCCGGCAGGAGACCTCGGAGGAGTACAGCTTGGCCAGCGCCGCCTCGATGCGCACGTCCTTCATGCCCGCGTCCGCCAGCAGCGCGCTGACCTCGAACACCGCCTCCAGCGCGTAGGTGCTGGCGGCGATGTAGGCGAGTTTGGAGGAGACGGCCTGGTGCTCGCCGATCGGGTGGCCCCACTGCACGCGGGCGGCGGACCATTCGCGCGCGATCTTCGTCGCCCACTTGCCGGCGCCGGCGCACATCGCGGGGATGGACAGGCGCCCGGTGTTCAGGGTGCTCAGCGCGATTTTCAGGCCAGTGCCCTCGCGCGAGAGCCGGTTGGCGGCCGGCACGCGCACCTGCGCGAAGCGGGTCACGCCGTTCTCGATCCCGCGCAGGCCCATGAACGCGTTGCGGTTCTCCACGGTGATGCCCGGCGCGTCGGCCTCCACGATGAACGCGGTGATCCCGCCCTTGCCGGCCGGGACCTCGCCGCAGGCCTCGTGGGGTTCGACGGCGGCCATCACCACCAGCAGCTCGGCGACCACCCCGTTGGTGGTCCACAGCTTCGCGCCCTCCAGGGTGTAGTAGGCGCCGTCCTCGCTCAGCGTCGCACGCGTGCCCAGCCGCGCGGGGTCCGAGCCCACGTCGTTCTCGGTGAGCAGGAAGGCGCTGATCGCCCCGGCGGCGCAGCGCGGCAGGTACTCGCGCTTCTGCGCCTCGGTGCCGAAGGACTTGACTGGCTCGGGCACGCCGATGGACTGGTGGGCGGAGAGCAGGGCGCCGACCGCGGGGCTGACCGAGCCCACCCGCATCAGTGCGCGGCCGTAGTCCAGCAGGCTCAGCCCCAGCCCGCCGTACTCGGTGGGGATCTTCATGCCGAACGCGCCCACCTCGCGCAGCTGAGCGATGTATTCGTCGGGCACCCGGGAATCCGCCTCGATGCGCCCGGGGTCGAACCCGTCCAGCACCGTCTCCAGCTCGGCGATGAAGGCCGCGCCGCGGGCGGCGGCTTCCGGATCGGGGGCGGGCAGCGGTTCGATGAGCGAGAAGTCGACCTCGCCCATGTAGATGCCCTTGGCGAAGCTCGGCCGCTGCCAGCCCTGTTCGCGGGATTCTTCGGCCAGTTCGCGGGCCTTGGCGGCGTTGATGTCCATGGCAGTACCCTTTCGAGACCGGGCGGCAGGCCACCGCCTGGAATGCCCAGCCTAGTCCGGGCAGGCATGCACCGCTAGGGTGGCGCCCGCGCTAGGACAGCGCGCGCAGGTGACCGGGCATGCCCCGCGGCGCGGCGTCCCGCAGCCCCGGCAGCACCATGAAGGCGTGTCCGAAGGTCAGCTCGTGCAGGGTGCGGGCAGGCACCCCCAGGGTGTCGGCGATCCGCGCGGTATCCAGCCGGTCTTCGCCGCGCAGCGACGGGAACACCAGGGAGAACACCCGCGAGGCCAGCGGGGCGCGGCGCGGCGCCGGTTCCAGCGCCAGTTCCTGCACCAGCCAGCTGTAGCTGGCGTCGCCGAGCATGCCGCATTCGCGGGCGTGGGACAGGATGATCCGGGCCGGGACGCCGAACAGCTCCTGCAGGTCAAGCAGCTGCGGCAGTTGCAGGGTGTCGCCCATGCGCGCCTGCAGCGATAGCGCCGGCAGCAGCAGGCGCGCGGCGAACTGCTCCGCCTCGGCTTCGGCCGCCGCATGCCCGTCGGCTCCCAGCGCGCTGTGCAGCAGCAGGTGGCCCAGCTCGTGCGCCAGCTGGTGGCGCTGTTCGGCGCGGTCCCCGGCGGCCAGGAAGATGAACGCCTGCCCCTCTTCCCAGAAGCTGAAGCTGGTCCCGGATGCCAGGCTGAGCACCCGCACGCCGCGCGATTCGAGCACGTAGATCAGGTCGGGCACCGGCCCGCAGCCCAGGTTCCAGTCCAGGCGCAACTGCGCGGCGGCGGCCTCCGGGTCGAACCCGGTGTAGTCGGGCACCTCGGTGTCCGGCAGCGTGTAGTCGGCGGTGATCAGGTTGTAGAGTTCGACCCCGGTGCGGCCCAGCGCCGAGCAGGCGGTTTTCTGCGCCCGGCTGATGCGCCGCGGGGTGCGGAAGAAGATGCGTTCGACATCGATCCCGGCAGCCGGCGGGCGGTGGAAGTAGCCCGGGGCGCAGCCCAGCGCGCCGGCCAGCTGCCCGGCCAGAGCCTCGGGGGCGCCGCAGGTTTCGTAGCGGCGGACGGTGGATTCGCCGACCTGAACCAGGCGGGCGAGATCCAGGGTGCTATACCCCGCCGCGTG
Organism: Glutamicibacter soli; assembly: GCF_003309065.1. GTDB lineage: Bacteria > Actinomycetota > Actinomycetes > Actinomycetales > Micrococcaceae > Glutamicibacter > Glutamicibacter soli. Next base: position 308,959 of record NZ_POAF01000005.1, on the reverse strand, counting down.
GCGGGCGAGCGTGATTCGGGTCGGTTCCAGCATGACGTTCCTGCTTCCATGGCTGCTTAATCCACACAGTAGTGTCACAGGCCACAAAGCACCAATCGGGCGCAGCCAGGTTACACCGGCCGCGCCCGAAGGGTGTGGAAACTAGATCTTGCTGGACGCCTCGGAGAGCACCGAGCGCAGGATCGACTCGATCTGGTCGAACTCGGGCTGGCCGATGGTGATCGGCGGCGCGAGCTGGATGACCGGGTCGCCGCGGTCGTCGGCGCGGCAGTACAGGCCTGCCTCCCACAGCGCCGGGGTGAGGTAGTCGCGCAGCAGCCGCTCGGATTCCTCGTCGTTGAAGGTTTCCTTGGTGGACTTGTCCTTCACCAGCTCGATGCCGTAGAAGTAGCCGGCGCCGCGCACGTCGCCCACGATGTCGATGTCCTTGAGCTTCTCCAAGGTGGACTTGAAGGCGTCGGCGTTGCGATGCACGTTGCCGTTCAGGTCCTCGCGTTCGAAGATGTCGAGGTTCGCCATCGCCACCGCCGCGGCCACCGGGTGACCGCCGAAGGTGTAGCCGTGGTAGAAGGTGGTGTCGCCCTTGGTGAACGGCTCGAACAGCTTCTCGGAGGCGATCATCACGCCCAGCGGGACGTAGCCGCTGGTCAGCGCCTTGGCGGAGGTGATGATGTCAGGGGTGTAGCCGAAGTCGTTGCAGGCGAACATGTCCCCGATGCGGCCGAAGGCGCAGATGGTCTCATCGGAGACCAGCAGCACGTCGTACTCGTCGCAGATCTCGCGCACCCGGTCGAAGTAGCCCGGGGGAGGCGGGAAGCAGCCGCCGGAGTTCTGCACCGGCTCCAGGAAGACCGCGGCGACCGAGTCGGCGCCCTCGAATTCGATGGCCTCGCGGATGCGCTCGGCGGCCCACAGCCCGAAGTCCTTCTCGTTCTCGGAGAACATCTCCGGCGCGCGGTAGAAGTTGGTGTTCGGCACGCGGAAGGTGCCGGGAACCAGCGGCTCGAACGGGGTCTTCATCCCCGGCAGCGAGGTGATCGCCAGCGCGCCTTGCGGGGTGCCGTGGTAGGCCAGCGCGCGGGAGATGACCTTGGTCTTGCCCGGCTGGCCCTTGAGCTTGAAGTACTGCTTGGCTAGCTTGAACGCGGATTCCACCGCCTCGCCGCCGCCGGTGGTGAAGAAGACGCGGTTCAAATCGCCCGGGGCGTAGCCTGCCAGGCGCTCGGCCAGGTCGATGGCCGGCTCGTGGGCGTAGGACCATAGCGGCATGAACGCCAGCTTCTCCGCCTGCTTGGCCATGACCTCGGCCAGCTCGGCGCGGCCGTGGCCCGCGTTGACGACGAACAGCCCTGCCAGGCCGTCGATGTAGCCGCGGCCGGCGTCGTCGTAGATCATGTGTCCCTCGCCGCGCGAAATGATCGGCACCTTGCCCCCGTTGTGCAGGCCGGAGTGCCGGGCCATGTGCATCCAGAGGTGGTCGCGGGCGGCTTGCTGGCGGTCGGTGCCAAGTGGAGTATTCATCGTGTTCCCCAGTTGTATTCCTGTTTTTTGAGTGAAAGGTAGGTGAAGGTGTTGGTGCTGAGCACACCCTCGATGCCGCGGATGGTGCTGATAACCCGCAGAAGGTCTTCGTCGCTGGAGCAGATCACCTCGGCCAGGATGTCCGCATTGCCGGCGGTGACCACGCAGTAGTCGACCTCGGGCAGTTCGGCGATCCTGTCGGCGGTGGAGCTGATGTCCGATGCGGCGACGATGCTGATCATCGCCTGCCGGGTGAAACCCAGCTCCAGCGGGTTGGTGACGGCCACGATCTGCATGATCTGGCTGTCGGCGAGCTTCTGCACACGCTGGCGGACGGCCGCCTCGCTCAGGCCCACCGCCTTGCCGATGGCGGCGTAGGAGCGGCGTCCGTCTTCCTGCAGCTGCTCGATGATCTCCTTGGAAATCTCGTCGATGCCGGCGCTCGCCGGTGGCGGCAGTGTCATGATCATCCTCGTCTCAACAGCGTTAGCCACGACACTACCGCCACCGAATCAGTTGCGAAAGGGGTTTATCAATAAAGTTTTCGACGCTATGGGGAGGATTTTAATGTGGAATCTTTTGCCGGAGTCTTGTCAGCGCCACCTCGACCTGACAGGATGTTCCTCAACACGAATCGTGTGATCGATCGCACATGCAGCGATGAGAAATGGGGGAGATGGTCCGATGTCGCACTCGCACAAGACGCCGCAGGATCCACAAATTCGAGCACTGGTCAACGCCATGAGCCAGCGCAGCCTCAGCCGCCGTTCGGTGCTCGGCGCCGCCGGCGCACTGGGCCTAGGCGGGCTGCTTGCCGCCTGCGGCACCGGTGGCGGCGGAGGTGCCACGGCGGGCCCTGCTCCGGCCGTGACCGACGTATCCGCATCGGATCCGACGCTGAACTGGGCCAACTGGACGCTCTATCTGGACTACGACGACAAATCCAAGACCTATCCGACGCTCGAAGCCTTCAGCAAGCAGAGCGGCATTACGGTGAACTACTCCGAGGACGTCGACGGCAACGACACCTACTACGGCAAGGTGCAGGCCCAGCTGAAGGCGGGGCAGGACATCGGCCAGGACATCTTCACGTTGACCGACTGGATGGCCGGGCGCGTGATCCGCCAGGGCTACACTCAGGCGCTGGATCTGGCGAACATCCCCAACAGCTCCAACCTGCTGCCGAGCCTGCAGGGCGTGGACTTCGATCCGGGCCGCGAGCACTCGCTGACCTGGCAGTCCGGCTACGCGGGCATCGCCTGGAACAAAGCGAAGTACCCCAAGGGACTGAAGAGCGTCTCGGATCTGTGGGATCCGGCGCTGAAAGGCCGGATCACGGTGCTCGACGAAATGCGCGACACCATGGGCCTGCTGATGCTGCAAGACGGCGTGGACATCTCCGGCCAGTGGGGCCAGGACGAGTTCCAGAAGGCGCTGGAGGTGCTGCGCGCGAACATCGACAGCGGCCAGATCCGACAGGTCAAGGGCAACTCCTACAAGGAGGACTTCATCTCAGGAGACGCCATCGCCGGCATCGTATGGTCAGGGGATCTGGTCCAGATGAACTTCGAGAACGACGACCAGTGGGAATTCGTGATCCCCGAGGCCGGCGGCACGCTGTGGAGCGACAACCTGATGGTTCCCGTCGGCTCCCCGCGCAAGGCGAACGCGGAGAAGCTGATGGACTACTACTTCCAGCCGGAGATCGCCGCCCAGGTGGCGGCCTATGTGAACTTCATCTGCCCGGTCACCGGAGCCAAGGAGGCGATGGAGAAGATCGATCCGTCGCTGATGAAGAACCCGCTCATCTTCCCGGCCGAGGAGGATCTGGCCAAGGCCCACGTCTTCCGGTCGCTGGAGGCGGACGAGGAATCGAGTTTCGCCGCAGATTTCCAAAGTGCCATCGGCGCATGATTCATAGGAGCATGGCATGACGCGCCAACGCGCTATCAATAACCAGCGCCGACGGCTGTTGCAGGGCATCGAGCAGGCGCAGGCTTCGCGCCGCTCGGTGTTGGCAGGAGCGGCGGGCCTGGCCCTGGCCGGGCTGCTGTCCGCCTGCGGGACCAAGGGCACCAGCTCGGGCAACGCCGCGGCGCTGGCCCCGGCCACCGACCTGTCGGACAGCGAAGCCGTGGTGAACTGGGCCAACTGGACCCTGTACCTTGACTACGACGAGAAGGCCAAGAACTACCCGACGCTGCAGCGCTTCATGAAGGAAAGCGGGCTGAAAGCAAAGTACGCGGAGGACATCGATTCGAACGACTCCTACTACGGCAAGGTGCAGGCCCAGCTGGCCGCCGGGCAGGACATCGGCCAGGACCTGATGGTCTTCAGCGACTGGATGACCGAACGCATCATCCGCCAGGGCTACGCCCAGGAGCTGGACCACAACAACATCCCGAACATCAAGAACCTGCTGCCGGCGCTGCAGGAGGTGCGCTTCGATCCGGGGCGCAAAAAGTCCCTGACCTGGCAGTCCGGCTACACCGGCCTGGTCTGGAACAAGGAGGCGTTCCCCAAGGGGCTGCGCAACGTCGAGGACCTGTGGGATCCGGAGCTCAAGGGACGCATCTTCATGCTCGACGAGATGCGCGACACGATGCCGATGCTGATGCTCGACGACGGCGTGGACATCGCCGGGTCCTGGGGACAGGTCGAGTTCGGCCGCAGCCTGGAAGTGCTTGACCGTAATATCCGGAACGGGCAGATCCGCCAGGTCAAGGGCAATGCCTACAAGCAGGATTTGATCAGCGGCGACGCGATCGCCGGCCTGGCCTATTCGGGGGATATCACGCAGCTGAACTTCGAGGAGGGCGGCAAGTGGGAGTTCGCGCTGCCCGAGAGCGGCGGCCTGCTGTGGAGCGACAACTTCCAGGTGCCCATGGGCTCGCCGCACAAGAAGAACGCGGAGAGGCTCATGGACTTCTACTACCAGCCCGACGTGGCCGCGGAGGTCGCCGCCTACGTGAACTACCTCTGCCCGGTTCTCGGTGCCCAAGAGGAGATGGAGAAGTTCGATCCCGAGCTCGTGGAGGATCCGTTGATCTTCCCGACCGAAGAATTCCTTTCCAATACCAGCTCCGAGCGCGAGCTGTCGGTGGAGGAAGAAACAGATTTCCAGAACCAATTCCAGGAAGTGATCGGGGTATGAACGCCAATCTTGCACCCACCCTGCCAGAAACCCGCACCTCGGGGGCGGACCTTGAGCTGCGCGGCATCACGAAGCGCTTCGCCGAGTTCGTCGCCGTCAAGGACCTGGACCTGCTGGTCCCTTCAGGCACGTTCTTCGCGCTGCTGGGCCCCTCGGGCTGCGGCAAGTCCACCACGCTGCGCATGATCGCCGGCCTGGAGGCACCCAGCGAGGGCAGCATCTCGATCGGCGGCGAGGACGTCACCTCGCTGCCCAGCCACAAGCGGCCGGTGAATACCGTCTTCCAGTCCTACGCGCTGTTCCCGCACATGAGCGTGCTGGAGAACGTCGCGTTCGGGCTGAAGCGCAAGAAGGACCCCGAAGCGATGGCCAAGGCGCAGGCCGGGCTGGAAATGGTGGAGCTGGCGCATCTTGCCAACCGCAAGCCGGCCCAGCTCTCCGGCGGCCAGCAGCAGCGAGTGGCCCTGGCCCGCGCGCTGGTCAACCGCCCGCAGGTGCTGCTGCTCGACGAGCCGCTGGGCGCGCTGGACATGAAGCTGCGCCGGCAGATGCAGCTGGAGCTGAAGACCATCCAGACCGAGGTGGGCCTGACCTTCATCCACGTGACCCACGACCAAGAGGAGGCCATGACCATGGCCGACACCGTCGCGGTCATGAACGAGGGGCGGATCGAGCAGATGGGCCCGCCGCGCGAGCTCTACGAGCTGCCGCGCACCGCGTTCGTCGCGAACTTCCTGGGCAAGTCGAACCTGATGCGCGGCGAGGTCACCGGCAAGCGCGCCGGGCTGCTGGAGGTCGACGTCGCCGGGCACAGCGTGCTGCTGCCCGAGGACCGCGCGGTGCAGACCAGCGGGCAGGTGGTCGTGGGCGTGCGCCCGGAGAAGATCACCATCGACCGCACCTCCTCCGGGGCAGCGCACAACGAGCTGTCGGGCACCGTGATCGACGTGTCCTTCACCGGCACCACCACCGAATACCTGGTGGACGTGCCGGGCATCGGGCGCATCGGCACCTTCTCACAGAACCGCGGGCAGCAGCCGGCGGCCGTGGGGGACACCGTCTACCTGTACTGGGAGGCCGACTACTCGTTCGGCCTGGCCGGCGACGAGCGCATGGACGCGGGGGTGGAGCAATGACGCAGACCATCAGCAAGTCGGGCCTGAGCGACCTGCGCAGCAAGGATGAGATCCGCGCCGAGCGCCGCAAGGGGCGCACCGGCATCTACCTGGTGGCCCCGGGGCTGCTGGTGCTGGCGCTGTTCTTCGCGCTGCCGGTGGTGGTGCTGCTGGCGATGAGCCTGTACGTGAAGCCGCCGGGAGCTGAGATCGGCGAATTCGTGCCGGGCTTCGAGATCGGCAACTACATGACGGTGCTCTCGGCCTACTGGCCCGAGCTGCTGCGCTCCTTCTGGTTCGCGCTGATCGCCACCGTGCTGGCGCTGCTGATCGGCTTCCCGATGGCCTACCTGGTGGCGGTGCGGCTGCGCGAGAAGCCGCTGCTGCAGGGCATCCTGCTGGTGCTGCTGATCGCCCCGTTCTTCTCCAGCTTCATCCTGCGCACGCAGGCGTGGAAGCAGATCCTGGCCGACGAGGGCTTCATCGCCCAGGCGCTGAAGTTCGTGGCGATCCTGCCAGCCGACGGGCACCTGACCGCGACGCCCTTCGCCGTCGTCGCCGGACTGACCTACAACTTCCTGCCGTTCATGGTGCTGCCGATCTACGCGAACCTGGGCCGGTTGGACACCCGATTGCTGGAGGCCGCGGGCGACCTGTACGCCAGCCCGATGAACTCCTTCTTCAGGATCACGCTGCCGATGAGCGCCCCGGGCATCTTCGCCGGCACGCTGCTGACCTTCATCCCGGCGGCCGGCGACTACGTGAACTCCGCACTGCTGGGCAACAACCGCAATACGACGATGATCGGCCAGGTGATCGATTCCAGGTTCTTCAAGGTCATCGACTACCCCGGGGCGGCGGCGCTGAGCTTCGTGCTCATGGTCTCCATCCTGGTCCTGGTCACGATCTATATCCGGCGTTTCGGCACCAAGGAGCTGATGTAAATGAAATTGGGACGCTGGTTTGTTCCCGTCGTCGGAGGCCTGGCCTTCGTCTACCTGCTGGTGCCGATCGTCTACATCTTTGTGTTCTCGTTCAACGATGCGGGCCGCACCAACCTCGAATGGCGCGGTTTCACCTGGGATAATTGGGCGAACCCGTGCGGCGCCCCGGCGGTATGCGAGTCGCTGGCCAACTCGCTGCAGGTCGGCATCGTCGCCACCCTGATCGCCACCGCGCTGGGCACCTGCATCGCGCTGGGCCTGGTGCGCTACAAGTTCCGCTTCCGCAAGCTGACCGACGTGCTGATCATCCTGCCGCTGGCCACCCCGGAAGTAGTGCTCGGCGCCTCGCTGCTGGCGCAGTTCCTGAACCTTGGATGGGAGCTGGGCTACTGGACCATCGTGATCGCGCATACCGTGTTCTGCATGTCCTTCGTGATCGTCACGGTCCGCGCCCGGGTGTCCTCGCTGGATCCGCGGCTTGAGGAAGCCGCCGCCGACCTCTACGCCTCGCCGCGGCTGGCGTTCTGGAAGGTGACCTTCCCGCTGCTGCTTCCGGGCATCGTGGCCGCCGCGCTGCTGAGCTTCGCGATGAGCTTCGACGACTTCATCATCACGAACTTCAACTCCGGCAACTTCCAGACCTTCCCGAAGTTCATCTACGTTTCGGCCACCCGCGGCATCCCCGCCCAGGCCAACATGATCGGCTCGGCGATGTTCATCGTCGCCCTGCTGGTGGTGATCATCGGGCAGATCATCAGCTACCGCAAGAAGAAGCAACTGGAAAAGGTCTAAACACGCCTGCTCCAGAGGGAACCTGGCACGCCCGGGTTCCCTCTGTGGCGTCCCGGCGAGAATCTGTCGTTGTTCTGCGCTGTCACCCGAAGAGAAATTCGCATACTATGGAGCCCTCAGCACCGTTCTTTCCAAGAGAGTGACAAAATGCTTCCCCCTTAGTGTGAGGTGCTTCGCATCCTTGGAATGTTGGAAGGGCTGCTGTGGGTCGCTTGCGGCCCGCAAATTAATACCGTCGCACCGCTGATGCTGCGGGAGCGATGCACGACCAAAGATGGGACAACTTCATGGGCGAGACGCCGGTTTGGCTTTCGGAGCAGGAGCGCGAAGCATGGCTGGGGCTGAATGCGGTGTTGACGCTGCTGCCTGCCGCCCTCGATTCGGACCTGCAGGTTCTGGATGGCATTACCCTTTTCGACTACCACATGCTCGCGATGCTCTCGGAGTCCACGGGGCGAAAGATGAGCATGACCAAGCTGGCATCGCGCACCAGCGCTTCGCTCTCGCGCTTGTCGCACGTGGTGAAGAAACTGGAGGTCCGCGGTTGGGTGGCACGCGAGCAGTCCGAAGAAGACGCCCGTGTGAAAATCGCCTCATTAACCGACGCTGGTTGGCAGGCTGTGGTGCGCATGGCACCCCACCATGTGGCAACTGTCCGTGCGCTGCTCTTCGAATCTCTGAGTGACAAGGACATTAACGATCTTCGACGAATTACCCGCAAGTTGACCGCGGGGATGGACCCGGAGCATTGGATCCTGCAGGACCCTTCCAAGGATTTGGAACCCTGAGAAATTCTCGATAAGCTTATCTGGCGTTAATCGCGCATGCCGTAATGCCATCATTTGGGATCTTGGCATGCACGAATAGCCCGTAATACCGAATGTCGCAACCCACTGAGTACGGGGAAAATGCTCGATCGGCTGCGAAGTTCACCGTCTTACATACTTTAAGGCTCTTCGGTTGGTTCTCACCCAGCCTGGTTTCTTCCTAGTGTGCAGTAATAACGGTGTTTCACTGGTTGGCGGGACTCATAACGCAGATGTGCTGTCGATATTCACTTATGGGCAGCACGCGCGAGTACCGTCGAATTTTTACTACTAACTAACTGAGGAGTGATCATGGCAGCTGTTTGCCAGGTAACCGGTACTACTCCGGCCTTCGGACATAGCATCTCCCACTCGCACCGTCGCAACAAGCGTCGTTTCGATCCGAACATCCAGAAGAAGACCTACTACGTGCCTTCGCTGCGCCGTAAGGTGACCCTGACCCTGTCGGTCAAGGGCATCAAGGTCATCGATGCCCGCGGTATCGACGCTGTTGTTGCAGACCTGATTGCGAAGGGTGTGAAGCTCTAAAAATGGCAAAGAAGGATAAGGACGTACGTCCGATCATCAAGCTGAAGTCCACCGCCGGCACCGGTTTCACTTACGTAACCCGTAAGAACCGTCGTAACGACCCAGACCGCATGGTTCTGAAGAAGTACGACCCGGTAGTCCGCAAGCACGTAGAATTCCGAGAGGAGCGCTAAGACATGGCCAAGAAGTCCAAGATCGCAAAGAACGAACAGCGCAAGGTCATCGTCGAGCGTTACGCTGAAAAGCGCCTCGAACTGAAGAAGACCCTGATCGATCCAAACGCCACCGACGAGGCTCGCGAAGCAGCCCGCGTTGGCCTGCAGAAGCTGCCACGCAACGCTTCCCCAGTGCGCGTTCGCAACCGCGACGCCATTGACGGCCGCCCACGCGGTACCTTCCAGAAGTTCGGTATCTCCCGTGTTCGCTTCCGCGACATGGCACACCGTGGTGAGCTCCCGGGCATCACCAAGTCTTCCTGGTAAGACCTGCAAGTCTTCTGACTTAGCGAAAGCCGCACTCCTTCGGGAGGGCGGCTTTCGCCGTTAAGCCCGCTTCCTGCGTTGCCACCAGCGGCGCGTGGCCTGGTCGGGCTGTTCCTCATGGGCCGGGGCGGCGGCGCGACGTCGCTGCTGCCAGGCAAGGACCTCGGCGGTGGCATCGCGCAGGGCGGTGATCACCGGAGGGCCGCCCAGCAGCTGGCGCCGGGCCTCGATAACACGCTGGTTGAAGTCCTCGATATGTTCGCGCACCGCCGCCTCGGTAGGCAGCTGGTCCAGCGTCTGGTCCATATGCTCGTCCTCCACTCGTAGCGTCAGCGCCGGCGGGCCGAGACCGGAGATCTTCTCGCGGTGCATCATCGACTTCAGCCACCAGTCCGGATCGGTGGTGTTGGTGATGTGGTCGATATTCTTTCCCGCCAAGGCGAGGTTGTCGAAGTCGCCGCGAGCAAAGGCCTCGTCCAGCACGGAGTTCGCGACCTCCCAGGCCTCGTCCTCGGCGTAGAACTGCAGGGGAGTGCTCGGAGCCTTGTCCACCGGGGCCATGCCGGTGGCCTCGGCGTATTCGTCCACCGGCAACTGTTCGCCAGCCGATTGGCTCAACTTGTAACGGGCGGCGTTCAGTGCCGCATTCTCGTCAGGTTTCGGGGCACCCATGGCTCTATTTTCCCACCGTGCCACCGCGTGTTCAAGGATGACCCCTGCGCCGTGCGGGCGGGCATGGCGTATTCACAGCCGAACCGGCCCGAGCCTTCCGGAACCCGCAGCGGGCGCATAGTAGCGTGGAAGCCATGCAGCAAGCCACCGGTAGACATTCAGCACCCCAGTACACGCAACCGCTGGGCGACGTCCATGCAAACCGCGGCCGCTGGGCCGGCCTGGGCCGAGGCAGGACCGCGGTAGTCACCGGGGCCAACGCCGGGCTGGGCTTCTTCACCGCGCTGGCCCTGGCCGAGAGCGGGGCCACCGTGCTCATGGCCTGCCGCAACCAGGCGCGGGCCGAACACGCCGCCGCGCAGATCCGCCGACGCGTGCCGCAGGCGCAACTCGAATTCATGCAGTTCGACGCGGACTCCATGGCCTCCGCGGTGGGTCTGGCCGCCGAACTGCGCGGCCGCACCATCGACGTGCTGGTCGCCAACGCCGGCATCATCCACACCCCGCGCACGCGCCAGCCCGGGCTGCTCGGCTACGAGCAGGTGATGACGACCAACGTGCTCGGCCATGCGCGGCTCGTGGGGGAGCTCGCCGCAACTTTCGCGTCCCACCCGCTGCGCTTCATCGCGCTGGGCTCGATGTCCACCCTGATGCTGCAGGCCGACCTGCAGAACCTGAAACTCGAGCAGGACTACCACCCCTACCGGGCCTATGCGCAGTCCAAGGCCGTGCTGCAGGGGTTCGGCTTGGCTCTGGACCGGCGCCTGCGCCAGCTGTCCTGGCCGGCACGCTCCATCACCGTGCACCCAGGTTATTCGGTGTCCGGGCTGACTCCGCAGATCGCCGGCGTCAACGAGCCCGGCTACGCCAAACGCCTGCAGGGGCAGCTGCAGGCCGGTTTCGCGCAGGGCAAACACGAAGGCGCGGTCGCCATCGTCGAGGCGGCGCTGAACCCGGACCTCGGCTCCGCACCGACCGGCGTGTACTTGGGGCCCAAATACGTCTCGAAGGGCCCGATTACACTGGCCAGCCCCGCAAAGAGCACCCGCAGCAAGCAACTGCAGCAGCGCGCCTGGCAACTGTTCACGGCGGCTAACGACGGATTCGACCCGTTCGCACACGGCTGATTTCGTGAACTTTCACACCTCGAATGGCAGGAGAAACTCCATGCAATCCGCGGATTGATGCAGGAATTGACGGTTATTGCTGGTAAGTTCATCTCTGATAAGTCCGTGCGACCGCGCGGCGTTCGAGGTCTGAACCGGGCCTTGGACCACTAGTCCAGGAGGACATACATTGGCTATGAACCGTAGCGAACTTGTTGCCGCTGTTGCAGCGAAGACCGAAAACTCCCAGGTTGCCGTCAACGGTGTTCTGGATGCTGTTTTCGACGTTTTCGTTGAGCAGATCTCGCAGGGCGAGAAGGTTTCGATCCCAGGCTGGCTGGCAGTGGAGCGCACCGACCGTGCAGCTCGCACCGGCCGCAACCCGCAGACCGGCGAAGCCATCGAGATTCCTGCCGGCCACTCGGTGAAGCTGACCGCTGGTTCGAAGCTGAAGGCCGCTGTCGCCAAGAAGTAGTACCCCGATCCTTCCCGCAGCCGCCCGCCGGAACGAAGCTCCGCTTCGGCCCGGCGGGCGGCTTCGTTAAGCGTTTTAACGCCGTTCGGGTCAAGAATTGCCGCCTTTGGGCCCAAAAAATGGGCAATAGCTGAAAAAATCCCGGAGAATACGCTGTTTTCGGGCGTTTCTCTCCCTCAGGTTTGGTATGTTCTTGACTGATAAGTCCGTGCGACCGCGCGGCGTTCGAGGTCTGAACCGGGCCTTGGACCACTAGTCCAGGAGGACATACATTGGCTATGAACCGTAGCGAACTTGTTGCCGCTGTTGCAGCGAAGACCGAAAACTCCCAGGTTGCCGTCAACGGTGTTCTGGATGCTGTTTTCGACGTTTTCGTTGAGCAGATCTCGCAGGGCGAGAAGGTTTCGATCCCAGGCTGGCTGGCAGTGGAGCGCACCGACCGTGCAGCTCGCACCGGCCGCAACCCGCAGACCGGCGAAGCCATCGAGATTCCTGCCGGCCACTCGGTGAAGCTGACCGCTGGTTCGAAGCTGAAGGCCGCTGTCGCCAAGAAGTAAGCACCGCAAGCTTTCCTGAAGGCCCGGTTCCACGCGATGTCGCGGACCCGGGCCTTTGGCATGCCCCGGACTTTGAGGCAATCTTCTACTTCGCGTAGAATCAGCGGTGATCACCTACCCGTCGACGAACGGCTGAACCACGTGCCCAAGAACCCAGCGATCCGCGTTGTGCGCGGTTGGCTCGCGGCTTCAGTGTGCACCTGGACCGCGTTCGCCGCCCACGCGCACCAGGCACCGACCAAGATGTCGCTGATGGTAATGCTGCTGATCACCTGCGTCTCGGCCGTGATCGCCATGGCCATGCTGGGACGCAAATTCTCGCTGTGGGCCACCAGCCTGGTGGTTATGCTCAGCCAAGGGCTGTTCCACTTGTCGCTGTCGGTGATGAGCCATGGCGAGACCGGGCCGCTGGCCGCAATGGAACACGCGGCCCATCACGGTCCCGTGGATCTCTCGGGCCAGATCGTCGAACAATACGCCCAGGTGCAGAGCGAATCGATGCTCTACGCCCACGTGCTGGCCGCCGCAACCAGCATCCTCGTGCTGAACGGCGCCGAGCGGTTGCTCGTTCCGCTGCGCGGGGTGCTTACCCTGGGATCTGCCCGACTGCTCCTGTCCTTGATCCGCATTCCGGTCCCGGAACTGCGCCCGATTCCCGGCTACTACCCGCTGCGTTTCCAACTCAAGCTTGCGCAGCTGGGCAGGTTGCCCGAACGGCGCGGACCGCCTTCCTTCGTATTGAGCGCCTGAACCCCATCAATACGTACTCCCCCGGACCCCGGGGACCTGGAAGGACCACTGTGAAACTGCGTAACAACATCTCCCGACTGATCGCCGGCGCGGCGGTCGCACTGCTGGCGGCCTTGGGAACCGTCGGGGCGGCCAACGCCCACGACTTCCTCACCGGCTCCAGCCCGGAGAACGGCGCTAGCGTGAAGAGCTCGCCGAAGGAGATCACGATGACCTTCTCCGCGGAACTGCAGCAGCTCTCGGGCACCGACTCGACCGTCGTCGCCTTGAGCCAAGCGGGCAAGAAGGTCGCGACCACCGCCAGCACCAAGGGCACCACCGTCACCGTGGTGCCGGACGCCGAGCTTGCCTCCGGCGAATACACCCTGGCCGTGCGGGTGATCTCCTCCGATGGGCACCCGGTGGAGGACTCCATCAACTTCACCGTCGACGCACCTGCCTCTGCCGTGCCGAGCGCAACCGTTTCGGAAAGCGCTCCAGCGTCGCCGAGCGCGGATCAGCCCACCGTACAGCCGGTCCAGCCGGTGCAGGACCTGGGCGCCGGGATGAACCCGGTCGTCTGGATCATTGCTGGCGTCGTGGTGCTGGGCGGCGTCATCGCCGTACTGGTCAAGTTCATGCGCAACACCAAATAATCTTCCCCATTCCTAACCGGCGCGCCCGACGTGCCGTGATTGCGCACGCCGGAAAATCGTGCCGCCGGTTGCACACCGAAAGCTTGAGAAACCCATGAACACCAAGAACACCCTGAAGACCACCGCCGCCCTGCTCGGACTGGGACTGCTGCTCACCGGCTGCGCCCAGGACGGCGCGAACGCCACCGGGGCGGCGGCTTCCGAAAGCCCGGCCACCCAGGCATCTTCCCTGCAGGCCAGCGAAACCTGGGCCAAGGCAGCCCAGACGGGCATGACCGCCGCCTTCGGCGTGCTGCACAACGCCGGCAGCACCGACATCGAACTGGCCAAGGTCGAGGATCAGGCAGGCAACGTCATCCAGATCCACGAAACCACCGGTACCGGCACCGACGCGAAGATGTCGCAGCTGGACGGCGCGCTGAAGATCGAGGCCGGCAAGGACGCAGTCCTTGAGCCCGGCGGAACCCACCTGATGTACATGGACTTGAAGGCCCCGCTGGTCGCCTCGGAAACCGCGTCGCTGACCCTGAGCTTCAGCGACGGATCGAGCACCGAGGTGCCGTTCGAAGTCCGCAACTTCACCGGCGCCAAGGAGAGCTACGAGAATCACGGCGGCATGGACCACGGCTCCATGGATCATGAATCGATGAACCACGATGGCTAATGCACCAACCCGCCGGATGCTGCTGGGCACCTCGGCGGCCGCGGCGCTGGGCGGCGTGCTCGCCGGCTTCGGCACCTCGCAGGCCGTGGCCGGGCCAGCCACTGCCGCGGCGCCCGCGCAGCAGGGCCCGCAGTACCTCCCGTTCCACGGGAAGTACCAGTCCGGGATCCTGGATGCGCCGCAGGCCCACGCGGTCTTCGTCGGCTGGAACCTCAACTGGCGAGACGGCGGCAAGAAGGACCAGCTGCGCTCGCTGCTGAAGATGATCACCGACGACGCGCAGCGGCTGACCGCCGGGCGCGGAGTGCTGGCTGACACCGAGGCCGAAATGGCAGCCGGCCCCAGCGACCTGACCCTCACGGTCGGGGTCGGCCAGAGCCTGCTGGATGTCATGGGCGGCGCAAAGGTCGGCACGCTGCCGGGCTTCGCGGGGGACAAGCTGCACAAGCGGTACGGGCAGAGCGATCTTCTCATCCAGTTCTGCGGCCAGGACCCCACGGTGCTGGCCCACGCGGTGCGCGCGGTGTCCAAGAACCTGCGCGGGCTGGCGGACAAGCAGTTCATCCAGCGCGGATTCATGCACCAGCGCGGCTCCGGCGACACCTTCCGCAACCTGTTCGGACAGGTCGACGGGGTCAACAACCCCCAGGGGGAGACCCGCGAGCTGGCAGTGTTCGGCACGCCGGATCAGCCCAGCTGGATCGCCAATGGCACCACGCTGGCGCTGCGCCGGTTCGAGATGGACCTGGAAGGCTGGGACGAGGTCGCCACCTCGGGGCGCGACTTCGCGCTGGGGCGCCGGCAGTCCGACGGCTCGCCGTTGACCGGCAGCGTGCCGGAGGATCCGGTGGACCTGGATGCCGTGAACGAGGTGGGGCTGCCGGTGATCGGTGCGAACTCCCACGTGGCGCTCGCGATGCCGCGCAGCGCGCAGGAGGCGATCCACCGCCGCGGCTATAACTTCGTCGACGTCGAGGCCTCCGGGCTGCTGTTCGCCAGCTACCAGCGTGATCCGGCGACCAGCTTCATCCCGCTGCAGCGTCGGCTGGCCGAGGCGGACTTGCTGAACACCTGGCTGACCCCGAGAGGATCGGCGCTGTACGCGATCCTGCCGGGCATCGAACCGGGCATGTACCTGGGCCAGCAGCTGCTGGGCTAGGCCGCTGCCGGCCGGCGGTGTGAGATGCACCGCCGACCGGCAGAAAACCGCCCAGCGGCCTCCGCTCCGGCGCGGGCAAGTGAGATGATGGAAAGGTTATGGCCATAGATACTGCACAGCGCGAGAGCGCGCCAAAAGTCACCCGCTTCATCCTGCCGGGGATCCTGGCGATGGCACTCACCTTCGTGGTGGCGGTGCTCCTCGCCGGAATCGCCGCGCCGAGCCTGCTGGGAGACCCCGGGCCGTTCGTGCGTTGGGCGCTGCCCGCCACCCGAGCCATCCACCACACCTCCATGGCGCTGGCCGTGGCGGCGCTGGTCTTCGCGGCGGCCATTGTGCCGCGCGCGGTGAAGACCAAGCGCGCGGCCGCCGGCGAGGCCGAGGACCAGACCCACGACCACCCGGCCTTCACCCGCTGCATGAACATCGCCGCGGGCGCCGGCGTGGTGTGGACGCTGTCCGCCGCCGGGGTGCTGATGCTGACCTTCTGGGACCTGGCCGGCATCCCGATCAACCTGCGCCCGGAGTACTCCGTGGCGATGCTGGACTACATCATGGGCATCACCACCGGCCGCGCCTGGGCGTGGATGGTCGTGATTTCCGCGATCACCACCTCGCTGGCGCTGGCAGTGCGCTCCAAGACCGGGGTGGGGCTCGCCGCGGTCTTCTCGATGTCCGGCATCATCCCGCTGGCGTTCATCGGCCACGCCTCCGGGGGCGACGACCACTTCGCCGCGGTGAACTCCATCGGCCTGCACCTGCTGGCCGTGGTCCTGTGGTTCGGCGGCATCATGATGCTCGGCCTGCTTGCCCCTGCCATGGGCGGCGAAGCCCCGGGCCGGCAGCGCGGCCAGCTGCTGGCTGGCGTGGTGCTCAAGCGCTTCTCTGCGGTCGCCACCGGCGCGATCTTCCTGATGATCGGCTCCGGCGTGGCCTCCGCGGTCATCCGTGTGACCGAGGTCGGCCAGCTGTTTTCCACCTACGGCTTCCTGCTGATGGGCAAGGCGCTGCTCACGCTGATGCTCGGCGCGCTGGGCCTGATGCACCGCAGCCGGGTGATCCCGAAGCTGCTGGCGGGCGACTACAGCGTCCTGAAGGCCGCCTGGAGCGTGATCGCCGCAGAGGTCGCCATCATGGCCGCGGTGATGTCACTGGCCACCGTGCTGGCCCGCACCGCGCCGCCGACCAGCGACGAGGCCCCACCGGTGGTGTCCCCGGCGCGGCTGCTGACCGGGTACGACCTGCCCGAGGCGCCGACCATGTCCAGCTGGTTCACCGTCTGGCGCATGGACTGGATCTGGGTGGCGGTGTGCCTGTTCGGCCTGGCCTTCTACCTCTGGGCGTTCATCACGCTGCGCCGCCGCGGCGACAAGCCGAGCATCCTGCGCCTGGCCAGCTGGATCGTCGGCCTGGCCGCGCTGTTCTACGTGACCAGCGGCGCCGTCGCGGTCTACGGCAAGGTGCAGTTCTCCACGCACATGATCGACCACATGTCGCTGACCATGATCGTGCCGATCTTCCTGGTGCTGGGCATGCCGGTGACGCTGCTGCTGCAGGCGCTCACCCCGCGCACCGACGGCACCCGCGGGCCGCGCGAATGGATCAACTACGTCATCCACTCGCGCTACTCGAAGGTGATCACCCACCCGATCTTCGCTGCGGTGAACTTCGCCGGGTCGATCGTGATCTTCTACTTCTCCCCGGTGCTGGAACCTGCCATGGTCTACCACGCAGGCCACGAGCTGATGAACCTGCACTTCCTGCTCACCGGCTACCTGTTCGCGCTCTCGCTGATCGATGCGGACCCGGTCCCGAAGCGCTACCCGTACCCGATCCGCTTGGTGGCGCTGCTGGCCACCGTCGCCTTCCACGCCTTCGTGGGCGTCGCGCTGATGAGCACCACCCAGTTGCTGGCCCCGGACTACTTCGGCAACATGGGCCGCACCTGGGGCGGCAGCGCCATCGCCGACCAGGAGCTGGGCGCCGGTTACATGTGGGCGATCGGCGAGGTCCCGACCCTGGTGCTTGCCATCATGGTCGCGGTCTCCTGGCTGCGCCAGGACAACAAGGACACCAAACGCTACGACCGCAAGGCCGACCGCGACGGCGATGCCGAGCTGGAAGCCTACAACCAGATGTTCGAGCGCTACAAGAAGATCGATGAGAAGGAAACCCGTGGCTAAGAAGTTCACCGCACTGATGGCAGCGGGCCTGCTGCTCACCCTCAGCGCCTGCGCGGCCGAACCGGCCGAGATGCCGCAGGACCAGACGCACAAGATCGCCTCGGGGGAGTCGGCCACCCAGACCCCGGAGGTGCCGGACCTGAGCACCGCCGAGGTCGCCGCCACCGCAGGCGCCGTGATCGCCGCCAAGCTGGGCTTCCCGAACTCCGCGAAGATCCAGGGCGAGGACCTCAAGGCGCTGGCCGAAAAGCCGACCGATACGCTCAAGGACATCGTGGTGCTGCCGGGCAGCTGCGCGGCCCCGGTCGACGACTTGAACTGGTCCCCGGTGCAGCTGGGCACCGAGGCGGCCCGCACCGACTTCACCAACGAGTCGCAGAACATCACCGGTTCCATCGAGGTCGCCAAGCTGGAGAACGACCAGGACCGCCAGGAGCTCAAGGAGCACTTCGCGAACGTGTCGGCCATCCTGGCTGACTGCCGGAGCGTGAAGATCAACGGGCTTGACTACTCCGAGACCCTGAAGTTCTCCGACCCGAAGGTGGACTCGGTGGATTCGGCGCTGTACTACACGCGCAACGGGAAGTACCCGCAGGATTCGCTGGTGCTGATCTCCGCCACCGGGAACTACGCCGGCATGGTCTCCTTCGTCTCCTCCCAGCCGCTGGAGGACAAGACCTTCAACCAGGTGGCCACCAGCATCCTGGACACCGCGATGACCCAGGTGCAGTAGCGCCGCAGGCGCGCGGGGAATACCGCCGGGCGCGCGCGGGTTACACTGCGCAGGAGTCGAATCCGGCGCCTGCCGGGGCGGCACTCAACGTTGCTTAACACCTTTAGTCCCCACCGGTGCGGTGGCGGATAATTGAAGACAATCTGCCACACCCAGGCAACTGCGAAAGGATGCCCATGAGCGCCACTTCCGATTCGGTCCGAGCCAACTACAAGGTCCGCGCCAGCGAACTGCTGGGCCGCAACTGGCTGAATACCGGCGGCAAGCAGCTGGACCTCGAAGCCCTGCGCGGCAAGATCGTGATCCTGGACTTCTGGACCTTCTGCTGCATCAACTGCCTGCACGTGCTCGACGAGCTGCGCCCGCTGGAGGCGCAGTACTCCGACGTGCTGGTCACCGTGGGTGTGCACTCCCCGAAGTTCGAGCACGAAGCCGACCCGGAGGCGCTGGCCGCCGCCGTCGAGCGCTACGAGATCCACCACCCGGTGCTGGACGACCCGGAGCTGGTGACCTGGCAGGCCTACGGCGCGCGCGCCTGGCCGACCCTGGTGGTGCTGGATCCCGAGGGCTACATCGTCGCGCACCTTTCCGGCGAGGGCCACGCCCAGGGCCTGGGCTCGCTGATCGAGGAACTGATCGCCGAGCACGAGGCCAAGGGCACCCTGCACCGCGGCGACGGCCCCTACGTGGCGCCCGAGGCCCGCGAAGGCGACCTGCGCTTCCCGGGCAAGGCCATCTCGCTGGGCAACGGCAACTTCTTGGTGGGAGATTCGGGCCACCACCGCCTGGTGGAGCTGACCGCCGACCTGCAGCTGGTGCGCACCATCGGCGCCGGCGTGAAGGGCTACGCGGACGGCGACGCGGACACCGCGCAGTTCAACGAGCTGCAGGGGCTGACCGCGCTGCCGGCGGAGCTTGCCGCAGAAGTTGGCTACGACGTGATCGTCGCCGACACCGTGAACCACCGCCTGCGCTCGGTCAACCTGTCCACCGGCGCGGTGGGTACGCTGGCCGGCAACGGCGTGCAGCGCCTGCTGGATGCGGACACCGCGCGCAGCGCGCAGCAGCCCACGCAGCTGGGCACCGACGCGCTGAACATTTCGCTCTCCTCCCCGTGGGACGTGCTCTACCACCCATCGGGCCTGGTGGTCATCGCGATGGCCGGCACCCACCAGATCTTCGCCTTCGACCCGCGCACGTGCGCCGTGTCGGTCTTCGCCGGCAGCGGCCTGGAGGGCTTGGCCGACGGCGAGCCCACCGAGGCGTGGTTCGCCCAGCCTTCGGGCCTGGCCCTGGCCGGGGCGGACGTGTGGGTGGCCGACTCGGAGACCAGCGCGCTGCGCCGCATCGAGATTTCCGAAGGGCACGCCGTGGCCGTGCACACCGCGATCGGCGCGGGCCTGTTCGACTTCGGCTTCCGCGACGGCGCAGCCGAGCAGGCGCGCCTGCAGCACCCGCTGGGCGTGGCGGTGCTGCCGGACGGCTCGATCGCGATCGCCGACTCCTACAACGGCGCGGTGCGCCGCTTCGACCCGTCGACCAACACCGTCTCCACCCTGGCCAAGGGCTTGAAGGAGCCGGCCGACGTGCTGGTGGACGCTTCCGTGGACGGCGACCCGGTGCTGCTGGTGGTGGAGACCAACACCCACCAGCTGGTGCGCATCCCGATCCCCGCCGAGGCGCTGGTCATCGACGAGGGCGCCAGCCAGACCCAGCGCCCCAAGACCCGGGTGCAGGCAGGGGCCCACGCGATCCAGGTGCGCTTCGCCGCGCCGAAGGGCCAGAAGCTCGATGACCGCTGGGGAGATCCGACCCAGTTGAAGATCTCCGCCAGCCCCGAGGAGCTGATCCTCGACGGCGCGGGCACCTCCACCGGCCTGACCCGCACGCTGAGCCTGAACCCGCAGGTTGCCGAGGGCGTCCTGCACATCACCGCCCGCGCGGCCGCCTGCGACGGCGAGCCAGGCGGCGAGATCCCGGACCACGCGGCCTGCCACCTGTACCAGCAGGACTGGGGCATCCCGGTGCTGCTGGACGCCGAGGGCGAGAACGAGCTGCAGCTTGACCTGCGCGGCGTGAACTAGCCTGCCGCCAGGCTCCCAGGCCCGTCCCGATGCCGGCCCCGCTCACCGCGAGCGGGGCCGGCATCGGGCATTCAACGGGGTCCCGGTGGTTGCCCCGCAAGCGCCCCGGAAGAGAAATATGAGGAAACCTCAGCAAGTCCGGCGCACGCATGGCTAGACTGGATGCGGGAGGCGCCGGAGGGATCCGGCAGATACTGATGGCATCGCAAATGTTCCGGGCTCTGGAAATACCCAACTACCGCAACTGGGTGGCGGGCGCGCTGGTCTCCAACATCGGCACCTGGATGCAGCGCGTGGCGCAGGACTGGCTGGTGCTCACGGTCCTCACCGACAACGACGGCACTGCCACCGGCATCACCACCGGCCTGCAGTTCCTGCCGATCCTGCTGCTCGGTCCCTATGCGGGGCTGGTCGCCGACCGCTTCAACAAGCGTCGGCTGCTGATCATGACCCAGGCGTTCATGGGCCTGTGCGCGATCGTGCTGGGCCTGCTGGTGGTCACCGAGACCGCGGCGCTGTGGCACGTGTACATCCTGGCCACCCTGCTGGGCATCGGTTCAGCGTTCGACGCCCCGGCCCGCCAGGCCTTCGTCTCCGAGATCGTCCCGGGCACCCATCTGGCCAACGCGGTGGCGCTGAACAGCGCGAACTTCAACCTGGCCCGGCTTGCCGGCCCCGGCGTGGCCGGCGCGGTGATCGCCACCTTCGGCACCGGCCCGGCGTTCTTAGTCAACGGCGCCTCGTTCCTGGCGGTGATCTCCTCGCTGGTGTTCATGCGCAAGGGCCAGCTGCACCCGGCCAAGCCGGTCAAGCGCGAGCGCGGGCAGGTGCGCGAGGGATTCCGCTACGTGAAGGGCCGGCGCGACCTGCTGCTGATCTTCGGGCTCGCGTTCGTGATCGGCACCTTCGGGCTGAACTTCCAGATGACCAACGCGATGATGGCCACCGAGGCCTTCGGGGTGGGCGCCGGCGAATTCGGCATCCTGGGCAGCATCATGGCGGTGGGCACCTTCGGCGGCGCGCTGCTGGCCGCCCGGCGCTCCAGCCCGCGCTGGCGCTACCTGATCGGCGGCGGCATCGCCTTCGGCATTTCCGCGCTGGCCAGCGCCTGGATGCCGAACTACGTGCTCTTCGGCATCATGCTGGTGCCGGTGGGGCTGGCGTCGCTGACCTTCCTAAACAGCTGCAACACCATGGTGCAGACCTCGGTGCCGGCCCAATACCGGGCGCGCGTGCTGGCGCTGTACCTGATGGTGGTCATGGGCGGCACCCCGATCGGCTCGCCGCTGATCGGCTGGCTGGCCGAGGAGCTGGGGGTGCGGGTGGCGGTGTCCATCGGTGCCGGGCTGTCGCTGGCCGCGAGCATCGCGGCGCTGGTTGCCTGGCAGAAGTTCCGCCACGACGCGGTGCCGCTGCGCGCGCAGATCCGCGAAATGCTGAACCTGCGCTAGCTGCCGCGCGCTGGCCGCCGGCCGGGCCGCAGGCTAGCGGGCGGCCTGCTCGCCGCCGGCCACCGGGGACACGGAGACCTCGGTGGTGCTGGTGGTCAGGTGCGCGGTGAAGGAGAACTTCTCGGTGACCTTCTTCGCTTCCTTGGCGCCGGTGCGCAGGTCCTGCTCCACCAGATTCACGCTGGCCTTGACCTCCAGCGGGGCCAGGATCCAGGCGCCGTTGTAGTAGCTGACATCGATGGTCGGGTATTTGTCGATGGACCACTTGATCGAGGAGGAATCCACCCGGGCGGTGGTGTTGTAGGCGAACGGGCAGCCCGAGGGCATGAGCACCTGCTGCGTGGCGCAGCCGTCGAGGTACTTCTTGACCTTGGCGCTGATGGAGGCGATGAATTCCTTGGTCGGCTGGGTCTTCAGCGCGATCTGCACCGGCTGCTTGCCGACCCCGGTGACCACCACGCCGCGGGTATCCGCCTCGAAGTTCTTGGTGCTGAAGCTGGCGTCGAGCACCGCCGGGTAGAACACCGGCAGCGTGCTGGTGCCGGCCTTCAGCGGGATGGCCTGCTGGTTGACGTTGACCTCGTTGACAGTGTTCGCCTTGATCTGCACCGTCGGCAGCGTGGATGGCTCGAAGGCCCAGGTGTCGAAGAACAGCCAGTTCTTGCCGGTGTGGCGCAGTGTGTAGGTGGACTCCTTCTCCACCCCGGCGGCCTTGTAGTGCGCGGTGACCTGGCGCAGATCCGGATCCTGCTCGCTGGGCACGGCGGCGTCGACGGTGAAGTCGGTGATGCCTTCCTGGGTGCGCTTGAGCACCTCGCCGTCCAGCGCGACCGCGTCGCCCTGGGGCACCGTGGCCTGCATGAGGCCCAGCGCATGGGCGCCGTCGCCCGCGGCCAGGTACTGCTGCAGCAAGGCGACCTGCTTTTGCGGGGAGAAGAGCAGGCGGTTGGCGGCCAGCGCGCCGCCGACCAGCAGGGCTATGACGACAACGGCGGCAATGGCCCACCGCACGGCGATGCGCGAAGCGGTGACGGGCGCTGAGGTACGAGAATTCATCACGTCTCAGGCTATCGGTTTTCACCGCCGACCCTGAAACCGGGCTACTTATTGCGGTGTTTCACCGCCGTTTGCGCTTGCGGGTGCCGAACATGCCGCGCAGCACCTCGCGCCCGAGCATGTTCGCCGCATCCAACGCGAAATCCATCAGCTCGCTGCTCTGCGTGCGCTCGGCAGGGCGCCGCGAGGAGGTCGAGTCCTGCGGTGTCGAATCCTTGCGGCGGGAGCGCGGGGCAGGTTCGGGCTCCGGGCCCTGCTGGTAGTCCGGCATCGGGAAGTCGCTGGCCGGCACCGTGGTGGGTTTGCCCAGGATGGACTCGGCGATGCGCCGGGCTTCCTCGTCGATGTCAGCGCTGGTCGCCGGCCCGCCCTGCGAGCTCGCGGACGCCGGCTCCGGGGTGCCGGGCTGGTTGGCGGGCTGCGCGGCAGGCTGCGCTTGGGCCGGTTGGGCGGCAGCGGGCTGCCCGGTGAGCATTTCATGGGCCGAATCGCGGTCCAGCGCGGTGGAGTACCTGGCCGCCAGAGCGGAAGCGGCGATGATGCCGGAGACCACCGAGGCGTCGGCCGGGCCGATGCGCGAGCCCGGGGAAGACAGCCGCGTCCACGCGGCGGGGGTCGGCACGCCCTTCTCGCCGAGCACCGTGATCACTGCCTCACCCACGCCTGCCTGGGTGAGCGCGGTCTTCAAGTCCAGTTCGCCGGCCGGGAAGGTGCCCATGACCTCCTTGAGCGCTTCGGCGTCCTTGGGAGTGAACACGCGCACCGCGTGCTGCACCCGGGTACCCAGCTGCGCCAGCACCTCGTCGGGCAGGTCGGCGGGGGACTGCGAGATGAAGAACAGGCCCACACCCTTGGAACGGATCAGCCGGACGGTGGAGATGACGGCCTCGGTGAAGGCCTTGGAGGCCCCCTTGAATAGCAGGTGCGCCTCGTCCAGGAAGAACACCAGCTTGGGTTTGTCCAGGTCCCCGGCTTCGGGCAGCTCGTCGAACAGGTCAGCGAGCAGCCACATGAGGAAGGTGGAGAACAGCAGCGGCTGGCGGTTCGGCGCGGGGAGCTCCAGCACGCTGATGATCCCGGTGCCCTCGCTGCGCAGCAGGTCTGCGGTGTCGAATTCGGGCTGCCCGAAAAACGGGTCCATGCCCTGGGCCTGCAGGATGGTCAGCCCGCGCAGGATCACCGAGGCGCTGGCTGGGGAGACCCCGCCCAGCGAGCGCAGGTCTTCCTTGCCTTCGGGACCGAGCAGGAATTCCAGCACCGACTTCAGGTCCTTGAGGTCATCCAGCGGCAGCTTGCGGGTGTCGGCGTAGTGGAACACCAGTTGCAGGACCTGCTCCTGGGTCTCGTTCAGCTCCAGCACGCGGGCCAGCAGGATGGGGCCGAAGGAGTCCACAGTGGCGCGCACCGGGATGCCGCCGGGGCCTTGGCCCAGGACCAGGAATTCGACCTTGTTGGACCGGGCGGTGAAGCGGTGCCCGATGCCGGCCAGGCGCTCGTCGAGCTTCGCGCTGGGTTCGGCCGGCTGGGCCAGGCCGCTGAGGTCGCCCTTGAGGTCGGCCAGGAACACCGGTACGCCGGCGACCGCCAGCTGCTCTGCCATCACCTGCAGGGTCACGGTCTTGCCGGTGCCGGTGGCTCCGGCGATCAGGCCGTGGCGGTTGAGCATCGACAGCGGTACGCGGACCTGTGCCTCGGGGCGCGCGGCCCCGTCGACGATCGCAGCGCCCAGCTCCAGGCAGTCGGTGGTGAAGGCGTACCCGTTGATCAGGTTTGTCAGCAGCGCGGATTCCATAGCCATAGCCTAATGCAGAAATTCCGCGGCTGGCATGGGAACCGGTGAGCCTCTAAAAGGGGTGCAGCAGACGCTGGACGAAGGCCTGGGTGCGCGGGTTCTGCGGCGCGGCGAGCACCTGGGAGGCGGGCCCGGTTTCCACCGCGACCCCGCCGTCCATGAACACCACGGTGTCCGCGACGTCCCGGGCGAAGGCCAGCTCGTGGGTCACCAGCACCATCGACCAGCCTTCCTGGGCCAGCTCCTTGATGACCACCAGCACCTCGCCGACCAGCTCCGGGTCCAGCGCGCTGGTCGGCTCGTCGAAGAGCAGCAGGTCGGGCTTGAGCATCAGCGCGCGCACGATGCCCACGCGCTGCTGCTGGCCGCCGGAGAGCGAATTCGGGTAGGCCTGGGCCTTGTCCGCCAGCCCGACGCGGGCCAGCAGCGCCGTGGCTTGCTCCATGACCTCGGCGCGCGGGCGCTTCTGCACCTCCAGCGGGCCGACGGTCACGTTCTGCAGCACGCTCAGGTGCGGGAAGAGATGGTGGCCCTGGAAAACCATGGCCGAGCGCTGGCGCAGGATCTGCGCCTGCTTCGGCTTGAAGCCCGCGCTGAAGGCGACCTCGGGGCCGCCGGCGAAGGCGACGGTGCAGGCATCCGGGATCTCCAGTCCGTTCAGGCAGCGTAGCGCGGTGGTCTTGCCGGATCCCGAGGGCCCGATCAACGCCACCACCTCGCCGGTGTGCACCGTGAAGTCGATGCCCTTGAGCACCTGGTTCGCCCCGAAGGACTTGTGCAGGCCGGTGACGGTCAGCAGGCTTGCGGCCTGGTTACTTGGCGACATGCTTTTCAAGCCTTCCTTCCAGTGAATTCTGCAGGGCGGAGAGCAGCAGGCAGATGACCCAGTAGATGCCGGCCGCGGTGCAGTACAGCAGCATGAATTCGAAGGTCACTGCGGTGATTTCCTGCGCCTTGCGGAACATCTCGCCGACCAGGATGATCGAGGCCAGCGAGGTGTCCTTGACCAGGGAGATGAACGAGTTGGATAGCGGCGGCACCGCGACGCGGGCGGCCTGGGGCAGGATGATGCGGTACAGCGTGCGGGTGCGTGACATGCCGACGGTGTAGCCTGCCTCCCACTGCCCGGCCGGGACCGAGAGGATTGCGGCGCGCAGGATCTCGGCGCAGTAGCCGCCGGTGTTCAGGCTGAACACGATGATGGCGCTGGGCCACGGGTCGATGGTCAGCCCGATCGAGGGCATGCCGTAGAAGATCACGAACAGCTGCACCAGCAGGGGAGTGCCGCGGATGATCGAGATGTAGACGCGGGCGACCGAGGAGAGCACCTTGCTGCCGCTGATCCGCATCAGCGCCATGAGCAGCGCCACGGCCAGGCCGATGGCGAAGCTGATGACGGCCAGCGGAATGCTGGCGGTGATCGCGGCCTGGGTCAGCGGCCAGAGCGAGTCGAGGAACAACTGCCAATTCGAGTCCATGGGTCACCTTTTGCGAAAAATGAAACCGGCTCCACGCGTGCTACGTGTGGAGCCAGTCTACTGGGAAGCCGGTCGCTACTTGCTGACGTCCTCGCCAAAGTATTTCTCGGAGATCTTCGCCAGTTCGCCGTCGGCGCGCAGGGAGTCCAGAGCCGTGTTGATGGCCTCCTGCAGGTCGGTGGCGTCCTTGCGCAGCGCGACGGCCGAATCGGTCTTGTCCTCGGCCTCGGCGGCGATCTTGATGCTGTCATCCGGGTGCGTCTTCTGCGCGTCCAGGAAGGTCAGCTTGTCGTTGACGGTGGCATCCACGCGGCCCTGCTTGAGCAGGGTGACCGCCTGGGCCCAGCCCTCCACCGGTTCCACGGTGGCGCCGGCGGCCTTCGCGGTCTCGTAGTAGTTGCTGGTCAGCGACTGCGCGGTCTTCTTGCCCTTGAGCGACTCGAAGGAGGTGATGTCCGTGTTGTCGCTCTTGGTGACGATCACGCCGGTGGAGACCGTGTAGGGCTCGGAGAACAGGTACTTGGCTTCGCGTTCGGGATTGATGGCGACCTGGTTGGCGATCACGTCGAAGCGCCCGGCGTCCAGCCCGGCGAAGATCGCATCCCACTGGGTCTGCTGGAACTTGACCTCGACACCCATCTTCTCGCCGACCGCCTTGATGACCTCCACGTCGTAGCCGGTCAGCTCGGAGCCCTCATTGTAGGAGAAGGGGCGATAGGTGCCTTCGGTGCCCACGGTCAGCACGCCGGCGTCCTTGACCTTCTGCAGCGCGGAGGCGCCCGCTTCATCGGGGGTGCCGCCGCTGTCCGGGGATCCGCCGCAGGCGCTCAGCGTCAGGGCAAGGGCGGCGGCGGTGGCCAGCAGGGGAGCGATGCGTTTCACGATGACCTCACAAGGATGCTAGGGAACGGATAACCGTACACAACGGCCGGCGGCCGCGGGCTATTCCCCGATCATAGACCCGGGTGCCGGGTCTTTTCCGTACCCAAGTCATGTAAAGAAATACGACGGTTCAGATGCCCAGCAGCAGCGCCAGCGCCATCATCAGCGGGATGGCGCAGATGGTGGTCATCAGCACGGTGTCCTTGGCGATCACGACCCCGTGCTCGTAGCGCGAGGCGGTGACGAAGATGTTCTGCGCGGTGGGAAGCCCGGCCATGATGACCGAGGCGACCAGCAGCTCGCCGCGCAGGTCGAACAGGTAGTAGGCCAGCACCCAGGCCAGCAGCGGATGGACCACCAGCTTGGCGACCGAGCCGATGAGCACGTCGGCCCGGCGGCCGGAAGCTTTCTCCAGCGGCTTGGAGCCAACCAGCGAGATGCCGAAGGCCAGCAGCATGGCGGGGATCGAGGCGCCGGCGATCAGGTTGACCGGTTCGAGCACGATCTGCGGGACCTGGACACCGGTCAGCGCGACGACCAGGCCCAGCAGCGAGCCGATGATCATCGGGTTCTTCGCGGTGGCCAGGACCATGGCCATGGGGGTCGTGCGGTGCTTGGAGGTGGTGGCGTCGAGCATCGCCAGGTTCACCGGCTGGTACAGGGCCAGCTGGAACAGGATGATCGGCGCCGCGTAGGACATGTCGCCGAGCACGTACAGCGCGATGGGAAGCCCCAGATTGGCGGAGTTCACCGTGGAGGCGGCCATGGCCGCGACGATCCGTTCCGAGGCAGGGCGCTTGAGCCAGCGGGCGGTGGCCAGATGGTAGACGACGGCGGTGAGCACCGCGGACAGGCCTGCCACCCAGAGCAGCGGGCCGAGCACGGCGACGGGGTCGGAATCGGCCAGGGTGGTGAACAGCAGCGCCGGGCTGGCGACGAAAAACGTGACGCGGTTGAGCACGTAGCGGGCCTGCTCCCCGAGCACCCCGGTGCGCCCCACCAGGTAGCCCACTGCGATGACCACCCAGATGATCGAGAAGCCTTCAAGAACTCCGGTCATGAAACTCCTCGCGGTGGAACAGAAAATTGCCGGGGCACCCATGGGTGTCCCGGCAATCTGTGCGAGCGGGCGACGGGAATCGAACCCGCGTATCGAGCTTGGGAAGCTAGCGCTCTACCATTGAGCTACGCCCGCATGCTCCGAGCGGCCTAATGACGGCCCGGGCGAAAAACAGCATATCGCACGATCAGGCTCCGGAAAAATCCGGGTCCCGCTGCGGTGGATTGCTAGGCTTCGGGATCCTGCTTGAGCATCTGCTCCTTGAGGATGTCCACGCCCTCGGCGGGAATCTCGAAGCTCAGCTCGTCGCCGGGGTTCACTACGAAACCGGTGCCCTGCAGCGCGCGCACGATCGTCGCGCCCTGCACCTTCACGCCGTAGCCTGCCTGGTCGATGTAGCTGGAGGGGATGCGCTCGACGGAGGTGAACACGGCGACCATCGGAGCGCCGGCCGGGTTGGTCAGCAGCAGCGGCTGGGCGTTCTTGTTCTCGCCGGTGACCTCCTCGCGGGAGAGGAAGAAGACCTCCGCGCTCATGAACGCGCTGAGCACCGAACCGGAAAGCTCCGGTTTGTTAAGCCCTGCCTGCAGCATCATTTCGAAGTGGGTTTTCGGCCGGGCCCGCTCCTTGTCCATCGGGGTTTCGATGATCATATCCGGGCGCTCGTTAGGATCTTGTCCGTCCAGCGGGGCGGAGGTGTTCTCGGTGCTCATACCCCAAGCATGTCGCGATCACCGCCCGGGCGCAAACGCCGAATAAGCCAAATCCGGTTACAAGGCCTAAACTGGATAGCGAGCACCCACCATAGATTCAAGGAACGAGCATGCCTGAATTTCGTTATGAGGATCTTCTGCCCATCGGCGAAGACACCACCGAATATCGCAAGATTTCCACCGAGGGCGTCGAGGTTGTCGCCGGTCCCGATGGCAAGAACTTCCTGAAGGTCGCCCCCGAAGCACTGGAGCTTCTGGCAGAGACCGCCCTGCACGACATCTCGCACTACCTGCGCCCGGCACACCTGCAGCAGCTGCGCAACATCCTCGACGACGAGGACGCCAGCCCGAACGACAAGTTCGTGGCGCTGGACCTGCTGAAGAACGCGAACATCGCCGCCGGCGGCATCCTGCCGATGTGCCAGGACACCGGCACCGCGATCGTGATGGGCAAGCGCGGCCAGCGTGTGCTCACCGAGGAGCAGGACGAGATCTCGCTCTCCCGCGGCATCTATGACGCCTACACCCGCCTGAACCTGCGCTACTCGCAGCTGGCCCCGATCACCACCTGGGAAGAGAAGGCCACTGGAAACAACCTCCCGGCCCAGATCGACCTGTACGCCAACACCAAGCCGGGCGCGGACACCAGCTACAAGTTCCTGTTCATGGCCAAGGGCGGCGGATCGGCCAACAAGTCCTTCCTGTACCAGGAGACCAAGGCGATCCTGAACGAGAACGCCATGCTGACCTTCCTTGATGAGAAGCTGCGCTCGCTGGGCACCGCCGCGTGCCCTCCGTACCACCTGTCCATCGTCATCGGCGGCACCAGCGCCGAAATGGCGCTGAAGACCGCCAAGTACGGTTCCGCCAAGTACCTGGACTCGCTGCCGACCGAGGGTGCCATGACCGGCCGCGGCTTCCGCGACACCGATCTGGAAGAGAAGGTCCTCGAGCTGACCCGCCACTTCGGCATCGGCGCGCAGTTCGGCGGCAAGTACTTCTGCCACGACGTGCGCGTGGTGCGCCTGCCGCGCCACGGCGCCTCGCTGCCGGTGGCCATCGCCGTGTCCTGCTCGGCCGACCGCCAGATGCTGGCGAAGATTACCGAAGAAGGCCTGTTCGTCGAGCAGCTGGAAACCGATCCGGCGCGCTTCATGCCGGACGAGTCCCACCCGGCCATCGCCGCCCACGACGACGAGACCTCGGGCGTCTCCGGCACCGGCGGCTCCTCGGTGGTCAAGATCGACCTGAACAAGCCGATGGACGAGATCCTGGCCGAGCTGACCAAGTTCCCGGTCAAGACCCGCCTGTCGCTGACCGGCCCGCTGGTCGTGGCCCGCGATATCGCGCACGCCAAGATCAAGGAACGCCTGGACGCCGGCGAAGAGATGCCGCAGTACCTGAAGGACCACCCGGTCTACTACGCAGGTCCTGCCAAGACCCCTGAGGGCATGGCTTCAGGCTCCTTCGGCCCGACCACCGCAGGCCGCATGGACTCCTACGTGGACCAGTTCCAGGCAGCCGGCGGCTCCATGGTGATGCTGGCCAAGGGCAACCGCTCGCAGCAGGTCACCGATGCGTGCGACACCCACGGCGGCTTCTATCTGGGCTCCATCGGCGGCCCTGCCGCCCGCCTGGCGCTTGACTGCATCAAGAAGGTCGACGTCATCGAGTACGAAGAACTCGGCATGGAAGCCATCTGGAAGATCGAGGTTGAGGACTTCCCGGCATTCATCGTCGTGGATGACAAGGGCAACGACTTTTTCGCCTCCACCATGAAGCCGACCTTCACCGGCATCCCGGTACGCTCCAAGTAGTCCCGGATAGCGCCGCTGACCGGCGCAAACACCTGCGCTCCGTCGCCGTTCCCCGCAGGGGAGCGGCGGCGGACAGTTTGTTTAACCGCGGATTTTCACAGCTGATGCACACCGGCCGGGTGTGCGAAAAGCCCCGGAATGCCCAGGAAGCGGGGGTAGACTCGGAGGAACCGATACGCAGGCATCGCCTGTCGCCTGCGGTGCACAGCGCATCCGGGCACCGCTTGGAGGCAACCGCATGAGTCGGCTTTTTGTCGTCAATGTCCTGCTTGGAATCCCCGGCATCATCTATTTCTGGATGCTGTACATGTACGTCAGCCAAGGGCCGATGATCTCCCTGGGCGCAGAGTCCCTCGCCTACAACGTGGAGGGCTACTTCTCGTCCAACCTCGTGCTCGGGCCGCCGCTGGCCATCGGAGCGATCGTCTGGATCCTGGTAAACGTGTATCTGGTGAGCCGCCGCAAGCGCAGCGGAGCCTGCCAGAACGCCACCGGCAAGACCGCGCACTGGCTCACAGCCTTGGGTTCGACCCTGGTGCCGCCGATGGTGCTGCTTTCGGTGGCGGCGATCTTCTAGCCGCTACTTGGTGAAGCCGAAGCTCCAGTCGCGGTAGGGCGGCAGGAAACGCAGCACCATGAGGTCGTCCTCGCGCAGCACGCCGGAGCCTTCGACCTTCTGGTTCTCCTTCTCGGAGGTTGGCTCGATGGGCGTGGACGGCACGGAGCCCGGTTCATCACTCGGCTTCGCCGCCGGGGTGGCTTGAGCCTGCATGGACGCGTCCTGCAGCATGCCGAAGTATTCCTCGAAGGTCTCGGCGCCGGATTCCTGCATGGCCTTGGCCTGCTCCTTGCCGATATAGCGCACATGCCACGGCTCGTACTTGTAGCCGGTGATCTCTTCCTTGCCCACCGGATAGCGCACGATCAGCCCGTAGTCGACCGCGTGCTCGGCGATCCACTGGCCTGCCGGGGTCTGCCCGAAGGCTTCCTTCAACTCGGCGCGGCTGTTGGTATAGCCGAGATCGGCGGCCAAGCCCAGCTGGTGCTCGCTGGTTCCCGGACGGGCAGAGATGCGCTCAGCGTACTCGGTGCCGTACTGCGCCTGGTACTTGTTGAACAGGGAGGCTTGGCGCTGGTAGGAGCGGAAGGCACTGAGTACCTTGATGCTGTGGCCCGCGGCGCGGGCGTCTGCGACCAATTCCTCCACCGCGTCGGCGGCCGGCTTGCGCAGCTGGAAGGAGGTCCCGGATAGGGTGACCAGGTCCTTCGGGGTGTAGTCCTCGGGGGAGAGCTTGGTGCTCGGGTTGATCAGCGCCAGCAGGCTCGACGCAGAAGTCAGCTCCGAGGCCTCGACGGCCGGAATCTCCTCGGGCGCGGCAACGGCGGCCGTGCCGGAGAACACGAGCGTTCCGACGAGTACGGAGCTGGTCAGGGCGGAAGCCAAGCGCATGAATGGAAATCCCTCGGTGGTGCGGTGGGGACACTGCGTCCCGCTCCCAGAATATCCGGATTTTCTGGACAGCACATGAGAATCCGCCCACTTCGAAACCTCCGGAAGCGCGAATCGCGCGTACATATAGGGGTGCGGTATTCACCGTTGCGCCGCAGACACGATAAATTTAAAGGCGTGTTGTATTCAGATGGTGATATTCGCAGAGAAATTGAGTCCGGAGAGATCGGCCTGGAGCCGTTTAATGCCGAGATGATCCAGCCCGCATCGGTGGACGTTCGAATCGACCGGTTCTTCCGGCTGTTCGACAACCACAAGTACGCGCACATCGACCCGGCCCAGGACCAGAGCGAATTGACCCGTCTGGTCGAGGTCGATCCCGAGGAACCGTTCATCCTGCATCCGGGAGAGTTCGTGCTCGGCTCCACCTATGAAGTGGTCACCCTGGGCAACTCCATCGCCGCGCGCCTGGAGGGCAAGAGCTCCCTGGGGCGCCTGGGCCTGCTGACCCACTCGACCGCCGGCTTCATCGACCCTGGCTTCTCCGGCCACGTAACCCTGGAGCTGTCGAACATGGCCACCTTGCCGATCAAGCTGTGGCCCGGCTCCAAGATCGGCCAGCTGTGCTTCTTCAAGCTGACCTCGGAAACCGAGAACCCCTACGGTTCGGGCCGCTACGGCAACCGCTACCAGGGCCAGCGCGGCCCGACGGCCTCACGCAGCCACCTGAACTTCCACCGCACCATCATCGAGAACTAGCACCCTCGCGAATCGCTTCGCCTCGTCCCGGCAGCCCGAACGGCTGCCGGGACGAGGCGCTTAAGCAGAGGCTTCGTTGGAGGACTTCTTCGGCGCGCGGATCGGAAGCAGCAGGGCCAAGCCGACCGCCAAGACCATCAGGATGCCCAGAATGCCGTAGCGCTGGGCCTCGCCGGCTGCCACCAACGGGGTGGCAATCGCAATCGCGGCGCCGAACAATGCCGGAGCCAGGAAGGACACCGCGCGGCCGGTGGTCGCGTACAGCCCGAACATCTCGCCCTCGCGGCCGGCGGGAATGAGCCGGGCCAAGTAGGAGCGGGCGGCGGCCTGGGCCGGGCCGACGAATAGGCACAGCAGCAGGCCGAAGATCCAGAATCCGGTGGCGGCGGGGGAGAAAAACACCCCGGCCCCGGCCAGCAGCAGGCCGACCAGGGAGCCGGTGATCACGGCTTTGGGGCCGAGTACGTCGTCAAGCCGTCCGCCGATGATCGCGCCGACCGCAGCCACCACGTTGCCCACGATGGCGAAGATGATGACCTCGCTCAATGCGAACCCGAAGGTGCCGGCGGCGATGACGCCGCCGAAGGTGAAGATCGCCGCCAGGCCGTCGCGGAACACCGCGGAGGAGAGCAGGAAGAAGATCAGGTTCTTGTCCTCGCGCCACAGGCTTGCGATGCGCCGGAACAGCACCGCGTAGGAGCTACGCAGCGGGATCTTCTCGCTCATCGCGGCGGGGGATTCGGGGATGATGAAGAACAGCGGCAGCGCGAACACCAGGCACCACAGCGCGGAGAACACCGCGACCAGCCGCAGGTTCAGCGAGTTCTCCGTGGAGGCTCCGGGCCATTGGAAGATCGGATCCACGAAGCCGAAGAGCACCAGGGCCAGCGCCAGGATGCCGCCCACGTAGCCCATGCCCCAGCCGAAGCCCGAGACCTTGCCGACCGTGGCGGGGGTGGAGATCTGGTTGAGCACCGCGTTGTAGTTCACCCCGGCGAACTCGCTGGCCACCGACATCGCCGCGATCAGCAGCGCGCCGAACCACAGGAAACCGGGATCGGGGTAGACGAAGAAGCCGGCGGCGCAGATGAGCACCAGCGCGATGGTGTTGACCATGATCCACAGCTTGCGGCGCCCGGCGGCGTCGGCGCGCATGCCGGTGACCGGTACCAGCAGGGCGATGAGTACCCCGCCGATGGCCAGCGCCTGCGAGAGCACGAGCGAAGCATGGTCCTTGTCGCCGAAAAGTTCGCTGGTCAGGTACACAGTGAACACGAAGGTGATCATCACCGCGTTGATCGCGGCCTGGCCCCAGTCCCAGCTGGCCCACGCCCAGGTGTACTTGGTCAGCCATTTCTCTGCTGGAGGAACCGGCTGCGTTCGCTGATTGAAACTCATGCTCGCATAGTACCCGTTTGCGGTAATCAGCAGATGAATTTGAGAGAAGCGGCGGAGGGCTGGCGTAGGGCCGGGCGCGATAGATGTGCCGTCCGAACCGCCGAGATGACGGCATGGAAACGCTCTGACATGAAGGAAGTCTGAGCCCAGACTGATAAAATTACAAGTGCCGGCTATTTTTGGTCGTCGAACTCTGCCCCATTTCCAGTCGACAGAGGAGACGCGTGCTCATCATTCTCAGTGCACTGTTTGCCACAGCACTGCTGTGCCCACTGCTTTTCCGGGTGCTGAAGCGCAACGCGTTCTACGTCGTCGCGACGGTTCCTGCCGCGGGATTCATCTGGCTGCTCACCAAGCTGCCCGCCGTGCTGGCCTCCGACCAGTCGCTGGCCTCCGGGGCCCCGAACGCCCCGCCCTCGATCCGCATCGACTGGATCCCCGGGCTGAACATCGGGCTGAACTTCCGCATGGACACCCTGTCCGCCACGATCCTGCTGCTGATCCTGGGCGTCGGCGCGCTGGTGCTGTTCTACTGCGCGCGCTACTTCAAGAACGACGACCCGCAGATCGGCGGCTTCGCAGCCAAGATGGTCGCGTTCGCCGGCGCCATGACCGGTTTGGTGACCGCAGATGACGTGATCATCATGTTCATCTTCTGGGAAATCACCAGCGTGCTGTCCTACCTGCTGATCGGCTTCAGCCAGGCCCTGATCACCGCGCGCCGCTCGGCCATGAACGCGCTGATCATTACGACCTTCGGCGGCCTGGTGATGCTCGCCGGCATCCTGATGCTGGGCACCAAGGCCGGCAGCTACCAGCTGTCCGAGATCATCGCAGCCTCCGGCGAACTGGTCGCGCTGGGAACCTACACCGACGTGGCAGTGGCGCTGATCATCGTCGGCGCGCTGTCCAAGTCCGCACTGGTGCCCTTCCACTTCTGGCTTCCCGGGGCGATGGCGGCGCCCACCCCGGTCTCCGCCTACCTGCACGCCGCCGCGATGGTCAAGGCAGGCGTCTACCTGATCGCCCGACTGGCTCCCGGATTCGCCGAGACCGGCCTGTGGGTGCCGATGACCGTCGGCATCGGCCTGCTCACCATGCTCATCGGCGGGTTCCGCGCGCTGAAGCAGTACGACCTGAAGCTGATCCTGGCTTTCGGCACCGTCTCCCAGCTGGGTTTCATCATCGCCGTCTTCGGCCTGGGCACCCCGGACGCCGCCTTCGCGGCGCTGGCGCTGACCCTGGCCCACGGCCTGTTCAAGGCCACCTTGTTCCTGTCGGTGGGCATCATCGACCACAACACCGGTACCCGCGACATCCGCAAGCTCACCGGGCTGCGCCATGCGATGCCGATCCTGACCACCGCGGCCGGCATCGCCGCGGCCTCCATGGCGGGGCTGCCGCTGCTGCTCGGCTTCGTGGCCAAGGAAGCTGTCTACGAATCGGCGCTGCACCTGGACACCGGGTGGGGCCCGTACGCGCTGATCGGCATGGTGCTGGGCGCCGCGCTGACCATGGCCTACTCCTTGCGTTTCTTCTTCGGCGCGTTCGGCGTGAAGAAGTACAAGGTCGACCCGCTGGTCTGTAAGCCGCCGACGCTGATCTTCCTGACCCCGCTGCTGGTGCTGAGCACCCTGACCCTGGTGTTCGGGCTGTTCCCGTACCCGGTGGAGCTGCTCTCCAAGCACTGGTCCGCGCTGCAGGGCGGGGCCCCGGACATGCACCTGGCGGCCTTCGCCGGGTTCAACGCGGCCCTGGGCCTGAGCGCGATCTCGGTGGGGCTTGGCCTTTTCTTCTACTGGATCCGCCGGCGCACCGATACCGGCGCGCCGTTGCGCCGCATGGTCACCTCCGCCGAGGAGCTGTACCGCATGTCGGTGAACGTGCTGGACATGGCGGCCATCTGGATCACCGGCCGTACCCAGCGCGGTTCGCTGTCCTTCTACCTGGGCGTGATCCTGTCAGTGGTGCTGGTCCTGCCGCTGGGCATCGCGCTGGCGGTGGAAACCCCGTGGCCGACCAACTGGGTCATTGCCGACCACCCGGCGCAGCTGATCATCGGGGCGATCATCATCGCCGGCTGCGTGATCGCGATCGCCGCGCCCAAGCGCTTCATGGCGGTGCTGATGGTCTCCGTGACCGGCTACGGCATGGTCGCGATCTTCGCCCTGCAGGGCGCCCCGGACCTGGCGCTGACCCAGCTGCTGGTGGAAACCATCGTGCTGGTCTCCTTCGTGCTGGCGCTGCGCGCGCTGCCCAAGCGCCTGTGGGTCGGGCTGACCCGCATCAAGTGGGGCCGCGCGATCCTGGCGATCGCGCTGTCGATCATGGTCGTGTACATCGCGATCGCGATGATGGCAGCCCGCGGGCAGGCGCCGATCTCCCTGGAATGGCCGGAACTTGCCTATTACGAGGGCTTCGGCAAGAACGTCGTGAACGTGGCGCTGGTGGACATGCGCGTGTGGGACACCTTTGGGGAAATCACCGTGCTGGCCGCCGCGGCCACCGGCGTGGCCTCGCTGATCTTCGCCGGCCGCGGCTTCGGCCGAAGGGTGCGCGCCCACCAGGTGGCCCCGGGCAGCATCGACTCCGGCTCCGAGGCCATGGGCTCCCAGGCGGAGAAGGAGGTCGAGCTGCGCATCGCCCGGCGCTTCGCCGCCAGTTCCAACCAGGACTGGCTGATGGCCGGCAACACCCTGGTGGCCGAACGCCGCTCGATCATCTTCGAAGTGGTCACCCGCCTGATGTTCCACTCGGTGCTGATCATGTCCGTTTACACGCTGCTGGCCGGGCACAACACCCCCGGCGGCGGGTTCGCCGGCGGCCTGATCGCCGGCCTGGCGCTGACCATCCGCTACCTGGCCGGCGGGCGCATCGAGCTGTCCGAGTCAATGCGCATCGCCCCGGGCATGCTGATCGGCGGCGGCATCGCGCTGGCCGGGCTGTCCGGGATTATGCCGCTGTTCGCGGGGGACGAGATCTTCACGACCTACGCGTGGGAGTTCTGGCTTCCGGTCTTCGGCGAGCACAAGTTCGTGACCTCCACGATCTTCGACATCGGCGTGTACCTGGTGGTGCTCGGCCTGGTGCAGGACGTGCTGCGCTCGCTGGGCAGCGAGATCGACCTGCTCTCCGAGGGCCGCAGCCCCATCGAACAGCATGACCCAATCCAAGCGTCGCAGACGGGAGTCGGCCGATGAGCGTGAACATCACTTTCCTGGTCATCACCGGGGTGCTGCTGGCCACCGGGTTCTACCTGGTGCTCGAACGCACCCTGACCCGCGTGCTGCTGGGCATCATGCTGCTGGGCAACGGGGTGAACCTGCTGATCCTGACGGCCGGCGGGCGCAAGGGCGCGGCGCCGCTGTTCAAGCCCGACCTGCCCGCGGACCAGTACTCCGACCCGCTGCCGCAGGCGCTGATCCTGACCGCGATCGTGATCACCTTCGCGGTGACCGCGTTCCTGCTCGCGATGATCTACCGCTCCTGGACGCTGACCAGCGCCGACGTGCTGGCCGACGACACCGAAGACATCAAGGTGTCGCAGTCCACCGCCTATGACGAAGAGGAAGATTCGCCGGTGGCCGAGGACACGACCGAGTTCGTTGACGAAGAAGGCCGACCGATTCGCGAGGGGGAAGAGTGAATTTCCTGGATCTTGCTCCGCTGGCGGTGGTGCTGCCGATCTTCGGCGCCGGCGCCGCCTTCCTGGTCCGCCGCCGCATCAAGCTGCAGCGCCTGATCACCATCGGCATCCTGTGCGTGACCCTGCTCCTGGAAGCCGGCATGCTGGCCGCCGTGTGGGGCGGGGAGAGCTACGCGGTGCATATCGGCGGCTGGCAGTCGCCGTGGGGCATCTCGCTGATGGTCGACGGCTTCAGCGCCTTCATGCTGCTGATCTCCACCCTGGTGTCGCTGGCGGTGCTGTTCTACGCGACCAGCCAGGGCCTGGCCGACGGGGACGAACCCGGGCCGGTGTCGGTGTTCCACCCGGCCTACCTGATCCTGCTGGCCGGCGTGTCCAACGCGTTCCTGGCAGCTGACCTGTTCAACCTGTATGTCGGCTTCGAGATCCTGCTGACCGCCAGCTACGTGCTGCTGACCCTGGGCGCCACTGCCGAGCGCATCCGCGCGGGCACCACCTATGTGGTGGTCTCCGTGGTCTCCTCGGTGATCTTCCTGATGGGCATCGCGATGACCTACGCGGCGACCGGCACCGTGAACATGGCGGACCTGGCAGTGAAGCTGCCGCAGCTTGACCAGGGACCGCAGCTGATCCTGCATGTGCTGCTGCTGATCGCCTTCGGCATCAAGGCGGCGGTCTTCCCGCTGTCGCTGTGGCTTCCGGACTCCTATCCGACGGCCCCGGCCCCGGTGACCGCGGTGTTCGCCGGCCTGCTGACCAAGGTGGGGGTGTACGCGATCGTGCGCACCGAGACGCTGCTGTTCCCGGGAGGCGCGGTGAACGCCGGACTGCTAGTGGTCGCGGCGCTGACCATGGTCATCGGTATCCTCGGCGCGATCGCGCAGACCGACTTCAAGCGTATGCTGTCCTTCACGCTGACCAGCCACATCGGCTACCTGATCTTCGGCGTGGCCGTGGGCGGCGAGCTGGCCATCGCGGCGACCATCTACTACGTCGGCCACCACATCATCGTGCAGACCTCGCTGTTCATGGTGGCGGGGCTGATCGAGCGCCGCGCCGGCAGCGCGAACGTGACCCGGCTGGGATCGCTGGCCAAGCTGTCCCCGGCGCTGTCGCTGCTGTTCTTCATCCCGGCCATCAACTTGGGCGGCATCCCGCCGTTCTCCGGCTTCCTGGGAAAGTTCGGACTGCTGCATGCGGCCGCGCAGGATGCAGACGCGTTGACCTGGGTGGTCATCGCCGCCGGCCTGCTGACCAGCCTGCTGACCCTGCTGGCGATCATCCGCGTGTGGGCCCGCATGTTCTG
Organism: Glutamicibacter soli; assembly: GCF_003309065.1. Taxonomy (GTDB): domain Bacteria; phylum Actinomycetota; class Actinomycetes; order Actinomycetales; family Micrococcaceae; genus Glutamicibacter; species Glutamicibacter soli. Next base: position 269,770 of record NZ_POAF01000005.1, on the reverse strand, counting down.
GCGCCGCGCGGCGGACGCCGAGATCCCCAACCCGGACCTGGTGGACGAGGCGGCGAAGGTCGCGGACCAGACCGCCGCCGGCGGCGCCCAGGCGCCGCACCTGGGCCTGAAGCTGGCCCGCGAACTCGAATCCGAGGCGCTGCCCTGGGGCATGCGCTACGCCACCGGCTCGCTGGTGGTGGCGGGCATCGCGCTGACGGTGTTCGCCGGGCCGATCTTCGAGTTCTGCCAGCGAGTGGCGGCGCAGCTGATCGCCCACGAACCGTACATCAACGCCATCCTGAGTTACTGAGCGGAGGGACAACATGCCGAACAAGAACCTGGCCCCGCGCGACCAGCGCATCGACGACGCGCTGGACACCGCCGGCGTCCGCCACCGCGCCACGCTCAAGCAGGAGTGGCCGCTGCTGCTCCTGCTGGTTTTCGTCTGGGGAGCGCTCTGGCAGGACTTCTCCCCGGGCAACCTGATCTTTGGCGCCGTCATCGCGCTGGTCATCGTGAACCTGTTCCCGCTGCCGCCGGTGGTGCTCTCCGGGCGGCTGAACCTCTGGTACTGCGTCAAGCTGTTCGGATGGTTCCTGGGCCAGGTCGTCGCCGCCAGCGTGCACGTCGCCTGGCTGGCGGTGGTGCGCGGGAAGAAGACGCGCAGCTCGGTGATCGCGGTGCCGCTGCGCACCGACTCGGACCTGATCGTGATGACCGTGGGCCATGTGCTGACGCTGATTCCCGGGTCCTTCGTGCTCGACGTGGACCGCAGCTCCTCGACCCTGTACCTGCACTACATCGACGTCGACTCCGCACGGGAGGTCGAGAAGGCGCGGGAGAACATCCGCGACATCGAACGCCGCCTGATCATGGCGATCGGCAGCCAGGACGAGTACGAAGCCATCAAGAACGAATGCAGCCCCCGCGTGAGAAGGACAAAGGAGAAGCCATGATCGAAGTTGTCGTCTGGATCTGCGGCAGCCTGCTCGGGCTGGGCGCCATCGCCTGCCTGGTCCGTGTGGCGAAAGGCCCCTCGATCCTCGACCGGGTGCTGGCCCTGGATGTCATGCTGCTGATCATCTCCGCGGCCCTGTGCCTGGAGATGGCGTTGAACAGGCACACCGACTACGTTCTGTTCGTGGTCGCCGCCTGCACCATCGGGTTCATCGGCTCGGTGACCGTCTCGCGCTATGTCTCGGATCAGAGGAACGCGTAATGGACCTTTTCCTCGACGTCCTCGTCGCCGTGCTGCTGATTCTGGGCTGCCTGATGTCCCTGATTGCCGGCATCGGCCTGCTGACCTTCCCCGACATGCTCACCCGCATGCATGCGGCCACCAAACCCCAGGTGCTGGGCTTCCTGCTGATCTTCGCCGGACTGGCCATCCACCTGCGCAGCTGGACCGTCATCCCGGTCCTCGTCCTTGCCTGGGCGATGCAGCTGCTGACCGCCCCGGTGTCCGCGCACATGATCGGCCGCGCCGGCTACCGCACCAAGCACGCGGCCAAGGAGACCCTGTACTCCGACGAGCTGCGCCAGGTCGTGGAGAAGGTGTCCTCCGCCCCGCACACCGGGACCGTGCCGGAAATTGATCCGCAGGAGACCGGGCCGGACGCGAAATAACTACAACCAACAGCAGCGGGCCATTCCCTGAGCAGGCAATGCCCCGCTGCTGTTGCGCTGGAGTGCTACTTGGTGAACTTGGCGATGGCCTTGGTGGTGCCGCGATCAGCCAGCACCTGGATGACCGCTGCGACCACGGCGGAGAACACGGCGAAGCCCAGCGCCTGGCGCATGGAAGCCTCGGCGGCTTCCTCGCTGCCCTTGCGCGGGGCGGTGTTGCCGGTGAAACCCTTCCAGACCTGATCGACCAGCTTGCTGCCGAGGAAGCCTGCGCCCAGGGAAATGCCGGTTACGATGAGCTTTTGTACTGCGTTCATGTGGACCTCACGTTCAACGTTGTGACTTATCGTTCCGTTGCCAGCTTACCTGCGGTATGGTGGGTGGGCAGTAATTATTCCGACAGGGGAGCGTCAAGCCGTTCGCGGCAAAAGGCGCTGAGAGTGCGATAGATCGCAGACCCTCGAACCTGCTCCGGTTAGTACCGGCGAAGGAAGTCGAGCATCTCGGATGCGGACCGGCGCTGGACAGCGCCCCGATTCCGTTCATCTCCCCTCCTGATCAAGGAGGACACCTCATGAGCACAACCCGCACGACGCAGCGCAGCACCTGGCGCGTAGTCGACATCGTCATCGCCTCGGTCATCGCCGTCGCTTCCGGCGTGGTCTTCTGGGCCTGGTCCGCGAGCTACGGCCTGTTCTCGCTGGCTTTCACCGCCTTCCCACCCGGCACTGCCCTGCTTACCGGCCTGTGGCTGTTCCCGGCGGTGCTCGGCGCGCTGATCATCCGCAAGCCCGGCGCCGCACTGTTCTGCGAGGTGCTGGCCGCCGTGGTCGAGGCGCTGCTGGGCACGCACTGGGGCATGCCGGTGCTGATTTCCGGCCTGGTTCAGGGCCTGGGCGCCGAGCTGGTGTTCGCGCTGTTCCGCTACCGCCGCTGGAACCTGCCGGTGGCGTTGCTTGCAGGCCTGGGCTCGGGCCTGTTTGCCGGCCTCAGCGAAGCCTACGTCGTGGGCAGCGTGGCCGAATACACCGAGTCCATGAAGCTGTTCCACGTGGGAGCCACCGCCGTGTCTGGCCTGGTCGTCGCCGGCCTGCTGTCCTGGTGGATTACCCGGGCGCTGGCCCGCACCGGCGCGCTGAGCAACCTCGCCAGCCGCCGCGCGCACCTGGAACCGGCGCTTGCGGTGCGCAAATGAGCGCCGCCGCCAACGGGCGTACGGCCCCGCTGACCCGGCAGGGTGTGGAGATCAGCGCGCGCGGCTTCACCTGGCAGCATGCCGAGCGCGACCGCCCGGCCATCGCCGGACTTGACGTGCAGATCCCTGCAGGTCAGAAGGTGCTCCTGCTGGGCCCGTCGGGGGCCGGCAAATCCACCTTCCTGCATGCGCTGGCCGGCGTGCTCGAAGTCGACCAGGACGCCGGTCCCACCGGCGAGCTGCTGGTCGGCGGGCAGGATGCGTTCGCGTGCAGCTTCCCGGTGGGCCTGATGCAGCAGGATCCGGAAACCCAGGTGGTGCAGAGCCGGGTGGGTGACGACGTCGCCTTCGGCGCCGAGAACCTGGGCGTCGACCCGCAGGAGATCCGCGAGCGGATCCCGCAGGCGCTTGACGCCGTGGGGCTCGGCGCACTGGGCTACGAACATCGCACGCAGGAACTGTCCGGCGGGCAGAAGCAGCGCCTGGCCCTGGCCGGGATCCTGGCCATGCGCCCCGGGCTGATGCTGCTTGACGAGCCGACCGCGAATATCGACCCGGGCAGCATCCCGCCGCTGCGCGATGCGGTGATCGGCGCCGTGGAGTCCACCGGGGCGACGCTGATCGTGGTGGAGCACCGGCTGGAGGCGTGGGCCCGGCAGGTGGATCGGGTGCTGGTGCTGGCCCCCGGCGGGGGGATCGCCCACGACCTGCAGCCCGAGGCGCTGGCCGGGGACGCGGCGGTGCGCGCCGAATTGGCGCAGGCAGGGGTCTGGATTCCGGGCTATGTTCCGCAGACCTCGCCGGCGCCGAGGGCCGGCGGCGCCCCGATGCTGCACGCCGAGGAGCTGGTTTGCGCGCGGGGCGAGCATGCTGTGCGCACCGCCCCGGCCAGCTTCGAGGTCACCGGCGGCAGGGCCCTGGTGATCCGCGGGGAGAACGGGGCAGGGAAGTCCACGCTGGCACTGACCCTGGGCGGGCTGCTGGAACCTGTGTCAGGCCAGTTCGCCGCCAGCCCCCAGCTGGCCGACGGGTTGCCGCCCTCGCCGTTCAGCTGGAAGGCCGGAGCGCTGGTCGCCCGCATCGGCTCGGTGTTCCAGGAACCCGAGCACCAGTTCGTCACCCAGTCCGTGCGCGAGGAGCTGGCGTTCGCGCCGCTGCGCGCCAGACACGGCGCGGCCGAGGAGCAGAAGTACGATCCGCGGCAGGTCGAGGTCCGGGTGCAGGAGTTGCTGGAGCGGCTTGGCCTGCAGGACTTGGCCGAAGCCAACCCGTTCACGCTTTCCGGAGGGGAGAAGCGCCGGTTGTCGGTGGCCACAGTGCTGGCCGCCTCGCCCGACGTGGTGATCCTTGACGAGCCGACCTTCGGGCAGGACGCGAACACTTGGCGCGAGCTGGCGCAACTGCTCATCGAGGAGCTTGCCGAATCCACCGCGATCATCGCGGTGACCCATGACGAGCATTTCGCCGCGGCGCTGGGGGCCGACGAGCTGGTGCTGGCGCCGGCCGAGGTGGCCGCCACGAGGACCTCGTCGGGGCCGATGCTGGACGCCCCGGTGGGGGACAGCTGGCTGGCGAAGATCAATCCGCTGGCCAAGTTCGGCGCGATCGCCGGGGCCACCATGCCGCTGATCAGCACGGTGGACTGGGTTTCGGCGGCGGTGGTCATCGCGGCCACGCTGCTGATGCTGCCGCTGGCGGGGCTGGGCATCGGCGGGTTCTTCCGCCGCGGCTGGCCGCTGCTGGCGGCCGGCGTCCTGGCGGCCTGGGGCATCGCCCTGGTGGGCCAGGATTCGGGACGGGTGCTGCTGGATCTGGGGATCTTCGACATCACCGAGGGCTCGGTGGCCGGAGGCGTCGCCACGGGGCTGCGCGCATTGGCCATGGCGGTGCCGATGGTGCTGCTGCTGTCCACCACGAACCCCAGCGACCTGGGCGGCGCGCTGTCCCAGCAGCTGAAGGTGCCGCACCGTTTTGTGCTCGGTGCCTTGGCGGGCATGCGCCTGCTGGGCTTGATGGTGGAGGAATTCACCACGCTGACCCTGGCGCGGCGGGCCCGCGGCATCGGCAACCTGGGCACCGTGCGCCAGCGCGTGGGTGCGAAGCTCGGCCAGCTACTGGCGCTGCTGGTGCAGGCGATCCGCCGGGCCGGGCGCCTGGCCACGACCATGGAGGCCAAGGGCTTCGGCACCGGGCAGCGCACCTGGATCCGCACCGCCACCTTCACCCGGCGCGACGGTGCGGTGCTGGCCGCCGGCGTCCTGCTGGGCGCCGCGGCCATCGCGGCCGCCATCTGGGCCGGGACCTACAACCTGATCTGGTAGCCGGGGCTAGCGGATCGAATCGGCCAGGGCGGACAGCTGTTCGTGCAGCTCGGCGTCCATCCGGATCGGCTTGGCATCCAGGGTGCGCACCGGGGTGAGCAGGCGGACCGAGGACACCAGCCACACGCCGTCGGCCTGGTACAGGTCCTCCGGGCGCAGCGGGCCGTAGCCCAGCTCCCAGCCGTCCTGCTGCGCGGCGTCGAAGATGGCGCTCTGGGTGGTGCCGGGCAGGATACCGGTTTCCAGCATCGGGGTCAGCAGGCGGCGGGTTTCTCCGTCGCGTTGGGCCAGCAGCACGGTGGCGGTGGGTGCTTCGAGCACCACGCCGTCGGCGGAGGTGAAGATGACCTCGTGGGCGCCGTGCTTGCGGGCGTAGCGCAGCGCCGCCATGTTCACCGCGTAGGACAGGGTCTTGGCGCCCATCAGCAGCCACGGTGCGCGTTCGGCGAGCTTCGAATCGTAGCCGCGGTCCAGGAAGAGCACATCCACGCCGGTTTCCCGCTGCTCCATGCCCACGCGCGGGGCGGGGGTGACGGTCACCCAGCACACGGCCGGGTCCTGGTCCAGTTCGCCGCGCATGGCCACCAGCTTGACTACTGCTTCCTCGGCGCCGCCGGTGGCGTCGAAGTCGGCGACAGCGGTGTCGACCGCTGCACGCCAGCTGCGCTCGTCCGGGATCGGCAGGTCGGAGGCCTCGGCGGAGACCGCCAGGCGAGCCAGGTGTGCCTCGATCTTGCGGACTGCCTGCTGGGTGTACAGCATCGACTCGAAGACCCCGTCGCCGCGGTTCACGCCCTGCAAGGTGACCGGGAGCTGGGGCGCGTTGATGTCGGCAAGGCGTCCGGCGGGATAGGCCGGATCGAGGAATACAAGAGAACTCATTCTCCAAGGTTATCGAATTTCCCGCCAAGTCCGCGCGCGAAGCCCCTGCGGAGGCTCTTCTTGGACTGCATTCCGAGAAGAGGCAGGGGATTCGATAGGCTAGGCAAAGATGTTTTTCCCGCTTCTCTAACTGCGGGATGCGGCGCACACGCCGCAGACGCCCACGGGCGCTGACGTGAGGGGGTGCCGCGATGTGGCCGAGTAACGAAGTGATGCTGCAGATCGGCGGCGTCGTGTGGAGCATCCTTGTCGCGGCCGAACTGGTGGTGCGCTACTTCATGATCGGCATCGTCCCCGGAAACCGGCGCCCCACCACGGCCATGGCCTGGCTGCTGGCCATCTTCTTCCTCCCGGTGGTCGGCCTGGTCGCCTACTGGCTGTTCGCCAACCCGAGGCTCTCGCGCCGCCGGCTGGAGAAGCAGAAGCGGGCGCACGACGAAATCATGCGCGGCACGGCCCACATGCAGCTGCCCGAGGAATTCCACTCCACGGAGGAATGGGTCGAATCGGCGGTCATCCTCAACCGCAACCTCGGCGCCATGCCGCTGGAAGGCGGGAACACCGTGCAGGTGCTCTCCGACTACCGCGGCTCGCTGGAAGCCATGCGCGAGGAGATCGACAAGGCCAAGCGCTACGTGCACATCCAGTTCTACATCATGGGCGACGACCCGGACTACGTGGATCCGGTGCTGGATTCCCTGGAAGCGGCCGTGCAGCGCGGGGTCAATGTGCGCCTGCTCTTCGACCATCTGGGCACGCTGCGCGTGAAAGGCTACCGCAACTTCAAGAAGCGCCTGAAAAGCTCCGGCATCATCTGGCGCCCGATGCTGCCCATCGACCTGATCGGCCGCCGCTGGCGCCGCCCGGACCTGCGCAACCACCGCAAGATCCTGGTGGTCGACGGCGAAGTCGCGTTCACCGGAAGCCAGAACCTCATCGAGCCCGGCTACAAGCGCGAATCCGCGCACAAGGTGGGGCGCGAATGGGTGGAGATGATGCTCCGCGTGGAAGGCCCGCTGGTGCGCAGCCTGGATGTCACCTTCGCCACCGACTGGTGGCAGGAGGATGACGGCCAAGAGGTGCTGATGGACATCACCGAGGCCAGGCACCCGCTGCCCTACGACGACCGGCCCGGCAGCACGCTGGCCCAGCTGCTGCCCAGCGGCCCCGGTTTCGGCGGGGAGAACAACCTGCGCCTGTTCAACACCCTAATCTATTCCGCCTCCGAACGGCTGATGATCACCAGCCCCTACTTCGTGCCGGACGACTCGTTGCTCTACGCCATCACCACCGCCGCCCAACGCGGGGTGGAAGTGCACCTGTTCGTCTGCGAGGAGGGGGACCAGTTCCTGGTGCACCACGCGCAGCAGTCCTACTACCAGCAGCTGCTGGAAGCCGGGGTGCGGATCCACCGCTACCCGGCGCCGATGGTGCTGCACACCAAGTGCTTCACCGTGGACAACGAGGTCGCGGTGGTCGGATCCTCCAACATGGACATGCGCTCGTTCAGCCTGAACATGGAAATCTCGGTCATGCTGCTTGGGCAAGAAATGGTCGATGCAGTGAACAAGGTGCAGAACGACTACCTGGAGATCTCCTCGGAGATCACTCTGGCCCAGTGGCGACGCCGTCCGCGCATGCAGCGCTGGATCGACAACGTGGCACGTCTGACCGCCACGCTGCAATAGCAATGGCTCCGGCGCACCATGCCTGGGCGCTCTGGATGCTGGATGTCTTTTCCTTGATTCCCTCGCCCGCCTTTCGTGCACCCATTGGCCGGGCTCACCATAGGAGCCTCCCGCGATGACCGCGGGAGGCTCCAGCGCGATTGGTGATGAGCTGCAAACACGCTTGATCGGCTCTGGGATGGGATTGGCCATCGCATGGGTTTCGAGATGGCCCGATGCGCGCCGGCCCTCAAGCAGGCTGCCAGAAATTACCGCTGGCCATATCCATGCAGCAAGCCAGATGTGACTGTCATGGACGGCATCGCGGACGCCAAAGCATTGGCGAGCCACCTTGGCTTACTGCGTCGGTGCTCTGTGCGCGAAGCAGGATTTCGGGGTTGACAACCGTATGGGCGGTAGCACCGGAAGCCCGGTTCCACCGCCCATACTCTTCGGCCTATTTGCTACTCAACTTCGTGGAAGTGCGCCTGGAAGCGGTGGCACCACCGGAGGCAGCTGGCGTTCCGGAGCGGCCTTGCGGCGTTGGCTGTTCAGGTCCTCCAGTTTTTCGGTGAACGGTTGCGCGTCTCCGGTGCAGAGCGTTCCGGTGGCAGGCAACTGCACGGTGAGCAGGTAGCGGTCCATGGCATTGGTGACACACTTCGAGGTGCCGTACGCAGTGTGGCCCCAACTGTTGCTGCTCAGAAGCCGGGCCTTGGGCATCAACTTCGAGACTTTTTGGGCCCCGGCGTAGTTCGTGGCCGGGTCATAGAAGTTTCCAACCACCAGCATCGGGTTCACGGTTCGTTTGGTGAACGGTCCCCTATAGGTGTCCTCGTCCTTGGCCTTCCAAGTGGTGCTGGCGCACGGAGCTGAGCTCCAGGTCCACAGCTGACCGAATCCCGGAGCGCTCCTGCCTGCGTTCTCCGCGTAGCGGGCCCAGTTTTCGGCCTTGGCCGGGTTGCGCGAGTCGGTGCACAGCACGGTCTGGAAAGCCTCGAAGGAATTTTCATACGGGAAGGCGAAACCGGTGGCTGCGGCCTTGCCGGCGATGTCCTTCGCTGCGGCATTTTGCTCGGCCTCGATCGCACGTAGGCTTTGGGCCAGCGCCTTATGGGCCACCTTCATCTTGGCCTTGGTCGGAGCCTTGTCCTTGCCAGCCGACGTCGGGAACGTGGTTCCGTTCGACGCGGCACGGTCCTGAAGCGCCAGCAAGGTATAGGTCAGCTCGGAGTCCACCATGGAGGAGCCCTGCGGGTCATACAGGTAGTCAAGCAGGATCGACCACATCATCGCCGCGGTGACGGAATAGTCGAAGTCAGGGTACTCGGGATCTGAGAACACCAAGGGGGAGCGCTTCAACTCGGCCATGATCTCGCGATAGAGCTTCTGCGGATCCCCTTGTTCAGCCAGCATGCAGTACTCCGGACCGGCGGTCTTACAGCGGCTCAGAATGCCGCGCATGGCCTTTTCGGCGCCTTCGCCTGATTTGATGCGTTGGGTCTGCGGCATCCACATGTTGGCTAAGGTTCCGGCCCAGGCCACCGGATCGAGTACTCCGTCGATGGCCACCGCGCGGACCCGGTCGGGGAACATGTTTGCATAGACAGTGCCAAGGTAGCTGCCATAAGAGAAACCCAGGTAGCTCAGCTGCTTGTCGCCTACCATGCGACGCAAGACATCCATGTCACGTGCGACCTCCGCGGTGGACATCGACGTGGAGAGGGGTTTGCCGGTCGTGGAGCAAGCCTTGCCGAAGGCCTTGGAGGAATTCACATAGGCACGTATTTCCTTGGATGTGACCGGATAGGGGACGTACATTGCTTCCAAGGCTTCGCTCTGGGCGCCGAAATTCTTCCAGCAACGCACGTTGTCGCTGAAGTTCGTGCCGCGTGGATCAAACCCGACGATGTCGAAACGCTCAAGGACACTTGGAGAAAGGAACTCAGGGGCCGCTGCGGCAATCTGAATCCCTGAACCACCCGGTCCGCCGGGATTCACAAACAGGGTTCCAATGCGCTTCGACTGGTTTGTCGCCTTGATACGCAGCAACGCGACCTCGGTGGTGGCCCCGCGCGGCTTGTCATAATCCAAGGGCAAGTTCACCGTCGTGCATTGGGCGCCAAAAGCCAGCTCCTTGCAGTTGAACCATTTCGGTCGCGGTGTCTTGATCCCGTCGACACGTTTGCGTTCGGCCTTGCTCGTTTGGTCGTAGGTGTTCTTCGCAGCCATTTGCATCGTAGATGCGCCTAATGTGGCATTTTCCCTGGTTTGCGGAGGTGCTGAATTGGCAGGAGAGGCTAAGCCCAGTCCTGCCGAGAGTCCCACCGCCATCGCCATGCCCAGGGCACGACCCCATCGTTTGTTTGTCATGTCAGTTCCTTCCCAAGTAGGTACTCTGCATGGCGTCTTGGACGGTCGGTCACCTGGCCATTATTGAATTATCTTGGCCCGGATGGATAAATCAAGCGTTTGAATTCTAACGATTTGGAGAAGACTGTTCCAAACACTGGAAAAAAGGGAGCAACTTCGGGGGTCCTTCGGCTGATGCTTCAAGTTCCCGTGCACTGCTTCCACGCTCCGGCTAGGTGAATTCACGTTGTGGCGCAGGCTTCCCCGCACGATGCCGCATCCCGCGTGAGCAGAGTTGCACCGACAGTCCCTGAATGCAGGTACGGTGCTTGTGTTACGTCGTTTCCACCGCACGTTGCGGATCGGGAAGTGTCGTCTGCCCCATGAGGGCCTCGCTGGGCGACAGCGAAGCCGCACTTACCGCGGTCGACCTTTTCATGCCAGCATGCCCACGACGAATTCCCCACCTGTGGTTTTCGATATTTCGGGTCATTACGAGGCCGGCGTCCGGGCTATGCTGCTCGTCATGGACCAGAGATGTGCGCCGAACCGGGAAACATGCTCAGACGCGGGCAGCGCCGTCATGGTCTTTCAGAGCAGCCACGCGCGCATTGCACGCTCGGAGGATGGCCGCCGTCGAGCCGTGGCGAACGACTGGGGCACTGAGTGCTTCTAGCGCCGCTGTTTGCCGGCGGTGACGGCAGGGTGCGGGAACTTCGAGCCCAACGCGGAGAGCACGCCCACGGACTTGGTAATGACCTCGTCCCATTCATCCTGCGCCACCGAATCGGCGGTGATCGCACCGCCCAGACCCAGGCACAGCTTCCATCCGCCGTCCGGGGTGCGGTCGCAGACCAAAGTGCGGATGACCACCGAAAAATCGGCGGACCCGTCTGCGCCCAGATAGCCCACGGCTCCGGAATACAGTCCGCGCTCACGCCGGTCTTCCAGCTCGTCCAGGATCTGCATGGTCGACAGCTTGGGCGCGCCGGTCATGGAGCCCGGAGGGAATGCCTCGCGCAGCGCCTGCGCCGACAATGCCGGATCGCGAAGCTGCGCGTCGATGGTGGAGACCATCTGATGCACGGTGGCGTAGCTTTCCACCGCGCACAGTCGGGCCACGCGCACCGAGCCGGGGACCGCATGGTGCGAGAGGTCGTTGCGCAGCAGGTCGACGATCATGATGTTTTCCGCGCGGTCCTTGGGGCTGGTGGCCAAATCCTGCTTCAGCGCCTGGTCCTCCTGCACGCTGGTCCCGCGCGGGCGAGTGCCCTTGATCGGTTCGGCGCGCAGCACCCCGGTGGCCCCGAGGCTCAGGAAGCGTTCGGGGGAAATGCTGGCGACTTCGGTGCCGCCCATACGCAGGTAGTGGGCGAACGGTGCCGGGCTGGAGGTGCGCATTCGGCAGTAGGCCTCGAAGGGGCTGTACTGCGCGGCGGTTGCGGTCAGCTCGGTGGTCAGGCAGACCTCGTAGGTGTTGCCTTCGTAAATCTGGCGCTGGGCGCGGGTGATCTTGTCCTTGTAGCCCTGCTCGGTGTCGGCGCAAACGAATTCCACCGGCGGCAGGTCCAGCGCGGTGCGGTGCTGAACGCCGGCTTCGGCCAGATGCTCGGTGATCCATTGGCGCAGGCGCGCGGGCGCGTGGATTGCCATCTGACCGGTGCGGTGGTTGATGACCAGCACGATATTAGGGGAGAAGAACCCCGCATCGGGGCGCGCTGCCTCGGCTCCGGATGCGGTTCCGGCTGAGACCTCCCGCTTGAGCTCGTAGCCCAGGTAGCCGACCCAGGCAGGCAGCGGGTAGTTGTCCGGCTCGGTCCCGGCCGCGGGCCACAAGCCCTGCAAGGATTCGAAGAATCCTGGCTGCAGGCGCAGGCTGGCCCCGCCGCGCTGCACGGTGGCGCCGGAAGCGCTTGCCTGCAACAGGGGATAGGCATCGCCGACGGCCAGGGCGATCAGCGAGTACTTGTTCCGATCCAGCGGGTCGGTGAGGTGGTGGCTGGTGGACTCCAGCAGGGCTGCATGCTCCAGGCCTTCGGCCAGCGCTTCGAACAAGGTGGCGGCATCCGCGGGGGCTGCATGGTGTCCGGCCAGCGGCGGCGCGGCAGAGGCAGGCGTGGTCGCTGGCAGCAGGTCGCGCAGGCCGGCTGGCAGGAAAGCGCTGAGCCCCAGCAGCTGCTCGAACGGCGAGCGCTGGCTGTCGGCGTCGAGGACCACGTCCGCGGCGCGGGGCACGTCGTCTCTGGACAGGTACGCGTCTTCCTGGGCGGCCCAGCGCTCCCAGTGCGGGGCGTAGGTCTGGCCGTCGCGCTGCAGGGCGCGCTGCTTGCGGACCCCGGCTGGAGCTTGGAGCCAGATGCTCAGATCGAGCAGGCCGCGGACCTGGCGGTGCGCGGCGCCCACGCCCTCCACGATGACGACCTGCGCCGGGTCGAGGCTGGCAGTGTCGCCTGGCGCATCGGCGTCCCAGTCCCACAGCGGCCAGCTGGCGGTGCGGCCGTGGGCGAGCTGTTCGAGCAGGCCGGAATAGAGGTCCTGGGCGGCCTGCAGCCCGTCCCAGCCGTGGTAGAGATCTTCCAGACGCAGGACAGCCACCGAGGCGGTTTTCGACATCTGGTTCGCTAGCAACGCTGCGAGGCTGCTCTTTCCCGAGCCGGAGCGTCCGTCGAGAGCAATGAGGTAGGGTCTAGCGGTTTCCACGAGAGGCTATATTACTCCGGACGTAGTCAACGAGCGCAGGCAGGGCTGAGGAGACGAGCTTCCAGGTTTCGCGGAAATCTCCTGCGTCACCGTACCAGGGATCGTAGACACCCTGGCGGTCGTGCGGCTCGCTGGCGGCGACGGGGTCGAAGGACCTGAACATGCGCAGCATGGGGCGCTCGCTGGGATCGATCTCCGTGAGTGCAGGAACGAGGTCTTCGAAATGATCGGTGTCCATGGCCAGCACCAGGTCCATGGAACCCAGTTCGTCGGCCTTAACCTGCGTTGCGACGTGGTTCGAGGCGTCCAGTCCGTGGGCGCGCAGGGCACTTGCGGCGCGCGGGTCGATCCCGTTGCCGACTTCGCCGTAGCTGATGGCCCGGGAGCAGACCTCGACCTCGGTGACGTCTGCCTCACGCAAGGCGTTTTTCAGCATGTACTCGGCCATAGGTGAGCGGCATATATTTCCCGTGCACACGATCATTATCCGGAACATGGCATCAGTCTATGGCCACATCACATTTCGATCGAGAGCTACGCGCAAGATAATCAGCAACAATACGGCAACGATTTAGAGCAACCCCAAAATCACGGGGTGATTAGTGGATTAGGAGCATCATCGCGGCGACGAGAATGAACAGGACGCCGAAGACGATATTGAGCAGCTTGGCCCCGCGCACGGTGGTGGTGAAGCGCTGGAAGCTGCGCGCGGTGCCTGCGAAGAAGAAGAACATCACCAGCACGTCGACTGCGACGATGGTGCCGATATAGATCAGGTATTGCGGCAACAGCGGCTGGTCGGTGCGGATGAACTGCGGGGTGAATGCCAGGAAGAAGACAATCGCCTTCGGGTTCAGCAGATTGACCAGGATGCCGCGGCGCAGCATGGCGCCACGGGTGAGCGTGCCGCCGGTGCTGGTTCCGTCCGAGGCGACATCCGGTTTGGACAGCATCATCCGGATGCCCAGGTAGACCAGATAGGCGGCGCCGGCATAGCGGATGCCCGCGAAGAGCAGCGGGGAGCTGGAGACCAGCAGGCCCACTCCGGCGGCGACGATGACCACGTGGATCAGCAGGGCGATCTGCTGGCCGATCACTCCCCAGATGGAAGCGCGCCAGCCTTGGCGCATCGAGTTGTTCATCGTGTTGATGGCCCCGGCGCCCGGGGTGAAGCTGATGACGATGGTTGCGCCGAGAAGTGAAAGCCAGAGAGAAAGTGCCACCTGTCTAGGGTAGTGGCACTGCAGGAGTTCTCTTGACTCGAAGACTGGTCATGACGGGGCGTTCGGCAGGAGGCTTAGTTCGGCGGCGCGAGGACTTCCAGCCGGGCTTCATCCACGCCGGCGACGGCCCGGGCCATGAAGTCGCTGAGCAGTGCGACCTGCTGCTCGTCGTAGGAGGAGATCAGCTCCATCATTTTCGCTCCGAGCGGTCGGAACATCTCCCGCGCCTCGGCCATGGCCTTCTCGGTCAGGGCGATGTGCACGCTGCGGCGGTCCTGCTCGCTTCGCTGGCGGATGATGTAGCCCAGCCGGTCCAGCCGGTCGAGCATGGCCGTGGTGGCGGGGGAGCTGAGCTGCAGTTCCCTGCTCAAGTCCCGGGGCGAGGGCGAGGTTCCGGCGCGCTGGTATTTCATGATCACTGTCAGGCCGTTCATGTCGGTCCGGTGCGTGCCGTAGTGCCCGCCGGTGGATTCCACGTAGCGGTCCGAGGCCTGCCCGAAATCCTGCAGCAGCTGCAACAGCCGGTGGTGTGTGCTCGCGTCCATAACACAATTATAAACTAAGTAAACATTTCCATCATCAAACTAAATGTTGGTACGCTGTAGCGGTAGGCCACAGCGGTCGCAACTATTCGAATCAACGTGAGGACAGCCCCATGTCGCACATAGCGAAAGTCGATGAGCCCGCCGACCCCGCCGCGCGCTCAGTCAGCGGAAAGGGCATCGCCATCCGGGCGGTGGTGTATTCCCTGCTGATCGTGCTCTGGATCGGCATCGCGGGGGTCGGCGGACCAACCTTCGGCAAACTCTCGGACGTGCAGACCAACGACCAGACAGCTTTCCTCCCGGCCAGCGCGGAAGCGACGCAGGCCCTTGAATGGCAGAACAAGTTCCGCACGAGCGACGCAATTCCCGCGGTGGTGCTGGTGACCTCCGAAAGCGGCGTCGACCAGAAGCAGGCCGCCGCGCTCGCCGAGAAGCTTTCCGATTTCGAGTTCCTCGACGGGCAGGTGACGGGGCCGTTTTTGGCCGAGGATGGCAAGGCTGCCGAATTCATCATGCCGATCTCCTCGACCGTCAAGGCCGATGAGGGCGTAACCGCGCTGCGCGCCCTGCTGGCAGACATCCAGCCGGAGGGCATGAGCAGCTATGTCACCGGTCCCGCCGGGTTCTCCGCGGACCTGATCGAGGCATTCGGCGGCATCGACGGGGTGCTGCTAGGTGTCGCGCTGGTCGCGGTGCTGGTGATCCTGCTGCTGGTCTACCGTTCGCTGCTGCTTCCGCTGACCGTGCTGATGACCTCCATGGTGGCGCTGTGCGCCGCCATCCTGGTGGTCTACTTCATGGCCAAGGAGGGGATCATCCGGCTGGACGGCCAGGCCCAGGGCATTCTCTCGATCCTGGTGATCGGTGCGGCCACCGACTACTCGCTGCTGTTCGTTGCCCGCCACAAGGAAGCCCTGTCCACGGGGCTGAACCGCTGGCAGGCAGTGGCCAAGGCCTGGAAGCGCTCGCTGGAGCCGATCATCGCCTCCGGCGGCACCGTGACCGTGGGCCTGCTGTGCCTGCTCTTCTCCGACCTGAACTCCAACAAGGCGCTGGGCCCGATCGGCGCGGCGGGCATCGTCTTCTCGATCATTGCCGCCCTCTCCTTCCTGCCGGCCGTGCTCGGACTGCTGGGCCGGGCCGCCTACTGGCCGTTCATGCCCAAAACGCAGGACGCGGAAACGCAGGCGGCGGCCAAGCCTGGACTGTGGGCCCGCATCGCCGCCTTCGTCGCTTCCCATCCCCGCCCGATCTGGATGGTGACGGCACTGGTGCTGGCCGTCGGCGCGGCGTTCTCGCTGCAGCTCAAGGCCAGCGGCGTGCCGCAAAGCGAACTGGTGATCGGCGGCTCCGAGGCCCGCGACGGGCAGGTGGCGCTCGGCGAGCACTTCCCGGGCGGCAGCGGCTCGCCGGCCACCGTGATCGTCAACGAGGCCGAGGCGAACACCACCCTGGACGCGGTCCTTGACGTGCCCGGTGTCGACTCCGCCTACCTGCAGGCCGAAGACGGCGGTCCGGCCATGGCCCAGCGCGGCGCCCCGGCGTACACCGTCGAAGGACGGAACCTGATTTCCGTCACCCTGAGCGATGCGGCGGACTCGGATGCGGCCGCGAACACTGTCACGCAGCTGCGCGAGACGGTGCACGAGATCGATGCGACGACCCTGGTCGGCGGAACAACCGCGACCCAGATGGACAAGAACTCCACCGCCGAGGCCGACCTGTTCAAGATCATTCCGATCACCCTGGTCGCGATCCTGGTCATCCTGATGCTTCTGCTGCGCTCGATCCTGGCTCCGGTCCTGCTGATTCTGACCACGGTGCTCTCCTACGGCACGGCGATGGGCGTCAGCGCGCTGGTGTTCAACCACGTCCTGGACTACGTGGGCGCCGACCCCTCGGTGCCGCTGTTCGGATTCGTGTTCCTGGTGGCCCTTGGCGTGGACTACAACATCTTCCTGATGACCCGGGTGCGCGAGGAGACGCTGCTGCACGGCACGCGGGACGGGATGCGCCGCGGCCTGACCGTCACCGGCGGCGTGATCACCTCTGCCGGCATCGTGCTGGCGGCGACCTTCGCCGCGCTGGGGGTCGTGCCGATCATGTTCCTGGGGCAGCTGGGCTTCATCGTGGCCTTCGGCGTGCTGCTCGATACCTTTATCGTGCGAAGCCTGCTGGTGCCGGCGCTGGTCGAGGACATCGGCCCTGCGGTGTGGTGGCCCTCGAAATTGGCGCAGGAAAAGACGTCGGCGGGTGTGCACCGGGCCTGAGCGCCAGGCTTCAGACGTGGCGGAAATCTCCTGTGATTCGCCCCGTTGGCAGGCTCCGGGACTGCTAAGTCCCGGAGCCTGCCTGTAGAATTGAAATCTGTACGCATCGATGGTTCAACGCCTGAAACACCCGGCCCGCCTCGGTGCGTAGTCGTCGACAGACTTGATTTCCTTCGAGCGGAAACTCCCGGATTCCCGGTGTTTTCGCGCGGGCGTCGGGCACTTTTCTTGCCGCCCCGCATCGGACTTCCTCCTGGATCGGCGAACCCGAGCGTCGAAAACGACGCGCGAATTCAGAGAGAAAGTTTGAGCATTGACTTCTACTTTTAGCGCCCTTGGCGTGCCCGCAAACCTGGTTGACGTGCTGACCGAGCGCGGCATCGACACCCCGTTCCCGATCCAGGAAGCAACCCTTCCCTCCACCCTTGCCGGCGGAGACGTGCTGGGGCGCGGCCAGACCGGCTCGGGCAAGACCCTGGCCTTCTCGCTGCCGCTGGTGGCCCGCCTGAGCGAGCGCCCGCAGCGCCGCAAGGCCCGTTTCCCGCGCGCACTGATCATGGCGCCGACCCGCGAACTGGCGACCCAGATCGCCAAGACCGTTGATCCGCTGGCCGCCGCCTCCGGCCTGCGCACCACCGTGATCTACGGCGGCGTCGCGCAGAGTCGACAGGAAAAGGCCATGAACGAGGGCGTCGACATCGTCATCGCCTGCCCCGGCCGCCTCGACGACCTGATCAAGCAGAAGATCGTTGACCTGTCGCAGCTTGAGATCTCGGTGCTGGATGAAGCCGACCACATGGCAGACATGGGTTTCCTCCCGGTCGTGCGCCGCATCATGGACCGCATGCCGACCGGCATCCAGCACATGCTGTTCTCCGCCACCCTGGACAACGGCGTGGACAAGGTCGTCAAGCGCTACCTGAGCAGCCCGACCATCCATTCGGTGGATGCGCCCGAGGCCGCAGTGAACACCATGGAGCACCACGTCTTCGTGGTCAGCAACGACGACAAGAAGGACCTGGTCCGTGTGCTGGCGCAGGGCACCTCGCGCCGCATCATGTTCATGCGCACCAAGCACCACGCCAAGAAGATGGCTGTAGTGCTGTCCAAGGCCGGCGTGCCAACCGTTGACCTGCACGGCAACCTGTCGCAGAACGCCCGCGACCGCAACCTGGCCGCCTTCGCCTCGGGCGAGGCAAAGGTCCTGGTCGCCACCGACGTAGCAGCCCGCGGCGTGCACGTCGACGGCGTGGAACTGGTGGTCCACATCGATCCGCCGGCAGAGCACAAGGCCTACACCCACCGGTCAGGCCGCACGGCCCGCGCCGGCTCCAGCGGAACCGTGGTGACCATCTGCACCCCGGACCAGCAGGGCGACGTCGCGACCCTGATGAAGCAGGCAGGCCTGAAGAAGGTCCCATTCGAAAAGGTCTCCCTGGACTCGCAGGTCGTCAAGGACGTCGTGGGCGAAGTGGCCGAACTGGTGCCGTACACCGCCCCGGTGAAGCAGCAGAGCAACCCTGCCAAGCGCAAGCCTGCCGGCGAATCCGGCGGTTCGCGCGGCGGGCGCGGCGGGCGCGGTTCACGCGGCGGCCGTTCGGCCGGCGAGGGCCAGAACCAGCAGCGCAGCGAGTCGGGCCGCCGCAATGAACGCAGTCCGAAGGCCTCGGGCGAGCGTCCAGCACGCGCTGGCCGCGGCGCAGGATCCGAGCGTCCGGCCGGTGCAGGCCGTGGTGCGAACTCGGAACGCCCATCGGGTGCAGGCCGCGGCTCGCGCCAGGGTGGCCGCGCCGCCCAAGGCGCCTCGACCGGGGGCCGCTCGCGTGGTCCGCGCCGCGCCACCAGCCCTGCCACCCGCAGCCGCTAGGCATTTCGGGCCAGCCGGAACAACGGCTGCCAACCTAGGAATCCTCCGCTCGTACGCCGAGCGGAGGATTTCTTTTGCCACCCTGCGCCCGGTGAGCGTCGAGCGCACTGACTAGACCGAAAGTTTAGCCCCGGCGGATGACCGGTCGGTGAAGTCCTCCAACCTAGTCTTGAAGTAGAGGAAATATCTATTTCGCCTAGCCAGGAGCACCTGACCATGATTGAATCACTGCAGAATTTTGTCGCTGCTTGCCCCGAGCCGCTGCAGTGGCTGGCGGTCGCGCTGGTTTCGGCTATTCCCTTCGTCGAGTCCTACTTCGGGTCCGTCATCGGAGTGCTGATGGGCCTGCCGCCGGCGGTCGGGATTCTTGTTGCGGTGCTCGGCAACGGCATTTCCATGCTCTTGTTCGTCAACAGCGCCCATGCCGTACGCTCCAAGGTGCGCCAAGGCAAGGAGGGCAAGAAGCCGAAATACGAAAAGATCCGCAGGGCTTTCGACAAGTTCGGCATTGCAGGGGTCAGCCTGGTTGGCCAGACCATGCTTCCCTCGCAGATCACCTCGGCGGCGCTGGTGTCCTTCGGCGCATCGAAGCAGAAAGTGATTTTCTGGCAGGTCATTTCCATCATCTTGTGGGGAGTGATCTTCGGAGTCCTGGCAGGGCTCGGCATGCCGCTGCTGACCAAATAATTCGTTCCCCTCGGCACGCTGCAAAGCAAAGCCGGAAGGAGCCCGCGCACCAGTAGTGCGTGGGCTCCTTCCGGCTTGTGCCATCTTGGAGGCGGAGATTAGTCCTGCGGCTTCTTGCGGCCGAACCTGAAATAGCTCAGCGGACCGAGAATGTTGATGAAGCACAACCCCACCCACAATCCCTTGCTTCCGTGAATCTGCTCGGGCCTGCGTCGGTAGATGTCGATCTGCGCGGCGGCGAATAAGGCAACCTCGATCACGCCCGCAACGATGGCAGCTGCCCGTGCAATGGGGGACAGCTCGGAGAATTTCTTTTTGGTTCGTGCCATTCTTCCGCCTTTGATCTGTAGTTTTCGCTTCGTGACCGGACTGTCAGGAGTGGTCTGAAAAAGTTTTCGGTTGATGGGAATTATTCTGCCACCCCGCCCGTTGAATAAGACAGAGCGCAAAGTTGAGTCGAGTTCACTCAAGTTAATTTGACAGTCGAAACCGGCTGAGTAAACTTGAGTCCGAAGCGCTCAATGGGGGCCCAAGCCCCCAGCGTTGGGATTTTTTTCAGACAAGGCAAAGGAGAGCCATTATGTCGCGTGCCGTAGGTATTGACCTTGGAACCACCAACTCTGTCGTATCCGTGCTCGAAGGTGGTGAGCCAACCGTCATCGCTAACGCGGAAGGCAACCGCACTACCCCGTCCATCGTTGCTTTCTCGAAGGGCGGCGAAGTCCTGGTCGGCGATATCGCCAAGCGTCAGGCAGTCAACAACATCGATCGCACCATCGCATCGGTCAAGCGCCACATGGGCACCGACTGGTCCGTTGCCATCGATGACAAGAAGTACACCGCCCAGGAAATCTCGGCGCGTACCCTGATGAAGCTGAAGAACGACGCTGAGTCGTACCTGGGCGAGAAGGTCACCGACGCGGTGATCACCGTTCCTGCATACTTCAACGACGCCGAGCGCCAGGCCACCAAGGAGGCCGGCGAGATCGCGGGCCTGAACGTGCTGCGCATCGTCAACGAGCCAACTGCTGCTGCTCTGGCCTACGGCCTGGAGAAGGGCAACGAGGACGAGCTCATCCTGGTCTTCGACCTCGGTGGCGGTACCTTCGACGTCTCCCTGCTGGAAGTTGGCAAGGATGACGACGGCTTCTCGACCATCCAGGTCCGCGCGACCGCCGGTGACAACCGTCTGGGCGGCGACGACTGGGATCAGCGTGTTGTCGACTGGCTGCTGGCCCAGGCCAAGGCCAAGGGCGCAGACCTGTCCAAGGACAAGATCGCACTGCAGCGCCTGAAGGAAGCCGCAGAGCAGGCCAAGAAGGAACTGTCCTCGGCTACCAGCACCAACATCTCGCTGCAGTACCTGTCGGTCACCCCTGAGGGCCCGGTACACCTGGACGAGCACCTCTCGCGTGCGAAGTTCCAGGAACTGACCGCAGATCTGCTGGAGCGCACCAAGAAGCCATTCAAGGACGTCATCGCCGAAGCCGGCGTGAAGATCTCCGACATCGCCCACGTGATCCTCGTTGGCGGTTCGACCCGTATGCCAGCCGTTGCCGAACTGGTCAAGGACCTGGCCGGCAAGGAAGCCAACAAGGGCGTGAACCCGGATGAGGTTGTCGCCGTAGGCGCAGCCCTGCAGGCCGGCGTGCTGAAGGGCGAGCGCAAGGACGTGCTGCTGATCGACGTCACCCCACTGTCCCTGGGCATTGAGACCAAGGGCGGCGTGATGACCAAGCTGATCGAGCGCAACACCGCGATCCCGACCAAGCGTTCGGAGACCTTCACCACCGCCGAGGACAACCAGCCTTCGGTATCGATCCAGGTCTTCCAGGGCGAGCGCGAGTTCACCCGCGACAATAAGGCACTGGGCACCTTCGAGCTGACCGGCATCGCTCCGGCTCCTCGCGGCATCCCGCAGGTCGAGGTCACCTTCGACATCGATGCCAACGGCATCGTGCACGTGTCCGCCAAGGACAAGGGCACCGGCACCGAGCAGTCGATGACCATCACCGGCGGCTCCTCGCTGTCGAAGGAAGACATCGAGCGCATGGTGCAGGAAGCCGAAGCGCATGCGGAAGAGGACAAGGCACGCCGCGAGGCAGCCGAGACCCGCAACGCTGCCGAGCAGGCCGCCTACTCGGTGGACAAGCTGATCAAGGACAACGAGGACAAGCTGCCTGAAGAGGTCAAGTCCGAGGTCCAGGCCGACGTCGACGCCTTGAAGGCCGCCTTGGAGAAGCAGGACAACGACGACGAGGTCAAGGCCGCGTTCGAGAAGCTGCAGGCTTCGCAGTCCAAGCTGGGCGAGGCAATCTACGCCAACACCCAGGCCGAAGGCGCGGCTGCCGGCGAGCAGGATGCGCCGAACGCTGATGAAGACATCGTCGACGCCGAGGTCATCGACGAAGACGAAGCCGACAAGAAGTAGGGAGTTTAGGAATATGTCCGAGGCAAACAACCAGAACGAAAACTCCGGCCAGGAGCCGGAGAACCAGCCAGAGGCCGCTGACCAGCAGCCAACTGCTGACGCTTTGGGCCAGGCCGAGGCGATCCTGAACGAGGCCGGCGACTCCGTGGACGCGGAGCAGGACGAGGTCAGCGAGGTCGTCACCGAGCTGCGCAACGACCTGCTGCGCCTCCAGGCCGAGTACGTCAACTACCGCAAGCGCGTGGAGCGCGACCGTGCAGTGGCGCGTGAAAACGCCGTGCAGGGCATGCTTTCCACCTTGTTGCCCGTGCTTGACGACATCGACGCGGCACGCGCCCACGGCGACTTGGCCGATGGCCCCTTCGCATCGATCGCCAACAAGCTGGACTCGATCCTGGCCCAGCATGGCTTGGAGCGCATCAACGAGGCGGGGGTCGAATTCGACCCGAACGTCCACGAAGCGCTGCTGCGCCAGGCGGTGCCGGAGGTCCCGGCCGATCATGTGGGACAGGTGCTGCGTACCGGCTACCGCAAGGGAAGCAACATCCTGCGCGCTGCCCAGGTACTGGTCGCCACCGGCGAATAGCAACTAGCTAGCACAACTGAAACTGCCCACTGTCGAGTATTCGCCAGTGGGCAGTTTCGAATTGTCATAGAAAGGATGAGGCCCTGATGGCAAGTCAGGACTGGATAGACAAAGATTTTTACGCGATCCTCGGCGTCTCCAAGGACGCCTCGGACGCGGATATCAAGAAGGCGTACCGCAAGCTTGCGCGCAAGTACCACCCTGACACCAACGCCGGTGATGCAACCGCCGAACAGAAGTTCAAGGACATTACCGAAGCCAACTCGGTCCTCTCCGACAAGGAAGAGCGCGAGCAGTACGACGCCATCCGTGCCATGGGCTCGGGAGCACGTTTCTCAGCAGGAGGTCCGGGCGGAGCTCCGGGCGGCGGCGCAGGGTTCGAGGACATCTTCTCCAACCTGTTCGGCGGGGGAGGCGGGGCACGCCAGCGTGGCGGGCAGCCGGACTTCTCCGACCTGTTCGGGGGAGCGGGCGGCTTCGGCGGTTTCGGCGGCCAGGCCGCTCCGCCGCGCAAGGGCGCGGACCGCACCGCGAACACCTCGATCTCCTTCGCCGGCTCGATCAACGGCACGAAGATCGGGCTGCGCGAGCCGAGCGGCGAGGTCATCGACGTGCGCATCCCGGCCGGCATCAAGGACGGCCAGTCGGTGCGCGTGCGCGGACGCGGCCAAGCCGGCGCCGCCGGCAACGGAGACCTGATCGTCAAGGTCAAGGTCGCTGAGCACCCATTCTTCAAGCGCGAGGACAACAACATCCGCGTGCACGTCCCGGTGACCTTCGACGAGGCCGCACTGGGCGCGAAGATCCACGTCCCGACCCTCGACGGGGAACAGGTCGCGGTGAAGGTTCCGGCAGGTTCCAACTCGGGCCGCACGCTGCGCCTGAAGGGCCGCGGCGTGAAGACTTCCAAGGCCACCGGCGACCTGCTGATCGTGCTCGACGTGGTCATTCCGCAGAACCTCTCGGATGCCGCGAAGAAGGCGGTTGAGGACTTCGCCGCAGCCACCGAGGGCGAGGACCCGCGGGCGGACCTGGCCTCGAAGGCCAAGCTCTAGGATCGGCACCCGCCGATCACCCGTCGCCGGCGCCGGAGGAGCCAACATCCTCCGGCCCCGTCGATAGACTCAAGATACAACCAAGGCAGAAAGGTGGTTGAAGTACCGTGAACGGGGAGTACCTGCGACCTGTCTTCGTCATTTCCGTCGCCGCACAGCTTGCCGACATGCACCCCCAGACGCTGCGCCAGTACGACCGCATCGGCCTGGTTTCGCCCAGCCGGCAGTCGGGCAAGCAGCGCCGCTATTCCCAGCACGACGTGTCCCTGCTGCGCCAGGTTCAGGCGCTGAGCAAGGATGGCGTGTCGCTGGAAGGCATCAAGCGGATCCTTGAGTTGGAAAACCAAGTGGCTAGCCTTAAGGGCCAAGTGAACCAGTTGCGCGCGGAACTGGACTACGTGCGCCAAGGCCAATCGCGCATCTTCGCCGCCGGCACCGTCGCAGGCGACGTGGTGTCGCTGGCCCGCGGCATGCGCCCCTCGCGGCCCGAACCGACGGTATCGCTGTTCCCGGTGCGCCGCGCTATCGGCAGGTAGGCCTGCCGCCTGAAAGACATTAGAAATCCAGCCCGCCAGATCCCGGCGCGGCTGGATTTTCTGTCTCTATCCGAGCCGGCCGTGGCGGCGCAGCCGGGCTTCCAGCTGGGTGCGCACCGCCGGCCATTCGTGGGGCAGGATCGAGAAGACGACGGTGTCTCGCAGGGTTCCGGTCGCCGGATCGTACTTGTGGTTGCGCAGCACGCCGTCTTGCTTGGCGCCCAGCCGCGCAATGGCGGCGCGGGAAGCCTCATTGTGCCAATGCGTGCAAAACGCGACCGAGTAGCATCCGAGCACTTCGAATGCCCTGCGCAGCAGCAGGTATTTCGCTGCCGGATTGATGCCGGTGCCCTGCGCCGCAACGGCCAGGAAGGTCGATCCGATCTCCACCCGGCGGTTTGCGGCATCGATGTTCAGGTAGGCGGTGGCGCCGACGGCTTTGCCGGCGGAGGTGTCGATGATGGCGAAGGGGGCCATGGTTCCGGCTGCCTGGGAGTCCAGCCGCTGGGCGATATTGGCTTCCACCTGCTGTGCCGGGGGAGTTGTCGCGAACCAGTCCTCGTCGAGGCGTCCGGCGGCCACTACCTCGGCCAAGTCCGGCGCGTGCGAGGCGGCGAGCTGTTCCAGCCTCACCCCGGCGAATTCCATGGCGGGCGCGGTGGAGAACTCGGAGGCCGGGATTAATGACGAATGGCTCATGGCCACCAGTTTAGGGTGGACATGAGCCATTGCCGGACTTTATGTCAGGTCGTGCACTAGCCGACGCGAGTGTACGCCAAGTCGAAGACCAATCGGCCTGCCTTCAGCGCCTTGCCCTCGAAGCTGGTCAGGATGCGGCGTTCGAAGCGCGGGGCCCAGCCGCCGAGCTCGTCGGTGAACTCTGGTTCCTTCTCGAAGCCTTCCATGCCCTCGCGGCGGACCTTGGTCAGGTTGCTTTCCTCGCCGGCAAGGTTGCCCGGGAACTGGTTCTCGAAATCCGGGTGGGCGGTGAGCGCGTCACGCATCTGCTCGGCGTAGTTGGACCAGTCGGTGGCCAGGCGCAGGGTTCCGCCGGGCTTGAGCACCCGGGAAACCTTGTCCAGGAACGATGCCTTGATCAGGCGGCGCTTGTGGTGGCGCGGTTTGTGCCAGGGGTCGGAGAAGAAGATCCAGATTTCGTCGGCGCTGTTCTCTTCGAGCATCACGTCCAGCACCTCGGGGGCATTGGCCTGGACGGCGCGGACATTCTCGATACCGAAGGACTCGACCTTGAGCATCAGCTGGGCCAGCCCGGGGCGGTAGACCTCCACGGCGAGGTAGTTGCGCTCGGGGTCGTCCTTGGCGGCGTTGGCGATGCATTCGCCCAATCCGGTGCCGATCTCCACGATCAGCGGCGCCACGCGGCCGAATGCCTGATCCGGGTCGAGGGTGAAATCATCGGCTACCGAGGTGTCGGCGATCTTGCGGGGAGGCTCGATGACGTACTGCTCGGCATTGCGCTCCCAGGCGCTGGCTCGGCGGCCCTGCAGGCGGTTGCCGCGGCGGACAAAAGAGACCGGTTCGGCCCGGAAAAGTGCTGGGTCTTTGGGGGTCGGGGCCGCGGCCTGACGCTGTTCTTCGCTCGAATCGCTCATGATCATTAATCCTAGCCGAGCGCACCGCATCGATTCTTCCCGGGAGAGTAGGGGATTGGCCACGGTTTCAGGGGAAAATCCGGGCTGTCACCCATGGCGCCCGGGGGAGTCGATGGGGAAGACTGGATCCATGACTGATCTATTGCGGGGAATCCTGAATATCATCTGGCTGCTCTTCGGCGGCCTGTGGCTGGCACTGGGGTATGTCCTGGCTGGCATCATCTGCTGCCTGCTGATCGTGACCATTCCGTTCGGCATCGCTTCATTCCGCATCGCGGGTTACGCGCTGTGGCCCTTCGGCCGCACCGTCGTGGATCGCGGCGCTGTGGGAGCCTTCTCCACGCTGGGTAACGTGATCTGGCTGGTTTTTGCCGGCATCTGGATCGCCATCGGCCACGTGCTTACCGCCATCCCGATGTTCGTGTCGATCATCGGCATCCCGCTGGGCATCGCGAACCTGAAGATGATCCCGGTGTCCCTGATGCCGCTGGGCAAGGTGGTGGTCGCTTCGGACTACTACATCGGGACCATGCGCCGCTAGCGCCTGCCGTTCGGCTCGCACGGATTAAACGGACCGGGGCTGCCCTTCCACGTGGAAGGGCAGCCCCGGTCCGTATTGGCGGTAGATGCCGTTGCTAGCTCTTGAGGTACTCGTCGTGCTGGCGGTGCGCCTCGGTGATTTCGTCGCGGATCTTGTCGATGTCCTTGACCTTGTCGCGGTACTTCTTGTCCATGGACTTCACGTAGGCTTCCTCTTCCAGCAGCTCGGTGTAGATCCGCTCGCGCTCGGCCTGGTCCGCGGTGTAGGAGAGGTCGGTGTAGTTGTTCGCATGGCGGCGTACGTTGTTCACGGCGGTCTGCGCCTTGCCGGCCTTGCTGAACAGGGAGGCGAGGACCGTGACTACCAGGACGCCGATGATCACGCTCAGCGACAGGCCGGTGGTGATCTCGATGACCGATACGTGCTCGCCGCCGTTGATGAACGGCAGGTTGTTCTCATGCAGCGCGTGCAGGATCAGCTTGACGCCGATGAACGCCAGGATCGCAGCCAGGCCGTAGGACAGGTAGATCAGTCGATCCAGCAGGCCGTCAAGCAGGAAGTACAGCTGGCGCAGACCCATCAGGGAGAATGCGGTCGCGGTGAAGACGATGAAGACGTTCTGGGTCAGGCCGAAGATTGCCGGGATCGAGTCCAGGGCGAAGAGGATGTCGGTACCGCCGATGGCCACCATGACCAGCAGCATCGGGGTCAAGACCTTCTTGCCGTCGATCTTGGTGAACAGCTTATCGCCGTCGTACTCGTCGGTGGTGTGGAACAGCTTCTTGGCCAGACGGATGATGAAGTTGTTCGCCTCGTCGGACTCGTCGTCCTTCTTGAGCAGGTTGCCTGCGGTCAGCAGCAGGATCAGGCCGAAGATGTAGAAGACCCAGGCGAACTGGTTGATCAGCGCCGCACCGACGAAGATGAATGCGGTACGGGCAATCAGCGAGAACACGATGCCGAACAGCAGCACCTTCTGCTGGTCCTCGCGTGGCACCTTGAAGCTGGCCATGATGATCAGGAAGACAAACAGGTTGTCGACCGAGAGGGCCTTTTCGGTGATGTAGCCGGCGAAGTATTCGGCGCCCATGTCCACGCCGCCGAAAATGAATACGACGATGCCGAAGATTAAAGCGAGGCCGACGTAGATGCTCGACCAGATGGCCGCTTCACGCAACGACGGAACGTGCGCCTTGCGGATGTGGAAGAAGTAGTCGAATGCCAAAAGTGCGAGGATCACGACAATCGTGATGCCCCAGATCAAAGGAGAAACTCCCATGGGGATTCCTGCTTTCGTAAGTTGGGTACAAGCCATCCAAGTAAGTCTCTTCGCCAACGGAAAATGGTTGGCCGCAGAACCCGGCAAGACTCCTGTGTCTTACGTACTGACGGATCAAACGCTTGTGAATACTCCCTTACGTGGGATCAACTCTATCTTGAGTTTTGCCCTCAGGGAAAGTCCAGGCATGTGCGGTGCGTTGACCGGCGGTGGTTGTTCGACCGGTGGAGCCGCCCATCGCCGGGCCTAGGGAGAGGCATTTCGCGCGGCTAGGACTTGTTCGCGCAGGATGTCCGCGTGTCCGCAGTGCTGCGCCAGTTCACGCAGCATGTGAAGCTGGATCCAGCGCAGGGGCAGCGGCCCCCGCTTGTTCCCGGGGAAGACCGTTTCGCCGGTCGTCCCCTCCAGGACCTGGTGGGTGTGCGCTATTTCTTCGCGATACTCGGCGATGACGCTGGCAATGTTGTCGCCCTCTTCGAGCTTGAACGACTCATCGGGATTCGGGGCGATACCCAAGATGGAGCGGGAACTGCTGGTGGGAGCCTCCCGGAACCAGACCTTCTCGACGAATGTTCCGTGCTTGACCAGCCCGAGCAGCGTGGTGCGCGACGGCACGAGCTGCACTCTGGCCTCCTCTTCGGTGAGGCCGTCGAGGCAATCGAGCAGCATCGCCCGATGCTGGTCGATGAAGGCCTTGACCTGCTCATCGTGTTCGGCGAAGAAAAGCTCTGGTGAGTTCGGGTTAGCCATAGCTCCATTGTTCGCAGGTCGGCTCGGTGAATACAAGGAAAAACTTTTTTGAAATTGTTCGGCGAAAACGGAATAACCCCTGTCAAACAAGAGTTGAGTTAAGTACACTCAAGTTTAAAGGTTCACCCACAAACGAAAGGAAGCGCGTGGACACCAAACTCACTACCAAGAGCCAAGAGGCTCTCTCGGCCTCCGGGATGAACGCATCGACCGCAGGCAATCCCCAGATTGAACCTGCGCACCTGCTCAAGGCGCTGCTGGACCAGCGTGACTCGGTTGCGGTGGCACTGCTGAAGACTGCAGGGTTGGATGTCGACGCGCTTTCGGTGAAGGCGAGCTCGCTGATCAAGGCGCTGCCTTCCAGCTCCGGTTCCTCGGTGGCCCAGGCCCAGTTCTCCCGCCAGCTGTTGCAGGTGGTGAACAACGCTCAGGAGACTGCGACGGAAATGGGTGACACCTACGTCTCCACCGAGCACCTGCTGATCGCACTGGCCAGCGACCAGACCAAGACCGGCGAGGCGCTGCGCGAGATGGGAGTTACCCGCGACCTGCTGGTGGGAACCCTGCCCACCATCCGCGGCGACCGCAAGGTCGACAACCCGAACCCTGAGGCGACCTTCCAGTCCCTGGAGAAGTTCGGCACCGACATGACGGCGCTGGCCCGTGCGGGCAAGCTGGACCCCGTCATCGGACGCGACCGTGAAATCCGTCGTGTGGTGCAGGTGCTTTCGCGCCGCACCAAGAACAACCCGGTGCTGATCGGCGAGCCCGGTGTCGGCAAGACCGCCGTGGTCGAGGGCCTGGCCCAGCGCATGATTGCCGGGGACGTCCCGGAATCGCTGCGCGGCAAGACCCTGATCTCCCTTGACCTGGGTGCCATGGTTGCCGGTGCCAAGTATCGCGGCGAATTCGAGGAGCGCCTGAAGGCGGTTCTGGAAGAGATCAAGTCCTCTGACGGGCAGATCGTCACGTTCATCGACGAGATCCACACCGTGGTCGGTGCTGGCGCCTCCGAAGGCGCCATGGATGCCGGCAACATGCTCAAGCCGATGCTTGCCCGCGGCGAGTTGCGCCTGATCGGTGCTACCACCCTGGACGAGTACCGCGAGAACATCGAGAAAGACCCGGCGCTGGAGCGCCGCTTCGCCCAGGTGTACGTGGGGGAGCCGAGCGTGGATGACACCATTGCCATCCTGCGCGGCCTGAAGGAACGCTATGAAGCGCACCACAAGGTGTCCATCGCGGACTCCGCGCTGGTTGCCGCCGCCGCGCTGTCCAATCGGTACATCTCCGGGCGCCAGCTGCCGGACAAGGCCATCGACCTGGTCGACGAGGCAGCCAGCCGCCTGCGCATGGAGATCGACTCCGCCCCGGAGGAGATCGACGAGCTGCGCCGCGAAGTCGACCGGCTCACCATGGAGGAGCTGGCGCTGAGCGATGAAACCGATCCCGCATCAGTGGAACGCTTGGAGGCCCTGCGCAAGGACATGGCCGACAAGAAGGAGCAGCTCGACGCCCTGAACTCGCAGTGGGAAGCCGAAAAGGCAGGCCTGAACCGGGTCGGCGACCTGAAGGTCAAGCTGGATGAGCTGCGCTCCGAGGCAGAGAAGTACCAGCGCGAAGGCGACCTGGAGAAGGCCTCGCGCCTGCTCTACGGCGAGATCCCGACGCTCCAGCAGGAACTGGACGCCGCCGCGGCCGCCGAAGCGCATGGCGCCAAGGAGCACACCATGGTGGCCGACGAGGTCACCGCGGATGACATTGCCGAGGTGATCTCCGCCTGGACCGGCATCCCTGCCGGGCGCATGCTGCAGGGCGAAAGCCAGAAGCTGCTGGACATGGAGGAGATCATCGGGCAGCGCCTGATGGGCCAGAAGCAGGCAGTGGCCGCGGTCTCGGATGCGGTGCGCCGCACCCGTGCAGGCATCGCCGACCCGAACCGTCCGACCGGCTCCTTCCTGTTCCTCGGCCCCACCGGCGTGGGCAAGACGGAGTTGGCCAAGTCCCTAGCCGACTTCCTCTTCGACGACCCGCGCGCCATGGTGCGCATCGACATGTCCGAGTACTCGGAGAAGCACGCGGTCTCGCGACTGGTCGGTGCCCCTCCGGGCTACGTGGGCTACGAAGAGGGCGGCCAGCTGACCGAAGCGGTGCGCCGCCGGCCGTACTCGGTGATCCTGCTCGACGAAGTCGAGAAGGCCCACCCCGAGGTCTTCGACATCCTGCTGCAGGTGCTCGACGACGGACGGCTGACCGATGGGCAGGGACGTACGGTGGACTTCAGGAACACCATCCTGATCCTGACCTCCAACCTGGGCTCCCAGTTCCTGGTGGACCAGACCCTGGATGCCGAGACCAAGAAGGCGGCGGTGATGAACGTGGTCAACGCTTCGTTCAAGCCGGAGTTCCTGAACCGCCTGGACGAGGTCATCATGTTCGACCCGCTGAGCATCGACGAGCTGGGCAACATCGTCAAGCTGCAGATCGACCAGCTCTCCGAGCGCCTGTCCGAACGGCGACTGACCCTTGACGTGGATCCGGCCGCCAGCGAATGGCTCGCCTTGACCGGGTACGACCCGGCCTTCGGTGCCCGCCCGCTGCGCCGTCTGGTGCAGCGTGAGATTGGCGACCGGCTGGCCAAGGAAATCCTTGCCGGCGAGGTCCAGGACGGGGACACCGTTTCGGTCACGCTGGACGAGGGCAAGGACCGGCTGACCGTAGGACGCGCCGACAGCTAGCCTTCACGGGCCGTGAACAAAAGGGATGCGGTGTGAAGACCTCGTGGTCTTCACACCGCATTCCGGTATCCTGCGGCATCGGCCCAGCAGCGCCGAGAGCCGACTTAGGCGTTGGCGTTTTCCGTTTCCCTGGTCTTGTCCTCGGACGGGTTCGAAGCGGAGCTTCCCGGCTCATCCGAGGCAGGCAGCAGCGAACTGCGCACGTTGCTGTCGGTCAGGCTCAGGAAGCAGGAGACCAACCGGTCACCCTTTTCCCACGTGGCCTTCGACGGCCGCGAGAAGTGGTAAGTCCAGGTGGAGTCGATTCCCGCGCTTGGGTCCAAGGAGACCGACTTGCACAGGTCCTCGGACTGGGTCAGCAGTTCGTCCGCGCCGGGGTAGGGTGCCTCGGGGGCGCCCTCAAGCTCGAAGGTGCCGATCAGCTGCGCGTTATGGGAGGAATCGCAGGTTACTACGGTCTGCGGATCCAGCGGCGTGGTGAAACCCCGCAAGCAGTCGCCGAGCACCAGCTGCTCCGGCGGCATGCCCTCGGCGATGACGCCGTCCAGGCCGGGTGCCTCATTGCGCTGCACGTTGTTCGCCTCTGGCGAAGGCGGCGGATCAATGATTCTGAGCACTACGAAAACCACGGCAGCTGCTAAGGCGATGACGGCTGCGGCCAGCAGGAACCACTGCCCGATCTGACGCTTGGGTTTCTCCGGTTCCGGGCGCAACGGCGGCAGTGCGGCCTGCGGCTCCGGGAGATTCTTATCCACCACCTGATGAGCTCCTTTGTCAGCGGATCGGGCGAGAACTGCGACTAGTCATAAAATAGTCGTTGGACTAATCGCCAGTCTAGCGGTTCTGACCGGTGTTGCGTTCAGCGCTCGCCGTGGAATCGTGTTAACCTTTAATTACGAAAGAACTGATCACATATTCGGGGGCCTCCATCTATTAGGTGGACCACCTCCCGACTCTACTGAAAAGAGGGGGTCACGCCATGGGGCGCGGCCGTCAAAAGGCTAAAGCACAGCGTCAAGCGCGAGATATCAAGTACTACTCGCCCTCGACGGACCTTTCGGCACTCCAACGCGAGTTGGGTGTGCCCTCCGATCGTCATGCTCAGGATACTGGGCGTAATGATTCATCGTATGACGACGATTATTCGGATTACGACGAGTTGACTAAGAAGTATTCGGGAGAAGGCGAAGACGACTAAGGTCGTCGACGTTTACCGGGATACTTTTAGCTCGGGGTGCCACACCTGTGCAGTAAGTGGTACAGCTCTTCAATACATTTTTACGATAAGCCGCAGCGAATAAGCTAAATTAGCTTTGAGGTCGCTGCGGCCTTTGTCGTACCCGGAACGGTGAAAGGTCGAACATGAGCACGCCCGAGGAACTCTCGATCCAGATGGCGCACCACTCGGCGATCCGCTCCATGCAGCGCATCGTGGAACAGCAGGCCGAGGCATCACCCGAGGCCGAAGCCCGCGACGGGGTGCAATCCATGCTGGACGAGGGCAAGGTCCTGGTGGTTACCGGGGCCGGCGTCTCCACCGATTCGGGCATCCCGGACTACCGCGGTCCCAACGGCTCGCTGCAACGGCACCGGCCGATGACCTTCCAGGAGTTCCGCTACCGCCCCGAGGCCCGCCAGCGCTACTGGGCGCGCGGCTACGTGGGCTGGCGGCACATGGGCAATGCCGAACCAAACGACATCCATCGGCGTCTGGTCCAGTGGGAGCGCGAGGGTCGGATCAACGGGATCATCACCCAGAACGTCGACGGGCTGCACCAGCAGGCCGGATCCCGGCGCGTGATCCCGGTGCACGGCGACCTGTCGATCGTGCGCTGCCTGGACTGCGGCCACACCGAGGATCGGCTGCACTTCGACGCGCGCCTGCAGGCGGCCAACGCAGGATACCTGGAAGCGGTGGAAATCGACCCCGAAGCGGTCAATCCGGACGGGGACGTGGAACTGCCGCAGTACCTGGTGGACCAGTTCGCCATGGTCGCCTGCGAGAACTGCGGTTCGCTGGTTCTCAAGCCTGACGTGGTCTACTTCGGCGAAAGCGTGCCGCCGGCCCGCAAGGAAGCCATGGCGCAGCTGCAGGCGGAATCCACCTCGCTGCTGGTGCTCGGTTCCTCGCTGGCCGTGATGAGCGGCTACCGCATCCTGCTGGACTTCGTGAAGCTGGGGCTTCCGGTCGCGCTGATTACCAACGGGCACGTGCGCGGCGAACAGAAGGCGACCTGGCGTTGGCGGGTTCCGTTGGGGCAGGCGCTGGACCAGCTCTCCTAGCCTCGCTAGGCAAGGTGGTGGGCGAAGGTCCAGGCGGCCGCCGCGGTGCGCGACCCCACATCGAGCTTGGCGAAGATGTTGCTCAGGTGCCGGGCCACGGTCTTTTCGCTGAGATACAGCTGCGCGGCGATGTCCCGGTTGCTGCGCCCGGCGGCCACCAGCTGCAGTACCTGCACCTCCCGCTCGGTGAGCCCGACGGGATACCGGCCCGGTAGGGGAACCGGCAGCTGGTTTTGGGCCTCCCTCGCCTCGGGCAGTGCGCCCAAGCGCCGGAACGTGTCTGCGGCGGCCTGTAATTCAGCGTGGGCTGACCCCTGGTCGCCCAGCTGGCGCAGTGCACACCCCAGCACGAGCCTCGACCGGGCGGCCCGGTAGGGGCAACCGACCCGGTCCCAGCCCTGGATCGCCTTGCGTGCGTAGAGCAGTACCGCCGGCGCATCGCCGCGGGCCAGCTCCAGGCAGGCATAAGCATGGGCGGCCGCGGCCAGCGCACTCTCGCACCCCGGCTGCTGGGCCAGCGGCTCCAGCTCGGCAGCCAGCGCGCCCGCGCGTTCGGTGTCGCCCGCCATCAGGAACACGTCGTTTGCCTGGGGCAGCAGCCGGTTCCGTTGCGCGGGAACGGTGCGCACGCGCAGGCAGCGTTCGACCGCGGCCACCGCGGCCTGGGTGTCGCCCCTCCCGGCCCACAACCGCGCCAGCCCCGGCTGCGGGTCGCCTCCGTGCTCGGCCGAGACCTGGTAGGCCTGCTCCGCGGCGGCCAGTTCGCCGCAGATGAGCATCAAGTCCCCGCGTTCGCGTTCGGCCGCCCCCGCCGCCTAGATTTGGGAGTTGCTCTCGAAGCGCCGGCCGGCAGCGGAGAATTCCTCCATGGCTTCGTCCCACGCACCGCGCAGCGCCAGGAGCTGCCCGGTGTACAGCGCGCATTCACCTCCGAACGCGGTCATTCCCGGGTTGCTGCGTCGCCACTGGTCCAGGGTGTGTTTCGGCTTTTTGGAACTAGGCCATTAAGGCGGCGAGGCCAGGCCATTTCAGTGGCCTAAGGTAGACCATTTCGGCGCATGGGTTACCACCATGGTCATGCTCAACTACCTGACTGCTTTCAGCGGGGGTCAACCTTGCTTCGGGGATTGCTACTTCTGGGAGGGCTGCTTTACTGTCTCTTGCGGCTCGATGACTATGATCATGCGTTGCCCCTTTATGTGACTAGGGCGTTCTTCACATGATGTTCCAACGGCCTCGGGGCACCATGGATTTCTACAGGTGCTGTCACTCTGCTCCGGAGTGCTGTTGATGAGTTGAGAGCTACTGGAAATGAGGATCCTGAGCCGGTGACTTAGCATTTATGAATCTCCTAGTCAGGAGGATTTGTTGGGGTGGGATGAAATGGCCTAAGTTCGCGCTGAATTGGCCCACTGTCTTAGCGCTTTAATGGCCTAGTTCTAGAAGCCGAAACACATCCAGGGCCGCGGTCCATTCGCCGACCCGTTCGAAAGCCCCGATCTCTTGGCAAGCCTCGATGGCGGCGCACCAGATCAGCCCGTTGGGGATGGGGGCCCTATGTATTTTGTCAAGCAACTTCCGGCACCGGGGCATCGTAAAGCGACCCGTCGCGGATCATTGCGAACATGACCGTTAGCCTCCGGTGGGCCAGCGCGAGGAGCGCCTGGTTGTGGCGTTTGCCCTGAGCCCGTTTCCGGTCATAGTAGGCGTGGCTGGCCGGGTCGAAACGGATGGACGCGAACGCCGAGAGGAACAACGCTCGTTTCAGGCGTCTGTTGCCTGAATGGCTGACCCGTCCGGACTTATTCGAGGTGCCCGACTGACGGGAGGTTGGCGCCAGCCCGGCATAGGAGGCCAGTGCTGCGGCACTGTCGAAGGTCTTGCCGGAGGTCTAGGCGATGAAGATCGCAGTGGCCCTGACGGCGACCCCTGGCATGGAAGTCAGGACCGGGTAAAGAGGGTGCGCCCGACCCATGGCTTCAAGATGCGTGGCCACGTCGGTCCGCTGGGCATGCAAGGCGATCAGCTGCCGGGCCAGGTGAGGAATGACCAAACCGGCGGCCTCGGTGCCAACCACGACTGCTGTCTGCTCATCCACGGCGTCCAAGATGGTGTTGGCCCACGCGGTGTGCCGGCGGGCTCCGTGCTTTGTGAGCTTCGCGTCGATCCTGGCCTGGCCGGCATGCTTTAGCTGGGCCGGGGCGGGCTGGCGGTCGGCGGGAAGTCCCCGGACCGTTCACGCAGTCCACGCTACGGGCGGCGCAGGATCCGCGCGTTGGGCGGATCACCCATCATGCGGAGGAGGCCATGGGTCAACTTACCCAGACGCTGGCAAGGCCCGAGGCGAGGGCATTTCGCGTCGCGGCCAGCCTTGCCGCACCGGCCCGGGCAGAAGCTCATCGGGCACCGGCTGCCGACGTCAGTCACCTGCATAATTGATGCATGTGCCAAACCGTGCTCTGGGCGATCAACGCCCACTCGTTTACTGAGCGATTCGTCGCAGAAACCGCATCGCGGCTGGGCGTTGCCCCGCAGGACACCGAGCTGCGGATCAAGTCTTCACGCGTCCGCAGCAGCTCCAGGCACTTTGAACTGGTGCCGAACATGTGCAACTGCGGGAGCCTGGTGGGGCTCGGCCCCGGGAAAAAGCCCAGCGACGGACTCGACCCACAGACC
This sequence comes from Glutamicibacter soli, assembly GCF_003309065.1. GTDB lineage: Bacteria > Actinomycetota > Actinomycetes > Actinomycetales > Micrococcaceae > Glutamicibacter > Glutamicibacter soli. Next base: position 233,965 of record NZ_POAF01000005.1, on the reverse strand, counting down.
CTGATCGCCTGGCTGCACGTACTGCCAAGCATCGCCGAGCACGTGTCGCGAATCGCCATCCTCAGTTGCTGGAGCCCGGCGGAAGCGGAGATTGTTCCGCGCCGTGCCTCGGGGATCCAAGTCTCGCAGCTTGCGGAGCAGTCGTTGCGATCGCTGCCGGGGGACTCGCTGCTGACCATCGACTACCGCTGAATCGATTCCTGTACGCCGGCCACGCGGAACCCATCCGGTTAATCATGCGTGTCGGGAAACGCAAAACCCCCTGCATGCCGGCCTTCCGGCCGGTATGCAGGGGGTTGAAGCGTTAGCCCTACTTGGCGTAGCTGCCGGTCAGCAGCACTGCGCCGCCGTCCACGCCCTTGGCGCCCTGGACGAAGTCCAGGCCTGCGGCGGAAGCCGACGGATCCAGGTTCTCGACCTCGCCCATGACCCAGGCGCCCATGCCCGCGGCGTTGAGCAGTTCGACGGCGCGGTCGGCCACGGCAGGATCCACGACGGCGACCATGCCCACACCCAGGTTCAGGGTGCGTTCAAGGTCGGCCTGCGGCACGTTGCCCAGCTGCGCGATGGTGGAGAAGACCGCAGGCAGCGACCAGGTCGAGCGGTCCACGCGGGCCATCAGGCCCTGCGGGAGCACGCGGGCCAGGTTGGCGGCCAGGCCGCCGCCAGTGACGTGGCTGAAGCCGTGCACGCCGAAGTTCTCTCCGTCGTTCAGGGCGCCGACCAGATCCAGGCAGGCGCTGGTATAGATGCGGGTCGGAACCAGCAGTTCCTCGCCCAGGGTGCGGCCGAACTCGGCGACGTCCCGGTCGAGCTCCCACTTGGCGTGGGCGATGACGCGGCGCACCAGCGAGTAGCCGTTGGAGTGGATGCCGGAGGAGGCCATGCCGATGACCACGTCGCCGGCCTTCACGCGTTCCGGGCCCAGCAGCTGGTCTGCCTCGATGACGCCGGTGGCGGCGCCTGCCACGTCGTACTCGTCCTCGGCCAGCAGCCCCGGGTGCTCGGCGGTTTCGCCGCCGACCAGCGCGGTGCCTGCCAGCTTGCAGCCCTCGGCGATGCCGCGCACGATGTCGGCGATGCGCTCCGGAACGACCTTGCCGGTGGCGATGTAGTCGGTCATGAACAGCGGCTTGGCGCCGACCACAACGATGTCGTCCACGACCATGCCGACCAGGTCCTGGCCGATGGTGTCGTGGATGTCCAGCTTCTGGGCGATGGCGACCTTGGTGCCCACGCCGTCGGTGGAGGTGGCCAGGTACGGCTTCTTGTAGCCGGTCAGGAAGGAGACGTCGAAGAGTCCTGCGAAGCCGCCGACCCCGCCGACAACGCCGGAGGTGTGGGTCGCCTTGATCGCGCCCTTCATCAGCTCGACCGCGCGGTCGCCGGCTTCGACGTCTACACCTGCGCCGGCGTACGTGATGGACGTGGGCTGATCTTGCGTGCCGCTCATGGCAGGGGGTTCCTATCTGTCGTGGACACCGCAGCTGTGCTGAGGTGCGCTTGCAACGAGGTGGGTTACGTGGGTGGGCGTGGGCTAGAGGGTGACTTCGAGCTCGGAGTCCGGGCCCGGCTCGCAGCCGGCCTGGTTGGCGGCTTCCAGCAGGTTCTTGCCGCGGCGGGTGGCATCCGGCAGGGCGATCGGGTAGTCGCCGGTGAAGCAGGCGGTGCACAGGCGCTCGCGCGGCTGGCGGGTGGCCTCGATCATGCCGTCCTCGGAGATGTAGGCCAGCGAGTCCGCGCCAATCGACTTGCCGATTTCCTCCACGGCGGCGCCGTTGGCGATCAGCTCCGCGCGGGTGGCGAAGTCGATGCCGTAGAAGCAGGGCCACTTCACCGGAGGGGAGGAGATCTTCACATGAACCTCGGCCGCGCCGGCCTCGCGCAGCATGCGCACCACGGCGCGCTGGGTGTTGCCGCGCACGATCGAGTCGTCCACCACTACCACGCGCTTGCCGCGCAGCACGGTCTCCAGGGCGTTGAGCTTGAGCTTGATGCCCAGCTGGCGCAGGGTCTGCGACGGCTGGATGAAGGTGCGGCCCACGTAGGCGTTCTTCACGAAGCCGTGGGTGAACGGGATGCCGGATTCCTCGGCGTAGCCGATGGCCGCCGGGGTGCCGGATTCCGGAACCGGGATCACGATGTCAGCCTCGGCGGAGTTCTCGCGGGCCAGCTGGCGGCCCATCTCCACCCGCGATTCGTAGACCGAACGGCCGGCGATGGTGGCATCCGGGCGGGCCAGGTACACGTACTCGAAGACGCAGCCCTTGGGGGTGGCTTCGGCGAAGCGGGTGGAGCGCACGCCGTTCTCGTCGATGGCGATCATTTCGCCCGGCTCGATCTCGCGGATGAACGAGGCGCCCACGGTGGCCAGGGCGGGCTGCTCGGAGGCGACAACCCAGCCGCGGTCCAGACGGCCGAGCACCAGCGGGCGGATGCCGTGCGGGTCGCGGGCTGCGTAGAGGGTGTCCTCGTCCATGAAGACGAAGCAGAAGGCGCCTTCGATCTTCGGCAGCAGCTCCAGGGCGGTGTCTTCCAGGCTCTGGCCTTCGGAACCGGCCAGCAGCGCGGTGACCAGCGCGGTGTCGGTGGTGTTGCCCTGGGCGAGCTCGCCGCGGACCTTGCCGCCTTCGGCGAGCTGCTTGGCGCGGACCATGTCCGCCAGATCTGCCGAGTTGGTGAGGTTGCCGTTGTGGGCCAGGGCCACGGTGCCAGTGGTGGTCGGGCCCAGGGTCGGCTGCGCGTTGGCCCAGTGGCTGGAGCCGGTGGTGGAGTAGCGGCAGTGGCCGATGGCCAGCTGGCCGGTCATGGAGTTCAGGGTGTTCTCGTCGAAGACCTGGGAGACGAGGCCCATGTCCTTGTAGACGTTGATGCGTGCACCATCAGAGGTTGCGATGCCAGCGGATTCCTGGCCTCGGTGCTGCAGTGCATAAAGACCGTAATAGGTCAGCTTCGCGACTTCTTCACCCGGAGCCCAGACGCCGAAGACGCCGCATTCATCCTGCGGCCCCTTCTCGCCCGGAAGGAGGTCGTGATTTAGAAATCCATCGCCACGCGCCATGTAATTATTCTCTCATGTTTCTCAGAGGTCGACACCGACCAAATATGTGGTGGGTGGCGGCCAGGTGCGCGGCCGCCTGCCTTCCTGGGAAGGGGAAGGGCGCCCTAGCCTTGTGGTCCGCTGGAGTCGGTGTCCTCGGCCAGGGGAACCGCCAGATGATTGCTGGATTTGCGCATGGTCACGCGATCAACGATCACGTAGACCACGGCGCCGATACCGACGCCCAAGCCGCCGCAGAACATGGCAAAGAACCCGGAGGCCGATGCACGTGAATATTCCTCGGACGGCTCCCCAACCAGGCCGACAATCAGTCCAACCAACGCGCCTATGACGAGGAACGTCAAGACGAAAGGCCAGAACTTCGGTGATGCGTGAACCTGGACTTCGATGGGCTGATCGGCAGACGACGGGGTGGCGGGGTGTTGCTCCATACCTTTAAGGGTACTCAATCAGGGGAAGATGTGCCGACAAGTCTGCCCTAAGTCCAGAGGCGTGCAATTGCCCACTTTGCAGGGCCTGCGCCCAGACGAGCTTCCCTGTTGCCAGGCGAAGCCATAGATCGGCTGGCATTTCGACCACATTCGGAGGGGTCCCGCGGGTGTGCCGGGGCCCGGGTATGCACTGAGTCACACCGAAGGGCGGCACCCTGACTTCCACCGAGTTGCCCTCGGCCCGCGAGGCGAGCTCCTCTAGGGTGAAACGCACCGCGGTGGCCAGCACCGGGCGGGGCAAGGAAGCTTCGGCTTGCAACGAATTAACCCATTCCCTGAGCGCGGAGCGCCCGTCGGTGTCGTTGATGCGCCGTTTGATGGCCATGTGCCAGGCCCCTTCGCTTGATGACGGTGAGGCGTCATGATTCAGTTTCCGGAGAAATCCCTACCTGCCAACTCTAGTCCAGCCGCGCGCGCCCCGGGTGTCGAGGCGGCCGGCGCCAGCGCTGCGCGAAGCTGCCGGTGCTCCTCCTTGCCCAGTGCTCCGGCGGAGGCCAGCAGGTCCAGTGCCAGCAGGTCGGTGCCGCGCGAGGAACCGTCGAGCATTTTCAGCGCCACGCTGTATCCGCCCGGGGTTCCCATGGCCAGCACGCCCTCGGCGCCGAGCTTGGCGATGATGCCGGTGCGCTCGATCACCAGGGTGTTGGCCGACCCTTCGCCGCGGATGGCCCACGGATTCTCGCGGATTGACTGCACCACCTGCTCGGCCTGGGGGTCCGTGGAAGAAACGAGCCGGCCGAATCCCCGGGCCAGGGACAACAGCGACATTTGCGGGGCCGGAGCGCCGCAGCCGTCGATCCCGACGAAGCTGATCGGTCCGCAGAATTCCTCCATGGCATCCAGCGCCGCGCGCTGCACCGGGTGGCCGGGGGAGAGATATGAGCCGGTTGGTTCGCCGGCGTGAACCGCGGCATTCAGGAAGGCAGCATGCTTGCCCGAGCAGTTGAATGCCAGCCTGCCAGGCCCCAGGCCTTGGCGATTCATTGCATCCCGGGTCGCGGAGTCGCCCGGCCAGGAACTGGGGCACTGCAGGTCGGTTGTGCCCAGCCCCGCGGCTTCCAGCGTCTGCTCGGCGATGCGCTGGTGCCGGAAGGTGCCCAGGTGGCTGGCGCAGGCTAAAGCGGTACCCTGGGATGAGAGTTGCGCGCCGGCGCGCAGCGAGCCGATGGTCTGGAAGGGCTTGAGCGCGGAGCGCGGGAAGATCCGTGCCTGCGGCTTGCCCAGCACGGCCGCCACCTGCCCGGAGGGGTCCAGCACCACGGCTACCCCGAGATGGCGGGATTCAACCACTTTATTGCGGGTGATGCGCACCAGTTCGGCGCAGTCGGACAACTCAAGGCCAAGTTCCATGCCTGCCAGTCTAGGCCCTGGACCCGCCACTGGGGATGTGTGGCATCGCGCGGTCACACACGCCTGGGGGAGCGGGGATCTCCGGTAAACTTTGGCATGTGAAGGTACTGGTTATTGGCCCAGGCGGCCGCGAACATGCAATTGTCCGAGCACTGAGTGCAGACCCCTACGTCAACGAGGTCCATTGCGCGCCCGGCAACGCCGGCATGGCGCAGGACGTCACCACCCACGCGATCGACGCCCAGGATCCGGCAGCAGTGCTCGCCCTGGCCCGCGAACTGGCCAGCGACCTGGTGGTAGTCGGCCCGGAAGCCCCGCTGGCAGCCGGTGTGGCCGACGCGCTGATCGCCGCGGGCATCCCGGTCTTCGGTCCGACCAAGGCCGCGGCGCAGCTGGAAGCTTCCAAGGCCTTCGCCAAGGACGTCATGGCCGCCGCCCAGGTGCCGACCGCCATGGCGCACGTCGCCACGAACACCGATGAAGCCGCCCGCGCGCTGGACGAGTTCGGCGCGCCCTACGTCGTCAAGGACGACGGGCTGGCGGCCGGCAAGGGCGTGGTAGTCACCTCCGACCGCGCCGAAGCGCTGGCCCACGCCGAGGCCTGCTTCGCGGCCGGAGGCACCGTGGTCATCGAGGAATTCCTGGACGGCCCGGAAGTGTCCCTGTTCGTCATCTGCGACGGGCTGCACGCGGTGCCGCTGTCTCCGGCCCAGGACTTCAAGCGCATCTTCGACAATGACGAAGGTCCGAACACCGGTGGCATGGGCGCGTACTCGCCGCTCGAATGGCTGCCGGAAGGCTTCGTGGACGAGGTCATGGAACGCGTGGCCTACCCGACCCTGCGCGAGATGGAAAAGCGCGGCACCCCGTTCACCGGCGTGCTCTACTGCGGCCTGGCCATCACCAAGCGCGGCATCCGCGTCATCGAGTTCAACGCCCGCTTCGGCGACCCGGAGACCCAGGCAGTGCTGGCCCGCCTGAAGACCCCGCTGGGCGGCGTACTGCTGGCCGCGGCCCGAGGCAAGCTGGATGACACCGAGCAGCTGGTGTGGTCCAAGCAGACCGCGGTGGACGTGGTCATCGCCGCGGAGAACTACCCGGACACCCCGGTCAAGGGTGCGGTAATCGCCGGCCTGGACGCGGCCAACGCCATCGACAACGTGCATGTCATGCACGCAGGCACCGCCAGCGACGAGCAGGGCAACATCACCGTGGCCGGCGGCCGCGTGCTGGCGGTGGTCGGCCTGGGCGAAGACCTGTCGGCGGCCCGTGCTGCGGCGTATGCCGGCGTGGCGGAAATCAGCTGGCCCGGTGCCCAGTCGCGCAGCGACATCGCACTGAAGGCAGAACGCGGCGAGATCGTCGTGGCAAACGAAAGCAAGTAGAGGACTACAGATTCATGGCAGGATTCCAGACCGACGTGCTCGCCCTTGAGGGTTGGGACCACTTCTACTCGGGCAAGGTGCGCGACCTCTACGTTCCGGCGGGCGTCAGCTTCCAGGACACCGACCGCGTGCTGGTGGTGGCCTCCGACCGCATCAGCGCCTACGATTTCGTGCTGACCAGCGAAATCCCGGACAAGGGCAAGGTGCTCACGCAGCTGAGCCTGTGGTGGTTCGAGCAGCTGGGCGACTTCGCCAACCACGTGATCTCCACCGAGGTCCCGGCCGAGGTGGCGGGGCGCGCAATGGTCTGCAAGAAGCTGGAGATGTACCCGATCGAGTGCATCGCCCGCGGCTACCTGACCGGTTCCGGCCTGGCCGAGTACAAGGTGTCCTCGACCGTCTGCGAGCTGCCGCTACCGGCAGGCCTGGTGGATGGCTCGCGCCTTGAGCCGGCGCTGTTCACCCCCTCGGCCAAGGCCGAAGTGGGCGAGCATGACGAGAACATCTCGTTCGAGCAGACCGTGGACCGCGTAGGCACCCAGGTGGCCGAGGCGCTGCGCGAGAAGACCGTGGCGCTCTACGAGCAGGCCGAGAAGATCGCGCGCGAGCGCGGCATCATCCTGGCCGACACCAAGGTAGAGTTCGGCGCGGATCCGGCCACCGGCCAGATCACCTTGGGCGACGAGGTGCTGACCCCGGATTCCTCGCGCTTCTGGGACGCGCAGTCCTACGCGCCGGGCCAGGCCCAGGCAAGCTTCGACAAGCAGTTCGTCCGCGACTGGCTGACCTCGCAGGCTTCGGGCTGGGACAAGACCTCGGGCCAGCAGCCTCCGGCGCTTCCCGCTGAAATCATCGAGAAGACCCGCGCGCGCTACATCGAGGCGTACGAGCGGCTGACCGGGCGCACCTTCACCGCCTAGTTTGCCCAGACGCCTACCAAGAGAACCCCGCACACTTCGGTGTGCGGGGTTCTCCCATTCCAGCGGGCCTTCGTTGCGTCTTGCTATACCAGCGAGTCCAGCCAGGCCTTGTGCAGGACCGCGAAGCGGCCCTCGGCGGCGATCAGTTCCTCCGGGCTGCCGTCCTCCACGATCTTTCCGTCGTGCACCACCAGCACCCGGTCGGCGATCTGCACGGTGGACAGCCGGTGGGCGATGATCAGCGCCGTGCGGTTGCCCAGCAGGGTCTGCAGACCATGCTGCACCGCGCGTTCGGAGGGGATGTCCAGCGAGCTGGTGGCCTCGTCGAGGATCAGCACCGCCGGGTCGGCCAGGAACGCCCGGGCGAAGGAGAGCAGCTGCCGCTGTCCGGCCGAGACGCGGCCGCCGCGCTTGTTCACGTCGGTGTCGTAGCCGTCGGGCAGGTCCAGGATGAACTCGTGCGCTCCCACGGCCCGCGCCGCGTCGTGGATTTCCTCCAGCGAAGCGCCCGGACGCCCCAGCGCGATGTTCTCAGCCACGGTGCCGGAGAACAAGAACGCCTCCTGGGTCACCATCACCACATGCCGGCGCAGCTCCTCGTTGGACAGCTCGCTGATCGGCACCGAATCCAGCTCCAGGCTACCGGAGCGTAAGTCGTAGAAGCGGGCGATCAGCTTGGCCAGCGTCGACTTGCCGGCACCGGTCTGGCCGACCACTGCCACGGTCTGCCCGGCTTCGATCGCCAGGTCGAAGCGGTCCATGACCACCGGCCCGTCGCCGTAGCCGAACACCGCGTCCCGGAAGACCAGTTCGCCGCGGACGCGTTCGATGCTGCGAGGGGAGCGCGGCTCGCGGACCGTGGGCTCCTCTTCGAGCAGGCCGGAGACCTTCTCCAGAGCCGCGGTGGCGGACTGCAGCGAGGAGTAGAACATGGCGATCTCGTCCATGGGCTGGAAGACGCGCTTGGCGGCCAACAGGATCGCGACCAAGACGCCCACGGCCAAGGTTCCGTCGATGATGCGGAATCCTCCATAGGCAAGCAGCGCGGCAACCGTCAGGTTGCCGATCAGCACCAGCCCCGGCTGCAGCACGCCGAAGAGGTTGAAGGAACGCACGTTGTTGTCCCGGTACGCCCCGGCGATATCCGCGTAGTTCGCGTCGTTGGCGCGTTCGCGGCGGAAGGCCTTGACCGCGCGGATGCCGGTCATGGTTTCCACGAAGGTGGAGATCACCTTGGCGGAGACCACGCGGGATTCGCGGTAGAGCACCTCGGAGCGGCTCTGGTACCAGTGGAACAGGACGGCCACCGGCACCGCCGCGATGCAGACCACCACGCCCGAGCGCCAGTCCAGCGCGAAGATGGAGATCAGCGTGAAGATGATGAACACGCAGGAGGAGGCCAGCTCGGAGACACCCTGGTCCAGCAGCTCGCGCAGGGTCTCCAGGTCGGAGGTCTGGCGGGAGATGATGCGCCCGGAGGTGTAGCTCTCGTGGAATTCCAGGCTCAGGCGCTGGGTGTGGCGGAAGACCTTCTGGCGCAGGTCCAGCAGCATGGCCTGGGAGATCCTCGCGGCGCACTTGATGTACCAGGACAGCAGCACGCCGGCTAGGATGGCGCAGAGGATATAGGCCCCGCCGGTGACCCCCAGCGAGGCCCAGTTGCCCTGGCGCACCTGCGGCAGCGTCCAGTCGATGGTCAGCGCGATGAGCACCGGCAGCAGCACGCGGGCCGCATTGGTGAACAGCACCAGCACGATGGTCAGGATGAATAGCTTCTTCTGCGGCAGCGCCAGCGTGGCGAGCAGGCGGAAGGAACGCCGGCGCACGTCCTTGCGCTCGGCGCCGGTGAGCTTGACGGTGTCTTCGTTGGCGACGCCCAGGGGCCTGCTCATCGGACGACCTCCGATCGGATCTCGGGCTCGTTCTCGTCCAGGCTGGCGATGACATAGCGGTAGTGTTCGTTGGTGCTCAGCAGGTTCGCGTGGCTTCCCACCGCGTCGATGCGCCCGTCGCGCAGCAGCGCCACGCGGTCGGCCAGCATCACGGTGGAGGGACGGTGCGCCACCACCAGCGTGGTGGTTCCGGACAGGACGCTGCGCAGCCGTGCGGTGACAGCTTCCTCGGTGCGCACATCCAGCGCCGAGAGCGGGTCGTCGAGCACCAGCACCCGCGGGCGGGCCGCGATGGCGCGGGCCAGGGCGATGCGCTGGCGCTGCCCGCCGGAAAGGGACAGGCCCTCCTCGCCGATCAGCGTGTCCACCCCGTCGGCCAGCTGGTAGGCGAACTGCGCCTGCGCGACATCCAGCGCTTCGGCCAGCAGCGCTTCGCGCTGTTCGGCCGTCAGGTCGCCGGGCGCGCCCATGAGCACGTTGTCCCGGATGGTGGTGGAGAACAGCGTGGTGTCCTCGAAGGCCACCGCGACCTCGGTACGCAGCTCGTCAAGGTCCCAGTCGCGCACGTCGACCCCGTGCACTTTCACCGTGCCGGCGGTCGTGTCGTGCAGCCGGGGGACAAGGTTCAGCAGCGTGGACTTGCCCGAGCCGGTGATGCCCACCAGCGCCATGGTTTCCCCGGGGCGGATCTCGAGGTTGATCTCCGCCAGAATCGGACGGGCGCGGCCCGCGTCGTCCGGGTAGGCGAAGCGGACGTGCTCCAGCTGCACCGCACCGGTGTATTGCGCCGGCCGCACCGGCGCTTCAGGGGAAGTGATGTCGTTGACCGAATCCATGACCTCGAAATGACGTTCCAGCGCCGTTTTGGTGCTCAGCGTCATGCCCAGCAGCATGCCCATGGCTTCCACCGGAATGGCGATGACCGCGGCGATGGCAAAGAAGGCGACCAGCGAGCCCACGCTCAGCGTGCCGGCGGCCACTTGGGCGATGCCGATGATCAGCCCGATGCCGAGGATGGTTTCCGGGATGGCGACCACGGTGAGCAGGAAGCTGGCCAGCGTCCTGGCTTTGGACAGCTCGGTTTCCTGCAGCGACTTGGCCTGCTCGTTGAATCCCTCGTAGATGTCGCGCCCGCGGCCGAAGGCCTTGATCACGCGGATGCCGTGCACGGATTCCTCCACGGCGGTGGCCAGGTCGCCGGCCTGGTCCTGGCTGAGCCTGCTGGCGGCGCGGAAGTCGTTGCGGAAGCGGTAGGCCTTGATGGCGATCGGGATGGAACCGAGCAGGAACAGCAGGCCAAGGGTCCAGGAGTGGGTGAACATCAGCACCAGGCCGGTGATCACGGTGACGGTGTCCACGATCAGCATCATGGCGCCGAAGGCGATCCAGCGGCGCAGCAGCGACAGGTCCGACATGCTGCGCGAGAGCAGCTGCCCGGAGCCCCAGCGTTCATGGAAGGCGACCGGCAGGCGCTGCAGGTGCTGGAAGAACCCCACACGCATGTTCATTTCAACGCCTGCGGCGGGGTTGAGCACGAACTGGCGGCGCAGGAAGATCAGCAGCGCTTCGACGAAGCCGAGCAGGGTGATGATGCCGACGGCAAACCAGACCTGCCCGGAGGCGCCGTCGACCGCGAGGACGTCGTTGACCAGCTTGGCCAGGACCTGCGGAATGGCCAGCGCCACGATACCCGCGCCCAGCGCGCAGAAGAATCCGCCGATGAGCCGGGGCAGTACCGGTTTGACGAAGGGTGCGAGTCTTTTCAATGTTTTTGACAGCGGAACGACCTCGGCGGTTCCACCGTTCTTGCCCTGCGCCACGATTCCCCGCATTCACCCAGATTTTCGACAGAGCTACAGACTACAGTCACTAGTTGGGAGAATTCAATCATTCACGGGATTGAGAAGTGAATGTTTCACATAGGACGAAAAAATGGCTTCGCGCCTGTCGCGCAACAATGCGGCAGGCACGAAGCCATCAGGATTCGAGGAGGTTAGTCTCGGGCGGTCAGCGTTACCAGCACGGCTTCCGGCGGGCAGGCGATGCGGATCGGGGCGAAGCGGGAATGCCCCAGGCCGGCCGAGACATTCAATGGCACGCTATTGCCTGCGTGCTCCCAGTAGGTCAGGCCGCGGGCGCGCCAGGTCGGCAGGTCGCAGTTGGACACCAGAGCCCCATAGCCCGGGATGCAGACCTGGCCGCCATGGGTGTGGCCGGCAAAGATGACGTCGGCGTTTGCCGCGGTGAACTGGTCCAGGACCCGCTGGTACGGGGCGTGGGTCAGGGCGATGCGAACATGCGGCGCCTCGTTGCTGGTGGAGGAGCCGCGGGTCCAGCCGGCGAAATGGTCGCGCGCGATGTGCGGGTCGTCCACGCCGGTCAGGTCCAGACGGATGCCCTTCAGCACGGTCGAGTAGGCCTGGTTGGACATGTTGATCCATCCGGCCGCTCCGAAAGCCCGGTGCATCTTCTCGAAGGGCAACGCGTCGCGTTCCGAAGGGTTCGGGGTGCCGGTGTGCCGGATCAGGTAGCGCAGCGGGTTCTTCGGCCGGGGAGCGAAATAGCAGTTGGAGCCTGGAACGAAGGCGCCGGGCACATGCATCAGCGGCTCCAGCGCGTGCAGCAGGTCGGGCACGCCGTCCAGGTGACTGAGGTTGTCGCCGGTGTTGATGATGTAATCGGGGTTCAGCCTGGCAAGGTTCCGGATCCATCCGGTCTTCAGGTGCTGTCCAGGAATCATGTGGATGTCGGACAGATGCAGGATGCGGATGTCGGCGGAGCCTCGGGGGAGCACCTTCAAGGTCTCGCGGCGGACCCCGAACTTCTGGGTCTCGTACATGCCGTAACCGATGAGGGCTCCGCCTGCAGCCAGCGCTCCGGCGGCCAGCAGGGCCGCGGTGCCGGCAGCATGGCCCAATGCCGATGCAAAGTTTTTCTGTTCCGCCATGACCTGTCCGTCATCGTCCTTTCAATACGGCTTTCCACAAAGCCTTCAATAAGCCAATCTAAACCGAAGGGCCGCGTTCAACCAAAGTTGAACGCGGCCTTCTCAGCTACAAGCTAGTCATCAGATTTTGATTCTTTCTCGGAATCGGACTTGGATTCCTTGGACTCCGACTTGGACTCCTTCTTGGATTCCTTTTCATCCGACTTCGACTCCGAGCTCGATTCCTTCTTGGAATCGGACTTCGAGTCTTCCTTCGAATCAGACTTCGAGTCTTCCGTGGAATCCTCGGCAGGCTCCTTCTTCTTCACAACCGGGGCCTTGCGTGCCGAGCCGAGGGATTCGTGCGGGTAGTCGTAAACGGCTTCCTGCATGAAGTCCAGCCACAGCGGTGCGGCATAGGTCGAGGAGTCAACCATGGATGGTGCACGCTGGTCGTTGATCATGGCGCCGTGCATCAAGTTTTCCTCGCGGTCCTCGCCCTGGCCCTTCAGTCGGCCGACCCACGAAGCGGTGGAAATGCCGCTGGTGTAGCCGACGAACCAGGTGGAGGTCGCGCCGTTGTTCGTACCGGTCTTGCCGGCGATCGGGACGTCGATGCTTCCCTTGGCCACACGGGTCTTGGCGATCCGCGAAAGGGTGCCGTTCAGGTCGCTGACGTGCTGCTCCTCAACGGCTTGGCTGCAGGTGGTCTTCTTGACCTTGTACGAGTTGCCGTCGCGGTCGGTGACCGAGGTCAGTGCACGCGGTTCGCAGAACTCGCCCTTGTTGGCGAATGCCGCGAAGGCTGCGGCCTGGCTCAGCGGGGTGATCTTCTCGGAACCGATGATGAACGACGGGTTGGACGGGGTGAAGTCGGCCGGGGTGCCGTTCTCGCCCGCGTCCTGGGCTTTCACACCCAGCGCGTTGATGTAGTCGGTGATGTTGCACAGGTCGAGCTTGGCAGCTTCCTGCACGGTCGCGGAGTTGATCGACCAGTACAGGCCGTAGTCGACCTTCATCGAGCGGTAGAAGCCACGCGAAGCGTTCTTAGGTTCCCACGGGGCGCCGACGGTGGTGGTTCCTCCGGGAAGGCAGGATGCCTTGAACTTGTAACCAACAGGGAAAGTCTGCTTGCGGGCATTGATCGTGTCCCACATGTTGTGGCCTTCCTTGAGCCACGCGAGCGTGGTGTAAGGCTTCATGGTGGAACCGCCCTGGAAGCCGCCGGCGCCGCCGAGCGAACGTTCCACGGCGAAGTTGATCACGGTGTTTCCCAAGCCGCCGGATGGGTCGTACGTGGTGTTCTGCGCCATGGTCAGGATGTTGCCGGTTCCCGGCTCAACCGAAACGATCGAGGAGAAAACGTCCTTGTTCGACTTGGCCTTCGGATCGATGGCCTTGCGTGCGTCCTTGGCAGCCTTCTTGTTCAGCTTGCTGTTCAGCGTGGTCTTGATGGTCAAACCGCCGCGGTACAGCAGGTTTTCGCGGTCCTGCTTGGTCTCGCCGTAGGCGTCGTCGGTGAGGATCAAGTTGGTGACGTAGTCGCAGAAGTAGGCGTTGTCAGCCGCGGCGATGCAGCCCGAAGGGGAGCGGCTCGGATCCAGCTCCAGATCGCTCTTGACGGCCTTGTCGTATTCGGCCTTGGTGATCGCGCCGGCGCGCAGCATATTGCCCAGCACCTTGTTGCGGCGATCCAGCGAACGCTCCGGATTGTTGATCGGGTTGTAGACGTTGGGCAGCTGCACCATGCCGGCGAGCATTGCCGACTGCTGGAGGTTCAGGTCCTTGGCGTCAACGGAGTAGAAGTACTGTGCGGCAGCCTGCACCCCATACTCGCGGCCCGAGAACAGCACCAGATTCAGGTAGCCCTCGAGGATCTCGTCCTTGGACATTTCCTTCTCGATGGACACGGCGTACTTCAGCTCGCGGATCTTGTCCGCGTAGTCCTTCTGGCCGCTGATGGTGCTTTCCTCGGAACCTGTCAGTTCCTGGTTGTTCACCAGCAGGTTGTTCACGTACTGCTGGGTCAGGGTCGAAGCACCCGAGCGCGAGGAACCCGTGAGGTTGCCGACCACTGCACGGGCGATGCCCTGCGGGTCGATGCCCTTGTGCTCGTAGAAACGTTCGTCCTCCACCGAGACGATTGCCTTGCGCATGAAGGGCGAAATGTCATCAAGTTTCACCGGCTGGCGGTTCTGCTCGTAGAACTTCGCGATTTCCTTGCCCTCGGCATCCACGATCGTCGAAGGCTCCGAAATCGGGAGTGCCTCGAACGAGCTCGGAAGCGCGCTCACAATGTTGTTACCGGTGGTCAAGCCGGATTTTGCGATAGCTGCCACGGGCACAATCATGCCGGCGGCGAGCACACCACACAGAGCACTGATTCCGAAGAATGCGACGATTTTGCCCAGAGTGGTAGCTGTATCAAAAAAGGGTGACTTCTTAGCTGCCATACCCACTAGTTTACAAGGACACGCTAACGTATCGAGTATGACTAAATGGGAATACGCCACATTACCTCTGCTGATCCACGCGACGAAGCAGATTCTCGACCAGTGGGGAGACGACGGATGGGAACTGGTAACCGTTGTTCCAGGCCCTAACGGCACCTCTCCGGTGGCTTACCTCAAGCGCCCGAAGCAGTAATAACCAAACCTCGAAAAAAGGAGTAAAACCCCATGCAAGAAGCCACTTCCTCGCGTGTCGAAGCTCGCCTGTCCGAGCTTGGACTCACCCTTCCCGCCGTCGCCAAGCCGGTCGCCGCCTACCTGCCTGCCGTCACCACCGGCAACTACGTTTACACCTCAGGCCAGTTGCCGCTGATTAATGGTGAACTCTCAGCCGTGGGAAAGGTCGGCGCAGAGGTCTCCGCCGAGACTGCCAAGGGCATGGCCCAGACTGCGGCGTTGAACGCGTTGGCGGCCATCAAGGCCGAAATCGGTGATCTGGATCGCATCAAACGCATCGTGAAGGTTGTCGGCTTCGTGGCCTCGGCACCTGAGTTCACCGGCCAGCCGGGCGTCATCAACGGTGCCTCCGAGTTCTTCGGCGAGGTGCTCGGCGACGCAGGCCTGCATGCCCGTTCGGCTGTCGGCGTGGCAGTCCTGCCGCTGGATGCTCCGGTTGAGGTTGAGGTCATCGCGGAATTTGAGTAGTCCACGACGCGATTCCGTAGCGCGGTCCCGGCGGGCATTCCCGTCGGGACCGCGCCACGGCGTGGTGCGACGGCTCTTCGACGTGCCGCCGCATGAAGTCTCCGCGGCGGAAAACTGGTTCGCCTTCGGCACGCGCACCCCGCGCGCCGCCCGCAAGGCCTCCTCGGTGAGCCTGGTGCGCGACACCTCCCAGGGTGTGGAGACCTATCTGACCTACCGGCCCGGGGGATCCCCCCTGGGCAACGTGGCATTCCCCGGAGGCAGCCACGAAGCCAGCGACAGGGCCACCTACAAGTGGTTCGGCCCGAGCTTGTCGCAGTGGTCCAAGCGCATGGACGTGCTGGACCAGCAACTGGTGCAGGCGCATATCGTCTGCGCCATTCGAGAACTTTTCGAGGAAACCGGCATCCTGTTGGCCGGCACCGACGAGCAGTCGGTGGTGGAAATGAGTGATCCCGAGGAATGGATGACCGCCCGGGAAACGATTGCGGGTCAGGACTTGGGCTTCGATGAATTCCTCAAACGCCGCGGGTTGGGGCTGCGCACCGACCTGCTGCGCCCGGTGGCCCATTGGCTCAGCCCGAACTTCGCATTCAGGCGCTTCGACACCTGGTACTTCGCCGCGACCGTCCCGCTGCGGCAGGAGCCGACGCTGCTGCGCGGCAAGGGCAAATGGGGGCGCTGGTGCGTTGCCAGCCAGGTAGTGGCCAAACGCAACAGCAGCACGCTAGGGGACATGGTCGGCCAGCCGAACACCGTCGGCATGAGCCTGTCGCAGATCACCTACCCGGCGGTGGAAATCATGCTCGAACGAATGACCGATGCCAATGGCGTGGTGGCCTACCTGTCCCGGGTGCGCTCCTTCGACCTGCAGCATCCTGATCTTCTGGTGCGCGACGGCACCTACTATCTTGAGGTCATCGGAACGCAGAAGGCCGACTCGGCCAGCTCGTGGCAGGCCACGGCCGGCCACTGAGCCGGCGGCTGTGAGCCGGTGCGAAAACAGCGAGGGCCGAATACCTGTGACAGGTATTCGGCCCTCGCTGTTTTCGCTGGTGCGGCTTAGCGCGAACGCTGGCGCAGACGCTGGATATCCAGAATCACGACGGCGCGTGCTTCCAGACGCAGCCATCCGCGCTGCACGAACTCGGCCAGGGCCTTGTTCACGGTTTCGCGCGAGGCGCCGACAAGCTGTGCCAGCTCTTCCTGGGTCAGCTCGTGAGCGACCAGGATGCCGTCGGTGGCCGGGCGACCGAAGCGGTCAGCCAGATCCAACAGGGCCTTGGCCACACGGCCAGGAACGTCGGAGAACACCAGGTCGGCAAGGGACTCGTTGGTGCGACGCAGACGGGCAGCCAGAGCCTGCAGCAGCTGGATCGAAACCTCAGGAGAGTTCAGGATCGCCTTGCGCATGTTCTCGTGGCTCAGACCGGCCAGTCGGGTTTCCGACACAGCGGTCGCCGTTGCGTTGCGCGGGTGTGGATCGAAAAGAGCCATTTCGCCGAACAGCTCGCCTGGGCCGAGAACGGCAATCAGGTTTTCGCGTCCGTCCGACGAAGTGCGGCCAAGCTTAATCTTGCCCGAGACGATGAAGTAGAGGCGGTCGCCCTGATCGCCTTCACGGAACACCGATGCACCACGGGACAGATCGACCTCGGTCAGTTCTTCGGTTAGCGTGGCGAATACTTCATCACCGAGCGACGCGAAAAGTGGCGCACGACGCAGTACCTCGATATCCATTAAATCTCCTGTCAACAGTAGTAGGCGCTTACTTCATTGTGCCGTATTCGGTAACAATGTGACAGTTTCCACACGTGGTTTACCCAAGAAAATGTTGAAAATCACGCAGTTTCGAACAAAACTCGCGAATATGCTCGCAGAAATCCATCAGCTTCTAAGGGTACCTTGGATTAATACCGTTTAGATGAATGAAGTGGAGTCTCGGTGCTCGAAGTTTTCGGCTGGCTGGACGCGGTCATTTGCGTTGTTCTGCTGACCTTTTTCATTATCGGGCTCCGCCGCGGCTTCCTCCTGACGGTCGGGGACATGCTCGGACTGGTCGTCGGCGGCGTGGCAGCCTTCTTCGCCATTCCGCTGGTTTCGACGCTGGCCAGCAACCCGTGGTGGAGGGTGGGCCTGATGGTCGCCACCGCCGCGGTGCTGATCATCATGGGGCAGGCCCTGGGCCGTTTCATCGCCACCAAGATCCGCCATTGGATGAACGTCGATTTCCTGCGTGCCGCGGACCGGCTGGCCGGTGGCGCGCTCTCGATCCTGATTACCGCCACCATCATCGGCGCACTGGCCTTCTCCGCCTCCAGCATGGGTATTCCGCGTCTGTCCGCCGAAATCGCCAAGTCGAAGATGATCGAAAAGATCCGCGGCCTGACCCCGGACTTCGTCACCTCCGCCATTTCCACTGCCCGTTCCGCAGTGATGGCCCAGACAATTCCCGCGCTGATCGAGCCCTTCGCCCCGCCGGTCGCGCCGGTCGAGGACACCGATTGGAAGCCCAACGACCTACAGCTGGCCTCGGCGAAGTCCGTGGCCAAGATCTCGGGCACCGCGGTTGAATGCGGCGTGAACCTGACCGGGTCCGGCTTCGTCATCGACGACGACCTGGTGATGACCAACGCCCACGTGGTCGCCGGTTTGAGCGCCGCCACCGTGGAAACCGGCAAGGGCCAGCTGAACCGCGGCAAGGTGGTGTACTTCGACCCGGAGGCGGATATCGCGCTGCTTTACGTGGAGGGGCTTGCCGCCGAGCCGATCGACCTGGCCACCGAGGACATGGTCCGCGGGAATTCCGCGGCATTCGTCGGGTATCCCGCCGGCGGCCCGCAGCAGGTGCGCGGCGCCGTGGTCGCTTCCAAGGCCACCGTGTCCATCGCGAACATCTATGGCGAAGACCCCTCGCAGCTGTCGGTCTACCAGCTCACCGCCGAGGTGGCCCAGGGCAACTCCGGCGGCCCGCTGCTGGATGAGTCCGGCGACGCCGTGGGGCTGATCTTCGCCAAGTCGCGCAGCGACGACGAGGTGGGCTTCGCCCTGAGCCTGGCGGAAATGCGCGAGGCGCTGAACGCCGGCGGGCATAAGACCACCTCGATCAAGACCGGCGCCTGCATCAGCGACTAGCGCCCGTGGCGGCAACCGCCCACGGGCCCTGCCGCGCTACTTGCCCAGCAGGTGGGCCATCTGCTCCACGGCCAGGCGGTAGCCGTTGACCCCGGCGCCGATGATGATGGAGCTGGCCACGGGGGAGATGTACGAGTGGTGGCGGAACGCCTCTCGCTTGTGCACGTTCGAGATATGCACCTCGATGGCAGGCAGTTCCACGCCGCTGATGGCATCAGCCAGCGCAATCGAGGTATGGGTGAAGGCCCCTGGGTTGATCACGATTCCCGCAGCGGTGGTGCGCGCCTCGTGTATGGCGTCCAGCAGCACGCCCTCGTGGTTTGACTGCACCGCGGTGAGCTCGAAGCCCAGGGACTGCGCCGTGCTGCGGGCCAGGGCCTCGACATCGGCCAGCGTCTCGCGGCCGTAGATCTCGGGTTCGCGGGTGCCCAGCAGATTCAGATTGGGTCCGTTGAGCAGCAGGATGGTGCGTGAGGCGTTTTCAGTCATGAAGTCAATCTAGTACAGCCACGCACTCCGTCGACGTTCCATGACGAACTAATCCCTAGGCGAAGAACCCGTCGCCTCCCTGCCGTCACCTGGCCGTTCGGAATACCGGAACCTGTTTCCACTGGGTATATTCGATGGAGGAAAACAGGGAATCACCGGGAGGTTCGTGTGAACAGGAACGCCAAGCGCATTGTCGGCAACATTTCGGTCGGCGCGTTCCTGGCCGGGGTTGTCGCGATTCTGGCGGTGAACCACGTCGACCCTGACTTCCTGACAAATGATGCGGAGCTCACCGCCGAAGCCAACGCCGGCACCCCGATCGTCCAGGGCCCCATCGTGCCCCTGGAACTCCCCACCGCCAAGGCGACCACTCCGGCGCAGGTCGAGAACGCACGCCAGATCGCTCTGGACATGGGGCGCTCGGAAGCGACCTGGGACAAGAACTGCGTCGCCTGGAATCCCGCCGAGTCCGGGGGAGCGCGGCAGCAGTGGGCCAATCGGGTGGCCGCGTCGTGGCTGGAGTCCGCGGGGGCAGGGTGCCCCGATGCCATGACCTGGCCGTATTACTATGTTGAATCATTCGACTCGACCGCGCCCGGGCAGCTGCGCATCACCATGGAGCAGGCAGTAGCCTCCGACCCGCAGATCTTCACCGACGCACCCGGAGACCTCGAATTCATCGCCGAGGAAGTCATCGACGCGACGCACCAGAAGTTCACTGACCTGGAGACGGTCCACGTGGTGGTCGAGGGCCACAGCTCCACGTCCTCGGTCGGTGTCGCTGGACGCCTAGAGTCCGCGCGCTAGAGCCTGCTGACGCCGGGCACGACACAGGCCGCCGCCCGGATGAGCTCCTCCTACTGGGAAGCACGACCGGACGGCGGCCTGGTGCGCCGCGTGGCGGCTACTTCTTCATCGACTGCGCGATCTGTGACATGACGGTGTTGTCTGCCAGCGTGGTGGCGTCGCCGACCTCGCGGCCCTCGGCCACGTCCTTGAGCAGGCGGCGCATGATCTTGCCCGAGCGGGTCTTCGGCAGCTCGGGGACCACCAGCACGTGCTTCGGCTTGGCGATCGGCCCGATGTCCTTGCCTACGTGGTTGCGCAGGGTCGCCACGACATCCTCGCCCTCGGCCGGTTCGGCCTGCAGGATCACGAACGCGACAACTGCCTCGCCGGTGGTCTCGTCCTTCGCACCGACCACGGCGGCCTCGGCCACGTACGGGTGGGCGACCAGGGAGGACTCGATCTCGGTGGTGGACAGGCGGTGCCCCGAGACGTTCATGACGTCGTCCACGCGGCCCAGCAGCCAGATATCCCCATCGTCGTCCTTCTTCGCGCCGTCGCCGGCGAAGTACATGTTCTCGAAGCGGGACCAGTAGGTGTCCTTGTAGCGGTCCATGTCGCCCCAGATGCCGCGCAGCATCGCAGGCCACGGGTCGCGGATGACCAGGAAGCCGCCCTCGCCGTCGGCGACCGAGTTGCCGGCCTCGTCGACCACGTCGATGCTGATGCCCGGCACGGCGACCTGGGCGGAGCCCGGCTTGGTCTTGGTGACGCCCGGCAATGGCGCGATCATGTGGGCGCCGGTTTCGGTCTGCCACCAGGTGTCGACGATCGGGGTCGGGTTGTCCTTCTTCTCGCCGTTGGCGCCGTTGTTGGAGCCGATGACCTCGCGGTACCACATCCAGGCTTCCGGGTTAATCGGTTCGCCCACGGAGCCGAGCACACGCAGGGAGGACAGGTCGTAGCCGTCCGGGATCTGCCGTCCCCACTTCATGAAGGTGCGGATGGCGGTCGGGGCGGTGTACAGGATGCTCACGCCGTACTTCTGCACGATCTCCCACCAGCGGCCCTGGTGCGGGGTGTCCGGGGTGCCTTCGTAGATGACCTGGGTGCCGCCGTTGACCAGCGGCGCGTAGGTGACGTAGGAGTGGCCGGTGACCCAGCCGATGTCGGCGGTGCACCAGTAGACGTCCGACTCCGGATGCAGGTCGAAGGTGTCGCGGTGGGTGACGGCGGTCTGGGTGAGGAAGCCGCCGGTGGTGTGCACGATGCCCTTGGGCTTGCCGGTGGTGCCGGAGGTGTACAGCACGAACAGCGGGTGCTCGGAATCGTGGCCCACGGCGGTGTGCTCGGTGCTGGCAGAATCCACCACATCGTGCCACCACGAATCCAGCGGGCCGAACTCGGTGGGCTCGCCGTTGCGCTTGACGACCACAACGTTCTGCACGGTGTGGCCAGGGGCGGACAGCGCCTCGTCGACCGCTGGCTTCAGCGGGCTCGGCTTGCCGCGGCGCCAGGTGCCGTCGGCGGTGACCACGAGCTTGGCGTCCGCGTCGTCGATGCGGCTGCGCAGCGCGTCGGCGGAGAAGCCGCCGAAGACCACCGAGTGGATGGCACCGATGCGGGCGCAGGCCAGCATGGTGATGACCGCTTCCGGGATCATCGGCAGGTAGACGGCCACGCGGTCGCCCTTTTCGATGCCCAGGGACTCGAAGGCGTTCGCGGCCTTCTTGACCTCGTCGGTCAGCTGTGCGTAGGTGTAGGTGCGGGTGTCGCCCGGCTCGCCCTCGAAGTAGATGGCCACGCGGTCGCCCAGGCCGTTCTCGACGTGGCGGTCCAGCGCGTTGTAGGCCGCGTTGACCTTGCCGCCGACAAACCACTTGGCGACCGGCGCTTCGGACCAGTCCAGGGTTTCGGTGAAGTCCGTGTCCCAGGTGAGGACCTGCCGCGCCTGGTCGGCCCAGTAGCCCAACCGGTCGGCCGCCGCGGCGTCATAGCGGGCCTGGGTGGCAACGGCGTTGTCGCTGAATTCCTTGCTCGGTGCGAATGACCGGGTTTCGTTCGACAGGTTATCCAAGGTCTTGGACTCGCTCACGGTAGGTTGGTCCTTCCAGTTAGACACGTTTAACTCTGTGATCAAAGTTACACGCTTCAGGGCCCGTCTGTGTGGTTTGTGTCACGGATTGGCGCGGGAGTGGGTGAATTCTGCGCCAAGCGGTCGAAGCGCGCGCTGAACTGCATGCCAGCCGTTGCGCGAATGCGCCGCAGAACTGGGATTGGATTAGTGAAAACCGCTGCGGTCCGTGGCAGTATCGAAGCGTGGCTGTGAATGTGAAAATTGAAACGGAGCTGGGGCTCAAGCGCCGGGCACGCAAGATGAACCGTCTGCTGGCAGAGGCCTACCCCTATGCGGTGCCGGAACTGGATTTCGAGAATCCCTTCGAACTGCTCGTCGCGACGGTGCTCTCCGCACAGACCACCGATGTCCGCGTCAACGCGATCACCCCCGCGTTGTTCGCCCGCTTTCCGGACGCCCACGCCATGAGCCAGGCCGACCGCGGCGAACTGGAGGAACTGATCCGGGCCACCGGCTTCTTCCGCGCCAAAACCGAATCGCTGCTCGGGCTCTCAGCCGCCCTGGTCGAGCGCTTCGACGGCGAGGTCCCGCCCAAGCTCGACGAGCTGGTCAAGCTGCCGGGCGTGGGGCGCAAGACCGCCAATGTGGTGCTGGGCAATGCCTTCGGCGTTCCGGGCATTACCGTGGACACGCACTTCGGACGCCTGGCCAACCGCTTCGGGTGGACCGATGAGACCGACCCGGTGAAGGTCGAGCACGCCGTCGGCAAGCTGTTCGAGAAGCGCGACTGGACCATGCTCAGCCACCGTGTGGTGTTCCACGGCCGCCGGGTCTGCCACTCCCGCAAACCCGCGTGCGGGGCCTGCGTGCTGGCCAAGCTGTGCCCTTCCTACGGCATCGGCGAGGAAATACCAGCCAAGGCAAAAGCGTTGCTTAAGTACGAACTCGCTCCGGGGCGTGAAGAGCTGCTGGACAAGATGCTCGCCGGAGCCACCCGCCGTGAACTGCGGGCCGAGGGATTTGGATTGGACGCATGAGCGCACTGAAGGACTTGAAGCAGGTTGTCGCCGAGCATTCGCACACGGTGGGTGCGACGCAAAAACTCCCGGATTCCTGGGCATTCAAGCAGCTTGACGCCAACAGCGTGCGCCGCGCCGCGATCCTGATGCTCTTCGGCTCGGCCGACGGCCGGGGACTGACCCAGAACGCGGATCCCGCCGACCTGGACCTCCTGTTCGTCGAGCGCGCCGAGACCCTGCGCTCCCATGCCGGGCAGATTTCATTCCCCGGCGGCGGGATCGATCCCGAGGACGCCTCGGAAACCGACGCCGCGCTGCGCGAAGCCTGGGAGGAAACCGGCGTGCAGACCTCGGGCATCGAGGTGCTGGGTCAGCTGGCAGCGACCGAGCTGCCGGTCTCCAACTTCATCGTCACCCCGGTGCTTGGATGGTGGCACACCGAATCCGCGGTGTTCCCCGTCGATCCCGGCGAGAGCGCGGGAGTCTTCCGCGCACCCGTCGCCCACCTGCTGGACCCGCGCAACCGGGTGCTGGGCGTGGTGCAGCGCGGAGGGCGCAAGTTCAGTGCTCCCGCCTTCGAATACGAGGGCCGGGTGATCTGGGGCTTCACCGCGATGGTGGCGGACAAGCTGTTCAACGAGTTGGGCTGGACCAGGCCGTGGTCGCCCAAGCGCGAAATCCGCATGCTCTAGGCAGGCCTGCCAAACCTGTTTCCTGCTATTTCGCCTCGGCGTAGTTCTGGGTGATCGCCACGCTGACCGGGAAGCTCACCGACTGCTCCCCGAACAGCGTGCGCCCGGCGAGCGCGGCCGCATGCCTGATGATCTCGGCCAGCTGCGGAGCCAGCCCGGTGGGGCATTCGAAGACGATTTCGTCGTGGACGAAGAAGACCTGGCGGCACTCTTGGCTCCAGCCGGCCTGGTGGATCAGATGGCGGGCGTGGCCCATCCAGATCAAGGCCCATTCGGCGGCGGTCGACTGCACCACGAAATTGCGGGTGAACCGGCCGCGGGAACGGGCCGCCAAGTCGGCGGCGCGCTGGGAGGCTTCGTCGCGGGTGCCGCGCTGCGCCTGCATCCAGCGTTCATCCGCCGGCGGGCACCCGCGGCCCAGGTAGCTGCTCACCCCGTCGCCGCGTTCGCCGGCGCGGGCTGCCGAATCGACGAAATCCATGGCTGCGGGGAAGTTCTTCTTCAACGCGGCCCCCACGGCCTGCGCGCCCCCGGAAGTGCCGCCGTAGATGACCGACAGCATGCCCAGCTTGGCTTCGTTGCGGTCCTTGACCAACCCTGCGTCGATGAGCCACTGGTAGAGGTCGTCCTGCAGACCCGCCTGCTGGAGATTGCGGTCCCGGGACATGGCGGCGAGGATCCGCGGTTCCAGTTGGCGCCCGTCTGCCACCACGAAGGTCCGGCCTTCCGGGGTCCGCACGACCTGGCGGATGGAATGCGGCAGCTGCAGCGCCCCGCCACCCGAGGCTGCCCAACGTCCGGAGGCGACGGTGCCCAGGACATAGTGGGGATGGAATCGTCCGTGGGCGACCCACGCGTCCAGCCAGGCATCCCCGTGGGTGCTGGCAAGCCGCGACAGCTTCTTGTATTCGAGCACCTGGGTGATGGCGGGATGCGCGATCTGCTCCAGTTCCCAGGCCCTGACCGACTGCACCGCGAATCCCGCCCGGTGCAGGGCGCGCAGCAGCTCCTGCGGGGAGTCGGGGTTCAGCCCCGGGGACTGCAGGTTCTGCCCCAGCTGCTGGGCCAGGGCGGCGAGCTTCGGCGGGCGCACGGAGTCCGGGACGCGCTCGCCGAGCATCCGGCGCAGCAGTTGCCGGTGCCCGTGCTCGTCCCAGGACAGCCCCGCGCTCTCCATCTCCGCGGCGATCAGCGCACCCACGGATTCGGCATGGATCAGCAGCTGCAGCCGCTTGAAGGCCGCGGGGTCCGAGGGCATGGCCTGCAGCTGGGCGGCGAACATGTTCACCAGTTCCTGCAGTGACTCCCCGCTGACCGGGGCGGAGAACAACGCGCCTTGGCCTCCCGTGTCCCGGGACGAGGGCGGGTTCTCCAGATCAATATCCGGAAGCCGCACCGCGGCCAGCGGGCTGCGGTGCAGGAGGCGCTGGGCCAGCGAGAGCACATGCGCCTTGGCGAGGTGGACATCTGCGGAGGTCAGCAGCTCCAGCCACGGGGAGGTGCGCAGCATCACCCAGCGCGGGGAGCGCGACTGCTCGATCTCGCCGACGACCTGGCAGAGCTCTTCCCGTGAGGCGGTCCGGGCCGGGGTGAGCGGTTCGCCGCTGGCGGCATCGCGTAGCTGCAGCAGGGCGAATCCCTCGGGATCCGCTGCGAGAAAGGCCAGAACGCCAGATTGTCCACGGGGCATGCTTCCATTGTGCCGTGGCCAGGGGCGATATCCCCAGTTCGCGGGCGCCGGGAACCGACCGGAACCGGGGGATGGCAACTTCGACCCATGAACTGGTTACCCTTTCGCCCGCACAACCCCGGGCCCGGAGTCGATTCTCGGTTCGTCCCGCTGTCCTTGGACTCCGCGCTCCGGGAGGCGCCGCCGCTCCGCGTCCAGCCCCGGGAAGTCCAACGGGCCGAGCCCGGGGGACCTGCCTGCGTGCTGGTGAGCGACGACGAAAACCTGGTGGCGCAGTGCGCGTTGATTTCCCTGGGCGCCGCGGTCCGGATTTCCCGGTGTTCCAGCTCCTCGCCGATGATCCATGACGCCGAGGGGCCGGTGCTGTGGGGCGCGGATGCGCTAGGCGAGGCCTTGGCCGGCTCCGCCCGGTGCGATGTGCTGGTGGGGCACGACGAGCAAGCGCAGACCCTGTGGGAAGCGGCCAGCCGGCTGCCCCTGTCGAGGGTTGCGATCCTTCCCGGCGCGAGCCAATGGCTGGGCGAGTACCTGGGGCTGTGGTGCATGAGATCGGGGCATGGGCATACCGTGGCCTTGGGCTCACGGGCCGGAGGGGTGGGCACCAGCACCCTTGCGGTGTTGCTCGCCCACGCCGGAACGCTGAGCGGTCTGCACAGCCTCGTGGTGGACCTGGATCCCCACTCCTGCGGGTTGTGGCCGCGGATCTGCGCCAGGCCTCCCACCGGCATCGGATGGGACGAATTGGCGGGCTCGGGCGGGGCGCTGGCCTCGCACCAGTTGGTCGAGACGCTTCCGACGGTGCGGGGGACTGCGGTGCTCACCTGGTCTGGAACTCCACCTCGTGCAGCGGTGGACGGAGCATTGACAGCCAGGCTGTTGACGGCTGCGCGGCAGGGATTCGACCTGCTGGTACTGGATACCGGGCGGACACCGCATCCGGGGTCGGAGGCGATAGGCCATTTCACCGACCGGCAGATCACGGTGTGCGATGCCTCGAGCATTCCGCCGCGCGGGAACTACGTGCTGCGCGCGGATCACGGAATGCCGACGGCGGCAATGGAGAGCCGCTCCCTGCTGGGTAAGCTGTCCCATACGACCTCGATAGAACGGGCCGTTGACCGCGGCGACCTGCTCGATGCCCTGAGATCCCGAAGGCTCAGGCAGCAGCTGGCGGACCTGCGCCTGCTCCCGGTGGCAGAGGACGCGGGATCGCGGGGCGCACCATGAGCCCCGGGCGCCATTCGCCATCAGCGCAGAAATTCGCCGGCACGCACGAACTGGATTCGCGCATCCTGCAATCGGTCCGGGACCGCGCCCTGGCCAGCGGAGGAGAACTCGACGCCATCTCCCTGGCGAGCGCCGTCCACGAGTCGGGAGCCGCCCTAGGCTCGCGCGGCGCGACCGAATCGCTGAAGGCCTTGCAGGACGAAGTCGCCGGTCTGTCGATCCTTGAGCGTTTCGCCCAGGGACCCGGGATCACGGATGTGCTTGTGGACGGCCAAGGCCAGGTGTGGACCGATTCGCCCCGCGGACTGGAACTCACGGGGTTCCGCTTTTCTTCACCTGAACAGGTGCGCTCGCTGGCCGTGCATCTGGCGACCCTGGCAGGACGGCGATTGGACGCTTCCAGCCCTTTCATGGACATGAGCGTCAAGAACTACCGGGTGCACGCGGTGCTCCCGCCCATTGCCACCGAAGGACCGCTGATTTCCATCCGCGTGAAAACCGAACAGCTGCTCTCCCTGGAGACCGTCCTCGCCCAAGCACCGGAATTCTGGCACACGGTGCTACGCGAAGTGATGGGACGCCAGTTGAATTTCCTGGTGACCGGCGGCACCGGCAGCGGTAAATCGACCCTGCTCCAGGCCATGCTGGCAAAGGCCAGCGGCAAGCAACGACTGGTGATCATCGAGGACTCCCATGAGCTCAACGTCGACCACCGCCACGTAGTGAGCCTGCAGACACGCACCGCGAACGTTGAATCCGCAGGCCAGATAGAGCTCAAGGACCTGGTCGCCCAGGCACTGCGCATGAGACCCGACCGGCTGGTCGTAGGCGAGTGCCGCGGGGCGGAGATCCGGGATTTCCTTGCGGCCATGAACACCGGCCACCAGGGAGCAGCCGGCACCCTGCACGCCAATAACCCAGAATCCGTCCCGGCCCGCCTGGCCGCATTGGGCGCCCTGGCCGGGTGGGGCCTGCAAGCCACCTCGCTGCAGGCAGCCAGCGCCTTGGACCTGATCATCCATATGCGTCGGCAGCCCTCCGGGGTGCGCTCGCCGGTGGCGTTGGGAAGCCTGTCCACCGATTCGAACGACCGCTTGGACGTGCGCATGCTGATCGACACGGGAACACCGAACTGCCCGGATGCCGGTAGCCTCAGACTGCTGCACGAGAAACTCGGTGCGCAGGCCTCTGCCGAGGTCGCCCAGTGGCATGCCAACCGTGCACGGCAGGGGGAGTGATGACTGCGGTACTCCTATTGCTGCTCGCCGGGTGGTGGCTGTGGCACCCTGGGCGGCAGTTGTCCGGCGGGACAAGGCAAATCAGCATCCTGGGCAGCGGAAAATTTCCTGCCCCACGAGCCTGCGCACAGCAGCAGGCACTGGCCCTGGACGCCCAGATCATTCGCGAGCTGGCCGCGCTGATGCGCAGCGGCTTGATGTTCCCGCAGGCCATCGAAGCCCTATTGCAGGTACGTACCGAACAAAGCCCGGTACTGGCCGCCTTGCGCCGGCTGAAAGCCCAGGCCGCGTTCCGTGGCGAGCAGGCCGAAGCAATGGAGCACACCGGGGAACACGAGGACGGTGGGCCGGTCCAAAGGCTCTCCTGGTGCCTGGATCTTTCATCGCAGACCGGCGCCCCGCTGGCCGGGGTGCTGGACCAGGTGGCCGAGGACTTGGAAGCGGAATTGCTCGCCCGGCAGTCGTTCGACGCCGCCATGGCAGGTCCCAGGGCGACCACACGGCTGTTGACCTGGTTGCCGGTGGCGGGGCTCGGTGCGGGGTTCATCCTCGGCATCGACGTCGGAACCACCTTGCTGACCTCATGGCCCGCGCAGCTGAGCCTCGCCGTGGGAGCAGGGCTGTGGGCGCTGAACAGGATCTGGTGCCGGCGGCTGCTCGCGGCAACAACTGCGCAGGCCCTGCAATGACTGCGGTGGCGTTGCTCTGCCTGGTGTCCGCAGTCCTGCTGTGGAATCCCCGCGGGCCTGCGGGGACCCGCGAACGGGGGGTCAATCCGCCGGCCGCCCGGGTCCGGGACAAGTCTTCGGTGCAAGGAAGTGAACCCATTGACCTGGTCTTGGACCTCGGGGCCAGCCTCATGGATTCCGGGCTGCCCATGACCACGCTGCTTGAATCGATGGGGCGCTGCATTCCGCAGTGCTCGGCGTTGCGGACCGTGGCCCGATGCCTGGAGATGAACATGGAGTGGGACAAAGCCTGGGAACCCGCCCCGGCGTGGCTCGCCCCGCTGCAACGGTCCCTGGGCTTTGCCCAGGCTACCGGAGCGCCGGCGTCCGCGCTGCTGAGGAATACCGCCCAGCTGCAACGCCGGCAACGGGTCCAGCACGTCGCCCGCTGCGGCGCGCAGTTCGCCACCAAACTGGTGCTGCCGCTGGGAGCCTGCGCCCTTCCTGCCTTCATCGCCCTGGGCGTGGTGCCGCTGATCATCGCGTTGTTCCCGCACTTCGGCTGACCCCGGCGGGTTATGCCCACCTTGCAGCCAACCCCAACCGCGGCAGCGTAATCAGTGCGAGCCTGAAAACACCATCGCCTCCCCACCCGGGAAGGAAACGATGCCACCCGAGCGAAAGGAACGGACATGACTACCACCCTGAACAGGCTGCGCGAACGGCTCGACGAGGAACAAGGCTCTACCACCGCGGAATTCGCCATGGTCACCCTCGCGGCCGTAGCCTTCGCCGGCCTGCTGATCAGCATCCTGTCCAGCGGCGACGTGCGGGGCATGCTGATGGGCCTCATCAGCAAGGCCTTGAGCCTGTAACCATGGACCGCATGGATGACCGCGGCAGCAGCACGGCGGAATTCGCCGTGCTGCTGCCGGCCATCGCGCTCATGCTGTCGCTGCTGCTGTGCCTCGGGGTCCTGGGGATGCGACAGATCCAGGTCCAGCAGGCGGCCGGGGCGATGGCCAGGGAGCTGGCCCGTGGCGATGACACCGGCGCGGCCCGGGCGCGGGGCATTCAGTTGGCCGGGACCTCGGCCCGCTACACGGTCGGCAACGGGGGAGGATACGCCACGGTCACGGTGGCCAAATCGGTAGACCTGCCGGTGGTGGGAGCGGTCGAGGTCCGAGGCACCGCACGCGTGGCGAACGAAAAATGAGCTGCGCGGAATTCAGCTCGCAACGGGGGAGCAGCACCGTCGCGGCCACGGCACTGGTGATCGCCGCACTGCTGCTCGCCGCGGGCATTCTCGCCTGGTCCGCGGTGACCCGAGCGGCGATGCAGGCCGCCTCAGCGGCGGACCTCGCCGCCTTGGCTGCGGCTGATACGGCCCGGGGACTGCGCGCGGGGGATCCGTGCCCCGCCGCCGGGCTGCTGGCCTCGGCCAACGAGGCACGGCTGGAATCCTGCGTCATCGAGGCGGACGGAACCACAGTCCGCGTGCAGGTCTCGGTGGCGATCACGTTTTCCGCGCTGGGAATCGAGTTCCCGGCGGCCTCCGCCCAAGCCCGGGCGGGCGCTCCGCCGCTGACCCAGCACTAGCTGAACCAGTTAGAAATGGTGCCGCGGCTGGACATCCTCCAGCACGGCGCTGAGCAGCAGCACCGCCCCGGCCTTGTCCAGCGGATTGTTCCGATTGCCGCATTTGGGAGACTGCACGCAGCTGGGGCAGCCGCTTCGGCACTCGCACGCTTCGATGGCATCCCGGGTGGCCCGCACCCAGGTGGAGAACTTCTCGAAGCCGCGCTCGGCGAATCCGGCCCCTCCCGGCTCCGCGTCATACACGAAAATCGTTGGATGGCCGGTGTCCATGTGCAGCGCGGTGGACACCCCGCCGATATCCCAGCGGTCGCTGGTGGCCACCAGCGGCAGCAACCCGATCATCGCATGCTCGGCCGCGTGCAGCGCGCCGGGGAACTGGTCCACGGTCAGCCCCGCGCGCAGCAGCCGCTGCTCGGTCAAGGTGAACCAGACGGACTTGGTGTGCAGGTCCCGCGCTTCGAGGTCCAGCGGCTCCTCGGAGAGTACCTCGTTGGAGGCGATGGACTTGCGCTGGTACGAGACCACCTGGGTGGTCACGATGACATCGCCGAAGTAGATCTCCAGCTCGCGGTGCGTGCTGGTGCGCTCCTGGGCCTCGATGGCCACCGTGGTCAGGTCGCGGGCGGTGGTGTAGTAGTCGGGGTTCACCCGTGTCACGATCACCACGTGGTTCTGCTCGTCCAGTTCTTCCACGTGGTAGCTGGCGCCCTGGTGCACGTAGATGGCGCCCGGGTGGGCCTGGTAGTGGCTCTGCGGCGAGTCCATGGTCCCCAGCAGCGCGCCGGTCTCGGCATCGATGATGTCCACCGGCCCGCCCCCATCGGCCCGGATGGAGAACATCCCGGCCGCATGCTGGGGATGGGTCCAGAACCATCCGGCAGGCCGCCGCCGCAGATACCCGCGCTGCACCAGGGACTCAAGCAGCGCCTCGGTGTGCGGGCCGAAGATCTCCAGCTCCTCGGGGCGCAGCGGATTCTCCTGGGCTGCCGCGCACAGATGCCCGCTGAGGACATACTTGTTCTGCGGGTCGAAGACGGTAGCTTCCACGCCGAGGTCGAAGATCGCCTCCGGGTGGCTGACCAGGTAGGTGTCCAGCGGGTCCTCGGCGGCCACGAACAGCGCCAAGGCGTCCTGGCCGGAGCGCCCCGCCCGGCCGATCTGCTGGAAGAAGGATGCGCGGGTTCCGGGCCAGCCGGCGACCACCACGGCATCCAGCCCCGAGATATCGATTCCCAATTCCAGCGCTGAGGTGGAGGTGACGCCGAGCAGCTCGCCGGAACGCAGCTTGCGTTCAACCTCGCGCCGCTCTCTTGGCAGATAGCCCGACCGGTAGGCGGCCAGCCTGACGGACAGCTCGGGCGCGAAATTCTCCAAATGCTTGCGCGTGAGGGTGGCGATGGTCTCAGCCCCTCGCCGGGATTTGATGAAGACGATGGTTCGCACGTGGTCCGCCATCAGGTCGGTGAGAATCGACGCGCTCTCGGCGATGGCGGTGCGGCGCAGTGGGGCGCCGTTTTCCCCGGTGCGCTCGGACAGGGGCGGTTCCCACAGCCCGATCACCAGTTCGCCGGAGGCCGAGAAATCGCGCGTCACCGCCGACACCTCGGCTCCGATGAGCCGGCCGAAGGATTCCTCGGGATCGGAGCTGGTGGCCGAGGCACCGATGAACACCGGATGATTGCCGTAGTGCGCGCAGATCCGGCGCAGCCGCCGCATCAGGTTCGCCACATGGGCCCCGAAGACCCCGCGGTAGGAGTGGGCCTCGTCGATGACCACGTACTTCAGCCGCTTGAAGAAACGGGACCAGGCCGGATGGTTCGGCAGGATGCCGCGGTGCAGCATGTCGGGGTTGGTGAAAACGAAGTTCCCGTGCTGCCGCACCCAGGCGCGCGTGCCCTGGTCGGTGTCGCCGTCATAGGCTGCCGCTCGGACTCCGGGGACCTTGAGCGCTTCAACAGACGAGAGCTGGTCGGCGGCCAGGGCCTTGGTAGGGCAGATATACAGCACGGAGGCTTGTGCGCTGGCGTCGTTGGCGGCGGTGTCCTTGGTGCGGAAAAGCGCATCGATGGACGGCATGAGGTAGGCCAGGGATTTGCCCGAAGCGGTTCCGGTGGAGATGATCGTGTGCTTCCCTGCATGGATCAGGTCCGCGGCCTGCACCTGGTGCAGCCATGGTTCATTGATGCCCAGCCCTTGGAACGTCGTTTTAACTTCCTCGGCCAGCCAGCCGGGCCACGGTGCGGTGATCTGGTCCTTGGCCGGGACGCTGCGCCGGTGCATCACGGCTTCCGGATCGTTGCTCCGATCGTAGGGATCAAGCAGGGCGCGCACAGACTTCACGAAACACAGCCTTTCGACGCCGGAACGGTGGGATGCGCCGCGGTGGAGTCCGCGGTGTTAAAAGACTAGCGCCGTCGCAGCCGGGAACGGCTGCAACGGCGAGAGCAAAGAATTGTACTTTAGGCTTTGAAGTTGACGACCTTGCCCAGGGAAGTCCATCCCAGGGAGGCGTAGAGCTTCTGGCCGTCCACCGAAGCGATCAGCAGGCCCTCGTCCACGTCGTGCTCCTGGGCCAGCGAGGCCAGTGCACGCATCACCAGGGTGCCAAGACCCTTGCGTCGGAAGTCCGGTCCGGTGATGATGCGGTCGAAAATGGCGTAGCCTTCGACTGCGGAAACGTGGCCGGACGCGGCGACGATTTCCTGGTTGTCCTCGGGGTGCAGGGAGACGTATGCATGGGTGCCGTCGCGCTCGATCTGGAATATGAAGCCTTCGGCAGGCAGCGGGACCTCGACGTCGTGCACTGCCAGCTCCGTGACCATCAATACTTCATCGTCGGCGGCGACCTGCAGGCCAACCTCGGACGCGGTGGCCAGCAGCTGCTCGACGGAATCGTCGAATGCGGTCAAACGGCGGTTCGGGTGCTTCTTCAGGGTTTCGGCGACAGCGGCGAGCTCTTCCTTCGAAGGGCCGTAGATCACGTATTCCCAGTCTTCGGTGGTGTCGTGACGCAACGCTGCATGGACGCGTCCCTCATTACGGGTCTCGTAACCGCGGGCTCCCGCCCAGCCGGCGACCCAGGTGCCAATCAGTTCATCGCTTGCGTTTGATGCCATGTCTTGACCCTACCTTGTCTTTCCTAGGAATTAGCTGACATTGCGCCAATCGTTGCCTAGTTGAAACGAAAGAATCCTCCCGGCCCCCGGAATAGCGCGCCGGAGAATGTGATTTTGCTCGTTCACCCGGCGTTTCATGCCGTTCAACCACTAAACTTGGGGTGTGGCCATTGAACGCATTGTCTTGTATTACGCATTTACTCCGCTCCCCGATCCGGAGGCTGTCCGCCTGTGGCAGCGCTCGCTGCTGGAACGCTGGGGACTGCGCGGACGCATCATCATCTCCAAGGACGGTATTAACGGAACCGTCGGCGGCGAACTTTCAGCCGTCAAGAAGTACGTGAAAGCGACCCGTGAATTGCCTGCCTTCAAGAAGATGGACATCAAGTGGTCCGAGGGCTCCGCGGCGGACTTCCCGCGCATCTCGGTGAAGGTCCGCGACGAGATCGTCACCTTCGGAGCCCCGGGCGAACTCGAGGTCGACGAGAACGGGGTCGTGGGCGGCGGAACGCACCTGCGTCCCGAGGAGCTGCACGAATTGGTGGAGGCCAAGGAGCAGTCGGGTTCCAAGGTGCACTTCTTCGACGGCCGCAACGCCTTCGAAGCCCAGATCGGCAAGTTCAAGGACGCCATCGTCCCCGACGTGGACACCACCCGGGACTTCGTCGCGGAACTGGATTCGGGCAAGTACGACCACCTGAAGGACCAGCCGGTGGTCACCTACTGCACCGGCGGCATCCGCTGCGAGGTGCTCTCCGCACTCATGGTCAAGCGCGGCTTCCAAGAGGTCTACCAGATGCAGGGCGGCATCGTCCGCTACGGCGAGAAGTACGGCGACGCAGGTCTCTGGGAAGGTTCGCTGTATGTCTTCGACAAGCGCATGCACACCGAGTTCACCGAGGATGCGGTGACCATCGGCGAATGCGTGGGCTGCCAGGGTCCGACGAATAAGTTCGAGAATTGCTCGAATCCTTCCTGCCGGAACCTGCGCTTGTTCTGCGAGGACTGCGCCCAGGACGAGAAGCTGCGCACCTGCCCGGACTGCAGCATGGCAGCCGTCTAGGACCCATCGTATTAAATGGCGGCAGGCCACCGGAAAACCGGTGGCCTGCCGCCCTTTTTTCGTGCCCGGAAGGGGACAGGCTTCTTTGAAGCTAGCCCGCGTGGACGCTGGTTTCCGGCCACAGTCCGATCGAGGCGTCCTTGACGTCGGTTTCCTCGGTTTCTTGCTTGTAGACCTTCAAGCCGCGGGCCTCGTAGTTCGGCAGCGCGGCCGGACCGTCCAGCGAGCAGGTGTGCAGCCAGACGCGGCTGACCGGAGGCAGCCCGGGGGTGCGCGAATCCAAGGCCCAAGCCTGACGCAGCACCTCGGTCAGCAGCAGGCCGCCCAAGCCCTGTCCAATGGCCTGCGGGAAGAGCCCGAAATAGAAGACCTCGACTTCGCTGCGTCCGTCGACCACTTCGGTTACCAGCTCCACGTAGCCTTGCGGCGCGCCGCGGCGGTACAGCACCCAGGTTTCCGAACCGTCCTGGCGCAGGACGGCGTCCCATTCTTCGCGGGTCGAATTCAGCCGGTCGGCCCAGTTCAGGTCGCTGCC
Source organism: Glutamicibacter soli (assembly GCF_003309065.1). Lineage (GTDB taxonomy): Bacteria > Actinomycetota > Actinomycetes > Actinomycetales > Micrococcaceae > Glutamicibacter > Glutamicibacter soli. The sequence continues at coordinate 199,451 of NZ_POAF01000005.1, read as the reverse complement.
CACGCTGCGGTAGAGAAACTTTGAATACTCGGGCGAGATGTCCTGCACCAGCTCGATGCGCACATCTTGGGGCGCGGGACGTGAGGAAGGCTTGATTTCCTCGGGGGCGAGCAATTGCAGGTAGGTAATGGTGACGTTGGTCATGACCTATATTTTAGGCAAGCCGGGCGGGGAAATGCTCATCGGATCCTCTGTGTGCACTCGGTAGACTGGTTGGCGTGAATGCCGCCGAATTTTCAGCCCTTGAAGACGCCCCGCAGAGTTCAGATCTGCAGCTGCTCGAACGACTCGCCGAAGACCTGACCGCTATCGGGTTCAGCTACGACGAGGTTTCGCAGATGCTGGGCGAAGAAGCCTCCGCAGCGCTGGCCCGCGACCAGATCCTGCCGGCCCTGCGCGTGATCGAGCGCGACGCCGCCGACACGGAACTGGCGTGCGCCTTCCGGATCTTCCAGCTGGGCCGGACCGAGGAGGCCGCGGCGCTGAACAAGGCGTTCCCGAGCCTGAAGGTCGACGGGCTGCTGAAGCTCGGCCTGATCGAGCCGTGGGCCTCGGGGTACCGGGCCACCGTTGCGCTGACCTTGCATTCCTCGGACGCCGACGGCGAGTTGTGGGTTGCCCATGACCTCGGTGCGCACCAGCGCCCCGGGGTGCTGCGCACCGATCACGTGCTGGGCATCGGGCAGGCCTCGCTGACCCTGGCCCAGATCACCCTGCGCGAAAAGGTCGACCGCGCGCTGGATCTGGGGACCGGCTGCGGCATCCAGCTCTTCCACCTGCTGGGCCACGCCAACCACGTCACCGCCACCGATCTGTCTGCCAGGGCGCTGGCATTCACCCGGTTCAACCTGCTGCTGAACCACAAGGTGCTGAAGCTGGATCCGCGCAATCTCCAGGACCGTGTCAGCCTGCTGCGCGGAAGCCTCTTCGAGCCGGTCGCCGGTCAGAAGTTCGACTTGATCGCCTCCAACCCGCCGTTCGTGATCACCCCGCGCCGCGCCACCGAGCGTGAAAAGGACCGCTTCACCTACCGTGACGGCGGCATGTCAGGGGACCGTCTGGTCAGCACGCTGATCGCCCAGGCGGGGGACTACCTGAACCCGGGCGCATCGATGCAGATGCTCTCGAACTGGGAGATTCATCGTCTGGATGACGATTCGAATGAGCCATGGGACCGCCGGGTCAAGAGCTGGTTCCCCGAGGACCTTGACGTGTGGGTCATCGAGCGCGAGCAGACCACCCCGAGCGTCTACGCCGAAACCTGGCTGCGCGACGCCTCGCAGACCGAGGACAGCTCCTCGTACGCCGCCGCCTACAACGCCTACCTGGATGATTTCGAATCACGCGGGGTCGGGGCCATCGGCTTCGGGCTGGTGTATTTCCGCAAGGCCGCTACCGGCGCGGCAACCCTCCGCCGCTTCGAGCAGATCACCCATCCCATCGAGCAGCCGGTGGCCGGGACGTTGCAGCGCGACATCGCGATGGCCGACGAACTGGCCGCGGCCGGCGAGGCTTTCCGCGACTGGCACCTGCTCGTGGCCGATGACGTCACCGAAGAACGCCACCAGCGTCCGGGGGCCGAGCATCCCGGAGTGATCCTGCTGCGCCAGGGTGCGGGGCTGCGCCGCACCGAGCTGCTGGACACTGCGCAGGCGGGTTTCGCCTCGGCCTGCGACGGCGATTTGTCGGTCGCGCAGCTGGTCAATGCCCTTGATTCGTTGATCGGGGAAGGGGAGGAAGACTTCACCGAACGGCTTTATGAAGCGGTGTCACGACTATTGCGACATGGCTTGCTTCGAAAAATGTGAAACAAGCGCTAAAGTTTTTCGGTATGACAGGGAACACACACCAGGAGCACGCTTTGGCGACGCAGGACGGCAACGGCACCGTGCCGCACGTCGTCTCCATAACCGATCCGCAGGCGATCCGGGCCCTGGCTCACGATGCACGTCTGATCGTGCTTGACGAACTTTTCGCTTCACAGACCACGCGCACCGCCACGGAGCTGGCGTCGCTGTGCGATCTGACACCCAGCGCCATGAGCTACCACCTGCGCGCGCTGGAGAAATACGGCTACGTCATCCGTGCCGCCAGCGAGGGCGACGCCCGGGAGCGCCGCTGGCGCGCCGCGGGCGAGCGCCTGGAACTGAACACCCAGATCGACTCGGCCAACGCCAAGACCGCCTACCTGAATGTGCAGTTGAACGCATTCAGGACGCGCTTGAATGACGAGGTGCAGCGCCGCGAGGCGGAAGCGAAGGCGGGCATCGCCCCGTCTCCGGACAGGCCGCCCATGCTGACAAGCGGATTGGTCTTCCTTTCCGAGGAAAAACAGCTTCAATTCAACCGCCGCCTGCTGGACCTGGTCTACGAGTATGAAGCCATGGCCACAGCCGAGGAACGCAGCATCGACTCACAGCGTATGTTCTACTTAATCTCGTTGCTTCCCGAGTACCCGAGCGTCGGGGAGGCTAAGTCCTAGAAATATGTCTGGCGCAGGATCTTTTGATTTTCGGTGTAATATCATCGGGAATTGGGCCTGGCACTGCAGGCTCAATGAGTCAAAGCTGCGCTGGCGGCATGAGGGGCACCCCGCAAGGGGCTCCGGCATGCCGCGTTGTCTGAAGGAGAGCCGTGCCCGCCAAGGCCAAGGAAAAGACCGGTAAGAAACTCGTCATCGTCGAGTCTCCTGCCAAGGTGAAGTCGATCGCCAAGTATTTGGGTGAGGGCTTCGATGTGGACGCCTCGGTGGGCCACATCCGTGATCTTCCGCAGCCCTCGGAGCTTCCAACCGAGCTGAAAAAGACCTCGGTCGGCAAGTTCGCCGTGGACCTGGACAACGACTTCGAGCCGTATTATGTCGTCTACCCGGACAAGAAGAAGCGCGTCTCCGAGCTGAAGGCAAAGCTCAAGGAAGCCGACGAACTCTACCTCGCAACCGATGCGGACCGCGAAGGCGAAGCCATCGCGTGGCACCTGCTGCAGGTCCTGAAGCCCAAGGTTCCGGTACGCCGACTGGCGTTCACCGAAATCACCAAGGAAGGCATCGCCCGCGCACTGGAGAACATGCGCGAGCTGGACACCGACCTGGTCGACGCGCAGGAAACCCGCCGCGTGCTGGACCGCCTCTACGGCTACGAGATCTCCCCGGTGCTCTGGCGCAAGGTCGCCCGCGGCCTGTCCGCCGGCCGTGTGCAGTCCGTGGCCACCCGTCTGGTCGTGGAGCGCGAGCGCGAGCGCATGGCGTTCATCTCCGCCGGCTACTGGGACATCAAGGGCACCTTCGCCACCTCCAACGGCGAATCCTTCGCCGCCAAGCTCTCGGCAGTGGACGGCGCCCGCGTTGCCTCCGGCCGCGACTTCGACGACCGCGGCCAGCTCAAGACCGCCCGCACCAAGCTGGCGCATCTGGACCAGGCCTCGGCCGAGTCCCTGGTGGCGAACCTGGCCAACACCGACTTCGCCGTCACCTCGGTCGAGGACAAGCCGTACACCCGCCGTCCGGCGGCCCCGTTCACCACCTCCACGCTGCAGCAGGAAGCCAGCCGCAAGCTGCGCTGGAGCTCCAAGCTGACCATGCAGATCGCCCAGCGCCTGTATGAAAACGGCTACATCACCTACATGCGTACCGACTCGGTGTTCCTGTCCAACGAGGCAGTCACCGCGGCGCGCAAGCAGGCCACCGAGCTCTACGGCGCGGAATCCGTGCCGGACAAACCGCGTGTCTACAAGGCCAAGTCCGACGCCGCCCAGGAAGCCCACGAAGCCATCCGCCCGGCCGGCGACATGTTCCGCCGCCCGACCGACGTGCGCTCCTCGCTGTCCAAGGACGAATACACCCTCTACGAGCTGATCTGGAAGCGAACCGTCGCCTCCCAGATGGCCGACGCCAAGGGTTTCACCGCCACCATCAAGCTCGCCGGCACCGCCAGCGACTCCCGTGTGGCCGAATTCTCCGCCTCCGGCACCGTGATCACCTTCCGCGGCTTCCTGTCCGCCTACGAAGAGGGCAAGGACCAGGAGCGCTCGGAGAACGCGGAGTCCGAGAACGCCGAAGCCCGCCTGCCGCAGCTGGCTACCGGCCAGCAGCTGGCCGGCGACGAGCTGACCGCGCTGGGCCACGAAACCACCCCGCCGGCCCGCTACACCGAGGCCTCGATCGTGGCCGAGCTGGAAAAGCGCGAGATCGGCCGCCCGTCGACCTACGCGCCGACCATCTCCACCATCATGGACCGCGGCTACGTCACCAAGCGCGGCGGCGCCCTGGTCCCGAGCTGGATCGCGTTCTCCGTGATCCGCCTGCTCGAAGAGCACTTCGCCCAGTACGTTGACTACGACTTCACCGCCCGCCTGGAAGACGACCTGGACGAGATCGCCAAGGGCCAGCGCGCCCGCACCGACTGGCTGAACCTGTTCTACTTCGGCAAGGACAACTCCGAGGGCCTGAAGCACGTGGTGGAGAACCTGGGCGACATCGATGCCCGAGCCATCAACTCCATCAAGATCACCGACGACATCACGCTGCGCGTGGGCAAGTTCGGACCGTACCTTGAACGCGCCCTGCCCGAGGGCGCCGAGGAAGGCACCGAGCCGCAGCGCGCCAACGTGCCCGAAGACCTGGCGCCGGACGAACTGACCGCGGAAAAGGCCGAGGAGCTATTCGCCAATTCCAAGGTCTCGGAGAAGGAACTGGGTGTGGACCCGGAAACCGGCCGCAAAATCGTGGCCAAGGACGGACGCTACGGCGCCTACGTCACCGAGGTCATCCCGGAGCTGACCGAAGCGGAAATCGCGGCCCTGCCGGTCGAATACTACAAGAACGGCAAGCCCAAGCCCCCGAAGAAGCCGGCCAAGGTCAAGCCGCGCACCGGCAGCCTGTTCAAGTCCATGTCCGTTGAGACCGTGACGCTGGAGGACGCGCTGAAGCTGCTGAGCCTGCCGCGCGTGCTGGGCACCGACGCCGAGGGCGAAGAGATCACCGTGCAGAACGGCCGCTTCGGCCCGTACCTGAAGAAGGGCAGCGACTCGCGCTCCATCGAGAGCGAGGAGCAGATCTTCACCATCACCCTGGACGAGGCCCTGGCCATCTATGCGCAGCCCAAGCAGCGCGGCCGCCGCGCCGCGGTGCCGCCACTGGCGGAGTTCGGCGTGGACCCGACCAGCGAGAAGAACATCGTGGTGAAGGACGGCCGCTTCGGCCCGTACATCACCGACGGCGTCACCAACATCACCGTTCCGCGCGGCACGTCTCTGGAGGAGCTGACCCGCGATCAGGCCATCGAGCTGCTGGCGGATAAGCGCGCCCGCGGCCCGGTGAAGCGCACCGCGGCGAAGAAGGCGCCTGCCAAGAAGGCTCCGGCCAAGAAGCCGGCAGCCAAGAAGGCTCCGGCCAAGAAGCCCGCAGCGAAGAGCACCGAGAAGTAGACCGAGCACCACCCTGTTGAGGAGCGCACCATGAGACTAGGCGTACTGGATATCGGGTCCAATACCGTGCACCTGCTGCTGGTCGATGCGTACCCCGGCGCCCGTCCGGTGCCCTATGCCTCGCACAAGCGTCCGCTGTCGCTGGTGCGCTACCTCAACGAATACGGCGCGATCACCGAAGAAGGGCAGAACGAGCTGATCTCGTTCATCTCGGAGGCCGCCGAGTTCGCCCGCAGCCACCAGGTGGAAGACTTCATGGCCTTCTGCACCTCCGCCATCCGCGAGTCCTCCAACGGCCACGCGGTGCTGGAACGGGTCAAGAACGACACCGGGGTCACCCTGATGGAACTGTCCGGCGAGGAAGAAGCCGGGATGACGTTCTACGCGGTGCGCCGCTGGTTCGGCTGGTCCTCGGAATCCATCCTCAACCTGGACATGGGCGGCGGCTCCCTGGAGCTGGCCCTGGGCACCGACGAGTTCCCGCAGGTGGCCTTCTCGGTGCCGCTGGGCGCCGGACGGCTGACCCGCGAATGGCTGCCCAACGACCTGCCCGGCATTAAGGAAGTCCGGGAGCTGCGCAACTACGTGCGCGACGTGCTCACCGACCCGACCACCGAGCTGCGCCAGTACGGCAAGCCCACCCTGGCCACCGCCACCTCCAAGACCTTCCGGTCGCTGGCCCGCATCACCGGTGCCGCGCCGAGCACCGAGGGACCCTACGTCAAGCGGGTGCTGCACCGCGACGCGCTGAAGATCTGGACCAATCGCCTGACCGCCATGAGCTGGGCCGAACGTTCCGAGCTGCCTGGTGTGTCCGAGATCCGCGCGCCGCAGCTGCTGGCCGGCGCGATCGTGGCGCACGAGGCCATGAGCGCGTTGAAGCTCAAGACCGTGCGCATCTGCCCGTGGGCCCTGCGCGAAGGTTTGATGCTCCGGCGTTTTGATCACGTGATGTTCGACTCTACGACACCGCTCAGTAGTAGCGTGGGGGTAGGGGAAGTTGCCTTGGGTTCCGCCATCCCACAGACGGCGGCGACGCAACACTAGGTATCCTCGGATATAAGCGACCGGCGTCAGCCGGTTCGGTTAGGAGGGCATGACCATGGAAGCACATTCACCAGCGAAGGTCCCGGTGACGCTTTCAAGTGCCTCGGTCTATCCGCTGACGGTCCACGATGCCTTTGCCATCGCGAAAGACGTCGGTTATGACGGCTTGGAGGTGCTGATCACCGGCAACGCGGCCAGCCAGTCGGCCACCGCGCTGCGGGCGCTGATGGACAAGTACCAGCTGCCCATCATGGCGATCCACGCGCCGACCCTGCTGCTGACCCAGCAGGTGTGGGGATCGGCCTGGGCCAAGATCGAGCGTTCGGTCATCCTCGCGCAGGCCGTGGGGGCCAGCGTCGTGGTGGCGCACCCGCCGTTCCGCTGGCAGGGCAGCTACGCGGAGGAATTCGCCGAAGGCGTGCACCGCATCACCGAGAGCACCGGCATGAAGATCGCGGTCGAGAACATGTACCCATGGCGGGCCCGCGGCCGCGAGGCCAAGATGTACCTGCCGCACTGGAACCCCGTTCCGCAGCCCTACCAACACGTCACCTGGGACTTCTCCCACGCGGCCATCGCCAACATGGACTCGCGCCAGGCCATGGAGGACCTGGGCGCCCGGCTGGCCCACGTGCACTTGTGCGACGGCCTGGACAACGGCAAGGACGAGCATCTGGTCCCCGGCCTGGGAACCCAGCGGGTCTCGGAATCCCTGCAGTACCTGCATGAGAGCGACTGGGAAGGCGTGATCGCCGTGGAAGTCTCCACGCGCAAGGCCAAGAACGCCGGCCAGAAGGAAGAATGGCTGGGCAACACCTTGCAATTCGCCCGGGATCACTTCAACGTCAGCAAAGATCCCAAGCCAGTGGCAAAATAGCCATATGAGCGAAGCAACCAGCAATCTGAAACTGTCCTTCCTTGGCGCCGGTTCCATGAACGGCGCCATCCTGCGCGGCATCCTGGCCTCGGGCCACGACCCGAAACTGGTCACGGCCACCGTGCGCAGCGAGAACCGCGTGGACGAGCTGCGCGAACTGGGCATTGCCGTGCTGGTCAATTCACAGGACGAGGAGGCGAACCGGAGCGCCGCCGCGGACGCCGACGTGGTCTTCCTGGGTGTGAAGCCGGTGGGCATCACCGCCCTGTGCGAGGAGATCGCCCCGGCCCTGAAGCCGGGCACCGTGGTGGTTTCGGTCGCTGCAGCCATCACCCTGGCCTCCATGCAGGACAAGCTGCCCGCAGGCCAGCCGGTCATCCGCTCCATGCCGAATACCCCGCTGATGGTGGGCGCCGGCGTAGTGGGAATCTCCCCGGCAAGCACCGTCAGCCACGCGCAGGTCCAGTCCGTGACCGACCTGCTCTCCGGCTCGGGGGACGTGCACGTGATCGACGAGGAGCAGCAGAACGCGCTCTCAGCGATTTCCGGCTCCGGCCCTGCCTACGCCTTCTACTTGGCCGAAGCCATGGCCAAGGCCGGCATCGCCCTGGGGCTGGACGCCGAGCTGTCCACCAGCATCGCCCGGGCCACCGTGGCAGGCGCCGGCAAGATGCTGTCCAATCCGGATGCCGACCCGGCGGCACTGCGCAAGGCAGTCACCAGCCCGAACGGCACCACCGAGCGGGCCATCGCCGCCTTCGACGAGGGAGGCATCCGTGCCGTCATCGAGGCCGGCGCCCGCGCGGCCTCCGAACGCGCCGCGCAGCTGAGCCGGGAACTGGGCTAGCCGCTTGGCACCCTGCCTGCGCCCGGCGGAAGCAGGCGGCCATCGCCTTGGAAGGTCCTTCCTGAAGGCGTCTGGCAGGCAGTAGCTTCCAGTCAAGGAAGAAGACGCCAAGGAGGCATCATGGCCCATAGCGCAGTCGTCGTGGGCGGCGGAATTGCAGGACTTGCGGCGGCGATTTCTTTGGCCGGACAGGGATGGCAGGTCACGGTCCTGGAACGCCGCGGGGAGCTTGGCGAAGTCGGCGCAGGCGTGGCGATGTCCCGCAATGCGGTGGCCGCTTTCCTGGGTCTGGGCTTCGAGCCAGAGCAGGCCCGGGCGCTCGGCTTCCCGACCGTTGCCGAAGGTACCTGGACGGCCAAGGGCACACCTATCCTCGCGATTCCCGAGGACCCGGTGGTTCGTGAAGCGGTAGCGGTGACCGGCGTGCACCGGCGTCGCCTGCACCAAGCACTTCACCACCGGGCGGAGGCCCAGGGTGTTTCAATCCTGACCGGTGTTCAAGTGGCCCAGGTGTCGCCCGGCGACCCCGAGGGGGCGCTGGCGCAGGTGGCCGGGCACGAGGCGGACTTGGTGGTGGCAGCCGACGGCATGCGCAGCACGATCCGTGAAAAGCTTTTTCCATCCAGCACCTTGGCCTACAGCGGATTCTCCAGCTGGCGGGCGGTGATTCCCGGTATTTCGAACGGCCGCACGCTGCGCCAGTATTGGGGTGCGGAAGCAGAGTTCGGTTTCATGCCGGTAGACGCCGAGCAGACCTATTGGTACGGATACGTCTCGATGCCCGAGCTCACCGTGATCGAGGACGAGCTCGCCGCCGCCCGCGAGCGTTTCGCAGGTTGGGCGGACCCCGTGCAACGGCTTCTTGCCGCCACGGACCCGGGAGCGCTCTTGCGCCATGATGTCTACCATCTGCCGGGCGGGGTGCCGCGCTATGCGCTGGGCCGGGTGGTCATGATCGGCGACGCCGCGCACGGCTTCCTGCCGACCATGGGCCAGGGTGTGGCAACGGCGTTGGAGGACGGCCTGTGCGTGGGGCTGCTCGTGGGCCATCCAGTAGCCGCCGGCGGTTCGCTCAGCGCGGCGCTTGAAGGCTTCGACCAAGCCCGCCGGCCGCGGTGCAGCGCGCTATCCAGAGCCGCCGGGCTGTCGGCCCGGTTCGGCGCGCACCTTGGCGGCGGCTGGCGCCAGCCGATGCGCAATGCCCTGATGAGACTCACGCCCCCGGCCCTGCTCACCCGCGGCGCTGATGCTGCGATGGGGTGGATACCGCCGGAGCCCGCGCAACCGGTGCGCTGAGAGCCGGCAGGGCTACGGACGCGCCGCGAAGCGTTCGAGCAAATCCACGTGCCCGGAGACGATCAGCATGTCGCGCCGGGTGACCATGGTGTCGGGCACCGCGTAGGTGAAGTCCTCGCCCGGGGACTTCACCCCGACAATGGTGACGCCGTATTTGGAGCGAACCTGGGACTCGCCGAGGGTGAAGCCCTGGGTCTCCTTCGGCGGGTACATCTTCACGATCGCGAAGCCGTCGTCGAATTCGATGAAGTCGAGCATGCGACCGCCCACCAGGTGCGCGGCGCGCACCCCGGCATCCGCCTCGGGGTAGATCACGTGGTTCGCGCCGATGCGGGTGAGGATCTTGCCGTGGGACGGGGTGATGGCCTTGACCCACAGGTGCTCGATGCCCAGGTCCACCAGGTTCACCGTGATCAGCACGGAGGATTCGATGGAGGTGCCCACGCCGACCACCGCGGAGGAGAATTCCTGCGCGCCGAGCTGGCGCAGCGCGTCGATGTTGGTCGCGTCCGCGGCGACCACGTGGGTCAGCGTGCTGGCCCACTGCTGGACCAGTTCCGGGCTGCGTTCAATGGCCAGGACCTCGCGCCCCTGCTTGACCAGGGTTTCGGCGACGGACGCGCCGAAGCGGCCCAGCCCGATCACCAGTACCGGGGCGTTGTGGTCAATGTTCTTGTCAGCCAATGATCGGCCTTTCTTCCGGGAGCTTGTACAGCGTATCGCGATGTCTCATGGTCAGGGCGCTGGCCAGGGTGATGCTGCCGATGCGGCCTGCGAACATGAGGGCGCTGAGCACGTACTTGCCGGCCGGAGGCATCTCCTGGGAGACGCCGGTGCTCAACCCCACCGTGGCGAAGGCGGAGATGGACTCGAACAGCGCCCGCGAAATGCCCACCTCTTCATCGATGGTCACCAGCAGGCCCGTGGCCAGCGCGACCAGCGAGGCGCCCAGGGCGACCACCGAGATGGCCACGCGCATGGTTTCCTCCGGGATGCGGCGGCCGAAGGCGCGGGTCTCGCTGTCGCCGCGCACCTCGGCCATGATAGCCAGGAACATCACGGCGATGGTGGTGACCTTGATGCCGCCGGCCGTGGAGGCCGAGCCGCCGCCGGCGAACATCATCGCGTCGGTGATCAGCATGGTGACTTCGTGGATGTCGTTCTGGTCCACCAGGTTCATGCCGCCCGAACGCATCATGACGGAGGAGAACAAGGCATGGATCAGCTTGTCCGACATGCTCAGCGTGCCGATGGTCTTGGGATTGTTCCATTCGGCCAGCAGCCACAGCAGCGCGCCGGAAACCAGCAGGATGGTGGTCACCAGTAGCGTCAGCTTGGTGTGCAGGTTCCACTTCTTGGTATTGAAGCGGTTGGCCAGCAGCACCATGATCACCGGGAAGCCCAGCGAACCGACGAACACGCCGGCCATCAGCGGCCCGAGGATCCACAGGTCGGTCTCGTAGGGCACCAGCCCGTCGGAGTGGGGCGTGAAGCCTGCGTTGTTGAACGCGGAGACCGCATAGAACACGCCGTGCCAGATGGAGGAGAGCAGGCTCTCGCCGAGGATGTAGAAGCGCGGGATCAGCAGCAGCGCGATCAGCGCCTGCAGGCTGATGGCCGTCAGGATCACGATGCGCAGCAGCGAGCCGACCTCGCCCAGCGCGGAAGCTCCAGAGGTGTTCATGGAGTTCTGCGCCATTAGCTTCGCACGCACGCCGAGCTTGCGGGAGACCGCCAGGGACATGATCGAGGCGAGAGTCAGGATGCCCAAGCCACCGACGAAGGTGCCCACGATCATCACCAGCTGTCCAGCGAAGGACCAGTGCTCTGCGGTCGAGACCGTGGTCAGCCCGGTCACGCAGACCGAGGACACGGCGGTGAACAGCGCATCGTGCAGTGGCGTGGGCTTGCCGGTCGCGGAAGCGAACGGCGCGGCCAGCAGCGAGGTGAACAGGGTGATGACGATCAGGAAGGAGCTTAAGGCCAGACGGGCGGGAGAGCGGATGGTGAAGTTGGCGATCAACGTGCGCAACGCCAGCCACCTGCGGCGCGCCTCGCCGCGCGATTCGCCGGGCTGCCTTCCGGCGCCCGGACCGCTCAAGCTGCTCATTGGAATAGGCTCGGTCTTTCCCTAGGAGATCAATGTCTGGAAACCCTACTCCATGTAATTTACGCGGTTGACGGCGACTTCGCCCGTCCAACGGCCATGTCCTCAGGCTCCGGAGCAATCAGGACGCCACAAATGCATGAGTTGCATCACGATCAGGTAGCCTGAAATTGTGTTAGAGCCCCAGCATGCCCCACGACCAACGATGGTGATGTGGGACGAGAAGTACCTGCAGTACAAATTTAGCGACTGGCACCCGATGCATCCGGCCCGACTGGAACTGACCTATCGGCTCAGCGAACAGCTCAATGTCCTGGGTGCGCCGAATATCAGCATCGAGCCCCCGGCGGTGGCGGAAGACTCCGTGATCGCCACGGTGCATGACCAGTCATTTATCGACCAGGTACGCAAGGTCAGCCTTGATCCGAGCATTGTCGCCGAGGATTTCGGGCTGGGCACCGAGGACGATCCGGTATTCGCCGGGATGCACGAGGCTGCGGCCCGCATCGTGGGCGGCTCGGTCATCGCGGCAGACGCGATCATGGACGAAACCACCGTGCGCGCCGTCAACTTCGCCGGCGGCATGCACCACGCCGCGCGCAGCAAGGCCAGCGGCTTCTGCATCTACAACGATGCCGCCGCAGCCATCCACCGTATGCTCGAGCGCGGGGCGCAGCGCGTGGTGTACATCGACGTGGATGCGCATCACGGCGACGGCACCGAATCGATCTTCTGGGACGACGAGCGCGTGTTGACCATCTCCATCCACGAATCGGGCCTGAGCCTGTTCCCGGGCACCGGCTTCGCCAACGAGATCGGCGGGCCCAAGGCCGAGGGCAGTGCCGTGAACATCGCGGTGCCGGCCATGACCTCGGATGCCGGGTGGATGCGCGCCTTCCATGCGGTCGTTCCGCAGCTGGTGCGCGCCTTCAAGCCGGAGGTGATCGTCTCCCAGCACGGATGCGACGCGCACCGCGATGACGACATGACCAACCTGAAGCTTTCGGTGGATGCCCAGCGCCAGGTGGCCATGGACATCTCCCAGCTTGCCGACGAACTGTGCGAAGGCCGCTGGTTGGCGACCGGTGGGGGCGGCTACAACGTCACCGCCGTCGTGCCGCGCACCTGGACGCACCTGACGGCAATCGTAGCCGGCAAGCCGGTTCCGCTGCGCACCTACGTTCCGGAGAAATTCCGCCGCTACGTGCTGGAAACCTACGGCCGGGCGATGCCTTATCTCATGGGAGACGACGCCCAGCTGTGGTGGCGCAACTGGGAAGTGGGCTACGACCCGGCTGACCCGGTGGATCGCTCCATCATCGCCACCCGCAAGGAAGTGTTCCCGCTGTTCGGGCTGGACCCCTGGTTCGATTAGCGGCCGGCGTTTCATCCAGCGCTGCGGGGCGGGACGCGGCAAATCCTGCAAGGCTGTTGCCATTCGCAGACATATGCCTACGTTGCAGATCGGTCATATGCCGCTAGGGTTATGTCTGTGGCTATAGACGAAGTTTTTTCTGCGTTGGCTGAGCCGACGCGGCGCAGGATCATTGAAGCATTGAAATCCGAACCCAAGGCAGTGGGTTCGCTGGTAACCGAGCTGGAAATTTCCCAGCCGACGGTTTCCAAGCACCTGAAGGTGCTGCGCGAGGCCAACCTGGTCAGCATGACGGCGGCCGGGCAGCGGCGCATCTACAGCATCGATACCGAAGCGGTCGAGGTGCTGCTTGGCTGGTGCGCCGATATCCTGCCGGTTCCGGATTCCCCGGCGCAGCTGGAAGAGGTGGCGCGCAACGAGGTCCAGGACGACCTCGCCGGCACCGCGCCCGCTGCGCAGCATTTGGGTCGAAGTGTAGGCCGCGGGCTTGAACAAGTCACGGGCCGAGCCCAGGAATTTTTCGACAAGCTACCGCGTTTCGGGCGCCGCCGGTAGACATTTGACCAGTGGATCGCGCGCTGGGTCGACAAAATGGCCAAAAATTTACGTTACGCGGACATTCCTGTTTTGTAACGTGAAATTTTCGTTCAGATCGCCTTGCATGGCATTCTCGTGTCTGGGGCAGTGACGCCGGGTATTTTGTGGCCCCGTCACGGCCCGTGCCTGCCCCAAGTGATGAGGAGAGAAACTTGGATAAGCACTTAGCGACGATTCGCGACGAAGTCTTCCGCCGCAATCCCGGCGAAGCAGAGTTCCACCAGGCAGTCACCGAGGTTTTTGAAAGCCTTGAAGCGGTATCGCTGAAGCACCCTGAATACGCCGAAGCCGCCATTCTGCAGCGTCTGTGTGAACCTGAACGCCAGATCATTTTCCGCGTTCCCTGGGTCGACGACGACGGCAAGGTCCAGATCAACCGCGGCTTCCGCGTTGAATTCAACTCTGCGCTGGGCCCTTACAAGGGCGGCCTGCGCTTCCACCCATCCGTCTATCTGGGCATCGTCAAGTTCCTTGGTTTCGAGCAGATCTTCAAGAACTCCCTGACCGGCATGCCAATCGGCGGCGGCAAGGGCGGCTCTGACTTCGACCCGCGCGGCAAGTCCGACGGCGAAGTCATGCGCTTCTGCCAGTCCTTCATGACCGAGCTGTACCGCCACATCGGCGAATACACCGACGTGCCTGCAGGCGACATCGGCGTCGGTGGCCGCGAAATCGGCTACCTGTTCGGCCAGTACAAGCGCATCACCAACCGCTACGAGTCCGGCGTCCTCACCGGCAAGGGCCTGTCCTGGGGCGGCTCGCTGGTCCGTCCGGAGGCTACCGGCTACGGCGCCGTCATCTTCACCGAGGAAATGCTCAAGACCCGCGGCCTGTCCTTCGACGGCCAGCGCGTCATCGTCTCCGGCTCCGGCAACGTGGCCCTGCACGCCATCGAAAAGGCTCAGTCCCTGGGCGCCAATGTCGTTACCGCCTCCGACTCGGGCGGATTCATCGTGGACGAGGGCGGCATCGACCTGGACCTGCTGCGCCAGATCAAGGAAGTCGAGCGCGGCCGCATCTCCGAGTACGCCGAACGCCGCGGCAGCAAGAAGGTCAAGTACGTCGAAAGCGGCAACGTCTGGGACGTGCCGGGTACCGTGGCCCTGCCATGCGCCACCCAGAACGAATTGGGCGCGGCCTCGGCCAAGAAGATGGTTGCCGCAGGCACCATCGCCGTCGCCGAAGGCGCCAACATGCCGACCACCGCGGAAGCGACCTCGGTCTTCCAGGACGCTGGGGTGCTCTTCGGCCCCGGCAAGGCCGCCAACGCCGGCGGCGTGGCCACCTCTGCGTTGGAAATGCAGCAGAACGCCAGCCGCGACTCGTGGTCCTTCAACCACACCGAACGCCGCCTGAGCGAAATCATGGTTGGCATCCACGACCGTTGCGCAGCCACTGCGGACGAGTACGGCATGCCGGGCAACTACGTGGCCGGCGCCAACATTGCGGGCTTCGTCAAGGTCGCTGACGCAATGCTGGCCCAGGGCCTTATCTAGCGCCTAGTAGCAGCCGGAGTACCTGTAGCCCAGAGTATGTGAAGTGGAAAACACTTCAGATACACTGGGCTGCTGTCGTTGCCCGGTAAAAAGTCGGATTGTCCGTGACACGTGTGTGTTTCGTGATGCGAAAGTTATGAAAGTGCGACTAGACTGGTACAAAGCAAACGTGAATCCGATCGCCGGTGTTGATCCAAAGTCGTGTAAGTTCACGTGTGCTAGTCACGCGACGAACAAAGAGATCAGCGTCAGGAGAATATCCCGCATGCAGGATAAACAGAATTTTGCAGGAGCCCGTTTCATGACGGTGGCCGAGGTGGCCGACATGATGCGCGTTTCCAAAATGACGGTTTATCGTCTGATCCATGCGGGCGATCTGCCTGCGGTTCAGTTTGGTCGCTCCTATCGCGTTCCGGAAAACGCCGTAGAAACCTATCTGCAGTCTGCGGCAATCGATCCGCAACGCGGCACGGGTTCCCTCGGTCGATAAGCCAAGCGGTGGTCAGAGCATGGCCGAAAAGCGGGTAATCTATTAAGGAACGTTTAACGTCCGGTCAACCTTGCCGTGTGCTTCGGCGCAGGGGGAGCATCGAGGTTGGCGCATTTTAATTAGTTTGTGAGGAACCAATATGGGCTCTGTTATCAAGAAGCGCCGCAAGCGTATGTCGAAGAAGAAGCACCGCAAATTGCTTCGTAAGACCCGCCACCAGCGTCGCAATAAGAAGTAAATTTACTTCGAGCAGCTTGCCGCTTGGCATTCATCGCCACCGCATCAGGATTCTGTCCTGGACGGTGGCGATTGCTTTACCCGCAGAAAGCCGCAGGGGCCCTGCTAGCGGCCGCTGCGGTCCTTGAGAGACCGCTTGGCGGCCCAGATGAATCCGATGACGCCAGCGGCTTTCAGGCTGAACTTGGCGGCGCGCTGTCCTGTGCGGAAGTCGTAGACCTGCCAGCCGCGGCGCTTGGCATAGGCGCGCAGCCGGGCATCTGGATTGATGCAGACCGGATGCCCCACCGCTTCGAGCAGCGGGACGTCGTTGTAGGAGTCCGAGTAGGCCCAGGACTTGGACAGCTTGATCCCGCGTTCCTTGGCCAGGGCGCGGACTGCCTGCGCCTTCTCCGCGGCGTGGAGAATGGGGCTTGCCAGCGCTCCGGTATAGACCCCGTCCACGCTCTCCACCACGGTGCCCAGCGCGCCGGACAGCTTCAACCGGTCGGAGATGACGTTGGCCACTTCAAGGGGAGTGGCCGTGACGAGCCAGACTTCGCGGCCCACCGTCAGATGCTGGTGGGCGATGGCCACGGTTCCGCGCCACAGCTTGGGCTCGATGTACTCGTCGAAGATCTCGTTGCCGATCTCCTCGATTTCGGAAACCTTGATGCCCTTCGCCATGAGCAGGGCGCGGTCGCGGATCTGGTGGATATCACCCAGGTGCTCGCCGCGGGCCGCGAAGCGCAGCTGCTTGAGCGCGAACCACAGGATCTCGCGCATGCGGAAGAACCGGTGTTCATGCAATTTGCGGGCCAAGAGATAGAGCGAGGCGCCGCGAACCAGGGTGTTGTCGACGTCGAAAAATGCGGCGACGATTTCGGGACGCTGCTCGGGCTCGGGCGCGGGGGCTGAATCGATGGAAGGCATTTGCTCCAGTTTATTTCATTGCGAAGTTTAAGACCCGTCGGGGCTCATGAGAATATGAAGGAGTGAAGACAATGCATGAAATTCAGTTGCTGGTACGCCAAGGATGCCACCTTTGCGAGGCCGCACGGGCGACCGTCAGCGAGGTCACCAACCGACTGGGGATGCAGTTCACCGAGCTGGACATCGACGGCGACCCGAAGCTGCTCGAGCGACATCATGAAGAAGTCCCGGTGCTGATGATCGATGGGCAGGTCAGGGATTTCTGGACCATCGACCCGGTCCGGCTTGAACGTCTGCTCAGCAGCTAATGAACACGACCGCGCGCTACCAGCGTGCCTTGGGGAATCAAACCGATGGGGGGACACGGCATGTCCGAGCTTGAAGCAAAGGTGCTTCCTGAAGCCACGGTTGCACGCCTGACCCAGTACCTGCGGGCGCTGAATGCCCTTGAATCACGGGGAATGGAACGCACCAGCTCCGGGGTGCTGGCCAAGGAAGCCGGCGTGAATCCAGCGATCCTGCGCAAGGACCTGTCGTGGTTGGGTTCCTACGGCACCCGCGGCGTGGGCTATGTCGTACGTGAGCTCTCGGAGCACATCAACAACACGCTGGGTCTGAACCGGGACTGGCGCGTGCTGATCCTCGGCGCCGGCAACCTGGGCCGAGCGCTCAGCGGCTATGCAGGCTTCACCACCCGCGGCTTCAAGGTCAGGGCTATCCTCGACGTCTCGCCCGACCTGGTGGGCACGGACGTCGGGAACCTGCATGTCGAGTCGCGCAGCGACCTGGCCGAGGTGGTGCGCCGCGAAGAGATCAATATCGCGGTGCTGGCGGTCCCCGGCGATGCAGCCCAGGACCTGATCTATGAGCTGGGGGAGCTGGGCGTGAATTCCGTGCTGTCCTTTGCGCCCAAACCACTGGTTGTTCCGCGCGGCATGAACTTGCGCCGGGTGGACCTGTCCACCGAGCTTCAGATCTTGGCGTATCTGGCCGTTCAGCCATAACAATTTTTTGAGCAAACGCAGAGGCGGCCTGAACCCTTCCGGGTTCAGGCCGCCTCTGCGTTGTCTGCGCTGCCGCTTTTAGCGGTAGCCGGCCCGACGCGACATGCGTCGGGCAACGATGTATTCCGAGGATGGACGCAACCAGGAGAAGACCACGCCGGCTACGCCGAGACCGACTGCCAGCACGATCAGCGCGTTCAGCATGCCTGCCTGGGCATCACCGAACATGGACACCGTGGCAATGGACATCGACAGTCCCAGCAGCGAAAGCACTGCCAGCACGGTGGCGATGATGCGCATGGCGCTCACGCCGCGGCCCACGAAGAAGCCCACCAGGAAGTACAGGGCAATGCTGATGACAGCGGAGGTGATCATGAAGCCGGACATCACGGAGTTGAACTCGGCCATGAATGCTTCGGGGCTGCTGAGCATCTGCTCGAGGAACGGGTCATCGGCCAACTGCGGATTCGCCTGCAGGTCGTTCTGCATCTGCTCCTGTAACAGCGACCACTGCGAGGTGATCATGTTGGCGAACATGTTCGAATTGAACATGAACCAGGTGGCAATGGCATTGACGATTCCCGAGAGCAGGATCAGCAAGAAGGCCCACTGCAGGGTCTTGGGACGCTGCGCCGGAGGCTGGACCGGCGTGTAGCCTCCCTGTTGCTGGCCGTAGGGGTCGAACGACGGCGCAGGGGATTGCGGCTGCCCGTACGGGTTCTGGCCATAGGGATTCCCGCCTGGCTGGTTCTGGCCGTCGGGGTTTTGTCCATAGGGATTCGGGTTCGAAGCGTTGGACCCGGAATTGGGGTCGTAGGGCTGGCCCGGCTGGTTCGGATCGTAGTTGCTCATCTGTGTCCTCAAAGGTTGAACCGGCAGGAAATCACGAAGGTTCCACATGCCTGATTCCGTGTGCATTCTCGTACTCCCAAGACTAGTCGCCGAGCTTTGTGATACACCCCATCCGAAAGGATGGTTTTCCATTTGCGATTCCCATGCAAGCCCTGTGAATCGTTGACGGTGAGCACATTATTCATCTTTTAGGTTGATTCTTTGAGACACTGGAAACATGCCAATCTCGACTGTTCATTTGCTGCGCCACGGGGAAGTTTTCAACCCGGATCGCGTTCTTTATGGACGAATCCCCGGTTTCGGCCTGTCAGAGCTGGGATTCAAGATGGCCGATGGGGCCGGCGACTACTTCGCCAAGCACCAGGCCTCCGGTGGAAACATCGTCCGGATCGTCGCCTCGCCACTAGTCCGGGCCCAGCAGACCGCAGCCCCCACGGCGCAGGCGCTGGAGCTGCCGATTCTCACCGATGACCGGGTCATCGAGGCAGACAACCAACTGCAGGGACTGTCCAAGGTCGCGCAGCATCTGAAGAGCCCTCGCTACTGGCCGCTGCTGGTCAACCCCCTCAAGCCGTCCTGGGGCGAACCCTACGTTGAGCAGGTCGCCCGCATGCGCGAGGCCATGGAATTCCACCGCAAGGCCGCGCTCGAAGAGCACGGCGACGGTGTCGAAATCGTGATTGTCAGCCACCAGCTTCCCATCTGGGTCACCCGGCGCGCCGCCGAAGGCAAGCCGCTGTGGCACGATCCGCGCAAGCGCGAGTGCACGTTGACCTCAATTACCAGCTTTGAATTCGATGGAGATGACATTCTCTCCGTGCGTTACACCGAACCGAGCCCCGAGCTTCTTGCGGGCGCGGCAAACATCCCTGGAGCCTGAAGCAAAATGATTGATCCCGTGCAGAATTCTCGTCCGCTGTCTCGGCGCACCATGTTGCGTACGTTGATGGTGGCGGCGGCTGTGGTGCCGTTGGCGGCGTGTTCGGCCAAGGAGGATAATCTCACCGCTCAGGCCAACAGCGGCGACGGCAAGAACTACATCGCAGGCGACGGGGCAGTGCAGGAATACACCCCTGACCTGCGCACGGATCCAGTCAAAATCGAAGCCAAGACCTATCAGGGAACTGCGGTGGCTACCGCTGACTGGCAGGGCCAGCCGGTGGTCTTGAACTTCTGGTACGCCGCGTGCGCACCATGCCGTATCGAAGCACCTCACCTAAAGGAACTGGCCGAGGAATTCAAGGGCAAGGTCAATTTCCTCGGCGTCAACGTCCGAGACGAAGCGGAAGCTGCCAAGGCTTTCGAACGCACCTTCGAGATCCCGTACGAATCAGTCCAGGACACCAGCGGCGACATCCAGCTGGCCATGACCAAATACGTCCCATTGCAGGCCGTCCCGTCCACGCTGATCCTGGACCGCAAGGGCCGGGTCCGTGCCCGCGTCATCGGGGCCGTCGAGCCGAGCACCCTGAAATCGCTGATCGGCACCGCTCTGACCGAAGAGTTGTGAGCTGAGCATTGACCTCTAATCCATTCGCGGACATCGTTCTGGACGGTTCGCTGCTGCTGGCTGCGCCGGTAGCGCTGCTGGCCGGACTGGTCTCCTTCCTTTCGCCCTGCGTGCTTCCGCTGGTGCCCGGGTACCTGGGCTATGTCACCGGACTGACCGGCGCCGATCTAAAGGACCACCGCCGCGGACGTGTGCTGGCAGGCGTGCTGCTGTTCGTCTTGGGCTTCTCGGTGGTGTTCATTGCCGTGGGAGTGCTGTTCAGCCAAGCGACCGCATGGCTTCGCTTCAACGGCGGCTGGGTCACCCAGGTCCTGGGTCTGGTGGTGATGTTCATGGGCGTCGTGTTCATGGGCGGATTCTCCTTCATGCAACGCGACCGCAAGATCCATCGGAAGCCGCCGGCAGGCCTGTGGGGCGCACCGGTGCTGGGCCTGACCTTCGGGTTGGGCTGGGCTCCGTGCATCGGCCCGACCTTGAGCGCCGTGCTGATCATGTCCACCGGCGTGGATGCGAACGTCGGGCGCGGAACGCTGCTGACCGCGTTCTACTGCCTGGGCCTGGGGCTGCCGTTCATCCTGATCGCGCTGGGTCTGCAGCGCGGCATGCAGGCGTTGAACTTCTTCCGCCGCCACCAGCTGCTGATCATGCGGCTGGGCGGTGGACTCCTGATTCTATTGGGTCTTGTCATGGTTACCGGCCTGTGGGGCACCTGGGTAACTGAACTGCAAAACTGGTTTGCCAATGAAGTGAGGTTGCCAATCTAATGGCGAAGAACAAGCAGAAGGCGAAGAACCGGGGCGACGCCCCGGCCCTTGGCCTTGTCGGATCCCTGCGGTGGATTTGGACGCAGCTGACGTCGATGCCGACGGCGCTGTTCCTGTTGCTGATGCTGGCGGTCGCCGCCGTGCCGGGATCGATTTTCCCCCAGCGTTCGGTCAACCCCGAACTCGTCGCACAGTACCTGGACCAGCACCCGGTGGCCGGCCCGTGGCTTGACCGCTTCCAGATGTTCGAGGTGTACTCCTCGGCCTGGTTCTCCGCCATCTACATCTTGCTGTTCATCTCGCTGGTCGGCTGCATCACCCCGCGCATCAAGAAGCATGCCAAGGCCCTGCGCACCCCGCCTCCGCGCACCCCTGCCCGGCTGCAGCGGCTGCCGCAGTACCATTCCATGGACGTCATGGAGGGCCAGCCGGATACGCCTACCGACGACGAGCTGATCGACGACGCCTACAAGATCCTGAAGAAGCGCGGCTACCGCGTGGAACGCCGTGAAGACGCGACCGGCCGCTCGGTCGCCGCCGAACGCGGCTACACCCGTGAGATCGGCAACCTGCTCTTCCACATCTCGCTGCTGGGCATCCTCGCGTCCGCCGGCCTCGGCCAGGCCTACGGCTACGGAGGCCAGCGCGTGGTTGTCGAAGGCGAGACCTTCGTGAACTCGCTGGTCTCCTACGACTCCTTCAGCCCCGGCAGCAATTTCTCCGCCGACGACCTCCAAGGCTACTCGGTGAAGCTGGACAAGTTCGACATCATCTTCGACCGCGATTCGAAGGACTACTTCGGCCAGCCGCTGGACTTCACCGCGCATGTCCAAGTCCGCGAGAATCCCGACGCCGAACCGGTCAAGCAGGAGCTGAAGGTCAACCACCCGCTGCGCATCGACGGCGCGGACGTCTATCTCGTGGGCAACGGCTATGCGCCGGTGGTCACCGTGCGCGACGGCGACGGCAACGTGTCCTACTCGGGCCCGCTGGTAGCCGTCCCTCAGGACTCCGTATACACCTCGCTGATGGTCATCAAGGTCCCCGACGCCAAGCCCGAGCAGCTGGGCTTCCAGGGCTTCCTGCTGCCGACCGCCCTGGTCGGCGAGGACAACGTGGCATTCTCCGGAGACCCGAACGCCATCAACCCGCAGCTCCAGCTGAACTCCTACTACGGCGACCTGGGACTTGACTCGGGCGAGCCGCAGAACGTGTACGTGCTGGACACCGAAAAGATGACGGAGCTGAACAACCGAAATCTCGATGCCGGCGGCATCGTGCTCGGTGCGGGAGACACCTACGAGCTGCCCAACAACATGGGCAGCATCACCTTCGACGACCTCAAGCGCTATATTGCCCTGGACGTGAACTACGATCCGGGCAAGATGCCGATCGCGATCTTCTCCGGCTTGGCGCTGCTGGGCTTGATCATCTCGATGTTCACTCCGCGCCGCCGCGTCTGGGTGAAGCTCCGCAACGAGGACGGCAGGCGTAGTATCGAATACGCGCTCTTGGCCCGTGGCGAGGATCCGAGGCTTGAACGTGAATCCGATGAATTGCAGAAAATCTTTGACAAGGCTTGGCCGCTGGCAAGCCAGGAACAGGACCTAGGAGCCGTAAATGGGTAGCAACGCTGCACTTGAGCCAATCAATGAAACGCTGGGCGTTTACAGCCAGCTGTTCATGCTGCTGGCAGCCATGGTCTACATGGTCGTCTTCATCTTCTTCGCGCTGGACCTGGCCAAGACCAACAAGTCCATCAGCGAGATGGACGCCGCGGCGCTGAAGGAAGACGAGAAGCTCCTGGTCTCCGCCGGCGCGGTGACCCGTCCGGCCCGCGGCCGCCGTGGCCAGGAGGTCCGCGCGGACAACGTCGGAGAGCACATCGTGACCGACAAGATGGAGTACACCAAGCTCTCGTCGAACCGCAAGATGGCACGCATCGCCGTGGTCCTGATGTGCCTGGCCGTCGCGCTGCACGGCTTCGCCGTCTTCGCCCGCGCGTTCGCCGCGAACCGCGTGCCGTGGGGCAACATGTACGAGTTCATGTCCACCGGCGCGCTGGTGGTTTCCGTGGTGTACCTCGTCGCGCTGTTCTTCAAGGACCTGCGTTTCATGGGTGCGTTCATCTCAGGTTTGGTGACCCTGATGCTCTGCGGCGCCACCATCGGCTTCCCGACCCCGGTCGGCCACTTGGTGCCTGCCCTGCAGTCGCCGTGGATCGTCATCCACGTGTCCATCGCGGTCTTCGCCTCGGCCCTGTTCGCCATCAGCTTCGCCATGAACGTCCTGCAGCTGATGCAGCACTCCCGCATGAAGCGCATTGCCGACGGCCAGCCGGACAAGATGCCGTTCATGCGCGTGGTGCCGGGCGCCGGCGCGCTGGAGAACTTCGCCTACCGCCTGAACACCATCGGCTTCGCCATGTGGACCTTCACCGTGATCGCCGGCGCGATCTGGGCTGAAGCCGCCTGGGGCCGCTACTGGGGCTGGGACCCGAAAGAAGTCTGGTCGTTCGTGATCTGGGTTGTCTACGCAGGCTACCTGCACGCCCGCGCCACCGGCGGCTGGACCGGCCCGCGCTCTGCATGGCTGTCGATCATCGGCTTCCTGTGCGTGGTCTTCAACTTCACCATCGTGAACATCTTCTTCAACGGCCTGCACTCCTACGCTGGCGTCTAAACAGCGCAAAGGCGTCAACAGGGATCCGGCGGCCCGCCAACTGGTGGGCCGCCGGATCCCTGTTTTGTGCGCCTTGACGGGGCTTCCACGGCTTCCCAGGGCCTGACATGCGTTGGACAGTGCCTCTGGAAGCTTCAGGACGCTGTCTGCGGATCCGCGGGAGCGCCAGCAATCCAACTGCCGCATGCCCGCTGGCGCGAACCGGAACGAAGGCTTTCCCTCCGTGGCCCATTGAAGCTTTGAGCACGAGGTGCGGAGCGCATTGTCCGGCCCGCCCTGGCCAAGGCAAAACAAGACCCCCGCCAGCTGTGATCTGGCGAGGGTTGAAGGGCTGTCGGCTGCAGGTTGTGCAGCGTTTTCCGCTAGCTTTCGGGAGCGGCGGTGCCGTTTCCGTCGGACTTGTTCTTGTGGTCCTTGGTTTCCTTGGAAGGACGCTCCGTGGACTGGTTCTTCTGCTGATCTGCCTCGCGGCGCTTGAGTTCTTCCTCACGTGCGGTCAGCTCGGCATCACGCTGCTGCTGGCGGCGCCACACCTCCAGCTGGCGCAGGAAGTCCTCGTCATCGTCCGGGGCCCGCGAGGTTTGGGCGGTGCTCGTCTCGGCACTCAGCGGGCGGCCCAGGGTGAACCACAAAGCGGCTCCGATCAGCGGAAGGAAGACGATCACTGCAAACCAGGCAGGCTTGGGCAGCGAGCGCACCTGATGTGCCTCGGACCGAGCGCATTCGATGACCGTGTAGATCATCAGCGCTACCGAAATCAATGCGGCGAAAATAATGAAGCGGACCATGACTCCAGTCTAGTGACTTTTTTCCCCGCTGGTTCATCGGCAAACTCTCTTCACAGGTTCATCGGTAGACTTTAAGCTATGCAGCTTCTGAAATATACCGTGCTTCGACTGGGAATTTTCCTGGTCGTTTTCCTTGGCCTCTGGTGGGGCCTGAAATGGCCGATATTTGTGGCGGGCCTCGTGGGCCTGGCCATCGCCTTCGCGGTGTCCTACCTGTTCTTCAACGACCTGCGCCTGCGTGCGAACCAGGACGTGGGCAAGGCGTTCAACAAGACGACCGCCAGCAAGTCCGAAAAGCAGCTGGCGGACGAGGCCGCCGAGGATTCCTACGACGAATCCCAGCGCCGCCCGCAGGATCCCAGCGCGTAACCCGGTACCTGACCGCCGGGAAACCCAACGCCCCATCCGCCAGCATGCTGGCGGATGGGGCGTTGGGTTTTAAGCGTGGTGTGCCGGGCTCAGCGCAGCCACATGGGGACCAGGATGGCGCCGGCGAAGAGCACCGCATAGACCATGTTCACGATGCCGGTCTGCTTGAGCACGATGACCAGCTTGGACAGCTCGGCCTGGCGCAGCATGGTCAGGCTCGGGGCCACCGCCGGCAGGAACGTGACCAGGATCAGCCACATCCACGGGAAGGTTCCGGTGACCAGCAGCGGCAGCAGGATCGCCACGGCGAGCATCAGCACGTAGCTCAGCCGGGCGTTGTGCTCGCCCAGGCGCACGGCGAGGGTGATCTTGCCGACCTCGGTGTCCGTGGGGATGTCGCGCACGTTGTTGGCCATCAGCAGCGCGCAGCCGATCAGGCCGGTGCCCACCGCGCCGAGCAGCGCCGTCAGGGTCAACGTTCCGCTCTGGGTGAAGGTGGTGCCCAAGGTGGCCACCAGGCCGAAGAAGATGAACACGTAGACATCGCCCCAGCCGCGGTAGCCGTAGGGGTTCTTGCCGCCGGTGTAGCCCCAGGCAGCGAAGATCGCCGCCACGCCGATCAGCAGCAGCGGCCAGGCTTGGGAGAGGATCACCAGGACCAGGCCCAGCACGGCGGCCAGGCCGAAGCAGGCGAACGCGGCGTTGCGCACGTTCTTCGGATCGGTCAGCTTCGAGCCGGTCAGGCGCAGCGGCCCGACGCGCTCGTCGTCCGTGCCGCGGATGCCGTCCGAGTAGTCGTTGGAATAGTTCACGCCGATCTGCAGCAGCAGCCCGACGCACAGCGCCAAAAGGAAGCGGAACCAGTGGAAGAGACCGGTTTCGCCCACTGCTGCGGCGGTTCCGATGACGACCGGGGCAATGACGATGGGAAGGGTGCGCAGGCGCGCGCCGGCAACCCATTGGGAAAGTGTGGCCACTTTCAGTCCTTTCGGGCGAACACAAAAATCCGTACCCTCTAGTTTCCCGCGAATCGGCGGGCAAGGCGAATCGGGCGGCTAGCGGGCCTCGGCCAGCCGGGTCACGACCAGCCGGCGGTCGAACTTGCCGTTGGCCAGCAACGGCAGCCCCTGCGGGTAGTGCAGCACGTATTTCGGCACCGCTTCCTTGCCCAGGGTGCGGCGCACCGCTTCGAAGGCGTCCTCGGTCCGGGTGGGCCCGGAGTAGGCAAGCCCCACGGCCTGACCCCACTGCGCGTCCGGAACTGCTACCACGAGCGCCTGGGTGAAGAACTCCTCCAGCAGTCCCTCGATCTTCGCCGCGGAGAGTTTCACGCCTCCGGTGTTGATCACGTCGTCGATGCGTCCGGCGATGCGCAGCCGGGAGCCGTCCACGCTGCCCAGGTCGTCGGTCAGGTACCAGCGCTGCCCGTCGTGCTCCACGAAGTGCTCGGCGGTGGCCTGCGGGTCGTTGGCGTAGCCGTCGGCCAGCATGGGGCCGGAAACCAGGATGCGCCCGTCCTGCTCGCGCAGCTTCACCCCGGGCAGGGCGGTGCCGTTGTAGACTAGGCCGCCGGAGGTCTCCGCCGAGCCGTAGGTCTGGAAGATCTTCAGCCCGTGGTGCCGGGCGCTGGCCAGCAGGTCCTTGCTGGCGCGCGCCCCGCCCAGCAGGATCGCGTCGAAGCGCTTGAGCGCGGCGGCGGTCCGCTCGCTGGGGTGGTCCAGCAGCCGGGCCAGCTGGGTGGGGACCAGCGAGGTCAGCCGGCGGGTGTCCACCATCTGCTCGGCCGCCGCGGTGAACTCCTCGGCGGAGAAGCTGCCGTTCTGCTTCATGAGAACCGGCTTGGTGCCGGCGAACAGCGAGCGGGTGAGCACGCTGAGCCCGGCGACGTAGTGCACCGGCAGGGCCAGCAGCCATTGGCCCTCGAAGCCCAGGAACTCGGCGGTGGCCTGCGCGCTGGAGGCCATCGCCGAGACGCTGAGCACCGTGCGCTTGGCGCGCCCGGTGGACCCGGAGGTGCGCACCACCACCATCGGCTCCTCGAAGCCCGCGAGCTCGGAGCGATCCAGCCGGTTCAGGACCCAGCCCTCCGGGGCGCCGGGATCCGCCACGACCTCCACGGCCGGGCCGTCCTCGTTCACGGCGGCGGCCAGCGCCTCCAACAGTGCCAGATGGGGTGCGTCCAAAGCCGTCTCCTAGCTCGGGTCGATGGGTGGATCGGTGGTGGTGCGGTGCGCTGCTAGAAGTAGTACGGGTAGTTGGACCAGTCAGGGTCGCGCTTGCCCAGGAACGCGTCGCGCCCCTCCACCGCTTCGTCGGTCATGTAGGCCATGCGGGTGGCCTCGCCGGCGAAGACCTGCTGGCCGGCCAGGCCGTCGTCGGCCAGGTTGAAGGCGAACTTGAGCATGCGGATGGCCTGCGGGGACTGGGCGGCGATGTCCGCCGCGTATTCCAGGGCCACTTCCTCGAGGCGCTCATGCTCCACCGACTCGTTGACAGCGCCCATGCGCACCATGTCGTCGGCCGAGTATTCGCGGGCCAGGAAGAAGATTTCGCGGGCGGTCTTCTGCCCGACCTGGCGGGCCAGCAGCGCCGAGCCGTAGCCGGCGTCGAAGGAGCCCACGGTCGCGTCGGTCTGCTTGAACTTGCCGTGCTGCTTGGAGGCGATGGTCAGATCGGAGACCACGTGCAGCGAGTGCCCTCCGCCGGCGGCCCAGCCGTTGACCACGCACACCACGACCTTTGGCATGGTGCGCATCAGGCGCTGCACCTCCAGGATGTGCAGGCGGCCGGCGCGGGCCGGGTCGATGGTCTCGCGGGTCTCGCCCTCGGCGTAGCGGTAGCCGTCGCGCCCGCGGATGCGCTGGTCGCCGCCCGAGCAGAAGGCGTGGCCGCCGTCCTTGGGGGAGGGGCCGTTGCCGGTGAGCAGCACGGTGGCCACGTCACCGGTCATGCGCGCGTGGTCCATGGCGCGGTAGAGCTCGTCCACGGTATGCGGGCGGAACGCGTTGCGCACCTCGGGCCGGTCGAAGGCGATGCGCACGGTGGGCAGGTCGCGCAGGATCGCACCGGAGGCGTCGCGCTCGACCTGGCGGTGGTAGGTGATGTCGGTGAAGTCGAATCCCTCGATGACCCGCCACCGGGTCGGGTCGAAGATATCGGAAACCTTGCGGGGCAATGCGGAATTATTCTGGCTACTCACCCTGTAAATGCTAGCCGTTTGCCGCGCGTTCTTCAGCACTTCGGCCGCCGGGCCGGCTTTGTTGCCCGTTCGGCGCAAACAACGGCGGCGGCGCTTCCCCAATGGGAAGCACCGCCGCCGTGGCCGGGACATTGGCTCAGGCGCTAGGAACGCGGGCTGTCGCCCGCCGGAGGGACCGTGGCCAGGATGCCGGTGTCGTGGGCATCAGGGATCTCGGTGCCACGCAGCGAGGCGCCGGCGGTCTCCGGCATGAACTTGACGGCGATCACGCCGATCACGCAGGAGGCCATCATGTACACGGCGGGGAACAGCAGGAAGCCGGTGGAGTTGATGGCCGCCTCGTTGACCATGGCCGCGGTGCCGCCGAAGATCGCGGTGGCCACGTTGTAGGTGATGGCGAAGCCGGCGAAGCGCACATGCGAGGGGAACATCGCCGGGAACGTCGCGGTGATGGTGGCCAGCTGCGGGATGTAGAGCAGGCCCAGCACCGCGAAGCCCACGATGGCCCAGGCGAAGGACTGGCCCATGAGCCAGAACATCGGCAGCGCCAGGACGAACAATCCGATCACCGAGGTGTACCACATGGGTTTTCGCCCGATCTTGTCAGAGAGCGATCCGGCGAAGGGGATGACCGCCATCATGGCCACCTCGCCGATCAGGATGGTCGCCAGCGAAGCGGTGGAATCCAGGCCCAGCTGGGTTTCCAGGTAGGTCGGCATGTAGCTGAGCAACGTGTAGTTCACGACGTTCAGCGCGATGACCAGTCCGCCCATGGTCAGGATGGGGCGCCAGTAGGTGGTGAGCAGTTCCTTCAGCGAGCCGCCCTGCTGGTTTTCGCCGGATTCCTCCAGCTCCTGGAAGACCGGGGTGTCCTCCAGCTTGCTTCGCAGGTACAGGCCGATCAGGCCCATGGGAAGCGCCAGGAAGAACGGGATGCGCCAGCCGTAGGCCATCATGGCTTCCTCGCCAAGGCCCAGCTGCAGGAACAGCATGACCGCGGTACCCAGCGCGAAACCGCCCAGGGTGCCGAATTCAAGGAAGGAGCCGAAGAATCCGCGTTTGCGGTCAGGGGCGTATTCGGCCATGAAGGTCGCCGCGCCGCCGTATTCGCCGCCGGTGGAGAAGCCCTGGATCATGCGCAGCAGCACCAGCAGCACCGGGGCCAGCACGCCGACCATTTGATAGGTCGGCAGCACGCCGATCAGGAATGTCGCGCCGGACATCATGAGGATCGTCAGGGCCAGGATCTTCTTGCGTCCGAGCTTGTCGCCCAGCGGGCCCCAGACGAATCCGCCCAAGGGGCGAACCAGGAAGGACAGGGCGAAGGTGGCCAGCGCCATCACGGTGCCGCCCTCGGTGGGGAAGAAATGGGCGGTGATATAAGTGACGGCGACCGCGTAGACGCCGTAGTCGAACCATTCGGTCATGTTGCCCATGGCCGAGGCGGCGGTGGCCTTGCGGACTTCCTGCCGGCCTTCCACGGTGGACATGTCCGGGCCGATGTCCTGGGTCAGGTCCGGGGAGAAGGAGGCGGTATTCGAATTGTCTTGTGGTTGGCTGTTTTCCGGTTGCACAACTGCTCCGATGCGTCTCAGCTTTCCGTCGACCGGATGCCCGGGCTGGCAATGGAAAACTTTGCCGTCCCGGTTACGGTCCACGATCCGGGCAGGCCCGGAGTCGGTCAAGTGACCGAGGCTACGCCGTCATCAACCGAAATTCAACGTTTGATATGGAATTCATTGGAACTCCCCACGGACATATTCGATCGGGTATCACGTGATCAACAGACGGAGCTCCTAAACAGCCGGGGGTTTCACGTAGAGTTTGTGTCGAGCCGAGCTTGTATTATTGAACGAATGGTCGGTAAGTTAGAGTGCTGAGCATCACTACTTTTTGTCGCAAGGAGCAATCATGGCCGAGGCATTTCTCGTAGGCGGAGCACGTACCCCAGTTGGACGGTACGGCGGAGCGCTGAGCAGCGTGCGTCCGGACGACCTGGCGGCGTTGACGATCCGCCGCGTCATCGACGACGCAGGCATCGATCCGGAGCTGGTTGACGAAGTCATCTTCGGCAACGCCAACGGCGCCGGCGAAGAAAACCGCAACGTGGCCCGCATGGCATGGCTGCTGGCCGGCCTGCCGAACACGGTTCCGGGCATCACCGTGAACCGCCTATGCGCCTCTGGCATGAGCGCCATCACCATGGCAAGCCACATGGTCAAGTCCGGCGCCGCGGACATCGTGGTAGCCGGCGGCGTGGAATCCATGTCCCGCGCCCCATGGGTCATGGAGAAGCCTGCCAAGGCCTTCGCCAAGCCGGGCGCCACCTTCGACACCTCCATCGGCTGGCGCTTCACCAACCCCGCCTTCCTGTCCGGGGAGCTTTCCCGCGACGGCAAGGCCACCTACTCCATGCCGGAGACGGCCGAGGAAGTCGCCCGCGTCTACAACATCTCCCGCGAGGACGCCGACCAGTTCGCGGTGGAATCGCACGCCAAGTCCATCGCCGCCATCGAGGCCGGACGCTTCAAGGACGAGATCGTCCCGGTGACCGTCAAGGGCCGCAAGAGCGACACGATCGTCGACACCGACGAGGGCCCGCGCCCGGGCACCACCGCCGAGGTGCTGGCCGGTCTGCGCCCGGTCGTCAAGGGCGGCTCGGTGGTCACCGCCGGCAACGCCTCGACCCTGAACGACGGCGCTTCGGCCATCCTGGTGGTTTCCGAGCGTGCCATCCAGAAGTACGGGCTGACCCCGCGCGCCCGCATCGTCGACGGCCAGGCCGCCGGCCTGGCACAGGAGATCATGGGCATGGGCCCGGTCCCGGCCACCAACAAGGTGCTTTCCCGCGCGGGCCTGTCCATCTCGGACATCGGCGCCATGGAGATCAACGAGGCCTTCGCCAGCCAGTCGCTGGCCAGCATGAACGAGCTGGGCGTGGACCCGTCCATCGTGAACCGCGACGGCGGCGCCATCGCCCTGGGCCACCCGCTGGGCTCCTCTGGCTCGCGCATCGTGATCACCCTGCTGGGCCGCATGGAGCGCGAACTGGCCGGAGCCGAGCGCAAGCTCGGCGTGGCCACCATGTGCGTGGGAGTCGGCCAGGGCACCGCCCTGCTGGTGGAGGGCGTCTAACTCCATGAGCCTGACTCCCGAAGACTTCACCACCTTGCAGATCACCGAGACCGATGACCGCGTGTGGGTGCGCCTGCACCGCCCCGAGGTCCGCAACGCGATCGACCAGGTCATGGTCGACGAACTGCACGCGGTCTGCGCCTACCTTGAGCGCACCCCGAAGATCATGATCCTGGCCGGCACCCCCGGCACCGCGCCGACCGAGGAAAAACCGCGCGGCTCCAAGGGCATCTTCGCCTCCGGCGCCGACATCGCGCAGCTGCGCGAGCGCCGCCGCGACGACGCGCTGGCAGGCATCAACTCCGGCATCTTCGACCGCATCGCCAAGCTGCCGATGCCCGTGGTGGCCGCGCTTGACGGCTTCGCTCTGGGCGGCGGCGCGGAACTGGCCTACGCGGCAGACTTCCGCATCGGCACCGAGGATCTGCGCATGGGCAACCCTGAAACCAACTTGGGCATCATGGCCGCCGCCGGCGCGACCTGGCGCCTGAAGGAACTGGTCGGCGAGCCGCTGGCCAAGGAGATCCTGCTGGCCGGCAAGGTGCTCACCGGAGCGCAGTGCCTGGAAGTCCAGCTGATCACCGAGCTGCACCCGGCCGCCGAGCTGGACGCCGCCGCCGACGCGTTGGCCGACCGCATCGCCGCGCAGGACCCGCTGGCAGTGCGCATCAGCAAGTCGGTCTTCCACACCCCGCGCGAGGTGCACCCGATCATCGACAACCTGGCCCAGGGCATGCTCTTCGAGTCCCAGGCCAAGTTCGACCGCATGCAGGCATTCCTAGACCGAAAGAAGAAGTAAGCATGAGTGAAGCGACAAACTTTATCGACGGCGCCCTGCCTGCCACCATGGGCGTGCTCGGCGGCGGGCGCATGGGCGCCGGCATCGCCCACGGCTTTTTGGTCAGCGGCAGCGCCGTGACCGTGGTTGAGCGCGACGAGGAATCCGCCAAGGGCGCCTACGAGCGCGTGGTGGAGTCCGTGGACAAATCCATCGCCCGCGGCGCGGTCAGCGAAACCCGCGAGCAGCTGCTGGCGCGCTTCGCCGTGAGCACCAACTACGCCGACTTCGCCTCGGCACAGCTGGTCATCGAAGCCGTCCCGGAAATCTGGGACCTGAAGATCTTCTCGCTGCAGGCGGTGGAAGCCGAGCTGTCCCAGGACGCCGTGCTGGCCTCCAACACCTCCTCGCTGTCCGTGTCCGGCATGGCCGAGAAACTGGCGCGCCCGCAGAACTTCCTGGGCCTGCACTTCTTCAACCCGGTCCCGGCGTCCACGCTGATCGAGGTCGTCATCGGCAAGCAGACCAACCCGCAGCTGGTTGACGCCTCGCGCGGCTGGGTCTCCGCGCTGGGCAAGACCGCAGTGGTGGTCAACGACGCCCCGGGCTTCGCCTCCTCCCGCCTGGGCGTGGCCATCGCGCTGGAAGCCATGCGCATGGTCGAAGAGGGCGTGGCCAGCGCCGAGGACATCGACAACGCGATGGTGCTGGGTTACAAGCACCCGACTGGCCCGCTGAAGACCACCGACATCGTGGGCTTGGATGTGCGCCTGGGCATTGCCGAATACCTTCACGAAACCCTTGGCGACCGCTTCGCTCCGCCGCAGATCCTCAAGGACCTGGTGGCCGAGGGCAAGCTGGGCCGCAAGACCGGACAGGGCTTCTACACCTGGTAGGAACCCAAGAGCACGACAACCGATGGAAAGGGCTGCGCAAGCGGCCCTTTTCGCATATCCGGCGCGCGTTTCAGGGAATCAGGCCGCGGCTTCGGGCCCGCAGCACCAAATCGAAGCGGTTGGCTGCCTCCAGCTTGCGCATCGCCGAGGCGATATAGCTCTTGACCGTGCTCTCGGCCAGGTCAAGGTGCGCACCGATCAGCGCGTTGCGCTTGCCCAGCGCCAAGTGGGTGAGGACATCCAGCTCCCGGGGCGACAGCGGGCCCGCGCCGCGTGAACCGGCGACCTCGCGCGGCTGCCCGGCGCGCAGCATGGATCCCGCGGTGCTCAATCGCTGCGCCAATTCCGGATCCTCGATCAGCCGGGCGATGTCGCGCAGCTCGGTGTACAGCACTGTCAGGTCCTCCTGGCTCAACGCCAGATCCGAGGCGTGGGTGGCGTGGGCCTCCGAGGCGGACAGCACCGCCAGACGACGTTCGGTCTCCTCGTGGACCGACAGTTCCCAGGCCAGGCGCCGCGCCTCGCCGGCCGCGGCGGCCAGCGTTTCATCCGTGAGCTGGGAACGGTCGCGCAGCCCGGCGTAGATCAATGCGCGCACCTGGTTGTCGACCACCACGGGGATCGCCAGCAGGGTGATGATCCCTTCCACGCCGATCTCCCGGTCGTAGCTGTGGATGATGTCGGGGGACTGTTGGTAAGCCCCGGTGGCCGTCAGCTCCCGGCGGGCCAGGGCAAGCCCGCCCAGCCCCTGTCCGGGCTGGATCACCAATCCGCGCAACGCGCCGGTGCGGGTGCCGGCGAAACTTGTCAGCACCGTGCCGCCGGATTCCGCGAAGCCGCCGAAGGCCACGGGGAAGCCGGTGCGGGCGGCCAGGGTGTTCAGAGTACGCTCCAGCAGGGCCACCTGGGGCAAGGAATCGGTGGTCAACTGCTACCTCCTTTAGATGGTAGTGACGCGTCTCACTGCCTCCCTAGGATACCTGCAGGAGAGTTGGTGACGCAGGTCACCGCCCGACGATTATTCCGTACAACTACACATCGGAGTGTGCCCCATGACTGCAACCCTGACCCGCCCGGACCTGGAGTTGCCGCTGCGCGAACAGCCAGCCGCCAAGACCGCTATTGCCGATCCGGCGGCCCTCGGCCTGGGCGCCTTCGCCATGACCACCTTCGTGCTGAGCCTGGCCAATGCCGGGCTGATTCCCGAGGCCGGTTTCGCGGTCCTGGCGCTGGCGTTCTTCTACGGCGGCATTGCACAGATCATTGCCGGCGTCATTGAATTCTTCAAGGGCAACGTCTTCGGGGCCACCGCCTTCACCTCCTACGGAATGTTCTGGATGGGCTTCTGGTGGATCGAGAGCAACCCTGAAATCGCCGCCGCCGTGGGATCCGTCGGCATGGGCGTCTACCTGCTGGGCTGGACTCTCTTCACCATCTACATGACCATCGCCTCGCTGAAAACCAATGGGGTCCTGGTTACCGTGTTCACCGTGCTGTGCACCGCCTTCGTCGCGCTGACCATCGGCGCGTTCACCGGCAACCAGCTGATCCACGAGCTCGGCGGCTGGCTGGGCCTGGTCACCGCGGCACTGGCCGCGTACGGTTCCTGCGCCGTCGTCACCAACGCCACTTGGAAGCGCGAGGTGCTGCCGATGTGGGCCAAGTAGCCCGCAGCTGAGCAGACCGCAAACGACGACAGCCCGCCGACCCGGAGGATCCCGGGTCAGCGGGCTGCCGTCCGTCTGGGGCTAAGCGAACATGCTGGCCAGCAGCGAGGTGAACAGCGCCTCGGCGTCGCGCGGCAGGCCCTTGGCGGTAAACCAGTCGCACATGTTGACGCAGTCGCGGTGCAGGTAATCCAGGCCCTGCACGTTGCCGGCCAGATCCACGCATTGCGGCACATCGATGACCACCAGCCGGGCGCCCGCAACCAGCAGGTTGTAGGCCGACAGGTCGCCGTGCGCGATGCCCAGCGCGGCGAACTTCTCCATGGCGTCGGCCAGCTGGTCCCAGAGGGCCGGAAGCCGAGGATCGTTGCGGGAGATCTGCTGCAGCCGGGGCGCGGCGGCCCGGGGGATCTCCGGGTCCGCAATGAATTCCATGAGGATTTCAGTGCCGTCGATCTGCACGGGATAGGGGACCGGGATCCCCGCTTCGTGGCAGCGCCGCAGATAGGACCACTCGGCGCTCGCCCACTGCAGGGCCGCCACCTCGCGGCCATAGCTGGAGTTGTTTTTCACCGCGCGGTTATCGCGCGAGCGCCGGGCGGAGCGGCCCTCGCTGTAGGCCTGCGAACGGCTGAACTGCAGGTGCTCCCGGCCGCGGTAGCGTTTGGCCGCCAGCAGCGTGCTGCGTGTTTCGGTGGCCCGCTCCACGAGGAAGACATCGCCTTCCTTGCCGGTCTTGAGGATTCCGAGCTCGGTATCCAAGGCCGCGGCGTCCTCGATGAGCCACGAGGGGTAGGGCTGCGGTCCGCGACAGCCCTTTTCGATGGATGGCCAGGTGGAGTAGCGCTGGCCCTCGATTAGATCGTCCTGGGTGGTTTCGTCCCAGGTCGGCTGGCCGCGGCGGGTTTTCAGCTGGGTGTCGGCCTCGTCGTAGCCGTTGCGCGCTAGGGGAGAAAAGGCGGTGTTGCCGCCGGGGTAATGAGACACAATGAGTCCTTGGTGAGAAGGGGAGATGGCATAGCAAGGTCACGGACATTCATCGGTACCCCTCCTTAGATAGACTCATTGGCATTTGCCAATGACTAATACCCTACAGCAGATGGCGAATGTGTTGCAATGGACTCATGAGCCACGCCCCCGAGTACCGCAAGCAGTCGATGGACGTCCACTGGGACGGCGCGATCAATGCCCGCCACATCTGCGGAGTCTTCTACCGCATGGGCCGCCACGAATGGCTCACCGCCCAAGGCTGGCGGCAGCTGCAGGCGGACGGCATCGACCGGGTGATCGACCTGCGCAACCCGGGGGAGATCAGCCGCCGCGAGCACGACCCGGTGGTGGATGAGTTGAGCATGCAGGGCATCGAGCTGTTCAACCTCCCGCTGGAATCCCCGGGCAACAAGCGCTTCGAGGCGATCGCGGTGCCGTACATGAACCACACCGGAATGTTCCGGCTGGTCTGCGAGGAATTCGGCGGGCATCTGGCCTCGGTCTTCGAGAACCTGGCCGCAACGCGCAGCGGCGCGGTGATCCACTGTTCCGCCGGACGGGACCGCTCCGGACTTGTGGCAACGCTGCTGCTGGATTTGGCCGGGCGGCGCGACGAGATCCTGGCCCACGACGAAGCGGCGGTGCGCGGCATCAACGAATGGCATCGGGTCTCGCCGCGCAAGCACCCCTATGAGTCCCACCAGGCGGACGGCGAGCTGGACTCGATCATCCGCGGCCGCGCCGCCGAACTGGAGAAGTTCCTCGACTGGCTCGGCTATGCCGAGGACTACTTGCGCGGGCAGGGCGTGGGCGAAAGCAGCTTGGCTGCATTGCGACAGCTGGCACGTCGCGAAAACCCATGACAGAGCCGCAATCGAACTGTAGGCTCGGGGCATGGATGGAAAGCTGCGGCATCATGCCTTGAACTATGTTGAACTGACCGTCACCGACCTGCAGGCGGCCAAGGACTTCTACGCGGCCGCCTTCGGCTGGAAGTTCGTCGACTACGGCGACCAATACGCCGGCATCCTCATGCCGGAAGCTACTGCGGAGGAGTCCGGGGGACTGCTGTTGGCCGACAAGCCGCGGCCCGTCGGCGGGCCCTTCGTGCTGCTGTATTCCGAAAACCTGGACGCCACGGCGCGCGCCATCGAGGCCGCCGGAGGCTGGATCGACCAGCCTGCCTATCCGTTCCCCGGAGGCCGCCGGCTGCATTTCACAGATCCTTCCGGAAACGAGCTGGGAGTTTGGGCCTCCGCATAGGAACGTGGCACCCATGGCCTTGATCCAGCACGATCAATGGCACTATTTCGATCCATCAGCTTCGCTGACCGGCGGATGATCGTAAAGAAAAGGAGCACGGGAAATGGGCATTGGTGACTCAATCCCGCGCGGCGGTGATGATCTGGTCGTGTCTCTGGGCCAAGACGACGAGGCATTCTGGAGAGATATCGCTGACAGAGGCGTGGACGCTTTGGAAGCACTTGAACCGGGTGGGCCGAATTTCTGGACTGTCGTGCAAGCCTTGGCTCCGTGGGCCGCATTCCTTGCT
The DNA here is from genome assembly GCF_003309065.1 of Glutamicibacter soli. Taxonomy (GTDB): domain Bacteria; phylum Actinomycetota; class Actinomycetes; order Actinomycetales; family Micrococcaceae; genus Glutamicibacter; species Glutamicibacter soli. The sequence continues at coordinate 162,560 of NZ_POAF01000005.1, read as the reverse complement.
GCGGCCGTAGTTGCGGTGCTTGCTTTGCTGAATCTTGCGCATCAACGAAAAGTTCTCGCCTCGTCCAATGCCAATGAGTCCCGCTCCGAATGGTGGCGGCGAACCCAATGGGCGCTGGAAGCCAGCACATCTCGGGACCCTTCGATGAAAAAGTTCGGGAAGGAAGTACTGGAGCAACTTGTAGACAGTCCCCTTACCAGCGATTCAGACAAGATATTGCTTGATGCCGTTTGGAAGGGTGGCAACACGGGTTTGGTTGAATCCAAGATTCAGCTACTTTTGCAGGATGCCAATAGGTTTGGTTTTCTCGGGGGTGGGGATCCCGCGTCGGAAGAAACTGTAGACCAGAAATCAACCGAGCGGGACAATGGGGACCAAGAGTGAAAGGAGAAAAACATGTCGGAGCCGGCAACCGCACCTAGGGCGCGGACTTACGACCCCAATAACGCCGAAGAAGTCTTCAGGGTGCTGGGCGAGGAAATCGAAGCAGCCAAGCTTAAGGTTGCGCTTGATCGCCGATTGGGTCGCAAGACGTCCGAGTCAGTCATTGAGCTTTCCCAAATTCGCTTGCCCGAGCACCTCGGCCGAGTTGTGGATGGGTAGTTTCCACCGCGGTTTGCAGAAGGGATGAAATCCAGAGTCTCCGCGGAAATATTCCGCGCCATTCCTAGGTGATCTTGTTGCTCTTCGGAAAACTTGAGGTGTTGGGACTCCACGCGGATTTCATCTGAAAGCGGGCCCGCCGATGGCGAGCCCGCTTGTTCGTGGGATTCCGTTTCCCGGAGCAGCCAGCCGTTCTTTCCTTGTCTCGGCGTAAACCGAGCGCAGGAGCCTAGTGCTTGGGCTTATCCACCACCAGGTTGGTGATGCGCAGGGTGCAGATGCGGCGCTGCTGCTCGTCGGTGATGAGCACTTCGTGGCTGGTCATGCGCCGGCCCAGCTTGATCGGCGTGGCCGTGATGGTGACCAGCCCTTCGGTGGCCGAGCGGTGGTGCGTCGCGTTGACGTCGACTCCCACCACGACCTTGCCGAAGGTCGAGGCGAATTTCACGGCGGCCCAGGAGCCCACCGCTTCACCTACTGCCAGCGAGGCGCCGCCGTGCAGCAGCCCGAAGGACTGGGTGTTGCCTTCCACCGGCATGGTGGCCACCACCTTGTCCACGGACTCCTCGATGATGCGCACACCCATCTTGCGGTCCAATTCGCCCAGCTCAATCGTCCACGGTTCGAGGTTCTGGGCCTGGTGCTGTACGTCGGTCATTTTCACGGTCCTTTACGGGTGTCGTCGATCACGTCATTGCTGTTATGGTTAACACTAATACTGACCGACCGTTCAGGAAGGAATTGCGTCGATGACGACAGCCCAGATTGGTGTAGTCCCAAGTTTCATTGCCGGTCAATGGCAGACCCCAGCAGCCGAGGGAGGCACCGAAGTACTTGATGCCAACACCGGCGAACTGCTCGCCACCGTCACCAAGGACCGCCTCGATGTGGCCGGCGCCGTAGCCTACGGCCGCACCACCGGCCAGCGCGAACTGGCCAAGCTCTCGCTGCATGAGCGTGCGCTGAAGCTCAAGGAGCTGGCCCTGCACCTCAACGAGCACCGCAAGGAGCTCTACGAGATCTCCTACAAGACCGGCGCCACCAAGATCGATTCCATGGTGGACATCGACGGCGGCATCGGCGTGCTGTTCACCTTCTCCGGCAAGGGCCGCCGCGAACTGCCCAACTCCAACGTCATCCTCGACGGCCCGACCGAGCCGCTGAGCAAGGACGGCTCGTTCCTGGGAACCCACATCTACACCGCGCTGACCGGTGTCGTGGTCCAGGTCAACGCCTTCAACTTCCCGGTCTGGGGCATGCTGGAGAAGTTCGCCCCGGCCTTCATCGCCGGCGTGCCGACCATCGTCAAGCCCGCCACCCCGACCGGCTACCTGACCGAAGCGGTGGTGCGCCTGATGCTCGACTCCGGCCTGCTGCCGGACGGCTCGCTGCAGCTGCTCTCCGGCTCGGCCCGCGACCTGATGGACCACCTGGACTACCGCGACATGTTCGCGTTCACCGGCTCGGCGGCCACCGCCAGCAAGCTGAAGGCCCATCCGAACGTCGTCGACGGCGGCGTGCGCTTCAGCGCCGAGACCGACTCGCTGAACGCCGCCATCCTTGGCCCTGACGCAGTGGAAGGCACCCCGGAGTTCGATGCCTTCATCAAGGTCGTCGTCAACGAGATGACTACCAAGGCTGGCCAGAAGTGCACCGCCATCCGCCGCAACATCGTTCCGGCCGGCCAGGTGGACGCGGTCATCGCAGCCATCGGCAAGCGCATCGACGAGCGCGTGGTCGTCGGCGACCCGCGCGTCGAAGGCGTGACCATGGGCGCGCTGGCCTCCCTTGACCAGCTGCGCGACGTGCGCGCCGCGGTCGAGGATATGCTGGCCGCCGGCGGCGAGCTGGCCTACGGCGCGCTGGACGCGCCAAAGGTCCGCGTGGCCCCGGACACCGACGCAGTGGCCGAGCAGGGCGCCTTCATGGCCCCGATGGTGCTGCGCTGGGAGGACGCCCGCAACCCGATCCTGCACTCCCGCGAAGCCTTCGGCCCGGTCAGCTCCGTGGTCGGCTACGACACCGTGGACGAGGCTGTGGCCCTGGCCGCGCTGGGCGCCGGCTCGCTGGTCGCCACCGTCTGCACCAATGACGCCGAAGCCATGCGCCAGCTCTCGCTGGGCATTGCAGGCCACCACGGCCGCGTGCACATCCTGAACCGCGAAACCGCGCGCAGCACCACGGGCCACGGCTCGCCGGTGCCGCACCTGGTCCACGGCGGCCCGGGCCGCGCCGGCGGCGGCGAGGAACTGGGCGGCGTGCGTTCGGTCAAGCACCACATGCAGCGCACCGCGGTGCAGGGCTCCCCGAACATGCTCACTGCCCTGACCGGCGTGTGGCACACCGGCGCGGCCCAGTCGCTGGCCGGCTGCGAGAAGTTCGGCGGTCAGGCCTCGAACGTGCACCCGTTCCGCAAGTCGCTGGCCGAGCTGAAGATCGGCGACGGCTTCGTTTCGGACCTGCGCGAGGTGAGCCTCGAGGAAATCACCGCGTTCGCGAATGAAACCGGCGATACCTTCTACGCGCACACCGACGCGAAGGCCGCCGAAGCCAACCCGTTCTTCCCGGGCATCGTGGCCCACGGCTACCTGCTGGTCTCCTGGGCCGCGGGGCTGTTCGTGGAGCCCGCTCCGGGACCCGTGCTGGCCAACTACGGCTTGGAGAGCCTGCGCTTCATCACCCCGGTCGGTGCCGGGGACTCGATCCGCGTGACCCTGACCGCCAAGAAGATCACCCCACGCGTGACCGACGAGTACGGAGAGGTCGCCTGGGACGCCGTGCTGCACAACCAGAACGACGAGATCGTGGCCACCTACGACGTGCTGACCCTGGTGGAGAAGACCGATTCCACCTACGCCAACTGGCAGGGCTGAGCCCCGCTCCGCGGTAGCGCCATAAACACCACGCCGGCCTTCGAGAATTCTCGAAGGCCGGCGTGGTGTTGTTCCGGGAAGTATTTACTTGTCGTCTGCGGAGTTCAGCTTGTCCAAGGCGGCCTTGGCGGCTGCTTCCAGGGCGATCTCTTCCTGGGTCGGTTCCGGCTGCGAGGCCGCGGGCAGCGCGCGCCACTGATACCAGCCGTACAGTGCCGCCAGGGCGGTGAACACGTACAGGCCCAACATGCCCAGCATCGGGCTGACCAGGAAATACACCACGACATAGGAGATCGCGCCGGCGGCCAGCAGCAGCCAGCCACTGCGCACGCCGCGGGCGATTAGCACGAAGGACGCGAAGATCACCGCGTCGGAAACGTACATGGCCCAGACTTCCGGGGTGGCGCTCAGGTAGCTGCCGTTGAACAGGAAGACGTTGAAGTGCAGGGCCACCAGCAGGATGATGCCGGCCAGCAGGCCGACCACCGAGGTCACGGTGAGCTGGGTGCGGGTCACCATGCGGATGAACTTGCCCTTGAGCTCGAATCGGGAGAAGCGCCACAGTCCGAAGATCGCCAGCAGAAGCAGCGGGACGCCGTAGAACAGCGCGTACAGGTCGTACTTCATGGCGCTGATGATCGGTCCGGAGAATACCGCCATGATCAGGGCCCACCAGCCCAGGTCGTTGCGGTGCGCCAGCAGCAACGCGGCGATGACCACGAACAGGGCGCTGATCGCGAACAGCAGGATCTGCACGCCAGAGCTGGTGCTCAAGGACAGCTGGAAGAGACTATCAATAATTGATTCCACGATGCTTCTTTGTGTTGAGTTGTATACGGCTGCGCGGGAGCAAAACGCACCCCTACGATGCTAGCTGTGAATCCTGTGAGGAACACAAGCGCGGCAGCCAGTCCGGTCCGCAGGAACCCGGTGCACCTCGATGCACGGCAAAGGCCCCGGCCCGCCCCGCAGGGCGAACCGGGGCCGATAGCGCCGGGGTTCAGGAGGTCTGGTCCTCGGGCAGCGCATGCAGGCCATTGAACAGCAGCGAAATCGCCTGGTTCTCCAAGGTCACCGCATCAATCACGCCGTCCAGGCGGTACCAATCCACCACCGAGTTGATCATGCCGAACAGCAGGCGGGCGGTGGCGCGAGGCTCCAGGTCCTCGCGCAGCTGACCCTCGCGCTGCGCCAAGGTCACCAACTGCGAGAGTTCGCGGTCCATCTGGCGTCGGCGCTGCAGCGCGGCGCGCTCAAGCTCCGTGTTCCCGCGCAGGCGCAGCAGCAAGGTCACGTAGGAACGCTTGGCGATCAGGATGCGCACCGTGGAGCGCAGGAAGAATTCCAGGCGCTCGTCGGCGTTTCCCTCATGCCCGTGCACCTGCTCGATCATGGATTCCAGCGGGATCAGCGCCTCGTCCAGCGCCAGGCGCAGCAGATCCTCCTTGGAGGGGACGTGGTGGTAGATCGCCGACTTGCTGATGCCCAGCCGGTCGGCGAGCTTGCCCATCGAGGTTGCATCGTAGCCGTACTCGTTGAACGCCTCGACGGCGGTCTGGAGCACGGTTTCCTGGTCGTAACCGGGACGGCCGCGTTTGACCGGTGGGGTCACTGCTGGGGTTGTCTGCATAATTCCTCGATTATTTCACGTCTCCGTGACGGCTAGCTGTTGCGCAGGTCGTAAATGCGCTTGAGCTTGCCCATGGAGCGTTCAAGAGTCTCCGGATCCACCACGTCGATGGCGCAGGAGGAACCCACATGGATCTTGATCAGCTTGGCCAGGGTCTTGGCGGCGTCGGCCGCGTCCTCGGCCGAGGCATCCGAACGGCGCTCGACCTTGACGGCCAGCTGGTCCATGCGGTCAGGACGGGTGAGCACGAGCTGGAAATGCGCGGAGAGGGCCGGCACCTTCAAGATCAGTTCCTCGATCTGGCTCGGGAACAGGTTCACGCCGCGCAGGATGATCATGTCGTCGCTGCGGCCGGTGATGCGGCCCATGCGGCGGTGGCCCGGACGCGCGGTGCCCGGCATCAGACGGGTCAGGTCGTGGGTGCGGTAGCGGATGATCGGCAGCGCCTGCTTGGTCAGCGAGGTGAAGACCAGCTCGCCGTGCTCGCCGTCCGGCAGCACCTTCGTCGGGTCGTAGGCGTCCAGGATCTCCGGGCGGAAATGGTCCTCCCAGATGTGGCTGCCGTCCTTGCGCTCGCGTGATTCGCCGGCCACGCCTGGGCCCATGACCTCGGACAGGCCGTAGATGTCGCAGGCGTCGATGCCGAACATCTCTTCCAGCTCGTGGCGCATTTCCTCGGTCCACGGCTCGGCGCCGAGCACGGCGACCTTCAGCGAGGTGTCGCGCGGGTCGAGGCCCTGGCGCTGCATGGCGTCGCCAATGGTCAGCAGGTAGGTCGGGGTGCACAGGATGGCATCCGGGGCGAAGTCCTTGATCAAGGTGATCTGCTTCTCGGTTTGGCCGCCGGACATCGGGATCACGGTGGTGCCCAGGCGCTCGGCCGCGGCGTGGGCGCCCATGCCACCGGTGAACAGGCCGTAGCCGTAGGCGTTATGCACCTTCCAGCCCGGCTTGACGCCGGACAGGCGCAGGCAGCGGGCACCGAGCTTGGCCCAGTCGTCCAGGTCCTGCTGGGTGTAGCCGACCACGGTGGCGCGGCCTGTGGTGCCCGAGGAAGCGTGGATGCGGGCGACCTCGTGCTGCGGCACGGCGAACATGCCGAACGGGTAGGTCTTGCGCAGGTCTTCCTTCTCGGTGAACGGGAAGATCTTCAGATCATCCAGTTCCTTCAGGTCGTTCGGGTGCACACCGGCTGCGTCGTACTTTTCCTTGTAGTACGGCACCTTGTCGTAGGCCAGGTGCAGGGTTTCCTTCAGGCGGGTGAGCTGGATCGATTCGATCTGATCACGGCTCATGGTCTCTTCTGCATCCAGCGGATTCGGCAGGCTGTCGCGATCGATATTCTGTGACATGCTCGTACTTTCGTGTGGTGGTGGCGGAAAGGTCTAGCGGCTCTTGGGCTTTGGGACGGTTCGTGAGCGCCCGCGGAACTCGGCCACCGTTTCGGTGGCTCCGTCGCGGCCCGGCTGGGTGACGGTGATGTCGTAGAGTCCGCTGCGGCCCTGCTGGGAGACCCGGCGTGCTGATGCGGTCAACAAGCGTCCGGGGATGCCCGGCTTGAGGAAATTGATGTCCACTCCGGAAGCGACTGTGATCGTGTCCTCCGACCCCTCGGGAGGGTTGCAGCTCAGTGCGAAAGCGGTATCGGCAAGGGCGAAGATCATTCCGCCGTGGGCGATGCCGAAGCCGTTGAGCATCTCCCGTTTCAGCTCCATGGTGATGACGGCCTTGCCGTCGGAGACCTCGACAACCTCGATGCCCATCCACTGCGTGGCATAGTCATTCTCGAGAATTGCGTGCGGAAGAGGTTTCTCGACCTGTGTTTCGCTCATGGACTTCCTTCGCCGAATTATTTACCGAACGATCATTAGGTAATAACAAAATGTGAGGCAAGTCAAGTTCTGGTGGTGAATCGTCTGCGAATGGCTGGCTATCGCGGGGAAAAGTCTTAGCTGCCGAAAATCCGTCGGTGGAGGTCAAGGATGAAAGGCTCCTTGATCCGGTTGTAGTCCATCACCAGCCCCTGTGCCCCGTGCGTCGCCGCCAGCTGGCTGGCCGCCTCGCGTTTGGCCGCGGCGTAGGCCTCGCGGTCCGCGCGGTGGCCGCGCAGGTGGTCGCGGAAGAGGACCATACGCAGGAACTCCGGGCTGCCGGGACTGAAGACATGGATGTTGCCGGCCGCCAGCCCGGTGCCGGCCCCGGGCTTGAACATGCGGTGCTTGTACCAGCCAGGTTCCCGGTGCCAGAAGACCATGCCCGCCGCGCGCAGCTGCGGGACGTACCGCCCTTCATCATCGGCATCGGGAACCAGCAGGGCCACGTCGATCAGCGGCTTGGCCGGCAATCCCGGCACCGAGGTGGAGCCGGTGTGCTCGATGGCCAGGGCGCTGGACCCCAGCGCTGCGGACAGCGCCGCGCGGATCTTCTCGAAGTCCCCAGGCCAGCGCGGATCCGCCGGGGCCAGCTCGATGAGTCCGCGCGAGGGTGCGCCATCGACATCCTCGTAGCCCGGGTCCGAGGTCGGCTGGAGGCCGAGCAGCGGAGCGTAGGGCAGCGTGCACAGGTGCCTGCGCGCCGCAGGCCAGCGTGGATCCGCAGCGCTGTCGCTGATGAGGAAGCCCAGCGCGCGGTAGAAGTCCACCGCATCCGCGTCGGTGGTGGCCCAGATGCAGCGGCCGTGCAGTTCCTGCAGCCGGCTCACCAGTGCCGAGGCCAGGCCCCGGCGCTGGTGCGTCCCGAGCACGGCGAGGTACTCGATGCACAGGCTGTATTCGTCGCCCAGCCGGTAGGCTGCCAGCGCCACCGGGCCGCCGTCCGCGCCGAAGGCTGCCAGGACCTGCAGCTGCAGGCAGTCATCGATCAGTTCCTGCAGGGCCGGCTCGTCCACCGGGTCGGCGGCCAGCGCCAGCAGCTCGCGCACGGCGGGATCCTGGCGGTACTCGGAGATCTGGATGTGGCGCATGGCAGTCTTTCCGGTGGTAGGTGTCTACTTCACGATCTCGCGGCAGCCCAGCGCGTCCAAGATGAATGCGTAGTCCCAGGCGCGGGACTTCCACGACTCGTAGCGGCCCGAGGCGCCGCCGTGGCCGCCTTCCATCTCGGTCTTCAGCACGATCGGCTGCTCTCCGGTGTTCAGCTCGCGCAGCTTGGCCACCCACTTGGCCGGCTCCACGTAGAGCACACGCGTGTCGTTCAGCGAGGTGACCGCCGCGATCTTCGGGTAGGACTGCGCGGTGACGTTCTCGTAGGGGGAGTAGGACTTCATGTAGTCGTAGACTTCCTTGTCCTCGATCGGGTTGCCCCATTCCTCCCATTCCAGCGCGGACAGCGGCAGCTCGGGATCCAGGATCGAGGTCAGCGCGTCCACGAACGGCACCTGCGCCACGATCGCGGTGTACAGCTGCGGGGCCATGTTCGCGATGGCGCCCATCAGCAGGCCGCCGGCCGAACCGCCCAGCGCCACCAGGCGCTGCGGGTCGGCCCACCCGGAGTCCAGCAGGTACTTGGTGGCGTCGATGAAATCGGTGAAGGTGTTCTTCTTGTGCAGCTTCTTGCCCTGCAGGTACCAGTCGCGGCCCAGCTCGCCGCCGCCGCGCACATGGGCGATGACGAACACGACCCCGCGGTCCAGCACGCTCAGCCGCGGGATGCCGAAGCCCGGATCCATGGACGCCTCGTAGGAGCCGTAGCCGTAGATGAGCACCGGGTTGGGCACCGAGGTGTCCAGGTCCGCGCGGCGCATGATGGTCAGCGGGATGCGCGTGCCGTCGGCCGCCACGGCCCATTCGCGGGTGGACAGGTAGTCCGCGGCGTCGTAGTTGTTCACCGGGGTCTGCTTGCGCAGCACCAGCGACTGGTCCTCGAGCCACAGGTCGTACACGCGGGCGGGGGTGAAGTCCGCGGTGTAGCCGATGCGGATCAGCGGAGCTTCCAGCGAGGCGAAGGTCGGGGAGGCGGTGAACAGCTCGTCCTCGAAGGCCGGCTCCAGGGCCGCCTGCTGCGCGGCGGTGCCCAGCCCGTCCAGGGCGATGAGCTGGACGCGCTCGCAGGTGTCGCGGCGCACCGAGAGCACCAGGTGCGTGCCGGTCAGCACGGTGCCCTCGATCTTCACGGTCTGCTGGTGCTCGATGACCGTGCGCCACTGCGCGGGCTCGGTCTGCTCGCCGAGCTGGTCGAGTCCGGCCAGCGACACCATGTTGTTCGGCGCCTGGAAATCGTGGGTGATGACTGCCGCGCCGTCGGTCCCGGGCAGCAGGTCCACCCCGTGCAGCAGGCGCAGCGAGCGCGGCACCAGCAGCCGCACCTGGGCCGCCGGATCAGTTAGATCCAGCACGCTGGTCTCCGAGTATTCGGAGTTGCCGCTGGAGATCAGCAGCTTGGTCCGATCGGTGCTCAAATCGAAGCCCAGCCACATGCCCGGGTCGTCTTCCTGGTAGAGGACGGTGTCCGTGGCGGGATCGGTGCCCAGCACGTGGGCCTTGATCTGGTGCGGGCGCCAGGTCTCGTCCACCACGACGTAGAAGACCGTCGAAGAATCGGGGGAGAACGCCAACCCGTAGAACACGCCCTCGATGACGTCGGGCAGCAGCTGGCCGGTGGCCAGGTCCTTGACGTAGAGGGTGAAGCGCTCGTCGCCTGCGGTGTCGATGCAGTAGGCCAGCAGGTTGCTTTCCTCGTTCAGGGCCATGCCGCCCAGTGCGAAGAAGCTCTGTCCCTCGGCCAGCTGGTTGCCGTCGAGCAGCACCTGCTCGGCCTCCAGCGCGGTTTCCGGGTCGATGACCGGCGGGGTCCAGTCGGCTCGCGGGTCCCCGGTCTGCTCCGCTGCGACGCGGCACTGGATGGTGTAGGGCTTGCCCTCGACCGAGCGGGTGAAGTACCACCAGCCCCGGCGCCGGGTGGGCACCGACAGGTCGGTCTCCACGGTGCGGGCCTTGATCTCGTCGAAGATGGCCTGGCGCAGCGGCTCCTGGTCGGCAGTGACCGCGTCGGTGTAGGCGTTTTCAGCCTTCAGGTGGTCCAGGACCTGCTCGCTGGTCTTCTCGCGCATCCATTCGTAGTCATCGGTGAAGGTGTCCCCGTGGAAGGTGCGGGTGACTGGATTCTTCGCGGCGATCGGCGCGCTGGCGGTAAGCGGTTCTGGATTCATATACCTATTCAATCCCACCGGTCCGCTGTTTGGCAGGCCGCTAAGCTCAGCGCGGACAGCCTTCAGGACCTCGTGCGCTGACGCGCTCGGTTGGGCGGAAAAGGTTTCGACATGCGCGCATTGGCCATAGGCTAGCAAGCAGAGTGAATCAATCTGCCCCATGGGTTACTCGCCCCTACAGCATGAGAAAGCGATTGAGATAAGTGAAAAATAAACACACACCGACCCGGACAGGTCGCCTTGCCCGGTGGATCGCCGGCGTGGCCATCGGTCTGATGGCGCTGGTGGTCGGAGCCCCGGCGTCCATGGCCCAGGGCGCCGACAGCGTCGAAGGCCAGACCTACGTCATCGGCACCGACACCACCTTCGCCCCGTTCGAGTTCCGCCAGAACGGCGAGCTGACGGGCATCGACATGGACATCCTCCATGCCATCGCCGAGGACGAGGGCTTCCAGGTCGAAGTCCGCTCGCTGGGCTTCAGCGCGGCGCTGGCCGCGCTGTCCGCCAACCAGGTCGACGGCGTCATCGCCGGCATGTCGATCACCGACGAACGCAAGCAGATCTACGACTTCTCCGAGCCGTACTTCGAGTCCGGCGTGCAGATGGCGGTGGCCAAGGACGACGAGGCCATCAAGGGCTACGAGGACCTCAAGGGCAAGACCGTTGTCGCCAAGACCGGTTCCGAAGGCGAGACCTACGCGAAGTCGATTGCCGAGCAGTACGGCTTCACCGTCAAGTCCCTTGACCAGTCGGCCACCATGTACGAGTCGGTCAAGGCCGGCTCCGCCGTCGCCGTCTTCGACGACTACCCGGTGCTGGCCTACGGCATCGCGCAGGGCAACGGCCTGAAGACCGTCACCGACAAGGTGCCCGGCGGCTCCTACGGCTTCGCCGTGAACAAGGGCGAGAACACCGCGCTGCTGGCCGCCTTCAACGACGGCCTGGCCGAGCTGAAGGCCAACGGCGAATACCAGAAGATCCTGGACAAGTACCTGGCCGACCCCACCGCCAGCACTCCTGGCAACTTCTTCGACCTGGCGGTCAAGTCGTTCCCCGCGCTGATGACCGGTCTGGGCAATACGCTGGGCGTCACCGCCATCTCCTTCGCGATCGCCATGGCGCTGGGCCTGATCTTCGGCTTCTTCAAGATCTCCGGCAACATCGTGCTGCGCGGCATCGCCACCACCTTCGTGAACATCTTCCGCGGCACCCCCCTGCTGCTGTGGGCGTTCATGTTCTACTTCGGCCTGCCGCAGCTGACCGGATGGGACATCAGCGTCTGGACCGCCGGCATCCTCACCCTGTCGCTGAACGCCGGCGCCTACGTGGCCGAGATCGTGCGCGGCGGCATCCAGTCGGTGGATCCGGGACAGCTGGAAGCCGCCCGCTCGCTGGGCCTGGGCTACGGCAAGTCCATGCAGAAGGTCGTGATCCCGCAGGCCTTCAAGATGATGACCCCGTCGCTGATCAACCAGCTGATCATCAGCCTGAAGGACTCCTCGCTGCTGCTGGCCATCGGCTTCGCCGAACTGCTCTACCAGGGTCAGCAGATCTACGCGGCGAACTTCCGCGTCACCGAGACCCTGCTGATCGTGGGCGTCATCTACTTCGTCGCCATCATGGCCCTGACCAAGCTGGCCAACTATGCCGATAAGAGGTTCAACAAGTGAGCACCGCAAGCGAGATGAACTCGCAGGTAAAGATCCAGGTCACCGACCTGCACAAGTCCTTCGGATCCAACAACGTGCTCCAGGGCATCGACCTGGAGATCCGCGAGGGCGAGGTGTTGTGCGTGATCGGCCCGTCGGGCTCGGGCAAGTCCACGCTGCTGCGCTGCCTGAACAAGCTGGAGGACATCACCTCCGGCACGGTGGTTGTCGACGGCTTCGACGTGACCGACCCGAAGGTGGACATCAACGAGGTTCGCCGCCACGTGGGTATGGTTTTCCAGCACTTCAACCTCTTCCCGCACATGTCGGTGGCCGAGAACATCATGCTGGCCCCGGTGGAGCTGAAGAAGATGAACCGCACCGAGGCCCGCGCCAAGGCGCTGGAGCTGCTGGAGCGCGTGGGGCTGAAGGAGAAGGCAGATGCCCGCCCGGCTTCGCTCTCCGGCGGCCAGAAGCAGCGAGTGGCCATCGCCCGCGCGCTGGCCATGTCCCCGGGCATCATGCTTTTCGACGAGGCCACCAGCGCGCTGGACCCTGAAATGGTCGGGGAGGTGCTCCAGGTGATCAAGGAGCTGGCCGACTCGGGCATGACCATGGTGCTGGTGACCCACGAGATGGGCTTCGCCCGTGAGGTCGCCGACCGCGTGGTCTTCATGGCCGACGGCGTGGTCTGCGAGCAGGGCAAGCCGGAGGACCTCTTCGGCAACCCGCAGCAGGCCCGCACCCAGGATTTCCTGTCCAAGGTGCTGTAGCGACGCAGCGTCCGTAGTCGCGACGCTTTATTCCGCAGGCCGCCCGGAAATGAACAAAAAAATTGTTCATTTCCGGGCGGTTTTGCCATGTGCGGGTCAATCCACAGGAACGACATAGAAAATTATCATTGAAGCTTCAAGTTTTAAGCATAGGGTTGATCCCGAGTTGTTGCGAAGCCGCTCATCCCCGAAGATCCGCCGATGGAGATTGACATGACCACCCGAAACAACCCGCCGATGACCTCCGCCGCCCTGCTGGTGCTGCGCGTTGTGCTCGGCATCATCCTGGCCGCCCATGGCTGGCAGAAGTTTTTCCAGTACACCCTCGATGGGGCTACCGCCTCGTTCGAGCAAATGGGCGTCCCGCTGGCCTCGATAGTGGCTTCCGCCGTGGCCACCCTTGAACTCGCCGGCGGCATCGCGTTGGTCCTCGGGGTGGTGACCCGTGTCGCCGCGGGGCTGCTGGCTCTGGATATGCTCGGTGCGCTGTTCCTGGTCCACCTTCCTGCCGGCATTTTTGTCGACAACGGAGGATATGAGCTGGTGGCCATCTTGGCTGCCGCTGCCGCGGCTCTGGCCTTGGCCGGCCCGGGCTCCTACTCGGTGGACCGTCTGGTCTTCGGCCGGAAGGCCCCGGTCGTGTCGATGTCGAACGCCTAGGAGATAGTCAAGCCCGGCACCCGAAAGGGCATCTTTCGGGTGTCGGGGCATTTAAGCGGACGATTGGCTGGCCTGGGGTGCTTGCGCGATGCCGGTTTCGGTGGTGATGTTGACGTGACCGAACCCACTCTGACATACTGAACGAACGGTCAGTATGTAAATAGTTTTCAGTGAGGTGAACCCATGGCCCCGACCACACCGCAGGAGCCGGGACTGAGTGCCGTCCCAAGCTACGAAGAAGAGCAGTCGCAGGCGCGTTTTGACGCCCTGATCGGCAAGGATTCGCGTATTGAGCCACGCGACTGGATGCCGGATGCCTACCGCAAGACCTTGACTCGCCAGGTTTCCCAGCACGCGCACTCCGAGATCATCGGCATGCAGCCTGAGGCCAACTGGATCACCCGCGCGCCGTCGCTGAAGCGCAAGTCGATCCTCATGGCCAAGGTCCAGGACGAGGCAGGGCACGGACTGTACCTGTACTCCGCCGCCGAAACCCTCGGCACCGACCGCGACGAGCTGAACGACCAGCTGCTGACCGGACGCGCCAAGTACTCCTCGATCTTCAACTACCCGGCACGTTCCTGGGCCGACATGGGCGCCATCGGCTGGCTCGTGGACGGTGCGGCCATCGCCAACCAGGTGCCGCTGTGCCGCGCATCCTATGGCCCGTACGGCCGCGCCATGGTCCGCGTCTGCAAGGAAGAGTCCTTCCACCAGCGCCAGGGCTTCGAGATCCTGCTCTCGCTGTCCCGCGGCAGCGAAGCTCAGAAGAAGATGGCCCAGGATGCCGTCAACCGCTTCTACGAGCCTGCGCTGATGATGTTCGGCCCACCGGACGAGCAGTCCCCGAACTCCAAGCAGTCCATGGCCTGGAACATCAAGCGTTTCTCCAATGACGAACTGCGCCAGCGTTTCGTCGGCATGATCGCCGAGCAGGTCAAGGTCCTCGGACTGACCCTGCCGGATCCCGAACTGCGGTACGACGAAGAGACCAAGCAGTGGATCCACAAGGATCTGAACTGGGATGAGTTCATGGCAGTAATCAAGGGCAACGGCCCAGTCAACGCGCAGCGCATGGAGCGCCGCCGCGAAGCCCACCGCGAGGGTGCCTGGGTTCGCGAAGCCGCCGCAGCATACGCCGCCAAGCAAGTACAAAGTGAGGTTGCCTAACATGAGCCAACAGAACAATTGGCCCCTGTGGGAAGTATTCGTTCGTTCCTCCCGTGGACTCTCGCACGTCCACGCAGGTTCGCTGCACGCTCCGGATGCCCAGATGGCAGTGCGCAACGCCCGCGACCTGTACACCCGCCGCAATGAAGGCGTGTCCCTGTGGGTTGTGAAGTCCGAGGACATCATCAGCTCCGATCCGGATGAGAAGGACGCTTTCTTCGAATCCCCGCAGGGCAAGGACTACCGCCACGCGACCTATTACAAGGCCAGCGAGGGAGTGAAGCACCTGTGAACCACGACGAACTCGATGCCGAGCTCGACAGCTTCGGCGACGCGCTGGCCTCGGCCACCCGCGTCACCCCGGGCAACGCGCTGCGTCCGGAAGACATCGCCGTGGGCGGTGCCAAGCCGAGCGAAGACGTTGCACGCTACGCACTGACCCTGGGCGACGACGCACTGATCCTGGCCCAGCGCCTGTCGCACTGGATCTCCCGCGCACCTGAGCTGGAAGAGGACATCGCCCTGGGCAACATCGCCCTTGACGTGCTCGGACACGCCCGTTCGTTCCTGACCTACGCCGGCCTGGCCTGGGACAAGACCGAAGACGACCTGGCCTACTGGCGCGAAGAAGACGACTTCACCTCGCTGTGGATCGTCGAGCAGCCCAACGGCCACTTCGGCGTGACCATCATCCGCCAGCTGATCGTCTCGGTTTTCCAGCACCTGCTGTACTCCAAGCTGACCGAATCCGCCGACGAGACCCTGGCCGCGATCTGCGCCAAGGCAGTCAAGGAAGTCGACTACCACCGCGACCACGCCATCCAGTGGACCATCCGCCTGGGCCTTGGCACCGAGGAATCGGCTGCCAAGATGCGCCACGCGCTGGAAATCCTCTGGCCATACGTCGACGAGATGTTCCAGGACCTGGAGCTGCACCGCAAGCTGGACGGCATTGCAGTGCTTCCGTCCTCGCTGCGCGAAGCCTGGGACAAGGAAATCAACGCCGTCCTGGCAGATTCCGGCCTGGAAATCCCGAAGACTGGCCAGGCCATGGCCAACGGCCGCGGCGGAGAGCACTCCGAGCACCTCGGATTCATCCTGGCTGAAATGCAAGTCCTTGCCCGCAAGCACCCCGGTGCAAGCTGGTAGCCACCACACCAACCCTTTCGCCCGCTAAGGGGGAGCAGTCTTGAGCAACCTGATCGCCAACACCGAAGATCTGTTCGCCATCGCCTCGAAGGTCACGGATCCGGAGATTCCCGTGCTGACCATCGCCGACCTCGGCATCCTGCGTGAAGTCCAGCAGGACGAGGACGGCGCGGTCCACGTGGTCATCACCCCGACCTATTCGGGCTGCCCGGCCATGGACGTCATCACCGAGGACCTGCACAGGGTCTTCCAGGAGGCAGGCCATGAACAGGTCGACATCCGTTTGGTGCTCACCCCCGCCTGGTCGACCGACTGGATGACCGAGAGCGGCAAGGCCAAGCTGGAAGCCTACGGCATCGCCCCGCCCACCGGGCGGGGCCATGCCGGACGCGTGACGCTCGGCATGAGCGTCAAGTGCCCGCGCTGCCATTCGCTGAACACCCGCGAGCTGGCGCGCTTCGGCTCAACTTCCTGCAAGGCGCTCTACACCTGCAAAGACTGCCTGGAACCCTTCGACTACTTCAAGGTGCTCTCATGACCGACCAAACCACACCAACTCGTCGCCGTGCCTCCTTCCACCGGCTGACCGTCTCCAACGTCCGCCGCCTGACCAAGGACTCCATCGAGGTCACCTTCGCGATTCCCGAGGAACTGAGCGAGGAATACGACTACGTGGCGGGCCAGTACGTGGCGCTGCGCAAGGAGATCCCGAACGCGGAAGGCGAGCTGCACGAGCTGCGCCGTTCCTACTCGATCTGCGCCGAGCCCACTGGCAGCGAGATCAAGGTCGCCATCAAGCGCGACCTGGGCGGCTTGTTCTCCACCTGGGCCAACGAAAACCTGGCCGCAGGCGACCAGATGGACGTGATGAGCCCTGCCGGCGCGTTCATCTCCAAGCACCGCCTGACCGAGATCAATGATCCGTCCAAGATCGACACCGCTGACCAGGACCGCTTCGTCGCGGTGGCCGCAGGCTCGGGCATCACCCCGGTGCTCGCCATCGCCCGCACCATCCTGGCCGCGAACGAGAACACCCGCTTCGACCTGATCTACGCGAACAAGGCAGCCATGGACGTGATGTTCCTGGAGGAGTTGGCGGACCTGAAGGACCGCTACCCGTCCCGACTGGCCCTGCACCACGTGCTCAGCCGCGAACAGCGCATCTCCCCGCTGCTCTCCGGGCGCATCGACGCGGACAAGCTGTCCACGCTGCTTGAGACCGTGGTTCAGGCGCCGAGCGTCGACGAATGGTTCCTGTGCGGACCGTTCGAGCTGGTGCAGCTGGTCCGCGACCAGCTGACCGGCATGGAGATCCCGGCCGAGAAGGTCCGCTTCGAGCTGTTCTCCACCGGCGAGCCGACCAAGCCCCAGGGCCATATCGGCCGCCCGGTCAACGTCGAAGAAGACGAGGACAGCTACGAGATCAGCTTCACCCTCGACGGCCTGCAGGGCGAGGTCAAGTCGCCGGTACGCGCCAACGAGACCGTGCTGAACGCGGCGCTGCGCGTCCGCCCGGACGTTCCGTTCGCCTGCGCCGGCGGCGTGTGCGGCACCTGCCGCGCCAAGGTCACCAGCGGCACCGTCACCATGGCGGAGAACTACGCGCTGGAGCCTGACGAGGTCGAGGCCGGCTACGTGCTGACGTGCCAGTCGCACCCGACCACCGAAAAGCTTAGCGTCGACTTTGACGCCTAGAAACGGGATGACTTCATGATCGAACTGACGATTGCCGACTCCATCGCCCGCGTGGTGCTGAATGCGCCGAAGAAGATGAACTCACTGGACGAGGCGGCACTTGCCGAATTGTCCGAGGCCTATGACAAGGCCGCGGCGGCCGTGGAAACCGGAGAAGTCCGCGCCCTGGTGCTGACCGGCGAAGGCCGCGGCTTCTGCGCAGGACGCGACATCTCCGGGGTCAACCCGGCAGATGACGACGTCATCGGCTACCTCGAAGGCAAGGTGCAGCCGCTGCTGGAGAAGATGTCCAGCTTCCCGGCTCCGACCTTCGCCCTGGTGCAGGGTGCCTGCCTGGGTGTTGGACTTGGCCTGGCAGTCGCCACCGACGTGGTGTACGTGGCGGAAAACGCGAAGATCGGTTCGCCGTTCGCCAACCTGGGCGCGACCCTGGACTCCGGGGGACACTGGCTGTTCACCGAGCGCCTGGGTGCCCACCGCACTCTTGACATGATCTACACCGCAGAGCTGATTTCCGGTGCCGAAGCCGTGCGTTCGGGCCTGTTCTCCCGCGCCTTCCCGGCCGAGGAACTCGCCGAGCGCGGCGAGGAGATCATCGCCAAGGTCGCCCAGGGCGCTACCCAGGCGTTCGTCGCGTCCAAGCAGCTGGTGGCGGAAATCCGCGACCAGCGTGTGGGCCTGTGGAACTCCATGCGCACCGAGAACCGCGCGCAGGCGGCACTGTGCGACACCGTGGACTACGCGGAGGGCTTCAAGTCCTTCCAGGAGAAGCGCCCGCCGGTGTTCACTGGCAAGAAGTAAGTACTTGAAGCCAAGCGCCCGCCAGATTGATTCTGGCGGGCGCTTGGTGCATCAATAGACTTTCAGGCTGGGCCGCCGAGGCTGCCGTCCGTAAAGTTTTTTCTTGCAGGCCAACGCCGCCAAGCCGGCAACGAAATTGCCGACGCGCAGGTTGAACTTGCGTAGAACCAAGCACCCTGTTTCACAGTTTTCCCAGCTGGACCGCGCATGTACTGTGCATGACAACAACAGACTTCATGACCGGTCAACGGAATCCGCACAGCGATGCTATCGATCTCGTGCGGGGACCAGTCGACAGCTTTGCGTTCTTCCATGGGTCGGTGCTCGTCTTGGGCCCCTCAATACGCTGTTGTTCCAGTTCGGCATAGCAAGTATTGGCCAGGGGACGGCTGCGACTTTGGATGTTGAATGAGAAGCGGCCTGCCGTGCGAGAATTTTCGGAGCAACGACAAAACGTCCGCTGGATCTGATCCGGCGGACGTTTTGTCTTCGGGCGGGCTTGCCCGTTTAACGGGTATCGGTGTCTTCAAAAATCAGCAGCGTCTGGGTATCCAGCACGGTGGGCAGCGATTGCAGCTCCTCGAAAACCACCCGGCGCAGGTCCAGATTGTCCTTAGCGCGCACCAGCAGGATCACGTCGAAGTTTCCGCCAACCAACCCGATATGGTGCACCTCCGGGATCGAGGCCAGATGGTCGCGCAGTTCCCGCCAGGAGTGCTGGCGCAGCTTCAATGTCACGTAGGCACTGGCTTTCAGGCCGGTTTTCACAGGGTCGATGACCACCGTGTAACGGGTGATCACCCCTGCATCCTGGAGCTTGGCGATTCGCGAGTACGCATGGGCCCGGGAGACATGGACCTTCTGTGCGACCGTGGTGACCGACTGCCGGCCGTCGCTGGTGAGTTCGGCCAAGATCGCGCGGTCGACATCATCCAGTTTCAGTTCCGCGTCAGCGGTCATTAGTACTCCTTGCGAGCGGGTCGGACGAGTCATCGCCAAACCCATTTTCTTGATACGAATCGTCTACAAGTATACGCATCCCATGCTCAACTTTCCATGATTAGCGCCGGGAGTGGATACAGATTGCCACTGATACGCATAATTAGTTGCAAATGATGTTTGGGTGAAGCCAGTCACAGGTATGCGTGACGGGGGACCTTCGCAGCACTACGAAAGGTGGGAGAACATGAGCACCGATGCACACGCGGGTCGCATGACTGAAGTCAGCGACAAATTCGGTATCACCCCGGAAGACTACATGCTGCCAGCACGGCACATGATCAACCTTCTGGACCCGGATGGAACCCTCCGTCCACAGGACAAGCAGGGCACCGAACCGGGCCATGAGTACCCGTTGCCGAGCCCCGCTCGTCTCATGGAGGCCTACTCCGCCCTGGTGACCGGACGCCGCGTCAACGACCAGAACTCCGCCCTGGTGCGCCAGGGCCGCATGGCCGTCTACCCGTCGAGCCACGGCCAGGAAGCCTGCCAGGTCGCCGCCGCGCTGTGCCTCGAAGAAGGCGACTGGCTGTTCCCGACCTACCGCGACACCGTGGCCGTGCTGACCAAGGGCGTCGCCCCGATGGAAGTCATGACCAGCTTCCGCGGTGAATGGCACTGCGGGTACGATCCGAAGGCCTACAACTGCGCGCCGATGGCCACCCCGCTGACCACCCAGCTGCTGCACGCGGTGGGCGTCGCCCACGCGGCCAAGCTGCGCGGGGAGGACACCGTTGTGGTCGCCATGTGCGGCGACGGCGCCACCAGTGAAGGCGACTTCCACGAAGCGCTGAACTTCGCCGCGGTGTTCAACCTGCCGGTGATCTTCTTCGTGCAGAACAACAAGTACGCGATCTCCGTGCCGTTCTCCCAGCAGTCCGCCGCCCCGTCCCTGGCCCACAAGGCCGTGGGCTACGGCATGGCCGGCGAACGCGTGGACGGCAACGACCTGATGGCGCTGATGGCAGTCATGACCCGCGCCGTGCGCTTGGCCCGCGAGGGCAACGGCCCGCTGCTGGTCGAGGCCCACACCTACCGCATGCAGGCCCACACCAACGCGGACGACGACAAGCGCTACCGCGAGGACGCCGAGGTCGCCGAGTGGAAGGCCAAGGATCCGGTCATCCGCATCCAGTCCTACCTGGACGATGCCGGGCTGCTAACCGAGCAGGCCACCGCGGAGATCACCGAGAAGGCCGAGGCAGTGGCCAAGACCCTGCGCGACGGCATGAACCAGGACGCGGACACCGATCCGCGCGAGCTGTTCGAGCACGTCTACTCTTCCAAGACCCCACAGATGGCCGAGCAGCAGGCAATGCTCGCCGACGAACTAGCCCGTGAGGAGGCCTAGCATGACTACCACCACTTCGCGGGTGAACCCGAACGTCTCCGACGCTACCGCCCGTGCAGCGGCCAAGGCCGCCACCGAGAACCAGCCGGTCACCTTCGGCAAGGCGCTGAACACGGCGCTGGCCGATGCCCTGACCGCAGAGCAGTCCGTGGTCATCTTCGGCGAGGACGTGGGAACGCTTGGCGGCGTTTTCCGCATCACCGACGGGCTGACCGCCCGCTTTGGCAACGAACGCTGCTTCGACACCCCGCTGGCCGAGTCCGGCATCGTGGGCATGGCCGTGGGCATGGCAATGAACGGCATGCGCCCGGTCATCGAGATGCAGTTCGACGCGTTCGCGTACCCTGCCTTCGAGCAGATCGCCTCGCACGTGGCCAAGATGCGCAACCGCACCCAGGGCCGCCTGCCGCTGCCGATGGTCATCCGCATCCCCTACGCCGGCGGCGTGGGCGGCGTCGAGCACCACTGCGATTCCTCCGAGGCCTATTACGCCCACACCCCGGGCCTGAAGGTCTTCACCCCGGCCACCGTGGCCGACGCCTACCTGATGCTGCGCGAGGCCATCGACTCCGAGGACCCGGTGGTCTTCTTTGAGCCGAAGAAGCTGTACTGGTCCAAGGAGCAGGTCAACCTCGAAGAGCTGGCCGCCCAGTACGAGGCCGGCAAGGCCGCGGAAACCGAGGGCAAGGCGCGTATTGCGCGCGCCGGCTCCGATGCCACGCTGATCACCTACGGCCCGAGCGTCTCCACCTGCATGCAGGCCGCCAAGGTCGCAGCGGAGGAGGGTATCAGCCTGGAAGTCATCGACATCCGCACCATCGTTCCGTTCGACGACGAATCGGTGGCAGCCTCGGTGCGCAAGACCGGCCGCGCCATCGTGGTGGCCGAAGCCCAAGGCTTCGCCTCCGTGGCCAGCGAGATCGTTGCCCGCGTGCAGGAGCGTTGCTTCCACTCGCTGGCGGCTCCGGTGCTGCGCGTGACCGGCTTCGACATCCCGTTCCCGGCGCCAACGCTGGAAAAGTACAACCTGCCAAGCGTCGAGCGCATCCTTGATACGGTCGACCAGCTCCAGTGGGAGGCCTAAATTGAGCATTAAGACGTTCCTGCTGCCCGATCTGGGCGAAGGCCTGACCGAGGCTGAACTGGTGCGCTGGATGATCGCCGAGGGCGACTCGGTCATCGTCGATCAGCCCATCGCCGAGGTGGAGACCGCCAAGTCGCTGGTGGAGATCCCGTGCCCGTTCGAAGGCGTGGTCTCGACCCTGCACGGCGATGCCGGGCAGATGATGCTGGTGGACGAACCGTTCATCTCCGTGAACACCGGAGGCGTCGAGCCGGAAGCCGCAGCCCCTGCCGCCGAGGGCGCGCTGTCCTACCGCGAAGAGGAAATGGCCGGAACCCAGGTGCCGGAGGAGGCCGAAGAGGACGAAGCCAGCGGCAACGTGCTGATCGGCTACGGCACCGGCGCCTCCAAGCCGAGCACCAGCCGCCGTCGCCGCCCGCGCGCAGGCAGCACCACCGCGGCCGCGTCCAGCGAGACCTCCACGCAGGCCGTGCGCGTCATCAACCCGCTGGTGCGCAAGCTGGCCCGCGAAAACTCCATCGACATCCACGCAGTGCGCGGCACCGGCCCCGAGGGCCTGGTCCTGCGTGCCGACGTGGAGGCGCTGATCAGCCAGGGCCAGCCAGACGCAGCGGCCGCTGTCCCGGCAGCCCCGGCGGCAGCTCCCGCTCCGGCCGCCGCGCCGGCACCGCAGAAGCCGTCCGAGGGCGCTGCCGCAGGCGCAGACAAGCGCACCGGCCTGCCGGTCGCTTCCAGCCAGGTGCTCTCCGGCGTGCGCAAGACCATTGCCGCCGCCATGAGCACCTCGCGCCGGGAAATCCCGGAAGCGACAGTGTGGGTGGACGTGGATGTCACCAAGCTGCTGAAGCTGCGCGGAAAGATCAAGGAATCCGAGGGCCAGGCGCCAAGCATCATGGCGCTGATCTCCCGCTTCGCCGTGGCCGGCCTGCAGCGCTTCCCTGAGCTGAACAGCCGCATCGACGTGGAGGACGACGGCTCGCTGCGCCACACCATCTTCGATGGGGTCAACCTGGGCTTCGCGGCCCAGACCGACCGCGGTCTGGTGGTCCCGAACGTGCGCGACGCCCACAAGCTGAACGCCAACGAGCTGTCGGCCGAGTTCGCCCGACTGGCCGGCGTGGCCCGCGAAGGCAAGGCCGGGGTCTCCGACCTGTCCGGCAGCACCTTCACCATCAACAACTACGGGGTGTTCAACGTGGACGGCTCCGCGGCGATCATCAACTACCCGGAAGCTGCCATCCTCGGCCTGGGCCGGATCGTTGAGAAGCCATGGGTTGTCAACGGCAAGATCAAGGTCCGTTCCATCTGCGAACTGACCCTGAGCTTCGACCACCGTGTCTGCGATGGCGGCACCGCTGCAGGATTCCTGCGCTACGTCGCCGATGCGATGACCGATCCGAAGAAGGCCCTGTCTACCCTGTAGACGGCAGGAATCAGGCCCCGCAACCCGGGAAGTTTTCCCGGGTGGCGGGGCCTTTTCCGTACCCTTTGGGCGGCTGCAGCCCGGGGGATTAATTGGCAAGTCAAGGCGCATTTCCTAGACTTGAAGATGACTTATCCGGCGACCGGCCCGAGAACGGGGCGGAGCGCCGAAGCCGAAAGGGGCAGATCATTTCCAGCGAACGCGTTGCGATCAGAAGCCGTACACCACTGATCATCCTGCTTTTCCTGCCCATTGCGGTGATCGCGCTGACCCGGACGCTGCTGGGGACGTCGCTGCCCAGCATCACAGCGACCCACTGGTCCGACAGCGCCCGGCCGGACGGATTCGCCGACAGCGCGGTGTTCTTCACCGCCTCCATGACCTTCGCGATCCTCGGAGGCTTGGTCGCATGGGCATCGTTGTACCTGACCCGCAAGCCACTGGTGCTGCTCGGGCTTCTTTTTGTGGGAAGCCTGATGGCTTGGACCACCGCAGGGGTCTATGTTTCCAGCTCTGTGCCTACGGCGTTCGCCGGTGATCCGACCCAAGCCGTAGCGGGACCCTGGATCTTCGCCAGCATCGCAGCGACCTTGGTCAGCCTTGTTCCTGTTTGGATCTGCGGGGTATTCCAGCAGTACCAGCTCAATCGCCAGAACAAGCGCCGTGACCGCTTGGCTAAGGTACAGGAGAAGCGGCAGGCAGCCACAGTGAAGGCCCCGCCGGCGGCTGAAATCGCACCAGGTGATGAATTCAGCGAGACAATGAACGCCCCCCGGTGGTTGTGGCTGCTAGGACTTTTCATGGCGGGCATGGGTATCTTCATGATCTTCATGAGCACCACTGAAGGTGGAGACATCGTCAGCTTCATCATGGGAATCGCCTTCATCGTCCTGCTCACCCCGCTGGTCCTCGGGCTGGCGAGGATCCGCGTGACGGTGGCCGGCGGAAGGCTACGCGTGTCCAGCGCCCTTCTGGGGTTCCCGTTGCGCACCATCGATGTCAAGGACATGGAATCGGTCCTCGCCGAGGAGATCCAGCCCATGGAATGGGGCGGCTGGGGATGGCGCTTCTTCCCCGGCGGATCCGCCGTGGTGCTGCGCCGCCATGAAGGGCTGGCCGTTGAATTGAAGGACAAACGCCGCTTCGCGGTCACCATCCCTCGTTCCGAACAGGCCGCCGCCCAGCTGAACGCCCTGATCGCCCAGGGTCGCTAGCCGGTACTGCGGCGGATCAGATGCGGGCCGGGCCGATGACAACGGAGCGCAGCGCCAGCCCCGAGATCAGGGACGCAGCCACCACATGCACGATGCCCAGTACCGCATAGGCCAGCAGCAGCTCCTGCGGGACCTTCTGGATGTGCGGGTGGGGGAGCAGATAGGACAGCAGCAGCACCAGCACCCAGACGACCAGGCTTAGGACGCCCAGGCTTCGCGACCAGCTGGTCTTGCTGACCTCGCCGCTCAACGGCTGGATGCGCTGCAGCACCGCGCTGGCAAGGACCATCCAGAACGCTGCGACCAGGAAACCGGCGGCGATATCGCTGGGACGGTGCCAGCCGCACACCAACGTGGCCACTCCGGCCGCCGTGGCGAAAACCCACGCGACCAGCTGAACCACAGGCCGCAGCGTCGGCGGCGAGACCAGGTACATCAGTCCCATCGCCGCGGCGGCGGCCGTGGTGTGTCCCGAAGGGAATGAATTTCCCGAGGTGCCGAAGTTGAAATCTGGGCGGATCAGGATCAGGTGCTTGAGGATCTGCGTGGTGGCCATGGCGGCACCTGCAGCAGCAACCGCAATCACCGCCCGCAGGAATCTGCGGTCGCGGATGACGCGGTAGAGCAGGAACACCGTGGCAATGGCTCCGCAGATCAACGGCAGGAAATCGAGGAACTGGCGGACCGGGTTGCCCGAATTGGTGGACGGCCACCACTGGGACCACACGGTGAAGCCCACCTGGTCGGCCCACTGGCCGGCGCGCATCTGGACAAAAAAGACGTACTCGACAATGAACAACGCCAGCAACAGCAACCCGCCGGACCACCACTGCACGTGGCGCGGCTTCAGGGTGGCGGAATGGCGGCTCATATCTCTAGCCTGTCATAACTCACGTGCTTCAAGGCACGCTTTGGGCATGTAACTATCGCCACCATGGCTAGGCTGGGACTATGAACTTTCCCCTGCCTGCCCTGGAAGAAATCCTCGCCCACAGCCACGTAGTCCAGCTGCCCATGCAGGTGAAATTCCGCGGGGTGACCCAGCGCGAAGCGCTGCTGATCGAAGGACCGGCGGGCTGGGGAGAATTCTCCGCCTTCTTGGAATACGGTCCGCAGGAAGCATCCCGCTGGCTGGCCGCCGCCATCGAAGCCGCCTACCAGCCCTTCCCGCAGCCGCTGCGCACCAGCATCCCGGTTAATGCCACGCTCCCGGCCGTTCCGGTCGGCGAAGTCGGCCGCGTGCTTGAACGCTACGATGCGCCGCACACCATCAAGATCAAGGTGGCCGAGCAGGGGCAGAGCGTAGATGAGGACCTTGCCCGGGTGGCCGAAACCCGGCGCTTGTACCCGCAGGCCGCGCTGCGCGTGGACGCGAACATGGGATGGGACATCCCCACCGCGGTGGCAGCGCTGACCCGGCTCAGCGACTTCGATCTGCAATACGCGGAACAGCCGGTGCCCGGCATCACCGGACTGGCCGAGGTCCGCGCGCGACTGCGTTCCGCGCGGATCGACCTGAAGATCGCCGCGGACGAAGCAGTGCGCAAGCACACCGATCCGCTGGAAGTCTCCCGGCTCGGGGCCGCCGACCTGATGATCATCAAGGCTCAGCCGCTGGGAGGCATCCAGACCGTGCTCGACATCGCTGCGCAGGCCGAACTCGATGTCGTGGTCTCCAGCGCCCTGGACACCTCTGTGGGCCTGGCTCAGGCCGCCGCGCTGGCCAGCGCCCTGCCCGAGCTTCCCTATGCCTGCGGGCTGTCCACCGGAACCCTTTTCGCGGACGACGTGACCGACGAGCCGCTGCTGGCTACCGCCGGGTACCTGCCGGTGCGCCGCGTGAAGCCGCAGCCGCACAAGCTGGCCAAGCTGCATCCGGGACAGGAACGAGAGGCCTGGTGGCACCTGCGGGTGCGCGACTGCTACGCGCAGCTGTTGGAGAACTAGGGGAGCCGCACCCAGAATTATCCTCGTGTTAACCTCCAGTACGGCTTTTGACCACTTCGGGATGAAAACCTCGAATCGCTTCACCCCCTGACGAGCGAGCCACACCGAGGAAGTGACGGATCAATGAATCCCACCCGTACCCTGCTGCCGATGCTTGGCCATACCCGCGGCGGACGTTCCGCAGCGACCTGCCACTTCAAATGCGGGGATGCCTGCGTCAAGCCGGACTGCAACAACTCATCCAACGCGTACTTCCGCGACATCGCCGACTCCGCGCTCTCCCGCCGCCAGATGCTTGGGCTCGGTGCCATCGGTGCCTCCGCACTGGTCGTCGGCCCGCAGCTGTTCGGCGCCCCGCCGGCATCCGCTGCTGAAGTGGCCGTCGCCGGCAAGCACGGCTCCCACGGCGGGAAGCTCGGTTTCCAGGCCATCGACCCGGTCTCGCGCTCGGTGGACACCATGACCGTGCCCGAAGGCTACGACTGGCACAGCATCATCCGCTGGGGCGACCCGCTGTTCAAGCGCTCGCCGGAATTCGACGCGCAGAATCAGACCGCACGCAAGCAGGCCGAGCAGTTCGGATACAACTGCGACTACCTGGACATCATCGTGGACAAGTACTCCGGCCGCACCGGCGTGCTGGTCGCCAACCACGAATACACCAACGAAGACATGATGTTCGACGCCGACTGGTTCGAGGCGAACAAGGACGAAGCCCGCCGCATCGCCATGAACGCCCACGGCTTCAGCGTTGTCGAGGTCTCTCGCAAGAAGAACGACAAGAAGTGGACCTACGTCCAAGGCGGCGAACGCAACCGCCGCATCACCATGCAGACTGAGTTCACCGTGGACGGGCCGGCTGCGGGCAGCGACCTGCTCAAGACCGCAGCGGACCGCACGGGCACCAAGATCCTGGGCACCTTGAACAACTGCGCCGGCGGCACCACTCCGTGGGGCACCGTGCTCTCCGGCGAGGAGAACATCGACCAGTACTTCCGCGGCCGCGGAACTGCCGAGGAAGCCCGCTACGGAATCGCGGCCAAGGCCACCGAACGCGGCTGGGAAGACACCGACCCGCGCTTCGGCCTGCACCATGAAGGATTCGAGAACGAGGCGAACCGCTTCGGCTGGGTTGTCGAGATCGATCCGCAGAATCCGAAGTCGATCCCGGTCAAGCACACCAATCTGGGCCGCTTCAAGCACGAGGGCGCGAATGTGCGCATCGCCAAGAACGGCAAGGCCGTCGCCTACTCGGGCGACGACTCGCGCTTCGAATACATCTACAAGTTCGTCTCCTCGGGGACCTACCGCAAGAACGACCGCCGCCACAACATGACCCTGCTGTCGGATGGCGACCTGTATGTCGCGAAGTTCGCCGGCAACTCGCCGGCCGCTGAAATCGACGGCAGCGGGGCGCTGCCCTCGGACGGCGCCTTCGACGGCACCGGCACCTGGCTTCCGCTGGTGCGCGGCGGCAAGTCGATGGTGGACGGCATGAGCGTGGAAGAAGTGCTGGTGTATACCCGTCTGGCCGCCGACAAGATCGGCGCCACCAAGATGGACCGCCCCGAAGACGTGGAGCCGAGCCCGGTCTCCGGCAAGCTGTACGTGGCGCTGACCAACAACTCCGACCGCGGCAAGGCAGGCAAGGAAGGCGCCACCGAGCAGAACCCGCGCGTGGCAAACCGCGACGGGCACGTCCTGGAGCTGACCGAAGCTGGCAACGACGCGACGGCCACCAAGTTCACCTGGAACATCCTGCTGGTGGCGGGCGACCCGAAGGTCAACTCCTCCACCTACTTCTCCGGCTATCCGGCGCAGAAGGTCTCCCCGATTTCCTGCCCGGACAACCTGGCCTTCGACTCGGCGGGCAACCTATGGATCTCCACCGACGGCGCCCCGGGCACCATCGGCTACTCCGACGCGCTGCACAAGGTGACGTTGACCGGCAAGGACCGGGGCCGCGTGGAGCAGTTCCTCGCGGTGCCCACCGGGGCCGAGACCTGCGGCCCGGTGATCCATGACAAGGACGGTTCGGTGTTCGTTGCGGTGCAGCATCCGGGCGAGGGCGGCAGCTTCGCCCAGCCGGCGTCGCTGTTCCCCGATTTCGTAGCCGCTCCGGGCAAGGTGAAGAAGGGCCAGTTCTACGGCCCGCGGCCCAGCGTGGTCCAAGTCTTCACCGAGCGCCAGGGCAACAACGGAAACGGTCACGGGCATGGCCACGGCAATGGGCACGGCAAGCACTAGCCATTTCCGGTGACAGGCAGGAAGCGGCGGGAAGCGACAGGCTTCCCGCCGCTGTCCGCGTCCCGGGATGAACTCCGGGTACCGGGCAACCGGCGACTCGATAGACTTGGAAGGGTGTTTTCCGGCCAAGACTAGAGGTGACTGAACGCGTGAGTGCGCAGCAGGATGGACAGCGTGCCATCACCACGGCCCGCGAGGTGCTCTCGGCACTGATTGCCGCAGGAATCAGAGACCTGGTGATTTCTCCCGGTTCCCGCAGCGCCCCGCTGGCCTACGCCGCGGCCGAAGCCGAAGCCGCAGGGAAGCTTCGGGTGCATGTGCGCATCGACGAACGCTCGGCTTCTTTCATGGCGCTGGGACTAACCCAGGCCACCGGCGCGCCCACTGCCATCGCCGCCACCAGCGGCTCGGCCATCGGCCAGATGCTGCCCGCCGTCATGGAAGCCAACCACACCGGCACGCCGCTGCTGGTGCTCTCGGCCGACCGGCCGGACGAGCTGCACGGAACCGGCGCCAGCCAGAGCACCCGGCAGAAAACGTTGTTCGGCGAGCACGTTCGTGCGGCGCTGAACGTCCCCGCCGGGAACAGCCCTGCAACTGCGCTGGATGCGGCCCTGGCCGCTCTGCGCGGCAATGCGCAGGCACCGGCCGGCCCGGTGCAGCTGAACCTGCAATTCCGCGACCCGCTGACGCCTGAAGACGACTCCCGAGTGGAGACCCAAGCCTGGACCGGCATTGAGCCGGGGGACTGGGCAAGCCCAGGAACCCAACTGTCCGGAACCGCCTGGCCGCAGCCCACCGACGCCGCCGTGCGGCGCACAGTGGTTGTCGCCGGACACGCTGCGGGTCCCGAGGCGCAGGCTTTCGCCCAGCACCTGGGGCTGCCGCTCTTCGCCGAGCCGTCCTCCAACGCGCGCTTCTCCGCCCACGCCATCCGCCACTACCGCCCGCTGATCGCGGTAGGTCTTGAGCGCATCGAACGCGTGGTGCTGTTCGGGCGTCCCACGCTCAGCCGCCCGGTCGGCCGGCTGCTCGCCGCAGCGCACATCGACTCGGTGATCTGGGAACCGGCTCCTGCCCCCTGGTACGAGGCCGGGCGCCGGCGCGAAACACCCGTGGCAGATCCCCAGCAGCTCGTCGACTTCGCCGGCACCGCACCCCGGGGCTGGCTGGAGGGCTGGCAACAACTGGATGCGCAGGCCCAGCCGATCCGCGCAGCACTGCAGGAACCCGAAACCCTGGACGGGGCCGCAGTGGCGGAGGAAATCTGGAACGCCCGCATTCCGCAGCTGCTGCTGGGGTCCTCGAACATCGTGCGCGACTTCGACCTGGCTGCGGATCCGAGCGTTCCGGGGGCCAGCACCTGCCATGCGAACCGCGGATTGGCCGGCATCGACGGGACCATCTCCACGGCCCTGGGCCTGGCGGCGGGCAGCGGGCAGCACACCGTGGCAGTCATGGGGGACATTACCTTCGCCCATGACGCAAGCTCGATGCTCTGGACCCTGGGCGAGCAGAAGCCCACGGTGGACGTTGTCGTCTACAACGACGGGGGAGGAGCGATTTTCTCCACACTGGAGCACGGCCAGGTGGACGAATCCCGGCGCTACGGCAATAGCGTGGAGCGGCTGTTCGCCACGCCCCAGCAGATGGACCTGAGGGCGCTCGCCGAAGGCTACGGCTGGAGCTACCACCGGGTGCTCACCCGCGCAGAACTCGGCTCGCTGCTGTCTAGCGGCACCCCCGGGGACTTGCGGCTGATCGAGATCCCGGCGAGCCGCCAGGCACTGCGCGCGCACCATCTGGAACTGAATAAGCGCCTGGGCGAACTGCCCTGGCCTGCGGCCTGATCCGGACTCGGAACCGCCCCAGACGCGGCGAAGCCCCGGCAGGCGAACTGGCTGATGGCCAGGATGCCTGCCGGGGCTTCGGCGATTCCTATCTCCGGGGGAGGACTAGATATCCACGTGGGTAGGGTCGAGCACGCGGCGCAGGAAGTCCTGCGTTCGCGGCTGCTGCGGATTGCCGATGACCTCGGCCGCAACGCCCTCCTCCACCACGACGCCGCCGTCCATGAAAACCACGCGGTCGGCGACCTCTTTGGCGAAGGCCATCTCGTGGGTCACCACCAGCATGGTCATGCCCTCGCGGGCCAGCTTCTTCATGATGGCCAGCACTTCGCCCACGGTCTCCGGGTCCAGCGCACTGGTCGGCTCGTCGAAGAGCATCAGGGTCGGTTCCATGGACAGCGCGCGGGCGATCGCCACGCGCTGCTGCTGGCCGCCGGAGAGCTCGTCCGGATAGCGTCCGCCGAAGTCGCCCAGACCCACACGTTCCAGGTTCAGCTTCGCGGTGGCGTGCGCCTTGGCCTTGTCGCGCTTGAGCACCTTGATCTGGGCGACGGTGCAGTTCTCCAGCACGGTCAGGTGCGGGAACAGGTTGAACTGCTGGAACACCATGCCGACGTTCTGGCGCATCTTGTCCAGGTTGACCTCGGGGTCGGTGGCCTCGAAGCCGCCCACGTGGATGGTGCCGCCGTTCGGCTTCTCCAGCAGGTTCACGCAGCGCAGCAGGGTGGACTTGCCCGAGCCCGAAGGGCCGATCAGGCAGACTACCTCGCCGGGCCTGACGTCCAGGCTGATGCCCTTGAGCACCTCGTTGCTGCCGTAGGACTTGCGCAGGTCCGAGATCTCCACGCCGGCGGCGCGTTCTGCCATCGAGTTGTTGGTCGTGGTCATTGTCGGTCCTTTCTAGCGCTTGGTCCGAGCCGAGCGGGATTCAAACTTCCGGGCTACCAGGCTCAACGGGATCGTGATGACCAGGTAGAACAGGCCGGCGGCGACCAGCGGGGTGATGCCGGCGTCCAGCGACTGGATGCCATCGCGGCCGAATTTAGTCATTTCGTACTGGGCCATCGACGCGCCCAGGATGAAGGCCAGCGAGGAGTCCTTGGTCAGCAGGATGATTTCGTTGGTCATCGGAGGCAGGACGATCTTGAACGCCTGCGG
This sequence comes from Glutamicibacter soli, assembly GCF_003309065.1. Classification (GTDB taxonomy): domain Bacteria; phylum Actinomycetota; class Actinomycetes; order Actinomycetales; family Micrococcaceae; genus Glutamicibacter; species Glutamicibacter soli. The sequence continues at coordinate 131,138 of NZ_POAF01000005.1, read as the reverse complement.
GATCACGATGGTGACCATGGCGCGCCAGGCAGGCATGCCCAGCGAACGTGCCGCTTCGGTCTGCCCCTTGGGCACTGCCTGCAGGCCCGCGCGCAGTGTCTCGGCGATGTAGGCCGAAGATACCAGACCCAATGCCAGCATGATGTTCACCGGCTGCGGCCAGGTGGTGCCGAAGGCCTGGGGGAGGCCGAAGCCGAAGGCCAACAGCACCAGGATGGCGGGGATGCCGCGGAAGAATTCAACAAAAGCGGTGGCGAACCAGCGGTACGGGGCGAAGGACGCCATTTTCATCAACGCCAGCAGCAGGCCGACAACCAGGCCGAAGGCGAAGGAAATAACGGTGTAGAAGATGGTGTTCTTCAAGCCGACAATGATCATGTCCGGGAACATCGGGCCTAGCTTCTCGAAGGAGAAGAAGGCATAGCGGGTCTTTTCCCAGTCCAGGGACAAGACCACTGCGGCGATGATCGCAACAAACAGGATGATCTGGATGGTTTTGCTCAGGCGGGCGCGCTGACTCGTGGTCATTGCCATGGTGTACCTCTCATAAAGGTCGCGGGGGCCGCCGCGGCGCCCGGATCAGGGCGTCGCTCGGCCCCCGCGTCTAAATAGTCCGTTAGCGACGAGGACTTACTTCTCGCCGAACCACTTCACGGTCAGCTCTTCCATTTCACCCGAATCGGTCAGGCGCTTCAGGGTGCCGTTGACCAACTCGAGGGTGGCGGCCTGCTCCAGCGGCACTCCGACGCCCAGCTGCTCGCCGGTCTTGAAGTCGGCGACCACCGCGTAGCCCGGCTTGTCCTTGATCGCGTAGCCGAGCACCGACTGGTTGCCCAGCAGCGCGTCAACCTGGCCGGCCAGCAGGGCCTGGGTCTGCAAGCCCGCGTCCTCGTAGCCCACGATGTTGCTCAGGCCCTGTTCCTTGGCGTACTTCTCGCCGGTGGTGGCCTGCTGCACACCCACCTTCTTGTCCTTGGCCGTGGCCAGATCGGTGATGCCCGAACCGTCCTTGGAAATCAGCACCAGGTCGTCATCCATGTACGGGGTCGAGAAGTTCATCTTCTTGGCGCGCGCATCGGTGATGGACAGCGAGGAAATGGCAATGTCGCACTGGGACTTGAACAGGCCGGATTCGATGGAGTCGAAGCTTGCGTCGATGACGTTCAGCTCAACCTTGGCATCCTTGGCGATTTCCGCGGCGATGTCCATGTCGAAGCCGACGTTCTTGCCGCCCTTGACGAACTCGAATGGCTCGTAGGGGATGTCGGAGCAAACGGTGAGCTTGCCTGCGTTGAGGAAGGTCGGCCCACCTGCGGCGTCTGCCGAAGGCTCGGCCGAACCGCTATCGGAGCCGCAGGCGGTCAGGGCCAGAAGTGCCACGGAAGTTGCTGCCAGGGTGGTGGCAAAACGTTTTTTGGTCAGACGCATAGGATCAAAACCTACTTTCGGGTAATGCGAGTGGATCATTGCGTACGCACAATCATAACCACGCTACAACGAGGATGAGATTCACCTCACACACGTGTCGGGGAGCATAAGTAAAACTTGTGCTGAAATCCGACCATTACCTGACCAGCACGAGGAAGCCGGCTAGGGCACTACTCGGCGCCCAGCGCCTGGCGCATCGGGCGCATTTTCGCCCATGACTCGGCCAGCTCGTCTTCGGGCACCGAGCCTGGAACGATGCCGCAACCGGCGTAGAGGCGCATGTGGTTTGCATCCTCCAGAATGCCTCCGCGCAGCGCGATCCCGAATTCGCCGTCGCCGCGCGAGTCCACCCAGCCCACCGGGCCGGCGTAGGGTCCGCGGTCCAGGCCTTCCAGCTGGCGCAGCACCGCTCCGGCCTGCTTCGTGGGAGTGCCGCACACCGCGGCGGTCGGGTGGAAGATCTCCGCGATGTCCAGTGCTGAGGGCAGCGCCCCGCGCTCGTCCGGGCGCAGTTCGGCGCGCACGTCGCTGGCCAGGTGCCAGACATTGGGCAGCTGCAGGATGAACGGCTCGTCCGGGGACTTCATGCCGTGGGAAATCGGGTTCAGCGCTTCGGTCAGCGAATCGATGGCCAGCTGGTGCTCGTGGCGCTGCTTGGGGTCGTCGAAGAGCCGGCGCTTGGCAAAGTCCGGGGCGTCAGCCCCTTCGGTGGCCCGGTCCAGGGTGCCGGCCAGCACGCGGGCCTCGGCCAGTCCGTTGGTGACACGCACCAGCATCTCGGGGGTGGCGCCCACCAACCCGTCCACCGAGTAGGTCCAGCAGTTGCCGTAGCGTTCGGTCAACGCGGTCACGACATGGGACAGGTCGATCGGTGTGGTGCTGCGGGCCATGATGTCCCGGGCGAGCACCAGCTTGGAGATGCCTGACTCGCTGAACGTGCCCAGCGCCTGGCGCACCGCGTCAAGGTAGGCGCCGGCGGTCAGCTGTCCGCTGGTCAATTCGATCTCGCCCTGGGTCGTCGGGGCTAGTGCCGCTTCGTCCTTAGCGGCCCGGGCGCGTTCCAGCGCGGAGTCGAGAGTCAGGCCAGCCAGCTGTTCGGCGCTGCCGGTCACCGTGATCCACGACTTCTCGTCATCCTGCCCCAGCACGATCTGGGGGATCACCAAGCGCGAGTCGAAGGCGCTGGTGAAGGAGAAGGCGAAGGACCCGAACGCGATCAGGCCGCTGCCGGGCCGGTTGATCGGGTCGGTGATCTGCGCCTGTGAGAGCAGCTGCGCGAACCAGGTGCGCGCCTCGACGAAGCGCTGTTCGCCGCGGGTAGTCAACCGCGCGGCGGTCCCGAATCCCACCAGCCCGCGTCCGCGCCGCGTCCAGACCATGCTGCCGTGGCGCAGGGAATCGGAGATGAGATGCTCGGAGGCACCTTCGTACTCGAAGGTGATGCTGGTTAACGCTGGTGCCGAGGCATGAAGGCCGCTGGCGCCGAGAACGGACGAATCTGCAGACATGATAGGGCTAAGCCTACCGCGCAATGACCACCGGCGACTGGAGGAGGTGTCCGCTGTCACCACGCCGGATGCAGCTGTGACTTTCAGCGGGTTGCGCCGCGCCATCGCGCGCGACCCGGTAAACTCGGTGTTGACCAGTTTCGCGGCCCATTGCCATGCCATAAAACGCGGCAAGCGCCGGTCTGCGAGCGTTCAGTGGAACGCATCGGATAGAGTGAAGTGATGTTTGTGCGCCACCAGCGCGGGCAAGCAGTCCTCGTTCAATGCGATGACCAAGCCGATGAAAGATAGTAAGCCGTAAAACAGTGACTGATTCCAAGAGCAACTGGACCGCAGCCGGACACGAGGTGTCCGACTCGATTGAGCTGAATCCTGAAACCGCAGTGCTTGCTGCGGCCATCAATCTTCCCTCGGGCTTTGCACTGATCGCCGAGGATCCCGAATTCGGACCTGCCATCTCCATGGGCATGGCCAAGGTGGAGAAGCTGCTGCGCGATGCGCTGGCCAACTCCGACCCGTTGATTGATGCCTCAAGCCGACACCTGGTGGAAGCCGGCGGCAAGCGCGTGCGCCCGCTGCTGGTGCTGCTGACTTCCCTGCTGGGCGGCGGCGTGACCGACGAGGTCATCAAGGCCGCCGCCGTGGTCGAGCTGACCCATCTGGCAACCCTGTACCACGATGACGTCATGGACTCCGCGCCGATGCGCCGCGGCGCTCCCACCGCCCATGAGGTCTGGGGCAACTCCGTGGCCATCCTGGCCGGAGACCTGATCTTCGCCCGCGCTTCAGTCTTCGGCGCCGACCTGGGCCCCGAAGCGGTGCTATGGCAGTCGCGCACCTTCGAGCGCCTGTGCCTGGGCCAGCTGCACGAATCCATCGGCCCGCGTGAGGGCGACGACGCCATCGCCCACCACATCCAGGTGATCAGCGACAAGACCGCCTCCCTGCTGGCGACCTCCGGCGCCTTCGGCGCCCGCTTCGGCGGCATCCCCGAATTCATCGAAGTGCTGCGCGAGTACGGCGAGAAGGTCGGTGTGGCCTTCCAGGTCGCGGACGACGTCATCGACATCGCCTCCAAGGAAGCCGACTCGGGCAAGACCCCGGGCACCGACCTGCGCGAAGGCGTGCCGACCCTGCCGGTGCTGCTGCTGCGCCAGGCCGCCGAGAACGGCGACGCCGCCGCGCAGGCGGCCGTCGAGCTGGTGGATTCGGACCTGACAAGCGACGAGGCTCTGGCCAAGGCCGTGGAAGCCGTCGCCGCCCACCGCTCCGTCCAGGACGCCTGGAGCGTGGCTCGCCGCTGGGCCGACGACGCTATCGAGGTGCTGGCTCCGTTGCCTGAAGGCACCGTGAAGAGCGCGCTGATCTCCTTCGCGGACGCCGTGGTGACCCGCGAAGCCTAGCTCCGGCGAACCGTCCAAGCAACGAAGTCCTGCACCTCCCGGAAGGGAAGTGCAGGACTTCATTGGTTTAAGCCGCGGTTTTCAGCACCGCAGGTCGGACTCGTAGAGCCGCTGCGGGTGTTCGTCGCTGAAGAGCGCCGCGCGCAGCTGCTCGGCCTTCGCGGCGCGGTCCTCGACAGGAACCCGGTGGCGCAGCTGGCGGTAGAGCTCGTCGTCCCAGTACCGCGGGAAGACATGCTGGTGGTAGTGCCAGACATGCTGGTTCCCGGCAGGCTCGTTGTGCTGGCGGGTGCTGGTGCCGTCCGGATTCCACGCCAGCTTCATGGCCAGCGCGATACGCCGGGTCTCGCGCATGATCGCGGCGCCGATCTGCTCATCCAGGTCGTACAGGGATTCAAGATGGGCGGTCGGGATGATCATCACGTGCCCGCCGAAGTTCCCGAAACCGTCGCAGGCCATGATCGCCGCGACCTGGTCGGTCTGGTAGATCATGTCCGTCGGGGCGCACAGGTTGTCCTCGCTGAAGGGCAGGTTGTTGACCAGCTCGCAGAACGGGCACTGGTAGCCGTGCGGTTCGTGGGAACGGTAGAGCACTAGTCCTCCAGCTCGGCAGCTAATTCCTCGAAGACCCAGGCGAACATGTCCAGGGTGAATTCGCTGAAGGTGCCCTCCTCGCTGACCCAGTTGCCCTTGGCGTTGTTGCGGCGGTAGACAATCGGATCCGGCACCTCGAGCTGGGACTGCTTGAAGCCCCACACGAACTTCTCTTCCTCGTCCTCGAGGAACAACAGGTAGCCGTCCTCGATTTCCAGCTCTTCGGGATCGAAGAAGTAGTGGTAGGCCTCCATGAAATCGTCGTTGTTGCCCAGGGCGAGGTAGAACTCCTCCAGGACAAAGGGGATCTTGACCTTGGCCTCGGCCAGGCCGTCTGCCAATTCCCCGGCGCTCAGGCCATCGGCTTCGTTCCACTGGTCCTCAAGGTATTTCGGGACGAGTGAACGGAACTTCTCTAGAAACATGTCAGCCATGCGTTAATCCTATCCAGAACTAGCGCAGCTCAAGTGCACTGAGCGCAATCCATAGTTGGACCCGGTCACTGGTGACGTTCGGGTCGTAGCCGGAGAGCTCGGCAATTTGCTGCATGCGGTAGCGCACGGTGTTGCGGTGCAGCCCCATCGATTCGGCCACCGCTCCCACGGAGCCGTCGCGGTTCAGGTACTCGCGCAGGGTGCGCATCAGCCCCGAGTCGTGGGAGGAATCGAAATCCTGGATGGGGCCCAGCGCCTCGGCGGCCAGGTCCTGCAAGGGCACGTCGCGGGCGGCCAGCAGCAGGGAGGTCAGCGAGAGCTTGGTGGGGACATTGACGCGTTCGCCGTGGCGCAGCGATTCCAGGGCCTCGAAATAGCTCCACCGGATGCCGGTGGTGTTCGAGTAGCGTCCGCCGTAGCCGACCTTGGCGGGGATGCCTGCGGTGGCCAGGTAGGTGTCGAGCCGGTCGATGGACAGCTGCACCTGCTTGTACGCCACGATGACCACTAGCCGGTCCTCGACGATGGCGGTGACCTGCGAGGCGAGGTCGGCGGGCAGGGGGAGTGTCTGCAGCCTGTCGGCTTGGCCGCTGGCCTGCACCAGCACCACCGAGTGCTCGCGCTGGGATTCCAGGCCCAGCGCGCCCAGGCGGACCGCCGCGTCCGATCCGGACAGCGCTCCGGAGGCAAGGTCGGCCAGCACCTGCCCGTTGGCCAGGCGCCGCGAGGCGCGCAGCCGGGACTTGTTGGTCAGCTCCAGTCCGATCAGCGACTGGGCGTATTCCACGATGGGGTCACGGGTGTAGGGCTCGGCGATGTGCAAGGTGCAGCGGTCGCGCAGCCCGGTGGCCACCGGCAGCTCGTGCCAGGCCCGCCCCGGATCGAAGTCGCCGCTGATCACTTCGCCGTGCAGGCTCAAGGCGACGTCGGTGCTCAGCATCTTGGACAGCTCGGTGAGCATGCGGTCCAGATCCGAAGACAGCAGGGACTGGGCCAGCTTCTGGTGGGCGCGCAGCAGGTTCTCAACACGCTTGACGTGGTCTGCGTTCAGCGCTTCGGCAATCAGGCGCGAAATCGCCGCGAAAGGAGTTTTATAGGGCACCTCGATGACCGGCAGGCCCACCTCTCGGGCGGTTTCAAGTACCGGACCCGGTACGCTTTCGTGCTCCAAGCCGATACCGAACCCCAGCGCCACCACATCGTTAGCCGCCAGCGTGCGAACGAAATCGATCTGCGCCGCGGCCGACTTCTGGCGGACTCCGGTGGTCAGCACGATCTCGCGGCCGGTGAGGAATTTGGAGGGGTCCAGAAGCTCAGTCACCGCGCCCCATGTGATCGCGGTCTCCAAGGAGTGTGTAGGATCAGTCAAAGCCTTTAAACCAAGCTCGTCATGATCCAGCAGTCCGCGTAAACTAATTGCCATAGGTTCATTCTATGGTGCGTCTGCTGCTGCAAGGATTTGCGCAAAATGCTCAAAAACTTGAGTGAAAGATGCCGAAAAGTGACCACATTGCGAAATTTTTGCGCTAGCTTAGTGACATGAGCTCTCAATCATCTACTCAGGGCGCTCCGCTCGCATCAGACAAGCGTGAGACTTTCTCGTCACGCAAACTCTTCATTCTCTCCGCGATCGGTTCGGCCGTTGGTCTAGGAAATATTTGGCGTTTCCCCTACGTCGCCTACGAAAACGGCGGCGGCGCATTCCTCATCCCTTACCTGGTTGCCATCCTGTGCGCCGGTATTCCGCTGCTGTTCCTGGACTACGCAGTCGGCCACCGCTACCGCGGGTCGGCCCCGCTGTCCTACCGCCGCGCGAATCGCAAGGCCGAAGTGCTCGGCTGGTGGCAGGTTCTGATCTGCTTCATCATCGCCATCTACTACGCAGCCATCATTGCGTGGGCCGCCATGTACTGCTGGTTCTCCATCACCAAGGCCTGGGACAAGAACCCCGACGGCGCCGGTGGATTTTTCATGAACGACTTCCTGAAAGTCCAGGAAGAAGTCACCGTTGGCTTCGACTTCGTCGGCCCGGTGCTGATCCCGATGTTCGCCGTCTGGCTGATCGCCATCGTGATTATGGTGGCCGGCGTGAACAAGGGCATCTCCCGCGCCAACGCCATCTTCATGCCGCTGCTGATCATCATGTTCCTGGTCCTCGTGGTCCAGTCGGTCTTCCTGCCCGGCGCCATCGACGGCCTGAACACCTTCTTCACCCCGAACTTCGAAGCGCTGAAGAACCCGAGCGTCTGGGCTGCTGCCTTCGGACACATCTTCTTCTCGCTCTCCGTGGCCTTCGGCATCATGGTGACCTACTCCTCCTACATGAAGCGCAAGAGCGACCTGACCGGTTCCGGCTACGTGGTGGCCTTCGCCAACTCGAGCTTCGAGCTGCTGGCAGGCATCGGCGTGTTCGCCGCCCTTGGCTTCATGGCCTACAACGCGAACTCCAGCGTGGACGAGGTCGCGGTCAGCGGCATCGGCCTGGCATTCATCGCCTTCCCGACCATCGTGTCGCAGGCGCCGCTGGGTTCGGTCATCGGCGTGTTGTTCTTCGGTTCGCTGGTCTTCGCCGGCTTGACCTCCCTGATCTCGATCCTCGAAGTGATCGTGGCGGCGTTCCAGGACAAGCTGGGCTGGCGCCGCGCACCGGCGACCCTGATCGTGACCATCCCGGTCGCGCTGATTTCCCTGGCGCTGTTCCCGACCACCACGGGCCTGTACCTGCTGGACACCATGGACGCGTTCGTGAACCAGTTCGGCATCCTTGCCTGCGCACTGGTCATCGTGATCGTCCTCGGCGCCGGCCTGGGCATGCTCCCGAAGCTGGCCAAGCACCTTAACCGCCACAGCTCCATCAAGGTGGGCACCGGCTGGAAAGTCCTGGTTGGCGGCGTCGGCCCGGCAGCGCTGGGCTACATGCTCATCAACGAAGTCCAGACCAAGATGGCCGAGCAGTATTCCGGCTATCCGGCATGGTTCAACGGTGTCTTCGGCTGGGGCATGGCCGGTGCGCTGATCGTGGGCGCAATCATCTTGTCCATGGTTCCGTGGAGCAAGAAGTCCAAGCTTGATGACCCGGAATTCCACCAGCACAAGAAGAACGTCGAAGCCGAGGAAATTCCGGAACCCGCAGGAAAGGAATACTGACAATGAGCGCACTGGCGATTGTCTTCATGATCATTTCGATGCTCACCATCTGGGGCGGCCTGGCCCTAGCCCTCATCCACCTGTCGCGTCACCCGGAGAAGACCGATGACGACGTGATCGAGCCGGCACACTCGCTGTAGCCTCGATTCACGGCAGCACCAGCGCGGCTCCCGTTCCTTCGCGGAACGGGGGCCGCGCTTTGTCTGTGCACTTGCACTACCAAGCCGGCAGCTCCTTGTGCTGAATCCGGTAGTGCAACGTTTCGCGCCAACATATTCTGCTACTAGAACTTTGCATTCCTCGGCGGATGCAAGAGCCATAGTGAGAGGAAAAGCTGGTGGACGTTACCTACCGCATTGAACAGAAGCGCAAGCTCGAAGGCCCATTCCCAGGCCCCAAGTCTCAGGAGCTGACCGCTCGCCGCGCCAACGCGGTGGCAGCTGGCGTCGCCTCGACCCTCCCGGTGTACGCTGCAGACGTTGACGGCGGCATCATCGTCGACGTGGACGGCAACCAGCTGATCGACCTCGGCTCCGGCATCGCCGTGACCACCGTTGGCGCCTCGAACCAGGCAGTGGCCAAGGCCGTCGCCGAGCAGGCCCAGCGCTTCACCCACACCTGCTTCATGGTCGCCCCGTACGAGGGCTACATCGAGCTGGCAGAGAAGCTTGCCTCCATCACCCCGGGCAGCTTCGAAAAGCGCGCCGCATTCTTCAACTCGGGCTCCGAGGCAGTGGAGAACGCCATCAAGGTGGCCCGCGTGGCCACCGGCCGCCAGGCAGTGGTTGCCTTCGACCACGCCTACCACGGCCGCACCAACCTGACCATGGGCCTGACCGCCAAGGCAGCTCCGTACAAGCGCGGTTTCGGCCCGCTGGCGCCGGAGATCTACCGCATGCCGATGAGCTACCCATACCGCGAAGAGAACCCGAACATCTCGGGCAAGGAAGCCGCTGAGCGCGCCATCCTGGCCATGGAGAAGCAGATCGGCGGCGACCAGATCGCCGCGATCATCATCGAGCCGATCCAGGGCGAGGGCGGCTTCATCGTCCCGGCCACCGGCTTCCTGCCTCGCATTGCCGAATGGGCCAAGGAAAACGGCATCGTCTTCGTCGCCGACGAAGTCCAGGCCGGCTTCGCCCGCTCGGGCTCCTGGTTCGCCTCGGACATCGAGGAAATCGAGCCGGACATCATCACCGTGGCCAAGGGCATCGCCGGTGGCATGCCGCTGTCGGGCATCGTGGGCCGCGCCGAACTGATCGACGCCGTGCACGGCGGTGGCCTGGGCGGCACCTACGGCGGCAACCCTGTTGCCGTGGCAGCTGCGCTGGAGTCCATCAAGTTCATGGAGGAGCAGGACCTCTCGGGCCGCGCCCGCGAGATCCAGGAGCAGTTCTTCACCCGCTTCACCGCGCTGCAGAAGGACGTCCCGGCAGTGGGCGACGTCCGTGGCCGCGGTGCGATGATCGCGCTGGAATTCGTCAAGGCCGGCGGCAAGCAGCCTGACGCAGCCGTAACCAAGGCCATCGCCGACGAGTGCCTGGCCCAGGGTGTCCTCATCTTGACCTGCGGCACCTACGGCAACGTTGTCCGCCTGTTGCCACCACTGGTCATCGGCGACGAGCTGCTCACCGACGCGTTCGATGTTCTGGAAGCAGCAATCCGCAAGCACGCCGCCTAATTGGCAGCGAACGGATAAACCCACCGCAAACGGCATCCCGCACAGCTCGCGCTGTGCGGGATGCCGTGCATTAACCGGGGACTTCCCGGCCTTCCGCGTCGCACCCGCGCGGGGAGGCACCCGGCCGGGCGCTGCAGGAGACCTGTCGGCCGGGAAGTGAAGCAGCACGGGACGGGTGCGCTGGAGCGGCCAGAAGGCCTCAAGAAGCGGGGCATGCGGTTCAGCTAATGAACAAGGCCCGCAGCTGCTTTCCCGAAGAACTGGAAGAAGCTGCGGGCCTCGCTGCGCGCGGAGGGAGCCTTAGACGAGCTGCTTGGGCTCCGGCATGGTGCCGGCCTTGGGCGCGCGCAGCATGTCGACCAGTACGATGATGACGGCGATCCAGACCAGCCCGAAGCCGATCCAGCGTTCCACCGGCATCTGCTCGCCGAAGACCAGCAGTCCGAGGATGAACTGGATCAGCGGAGCCAGGAACTGCAGGGAGCCGACGGTGCTCAGCGGCAAGCGCCGGGCAGCCCCGCCGAAGAGCAGCAGCGGCACAGCGGTAATGATGCCGCTGGCGGCCAACAGGAGCACCGTGGCCGGATCGGCCGCAAACAGGGCCGAGGCGTCGGCCATGGCTAGCCAGCCGATGAACACGGCGGCCAGGGGAGCGAGCCACAGGGTCTCCATGGTCAGTGTGCCCAGCGCAGTGCCGCTCTGGCCCACCTGGTTCTTCACCAGGCCGTAGAAGCCGAAGGAGAAGGCCAAGCCCAGGGAGATCCACGGAACCCGGCCCAAGCCGATGGTCAGCACGATCACCGCGAGGCAGGCGAAGCCCACTGCCACCCATTGCAGGGTCCGCAACCGTTCCTTCAGCACCAGCACGCCCAGCAGGATCGCCACGATCGGATTGATGAAGTAGCCCAGCGACGCCTCCAGCACGTGTCCGGTCAGCACCGCCACCGCGTAGAGCACCCAGTTCGCCGCGATCAGGAAGCTGGCCAGCGCCAGCTGCCGCATGGTCTTGCCTTCCTTGAACATGGCCGCGAACTGGCGCATCTGCTTGGTCGCAAGCAGCAGCAGGACGCAGAAAACCAAGGAGAACACCACTCGGACCGCAACGAACTCGAAGGCCGAGATCTGCGGGAGCATGAGGAAATAGACCGGGAGCAGGCCCCAGATGAGGTAGGCGGTGCTTCCCTGGATCAAGCCGTAGCTGTGCTGCGAGCGGATGGGGTTCACGGTGCGTGGTGTCATGCGGCGGATCGGCTTTCGAACAGGGAGGACTGCGGTGAGCCCGGAAACTTCTTATCAAGAAGTGGATACAAATCACACGCTATAACATCGAGCCGTGCGCGGCGTTCCCAGTTTCGCTTCATTAACCGCCGGCGTTGCCAAGATCACCCTGCCGCGGCGCAGGTTTTCTCCCCGCAGCGGAACGGTGCGGCGTTTCCGTACGTTGACTAGACTAGGAAGACTAAGTACGAATTCATGACTAGGGGAGTACGCCATCGTGCATGGACACAACAACGGATTCAAGACGGCCCTTTTGCTTGGCGGCATGTTTGCGTTGCTCCTGGCAATTGGCTCCCTGATTGCCAACGGCACCGGCAACGCCAGCTTCATCTGGATCTTCGCCCTGATCGGCGTCGCCACCACCGCGTACGGCTACTGGAACAGCGACAAGATCGCGCTGCGCTCGATGCATGCCTACCCGGTGACCGAGGAGCAGCAGCCGGAAATGTACCGGATCGTGCGCGAGCTGTCGATGAATGCCCAGCAGCCGATGCCGCGCCTGTACGTTTCGCCGACCGCCTCGCCGAACGCGTTCGCGACCGGACGCAACCCGGAGAACGCCGCGGTGTGCTGCACCGAGGGCATCATGCAGCTGCTCAACGAGCGCGAGCTGCGCGGGGTGCTGGGCCACGAGCTGATGCATGTCTACAACCGCGACATCCTCACCTCCTCGGTGGCGGCGGCCATCGCCGGCGTGATCACCTCGCTGGCGCAGTTCCTGCTGTTCTTCGGCGGCGGAAACAACAACGAGAACCGCAACGTCAACCCGATCGCGCTGATCGCGCTGTCCCTGCTGGCTCCGATTGCCGCGTCGATCATCCAGATGGCCGTGAGCCGCACCCGCGAGTTCGACGCGGACGAGGACGGCGCCAAGCTGACCAACGACCCGCTGGCCCTGGCCAGCGCGCTGCGCCGGCTTGAAAGCGGCATCAGCGCGGCCCCGTTGCCCGCCCAGGATCAGAAGCTGGTCAACAGCTCGCACCTGATGATCGCCAACCCGTTCGGTTCGAAGCTGAAGCAGATGTTCTCCACCCACCCGCCAATGGACCAGCGTATTGCGCGCCTGGAGTCCATGGCCGGCGGCCAGCAGTACTAAACTCCGGTATCGCACCGGTTAGATGGAAATAGGCGAGGAGCCCCGGCAGGGGCTCCTCGCCTAGGTCGTACCGCAGCGGTGGACGCTTAGCGGTAGTTGATGAACTGGAGGTCGGCTTCTTCGAAGTCCTTCAGCAACGCGATGATGCTCTGCAGGTCGTCGCGGGACTTGGAAGAGACGCGCAGCTCGTCGCCCTGGATGATGGACTTGACACCCTTCGGGCCCTCGTCGCGGATCAGCTTGTTGATCTTCTTGGCGACATCCTGGGCGATGCCCTCCTTGATGGCGGCTTCGATGCGGTATTCCTTGCCCGAGGCGAACGGCTCGCCGGCGTCCAGGGACTTCAGCGAGATGTTGCGCTTGACCAGCTTGGACTGGAAGACGTCGAGGACTGCCTTGACGCGCTCTTCCGAGGCGGCCTTCATGAGGATCTTCTCGCCGCTGAAATCGATCTCTGCCCCGACGCCCTTGAAGTCGTAGCGCTGCTGGATCTCTTTTTGGGCCTGGTGCAGCGCGTTGGCTACTTCCTGGCTGTCCACCTTGCTGACAACGTCAAAACTGGAATCGCTAGCCATGTGAATACTCCTAGATGTAACGGTTCAGATTCGAGTCCAAGACTACCGGGTTTGGGCCCCGAAAACCGGCTGTGATCAGGGTTACAGCAAAAAGACCCCTCTCGATTTCACATCACTGAAAATCTCCTGTAGAGTTATTTCTCGTTCCGACAAGAACAAATGTTCTCAAACGGAGCGACTCGGCAGATTACCCGAGTGGCCAAAGGGGGCTGACTGTAAATCAGCTGGCAACGCCTTCACTGGTTCGAATCCAGTATCTGCCACAAATAACTCCCAGATCGAAAGATCTGGGAGTTTTTTGATTAACCGGAAGCTATTCCCGAAATGGCAAAGGTTTGTGAAATCTCCCATTTCTGGGTATTCACCGCGCTCGTCCGCTACCGTGTAAGCATGGCAACTAAAAATGTGAGCGAAAACGATTTCGCGCAGCTGATCGAAGAGAACGACATTGTCCTCGTGGATTTCTGGGCTGCGTGGTGCGGCCCCTGCCGCCAATTCGCCCCAGTGTACGAGCAGACCTCGGAGAAGTTCACCGATGTCGTCTTCGCGAAGGTCGACACCGAAGCAGAGCAGGGCCTGGCCCGCGCCGCCAACGTCACCTCCATCCCGACCATCATGGCCTTCCGTGAAAAGGTCCTCGTGTTCTCGCAGGCAGGCGCACTGAACGCGAGCCAGCTCGAAGACCTGGTCACCGCGGTCAAGGGCATCGACATGGGCGAGGTCCACGCGCAGATCGCCCAGGAAGCCGCCCAGGCGGAATCCTAAGCACCTACGCTTCGGGTTCTAGCGCTCCCGGTGATCCAGCGGCGCATAGCGGGGCCCGAAGCTTTGCTTCCGTTCGCCCGAAAGCTGCAGCAGGCGAACCACTCGCTGCCGATGCGGAGCGAACGGAGCAAGAAGTTCCATCATTCCGGCGTCATCCACACGCCTTCCGGTGAGCACCTGGCCCACGAACGCGGCCAGATGGAAATCTCCCACCGAAACGAAATCCGCCGAACCGTGCGAACGCTGCAGCGTCTCGGCCACGGTCCACGGACCAATACCCGGCAGCGAGAGCAACGCAACCTCCAGAGTCCCGGGTTCTCTCGCCGCCGGCTTCGCCGCGTCAATCGGCTGACCGGCCCACCACTGGAGGCTTCCAGCCGCCGCCGCTACCTGGCGCAGGGCAGTTGCCCGCTTCTGGTCCACGCGCGCGGCCTGCCAATCCCAACGATTCATCGTAGCGATCTGGGCCGCACCTGGGGCGATCCGCAGCCCATCGGGCACCGGTCCGGGCGCCGGCCGTCCCTTATGGCGGATCAGCCAGCGCCATGCGTAGTTCGCCTCGATCCCCGTGACTCGCTGCTCCAGCACTGCGCCCAGCAGATGCTCGAAGATCCGGTTGGTCCGCGGCAGGACGACGTCCCGGTGCAGGGTGCGGGTATGCTGCACGATCTCCGGCAACGTGGCGCTGAACTCCGGAGCGTCGAAACCGCTCCAGTCATCGCTGGCGCCCAGTAGATCCGGGGCGCAATCCACGGCCCAGTGGGCGCCGGGACCCCACCCCTGGAATGTTGCAGGCGCGTTAAGCGTGGGCTTGAGAATTCGCAGGGAGGCGTCGCCCGCCGGCGTCGTGAACGCCAACCAGGCCTCGGAAGCGGACAGCCGGATGGTCGGATCGCCCAGACCGCGGCGCAGAACACCTAGCGACCTGCCCAAAGAGACCGGTCCCTGCGGGGCGTAGGTTCCGGTGACTGCGTCCTGGTCCAATTGCATGCTCGGCTGCTTCCTTTCCTTATGCCGGCCCGCCGCCGTGCGGCCCGTGTTAACACCGTGGATGGGCGTGCGGGGACTGCGTGACGTTAAGCTACGAACGGCAACGACAAGTGTGACACCCGCCGGTAAAGTTCTTGACATGAAGTATGCGCCTACTGTTTTGGACCTGATCGGCAACACACCGCTCGTCAAGCTCAACCGCGTGACCGAAGGCGTCAAGGCCACGGTACTCGTGAAGCTCGAATACCTGAACCCGGGCGGCTCCATCAAGGACCGCATCGCGCTGAAGATGATCGAGCGCGCCGAGCAAAGCGGCGAACTGAAGCCCGGAGGCACCATCGTGGAGCCCACCAGCGGCAACACCGGGGTCGGCCTGGCCATGGTGGGGCAGCTTAAGGGCTACAACACCGTCTTCGTCACCCCGGACAAGGTCGGGGAGGAAAAACGCGACGTGCTTCGCGCCTACGGTGCCGACGTCGTGGTGACCCCCACGGCGGTAGCTCCGGATTCTCCTGAATCCTACTACGGGGTCTCCGACCGCTTGGTCACCGAAATCGACGGCGCCTACAAGCCGGACCAGTTCTCCAACCCCGGAGCCCCGGACAGCCACTTCGAAACCACCGGACCTGAAATCTGGACCGACACCGACGGCAAGCTGACCCACGTGGTGATCAGCGCCGGCACCGGCGGGACCATCACCGGCACCGGGCGCTACCTCAAGCAGATTTCCGCCGATCGCGCCTCCGGCCCGGTCAGGGTCATCGCCGCGGATCCGGATGGCTCGGTCTATTCCGGCGGCACCGGCCGCCCGTACTTCGTCGAAGGCGTCGGCGAGGACATGTGGCCCGGCAACTACGACTCGGCCGTGCCCGACGAGGTCCAGGCGGTCACCGATGCCGAAGCCTTCGCCATGACGCGCCGGCTGGCTAAGGAAGAAGGCTTGCTGCTGGGCGGCTCCTCCGGCATGGCCGTGGCTGCGGCCCTGCGTATCGCCAAGGACCTCGACGAAAACGACGTTGTGGTAGTCATCGCCCCGGACGGCGGCCGCGGCTATTTGGCCAAGATCTACAACGAATCATGGATGCTGACCCAGGGCTTCACCGGCGAGCAGAACTCAGAGCTGCGTCGCGTGGCCACGGCGTTGGCGACCGAACCGGTCATGACAATTGGCCCGGACGCCACGCTGGCCCGGGCTGCCGCGTTGCTGCGCGAATCCGGAGCCGACGCGCTGGTCGTCGCCACGGCGCAGCTTCCGGCCCGCATCGGCGAGGTCCGCGGGGTCGTCGGCGCTGGCCAGCTCACCGAGGCGCTGCTTGCCGGGGCCGCTCCGGACAGCACCTTGGCGGACCTGGAATCGCTGCCGGTCCCACTGCTGGGAGTGGGGGAGAGCCTGGACCGCGCACGCCAGTTGCTGGAGCATTGCCCCGCCGCGCTGCTGACCGAAGACGGCGAGGTTGTCGCCGCACTGACTTCATCCGACCTGCTGGCCTATGTCACCCGCTAGAGATTTCGCAAAGGACACACTTTCAATGACTGAAAATCCCCAGGGATCCAACACCCGTTTCGTCCACGCCGGCCAGGCCTTCGAACCGGTCACCGGCGCCGTGGTGCCGCCGCTGCACTTTTCCTCGACCTACGCCCAGGACGGCATCGGCAACCTGCGCGGTGGCTACGAGTACGGCCGCGGTGGCAACCCGACCCGCGACGCGCTGCAGGCCCAGCTGGCCGCCGCCGAGCACGGCACGCACGCCTTCTCCTTCGGTTCTGGACTGGCCGCCGAGGATTCGCTGATCCGCGCCATCCTGCGCCCCGGTGACCACATCGTGCTGGGCAATGACGCCTATGGAGGAACCTTCCGCCTGATCGACCGCGTGCTGGGTGCCTGGGGCATCGGCAACACCCCGGTGGACATGGGCGACGATGCGGCGCTGGCCGCGGCCATCGAGAAGAACAAGGCGAAGCTGGTGTGGGTCGAGACCCCGTCCAACCCGATGATGAAGATCACCGACATCGCCAAGGCCGCGCAGATCGCCCACGCGGCCGGCGCGCTGCTGGTCGTGGACAACACCTTCGCCAGCCCGTTCCTGCAGCAGCCGCTGACCCTGGGCGCGGACATCGTGGTGCACTCGACCACCAAGTACATCGGCGGCCACTCCGACGTGGTCGGCGGCGCGGTGATCGTCAAGGACTCCGAGCTGGCCGAGAAGATCGGCTTCATCCAGTTCGCCGTCGGCGCGGTCTCGGGTCCGATGGACGCATTCCTGACCACCCGCGGACTGAAGACCCTGGGCGTGCGTATGCGCACCCACTCGGAAAACGCCGCGCAGGTGGCAGCCTGGCTGGGGGAGCGCAAGGAAGTCGAGCGCGTGCTGTACCCGGGCCTGGAAAACCATCCGGGCCACGACATCGCCAAAGCGCAGATGAGCGGCTTCGGCGGCATGGTTTCCGTGCAGTTCGCCGGCGGCGAGGCCGCGGCCCGCAAGGTCGCGGAAAGCACTCGCCTGTTCACCCTGGCCGAATCGCTGGGCGGCATCGAATCGCTGATGAACTACCCCTCGGAAATGACCCACGCCTCGGTCAAGGGCACCGAACTGGCAGTTCCGGTGAACCTGCTGCGCCTCTCGGTGGGCATCGAGGACGCCGCGGACCTGATTGACGACTTGGAGCGGGCCTTCTCCGCGCTGTAGCCGAGGCAGGAGCCCCGCGCCGGAGGAAAGCCATCCGGCCGAGAACTGAAAATGCGCGCTGAACCCGTCTCCGGGTTCAGCGCGCATTTTCGGTCTTTTCTCTGGTGCCCGGAGGCCCGGGTGCTGCGAGGCGGAGTGCCCGTCAGCGCGGAGGCACCGGGCCGCGTTTGCGTGGCTTGGGGGAGACCACCTTGAAGTAGCGGTTGCTGGCCGGCACCCACATCAGCGCGACACTGAACAGCACAATGGCCGCCAGGATCGAATAGCGTCCCATGCGCAGCACCATGGGCAGCGCCGCGATCAGCCCGACCCAGGTCAGCTGGGCCCGCGCCGAGCGCTGGCCGAGAAACAAGCGGTAGGCCAGAACGCCGAAAGCGACGCCGGCCGCCAGCAGCAGCGCAACCAGCGACATGGCCGCAAGGTCCAACGAACCGCGCTGGGTCTGCTCGTAAACCAGGAATGCCCCGAAGCCGAGAAAGAGCACTCCGGCCAGTACCCAGAGCAGCTGCGAGATGAGCAGCCCGCCGGGGACCGGCTCGTCCGGACGCCTTGGAAAATCACGAATATTCACGGTTTCAAGCCTACTGGGTGAGTAGCGGTGCCCGATCTCACACACCCCTGGCGCTGACAAACAGGGGCAGGGTTCGTTAGCATTAAGTGTTCGCGAACATCAGGGTATCCCTTGCATCTGGCCCAATTTTTGAGGTTAGAGCCTTCTCGTGTTGTATCTCCGCAAAGTGTGTGCGGGTCTTTATGTCATAGGGGAGCGCTTGATGAGCGTGACTTGTTTTCTGACTGTGTAGCCTTGTGTCGTTTCTTTGGGGACGGCTAGGCCTATTCCCCTAACGAATGAGGTAATTCTTCGTGTCTTCTGACATGCCCGTAAACACTGCCGACACCCAGACCACCGAGGAACCAACGGTTACCTTCAGCGAACTTGGTCTTGATGCCCGCGTGCTTGCTGCACTGGCCGACCTGGGCTACGAAAAGCCGTCGCCGATCCAGGCCGCCACCATTCCGCTGCTGCTCGACGGCCGCGACGTTGTCGGTCTGGCCCAGACCGGTACCGGCAAGACTGCCGCTTTCGCATTGCCTGCGCTCTCCCGCATGGCAGAGCTGGCCGACCTGAACGGTCCGGCCACCACCCCGCAGATCCTGGTTCTGGCACCGACCCGCGAGCTCGCGCTGCAGGTTGCCGAGGCTTTCACCTCCTACGCCAAGTACCTTCCTGACTTCACCGTGCTGCCTGTCTACGGCGGCTCGCCATACGGCCCGCAGCTGGCCGGCCTGCGCCGCGGCGCACAGGTTGTCGTCGGCACCCCGGGTCGCGTGATCGACCACATCAACAAGGGTTCCCTTGACCTGTCCAACCTGCAGTACATGGTGCTGGACGAGGCCGACGAAATGTTGCGCATGGGCTTCGCCGAAGAGGTCGACAAGATCCTGGAAGCCACCCCGGAAGAGAAGCAGGTTGCCCTGTTCTCGGCCACCATGCCACGCACCATCCGCCGCATTGCTTCAGAGTACCTGCGCAACCCGCAGGAAGTCGCCGTCAAGTCCAAGCAGACCACCGGCGCCAACATCACCCAGCGTTACCTGCAGGTCATGGGCGCCCACAAACTGGACGCCATGACCCGCATCCTCGAGTCCGAGGAATTCGACGGCGTCATCGCCTTCGTGCGCACCAAGATGGCCACCGAGGACCTCGCCGACAAGCTGAAGGCCCGCGGCTTCACCGCTGCAGCCATCAACGGCGACATCCCGCAGCAGCAGCGCGAGCGCACGGTCGAGAACCTGCGTTCGGGCAAGATCGACATCCTGGTCGCCACCGACGTTGCCGCCCGCGGCCTGGACGTCGAGCGCATCTCGCACGTCGTGAACTTCGATATCCCGCACGACACCGAGTCCTACGTGCACCGCATCGGCCGTACCGGCCGCGCAGGCCGCAAGGGCGACGCGATCCTCTTCATGACCCCGCGTGAGAAGTACCTGCTGCGCGCCATCGAGAAGGCTACCCGCCAGTCGGTGACCCAGATGCAGCTGCCTTCCCTGGATTCGGTGAACAACCGCCGCATCCAGAAGTTCACCGACCGCATCGATGCAACCATCACCGGCCAGGACCTGGGCACCTTCCGCGAAATCGTGGAGCAGTTCGCCGCCCAGCACGAGGACCTGGACCACCTTGAAATCGCTGCGGCCCTGGCCCTCATGGCCCAGGGCGGCCGCCCGCTGCTGATGACCGAGCCGGTCATGCCACCATCCAAGAAGGCCCGCCTGGAGCGCGACCGCGCAGACCGTGGCGATCGCGGAGAGCGCGGCCCACGCCGTGGCAAGACGGCCGCCGAGGGCAACGCCATGTACCGTCTGGCAGTTGGCCGCCGCAACCGCGTGCAGCCGGGCTCCATTGTTGGCGCACTGGCCAACGAGGGCGGCTTCAACTCCTCGGAAATCGGCGGCATCGAGATCCGTTCGGACCACACCTTGGTCGAGCTGCCAGCCGAGCTGAGCAAGGACCAGTGGCGTGCACTGTCCAACACCCGCATCGGCGGCGAGCCGATCAACCTGGAGCTGGACTCCGGCCGCAAGCCGCGCCGCGATGACGACTCGGATCGCGGCGGTTACCGCGGCGGACGTGGCGGCAGCTTCAACGACCGCAAGCGCTCGGGCGGCTTCCGCGGCGATGACCGCCGTGGCGGCGGCGACAAGCGCTTCGGCGGACGAGGCAAGGATCGCTTCAGCGATTCGGCTCGTCGCCGCGACTACTAAGCCGCCAGTGGCTTAGCCAGCGTGAACTGAGAACCCCTGGGAAAGACCGCAAGGTCATACCCAGGGGTTCTTCGCATCCCGGGGCTTGCTTGGCGCCGCCGTAGCCAAGAACTCGCCATGATGTGGGAATGCCTGGTCTCCGGCGTCTTGAGGGGCCTCAGGGACACCTGAATGCCGGACGTGGCCCCACGGGAGCCGCACGAACTCCTGAAAGGCCGTCAAATCCGCTCTGGCGTGCGAAGAGGTGATTCATCGGCGGCGGGGAATGAGTGGCAAACGCAGCCATTCTACGCTCAAATTCAAAAGGCTCAGGGTAAGCAACGCCCGAGCGTGGGTTCGCTGGCCAAAGCCTGATCAGTCCAACCGGGGATGCAGTGCTTGATCCGAGGGGTGATGACTGGCAACAGCGCGAGAACCTTGCAAGCGGCCGGAAAGGTCTTGAAGGATTGCAGAGCCATGCGTAGTTCAGTGATTTGGACTCCGACTAAAGCGCTGTGAATGCCAGGACGCGAAGCCCGCTAAAACGGCAATGAATACCACAAGAAAAACGCAGGGAAACGAAAAGAGAGACAATCTGAATTCAGATTGTCTCTCTTATTTCGAGCCCCCTGCCGGAATCGATCCGGCGACCTCGTTCTTACCAAGAACGCGCTCTACCACTGAGCTAAGGGGGCAACGAGTAATAACTTTACACAGCTTTCGGTTGATTGCAAAATCCTGAGCGGATATGTCGTTGAGGTCACATCATTCCTACTCAGGATGGTATTAGCGACGCTGGCACCAAAGAGATGTGAGGTGGCGGAAATTATGGCGATGTGCCACGTCGCTCCGCCGGCATTCAGGCGGTGGAGCCGGATTGCCAGGAGTGGGTCCCTGTGGGTGCGGTGCTGGAAAGAATCGCGACCAGCGATGATTGGGTGCGGCCCGTGACCTTTATTGGGTCGCCCGTTCGCCGCGGGCAGGAGCTGGAGATTTTATTATCGGGTGGCAATTATTTGCCAATTTTTCGACCCCGAAACGGCCGTGAGCATCGTCACTTACGGTGTTCTTGTCCCATTCTTCGTCCCGCGCCGCCTTGCGGTGATCGGTATTCTCTACCTGACTTGGGTTTATCCATGATTCCGGGTGGTGATCCCGGGGGTGGTTGGCGATTTTTGTTTCCACGAAAACCCGTGTAGAGTATTTACTCGTTGCCCCCTTAGCTCAGTGGTAGAGCGCGTTCTTGGTAAGAACGAGGTCGCCGGATCGATTCCGGCAGGGGGCTCTGAGTGAGAAGCGATCTTGGCTTCTACTGGAAAGCTTCTCACTTGTGGCGGCGTAGCTCAGCTGGTTAGAGCGCACGACTCATAATCGTGAGGTCCCGGGATCGAGTCCCGGCGCCGCTACAGCAGTAAAACCCCGGAAACCCAACGGTTTCCGGGGTTTTTGTGTTCGCGATCGGCCCGTTCACAAGCCCGGGTACTCAGATAATGCCTCCGAAAGGGATCCGTGGGTTCAATGGAGCCAAACGCAGTTCCCGTGAAGCCACCCGATGAATGAGAAAACGCGGATCGGCTCAGTGCCGATCCGCGCCTATCCATCCTAGTTTTGTTTCCTTGGCGACTCGGTTGGTTCCTCAGGAATACCTTGCTGGGCGATCATCAATAATTCCTGCAAAACGGAATCATCGAAACCTCGATCGTCCTCGGACTCCGTGCTGTTGACATCGTGGCCGTGGACTTCCGTGTGCAGCCTTTGCATTTTCATGTCCAGGCTTTCTGCGACCCGTGCCGCCTCGGCCAGCTCTTCGACAAGATGCTCGGGCACGGCGCCTTCGTACTTGTAGAAGATCTTGTGTTCGAGCGTCGCCCAGAAGTCCTGCGCAATGGTCCTGATCTGGATTTCCACGGTGATATCAACCGGCCCCTCGGACAGGAAAACCGGGATCTTCACGATGGCATGCAGGCTTTTGTACCCGTTGGGCTTGGGATTCTTGATGTAGTCCTTGATCTGGATGACTTCCAGATCGCTTTGCGATGTCAGCGTATTGAGCACCTTGTAGATGTCTTTCACAAAACTGCAGGTGATGCGAACGCCGGCGATGTCGCTGATATTTTCGCGGATTGCCTCGAACGTTGGAGTGATGCGCCGCTGGGCGACTTTCCGCATGATGCTTTCCGGCGACTTGACCCGGGAGGTGACATGCTCGATGGGGTTGTACTTGTGCAGGTACAAGAATTCCTCGCGCAGAATCGACACCTTGGTCAGGATTTCATCGACCGCAAACTGGTGTTCCATCATGAAGCGCTGGAACTGGTGATGGAAAGTGCGAGCCATGTTCTGGAGTTCAGGGTTGTTCATCGCTGCGGTACGCAGTGCCACAGGGGGAGGGGACGGCCTGTCTGAGCTTTGAGTTGAAATCTCTATCACCTCTGAATATTCAATGTCGCGAAGTCGGGGCACGCGTCTGTATGTACCTCCAGAGTAGAACGCAGTCCTAAGAAAATGGACAGAACCCCGGGTATACCGACCGAAAACCATCCGATGCCTACCAGAGTTGACGCGGTTCCGGCACAACTGGAACACTGCCCAACGAGCTCTGCAATGTGAGCGCCTACGAAGCGGTGAGCGGAGTTCCAGGAATCAGGTGGTACTGGCTTAGGCTTGAATGCGACTCTTTTCTTGAAAGGCCTCCATGGAATTCCCCAGTGAATCACGACAGCTCTGCCACGGGATCAGCTTTTCCCACTACGAGCCGGCGCCAAGCCTGAGCCTCCGTCGCGGTTCACAGTGGATCCATGAGTCCTTGTCCAAGAATCGAGCCCTTCGCTTGCAAGTCAGCGACCTGAAGTTCTGCCTGGGCTATATCACCATGAACCCTGACGGCGGTCGCAACAATTTCCCCTGCCCGAAAAACAAAGCTGTACGGACAGGCAATCAGTGCGACCAGTGTCGGAGACTTGACCACTCCAAATTCATGCACCACTTCCATACGACCGGCGAAGCGCCGGCGGGGATGCGAAAATATTTGGAACAGCCGCATTTCCTCTACGTGGCAAGCTTCGCCCATGGAGCCACGAAGGTCGGCACGACCTCAACCCAGAGCAAATGGAGCCGCCTAGCACAGCAGGGTGCGGTCGTCGCCCGCTACATCGCTGGCGCGGGGGACGGCGCGGCCATCCGCGTGCTTGAAGATCTCATCACCGAACACGTGGGACTGGGCCAGCAAGTGCGGCAGAAATCCAAGGTGAAGGGGCTGACCAGCTGGGAACTGACTTTGGCCAGCCTCGATGACATCAACCGTGCAGCGGCCGACAAGGCCCGGGACTTCCTGTCTGCACAACGCGGGCTGGAGACCTATGGCATCGAACTTCGCGATGAGCTGTGGGAGCACCCGGAGTATGCGCAACTTGTGGTCGACGCCTGGGACGCGCATGCGCTGCATCCGTGGGATCAGAAGATCGCAGACAACCAGTTCAACATCAGGGTGCGCGGAGTTCTGGGGCAAACCATCATGGTCGACAGCGGCCCGTCTACAACCCTGAGGCTCATCGACGCGGCGGAACTCAAAACCCACGAATTGGGAGTTGCCGATGAACGTGGCGACTTCCATGAAGAACAGTCTGCGCTGTTCTAGGTAATCGAGGCTAGGGGGCCGAATCCGCCACGGCTGCGGCTTCGGCTACGCGCGCCAGCTGCAGATCTTCGATACAGAGCAAGAGCACGCTGTTGGGTTTGTTGAAGCAATAGAGTTCAACCCCGCAAGTCCCGATCGTCCACCTTGCCGCGGGCATGGCTTCGGTTCCCCAGGTTTCCGTCGGAGGAGAAAAGTACGTTGACAGTTCCGTCCGGAGCTCGGCGAATTTTTCCAGAACCTGCGGATGCTGTTCCGATGGCTGCGGGTACAGGAATAAGGTGATCAGCACGAGAGAACCCCGGAACGAACTCCAACGAGCATCCACCTCGGCCCACAACGGAACTTTCAGCACCCAGATGCCTCCGATGTTCTCCTCTGCATCTTCCGTGGGTCGCTGCGGGCTGTGCATGCCCAACGCTTCGAATACGCGAACGCGCTCAGCCTCGCTGTGGGGCCATTCGTGGCCGAGGATGCGGCCGATGAATGCGACCACTTCTACCGGTGCCGGTGAGTAGGGCATGCCCTGCGTAGGCGCTGTCATACCCGGAGCCTAGCGCGGGTCGGTAGATCAATGCAACGGACGCAGTACTGCAGGGCGAGGCCGCGATCCGATGACGATGGCATAGACGCCCATGGCGCCGACGTCGCCTAGACTCCGTGAATGGGTGACGGGGGAATGCCACGTCGTCGGCGGAATGCCGACCCCAGATGCTGCACATCCCCACTCCGGCTGAGGTCAAGACCTCAGATGGCACCTGCACAGATTCCAGAATTGATGGAGGAGACATGGATAAGCGCAACGGCACCCAAGCCTCCGCAAGCTTGCGGGTCAACCGATTGTCGATCATCGCCCTCTGCCTGGCCATTGCCGAAATCCCGGCCCTGATCTTCCTGGGCGGCACTGGCCCGGCGGTTTTCGCGGTAGGTGCAGGCCACGTGGCACTGAACCAGATCAAAACGAGAAATGAGCAAGGCGCGAAAGCCGCCATCCTCGCCTTGGCGCTCGGCTACGCGGTGGCGCTGTTCGGGGTCTTCAGCACCTGCGAGCGCTGCCGTACATCTTCGCCTAGTCGTCTGGGCGGGCTCGCCTTGCCGATGCGTCCTGCCGATGAGTCAGGCCAGATGTCCTTCCATGAACTGGCGGTTGCGGGATGTCAGCAGAAATACCCTTGTACGTCCGCGGTCGCTCCCTGCCCTGAACTAGACTGGTGGGTATGACCAATACGCCTTGGGAGGCGGCCTCCCAGCACTACAAGAAGATCGTCTTTACCGCGATGGGCACCATCGGGCTAGGGATCATCCTGACGATCATCGGTTCAGTCAACCACATTCGACCGGTGCTCTACGTAGCCATCGGACTGCTGGTCATCGGCATGCTCTGCCACGTTGCAGGACTTGTCATTCGCGCCCGGGACGCCCGCAACTGGCGGATCGCCAACGGCCTGGCAACCCCTAAAGCCAAGAAGAACAAGGGCAACGGCGGCAACTAGCCGCACCCCGAAGGTTTCGTGTTCCGCAGAGCTGGGAGCCCCGAGCGGCTGAGCCCTGCGTGGACAGCAATCAACACACAGTCACAAAGTTCAGGAGAACTAATGGGCATCAACCCTGATCTGGTGGGGCGCATCTACCCTGCCGGCGAGTCCTACCAGGTAGGACGAGAGAAGATCCGAGAATTCGCAGCAGCCACCAAGGCCACCTCTCCGGCCCACTACGATGTCGAATCCGCGCGCAAGCTCGGCTTCAACGACGTGGTCGCCCCGCCGACCTTCGCCATCATCGTGGCCCAGCGCGCCGACGCCCAGCTGATCGCTGACCCTGCCTCGGGCATCGACTTCTCCCGCGTGGTGCATGCAGACCAGCGCTTTACCCACCACCGCCCCATCGTGGCCGGCGATGAACTGCTCGCCGAGCTGTACGTGGACCAGATCCGCGAAATGGGCGCCGGGGCCATGATCACCACCCGCGCCGAAATCACCACCGTCGGTGGGGAAAAGATCGCCACCACCGTTTCATCGCTACTGGTTCGAGCTGAGGACTAATCATGATCGCTTTCGACACCCTTGAAAAGGGACAGGTTCTCGGCACCCACACTGTCAACGTCAACCGCGCCGACCTGGTGCGCTATGCCGGCGCTTCGGGGGACTTCAACCCCATCCACTGGAACGAGCGCTTCGCCAAGGAAGTCGAGCTTCCCTCGGTCATCGCCCACGGCATGTTCACCATGGGCGCGGTCATCGACCTGGTCTCCACCTGGGTGGGCAATCCGGGCGCAGTCATCGACTACCAGACCCGCTTCACCAAGCCGGTCGTCGTCGAGGACCCCGAAGGTACCAACCCCTCGGACTTCGAAGGAACCACCATCGAGGTCGAGGGCAAGATCGGTGCCCTGGATGCCCAGGCCCGCACCGCCCGCGTGGACCTGACCGTCTCCGCCAACGGAACCAAGGTATTGCTCAAGTGCCAGGCCGTGGTGCAGCTCTGAACCAGCAACCCGCAGCCGACGTGCCGGTCGCGGTAAAGCACTGGCGCAACTCGTTGATGGCCGCCTACATGGCCAGCGGCCTGCTGCTGGCAACCCTGGTCTCCAGGCTTCCGGCACTGCGCGACGAGCTGGGGCTGGACCACTCGCAGGTCGGCCTGCTGCTGCTCGGAATGAGCGCAGGCTCCTTCCTCTCCGTATCCCTGGCTGGTCACCTGGTGATGCGTTTCGGCGCCACCAACGTCATGCGCTACGGCGCACTGATTGCAGGACTCGCGCTCATGGGCGTCGGCTCCACCTCGGGACTGCTGCACTCAAGCATGCTGACCGCGACGGTGCTCTTCTGCCAGGGGCTTGGAGCCGCCTCGTGGAACGTCGCCTCGAACATCCAGGGCGCGGCCATGGAACGGGCACTGGGACGCAGCGTCATGCCTGCCCTGCACGGGTTCTTCTCCGTGGGTACAGTTCTCGGCGCCGGAATCGGCGCCGGCGCCGCAGCGGTCGCGCTGCCGCTGCAACTGCACTACGGGGTCATGGGCATCTTGATCATCGCCACGGTGCTGTATTCGACCCGTTTCTACGGGGAAGACCGGAGCCGGGCCTCGAAGGATTCGAAGTTCAAGGGGCATTCGCTGCTGAGCACCTGGAAGGAGCCGCAAACGGTCCTGCTGGGCGTGCTGGTGCTGGGCATGGCGCTCGCCGAAGGCGCGGCCGGAGACTGGGTGGCCTTGGCCCTGGCCGATGGCTACGGGACCACCGAAGCCACCGGCGCGCTGGGCTACGCGGCCTTCGTGACTGCCATGACGCTGACCCGATTGCTGGCCGGGGACCTGATCCTGCGTATGGGGCGGGTTTGGATGATCCGGGCCAGCGCCATCGCCGCGCTAGTGGGCCTGCTGATCTTCGCGTTCGGAGACAACCTGCCATTGGCTTTCGTGGCGCTGGCCGTGTGGGGCATGGGTGTTGCCCTGACCTTCCCGCTGGCCATGAGCGCCGCATCGGATGACCCGGAACACGCGGCAGCGCGCGTGGCAGTGGTTTCTACCATCGGCTACGCGGCATTCCTGGGAGGTCCGCCGCTGCTGGGCCTGCTGGCCGGGGCTATCGGCCTGCTGCCTGCCCTCGGCTGCATCTCGATCCTGGTTGTCGTGGCGTTCCTGCTGTCGAAGAACGCCGCAGGCTATCCGCGCCAGCCCGAGTCCGCCAGCTAGATCCGCCCGAATCAACGTATTTCCAGAGACAAATCGAAAGATAGTAGTTCAATGCTGAAGAACATGACCACCACGGCTGTTGGCGGCGACGCTGCGCGCACCGTGACCGCGTCCACCGAAGCCGAGCTGATTGCGGCGATCACCGCCGCGGACAACGCCGGCGAGGACATCCTGTTCATCGGCGGCGGCTCGAACCTGGTTATCTCGGACGAGGGCTTCTCGGGCACCGTCATCCGCATCGCCACGCGCGGCCTGGTTGTCGAGGAACAGGACGGCGGGCTGGCGCTGCTGCGCGCCGCGGCCGGCGAGAACTGGGACGCCACGGTCGAGTACTCGTTGGCCGAAGGCCTGAGCGGACTCGAAGCCCTCTCCGGGATCCCCGGCTGTGCCGGTGCCACCCCGGTGCAGAACGTCGGCGCCTACGGAGCGGACGTCTCCCAGACCTTGGCCTGGGCCCGCGTCTGGGACCGCACCGCGCAGGAGATCCTGCAGCTGTCGAACGAGGACCTGGCGTTCGCCTACCGTGATTCGCTGATCAAGCGCACCAGCACCCACGGTTCGCCCCGGTACGTGGTGCTGGAAGCCGCGTTCCTGCTCAAGCGCGGCAACGAGTCGGCGCCGATCCGCTATGCCGAGTTGGCCCGCCGCCTGGGCGTCGAAGCCGGCCAGGGCGCGGATGCAGCGCTGGTTCGGCAGACGGTTCTGGAACTGCGTCGGTCCAAGGGCATGGTCTATGACCCGCAGGACCCGGACTCGCATTCAACCGGCTCCTTCTTCACCAACCCGATTGTCGACGCGTCGGTGCTGGAGCAGCTGCCGCACAACGCTCCGAACTACCCGGCCGAGCAGGCCGAAATGGTCAAGTTGTCGGCCGCCTGGCTGATCGACCAGGCAGGTTTCGGCAAGGGCTACGGACTGGAGGGGACCGACGGGTTCCAGATCGCCGGGGGACGGGCTTCACTGTCCACCAAGCACACCTTGGCCATTACGAACCGGGGCACCGCCAGCGCGGCTGACATCCTGGCCATCGCCCGCGCAGTGCGCGCCGGGGTTGCCGAGCGGTTCGGCATCACGCTGGTCAATGAGCCGCTGCTGATCGGAGTGGAGCTCTAGTATCCGTCCGCATATGTGAAAATGCCCGGGGCGCACCGTTCAGTGAACTGTGCGCCCCGGGCATTTGTCGGCGGGGAAGTAGTCCCTACAGGCGGCCCTGTGCGATGGCCAGCATGCGCCGCAGCGGCTCCGCGGCGCCCCAGAGCAGCTGGTCGCCCACGGTGAAGGCGGAGATGTACTCCGGGCCCATCTCCAGCTTGCGGATGCGGCCGACCGGGATGTCCAGGGTGCCCGAGGCGGCCACCGGAGTCAGCTGCTCCATGGTCGCTTCCTTCTCGTTCGGCACGACCTTGGCCCACTCGTTGTCCTCGGCCAACAGCGACTCGATCTCGGAGACCGGCAGGTCTTCCTTCAGCTTCAGGGTCAGCGCCTGCGAGTGCGAGCGCATTGCGCCGATGCGCACGCACAGTCCGTCCATGGCGATGTGGCGGCTGCCGGAGGTCTGCAGGATCTTGTTGGTCTCCGCGCCGGCCTTCCACTCCTCGCGGGACTGGCCGTTGCCCAGGTCCGAATCGATCCACGGGATCAGCGAACCGCCCAGCGGCACGCCGAACTGTGCGGCGTCCAGGCCGCCGCGCTGGGTTTCAAGCACCTTGCGGTCGATCTCCAGGATGGCGCTGGCCGGGTCCGCAAGCTCGTCCGCGACCGAGGCGTTGATGTCGCCGAACTGGGTCAGCAGTTCGCGCATGTGGCGGGCGCCGCCGCCGGAGGCCGCCTGGTAGGTCATGGAAGTGCCCCACTCGACCAGGTTGTTCTTGAACAGCCCGCCCAGGCCCATGAGCATGCAGGACACGGTGCAGTTGCCGCCCACGAAGTCCTTGACGCCGGCAACCAGCGACTGGTCGATGACGTTGCGGTTGATCGGGTCCAGCACGATCACCGAGTCGTCGTTCATGCGCAGGCTCGATGCGGCATCGATCCACAGTCCGTCCCAGCCGGCCTTGCGCAGCTCGGTGTGGACCTTGGTAGTGTAGTCGCCGCCCTGGGCGGTCACGATTATCGGCAGCTTGGCCAGCGTCTGGATGTCGAAAGCATCCTGTAGCGGGCCGGCGCCCTCGGCGAATGCGGGGGCCTGGCCGCCGGCATTCGACGTCGAGAAGAAGACCGGGTCGATCTGCGCAAAGTCGCCCTCGTCGAGCATGCGCTGCATGAGCACGGAACCGACCATGCCACGGTAACCTACAAAACCAACAGATGAAGTCATACCTCAATGGTAGGGCTGAATTACGTTATTATCCCGGTTCGTTACAGCGCTTAAAGCAGAATCACACCCAAGCCCCAGAAGGGCCGGGTGTGATTCTGCAGCAGCAAAAGTTCTACTTTTCCTCAAGCAACAGCTTGCGGTTCTTGATGGCCCAGAACGCCGCGTAGAGGAACACCTGGGTCGGGACGAACAGCAGGATCACGCCGAAGATCTTGTGGCCGCCGAGCACCATGAAAAACCCGAGCACCGCGACAACCAGCGCGAGCAGCGGGAAAAGCATGTAGCCGAGGACGAACAGGGCATCTGAGTGCTGTTTGAGATCAGCGAGGTATTTTTTCATGGGATGTTAACTAGTCCTTTTCGCGGATCCAGGTTTCAAAACGGTAGCGAGTGCCGGTACCGGACTTGTGCCATTGGTTCTCCGGTCCATCCAGTCCCGGGTCGCTGAGCCCCAGGGCAAAGTCCTCGGGGAGCTGCGGCGCGCGGGTGTCTCCCTGGACCTCCAGATCGAGCTTGGTGATCACTGCCAGGTCCAGCAGCTGAAGCGATTGGGCGTAGACCTTGCCTCCGCCGATGATCCAGATTTCCCGGCTGCCCTCGCAGGTCTTGGCCAGGGCCAGGGCTTCGCCGAGGTCCGCGACCGGCAGCGCACCGGCATCGCGCAGCGCCTGGTGCGACTCGGCGCGGGTGGTCAGCACGATGTTGCTGCGTCCGGGCAGCGGCCGGAACTTTGGCGGGAACGACTCCCAAGTAGCGCGGCCCATGATGACAGGATGGCCGGCGGTGATCCTCTTGAAATGGGCTAGGTCTTCCGGGACATGCCAGGGCATGGTTCCCTGGTTGCCGATGATTCCGTTGTCCGCCTGGGCCCAGATGGCGCCGACCAGCGGCGTGAGGTCGGCGGTGTGGCGCGGTTCAGGCGTCATACGGCGACGGTCCCCTTGATGGTCGGGTGGTGCTTGTAGTCGTTGACCACGAAGTCTTCCAGAGTGTAGTCGAAGACTGACTCCGGCTTGGACGCGAAGTCGAGCGTCGGGTACGGGTACGGCTCGCGGGAGAGCTGTTCGCGCACCTGCTCCAAGTGGTTGGTATAGATGTGCACGTCGCCGCCGGTCCAGATGAACTCACCCGGCTCCAGGTCCAGCTGATGGGCGAGCATGCGGGTCAGCAGCGCGTAGGAAGCGATGTTGAACGGCACGCCGAGGAACATGTCGGCGCTGCGCTGGTAAAGCTGGCAGGACAGCTTGCCGTCGGCCACATAGAACTGGAAGAAGACATGGCAGGGCGGCAATGCCATGTTCTCGATTTCGGCGACATTCCAGGCCGAGACGATGTGGCGGCGGGAATCGGGGTTGCTGCGCAGCGAGTCGACCAGCTGGGAGATCTGGTCGATCTGGCCGCCTTCGGGGGTGGGCCATGAGCGCCACTGGACGCCGTAGACCGGCCCCAGTTCGCCGTCCTCGTCAGCCCATTCGTTCCAGATGCGCACGCCCTGGTCCTGGAGCCACTTCACGTTGGACTCCCCGCGCAGGAACCACAGCAGTTCTGCAGCGACCGAGCGGAAATGCACGCGCTTGGTGGTGATCAGCGGGAAGGAATCGGCCAGGTCGAAGCGGATCTGGCGTCCGAAGACCGACAGCGTGCCGGTTCCGGTGCGGTCTTCCTTGGCGGCGCCGTTCTCCAGAACGTCGCGAAGCAGGTCTTCGTATGGGGTAGGAATGCTCACCCCACCAGTTTAGTCCACCGGCGAACGGCGCCGGAGGTCCCGTGGCGTATCCCACGAAGCCCCGGATAACGAAGCTTCAGCCCTTGACGACCATGCCCTGGTACTCCGGGTAGCGGCGCAGGTAGTCCTGCACGTAGCTGCACTCGGGAACGATCTTGACGCCCTCGTTGGCCAGCCGGTCCAGTACCAGCGTCACCAGCGCCCGGGCGTAGCCGCGGCGGCCGAATTCCTCGTTGACGATGGTGTGCTGGATGGTGACCACGTCGTCTTCGCGGTGGTAGCCGATGAAGCCGACATAGGTGGATCCGTGCCACAGCGAGAAACGCCCGCGGTCTTCATCATGGTCCAGGCGCAGACCCTGGTGCACGATCTTCTCAACCGGTTGCTGGGGCTGATTTGCACTCATGGCTTGGCCTTTCTCTGGGTGACAAGAGCCACTGGGGATTCTTATTAAACAGTCATAGTCGCATTTGTGCGCAGATGCAACGACGGGCATCCTCGCGGCGTGAGGAGCCGGGGATGCCCGTCCGCCGGGTGCGGTGCAGCGGCGCCGGCGGTGGTGTCAGTCGTGATACGGGGTATGGACTTCCAGGGAGATGATCCGCGGATTCGCGCCGGGTAGCTGGTGCGCCACGATCACCCCTCCGGGATCGAGGAAAGGATCCTTGGCGGGGAGCACCTCGGCGATTGTCGCCGAGGTGCTGCCCTTGAGGACCTTCAGTACCGTGGGAAGCACCGGCCGGTGCGTGCACAGCACCTGGGAGCGGTTCTTGTCCAGGAGTTTCTGCACCGCCTTCGCAGCCCGCTTCGGGTGCCGGGTGGCCGCATGCTCGGTGACCGCCCGCACGGAGCTGAGCTTCAGCTGGTTCGCCGTGACGTAGGGCGCGACGGTCTGCACGCAGCGCATCCACGGCGAAGACGCGACATGCCCCGGGGCCCAGGCTTCCAGCAGTCGCGAGACCGCCTGGGCCTGGCGGCGCCCGGTGGCCGCCAGCGGGCGGTCGCCTTCGGCACGGGTCCACTTGCTGCGCGGCTTGGCCTTTGCGTGGCGGACCAGGATGAACGGCTTGGCCTCCAGATGGCCGGCCTTGTGGGCGGCGAGCAGGTCCTGCAGCGGCGCGGCGTCCGAGGGGTTGGTCAGCATGCCGATGGCCTGCTTGGGGGAGACCCAGCGGACCTCGTCGCATTCGGATCCGTCCGGGATGACCTCGGCTTCGTGGTGCGTGGCGGCCGCCCAGTAGTAGACGACCTTGGCGCGCTGCTTCACCGAGTACGCGGTGGCCGCCAGCGGCAGGCCGAGCGTGATCTGCAGCCCG
This sequence comes from Glutamicibacter soli, assembly GCF_003309065.1. GTDB lineage: Bacteria > Actinomycetota > Actinomycetes > Actinomycetales > Micrococcaceae > Glutamicibacter > Glutamicibacter soli. The sequence goes on along the minus strand of NZ_POAF01000005.1, from coordinate 98,121 downwards.
ATCTCCTCGTGGACTTCGCGCACCGCGCATTCGGCGATGGCTTCGCCGTCGTCCAGCTTGCCCTTGGGCCAGGACCAGTCGTCGTACTTGGGCCGGTGGATGACCAGCACCCGCAGCTTGCCGTGCTCCAGCCGCCACGGGATGGCCCCCGCGGCGATGATGTCGAAGTGGCCCAGGCGAATTTCCTCGGCATCGGATGAACGATGCAGTTCCAGCACCCGGTCAAGGGCGCGTTGGACATTCGAATCGGCCACTAGCTGTTTCGCCCGCTATTTCGCCGCTGGGCGTGGTCCTGGATGAGCCAGAACTGGACATCGGAGAGCGGGTTGCCGTCCTCGTCCTTGTAGTGCCGGTCCCACTTGCCGTCCGAGTGCAGATGCCAGGAGGAGGTCCCGTCGTCCATGTAGCGTTCCAGCAGGCTGATCATTTCCTCGATGTCCTCCGGCTGCCCCAGGGAGACCAGGGCTTCCACGCGGCGATCGAGGTTGCGGTGCATCATGTCGGCCGAGCCGATGTACACGATCGGGTTCCCTGCGTTGGCGAAGGTGAACACGCGGCTGTGCTCCAGGAAGCGGCCTAGGATCGAGCGGACCCGGATGTTCTCGCTCAGCCCCGGGACGCCCGGGCGCAGGGCGCAGATGCCGCGCACGATCACGTCGACCTTCACCCCGGCCTGGCTGGCGCGGTACAGCGCGTCGATGATCGCCTCGTCGACAATCGAATTGACCTTGATGACCACCTTGGCGTCGACCCCGGCCTGGGCGTTGCGCACTTCCTGCTCGATGTGCGCCAGCAGCCCGGTGCGCACCGAACGCGGGGCGACCAGCAGACGCTTGTAGGTGGAGCGCGGGGCGTAGCCCGAGAGCTGGTTGAACAGCTTCGAGACGTCCTCGCCGACCTCCTCGTCGCAGGTCAGCAGCCCGAAGTCCTCGTAGTAGCGCGCGGTGCGCGGGTGGTAGTTTCCGGTACCGATGTGGCAGTAGCGGCGCAGCTTGTCGCCTTCGCGGCGCACCACCAGGGAGAGCTTGGAGTGGGTCTTCAGGCCCACGATGCCGTACACCACGTGCACGCCCGCCTGTTCCAGCTTGCGCGCCCAGGAGATGTTCGCCTGCTCGTCGAAGCGGGCCTTGATCTCCACCAGCGCCAGCACCTGCTTGCCGGCTTCGGCCGCGTCGATCAGCGCATCGACGATCGGCGAGTCGCCAGAGGTGCGGTACAGGGTCTGCTTGATGGCCATGACCTTCGGATCCGCAGCGGCCTGCTCCAGGAAGGCCTGGACCGAGGTGGAGAAGGAATCGTAGGGGTGGTGCAGCAGGATGTCGCGGCGGCGTACGGCGCCGAACACGTTGGCTGCCTTGGCGGTTTCCGACTCGTTCAGGAACCGTGAGGTGTGCCCCATGTGCTTGGGGTAGTGCAGCTCGGTGCGGTCCAGCGAGGCGATGACGCCCAGGCCGCGCAGGTCTAGCGGGGCGGGCAGCTTGAAGACCTCGTCCTCGTCGATACCCAGCTCGCGGGAGAGCAGATCCATGATCTGCGGGTTGATGTCGTCAACCACCTCCAGGCGCACCGGAGGGCCGAAGCGGCGGCGCAGCAGCTCCTTTTCCAGGGCCTGCAGCAGGTTCTCGGCGTCGTCTTCCTCGACTTCCAGGTCCTCGTTGCGGGTGACGCGGAAGAAGTGGTGCTCCACGATTTCCATGCCCGGGAACAGCTGCTCCAGGTGCACGGCGATCAGGTCCTCCAGCGCGATGAAGCGTGCGGCGCGGTGCGAGGAGTGGGCGGCGCGCGGGCCGTCGATGCTGACCAGGCGGTCGATGGTGTCAGGCACCTTCAGGCGGGCGAACAGCTCCTTGCCGGTCAGCGGGTTGCGCACCACCACGGCCAGGTTCAGCGACAGGCCGGAGATATAAGGGAAGGGGTGGGCCGGATCCACCGCCAGCGGGGTGAGGATCGGGAAGACCTGGGCCATGAACCACTCGGAGAGCAAGCTCTGCTCGGAGGCCGAGAGCTCGTCCCAGCCGGTGATGCGGATGCCGTGCGTGGCAAGGTCGGGGGAGACTGACTCCGAGTAGACCCTTGCATGGCGGGTCTGCAGCTCGTGCGCCGAGTTCAGCAGCAATTCGAGCTGGTCCACCGGGTTCATCCCGTTGGCCGCCGGGACGGCCAGGCCGGTCACGATGCGGCGCTTCAGGCCGGCGACGCGCACCATGAAGAACTCGTCCAGGTTGGAGGCGAAGATCGAGAGGAAATTGACGCGTTCAAGCAGCGGCAGGTCGACGTCCTCGGCCAGTTCCAGCACCCGCGCGTTGAAATGCAGCCAGCTCAGTTCCCGGTCGAGGAACCGCTCGTTCTCGAAACCCCCGTCCGGATGGAGGTCGGGCAGGAGTCCTGCCGGTTCGATCCGGTCTTCATTGACCTTGGATGAAGGGACATCCCTCAGTTGTGCCGGGGGCTGCTTGGGGGTGGTTGTCATCTGCTGAACTCACTTCTTCCTGCAGGTGGAGGCCATCTTCACCGTTGGCTGGCAGTCCGGGAAAATCCCGGACTGCCATGCGCTATCAGTCTATCTGTTCGGGGCCGTACATGATGTCTGCGGACCATAGCGTGAAGCCGAGCGACCGGTAGAGCTTGACTGCCGCCTCGTTCTCGGCGTCCACGTACAGCAGCACCGACCCGACCCCCTGCTCGAGAAGGTAGTTGATGCCCACAGTAGTCAGCGCGCGGCCCAAGCCCAGGCCCTGCGCCTCGGGAACCACTCCGACCACGTAGACCTCGCCCATCGGGCGGTTGTCGTCGGCGCCCGCCGGATGGATCTTGGTCCAGTGGTAGGCGATGAGCTGGTCTTCCGGGTCGAAGGCCAAGAAGAAGCCCTGCGGGTCGAACCAGTTCTCGTTCATGCGCGCATCGAGATCGGACAGGGTCAGCGAACCCTGTTCCGGATGGTGCGCGAAGGACTTGGCATTGGCTTCAAGCCAGGCCGACTCGTCCTCGCCGACGCGGAAGCTGCGCAGCGTCAGCCCGCGCTGCAGCGGCGTCTCTTCCAGAGAGTCGGTGCCTTCGCGGCGCATCCGGTACAGCTCGCGGTTGCGCGACAGGCCGATCGAATCGGCCAGCTTGCGGGCCGCTGCGTGGTCGCCGTGCGCCCAGGTCAGGATCTGGCTCAGATCCAGCTGTTCGCCCAGCCTCTGCAGCAGCTGGCGGCCGATGCCGTGGTTGCGGAACTGGGGGTGGACCACCAGTTCGACGATCCAGCGCCGGGATATCGGGTCGTCGATCGCGACGATGACGCCGCTGAGCTGGGCTTCGCTTCCCTCGCCCGAGGAGGCCAGCAGCGTGATGACGTTCTCGCCGGAGGTTTCCGAGCCCAGTGCGACCAGCGTCTGGTCGCTCAAGGGCGGATTGCCGTCCTCCTGCAGCGCGGCGGCGGCCAGGTCTCGGACCTCGGCCAGCGAACTCTGTTCCAGCTCGCCGAGGACCTTCTGAATGGACACAGTTTTCTGGGGCAGCTCGTTCATGCTCTCAGGTTATCCGCTGGATGACCTGACCCGCCAGAGGCCCTGTCATGTTAGGCCTCGTTGTGGAACCGGTAGCCGACATTTCGCACGGTGCCGATCAATTGTTCGTGGTCGGTGCCCAGTTTCGCGCGCAGACGCCGCACGTGCACGTCCACGGTGCGGGTGCCCCCGTAGTAGTCGTATCCCCATACCTCGTGCAGCAGCTGCTCGCGGGTGAATACCCGGCCCGGGAACTGCGAGAGGTACTTGAGCAGCTCGAATTCCTTATAGGTGAGGTCCAGGATCCGCTGGTCGATCTTCGCGGTGTAGCTCAGCTCGTCGATGCGCAACCCGGAGCGGTTCTGCGGCTCTTCCGCCGGGGCGGCGGGCTCCGGCACGGCGGAGAGGAGCAACCGGATGCGGGCCTCCAGCTCGGCGGGGACCGCCGTGGGCAGGATGAAGTCCGCGGCATGCCATTCGGAGTTCAGGATGCTCAGCGCGCCCTCGCTGGCCACCAGCAGCAGCGGAAGCTTCAGCGTTGAATGGATGACCTGCGCCAGCGAGCGGGCCGCCACCAGTTCGGTGCGGGCATCGAGGATGACCGCGTCGCATTCGGAAACCTGGCTCAGGGATTGCGTTTGCGCCGGGAGGCACTGGATCTGATGCAGTAGTAGTTCGAGCGCCGGAAGCACTTCAGCTTCGGACTGTCCGTTGTTCGTCAGGAGCAGCAGGTTCGCCACAGCGGTCTTCCTCCTGCCAGATAGATGCGAGAAAATCGTTTTTACGTGTCAAAGTATAGAGAATGGAAGAGTCCAAGCTCGCATGTGAAGTCACAAGTGCGCATAAATTACCGTCAGGAATTCTGGTTTGAGGATCAAGGTATTAATAAGCGGTCTGCTGGCTTCGGCCCTGCTCCTGGGAGCGGCCAGCCTTCACTCCGTCGAATGGGCGATGGGCGCTGTCGCGGTCATATTGCAGCTCGCGTTCGCCTACACCTGGCCCCGGCTGATCCGCGCTGAAGCGCCATGGCCGCTGACGGTCATCCTTGCCGTGTGCTCGCTCGCCTCGACCGCGGCGGTGCTGTTCATGCCGGGCGTGTCGCCGATGTCCCATGGCGTCGAAGTCATCGCGGTGGGCGTGCTTCTGGTGTTCATCAGCCAGGTGCTGCGCGGGGCCGAAGCCGAGGGCCGCATGGCCGGCACGGTCAGCGGCATCACCGGCGTGGTCATGGCGGTTCTCGGTTCGGCATGGGCCGCCGCCGGAACCGTGAACTTCGGGTTCGCGCTGACCCTGGTCACCGTCATCGGGCTGGCCGGGGCCGGCCTCGTGGCGATGACGCGGTTGCCCAACCGCATCACCATGTTCCTGGCGCCGCTGGTATCGCTGGTGCTCGGCGCCATCGCCACCGCGCTGCCGCTGGGGATGCACATTGTTGAAGGCGTGGTGCTGGGCCTGCTGGCGGGAATCCTGGTCAGCGCCCTGCGCGCCCTGGCGCTGTCCACGCGCAGCGTGCGGAACCTGACCGGCGTGCTGGGCCTGTCCAGCGGGATCGTCCTGCTCAGCGGCGCCGCCAGCTGGTACGCCCTGGATTTGATGGTTTTCAGCTAGCGGATCGCACCGGTGGCAGCACCGAAGCCCGGGCTGCGTCACGCAGGTCGCGGTTCATGCAAAGCTCGCGCTAAGATGAAGCCATGAATGATAACTTCCTTGCACTCGAAATTTTCTTCCAGGCTCTCGTGGTCATCGCCGGACTGGGAATGGCGGGCTTCGCCGGACTGGTCGTCAAGCGTCTTTTCCAGGGCCAGAAGTAGCAAACAGCGCACACAATAGCGTGTGCGCTGTTTTTGTTTCACCAACGACTAAGGAGCGAGTGGTCCATGGCATTTGCCCTACCGACTGACCTCACCCCGGAACTCGTGCCTTTCGCCTGGCTCATTGGAACCTGGGAAGGCATGGGGCGCCTTGGAGAAGGCGAAGCCGAGGACGAATATTTCTGGCAGCAGGCCACCTTCAGCGACGTCGGCGGCCCCTACCTCGAATACCGCAGCGAATCCTGGCTCGCCGACGCCGAGGGCAACAAATTGCGTCTGCTTACCGTGGAGACCGGTTTCTGGTCCCTGGATCGTGAGCAGCTCGAAGCCGATGCCGGTCCCGGCATGATTCCGGGCGACGTGTTCCCGGTGCTGCGTTCGGCGGATGACGTGCAGCAGCTGCACACCAAGGACGGATTCAAGATCCAGGCGCATATCGTGCAGCCCGGCGGCATCTCGGAACTGTACTACGGCCTGATCGATGGTCCGCGTGTCCAGCTGGCCACCGAAGGGCTGCTGCGCAGCAAGAACGCCAAGCATTACGCCTCCTCAACCCGCATCTACGGGTTGGTCAACGGCGAACTGTTCTGGCGCTGGGACGTGTCCATGGGGAATCTGGAACTCAAAGCCCATGCATCAGCCGCGCTGAAGCGTGTTGCCGCGGACGAATCAACGAAGTAGCCATGACTGAAACTTATCGTTCCCAGCTGCTGCAGCGCGATGGCGCCGTGGAAGCCGGGGGAGTGGACGCAGGGGTTGCCGCGCACTACGGTGCGCCGACCCGCGAAGCCCGACGATTGTTCGAGGGCGAAGCCATCGCCGACCTGTCGCATTTCGACGTCCTGGAAATCACCGGAGTCGATCGTCAGAGCTGGCTGAACACCCTGAGCACCCAGCAGACCACCGCGCTCAAGCCGGGAGACAGCAGCCAGGCGCTGCTGCTCTCCATCCAGGGGCGCATCGAGCATGAGATGAAGGTGCTGGTCGATCAGGAGCGCCTGCTGCTGATCGTCGAGCCCGGCAGTGGACCGGCGCTCCAGGAGTTCTTGAACTCCATGCGCTTCATGCTCCGCGTCGAGGTCAACGACCTGTCCGCCACCCACGGAGTGCTCGCGGCCACCCGCCGCATTCCCACCGCAGGCGAGCTGGTCTGGACCGATCCGTGGCCTGGAGTCACCGAGGGCGGCTGGGCCTACTCGCGGGACGAGCACCCGGGCGCCGAGCGCCCGTGGCTGCTGCACGTCATCGAGCTGGAGAAGCTCGGCGAGGCGGTGGGCGAGGAGCAGCTGGCTGGCATGATGTCGGTGGAGGCCCTGCGCATCGCCGCCTGGGAGCCGCGCTTCGGGGCGGAGATCGACGACAAGACGATCCCGCATGAGCTGGACTGGCTGCGCACCTCGGTGCACCTGAACAAGGGCTGCTACAAGGGCCAGGAAACAGTAGCCCGCGTGCACAACATCGGGCACCCGCCGCGCCGCATCGTGTTCCTGGATCTGGACGGCTCCATGCACACGCTGCCGGCTTCGGGGGCCGAGATCAAGCTCGGCGACCGGGTTGTCGGCAAGGTGACCTCCGCGGCGCTGCACTACGAAGCAGGGCCGATTGCGCTGGGCGTCATCAAGCGCAACGTGGACCCCGGCGAAGTGCTCAGCGTGGTGGACGGAGACAGCGTCTACCCCGCCAGCCAAGAAGTCATCGTGACCCCGGACGCCGGACAGGTGGCCGGGCGGTTCACCGGATTCCTGCGCACGCCGCCCGCCAAATAGGAGGCCGGCGAAACAGCACGAGCCGTGAAGTCTTCAGGGACTCCACGGCTCGTGCGTCGTTTAAGACGTTGCAGGCGCGACGGGTCAGCCGAAGAGGATCTTCGCCTCGTTGTAGCGCTCCATCGGCACCCGCTTGAGGTTGTTCAGGGCCGCGCGCATCGGCACGCGGTTGATCTTGGTTCCGTGCAGCGCCACCATGGTGCCCCACGCCCCGTCGACGACCGAATCCACCGAGGCCATGCCCAGCCGGGTGGCCAGCACCCGGTCGAAGGCGGTGGGCACCCCGCCGCGCTGGATGTGGCCCAGCACGGTGGCGCGGGTCTCGATGCCGGTGCGCTCCTCGATCAGCGGGGCGAGCATCTCGCCGATGCCGCCCAGCCTGGCGCGGCCGAAGGTGTCAAGGCCGCGCACGGAGAAAGCCTCTTCCATGCCTTCGGGCACGAAGCCCTCGGCGACGACGATCAGCGGCGCGCGGCCGCGGTCGTGGGCCTCGTTGACCCACTGGCAGATCTGCTCCATGGTGGTGGAGACCTCGGGGATCAGGATGGCGTGGGCGCCGGAGGCCATGCCCGCATGCAGCGCGATCCAGCCCACGTGCCGGCCCATCACCTCGGCGACCATGCAGCGGTGATGGGAATCGCCGGTGGTGCGCAGTCGGTCGATGGCCTCCACGGCGATCTGGTTCGCGGTGTCGAAGCCGAAGGTGTAGTCGGTGGCGTCCAGGTCATTGTCGATGGTCTTGGGCACGCCCACGATCGGCAGCCCGGCCTCGCACAATCGCTGCGCGCCGGCGAGGGTGCCCTCGCCGCCGATGGCGATCAGCGCGTCCACGCCGTTGTCCTTGAGCACTGCGGCGATGTTCTGCGGTCCGCCGTTTTCGCCTTCGAAGGCGTTGGTGCGGGAAGTGCCCAGAATGGTGCCGCCCTGCTTGGAGATGCCGCGCACCGCGGTGCGCGGCAGCTCGAAGAAGTCGCCTTCCTTCACTCCGCGCCAGCCGTCGCGGAAGCCGACGAATTCATGGTCGTAGCTCTTGATGCCGTTGAGCACGGCACCGCGGATCACTGCGTTCAGGCCCGGGCAGTCGCCGCCCGAGGTCATGATTCCAATGCGCATTTACCCTCACTTGGTCATGATGGGACATAACCTGCGGCGGTGCGTGGGGGACGGGAAAATCGCTTGCCCCGTGGGGCAGCGCTGCAGGCAATCCATCTGGATGTCATTCGATATCCGCGCGCCATTGAGCATCGAGTTTGAAAAATAGTCTACGTGCTTAAGCCCACAAGGGCGAGTTTGCGGACCATGGGAGATCCGCAAACACGCCCCGGGTTGCTGCGCCGCCTCAGGCGGTGCCGGCTAGAACTTCCTGAGCCATTTCTGCAGGATGATGCTGTCGTCCTGGGCCGGGATGAGCAGCCAGGCCACGATGTAGGCGCCGATGCCGAGCACCGGCAGCAGGAACGAGACCAGCATGATGATGCGCACGATGGTGACATCCCAGCCGAACTTGTCGGCCAGTCCGCCGGCTACGCCGCCGGCCATGCGGGCCGGGCCGCGGCGCAGCGGGATTGATCGGATCGAGTTGAAGAACTTGTCCATGTTCGGGCTCCTGGTTTTCGGGTTGGAAGACTAGTAGTTGGGGTTGGCAGGGGGTGGAAGCTCGTCATCGCGGTTGCCGCGCTTCATGGCTGAAGCGATGCCGGAAACGATCATCACGATACCTGCCAGGGCGATCAGCGAGATGAAGAACAGCGGGGTGTCCAGCGTCCAGTCGAAGATCGTGTTGCTCAGCGAGACCACGGCGACCACAACGAGAATGAGTCCGAAGACCAGGGTTCCGGTGGGGAACTTGGTCTCCCGGGTTGGTTTGGAATTCATGTGTCCATTCCTTAGAACTGCGGATTGGTGGCGTTGCCGGGGCCGGTGGATACCGTTGACTCGAAGCTGGAGAACACTCCGTCGATGTCCACGGTGAGGGTCGGTGCGTCGGCCGGCAGCTGGCGCAAGTCCTGGGGCAGCTGGCCCTCGAGGTCCGAGATGAAGACCCCGTCGCTCTTGATCTTGACCGGAACATTGTCAGGGAGTTTCAGTTCCAGCTTGGAGAAGACCGAGGAGACGTCAACGGTGGTATCCGAGGTGATGTCCTGCTTGTCGGTCAGGTCCAGGGTTGAGTTGCTGAAGACGGCGCTGTACGAATGGTCCGAACCATCGGTATGCACCATCGACTGGTGGCCCGACGCGAGGTTGCTTCCGCCGAAGATGACGGTCAGCACCAGCAGCGGAATGGCCAGCCCCAGCAGGCCCCCGCTGGTGCGCTTGGTGGCGGAGATGAGGATCAGGCTCAGACCCACCAGAAGCAGCCCGCAGGCCAGGGCGACGGACCAGCCGTTGCCGGGCAGCTCCACGACGTTCAGGTAGTCGATGCTGAGCACCGCGGCGATCACCAGGACAGTCAGGCCCACGATGGTGGTGGCGATCCAACCCGGTACCGGAGGGGCCAGCCGCGCCCGGCGGGCTTCCTTGGCCTGCTTCGACGGGTTGGGCCGCGGCGGGTAGGCCTGGTGCTCGAACGGGGTGGTGTAGTCCGCGTCCGGCCGCGAGGTGGAGGCCGAGCCCTCCTGCGGTCCGGAGGGACCCGGTTTCTCAGATTCCATGGTGTGCTCCTCAGAAGCCGAAGTGGATGTCTGCGTGAAGTCGAACTGATCGGCGCCGGCAGGTTCATGCCCCGGAACACTTGCCTGCGCGCTGAAAGACGTGTTTTCCGAACGCCAGGTTTTTTCAACCACGGTGCCGGTCAGGGTTTCCCCTGAGCCCTGGGCCGTGTGTTGCGTGGTCCCGGCAGGTGATGAATCCTCCGGGGCCGGGCGGTAGGTAGCGCCGGGCCGCGAGCCGTCGTATTTGGTGTTGCGGCGCTTGAAGATCAGGAAGACGATGGCCGCGACGATGGCGATGGGCCACAGGATCGGGGCCAGCGAGTCCAGGAACCAGGGAGCGGGGAAGATACCGAGCACCACGGTAATGAGCGCGCCGGTCATGCCGCTGGTCCATTCCTTGTTGATGGCGCGTTCCAGGTGGATCCGGTCCTCGGTGTCCGGCAACAGCGCCCAGGCGATGCCGTAGAGCACCAGTCCCACGCCGCCGAGGATGCTCAGGGCCACCAGCACGCCGCGCACCAGCACCACGTCGATGCCGAAGCGCTCGGCGATGCCCGCGGCGACGCCACCGATCCATTTGGATTCCTGGCGGACGATCTTCAGCTTGCGCATCTGGGCGAAGAATTTGTCTTCATGGCCCGGGCTCTGGTTCCTCATGCTTCAATTCTGGTGCAGAGGGAGCCGTACCCGCTATGAGGGGCTACCCTGATTTGTCCCTAGGGGTGCCCCCGGTTGTGCCCAGAACGCGGCGGAACCCGGCGATTCCATGCTTGACTTAGAAGCATGGCAACCCCTGAACAGCGAAAATTCATCGTGCGCAGCGAGAACCGGTTCATTGCCGGCGTCTGCGGGGGACTGGCCGAGCACCTGAACGTCCCGGTCAGCTATGTGCGCCTGGCATTCCTGGCGCTCAGCGCGCTGGGCGGCGTGGGCTTGCTGCTGTACGGGTGGCTCTGGGTCTTCACCCCCAGCGCGGACGAAACCCAGGCCGACGAGTTGCGTTCCTGGGGCGCCAAGAACCGCACCCTGGCCGAGGAGATGGCCCGTGTGCAACAGGGCCTGTTCAGCGGCCGGGAGAACGCGGTGTCGCTGAGCCGCTGGCGGGACGCGCTGATCGGTGCGGGCCTGCTCGCGCTGGCGGTCCTCGCCCTGGGCCAATGGGCAGGCTGGAACTTCCGCTGGGACCTGATCTGGCCGGTGATCGGCATCCTCGGCGGCATCCTGCTGGCCTGGATGCAGATCGACCGCAGCGCGGTGCAGCCGGACCGCAAGATCAACGCCACCCTGGTCATCCGGCTGGCCCTGGGCCTGGTGCTGGTGGTCGGCGGGCTGCTGGCCATCCTCAGCGGCACCGTGGCGGTGGCTGACCTGCTGGGCGGGTTCTGGGCGGCCCTGGCGATCATCGCCGGCGCCGTGGTGGTGCTGCTGCCCTGGGGCGCGAAGCTTTGGCGCGACTACCTGGCCGAGCGCAGCAACCGGCAGGCCACCGCGCAGCGCGCGGAATTCGCCGCGCACCTGCACGACTCGGTGCTGCAGACCCTCGCGGTGATCCAGAAGCGCAGCGAGGAGCCGGCCGCGGTGCGGACCCTGGCCAGGGTGCAGGAGCGCGAGCTGCGCCAGTGGCTCTACGGGGAACAGCACCTGGACGCCGAAGACGTGGTGGTCGAGATCCAGAACGAGGCGGAGAGCATCGAGCAGCTGATGCTGCGCGACATCGACGTGGTGGCCGTGGGCAACGGCCAGGGGTTCGCCGGGCAGCAGGCGCTGGTGGCCGCCAGCCGGGAAGCCATGATGAACGCCGCGAAGCACGCCGAGGGCAAGATCTCGGTATATGTCGAATGCTCGCCGGCGCAGGTCGAGGTGTTCATCCGCGACCGCGGCGCCGGGTTCGACCTCGGCTCGATCCCCGAGGACCGGCACGGGGTGCGCGAATCCATCCTCGGGCGCATGGAACGCGCCGGCGGGGCCGCGCGCATCCGCAGCGGCCAGGACGGCACCGAAGTACAGTTGAGCATGCCGCGTGGCACTGAGCAGGAAGAACAGAGGGCATCATGAGTGAAACCACCGAACAGACCTACCGGGTGGTGCTGGTTGACGACCACGCCATCTTCCGTTCCGGGCTGCGCGCGGATCTTGCCGCGGACCTGCAGATCGTGGGCGAAGCCGGCAGCGTGGAGCAGGCCATCGAGGTGATCGAGCGCGAGCGCCCGGACGTGGTGCTGCTGGATGTCCACCTGCCTGGCGGCCGGGGCGGCGGGGGCGCGGAGGTGCTTGCCTCCTGCGCGCACCTTTTCTCCCAGACCAAGTTCCTGGCGCTGAGCGTTTCGGACTCGGCGCAGGACGTGGTGCTGGTAATCCGCTCCGGTGCGCGCGGGTACGTCACCAAAAGCGTTTCGGGCCAGGAGATCTCGGATGCGGTACGCCGGGTGGCCGGGGGAGACGCGGTGTTCTCCCCGCGCCTTGCAGGCTTCGTGCTCGACGCCTTCGGCTCCTCGGTGGCGTCGGGGCAGATCGACGAGCAGCTGGACCTGCTCACGGACCGCGAGCTGCAGGTCATGCGGCTGATCGCCCGGGGCTACAGCTATAAGGAAGTGGCCAAGGAGCTGTTCATTTCGATCAAGACCGTCGAATCGCACGTCTCCAACGTGCTGCGCAAGCTGCAGCTGTCCAACCGCCATGAGCTGACCCGCTGGGCCGTGGAGCGCAAGATCCTCTAGATGCCGGAAACCAGACAAGCCGAGGCGCCACCCTTTCCAGGTTGGCGCCTCGGCTTGTGTGGTGTTGGAAACCTACTTGGCTTCGCCCAGCAGCTTGATCATGCGGTCGACACCTTCGGCCAGATCAGCGTCGCCCAGTGCATACGACATCCGGATGTAGCCCGACGGGCCGAATGCCTCGCCCGGAACCACGGCGACCTCGGCCTGCTCCAGGATGAAGGCGGCCAGCTCGGCGCTGGTGTTGTTCACGACGCCGCGGATCTCGCGGCCCAGCAGGCCGCGGACATCCGAGTAGGCGTAGAAGGCGCCGTCCGGGGTCGGGCAGTGCAGGCCGTCGATGGTGTTCAGGCCCTCGACGATGGCCAAGCGGCGGCGGTTAAAGGCGGTCTTCATCTCGTTCACGGCATCCAGCGGACCTGCCACGGCGGCCAGCGCGGCGCGCTGCGACACGTTGGCGACATTCGAGGTCGCGTGCGACTGCAGGTTGGTGGCGGCCTTGATGACGTCGTTCGGGCCGATCATCCATCCCACGCGCCACCCGGTCATCGCATAGGTCTTGGCTACGCCATTGAGCACGACCACGCGGTCTTCGAGCTCCGGCACCAGGGTGGCGATGGAGCTGAACTGCGCATCGCCGTAGGTCAGGTGCTCGTAGATCTCATCGGTGACAACCCACAGGCCGTGCTCCGCGGCCCACAGGCCGATCTCCCGGACCTGCTCCGGGGTGTAGACGGCGCCGGTCGGGTTGGACGGGGAAACGAAGAGCAGGATCTTGGTGCGCTCGGTGCGCACGGATTCCAGCTGCTCCACGGTGACCTTGTAGCCCTGCTCCGGGCCGGCAAAGATCTCCACCGGCTTGCCGCCGGCCAGCTGGATGGCTTCAGGGTAGGTGGTCCAGTACGGAGCCGGGACGATGACCTCGTCTTCGGGATCCAGCAGCGCGGCGAAGGTGTTGTACACGGCCTGCTTGCCGCCGTTGGTGATCAGGACCTGGGAAGGGGCGACCTCGTAGCCAGAATCTCGCAGGGTCTTCGCTGCTACGGCTTCACGTAGCTCGGGAAGTCCGCCGGCAGGAGAGTAGCGGTGGTTCTTCGGATCGCGGGCTGCCTGCACGGCTGCCTCGACGATGTAATCCGGGGTTGGGAAGTCAGGCTCACCAGCGCCGAATCCGATGACCGGGCGTCCTGCGGCCTTCAGGGCCTTGGCCTTGGCGTCAACGGCGAGGGTTGCGGATTCGGAAATTGCGCCGATGCGGCGAGAGATTCTAGACATGGAAGATTTCGTCCTGAAGTCAACGATGGTTGGTGATGCTTCTAGTCTAGATCCCGCGGGCGCGCTTCCCGCGCCGAACTGGAAAAATGACCTCTCACGACCAGTCCAGTGGTGACGAAAATGCGTTATGCGCCACACTGCATCTGTCCAGTTCGACATTTTGGATTTCGTTGCGTAAAGTTATTTCTCGTTGCAAAGACATCGCAACGGACAAGGCATAACGCTGAATCCGACAAGATTATGCAACGGAGCATTCAGCTCTAAAGGGTAGTGGCGCAATTGGTAGCGCAGCGGTCTCCAAAACCGCAGGTTGCAGGTTCGAGTCCTGTCTGCCCTGCGCAGTAGCGATCTATCGCTCAGCGAGAATCTCACGTCACGGTGTGTTGTGGTCAGAACGGCTGCGGCACACCGTGATTGTTTCAACTGGCCAAAAAATTGAAACGAGGAACAACGTGACAGAGGCTGTAGTGAACTCGGGCAAAGGCAAGCAGAAAAAGGGCATCTTCGCCCGCATCATGCTGTTCTTCCGCCAGGTAATCGGCGAACTGAAAAAAGTCGTCACACCAACGCGCAGCGAACTCGTGAACTACTTCTTCGTTGTTCTTGGCTTCGTCGTGGTGGTCATCGCGATCGTCACAGCGTTAGACTTCGTCTTCGGGCAGGGATCGATCCTCCTGTTCACCCGGCAAGTAGAACAGTAATTTGATTGCCTCGGCGGTATAATCGCTCCGAGGCAATTTTAGTGTCATCCAGTCAAAGAAAGCAGGATCCGCAGTGTCCGACAAGGAACTCGAACCGCAGATTAATGACGAGGTCGAAAACGAGTTCGTTGAAGCCACCGGCGATCAGGTGGAGGCAGCTGAAGAAGCTGCAATCGACGAAACCGAAGAGGCAACCGCAGCGGTTGACGAATCCTTCGAGGCCCTCGTTGCGGACGTGGATGCCGATGACGCAGACGCCGAGGAAGAAGCTCCAGCAGAAGAGGACGCTGCCGACAAGGTAGCCAAGCTCAAGGAAGAATTCCGCACGAAGCTGCGCCGTCTTCCGGGCGACTGGTTCGTAATCCACACCTACGCAGGTTACGAAAACCGCGTGAAGGTCAACCTCGAAACCCGTATCCAGACCCAGGACATGGAAGATTTCATCTACGAAATCCAGGTTCCGATGGAAGAGGTCGTCGAGGTCAAGAACACCCAGCGCAAGATCGTGCGCCGTGTGCGCATTCCGGGCTACGTCCTGGTGCGCATGGAACTGACCGACGCTTCGTGGGGTGTTGTTCGACACACCCCAGGCGTCACCGGCTTCGTGGGCAACGCCCACGATCCGAACCCGCTGAACCTCGATGAAGTGTTCTCCATGCTGGAGCACACCGTGGTCGACCCGGCCGAGCAGCCAAACGCCGCGAAGCCAGGCCGCGCCCCGATTACCGAGGTCACCGTGGACTTCGAGGTCGGCGAATCGGTCATCGTCAACGATGGTCCGTTCGAGACCATGCCGGCTACGATCTCCGAGATCAAGCTGGAAGCCGCTCAGCTGGTTGTGCTCGTTTCGATCTTCGAACGCGAGACCCCGGTGACCCTGAACTTCAACCAGGTCACCAAGATCCAGTAGTATTAAGTCTTCGTGCCCCGCTTCGAGTGCTTTCGATGCGAGGGCGCGTTCGGCTGTCGCGCCACGATAGCCACAACCCGCACCACGCTCCTGTGCTGCGGGAACTGCAAGAGTAGAAGGACCCGACATGGCCCCAAAGAAAAAGGTCACCGGACTCATCAAGCTGCAGATCCAGGCAGGTGCTGCTAACCCAGCTCCTCCAATCGGTCCTGCACTTGGCCAGCACGGCGTCAACATCATGGAATTCTGCAAGGCTTACAACGCTGCCACCGAGTCGCAGCGCGGTAACGTGATTCCAGTTGAAATCACCGTGTACGAAGACCGTTCGTTCACTTTCATCACTAAGACCCCACCTGCAGCTGAGCTGATCAAGAAGGCTGCCGGCATCGCCAAGGGCTCGGGTGTTCCGCACACCAACAAGGTTGCAAACCTGACCCAGGCACAGGTTGAGGAAATCGCCACCTCCAAGATGGCTGACCTCAACGCAAACGATCTGGCTGCAGCAGCCAAGATCATCGCCGGCACCGCTCGCTCCATGGGCGTGACCGTAGAAGGCTAATAACGCCTTCGGTCATTCGCCCCATGGGTGAAGGACACTCAAGAATTCAAGAAATGGCGATAAGTTCACCCGGACTTTTCGCCCGTGGCAGGACCCAGCGCGGTCCACATGACCACGACTGCATAAGGAGATAACGCAGATGGCAAAGCGCAGCAAAGCATATGTAGCCGCCGCGGCTAAGATCGAGGCTGACAAGTTCTACGCTCCAGCCGAGGCAATCGCCCTGGCCAAGGAGATCGCTGGCGACAAGACCCACTCGACCGTTGAGGTTGCATTCCGCCTGGGTGTCGACCCACGCAAGGCCGACCAGATGGTTCGCGGTACCGTGAACCTGCCACACGGCACCGGCAAGACCGCCCGCGTGGTTGTTTTCGCCAACGGTGACAAGGCTGAGGCAGCCCGCGAAGCCGGCGCCGACTTCGTTGGCTCGGACGACCTGATCGAAAAGATCCAGGGCGGCTGGACCGACTTCGACGCAGCGGTTGCTACCCCGGACCTGATGGGCAAGGTTGGCCGCCTGGGTAAGATCCTCGGCCCACGTAACCTGATGCCAAACCCTAAGACCGGCACCGTGACCATGGATGTGGCCAAGGCTGTTACCGACATCAAGGGCGGCAAGATCGACTTCCGCGTCGACAAGCACTCGAACCTGCACTTCATCATTGGCAAGGCTTCGTTCGATGCCAAGCAGCTGACCGAGAACTACGCAGCTGCACTGGATGAGGTTCTGCGTCTGAAGCCTTCGGCTTCGAAGGGCCGCTACATCTCGAAGGCCACCATCGCTACCACCTTCGGTCCAGGCATCCCTGTTGACTCGAACGTAACCCGCGTTGAGGCCTAAGCTTTAGAGCTTATTTAAGCCCGCGGGCTCCATCACTGATCGTGATGGTGCCCGCGGGCTTTTGCATTCCCCGAGGGCATCCGCTGTTGTGCAAGCAACCTCCCAAGGTCGATAACAGGGCTGCCCCGGCGCCGTGGGTCCAGGGGAGCGGGAGAAGCCAGGCGTCGGGCCGGCCAGGAAATGGGCGGCCAAATCAAGTGCACCCTCACCCAGATGCGCCCGCAACAGGGCACGGACCTGGGATGAATCTCCGAGTGGGTGCATCCAGAAGTGGACTTTCGTGATGAGCCTCCCGGGCAGTGCGATACGCGGGGAATCGAGAGGAACGCGGACGCTGGAAACCCTCCTCAAAGCGCTAAAATCGGCCACGCTCGCATAAACATGCAAATGCGTTCAATTTTTTTCATCATGCGTTTAACCCCGTAATTTCGCGGATCTTGGAGTGTCAACCCCCGAAAACATGGGAAATTCATTGGAATTTGCCAGCTTACGGTTCTGTGTCATGGGCAAGAAATGCTACCATTGAAGCACTGATTTATTCAGCGGTGTCTGCATGGGACCCCCAAGACTATGCAGGCGCTGGGTGGGTAAGTTTCCCCAAAGCTTACTCATCGACAAGGAGCCTGTATCTAGCGTCCCCCAAGTGCTAGATGCAGGCCTTGTCTTTTTAAGCAGCGGTTCAAGTGGGCGGTATCACGCCTCGACGATACCGCTGAATTTGGAAGAGGGCGTGATGCGTGCCTACAATAGAAATACCGAAGACCGTCGGTTGAGCATTTATGCTCCTAAAGGTCCGCAAGGACGACCAACGCAGGTTTCATAGATTTGATTTGACTTGAATGAGTTGAACTGCCCTGTGCTCCTGCGCGGGGCCTTTTTTATGGCCTCGCCGGTTATGAAACGGTACCGAACAAATCCCCGGAAGGAGTGTTATGGCAACCCCGAGCAAGACTGCAGCGATTGAAGAGATCACTGCTGACTTCAAAGATTCGTCTGCGGCTGTCTTGACCGAATACCGTGGGCTTACCGTTGCACAGCTCAAGGATCTGCGCCGCTCGCTTGGTCAGGAGACCAAGTACGCCGTTGTGAAGAATACCTTGACCGCTATCGCAGCGAAGGAAGCCGGCATCGAAGCATTCGATGACCAGCTTTCCGGTCCGACCGCTATCGCCTTCATTAAGGGCGATGCAGTTGCTGCCGCAAAGAGCCTCACGGAGTTCGCCAAGGCCAACGACAAGCTGGTTATCAAGACCGGTTGGTTCGAAGGCAAGGCACTTGATACGGCCGGCATCGCAGCCTTGGCTGCGCTGGAATCGCGCGAGACTCAGCTGGCACGTGTTGCTGCCGTGCTGCAGGCTCCAGCTTCCGCTGCTGCCCGCGTCGTCGACGCCCTGCGTGCAAAGCTCGAAGAGAACGGTGGCGCTGCCGCCGAGGAAGCCCCGGCAGAAGCCTAAGCTTTCGAGATTCTCTCGCAACGTAACCCATATTCATAGGCCGCAAGGCCAAAACCGAAAGGACGCCGACCATGGCGAAGCTCACCAACGAAGAGCTGCTTTCCGCATTCAAGGAAATGACCATCATCGAGCTTTCCGAGTTCGTTAAGGAATTCGAAGAGACCTTCGACGTTACCGCTGCTGCTGTTGCAGTTGCAGGCCCGGCTGCCGGTGGCGAAGCCGCTGCTGAAGAGCAGACCGAATTCGACGTAGTCCTGGAGTCGGCTGGCGACAAGAAGATCGCAGTCATCAAGGAAGTTCGCGCAATCACCTCCCTGGGTCTGAAGGAAGCTAAGGAGCTCGTTGACGGCGCTCCTAAGGCTCTGCTCGAGGGTGTTGCCAAGGACGCTGCTGAGAAGGCTAAGGAAGCCCTCGAAGCTGCCGGTGCAACCGTTACCGTTAAGTAAGTTACGCGGTCACTCGCAACTTATTACCAAGGGTCCACAGATTTCGATCTGTGGGCCCTTGGCCGTTAACTGAATGATTTCTTAGAAATAGATTTATAACGTTTCTATTAACAGCGTTTTTATAGGTTCAGTGTTTAAAGTTGGAGGCGTGCCAAACAGCGATACCATTCAGCCGCGTCAACCGGCCCCGCGCTTGGGATTACTGGACGGTCTACGTATCACCGCAGCCGTGGTCGTAGTCCTCTACCACTACACCGCATGGGGCCACAATTTCTGGGGTCAACATGCCCACGATACTTGGCCGGTGCTCTCGACGGTCACCCGGTACGGCCAGATCGGCGTACAGCTGTTTTTCCTGATCTCCGGCTTCGTGATCCTGATGTCGATGCAGGGCAAATCGGTCATCCAATTCATCGGTTCGCGCGTGGGCAGGCTCTATCCCGCTTATTGGGTTGCCGTGCTCGCGGCAGCGCTGCTGTCTTTCGTCTTCTGGCCATCGATCGCCGACGGACGCACTCCGGCGGACATCTTGCCGAACCTGACCATGATGCAAACGGCGTTCGAGGTGCGGCATCTGGACGGCGTGTATTGGACGCTCTGGGTCGAACTGCGCTTCTACATCCTGCTTGGCATCATGCTCTTGTGCGGCCTGGTGAAGAACAAGTCGATCATGCTGCTCTCGGTGCTCTGGCCTGCGCTGGGCCTCTATCTGCACTTCACCAGCTACGTGAAACTCCAGGACTGGATCGCCGGCCCCTACGCCGCGCTCTTCGCCGCAGGCATGGTGCTCTACCTGATCTACCGCGATGGCCACAGCCTGCTGCGCTGGTTCGTCGTGGCATTCAATACCGTGATCGCGGCCTACTTCACCGGCTTGAAGGGCAGCGAAGACGCGCTGCAACTGTCGAACATGCACGTTCCCGCGTGGCACTTCCAGGCGCTGATCGTGCTCTGCGTTGGCCTGCTGGCGCTGTGCACGCTAACACCGCTGAAACATATCCGAGCCAAATGGCTTGCCGTTGCCGGTTCCCTGACCTTCCCGCTCTACCTGTTCCACCAACTGTGGGGATGGTGGATCATCGAGCAGCTGCATGGCCAAGTGAACAAGTACGTCCTGCTGACCGGCACCGTTGCGGTGCTGATGCTGTGGTCCTATGCTGTTGTGCGATTCATCGAGAAGCCGCTGGGCCTGCGCCTGCGCAATGCAACGATCGCCGGCCTGACCAAGGCCAAGACCGCCACGCAGAAAATATTCGCGAAGCCTCCAGTGGCTATTCCGGAGTCGAAATATCAGCAATCGTGGCCTCAAAGCCGCTGACCAGATCCTGGGGATCCACCAGCAGGCCGTGCATCGGATCCCCGCTGCCCATGGCCACGCGCTCGGGAACCGGATCGGCGAAGACGCTCGCATCGATGATCACCGGCAGTGCCGTGTGGGAGCCGAAGGGCGTAATGGTGCCGCGCACGAAATGAGTGACGGCCAACGCGGTCTCGGCATCGGGCAGCGAAAGCTTGTTGACCCGGAGCACCGCGCGGATCTTCGCCCAATCCAGTTTGCGGCCGCCCGGGATCAGGGCGAAGACGAATGAATCGTCCGATCGCTTGAGCACCAAGGTCTTGAGCAGATGCCCAGGTACCACACCCAGAAGTTCGGCGGCTTCCTCAAGGGACGTCGCCGCTGCCCGGGGAACGATGTCGATCGGCACTTCGCGGCGTGCTGCATCCAGCAGAACGCGGGTCATTGCTTCCGACGACTTCAGATCCGACATTGAAAACCCCTCATCACGTGACCGGCCCGGTCGCAGTGCAGGTGGGCAGCGCTGCGACCGCGGCATGCTTATAGCTGAGCCTAGTGCAGAAGATCCTGGCAGGCGGTGTTTGCCAACGCGACACTTGATGCCGCGCCGATTCCCGGATCGCGGGAGTACCCGTGGGATACGGCCACGGTGGGGGATAGGCAATGCAGCGGTGCGGGTGCTGAGCGGGCGCCTTCGGGCAGAAGCAATTTCCGTCAATCGCAGAAACTGCGCTCATTTGGAATCCGGAGCGCAAGATCGACGGCCCCGTGAAACTCCTGTGACTAATCGCACGTAGGTGCGGCACTCGAATTTTTCGGCCACCAGGTGTGAACTAGCTCATGCCCTCGCGGTGTAAATCGCAGGGAAAAAATGCCGGGATCATCTGGGAAAAGTTCCTGCCCGGGGGAGCAGGGCGACGCTGCCAGCGCGGGAAATCCGGGGTCCCGGGACACTGGAGCGAGGGGTTGCGAGAGCAGAACCAAAAACTATAGCACGGATTTTGGCCGGAGGTGTCGACAAGTGCAAATTCCTCCGGTAAGGTTGAAATTTGCGCCTTACTGTTTGCGCGCGCGGCCTTCATATAGCGGTGGGTCTCGTGGACGAAAAAGAGGGCTTGTCCTATGACAGGCACCTTAGCACGGTAAGCGTTCGGAAACCTGACGGTCTTTGGAAGGATCCATCTTGGTCGCCTCGAGCAACCCTAACAACCAAACCGCTAGTTCGGCTCGCGATGCTGCATACGCTGGCCGACTTTCTTTTGCAAAGATTCACGAACCACTTGAAGTGCCTAACCTGCTGGCATTGCAGACCGAGAGCTTTGACCGCCTCGTCGGCAATGAGCGCTGGGTAGAGCGCCTGACCAAGGCCGAAGCTGCTGGCGACTCCAGCGTGCCGAACACCTCGGGACTGGCCGAAATCTTCGAGGAAATCTCACCGATCGAGGACTTCCAGGACACCATGTCCCTGAGCTTCTCGGAGCCGGAGTTCGCTGATCCGAAGTACACCATTGCGGAGTGCAAGGACCGCGACGCCACCTACTCGGCACCGCTGTACGTCAAGGCCGAATTCATGAACAATGAAACCGGCGAAATCAAGCAGCAGACCGTGTTCATGGGCGATTTCCCGCTGATGACTGAAAAGGGCACCTTCATCATCAACGGCACCGAGCGTGTCGTGGTGTCCCAGCTGGTCCGCTCCCCGGGTGCATACTTCGAGTCCGCACCGGACAAGACCAGTGACAAGACCATCTACTCGGCACGCATCATCCCGTCCCGCGGTGCATGGTTCGAACTGGAAATCGACAAGCGCGACCAGATCGGCGTGCGCCTGGACCGCAAGCGCAAGCAGTCGGTCACCGTCCTGCTTAAGGCCTTGGGCTGGAGCGAAGAGCAGATTCTGTCCGAATTCGGCCAGTACGACTCGGTACGCGCCACCCTTGAGAAGGACAACATCAAGGACCAGAACGAAGCGCTTCTGGACATCTACCGCAAGCTGCGTCCAGGCGAGCCTCCTACGGTCGAGGCAGCCCAGGCTCTGCTGAAGAACATGTACTTCGAGCCTAAGCGCTACGACCTGGCAAAGGTCGGCCGCTACAAGATCAACCGCAAGCTCGGCGTGGAGACCCCGGTCAACGCTGAGAACGCTTCGGTGCTCTCGATCGACGACCTCGTCGCCATGATCCGCTACCTGGTTGCGTTGCACGCAGGCGAGAAGACCATCTCCGGCACCCGCAAGGGCGAGATCGTCGATATTCCGGTGAACGTGGACGACATCGACCACTTCGGCAACCGCCGCATCCGCGCGGTGGGCGAACTGATCGAGAACCAGATCCGCACCGGCCTGTCCCGCATGGAGCGTGTTGTGCGCGAGCGCATGACCACCCAGGACGTCGAGGCGATCACCCCGCAGACCCTGATCAACATCCGCCCAGTGGTGGCAGCGATCAAGGAGTTCTTCGGAACCTCGCAGCTCTCGCAGTTCATGGACCAGAACAACCCGCTGGCCGGCCTGACCCACAAGCGCCGCCTGTCGGCCCTGGGCCCGGGCGGCCTGTCGCGCGACCGCGCCGGCATGGAAGTTCGAGACGTCCACCCGTCGCACTACGGCCGCATGTGCCCGATTGAAACCCCGGAAGGCCCGAACATCGGCTTGATCGGTTCGTTGGCGACCTACGGCCGCATCAACGCCTTCGGCTTCATCGAGACCCCGTACCGCAAGGTGTCCAACGGCGTCGTGTCCAACGAGGTCGAGTACCTGACCGCGGACGACGAGCTGCAGCACTACATCGCGCAGGCCAACGCCCCGCTGGATGAGAACGGCGCGTTCATCGAAGACGCCGTGCTGGTCCGCGAAAAGGGCGGTGGCGGCGAGCCTGTCATCGTCGACGCCGATGAAGTGACCTTCATGGACGTTTCCCCGCGCCAGATGGTGTCCGTGGCTACCGCTCTGATTCCATTCCTGGAGCACGACGACGCCAACCGCGCACTGATGGGCGCCAACATGCAGCGCCAGGCTGTGCCACTGCTGCAGTCGGACCGACCGCTGGTCGGCACCGGCATGGAGAAGTACGCCGCGGTTGACGCCGGCGACTCCGTGGTGGCCGGAAAGCCGGGCGTGGTGACCGAGGTCTCCGCCGACCTGGTGGTTGTCATGAACGACGACGGCACCGAGTCGATGTACCCGATCATGAAGTTCGCCCGCTCGAACCAGGGCAACGCCTACAACCAGCGCGTGCGCGTGTCCGAAGGCGACCGCCTGGAGTACCAGTCGATCATCGCCGACGGCCCGTCCACCGACATGGGCGAGCTGTCCCTGGGCAAGAACCTGCTCGTGGCATTCATGTCCTGGGAAGGCTACAACTACGAGGATGCGATCATCCTCTCCCAGCGCATGATCTTCGACGACGTGCTGACCTCGATCCACATCGAGGAGCATGAGGTCGACGCCCGCGACACCAAGCTGGGCGCCGAGGAAATCACCCGCGACATCCCGAATGTCTCGGAAGACATCCTCTCCCAGCTCGACGACCGCGGCATCGTGTACATCGGTGCAGAGGTCGAGGCCGGCGACGTGCTGGTGGGTCGCGTGACCCCGAAGGGCGAAACCGAGCTGACCCCTGAAGAGCGCCTGTTGCGCGCCATCTTCGGTGAGAAGTCCCGCGAAGTGCGCGACACCTCCCTGAAGGTGCCGCACGGCGAGTCGGGCACCGTCATCGGCGTTCGCATCTTCGACCGCGACAACGACGACGAGCTGAGCCCGGGCGTCAACCAGCTGGTGCGCGTGTACGTGGCCCAGAAGCGCAAGATCACCAACGGTGACAAGCTCGCAGGCCGCCACGGCAACAAGGGCGTCATCTCCAAGATCCTGCCGCTGGAGGACATGCCGTTCCTGGAGGACGGCACTCCGCTGGACGTCGTGCTGAACCCGCTGGGTGTGCCAGGCCGCATGAACGTGGGCCAGGTCATGGAAATCCACCTGGGCTGGGCAGCCAAGCAGGGTTGGAACATCGAGGGCGAGCCTCAGTGGGTCAAGGACCTGCCGAACCTGCCTCGCCAGTCGGGTCCGACCACCGTGGCAACCCCGGTCTTCGACGGCGCCTCGGAAGAGGAAATCCGCGGAATCCTGGATTCGACCAACAAGACCCGCGACGGCGTGCGCCTGATCGGCAACTCCGGCAAGGCCCGTCTGTTCGACGGCCGCTCCGGCGAGCCGTTCCCGGATCCGGTATCGGTCGGCTACATGTACATCTTGAAGCTGCACCACCTGGTGGACGACAAGATCCACGCCCGCTCCACCGGTCCGTACTCCATGATCACCCAGCAGCCGCTGGGCGGTAAGGCCCAGTTCGGTGGCCAGCGCTTCGGTGAGATGGAAGTGTGGGCCCTGGAGGCCTACGGCGCAGCTTACACGCTGCAGGAAATCCTGACCATCAAGTCGGATGATATCCACGGCCGCGTGAAGGTCTACGAAGCCATCGTGAAGGGCGAGAACGTGCCGGAGCCCGGTGTTCCGGAATCGTTCAAGGTTCTGATCAAGGAAATGCAGTCGCTGTGCCTGAACGTCGAGGTGCTCGGCACCGACGGCCAGACAATCGAAATGCGCGAATCGGACGAGGAATCATTCCGTGCCGCAGAAGAGCTCGGCATCGACCTGTCCCGGTCGGAGCCGAACTCCGTAGAGGAAGTGTAGTCCGGTGCGCCGCCCGGACTGCACAGCCCGGGCGGCCGCGCCGCACACCGACTTATTCGTATCGACTTCAGACACCATAGAAGAGAGAAAAGGACCCTATGTCCAACGATTCCTCATTCGGCCTCATGCGCATCAACCTTGCCACCGCGGACGAGATCCGCGCTTGGAGCTACGGCGAGGTTAAGAAGCCTGAAACCATCAACTACCGCACCCTGAAGCCGGAGAAGGACGGTCTTTTCTGCGAAAAGATCTTCGGTCCTTCCCGCGACTGGGAATGCTACTGCGGCAAGTACAAGCGCGTGCGCTTCAAGGGCATCATCTGCGAACGCTGCGGCGTCGAGGTGACCCGTGCGAACGTGCGCCGCGAACGCATGGGTCACATCGAGCTTGCTGCTCCCGTGACCCACATCTGGTACTTCAAGGGCGTTCCTTCGCGCTTGGGCTACCTGCTGGATCTGGCACCCAAGGACCTGGAAAAGGTCATCTACTTCGCCGCCTACATGATCACTTCGGTGAACGAGGAACGCCGCCACGCGGAGATGCCGAACCTGCAGGCACAGCACGACCTTGAACTGCGCCAGCTGGCCAACAATGCCGAGGCCGACAAGAAGGCTGTTGCCGCCGACCTGGAAGCAGAGCTGGAGCGTCTTGAGGCAGACGGCGCCAAGAACGCCGAGCTGAACAAGGCCCGCACCCTGGCCGAGAAGACCGTGCTGCAGATCGACAAGCGCGCCAAGGCGGAGTCCGAGCGCCTGCGTGCGGTCTGGGAACGCTTCAAGGGCCTGAAGGTCGCCGACCTCGAAGGCGACGAAGGCCTGTACCGCACCATGCGTGAGAAGTACGGACTGTTCTTCGAAGGCTCCATGGGCGCCGAGGCGATCCAGAAGCGCCTGGAGAACTTCGACCTCGAAGCCGAAGCCGAAGATCTCAAGCAGATCATCGACAACGGCAAGGGCCAGAAGAAGGCCCGCGCCCTCAAGCGCCTGAAGGTCGTCAACGCATTCCTGGCCAATGGCAACTCGCCAAAGGGCATGGTGCTCGACGCCGTTCCAGTGATCCCGCCGGAGCTGCGCCCGATGGTCCAGCTCGACGGTGGCCGTTTCGCCACCTCGGACCTGAACGACCTGTACCGCCGCGTGATCAACCGCAATAACCGCCTCAAGCGCCTGCTTGATCTCGGTGCGCCAGAGATCATCGTGAACAACGAAAAGCGCATGCTGCAGGAAGCCGTCGACTCGCTGTTCGACAACGGCCGCCGCGGCCGTCCGGTCACCGGACCGGGCAACCGTCCGCTGAAGTCGCTGTCCGACATGCTCAAGGGCAAGCAGGGCCGCTTCCGCCAGAACCTGCTCGGCAAGCGCGTTGACTACTCGGGCCGTTCGGTCATCGTGGTTGGCCCACAGCTGAAGCTGCACCAGTGCGGTCTGCCTAAGCAGATGGCCCTGGAGCTCTTCAAGCCGTTCGTGATGAAGCGCCTGGTTGACCTCAACCACGCGCAGAACATCAAGAGCGCCAAGCGCATGGTCGAGCGCTACCGCCCGCAGGTGTGGGATGTTCTCGAAGAGATCATTACCGAGCACCCGGTGCTGCTGAACCGTGCGCCTACCCTGCACCGCCTGGGCATCCAGGCCTTCGAGCCACAGCTGGTCGAAGGCAAGGCCCTGCAGCTGCACCCGCTGGTTTGCGGCGCGTTCAACGCTGACTTCGACGGCGACCAGATGGCAGTCCACCTGCCGCTGAGCCCGGAAGCTCAGGCTGAAGCACGCATCCTGATGCTGTCCTCGCACAACATCCTGAAGCCTTCGGACGGCCGTCCGGTGGCTCTGCCCTCGCAGGATATGATCATCGGCCTGCACCACCTCACCACCAAGCGCGAGGACGAGATCGGCGCCGGGCGCGTGTTCTCCTCGGTCTCCGAGGCCATCATGGCCAAGGACCGCGGCGAGCTGCACCTGAACGCCCCGATCAAGGTGCGTGTCGAGAACTTCGTTCCTTCGGACGAGCAGCCGGCCCCAGAGGGCTGGGAGCCGGGCACCGAAGCCTTGCTGGAGACCTCGCTGGGCCAGGTGCTGTTCAACGACACGCTGCCGGCGGACTACCCATGGGTTTCCCGCGTGGCCGGCAAGGATGCGCTCTCGGACATCGTCAACGACCTTGCCGAGCGCTACCCGAAGGTCGTCGCGGCGGCAACGCTGGACAACCTGAAGGACGCAGGTTTCCACTGGGCTACCCGCTCGGGCATCACCGTGGCGATCTCGGACATCACCTCGAACATGAACAAGGCAGAAATCCTTGAGCCGTACGAGGAACGTGCCCGCAAGGTCCAGGGTTCGTACGACAAGGGCCTGATCTCCGACATCGAACGCCGCCAGGACCTGATCGACATCTGGACCAAGGCCACCGACGAGGTTGCCGAGGCCATGAAGAACGGCATGGAAGAGCTGAACACCATTAACCGAATGGTGACCTCCAAGGCTCGTGGTAACTGGCTGCAACTGCGCCAGATTGCCGGTATCCGTGGTCTGGTGTCCAACCCCAAGGGCGAGATCATCCCGCGTCCGATCAAGTCTTCCTACCGTGAAGGCCTGTCGGTGCTGGAGTACTTCATCGCGACCCACGGCGCCCGTAAGGGCCTGGCGGATACCGCGCTGAAGACCGCCAACTCGGGTTACCTGACCCGTCGTCTGGTGGACGTCTCGCAGGATGTCATCGTTCGCGAAGAGGACTGCGGCACCAAGCGCGGCCTGACCGTCGCGATCGCCGACTCCAGCTCGGGCATCCGCATCAAGCACGAGACCGTGGAGAACTCGGCCTACACCCGTACGCTGGCCGCCGACGTCAAGGACGCCGAGGGCAACGTGCTGGCGACCGCCGGTTCCGACGTGGGCGACGTGCTGATCGACGAGCTGTACGCTGCAGGCGTGGATGAGATCCGCGTCCGCTCCGTGCTGACCTGCGACTCGGCCGTTGGAACCTGTGCGCTGTGCTACGGCCGTTCGCTGGCCACCGGCAAGACCGTGGACATCGGCGAGGCAGTGGGCATCATCGCCGCGCAGTCCATCGGCGAGCCCGGTACCCAGCTGACCATGCGTACCTTCCACACCGGTGGTGTGGCATCGGCCGACGACATCACCCAGGGTCTGCCTCGTATCCAGGAGCTCTTCGAAGCCCGTACCCCGAAGGGTGTGGCTCCGATGTCGGAGGTCTCCGGTCGCGTGTCGATCGAGGACGACGAGAAGCAGCTGCGTGTTGTGGTCACACCGGACAACGGCGACGAGAAGCAGGCCTACCCGGTTCTGCGTCGTGCCCGTCTGCTGGTGGAAGATGGCCAGTCCATCGTCGCCGGTACCCAGCTGACCAGCGGTACCCTTGACCCGAAGCAGGTGCTGCGAGTTCTGGGCCCACGCGAGGCGCAGAAGTTCCTGGTCCGCGAGGTCCAGGACGTGTACCAGTCCCAGGGTGTGGGCATCCACGATAAGCACGTGGAAGTCATCGTCCGCCAGATGCTGCGTCGCGTCACCGTCATCGAGTCCGGCGAGACCGAGTTGCTCCCGGGTGAGCTGGCCGACCGTTCGCGCTTCACCGCTGCGAACCGCAAGGCAGTCGCCGAGGGCAAGCGTCCGGCCGCTGGCCGTGACGAGATGATGGGCATCACCAAGGCATCGCTGGCCACCGATTCGTGGCTGTCGGCGGCTTCCTTCCAGGAAACCACCCGCGTCCTGACCCAGGCCGCGATGGAGGGCAAGGAAGATCCGCTGCGCGGTCTGAAGGAGAACGTGATCATCGGTAAGCTGATCCCGGCCGGTACCGGTCTGGATCGCTACACCCAGGTCGAGGTCGAGCCGACCGACGAGGCAAAGGCAACTTTGTTCACCGGTACCTCGGCATTCTCCTCGGGTCTCTACGACGATGCGCTGGAAGGCGGGCTGTCGCCTGAATTCCGCGCCATCTCGATGGACGACTACGACCACGGCTCGGACTTCCGCTAAACCGGCAAGCACCGAGGCTGGCAGCTAGCCAGCTCGTAGGGCGCCCGCCGCACACGCAAGTGTGCGGCGGGCGCTTGCGCTTTTAATTTGGCAAAGGCCTGTTCACCAGGGCTTCACTTGGTGCTCACCACAATATGAAATCGTGCAGAAGTTGGAGCGCGGGCTCGGGTAACCCCGCAACCCGCCACGAATCGAAGACGAAGACGGTGAGAAGTTGGGAAAGACATCACGAGCCATCGCAGCAGGGGCACTGGGCCTGGGACTGCTGTTCAGTACGCTGCCGGCGCAGGCCGCCGGGCAGATCGATCCGGGCAAGCAGCCCGAAACACCCTGCGCCGCAGCGCCGCCGGTCAAAATTGAAACCGGCGCGGTCTTCTCCGACCCGTTGCAGGACCGGGCCGGAGCAGTTGCCGAACGGTTGTGCTCCTACTTCAAGCAGGCCGATGCGGGGTCCACCATTTCGCTGGCGGCATTCGTGATTTCGGGACAGAGCGGCGAAGACTACGTCGACCAGTTGCTGGCCGCGCACGAACGCGGGGTGAAGATCCAGGTGGTCATGGACGGGTGGCAGATTTCCAAGGCGCCGTCGGCGCGGCTGATTAAGGCCCTGGGGACCGACACGACCGCCGGATCCTGGGTGGCGGTCTGCTCGAATACCTCGCCGGAGGGGAACACCAGCTCCTGCCAGGGGACCAAGGGCATGCACAACAAGTTCGCGCTGTTCTCCTCGGTGTCCGGGCAGCAGAACGTAGTGGTGCAGTCCTCGGCCAACGTCACGGATGTGAACCATGTGAGCTACTGGAACAACGCACTTACCGTGACCGGCGATGACGGGCTGTACCGTGCATACCGTTCCTACCATGCGGACATGGCTCGTATGGAGCAGACTCCGGATTACCACCGCACCGAGACCTCACGCGGGCCGGCCGGTGTGTCGGTCGTCCGCTTCTTCCCGGCGGCAACTGCGGACCCGGTGGCGCAACGGCTTTCGGAGCTGCAGTGCAAAAACAAGAACAGCTCGGTGGCTGTCACCATGAGCGAGTGGGACGATACGCGCGCCGCCGTCGCGGAAGAACTCGGGCGTCTGAAGGCCGAAGGCTGCGAGGTCACCGTGGCCGCTGGACCGGTTGACGGGCAGGTCGCCGCCGTGCTGGATGCCGCGGGCATCGAACGCCGCGTAGTAGAGGATACATCTACTACTGGACGCGTGCACTCGAAGTACTTCGTCGTGTCCGGAATGCGTGATTCAGCCTCTCCCGAAGGCAACCGCGGGGATGCCTCCTTCGTCTTCACTGGGAGCCACAATTACAATTCCACCAGTCTGCGCCGCAATGACGAGGCCATCTTGGAACTGCACAACCGCAATGTGGTCAAGGCCTACCAGGCCAACGCCCAGCGGCTGATGCAGATCGGGGAACCGGCCGGAGAAAAGCAGACAGTCAGCAAGTAGATTTATCTCCTGGCAGATATTGCTACTAGAGATTCCACTGGATCCTCCGCCTCGCTGTTCAGTGGGCCGTTACCTCGCGGCGCTCGCGCGTTCACGGGCGGGGGATAGGTTGGAGCCAGATTCCTCGCCGGTCGGCGGCATCAAGCAGTAATCGCACGGTGCCGACGCGGTGAGATAGCTTACTGTTCATGGTGCAGGGGCCGATTAATGCTAGAGTTAAGGCAATTGTTTTATGTGTGGCAAAATGGACACGGTCCGGGTTGCGGGTAGGTTGCGCAACGAATGCCACACTTTCGCACGCCTAGGGACATTCTGATCCTGGATGGGCGGTAAAGCAAGCAGTTAGTGCTGCAGAAGAACAGTGTGAGCCCGCAAGAGCCCGCCCGCTCCGATGCCGTGCCGAAGAACTTAGACAATGGAAGGACACGAAAGTGCCTACTATTCAGCAGCTGGTCCGCAAGGGCCGCTCGCCTAAGGTCGTAAAGACCAAGGCTCCTGCCCTGAAGGGCAACCCAATGCGCCGTGGCGTGTGCACCCGTGTGTACACCACCACCCCGAAGAAGCCGAACTCGGCACTGCGTAAGGTCGCACGTGTGCGCCTTGCCGGTGGTATTGAGGTCACCGCTTACATTCCAGGTGTCGGTCACAACCTGCAGGAACACTCCATCGTGCTCGTTCGCGGTGGTCGTGTGAAGGACTTGCCAGGTGTCCGCTACAAGATTGTTCGTGGTGCTCTGGATACCCAGGGTGTGAAGGATCGTAAGCAGGCTCGTTCCCGCTACGGTGCAAAGAAGGATGGTAAGTAATGCCTCGTAAGGGTCCGGCGCCAAAGCGCCCACTAGTTTCTGATCCAGTTTACGATTCCCCACTGGTCACCCAGCTGATCAACAAGGTTCTCGTAGACGGCAAGAAGTCCACCGCAGAGCGCATTGTTTACGGTGCACTCGAAGGTGCAGCTGCAAAGTCCGGCACCGACGCAGTGTCGACCCTCAAGAAGGCCATGGATAACATCCGCCCGGCCCTTGAGGTTCGTTCCCGCCGTGTTGGTGGCGCGACCTACCAGGTTCCTGTCGAGGTCAAGCCAGGCCGTGCAACCGCACTGGCTCTGCGCTGGCTGGTTGGCTACTCGAAGGCTCGCCGCGAGAAGACCATGATCGAGCGTCTGATGAACGAGATCCTGGACGCTTCGAACGGTCTGGGCGCAGCTGTGAAGCGTCGCGAAGACACTCACAAGATGGCTGAGTCCAACAAGGCATTCGCCCATTACCGCTGGTAAGAACCGCTTGGATTTGCTGGGCGTCTACCGGCGCCCAGCAAATCCAGCATCACCTCTTAGGGAGACAACGTGGCACAGGACGTGCTGACTGACCTGAACAAGGTCCGCAACATCGGCATCATGGCTCACATCGATGCCGGTAAGACCACTACTACTGAGCGCATCCTGTTCTACACGGGTGTAAACCACAAGCTCGGTGAGACCCACGACGGTGGCGCTACCACCGACTGGATGGAGCAGGAAAAGGAACGCGGTATCACCATTACCTCCGCGGCCGTGACTTGCTTCTGGAACAAGAACCAGATCAACATCATCGATACCCCGGGCCACGTTGACTTCACCGTTGAGGTGGAGCGCTCGCTGCGCGTGCTCGATGGCGCCGTTGCCGTGTTCGACGGCAAGGAAGGCGTTGAGCCTCAGTCCGAGACCGTTTGGCGTCAGGCTGACAAGTACAACGTTCCACGTATCTGCTTCGTGAACAAGATGGACAAGCTCGGTGCTGACTTCTACTTCACCGTGGACACCATCATCAACCGCCTGGGTGCCAAGCCGCTGGTCATGCAGCTGCCAATCGGCTCCGAGTCGGAGTTCACCGGCGTGGTGGACCTGCTGACCATGAAGGCATTCGTCTGGGAAGGCGACGCCAAGGGCGACGTCACCATGGGCGCTGCTTACGAGACTCGCGAAATTCCTGCAGACCTGCAGGAAAAGGCCGAAGAGTACCGCGCCAAGCTGGTCGAAGATGTCGCTGAGGCATCCGAAGAGCTCATGGAGAAGTACCTCGAAGGCGAAGAGATCTCGCTGGACGAGCTGAAGGCCGGCATCCGCAAGCTGACCGTGAACTCGGAAGCCTACCCGGTCTTCTGTGGTTCGGCGTTCAAGAACCGTGGTGTTCAGCCGATGCTGGACGCCGTGATCGACTTCCTGCCAAGTCCTCTGGACGTGGGCGCCATGGTAGGTCACGATCCAAAGAACGAGGAAATCGAGCTCACCCGCGAGCCTTCCGAGGATGCACCATTCTCGGCACTGGCTTTCAAGATCGCTGCTCACCCGTTCTTCGGTCAGCTCAACTTCGTCCGCGTTTACTCCGGCAAGGCCGAGTCCGGCGCACAGCTGCTGAACTCGACCAAGCAGAAGAAGGAACGCGTTGGCAAGCTCTTCCAGATGCACGCCAACAAGGAGCAGCCGGTAGACGAGATCCACGCAGGTCACATCTACGCTGTCATCGGCCTGAAGGACACCACTACCGGTGACACCCTGTGCGATCCACAGAATCCAATCGTCCTCGAGTCGATGACCTTCCCGGATCCAGTGATCTTCGTGGCCATCGAGCCTAAGACCAAGGGCGACCAGGAGAAGCTGTCGACCGCTATTCAGAAGCTGTCGGCGGAGGATCCAACCTTCACCGTTTCGCTGAACGAAGACACCGGCCAGACCGAAATCGGCGGCATGGGCGAACTCCACCTGGACATCCTGGTGGACCGCATGAAGCGTGAATTCCGCGTGGAGGCCAACGTCGGCAAGCCGCAGGTTGCATACCGCGAAACCATCAAGAAGGCTGTGGAGAAGGTCGACTTCACCCACAAGAAGCAGACCGGTGGTTCGGGCCAGTTCGCAAAGGTCCAGGTCACGTTCGAGCCTCTGGAAGTTGTGGACGGCGTAACCTACGAGTTCAAGAACGCCGTCACCGGCGGTCGCGTGCCTCGTGAGTACATCCCGTCGGTTGACGCTGGTATCCAGGATGCTATGCAGTACGGCATCCTCGCCGGCTACCCGCTGGTCGGCGTGAAGGCTACCCTCATCGATGGTGCCTACCACGACGTCGACTCCTCGGAAATGGCGTTCAAGATCGCCGGTTCGCAGGTCTTCAAGGAAGGTGCACGCCGCGCCAACCCTGTTCTGCTCGAACCGCTGATGGCCGTTGAAGTTCGTACCCCGGAAGAGTACATGGGCGACGTTATCGGCGACCTGAACTCCCGCCGTGGCTCGATCCAGGAGATGTCCGACGCCGCAGGCGTCAAGGTCATCCGCGCAGCTGTTCCGCTGTCTGAGATGTTCGGTTACATTGGTGACCTGCGTTCGAAGACCCAGGGTCGTGCAGTTTACTCGATGACCTTCGACAGCTACTCTGAGGTCCCGAAGGCAGTTGCCGACGAGATCATCCAGAAGTCCCGCGGCGAGTAATCGCCTCGGAACCAAAACTTGGCCGTGACCCCCGAGTGGGGAAGTGGCCGATCGCGAGGCCGGCGGAGATCCGTCGACGCCGGCCTTGCAAACGGCCAACGAGGGATTTGCATCACATGCAGGGCCCGCAGAGGACCGAAATTTCCATATTTATCCATGCCCCCAGTAGACTATTTGAAGTTCGTTTGCGAACCGCGCAGACGAAAAAAGTCTTCTGTAAATGTTTCTAGGAGGAACTTGTGGCAAAGGCAAAGTTCGAGCGCAGCAAGCCGCACGTCAACATTGGTACCATCGGTCACGTCGACCACGGTAAGACCACTCTGACCGCAGCAATCTCCAAGGTTCTGGCTGACAAGTACCCGGACCTGAACGAGCAGCGCGACTTCGCTAACATTGACTCGGCTCCGGAAGAGCGCCAGCGCGGTATTACCATCAACATCTCGCACATCGAGTACCAGACCGAGAAGCGTCACTACGCACACGTTGATGCTCCAGGTCACGCTGACTACGTCAAGAACATGATCACCGGTGCTGCTCAGATGGACGGCGCGATCCTGGTTGTTGCCGCAACTGACGGCCCAATGGCTCAGACCCGCGAGCACGTTCTGCTGGCCCGCCAGGTTGGTGTTCCTACCCTGATGGTCGCACTGAACAAGTCCGACATGGTTGACGACGAAGAGCTGCTCGAGCTCGTGGAGATGGAAGTTCGCGAACTTCTGTCCTCGCAGGGCTTCGATGGCGACGACGCACCAGTCATCAAGGTTTCGGCTCTGAAGGCCCTCGAAGGCGATCCAAAGTGGGTTGCAGCTGTTGAGGAACTGATGGACGCTGCTGACACCTTCATCCCGGATCCAGTTCGCGACCGCGACAAGCCATTCCTGATGCCGATCGAGGACGTCTTCACCATCACCGGTCGCGGTACCGTGGTGACCGGCCGCGCCGAGCGTGGCACCCTGGCCATCAACTCGGAAGTTGAGATCGTTGGCATCCGCCCGATCCAGAAGACCACCGTTACCGGTATCGAGATGTTCCACAAGCAGCTCGACGAAGCATGGGCAGGCGAGAACTGTGGTCTGCTGCTTCGCGGTCTGAAGCGCGACGATGTTGAGCGCGGTCAGGTTGTCGTAGCCCCAGGCTCGATCACCCCGCACACCAACTTCGAAGCCAACGTCTACATCCTGTCGAAGGACGAAGGCGGACGTCACAACCCGTTCTACTCGAACTACCGTCCGCAGTTCTACTTCCGCACCACCGACGTTACCGGCGTTATCACCCTCCCAGAGGGCACCGAAATGGTTATGCCAGGCGACAACACCGAAATGTCGGTTGAGCTGATCCAGCCAATCGCTATGGAAGAGGGCCTCGGCTTCGCAATCCGCGAAGGCGGCCGCACCGTTGGTTCGGGCAAGGTCACCAAGATCACCAAGTAGTCTCTGCTTGACGATCTAGATCGCTAGCGGTCTATCGGCAATCCCCGCCACTCATTACGAGTGGCGGGGATTTCTGTCTTAAACGCTACCCGATGTGGTGAGTAACTCTAAAAGGTGGTCTAATTAGAGGGGCGGGATATTCCCGTCGGATTGACGAATCATCAGCGAGGGGAGTGCCGGGGCACTGGAAGTACTCGTAGCACTGGTATTCATCGCGGCGGCATTTATTGTCGGCCGCAACGCGGGCCGCAAGGCGCCCTCCAGTGACGCGCAGGCCCTGCGCCAAGCCCGGGAAACCGCGTGGCAGGAAGGCTACGAGGCCGCGGTCCGGTTCCTCGGCGAGCTGCGCAGGGAACCCGGCCCCAGCCCCGAGCTCCCCGATGCAGTCGAGTCAGGGCCGGAACAGGACAAGCACCTGCCGGCTGCCGGCATCCCCAGGCCCGCCGCATTCCAAACGACGGAGCCGCAGGCCGCCCCGCAGCCGGACGCCGTACCGCCGCCGGCGGGGCAGCCGTATCTCGCGGATGCAGCCGCGGACATCCCGGCCGTCCCAGGCGCGTCCGGCGCCTGGCAGGACCGTCCGCGCATCCTGCAGACGGGAGGCAACCGCACGGCTGCGCAGCCTCCGGCGCCCGCAGCCCCGGTCAAGGTCCTGAGCAAGCGCGAACGCGAACTGCGCAATATCAACGTCACCCTGTACGTCGCGGCCTTGATGATCGTGGCCGCTGGGGCGCTGTTCCTCAGCTTCGCGCTGTTGCCGCTGGCCAAGCTGGTGGCGCTCTTCGCACTGGCTGCCGCCTTCTACGGCGGGGGACTGGCAGTCCATGCCACCCGTGAATCCCTGAGGCCTGCGGCGGCCGCGTTCGCCGGCACCGGGCTGGCCCTGCTGCCGTTGTGCGCCATCGCCACCTACAACACCGTGGACCTGAGCGGACCGACCGTCTGGCTGGTTTTCTCGGCGATCGCCACGGTGGCTGTCGGCTACGCCACGGTGCGCTTCCGTTCACGGGTGCTCGCCTGGCTGGCGGTGCTCATTCTGGTGAGCACCGCCATGGCCTCGGCCGCGACCATGCAGCGCGGAGTATTCTATTACCTGCTCGTCCTGCTGGTCCTCTCGATCATCCTGCTGCTGGCGGCCACTCGCAGCCGGACCGTTCGCGACTCGATCTTCTTCCAGGCGCTGAAGACCACCGCCCAGATGATCCCCGCGCTGGTGCTGGCCCTCGCGGTAATCCTGTCCCCGGCGCTGACCGCGCGGAACTACCTCTGGGTCTTCTTCCTACTGACAGCCCAGCTGCTGCTCTCGGTCAGGCTGTTCGAGCGGGCTCGACACCTGCGTTTCCTCTCCGCGCGCGCCACCGCCATGCTCACGGTTATTGCAGGCTGCGCGCTGCTGGAGCTGCCGGTGCGATCCATCGCGCTGGTCGTCGCGGTGCTGCTTGCCGCGCAGGCCCTGGCCGTGGTGCTGGCCGGCGACAGCTACCGCGCCATCTTCGCGGTCGACGCCAGGCTGTGGCGCATCGAGCGCGCCACCTTGTGGATGCTGGCGCTGCTGTCTGTGGTCACCGCCTATCAGGCTTCGGCGTTCGGCGCCGATACCGGGCTGATTAGCTTCGTGGCGGTGCCTGTGCTCGTGCTCGCCGCAGTTCCCGGGCTGTGGCGACAGGCAAAGATCGAGCTCGCAGCCTTGCTGGCGTTCGCCGTTCTTCCCGGCATGGACAACGCTGCTGAACCCTGGCGCCTGCTACCCGCGCTGGGCTTGGCGCTGCTCGTGGTTCTGGCACTGCGGACGAAGATGCCAGCTCCGTGGTCCGTAGCCTACCGGGTGATCGGCTGGGCGCTCTGCCTTGCCCTCGGCGTGACCGCCGGCGCCGCGGCAGGCGATCTGGGATACCCTGCGCAGCCCGCCGCGCTCAGCGTGGCCAGCGTCCTGGGTCTGTGGGTGCCGCTTTTCGCCTTGTGGGCCATGGACGCTGTTGCCAGCGGGAGCAAAACCCTGATCTATCGGGGCATCGACCTGCGCCAGCTGCGCTTGGCCTGCAGCGCCGCCTTGGCGTTGGCGAGCCTCGCCCTGCTCACCAGTCTGGACTTTGCGGATGCCGAGGCCTACTACGGGTTGGAGCCTGTGGGGTGGTTCAATGCCGGCGCAGTGCCCACCCTCGCGCTGACGATACTGGCCGCGCTGCGCGCCGCACCTCGAAGCCTGACGAAAGAGCACGCAGTGCGCGGAACCGCCGCCGCAGTGCTGGCCCTGGTCTACCTGCTGAGCCTGGGCGCGAGCCTGTGGCAGCCGGGGTTGGCCATCGCCCTGGTGCTGCTGGCCTATTTCCTGGCTGAGGCCCGCCGGGTCCGGATTGCCGGCTGGAAGATGATCTACGCAGGCGCCGCCCAGCTTACTTTCTCCAGCGCCGTCTGGTGGTTCACGGGGCACATGAACTTCGACGGCCACGGACAGTTCGCCCTGTTCAGCGTCTCGGTGGTGCTGCCGCAGCTAGTCCGGCTCGGTTCCGCCTGGCGCCAGCGCCGTGAACTGCGCCTTGAGCTGCGTATCATCGCCTGGGGCATGCTGGTGTTCATCCCGGTGTCCACGCTGGGCTATTCCAGCGTGGGCCTCGATGCCGACAGGGGAGTGCTGCTGCTGCAAAGCCTGTTGTTTGGACTTTACGGCACGGCGTTGTTCATGGCAGAGCACTCAGCCGGCCGGTGGCGCCAGGCTTATCTCTTCGCCCCGCTGCTGTCCGTGCTCGCCCTCATCCAGATCCCCGCGTTGGACCTGTCCACGCAGAGCGGATGGGTCAGGAACTCGTGGTGGGACACCCCGGTGGCCTTCGGGCTGCTGCTGGTTCTTTCCGGCGCGGCCGCGGCCGCGGAGTGGATCTTCCGACGCCGGCCGGATGTGGGCGTGGCCGTCGGTGCGGGAATGTTCCTGCCGCTGCTGGTGCTCAATGCCCGGATCCCCGGTGATGGATGGGTGCTTGCCAGCGCCGCCCTGACCGCGGTGTACTTCGCCTTGATGGTGCACACCCGGTCTGTCGCCTGGTTCGCCCTGGGCTCCGGCCTCGCCGCCTGCGCCGCGCTGCTCTACTCGGTACAGCTGTGGCGAAATGTGCAGGTTCTCAGCCGGTTGCAGACCCTGGACGTGGTCTGGGCCCTGCTGGCCGCCACCTTCGTCTTCTACGTCATGGCCGCGACCCATGGACGTTTCGCCGAGGCGCGCCCCAGCTATCCCGCCGAGGCCTACCGGGCAGCGGACGCCAGGGGATCCGCCTCGCGGTTGTACCTGCTGATGGGCCTTGCCTGCGCCTTCGGAGCCGGCGCGTTGGCCCACCTGGGCAACCGGGAACCCGGCCCGGTACTGGGCGGCGCGGCGCTGGTCTTCGCGGTGGCAGTGGCCGTGCGCATCTTCGAATGCCCTCAACAGCTCAAGCCGTACACCCTGGATCTGCTGCTGCCATTGGCCGCCTACCTGGGTATCAGCAGCTACACGATCCTGGAGCACCTGCCGGAAGCAAGCATCCTCGCCTGTTACTCCAGCTTGGTCTTCGTGCTGCTCGTCGTCTGGCGCAACCTGCAAAAAAAGCCGGTGCTGGCCAACCGGTACCTGGTTGTCGCCGGCGTGATGGCGAACCTGGCGATGCTGGCGAACCTTGTCGATGCCAAACCGGCGACCAGGATCTACGCGCTCATTTTCTTCGCGGCGCTGATCGCCTACGGACTGAAGCAGGGCCGCCGCCTCTACATCTGGTGGGGCGCCGCAACCATTACCTTGGCAGTGCTCTGGTCCTTGAGGTCGCTGGCCTTCCTCTGGCTGGTAATCCTCGGCGTGGGCCTGATTGCCGCGGCGGTGATCAAGCTTTCCCGGGTGGACAGCTTGAAGCAGGGCGGGGGACCTGCCGGGTCCATTCCGTCCGGGAGCCCCCAGCCGGGCCAGCACCCGGTGCCCGGAGCGCCGTGGCCGCCGTCCAATCGCCCCGATGCCGGCGAGGACCAGCCGGATTCCGGGCAGCCCAGGTAGCCCGTGGCGGCGCGTGAGGTCAAGATCACGCGCCCGGATGCGCCCAAAAGATTTGCGCGATTCCCGCCGACCTGTCAGACTAGATAAGTTGCTTCGGTGCAACCCGATCCCCGTTTGCCGGGGTAATCGGCTGGTTTGAACGACCGGGATCGACTCTCACGCAGGATAATGCCTGGGGTTCGGGATCGATACAACTGCTTCAAACTATAAGGCCTCCGATGAAAGTGAAAACTTTTGCGGACTGTCGTGACTAAAATTTACGCGACACGCCCGAGTTCGGGGGTCGGAGCCTCCTGGGGTTGAGGAACCCGGATTCATCCGGATTCAGCCACAGCGTAAGGCGTGCCGGCTCGCAAGAGCCCGTATTAGGCACAGAACTTGTAAATAGTGCTATCAGAAAGAGGCATGACGCCATGGCGGGACAGAAAATCCGCATCCGGCTGAAGTCGTATGACCACGAGGTCATTGACGTTTCAGCCCGGAAGATCGTTGAGACGGTCACGCGCGCAGGCGCAACCGTAGTCGGCCCAGTGCCGCTGCCAACGGAAAAGAACGTGTACTGCGTTATCCGTTCGCCACACAAGTACAAGGACAGCCGTGAGCACTTCGAAATGCGCACGCACAAGCGTCTGATCGACATCGTCGATCCGACCCCGAAGGCTGTTGATTCGCTGATGCGTCTCGACCTGCCGGCGGACGTCAACATCGAAATCAAGCTTTAAGGGGAGGTGGCGAGAAAACTATGACCGCAACCCGCAATGTTAAGGGCCTGTTGGGCACGAAGCTCGGCATGACCCAGGTTTGGGACGAGAACAACAACCTGATCCCTGTCACCGTCGTGCAGGCTGATAGCAACGTTGTCACCCAGCTTCGCAACGCTGACCGCGATGGCTACACCGCAGTTCAGATCGGCTACGGCCAGATCGATCCGCGCAAGGTGACCAAGCCACTGGCAGGTCACTTCGAAGCTGCAGGCGTGACCCCACGTCGTCACCTGGTAGAACTGCGCACCGCAGACGCTGCCGAGTACGCAGCTGGCCAGGAACTGTCCGTGGAACTCTTCGAAGCCGGCCAGAAGGTCGACGTCGTTGGCACCTCCAAGGGCAAGGGCTTCGCCGGTACCATGAAGCGTCACAACTTCTCCGGTGTTGGCGCTTCGCACGGTGCTCACAAGAACCACCGTAAGCCAGGTTCCATCGGCGGCGCATCGACCCCAGGTCGCGTTTTCCGTGGACAGAAGATGGCTGGTCGCATGGGCGCTGAGCGTGTTACCACTCAGAACCTGACCATCCACGCCATCGACGCTGAGAAGAACCTCCTGCTGATCAAGGGTGCCGTTCCAGGCGCCCGCGGCCGCGTCGTCCTCGTACGCACCGCCGTGAAGGGAGCATAAGTAAATGACTAAGGCACTTAACGTCGAACTGCCTGCAGAGATCTTCGACGTACAGACCAACGTCCCGCTGCTGCACCAGGTTGTCGTTGCACAGCTGGCTGCTGCCCGCCAGGGTACCCACAAGGTCAAGGACCGCTCCGAGGTTTCGGGTGCAGGTCGCAAGCCGTTCAAGCAGAAGGGTACCGGCCGCGCCCGTCAGGGTTCGATCCGCGCTCCTCACATGACCGGCGGCGGCATTGTCCACGGCCCAACCCCGCGCGACTACTCGCAGCGTACCCCGAAGAAGATGAAGGCTGCTGCAC
This sequence comes from Glutamicibacter soli, assembly GCF_003309065.1. Lineage (GTDB taxonomy): Bacteria > Actinomycetota > Actinomycetes > Actinomycetales > Micrococcaceae > Glutamicibacter > Glutamicibacter soli. The sequence goes on along the minus strand of NZ_POAF01000005.1, from coordinate 57,476 downwards.
TGCGCGGCGCCCTGTCTGATCGCGCACGCTTCGATCGCGTCCACGTCATTGAGAACCTGGTCGCCGGTGAGACCCCGTCGACCAAGGAAGCACTGGCAACCCTGCGTTCGCTGACCGAGCGCAAGAACCTGCTTGTCGTCATCGATCGCGCCAACGATGTTGCTGCACTGTCCGTGCGCAACCTCGCCGCTGTGCACGTTCTGTACGTCGACCAGCTGAACACCTACGATGTTCTGGTTTCGGATGACGTAGTCTTCACCAAGGCTGCATTCGATGCCCTGGTCCAGAAGGAGGAAGCCAAGTGAGCACCTTCTCCAAGGCTCCACACGACGTGGTCATCGCACCAGTCGTATCGGAAAAGAGCTACGGTCTGATCGACGAAGGTAAGTACACCTTCCTGGTCGACCCACGTTCGAACAAGTCGGAAATCAAGAATGCCGTTGAAGCTATCTTCAACGTCAAGGTTGATTCCGTGAACACCATCAACCGTCCAGGTAAGCGCAAGCGTACCAAGTTCGGGTGGGGCGCACGCAAGGCTACCAAGCGTGCAATCATCACCCTCAAGGATGGTTCGATTGACATCTTCGGCGGTCCGCTTTCCTAAGCGGAGACCACTTTAACGAGGAATAGAATAAATGGGAATTCGTAAGTTCAAGCCGACTACCCCGGGCCTGCGCGGCTCGTCGGTAGCCGACTTCGCAGAAATCACCCGATCGACTCCGGAAAAGTCGCTGGTTCGCCCACTCACCAAGAGCGGCGGCCGTAACAACTCCGGTAAGATCACCACCCGACACAAGGGTGGCGGACACAAGCGCGCATACCGCGTGATCGACTTCCGTCGTCACGACAAGGACGGCGTTCCGGCAAAGGTTGCTCACATCGAGTACGACCCGAACCGCACCGCTCGTATCGCACTGCTCCACTACGTGGACGGCACCAAGCGCTACATCATCGCACCGAACAACCTCAACCAGGGTGACACCGTTGAGGCCGGTCCGAACGCTGACATCAAGCCAGGCAACAACCTGCCGCTGCGTAACATCCCGGTTGGTTCCGTGATTCACGCTGTGGAGCTCCGCCCAGGCGGCGGCGCCAAGATGGCTCGTTCCGCTGGCGCTTCGATCCAGCTGGTAGCCCGTGAGGGTCGCTTCGCTCAGCTGCGTCTGCCTTCCGGCGAAATCCGCAACGTCGATGTGCGCTGCCGCGCAACCATCGGCGAAGTTGGCAACGCCGAGCAGATCAACATCAACTGGGGCAAGGCCGGCCGCATGCGCTGGAAGGGCGTTCGCCCAACCGTGCGTGGTGTTGTCATGAACCCAGTCGACCACCCACACGGTGGCGGTGAGGGCAAGACCTCCGGTGGTCGCCACCCGGTCAACCCCAACGGTAAGCGTGAAGGACGCACCCGTCGTCCGAACAAGGAAAGCGACAAGCTCATTGTGCGTCGTCGCAAGACCGGCAAGAACAAGCGATAGGAGCCTGGAAACATGCCACGCAGCCTGAAGAAAGGCCCCTTCGTCGATCAGCACCTGTTCCTGAAGGTCGTTGCTGAAAACGAAAAGGGCACCAAGAACGTCATCAAGACGTGGTCCCGCCGTTCGATGATCATCCCGGACATGCTGGGACACACCATCGCCGTGCACGACGGTCGCAAGCACATTCCTGTGTTCGTTACCGAATCCATGGTTGGTCACAAGCTCGGAGAGTTTGCCCCAACGCGCACGTTCCGTGGCCACGTAAAGGACGACAAGAAGGGCAAGCGCCGCTAGGCCCCGCAAGGGAACTAGTGATCGCTTAGCACTTCTTCGATAGACGAGAGAAGGATAGCAATGGAAGCCAAGGCAATTGCGCGCCATATCCGCGTAACGCCTATGAAGGCCCGGCGCGTCGTCAACCTTGTTCGTGGTCTGCAGACCAACGAGGCACTGGCCATTCTGAAGTTCGCCCCACAGGCAGCTTCGGAGCCGGTATACAAGGTTGTCGCATCGGCAGTGGCTAACGCCCGTGCCGCCGCGGACCGCGCAGGTGAAGCATTCAATGAGGACGAGCTGATTATCAGCGAGGCGTTTGTTGACGAGGGTCCGACCATGAAGCGGTTCCAGCCGCGAGCTCAGGGTCGCGCATTCCAGATCAAGAAGCGCACCAGCCACGTGACTGTGGTTGTTTCAACCCCTAAGAAGGGTGGGGAGAACTAAATGGGACAGAAGGTAAACCCGAACGGTTTCCGTCTCGGCATCACCACTGACCACGTGTCGCACTGGTTCGCTGATTCCAGCAAGCCAGGTCAGCGCTACAAGGATTACGTGAAGGAAGACGTACAGATCCGTGCGCTCCTGTCCGACGGCATGGACCGCGCCGGCATCGCCCGCGTTGAGATCGAGCGTACCCGTGACCGTGTGCGTGTGGACATCCACACCGCTCGTCCGGGCATCGTGATCGGTCGCCGCGGCGCCGAAGCCGACCGCATTCGCGGCGAGCTGGAAAAGCTCACCAAGAAGCAGGTTCAGCTGAACATCCTCGAGGTCAAGAACCCTGACATGGAGGCCCAGCTGGTCGCCCAGGGCATCGCCGAGCAGCTTGCTTCCCGCGTGGCTTTCCGCCGTGCGATGAAGAAGGCAATGCAGTCGGCAATGCGCGCTGGTGCCAAGGGCATCCGCGTTCAGTGCTCCGGTCGCCTGGGCGGTGCAGAAATGTCCCGCAAGGAGTTCTACCGCGAAGGCCGTGTGCCGCTGCACACCCTGCGCGCGAACATCGACTTCGGCAAGTTCGAAGCCAAGACCACCTTCGGCCGCATCGGCGTGAAGGTCTGGATCTACAAGGGTGACGTCACCGCCAAGGAACTGGCTGCACAGCAGGCTGCTGCTGCTCCAGCTCGCGGCGGCCGCGGCGGCAACGATCGTCCACGTGGTGGAGAGCGTCGTCGTCGTAACGACCGCAACAAGGGCGCTGCAGCTCCGGCTGCGGAAGGAGGAGAGGCTTAAATGCTTATCCCACGTCGAGTAAAGTTCCGCAAGCAGCACCACCCGAAGCGTTCGGGTGCTGCCAAGGGCGGCACCACCGTAGCATTCGGTGATTTCGGTATTCAGGCGCTGACCCCGGCCTACGTGACCAACCGTCAGATCGAGGCCGCTCGTATCGCCATGACCCGTTACATCAAGCGTGGCGGTAAGGTGTGGATCAACATCTACCCAGACCGTCCGCTGACCAAGAAGCCAGCCGAAACCCGCATGGGTTCCGGTAAGGGTTCGCCGGAGTGGTGGGTCGCCAACGTCAAGCCAGGACGAGTCATGTTTGAACTCGGTGGCGTCAGTGAAGAGGTAGCTCGCGAGGCCCTGCGTCTCGCGATTCACAAGCTGCCGATGAAGGCACGCATCGTGCGTCGTGAAGGTGGTGAATAGGGATGTCTATCGGTTCTAAGGACCTTAGCATTGAGTCCCTGGACGGCTTCGATACTGCTCGTTTGAACGAGGAATTGAAGAAGGCCAAGGCAGAACTGTTCAACCTGCGTTTCCAGTCGGCCACCGGCCAGCTGGAGACCCACGGTAACCTGAAGGCCATCAAGCGCGACATCGCCCGCATCTACACGGTGCTGCGCGAACGCGAGCTGGGTATTCGTCAGGATGTCGTTGTTCCGGTTGAAGAGACCAAGAAGGACTCCAAGTAATGAGCGAGAAGGAGAACGGTGTGGCTGACGCAACCGAGCGCAACGACCGCAAGACCCTCCGTGGTTACGTGGTTTCCGACAAGATGCAGAAGACCATCGTCGTTGACGTTGAGGACCGTGTGAAGCACGCCCTCTACGGCAAGGTCATGCGTCGTAACAAGAACGTGAAGGCTCACGACGAGAACAACGAGGCCGGCATCGGTGACTTGGTTGTAATCGCTGAGACCCGCCCGCTGTCTGCTGACAAGCACTGGCGTCTGGTCGAGATCGTCGAGAAGGCTAAGTAAGCTTTCTTGGTGATTTCACGGATTACGTGAATTGCACAAAACGCCCCGAACACTTCGAAAGAAGAGTTCGGGGCTTTTTTGCGTATACGGAACAACGTGGCTGCCGTGGCCTGGCCGAGAATTCTGTGCAACCATGCCTCATGGCACAGATTCAGCTTTTCCGCCCCGAGGGGCTCGTCCACTCACCGGCCTTCAGCCACGCGGCGGTGGTCCCGCCGGGCATGGCCACGGTCTATCTTGGAGGGCAGGACGCGGTCGACGCGCAAGGCCGGCTTGAAGGCGCGGGGGACATCGCCGCGCAGGCGTCCAAGGCCATGGACAACGCGGTGGCGGCACTGGCAGCCGCCGGAGCGAGCCTCGACGACGTGGTGCAATGGACCGTCGTCATGGTCCAGGGCAGCGATGTCAATGCCGCCTACGGGGCGATAGCTCCACGGCTCGCCAGGGACGAACCGCCCTTGGTCGTGGCCAGCATGGTCGCCGCCCTGGGATTGCCCGGCGCGTTGATCGAGATCAGCGCGATCGCCGCCATCGTGCCCTGAAGTCCTCGGGGTGGCTAGCGTTCAGGAACATTCTGTTCGCGGTACGAGCTGGGACTGAATCCGAGAATTCTCCGGAAGTCCGAAGCCAGGTGCGCCTGGTCCGCGTACCTGAGTTCGGCGGCGATCTGGGCGATGGAGGTTGACGAGTTCTCCCGTACCCGTGCGGCTGCTTCCTGCAGCCGGTAGCGGCGGATGACCGCCAAGGGCGGCAACCCGAGATACCGCAGCGAAAGCCGCTGAAGGCTCCTGACGCCCAATCCCAGTGTTGCGGCCGCCTGCTCGACACTGACTGCGCTGCGGGTCGCGGCGACGTAGTCGATGAATTCGTTGGCCACAAGCCCCTGCGACTCAGGGACAGGACACGTACGCGTAAACCACGCTCCCAGCGCAGCGGCGCTTTCATGATTGCCCGCAGGGCCCGCGCCCTTGCCCAGGATGCACGTGACCGCCTCCAGCAGATCCGGGGCGTTGAATTCGACTTCGCGGTCAACCAGCTCGGCGGGGGACAGCTCCAGGACGTCCGCCGCAGCGGGCCGGAGCAAGGCGGCCACAGCCCACCCGTTGCCGGATAGATCCCGGTGGGATGCCGCGGAGGCCGGGCCGGACACCGTCACGCCTTCTTCCTGCACCACGAGGTTCATCAACGGGAACGGAAGCAGCTGTTGCCGCGAGGTCCTGCCGGCATCGATATCCCAGTGCACGAGCCAGAACCAGCCGACCAGGGCCTTCAGCTCGGGTGGCGGGAGAATACGCTCGAACTGCGGGAGCCGCGCGGGATACAGGACACCTCGGCGATCGCGTTCATCTGCCACCGGCCACCGCCTTGAAGTTGTCGTGTTTCTACAAGTCCAAGGGTGCCACAGGGGAATACCGTTGTGGCATGAAAACAGAGAATGATTCAACCCGCGGCGTCTCCGGCAAATACACCACCGACGGCGTACCGCATGGCATGAGCAGCCTGACCCCGTTCCTGTCGATCGCCAATGCCGCCGGCGCGCTGGAATTCTACCGCGACGTGTTCGGCGCGCGCATCATCGACACCACCGTGATGGGCGGGGTTATTGCGCATGCAGAGATCGACTTCGGCCAGGGTCACCTGCAGATCGGTGAACCAAGCCCGGACTACGGGCTCGTTCCGCCGCCCGCCGCCCCGAACGCCTGCTATTCCATGGGGCTGTACTGCCAGGACGTCGATGCGGTGCTTGCCAAGGCCGTCGAAGCCGGCGCGACGATTCGCGAACCGGCCACGAACTTCGTCTCCGGTGACCGATTCGCATCCATCATCGACCCTTTCGGCATCCGCTGGTCCATCTTGAGCCGGGTGGAAGACCTGTCCGAGGAAGAAAGCGCGCAACGGGTGGCCCAATGGGCATCTGAACAGTAGGAACACGCCGTCAATCGGCTTCCGCATGGACCTCACCGCGTAGGCTCAAGACATGATGAGCACACGGGCGACGACGACACATCCGTGGGCGTGGCCGCTCGTGCTGCTGGCCGGCATTCTCATCGGATTGCTGGGATGGCTCCCATGGCTCGGCGCCGGCTGGGTTCCGAAGCTGCAGGCCTTTGCGCTGTGGATGCTCGTGCTGCCGGCCGCAGCATGCCTGGTCGCGCTGCTGAGGCGCCGATGGGTTCTCGCAGCGTTGCTGCTCGGCTGCCTGCTGTCAGGAGTAGCTGCCAGCTTCAACCCCGCGATGCCGTGCTCGACCGCCGGGGCAAGTGGCGAATCGTTGACGGTGATGTCCTTCAATACGCTCAAGGCGGGCGCGGAACCCGACGAACTGGCCGAGGCGATCCGGCAGCGCGACCCCGATATTCTGGTGCTGGTGGAAACTAGCGAACCGCTGCATGCGGCCCTGGCCCAGCGCGGCGCCATGAATGACCTGGGATACCGGACCGCGCAGGCCCCGGCCGGGGGAGAGCGTGATACCGTGATCTTCTCGCGCTACCGGCTCACGGAGCGGACCGAGGAGCTGAGCGCGAAGGACACCGGGTGGTATTCGCTGCCGGTCGCCGAAGTGCAGACGCCGCAGGGGCCCGTCACAGTCGCCGGCATCCACATCTACCCGCCGCTGAACAACGCCGCGCGGTGGGCCCAGGGACTGGCCGCGCTGGAAGACTGGGCGCAAAGCCACCGCGGGGGCCCGGTGATCTTGGCAGGGGACTTCAACTCGGTACGCGCCCACCCGCAGTACCGAAGTGCGACGGCCGGTTTCCTTGAATCCTCCGGTCGGTGGCCCGACGTCTCGTGGCCGGCGGGCAGGAGATTCCCTCCGCTGGTCGAAATCGACCATATTCTGGCCAGCCAGGCACACGTGGCGGACTTCCAAACGCAGAGCATTGGCGGTTCGGACCATCTGGGTGTGGTGGCCGAGCTGATGGTGGATCCTTGAATTTCCGCGGTTCTTTTCCGTTGCCGATGTGACCAACAACGCGTCTTTTCGCCCTACCACACCATTTCGGTTTCGCGCCACTCTAGGCTAAACTTAAGAATCTGTGCGCATCTTGTTCGGGGACTATCCACCTTCGGCCTGATGCAGTGCGGTCGGAAATCATATTCGCCGCACACACAGCCTCGATATTTTACGCCTCGGCCCTGCCGCCAATTGGGATCAGCATTCGGTGCGCCCGCGTCGGTGGGGGTAAGCGATCGTATCGTGGAGACCATATCCGTTCCGCAAGGCTCATTTATGAGAACCAGCGAGACGACAGGAGTAAGAAGTGATTCAGCAGGAGTCGCGACTCAAGGTTGCCGATAACACCGGTGCTAAGGAAATCCTTACCATTCGTGTTCTGGGTGGCTCGAAGCGTCGCTACGCAAGCATCGGCGACACCATTGTCGCAACCGTCAAGGATGCAATCCCTGGCGGCAACGTAAAGAAGGGCGACGTCGTCAAGGCTGTCGTCGTTCGCACCAAGAAGGAAATCCGTCGCGCCGACGGTTCCTACATCAAGTTCGACGAGAACGCTGCAGTGATCCTCAAGGGTGACGCTGCCGATCCTCGTGGAACTCGTATCTTCGGCCCAGTGGGTCGTGAACTTCGCGACAAGAAGTTCATGAAGATCGTTTCCCTGGCTCCGGAGGTGCTGTAAGCATGGGCGCAAAGATCAAGAAGGGTGACCTGGTTCAGGTCATCGCCGGTAAGGAACGTGGCAAGCAGGGCAAGGTCCTGAAGGTCATCACCGAGACCAACCGCGTGCTGGTTGAGGGCGTTAACCGCGTCACCAAGCACACCAAGGCTGGCCAGACCGAGCGCGGCACCCAGACTGGCGGCATCGAGGTTGTTGAAGCTCCAGTACACGTTTCGAACGTTGCTGTTGTTGATCCAGAAACCAAGAAGCCAACCCGCGTTGGTTTCCGCGAGGAAACCGTAGAAAAGAACGGCGTGTCCAAGACTGTACGCGTTCGTTACGCCAAGGCTTCCGGAAAGGATCTGTAATGACTGAAGCAGCCAACAAGATCCAGCCACGTCTGCGCGCTAAGTACGCAGCTGACATCCGCCCTGCCCTGCAGGAGCAGTTCAACTACGCCAACCCGATGCAGGTTCCTAACCTGACCAAGGTTGTAGTGAACATGGGTGTTGGCGAAGCAGCCAAGGATTCCAAGCTCATTGAAGGCGCCGTGCGCGATCTGACCGCAATTACCGGTCAGAAGCCAGTGGTTACCCGTGCCCGCAAGTCGATCGCACAGTTCAAGCTGCGCGAAGGCATGCCGATCGGTACCCACACCACCCTGCGTAACGATCGCATGTGGGAATTCGTTGATCGCCTGATCACCCTGGCACTGCCTCGTATCCGCGACTTCCGCGGCCTGAGCGACCGCCAGTTCGATGGCAATGGCAACTACACTTTCGGTCTGACCGAACAGTCGATGTTCCATGAAATCGATCAGGACAAGATCGATCGCGTGCGCGGTATGGACATCACTGTGGTGACCACCGCCAAGACTGACGACGAAGGCCGCGCCTTGCTCAAGGCTCTGGGCTTCCCGTTCAAGACCAACAACTAATCTCACTACGTTACAGGTCCGCAAAGGAAACCGTAACGAGGAAGGGCTGAAGCCCACATGTCTATGACAGATCCAGTCGCAGATATGCTGACTCGTCTGCGCAACGCCAACTCGGCTTATCACGACACTGTGTCGATGCCGTCGAGCAAGCTCAAGCTGCGCATTGCCAACATCCTGAAGGAACAGGGCTACATTGCCTCCTTCGAGGAAGAGGCTGCCGAAGTCGGCAAGAAGCTGACCATCACTTTGAAGTACGGCCCATCGCGCGAGCGTTCGATCGCCGGCGTACGTCGTATCTCCAAGCCAGGCCTGCGCGTTTACGCAAAGTCCACCAACCTGCCTCACGTGCTCGGTGGTCTTGGTATCGCGATCCTGTCCACCTCCTCCGGTCTGCTTACCGACCGTCAGGCTGCAAAGAAGGGCGTGGGTGGGGAAGTCCTCGCCTACGTCTGGTAACGGGAAGGGAAGGAAAACACTATGTCACGTATTGGACGTCTTCCGATCACCGTTCCTGCCAACGTTGAACTGAACATCGATGGCCAGCTGGTCACCGTCAAGGGCCCGAAGGGTGAGCTTTCGCTGACCGTTTCGGCTCCGATCACCGTTGCCAAGGACGAGAACACCGTTACCGTCTCCCGTCCGAACGACGGCCGCGAGGCCCGTTCGCTGCACGGTCTGACCCGTACCCTGATCAACAACCTGATCATTGGTGTCACCGAGGGTTACGAGAAGAAGCTCGAAATCCACGGTACCGGCTACCGCGTTCAGGCCAAGGGCAACACCCTTGAGCTTGCTCTGGGTTACTCCCACCCGATCAGCGTTGAAGCCCCTGAGGGCATCACCCTGTCCGTGGAGGGAAACAACAAGATCACCGTTGCTGGCATCGACAAGCAGCACGTCGGTGAGGTTGCCGCTAACATCCGCAAGCTGCGCAAGACCGAGCCTTACAAGGGCAAGGGCATCCGCTACGCCGGCGAGCGTATCCTGCGCAAGGCTGGAAAGGCTGGTAAGTAATCATGGCTATCGGAATCAAGGGCAAGAGCAAGTCCGCTCAGCGCGGTCGCCGTCACCTGCGTGTGCGCAAGCGCATCGTCGGTACCGAGGCTCGTCCACGCCTGGTCATCAACCGCTCGGCTCGTCACATGTTCGTTCAGATCGTGGACGACTCGAAGGGTCTGACCCTGGCCAGCGCTTCGACCATGGAAGCAGATCTTCGCGCAAGCGATGCAGACAAGACCGCAAAGTCCAAGCGCGTTGGCGAGCTCGTTGCAGAGCGTGCCAAGGCTGCCGGCATTGAGGCTGTTGTATTCGACCGCGGCGGCAACAAGTACCACGGTCGCGTGGCTGCTGTTGCTGACGGCGCACGTGAAGGTGGGCTGGCACTGTGAGCGAAGCAACCAACAAGAAGGAAACTCAGGTGTCTGAAGCTACTGAGGCAGTCGAGACTGCAGCTGCTCCCGCTACCGAGAACACCGGATCCCGCCGTGGCGAGGGTCGCGGTCGTGGCGAAGGCCGCGGTCGTGGTGAAGGTCGTGGCCGCGGTCGCGATCAGAAGGATAACCGCAACGAAGACAAGGACAAGTTCCTTGAGCGCGTTGTAGCTATCAACCGCGTCTCCAAGGTCGTCAAGGGTGGTCGTCGCTTCAGCTTCACCGCTCTGGTAGTCGTCGGTGACGGCAACGGCATGGTCGGCGTTGGCTACGGCAAGGCTAAGGAAGTTCCTGCCGCTATCGCCAAGGGCGTTGAAGAGGCCAAGAAGTCCTTCTTCCGCGTTCCACGCGTTGGCACCACCATCCCGCACCTGGTCAAGGGCGAGGCCGCCGCTGGCGTTGTCTTGCTCCGCCCAGCCGCTCCGGGTACCGGCGTTATCGCCGGCGGTCCGGTGCGCGCCGTGCTGGAGTGCGCAGGCATCCACGACATCCTGTCGAAGTCGATGGGTTCGCAGAACCAGATCAACATCGTTCAGGGCACCATTGCCGCACTGAAGGCTCTGGAAGAGCCTCAGGCTGTTGCAGCTCGCCGCGGTCTTCCGCTGGACGAGGTTGCACCGGCAGCAATGCTGCGTCACATCCAGTCCCAGAAGGCAGGTGCTTAATTTCAATGGCTAAGAACATTGTTCCAAGCGACGCCCAGCTGGAAATCACCCAGATCAAGTCCATCATCGGTGGTAACCAGGTACAGCGCGACGTTGTTCGCTCGCTGGGCCTGAAGCGCATCGGACACACCGTTGTCCGCTCCGCTGACCCTGTGACTGTCGGCATGGTCAACAAGGTCCCACACCTGCTGAAGGTTGAGGAGGCGAAGTAAAGATGGCTCAGAAGGAAAACGCACTTAAGGTACACCACCTGCGTCCAGCCGAAGGTGCCAAGACCGCCAAGACCCGTGTTGGTCGTGGTGAGGCATCGAAGGGTAAGACCGCCGGTCGCGGTACCAAGGGTACCAAGGCTCGTTACCAGGTGAAGGCAGGCTTCGCAGGCGGACAGCTTCCGCTGCACATGCGTCTGCCGAAGCTGCGCGGCTTCAAGAACCCGTTCCGCGTCGAGTTCCAGGTTGTAAACCTGGACAAGATCTCGGAGCTGTTCCCAGAGGGTGGCGAAGTCACCGTCGAGGCACTCGTTGCCAAGGGCGCCGTTCGCAAGAACCAGCCCGTCAAGGTGCTGGGCACCGGCGAGATCTCGGTCAAGGTCGACGTGAAGGTTGATGCCTTCTCGACTTCCGCTGCTGAGAAGATCGCTGCTGCCGGCGGCTCGGCAAACACCCTCTAAGCTAGGGTCAAGCCAAGGCCAAGCCCCCGTTCACGTTGAGTTTTCAAGGTGAACGGGGGCTTTCCATTTCTCAAAGATTTTCGGCTGATCGCCGGAAATAGCTTCGGTGATCTGGCTGTTCTTATTACAAATGAGAAAATTCCGGGCATTTTCCGTGTCTCGTATTTGGCGCGGAGCTACCTAGGACAGCTAGAATCATTAGGTCGTAGTCGTATCTGGCTCAACGACTCAGGAACATACTTCAGGAGGACGCTTGTTCAGCGCCATAGCCCGAGTTTTTCGGACGCCTGATCTGCGCAACAAGTTGCTGTTCACGCTGGGGATCCTCGCGATCTACCGTGTCGGCGTATTCATCCCGACCCCGGGTATTGATTACAGCAACGTTCAGCAGTGTCTGGCAATGGGTGAAACCACCGGTGGACTTTATTCATTTGTGAATCTGTTCAGTGGCGGCGCCCTGTTGCAGGTTTCGATCTTCGCGATGGGCATCATGCCGTACATTACGGCGGCCATCATCGTGCAGCTGCTGCGTGTGGTCATCCCGCACTTCGAGACCCTGCACAAGGAAGGCCAGGCCGGCCAGGGCAAGCTGACCCAGTACACGCGTTACCTCACCATCGCCTTGGCGCTGCTGCAGGGCACCACCTTGGTGACCTTGGCCCGCACAGGCAACCTGTTCCCGAGCTGCAGCCTCCCGCTGGTGCCGGACGACAGCCTGATCGTCATCTTGCTGATGATCATCACACTCACGGCAGGCACCGGCCTGATCATGTGGATGGGCGAGCTGATCACCGAACGCGGCATCGGCAACGGCATGTCGATCCTGATCTTCACCTCGATCGCTTCGGGCTTCCCAGCCTCCATGGGCGCGATCCTGCAGACCCAGGGCTGGCTGACCTTCGTCGGCGTCATCGCCATCGGCCTGGTCATCATCGGCCTGGTTGTGTTCGTGGAACAGTCCCAGCGCCGCGTGCCGGTGCAGTACGCCAAGCGGACCATCGGTCGGCGCACCGTGGGCGGGACCTCCACTTACATCCCGCTTAAGCTGAACATGGCTAACGTGATCCCGGTGATCTTCGCCAGCTCGATCCTGGCCCTGCCGCAGATGATCGTGCAGTTCAACCAGAACCCGGACGGCACGCTGCCGGACTGGGCGCTGTGGCTGCAGACGCACTCCTCGACCTCCTCGCCGTGGTACATGCTGGTGTACACCTTGCTGACCATCGGCTTCACCTACTTCTACGTAGCCATCACCTTCAACCCGGTTGAGGTGGCGGACAACATGAAGAAGTACGGCGGCTTCATCCCGGGCATCCGGGCCGGCCGTCCGACCGCCGAGTACCTGCAGTACGTGATCTCGCGGATCACGTTCCCGGGTTCGCTGTACTTGGCATTCGTCGCGTTGATTCCATTGATTGCCTTCGTGTTGATCAACGCAGATCAGAGTTTCCCATTCGGCGGCACCTCGATCATCATCATGGTTGGTGTTGGTCTTGAGACCGTCAAACAAATCAATGCTCAAATGCAGCAACGAAACTACGAAGGGCTACTGCGATGAGTCGACTGCTTATCATTGGACCGCCGGGCGCCGGTAAAGGAACCCAGGCCGTGAAGATCTCCGAGCGCCTGGAGATCCCCGCGATCTCCACCGGCGACATCTTCCGCGCGAACGTCAAGGGCGGCACCCCGCTGGGTATCGAAGCCAGCAAGTACATCGACAATGGCGACTTTGTACCTGATTCGGTCACCAACAACATGGTCGAAGACCGCCTGAACCAGGACGATGTGGCCACCGGCTTCCTGCTGGACGGCTACCCGCGCACCAGCGCACAGGTCGACGCGCTGGATGCAATGCTGGAAGCCAAGGGCATCGCCCTGGACGCAGTGCTGCAGCTGACCGCCGACGACGACGAGCTGGTTGCCCGGCTCCTGAAGCGTGCAGAGATCGAAGGCCGCGCGGACGACACCGAAGAGGTCATCCGCCACCGCCTGGGCCTGTACAACGCAGAGACCAAGATCGTGGTCGACCGCTACGAAGAACGTGGCATCGTGCGCAAGGTCGACGGCATCGGCGCCATCGACGAGGTCACCGACCGCGTCATGGCCGCATTGAACGTCAACGCCTAAGCGCAAGCGTTCTCACGCGCAGGGACCGTGCACGGCAAGCCTACGGGCGAGCGGCACGGTCCCTGCGTGATTTTACAGACTGAAGGCTCGCACCAACGCCGGCAACCGCCGGCGGCGAGCAACCCGTGAACACCTAGGGGAGTTACCTTGGCACTTGGACAGCCGCGAATTGAGTACAAATCCAACTCGGAAATCCTGAAGATGCGTGAAGCCGGCCTGGTGCTGGCCGAGGCGCTGGATGAGGCCGTCGCCATGGCACGCCCGGGCATCACCACCGCCGCCGTTGACAAGGTCTTCGCCAAGGTGCTGGAGCGCCACGGAGCCACCAGCAACTTCCTCGGCTACCACGGGTTCCCGGCCAATATCTGCGCCTCGGTCAACCACGAGGTCGTGCACGGCTTCCCGTCGGACTACGAGCTGAAGGACGGTGACGTGCTGAAGATCGACGGCGGCGCCATTGTGGACGGCTGGCACTCGGACTCGGCGCGCACCGTGCTGGTGGGCAAGAACATCGACCCGGCAGACCAGCGCCTGAGCGACATCACCGAGCAGGCCATGTGGGCAGGCATCGCCGCCGCGGCCAAGGCCCGCTTCATCGGCCAGATCGGCACCGCCATCGACGACTTCGTGACCAGCCAGCCGGGCGACGAGCTGGGCATCTTGGAAGACTACTGCGGCCACGGCATCGGCTCCGAGATGCACATGGCTCCGGACGTGCTGAACTACAACTCCGGCCACCGTGGTCCGCGCATCAAGCCGGGCATGGCCCTAGCCATCGAGCCGATGCTGGTGCGCGGCGGCATCGAGACCTCGGTGCTTGAGGACGACTGGACGGTGGTCACCAACGACAAGTCCAACGCCTCGCAGTGGGAGCACACCGTCGCCTTCACCATGGGCGGCGTCTGGGTACTCTCGGCCCATGACGGGGGAGAGGCCGGCCTGGCGCCGTTCGGCGTGACCCCGTCGCCAATCCGCCCATAGGGTACCTGTCCACTGAAGATCCAGCACTCCGCATCCACGCGGAGTGCTGGATCTAACAGTTTAAAACACGGTCCGAATTGGCGAAGGCCGTGGTGATGGCGTAGTGTTGTCTGTTGGTTCGTTATTTAAGTGCGCCCAAAACCTTAGGTTGGGGTTGCACCGGTCGCGAACCAGAACCAATTACTTGCCGAGGGAAACCAAGGCAACCAAAGTTAGCGGGGAAAATGGGCAAGAAGGAAGGTGTCATCCAGGTAGAGGGCACTGTGACCGAAGCGCTGCCGAACGCGATGTTCCGCGTGGAGCTGCCGAATGGACACGTGGTGCTCGCCACTATCTCGGGTAAGATGCGTCAGCACTACATTCGAATCCTCCCAGAGGACCGAGTGCAGGTTGAAATGAGCCCATACGACCTCAACCGAGGCCGTATCGTTTACCGCTACAAGTAAACAGCACTCTTGGACTTTTCTGGCGGACGTTGTGCGATTCATCGCAAAGCGCCCGCTAGAGCAATGTTCTTGGATAAGCTTTTTACTGCTCCACATTTAACTGCAACCGCAAGAGGAGTAAACCCTTGAAGGTTAACCCTAGCGTGAAGCCGATCTGCGACAAGTGCAAGGTGATTCGCCGCAATGGTCGCGTCATGGTGATCTGCGAGAACCCACGCCACAAGCAGCGTCAGGGCTAATTCCGTTTTTCGGGATTTCCCACGCGTAGTCATATAGGCAGTACCGCGGCAACCCAGGTTGCCGTACACCCCCGGATTCGGAGGCCGGGGCCGCGAGGACCCTCGCGGAAGGTGCTGCTCCAGACCTCCGTTGGTTGAAAGGTAGCCACTTGGCTCGTTTAGCAGGCGTGGACATCCCACGCGAGAAGCGCGTAATCATCGCGCTGACTTACATCTACGGCGTGGGCAAGACCCGTGCAGAAGAGACCATCGCAGCAACCGGGATCTCCCCGGATACCCGCGTGAAGGATCTCACCGACGCTGAGCTCGTTCAGCTTCGTGACTTCATCGAAGGCACCTACAAGGTGGAAGGTGACCTGCGCCGCGAGGTTCAGGCTGACATCCGCCGCAAGGTTGAAATCGGATCCTACGAAGGTCTTCGTCACCGTAAGGGCCTGCCGGTCCGCGGTCAGCGCACCAAGACCAACGCTCGTACCCGCAAGGGCCCGAAGCGCACCGTAGCCGGTAAGAAGAAGACTCGCTAAATCTTAGCGGTCTAGTTCAAAAACCTTTTTCGTAGGAGAAGAAATGCCCCCAAAGACTCGTGGAGCGGTACGTAAGCCGCGTCGCAAGGACAAAAAGAATATCGCCCAGGGACAGGCGCATATCAAGAGCACCTTCAACAACACCATCGTTTCGATCACCGATCCGACTGGCGCTGTGATCTCGTGGGCTTCGGCCGGCGAGGTAGGCATGAAGGGCTCGCGTAAGTCGACCCCGTACGCTGCCCAGATGGCTGCTGAAGCCGCTGCCAAGCGTGCGCAGGAGCACGGCATGCGCAAGGTTGACGTTTTCGTCAAGGGCCCGGGCTCGGGACGCGAAACCGCGATCCGTTCGCTGCAGGCTGCTGGCCTTGAGGTTGGATCCATCCAGGATGTTTCCCCAAGCGCACACAACGGTTGCCGCCCATCGAAGCGTCGCCGCGTCTAATTGATTCGCTAGGCTAAGCCTGAGAAGTCACCGAAGCATTCATCTGAGTGCTCCGGTGACTATCTTGGACTTATAAGCCTGCAAAAAGACGAACGGCCACCTCAGGCTACCGTCGTTTCCACCCCCGTGAGGCGTCATATAGCGGACGCTCGCTGAAAGGAAATGTAAGTGCTCATTACGCAGCGCCCAACCCTGACCGAAGAAGTAGTTGCCGAAAACCGCTCCCGTTTCGTTATCGAACCGCTGGAGCCAGGCTTTGGTTACACCCTTGGTAACTCGCTCCGCCGCACCCTGCTGTCCTCGATTCCTGGTGCATCCGTCACCAGCATTCGTATCGACGGCGTGCTGCACGAGTTCACCACCGTAGCCGGTGTCAAGGAAGACGTCACCGAACTGGTTCTGAACATCAAGAACCTATCCGTGTCTTCCGAGCACGACGAGCCAGTCGTCGCCTACCTGCGCAAGCAGGGACCAGGCGTCGTCACCGCAGCGGACATCACCCCGCCAGCCGGTGTGGAGTTCCACAACCCTGATCTGCACATCGCGACCCTAAACGCCAATGGCAAGTTCGACATGGAACTGACCATTGAGCGCGGCCGCGGTTACGTGTCTGCCTCGCAGAACAAGAGCGCTGATGGCGAGATCGGTCGTATCCCTGTGGATTCGATCTACTCCCCGGTGCTGAAGGTGACCTTCCGCGTGGAGGCTACCCGTGTTGAGCAGCGCACCGACTTCGATCGCTTGATCGTCGACGTGGAGACCAAGGAATCGATCACCCCGCGCGATGCAGTTGCATCCGCAGGAACCACCCTGGTTGAACTGTTCGGTTTGTTCCGCGAACTGAACACTGCAGCCGAGGGTATCGAAATCGGCCCATCGCCAACCGACGCAGCCCTGGCTGCCGACATGGCACTGCCGATTGAGGATCTGGAACTCACCGTTCGTTCGTACAACTGCTTGAAGCGTGAGGGCATCCACTCTGTGGGTGAACTTGTCACTCGCTCCGAGGCTGACCTGATGGATATCCGTAACTTCGGTGCGAAGTCCATTGACGAAGTCAAGGCCAAGCTTGTTGAACTGGGTCTGGCCCTGAAGGATTCCCCTCCAGGCTTCGATCTGGCCGCTCGTAGCGCCATCGATGATGGCGACGACTACGACGAGGGTCTGTAAAGACCTGAGTCTCGCGACACACTACTTCATCCGTCCATACGGCCTAATCGTACGGAACGGGTTATTCATCTAGGAGAACCACAATGCCTACCCCCACCAAGGGTCCGCGTCTCGGCGGCAGTGCAGCACATGAGCGACTGATCTTCGCTAACATGTCGGCACAGCTCTTCGAGAACAAGAAGATCACCACCACCCTGACCCGCGCCAAGCGTCTGCGTCCACACGCAGAGCGCCTGATCACCTTCGCAAAGCGCGGAGACCTCGCTTCGCGTCGTCGCGTCCAGTCCGTGATCGCTTCGCGTTCGCGCACCAACAAGTCGATCGTTCACGAACTGTTCGAGAACATCGCACCAGCCATGGCTGACCGCAACGGTGGCTACACCCGCATCACCAAGATCGGTAACCGCAAGGGCGACAACGCTCCTATGGCTGTTATCGAGCTCGTGATGGAGCCAGTTTCGCCAAAGCAGGCTGTCGTCAAGGAAGCCACCAAGGCTACCGAGAAGGCTGCTGAAGCTACCGAAGAGGCCTAAGCCCTAGCGCTTAGCATCTTCGGCGCTTGAAGCGTCAAAAATCCCCGGAATACCTGATCGGTATTCCGGGGATTTTTGCTTCGAGGTTCAGGGCAAAGCATGCATGAATGATGCCAGTATTTCTGCGTCGTTCGCATGGTGCCAGCTGCAGGCCTGGAATCCGGCTAGCGTATCAACCGACTGAGTCCAGATTAGGGCATGCGGTGCCCAGATACTCCGTGTTCTGTTGCTGGGACGCTGTATTCAGCTCGCTGATACTTTCCATTTGGGCTTCGAAGTCTGAGCTATCGTCAGCCAGAATCTTCAAGGCTGAAGTGCTTTGGCCTGCTGCGGATATCAAGGATTCTTGCAACTGCTTGTCTCCGGTCTTGCCGGCCGTGTCCTTTAGCATTGCATCGAACTCCTCAAGCGCCGATTCATAGTCTCTTATCTCGCTTTTTGCCAGCTTGATGTCACCTGTTTCGAACTTCATATTGATCTCACGCTCCTTGATTTGCTGGTTGAGGTAGTCGCAAGTTTCTTCCGTGGAGAGCTTCACGCTACATCCCGTCAGAGCGGTGAGCCCTAAACAGAAGAGGGCAGTTGCGGCGGAGAATTTTCTGAACATGCTGATCCTTGTGGGGTAAGCGGACTGGTCTGTTGTTTCGCCGTTGAATGTACGAATTACGCTGTAGTCTACAGAATGGCTAATTCGATGCCACTGAGGCACGTCTGGTCTGTGAAACCAGCCACCGAATTCGGTGAGATGAAAAGCCACTGCGCATAATGGTATTCATGAGTGCGCAGTCTGAAATCTTTGATCCGCTGGGAACCGTGGCCGTGGGGGAGACCCGCACCCCGGCGTGGATTCGGATGCGCATGGTCCTCGGATATGACGGCGCCGCCTACAACGGGTGGGCTCGCCAGCCCAATGTCACCGGCGTCCAGCAGCTTGTTGAAGAAGCGCTTGAGACGCTGATTCGCCGGCGTGTTCGCGTGGTGGTGGCCGGCCGTACCGACGCAGGGGTGCATGCCCGGCGCCAGGTGGTCCACCTAGACCTGACCCAGGAAGAATTCGACGGCCTGCCGCGCCGCTCTCCCTTGGCCCCTGGACCTGCGCTGGTGCGCCGCATCAATGGCATTCTGGGTCGCCAGGATGGTGCCGTGTGGGTGCATGAGGCCGAAGTTGCCCCGGACGGCTTCGACGCCCGGTTCTCCGCGCTGGCCCGCCGCTATTCCTACCGGATTGCCGATGGTATCGAGCGCTGGGATCCGCTGACCCGCCACCTGACGACCTGGCATCGCGAACCGTTGGATGTCGAAGCGATGAACCGCGAGGCGCAGACCGTGCTGGGACGCCACGACTTCCTGACCTACTGCAAACCCCGCCCCGATGCGACAACCATCCGCACGCTGCAGGAATTCAGTTTCACCCGTACCGAGGACGGAGTCATCCTCGCCCACCTTAAGGCAGACGCTTTCTGCCACAACATGGTCAGGGCCCTGATCGGCGCTGCCATGATGGTGGGCGATGGGCGGGAGCAACCGGGCTTCCTGGCAAGCCGTCTCGAAGAGATGGTCCGCGATTCAAAAACCAAGCTGGCTCACCCCCGGGCGCTGGTGCTTGAAGAGGTCTACTACCCGAACGCCGACCAGTTGGCTGCGCGGGCGCTGCAGACCCGTGCCAAGCGCGAAGACCACGACGTAGATACGCGGGGCGCAGCAGTGAGCCAAAGCCCCGAAAACCGCGCCGATTAAGGGTGTTCTTACTCACCCGCACTGAACATTTTTGGCCGGAAAGGCTTTAATCAGATAAACTCTTATGAGTTGTGTATGTCCACGTTCGACACTACACGCCCAAGCGTGACGGCTTAGTTGCATAGTCGCTGGTCTGCTGGGCGCGCGAACATCTCTGGACGGCCGGTCTATATCAGTCCTCACCTGACGTACTGGTCCAAACACAAGAACAACACGACAGTGCTCGTCACCGGGGGATCTCACCGCCTTCGGCCAAGCGACTGTTTGACCAGAAACGAATCAACGTAAGGCAATTACTGTGCGTACGTACACCCCAAAGCCGGCTGATCAGACTCGTCAGTGGTACGTCATCGACGCCACCGATGTAGTGCTCGGCCGCCTCGCCGTTCAGACCGCAACCCTGCTGCGCGGCAAGCATAAGCCAACCTATGCTCCACACATGGACATGGGCGACCACGTCATCATCATCAACGCCGAAAAGGTTGCTCTGACCGGCAAGAAGCTGCAGAACAAGCGCGCTTACCGCCACTCGGGCTTCCCGGGCGGCCTGAAGAGCATGAACTACGCCGACCTGCTGGAAAAGAACCCAGTGCTGGCTGTTGAGAAGGCCGTTCGCGGCATGATCCCTAAGAACAAGCTGTCTGCTGTTCAGATGTCCAAGCTGAAGGTTTACCGCGGCGCCGAGCACCCACACGCTGCTCAGGCTCCAAAGGCACTGGAAATCACCCAGGTCGCTCAGTAGTCCTGGCCCCGACAACAAACACTTAATAGGAGATTATCGTGGCTCAGAACGCTGAAGAAACCACTGAATTCGAAGGCGAGACCCCTTCGTCTTACACCACCGAGACCGCTGCCTCGACCGTTGTGGCCGAGACCGAGCGTGCTCCGCTGACCGTTCCAGGTGGAGCAGTTGGCCGTCGCAAGCAGGCCATCGCCCGCGTCCGCCTGATTCCAGGCTCCGGCAAGTGGACCGTCAACGGTCGCGAACTGGACGACTTCTTCCCGAACAAGCTGCACCAGCAGGATGTCAACGAGCCTTTCAAGGTTCTGGGTCTGGAAGGCGCATACGACGTTATCGCCCGCATCCACGGCGGCGGCATTTCCGGTCAGGCTGGCGCACTGCGCCTGGGCATCGCCCGTGCACTGAACGAGATCGACCGCGACGCTAACCGCCCAACCCTGAAGAAGGCCGGTTACCTGACCCGCGACGCACGCGTCATCGAGCGCAAGAAGGCTGGTCTGAAGAAGGCCCGCAAGGCTTCGCAGTTCTCGAAGCGCTAAACCTTACTTCGAGGTTTATCCAACGGCTCCACAACCCTTCGGGGATTGTGGGGCCGTTGGCCTTTAAGCAACAGGTGAACAGTGCCTCGTTGCGCCAATTCTTCGCAATTGGTGCCTGCCAGGGCACCTTGCAAGACCGGTAAATCGAAGCGCAGGGCTTATGATTGATAACGATGGCAAGGTTATTTGGGACCGATGGGGTCCGAGGAAAAGCAAACGAATTGTTAACCCCCGAGCTGGCGATGGAACTCGCGCAGGCGGCTTCGGTGGTTTTGGGTTTGAGCCAGCCTGAGGACGGGCACAAACCAGTCGCTGTGGTAGCGAAGGACCCGCGTATCAGCGGCGACTTCCTCTCTGCCGCAATCGAAGCGGGTCTGGCCGCCTCCGGCGTCGACGTCAAGGACGCAGGCACGCTTCCCACCCCGGCCGCCGCCTTCCTGGTCGGCGATCTGGACGCAGACTTCGGCGTGATGATCTCCGCATCCCACAATGCCGCTCCGGACAACGGCATCAAGTTCCTGGCCCGTGGCGGCAAGAAGCTCGACGACTCCCTGGAAGACGCTATCGAGGCGTGCCTGAAGATGCCCAAGCCGCGTCCTGTCGGCGGCGAAGTCGGACGCGTCTCGCGCTTCGCCGACGCCGAGGACCGCTACATCGTCCATCTGCTGCAGTCCCTGCCTAACCGCCTGGACGGCCTGAAGGTCGTCCTGGACTGCGCCCACGGCGCAGCGTCCGGTTGCTCGCCGGAGGTTTTTAAGGCTGCTGGCGCCCAGGTTATCGTGATCGGCGCAGAGCCGGACGGCATCAACATCAACGACGGCTACGGCTCCACCCACCTGGAGAAGCTGCAGGCCGCCGTGCTGGAAAACAACGCAGACCTGGGCATCGCACACGACGGCGACGCGGACCGCTGCCTGGCAGTGGACCACGAAGGCACCATTGTCGACGGCGACCAGATCATGGCCATCATGGCCATTGCGCTCAAGGAACGCGGCGAGCTGAAGGACGACACCCTGGTCGCCACAGTGATGAGCAACCTCGGCCTGAAGCTGGCCATGGAGGCCGCAGGCATCACCGTGAAGCAGACCGGCGTGGGCGACCGCTACGTGCTGGAAGGCATGCAGGAAGGCGACTACTCGCTGGGCGGCGAGCAGTCCGGCCACGTGATCTTCAGCAAGTACGCCACCACCGGTGACGGCGTGCTGACCGGCCTGAACATCGCGGCCCGCATCAAGGCCACTGGCAAGTCCCTGAAGGAACTCGCCTCGGTGCTGACCGTGCTGCCGCAGGTGCTCATCAACGTGCGCGGCGTGGACAAGGCCGGGGTGCCGGACTGCGAGCCGCTGCAGCTGGACATCGAAGCCGCCGAAGCCCGCCTGGGCTCCACCGGCCGTGTGCTGCTTCGTCCCTCGGGTACCGAGCCGGTAGTCCGCGTAATGGTCGAGGCCGCCACACATGAGCAGGCGCAGGCCGAAGCTGAGGCACTGGCAGCTTCAGTTTCCGAACACCTGTCACTCGGTTAATACTCGGCTGATTTGGCCAAGCCCCAAGTAAATCTGCAGTAAATTCTCACATCCCCGTAGCGTGTGCCCCAAGGGCACACACTGCGGGGATGTGGCATGCTGAAAAGAGAATTCAATGCCAGGCCCCGCCTGGCTTTGAGCCATGGACGAAAGAAGGGGAGTCGTGACTCTACGCATCAGCGTTATCGGTACCGGTTATCTGGGAGCCACCCACGCGGCCTGCATGGCTGAACTTGGATATGAAGTCATCGGCCTCGACGTCGACGCGTCCAAGCTCACGGCCCTGGCCGCCGGGATCCTCCCCTTCCATGAACCGGGCCTTCCGGAGCTGCTGCGCAAGCATGTGGCCAGCGGCCGGCTGCGCTTCACCGATTCCTACGCTGAGGCCGCGGCCGCTGCGGACATCCACTTCATCACCGTGGGAACACCGCAGCGCGCCGATTCCCAGTCAGCGGACATGAGCTACGTTGACGGGGCGGTGGACAGCCTGCTGGAGCACATCACCGGTCAGGCGCTGATCGTCGGCAAATCCACGGTCCCCGTCGGCACGGCACGCCGCCTGACGGAGCGCATCGCGGCCAACGCATTGCCCGGCAGCGAGATCACCCTTGCATGGAACCCTGAGTTTCTCCGCGAGGGCTTCGCAGTCAAGGACACCTTGACTCCCGACCGTCTGGTCTACGGCCTGAGCGACACGGAACCTCACGGATTCGGACTGCGCAAGATCCGCGAGGTCTATGCCCCGATCCTGGAGCGGGGCACCCCAGAGATCGTGACGGACCTCGAAACCGCCGAACTGGTCAAGGTCGCCGCCAACGCATTCCTCGCCACCAAGATCTCCTTCATCAACGCCTTCGCGGAAGTGACCGAAACCGTGGGCGGGGACATCAAGACCCTGGCCGATGCCATCGGCCACGACAGCCGCATCGGGCGCCGGTTCCTGAATGCCGGCGTGGGCTTCGGCGGCGGCTGCCTGCCCAAGGATATCCGCGCGCTGCAGGCGCGCGTCTCCGAGCTCGGCCTGAGCCACACCATGGGCTTCCTCGCCGAAGTGGACCAGATCAACCTGCGCCGCCGCGACCGCGTGGTGTCTCTGGCATCCAGCATGCTGGGCAACGAGCTGGCGGGCAAGCACATCTGCGTGCTGGGCGTGACCTTCAAGCCGGACAGCGACGACGTGCGCGATTCACCGGCCTTGGACATCGCCGTGCGCCTCTACAATGCCGGCGCCGACGTCTCGGTCTACGACCCGCAGGGCAACAAGAACGCCGCCGGACGCTTTCCGCGCCTGCACTACGTGGACTCCTGGCAGGAAGCCGCCAAGGACACCGATATCGTGCTGCTGCTCACCGAATGGCAGGAGTTCCGGGATCTGGATCCAACGGAACTGGGAGAGGTGGTGTCCACCCGAGCGCTGATCGATGGACGTAATGTGCTGGACCGCCAGGCCTGGCGCGTAGCGGGCTGGACCATCACCGGTCCGGGGGAGTATTTCCAGGTGGTGAACTTGGCGCCCGGTACCGCGCAACTACCGCTCCAGGTCTCCCACCCGGCGTAGCCTTTCCGAATTCGGCCGTCCCATAGGGGCGGCCGTTTTCGTGTCCGGATTGCCAGATAGATTGCCCGATTTCTGGGCACGTCCGGCAGCTGGGGCAGACCGACCCTTCGGTGAGCGTGGAAAGGCGGCGCAACTGCCGGACTGGACATGGACGCCAAGACCCAGCTACGTCCAGGAGGCCTGGGAACGCCAGGACGGCTCTTCAGAAAACTATTCGAGGACTCGCGAGATCTCCGGGAAAACCCTGGATCGGCTTCGCGGGCACGGGGTGAATCTCGGTGCCAGCTGTGAAATTCACTCAACCCACGGTGCGGTTCGCGTCCAAAGGGTTACGGTGCGGTTGATAACCATCACTCGTCGCTAGCCCCCCTGGAAGGCCTCAATGTACGAACGTTTCGAAACGCGGCCCTCGATGGATCCATTGCGGATCGCGGTGCTTGCCCACCTGCACCATCCGATAAGGCCTCCGTTCGCGGGCGGGATGGAAGCGCATACTTCCCATGTGGTGGCCGACCTGTGCGCTCGGGGCCACGAGGTGACGCTATTCGCCAAGGCAGGCAGTGCGCACTTCGGACGCAATTCACGCGGCCGCGTGCAGGCGGTGCTTCCGGCGGATTACCAGGTGCGGGGCTATCCGGACGAGGACCATCGGGACGAACAGCACCGGCGGCTCGACGGGGCCATGTCCTCGGCGATTTCAGCTGTCCGTGCTGGAGCCTTTGATGTGGTGATCAATAATTCCCTGAGCCCCATTCCCCATGAGCAGCTTGACGGGATCCCCACGTTGCATCTGCTCCATACTCCTCCCTTGCCGCGCATCACTGCGGTGTTGGCCACCCGCCCCGAGCGGCCCCACGGCCATCGCTATGCCACCGTGTCGCACAGTAACGCACGCGCCTGGAGAGCATGGATCCCTGATCTGGCCGTAATCCCGAACGGCATTGACCTGCGCAGATGGGAGCCGGGCAGGAAGGACCGCATAGTCCCCGGCACCGCGGCATGGACTGGTCGCATCACGCCTGAGAAAGGTACCCATCTGGCCATCGCTGCTGCCCGGGCCAATGGCCTGCGGCTGCGCCTTGCCGGACCCATCCAGGACCCCGAGTACTACGAATCGCTCATCCGCCCGTCCTTGGATGACAAGGTCCGCTACATGGGACACCTCGGCCAGGACCAACTGAGGGAGGTCATCGCCTCCGCGCAGGTCTTCATCTCGTCACCGCTGTGGGAGGAGCCCTTCGGCCTGACAACACTGGAGGCCATGGCCTGCGGCACCCCGGTAGCGGCGACTCCGAACGGTGCGATGGCCGAGCTGATCGGCGCGTCCGGTGGGGTCGTGGCGTGCACGGCGGATGAGGCAGGACTCGCGAACGCTATCCGCGAGGCAGTGGGCTTGCGCCGCACCGACGTGCTGCAGCGTGCCGCCCAGTTCTCCCGGGACCAGATGATCCGTTCCTACGAGGAAGCCCTCTACGACCTCCACGCGGCCCAGAGCCTGGGACGGGTGCAATGAACCGCAAACCAAGAATTTCCTACTATGCGCACCACATGGGATCCGGACATTTGCGCCATGCCCAGCGACTGGCCGCCACCGGGCTCGCGGAGCTGCAAGTGGCCAGCACCGGGACTGCATCCCGAAAGCTCTTCGCGGACAACGTGCAGTACGTGCCGCTGGAAGCGGACGAGGGATCAAGCCAGCTACACTTTGCCCCAACCAGCGGCCATTTGCACTATGCCCCGACCGGAAAGCCAATCGTGGAACGCTTCGCCGCGCTGAACGCGGGATGGAAAGCCTTTGGACCCGATCTGGTGATGGTGGACGTATCGGTCGAAGTGGCGCTCTTCGCCCGGCTGAGCGGGTATCGCGTGGCGCTGCGCAGGATGCCCGGGGTCCGAACGGACCGCCCGCATCGCATGGCCTACGATCTCGCAGATGCCCTCTTTGCGTATTATCCGCAGCACCTCGAGGAGCCCTTGCACCGTGACTCCTACGCGCAGAAGAGCTTCTATCTAGGTGCCCCTGCGCCGCATGCTGCTCGACCCGTCGCAACCCGGGCTTCGGACCGAGCTCCCGCCCAAGACTGCGAGGGCACACGGCGTGTAGTCGTCCAGACCTCGCTGGCCGCCTCGGTGGACTCCTCCATGCTCGTGAAGGCCGCGGTCCGCAGCCCGAGCTGGAGTTGGGAGGTCATCGGATCCGTCCACGGGGCGACTGACAGATTGCCGGAGAACCTGCGGCTGCACGGCACGGTCGAGCATCCGGAGCAATGGCTGGATGCCGCAGACGTGGTCATTTCCTCATCGGGCCACAATGCCGTCGCCGCGGCGGCCGCCAGCAAGCGGCCCACCATGCTGATCCCCGAAGAACGGCCTCATGCGGAGCAGGCAGTTTTTGCCCGCATGCTGCATGAAGCCGGGGGATGCGCCATGCTGGAGTCCTGGGACGAACCGGTGGACTGGGAGGGGACACTGGCCAAGGTCGCAGGCAGGGACGGAACAGCCCTCGCTCGGACGCTGCTTGTCAGCCAGGACGAGTTCACCGCAGGGTTGCGGCGCATGTTCTCCAGTCTGTGCGAGTCATGACCTGGCTAGTAGGCATCCATGCTGTGCGCGGCGCGGATCTCTTCAGCACTCGGGTGGCGCAGAATCGTCAGGTCTTCGCCCTGGGGATCCCAAGCAACCAGGCCGCGCTCTTCGAAAGCCCGGAGCCAACCGGACATCGGCCAGCCATGCCAGGTAGCTCGGAAAGTGCGTGCATTCTGGATGATGTCGGCGAAATGGTTCAGCGGGGGCTTGACCACCCCATGATGCTGGTGGAATACGGTACCCGGCGTGAATACCACCGGCAAGCCCAAAGCACTGGCTTTGAAGCCGAAATCCGTGTCCTCCGCACCGTAGCCGGCATAACCGGTCGAGAAACCGTCCAGGCGAATGAAGTCCTCGGCGCGGATCCCGAATCCCAGCGACCAGAACATTTCATGGCGCTCGCAGGGCGTATCCATGGGCAGTTCGGCCCGCAAATGGTGCGGTGTGGAACGCCGGGTCAGCTCCTCGGCGTCCGGGGTAGGCCCGGGGCCCAGGGGCTGGGCGAGGTATCGCGGCTCGGCCATGGCGAGCACTGGTTGCCGGCGGAGCCAGTCAAGCAGGATTCCGAAGGTGCCAGGGGCAGGAATGCAGTCCACGTCCAGAAACACAAGGTACCGGCTGTGCGCGTGCTTGGCGGCATGGTTCCGGGCTCGCGCCAACGGCAGTCCCTGTTCCCCAGGATACGAGGCCACGTGCACGGAGGTCACCGGCACTGCGGATTCAACGGGTTCCGGGTCGGGCTCGTCCATGTAGGCGACGATGATTTCCGCCGGCTGAAGGGCGCTGCGATTCACCCCGTCAAGCAGGCGTTGCAGGTGCCCGTGCCGTTGGTGGGCAAT
The DNA here is from genome assembly GCF_003309065.1 of Glutamicibacter soli. Classification (GTDB taxonomy): domain Bacteria; phylum Actinomycetota; class Actinomycetes; order Actinomycetales; family Micrococcaceae; genus Glutamicibacter; species Glutamicibacter soli. The sequence goes on along the minus strand of NZ_POAF01000005.1, from coordinate 30,220 downwards.
TACCAGAACCGAGAAATCCAGAGCCATCTTCCAACCTTTCCACGCTGGCGGGACAGCGCGCTCACGTGATGCTTCCGCCTTCCAACGTAGCCGTCCCACCACGATCCCCGCAGGAGAAACCGTGAGTTCACAGAAGATCCCCACGCCGATCCGCGTGGCCTCCGTGCCCTACAGCCAGGTCTACATCCGCCATCTCGAGCTGCCCGACGCGGAGGGGGCTGGCTCGGTGCGGCGCTTGCAGGATCCGGAACCCACTGGGGGACCGCGAAGCCAGCAATCCGCCTGGTGGCCGCCGCGCATGCTCGAACCGGACTGGATCCGGAAGAACAGCGGCAGCTTTGATCTGATGCACGTGCATTTCGGTTTCGATGCCCTGGATCCGCAAACGCTCCGGCAGACGGTAGCCGAGCTTCGCGCCGCCGGCAAGCCTCTGGTGTACACCGTGCATGACCTGATCAACCCCCACCAGCCGGATCCCAACGCGCATGAGATGCTGCTGGAGGTGCTGATCCCGGCGGCCGATGCACTGATCACCTTGACCCAAGGCGCGGCGGACGAGATCTCGCAACGCTGGGGGCGCAGCTGCTACGTCTTGCCGCATCCGCACGTGATCGACTTCTCGACCATGGACCGGCTTCGGGAGCAGCGGGCGCAGTCACGCGGCGATAGCCAGCGGGGCCGCAGGATCGGGGTGCACCTAAAGGAGATGCGTCGCAACTTGTCGGAGCAGGTGATCGAGCCGTTGGCGCAGATCGTGGAGGACCTGCCCGGCTGCAAGCTGCAGGTCAACATCCACCGGCAAGTGGTGGACCCGCAGAACAAGGAATACCTCCCAGCGCTCGCCGAGTTCCTCGCGGCAGGTCATGACGCTGGGCGCTGGGATCTCGTGGCGCACGAGTACTTTAGCGAAACTGAATTGTTCGACTATTTCGGCAGTCTCGACGTGAATGTCCTGCCGTACCGCTACGGCACGCACTCCGGATGGCTTGAAGCCGCACTGGACGCGGGCACGGCAGTCATCGCCCCTGACTGCGGCTACTACTCGGATCAGGACGCCTCCGTGGCCAGCTACCGCTGGGACGGCGAGCAGGCAGACGCGGACTCATTGCGCCACGCGCTCCAACGCCAGCTTTCCCTGCCGTACGTTCCGGGGATGGACGCACAAGGACGCCGTGAGCAACGCGAGGCCCTGGCCGAAGCCCACCTGCGGCTCTACCGATCCCTGATGGGTTCCCGCGGGGTCGGTCAGCCTACGGAACCGGAGGCACGCCAAGGGCAAACCGCGTCCGGACGGTAGCAGGACATCGGGAAGCTAGAACCCGAAACGCTTCATGACTCCGGGCAGCAGCTCGATGAGGCGCGACGCGTTGACGGTTCCACAGGCAGCCGCGGCCCGGCCGGCCTCTCCGTGGATGACGGCAGCGCACGCGGCCAGTTCCATCATGCGGCGGTTGGAGACGGTCTGCACGCCGTTCACGCCGGTCAGCGAGCTGTCCGAGAGCAAGTAGCCCAGGATGCCGGTCAGCACGTCGCCGCTGCCAGCTGTGGCGAGCTGCGGGGCGGTATGGCTGACCACCAAGCTGCTGCCGTCCGGAGCCACGATGTAGTTGGTCGGCCCCTTGAGCAGGACAACTGCGTTGTAGGCCAGCGCCGCCCAGCGAGTCCAGCGGATTGGAGCCGCCGCGATCTCCTCGATGGTGACGGTCACGCCGGCCCGGCGCAGCAGCATCCGCAGTTCCTTGGCGTGCGGAGTCAGCACACGTGGCTGTTCGCTGGGGCCAGCGGGCACGAGCTCCAGACCCGAAGCGTCGATGACGGCTGGCTGGCGGCTGGCGAAGACCTCGGCGATCGCGCCGGTCGGGGGAGTGCGGCTGTCCAGGCCGGGCCCGATGGCCCAAGCCGAGATCTTGGCACCGCGCCCGTGCACGTACCGGCGGGCCGAGGAGAGCGCTTCCCGGATCTGGTCATCGTCCAGCGGAACGGTTTCGGGAACTGCCACGGCCAGCAGGGCCGCGACGTCTTCGGGCACATGGGTGCGCAGCAGACCGATGCCGCAATTCACCGCTGCCCGGGCGGTCAGCTGCGCGGCTCCCGGATACAGCGACGAGCCTGCGATCAGGCCGAGCACGCCCCGCTGGTACTTGTGGCGCCCGGCATCACGCCAAGAGCGGTGGGCGTCAAGCAGCTCTAAGGCCGCTTGCTTGTCGACGAGGTTCGTCTGGGGCGCTTGGCCGGTGAAATCGAAATCCAGCGGAACCACGGTAATGTCCCCTGTGGCCAGCGGCCCGTCGCCGGTCAGCAGGCCCGACTTCATCGCACCGAAAGTGACGGTCCGTTCGGCCAGCAGCACCTTGTCATCCGCGACGCCGGTTTCAGGGTCCAGGCCGGAAGGCAGATCGCAGGCCAGCACACGTGAATTCCGTGGAATCAGAGGCAGTTCCGCCCCGGAACGGTAGCCAAGTCCGTACAGCGCGTCGATGATCAGGGTTGCCTTGCTGAGGGTCTCGGTGCCCTTGGAAAGCGGCTGGATCCGTCCGCCAGCCGATTCGTAGACGGACAATGCTTCGGAATGCACCGACGAGGCGCACTGCAGCGCGGCAGTTGCATAACCTTGGTCTTCCAGCTGGGACAGGGCATAGAGTCCGTCTCCGCCGTTGTTGCCCGGGCCAATCAGGCCGACCACCAGGGTGCCAGGAGCGACCGGCTGCTCGCCGAGCATGTCCACGGCTTCGGCCGCCAGCGCGCTCGCTGCCTGTTTCATCAAGGCGGTGTCAGACCGACGTGAAATCTCCTGCGCTTCTACCGAACGAACCTGGGCAAGACTGTAGACGGGGATCATAAGTCAAACAATACTCATCCTTTACCTGCAACGCTGGTTTTATTCGCCTTCGTGTCGTAAAGCGGGTTATGCGCGTTCGGCGACAACCATGGCAATGGCCATGTCTCCGTCGTGGGACATGGTCAGATGCCATGAGGTGATGCCCCGTTGCCTGCTGGCTTCCGCCACGGTGCCGGTGACGTGGATCTGCGGATCGCCGGCTTCGTCCTTGAGGATGCTGCAGTCCTGCCAGTTCATTCCCGCTGGAGCCCCGAGGGCCTTGGCGATGGCCTCCTTGGCCGCGAAGCGTGCGGCCAGCGAACGCAGGGGGAGGCCGCGCTCAACTTCGGTGAACAGCCGGTCGTGCAGTCGTGGTGTCTTTTCCAGCTGCCGTCCGAAGCGCGGCACATCGACAATGTCTACACCAATTCCTGCAATCATGCCTTCCAGTTTATCTAGTCGCGAAGGCGGGACAATAAAAATACTGTGGGTACACTCGCTTCAAAAGCGTGAGCGGTCCTAGACACCACACCACGCCCATGAAACCGATTCATTCAACTTACTTGAAACAGTGCTTCTGTAACTAGTTACAAAATTTCCGTTCTATGCTCGTTCAGGTTTCACTTCGGCGAACGCATTTGTGCAGTTGGTGCCGAGCAAGCCAATATCCTAAATGAGTACTTGCGCGTGAAATGTCGCGGCATTGCAGGCGGATTGGTCAAGTTCATTGTTTGGACCGGAGAGAGAAGAATATGGAAACGCATACTCGGAGCCCTCGCGAGCTCTTTGAAGGTAAAGAGCACTATGAGATTCCAGCATTTCAACGACCATATGTATGGAATGAAGAGGATCAGTGGGCACCGCTGTGGGATGACGTCAAGCGTGTTGCGGAATTCTATGTAGAGTCAAAACTGAAAGATGAAGATGCGGAACCCGAGGTCCAGCACTTCATGGGAGCGGTTGTTTACGAATCAAAGAAACCCGTAGCTGGAGATGTAACCAGGCACGATGTCATTGATGGCCAGCAGCGGATGACCACCATTCAAATCCTTCTTGACGCTGTGCACGAAGTCGTTCAGCGTCGTGAGCATTCGGATCTAGCGGAGTCTCTAGAAGAACTTATAGTCAACGGTTCGCCCCGATTTAAGGGGAAAAGAGAACGCTTCAAGCTATGGCCATCTCAGGCAGACCGCAGAGCATTTGAGATTGCCATGGATCCAGTTGAGGGACGATCTTTTGAGCATCGAATTGTTAATGCACACCGGTTCTTCCTTACTGAGGCGGAACGCTGGATCTCGGGAAATCCCGATGAGGATGGGGAAACTCCTCCGGGCGAGGAGAGCTTGCGAGTTGAGGCACTGAGCTCAACTCTCCAAGACAGGTTGATCTTGGTGGCTATTGACTTGACAGGTCATGACGACTCACAGCTAATCTTTGAGACTCTCAACGATCGGGGCACGGCCTTGCTTAAAGCCGATTTGATAAAAAATTGGATTTTCCGCAGGGGAGAACAGATAAAGGCTGACGTAATCCGATGGGCAGATGACATTTGGGCGGAGTTCGATGGAGACCTGTGGCGCGCCGAGACTCGACAAGGACGACTGACGCGCTCAAAGATTGATATTTTTCTTCATTATTGGTTGACCATGAGACAGCAGGATGAATTCAAGGCAGATCAGGTCTTCCGAGCATTCACCGAATACGCAGACCCCTATATGAAGACGCCAAGCGACGCTGAACAGTTCCTCAATGAGCTTCGAAAAGATGCTGAAACTTTCGAGAAATTCTCTATTTTGGAAAAGGACACGCCGGAAGGTCGTTTCTACTCTAGGGTCATAGTAAACCTCGACATGGCTGCAACCACCCCAGTTTTCCTTTGGCTACTTTCGGCGAATCACGGCATTCCAGCAGACCAACGGCGCATTGGACTCGAAGCGTTGGAAAGCTGGGCAATCCGGAGAATGCTATTGCGTCTAACTTCCAAGGACATGAACAAATTCGCTATTGTCATGTTGAAGATGCTCGAATCATGCGAAAAACACGAGGTTGGCGCGAAGTTGGCCGAATTCTTGGCAAGTCAGGTTGCTGAAACCCGCAGATGGCCGTCAGCCTCCGAGATGAAACGTGATCTACCGGGGCGAAGGGTGTATGGATTCATCCGGCAAGACCGTCTGCGTGTTATTTTTAGCGCGATCGAGCAGGACTTGCGCCTTAAGAACTCCAAATATGAGGCTGTTACTTTGCCGGAAAAATTGGAAATTGAACATATCATGCCCCAAGGCTGGCGATCCCATTGGGATCCGGAGCCGAAGTTGGACGCGGAGAGATCCCAGAATCGTGACATGTACGTAAATTCGATCGGCAACCTGACGCTGGTGACTAAGTCGCTCAACGGATCGCTTTCCAACCGACCCTGGCTCGATATCGATGCCGAGGGCCTTGTCGAAGGTGGTGCACCCGGAGCTGGAAAACGAAAGCTTCTAGATTCCTACAGCCTTTTGATCCTCAACAAGGAGATTCTCACTAGCCATCCATCAGGATGGAGTGAGACCGACATTTGGGAACGCTCCGAGTTGCTCATATCGCGTATCTGTGAGATTTGGCCCCGACCTGGGGAATAGAACGCAGTAGTGCTTTCAGAATAGTTCTCACTGATCCGAGAGTAAAAACTGCGGGTGCCCTCCCATCATGAGGCACCCGCAGCTAGTGGCATGGAAACCGGTGGATTACTCCACGGTCACCGACTTGGCCAGGTTGCGTGGCTGGTCGACGTCGAAGCCCTTGGCAGTAGCCAGCTCACAGGCGAAGATCTGCAGCGGCACGGTGGCCAGCAGCGGCATCAGCAGGGTCGGGGTCTCCGGAACATAGAACACGAACTCGGAGAAGTCCTTGACCGCGTTGTCGCCGTCTTCCGCGATGACCAGGGTCTTGGCGCCTCGGGCGCGGACTTCCTGGATGTTGGAAACAACCTTGGAGTGCAGCGAGTCGCGGCCGCGTGGGGATGGAACCACCACGAAGACCGGCTGGCCGTCGTCGATCAGGGCGATCGGGCCGTGCTTCAGCTCGCCGGCGGCGAAGCCCTCGGCATGGATGTACGCGATCTCCTTGAGCTTCAGCGCGCCTTCCATGGCGACCGGGTAGCCGACGTGGCGGCCCAAGAACAGCACGGAGGACGCATCGGCCATGGAGCGGGCCAGTTCCTTGATCTCGCCGCTGCGGTCCAGGATGTCCTGGATCTTGGCCGGGATCTTGCCCAGGTCTGCCAGGATGTCCTTGATCTGGCCGGAGAACAAGTTGCCGCGCAGCTGCGCCAGGTACAGGCCCAGCAGGTAGGTGGCGGTGATCTGAGCCAGGAACGCCTTGGTGGAAGCCACCGCTATCTCGGGACCTGCGTGGGTGTACAGCACCGCATCGGATTCACGCGGGATGGTGGATCCGTTGGTGTTGCAGATGGACATGGTCTTGGCGCCCTGCTCCTTGGCGTAGCGCACCGCCATCAGGGTGTCCATGGTTTCGCCCGACTGGGAGATCGAAACGATCAGGGTCTTCTTGTCCACGATCGGCTCGCGGTAGCGGAACTCGTGGGAGAGCTCCACCTCCACCGGGATGCGGCACCAGGACTCGATGGCGTACTTGGCGACCTGGCCGGCGTAGGCGCTGGTACCGCAGGCAAGCACCACGATCTTGTTGATCTTGGTCAGGTCTTCGGCGTCGATGCGCAGCTCGTCCAGGGTCAGGCGGCCCTCGGCGTCGGAGCGGCCCAGCAGGGTGTCTGCCACGGCGGCAGGCTGGTCGAAGATTTCCTTCTCCATGAAGGATGGGAATCCGCCCTTCTCTGCGCTGGCTGCGTCCCAGTCGACGGTGAATTCCTTGCCTTCGGCGGGATTGCCGTCGAAGTCGGTGATGGAGTGGCTCTCCGGGGTGATGGTCACGATCTGGTCCTGGCCCAGTTCCACCGCACGACGGGTGAAGTCGATGAAGCCGGAAACGTCGGATCCCAGGAAGTTCTCGCCGTCGCCCAGGCCCAGCACCAGCGGGGAGTTGCGGCGTGCCGCCACGACAACACCCGGGTGGTCCTGGTGGACTGCCAGCAGGGTGAAGGCGCCTTCGAGGCGCTGTACTGCAAGCTGCATGGCCTTGGTCAAATCGCCGTCGGCGCCGTTGGAGTACATCTTGCCCAGCAGGGCTGCTGCAACTTCGGTATCGGTCTCGGAAAGGAACTCGACGCCGTCGGCGAGGAGCTCGGCCTTGATGCCGGCGAAGTTCTCAATGATGCCGTTGTGGATCATTGCCAGCTTGCCGCCGTCGGCGAGGTGTGGGTGGGCGTTTCCGTCGCTCGGACCGCCGTGGGTGGCCCAACGGGTGTGGCCGATGCCGGTCACAGACTCCGGTAGTGGTGCCTGGGCAATTTCGTTCTCCAGGTTGACCAGCTTGCCGGCTTTCTTCCTGGAATGAATAGCGCCGTCAGCCACGACTGCCACACCGGCCGAGTCGTAACCTCGGTATTCCAATCGGCGCAAGCCTTCAATCAGAACGTCAAGGGCGCCGTGGTCGGCGTTCGCGCTTGAGGTTCCTGCATATCCTACAATTCCGCACATGGAAAAAAGACTACCGGCTCACGGCCAAACGATGGAACTAATCGTGGCAGAGCACTCAAAAAACACTGTGCGATAGGTCACCTGCGCGCGTTGTTTTGGCCAAGCAAGACTGAGTGTTAAATCGGAGTTATTTGGGTTGTGGCACTACTTGTTGGCAGAATTTGTCCTCGTGGAACCACACGACACACTCGAATCAACAGTTACGCCTTTCGTAGACCTCGAACGCGAAACTTGGGCGCGGCTTTCCAACCAGATGGAACAGCCGCTGAACCAGGACGACATCGAGCGCCTGCGCGGCCTGGGCGACACCCTGGACCTGCAGGAAGTGCGTGACGTATACCTTCCACTCAGTCGCCTGCTGTCCTTATATGTAGAAGGGGCTGGTGCAACCCATCGGGCCACCACGACCTTCTTGGGGGAACAAACCCGCCAGACCCCGTTCGTGATCGGAGTGGCCGGTTCCGTGGCGGTAGGAAAGTCGACCACCGCGCGCGTGCTGCGCGAGATGCTGCGCCGCTGGCCCGAGACCCCTGACGTCCAGTTGATCACCACCGACGGTTTCCTGTATTCCAACGCGGAGCTTGAGCGCCGCGGCATCATGCAGCGCAAGGGCTTCCCGGAATCCTACGACCGCCGCGCACTGCTGCGTTTCGTCTCCGCGGTGAAGTCCGGGGTCCCGGAAGTCAGCGCACCGGTGTACTCGCATCTGACCTATGACATCATTCCCGGCCAGCGCCAGTACGTGCGCTCGCCGCAGGTGTTGATTGTGGAAGGCCTGAACGTGCTCCAGCCGGCGCGGACCCGTTCCGATGGAACTGTGGGTTTGGCGCTGAGCGACTTCTTCGACTTCAGTGTCTACGTGGATGCCAAGACCCAGTACATCGAGGAATGGTACATCCGCCGCTTCATGAAGCTGCGCTCAGGCGCCTTCTCGGATCCGGCATCCTACTTCCACCGGTACGCGAAGCTGACCGATGAAGAAGCGCGCGCCACCGCCCATGACATCTGGTCCCGGATCAATGCTCCGAACCTCAAGGAAAATGTGCTGCCCACCCGGGGCCGAGCCCAGCTGGTGCTGCGCAAGGCGGCCGACCATTCGGTACGCCGAATGCTGTTGCGAAAGATCTAATCAACCCTTAATAGTACGTGTGATTTTGTCGAACAGGTCGAATTCGGGTGTCCGAAATCCTGTTGTACTGGGAAATTGCTGTGTAAGCTCGAACCATGCTTAAGGGTTTCCGCGATTTTATTATGAAGGGCAACGTTGTCGATCTGGCCGTTGCCGTGGTGATCGGTGCCGCATTCGGCGCCGTAGTGACCGCGCTGGTCGACAACGTGCTGATGCCGTTGATCGCAGCTCTGGTCGGCTCCCCGAACTTCGACGCCTTCCTGCTCTTCACCATTAATGGTGTCGAAATCAAGCTCGGTGTATTCATTACCGCCTTGGTGAATTTCCTGCTGATCGCCGCCGCAGTCTACTTCGCGCTGGTCATGCCAATGAACAAGGCCACCGAGATGCTCAACCGCCGCCGCGGCATCACCGAAGAAGAGGAAGAAGCCGAGCCGGATCCGCAGCTGGCCCTGCTGGAGCAGATCCGCGACGAGATCAAATCTCTGCGCTAACAACCCCAGCTTTATCATCATCACTCGCTTTCAGGGGCGGGCCGCCAGACCTCCGGGTCAACCGGCCCGCCCCACGAATTTAACGCCACAGGCTGCTGTGGCGGAGCGCGCAGGGGAGGTGACGGCATGAAATGCCGAAAAGTGGGAAGATGGAAGGGTGAACTCTGAAGCACTTGAGCAAAGCAACAATTCTGCCGGACTGGCGACTCCTGCTTTCTCCCCGTGGGAACGCCGGGCAGTCATTGACCTCTCCGCAATCCGCAACAACGTCAAGCAGGTAGTCGACCTCGTCGCCCCGGCCGCGGTCATGGCCGTAGTCAAGGCGGACGGTTATGGGCATGGCGCACTGCAGGTGGCTACCGCGGCGCTGGAAGCCGGCGCCGGCTGGGTTGGCTGCGCTCACGTCACCGAAGCTTTAGCACTGCGGAAAGCCGGGATTGAAGCACCGATGCTCGCTTGGCTCCACACCCACGACACACCCTTCGACGACGCCATCGCGGCCGGCATCGACCTCGGAGTCTCAGGCTGGGATCTGGACGCCATCGCCGCGTCCGCCCAACGACTTCAGGCCCCCGCACGCATCCACTTGAAGGTGGACACCGGGCTCGGCCGCAACGGCTCCACCATGGCAGACCTCCCGGGCCTGCTGCAGCGTGCCAGCGAATACCAGGAAGCCGGACTGCTGCGCGTGGTCGGCATCTTCTCCCACCTGGCCGTGGCCGATGAACCAGAGCGCCCAGAAACCGACATGCAGCTGGCCGTCTTCGACGAAGCCATCGCGCTGGTGGAAGCCGCGGGCTTCGACCTGGAAGTGCGCCACATCGCCAACACCCCGGGCATCCTCTCCCGCCCGGACTCGCACCACGAGCTGGTGCGACTCGGTCTGGGCCTCTACGGCCTGAGTCCCTTCGAGAATGAAACTCCTGGCTCCTTCGGCCTGCGCCCTGCCATGAAGCTGGTGACCCGCGTGGCCAACGTCAAGAAGGTCCCCCTCAACCAAGGCGTGTCCTACGGGCTGAGCTACCACACCACCGCGGAAACCTATCTGGGCCTGATCCCGCTCGGCTACGCCGATGGCCTGCCGCGCATCGCTACCGGAGCGCCGGTGACCATCAACGGCAAGAGCTACCCGGTGCGCGGCCGCATCGCCATGGACCAGTGCGTCATCGACCTGGGCCCGGACGTGGACCCGGCGGACTTCCTGGGCGTCGAGGCAGTGATCTTCGGCGAGGGCGGCCAGAGCGTCAACACCTGGGCCTACGCCGCGAACACCATCAACTATGAGGTGGTCACCCGCATCTCGCCGCGCGTGCCGCGCTACTACATCCAGGGCAGCTGGGGCGAAGCCGGTGAGTGAGACGACCAAGGAATTCACCGTACAGTTGACCAACCTCGACGCCACCGAGGCGCTGGGCACCGCACTGGGCACCCAGTTGCAGGCAGGGGACCTGGTCATCCTCACCGGGGCGCTGGGCGCGGGAAAAACCACCCTGACCCAATCGCTGGGGGTGGGCTTGAAAGTCCGCGAGGGAATCATCTCCCCGACCTTCGTGCTTGCCCGCCAGCATCCCTCACTGGTCGAAGGCCCCGGGCTGATCCACGTAGACGCCTACCGGCTCAAGGACCAGAATGACGTGGACACCCTTGACCTGGAATCCACGCTGGCCGAATCGGTCACCGTGGTCGAGTGGGGACTGGGTAAGGTTGAGCACCTGACCGACTCCCGACTGGAACTGCAGCTGGACCGCGAAACGCTCGCCGCAACTGAAGAGCAGACCGTAAATCCGTGGGAAGAAGAAGCGGACCTGGACGAACCACGTCTGTTCACCCTCAAGGCCATCGGCCCGCGCTGGGGCGAACCAGCTTTCGAACATCTGAAGAGCACGCTGCTAAACGCCGTGCACACCGGAGAACTACATGCCTAACTACCTGTCCATCGACACCTCCGCCCACGCCTCGGTCGCACTGATCGATGCCGACACCGGAGCCGTCATCGCCACCCGCACCTCGCCCAAGGGCAACGACCAGACCGAAACCCTGGCCGGCTACGTCCGCGACCTGATGGCCGGCCACGACCAGCAGGGCCCCGAATTGGCAGGCATCATCGTGGGCGTCGGACCGGGCCCGTTCACCGGCCTGCGCGTAGGGCTGGTCGCCGCGCGCACCTTCGGCTTCGTCTGGCAGGTCCCGGTGCACGGTGTCATGTCGCTGCATGCGCTCGCCGAACGGGTGCTGGAACTGGACGAGGTGCCCGACGAGTTCATCGTCGCCTCGGACGCCCGCCGCAAGGAAGTGTACTGGGCCAGGTACAACCGCCAGGGCGCCTTGACGGATGGCCCGCACGTGGCCGCGGCAGCCACCCTGCCCGCACTGCCGGTGTACGGCGTGGGCGCTGGAATCTACGAAGACGCCCTGCGAGAAGCCGGCGCCGCCCCGCAGCCCGAGTCCTTCGAATGGATCGCCGAGTCCGCGTACCTGGCTAAGCATGGGCTCAAGGAACTGGCAGCCGGGAAGGACCTTTCCAACACCGCGCCGCAGTACCTGCGCGAATCCGATGCCCAGGTGCCGGCATTCATGAAGCAGGCCGAGGCCAAGGAAGCCACGGCATGAGCGTGAACTTGCGCTCCATGACCAGCGCCGACATCCCCGAGGTACACCAGCTGGAAACCCAGCTGTTCCCGGAGGATGCCTGGCCGGTCGCCGCCTTCGAATCCGAGCTGGCCCAGCACGAAACCCGAAACTACTGGGTCTACGAAGACCAAGGAAAAATCATCGGCTACGCGGGATTGTGCACCGTGCTGCCCATCAGCGATGTGCAGACCATCGGCATTGATCCGGCGTACCAGGGACAGGGACTGGGCAGGAAGCTCATGAACCTGTTGATCGACACAGCTCGGGAGTCCAAGGCGCTGGATGTCATGCTGGAAGTCCGCTTCGACAACCCCACCGCCATTGCACTGTATGAATCCCTGGGATTCACCACCATCCACCGGCGAGAGCGCTACTACAAGGGCGGCGTGGACGCACTGATCATGAGACTGCAGCTGGATGCCCTGCAGGAAAAACGTACGCAGAAAAACGAGGAACCCACCGCATGAGCACGAAAGAACCGGTAGTACTGGGAATCGAATCCTCCTGCGATGAAACCGGCGTCGGAATTGTGCGCGGCACCCAGCTGCTGGCCAACGCCGTCTCCAGCTCCATGGACGAACACGTGCGCTTCGGCGGCGTGATCCCGGAGATCGCCGCCCGCGCCCATCTGGAAGCCTTCGTACCTACCCTGCAACAGGCGCTGGACACCGCGGAGCTGACGCTGGATGACATCGACGCCATTGCAGTCACCAGCGGTCCCGGGCTCGCCGGAGCTCTCATGGTCGGCGTCTCTGCCGCCAAGGCGTTGGCGCTGGCCACGGGCAAGCCGCTGTATGGCATCAACCACTTGGTCGCCCACGTAGGTGTCGGCGTGCTGGAAGGCACCGTGTTGCCCCCTACCTTTGGCGCACTGCTGGTCTCCGGAGGCCATACCGAGATCCTGAAAGTCACCTCGCTGACCAACGACGTGCACCTGCTGGGCTCGACTATCGACGACGCCGCCGGTGAAGCCTATGACAAGGTCGCCCGACTGCTGGGCCTCGGCTATCCAGGTGGTCCGGCCATCGACAAGGCCGCCAAGGACGGCGACCGCAAGGCATTCCGATTCCCACGCGGCCTCTCGCTGCCGAAGTTCGTCGGCAGCGCCGAGAATCCAGGCAAGCACCGCAACAACTTCTCGTTCTCCGGACTCAAGACCGCGGTAGCACGTTGTGTGGAGCACTTTGAAGCCGCAGGGGAGCCGATCCCGGTCGCTGACATCGCCGCTTCTTTCCAAGAAGCTGTGGTGGACGTGATCACCGCCAAGGCAGTGCGTGCCATGAAGGAAAACAACCTCACTACGGTGCTGCTGGGCGGGGGAGTGGCTGCAAATACGCGACTGCGTGAACTGCTGGCGGCCCGGTGCGCATCCGCTGGCATCGCGTTGGTTGTACCGCCATTTAGCCTATGCACGGACAACGGTGGAATGGTTGCTGGTCTTGGTGCGCAATTAGTTGCTGACGGTGTTGAACCTTCAGGACTGGACTTTGCTACTGATTCATCGCAACCGGTGACGCAGATCGTGCTGTCCCGATAAGCAGTAACACATCAGGATTGCTAGGGTCCGGCTTTTAAGAAAGCCAGACCCGAACCGTTGAAGGTGCCATGCTCTGAACGAGCATGGCACCTTCATATCTTGAGTATTGCCTCATTGTTTGCCTGCTGAAACTTATTTGTGCGTATATCAGCGCAGCAGTAGTTGGGAGTACAGCTCCCTAGCTGAAGCGGTCAGTTGGCTTGTGTGAGCATTCGGCTAACGTTATTCCTGACGATTTCGCGGAAATCGCCACCCGAAGCAGCGAACACCTCGCGCTGCAGCTGGTACTCTGCACCCCGCTCGATTAATCGGATGATGCCTTGTAGCTCGTCCGCGCAGCCCAGCTGTTCGGATATTGGCGTCAATCTCTTTACCTCGCTACGTAGGTGGTCAGTAACCAGCATTTCATCGCCTTGGGCGTTGAGAATGATGATTGCATCTAGACCGTAGCGTGCTGCGCGCCATTTGTTCTCGACGCGATACCAGTCAGGCATAACGGGGATCTTGTTGCCTGCTTCGAGACTCAGCGACATGTCGTGCACCAGGCATTGGGTCAACGCCGTGATGGCGCTGATGTCTTCCAGCGAGCTCATGCCGTCGCAGATGCGCATTTCTACGGTACCGAGACGTGCCACCGGACGAACGTCCCAGCGGATCTCCGAAATGTCGTCAATGACGCCCGTGTAGAGCATGTCGGCAACGTAAGCTTCATACTCGGACCAGGTATTGAAATGGAACGGGATGCCGGCGGTGGGCAGCTGCTGGAACATCAGCGCTCGCTGCGATGCGTAGCCTGTATCCTCGCCGCCCCAATATGGGCTCGACGCGCTGAGCGCTTGGAAGTGCGGCTGGTAGTTGATCAGGCCATCGGTGATAGGAAGAGCCTTTTCGCGGTCGTTCAAACCTACATGGACGTGCACCCCGTAGATCACCATCTGGCGTCCCCACCACTGGGTGCGGTCGATCAGGTTTGCGTAACGATCCTTATCGGTTACCGGCTGCGAAGTGGGCGCAGCGAAGGGGTGGGATCCAGCGCAGTACAGATCCACACCCATCGGGGTCGTGACTTCGCTGAGGGTACGGACGTTCTCTCGCAGTTCCGCCGCGGCTTCGGCAACGGTGTGGTGAACGCCGGTGACGACCTCCACGGTGTTCATCAGAAGCTCGGGCTTGATGGTCGGGTGCTCTTCCTCGTGGGAGATCCCGGCATCATCCTTGAGCTTGCACAGGACCCTCTCGGCGACAGAGCATAGATCGGCAGTTTCATGGTCAACGAGTGCAATTTCCCATTCGACACCGATGGTGGACTGGGCTGAGTCTGCAAATTTGATCTTCTGCACGGGACTCCTTCATTGCAAGGTCGATCCAGACGGGGCCTGAACCGGCATGTATATAAACCGGTGTACCCCACAGCCATTGGAGGATAACCGTAACCATTGTATTTGGTGCGTGGGGTTTGTCAGTCCATTGCACCAATGTCTGCAGGTTACGCGTAACAAACACGTGCTCAGTGGGGCTGAACCTCGAACGCTACGCGCTTGTCGCCAATACGTGCCAGCATCAGCGTCGCTTTGTTCTTGGCGCTCTTGGGCGATCCGGCAAGCAGAATCCGTCGCAGCTCTTCAGGAGTCACGTCCACCCCGCGTTTTTTGATATCCAGGGTGCCGATGCCATTGGTCTTGACCCAGCTGCGCAGCTTCTTCACGTTGTAGTCGTGGACTGCCACGACTTTGTATCCGCGCGCGAATGGAGTGGAGATCTGCTGCGCATGGGTGAAGTAGGCGATGTGCTCGTCTAGCAGGTGCCCGCCGGTGGACTCCAGCAACGTGGAAATCAGGTGCGAGCGAATCACGGCGCCATCGGGTTCATAGACGTGCTCCTGGAGCTCACCCACTGGTGCTGGAACGTCAGCCTGCGCTGTTACCGGATTGGTCAGTTCGTGCGCGCCGTCTTTGTCGATCACCAGTGCGGCTCGGGCAATGCCTTCGCGTCTGAGCCGGCCGAACCAAAGGCACGCTTCGATGACGGAGCCGTGGTCGGAGATCCAAACTGCTTCGGCGGTATCCGGAATGGCGTCATGAGGCAGGCCCGGGCCGAGCTTGACCCCGACGTCCTTGCCTTCGTCGACGAGCTTCTCGACAAAGGACAGGGGAGGGGAGAAAGCTTCGGGGTCGAAGAGTCGACGAGTGTTCCCTGCCTGATCGGTGCGGCGGGCCGGGTCCAGCCAGACGCCGTCGATTCCGGTGAGGTCGGTTTCCTCGGCGCTGCCGTGGACAACCTTGGCGTTCTCGAATGGCATCAGGTTAAGCGTGGTGGCAGCCGCGGTCGTTTCATCTTTTTCCACCGCGGTGACTTGCAGGCCTGCGCTTGCCAAGGCAATTGAATCGGTGCCGATTCCGCAACCGAGGTCGGCTACGTGGGTGCAGCCTGCCGAAGTGAAGCGGCGCGCGTGAAGTCCAGCGATGGTCAGCCGTGTAGCCTGTTCCAGTCCAGCCGGAGTGAAGACCAAGGAATCGGCGAAGGGGCCGAATTTCACTCGCGCCCGGTAGCGAAGTTCCGCCTGGGCAATCACCGCCCGGATCACCTGCGCGTCATGCCCGTCCTTGCGCAGTTTCTCATTCAGCGTCCAGGCCGCGTCTTTGGTGGCCACCATGGACGGGTCGATAGTCGAGAGAAGACTCCAGCCGTCAGCTGACAGGAGTGCGGCAAATTGTTCGTTCAGTGTTGAGTCATTTGAAGCCTGCGCCATGCTTTAAGAGTATCTGGGATTTGTTGTCTTCATGGTTGCGTGCTTGGGCCAGGCAGTGCGAGTTGCTGGGCGTAGCGGGGACGATTTGCCCGTTAGGGAGCAGGGACTACTCGCCTGACATCGTGCACATGCTGTCATCCGGCACGGCTTCACCTGCCGGAAATACCTGCGCTCGGAGCCCTGCTGTGACCGTCTCGCTCCCCGTCCGCCCAAGATCGTCGTACTCCAGCTCCACTGATTCAACTACCCCTGATTTGAGGGGGCTCACGAGCGCCACAACGAGCTGAACTGTTGCATGTTCGCCAGCTGCCGCTTCATGATTGGTCGAAATCTGCGCATCGGGATCTGAAGGCAGCGAGACGCCGCGGAATCCTTCCTCGCCGTCCGGAATGACGCCGAAACTCTCTATTTGGACGTTGTCGGATTTCTTGGGAGTCACCTCACGTATGAGAACAGGGCGGGAACCGTCCGCATGGATGTGCACCTGAGCGATGGCGATTTGCCCTTGCCCGTCCGAAGGGGTGCAAGCCATCGACGATGCATCGGTTTGGGTCGACAAATGGGCTCCCGCGGGTGCGCATGCAGTCAGAATCAGGCATCCTCCCGCCATGAGCCCTGCCAACGTTCGCCGGTGAATCGACATTCCGCGTTCCTCCACCTAGACGAATGATCCGCAGGTCAATCACTGACCATGGCTGTTGCAGTGAAGTTTACGTGGCCACCGGCCGAGAGCACTGTATTTGTTCCGCTGATTGGGGGAGTGGCGGCGAATTTGCCGAGGATCGCCCACGGTCGGGCGACAGCAGGTTTTCGTACAAAGCCATTCCTGCGAAGCCCGGGCGGATCGACATCTGAACGCATGAACTAAGGGCTTGGTCCCGATCGAGGCTTTCCGCATATCGAATTCACGTCACATTTACGTCATATTCAGCCCTGCAGATATTTTTCTGGATCTCCCTAAACTGGGGTATCAAGCGGGTGTCAGGCTCCCGGACGTTGCGCAGAAGGGACAATCAGCCGAGAAAGTACCCAAGTCTAGAATCAGTTTTTCTGATTCACTAGCATTGAATGAGTTGCAAAGGCTAATCCTTAACGTCGCTTCAACGGCAATCTTCGGATTGGGCAATGATGTGGTTTACGGTGCGCGAGCTGCGGGAGCCTTCTCGGAGTTTTCATTTTCTGAGGATCAAGGTTGCGAGTTTCGCGGCAGGGAAATTGTCGAGTGATCCACGTCGCACGAGAGGTGCCTCGTGGTGTTGTATGTCACCTGTGATGAAACTAAGGCAGACAACGACACGGCAGCCGACGGCGCAACGAAGCACCGTCCCCGCTCCGGAAACAGCAGGCAACGCAACGGATCACAAGCTCAAGCGACAACTCAGCAGTCGGCATCTGCAGATGATCGCCATTGGCGGCTCCATCGGCACCGGGCTGTTCGTGGCCTCCGGCGGCACCATCGCCCAGGCCGGACCGGGAGGGGCGCTCGTCGCCTATGCCGCCGTGGGACTCATGGTGTACCTGCTCATGCAGTCGCTGGGGGAGATGACCGCAAAGATCCCGGTGGCAGGTTCCTTCCAGACCTATGCCACCCGTTTCGTCTCCCCGTCCTTCGGGTTCGCCATCGGCTGGAACTACTGGTTCAACTGGGCCATCACCGTGGCGGCCGAGTTGGTGGCAGCGGGAATCGTCATGAGTTTCTGGCTGCCTGACGTCCCCGGCTGGGTCTGGGCCGGAGGGTTCCTCTTCGTGCTGACCGCGCTGAACGCCCTGTCCGCCAAGGCCTTCGGTGAAGGCGAGTTCTGGCTCGCGCTGATCAAGGTCGTCACCGTCATCGCATTCCTGGTGGCCGGCGTCCTGATGATCTTCGGCATCCTGGGCGACCATGCCGACCCGCTCGCCAATTGGCGGGAAGGCCAAGACGTCTTCCATGGGGGATGGATTTCCATCATGGCCGTGTTCATGATCGCCGGGTTCTCCTTCCAGGGCACTGAGCTGGTCGGTGTCGCGGCCGGCGAAGCCAAGGATCCCCGCCGTGAAATCCCGAAAGCCATCCGCAGCGTGTTCTGGCGCATCATGCTCTTCTATATCGGCGCCATCTTCATCATCGGCTGCCTGATCCCGTTCACCGACCCGAGCCTGCTCTCAAGCGGCGAAGCTGACGTGGCGTCCTCGCCATTCACCATGGTCTTCGAGCGTGCCGGCATCGCCTTCGCGGCAGCCGCGATGAACGCCGTCATCCTCACCGCAATCCTCTCCGCCGGAAACTCCGGACTCTACGCCTCGACCCGCATGCTCTACGCCATGGCTCACGACGGCAAGGCTCCGAAGATCTTCGGCCGCACCAACTCCCGTGGTGTGCCCATGGCCGCATTGTTCGCCACCGCTGGTGTGGGACTCTTCGGATTCCTCACCGCGCTGATCGGACAGGGCGCGGCGTATGCCTGGCTGCTCAACGTCTCGGGCCTGTGCGGCTTCATCGTCTGGGTGGGCATCGCGGTGTCCCACTACCGCTTCCGCCGTGGCTATCTGGCGCAGGGATACGACGTGTCGGACCTGCCCTACCGTGCCCCGTTCTTCCCGTTGGGACCGTTGCTCGCTTTCGTGATGCTCATTGCCGTCATTGCGGGACAGAACTACGAGGCGGTGCTCGCCGGACGCGGCCTGGAAGTGCTCTCCGCCTACATCGGCCTGCCGCTCTTCCTGGGGCTCTGGCTGATCCACAGGCTCGTGACCAAATCAAGGGTCGTCCCATTGATGAAGATGGATCTGTCCGCTCCGGAAGACATCGAGGAATCGGCCAAGGTGCGCTCTGCGCGAACCGTGGCGGGGAACTAGTGCGTTCGTTAGCACTCGCCTTGACCGAGTGCTAATAATCGTCCTAAAGTCATGTGTGGGTGGCATGCCGTTGGCATGTCACACCGCCTGACTGGATACCACCAACTGGCACCGCGACGACGGTTGGTCCAATGCCAGTAGGGCGCACCCCTACACCATTGGTTCATACACGAAAAGGAGAGACCATGTCTGTCTCCATCAAGCCGCTCGAAGACCGCATTGTCATCAAGCAGGTCGAAGCCGTGACCACCACCGCTTCGGGCCTGGTTATTCCGGACTCCGCCAAGGAAAAGCCGCAGGAAGGCACCGTTGTCGCAGTAGGCCCAGGCCGCATCGACGACAACGGCAACCGCATTCCGCTGGACGTAGCCGAAGGCGACGTAGTCCTGTACTCGAAGTACGGCGGAACCGAGGTCAAGGTCGGCAACGAGGAGTACCTGGTGCTCTCGGCTCGCGACGTTCTGGCAGTCGTCGTAAAGTAACGCCAACCTCGCGGCATCCACTAGCCATCCACCGTCACGGCGCTCGCCGGACGTGGGGGAGAAGCTACGCGGATGCAGCCGAACTTTCAGGAGTCAATGCATGGCTAAGCAGCTAGCATTCAACGAGGAAGCACGCCGTGCCCTCGAAGCGGGCATCGACAAGCTCGCAAACACCGTGAAGGTCACCCTCGGCCCACGCGGCCGCAACGTGGTGCTCGCCAAAACCTGGGGC
Organism: Glutamicibacter soli; assembly: GCF_003309065.1. GTDB lineage: Bacteria > Actinomycetota > Actinomycetes > Actinomycetales > Micrococcaceae > Glutamicibacter > Glutamicibacter soli. The sequence goes on along the minus strand of NZ_POAF01000005.1, from coordinate 10,715 downwards.
GCCCCGACCATCACCAACGACGGTGTCACCATTGCCCGTGACATCGATCTGGAAGATCCATACGAGAACCTCGGCGCACAGCTGGCCAAGGAAGTCGCCACCAAGACCAACGACGTTGCAGGCGATGGCACCACCACCGCCACCGTCCTGGCCCAGGCACTGGTCAAGGAAGGCCTGAAGAACGTGGCCGCCGGGGCCGCGCCTGGCGATGTCCGCAAGGGCATCGAGCTGGCCACCGAGATCGTCTCCGAGCGCCTGGCCGCCAACGCCGTGGCCGTGGAGGACAAGGTCGCCAACGTGGCGGCCATCTCCGCGCAGTCGGATGAAATCGGCGACCTGCTGGCCGAGGCCTTCAAGACCGTGGGCACCGACGGTGTCATCACGATCGAGGAATCCTCCACCACCGCCACCGAGCTGGTCCTCACCGAGGGCATGCAGTTCGACAAGGGCTACCTGTCCCCGCAGTTCATCACCGATGCAGAGCGCCAGGAAGCTGTCCTGGAAGACGCACTGGTGCTGATCAACCCGGGCAAGATCTCCACCGTGGCGGAATTCCTGCCGCTGCTGGAAAAGGTCCTGGAAGCCAAGAAGCCGCTGCTGATCATCGCAGAGGACGTCGAGGGCGAAGCCCTGTCCACCCTGGTGGTCAACAAGCTGCGCGGCCTGCTGAACGTGGTAGCCGTCAAGGCTCCGGGCTTCGGCGACCGCCGCAAGGCCATGATGCAGGATCTGGCGATCCTCACCGGTGCCCAGGTGGTTACCCCTGAGCTGGGTCTGTCGTTGGACCAGGTCGGCACCGAGGTGCTCGGCTCGGCCCGCCGCGTGACCATCACCAAGGATTCGACCACCATCGTTGACGGTGCCGGAACCGAGGAAGACGTCCAGGACCGCGTGGCCCAGCTGAAGGCCGAACTGTCCCGCACCGATTCGGAATGGGACCGCGAGAAGCTCTCCGAGCGCCTGGCCAAGCTGGCCGGCGGCATCGGCGTCATCAAGGTCGGCGCGTCGACCGAGGTGGAACTGAAGGAACGCAAGCACCGCATCGAGGACGCCGTGTCCTCCACCCGTGCAGCGCTGGAGGAGGGCATCGTGGCCGGCGGCGGTACCGCCCTGGTCGACGCCCTGTCCGCACTGGATGAGGATGCCCGCGCCACCGCCGCCGAAGGCGACGTGGCAGCAGGCGTGGCCATCGTCCGCCGCGCACTGGTGCAGCCGCTGTTCTGGATCGCCACCAACGCCGGCTTCGACGGCTCTGTGGTGGCCTCCAAGGTCGCCGAATCCGGCGCCAACGAGGGCTTCAACGCCAAGACCGGCGTCTACGAGAACCTGCTTTCCGCAGGCGTCATCGACCCGGTCAAGGTCACCCGCTCGGCGCTGCGCAACGCAGCTTCGATCGCAGCCCTGGTGCTGACCACCGAAACCCTCGTGGCTGACAAGCCAGCCGAGGAAGAGGAAGCAGCACACAGCCACTAGGCTTCTGCCTGGCAGCTGATGCCGCCGCGGAACCGAGTCTCGACTCGGATCCGCGGCGGCATTCGTGCATTAATGGAACACATACTTCGACCACATACCCCGACTAAGCGATGGGAGCGCCCGCCATATGCGGCACCACCGCAATGAAGAGCCCGGCCCACCCCGGCTGCGGCGGTTCAACACCACACGCGCGGCCCGCAAGTGGATTGTCGCCGCAATGGTGTTCGGCATGGCGTTGCTGGTCGCCGGAATCGCGGCAGCCTTCCACCAGGACAACCTGTACCTCGCGGGCCTCATGAAGCACTCAACAACGGTGAGTGCAACGGTACTGTCCCAAGACGTGGACGACTGCTCAGTGCAGGTGAAACTCAACGGCGGCGAACACACCGCGCAAACCAGCTGCACGGATCAGCTGTACAAGCCGGGGTCCGAGGTCCAGCTCGTTGCCGATCCGCGGATGCCGGCAGCTGACCCGTATTACTACCACCTATACAGCTCACCTATGCAATTGGAAGAAGACGCGGAAACCGACTGGATGCTCGGAGCTTTCTTCGTGCTCATGCTGGCCGGAGGCACGTGGGCTATCGGCTACCAGTTCATGCTCAAACCAGACCGACCTGCCCACGTGCTACGCCAACTGGGCGTCAAACCGGCCCCGGGCCGTTTCGAACGCCTGGTATTGGCTTTGCAGCATGCGCCGCGCAAGGCCCGCTACACGCTGATCCTGGTGTGCCTGGTGGTGTCCGTTGCCTCAGCGGCGGCGTTCATCGTGAGCGATGCGCAGGACGCGCGCGCCGCGCAAGACGCCGTCAGCACGCAACCGCACATCACCGCGACGCTGGCAGCCCACGAGATCACCGGGCGCTCCGGAGAGCCGGCCAAGGTTGACGTGGGCGACCGGCGGATGGCACTGAGCTGGAACACGGTAGGGCAGAAATCCATGGAACTGGGTGATGAGCTGCTCGTAGTCATCGATCCCACATACAAGGACATTGCCATCCCTGTTGATTTCGCGCAGGGTCCCGACAACTCGTCGGGAGCTCGACTGGGTAATATGCTGTTTGCCTTTTTCCCCGGCGCTCTTCTAATGGGCCTTGCCTTCAGGGTTCTTGCCAGCAGGAGTCCATTCTCCGCATTCGAGCCGGTTCAATTGGATGAGGATGACCAGACTCACCCACTCTGAGCGAAAAGTTCATGCCCGTGTGAGAGCCGAACCAACGTCTACAACCAAGCAAAATGGCAGGTTCCCCGCTTGGCAAGGGTGCTCCCTCTCTCGTCCTGCAGCTCCAAGCAGCGACGTACAGTTGCGGAAACCTATTCCAAAATTTCGCCGACACCGAGAAGGTTTACTTGCCCGACACGGACTACGTGCAAGTAGCGATCCGGCGCTTCTCGCTCTGCGGTTTCCCGACTGCAATAAAGAGCTTCGGGAATCGGCGACTCCATGACTCCGTAGATGGGATTTCCGTTGGCATCCATGTCATACGGCAACAAAGTGGTATGGGTAAGATACAGGATCTCGGCTTCTGTCATGGCGCTATCGCCAGCATCCTGTACCCTTCGCGCTTCCCAACTGACTTCAGCGTCCGGATACATCTCTTGAAGTGCATAGCAGTTACGCTCGTTGGCCATGACCGCAATGATTGGTTCCATGTACTCCAGAGACGCAAACGGGCTGCGTTGCTTAGCGTAGACGACATAGACCTTCGATTTGTCCCGGGAATCCGGGACATGAAGCATCTTGAGTCTTGCTACAAGCTTGGTGAGAGACGGCATTGAACACCCTTCTGTACGGAAGCGTACCCATCGTCAAAATAAATCTTGCCATAGCAAAAATGGTGCCGAAGGTACTGATTGACCAGTTGGCTGTCTTCAACGTTGTCCAACAAGTTCATGGTGCCGAGCTTCGAAGACAGCGGAGAATCAGGTTCCTTCACACGTCCTAACGGAACACGTTCTAGACGAACCAGCCACGGTTTTCGCCAGCCGACTAAGCCAGGCGCAACCCTGCGATGCCAAGCCCCAACGATGAATTAATCGGGTGTTACCAGATGGATCTAACCCGGCGGCAGCCTGCGGCATCCTAGGCATTTCGTCTCTGCGGCCCGCGTCTCGGTCGCTGTAGTCGGATGAAAGGAGCTAGTGAAGGGACTACCAATTTGTCGTGCAACGCAAGCTTGAGGAATCAGTTCAAATGGAATACAAATTCCTGATTGCTAGGATCGAATGATGTTCGGAAAGGGCTGAGGCCGCAGAACCGGACCCGCCCTGTCCCCGAGGAAAGCACCACTTCGTGTCGTTGACGATCACCCCCGCCGGGAAAGCTGAATCCAAACCCGGATTCAGGACCGACCTGCAGGGACTGCGCGCCCTGGCGGTGCTGCTCGTGATGGTCTACCACATCTGGTTCTCCCGGGTTTCCGGGGGAGTGGACATCTTCCTGATGCTCTCGGCCTTCTTCCTCACCGCCTCGGTTTCCAAACGGATCAGCCGCGGTGAACGGCCCCGGGTGCTGAACCAATGGGCCCACCGCTTCTCCCGGCTCGTGCCGCAGGCCGCCGTAGTGGTGCTCGCGGTGGTGATCGGTTCATGGGTGCTGCTGCCCAGCAACCGCTGGCCGCAGCTGATCGACCAGTCTTTCGCCTCGCTGTTCTACAAGCAGAACTGGTACCTGGCCGAGAATCAGGTCGACTACTACGCCTTCAACACAGCGGCCTCCTCGCCGCTGCAGCACTTCTGGTCGCTGTCCGTCCAAGGGCAGGTCTTCACCCTCTGGCCGCTGATCCTCGCGGCCTGCGCTCTTGTCTGGAAGCTGTTCTTCTCGAGGCGAAACTTCGCCTGGGTCGCCGGCACCGCCTTCGGGCTCATCTTCGCCGGATCCCTGGCCTTCTCGATCCACCTGACCGCCGCCAACCAGCAGGTTGCCTACTTCCATACCGGCGCCCGGCTGTGGGAATTCGCGCTGGGATCCCTGCTGGCGCTCGCCCTGCCGTGGCTTTCCGCGCTGCCGGAGAAGCTGCGCCGGATTGGCGGCTGGACGGGCCTGTCCACGATCATCTCCTGCGGCGCACTGCTGGACGTGCAGGGCCAATTCCCCGGCTACATCGCGCTGGTCCCGACCTTGGGTGCGGCGCTGGTCATCATGGCCCCTTCCGCCCGAAGTTGGTCCAACCCCTCGGGGCTGCTGTCGCTGCCTCCGCTGCGCAAGCTGGGGGACTTGTCCTACGGCATGTACCTGTGGCACTGGCCGCTGCTGGTGTTCTACCTGACGCTCAGCGGCTCGAGCCGCGCGGGCATCCTTCCCGGAGCGCTGCTGATCATCGCGTCCATCGCCATGTCCTGGTGCACCACACGCTGGGTGGAGAAGCCGCTGTCCGCGCGGCAGGTGGCCGCGGACTTCGGCGGCCTGCTCGCAGGACGCCAAGCCCAGCTGGCCTCCGGCGTGCTGGTTGCGGTGATCGGGGTGGGCATCGTCAGCGTCCCGGTGCTCGCCTGGGAAGGCAACGTCGAGTACCGCCGCACCGTGGCCGCCGCGCAGGCCCCTGAGGAGACGCCCGGGGCCACCGCCAGCGAGGACTGGGATCCGTCGCCGGCGGCGCTGACCCTGCCGCTGGCCACCGACCTGGACGGCGAATGGCAGAACCCGGGGCAGGAGTGCTCCGGGGCGCAGGATCCCGAGGACCCGCGCATCACCTTCTGCCGGCAGGGCGGCAACTTCGGCGCGGGGGAGCCGGTGCTGGTGATGCTGGGTGATTCGCACATGCAGCACTGGTCCGAGGCCGGAGCACGGATGATGGAGGGCTCCGGCGGCAGCTGGATCCTGCTGCACCACCCGGGCTGCCGCTACGGCTCCGAGACGGCGCGCTCCGAACCCGAGTGCGCTTCCTTCCAGGACGCGGCCCAGGAATACGTCACAGCGCTGGCCCCCACCTGGGTTATGGCCAACGCCAGCATGACCGTGCAGGGCTACGACGAGGACCTGCGCACCCCGGGGGAGCAGGAAGCCCTGGTGGACGGGTTCGACCAGGCGATCTTCCCGTTCCTCGCCGCGGGCAGCAGGGTGGTCGCGGTGCGCGACACCCCGCGCTACGAATACCTCATCCCCGAATGCGTGGACTCGGCCAAGTCGGACTCCTCGCGCTGCGATGGGCTGGCCTCCGAGCTGCTGAACGAGACCAACCCGGTGGAGAAGTGGCTGGACTCCGCCGACTACGGCAACACGGTGATCTCCCTGGACCTGACCCCGGTGCTCTGCCCTCAGGGCGTGTGCAAGGCGGTCATCGGCAACGTGCTGACCTATCTGGACAACTCGCACCTGTCCAAGATGTTCGTGGACAGCGCGGCGGACGAGTTCGCCGCCGCCTTCCGCGCGGCCACCGGATTCAAAAACTAGTCGCGGCCCCAGCATTCGACACACTTCGGTGCTGATCTGCGCTTATGACGCCACCGCGGCATGAGCTTGGACACAGTGGCGCGAGCGGGAATCACGCAAAGGGCAAAAGGGTTCTAACATATAAGCAACCTCCGCTTTCGCCCCGAAAGGTTCATACGTGACTGAGTTCAACCCCTTTGCCTTTGAAGGACTCACCTACGACGACGTGCTGCTGCTGCCTGGCCCAACGGATGTGATCCCGTCCAACGCCGACACCACCACCCGCTTCACCAAGCGCATCAACATCCAGGTGCCGATCAGCTCGGCCGCCATGGACACCGTCACCGAGGCTCCGATGGCAATCGCGTTGGCCCGCCAGGGCGGCATCGGCGTGATCCACCGCAACCTTTCCATCGCGGACCAGGCCAAGCAGGTCGACCAGGTTAAGCGCTCCGAGTCGGGCATGATCACCGACCCGGTCACCGTGCACCCGGGCGCCACCCTGGCCGACTGGGATGACCTGTGCGCGCAGTACCGCGTCTCCGGCCTGCCGGTGGTTGACGAGAACAACAAGCTGCTGGGCATCATCACCAACCGCGACACCCGTTTCGTGCCGCGCGAGCAGTACCTGACCACCAAGGTCTACGAGGTGATGACCGGCATGCCGCTGATCACCGCCAAGGACGGCGTCTCCCGCGAGACCGTCATCGAGCTGCTCTCCAAGAACCGCATCGAGAAGCTCCCGCTGGTCGACGACGAAGGCAAGCTGACCGGCCTGATCACCGTCAAGGACTTCGACAAGGCCGAGCAGTACCCGCTGGCCACCAAGGACGAGGACGGCCGCCTGCGCGTGGCCGCCGCCGTGGGCTTCTTCGGCGAAGGCTACGAGCGCGCCATGACCCTGATCGACGCCGGCGTCGACGCGCTGGTCGTGGACACCGCCAACGGCCACTCCAAGGGCGTGCTGGAAATGATCGCCCGCCTGAAGAAGGACCCCGCCGCGGCGCACGTCGACGTCATCGGCGGCCAGGCTGCCACCTTCGAGGGCGCCAAGGCGCTGATCGACGCCGGCGCCGACGCCATCAAGGTCGGCGTGGGCCCGGGCTCCATCTGCACCACCCGCATCGTCGCCGGCGTGGGCGTCCCGCAGGTCACCGCCATCTACGAAGCTGCCAAGGCCGCCATCCCGGCCGGCGTGCCGCTGATCGCCGACGGCGGCCTGCAGCACTCGGGCGACATCGGCAAGGCGCTGGTGGCCGGCGCCGACTCGGTCATGCTCGGTTCCCTGCTGGCAGGCACCGCAGAGTCCCCGGGCGACCTGGTCTTCATGGGTGGCAAGCAGTTCAAGGCCTACCGCGGCATGGGCTCGCTGGGCGCCATGGAAACCCGCGGCAAGAACACTTCCTACTCCAAGGACCGCTACTTCCAGTCGGACGTGCCGTCCAACGAGAAGCTGATCCCGGAAGGCATCGAAGGCCAGGTTCCGTACCGCGGCCCGCTGTCCGCCGTGGTGCACCAGCTGGTCGGCGGACTGCGCCAGACCATGTTCTACGTGGGCGGCCCGACCATCGAGGAGCTGAAGGCGCGCGGCAAGTTCGTCCGCATCACCGCCGCCGGCCTGAAGGAATCGCACCCGCACGACATCATGATGACCGTCGAGGCGCCGAACTACCGTTCACGCTAGAATCCCCAGGCCAAACCCCGTCCCAGCCCGCCCATCCGGCGCGCAGGGGCGGGGTTTTCCCGTGCCCGGGCGCCGCCGCCGGATTCGCGGCCAACGCACGGGTCCACATGCCGCGCACGGACTTATCATGGGATGCACGACGCCCTGGCCTACTGCCGGTTCCGCCCCGAAACCCCGACCCCGGCCCGCAGAAAGTGGAGGGTGCGCCATGAGCGACACCGAGGAAACCATCGTCCACTACGCCTCCGGAAACGTGCGCGAGGCCATGTTCGCCGCGCTGCGCGCCGCCGGACACGACCCGGCCCGGCTGCGGGCCGAGGACACCAACGAGGCCGACCACCTCCACCTGGGCGGGATGCACACCACCGCCTGGATCGCCGACACGCTGGCGCTCGACGACGGCGCGCGCCTGCTGGATGTCGGCAGCGGCATGGGCGGGCCGGCTCGCTACTTCGCCGGCCGCGGCGCGACCGTCACCGGGGTGGACGTCACCGCGGAGTTCGTCGACCTGGCCACCGAATTGAACCGCGCCTGCGGGCTCGACGGCGCCGTCACCATGCTCAACCGGCCTGGCCAGGACGCCGGGCTGCCCGAGGGCTCCTTCGATGCCGCGCTGATGCTGCACGTGGGCATGAACATCGCCGACAAGGCCCCGGTGTTCGCCGAGGTCTTCCGGCTGCTGCGCCCCGGCGGCGTTTTCGGCGTCTACGACCTGATGGGCACCAACGAGCTGACCTTCCCGATGCCGTGGGCCATCACCAGGGAATCCTCCCACGTGGAATCGGAAACCGCCTACCGCGGCTACCTGGAAGGCGCAGGGTTCGATGTGCAGCGCAGCATGGAGCACCGCGACGAGGTGCTCGCCCGGGCAGCGCTGATGCTGCAGCAGGGCGGCGCCCCGCTTTCCGGAGCGCTGATCCTGGGCGAGGACGTGGTGCTGCGACGGCAGCATTCCATCGAAGCGGTCCGCGACCGGCAGGTAACCCCGACGCTGCTCATCTCGCGCAAGCCGGAATAGCGCGCTCAGTGCGGCCATCCGTACCGGGGGAGCGGCGCTGCTTCCCCGGGACGGATGCGCCCGGGGATCAGCGTGCGGCGCCCTGCCTCGCGCGACGGCGCAGCCAGCCGCGGCACAGCAGGAAGACCAGCGCCCCCAGCCCGGTGCCGAGGGTATTGGCCACCAAATCCCTGGCCGAGGGCACCCGGTCAGGGAGCAGGAGCAGCTGCCCGGTTTCGATCATCACGGAGACCCCGAGTCCGCAGAGCACCGCCAGCCACGGCCAGCGCAGCCACCACGAGGCCAGCAGGCCCAACGGCATGAAGTACAGGATATTCGCGCCGAATTCGATCTCGCCGTAGCCGAACCACTGCGGCACGCCGATCCGGTGCAGCTGCTCGATGAACGCGAACAGCCACGGCCCCGCTTCGGTATCCACGGGTGTCGGCCAGAATGCCACCAGCACCAGCGCGATGGCGTAAGCCACCGCCGCGACCAAGGCCCACCGGGCCGAACGGTTCTTCACTCCAACTACCCCCAAGAAGTTGCGCAAACGCATCTGTCCGCAATTTTAGTCTGGTTCGAGACCGCAAGACCTGCATGACCGGCACGCGTGTAACGCCAGTGACTGCCTGTGTTTCGCGGCGACTAAGGAGCGACGTCGACGTCCGACCTTCCCCGGGCCCAAAGAATTCTTTTCCGGCACTTCTCCACAATCCGCACCCCACCCACCACCAGCCAGTGCGCCCGGGCGTTCACTGGAGCCATGAACACCACCGCACTGGCCCAAGGCCTCACCAGCCTGCACCACGTACTGGCCCAGGTACGTCCCGCGCCCGGTGCCGCCCTGCCCGAACTATCGGGCACCCAGCTGCGGGATTTGCGCACCAGCCTGCTGGATACCTTCGCCGCCCTGCGCGAAACCCTCTCCGATACCACCGATCCCCGCCTAGCCCTGGAACTGGCGACCACCGCCCAGCAGCTCGGCTTCGAAGCGACCCGCATGGATTTGGTCGCCGCCGAACGCACTGCCGCCACCGCCGCCCACACCCTGGCCCAAAGCGAACTGGACGCCCTGCGCGAGCACCCCGCCGATACCACCAGCACCCCGGTGCGCGCCTGCGGACGCGCCTGCTACCGCGACCCGGAAGAACTGCTGGCCTCCTGGACCCGCACCCCCTACTGGCACACCCACCGCCTCATCCTGGATTCCATGGACTTGGTGGGGCGCAAGGACTTTACCGGGGCCCGGGTTGCCCCGCGCTTCGAGCACCTGGCCGCCCTGCTCTTCGAGTCCGGGGTGGATCCGACGGTGGTGCGGCAGGCCAGCCGGAAACTGGCCAAGGTCGAACCCGAAGACCGGACCTTCGAAGGCACCGCCACCAGCCCGACCCTGTTGCATGCCGATGGGCGCACCGTGGAGGAACACGCCGCCCAAGTCCTGGCCGAGGAGTTCATCCCGTTCGCGGCGGTGAAGAAGATCGCCTCCCTGATCCTGGAGGCCATCAACCGGTCCGGGCCGGTCCCGCCGGCGTCGCTGCGCCGTGGCGTGTTCCCGTTGCCGATCCGCAGCCCGCACTTCCGCGAGTTTTTGGTGCGGACTTCCACGGCGGAGGGGGCGTGGGTGGATGCGTTGATCGCGGCGGCGAACAAGGCCAGCACCCGTGCCGGGCAGGCCGCGCGGAGGAACCCGGCCTCGGCGAACCCGAACCGGGGGCCAGGCTCAGGCGGGCCGGTGGCGGGGGCGTCGTTTTTCAAGGACCCGGCCGATAATCCGAACCAGCCCACGGGGCAGGACCCGCAGCCGCAGGCGGATGCCGCCACCGAGAGCGAAACCACCGGGACCGAAGCCACCAGCGCCGGGGCTACCGGAGTTACCGGGGCCGGTCCCGAGGGGGAAGGCGGCTGGTCGATCCAGGACCTGCTGCCCGAAGGATCCGAGCAGCTGCGCTGGGACGATGACGAGTTGTTCATCCCCGAAGCGACCCCGCCCGAACGCGCGTTGAACGCGTTGCTGGAGATCCTGCTGGACGCCACCGGCGAGGACCCGCCCGGGGCCGCCTTCGGGGACGGCGGCCCGGGCCAGGGATCCCTCTTTGATTCCGACCCCGCGAACGCCGACGACGGCAGCGCCGGCAAGGCCGGCTGGGCCGAGGACGGGGACGAGTGCTCCGCCGGGGACCCCGACA
>NZ_POAF01000004.1 GCF_003309065.1 Glutamicibacter soli | reverse complement strand
GGGTCTCGATGACGTCGACCTCTTCGCAGCCGCCGTAGTAGCGGCGGCCCGGGTAGCCCTCGGCGTACTTGTTGGTCAGCACCGAACCCTGAGCCTGCATCACGGCCTGGGCCGTGTGGTTTTCCGAGGCGATCATTTCCAGGCCGCGCTGCTGGCGGGCCAGCTCGGCATCGATCCGCTGCGCGACCTCCGGATCCAGCTCGACCAGGGACTGGGTCAGCGATTCAGCAGCAAGCGTTTGAGTTTGAAGCACCACATTCTCCCTAAAAGTATGAATTGCCGACAACTGATATATCAATGTCTGCGTCTTAGCGTATGATGTAAGCCACACCCCGTCAATGGGTGGGATGAAGATTTCTTTACGGGCCCTGCCCGCGGCAGAATAGACATCAACAAGGGAGCGTGAAATGACAAGCTTGACCGGAGTAATCACTGGCACCGAATCCATGGCGGAACGCTCGTATCGCATTTTGCGCGACCGGCTGATCATGATGGATATCGCTCCCGGCGACCCGATCAACGAGGCGCAGCTGGCGGTCGATCTGGACATGGGCCGCACGCCGATCCGCGAAGCGCTCAAGCGTCTGGAGGTCGACCATCTGGTGGTTTCCTACCCCCGGCGCGGGACTTTTGCCACGGGCGTCGACATCACCGAGCTGGCCGCGATCTCCGAGATGCGCCTGGTGCTCGAGCCCTTGGCCTCGCGCCGTGCGGCCGAACATCGCGGGGGCGCCTATCGCGGGGAACTCGAACGCACCATGAGCGCGATCCTGTCCTTGGACCTGAGCGGCGACCGGCGCGAATTGATGGAATACGACCTCGAAGTGCACCGGCTGATCTACCGCGCGGCGCAGAACCAGCATCTGCAGGAGACGCTGGTGCGCCTGGACAACCTGGCGACCCGCATCTGGTGCATGGTGCTTGACCGGCTGCCAGATCTCCACGGGCACATTGCCGAGCATGCAACGCTGATCAAGCTCATTCTGGACGGGGACGCCGACGAGGCGGAACAGCTGGCAGCCAAGCACGTCATCGGTTTCGAAAAAACCATCCGCAGCGTGCTTTAGCGCGCTGCACTGCTTTTAATCCCGCAGCGCCAGCCACGCCGCCAGATGCACGGGCAGTACCCTGCCATTGACGCGCGGGTCTCCCCCGATCAGCGCGAAGATCTTCGCCAGGCGCTTGTGCAGCGTCTGGCGCTCCACGTATAACCGCGCCGCAGTCTCCGTGGCGTGGCAGCCGCTGGCCAACCAGGCTTCAAGCGTCTTGAGCAACTGCCCGTCCTTGTCGCGGTCCGCGTCAAGGAGCTCCCCGATCTGCTCTGCGATGAATTCCCGCAACTTCTCGGGTTCATCCAGCTGCGCCACCAGGCGCTGCAGGGCGTAGTCCAGCGCATCCCGCACCGTGCCTTCGTCCCCGCTGGCCGCGCCCCAGGACTCGATGGACTCCGCCTGCGTCAGCGACCAGCGCGCGCGGGAAACATCCAACGCAATGGGGCCGACACAGCATTCCAGCTGTTCGCCGCGCAACGCCGCGCGCAGGCGCTGGACCAGTTCGGCCCGGGAACGACGGGGCGCGACTGGATCCAGGATGCACAGTGCATACAAGCGGTGGCCCTGCACATAGGTGAACACCCGCTGGCCGCCGGCGCGCAGGTGGCGTGCAAGTTCCGCACGATCCCGCGACACGTCCACGCCTTGCAGCACCAGCATGCACAACGGCGCCCCCGCGGCGATCTGCGCCTCCGCGGCCCGGTGCACCACGTAGTTCTCGCCTCCCGCGTTCACGATCGACTGCAGCAGCGCCAACGTGGCAGCCTGCTGGGCGCTGGGTTTGTAGTGCTGGGAGAATGCCAGCGTCACAATGCTCCCAAGCCTGTCCGCCACCAGCTCCAAGCGCTGCTGATGATGTTGCGCCTGCGCATGCAGCACCAGCCGCGCCGCGGCATCGCCGCCGATATACAGGTTCACCGAGACATCGAACTGTCCAGACTTCTCTTCCTGCAGCCTATGCAGCACCGCCCGCTGCGAGGCGGCGATCACCGCTCCTTCCTGATTGACGATCTCCGCACCCAGACGCAGCTGGTTGTCGATCATCTCCAGCAGCGGCACCAGGGCCGGACCGGCCACCGCCAGATGCTGGGCCAGCTGCTGGGAAATGGCATCGGCCTGCTGCAGCGCCGAAGCCTGCTCGGAAACAATCCTGGTATTGATCTTTTCAGCCAGAGCCACAAAGGGCACCGTCGCCTGCAGCTGGTACAGCGGCAGTTCCAGCTCTGCCGCCGCCTCCACGAACTCCTGCGCCAACTGCTTTTCCGGCCCGACGCGTTCAATCACGAGCGCTGCGACACGGCATTCAGCCAGCATCGCCAGATATTGCCGCTGCTGCTCGAAGGGAAGCTTCAGCACCGACTCGCCGGTAGTCAGCAAGAGCTCCGCGCCGTGGATAAGCCCGGCAAGCTGCACCACTTCACTGGTATGCACCCAGCGAACGTACACCTCGCTCTCCACCGTGCCCGCTGCCAAAAGCCGCGGCCGGGCCGACCGCATCAACGGGTCGGCCATGATTTCAGACAGGGTAACGAGCATGGCTTCCTCCCGACGGCGCGAGTACTGCACAGTAACTCTCAAATATTGGAGCACAAGTGACTCTTTGTCACTCAGAACCTCGTATATGACGACATTTTGCATGTATCGGCCATCACACTACGCTCCCTATGCTTTGAGTCAACGCACTTCCCTCACTTCTTTTTCGCACGAATCGAGGAGACATGAAAAGTCTGCGAACGACAGCATCCCGGCATTCCATCCGCGAGGATGACGCCAACCTGCAACTCAGACTCGGTGGCGGGTAAGCCGGAAACCGCTTTGCCGCTCGCGGCGCACCGGCCGCGGCCGTCGGGCCCGGATCCAGACAGCTTGATCCAGGGCCATGGCGGCGGCGAGTAACCGAGGACTTCCCCGCACCCCACCACCTGCTAGTCAAGGAGAGAACGTTGCCTTCTGTTTTCCTAGAAGAAATCGATGCCCAGAGTTACGCATCCTACGTATCGCGCATGGATTCCACTGTCATCATCCCCACCGGAGCCACCGAACAGCACGGCCCGCACATGCCCCTGGGAGTCGACGCCATGCTGTCCAAGGCCATCGCCGGACAGGTTGCCCAGCGTATCGGCGCGCTGGTAGCCCCGGTCTTCAGCTACGGCTATAAGTCGCAGCCGCGCTCCGGCGGAGGAAACCACCGGGTGGGTACCACCAGCCTGGGCGCCGGCACCTTGATCGGCAAAATCGAGGAGATCGCCGCGTCCTTCATGGCCCAGGGCTTCAAGAACGTCGTGGTGCTCAACGGGCACTTCGAGAACTACCAGTTCCTCTACGAGGGCCTCGACAAGGCCGTGGCTGGCGCATTGCAGGCCGGTTCAACCTCGCGGGCGGTGCTGACGTCCTACTGGGATTTCGTGGACGAGCAGACCCTGGAGCAGGTGTTCCCCGAGGGGTTCCTGGGCTGGGACATCGAGCACGGAGGCGTGCTGGAAACCTCGCTGATGCTGCTGCTGCATCCCGAGCTGGTGCAAATGGACCGCGTGGTGGATCATCCCCCTGCGACGCTCACCTCCTACGACGTGTTCCCGGAGGATCCTGCACGCACTCCGGCCAGCGGGTGCCTTTCCAGCGCGAAAAACGCCACCGCCGCCCGCGGCCAGCTGCTGCTGGATGCGGTGACCTCGGCCCTGGGCGCTTCACTGGGCCAGGAGCTCAACCTTTCAAACCAGATGATCGAGGTGGACTAGCATGTCTACCGATCACGTGCCGATGCGCACCGACAAGGCAAAGAACCCGCCGGTGGAGCTGCCGCGCTTCATGGGCCGGCATATCCCGCCGCTGGACCGGCTGCTGATCCGCATCATCCCGCCCATCCTCATCGTGGCGGTGATCATCTGGGTCCTGCTCAACCCCGACGGCGCCTCTGCGGTCATTTCGGACCTGCGCACCTTTGTCACCGGGAAGTTCACCTGGTTGTTCATCCTGTATTCGGCGTTCGCGCTCGTGGTGTGTATCTGGCTGGCTTCCAGCAAGGTGGGCAAGGTGCGCCTGGGCGGCCCCAAGGCCAAACCCCGGCACAGCAAATTCGCGTGGTACTCCATGCTCTTCGCCTGCGGACAGGGCATCGGCCTGATCTTCTGGTCGGTCGCCGAGCCAATCATGCTGCGCAACGAGAACCCGGTGATCCCCGCAGGACCCGAGGGGGCGTCCGAGGGCGGGATCATCTGGACCTACTTCCACTGGGGCCTGACTGCTTGGGCCATGTACTGCGTGGTCGCGGTCTGCCTGGCGTACTCACACCACAATCTCGGCAAGACCTTGACCTTCCGCGAAGCCACAGTCGACATCCTGCCGAAATGGTCCCAGCGCGGGGCCGGAGTGGTGGTGGAGCTGCTGGCGATCATCGCCACCGTCCTCGGGCTGGCGACGTCCTTCGGTTTCGCCACAATGCAGTTCAGCTCCGGCCTCACCTCGTTCCTGGGCATCGAGGCATCTCCGATGATGTGGATGATGGTCATCGCGGTGTTCACCGGCATTACCGCCATCTCGGCCATCGTGGGCATCAACAAGGGCATGGCGCGGATCTCCAGCCTGAACTCGATCCTCAGCATCGTGCTGGTCGGCGCTGTCTTCATTTTCGGTCCGACCCTGTACATCGTTTCCACCTTGTCCCAGACCTTTGGCGGCTTCATGGCGAACTTCGTCAACATGAGCCTGTGGACCGACGCGGGAATCACCGCGCAGTCGCTGGAATCCTGGCAGGACAGCTGGAACGGCTGGTGGACTGTCTTCATCTGGTGCTGGGTCATCGCCTTCTCGCCCTTCGTTGCCGGATTCATTGCCCGCATTTCCCGCGGCCGCACCATCCGCGAGTTCGTCATCGGCGTGACGGTCATCCCGACGCTGATTGTGATGACCTGGATCGGCGTCATCGGCTCTGCCGCGATCTACTACGACGACCAGAGCAATCGAGGCATCAGCGAGGCGGTAGCCACGGATACGTCAGCCGGCCTGTTCGCCATGCTGGAGCACATCCCGTTCGTCGGCGCCATCCTGCTGGTGGTCTCCACGATCCTGGTGGCCACGTACTACGTGACCTCCCTCGATTCGGGAATCTACGCTCTGAGCGAGTTCGTTTCCGCGCCGAACAAGTCCGGGCCGGTATTCCGTGTGGTCCTGGTGGTCAGCATCGCCACGGTTGCCACCGTGCTGCTGACGCTGGGCGGCACCGCAGTGGTGGACACGGTCCAGACCGGCACCATTATCGGCGCGTTCCCGTTCTCCTTCGTGATCCTGCTGATGATCGTGAACCTGATCCGGCGGCTGCTTAAACGCGACAGGGCAATTAAGCAGCTGGAAAAGGACATCAACAACCCGGATCCGTCGCTGCTATTCGTGCCCGACCCCAACGGGACGGGCGCAATCAGCAAGAAAATCACCGATGACATCGGCGAATCCTAGATTCGCCGGCACTGATTTCGCAGCGCTTACAAGGCGCCGCGTGGCGGATGCTCAACATTCGGCATCCGCCACGGAACGGTCCTTGGCCTGCATCCAAAAGATTCTTCAGGCACCCACTTGACAGTGACCTGAAGCACAAATACGCTGAGTGCAACGGTGTTGCAATGAATGCAACTTAATTGTTCCCAGCTTTCTAAACACCTCAAACAACTTCCAAAAGGAGTCAAGCAATGACCACTTCCTCGAACATCGCCACCAACGTCTCCGAGTTGGCCCGCCTGAAGACCCTGCATAACGGCACCAAGGAACAGCTGACCTTCTCGGACGCGGAGTTCGAGCGCCGCTTGGCCGGACTGCGCCAGATCATGGCAGCGAAGTCCCTGGACGCAGTCATCCTGACCAGCTACCACGGCATCAAGTACTACTCGGACTTCCTCTACACGACCTTCGGCCGCAACTACGCGCTGGTGGTCACCGCAAAGAACTCAACCACCGTCACCGCGAACATCGACGCCGGTATGCCATGGCGCACCAGTTACGGTGAGAACATCGTGTACACCGATTGGAAGCGCGACAACTTCTACTACGGCCTGCAGGAAGCCCTGAAGCGCGACGGAGTGAAGGCCTCGCGCATCGGCGTCGAGGACGACTTCCTGCCAGGCCTGACCCGTCAGAAGATCCAGGACACCTTCGCAGGCGCCACCCTGCTCGACGTTTCGCAGGACGCCATGCGCCAGCGCATGATCAAGTCCGCCGAGGAAATCGAGGTCATCAAGCACGGCGCCCGCATCGGAGACCTGGGCGGCGAGGCTATCAAGGCGGCGATCCGCGAAGGCATCTCCGAGTACGAGGTCGCGCTGATCGGCACCGAGGCTATGGTGCACGAGATCGCCAAGACCTTCCCGCACCGCGAAGTGCGCGACACTTGGGTCTGGTTCCAGTCCGGAATCAACACCGACGGCGCCCACAACTGGGCCACCACCCGCAAGCTGCAGCGCGGAGACATCCTGTCGCTGAACTGCTTCCCGATGACCTCGGGCTACTACACTGCCCTGGAGCGCACCTTGTTCCTCGGCGAGCCGGATGCCCGCAGCCTGGAACTGTGGAACGTCAACGTCGAGGTCCACAAGCGCGGCCTGGAACTGATCAAGCCGGGCGCGGTCTGCAAGGACATCGCCGCGGAGCTAAACGAAATCTACATCGCCCACGGCCTGCTGCCGAACCGCACCTTCGGCTACGGCCACTCCTTCGGCGTCCTGTCGCACTACTACGGCCGCGAAGCAGGTCTTGAGCTGCGCGAGGACATCGATACCGTGCTGGAGCCGGGCATGGTCGTCTCCATGGAGCCGATGATCACCATCATGGACGGCGAGCCGGGCGCCGGCGGCTACCGCGAGCACGACATCCTGGTGATCAACGAAGACAACACCGTTGAGAACATCACCAAGTTCGGCTTCGGTCCGGAAAACAACATCATCGACGCCTAGGCCGATCCGCCCCGGGGCCCGGATGAGCGATTCCTGCGCTCGCCCGGGCCCCGAACGCGGCTTTCGCCGCTTTTATCTTGAACCGCAGCGGAGCAGACTCCGCTCCGAAGAAAATAGCTTTTCAGCATCCACAGGGCATTGCAGGCCCCAGCCTGCCGAGAATGCCAGCGGCCAGCCAGGCCGCACCGCTGCAGGGCCGGCCACGCCGCCCGCCAGGGATTTCACCGCGGCAACTCAGCCTGCGAACACTCAATGGCGATGAACTTGCGCCATCCGTTTATTAAACACCTCCACGCCGCAGCCGCTGCGGCGCAAAACAAACATGGTGGTACACCCAATGACGAACGAAAACTCATCATCAGGAAAAGGGATTGCTCCCAAAATCGATTTGGGGCCAACACTCAGCGGCCAGAACCGGCCAAACCCCGAAGGGGTCGGCTCGGCAACCCGCCGCAAGGTCGTAGCAGCCAGCTTCATCGGCAACTTCGTCGAGTGGTTCGACTACGCGGCCTACGGATACCTGGCTGTCACCATCTCGGTGGTGTTCTTCCCCGAATCCGCACCGGAAACCGCGCTGCTGCTGACCTTCGCCCTCTTCGCAATTTCCTTCCTGGTCCGCCCGCTGGGCGGCTTCGTCTGGGGGCATATCGGAGACAAGATCGGCCGACGCGAAGCGCTTTCCTGGTCCATCCTGCTCATGTCGGGCGCGACCTTCTGCATCGCCCTGCTTCCCGGCTACGCCACCATCGGCCTCGCGGCTCCTCTATTGCTGCTGCTTCTGCGTCTGGTCCAGGGCTTCTCCGCTTCTGGCGAATACGCCGGCGCTTCGGCCTTCCTGGTGGAATACGCCCCGGCCAACAAGCGAGGCCTGTACGCGGCCGTCGTGCCGGCCAGCACCGCCACCGGCCTGCTGCTGGGTTCGCTCATGGCGGCGCTGCTCACCGGCCTGCTAACCGCCGAGGACATGCAGTCCTGGGGCTGGCGCATCCCGTTCCTGCTGGCCGCTCCAATGGGCCTGATCGGCCGCTACATCCGCACCAAACTGGAGGATTCGCCGGTCTTCCGCGAGCTCTCCCAGGAAGACGAAGTCATCAAGGCACCGGTCAAGTCCCTCTTCCGCGACCACTGGCGTCGCCTACTGCTGGCCGCGGGCGCGGTATTGCTGAACGCTGTCGGTTTCTACGTGATCCTTTCCTACATGCCCACATACCTGTCTCAGGAACTCGGCCTGGATGCAACCGCCTCCTATGTGGCCACCACCGTGGCGCTGGTGACCTATATCGGCTTCATTTTCCTCACTGGCATGCTTTCGGACAGGTTCGGACGCAAGCGCGTGCTGATCAGCGCGTCCATCGCGTTCGTCATCGCAACGGTTCCCGCATTCATGCTCCTGAACACCGGGAATTTCCTGGTCATCGTCCTGGTGCAAATTCTGCTTGGCGCGATGCTGACCCTGAACGACGGAACCTTGCCGAGCTATCTGGCTGAAATGTTCCCCACCAAGGTCCGCTACTCCGGATTCGCCGTATCCTTCAACCTGTCCAATGCGCTATTCGGCGGGACCGCGCCCTTTGTCGCGACCCTGCTCGTCGCCACCTCCGGGAACCTGCTGGCTCCGGGTTGGTACCTGATGGGCGCGGCAGTGATCTCGCTGATCGCAGTGGCTTGCTCGGTGGAAACCAGCCGCAAACCCCTGGACTGAGCGCCCTCAATAGAACCGCAACTTCGGCAGGTGCACGTCGCATGAGGCAATCGCGACGTGCACCTGCCGTTGTGCTTGAACCCCAAGTCAGCGCCCCCCGGAGCCCCGTGCGGCGGTTCCACCGAGGGCCGGCTGAAAACTTTCCCCGAGCCCCTTGACTGTGAACTGGAGCACATCTAGCATTAAGCAACACAGTTGCGTTCATTGCAACTGTCCGAATTCCCTCCAACCGACGGCGGTGGACCATGACCGAGCATGACCAGTCCCAAGGCTCGCAGACCCGGCTGCTTCCGGCAGCACCCGGCGCAGGCACGGCGCAGATCGACCCAGGTGTTCGCCGCAAGGTTGTCGCGGCCAGCTTCATCGGAAACTTCGTCGAATGGTTCGACTACGCGGCCTACGGATACCTGGCCGTCACCATTTCCGCAGTCTTCTTCCCGAGCGAAGACCGCCAGCTTGCCCTGATGATGACCTTCGGCGTCTTCGCCATCTCGTTCCTGGTACGCCCGCTGGGCGGTTTCATCTGGGGCCACCTGGGCGACAAGATCGGCCGCCGCACCGCCCTGTCCTGGTCGATCCTGCTGATGACCGGCGCCACCTTCTGCATCGCGCTGCTTCCGGGCTATGCCGCCATCGGCGTGGCCGCGCCGCTGATGCTGCTGGCGCTGCGCCTGGTGCAGGGCTTCTCTGCCGCCGGAGAATACGCCGGGGCCTCGGCGTTCCTGGTGGAATACGCTCCAGCCAACAAGCGCGGCCTGTACGCCGCGGTAGTCCCCGCCAGCACCGCCACCGGGCTCCTGCTCGGTTCGCTGATGGCTGCGGTGCTCACCGGGGCGCTGAGCGCCGACCAGATGGAAAGCTGGGGCTGGCGCATCCCGTTCCTGCTGGCCGCCCCGATGGGCCTGATCGGCCGCTACATCCGGACCAAGCTCGAGGATTCACCGGCGTTCCTCGAAGCCTCCGAGGAACCGTCGCAGGACAGCTCCCCGGTGCGCGACCTGTTCCGCAACCACTGGCGCCAGCTGCTCCAAGCGGCCGGTGCAGTGCTGCTGAACGCCGTGGGCTTCTACGTGATCCTCTCCTACATGCCGACCTACCTCTCCGAGGAGCTGGGACTGGATGCGACCCGCTCGTACCTGGCCACCACCGTGGCACTGGCCACCTATATCGGATTCATCTTCCTGACCGGCATGCTCTCCGACAAGTTCGGCCGCAAGCGCGTGCTGATCTCCGCGTCGATCCTGTTCATCGTGTTCATCGTCCCGGCCTTCATGCTGCTGGAGACCGGCAATTTCCTGGTCATCGTGCTGGTGCAGATCCTGCTCGGCGCGATGCTGACGCTGAACGACGGAACCCTGCCCAGCTTCCTAGCCGAGATGTTCCCGACCAAGGTCCGCTACTCCGGATTCGCCGTCTCCTTCAACCTGTCCAACGCCCTGTTCGGTGGCACCGCACCGTTCGTGGCCACCCTGCTCATTGCCACCTCCGGCAACCTGCTGGCCCCGGGCTGGTACCTGATGGGCGCCGCGGTGATCTCCCTGGTCGCGGTGGCCTGCTCCGTGGAAACCAGCCGCAAGCCGCTGAGCTGAAACAACCCAAGCTAGCCGGGCGCACCTGCCGCCCGGCTAGTATCTTTTAAAGGACGAAATGATCCAAGGAGTTCAGATGACAGCGGTAGAACATGACGAGCGACAGAACGCCCGCGCCGACCAGTCCGGCGAGTCGCGCGGCGCCTCGGTGATCGTCAATGTCATCGACGTGCTGCGCTGCTTCAGCGTGGAACGCCCGGTCCTGGGCGTCACGGACATCGCCGCCGAGGTGGGGCTGCACAAGTCCAGCGTCTCGCGCATCCTGGCCACCCTGGAGCAGGAACGCATCGTCGAGCGCAACGAGCAGACCCGCAAGTACAAGCTGGGACTGGCGCTGATCGCGATCGCCGGCCCGCTGCTGGCCAATCTGGATGTCCGCCAGGTCTCCTATCCGCTGCTGGAGGAGCTGCGCGACGCCAGCGGGGAGAGCGCCATCCTGAGCATCTGGGATGGCAGCGAATCCGTCTCGGTGGAACAGCTGCCCTCCACCCGGCTCGTGAAGCACACCTCCGTGCTGGGAAGCCGCTACCGCACCGGGCTGAGCGCCTCGGTGCAGATGTTCCTGGCCCACCAGCCCGCGGAGACGGCGCGCTCCCTGCTCGACGGCGGCAGGATCGAGTTGCCCCAGGTCATGGCTGTGGAGGACTACCTCCCGCGGCTGGAGGCCGTGCGGCGCCGGGGCTACTCCATCAACTACGGCGAAACCTCCCGCGACGAGGTCAGCGTCGCCGCGCCGGTCTTCGACCACCGCGGGGACGTCGTGGCGGCGGCCATGATCGCCGCCCCGTACTACCGCGTCTCGGCGACGGACCTGGACGAGCTGTGCACCCAGACGGTGCGCACCGCGAAGCAGATCAGCGCCCGTCTGGGGTACCAGGAACAGGCATAGCGCCCAGCCCGCCGCGAGCCGCCCTTAACCGCGAGGGGCCCATCCAAGTTTCCTTGGACGGGCCCCGACGTTTGGCTACTTCACGCGGACGGTGCGAACCTTGCTGCTCGATTCGCCTGCGTCGTTGCTCAGCTTCACCTGGTACTCATAGCTCCCCGGCGCGCGGTCGCGGAGCACCGTCGCCACCTGCTGGGCGGCCGGCGTGGCCGCCACCAGGTCCTGCGAGTCGATCAGCTTGCCGTTCTCGAACAGCTGGTATCCGGTCGCGTTGGTGCCCCACCACATGTCGGTGGTCAGCGTCAGCTCCCCTGCTGCAGAGCCGGTCCTGGCGCTGAGCACCGGGGTGCCCGGGTTCGCGTCCTTGACCTTGACCTTGAGCATTTGGGTCTTGGTGCTTCCGGCCGCGTTGACCAGCACGCCCTGGTATTCGTAGGTGCCGTTCTTCTTGCCCTTGACCTGAACCCGGGCCTGCTGCGCCTCCGGGGAGGCGGACACCAGGGTCTGCCGGGAGATCTCCCGGCCGTCCTCCAGCAGGATGAACTGCGAGGCGTTGGAGCCGTGCCACAGGTTCATGGTGACGGTGTAGTCCCCGTCCTTCAGGCCGGTATCGTGCCCGTTGTCATCGGAGAGCACCGCCTTGGCAGGCTTGGCGGTCGCGTCGTCCTTCGGCGCCACGTTCAGCTTCAGCTCGGACAGCTTCAGCTCCGCGCTCGCCACGCGCAGGCCGTTGAATCCCTCGACGGTTTCCGTGCCTGCGGCCAGCACGCCGGCCTCGATGTGCGCGGCCGTCAGCGTGCGGGTGATCTTCACCGTCGAGCTGCCGCCTGCGGCGAGTTCCTCCGCTTCCCAGCCGGCGCCTTGCAGACCGGTCAGGCGGACGTTGCCGCTGTTGCGCACGCTCGCCTCGTAGGTGACGGTGTCCCCGGCCGACGCGTAGCCGTCGGCATCCAGGTCCTTGAATACCGGGTCGGAGGCCTCGGCGGACAGCGACGGACGCCGCTCCAGCACGTCGACCTCGTCGGAGGTGATCACGTAGTCGTTGAGCACCTTGGCGTGGTCGTCGAGCTTACCGGCGGTCCAGGTGGTCTTCGGGACGAAAAAGCCGTCGGCGAGCTCCGCCTCGGTCACGGTGTGGCGAGGGGTGGCGCAGCTATAGGATGTGCCGGCCGCGAGGTTCGAATAGCGGCAGTTGCCCGCGTCGCTGGGCTGCCCGACGGGCCGGGCGGCGAACGGCGCGAAGTTGCCCTCGGTCGGAACCACCCACTGGTTGACGTTGCCGGCGTTCTTCACGGTGAAGGTGTAGGGCAGCTTCTCACCGGCCTGGTACGGGGCGGCCGCAAGGTCACGTCCCGCATCGGCCCGCTCCCCGGAGATCTCCAGCCCGGTCACTTCCTTGCCGGCGATCTCCGCTTCCACGAGAGCCTGCGACATCTTGCCGCCGGCCTCGGTGAACTGCAGCTGCAGCCGCTGCTTGCCGTTGGCCACCACGGAGGCGGTGACCGGAAGCTGAATGCTGCGCTGCTCCTTGGCTGCGAGCTGCTCAACGGCGACCGGCTCGGAGGAGACCTGGCTGCTCTGCTGCACCTGCAGGATGCCGCTGATCGCATGGTTTTCCTGGTTGGTGATCGTCACCTCCATGGTGGCGCTCTGCCCGGCGTCCAGGGTGAGCTTCGGCGCGGACATTGGTGCGCACACGTAGTTCAGCCATTCCTCGTCGAAGGAGGCGTACATCATGGAGTCGGTGTAGTTGCCTTCGTAGAAGACGCCGAACTGGCCGTCGGCCTGGGCGGTTGCCACCGAATAAGCGGAGAACCCGCGCCGGATGGTGCGCAGTCCCGGCCAGGTCTGCCCGTCGTCGCAGGAGACGCGGGCCGAGACGTTCTCGCGGCCGGTCTGCGAGTTGGCGCCGGTGTAGAGCAGCTTCTTGGCCTCATCGCTTCCCGCGGCGGCGTCGGGGAACATCTGGGTCAGGTGCGCGTTGTTAGTCGGATCGGGCAGCTGGCGGTCCTGGCTCACCTTGGAGTAGCTGTGCCCGCCGTCTTCGGAAATGGCGACCTTGCGGAAGCCGCCTCCGGCGGAATCGCGCGAGTTGAGCATGATCCTGCCGTCGGAGAGCTCCACGATCTTGTTCTCGTCCATGGAGGTTCCGGTGAATTCGCCGCGCTGCCAGGTGGCCCCGTGGTCGTCCGAGTACACGGAGTACGCCTGGTAGGTCCGCGAGCCGTTGGCCTGCATCACGTCGCCGGCGTATTGCTGGATCAGTCGGCCTTTGTACTCCCCGCGGGTGACCTGGATACCGGCGCCGGAGGTGGCGAAGGTGCTGCGCACCGCGCCCGGCACGGGACCGTCCCCCGGCTTGGCGACGTCGGTGATCAACCGCGGAGCGCTCCAGGTTTCGCCGCCGTCCGTGGACTCGATCACGGCGGCGCTGATGACCTGGCGGTTGGCGTCGTCATTGCCCCAAGTGCTCCCGTGGAAGCCCTGGTCCTTGGAGTAGACGAAGAAGTTGAAGATCTTTCCGGATTCCTCATCGACGACATAGCTCGGGTCGGAGTAGCCGTATTTGCTTTCGCTGACGCTGCCGGTGAAGCCCGCAGCCACGGTGGTCATCGGTCCCCAGGTCTTGCCATTGTCGACGCTGCGGCGCTGGACGATGGTGTTGGGGTTGGGGGCATCGGCGGCGCTGCCCGGGCGCGCGTCCCAGGAGGCCAGCACGACGCCGTCGCCCACGTGGGCCAGAGCCGGGATGCGGTAGAAGAAGTTCGCCTCGGTGCGGTCCTGCCCGAGGTTGACCTCTGAGAACTGGCCGGGTGCGTCGGCGGGGTTTGGCGTGCTGAGCGAGCCGGAGGCATTGGCTGCCGGCATCATCGACAGCGGCAGAGCCAATGAGACTGCCACGGCCAGGGCAATGGATCGGCGGCGATGACGATCGGGGAATTTCATCGGGGCTGGTTCCTTTCACTCGGGAAATGGGGGTTCCGAGTTTCTTCAGATGTACGACGTGGGACGTCACACCCAGCTTATGTGTTCGGCGTTACGTTTGGTAGTTAAATTATCAATATTTTGAATATTTAAATACTAGTCAAAAGCGAACTTACAACTTAAATATGCGTAGCCCGTGCAGCGCGCCGAGGGGCTCGGCCCGCCGCACGGGTGGGGTGTTCGACGCGGTGCCGCTGGCAACTCAGTCGGCGGCCAGCGCGTCGCCGAACCAGGAGGCGATGGTTGCCGGGTGGGTGATGGCGGTGCCCACTACCACCGCGAAGGCGCCGGCGTCCACGGCCGCGCGGGCCTGCGCCGGGGTGTGGATGCGGCCTTCGGCCACCAGCGGGCGGTCCAGCCCGGCCGCGGCGATCTGCCCGATCAGTTCCAGGTCCGGGCCGTCGGTCTTCGCGCGTTCGCCGGTGTAGCCGGCCAGCGTGGTGCCGATCAGGTCGGCTCCGGCCTCGGCAGCGGCCAGCGCGTCGCTCAGCGAACCACAGTCGGCCATGACCAGGGCGCCGGAGCGCTCGTGCACGGCGCGCACGGTCTGCTCCAGACTCAGCCCGTCGGGCCGCTCGCGGCGGGTGCCGTCCAGCGCCACGATGTGTGCCCCAGCCTGGGCCACGGCCAGCGCGTGGTGCACGGTGGGCGTGATGAACACGCCCTCGTGGCCGTCCTTGAATAGGCCGATGACCGGAACTTCCACCGCGGAACGGGTAAACTGGATGTCCGCGAGCCCCTGCACGCGCACCGCGGCCGCGCCGCCGATGACCGCCGAGGCGGCCACCTGAGCCATGGTCTGCGGCAGCCGCATGGGCTCGCCGGGGTAGGCCTGCGCGGAAACGATGAGTTTGCCCCGCAGGCTTTCAAGTTGGGCTGGGGTCAGCAGCATCAGGGAGTTGTCCTTTCAGGGGTCCAGAACAGGCTGGCGGCGCCGTAGAACGCCGCGGTAGTGCCCAGCTGCGCGGGCACCAGCTGCGTGCCCTGCAGCGAGTCGATCGCGGAAGCCGCGTAGCCTTCGCGCAGCCACTGCCACCAGGCGGGCCCGGCGTGCGCCATGCCGCCGGAGATGATGACCAGCTCGGGGTCCAGGATGTTCGCCAGCGATCCAGCGGCCCTGCCCGCGGCCAGGGCCCCGGTGCGCAGCGCCGTCACCGCAAGTTTGTCGCCGGATTCGGCCAGCTTTGCCACCGCGCGGGTATCGACAGCCTCCGGGTTTCCGCCCAGCCGCAGGTAGTGGCGGTGGATGGCAGGCCCGGCGGCGATGGCTTCCAGGTGCCCGGTGCGTCCGCAGGAGCACGGGATCCCTGCGGCTAGCGGGGAGTCGATGTGGCCCATGTGCCCGGCCACGCGGTGGGCGCCGGTGTGCGCCTGCCCGTCAATGAGGTGGGAGCCGCCGATGCCGGTACCCACGGCCAGCAGCAGCACCTCGCGGGCGCCGCGGCCCGCGCCGAACCGGGCTTCGCCCAGCCCGTGCGCGTGCACGTCGTTGACCGCACGGGTCTCAAGACCCGTGCGCTGGAACATCTGGCCGGCAAGGTCGGTGCCCGCCCAGCCGGAGATGGTGTCGGTGGCCGAGAGCACGCGGGCGGTGGCCGGGTCGATGACCCCGGCCGCGCCCAGGCCCAGGCCGTCGATGCCGCACCGGGCCCGGGATCGCAGGTCGGCGACCAGTTTGGCCATGGCGTCGAGCACCGCGTCGGCGCCCTGCGTGGCAGGGGTGGGCAGTCCGCCCGAGGCTAGGATGCCGGCTTGCGGGTCCATGACGGCGCCGGCGATCTTGGTGCCGCCCAGGTCCAGGGCGATCACCGCACCGGCGCCGCGGGGGTTGTGCTGCATTCCGGGCGGACCTACTTGGCGCCCAGCAAGCCGGTCTCGGCCAGGATTTCGCGGATGGCGGCGGCCTCGGAGTCGTTCAGGTCGGCCATCGGCGCGCTCATGGTGTTGCCGGCGATGACGCCCATCTCCACCAGGGCGGTCTTGAAGGCGCCCAGGCCTGCGGCGCCGCCGGAGACGCGGGAGGAATCAGGGGTGTAGACGATGTCGAAGACGCGGGCCAGGCGGTCCTGCTCCTTGGCGGCCTGCGCCCAGTCGCCGGCCACGGCGGCGTCGAACAAGCGGCGGTAGCCGGCCGGATCCACGTTGCCCAGGCCCGGAACCACACCGTGCGCGCCGCCGAGCAGCGCGCCGTCGACGACGACCTCGTGGCCGGTGAAGACGGAGAATCCCTCGATGTGGCTGGTGGCCAGCAGCAGCTGGCGGAAAGAGACGTCATCGCCCGAGGAATCCTTGACGCCGGCAATGACCCCGTCGGTGGCCAGGCGGATCGCCACGTCCAGCGGCAGCTTCACGTGGGTGCGCACCGGCACGTCGTAGGCGAAGATGTCGATGTCCAGGGCTGCGTGGATGATGCGGAAGTGCGCCTCGATCTCCGCGGCGTTGGACAGCGCGTAGTACGGGGTGGTGACCACCAGCGCCTGGGCGCCGAGCTCGATCATGCGGCGGCCTTCCTCGATGACGCGCTGCGTGGTCTGCTCGTTGGCGCCGACGATCAGCGGCACGCGGCCGTTGTTGGCCTCGGCGATGGTGGAGACCGCCAGCTCGCGTTCGGCGTTGGTCATGTAGGGGACCTCGCCGGAGGAGCCGAGCACGAACAGGCCGGTCACTCCCCCGGTAACCAGGTGCTCCACGACCGAGCGCAGGCCCGGCACGTCGATGGCGCCCTCGGCGGTGCGCGGGGTGACTACCGGCGGGATGACGCCGGTGTACTTGGGGTTGTTCGCAAATGCCACGAAACTTGTTCTTTCTACTGATGATCCGGCGGACGCCGGGTCGAATTCTTCTGTGCCCGCAAGGATGCCGGCGGCTAGTGCTCCAGCAGCGCGGGGGCGGCGCCGAGCAGGGTGCGGGTGTAGTCGTTGGACGGGGTGTCGAAGACCTGCGCCGCGTCGCCCTCTTCCACAATCTGCCCGGCGTTCATCACGCAGATGCGGTCCGAAACGTAGCGCACGGTCTGGATGTCGTGGGAGATGAACACCATGCCCAGGTTCAGCTGCGCTTTCAGGTCGGTGAGCAGATTCAGCACCTGTGCGCGCACTGAGACGTCCAGCGCGCTGGTCGGCTCGTCCGCGACGATGACTTCGGGCTCAAGGGCCAGCGAGCGGGCGATGGCCACACGCTGGCGCTGGCCGCCGGAGACCTGGCTGGGCAGCGCGGAGGCGGCCGAGGGCGGCAGGCCCACCACGGAGAGCAGCGCCAGGGCCTTGGCCCGGCGGCTGGCCGCGGTGCCGATGCCGTGCACGCGCAGCGGATCGGTGAGCGTGTCCATGATGCTCATGCGCGGGTTCAGCGCGGTGGCCGGGTCCTGGAAGACCACGCCGACCGAGCGTCCGAAGCTCTTGCGCGCGGCGGCGTTGCGCCGGCCCACCGGCTCGCCCTGGAACAGGACGGTGCCGCTGGTTGGCTCCTGCAGGCCGACCAGCACGGAGGCCAGGGTGGACTTGCCGCAGCCGGACTCGCCCACGATGCCTACGGTCTCGCCGCGGCTAACCGCGAAGTCCACGCCGTTCACTGCCTTGACCAACCGCGGCGAGAAGAGCTTGCCGCCGCGGATCTTGTGGTGCACGTGGATGTCCTTGAGTTCGATGACCGGACTCTGCACGGTGTTACTCATCGCGCTGCTCCTGACTGTTCTGCAACCGGGGTGTCGCCCGCGCCGCGGTGGCTTGCCCAGCGGTGCTCGCTGCCGGCGGACACCGGCACGAAGGCCAGGTGCGCATCCGGGTCGGCATCCGGGCGCTGGGAGCGCTCGGCGAAGCGGTCGCCGTCGGCGAAGTCGTACGGGCTGGGGACGGTGCCGGGGATCTGGTGCAGGCGGTCGGCCTGCGACTCGATGGAGAGCACCGCGCCAAGCAGGCCGCGGGTGTATTCGTGGTGCGGGGCGATCAGCACGTCGCTGATCGGCCCGGATTCGACCACCTGTCCGGCGTACATCACGGTGACACGGTGCGCCAGCGAGGCCACCAGGGCCAGGTCGTGGGAGACGAAGACCATCGCGAAGCCTAGCTGCTCGCGCAGCTCGTTGAGCAGGTCCACGACCTGCTTCTGCACGGTGACGTCCAGCGCGGTGGTCGGCTCGTCGCAGACCACCAGCTTGGGGCTGCGCGAGAGGGCCATGGCGATCAGCACACGCTGGCGCTGTCCGCCGGAGAGCTCGTGCGGGTAGGACTTCATGGTCCGCGCCGCATCCAGCTTCACCAGGGTCAGCAGCTCCTCGGGGCTCTTGCGCCCGCCGCGGCGGGTCAGCTGGCGCAGCTGGTCGCCCACGAGCATCGAGGGGTTCAGGCTAGACAGCGCATCCTGGTAGACCATGGCGATCTGCTCGCCGCGCAGGCCCTTGTAGACCTTGTCGTCCCCGGCCAGGGTTCCGCCGTCGGCGGTGGCCGGCAGCAGCTCGCGGCCCTCGAAGGTGATGGAGCCCGACAACTTGGCGCTGGGGCCCAGCAGGCCCATGATGGCCAGCGAGGTGATGGACTTGCCGCAGCCGGATTCCCCGACCAGCGCCATGGTCTCGCCCTCGCGCACCGAGAATGACACGTTCTGCACGATCGGGGTGTCCTCGTAGCGTTGCGGGAAGCGGATGGACAGGTTCTTGACCTCGAGGATGGTGCGCGGGGTCCCGGAGGACGCGTCGAGCACCAGGCGGTCGGTGCGCGCGGCCTCGGTGGCCGCCAGCGCGGCGAGTTCGGCTTCCAGGCGTTCGGCTTCGGCGGTGTCAGCTGCCTGCTTGGCGACCTGCGCCTTTTCCTCGCCGGCGGCCTTCTTCTTGGCCGAGCCCTTGACGTTGACCAGCGCGTCGGTCATGCCTTCGGCCAGGATGTTCAACGCCAGCACGGTCAGCAGGATGGTCAAACCGGCGAAGGTGGTGGCCCACCAGGCGCCGTTGAGCACCAGGGTGCGGCCGTAGGAGATCACGTTGCCCCAGCTCGGAGCCGGGTCCTGGATGCCCGCTCCGAGGAAGGAGAGCGAGGCTTCGAGGATGATCGCGTCGGCGACCATCACGGTGGCGAACACCAGCACGGGGGCGGCGCAGTTGCGCACCACGTGGGTGATGAGGATGAAGAAGCGTCCGGCGCCGATCACGCGTTCGGCGCGCACGTAGTCCTCGCCCCACTGGGCCAGCACGTTGGCGCGCACCACGCGGGCGATCTGCGGGGTGTAGATCACGGCGATGGAGATGATGATGACCGGCAGAGTGTTGCCCAGCGAAGCCAGCAGCGCGGCGGCCAGGGCGATGCCCGGGAACGCCATGAGCATGTCCATGATGCGCATGATGGTCTCGTTGGCCCACTTGGAGCCGGTGGCCGCCAGCGAGCCGAGCAGGCCGCCGGCCAGCAGGGCCAGCGCTACCGAGCCGAGGCCCACGAGCAGCGAGGACTGGGCGCCGTAGAGCAGGCGCGAGAAGATGTCTCGGCCCAGACGGTCGGTGCCGAAGGGGTTCTCGGCGCTGGGCGGCTGGGCGGGGATTCCGGTGGCCAGCGGGTCGTGCGGGGCGATCAGCGGCGCGATGACCGCGATGACGCCGATAACCAGCAGGAAGGTCAGGGCGATTTTCGAACCCAGCGTCAGTGACTTGAAGCGGGCGCCCGAGTCGCTCAGGCGCGCCACGAGCTTGTTGCGCGGTGCCATGATAGTCATTTGCTACACCGTCCTAATACGCGGGTTGATCAGCAGGTAGAGCAGGTCGACGACGATGTTCACCAGCACGAAGGTGATCGCGATGGCGAGCACCACGCCCTGGACCAGGTTGGTGTCCTGGTTGGTGATACCGTTCATGATCAGCTGGCCCATGCCGGGCAGCGAGAAGATCATTTCGATGACCACCGCGCCGCCGAGCAGGTAGCCGATGCGCAGGCCCAGCACGGTCACCGGGGTGACCAGCGCATTGCGCAGCACGTTGCGGCTGATGACCTCGTTGGGCGGCACTCCGTTGCCGATGGCGGTGCGGACATAGTCGCGGTCCAGCTCCTCCACCATCGAGGTGCGCACCACGCGGATCAGCGAGGCGGAGACCGGGATGGCCAGCGCGAGGGCCGGCAGCGCCATGTGCTGCAGCCAGGTTCCCGCACCGGATCCGGCCGGGGCCGCGCCGCCGGAGGGGAACAGCGGGTTCTCACCCAGGGCCAGCCACTGGATCAGCAGGATGCCAAGCCAGAAGGACGGGGTGGCAATGGCCGCGATGGAGAAGATGCGCACCAGCTGGTCCGGCCACTTGTCGCGGTACAGCGCGCCGATGACGCCGAAGATGAGGGAGATGACCACGGCGATGATGACGCCCAAGAAGGTCAGCTGCAGGGTCAGCGGGAACGCCTTGGCGATCATCTCGGAGACCGGCTGGGCCGGCGGAGTGGTCACGCCGAAGTCCAAGCGGATCAGGCGGCCCAGGAAGGAGAAGTACTGGATGAATAGCGGGTCGTTCAGGCCGCGCTCCTCGCGGTAGGCCTCTTTGGCCTCGGCGCTGGCGCCTTCGCCCAGCGCGCTGGTCGCCTCATCGCCGGGGGCGAGTTTGAGGATGATGAACACCAGCAGCGAGATGCCCAAGATCATCACCGGCAGCGCCGCCAGGCGACGCAGCAGCAAGTTCAGGAAATTTCCCACGCAATGACTCCGTTGGGTTTTGGGGAAGAATATTTCGGCGGGTGTGCAGGGCGCCGCACCCGGGTGCGGCCGGACGCGGCGCCCTGCACGAGGCCTTCATCGAAGCAGGAAGGCGCTAGCCCTTCGGTGCAACTCCGACGAAGGAGATTCCGGTGGTCGGCAGCGGCTGGAAGGCATCGAGCTTGGCCGAGTCCCAGGCCGTTGGCAACTGGCGGTGCAGGATCGGGTACAGCGGCACCTGCGCGGCGACCAGGTTGATGGCCTTGGCCCAGGCGGCCTTGGCGCCGGCCTCGTCCTTGGCCTTCACCGCGGCGTCCAGGTTCTTCTGCAGTTCCTTGTACTCGGCGGTGCCGGTCCAGCGGAAGCGGTTCTTCGGCCAGACGTCGCCGCGGTAGAACCAGGACAGCAGCAGGTCCAGGTCGTTGCCGAAGACCGACGGGTCGCCCGGGGCGGCCACCACGGTGAACTTGCCGGCGTCCACGTTATCCGCGTACAGCGCGCCGGACTGCAGGTTCTGCATGGTCACGGTGACGCCCGGCAGCTTGTTCCAGGATTCGAGCATCAGCGGGGCGATGTCCTTGACCCAGGAGGTGTCGGTGGTCAGCAGCTCGAAGTTCAGCGAGGTGACGCCGGCTTCCTTGAGCAGCGACTCGGCCTTGGCCTGGTCGTAGGTGTAGACGGTGTCGGCTTTCACGTACTGCGGATGGGTGTCCTGCACGTAGGAGGTCGCGGCTTTGGCGTTGCCCAGCAGCGCGGTCTTGATGATCGATTCGGTGTCCAGCGCGTAGTGCAGGGCCTGGCGGACGCGGACGTCGGTGAACGGCTTCTGCTCGCAGTTGAACATCAGGAACAGCAGCCCGAAGGACTGCACGGACTCGACGTTGACCTTGGACTTCAGGCGGTCTACGTCCAGGTACGGCACGTCCTCGATGGCTGCGACGCGGCCGGACTCCATGGCGGTCACGCGGGCCGCGGCGTCCGAGAGCAGGAACCAGGTCATGGTGTCGGCCTTGGCGGCGTACTTGCCGTTGTAGTCAGCGAACTTGGCGAACTCGATCTTGTCGTCCTTGGTCGCCGAGACGAACTTGTACGGGCCGGAGCCGATTGGCTTGGCGTCGAAGCCTGCCTGATCTTTGGAGGCAACGGCCTTCGGGACGACCTTGACCACGGAGATGCGGGTCGGGAACAGCGGGAAGGCGTAGTTCAGCGTGAAGGTCACGGCGGAATCTCCCTTGGCCTTGACCGACTTGATGAACGGGATGAACTGGGCGAACAGCGAAGCGTTCTTCTCATCCAGCACGCGCTCGAAGGAGTAGACCACGTCGTCCACGGTCACCGGCTCGCCGTTGTGGAACTTCGCGTCCTTGCGCAGTTCGACTTCCCAGGTGGTGTCGTTGACCTGCTTCGGATCGGCCGCGGCGAGGGCCAGGTACGGCTCGCGGGTTGCCGGGTGGAGGTCGACCAGGCCTTCGAAGATGTGCATGTTGGCGGCGAACGGGGTCGCGCCCGACGAGGTCATCGGGTCGAAGCCGGTCGACAGCGCGTAGGAGATGCCGGCGGTGAGCGCCAGGGATCCTGCCGCGCCGCTGGCATCAGCGCCGGTGCTGGTGCCGGTGTCGCCCGAGGAGCAGGCGGCGAGGGTTGACGAGAAGACCGCCGCGGCACCGATCATGCCGCTGATCTTGAGGAAATTTCGACGTTCCATGGATTTGTTTGCCACGTCCTTGATCGGCATTGTTTTCCACCTCCGAGAGAAAAATGTCTGTTCGTCGGACGTGGGATGTCCGATCTATGGATTAGACTGTAATAGGAATCACGCAATTTCGTCAACAGCATCACATTCCGCACCGAAGCCCCCGGAAAGGAAACCCGAAATATGAGTACAGCCGCTCGGCGATCCGACGCCAGATCTCGCCTTCGCGCTCTGACGAACGACATCACGGGGATCATTCTCGATCGCAACCTGGCTCCGGGCGATCCCATGCCCACCGAGCAGGAACTCATGGCCGAGCTGGGCGTCGGACGCAACTCCCTGCGCGAGGCGATCAAGGTACTCCAGGCTCAGGGCATCATCGACACCCGCCACGGCTTCGGCATGTTCGTCGCCGAGGAAAATCTCAGCGCCCTCTACGACACGCTGTCCTTCCGCGGCCAGATGTCGCTGCGCCAGAACGGCCAGAGCGCCAGCGAACTGGTCGACGTGCGCCAAGCCCTGGAAACCGGACTGATCGGCATCGCCATCGCCTCCGCCACCGAAAACCACCTGCAGCGCTTGGGCGACTGCGTGCAGCAGATGGAGCAGCACGCCGCCGCCGGCGAGGTATTCACCGAAGCGGACCGCCAGTTCCACCAGATCCTCTTCGAACCGCTGGACAACCGGCTGCTCTCCAACCTGATGGGCGTCTTCTGGGACGTCTACCACTCGATCCACGATTCAATCAGCAACTTCCCGCACGACCAGGAAATACTGGTCGAGACCGCCCGCGGCCACCGGCGCATCCTGGATGCGGTCATCGCCAAGGACGTCCAGACCGCCCAAGCGCTGATGGCACACCACTTCGACGGCATCCGCACCCTGCTGGAACAGCGTTCCGCGGCGACCTGAAGAAGCTAGCGGCTCCGAGCCCCGCGCGCCCCTCCTCCCCCTGCCGGCGATTCGCGCTTCACCTCGCCTTTTCCATGACATGACGGTGAACCACGACCCGCAATCCGACACCAGGCGGCATTAATCAGTATTGTGTTTTACAACACATGCTTCATTTGGCGGTCGGCATCCTCGACCGCCCGACAGCGGCCCGACAACCACCGGGCTGCGTGCAGCGCGTGGCGATTAGCTGAGGAGAGATTGATGAAGATCGCTGTTCTGATCAAGGAAGTCCCCGACACGGGGGCGGACCGGCTGCTGAATCTGGAAACCGGTTTGGCGGACAGAGCGGCATCCGAGGCAGTCCTCGATGAAATCGGCGAGCGCACCCTGGAAGTCGCGCTCAAGTACGCCGACGGCACCCCGGGAACGGAGATCACCGTGCTGACCATGGGCCCGGATTCCGCTCAGGCAACCCTGCGCAAGGCCCTGGCCATGGGGGCAGCGTCCGCAGTGCACATCAGTGACGAGCAGCTGCTCGGCGCCGACCTCCTGCTCACCGCAGACACCTTGGCCGCCGCGCTGCGCCGCGGGAACTACGATCTGGTCCTGACCGGCAACATGTCCACCGACGGCGCCGCCGGGGTGCTTCCCGCCATGCTGGCCGAGCTGCTGGACCTGCCGGCCGCCACGGGACTCTCCGAAGTCCGGATCAGCCCGGAGGCTGTGGAAGGATCCCGCGAATTCGACGGTGTCCGCGCCCAGATCAAGGTGCCCCTGCCGGCCATCGCCTCCATCACCGAGTCCCTGCCCGATGCGCGGTTCCCGAACTTCAAGGGCATCATGGCCGCCAAGAAGAAGCCGATCGAGGCCCTCGGCCTGGCGGACCTGGGCATCGACCCGCTGCCGGCGGACACAGCGAGGACCATCATGCTCTCGGTGGCCAAGAAGCCGCCACGCGAGGCCGGCACCGTCATCACCGATGACGGCGAGGCGGGCAACGCCCTGGCCGATTTCCTGGTCAAGAACAACCTGGCGTGAACGGAGAACACTCATGACAACTTTTGCCACCGATTCAATTCTCGTTCTCCTGGAAACCGCGCCGGGTCCCGCCTTGGCCAAGAACCATGCCGAGCTGCTGGGCGCCGCGGCGGCCGTGGGAACCCCCGTGGCACTGGTGTCCGGGCCGGCGCAGGCCCTGCCCGCGCTGGCGGCGCAGGCCAGCTCCTCCGGGGCCGTCCAGGTGCTGACGGTGCCGTTGGAGGGCCGGCCGACCGTCCCGCTGGTGGATGCCCTGCAGGCAGCCGCCGCTCTGGTCCAGCCGCAGGCGGTCCTGGCCGGCCACACCGACTCCAGCCGCGAGGTCGCGGCCCGTTTCGCCGTGCGCGCGCGGGCCTCGCTGAGCGTCGACGCCGTCGGAGTTTCCCGGGATGACCAGGGTGTTGTCGCATCGCATGCGATCTACGGCGGAAGCTTCTCCACCACCAGCGCCCCAACCTTCGGCGCTCCGGTGATCACCGTGCGGGTGGGCAGCATCGAGGCCCGCGCCGACGCGCAGCCGGAGCAGTCCACCGCATTGGAGGTCGCCGCCAGCGGCAAGCCGGACATCGAGGTCACCAACCTGGAGACCATCGAGTCGACTTCCTCTCGCCCGGAACTGCGTTCTGCGGACCGGGTGGTCTCCGGCGGCCGCGGTCTGGGCAGCGCGGAGCAGTTCGCGCTGGTGGAGCAGCTGGCCGATGCATTGGGGGCCGCCGTGGGCGCATCCCGCGCCGCAGTGGATGCGGGCTTCGTTCCCCATGCAGCGCAGGTTGGCCAGACCGGCGTCTCGGTCTCCCCGCAGCTGTATGTGGCGCTGGGAATTTCCGGGGCCATCCAGCACAAGGCGGGGATGCAGACCGCCAAGACCATCGTGGCCATCAACAAGGACGCCGACGCACCGATCTTCGACATCGCCGACTTCGGCGTGGTCGGCGACGTGTTCAAGGTGGTTCCGCAGCTGATCGCGGCGCTGGAAGCCGCGAAGGGCCGGTAGCCATGAGCACCCCGACTCGTCTGCCGCGCCAGGGGCTGCCGCGCATTCCCGGCGGCGAACCGTGGCCTCCTGCCAAGTTCCTGGCCGCGGCCTCCGAAGCGCTCCCTGCCGATCCCGGCCAGCTCGATGCCGCGCAGCCATCCGCCACGGCTCCCGCTGTCGAAGGTCCCGCCGCCGAAAGTTCCACTGTGGACAGTCCTGCGGCCGGGAATCCGGTGGTTGAGGCTCCTGCGCCACCGGTGCAGTCCGCTTCCCCGGCGGCTGCAGTAGCAGGCACCCTGCGTCGCGGTCTGCCGCGTGTGCCGGGCGGGGAGTCTTGGCCTCCGGCGGAAAGGTCCGTGGCGTCGGCCGGTTTGGCCGATGCAACCGAAGCTGCCTCCCTGCCGGCGGAAGTCGCGCCCGCCGCAGAACCGGCCGTCGCCGCGTCAGCTGGCACGGTAGCTTCCGAACCATCTGCCCCTGAGGTCCAGGCATCGGCCGATCCGGCCGCTGAATCCGCTCCGGCGGAGAAGCTACGCCGCGGGCTGCCCCGGACACCCGGCGGCCAGCTATGGCCTCCGGTCTCGGCCGCTCCGGCCCACTCGGCTCCGGCGACTCCTGCCCCCAAGAGCACTGTACCCGCACAGCCCGCAGCCCCCGCTGCGCAGGAACCCGTCGCACCGGCAACGCCGACCAAACCTGCCGCGGCACGTGTGGCGAAGCCCGAAGCACCTGAACCCCAGGCTAAGTTGACCCAGCCCGTTGCGGCGGCGGCCTCGGTTGCCGAGCCCGCGCCAGCGCCTGCCCCAGCGGCGGCCGCATCGGCCAAGCCGACTGCGGCACCACAGCCGCGCAAGCCGCTCGCCCCGGCAACTGCCCCAGCAAGGCCTGCCGCGGCTGCCACGGCGGCACCCAGGAAGTCCGAGCCGAAGCGCCACGGCCCGCTGACCACCAGGCAGTGGGTGCTGGCCGGGGTGCTGGGCGCCTTCTGCGCACTGGGCATGGCCACCGCGGTCGTCCTGCTGGCCCGCTGGTTCGTCGGGTTCGACGCGATCTCCAGCTTCATCGCCCGCTACCCGGGCGAATACCACCTGCCCGAGTCGGCACCCGTGGGAATCCCGGGATGGCTTGCCTGGAACCACTTCTTCAACCTGTTCCTGATGGTTCTGATCATCCGGTCCGGGTTGCAGGTGCGGCACCAGCGCAAACCTCCGGCCTACTGGTCTTCGAAACGCAGCCCCAAGGTAAGCATCAACCTGTGGCTGCACCAAAGCCTGGATCTGCTCTGGCTGGTCAACGGCCTGGTGTTCGTGGTCCTGCTCTTCGCGTCCGGGCACTGGATGAGAATCATCCCGACCTCCTGGGAAGTTTTCCCCAACGCCATGTCCGCCGCGCTGCAGTACATGACGCTGGATTGGCCCACGGAGAACGGCTGGGTGAACTACAACTCGCTGCAGCAGCTGGCCTACTTCGCGACGGTGTTCATTGCCGCTCCCTTGGCGGCGGTGACCGGGTTCCGGCTCAGTGCCTTCTGGCCCAAGAACGCAGCGGCGCTCACCAAGCGCTACCCGATCGAAGTGGCCCGCGCGTTGCACTTCCCCACCATGCTCTACTTTGCGCTGTTCATCGTGGTGCACGTAGCGCTGGTGCTGTCCACCGGTGCGTTGCGCAACTTGAACCACATGTTCGCGGCCCAGGGCTCCACGGATCCGGCCACGTTCGCCGACAACTGGACCGGCCTGTGGCTGTTCGCCCTAGCCATTCTGGCCACCGCCGCCGCATGGGCGGCCTGCAGGCCGATGATCCTGGCCTCCATCGCCCGGCTCTTCGGAAAGGTCAGCGCACGGTAGGAACGTACGAGTTTTTGCCGGTAGCGCAAACCGCCTCGCTCCAACCGCCGCATGTGCCTAGGATCGTTGATGACGACCCATCGGCTACGGACTAAGGGGAATGCAGGCATGGACCACCATCACGATACCGAGGAGCTTCGCGGAGTCGAGTTCTGGGAGAAGCACTATGGCGGTTCAGAGCGCGTCTGGTCAGGGAAGGTCAACCAGGTCATTGAGCGTCTGGTCGCGCCGTTGGCCCCGGGCACCTCCCTGGACCTGGGCAGCGGCGAGGGCAGCGACGTGATGTGGATGGCATCGCGGGGATGGCAGGCCACCGGCGTCGACATCTCCCCGACCGCCGTGGAGCGCGCCCGGCAGGACGCGGCGAAGCACGGCTTCACCGAACCGCAGGCCACCTTCATCGCAGCGGACCTGTCCGAGTGGAACACCTCCCAGACCTTCGACCTGGTGACGCTGAGCTTCTTCCAAGCGCCGTTCGAGTTCGCGCGCGCCGAGATCCTGCGCAGAGCCGCACAACTGGTGGCACCCGGCGGGCATCTGCTGGCGCTGTCCCACGCCGCACGCCCTTCCTTCGCCCCGGCCTTCGACGGCGACGTTCCAGCTTTCCCGCAGCCGGATACCGAGCTCGAAGCGTTGCAGCTGGATTCCGATCAGTGGAGCGTCCTGCAGGCGGAAGTCATCGAACGCGAGATCACCGATCCCAACGGGAACCCGGCCACGCTTGAAGACACCGTGGTGTTCATCCAGCGCAAGCCGTAGCCGCAAACGCCAAAGATCCCCTTGGACCTGCATGACAGCAGGTCCAAGGGGATCTTTTGCCGGCCTGAATACCGGGTCGCAACGCGGCCCAAGGGAAGTTGGGCGCTGCGGGGCCAACGACGTCTTGGAGTCTTAGAACTCCGCCATCAGCCGTTCGTTGACCGATTCAATGGTGAACTCCGCAGGATCCGGGATCTCAAAATACGTGTCGGCCAGCCACTCCTGGACTTCCTCGTGTTCCGGATGCCCGGCGTCCCGAATGATGTCCATTTTGGCGTCCCACCCCTCGGTTCCGCCCGAGTTCTCCAGCGGCGAGAAGCGCCGGCCTCCGATGCACCGCGGCAGGAACTCCCCGTCCGCGTCGAGGACCTTCTCCACGTCGATGCGCACCCGCCAGTCGTCGCCGAAGTCGTAGCTGTACTCCAGCCTGTCCTTCTCGGCCTTGAGCACCTCCGAAACCAGGGCCGCAGTTTCATCGACGTCGACTTCCAGCTCGGGGATGTCCGCCCCGTAGCTGGTTCCGTCGTAGAGTCCGGTGCGGAAGATGTGCAGGTGGGTGTTGTCCCAGTCGAAGGCGGCTTGGATGATGTCATGCAGGTCGCCGAGGTGCAGGTCCATGGGCACCAGCACCCGGCGCCAGATCGGCGGCTTGGTATCCCGCAGTCCGAGCTTCAGCTGCAGGACCTTCCCGGTATACGGCTCGGTGCGTGCGGGGCGGAACAGCTCTTCTTCCTCCCAGTCCGCGGCGTCGCCGTAGAGTGATTCCTCGTTGTCTTCGGGGCCCAGATCCTCGTCTTCCAGGTCTGCCAGAATGGTCTGCACCATGGGCGGCACCGTGTAGTAGTCGCCGGATTCGACGATTCCCAGATCAATCATTTCCCGCATTCGTGCGTGGGCCTTCGCCCAGACTTCCTCGCTGCGGTCCGGGTACCGATCTTCCGCCACCAAATGGGGCTCGCCGTCCTGGGCTGCGGTAAGCCAGCCCAGCGTCAGATCCCAAACTTCGTCGGCTTCCTCGTTGCCTTCTTCCGGCGTCGCGATCAGCAGCTGGACCATCGAACGCACCAGCAGATAGGTGGCACCCAGGCCCACGTCACCTTCGGCCGTCGCGAATCCCTCGGCATTCTCCATGAGCTGCGGCTGGCCGAAGTCGAGGCTCAGCACCCCTGCCATAACCAGGCTCATGAAGACATAACCCATGATGATCTCACGGCGTTCGCCGGTAATTCCGGAGGGAATTGATGCTTCCAGCTCCTGCATGGCGGACTGGATGAAAGGCTGCGGATCATTGGAGTCCCACCGGCGTTCCGGCGATTGGGCAACCCACGCGGCCATCGCGTGCCCGAGCGCGACTACCGGCATGGCATCGAACTGCGCTTTCGCAGCGGCCTCGCGTTCTTCCGTGCTCAGCTCGGCTTCTTCCTCGAAGATCCCGCCGATTCCAGGCCCCCCGTTGAACGAGAACTGCGTGCTGTGCAGGCCTTCGCGCAGCATCTCCAGCTCTCTGGCGTGATGCTTCCAGAGACCGGACTCCTCAAGGAACAGGCTGTAGGAAATCCAAGCCTCGGACAGGATCATGCCGAGGTGCTTCTGGTCCTCGCGGTGCTCCTCGCGCTCAACCAAGCCGTGGACAATGGCCACGATTGCCTGGGGATCGAAATCCGTCACCGAATCCAAACCAACGAGATCCGCGTAGAAGCTCAGCGAATCGCGCACCGCCATCAGATCCATTTCCACCGCACCGGTGCCCTGGTAGGTCTGCTCGTACCACCGCACATAGTCCGGCGTCAGCGCGTCGAGACCCCGCTTGACCTTTGCATGGGCCAGCGACATCACGTTGGCGTTGACCTTCGCCGGATGCCCCTGCTTGCGTTGCGGCTTCTTCTTTTTCTTGGCCATGGGGACCACCTCTTTCCAGCGTCACCTTGCTTTCTTCAAGGTTACGGTGGTTCGCGTCCCGTTATCGCCTTATCGCCCGCGCAAAATACCCAACGACTGGAAATGCTGCCAGACTTCCGTGGAGCAGGGGCTGGCAGCATACATGCGATGCCGGTCAACGAGCGGAGCGCCGCCGGGTGCGGGTCAGGCGGTCATGGAGGCCGGAGCGCTCAGCGCTTCGGAGATTCGATGCGCAGCCTGCTGGACTAGCGGAGCCACCAGCTCCATGGAGTCGCGGCCTCGCCCCACGAGCGACAAGGCGGCAACCGGCTTGCGGCGAACGCGGATGGCCGCTGCCACGCAGGTGATACCCTCATAGCTCTCGCCAGATTCGTAGGCCAGTCCCCCACGGCGTCGAATGCGGGCGAGTTCCGAGTACAGCAAGGTCGAGTCGGTCAGCGTCTTGCCGGTGACCCCGGGCAGGCCGTTGGCGAAAATCTCGTCCAGGTCCTCCGGATCCATCCACGCCAGCATCGACTTGCCCAGTGCGGTTCCGTGGGCGGGGTTGACGCCGCCCACGCGGGACGGGATGTTCACCGCGGTCGGGCCGCCCAGCTTATCCAGATAGCGGATGTTCGCGCCCTCGAGCACCGCGAGGTGCACCACCTTGCCGGTGCGGATCTGCAGATCGTGCAGCAGCGGCGCAGCTTCAGCGCGGATGCGGCTGCTGATCGAGTCGTTGTTGCGGTACTTCAGCGAGCGCCACCCCATGCCATAGCCGTCGGGGGCGTGCTCCAGCCATCCGAGCTGCACCAGCTGGTCGAGGATGCGGTGGGTCGTGGACCGCGGAAGGCCGGCACGGACGGTGATCTCGTCCAGAAGCAGGCGAGCATCCTGCGGCTCGAAGGCCTCCATGATCATCGTCATCCGGGAGACCATGGACGGTGCCTGGGTGGTGGCCTGAACGGTCGGGACAAGGGTTGGGGCAGAGGTCAGAACGCTCATTTGGAAACCTTCCTGGGAAAAGGGATTCAGGTCTTCTACTGCGCTTCGCTGCGCAGGCCATGCTTGTGTCCACCTCGCGGAAGCTGCTGCAAAACTTCCATGTGATGTGAACCACGTCTTCGTTTTCATTCACTGTACACGTCACTACAGAGAAAAACTAGAACTAGTTTCAATTTATTTATCCCGCTCTCTGAGACAACAGAATCACGCCCCGAAGCGAGCTGTAGATACTGGAGTTTCACTTTGGAGGACGGATGACTACACACACTCAAACGGTTCGCGCACAGTCCACGGCACTGGCGGATCTCGCCCTGCGTCTGCGCGAGGCTGAACTCAACGGCGTTGCCATCAGCCCCATCCGCGACGAGCTGGCAGCCGGCGGCATCGAAGCCGCCTACGAGGTCCAGCGCCTGAACGAGGACCACGCGATCAGCGCCGGGCGCCGTGTCGTCGGCCGCAAGATCGGACTGACTTCGCCGGCCGTCCAGGCCCAAATGGGTGTGAACCAGCCTGATTTCGGGGTGCTGTTCGCAGACATGTGCCTGGCCGACGGCGAGCCGCTGGCCGCCAACGCGGTGCTGCAGCCGCGGGTCGAAGCGGAAATCGCGCTGGTCCTGAACAAGGACCTGCCGCACCCGGACACCACCATCAACGAGCTGATCTCCGCGGTGGACCACCTGCTTCCGGCCATTGAAATCGTCGGCTCCCGCATCGAGAACTGGGATATCTCGATTCTCGACACGATAGCGGACAACGCCTCCTGCGGGCAGATCGTCACCGGCACGGTGCCGTTGCTGCCCACGGCGCTGGACCTGTCGGCCGTCGGCATGGCCATGGAAGTCAACGGCAAGGTCCGCTCGGTCGGATCCGGCGCCGCCTGCCTGGGCCACCCCTACCGCGCCGCGCTCTGGCTGGTGCGCCGCATGGCTTCGCTCGGCCGGCCGCTGCGCGCCGGAGAAATCCTGATGACCGGGGCGCTGGGCCCCATGGTCGACTTCCCCGCCGGAGCCAACGCGGTGGCAACCATCCAGGGCCTGGGACAGGTCCGCATCACGCACGAGGAGAACTAATGGAACAGCACAATCGCTGGCCGGTGGCCATCATCGGCTCCGGCAACATCGGCACCGATTTGATGATCAAGGTCATGCGCGGCTCGACCCGCCTGGAAATGGGCGCCATGGTCGGCATCGACCCGGAATCCGACGGCCTGCGCCGCGCGGCCAAGTTCGGGGTGGCCACCACCGCCGAGGGCATCGACGGGCTGCTGGCGCTGCCGAACTTCAAGGACATCAAGATCGTTTTCGACGCGACCAGCGCCGGCGCGCACCGCGCCAACTGGGAGAAGCTGAAGGACACCGGGGTCCGCGTCCTTGACCTGACCCCTGCCGCCGTCGGCCCGTCCTGCATCCCAGTGGTCAATCTGGAAGACCACCTGGATGACTCGAACCTGAACATGGTCACCTGCGGCGGCCAGGCCACCGTGCCGATGGTCGCGGCCATCAGCGCCGTCGCCCCGGTGCGCTACGCGGAAATCGTTTCCTCGGTCTCCTCGCGCTCCGCAGGCCCGGGCACCCGCGCCAACATCGACGAATTCACCGAGACCACCTCGCAGGCGCTGGTGGACATCGGCGGCGCGGGCCGCGGCAAGGCCATCATGATCCTGAACCCGGCCGAGCCTCCGATGCTCATGCGCAACACCGTCTACGCGCTGGTGGAGGGCGATCCGGACCTGGGCCGGATCGAATCCTCGATCCTGGAGATGGCCGCCAAGGTGCAGGGCTACGTCCCGGGCTACCAGCTCAAGCAGGCAGTGCAGTTCGAGACCTTCACCGAGGAGAACCCGCTGTACCTGCCGGAATCGGGCAACTTCACCGG
Organism: Glutamicibacter soli; assembly: GCF_003309065.1. Lineage (GTDB taxonomy): Bacteria > Actinomycetota > Actinomycetes > Actinomycetales > Micrococcaceae > Glutamicibacter > Glutamicibacter soli. The sequence goes on along the minus strand of NZ_POAF01000004.1, from coordinate 321,360 downwards.
CGTGCGCGTCACCGTGATGCTCGAGGTCACCGGCGCGGCGCACTACTTGCCGGCCTACGCGGGCAACCTGGACATCATGACCTCGGCCGCCATGGCCGTGGCCGAACGCTGGGCGCAGCACCACTCAACCACCGCAGAAAACCCAGAACTCCAGGAGGCCCGGGCATGAGCAAGCTCTACATCTCAGATGTCACCCTGCGCGATGGCATGCACGCCATCCGCCACCAGTACAGCGTCGAGTCGGCAGTCGCCATCGCCACCGCCCTGGACAAGGCAGGGGTCGCCTCCATTGAGGTAGCCCACGGCGACGGCATCAACGGCTCCTCCTGCGTCTACGGCTTCGGCGCCCACACCGACCTGGAGTGGATCTCCGCGGTGGCCGCCGCAGTGAAGAACGCCAAGGTCGCCACCCTGGCGCTGCCGGGCATCGCCACCATCACGGATCTCAAGGCCGCCAACTCGGCCGGCGCCACCGTGGTGCGCATTGCGACCCACAGCACCGAGGCGGACGTCTCCGCGCAGCACATCGCCGCCGCGCGCGAGCTGGGCATGGACACCGTCGGTTTCCTGATGATGTCCCACATGACCGAGCCGGCCGAGCTGGCCCGCCAGGCCAAGCTCATGGAAAGCTACGGCGCGACCTGCGTGTACGTGGTGGACTCCGGCGGAGCGTTGACCCCGAAGGGCGTGGGCGAACGCGTCGACGCCTTCCGCCAGGTGCTGGATCCGGCCACCGAGATCGGCATCCACGCCCATGAGAACCTCTCGCTGAGCATCGCGAACTCGCTGACCGCCGTGGAGCACGGCGCGAACCGGGTGGACGCGTCGCTGGCAGGCATGGGCGCAGGAGCGGGCAACGCCCCGCTGGAGGCGTTCATCGCCGCCGCGGACAAGTACGGCTTCGAGCACGGCTGCGATTTGCCAACCCTCATGGACGCGGCGGACGACCTGGTCCGCCCGCTGCAGGACCGCCCGGTGCGCGTGGACCGCGAAACCCTCTCGCTGGGCTACGCCGGGGTGTACTCCAGCTTCCTGCGCCATGCCGAAGCCGCCAGCGAGCGCTACGGCATCCCTACCACCGACATCCTCATGGAACTGGGCAAGCGCCGCATGGTCGGCGGCCAGGAAGACATGATCGTGGACGTCGCGCTGGACCTCATCGGCCAGAAGTAGCTGCGCCAGCGAAGTACTGAAAGGAAAAGACCGTGAATGCAGTAGCACTGGGGGCACAGACCCCGCCCGTCTCAGATCCGATGGCGTTCCGCAACGTCCTGGGACACTTCCCGACCGGCGTCGTGCTGATCACCGGCATCACCGAGGACGGCGAACCGGTCGGCATGATCGTCGGCTCCTTCACCTCGGTGTCGCTGGATCCGCCGCTGGTGGGCTTCCTGCCCACGGTGACCTCCTCCACCTTCAAGAAGCTGCGCACCGCCAGCTCCTTCTGCGTGAACGTGCTGGCCGCCGACCAGGAAGAGCTGTGCCGCCGCTTCGCCGGCCGCGCGCCGAACAAGTTCGAGGACATCGAGTGGACCCCCGCTCCGTCCGGCGCCCCGGTGCTGGACGGCGCGGTCGCCTACATCGACTGCACCTTCGAATCCATCACCGACGCAGGGGACCACTACATTGTGGTTGGCGCGGTGCAGGAATTGCAGGTCTGCTCCCCGGTGCCCCCGTTGCTGTTCTTCCAGGGCGGCTACGGCCGCTTCGCCCCGCTGTCGCTGCATGCGCCGTTCGAGACCGACCTGATCCGCGGGGTGCGTCGCGCGGAGCGCCACAGCGCGAAGATGGAGCAGCTGGCGACCTCGCTGGACGCGGATATTTCCATCATGGCGGTTATCGGCGATGAAATGGCGGTGATCGTCTCCGGCACCGGCGAATTCCATGACGGACAGCGCCTGGGTGAACGCATCCCGCTGATGCCGCCGATGGGCGAAATGTGCCTGGCCTGGGAGGACGAAGAAACCATCGAACGCTGGCTGGCTCGCGCCCTGCCGGCGGACGAATGCACCGCGGAGGACTACCGTGCCCGCCTGCAGGTGGCCCGTGATCGCGGCTGGTCGGCTACCATGCGCGGGGACTACGCGGATGACGAGGTCTACTCGGTGCTACGCGAATACTCCTCGGGCCTGTACACCCCGGCCCAGGAGCGTAGGCTGCGCGAAATCATCGCGCAGACCTCCTCCGGCTACGCCCCGGTGGATTTCGTTGACGAGCGCAGCTACGACGTGGATTCGCTGATGGTTCCGGTCCGCGACGCCGCGGGCAAGGTCCGCCTGGTGCTGCGCGCCTCCGGCCTGCCGCAGGGCGCTTCCGGCGCCCAGGTGCTGGCTTGGGCACAGGAACTGGTGCGCACCGCGGAAGAAATGAGCGGCACCGAAGACTAGGCCGCCTCATCCTCCAGCCCGGGTAAGACCTCCGACGGAAATTTTCCGCCGGGGGTCTTCTCCGTCGCATTGCTCACAAGCGCCGGGCCGGATCGACCGCCGAGGGACAATCCGAACTCGCAGAGCGTATTATCCGTACATAGTGGTAGACAGCGAATGTGATATTCGGGATTATGGGCGTATTGTCAGAGGAATACTCCACGATGATCACCGAGCGCCGAAGGCGACACCCGGGGATTCCTGCGGGCACGAGCTGCCTCAGGATTTCGTGGGCAATCACCTTGCGGAGAGCTGCCGTCAGCGGAGGAAAATATGGAATACCCGGAGCTGCGCACATACGCCAGCCAGCGCGTCGAAGAGCTTCTCAGTTCTCCCGCCGCCAAACGGCATCTAGCTAGCTACGGTTGGGTCGAAGGCATGCCCGTGGTGCTGGCCGACCCCACCGAGCGGGTCGACGACGTGATGGGATTTGTATCCATCCACGGCCGCGCAGTGCTTCTCGCGTTATGCGACACGGACAGCGAGCATTTGGAGCTGTGGCACATTACCATCCCCAGCCCCATTTTCACCAGAGTCGAGCCCTTGCGGCCCGAAACCACCTTGGCCGAACTATGCGTCAGGAACGACCGCAGCCGGCTTTCGCCATTCCGGGTATCTTTTTGGGCCCATAGCGCTGCGATCCACGAGGTGCCGTGCTTCGTCCGCACGGATGCATGCTGGGCTAGGACAGCGACGCCCGCAGAGCCGCATTAGGATCGGAAATTCAGGCGGTCCGCCGCTAGGATTCCTCGTAGCCCGCCGTGCGCGAGCCGAGGTCATCTTCGCCGACCAGGCGATGCACCGTGTCGAGCAGGTTCTGCACATCATCCACCCGCCCCTGCCAATAGGTGGAATCCAAGCCGAAACCCAGGCTGGCTTCCGCAGCCAATTTCTTGAATCCGTCGCGATGCGCTTCCAACGCACTGACGAGATCGTCCAGCTGGTCGCTTGTCAGCGACAAGGGAATGGCGGTCTGCCGACCCATCATGATCTCCTCGGTAATCCAATAGATTCATGTTCCCTTGGCATTGAGCACTGCAATCATCGTCACGCGCTGTGGCCAGGCGCCGCATTCCACCAGCGTGATGGAGTATCGAGGAGCCTGCATTTAGTTACCTGCGGAAAAGCTCGACGGGGAATATGAACGTTCTTCCCTAAAGTATAAGCATCAGGGGCGAAGCGCGGAACATTGGCGTATGTATGACTCGGCGCATCGCGCTTCCAAGGTCCCCAATCGTCTGGTTCCGGCATCCGGACAGCCTTGCCTGATGCCGCCGGATGGAGCCATCCTGCGCTCGGGCGCATACCTGCCAGGATCGGACCCCTGCGGGGTGGCACCGTTGCCGCGGCCAAATCGCCTGTAGGCAGCTTGTACGGAATTCTCCGGAAAACGATGCCCCGCGGAGGATTCACGCGGCTTGGGCGTCCCGTTGCGCAATCTGGACGATGGCGTTGCTGATCAACGTTGCCAGCAGCTGCGGATCATAGAACTGATCGTCAACCCGGCGTCCGATGAGCATCCCGTCAAGCATGCGGAACAGGCAGATGGCGACATCCTGGGCATGGCGGCGTTGCGGCCCGGCTGCGGAGCCCAGCAGCGCGGCGAACCATTCGACGGTCGCTTCGAATGTCTCCTGCAGTACTCCTTCAAGCTCGCTGCGGCCTGCGTGGACGTGCTCGGCACGCTGCAGGAGCAGCAATAGGCTCATCGGCACCGCGCTCTGGCCGTGCTCCGAGCCCTTAAGCGATGGCAGGATGAACGAGCGGATCTGTTCGGCCCAGTGCTCGCCCGGGGGCAGCGCGAATTCCTTTTCGCGCAGCTGCTTCCACCCAGCGCAGGCGTTGGATATCACCGTGGACAGCAGCTCGTCCTTGTCCTTGAAAGACCAATACAGGGAGCTGGCGGGAAGCCCGGCACGTTCGCAGACCTTGGAGATGCTCACCCCATCATATCCGGACTGGCCAATGACCTCCTGCGCAGCCCGCAATAAGGCTTCACGCCCCGATTCCGCGTCTTCGGCGGATACCAGCACCGCCATCTGCGGCGGGGTCGGCGTGGATGGAGTGAGGTCATGGGTCTCGGCCAGCACCGGCAGCTGCTCTGCCACCGTGTCCAGCGCGGCGGCGATCATCCGGGTCAGCCGGGCGGTATCGGTGGTGCGCGGGCCGCGCAGCTTCAGGAAGCTGCTTTCGCGCTCGGCGACCGTGAAGTTCCCCATCAGGCGGGCCGCGTCCCGGCGTTGCGGCATGTTTTCCGGCAGCGTGCGCTCCCACCAGTCAGCCGTCCATTCGATGGCTTCTGCGCGGATTTGCAGGAAGCGGTCGCGGGCCGGGATCGGTTCTTCGGGTTTGGTCAGCGCCAGCTGGAGGCCAACGCGCCAGTAGCCCATTTCGCCTTCGCCATTGGGCGAGTGCATGAGCTGCGAATACAAGTCGTGCGCGCGCGAGGAGGATGGCGGGGTGTCCAGCCAGTTCGGCAGCCGCTGGGCCTGGGAACGGTAGGCGTGCTCGAGGGCGGCCGCGACCAGCTCATCCTTGCCCGAATAGTGCCAGTAGATGGAGCTTGCGGATACGTTGCAGGTCCTGCGCACCATGCTGAGGCTGGTTCCAGAGTATCCGTGGACCGCGACCAGTCGCATGGTCTTTTCAAGAATTCTGGTTCGGGTTTCTTCGCCCTGCAGGTTCTTTCGTTCTGTCTTGCGCTGTGCCAAACGTCTACTCGTTTCTCAATCCTGCCCGGTCCCCAACCCGAAATGATGGACTCTCGATATTCAAGTGAACCCCGCGCGAGGGAACCCTGCAAGGGCAGTCCCACTTTCGCACTCTCAAGGATCAAATAATTCCTTATCATCCCGTTGGAAACCACGAAGGACCGCCCCGTCGCAGAAATGCGCGGAGCGGTCCTTCCAGAGTGCAGCAGCTAGCGCCCGACCTTGCCGAACAGCGAGGCCAGCGGGGCCAGCAGGATCGGCCGGGCGGCGAACCAGCCGCCGACGATGACCAGCAGCGAAGCGAAGAAGATCCAGAATCCGGTCCAGTTCACCGCGTCCTGCGCCGCGTACATGTGGTTCAGGTTGCGCAGCGCCCCGGTGGAGAAGACCAGGGCCACGTGCACCACGATGAATGCCACGAAGTAGAACATCACCGGCAGGTGGATCGCCCGGGCTACCTCGATCGGGTAGGCGCGCGACAGCTTCTCGGCGCTCGTAGGCCAGGCTCCGGACATCCGGAATCCCGTGATCGCGGCCAGCGGCGCGGCCAGGAAAATGGTCGCGAAGTAGGCCAGCACCTGCAGGCTGTTGTAATTCACCCAGCCGTTCTCGGTCGGCCAGTCCAGGGACAGGTACTGCAGCGCGGCCGAGAGCGCGTTCGGGAAGACTTCCCCGCTGGTCGGCACCACGCGCATCCACTGGCCGGTGGTCAGCAGCAGGATGACGAACACCGCGCCGTTGACCAGCCAGAGGATGTCGAGGAATTGGTGGAACCACAGGTTGATGCTGATCTTCTTGGGGTTCTTGCCGAATTTCGCGGTCCAGCTGGCTGGCGGGCGGCGCTGCGTGCGCACCTGCCATCCCGAACGGATGATCAGCACCATCAGGAAGATGTTGAAGAAGTGCTGCCATCCCATCCACGCCGGCAGCCCGACCGGAGCTCCTTCGGGCAAGTGGGTCTCTCCCGGGTAGCGGGCCAGGAAGGATTGCACCGAGTCCAGCGAGACCAGCCAGCGGGCAGCAAGCACCGCGGCGCCCAGCAGCACCAGCAGTCCCACGGCCAGCAGCAGCGTTTTGCCGCGGGCGGTGGCCCAGAGCTTGGCCAGGGCGCCGGGCGCGCTCGGAGCCGGCTTGGCCGGCGCCGCAGACGGCTTGGCGGCAGGCTGGGCCTGCGTCTTCGCCGCCGCGGGTTGCGGCGCGGCAGGGACCTGCGCTTGCTCCGGAGCCGGTGCAATAGGCGCGGCGGGTGCCGATTCCGCAGCGGCCGGGGTGCTTGCGGCACCCGGGCGCGGAAGCCCGCGACGTCCGGACGCGGCGGCCAGCGGCGCGGACACCGGCTCGGCGGGCTGCTCAGCCTGTTCAGCTGCCGCCGAAGCGGCCTGCTGCGCCGGAGCTTGGCCGGCCGCCGCCTGCGTGGCGCCTGGACGCGGCAACCCGCGGCGCACGCCGCCCGAGGCCGCCGGCGCCGAGGTGGCGGCAACGGGCTCGGCGGCCTGCTGAGGCTGTTCGTTTTCCTGCACCGGAGCCGGAGGCTGGGCCGGGGCGGCTCCGGGGGTTCGCGGTAGTCCCTGCCGTGCCATCAGTTAGCCCGCTTCCCCTCAATAGCCTCGACCAGCTGGGGAACCACCGTGAACAGGTCTCCGACCACGCCGAAGTCGGCGACGTCGAAGATCGGCGCCTCCGGGTCCTTGTTGATGGCGATGATGGTCTTGGAGGTCTGCATGCCGGCCCGGTGCTGGATGGCACCGGAGATTCCCAGTGCGATGTACAGCTGCGGGGCGACGGTGACGCCGGTCTGGCCCACCTGCATGGTCTGCGGCACGTAGCCGGCGTCCACCGCGGCGCGGGAGGCGCCAATGGCACCGCCCAGGGCGTCGGCCAGCGACTCGACCAGGGAGAAGTTCTCCCCCGAGCCCAGCCCGCGTCCGCCTGAGACCACGATGTCAGCTCCGCGCAGGTCGGGGCGCGAGGACTCGATAACCGCTTCTTCGCGGGAGGTGATCACGGCGTCCGGCGCGCCCGAGGACTGCACGGCCAGCAGCTCGAGCTGGGCCGGCTGCGCGGTGGCGCGAGCATCGCTGGAGCCCTGACGCAGGGTGATGACCAGGGCGCCGGTGGTGGCTGCCGAATCAACCAGGTAGGCGCCGCCGTACACCGAGTGGTGCGCGATGATGCCTTCCGCGTCGCGGTCGATGCCCACGGTGTCCACTGCCAGCGCCAGGCAGGCGCGGGCGGCGAAACGCGCGGCGGCGTCGCGGCCGCGGATGGAGTTCGGGGCCAGCACCGCCTCGGGCTGCACCTGTGCGTAGGCGGCGGCCAGCGCATCTACCAAGGGCGCGATGACCGCGTTGCCGGCGGCCGCGGAGTCGGCGACCAGTACGCGCGTCGCGCCCAGTTCAGCCAGCTCCTGCGACAGGCGCTCGGCCTGTGCGGCGGGGGCCAGGGCCAGCGCCACGGCGCTGCCCACCGAGGCGGCCGCGCCGAGAAGTTCGCCCGCGCCTGCGCGCAGCTGCCCCTCCGGCGAGGTGTCCACCAGGACCAGGATCGGGTTCCCGGAATTGCTGCTCATCTTAATGCCCCTTGATCAGTTGGTTCTTGGCCAGGAATTCGGCGATCTGCTGGCCGGCGTCGCCTTCGTCGACGATCCGCCTACCGGCGCTGCGCGCCGGGCGGGCGGCGGCGGAGATCACGATGGACCGCGCTTCCTCTTCGCCCGGGGCCAGGCCCAGGGCTTGCAGGTCCAAGGTCTCGAACGGCTTCTTCTTGGCCGCCATGATGCCCTTGAAGTTCGGGAAGCGGGCATCGGGCAGCGCCTCGGTGATGGAGATGACGGCCGGCAGGTCGGCGCTGGCTTCGTAGCGCTCCACGTCGGTGTTGACCTGGCCTGCCACGGTCAGCTCGTCGATCTGCACGCTGGACAGTGCCGCCAGCCCGGCCACGCCGAGCAGTTCGGCCAGCATGGACGGCAGTGCGCCGCCTCCGCCGTCCGTTGACACGTTGCCGGCGATCACCAGGTCGAACCCGATCTGCTTGGCCGCGGCGGCGATCACCTGGGCGGTCAGCGTCAGGTCCGCGCCGAGCAGCGCCGGGTCCTGCACGTGCACCGCGCGGTCCGCGCCCATGGCCAGGCCCTTGCGCAGGGTGGTCGGCAGGCTGCCTTCCGGACCCACGCTCAGCAGCACCACTTCGGTGCCCGGCTGCGCTTCGCGGTGGCGCAGCGCTACCTCCAGCGCGCGCTCGGTGATCTCGTCGAGCACCGGCTCGGCGTCCGCACGCTTCAGCAGCCCGGTTTCCAGATCTATGGCGCGTTCGCCGTAGGTATCCGGGACTTCCTTCATCAAGACGATGACTCTCATGTGTTCCCTCTATCTAGCTGTCGTGGCGCTGCCGCGCCCCGGTCTGCGGCTGTGCTTAGCCGAAGACCGCCAATCCGTCGGCGATTACCGTACGGTCGGCCACTGCGGCCTCGAATCGTCCGTTGTCCCAGGTCTTGACCTCGATGCGGTCCCCGGGGAAAACGACCCCGGAGAAGCGTCCGCCGAATTGAACCAGGTCCGCCGGGTGCGCCCCGGCCAGTTCGGCCAGCGGCAGCGTGGTTGCGGCCAGCGAGGACAGCCCGTGCAGGATCGGACGGTCCTGCCCGATGCGCTTGGCTGCCTGCGGATCGATGTGGATGTGGTGCTTGTCCCCCAGCAGCCGGTAGAGCGCTGCCTGGTTAGGCGCGGTCTGCATGCTGGCGGTGCCCGTGGCAGGGGTTTCGGGGGCGGCGGCGCGGGCCGGGCCGCGATCGCCGTCGAAACCGCCGAAGCCGGGGGCGAAGATCTGCCAGGTGGCCTGGAAGTGGTCGCATTCGACGATGATGTTGAAGACGGCGGCGCCGCCCTTGTCCCAGACCTCGCCCACGCGGGCGTTCAGCGCCAGCTCCCCGCTGCGTGGCAGCGGCTTGGAGACCAGCAGCTCCTGGGCCCCGTGCACGGCGCGGTTGTCGAAGGCGCCGCGGTCGGCCAGCAGGTCCGGGGCCCACTGGGCCAGGGTCAGGCCGAAGGACGGCAGCACGCGCAGCCGGTCCTCGAAGATCAGGTCGAGGTCGGTGGGCCGGGCGCCGACGGCGAGCGCGTACAGGATCGCCTGGTCCTGGGTGTAGCCGACGGTCTTCTCGCCCAGATGCCGGCCGGCCCAGGCGCCGGCGGTCATCGGGTCCACTGCTGCGGTGCTCATGATCCGTACACCGGTTCCGGGACGGCGGCCTGGGCCAGCAGCTGCTCGATCTGGGCGCCGACGGCCGCGGCCTCCCAGCGGGCTCCGGAGTCGACCTGCGGGCCGTGGTTCCAGCCTTCCTCGATGCATACGCGGCCGCCTTCGACCTCGATGACGCGGCCGGTGACTTCACTGCCGGCGCTGGCCAGCCAGGCCACGACCGGGGAGACGTTGGCCGGGTTCATGGCGTCGAAGCCCTCTTCCGGGGCGGCCATGGTCTCGCCGAAGGCGTCTTCGGTCATGCGGGTGCGGGCGGCCGGGGCGATGGCGTTCACGTTGACGCCGTAGCGGGCCAGTTCATGGGCGGCGACCAGGGTCAGGCCGGTGATGCCCGCCTTGGCGGCCGAGTAGCTGGCCTGTCCGACGCTGCCCTTCAGGCCTGCGCCGGAGGTGGTGTTGATGACGCGGGCCTGCGGGGTGCGCCCGGCCTTGGCCTCGTCGCGCCAGTACTTGGAGGCGTGGCGCAGCGGGGCGAAGTGGCCCTTGAGGTGCACGCGGATGACCGCGTCCCATTCCTCTTCGGTGGTGTTCACCAGCATGCGGTCGCGCACGAATCCGGCGTTGTTGACCAGGATGTCCAGCCGGCCGTAGGTGTCGATGGCCTGCTGCACCATGGCGCCGGCCTGCTCGAAGTTCGCCACATCGGCTCCGTTGGCCACGGCCTGCCCGCCCTCGGCGCGGATGGCCGCGACCACTTCGTGGGCCGGGTTCGCCGGGTCGATGGCGCCGCCCAGGGTGGTGCCGAAGTCGTTGACCACGACCATCGCTCCCTGGCGGGCCAGTTCTAGTGCATGTTCGCGTCCGAGTCCGCGGCCTGCGCCGGTCACGATGGCGACGCGGCCGCTCAAAATGCCAGTCATGGGCTTTTTCCTTTCGTCGATGTGGTGCTTATGGATTGCCAGTGTACCTGAAACCAAGCAAGTGCTAGGGTAACAAACAAGCAAACGTTTGGTACAGGGAGGTCCCAATGTCGATCACTTCAGCAATGCACTCCAACGGAGTCCGCGTCATCACCATGAACTACCCGCCGGTCAACGCGCTGCCGGTCGCCGGATGGTTCGGCGTCGCGGACGCCATGAACGAAGCCACCAAGGACGCCAAGACCCGCGCGGTCATCCTGCGCGCCGAGGGCCGCGGCTTCAACGCCGGCGTGGACATCAAGGAAATGCAGTCCACCGAGGACTTCAACGCCATCCTCGGCGCCAACCGCGGCTGCTTCGCCGCATTCAAGTCCATCTACGAGTGCGCGGTGCCGGTCATCGCCGCGGTCAACGGCTTCTGCCTGGGCGGCGGCGTGGGCCTGGTGGGCAACGCGGACACCATCGTGGCCAGCGACACCGCCTACTTCGGCGTGCCGGAGGTGGACCGCGGCGCGCTGGGCGCAGCCACCCATCTGGCCCGGCTGGTCCCGGCCCACATGCTGCGCACCTTGTACTTCACCAGCAAGAACATCAGCGCCCAGCGCCTGGCGGAGCTGGGCTCCGTGGCCGAGGTGGTCAGCGCCGACAAGCTCGACGAGACCGCGTTCTCCTACGCCAACGAGATCGCCGCCAAGGACCCGCGCGTCATCCGCGCGGCCAAGGAGGCGCTGAACTGCATCGACCCGATCGACGTGAACCGCAGCTACCGCTTCGAGCAGGGCTTCACCTTCGAGCTGAACCTCGGCGGCGTCGCCGACGAGCTGCGCGACGACTTCGTCGCCACCGGAGCCTAGGCATGACCGGCAAGGTCATCGAGGCGCAGTCGCTGCAGGGCTTGTTCCAGGACGGGATGACCATCGGCATCGGCGGCTGGGGGTCCCGGCGCAAGCCCATGGCCCTGGTCGCCGCGCTGGTGCGCTCCGGAGCCAAGGACCTGCGCATCGTCAGCTTCGGCGGCCCGGACGTCGGCACGCTGTGCGCCACCGGGCAGGTGCGCGAGGTCGTCCACGGGTTCGTCACCCTGGATTCCATCGCAGTTGACCCGCACTTCGCGGCCGCCCGCCAATCCGGGGCCATCGCCACCACGGAACTTGACGAATCGATGCTGGTCTCCGGGCTGCGCGCGGCCGGCCGGCGCCTGCCCTTCGAGGTCACCCGCACCGGACTGGGCTCGGACGTGCTGACAGTCAACCCGCAGATCCGCACCATCACCTCACCCTACGAGGACGGCGAAACGCTGGTGGCGATGCCGGCGGTGCCGCTGGATCTGGCGCTGATCCACCTGAACCGCGCCGACGCGCTGGGCAACGGGCAGTGCCTGGGCCCCGACCCCTACGTGGACGACCTGTTCGCCCGGGCCGCCGCGCGCACCATCCTCAGCGCCGAATCGGTGGTTAGCACCCGGGAACTGACCGAGGGCGCGCACCCTTCCACGCTGCTGCTGAACCGCACCATGGTGGACCACGTCTACGAGGCCCCCGGCGGCGCCCACTTCACCACCTGCCTGCCGGCGTACCCGCGCAACGAGGAGCTGCAGCGCGAGTACGCCCGCGCGGCCTCCGATCCCGCACTGTGGGAGCGCTACCGCGCCGAGTACCTGGAAAATGAGACCATCTGGCGGAAGGAGGCCGTACATGCCTGAGACCCTGAGCACCGCCACCCGCGCGGAGATCGCCGTGGCAGCCTGCAGCGACCTGTTCCGCGGGCAGCACGACATCCTCGCCAGCCCGGCCGGCATCATTCCCACGCTCGGCGCCCGGCTGGCCGCGCTGACCCACGCGCCCTCGCTCATGCTCAGCGACGGCGAGTCCACCATCTACGGGGACGTCCCGGCCCTGGGCGGGGTAAGCGAGTTCAGCGCCGGCTACCTGCCCTACCGCGAGCTCTTCGAGCTGATCGCCGCCGGCAAGCGCCATGTGGTGATGGGCGGAGCGCAGATCGACCGGGAGGGAAACCACAACTTCTCGGCCATCGGGGACCACTTCCAGCCGCACCGCCAGCTGCTCGGCTCCCGGGCCGCGGCCACCAACACCATCAACCACGCCACCAGCTACTGGATCGCCCGGCAGTCCACGCGCAGCTTCGTGCGCGACGTCGACTTCGTGACCGGGGTCGGCGCGAACCGCGCCAAGGCCGCCGGCCCCGGGGCGGCGCGCTTCCACCACGTGCACCGGGTGGTCACCAACCTCGGAGTCTACGACTTCAGCGGGCCGGGCGGCACCATGGCGCTGCTCAGCCTGCACCCCGGGGTTCCCCTGGACGAGGTGCTGGACGCAACCGGCTTCGAGCTGCACGTGCCGGAAACGATCCCTGCCACCCGCCTGCCCGACGAGCAGGAGCTTCGACTGATTCGCGAGGTCCTGGACCCCGCCCACCGCAGAGAACAAGAGGTCAGCCCTTGAGCACCACGAACCGCATCCGCACCTCCCTGACCGAGCTCACCGGAATCCAGCACCCAGTGGTGCAGACCGGCATGGGCTGGGTCGCCGGGCCAAGCCTGGTCACCGCCACCGCCGAGGCCGGCGGCCTGGGCATCCTCGCCTCGGCGACCATGACCTACGACGAGCTTGAAAAGGCCATCGTGGAGACCAAGTCCCGCACCGACAAACCCTTCGGCGTCAATCTGCGCGCCGATGCGGCCGACGCCATGGACCGGGTGAATCTGCTGATCAAGTACGGCGTGAAGGTGGCCTCCTTCGCACTGGCGCCCAAGCGCGAGCTGATCGACAAGCTCAAGGAAAACGACGCGGTGGTCATCCCCTCGGTCGGCCTGCCGCGCCATGCGGAAAAGGTCGCCTCCTGGGGGGCCGACGCGGTGATGATCCAGGGTGGCGAAGGCGGCGGCCACACCGGCGCCACCCCGACCACCCTGCTGCTGCCCACCGTGCTGGATGCGGTGGACATCCCGGTGATCGCGGCCGGCGGGTTCTTCGACGGGCGCGGCCTGGCCGCCGCGCTGTCCTACGGCGCGGCCGGCATCGGCATGGGCACCCGCTTCCTGCTCACCAGCGACAGCGCCGTGCCCGAGCACATCAAGAAGCGCTACCTCGAATTCGGGCTGGACGGCACCGTGGTGACCACCAAGGCCGACGGCATGCCGCACCGCCTGCTGCGCACCGAGTTCATCGACAGCCTGGAATCCGGCTCGCCGCTGGGCCGAATGCTGGGCACCGCGCGGCGCACCCTGCAGTTCAAGGAACTTTCCGGGCAGACCTGGCTGGGACTGGCCCGCGACGGACTGCGCATGAAGCGCAGCACCGGGCGCAGCTGGGGCCAGATGATGCTCGCCGCCAACACCCCGATGCTGCTCAAGGCAGGTCTGGTCAATGGCGATACGCAGGCCGGCATGCTGGCTTCCGGACAGGTAGTCGGCGTCATCGACGACCTGCCGACCTGCGAGCAGCTCGTGGACCGCATCATCGATGACGCTGTTGAACGCCTCTCGGTGCTTCCGGGCTTCGTGCAGAACAGCAAGGACGCCCTCGCGTAGGACAGTCCCTCAGGCCATGCAGCCCGCCGTGCGGGCAGCGAGTTATCGCTGCCGGCACGGCGGTTTTTGCGTGCCGCCGCGTCCGCGCGGCAGTTCCAGCGACCGGACCGCGGGATGCGCGCTCTGGAATCACTCGAATTCTGGCAGAGTCCGATAGTTCTTGCCAGGCGATTCGACATGTTTGCGCCAGTGCAGCGCACCCTGGATTCGAAAAACAATTACCAGCCCGCTGAGGGAACCAGTCCGACTTTGTCGCGAAGCTCCGGGCGCTTTGCATGGGAAATCCCCGGCGCGAACTTCACCGTCCACCGGAACATTCACGTGGGGCTTCGCGCAAGTTCCTCGAAAAGTGGACTACTTTTTCCCATGGTATTTCTTGGACACTGCGCAGCATCGCGAATCCACGCCGAAACCTGCGTTGGCGAGGTGTGCGCCGTGACTGATGTGACCGCTCGGAAAGATACAAACAAGGTGGAGCCAGTACACATGCCGGTTGCCATGATTGGAGCCAAGGAATCCGTCACCGATGCCATGGGCCTGGTGTGAATGCGCGGGAAAACGGTCCTCGTGGCCATCATCGACCCAGCTTCCGATGAGCTCAAGCTACTGAGTTGCCAGGCCCAATCAGGCATTGAAACCGTTGACGTTGAAGCGGATGCCATGCAGATCGGATCGCTGTTCGCGCGAGCCGAGCTCGAAGTCATGCTCACCTGCCGGGTGAAGTATTGGAAGCACAGCGCAGTCGCGCATCTGGTCCCGAGTTTCCGGGTACGCCGGCACCAGGATGCCGCAATACGTGCGGCGGCTCGCCATCTAGTCCGACACGGCCATTGCGGAGCGTCGGTACGCCGCCCGCGCATGATTGAGGCCGTTCCATCAAGATGGAACGGCCTCAACTCTTGTGCCAAGCAATCCTGCTCCGGAAAGCTCGGACGCCGCGAATACAGCTGGCAACTCGAATCGCCCTTTCGACTATCAATATGAACTGCCCGTCATTTCGGAGGGAAGCGCCTCGACGAATTACCTGAAGCATCATTGACTCCGGAGGAATTTTCGCCTTGCGCAAGCCGGCGCACACAGCTCAAAAGCTCCTGGACTTCCTCGGCCCGCCCATTCCAGTATCCGGAACCCAGACCGAAGCCGTTGGCGGCTTGGCCGGCGATGCGGCGCAAGCCGTCACGATGCGCTTCCAGCGCGGTTGTCAGGTCGTCATATTGATCCGTTGTCAGGGACAGTGACAAGTTGTAGTTTTTGCTTTCGCATCCATCCATTGTTCACTCCTCGCTGGTCCAAACGTTCAACGGTCGTCCCGAGACTACGCTTCAATACACCGATCTTCGATGCATCCAAGGTTTCATTCAGACTTCGTGCCCGTCTGGCCATGGTCGAGATGGCAGCTGGAAAAGCCCCGCACGCGGCTACCGCGGGGGTCAACGTGAATTCTTGACGTCCCGGAACTCCTCGATGGCCCCGTTGTAGCGCCGCAGCAGTTCGGCAAAAGTGTTGACGTCCTCCGCCGACCAGTCTGCAGTGATGGCGTCGAGGTCCTGGATATATCCGTCACGATCGGTTTCCAGCATGTCGCGGCCATGCGAGGTCATCGTCAGCTTTCGGGCGGCGCTTCCGTTCGGGTCCAAGCCCCGCTCCAGCAACCCGTCGCGCACAATCGCGGCCACTTGCCGCTGCAAGGTCGAGGCGTCCAGACGCAGCGCGGAGCTCAGCTCGCCGATCGTCATCGGCCCGCGCGCATCGATGTGGCTCAGGATCAGGTACGCGCTGCGGTCCAATCCGTTTCCCCGCCGATGCTGCGCCACGAAATAGCGGCTGAGAAGCATCTGCTCGTACTCGATATCTGCAGTGTGTCGCTTGATGGTATTCACGCCCTTTCAGGCCTTCCATCGTACCCCGGAATGTGTATTATGAATACTGTATGTATCTTACACATCACCCTGAAAGGACCCCTTGACGCATCGCGCCAAAAAATCCGCCACTCCTCCGGGAACCGCCGTCGGCATCCTGGCAACTGCCGGCATCGCTTCTGCACTGACGCAGACGATGGTTGCGCCCCTGATCCCGCAACTGCCCGAGATCTTCAATACCTCCGCCGACAACACCGCCTGGATCGTGACGGCCACGCTGCTCGCCGGAGCGGTGGCCGTCCCGATTTCCGGACGCCTGGGTGACCTCTTCGGCAAGCGCCGGATGATCCTGATCCTCGCTCTGCCTTTGATTCTCGGCGGATTGGTCTGCACCTTCGCCCCCAACGTCACGATCATGATCATCGGCCGCGCCCTGCAGGGCTTCGGTTCGGGCATGATCCCGCTGGGCATCGCCATGCTGCGCGACCTCGTGCCCAAGGAACAGCTCTCCTCCGCCATCGCCACAGTCAGCGCCACCCTGGGAGCTGGCGGCGCCATCGGGCTGCCGATTTCCGCCGCGGTCATCGAATTCTCCGATTGGCGCGCATTGTTCGTCGGCGGCTCCGTGGTCACCTTGATCGTCGCATTGCTGATCTGGAAGTTCATCCCGGGCATGAAGGCCGGAGCCGCCGGCCAGCGCTTCGACTGGCTCGGCGCCATCGGCCTGTCCACGGGCATCCTGGCGCTGATGCTGGCCATCTCCAAGGGCTCTTTCTGGGGCTGGGCCTCGCCGCTGACCCTGTGCCTCTTCGGCCTGTCGCTGCTGGCGCTGGTCTTCTGGGGCTTCTGGGAGCTGCGGACCACCGACCCCCTGGTTGACCTGCGCACCGCGGTCATCCCCCGCGTATTGCTGACCAACATCGCCTCGATCTTCGTCGGCTTCGGCATGTACGTCAGCATGCTGCTCATGCCGCAGATCCTGCAGCTGCCATCCAGCACCGGATACGGCTTGGGCCAGTCCGTCCTGGCCGCCGGTCTGTGGGTCGCCCCAGCCGGCTTCATGATGCTGATCCTCTCCCCGGTGGGCGGCAAGCTCTCCGACAAGCTGGGCGCCAAGTTCACGCTGATGCTGGGCATCTCCATCCTGGCCGTCGGCTACGTGGTGGGCCTGTGGGGCATGGGAAGCACCTGGGGCCTGCTGCTCACCGCGACCCTGGTCAACAGCGGCGTGGCCTTCGCCTACGGAGCCATGCCGTCGATCATCATGAGCTCGGTGCCGCGCAGCGAAACCGCCGCGGCCAACGGCTTCAACACGCTGATGCGTTCGCTGGGCACCACCGCCAGCGCCGCGGTCATCGGCCTGGTGCTGGCCCAGATGTCCACCGACTTCCATGGCGCCATGATCCCGACCGAGCAGGGTTTCCGCGCGGCACTGCTGCTCGGCGCCGGGTTCTCCGTGGCCGCCGTGATCCTGGCCGGCTTCATTCCGAAGAACCCGCCGCATGGCGAGCTGGAACCTGTCGACGTTCCGTTGTCGGTCAACGCCAAGTAGTTCCCCGGGCAGTGCCGATGCCCTGCATAGGGCAGGCACAGTTCCGGGTCCTACAGTTATAAGTACCTCATAAAGGTGCGAGTGATGATCGAAAAGATCCCCGCCGGGTCTACCCGGCGGGGATCTTTGGTTAATGGGCTTGCGGGCCGAAGGCTAGAGCCGCTCGATGATCGTGACGTTAGCCTGG
The DNA here is from genome assembly GCF_003309065.1 of Glutamicibacter soli. Classification (GTDB taxonomy): domain Bacteria; phylum Actinomycetota; class Actinomycetes; order Actinomycetales; family Micrococcaceae; genus Glutamicibacter; species Glutamicibacter soli. The sequence continues at coordinate 303,958 of NZ_POAF01000004.1, read as the reverse complement.
CCGCCGCCCTCGCACATCGTCTGCAGGCCGTAGCGGCCGCCGGTGCGTTCCAGCTCGTTGAGCAGCGTGGTCATCAGCCGGGTGCCGGTGGCGCCGATCGGGTGGCCCAGGGCGATGCCGCCGCCGTTGACGTTGACCTTCTCGCGGTCGATACCCAGCTCGTCCATCCAGGCCAGCACGACCGGGGCGAAGGCCTCGTTGCATTCGAACAGGTCGATCTCGTCCACGCCCATGCCTGCGCGCTCCAGCGCATACTTCGTTGCGCGGATCGGGCCGGTGAGCATCCACACCGGGTCGTCGGCGCGCACCGACATGTGGTGGATGCGGGCACGCGGGGTCAGCCCGTGCTCTTCCACTGCCTTCTTGGAGGCGATCAGCACGGCGCTGGCGCCGTCGCAGATCTGCGAGGCCACCGCGGCGGTCAGCCGGCCGTCCTCGGTGAGCGTGTTCAGCGTCGCCATCTTTTCCAGCGTGGTGCCGCGGCGGATGGTCTCGTCCTGCTCCAGGCCGTTCAGCGGAACAACCTGCGAGTCGAAGCGGCCCTCGTCCACGGCGGCGGCTGCGCGCTCATGGCTTTCCAGCGCGAACTGCTCCATGCGCTCGCGGGTGATGTCCCACTTCTCGGCGATCATCTCCGCCCCGCGGAACTGCGAGACCTCCTGGTCGCCGTAGCGGGCGACCCAGCCAGGGGACTCGGCGAAGGGCGTGGTGAATCCGAACTCGGCGCCGGCGATCATGGCCGCGGAGATCGGGATCTTGGACATGTTCTGCACACCGCCGGCGATGATCAAATCTGCGGTGCCGGACATGACGCCCTGCGCCGCGAAGTGCACCGCCTGCTGGCTGGAACCGCACTGGCGGTCGATGGTCACGCCCGGCACATGGTCCGGCAGCCCGGCCACCAGCCATGCGGTGCGGGCGATGTCGCCGGCCTGGGAGCCCAGGGTGTCGGTGCATCCGAAGATCACGTCGTCCACCGCGCCGGGGTCGATGCCGGTGCGCTCGACCAGCGCCGAGATCACGTGGGCGCCCAGGTCGGCCGAGTGGATTTCGGCCAGCGAACCGCCGCGGCGGCCCACCGGGGTGCGCACGGCGTCAATAATGTAAGCCTCAGTCATCTGTTCTCTCCTTTAGGCCTGCTGGCTGCTGACGGGGACCACTTCACCGGTCATGTACGAGGAATAGTCGCTGGCCAGGAAGACCATGACGTTGGCGATTTCCCAGGGCTCGGCGGCGCGGCCGAAGGCCTCGCGGGAGGTCAGCTCTTCCAGCAGCTCGTCCGAGGTGACCTTGGCCAGGAACGGGTGCATGGCCAGCGACGGGGCGACTGCGTTGATGCGGATGCCGTGCGGAGCCACGTCCATGGCTGCCGAGCGAGTCAGCGCCATGACGCCTGCCTTCGCGGCGGCGTAGTGGGCCTGCCCTTCCTGGGCGCGCCAGCCGATCACCGAGGCGTTGTTGATGATGACGCCCTTGGTGCCGTTCTTCACCATGCGCTGGCTGGCGGCGCGCACGGAGCGGAAGGTGCCGGTGAGGGTCACGTTCACGACCTTCTCCCACTGCTCGTCTTCCATGTCGAGGATGGAGGCGGTGCCGCCCAGCCCGGCGTTGTTGATCATGACGTCCACGCCGCCGGCTTCCTCGGCGACGTCCAGCAGCGCCTGGACCTGCTCCTCGTTGGTCACGTCGCAGACGGCGAAGCGCACGCGCTCGGCGCCGAACTCGGCGCCGAGTTCATTGGCGGAGGCCTCGAGCCGGCCGGCGTGGGTATCGCCCAGCACCACCAGGTCCGCACCTTCCTCCAGGCAGCGGCGTGCCGCCGCGGCCCCAATGCCGGCTCCGGCTGCGGCGGTCACGACAACGCGTCGTCCGGCGAGCAGACCATGGGCGGGAACGTATTCTGGCGCCGGCTGTGCGATGCGCTGGATGGTCATACTCGTGCCTCCTTGGGCAGGCCGAGCACGCGCTCGGCGATTACGTTGCGTTGGATTTCGTCCGATCCCCCGTAGAGGGTATCGGCGCGGCTGAAGAGATACAGGGCCTGCAGCTCGTCGAGCTCATACGGCGCCTGCGCGACGGTCAGCCCGCCAGCGCCGGCTACGGCCATGGCCAGCTCGCCCAGCGAGCGGTGCCATGGAGCCCACAGCAGCTTGGTGATCGAGGCCTCGATACCCTGCTCGCCGCTGAGCGTGCGCAGCCCGTGCATGCGAAGCATATCCAGCCCCATCTGGGACTTGACGATCTGGTCTTGGATAATGGGATCCTCGATCGCTCCGTTGGTGCGCGCCAGGTCGATGATCAGCTGCAGCTCGCGCTGGAAGGCGATCTGCTGGGCGAGCGTGGAGACACCGCGTTCGAAGCCCAGGGTGCCCATGGCCACCGACCAGCCCGCGCCGGGCTCGCCCACCACCAGGTCCTCATCAGTGGTGGCGCCGTCGAAGAAGACCTCGTTGAACTCCGAGGTTCCGGTCAGCTGCAGGATCGGGCGGATCTCCACGCCGGGCTGGTCCATCGGAACCAGCAGGTAGGACAGGCCGCGATGCTTCACGGATCCCGGCTCGGTGCGGGCGATGACGAAGCACCAGTCAGCGGTGTGCGCCAGCGAGGTCCACACCTTCTGGCCGTCGACAACCCACTTTCCGTCTTCCAGCCGGGCCTTGGTCTTCACCCCGGCCAGGTCGGAGCCTGCTCCCGGCTCCGAGTAGCCTTGGCACCACAGTTCCTCGACCGCGATGATCTTGGGCAGGAACCGGGCCTGCTGCTCAGGAGTGCCGAAGGCGATCAGGGTCGGGCCCAGCAGTTCCTCGCCCAGGTGGTTCACGCGAGCCGGCGCATTGGCCCGGGCGTACTCCTCGTGGAAGATGACCTGCTGCTGCAGGCTCAGCCCGCGGCCGCCGTGCTCCTTGGGCCAGCTGACGCAGCTCCAGCCGTGGGCGGCCATGTGCTGGTTCCACTCCAGGCGTTCCTCGAAGGCTTCGTGCTCGCGCCCCGAGCCGCCCAGTCCGCGCAGTGCGGCGAACTTGCCGACGAGGTTTGCTTCAAGCCAAGCCCGGAATTCCTGACGAAACGCGTCATCTTCCGCCGAATAATTCAGATCCACGACATCCCCCTCACTCTCGATATCCATTGGTCTCTCGGTTGATCTTCGCTTATGCTAGCAAACCAAGCACTTGTTTGGTTACTGTAGTCCCAAGCAAGTTTTCACGGCTGGGTTCCCAGCCGAAATGCGACACAGGATAAGGAGGCCCGCGATGACTCTGAACGACAGTGACGGCGTCGTAACCTACGAAGTGCGCGGCACCACGGCGATCATTCGACTGAACCGCCCCGAGTACCGCAACGCACAGAACTCGAAAATGACCTATGCCCTGGACGCCGCGTTCACCCGCGCCGTCGAGGACGACGCGGTCAAGGCCATCGTGCTGGCGGGCAACGGCAAGCACTTCAGCGCAGGCCACGACATCGGCACCCCGGAGCGCGACGCCGACCAGAGCTTCGAGCGCAAGGCAGTGGTCTGGTGGGACCACGTCGGCGCCGAGGGCGTCGACTCCCGCTTCGCCCGCGAATCCGAGGTCTACCTGGGCATGTGCCGCCGCTGGCGCGAACTGCCCAAGCCCGTCATCGCCATGGTCCACGGCGCCTGCATCGCTGGCGGCCTGATGCTGGCCTGGTCCTGCGACTTCATCGTGGCCAGCGAAGACGCATTCTTCTCGGACCCGGTGGTCCGCATGGGTATTCCCGGCGTGGAATACTTCGCCCACCCGTGGGTCACCAACCCCCGCGCGGCCAAGGAAATGCTGTTCACCGGCGACCGCTTCACGGCCCGCCGCGCCTACGAGCTGGGCATGGTCAACCACGTCGTTGACCGCGAACTGCTCGAGGAGCACACGCTGAATTTGGCCGAGCGCATCGGCGCCATGCCCCGCCTCGGCCTGGCCCTGGCCAAGAAGGCGGTCAACCAATCCGAGGACCTGCAGGGCCTGCGCGCCGGCATGGACTCGGTCTTCGGGCTGCACCACGCAGCCCACGCACACAACGCAGAGGTCGGCAAGGATTCCCTGGCCGGCATGGGAGCCAAGAACATGGCGGAGGCGGCAAAATAAATGGATCTTGACCTGACAGAAGAGCAGCTCGCGTTCGCTGCCGAAGCACGCGCCTGGCTGGCCGAAAACGTGCCGGCCACCCCGCTGCCCTCCATGGACACCGAGGAGGGCTTCGCCGCCCACCGTCAGTGGGAAGCCAAGCTGGCCGAAGGACGCTGGTCCGTCGTATCCTGGCCGGAGGAATACGGGGGCCGCGGCGCCGGGCTGATCGAGTGGGTGCTCTTCGAGGAGGAGTACTACCGCGCCGGAGCCCCGACCCGCGTGGCGCAGAACGGCATCTCGCTGCTGGCTCCGATCCTGTTCGGGCACGGCACCGAGGCGCAGCATGAGCGCTTTTTGCGCGACATGACCGACGGCACCCTGATCTGGGCCCAGGCCTGGTCCGAGCCGGGCGCCGGCAGCGACCTGGCCTCCATCCGCAGCACCGCCAAGCGCGACGACGAGCGCGGCGGCTGGATCCTGAACGGCCAGAAGACCTGGAGCTCGCGCGCCCCGTGGGCCGACCGCGGCTTCGGCCTGTTCCGCTCGGATCCCGAGGCGCAGCGCCACCGCGGCCTGACCTACTTCCTGTTCCCGCTGGATGCGCCGGGCCTGACGGTCCGCCCGATCACCCAGCTGGATGGCACCACCGGGTTCGCGGAGCTGTTCTTCGACGACGTGTTCGTCGCGGACGAGGACGTGCTCGGCGCCCCGGGCGACGGCTGGCGCGTGGCTATGAGCACCGCCGGCAACGAGCGCGGCCTGTCGCTGCGCTCCCCCGGCCGCTTCTGCGCCGCCACCGACCGGCTGATCGACTTGTGGCAGCGCAACCAGGAGCAGGATCCATTCGCCCAGGACGCGGTGGTGGATGCCTGGATCAAGTCCGAGGCCTACCGCCTGTACACCTGGGGCACCGTCAGCACGCTGCAGGAAGGCGGCGACATCGGCGCCGAAGGCAGCGTGAACAAGGTCTTCTGGTCCGAACTGGACATCGCGATCCACCAGACCGGCCTGGATCTGCTCGGCCCGGCCGCGGAACTGCGCTCTGCCTCCGCGGAGGCCGGCGGACGCTGGGTGGATGACTACATCTTCGCCCTGGGTGGCCCGATCTACGCGGGCACCAACGAAATCCAGCGCAACATCATTGCAGAACGCATACTTGGCCTGCCACGCGGCGGCGACGGACGGAAGGCGTCATGAAATTCGTAATCAGTGAGGAACAGCGGGCGCTGGCCGAGGCCATCGACCAGGTCATCGAATCCGTGGGCGGCACCGCCGTGGCCCGCGCGGCCTCGGAAGGCGATGCGGCTCCGGCCCGCGCACTGTGGGAGCAGCTTGCCGAGCTCGGCCTGCTGGGCCTGTGCATCGACGAGGCCGACGGCGGCATGGGCGGCACCCCGGTGGACCTGATCGTCGCCTTCGAGCGTCTGGGCTACCACGCAGCCCCGGGCCCCTACCTGGAATCCGCGGCATTGCTGCCGGATCTGGTGGATCCAGCGCTGCGCGAATCCCTGGCTGACGGCTCGGTGATCGCCACCGCCGCGATCCCGGGCTTCGTGCCCTACGCGCTGGATGCGCAGCTGTGCTCGCAGCAGTTCATCGTCACCGAGGATTCCATCACCCCTGCCGGGGCAGGGGAAGGACAGGAGTCCATCGACGCGGCCCGTACCCTGCATGAGCTGGTCCCTGCCGGCCCGGCCGCCGCGCTGGATCCGCAGGCCGTGGCGCTGGCCATCGACCGCGCCACTCTGGGCAGCGCCGCCATGCTGCTCGGCGCCGGCGAACGCCTGCTGGAAGAGGCAGTGGCCTACGCCAAGCTGCGCGAGCAGTTCGGCCGCGTCATTGGCGAATATCAGGGGCTGAAGCACCAGCTGGCCAACGTCCGCGTGGCGCTGACCTTCGCCCGCCCGCTGCTCAAGGGCGCGGCCTTGGATCTGGGCACCCCGGCCGGCGAACGCAGCGTGTCCGCCGCCAAGGTCGCCGCCTCGGACGCCGCAATCCTGGCCGCCCGCACCGCACTGCAGGTGCACGGCGCCATCGGCTACACCCAGGAGCACGACCTGAGCCTGTGGCTCACCCGGGTGCACGCGCTGGCTTCGGCCTGGGGCACCGGCCGCTACCACCGTTCACGCATCGCCGCGTCGATCCTGGCTCCCGCCGCGATCCTGTCGCCTGCCAGCTAGAGGACATCATGGACTTCTCATTAACCGACGAACAAAACGAACTGGCCAAGACCCTGCACGCGGTACTGGCCCGCCATGCCGACCCGCTGGCAGTGCGCAGCGCGGCCGAATCCGAGCGCGGCTACGACCCGCAGCTGTGGCAGGTGCTCGCCCAGGAAATCGGCGTCGCCTCCCTGGCGATCCCGGAGGAATTCGGCGGGGCAGGCTGCGGCTGGCTGGAGACCGGACTGGTCCTGGAGACCCTCGGCTACCACCTGGCTCCGTCCCCGCTGCTCTCCTCGGCCGTGCTGGCCACCGCGGCCATCCTCGAATCCGGGAACACCGAGGCCTGCGAGCGACTGCTGCCGGGCATCGCCGAAGGCGAAACCCTGGCCACGCTCGCCTGGGCGGACTCCAAGGGCCGCTGGGATCCCGCATCCAACGACCTTGCCGCCGCCCCGCAGGGCGAGGACTGGGTGCTGAACGGCGAGGCAACCCTGGTGATCGACGGATTGGGCGCCAACCTGGTGCTGGCCGTGGCCCAGACCGAGAACGGACCGGGCATCTTCGAGATCCTGGATCCGGAAGCGATCGGGCGGATCTCCACCCCTGCGGTGGACACCACCCTGCGTTTCGCCACCTACACCCTGGACCAGGTGCCGGCCCGCGCACTGGCCCTGGACGCCGAAGCCGCCCTGGCCAAGGTCCGCGACATCGCCCTGGTGTCGCTGGCCTGCTGGCAGGCGGGCACCGCCCGGCGCGGACTGGACATGACGGTTGAATACTCCAAGCAGCGCGAGCAGTTCGGACGCGCCATCGGATCCTTCCAGGCGCTCAAGCACCGCATGGCCGACATGCTGGTGCAGGTGGAGACCGCGCGCACCGCGGCCTGGGCCGCCGCATGGTCCGCCGGCACCGGAGCCGACGACCTGCCGCAGCGTGCGGCATCCGCCGCGGCCTGGTGCTCGGACGCGCTGGACCACATCGCAGCGGAGTGCGTGCAGCTGCATGGCGGCATCGCCATCACCTGGGAGCACGATGCCCAGCTGGTCTTCAAGCGCGCTCATGCCACCAGCCAGCTCTTCGGGCAAGCCCGGACGCACCGCCAGCGTCTCGGCGAACTGCTGGGCCTGACCGCGGCCTAACCGCATCGGCCTCGCAGCAGCCATCCCGTCCGCCGCAGATTCTCGGCGGACGGGATGGCGTCTTTTTTTGCCTCATGCCGGAGCCATAGCCGGCCCATCGTTCAAATTGTGCACACAGGAGCACCCGTTAGACTTTGGTGGGTTCTAAACGGAGAACCGAGTTATTCGCAATCCCGAGGGACAGAAATCAAGTTATGTCACCACGCACCCTATTCCGCATCGTTGCCCGGGCCGAAGCTGTCACCTGGACGCTTCTGATCATCGCCATGCTGTTGAAGTACGTCGTGAAGGTGGGCGACTGGCCGGTTTCCATTGCCGGATTCATGCACGGTTTCGTGTTCCTGTCCTACGTTGCCACCGGCGTGCTCGTCGGCATCAACCAGCGCTGGACCAAGCGCTCCATCGTGCTTGCCGCAGCCACCTCGATCGTCCCTTACCTGACGATTCCCTATGAACGCCGCTTGGAGAAGCAGGGACGCCTGGAAGGCGAATGGCGCACCACCAAGAGCGATCACCCGGACGATGACAAGTGGATTGACACCCTGTTCCGCTGGATGGTCGGCCGCCCAATCCTGACCGCGGTGATCGCAGTCGTGAGCGTCGCACTGATCTTCACCGTCATGCTGATCCTGGGCCCTCCAGGAGGCCGCGCCTAGCCCCGGCTTTCCCCGGCAACAGCGCCTCTAACTACGACAAAGCCCCGTCATTTGGCGGGGCTTTTCGTTATGCAGTTCTTGGTCCGGGAGGAACGTAATTTGCCAGGGCAATAATCGCGTCGCTTGGCCTCTTACCGTCCAAGGTAGCCAGTTGGTAGGCTGACTTCGCCCCGTCCGTTATGTATCGAAAGCTGTCAGCGGGATACCTTGCAGTCAGTGGCTCATTGTTCTGGCCGAGCACAATGTAATTGTCCCCAAGTTTAACCACGCGAGCCTTGGTCGTCAGCTGAATATCCGTATCCGTCGCCTTCTTTTTTGGGCTCATCTGCTACCTCCTCTCCCATGCTCATTCTACGGCCGGACCCATGATTCGGCTGAGAAGTTTTGTTTTTGGCAGTTGACGTTTCTATCGTCGCATCACTTGGATCGGCGTTCTCCAACTGGGCGGCACACGATCTCTTACCCTCTTTCTCCTTAGCTTCTAATTCTTCGAGCTCCTTGTCGGTCAGGGAGTCCGGGGCGCTCCCTTCCAAAGCTCTTTGAAGAATTCGATTCAGCATCTCTTTCTCATCCTCCGACACCCGCCATCCGTAGGCTCCGGCTCGCTTGCGCGCTTTCCTTGCCTTTTTCACCGGGGCACCGTCCTCGGCGTTTTTGAGCCAAGGACCGAGAAGCGTCTTGATGAGGTCACTCCCCGCAGCCTTCTGCGCGGCAGTCCCGTGAACCAGATCGATTCCGTATTGCGCTCGTTTCCACCATTGATCCGCGTCGTCAACACGGGTCCTGTAGCGAAGTGTTCGATAAGCGAGGAATGATGCCGTGCCTACAGCTACCAAGGTGCCAATGGGTGCGACCGCCGCCAATGCCTGAGCACCGGGGTGCATCCATTGGAACACCCCGTTTACATAGTCGGCAGGCCTCGTAAAAAACCAAAACAGCCCACACACCGTCAGTGTTCCTGCCACCAGCCAAGCAATTTTTCCTCTGCCCATGCGCAAATCGTAGTTTGTTCTCCGTCACGCCGGCAGCACTCTCCACAGGCAAAACACGCAACCGTCGGCCAGATAATTTCGGCAATTGGCCTACTTCTCGTGATCAGCCACGCAGCGATGCAATCTACGGAGATGAATACAACGGAGCACCCAAGAGAATGAACCGCAGTGCAGGAAATGAACCCACTCTTGGGCAAAAGCGGATTATGTTCGCAATTCCGGATCCGTCCCGCACAGAATGCCCAGCTCGGGCTCGGCAGAAATCGTCCGGGACATGCCAATACGTTTTCACGGGCGATGACGTGCCACCTCCTTCGATCCAGCCGTTCGGCCTGCAGATCGCTTGGCCGACCCAACCAACGTTGGAATGTCTACTCGGGATTCAAGCACCGCTTGGTACCTTGCTAGCGCTTGCCGCAGCTGGCCAAACTGGGGCAACTACGTTGCGACCGCAGGCTTCACACTGATGCGAACCTCATGAACCATGAATCAAGTCAACATGCATCACGGTTGCTGACCGATGGGACTGCCCTGACTAATTCATTTCATCCATGCTAGCCTTACAACCAAGCGAGCGCTAGGTTTATTATTCGGTGAAGAAATGAGGGAAACCCAATGCCTGACAAGCGATTGGAACTCAGTGACGCGGTAGCGTCCATCAAGTCTGGAATGACCATCGGCATCGGCGGCTGGGGCTCGCGGCGCAAGCCCATGGCCTTCGTCCGCGAACTGTTGCGGACCGACGTCAAGGACCTGACCGTGGTCTCCTTAGGCGGCCCGGACGTCGGATTGCTGGTCGCAGCCGGCAAAGTCAAGAAGCTGATCTACGGCTTCGTCACCCTGGACAGCATCCCGCTGGATCCTCTGTTCACGGCAGCCCGTGAACGCGGCGAGCTGGAGCTGCAGGAATACGATGAGGGCATGTTCGTGACCGGCCTGCGCGCCGGCGCCGCACGTCTGTCCTTCCTGCCAACCCTTGCAGGTCTTGGCTCCGATGTCCTGCCAGCCAACAAGCATCTGAAGACGGTCAAGTCTCCGTATTCGGACGACGAGTACGTTGCGGTTCCGGCCATCCGCATGGATGTCGCGCTGATCCACGTCAACCGTGCCGACGCAGCCGGCAACGTCCAGTTCCTGGGCCCGGACCCGTACTTCGACGACCTCTACGCAATGGCCGCCGACCGCACCTTCGTGAGCACCGAGAAGATCGTTCCGACCGAAAATCTGCTCGATGAAGGTTCGTACCACACGTTGATGCTCAGCCGCATGTACGTCACCGGCGTCGTCGAGACCCCGCGCGGTGCGCACTTCACCACCTGCGAGCCCGACTACGGCCGCGACGAAGTCTTCCAGAAGCACTACGCTGCATCCGCCAAGGACCCGGCGGCGTGGGATGCCTTCACCGCAGAATTCCTGGCAGGCGACGAGGCGGCATTCCATGCAGCCGTCGAGCGCTTCCACGCAGAAAAGGAGAAAGCCAATGTCTAACGACGCCACCATTGCCGAGATCTGCGTTGCAGCCTGCTCGGACATCTACCGCGAATCCGGCGAGCTGCTCGCCCATGCGGTGGGCATTGTCCCATCCATTGGCGCACGCCTGGCCAAGCTGACCCATTCGCCGGACATCATCCTCAGCGACGGCGAAGCCTTCATGATGAGCGAAGCCTCCCCACTAGGCAAGCCGGCCTCCGCCGGCGGTGTCATCGAGGGCTGGGCTCCGTTCCGCCGCATCTTCGACATCGTGGCCACCGGCCGCCGCCAGAGCATCATGGGCGCGAGCCAGATCGACCAGTACGGCAACCAGAACATTTCGCTGATCGGCGACTGGGACAAGCCGAAGCGCCAGCTCATCGGCGTGCGCGGGGCGCCTGGCAATACCGCCAACCACCGCGTGGACTACTGGATTGCACGCCACAGCGCACGCTTGTTCGTCCCTTCAGTGGACATGGTCTCCGGCGTGGGCAACGACCGCGCCAAGGCGGCCGGCCTCAAGCATCACCATCTGGGTGTCATCATCACCAACCTCGCCGTGCTCGGCTACGACGAGGACGGCCGCGTGAAGGTGCTCTCGGTGCACCCGGGCGTGGATCCGCAGGAAGTCACCGACAACACCGGATTCCCGCTGGATGCCTCCAACGCGCCGGAAACGCGCCTGCCAACCGACGAGGAGTTGCGCCTGATCCGCGAGGTCATCGACCCGCGCGCGGTACGCAATCGTGAGGTACCGGTACCGCAGCCAGTAGGCTAGTCAATCGAATGATCGAGCCGGGCCGGGGAGCTGTTTCACAGCTTCCCGGCCCGGCTTTTAACGTGTCGGAACTCCGTGGGAACATTCGATAAGTAGACAGTTTCAAGGAGGACAATGGATCCGCAACTCCCCCTCAGGATTTTGGAAGCAGTCAGGCTGCTTCACCGTCTCGGGTACCGGGGCTTGAGAATCTTGCCCGGATGGAATGCCTCGGGCACCGCTTGACGCATTATCATCTTCAACGTCACCGAGTGGCACGTCGGCGATGAGTTTGGCGCTCCCTACGACGCGGAAGAGTCATGTCGGTATACAACTGCCGACGGAAATGTCTTCAACGAATGTATTCAATTCCCCGCCGATGTGAGCCACGTCGACGTTGCCGAGGCCATTGTCGATGCGATGCCTTCCCTGAAGCGAAGTGGCTTCGAAGACACCGGAAACCGCGCCTACGTGGACTGGTCTTCACAACTCATGAGCCAGGTCAGCAAACCTACGGATCTACCCTTCGCCTACGGCGATTACGGGGACTTCGACGAAGCTTGGGGGTTGGATTCGGGAACAGACCGGTATTTCCCCAAACCACCAAAGTACACACCCGAACCGCAGCCGACATCGAAACGGGCAAAGAGCGATGAGTACTACGTACTCAAACTATGCAATGAAGTGCTAGGTTCTGGTTGCGAGCAGCAGAAAACATTCGATTGGCTTCTGGGACTGCCTTCGAAAAAGACCGGGCTCCGAGCGCCGCTCCCGGTCGATGGCTATTGGGAAGACAGGGGACTCGTGGTCGAGTACCACGAGAAACAGCACTCAGAAGCCGTCCCATTCTTCGACAACAAGGTCACCGCATCGGGGCACCTGCGCGGTGAACAGCGCAAGCTATATGACGCCCAAAAGGCGACAATGATTCCTGAGCAAGGATTGACGCTGCTCATCATTGACTACCGTGATTTCCAGAACGTCAAGAGGAAAATTGTTCGCAATTACGAAAAGGATCTACTTGTCGTGGCAAGAATGATCGAGGATGTATTACCGCAGCCCGTTGGCGATCAGCGTTAGCCGTATTCGCAAGAACCTTGAATTGCCATAGATTCAAAGCCACAAAACTTCAGCGTGACTTTGGATCACCACAAAAAGCAGGGCCGGGCTATTGCATGAAGACGGAACCGCGCATGCCTCGGGAATTTCCTCCCCAGACATGCGCGGTTCTGTCGGTTCTCGTGGATTGGTGTTAGTTCAAGCGCTCCAGCACCAGTGCCATGCCCTGGCCGCCGGCCACGCACATGGTTTCCACGGCGAACTGCTCGTCGCGTTCCTGCAGCGCGTGGATCGCGGTGGTGGTCATGCGGGCGCCGGTCATGCCAAACGGGTGACCCAAGGCGATCGCGCCGCCGTTGACGTTGACCTTGTTCGGGTCGATGCCGATGTCGTCGATGGACGGCAGCACCTGGGCGGCGAAGGCCTCGTTGAGCTCCATGATGTCCATGTCCTTGATCGACATCTTGGCGTTGGCCAGGGCGCGCTTGACTGCATCGACCGGCCCCAGACCCATCAGCTCGGGAGTCATCGCGGCCACGCCGGTGGACACAATGCGTGCCAGGGGCTTCAGGCCCAGTTCCTTGGCTTTGGTATCACTCATGATCACCAGTGCTGCGGCACCGTCGTTCAGCGGGCAGCAGTTCGCAGCGGTCACGGTCCCGTGTTCGCGGAATACCGGGGCCATGGTGGCGAGCTTCTCCAGCTTCACGCCGGCGCGCGGTCCGTCATCGGTGGACACTACGGTGCCGTCGCCCAGGGTGACCGGTGTGATGTCCTTTTCCCAGAATCCGCGAAGCCCTGCTGCTTCGGCGAGGTTCTGGCTGCGCACTGCCCATTCGTCCTGGGCTTCGCGGGAGACGCCGCGCAGTTGGGCGACATTCTCCGCGGTGTCCCCCATGGCGATGTATATGTCCGGCAGCTCGCCCTTGGCGCGCGGGTCGCTCCAGCGCGAGGAAGCATCCTCATTCAGCGCCTTCGTGCGGTCCATGGCCGCGAGGAAGGCAGGGTTCTTGGTGTCCGGCATGCCGTCGGACTTGCCCAGTCCGAAGCGCGATACGGTTTCCACGCCGGCGGAGATGAAGACGTCGCCTTCGCCGGCCTTGATGGCGTGGAATGCCATGCGGGTGGTCTGCAGCGAGGACGAGCAGTAGCGGTGCACGGTGGTGCCTGGAACCGAGTCCAGGCCCAGCTGCATGGCGACCATGCGGGCGATGTTGTAGCCCTGCTCGCCGGCTGGCTGCGCGCAGCCCATCATCAGGTCGTTGATGGTGTTCGGGTCCAGTTCCGGCACCGCGCTGAGCGCTGCCTGCACCATCTGCGCGGCCAGGTCGTCGCCGCGCATTTCGCGCAGCGAGCCCTTGTAGGCTCGGCCGATCGGCGAACGCGCCGCTGAAACAATAACTGCCTCTGCCATTAGAGTGCTCCTTCTACTTCAAGTTCAAGTGGTTTCAGTTCATCGGCGTTCGGGGTGTGCGCCAGGAAGGCCGGCCATTCTCCGCCGCCGTCCACGTCCAGCACCGCGCCGGTAATGTGGGATGCCATATCCGAGGCGAGCATGACGCAGGCGGCGCCGATCTCGCTTGGCGCTGCGAGCTGTCCGCGCGGGATGGTTGCCGCAACGCGCTCGAAGCTTTCCTCGTCGCCGTAGTGGTCTACGGCGCCTTCGGTGGCCACCAGGCCGCAGCTGACTGCGTTCACGCGGATGTGCGGCGCCCACTCCACCGCGAGGCTTCCAGTCAGGCTTTCCAGCGCGGCCTTGGCCGCGCCGTACACCGCGGTGCCCGGGCTCGGGCGGCGGGCGCTGATGGAGGTGATGTTCACGACCGAGCCCTTCTCAGGCTGACGCATCATCACCGGCAGCACTGCGCTGGCGACATGTGCGGCTGAGAGGAAGTTCAGTTCCGTGATGGCCTGCAGGTAGCGTGCAGAGCCCTTTTCAAAGCGGCCAAAGGGCGAGCCTCCTGCATTGTTGACGGCGACGTCGATGCGGCCGCGACGGCTGTGCACCTCGGAAACCCAGTCCTGGACCTGCTCCGCGTTGCGGACATCCACCTGGGTGAAGTGCACCGAAGGGTGCTCGCTGATTCCGCCGGCCTCCGGGAGGCTGCGTCCGCAGATCTCCACGACGGCGCCGGCGTCGAGAAATGCCTGGGTGATTCCGGCACCGACTCCGCGGGCGCCGCCCGTAACGAGCACTACCCGGTCCTTAAGGTCAATAACGACTGACATCGTTTTCCCACCTTTCTCCTTGCCGCGAGACAATGTGCGACAACCAAGCAAATGCTTGTTTCTATGTTGACATGATTATAGTTCTATCACCCATTGGCACGACGGCTCAATGGGATCGAGTAGCAATTCTTATCTACTCCGCCATCTGCTTCGCAGGCACTGATTCACTGGTGCCGAAGTACGCTTCTTGGAGTTGTTCAAGGGTCATTGACGAGGCCGGGCCAGCTAGGGATGTCCGACCCATATCAAGCACGGAAACTTCATCAGAAATCTCCAGCGATTCCTGAACGGCCTGCTCAACGAGCAGAATTCCAAGTCCTGTGGCTTTGAGCGAGTGCACGCGCTCCATGACTTCTTTCATGATGGCAGGAGCCAGGCCCTGGCTTGGTTCGTCAAGGATGAGAAGTTTTGGCTTGGCCATTAAGGCTTGGCCGATGGCTAGCATCTGCTGTTGCCCACCAGACATGCTGGACGCTGGGAGACTTCTCTTGTCGCCGAGGATCGGGAAGAACTCGTAGATCTCCTGAACTGCTTCCAGCAGCGCACGCTTCTTCGACTTCGTCGAAAAACCGCCAAGCAACAGGTTCTGTTCAATCGTCAGTTCGTGGAAGACCCTTTTACCTTCTTGAACATATGACATGCCCTGTGCAACGCGCCGATGAGCAACGGTCTCACCCAACTTCTTTCCAAGGTACCGGACCTCACCGCCATAAGTTCGGTTCAGTCCCGTTATTGCTCGCAGGGTAGTAGTTTTTCCGGCACCGTTGCGTCCCAAGAGGACCGTGATCTGACCACTGCGAACGGTCAAGGAAACGTCACGCACGACTTTCAGATCGCCGTAGCCGGTCTGCAGGTGTTCGACTTCGAGCAGGATATTCTCTTCAGTCATTTCATGCTCCTACCAAGCTAGTTCCATCAGAGTCCGAAACAATGCCCAGGTACTCTTCCATGACCCGCGGGTTCTTCTCAATCTCGGCAGGTGCGCCGTGAGCCATCACCGAGCCTTGGGCAAGAACGTAAATAACATCCGCTAGCCGCAGCACTAGCTGGAAGTTGTGCTCGACGATGACAACGGTCAAGCCTGCCTCGCGAAGCCGCAGAATGAGATCAGCAAGTACGTCAAGCTCGTCTTCATCCAGCCCCGAGGCAACCTCGTCCAACAAGATGACCTTGGGTGAGCCAATCAAACTACGGGCAACTTCCAATAACCGACGGTTGCCGAGCGGGAGCGAATCGGCATCAGCATTGAGCTGCGATCCGAGACCCACGAGGTTAAGCACACGTTGCGCTTCGGAACGATCCTCGCGGCGAATACGGCGGAATTTTGGAGTGCGAAAGACTGCTTGAAGGATCGAAGCCCTCTGCGTCGAGTACCGGCCGGATTCGACCGCTTCAATGACGCTCAGATTCTTCGGGATATTGGGCGTCTGGAAAGTTCTCGAAACGCCGGATCGAGCGACCTTATAGGAAGGCTGCCCCTGGATCTGCAAATCGTCCAGCGCGATAACGCCTTCATCCGTTTCGTAGTATCCAGAAATCATATTCAGCAGTGTGGTTTTGCCAGAGCCGTTCGGACCAATGATCGCTGTCACGGCTCCGGGCTTTGCCTCGAGACTGACCTGAGACAACGCCTTGTTACCGCCAAATGCCTTTGAAACCGTTTGCACAGACAGATTTGCACCTTGCAGCACTTCCACATCCGCAACGGCATTCTCCGCAGAGCTGCCCTTTGAACGTCCTGCCTGCTCCGCTGCCTTGTAGTCCAGCTTGCGGACAATCTTCTGCCCTACACCGGCGATTCCTCCGCTAAAGAGGACTCCTCCAAAGAGCAGGAATCCACCAGTGATGATCAGCCCATATTCCTGGAAGTTGGTTGCTTGGTTCAAGCCGAATTGGAGAACCCCAGCACCAACCAAGGCACCGTAAACACTGGCCGAACCTCCGAATATGGACGCGGCCAGTACTGTCATAGCCACGGTGAAGGTAAAGGCTTCTGGCGAAATGAACATATCCAGGTTGGCAAAGAGGACGCCGGCCAAGCCTGCCGGGATTGCACCCAGCGCATAAGCAGAAAGTTTCATACGGAACACGGAAATGCCTAACGATGAGGCAAGCACAGGGCTTTGCTTGAGCACTTGAAATGCAGTTCCGTGTCGGGAAACCACGACGTTGCGCATGAAAGCAAACCATAGAATGGCTATTACGACGACCAGAACGTAGTACTGATTTTCCGTTACCGGCTCCCCGAAAAGCGTGGGAGTGGCGATTCCCGTCAGCCCATTGCGTCCACCGGTCGACTCCTTGAAAATCGAGAGGACGTCCGGGATCAAGAGGATCAGGAAGAATGATGTCATGGCCAAGGACCAGCCGCCGAGTCGCAGGCCCGGAACTCCCGAAACCAGGCCAACGACTAACGCAGCCAGAGCTCCGACAAGAAGCTGGACCCAGATTTCGGTGATTCCGGCTTTGCCAATAAGGCCAGCCGTGTAGGCACCCGCCGCATACATTGCAATATGCCCCATCGCCAACTCACCGGCATAGCCCAAGTTGAGGTTCAGCCCCGAGACAATGAGAGCCAGCAACAAAGTGAGGATAACCTGTCGGGTCATTCCATAGTTCATGCCCAAGGAAGGCAACAGCAACAGCACGATTCCGAGAAGGAGCGGCAACGCCCATGTCGGCAGTGCCCGGATTTTCAACCAAAGTGCTAACACGTCATACCGTCCGTTCTTTTTGCCGGTTGAACAGCCCTGAAGGCTTCGCCATTAGAATCACGACCAAGATTAGGAATACGCTCAGGTTCGCAAAGTCAGCACCGATGTACCGGCTGGCGAGGGCTTCCGTAAGCCCTACGATCAGTCCGCCAGCGAGAGTGCCGGTCAACGATCCAAAACCACCGATGGCGAGTACAACGAATCCTTTGAGTGCCAGTGACGCACCCAGCGTTGCCACCGCATAAGTTTTCGGGCCGACAAAGAGCCCTAAAAATCCTGCCAGAACGCCGGTAAAGGCAAAAGCCAGAAATGCAAAACGTCGGACATCCACACCACGCAACTGCGCAGCTTCACGGTCTTCACTCATCCCCATAAGGGCAATACCGATCAGGCTATGCTTGGAGAATTGGTTCAGGCCGATAACCAGGAGAATCACCACTGCAACCAGCACAAGTTCTACGGGGTAAACGTTGCCGCCAAACAAGCTGATGACCTGATCACCTGCGAAGAAGGGAACTCGGTAGGGCTCTCCGCCCCAAATCAGCTGCGCAACTCCCTGCAGAATGATTGATGCACCCAAAGTGGTCACCAACAGGTTATGCATGTCCTTCACAGGACGAATCGCAATCCGCTCTTCAAGGGCCGCTATAAGTCCAACTATGATTGCCGCCATGATGCCAACCAACCACCATGGAAGCTGCATTACTACGATGCCTACATAGGTGATGAAGGCACCGAGCATCATGAGGGAAGCTTGAGCAAAGTTGAATGTTTTTTGTGAAATAAAAACAATGTTGTATCCGATGGCAACCAGTGCATAAACGGCACCAATCGCCATACCCGACCAGATGATTGTCATGAGCGCTCCTGTTCTAAAACCGGATCAGGCAGGGGCCACGCCATTTTTTCAGCGTGGCCCCTGACGATTTGAATCGTTACTGGAACTGGCCGTTGACCATTTTTGACGGGGAGATAAAGATCAGATGTTCTGGTTCCATATGCGGGGCGTGGGACTCGCTCGTAAATGCGTACTTGGGCAGAATCTGCGTTTGCGCGGCTTCTTGGACTTTGCTGTCCAAAAGTGCTTCGGCGATGTTTTTGGCCTCAAGGGAGTTCGAGGACTCCGCAGCCGACTTCAGCAGCCACATCGCGTCGTAGTTGTAAGCAAGAATAAGCGAGGAGCCGATGGTGCCCGTCTCGGCCATCAGCTTTACCGCTGCGTTGAGCTTTTCGTTCTTTGGATCAAATTTGGTGCTCTCAAAGACCTGCATTGTCAGGTTTTTGACCTGGGACGTACCTAGGACACCAGCAGGCGGGTCCGTGGCTACCAGGCTGGTGGCAGATACCGAGTTGTTGCCAATTACTGGAATATCCCAGCCAAGCTTTTCGATTCCCTGCAGCACATATGCAAGTGGCGCACCGTAGGAGTCAAGAACCAATGCATCCGGATTACTGCTCTTGAGCTTCTCCAGCTGGGGCGTCATGTCCAGGGCCGCGTTGTCATAGCCCTCGTTGCCCGTGACCTTCAATCCCGAAGATGTGAACGCTTCTTCGGTAAGTTTGCCAAATAGCTCGCCTGTCGCACTGGAGCCATGAAGAACTGCAACTTTTTCATACTTTTTCTTCTGGATTTCCGGAACAAAGCCATCAATATAGTCCTGCACACTCGGCGAGAGATCAAAGTTGAGTGGGTTGACCGATGGGTCGGTCGACGTTTCGGTTGGGCCGATGTTAAACGAGAGGATCTGCTTCTGCATCAGGACGGGCAAGATTGCTTCCGCTACCGTTGACGGACCGGAGTTCATGACTGCAACGGGCTTTTCGCCTTCAGCAAGCTTCTCACGCAATTTTGTCACAGCCACAGTAGGGTCCGCGCGATCATCAATCACTTCGATCTCAAGCTTCTTGCCCAGGATTCCGCCGGCTTCGTTCACGGCTGCAACGGATGCTTCCGCAGCAGTAACCGATGTCGCTGCATTGTTCGCAAGGATGCCTTCAGCGCCAAGGCCTCCCAGAACCAGCACCTTCAGCGAACCGTCTCCGTCGCCTGCACCTTCGGCAGAAGATGCCGAATTCGCGCAGCCAGTGAGCGCCAAACCTAGCACTGCCATGGATGCAACCAACGATTTTGCCTTGCCAAAACGCATAGCGCTCTCCTTACATAACAATCAGATAATTAACAACCTAACGCTTGCTACATTGAGCATAAGGCCTAGCATCGCAGAAACCAAGCGATCGCTTGCTTGGAATTCTTCGTCTAAAGCTGATAGCTTGCACGGCATGACACAAAAAGCTGCCGCCGGCATCAAGGAATCGGGAATATCACTCGTCGCGGGAGGCTCCGGAGGAATCGGTACAGCGATTGTCCGCCGCTTGGTTAGGGGTGGGAAAAAGGTTGCATTCACTTTCCAGCAATCTGACCCCTCTGCGCTCGTGGAAGAAATGGGCAACAAGGCGACAGCGCACCGCATTGACCTCCAAGATCCCCAGGCTTGCAGGAAGCTAGCCGACGACCTCATTGCACAGCACGGCGCAATTGAAAACTTCATCCACGCCGCAGGACCGCACGTCCCAATGGTGCACCTTTCGAAAGTTTCACCTGAAAATTTCGCCGATCAAGTCAACGCTGATCTCGTTGGATTCTTCAACATCATTCATGCAGTTCTTCCTTCCCTCCGAACCACATCTGGATCGATCACCGCTGTAACTTCGGCAGCCACTGCTCGTTACCCCAAAAGGGACGGCCTTTCGGCGATTCCCAAAGGCGGAGTCGAGACCATGATTCGCGCATTGGCTGCCGAAGAAGGCCGCTACGGTGTACGAGCAAACTCCGTTGCTCCGGGCATGCTGAGTGACGGGATGGCTGCGCGGCTGATTGATACTGGCGAACTGGATAGCAACGCCCTCCAGGTCACCATGGATAACATCCCCTTGAGAAGATTTGGCACTGCGGCAGATATCGCAGAGGCTGTCGCCTTCCTCGTTTCAGAAAAGGCAAATTTTATATCCGGCCAGAAGCTGAACGTGGACGGCGGATATAGCGTCTAGGATCGATTCTTCCCGTTCACTCGGATCCGGCAAACTGCCCCGTGCAAATGCTGGGTAATGTTTGCTTGCGCTCCATACAAATCGAATTCAGGCGGGACTTCCAGCAATGTCGCTCAATTTTGATACTGAACTTTCCACACCGGTGCACGAGCACACCCAACGATTGAGCTACGCGGACACGGACCCCGCCGGAATCCTCTACTACGCCACCTGGTTCCCGCGCATGGAAGCGCTGCAGACCGAATGGCTGCTGCTGAACGGATTCCGCCAGGACACCCTGCTCGAACGCTTCGGCTGGTGGACGGTGTCCCGGGCCACCCACTGCGACTACCTGCAAGCGGCGCGGCTCTTCGAGGAAATCACCATTGAGCTGCGCGTCGGGGAAATCGGGAATTGCTCGGTTCGCTTCGACTTCCAGATGTGGCGGCGCAGCGACCAGACCCTGGTGGCAACGGCCTCCAACTGGCTGGTGACCGTCAGCCCGGATCAGAAAGCCATCCGGCTGCCGGAAGTGTTCCTCACCTTCCTGGAATCCGGCGCGGCCCAATGACATCCATCGCTTCGTTTTGCCCGCCCGCCAGCGAGCGCAGGATGCTCCCATGAGCCTCACCCGTAACGCCGAATCGGAGGACCTCCGGCTCATGCCGAAGAGCTCCCGGTGGCCCACCGTCATCCTGCTTGCCGTCAGCGGCATGCTCTCCTCGATGCAGTTCACGCTGATCGTCCCATCGCTGCCCAGCTTCTCCGAAGACCTCGGGGCCTCGGCGGAGGATGCTTCGTGGCTGGTGACAATCACGCTGCTTGCCGGGGCGGTGGGAACCCCGGTGCTCTCGCGCATGGCGGACATGTACGGCCGGCGGCGCCTGCTGCTGGTGACCCTAGGACTGCTGGTGGCCGGCTCGCTGACCGCCGCGTTGGGGCCGGGCTTCGGCTGGGTGCTGGCGGGCCGGGCCCTGCAGGGCTGCGCCTCCTCCATCGTCCCCATCGGCATCAGCCTGCTGCGCGACATGATGCCGGCCGGGCGCGCAGGCACCGCAATTGCCGTCATGAGCGCGACCGTCGGACTGGGCTCGGCCACCGGGCTGCTGCTCTCCGGGGTGCTGGGCAGCAGCGGGCTCGGCACCGCGGGGATCTTCGTATTCTCCGCCATCGGCGGGGTCCTTGCCCTGGGCGGCGTGCTGCTGCTGGTCCGCGATGCCGGATCCTATCCGGGCGGCCGGTTCGACATGCTCGGCGCGCTGGGCCTGTCGGTGGTGCTGGCCAGCGCCCTGTTCGTCATCTCGAGGTCCAGCTGGTGGGGCACGAACCCGCTGCCGCTGGCGGTGATTTCCGGGCTCGGGGTGCTCACTGCCTGCTTGTGGGTTCCACTGCAGCTACGCAGCGCCCGTGCGGTCATCGACCTGCGCACCGCCTTCCGCCGCCCGGTGCTGTTGACCAATATCGCCACCTTCTTCGCCACCGCGGGGATGTTCGCCAACCACCTGCTGACAGCCCACGAGGTGCAGGCCCCGGCCGGCATCGGATCCGGGCTGGGGCTCAGCCCGGTAGAGGCGGGACTGGTCATGATCCCTGCCTCGCTGACCATGGCCGGGCTCTCCCCGGTGGCGGGCATGCTGCTCAACCGCATCGACGCGCGCAAGGTGCTGGCCCTCGGCGCGCTGGTCATGTCGCTGGCCTTCGTGTTCCGCCTGTTCACCCACGGTTCGCTGGCAGTCATCGTGGTCGGTGCGGCGCTGGTGGGCGTGGGCACGGCGCTGAGCTTCGCGGCCATGCCGGCGCTGGTTATGGGATACAGCCCGGCGCAGGACGCCGCGGCGGCCAACGGCATCAATTCGCTGATCCGCACCTTCTCCGGGGCGGCCACCAGCGCGGTGTTCGCCTTCCTGCTCTCGAGCTTCGCGGTCTCCGCGGGCGGCTCGCAGTTCCTGACCCAGTCAGGGCTGTCGCTCGCCTTCGGCGGCGTCGCCGCAAGCTGCCTGCTGGCCTCGGTGCTGGCCCTGCTGCTGCCGGCTTCTCCGCGCGGAACGGAACGTTGATCGCGCCGGTTCCGGAAAGTGGGACTGGCCGCCCGGGCGCTGCGGCTGCTCGATAGAGTGCTGGCATGACTATTGATGCGCGCACAGCAAGCACCGAGGACCGGGCGCTTTTTACGCCCCTGACCATCCGCGGCACCACGCTGCCGTTGCGGGCCGGCGTTTCGCCCATGTGCATGTACGCCGCGGTTGACGGCTTCGCCAGCGACTTCCACCTGGCGCATCTGGGGCGTTTCGCCCTGGGCGGCGCGGGGCTGGTCATCGTCGAGGCGACGGCCATCGAGCCGCGCGGCCGCATCTCCCATTTCGACCTGGGCCTGTGGGACGACGCCCATGTGGAGGGCATGACCCGCATCGCGAGCCTGCTCGACGCCCACGGTTCGGTCCCCGGAATCCAGCTGGGCCATGCAGGGCGCCGCGCCTCGGTGCGCGAGCCGTGGCATGCCGGCGCCCCGCTGGATGAGACGGACGCCCTGGCGGGCAACCCGCCGTGGCAGACCGTCGGCCCCTCGGCCTTGCCGGCCGGCCCGAACTGGCCGGTGCCGACCGAGATGAGCGAGGCGGAGATCGCCGAGTCGGTAGCCCAGTGGGCATCCGCAGCGCGCCGCGCCGCCGAGGCGGGCTTCCGCTACATCGAGCTGCATGGCGCCCACGGCTACCTGCTGCATTCCTTCCTCTCCCCCATTTCCAACACCCGCACCGACGGCTACGGCGGGGACACCGCCGGGCGCATCCGCTACCCGCTGGAGGTCATCCGCGCGATCCGCAAGGCTATCGGCGACGAGATCATCCTGGCCTACCGGGTGTCCTCGGTGGACGGCGTGCTGGACGGCGGCCTGGGCATCGAGGACATCGTCGAGTTCTCCCGGCATGCGAACGCCGCCGGCGTGGACGTCATCGACACCTCTTCCGGGGGCATCACCACCGACCGTTCCAGCGACACCCGCGTGCGCCGCGGCTTCGGCTTCCATGCGGACTTCGCCCGGGCCATCAAGGCGGAAACCGACGCGGTCGTGGCCTGCGTGGGCTTCATCGTGGATCCGGAGCAGGCCAGCCGGATGATCGAAGACCAGGACGCGGACATCGTGCTGCTGGGACGCGAGATGCTGGACAACCCGAACTGGGTGCACCATGCCCGGCGCGCGCTGGCGACCGACGAGTTCGAGCACTGGGACCAGCGCTTCGGCAGCGCCCTGGGCCCGCGCCTGTCCACCCTGCAGCGACTGGAGGAGTCCGGGGAAACCCCGCTGACGCGCTTCGAGCAGTACAGCGGCGCCTAGCGAAACTCGGCTAATACTTGTGATGCTCCTGGAAAACCAGAAGCATCACCTGCTTAATACGAATGCCCGTCGTTGACTGCCCTGGCAAATCAGACCTCGAGACGATGGTTCACGGTGTCCCTAGCGCGATTCGGCCCAGCATTGGAACTTGCAGCGAGAATTCATCATTGAAGCAGCGCTCCGTTGGCAGCGCCCACTAGAGCCTGAAACCGACAGGAAACGTAATCGGACATTTGTTGGCGCGTTCTGGATTAAGCCACTAACACAGGCTCAAGCAGGAGATGGGTATTGGAGCGACAATTCCAAGCGAACATGAGGAGGCACGGAGCGGGCAGGTCAAATGTAGGTCAACGGAGTCGGTTTCAGCGCCGATACGAAGCCGTTCGCTGGCGTACTTGTCGACGTTCCTGAACGTCCGACATACAGAGATAAGAGCCGCAGCTAGGGCTGCAAGAGTGGACATGGATGGACGTTTCATAACACATTTTCAAAGATGCCACCATCCTACTTAAGTAGGATGACTGTTAACAATAGCACCTTTGATTTGGCCTAGCTTAAGCCAAATGAGTTAGATACGGTTTAAGTGCAGATACCCCAGAGACCAGTTGGGGTAGTTCACGCTCATTTGGAGAACAAAGAATGAAGAATAAGCTTGTGAACGCTTCTATTGCTGCCTTCCTGGCTTGCGGCTTGACCTTCACCGCACTTCCCGCGTCAGCGTCAACGCCCACCCAGGTCCATCCAGCAGGTACAAAACTTGCTGAAGCATCGGTGTCGGATGCCGAAGTGGAAAAATTGGCTAAGGACCTTGACGCCCTATTCACCCATGGAATCACCCAGAACGAAGATGGGTCGTTCCGTGTAGATGAACAGAGCATCATCGGGCACTTTGGCGAGGCCGAAGGCCAACAGATTATTGCCCAGTTCCGTGCCCAGGTGCCACAAACTCATACCGGAAATCTTCCAGTAGCATCGACGGCAAGCTACGGTCAGTGCGTCTTGAACTTCACCGGGTTCGGGGCCCTCTTCGGCGCTTCTGAAGGAACGATCCTGGGATACATCAATCGCAAGGATTGGAATAAGGCGGCTCAAACTATGGTGAAGTTCTTGGGCAAGCAGGCTGTTAAGGGCGGAGTTGTAGGCCTAGCCGCCTCGCTCGCAGCAGCTGGCGCTTGGTGCGCGACACCTTGGGCTAAGTAATCCGTTCTCTTTCAGAAGGTGATCTCAATGCAAAATGAAGGAATGTTCAGGATGTCCACAAGCCTGAAAATTACGGTGGCGGCATGTTTCACCGTCGGATCAATTTTCACCGGAGCGAATGGTTTGACCGGGGTTTCCTTACTCTCGGCCCTCGCTGCTGTCATTGCAGGTGTTACGGCTGTAGCTGAGGTGAGCCGAGAAGCCGGGAAAGCAGGATTCATTGTCGGAATAATGGCTAGTGTGTTCTCAGTGTTAGGTACCGCATTCGTCCTGACTGCGAGTACCGAATTGCCCTTTGCAATCGTGGCAACAATCGCCGTCGTCCCAGTGCTGTTATGGGTAGCTTTGGCCATAGTGCACGGGAAGGCAGGGGTAGCGAAGTCCCTAAGCTAGCTCGTACACGAGTAATCGGTGGTTGGGAGGTTCTTGCGAAACTCTCGATCACCGATTTTCTGCGTTAAAGCAGGCTCACCGAGTCAAGGCAGGCCGCCGAGGGGGTCTCCACTTCGTTCACGTTATTTCGATTACCCGCCCCATCGCAGTTTCAGACTTTGACGCTAAGGCGAAGTATTGCATCCACAGAGACAGGCCCAAACAGTGGCTCGCCTTGATAGTTCGGTCACGCGCCGTTACTGGCCGAATTTCCCAAAGACTTTATAGGCTCGTTCGGTCTCGGCTAACTCAACTCGCATACACCGATTTCCAGTTTCCAAGTCACTCGATGCTGCTATTTAAGGCATCACTGTTCTTCTCGTCGAGGACCTTGAGTTCGCCGAGTGTTCCATCGGCTAAAGTCGAGTGACGTCCCGTGTCGTGCCCCTTATTCCACGATAGAGCCCGAGGCGCACCATTAGTTGCTGAACAGCTGCCGCGCCCATTCGCTGCCGGTCAGCAGGCGGTTCTCGCGTTTGGATACCTTCCAGCCCTCGGTGGTGCGGGTGAGCTCCCAGCGGTTGGCGCTGACTCGCTCGGCGGTCCAAGGCTCGCCGCGGCGGGCGAAAACCAGCGAATGGTTGGTGGCCACCGCGGTGTCCCCATCGATGCGCAGCGAAGGGGCAGTGCCGACGTGCGCGCACCCGGCGGCCATGAAGTCCTTGTGGGTGTCGAATTCGACCAGCCCCGCAAGGTCTTCGTACTGCAGCGTGGTGGTGTCGAAGGAGTAGGTCCCGCCCTCGGCCCAGAGCCGCTCGATGGCCTGCCCGTTGCCGGAGTCGGCGAAGGGTCCGTAGCTTGCAATCAGGTCCAGGATTTCAGCCCGGTCTTCCAGCGCCTGCAGGCGCTCTTCAATGTTTTTCACCAGTCCCTCCAAGGAACGATTGTGCTCAGTGTCGAGGAGAAGAGGACTTCTCCGGCCTTTGGCGCCGAGGGTTCGGCGGCAAGTTGCTGTTCGGTGCCGCGGATCGCTGCACCGGTGCTCTCCGGTTCCCCGTCCACGTACAGCAATCGGATCCGCAGTTCGCTCGGCCGGTGGCTGACGGTGTCCGCGAAAGGCAGCGTGCTGTGCTTCTGCGCGTGGCTGAAGGAGAAGGTCCAGCCTCCGGCGACCCCTGGGACTTTCAGCAGTTCCGGCATCAGCTCGGTGTCTTCCCAACGGAAGCTGTCGTGTGCGTCCAGACCGTGCGGTTCCGGGTAGCGGGTGAGCGTGATGTGCAGGCCCTGGTTCGGGCGGAACGGCAGCACGTCGGGGCTGACCAGTGCGTGCGGCGCGGAGTAGCCCTTGACCGGGCGGAAGAACGCCAGCAGCTTGCGTTCGACCCCGGGAATGATGGGCCCGCGACCCCACTGGAATGACGCTTCGCCCAGGCGGTCCCAGGCATCGACGCTGTGCTCCACTGGATCCCGGAACCAGTACATCGCCACGAAATCGGTGTCCGCGAACGCCGAGTCGGCGGCATGCGCCGGATCCTCTTCACGGACCCGGGCCCAACGGTCTCCCCAGGCCACGCCGGGCAAGGCGAGGTTCTCGGGGCGGTGATCCAGCTGGTGCCAGCGGTTGTACGCGCCATGCAGCGAAGCATCGTCCAGCTGGACGAAGGAGAAGAACGCCAAATCGGAGAACATGAAAATCCTTGCTCCGGAAGCTTCCGGGTCGCCGCGCGGACCCGGTGAGGGTCCCCGCCCTCCATGCTCGCGCAACGGCGGCGGGCCGCGCCGGAAGGATCCCGGAGAACGGGATCATCTCAGGCCCGCCACTAGGACTTTTTTGTAACGTGGCAGGCATGTGGCATGGCCGTGGGCCTGCATTAACTACCAGGATCTAAGGAAGCCGACTTGTCTACAGAAAAGATCGCCATTCTCGACGGCGCACGCACCCCCGTAGGCCGCTACGGCGGGAGCCTGAATTCGGTGCCGGCCCATGAGCTGGGCCAGATTGCCGCGCGCGAGGCGCTGTCCCGCAGTTCGGTCGCCCCGGAACAGGTCGACGAGGTCATCATGGGCTGCGTGGGCCAGGTCGGCCCGGACGCGTATCTTGCCCGGCGAGTGGCCCTCGGCGCGGGGCTGCCCGAATCCACTCCCGCGTTCACCGTCAACCGCCTGTGCGGCAGCGGGCTGCAGGCCATCTGGTCCGGTGCCCAGCAGCTGGCCTGGGGCGGCTCGCAATTCATCCTCGCCGGCGGCGCCGAATCCATGTCCCGCATGCCGTTCCTGGACTACGACTCCCGCGGCAACTCCCGGCTGGGCAACCGCACCGTGCTGGATGGCACGGTAGCCATGCTCACCGACCCGTTCTCCGAGCAGCACATGGGCGTCACCGCTGAAAACGTGGCGGACAAGTACGGCATCAGCCGCGAGCAGCAGGACGAATTCGCCGCCGAAAGCCAACGCCGCTCGGGCACCGCCGAAGCCTTGGCCGCCTTCGCCGAGGAGATTACCGCGGTGACCACCGGCGGGCGCAAGCCGGCCACGGTGAGCGTCGACGAGCACCCGCGCCCGGACACCACCGCCGAAAGCCTGTCTTTGCTGAAGCCCGCCTTCCGGGCCGGTGGCAGCGTGACCGCAGGCAACGCCTCGGGCATCAACGACGGCGCCGCCGCGGTGCTGCTGGCCAGGCAGCAGACCGTGCAGGAGCTCGGCCTGGGCTCGCTGGCCACCTTGGAGCATGTCACCACCGCCGCGCTGGATCCTGCCTACATGGGCTACGCCCCGACGCTGGCCCTGCACAAGCTCTTCGCCGAAACCGGCCTGTCCCCGCAGGACATCGACACCTTCGAGGTCAATGAGGCCTTCGCCGCGCAGGCGCTGGCAGTCATCCGGGACGCGAAGCTGGATCCTGCACGCGTGAACCCCTACGGCGGCGCCATTGCCCTGGGCCATCCGATCGGCGCCACCGGCGCCATCCTGCTACTGCGCGCGGCCAAGGACCTAGTGCGCCGGGACCTGGACCACGCGGTGGTCACCATGTGCATCGGCGGCGGCCAGGCGCTGGCCGCGCTGATCAAGCGCACCGGCGCCTGATCCGCGCCGCACCCCGCGCACGGCACAGAGGCCGGGGAGGGACACCGATTACTGGGTCCCTCCCCGGCCTCTTGCCTGTGTTGCCTGCTGCCCGCTGGGCTTAGCTTTCGACGGCTCCGACCAGATCCTCGTTACCGGCGGCAGCAGTGCCGGCGGCACGCTTCCCGTTCTTCCGGTCGCGGATCAGCCAGGAAACCACGAAGCCGATCAGGCTGGTGGCCAGGACGATCGTGTAGGTCAGCGTGTAGGCGGATTCCGACGGAACGCCAACGCCCTCCACGGTGGAGGAGGCCAGCGCCATGGTGGTCACGGTCGTGCCCACGCCCATGAAGATGGTTCGGGTGACCGTGTTGATGCCCATGCCCTCGCTGGTGTTCTCCACCGGCACCGACTCGGCGACCAGGTTCGGGAACGCGGTGTAGGCGAACATGGTGCCGATGAACACCACGTTGATCGCGATAATGTAGCTCAGCACGCTGTACTGCGCCCAGAACAGCGCCCCGTAGCCGATCACGCAGATGACCACGCCGATCAGCAGCGAACGGCGGGCACCCACCTTCGCGGCGATCTTCCCGCTGATCGGCGAGCAGATGAACGCCACGGACGCGGCGCCGAAGATGACCAGTCCGCCCATGGTCGGCGACAGACCCAGGCCCACGCCGAAACCGGCCGGGGAGAGCATGATCATCGGGCCGATGATCTGCGCGGCGACCAGCGGGCCCACGCTCAGGATCGCGGTGGCCAGCTGGGTCAACGCCATCTTGTTGGTCTTCAGCAGGCGCAGGTTGATCATCGGGTTCTGGACCCGCAGTTCCCACCAGATCCAGATCGCGGCGAGGGCCAGGCCGCCGAGCACGAACTGCAAGGTGCGGGCGCTGGTGATGCCCCAGGCGGCCGCGTTCGAAACGCCATAGAGCACCAGTGCCACGGCCGGGGCGAAGAGCAAGCCTCCGATGTAGTCGATCCTCCGGTCGTCCTTGCTCAGTCCGGTGGAACGGTCAAGCATGGTCATGGCCATGACCGCTGCGATCAGGCCCAGGATGCCGGAGACCATGAACAGGCCGTGCCAGTTGCCCAGGTCCAGCAGCACGCCGGCCACCAGGCTGCCGCCGGCGCCGGCGATGAAGGATACCGCGGCGACCAGCGCGATGGCACCGGGGACCTTGTCCTTCTCGATGCCCGCACGGGCGATGCCCAGGCCCAGCGGCAGCGTTGCGCCCGCCGCGCCCTGGAATGCGCGGCCGATGATGACCCCGATGATGGAGCCTGCCGTGAAGCTGATGATCGAGCCGACCACCGAGATGCACAGCACGATCACCAGCATCTTCTTGCGTCCGTAGATGTCTCCCAGGCGGCCGCAGATCGCGGCGGAGGCCGCGGCGACGAGCAGGAAGGAGGTGGCCGCCCAGCCGGCGGTGGCCGCGTCCGTCTGGAACTCGGCCATTAGGCTGGGCAGGGCGATGAAGATCATCGCGGATTCAAAGGTGCCGACCAGTTCCGTGGCGATCAGCACGGTGATGATCTTTGCATAGCTGGACCGGGTGGCCCCGGCCTGTTGTTTGTCTAGAAACGACGCCATCGTGTTTCCTTTGCTGTTGTCAGTGCATGGTTGCGACAGCGCCCGGGGAACCGGGCGCTGGGTAATGCGTACTGAAAGAAAGTCCGGAACGGCGCGCGAGATTTGGGATGCGCCACCGGCGGACGGGTCCCCGCCCCGGACCGCTCGATGCGTCGAGCAAGCCGGGGCGGGTGGAATATGGCGGGTCCGGGTGGTGCCGGACCCGCTGCGCGCGGGGCCTAGCGTCCCTGGACGCTCAGGGTGGAATCCTGCGGATCCGCGGCGTCGGTGCGCGGCGCATCCTTGATGCGTAGCGCCAGCAGGAAGCCGATCACGCAGGAAGCGCAGATGATGATGTAGGCGGTGTTGAACGCTGACTCGGTGGAGACCATGGTTCCCTCCACGGTGGAGGAGGCCAGCGCGACGGTCAGCACCGTGGTGCCCACGGCCATGAAGATCGTGCGGGTCACCGTGTTGATGCCCATGCCCTCGCTGGTGTTCTCCAGCGGCACCGATTCGGCGACCAGGTTCGGGAACGCGGTGTAGGAGAACATGACGCCGATGGAGATCACGTAGGTGTTGATGATGAAGGTGAGCAGGTTGTTGTCGGCCCAGAACATCATCGAGTAGCCAATAAAGCTGATCACGATGCCGATCAGCAGCGCACGCCTGGCGCCCACGGCCGCGGCGACCTTGCCGCTGAACGGGGAGCCGACGAAGCTGAGCGTCGCGGCGCTGAAGATGATCAGGCCGCCCACGGCAGGCGAGACGCCCAGGCCGGCCGGGTCGGTGGCCGGGGCCAGCAGGATCAGCGGGGTCAGGATGCCCACCGCCACCAGCGGGCCGATGCCCAGCACCGCGGTGCACAGCTGGGTCAAGGCCATCTTGTTGGCCTTGAGCAGGCGCAGGTTGATCATCGGGTTGGAAACGCGCAGCTCCCACGCGACCCAGAGGGCCGCCACTGCCAGGCCGCCGAGCACGAAGCCCAGGGTCCGTCCGCTGAATACGCCCCAGGCGCTGGCGTTGGTCAGGCCGTAGAGCACCAGGGCCACGGCCGGCGCGAAGAGCAGGCCGCCGACGTAGTCGATGCCGCGGACTTCGCCGCGGGCCACCGGGGAGGTCTTCAGCATGGTGATGACCATCAGCGCGGCGATCAGGCCCATGGCGCCGGAAACGATGAACAGCGCCTTCCAGTTGCCCAGTTGCAGCAGCACGCCGGCAATCAGGTTGCCGCCGGCGCCGGCCAGGAACGAGGACCCGGCGATCAGCGCGATCACGTTCGGCACCCTTTCCTTGGGCAGTTCCTGGCGGGCCAGGCCCAGGCACAGCGGCAGCGTCGCCCCGGCCACGCCCTGCAGCGCACGGCCCAGGATCACGCCTTCCAGCGAACCGAAGGTGAAGCTGATAATCGAGCCGACCACGGAGATCGCCAGCACGATCGCCAGCAGCTTCTTGCGCCCGTACATGTCGCCCAGTCGTCCGCAGACCGCGGCGGAGGCGGCGGCCACCAGCAGGAAGGCCGTCGCGGCCCAGCCGATGGCGGCTGCGTCGACGTTGAACTCGTGCATCATGCTGGGCAGCGCGATGAAGATCATCGCTGATTCAAAGGTGCCGACGAATTCGGCGACCAGCAGGACGCTGACAATTTTCGCGTAGCCAGGGAACTTGGCCGTTTTCGGTGAGGCATGCTGCCCGGAGGACGCCATGGCGCTTCCTTTTCTGTGCGGTGTGAGTGATGTACGCCCGCGGTGCATCGGTGGTTCCCGGGGCTTCCTTCCCGGGAGTGCGCGGATCGCCAAGCGTCCTGCGCGACGCAGTTAACTGCGTGGATCGGGGGCCGGATGCCGGCCGCCCTGCGCGAGCGTGAAATCAGTATGTTGCCGATCCGAAAACCGCTCCGCGCAAAGTCCCAGACAGTGGGATAAGAGGAGATCCTCGTCACATCCGCTTGGCACACTGAGTGCTGAAGCGTTGGCAACGAATAGGAGCAGGCATGGGTGTACTCGACGGCCGGGTGGCTTTGATCACCGGAGCGGGGCAGGGCGTAGGCCGCGGCATCGCCCGCGCATTGGCGTTCGAAGGAGCGCGGGTAGCGCTCGCCGGACGCACCGCGCAGAAGGTGGAAGACACGGCCGCCCAGATCCGCGCGGAAGGCGGAGACGCCCATGCGTTCACGTGCGACGTCATCGACCCGGAACAGATCGAAAAGCTGGTCGGGGACGTGGTGGAGCATTTCGGCTCCCTGTCCATCCTGGTCAACAACGCGCAGACCACCGTGCACGGACAGCTGCTGGACCTGGCGGAGCAGGACTACCTGCGCGGCATGGAATCCGGCCCGCTGGCCACCTGGCGCTTGATGCGCGCCTGCCACCCGCATATGCAGGGCAATGACGGCGCCATCGTGAACCTGGGTTCGGCCGCGGGCGTGCGGTGGAACCCGACCGGCTACGGCGGCTACGCGGCCGCCAAGGAAGCGATCCGCGTGCTGACTCGCACGGCCGCCTGCGAATGGGCAGCCGACGGCATCCGGGTCAACGCAATTCTTCCGCTGGCCACCTCGCCCTCCCTTGAGCATTGGGAGCGCATCAACCCGGAGGAAGCCCGCGAGTACATCGCGACGATTCCGCTGGGGCGCATGGGTGACACCGAGAAGGACATCGGCCCGGCGGTCGTGTTCCTCTGCTCGGAAAACTCCCGCTACATCACCGGGCATTCCCTGCCGGTGGACGGCGGGCAAGTGCTCATGCGCTGAGCAACCCTGCAAGACCCCCAGCTCGCTGCACCAAACAGGCCTTCACCGATGATGGCCCTGCCATCGGTGCGCAGCTAC
This sequence comes from Glutamicibacter soli, assembly GCF_003309065.1. GTDB lineage: Bacteria > Actinomycetota > Actinomycetes > Actinomycetales > Micrococcaceae > Glutamicibacter > Glutamicibacter soli. The sequence continues at coordinate 271,287 of NZ_POAF01000004.1, read as the reverse complement.
CCTTCGGCGGCACCTTACGGATCGCCGGCACCACACCAACGCAAAGGAGAAGCCATGTCCATTGACATGACCGAAATCACCGATTCCGAGCAGTTCGACGAAGTCCGCCTGATCGACGCGGGCAGCAACCCGACCCGCTTCGCCCGCGGCTGGCACTGCCTGGGCCGCTCCAAGGACTTCCGCGACGGCAAGCCGCACACCATCAAGGTCTTCGGCACCAAGGTCGTCATCTGGGCCGACACCAAGGGCAAGCTCAACGTGCTGGACGCCTACTGCCGCCACATGGGTGGCGACCTGTCCAAGGGTGAAATCAAGGGCGACGAGATCTCGTGCCCGTTCCACGACTGGCGCTGGGGCGGCGACGGCAAGTGCAAGGACGTGCCGTACGCACAGCGCGTGCCGCTGCGCGCCCGCACCGCCGCCTGGGAAACCATGGAGGTCAACGGCCTGCTGTTCGTCTGGAACGACCCGCAGGGCAACCCTCCTCCGGCTGACGTGACCATCCCGGAGATTCCGGGCTTCGGCACCGACGAGTGGAGCGACTGGTCCTGGAACACCTTCCTGGTCGAGGGCTCGAACTGCCGCGAGATCGTGGACAACGTGGTGGACATGGCGCACTTCTTCTACGTGCACTACCAGATGCCGCAGTACTTCAAGAACATCTTCGAGGGCCACATCGCCGCGCAGCACATGCGCTCGACCGGCCGCGACGACATCCACACCGGCGTGCAGCTGGACATGCCTGACTCGGAGACCATCTCCGACGCCGCCTACTACGGCCCGTCCTTCATGCTGGACACCGTGTACACCGTTGCCGGCGACACCACCGTTGAAACCAAGCTGGTCAACTGCCACTACCCGATCTCGCAGGACTCGTTCGTGCTGATGTTCGGCACCTCGGTGCACACCATCGACGGCGTCACCCAGGAGCAGGCCAACGCCATGGCCGACATGTTCACCGAAGGCGTCGAGACCCAGTTCAAGCAGGACGTGGAGATCTGGAAGCACAAGACCCGCATCGAGAACCCGCTGCTGACCGCCGAAGACGGCCCGGTCTACCAGCTGCGCCGCTGGTACGAGCAGTTCTTCGTGGATGTCGAGGACATCACCGAGGACATGGTCGCCCGCTTCGAGTTCGAAGTGGACACCACCAAGGCACTGGAGACCTGGAAGGTCGAGGTCGCTGAAAACGTGGCCAAGGGCATGGTTCCGGAACAGGATCCAACCAAGGCCAAGGCCTAGCCTTTACCGACTAACCACGCACCCGGCGCATCGATGCAGGGGAAAAGTACTATCGGCCCGGAAACGGGCCAGCGAGGAGCACCTCATGAAACAGATCGATTGCCAGCAGTGCGGGACCGCCGTCCTGGTGGAGAAGTTCAGCATCCCGCACACCAGTGTGCAGTGGGTCAGCGATGCGGCGACCTCGTGCCCCCGCTTCGCCGAAGCCACGGCCGATGCCCGGGACAGCGTGTGCGGCACCACCGCACTGAGCTGCTCGTCATTGAGCCAGAGCATCGATGACGCGGTGCGCGAGGGCCGCCTGCCTATCAAGTCCCGCGTGGAGCCGGTCATCGGCGACGCGCTTGTCGCCGACGCCCTCTAGGAATTTCGGCGGCGCACCCGGCAAAGGGGCTCCCACCACGGTCCGCACCATGGTGGGGGCCCCTTGTCTCTGTTTGTTATCCCCTATCCCACCACCCGGCCTCGTGCCGCGAAAAGGATGAGCATGACCACGACAATTCCCGATCCGTTCGCCCCGGTCACCCTGGGCCCGGTGACGCTGCGCAACCGCATCATCAAGGCCGCCACCTCCGAGGGGCGCTCCCCCAAGGGCCTGGTCACCGACGACCTGATCGACTTCCACCTGGACTTCATCCGCGGCGGCGCGGGCATGACCACGGTGGCCTACTGCTGCGTCTCCCCCGAGGGCGCCTCGGCGCCGGGCCAGATCCTGATGAGCGAGAAGTCGCTGCCAGGGCTCAAGCGGCTCACCGACGCGATCCACGCCGAGGGCGGGGCGATCTCCGCGCAGCTGGGCCACGCGGGCATGGTCGCCTCCAAGAAGATCACCGGCGTGACCTCCATGGGGCCGAGCAAGTTCGTGAACCCCTCCTCCATGGAATACTGCCGCGCCATCCTGCGCGAGGAAATCACCATGGTCATCGAGCAATTCGGGGCGGCCGCCCGGATCGCGGTGGAAGCCGGCTTCGACGCCGTGGAGCTGCACTTCGGGCACAACTACCTGCCCAGCTCCTTCCTCTCCCCGCTGCTGAACCGCCGCAAGGACGAATACGGCGGCAGCATCGAGAACCGTTCGCGCTTCGTGCGCGAGATCGCCCAGCGCGTGCGTGCGGAGGTCGGGGGCAAGATCGCGGTCATCGCCAAGATCAGCATGGACGACGGGCTGCCGGGCAGCATCTGGCTGAACGACTCGATCCGCACCGCGCAGCTGCTGGACGAGGACCGCAACCTTGACGCGATCGAGCTGACCCAGGGGTCCTCGATCATCCGTCAGATGTACCTGTTCCGCGGCGACGTGCCGGTCTCTGACTTCGCGGCGGTGGTGAAGGAACCGATGAAAACCGGCGTGCGGCTGTTCGGCAAGTTCGCCCTGGGCAGCTTCCCGTACAAGGACCTGTACATGCTGGACGCGGCGCGCCAGTTCGTGCCGGCCATGAAGCACACCAAGCTGATCCTGCTCGGCGGCATCAACAACCGCGAACACATCGACACCGGCATGCGCGAGGGCTTCGACTTCGTGGCCATGGGCCGCGGGTTGCTGCGCGAGCCCGACCTGGTCAACCGCATCCGCGAGGATTCCACGGTCACCAGCCGCTGCATCCACTGCAACAAGTGCATGTATACGGTCTACGGGCGTACGCACTGCGTCATGGAGCCGAACAGCCACCACGGCGCGCTGCCGGAAGCCGACTCGCCGTACGCGGCGGACCGCGAGCGGTTGCTGCCGCTGAGCAGCGTCGGCTAACCGCCCGCTCTGAAAGCATCGTGCGGCTGCCGCGGGATTCCTACCGCGGCAGCTGCACGAAGCCCTTCATCAAGACCCTCGCGGTGCGCAGCAGCGAGGTGTGCGCCAGCTTTCCCGCGTTGTCGAAGTGCGCGGCGGCGGACACCGAGCCCGACGGCGTGCCCAGGCGGATGACCTCGCCCTGCCGGCCGCTGGCCAGCGCGGCAGGGATGCTGCCGGGAACCTGCGCCGCGGCCGCCAAGCACATGGCCCCGGTGCCCGGAACCGCCTTGTGCGTCTGCCCCATGGAAATCACCCGGATCACCAGATCCGACTCCGCGGCATCGCTCAGCGTCCCGTCCAGCAGCATCGCGGGAGCGGGAGCCGCGGCGAGCACGATCTTCGGCATCACCAACGCGGCATCTTCAGACGTCGCGCACAGCCCCATGGCCGCGGAGCCGGCCCGGCGGATCTTCTCCAGCAGTTCCATCACCGGTTTGTTCGCGTCGATCTGCTCCGGGCTTTCGGTGCCTTCCAACCCCAGCCGGGACGCCTCGATGACCACCGTGGGCAGCGCGGCGTCGACCAGGGTGACAGGGTAGTCGTGCCCCTCGACGCGCAGCGTATCCACCGGGTTGCCGGTGGGCAGCAGCCCCGCGCTGCGGCTTCCCGCCGGGTCGGGGTAGCTCAGTTCAATGGGCGCGGCGGTGCCGTGCACCCCGGGCAGCGACAGCTTCCCGCCTACCGCGGCGCGTCCTTCAATGACGGTCAGGACCACCCGGACGATTTTCGCGGTGTTCGTGTTGTACAGCGTGAATTCCTGCCGGCCGTCCGGGGCCTGGACCAGCCCTGCTTCCAGGGCGAAGGGAACCACGCCGGAGGACAAGTTGCCGCAGTTCCCGGCGTAGTCCGTTTCACCGGTATCCACCGCGACCTGCCCGAAGGTGTAGTCCAGGTCCACGCCTTCGCGCTGCGAGCGGGAAGCCACCATGACCTTGGACAGCGAGGAGATCCCGCCGCCCAGGCCATCCAGCTGGCGGCCGAAGCGGTCCGGGGAGCCCAGCGCCTCGGCGAAGACCCGGTTCCGGTCGGATTCATCCTCCGGAAGCCAGTCCTGAGCGAAAAACAGGCCCTTGCTGGTTCCGCCGCGGACGAATGCCGCCTCAATCCACTGCACGCAAACTCCTCATTGCCGTCCTCGCAGACCGCAATGCGGCCCCTGCGGCAATTCTAGGTGCGCTTCAGCCTCAGGCGTTCACCCGGTCCATGTCGTGCAGGAATTCAAGGAACTTGTCGGTGACCTGCGCTGCGCGCTCCATGGCGATCAGGTAGCCGCCCCCGGGCACGGTCTGCACCGAGCGCACGTCCTCGTGCTGTGCGTCGAGCTGCGCCTGGATGCCGTCGCCGTACTGTTCGGCCAGCTGCAGGTCGGTCTCCGAGCCCAGGAAGTAGTACGGGACATTGGTGCGTCCGGCGGCGCGGGCATTGCGGTATTCCCAGTTCAAATCCGCCACCCGGTACCAATTGATGCCGCCGCCGAAACCGCTGCGGGAGAAGTCGCTGACATAAGTTTCCAGCTCCCATTCATCCAGCCAGGACCAGGGCAGGGCCGGCGGCTGCGGCAGCGCCTGGCGGTAGGGGGTTCCCGGCGGGTTGGCGTACACCGCGCCGAAGTCGCCGTCGGTGGACAGCACGTGGAAGATCTTGGCGATGATCTCGCGCGGGTTCGCGTCGTAGTCGGCTCGGGCGCCCTGCGGGTCCACGTGGTAGTAGGCCATGTGGTTGAAGGCTTCCTTGCCGCGCTCGATTTCGGTGAGCGAAGGCAGCGCGTCGTAGTGCGGCAGGCCGGCGTATTGCAGGCCGATCAGCGCGCGCACCCGTTCGGGGTGTTCGGCGGCCAGGTCGTAGGCGGCGAACATGCCGTAGTCGATGCCGGAGACCACCGCTTGTTCCTCCCCCAGGTGGTCCAGCAGGCCCACCAGGTCCGCGGTGATGACATCGGCCCGGTACGCCGCAAGCTCTTCGGGCGCCTCGGTCTGGCCCATGCCGCGCAGATCCGGAGCCACCACGCGGTAGCCGGCCTCGGCGAGCGCGGTGATCTGGTGCCGCCAGCTGAACCAGGTGTGTGGGAAACCATGCAGCAGGAGAACCAGCGGGCCCTGGCCTTCTTCCACGTAGTGCATCTGGATGCCGTTGATCCGGGCGTAATGGTGGGTCCAGTTCCTCATGGGCTGCTCCTTCGGGAAAAGAAATCGGCGGCGGTCGGTTCACGCCGCCCACCATTACATCCCGGCGCCATGGCGGGCCGAGCGGCGCATCCCGGTGGCCGGGACGCGCCCCGCGCCAATAACGAGCGCTTGGTTAGTTGTTAGGATGGAATTCGACTCCGCAGCGCCCGGCGCGCGGCGAATACCCGGAACCTCCTGCACCTGCACCTTCTGCGAAAGAGCGACATATGGCTGAAAAGACCGCCCCGGCCCGACGGACTGTCATCCTCGACAACGCTGCCCGGCTCTTCGCCGAGCAGGGCATCGGCGGCACCTCGGTGCGCGAAATCTCCGCCTCGGTGGGCATGCTTTCGGGCAGCCTCTACCACCACTTCGCTTCCAAGGACGAAATGGTCGAGGAGATCCTGACCGAGTTCCTCGAGGAGCTGCAGGGCCGCTACCGCAGCGTCACCGATTCGGGCACCGAACCGCGCGAAGCGCTGAACCAGCTGATCCGCATCACCCTGGAAATCATCCGCGACTTCCCGTACGCCACGCAGATCTACCAGAACGAGGTTGCGTACATCCAGAAGCTGCCCAAGTCCACCGGTGCGCGCGCCATCAGCAGCGACATCGCCAAGCTCTGGGTGGAAGTCATCGAGCAGGGCATCGCCTCCGGCGTGTTCAAGAAGGACCTGGATGCCCACGTGGTGCACCGCCTGGTCCGCGACGCCCTGTGGCTGACCGCCCGCTGGTTCTCCCCGTCCAAGAAGTACACGCTGGACCAGCTGACCAAGGACTGCAGCGCGCTGTTCCTCGACGGAATCGTGGCCTAGGTTTCCGCTGCTGCGCCCGACTCCAGGCGCAGCTCGTACAGGACCGTGTCGATCCACTGGCCCGCCAAGGGGCCTGCCGACGCTTGGGCAATGCGCTCCCGGTAGCCCACTTCGCGGAATCCCGCCTTGCGGTGCAGCGTCCTGCTCGCGTGGTTCTCCGCGAAGATGGCGCACTGGATCGTCCAATAACCCCGCGCCCGCGCCCGTGCGCCCAGCGCTCCGAGCAGGGCGGTGCCCACGCCCCGGCCTGCCTGCGCGGCGTCGACGTATACCGAATGCTCGATCACGCCGCGATAGGCCCAGCGTGCGGACACCGGCGACGCGGCAATCCACCCGATCACGGCACCGTCCCGGTCGACCGCGACCAGGCCCAGCTGTGCAATTTTTCGCGCCGAGAAGTCCTCCCAGGAAGGGACGGCGCTCTCGAAGGTGGCCAGTCCTCCGGCGACGCCCTGGCGGTAGATGCGTTCCACGCCCGGCCACTGCCCAGCGGCCATCGGGCGCAGCTGGACGCCGGCGGGCGGCTTCACGCTCAAAGCTCCGTGATCAGCGCGGCGGCCTTGTCCAACGACCCCGGAACCAGGGTGTAATAGGCCCAGGTCCCGCGCTTCTCGCGGGCGAGCAGCCCGGAATCCACCAGGATCTTCAGGTGGTGCGAGACCGTGGGCTGGCCCAGCTGCAGCGGTTCGGTCAGATCGCAGACGCAGGTGCCGTCCGCGGGCCCGTGCTTGACGATGGACAGCAGCCGCAGGCGGTTCGGGTCGGCAATCGCCTTCAGCAGCCGCGCGGCCTCGCGCGCCGCGGCTTCGGCCAGCGCCGGCGCGGCACAGGTGGCACAGCAGGCTGCGCTCGCGGCGTCGTCCGCCACCGGGGTTGCCGTCATCTGGAGCACCTACCTAAATTGACATTCTTCGATATAAGTCATCATACTCGAACCGGAAACATATATCGATGAACATCAATATTGCCTAAGGATGCTTCGTGCCACCAACGACAACTCCCGCTGCGCGCCGGGCTCCGGGGAAGCTCTCCACCCTGGACCGCTACCTGGCGGTCTGGATCCTGCTGGCCATGGCCCTGGGCCTCGGCCTGGGCCGGCTGGTCCCGCAGCTCGGCCAGATCGTGGATTCCGTCCAGGTCGCCGGCGTTTCGCTGCCCATCGCGCTGGGACTGCTGGTCATGATGTACCCGGTCCTTGCCAAGGTTCGCTACAACGAAACCGGGCGCGTGCTGGCCGACAAGAAGCTGATGATCACCTCGCTGGTGCTCAACTGGTTGCTGGCGCCGGCCTTCATGTTCCTTCTGGCCTGGCTGTTCCTCCCCGACCTGCCCGAATACCGCACCGGGCTGATCATCGTGGGACTGGCCCGCTGCATCGCCATGGTGATGATCTGGAACGACCTGGCCTGCGGCGACCGGGAGGCCGCCGCCGTGCTCGTTGCGGTCAACGCGATCTTCCAGGTCGTCGCCTTCGGCGTCCTGGGCTGGTTCTACCTGCAGGTCCTCCCCGCCCGGCTGGGACTGCCGACCACCAGTGCGGAGTTCTCCGTGGGCGCGATCACGCTCTCGGTCCTGGTGTTCCTGGGCATCCCGCTGCTGGCCGGATTCCTCACCCGCGCCGTGGGCGAAAGGGCCAAGGGCCGCGACTGGTACGAGGGCGTCTTCCTTCCCAAGATCGGCCCGTGGGCGCTGTACGGGCTGCTGTTCACCATCGTGCTGCTCTTCGCGCTGCAGGGGGATGCGATCATCAGCAACCCCTGGGACGTGGCCCGCATGGCCCTGCCGCTGCTGATCTACTTCGTTGTGGTGTTCGGCGCCGGGATGCTGATCGGGCGCGCCCTGAAGCTGGGCTACGAGCGCACCACCACCCTGGCCTTCACCGCCGCCGGCAACAACTTCGAGCTGGCCATTGCGGTCGCCATCGCCACCTTCGGCGCCACCAGCGGCCAGGCCCTGGCCGGGGTGGTCGGCCCGCTGATCGAGGTGCCGATCCTCGTCGCCCTGGTCTACGTGGCGCTCTTCTCGCGCAAATTCTTCCCCGCCGCTTCTTCGCCGCTGAAAGGCTGACCCATGAATACCAAGCCCTCGGTGCTGTTCGTCTGCGTGCACAATGCGGGACGCTCCCAAATGGCCGCCGCCTACCTGCAGCACCTGGCCGAAGGCCGGATCGAAGTCCGCTCGGCAGGTTCGGCCCCGGCCGACCAGGTGAACCCGGCCGCCGTCCAGGCGATGCGCGAAGAGGGCATCGACCTGTCCGCCCAGACCCCCAAGATCCTGACTACGGCGGCTGTGCAGGCCTCCGATGTGGTCATCACCATGGGCTGCGGGGACACCTGCCCCATCTTCCCCGGCAAGCGCTACGAGGACTGGACGCTGGATGATCCAGCAGGCCAGGGCATCGAGCCGGTGCGCAAGATCCGCGACGAGATCCGCACCCGCATCGAACATCTCATCAGCGAACTTCTCCCGCAGCGTTAGGAACCCGCCATGAAGAACAGCCATCCCATCGTGATCATCGGCGCAGGTCCCATCGGGCTGGCCGCCGCCGCGCACCTCAGCGAGCGCGGAGAACAGTTCCTAGTCCTCGAGGCAGGCGAAGCTGCCGGGGCGTCCATGCGCGAATGGGCGCACATCAAGCTGTTCTCCCCGTGGAAATTCAATGTCGACGCGGCCGCCCGGCGGCTGCTGGAAACCCCGGCGGGAAACTGCCTGGGCGACTGGGCCATGCCGCGGGAAACCTCCCTGCCCACCGGCGGCGAACTGGTGGAGCACTACCTGCTGCCGCTGGCCGCGCACCCCGCCCTGGCGCCCTCCATCCGCTACCTGCACCGCGTCATCGGCGTTTCGCGCGTCTTAGACGACGGGATCGGCCTGGACAAGACCCGCACGGCAGGTCGCGACCAGGCGCTGTTCCTTGTCCGCACCCAGTCCCCCGAAGGCATCCGCGACGTCACCGCCCGTGCGGTGATCGACGCCTCCGGCACCTGGAATACCCCCAATCCCGTCGGACGCGCGGGGCTCGAAGCCCCGGGCGAGGCAGAAGCCCGCGCCCGCGGCGCCATCACCTCGCCGCTGCCCGATCCGCTGGGCGCGGACCGGGACGCCTTCGCAGGCAAAACGCTGCTGGTGCTCGGCGCCGGGCATTCGGCGGCGAACACCCTGATTTCCTTGGGCCGGCTGAAGAGCGCCCACGCGGACACGAAGATCCTGTGGGGACTGCGCGGAACCGCCAACCCGGTCAAGCTCTACGGCGGCGGCGCAGCGGACCAGCTCCCGGCCCGCGGGCAGCTGGGCACCAGCCTGCGCCGCCTGGTCGATACCGGGCAGGTCGACCTCATTGAAAACCTCTCCATCGTGCGCCTGGAAAATGGCGAGCGCACCCTGGTCGTAGGCGCCGACGGGCGGGAACTGCACGTGGACTACATCGTTCCGGCCACCGGCTTCCGCCCGGATCTGTCGATCCTCTCCGAGCTGCGCCTGGAGATGGACCCCGCGGTGGAAGCCCCGCGCGAGCTCGGGCCGCTGATCGATCCGGAGTTCCACAGCTGCGGCACCGTCAGCGCGCATGGGGAGCGCGTGCTGTCCCACCCGGAGCCGAACTTCTACATTGCCGGCATGAAGAGCTACGGCCGCGCCCCGACCTTCTTGATGGCCACTGGCTACGAACAGATCCGGTCCATCGCCGCCCATCTGGCCGGCGACCTGCAGGCCGCCGCGAGCGTCCAGCTCTCCTTGCCGGAGACCGGGGTCTGCTCCACGGATCTCGGCGGATCCTGCGATGCCCCGGCCCAGGACGCCTCGGGCTGCGAAACTGGCCAGCCGGAGCCCGAATCCTGCTGCGCGTCGCCGCAACCGGTCACCTTGGGTTTCCCGACCGGCACCCTCCACGGAAACAAGGGCCTGCTGAAATAGGTCCGCTCTCCGAAGCTCCGCTGGATGAATCATCGGCCGGCATTGCTTGCACAGCCGGACCGCGGTTTGCCCGACTCCCGCCCACCGGGACAGCTCCCGCGTTGCATTCCCAACCTCAGTAGCCTCAAACTATTTCCCCCGCGCACGCCCCGACAGGCTTGCCCGGGGTGAAGTTCCAGCTGGATTACGCCAATACAGAGCGTCCCAACAGTTGAGGACGGTGCTGCGAAAAGACAAGGGAGCCACGTGCATGCAGAGCCATGAGCAACCGCAAACCATCCCCGCCCTGGTGGCCTACGCCGCCGAGCATTTCACCGACCGGGAAGCACTGGTCGACGGGCCGGTGCGCCTGAGCTTCGCCGAGCTGGCCGAGCAGGTCCGCCGGACCTCCGCGGCGCTGATCGCCAGCGGCGTGAAGCACGGGGACAAGGTCGCCATCTGGGCGCCGAACACCGCACGCTGGGTGATCGCCGCGCTCGCGGCCACCAGCGTGGGAGCGGCCATGGTTCCGCTGAACTCGCGCTACCGCGGCATCGAGGCGCACCAGATCCTCTCCCGGGCCGAGGCCCGGGTCCTGTTCGTGGCCGAAGGCTTCCTGGACACCTCCTACACCCGGCTGCTCGTCGAGGGCGCCGCACAGCTCGGCTACACCGACGAGGCCCACGTGGTCCCGGGCCTGCCGAAACTGAAAACCCTTGTCAGCCTGCCAGCTGGGGAGTCCGGCGCCCCGGTGGACACCGCGGTGCTCCCGCTGTCCGGCTGGGACGACTTCCTGGCGGCCGGCCTCGGCGCGGACCCGGCCCTGGTGGCCGAACGCGCCGCGCAGGTTACCGCGGAGGACATCGCGGATGTCATCTTCACCTCCGGCACCACCGGGCGCAGCAAGGGCGTCATTTCCGCGCACCGCCAGTCCCTGGGCGTCAGCTACGCCTGGGCCGACCACGCGCAGATCACCGAAGAGGACCGCTACCTGGTGGTCAGCCCGTTCTCCCACACCTTCGGCTACAAGGTCGGCATCCTGGTCTGCCTGGCCACCGGCGCGGCCATCTACCCCATGGCGACCTTCGACCTGGATGAAACGGTCCGGCTGCTGCGCGAGGAGAAGATCAGCGTGATCCCCGGCGCCCCGACCATCCACCAGTCGATCCTCGACCACCCGAACTTCCCTGCCGCCGAGGAAACCAACTGGCGCCTGGCCGTGCTCGGCTCCGCCATGGTCCCGGACCGGCTGCTTGAGCGCCTGCGCACCGAGGCCAGGGTCCAGCAGCTGACCACCGCCTACGGGCTGAGCGAGGCCGTGGTGGTCACCATGTGCCGTCCGGGCGACAGCGCGCACACCGTCACCAGCACCGCAGGCCGGCCCACCGCCGGCTTCGAGGTGCGTGTCGTGGACACCGCCGGACGCAACGTCCCGGCGGGCACCGCCGGCGAAGTCCTGGTCCGCGGCGAGAACGTCATGCTCGGCTACCTGGACGACCCGGAAGCCACCGCCAAGGCCATCGACGCCGATGGCTGGCTGCACACCGGGGACATGGGCAAGCTCAACGAGGACGGCTACCTGAGCATCGTGGACCGCATCAAGGACATGTTCACCGTAGGCGGGTTCAACGTCTACCCGGCCGAGGTGGAGAACACCATCGGATCGCTGGACGGGGTCTCCGCCTGCGCAGTGCTCCCCCAGCCCGACGACCGCATGGGCGAGGTCGCGCACGCGGTGGTCGAGGTGCTGCCGGGCTCGCAGCTCACCGAGCAGGACGTGATCACCCACTGCCGCAAATGGCTGGCCAACTACAAGGTGCCGCGCACCGTGGAAATCACCGCCCAGCTGCCGCGCAACGCGGCCGGTAAGATCCTCAAGCGCAACATCCGCCCGCTCGCACCCACCTCGGCAGGCGCCAATGCCTAGCCTGCGACTTGAATCAAGCACCGCGATCCTGGACCTGGGCGGGGGCGAGAACCGCCAATCCCTGGCCTGGCTGCAGGAGGTCAACGACCTGCTGGACCAGGTGCTCGCCGGCGAAGCCACCGCCCTGGTCACCATCGGTTCGGGCAAGTTCTACTCCAACGGGCTGGACGTGGCCGAGGCCGACGGCCCGGTGGAACTGGACCCGGACTACGTGCGCGAGCTGCAGGCGGTGTACGCAAGGTTCCTGACCTTGCCGATGCCCACGGCGGCGGCCGTCAACGGCCACGCCTTCGGCGGCGGCGCGCTGCTGGCCATGGCCCACGACTACCGGCTGATGCGCACCGAACGCGGGTTCTTCTGCTTCCCGGAGGTGAACATCGGCATCGCCTTCACCGAAGGCATGGCGGCCCTGGTGCAGTCCAAGCTCAGCGCGGTCCAGGCCCGCGACGCCATGCTCACGGGGCGGCGCTTCGACGGGGATCAGGCGGCCGCGGCCGGGCTGGTCGACGAGGCCGTCCCGGTGGAACAGCTCGTCGAGCGCGCCGTGCAGCTGGTTTCCGAGAACACGCCGCAGCACCCGGACACCCTGGGCGCCGTCAAGGAGATCATGTACGCGGACGCCGTGAAGGCCCTGGCGCTGCCGCACCGGCCAGCTGGGGCACTGGCCGGCTCCCGCTAGGGACAGACGCCGCCAAACCATAAGAAGCACCACCCAGCCGGGGCCGCCTCCATCATGGATGCGGCCCGGGCTGCGTTGCGCTGTGAAAAACCCGGCAACGGCGCACGCAGGGCGCAGAACGCAGAGAACTGAGAACAGAGAACAGAGAACAGAGAACAGCAAAATAGCCGAAGCCGGCTGGCGCACCTTGCGGTGCGCCAGCCGGCTTCGGCTTGTGGACTTCCCGGCGGGCGGTCCTAGACGGACTGCGCCTGGGCCGGTGCCTTCAGGGTCTGGGCAGCGCGGTAGGCGAAGACCATGCCCGAACCCAGCGGGGTGCCCGGACCCGGGTAGAAGCCGCCGGAGAAGGACGCGCTGGTGTTGCCCACCGCATACAGGCCCTCGATGGCGGTGCCGTCCTCGCGCAGCACGCGGGCGTCCACGTCGGTACGCAGGCCGCCCTTGGTGCCCAGGTCGCTGAGCACCATGCGGGCGGCGTAGAACGGCGCCTGGTCCACAGGGATCAGGGTCGGGCCCGGACCGTATTCAGGATCCGCGAAGAACTGGTCGTACGGGTTCTCGCCGCGGTGGAAGTCCTCGTCCACGCCGGTGACGGTGAAGCCGTTGAAGCGCTCGATGCTTGCCTGCAGCGCGTCGGCCGGCAGGCCGGTGGCGGCAGCCAGCTCTTCCAGGGTGTCGGCCTTGACCCAGGTGCCGGCGTCCAGGTGCTCCTGCGGGGAGGTGTTGAACGGACGCATGATGCCCGGCATCTGGCCGCCGAAGCGCGAGTCGAAGATGAACCAGGACGGGATGCGCTCAGGCGCGGCGGCCAGCACGCGGCCCATCTGGTCGTAGGGCAGGCACTCGTTGGCGAAACGCTTTCCGTTGGCATCCAGCCACACGCCGCCGCGGAAGCCCAGCGCGAAGGCCGCGTTGCCCTTTGGCTGTGCGGCGCCCGGGCACCACCAAGCCTGGTGCAGCTGCTCCACCGCGCCGCCGGCCTTCTGGCCGGCGCGGATGGCGGTGCCGATGTTGGCGCCGGCCGGAGCCATGGTCCAGCCCGAGTTGCCCGGGGTGCCGTTCACGGTACGCAGGTCCTGGTTGGCTTCGAAGCCGCCGGCGCCCAGGATGACGCCTTCGGTGGCGTGGATGCGGCGGATGCCCTCGGCGTCCTTGACGATCGCGCCGGTCACGCGGCCGTCCTCGGTGACAAGGTCCACCAGCTCGGTTTCCAGCTGGATGGTGCCGTTGCCGGTGTTGGTCAGTGCCAGCAGCAGGCGGCCGATGAGAGCCTGGCCTGCGGTCAACGGTCCCTCCGGGTGCGGCTGGTTGTAGCGGTCGTATTCGACCAGCGGACGCACCAGGTCGGCCAGCTCACCGATTTCCTCGCGCGGCAGGTCCACCGGCATCATGGAGCGGCCCAGCGGCTTGCTCTCATGGGCGTTGAAGTAGTCCGGGAATGCGGTCCAGTAGAACTCGATGGCCGGATCCGATTCGAAGAACTCGACCAACTCCGGGGCGGTATCCACGAAGGCCTCGCGGCGCTCCACCTCGTGGTCACCCATGACGGCCTTCAGGTAGGCTTTGGCCGACTCGCTGGAGTCCTCGACGTCGGCGCGCTGCTGCACCTGCGTTCCGGGCAGCCAGCAGGAAGCACCGGAGTAGGCCGAAGCGCCGCCCAGAAGGTTGGTCTTTTCCACGAGCAGGGTCTTCAGACCGCGCCGGGCCGAGCTGTAGGCGCCAGCCAGGGCCGCAGCGCCGGAACCGACGACTACGACCTCGTATTCGTCGTCCCAAGCCTGGTTGTTGGACATAGTTTCTCCTTTGTCGTCCACATGGGTGTGAGCGCTACCCAATCAGACTCGGCATGGTGCCCGGACGCCGCATCCCACCCAGTAGGACAATTCGGAACAAACCCGCTTCGAGGGTTTCTGTGACGTCCCGCACACCGGGATTCACCGTTTCCAAAACGGAAATTTATGGCTAGATATAGATTTACGCCTTCTTCCGGGATCGGTCTCCGGAAAGAGCGTCTCCAGGTCAGGTGTGACGAAGGAATGGGATGCACATGGTTCGGGTCGATCCGCAGCCGCTTGGCGATCAGTCGCCCCACGCTGATCCCGCGCGCTACGCACGAGGCTGGCACTGCCTTGGCCTGTCCCACAGATTCCGCGACGGCGGCGTGCACCGCCTCGCCGCCTTCGGCGTGACGCTGCAGGTTCAGGCAGATGGCCAGGACCAGTTGACCGCCCGGCTTGAGGCCGGACACTCCCCGCAGGACCTCTCCTGCCTCGAGCAGGACGGCCTGTTCTATGTGTGGCACGACCCGCAGGGCAATCCGCCGCCGCAGGATCTGACAATCCCCCGGCTGCGCAGCGGCACCGGCGCGGAAGACGACGAGGACCTTGAATGGTCGGCTTGGGCGTGGAAGGAAACCACGCTCGCCGCCAGCACCGGCCAGGTCATGGAGCACGTAGTGCATCTGGCCGATTCGCCCCACGTCACCGAAAGCGAGCAGCTGTACTTCAAGAATGTTTTCGAAGGACAGCTGGCCACGCAGTACTTCGAGGGGCCGCTGCACCACAGCTATCAGCTGCAGGATCCGGGGCAGAATGCTGCGGCTATCCAGCTGGCGGACTCGGTGGCCGGCTACTACGGGCCGGCCGTCATGATCGCGCAGCTGGACTACGTGATGGAAGACCGCAATCTCGACGCCATCGTGCTCACCGCGCACTACCCCATCGACGAGCAGCACCTGGTGCTGATGACCGGGGTCATGGTCCGCACCGAGCAGCCCCCGGCCCCGGAACTGAAGACCGCCGCCGCCGGGCACGCCACGCAGATCCTGCGCTCGATCACCGGGGCCGTGCGCGCGCAGCTGGACGACGCGGCCGCAACGGGCTGCAGGGCCGCATGCGGGGCCAGTAGCCCCGTCGCGGCGCTGCACCGCTGGTACTCCCAGTTCTTCGTCGACGAGCAGGACGTTTCCCCGCAGATGACCGAGCGCTTCGAGTACGAGGTGGACACCACCATGCCGATGGACCTGTGGACCAGGTCCTCGGCCCGCAACCTGATCCTCCGCCGAGTCAACGGAAAGCAGCTGGCGTAATGTCGAACCGCGAGCAAGAACTAGACACCGCAATGCAGCAGGTGCGCTGCATCGAATGCCTGGCCAAGGTGCAGGTGCGTAAGAGCGCGTGGGAGCAGACCAGCGTCCAGTGGACCGACGAGGCGCTGGACCTGTGCCGCGAGCGCCCCGCCCGCGCTACGGGCAACCTGCCGCGCGACCAGTTCGTGGGCTGCGAGACCCTGCGCGCGGCGGTGCGCGATGAGACGGTGCAGGGCAACCTCAAGCTCGCAGATCGGGCCGCGGCTTCCTGACCGGGCCCAGCTGCTGCGGTTGCCCGGGGATTGCCCCGGCCTGCCCCTGCGGGCTCGCTGTAACCCGAAGTCACACCAACAGCCCCAGTGCCGCCTTCTGCCTGGCGACGGGTCACGGTTCCCTCCCCTGGTGAGCCACTGCGCCGGAGTGGAGCGCTGCCCTCCTGCCACCAGTTCCGTATTCTCCGACGTGAAGAACCCTTCGGTCGCCTGCGGATGGATTCCCACCGGGAGTGGCGCCATCACGTAGGAGAGCCCCGGCTGCGCTGCAGCGCCTAACCGCGGCCAGACCAGGCCAAGCAGCTCGGCTGTTTCCCGGGCCGAGAGGGTGGAATCCAAGAATTGGGCGCGAGCGACGCCATTCTTTGCAGATGCCCGCGCAACGTCGAGTTTTATGCCGCGAAGCCCCTCATCCCGAACTTTCCGCTCCTCACAGGCAAATCCTGCGGTGTCGATGCGATCCCCGAGGGTCCCGGCATCATCACGAATCTTCTTTTCGAGCGCATACAGCACGTGGGGCATCGAGGTCATTGGAACCCTCTCCTTGCATGCACTGCACAACAGCGGGGAATGTTGCGGGAATCCCGATAGAAGAATTTCAGCCAAAAACAGCAGATGCCCCGCCATTGGCGGGGCATCTGCTGGTGGTTCTAGCCTTAGTAGGTGATCTTCACCTTCGGGCTCAGCGCCTTGGCCTGGCAGGCCAGGATCAGGCCCTCTTCCAGGTCCTGCGGTTCGAGCACCTCGTTGCGCTCCATCTCCACTTCGCCTTCCAGCACGATGCAGGTGCAAGCGCTGCAGGCGCCCTCGCGGCAGGAGAACGGCGCATCGATTCCCGCGTTCAGCAGGACGTCGAGCAGCTTGTTGCCGGCAGGCCAGGCAACGTTGCTGGTCTTGCCGTCCAGTTCCACCTCGACCTGCGCGGTTTCACCGTCGGCGTCCACCACCAGCGGGTCCACCGGGGCGAACGGGTTCGCCTCCAGCGAGTTGAAGCGCTCGATGTGGATGCGCTCCGGGGCGGCGCCCAGGTTCTGCAGCACTGTCTCGATGCAGTCCATGAACGGGCCGGGGCCGCAGATGAACGCTTCGCGCTGCGCGTAGGGCTTGGCCAGCGCGGTCATCGAGGCGAGGTCAGGGATGCCCTGGACGCTCTCCAGCCAGTGGATCACGTGCAGGCGGCCCGAGTAGGCCTTGGTCAGCGCGACCAGCTCGTCCTTGAAGATCACGTTCTGCTCGTCGCGGTTTGCGTAGATCAGGGTGATCGACCCGGTGCCGGCGATCAGCGCGGACTTCAGGATGGAGAGCACCGGGGTCACGCCGCTGCCTGCAGCGAACAGCAGGAAGTCGGTGTCCAGGGAGGACGGGACGAAGGTTCCGGCAGGCTTGAGCACCTCAAGCACGTGGCCGGCTTCCACGTTGTCACAGATCCAGTTCGAGGCGTACCCGTCGCGAGTGCGCTTGATGGTGACCTTCAGGCGTTCGTCCTGCTCCGGGGAGCTGCACAGCGAATAGCAGCGCGCGGCGTCCTGGTCGCGGTCGCTGGGGATGCGCAGGGTCAGGAACTGGCCCGGGCGGTAGCGGAAGCTGTCGGCCTGCTCGGCCGCAGGCTCCAGCACCAGGGTGTGGGCGTCGTGGGTTTCCTTGATGACCTCGACGACGCGGGTTTGCAGCGCGGTGATCCGCGGGGTGCTGACGATGCTGGTCATGACGTGCTCTCCTCACGGTTCAGGAATTCAACGACAACGCTTTCGAAGGCGGCCTTCTGCTCGATCATGGCCCAGTGCCCGCACTTCGGGAACACGTGCAGTTCCACGTCCGGGATGGTGCGCATCGGGATCAGCGAGGCGTCCATCGGGGTGACGCGGTCATCGCGGCCCCACAGGATCAAGGTCTTGGCCTTGACCTTGTGCAGCATGGACCATGCCGGCGGATCATCGGATTCGGCCTGGGCGGCGATCTGCGCCTTCATGGCGGCGGAGCTGTACATGCGGCGCGCGCTTTCCAGGGTCTTCGGCTCGGTGGCCAGGGCCCAGCGCTTCTCGATCAGTTCCTCGGTGACGGTTTCCTCGTCGAACACCATGGAGCGCAGCCACTGGATCAGCCGCTCGCGGGTCGGGTCCTCGGTGAAGGCGATCAGCAGGTTGATTCCCTCGGCGGGGAACGGCGCGAAGGCATTCAGGCCCAGGCCGCCCACGGTCACCAGGCGGCGCACGCGCTCGGGGTGGCTCATGGAGAACAGGGTGCCGACCATGCCGCCCATGGAGTTGCCGATGATGTCGACCTTGTCCAGGCCCAGCCCGTCCAGCAGGTCGATGACCGCCTGGCTGGCCGCCGGCATGGGGTGCTTGTCGGTGGGGTCACTGACGCCGAAGCCCGGGAATTCAATCACGTAGCAGTGGAAGTGCTCGGCGAAGGCCGGCAGCACGTCGCCGAAGTTCTGCCATCCGCTGACGCCCGGTCCCGATCCATGCAGGAACACCAGGGGGCGGCCCTGGCCGGCTTCCCAGTAGCGCAGCGTTCCCTGCTCGGTGGGCAGTTCACGCAGGATTGCGTCGGCGCCGGCTGCAGGCGATCCGCCCGGCGCATTGCGAAGTTCCGTAGTCATCTGATTGGCTCCTCGATCTGCGGATACAAATTGGTCTTTGGTGAACCTTATTGCGGTGGAGCGAGCCAAAACAGGGCGGATCCCGATGACCGGGATGCCGCATTCCAGCCCGGGAAATCGAGTCGAAATCGACAATCCCGATGGCTGAGACATAGGTCACGTTAAGCCGATTCTTTGCCTAGATTTTAGCCAGCAGCAAAGTTTGACGAGCTTGATTAGGAAGCGAGAATTCCATGACGATTACCACCGTGAGCGACGTCCTCACCACCCGTGCCGATGAGCTGCGCGCATTGGCCTCCGTCAACGAAGAACTGGGCAAGCTCAGCGACGAGACCGTGCAGATCATGCGCGAGTCCGGCGTCATGAAGCTGCTGGCTCCGGTGGAGTACGGGGGAACCCGCGCCCACCCTGTGGAATTCGCCGAAACCGTCATGAAGCTCGCAAGCCTGGACGGCTCCGCCGGCTGGGTTGCCGGCGTGGTCGGCGTGCACCCGTGGGAACTGGAACTCATGTCCCCGAAGCTGCAGGAAGAAATCTGGGGCGAAAGCGACGAAGTCTGGGTCTCCTCGCCATATGCACCGATGGGCACCGCGACCCCAGTCGAGGGCGGCTACCGCTTCTCCGGCCACTGGCAGTTCTCCACCGGCACCGACCACTCGGACTGGGTCATCCTGGGGGCCTTCCTGGGCGACTCCGAGGGCAAGCCGGTCCAGCCGCCCCGCTTCCTGCACGTGGTGGTTCCGCGCAAGGACTACACCATTATCGATGACTCCTGGAATGTCGTGGGCCTGAAGGGCACCGGCAGCAAGGACGTCGTCATCGATGACGTCTTCGTTCCCGAGTACCGCGCCCTCGACCAAGCCGAGCTGTTCGCGGGCGAAGTGGCCCGCAAAGCGGGCAAGACCGAGCCGATCCACCGCCTGCCGTTCTACAGCATCTTCCCGGTAGGTCTGACCTCCGCCGTCATCGGCATCGCCGAGGGCGCGCTGCAGGCCCACATGGACTACCAGCGCGAGCGTGTGCAGATCAACGGCTTCAAGTCCGTCGAGGATCCGTACACCATGTACGCGGTCAGCGAGGCGGCCGGCGAGATCAGCGCTTCCCGAGACACCCTGCTGGCCAGCATCAACCGCCTGTACGACACCGTGGCAGCCGGCGGCGAGATCAGCTTGGAGCAGCGTGCCGTCGCCCGCCGCACCCAGATCCAGGCTGCATGGCGCGCCACCAATGCGATTGACATGATCCTCTCCCGCTCGGGTGGCAACGGCCTGCGCCTGAACAACCCGGTGCAGCGCTTCTGGCGCGACGCCCATATGGGCCTGGCCCACGCGATTCACGTCCCAGGCCCCAGCTACCACGGAGCAATCCTTACAGAGATCGGTGTGGAACCGGCGGCCAACCTGGTCTGGGCAGTCTAGCCATACAGCCCGCAAGCGAAAGGAGACGCAATGGCACGCAAAGCCAGCTGGAGCCAGTTCTCGGGCAAACACGTGGAACTGCGCAAAGATGGACAGTTGGTCCGTACAGGTTTCGTCAAGGATGTTCTTGACTCGGACGAAGCGCTTTGGTTGGAAGCGGAACGCTTCCAGCAGCGCATTCTGATTGATAAGAGCATGGGATTCACCATTCGCCCGATTGCCGACCCGCCAATGAACTTAAGGTTGCCCGCGGCAGTCTAGGACCAGATCACCAAGAGCACCGGGCGACGCCCGGGAACTCACTAGATACAAACAAGGAACAGACAATGACTCACATCCGTGGACTTGGATACCTGAAAGTTCAGACCCAGCACATTGCCCGCTGGCGCGAACTGACCGTCGAAGCCCTGGGCTTCGCAGAAACCGTCGGCCCGAACCCTGACGGCCTGTACCTGCGCATGGACGAGCGCGAAGCCCGCCTGATCGTGCTCCCGGGCGACGTAGACCAGGTTGTCGCAGTGGGCTGGGAAGTCCGCGACCAGTTCGCCCTGGCCGCCGTGGCCAAGGACGTCGAGGCCGCAGGCATCGCGGTGACCTGGCTGACCGAAGAGGAAAACGACGAGCGCGGCCTGGAGCAGGTCATCACGTTCACCGATCCAGCCGGCCACCCGGTGGAGATCTTCTTCGGCCCGCGCATGGACCACACCCCGCTGATCACCGGCTACGCGCAGAAGTTCATCACCGGCGCGCAGGGCATGGGCCACGTCGTGCTGCCGACCACCAAGATGGAGGAAACCACCTCCTTCTACACCGAGGTGCTCGGCTTCCTGCCGCGCGGCGCCGTCCGCCTGGGCCCGCAGCGCCCTGCAACCCGCTTCCGCTTCTACGGCTGCAACCAGCGCCACCACTCGCTGGCCATGGGACCGGCCCCGCACGGCGAGGCTCCGGGCCTGGTGCACCTGATGGTGGAGGTCGAGGACCTGGACACCGTGGGCCGCGCCTACGACAAGGTGCGCCAGATGGACTTCAACATCACCGCATCGCTGGGCCGCCACACCAACGACCACATGGTTTCCTTCTACGTCCGCGCACCGGGCGGCTGGGACATCGAGTACGGCACCGACGGCATGCTCGTCGACGAGTCCTACTACACCTCCGAGGAAATCACCGCCGAGAGCTACTGGGGCCACTCGCATGAGGGCGCCGAACCGCTGGCAGCCTTCGAGCCGCCGGCAGCAGTCGCCGCGGCGAACTAATCGCAGACGCGCATGACGCTCCCCGGAGCCGGGCTGGAAACAGCCAGGCCTCGGGGAGCGTCTTTTTGTCCAGAAAGACACGTAGGGCTGATGCGGCGCACCGCTGACTGCTGGCAAGCTGGAAGCATGACCGAAATCAGGCTCCGCCGCTCCGCGTGGCACGCCTTGCTGCCCTCGCTGGCGCTGGGTGCGGTGCTATTGCTCGGTTCTTGTACCCCCGCCGCGACCCCTCCGCCTGCCGACAGCGGGCAGGGGTCCGCGGGTGCCCACGACCAGACGGCCGCACTTCAGACAGCGGTGGATTCCGGAAACCTGGCGGCGGCGCAGGCGGCCATCGCTTCCGGAGCGGATGCCAACGCACGCTTCGCGGACCAGACGCCGTTGCTCGTGCGCGCGGTGAAAAACGAGGATACCTCGATGGCTGCGGTACTAGTCAAAGCCGGCGCGGACGTGAACGCCAAGGATCCCATTCAGGATTCGGCCTTCCTCTATGCGGGAGCCGAGGGCCTGGACGAGATCCTCGAGCTCGCCATCGCGCACGGGGCCGACGTCGCCTGCACCAACCGCTACGGCGGCACCGCGCTGATTCCCGCCGCGGAACACGGCCATACAGAAACCATCAAGATCCTGCTGGAAGCCGGTGTTCCCGTGGACCACATCAACAACCTGGGCTGGACCGCCCTGCACGAGGCCATCGTGCTCGGCGACGGCGGCCCGCGACAGGTCGAGGCGGTGCGTTTGCTGCTGGCTGGCGGTGCGGATCCCGGCATCCCGGATGACAACGGGGTTTCGCCACGTGATTTGGCAAAACAGCGGGGGTATGAGGACATGGTGAAAGCCCTCGACGAATACCTGCCGTAGTCCGGCGCTTGGCTTCCGTTAGCGTTGGAGGATCTTCGAATTCTGGCGGGAACGTTTCATCTCCTGTTGAAACGCCCGGTGTCGTGGAAACCTGGAAACGAGCATCGTTGCGAAGTGTTCAGCTCCGCTCTGGTCCGAAGTCAAATAGCCGACTTCCAAACGGCTAGTGATCAGATTTGCGGCCGACGCATAGAGTGGGCGATTCCGGCCGCCGACAACCTGTACTACGCTCCGTTCAATCAATGACTCGGCTGCTCGAATTCGCGCCGCACGCTGCTCTTCGGAGAGCTGTTCAACTTTAATTCTCTCCATAAGAATCGCGGCAAGCGACATATCGTTATTACGATCTAATTTTGCTACCTCACTCGAAGAATCGAAAAAATCAGTGCTTTGAAGGTTCCAAAGAAAAGAATCAATTTGGTCAATTCCAGTCCACAACTGTGCCAGCCAGCTGCCTGTAGTGGGAAGTACACTCGGTTTCTCCAGTACGGAAAGCAACAAGAATGGCAGGAGAATTTTCTGTCCAGCTTCAATATTTCGTCCAGCACCCGGAATTGCCTCGACAACATTTATAGCTTCTTCCACCTGACCCGCGAGGATCAGCAATGCTAAGTACGTTGCAGGCGAAATTTCAGTCGCACGCCTTTCTGAACGGAAGAAGTCGATCTCATTGCGCATGCTTTGCGCCGGATTCGTACGCTTTGCTTCTTCCGTATGGAGAATTACTAAGCGGCATAGATTCGGATCCGATCTGAAGGCCTCTCGCCTGGCCATCAGCCGTTGGCTTTGGTCGCAACTGCTCAAGGTCGCCAGAATATCGGCGATTTCGGCCCTGGTCCTTCCGGGTTCGGCGAGGATGTCCAATGCTTCACGCGCGGTTGCAACGGCCACTTCGTCCTTCCCCAATGACTGCACCAACACGACCCAATCTCGGTATAGCTCTGCCTGTGCAACTCTTGCATTCCGGGCAAGTTCGGCCAATGAGTCCAGTCCGCCGCTGAACAAGGTTGCTTCAACTAACAGCTTGCGAACGCGACTATTAGGGCGTTCCTGCATTCGCGCTTGCAGCTCGTTGATCCAACGAGGCAAGAAGGTATCCATATCCACAAGATCAGACTCACGGCATCGGTCAACATCTTGCAGAGTTATCGCATCTTCGAAGTCCGTGTTTTCAAACCATGCATGGGCAACTTCTGAAGCGCGTGTGTTTTCTGGCGTCAGTTCGTAGACGCACCTCAGATATTGTGTCCGGTTGATGGCAAGGTCTAGATCGAGCATGTCCGCAGCACACAATGGCCCGCTGAATATTCCAATCTCGCCATCCAGATCGAGGATTGCGAAAAGTCGTTCATAGGCTTCCTTCGCTTTGTCCAGTTCACCGGTACTGAACAGCTCGCTAGTCATGCTGAACAGGTCAGTCAATTCCTCCGCCCAAGATTCATCGCCGAAGGACCGCTCATCGTAGATATCTTCATCCCATCCGAAGCCGTCGAAGTACTCCCCCTGTTCGAGTCGGCTATGTAGCCCGGCGATGTCTTCGAGTAAATTTCCAGATGCTATTCGTGACGCTAGAGGCTGATACCCCAGCGATCCGGAAGCATGGGCAAATACCTCGGCAAAGCCATTTCGTTGGGACGCCTCCATCTTCTGCGCATAGTCCAATATTCCTTGACGCAGGTCACCGATGGAAAGCTGGAACAAATCTCGCGTCAGCCCATCCAGGAACTTCTGCTGTTCGGGATCTTCAAGCATCGAATACTCGCTTAACTGGTCGTGGATATGCTGAACGGACCTGCCCAGCCTATCTGTTGGTCTGGCATCCCCGAGCGGAACGAAATGGCGGTATAGGTACCGAGTTTTTCACACGCTATGGGTTCCTGCTGGACCAAAATAACGATCGAAATCATAATCATCACGAGACAGGGGAAGCAGATTGGCCGTGTCCGGAATCTTTTACCGAGGACTCCTCGGACAATGATCGAGGACGCCGCGCCTACCACACACCATTTTTCCTCAAGCGACTTCATGACATTCGCAGAGCTGCCAGTTGCAAGGCACTGGGAGCTACAGCCAGATTGGTTGTTGCACCCACTTTCGATTCTCAAAACCACAGTAGACTCCGTGAAGCTACTACTACCGCTCGCGGTACGGAATGCCAAGATTCGTATGGCATGAGACAATTAAAGATTGTCAATGCGACTGAGGAAACCGAACGAAAGTTTGCGAACCTCGTTGCCAAAATTGAATACCACAAATCGAGCTATTTCTTCGGGATCAGTGGACTCGATAACTTCGTCCTGGCTTTGCAGGAATGCATTTTCAAAGGAGAACAATAGATGACGACAAGCAGCGAAGCTCCAACAACGGAGGCTTTCGAATCAGAAGTTCCGATTTGGCCTGTCTTCGTGCGCCACGTTCTGTCTGTGTTGTCTGATGGAAGTACTCTGCACCGTCGTGACCTCGTCAGCAGAGCCATCGACTCCGCTCAACTCTCGAATTCAGCACGAGAAGAAACGCTGAATTCAGGCGGCCTACGATCAGAGCAACGTCTTGGATGGGCGATTAGCAATCTGTTCAAGGCTGGATGGATAGAGCGACCTGTCCGGGCGAATTATCGGATTACTGAAGCTGGCAAAAAATGGTTCGGCGATCATCCCGACGGCATTTCCAGCTTCGCCGTTGCCCAACGGACCTTTGCTGCGTACTGGCCACAGGCCCAAAAAGACTCCGCTCCAGCCGAAACTGAGGGCCCGGATAAGGAGTCCACTGATCCGATCGAACTAATCGAAGAGGGAATCAATCGCATTTCATCCGACGTCGGCGATGCTCTGCTAATACGCCTACGAGACAGCCACCCTGAATTTTTCGAGGAAGCAGTCGTCAAACTACTACTTGCGATGGGCTACGGAGGAGCGGAACAACGCGGCCGGAGAATTGGTGGCACGGGTGACGGTGGAGTGGATGGAGTCATTGACCAGGACGCACTTGGTCTTGACCAAATCTATGTGCAGGCCAAACGCTACGCCGAAGGTAAGTCGATCAGCCGGGAAACAATTCAAGCTTTCATTGGCGCACTTCACGGATTCGGCGCCAGCCGGGGCGTGTTCATCACGACCAGCCATTTCACCCAGCATGCCCGCGAATACGCAGCAGCCATTCAAAATCGTATCGTCCTCATCGACGGTAAGCGGCTAGTATCACTCATGATCAAGTACCGCGTGGGGGTTCAGGTGAAGCAAAGCTACGATGTGGTAGACATCGATGAGGATTTCTTCGAGTAGACCACATATCCGGTCAGATATTGTGGCTTTCTACAGAAACAAATAGTCAAAGAGCCCAAAGTGTCGTAGCTGACATTTTGGGCTCTTCAACTTCTCGGCAATATTAACCGTACGGATGCGGACAGCAGTGCCGGATGAATTTCAACAGCTAAGTAGCGTCTTTGGATGATTAGAGGTTGGTTAGGTACCGTCTAAAATCCAGCTTTCGTGCCGGCCAGATTAAGCGCTTCTTGCCGGGCCGAAGAAGGCTACTCTCATGAAAAGTTCTCTGACCCATTTGCCATGCTCCCTTCACGCCCGAACGGCAGGGGTTGTGTCGACGAGTAGTGATCAAGCTAAGCGATGCATCGGCAGCTCGTCATCACGAATTTGCTTCGCGCTCCTGCTGGATTTTCTCCACCGTGCCGATCGCATCCGGCGCGAAGGCATAGAGCTTGCCGCCGCTCTGGCTGACCCAGAACCGTCCGCACAAATCTGTGGTGCGGGATTGGGTTTCCTCCGGCCACCATTCGGCGTCCAAGGTCCGCGTTGTTGAGATCTCTTCGGGGTCCATTCGCTTGACACGCTCGTCGGAGGCGTAGGCGGCGGCAAGTTCCTCGGCGCTCGGAGCGCCCGTGGTTTTCACCGGAATGCAGGATTTCTTCGGCAGCTCCCCGTCATAGTCCATGACGAAAATGCGTTCACTGCCGGTGTTGCGCTGGATTAATTCCACAGCGGTTCCGCCGGCGGGAACCCAGCCCGGCAGGATGCCCTCCTTGACTGCTTGTTCCGAGGTGGCAGCACTGCGGGTGGTCGATTCATCGAGACGGTCTTGGGCCAGTTCCCCTACATCGCAGCCGGTCAGCGCCGCAGCCAGCGGCAGGGCCAGAAGTCCGGCAATCACAAACTTTTTCTTGAGCATGAATCAACCCTATGAAGACTCGATGTTTCGAACATCGGCGCCAAGTACCAACTGTTCCGGGTGGCTGTCCTACCCTGGGTGGACAGCGCCGCCGTCCGCGACGGAAAAACCGGGGCCAGCACCCTGCGACAACCCGTACTCCGATTCACCATGCCCGAGCAAAAGAAACATCACTGGAACATGAGGTGGACGTGGTGCGCCGACGAGCGGCGGGTTCTCGCGGGTGCTGGCCCCGGCGGTCTGAAAAGCTATCGATTACAAGGTGATCTGGCGGTTCTGGTCCTTGTACAGCAGGTAGCGGAAGTTGCTCGGTCCGCCGGCGTAGCAAGCCTGCGGGCAGAAGGCGCGCAGCGCCATGTAGTCGCCGGCTTCGACCTCGACCCAGTCGTCGTTCAGGCGGTAGACTGCCTTGCCCTCCAGCACGTACAGGCCGTGCTCCATGACGTGGGTTTCGGCGAACGGGATGGATGCACCCGGCTCGAAGGTCACGATGTTCACGCCGAAGTCGTAGGCCAGGTCCTGCGGATCCAGCATGCGGGTGGTGCGCCACTTGCCGTCGGTGTCCGGCATGTGGCCCGGCTCGATGTCCTTCTCGTTGCCGACCACTGCCTTCGGTGCCGGCACGTAGTCCAGCGCCTCGTAGCGCTTGCGGATCCAGTGGAAGGTCACGATCTCGGACTCGTTGTTCTTCAGCGACCAGACGGCGTTCGGCGGAACGAAGGCGAAGCCGCCCTCGTCCAGCACATGCTCTTCGCCGTCGAGGGTCAGGGTCAGCGCGCCGCCGACCACGAACAGGAAGCTGGAGACCCCTGCCTGAGGTTCCGGCTTGGCGGCGCCGCCGCCCGGGGCGATCTCGACGATCACCTGGGAGAAGGTGGTGGGGCCGCCGGCGACCGGGCGGTTCAGCACCCAGGCGCGGGTGTCGGTGAACTCCGGGAACACGCTGGTGACGATGTCGCGCAGCACACCCTTGGGGATCACGGTGTAGGCCTCGGTGACGATCGCGCGGTCGGTCAGCAGGTCGGTCTGCGGCGGGTGGCCGCCGTAGGTGTTGTAGTACGCGCTCTTGACCTGGGCTGGAACGGTCATGGGAAAATCTCCTAGTTTGCGTGGGAGCGATTCAGCGCGATCGCTTCCAGTTCGGCAAGTGTAATTTGGGCAAGATCGGTGACTTCCTGGGCGGTCACCGCGCCGCAGGCCACGCCGCGGTGGATGTAGCGCGCCAGGGCACGGGCGGTGGCGGGCTCGTCCATGATGGCCGATTCGATCTTGTGCACGTAGTTGCGCAGCCGGGTGCCGGCAGCTTCCAGCCCTTCGCGGAAGAAGGCGAAGGTGGCCAGGTAGCGGGTCACCAGGTGGTTTTCGTGCATGTCCCAGCCCTGGTAGATGCCGCGGGTGAGGTGGCGGTTGACCAGGCGGGCGTGCAGCGCCCAGGCGGCGGCGATGTTCTCCGGGTCGCCGGCCGGGATGATGTTGGTGGAGCCGTCGGACAGTTCCACGCCGGTGCCGGCCACGGCGACCTGCATGACGTCCTTGGCGAAGTCGGCCGCCGGGTGTTCCATGGACTGGTAGCCGGCGGCCACCCCCAGCGAGGCCGAGTAGTCGTAGGTGCCGTAGTGCAGGGAGGAAACGCGTCCCTGGCCGGCGTGGATCAGGGCGGCGACCGGGTGGCTGCCGTCCGCGGCGATGATCACCTGCGGGGTCTCGACCTGGACCTCGAAGCGGATGCGCCCGGCTTCCAGGCCGTGCGCTTCCTCCAGCTTTTCGGCCAGGAAGACCATGGCTTCGACCTGGTCCACGGTGGTGACCTTGGGCAGCGTCAGGCGCAGCCCCTCGGGAAGGGGGCCGTTGGCGAGAAGCCGCGAGATGAACAGGTCCAGGGTGCGGATGCCGCGGGCCCGGGTGGGGGCCTCGAAGCACTTGAAGCGGATGCCGATGTAGGCCGGGGCCTTGCCGGCGGCTACGGCGGCGGATACCGAGTCGGCGGCGGCCAAGGCCGCTGCATCCTCCTCGGCATCCGGCCGGTTGCCGTAGCCGTCTTCAAAGTCCAGACGCAGGTCTTCGATGGGTTCGCTTGCCAGCTTCGCGGCCACCAGGTCGCCCAGGCGCGCAGGTTCGGCCAGGTTCAGCTTGGCGGCCAGCTTGGCCAGCCCCGCGGCGTTGCCGGCGGCGGCCAGGGCGTTGGAGCCCCAGGCCTCCGGCAGGCCGATGGTGAACTTGTCCCCCGGCACGTACACGGTGTGCACGGGCTGGCGGACGCCGGTATCCCCCGGGTAGGCGGATTCCAGCAGCTGGTCGGTAGCGGCCAGCTTGGCTTCTACCGCGGCGAGCGTTGACTCATCGAAGACGTTGCTCATGGCTTGGTCACGTATTCCTTTTCCAGTAGTTCGTAGGCGCCGGTGGTGAGGAAGTCTGCGAAGTCCTCGTCGCGTCCGGAGACCAGGGTGCCGATCAGCGTGGCGGCCGGCTCGTAGTACTTCGCGAAGCGCTCGGCGTCGTTGACCTCCCCGCGCAGCTTCTCTACCTCTTCGTCCAGGATGCTTGCCACCAGTTCGGCGGTGATGGTGTTGCCGGTGTCGGCGGCCACGACCTTGTTGCGGATCTGCTGCCAGATCTGCGAGCGGGAGATTTCCGCGGTGGCGGCGTCCTCCATCAGGTTGTGGATTGCCACGGCGCCGTTGCCCGAGAGCCACACGGCGGTGTAGGCCACTGCCACGTAGAGGTTCAGGCGCACGCCGGCCTCGGTGACCGAGCCCGGGGCGCTGGCGATGTCCAGCAGCTGCTCCGCGGTGACCTCGACCTCCGGACGCTGCTTGTCCAGCTGGTTCGGCTTGCTCCCCAGCACGGAGTCGAAGACCTCCATGCAGGTGCCGACCAGGTCCGGGTGGGCAACCCAAGAGCCGTCGAAGCCGTCGTTCGCTTCGCGGGTCTTGTCCGCGCGCACCTTCTCGAAGGCCGCGGCGGTGACTTCAGGTTCGCGGCGGTTCGGGATGAAGGCCGCCATGCCGCCCATGGCGAAGGCGCCGCGCTTGTGGCAGGTCTTGACCAGCAGTTCGGTGTAGGCGCGCATCATCGGCGCGGTCATCGAGACATCCGCGCGGTCGGGCATGATGAACGCGTCGCCGGCTTCGCGGAAGGTCTTGATGATGGAGAACAGGTAGTCCCAGCGCCCGGCGTTCAGGCCCGAAACGTGGTCGCGCAGCTCGTAGAGGAACTCGTCCATCTGGAAGGCGGCAGGGATGGTCTCGATGAGCATGGTGGCGCGCACCGTGCCGTACTCGATGCCCAGTTCGGCCTGCGCGAAGGTGAAGACCTCGTTCCACAGGCGCACCTCCAGGTAGTGCTCCATCTTCGGCAGGTAGTAGAACGGTCCCTGGCCGGATTCGGCGAGCACCTTCGCGTTGTGGAAGAAGTGCAGGCCGAAGTCGACCAGCGCGCCGACGCCCGGCTTGCCATCGATCAGCACGTTGTTCTCCGGCAGGTGCCAGCCGCGCGGGCGGACCACCACGGTGGCCAGCGGCGCATCGGTGCGCAGTGCGTAGGACTTTCCGGTCTTCTCATCGGTGAAGGCCAGCTTGCCGCGGGCGGCGTCCGACAGGTTCTTCACCGCGTCGATAACGTTGTTCCAGCTCGGGGTGGAGGCGTCCTCGAGGTCCGCCAGCCACACCTTGGCGCCGGAGTTCAGTGCGTTGATTGCCATCTTGGCGGGGGTGGCCGGGCCGGTGATCTCCACGCGGCGGTCCTGCAGCGCTGCAGGCGCCTCGGCGACCTTCCAGTCGCCGTTGCGGACCTCTTCGGTGGCCGGGTCGAAGTCGATGGCCTTGGCATCGGAGAACTGCTTGCGGCGCACGTCGCGGGCGGCCAGCAGCTCGTTGCGGGTTCCGGCGAACTTCTGGTGCAGCTTCTCGATGAATGCCAGCGCGTCATCCGAGAGGATGTCTGCCGCGCCGTCGAACTCCGGAATGCGGGATAGTGAAATGCTCATGTGGGTTGCTCCTTAACCTCTGTGCTCTGTTCCAGTGATGCGGCCCGAAAGGGCCAGGGGTGACTAGCCCCGGGTTGTGGTTAGTCCTTTGCCGCGGCGAGTTCCACCGCGACGGCCACGTCGGTGGCGACCTGCGGGTCGAACACCGAAGGGATGATGAAGCCGGGGTTCAGCTCATCGTCGGTTACCCGGGCGGAAATCGCGTCTGCGGCGGCCAGCAGCATCTCATCGGTGATGTCTGCGACGCCGGCATCCAGCAGGCCGCGGAAGAAGCCCGGGAAGGCCAGGACGTTGTTGATCTGGTTCGGGAAGTCACTGCGTCCGGTGGCGACCACCGCCGCGTGACGACCTGCAACCTCCGGATCCACCTCTGGATCCGGGTTGGCCATGGCGAAGACGATCGCTCGCTCGTTCATTGCGGCGATGTCGGCTTCGTCCAGGACATTCGGGGCGGAGACGCCGATGAAGACGTCGGCGTTGACCACGGCTTCCTTCAGCGATCCGGAGAAATTCTCGGGGTTGGTGTTCTGCGCCAGCCACACGCGGTGCTCGTCGGAGTACTGCTCGTCGCGGGTGATCGCGCCGTTGCGGCCGCAGGCGATGATGTTCTTCGCTCCGCGGGCCGCCAGCAGCTGGATGATGGCGTTGCCTGCGGCGCCCACGCCGGAGACCACGATGCGCACGTCCTCGATCTTCTTCTCGACGACCTTCAGCGCGTTGGCCAGGGCGGCCAGGGTGACGATGGCGGTGCCGTGCTGGTCGTCGTGGAAGACCGGGATGTCCAGTTCCTCGCGCAGCCGGGCTTCGATCTCGAAGCAGCGCGGGGCGGCGATGTCTTCAAGGTTCACGCCGCCGTAGACCGGGGCCAGCGCCTTGACGATCTTGACGATTTCGTCGGTGTCCTGGGTGTCCAGGCAGACCGGCCAGGCGTCGACGTCGGCGAACTGCTTGAACAACGCGGCCTTGCCTTCCATGACCGGAAGGGCCGCCGCCGGGCCGATGTTGCCCAGTCCCAGCACGGCGGAGCCGTCGGTGACCACGGCGATGGTGTTGCGCTTGACCGTCAGGTTGCGGGCATCGGCGGGGTTCTCCGCGATGGCCATGCAGACGCGGGCCACACCCGGGGTGTAGGCGCGGGAGAGGTCGTCGCGGTTGCGCAGGGCGACCTTCGGGACGACTTCGAGCTTGCCGCCAAGGTGCATCAGGAAGGTGCGGTCCGAGACGTTGCGGACGTTGACGCCGTCCAGCCCGTTGAGCGCGTCGCGGACCTTCTCGCCGTGGGCGACATCCATGGTGTTGCACGAAACGTCGACCACCATGTGGGTGTGGTGCGATTCGGTCACGTCGAGGGCGGTGATGTGGGCACCAGCCGAGCCAACCGCTGCAGCCAGTTCGCTGGTCGCGGTAATCGACGCTGGGGTCTCTACGCGAAGCGTCAATGAATATCCCGGGCTAGGTGCTGCCATGAGGTCCTCCTGTAAAAGTTTCCGTATAGTGGATACTAATATCCTCAAAATGAAAACGCAAGGCCATTTTGTGCAGTATGACACAACTTTTCACACTAATTTTTCTCGCATCATGGAATCTCTGTTCATCATGGGGCTATTCTTAGAGAAAAGATTTCGCATCGCAGAAGTTAAGTGCCGACAACTTCCACGATTCAGAGGCACCGAGGAGTCGTATATGACGCAGACAACCAGCAAGTCGACCACCGGCGGCGTCCAGTCCGTCGAGCGCGCCTTTGAATTGCTCGAAGTCATCGCCCGAGCCGGCGGCGAAGCCGCGCTGAGCGAATTGGCCGCCGACACCCCGCTGCCGCTGCCGACCATCCACCGCTTGCTGCGCACGCTCGTGGGCGTGGGCTATGTGCGCCAGCTGCCCAACCGCCGCTACTCGCTGGGCCCTCGCCTGATCCGCTTGGGCGAGGTCGCCAATCGCCAGCTGGGCGCCTTGGCCTCGCCGGTGCTCAAGGAATTGGTCGCCAAGCTGGGCGAATCAGCGAATATTGCCGTGCTGGACGGCGACATGGTCACCTATATCGCCCAGGTGCAGTCCCCGCACTCAATGCGCATGATCACCGAGGTGGGACGCCGCGCCATGCTGCATAACTCTGGCGTCGGCAAGGCGGTGCTCTCGGTGCTGGACGACGAGCGCGTCCAGCGCCTCGTGGCCCAGGCCGGCATGCCGCCGAAGACCGCCAACACCATCACGACCCTGGGCAAGCTGTTCACCGATGTGGAGGCGACCCGCGAGCGCGGCTACGCCATCGACGAGGAAGAGCAGGAGCTGGGCGTGCGTTGCATCGCCGTCCCGGTGCCCGGAGCGCCAACTCCGATGGCCATCTCGGTCTCCGGCCCCGTCACCCGCGTCGACGAGGCATTCATGCAGCATGCGGTCCCGGAACTGCAGGAAGCCGCGCGCGAGCTCGGCCGCCAACTGGTGGCCGCCGCCGACTAGCCATTCAAGCCCTGCTGCCCCGGGCCGCCGGCATGTCATCATGCGGCGCCCGGGCAGTTTCTTGTTAATAGGCGTGGAGCTTGATGCGCGCTATTCGAGGATCTCGCTGGCAAAGCTCACTGAGCCCGAGCTGGTCTTGGTGCTCCACGCCAGGGCCTTGTCGTTGCCGAAAATATTCTCGAAGTTGTTTTCCGGGCTGAAGGCGAACAGCTCGCCCGTCGACGCATCGAGAGCTACCGCTTCGTTGCCAAGAGACCCCAGTTCCTCCATCTGCTCCGCAGACCAGGCAATGAAGGAGTAGGATCCCGAGGTTGACTGCCCGAAGGGGATCCGGCCATCCGGTATCTCGATGAGCCAAGCCTGCTTGGTCTCGAAATTCAGCACGGCCACGTTGAAGCTGTTCTCGCCCCTGTCAAGGTTGAAGCTCAGGGTGGAACCGCCATTCATGATCGGCCTCGGGCTATACGGATCGCCGCTGAATCCACCCAGTTCGAACTCTTCCGTGGCGTGGAGCAATTCAGTGCCGTCGAGCAGCTGCACGCCGCCGATCTGGTTCATTGTGTCCTCGGATTGAGGATCTTCCTGCGTGAGCACGGCGACACCCCGGTCGGTGCGGTAGACGGCCCCCGCGTTCTCTGCTTCCACTTTTTTGCTTCCGCCGGCCAACGGGATCGATACCACCCGGCGGCTCTTCGCGTCCGCTTCGCTCCAGTACACCTTGCCGCCGTCCAGAACGAGGGACTCGCTGTTCGAGTCGCTGGCCTTCTGGAAGTCCTTGATCTCCTGGATCCCGTCCTTGTCGTCGTAGGCCATCAGGGTGGTTGCGCTTCCGCCGTCGACTCCGCGGACCGTAGCCACCACGGTATCGCCGTGGATGGACCAGGAGGTGTCGTCAGTGGCGGCGTCCCGCTTGGAATCGGCCCAGTACAGCGAGTACTTCCCTGTTTCGTCGACGGTGTACGGCAGGCCCTTGCTCAGTACGACGGGTCGGGCATCACTCAAGACGCCCAGCAGTTGCTCCCCCTCGGGAAGATCGTGCGCTGCGCGATCGGAGATGGCGTCGCCGGGCGGCTTCACCGCGTCCCCCACTGAAACAACGGAAGCCTCAACCGTCGTGCCATCCGCCCAGCTCAGACCCTCGATCTGGCGCCGCCGTTCAGCCGCCGGCTGGCTGGCATCCTCCGTCGTCGAGGTGCCCGAAGCGCTGGAAGAAACGCGCGGAGGATTCGAGGCTTCCGCAGACTGCTCCACGCCACTTACTCCGCTGGAGCAGGAGGCCAGGACGAGTCCAAGTCCGCATATTCCTGCGATAACGGTCGGAGGACGGATTGTTCGAGTCGATGGTGGCATGGATGGATTACCTCCATAAATATCGGATTAGGTCCGTTCCGCCCATGGTTCATTAATCTATCGATGTTTACAACCCCTGGCCGGGAATCGTGATCTTCGCGCTACCGCACGTTAACCAGTCCCCGGCCAACAAGCCAGGTCCCCGCCGGGGAAGCGCCGCCGCACCCCTATAGGACAGTTCCCCGGCCATCAGGCTGCAGATCCCTGTTATCGGGACTGCGCGACGGACAGGGCTGCGGCTTGGCTAGCATGATCTAACTCAGGACCCACTTCCCGGCGTCGTTCATAGGAGACCGCTTCATGGCATCGAAAACCGTTCTTGCACCCGTCAAAATCGATCAGCTCGAAGTCGACCTGCTGGTCATCGGTTCCGGCACCGGGCTGGCCACTGCGCTGGCCGCCAAGGAGCTCGGCCTCAACGTTGCCGTGGCCGAGAAAACCAAGTACGTGGGCGGCTCCACCGCCCGCTCGGGCGGCGCCTTCTGGATTCCCGCCAACACGGTGCTCAAGCGCGACGGCGCCGTTGATTCCCTGGACCGCGGCGAGAAGTACATCGAATCCGTCGTGGACGGCTCGGGCCCGGCGGAGCGCTGGAAGGCCTTCCTGGAATACGGCGACGAAACCGTCAAGATGCTCGAACGCATGACCCAGCTGAACTTCTTCTGGTCCAAGGGATACTCCGACTACCACCCCGAAAAGCCGGGCGGCAGCGCCGCCGGACGCTCGGTCGAATCGCGCCCCTTCGACCTGAACAAGCTCGGCGACCAGCTCGGCCGCTTCCAGCCGGCCACCATGGCAGCGCCCATGCCAATGCCGGTGACCGGCGCCGACTACAAGTGGATGAACCTCATTGCCAAGGCGCCGCACAAGGCATTCCCGCTGATCGCGAAGCGCCTGATCCAGGGCGCCGGCGGACTGCTTCTCGGCCGCAACTACAGCGCCGGAGGCCAGGCCATCGCCGGCGGCATGTATGCCGGGGCCCTTGATGCCGGCATTCCCGTCTGGACCGAAGCGAAGCTGGTCGACCTTGAATTCACCGATGGCGTTGTCACCGCGGCGGTCCTGGAACAGTCAGGCGAACGCGTGAGCGTGCGCACCAAGTACGGCGTGGTGCTGGCCGCCGGCGGCTACGACCACAACATGAAGATGCGCCAGGAGCACCAGAGCCCCTCGCTGGTCGAGGACCTGAGCCTGGGCGCCAAGGGCAACCACGGCGATGCCATCGAATTGGCGCAGAAGCACAACGCCCAGCTGGCAAGCATGCAGCAGTCCTGGTGGTTCCCGGCCGTGTCGCCGCTCAAGCCCGGCGGCTCAGCCAAGATCCTGCTGGCCGAGCGTTCGCTGCCCGGATCGTTCATGGTGGACCGGTCGGGACGCCGCTTCATCAACGAGTCCACCGACTACATGAGCTTCGGCCAGGAGATCCTGCGCCGCGAGGCGGACGGCGATCCGGTGGGCGAGATGTGGCTCATCTTCGACCAGACCTACCGCGACAGCTACATCTTCGCCGGGCAGTGCTACCCGCGCATGGCCCTGCCCGAGTCCTGGTACAAGGCGGGCATCGCCCACAAGTCGTCCTCGATCAGCAAGCTCGCGAACAAGATCGAGGTTCCCGCGCAGGCGCTGGAACAGACCCTGTCGGCATTCAACGAGGGCGCCGGAACCGGCATCGACGACCAGTTCGGCCGCGGCGAGTCGGCCTACGACCGCTACTACGGCGACCCGACCCAGAATCCGAACCCGAACCTGCGCGCGCTGGACGGCAAGACCTACTACGCGGTGAAGATCGTGCTATCGGACCTGGGCACCTGCGGCGGCGTAATGACCGACGCCCAAGGCCGCGTGCTGGACAATTCCGGCGACGTCATCGAGGGGCTCTACGCCCAGGGCAATACCGCCGCGAACATCTTCGGCAACGTGTACCCGGGTGCCGGCGCCACGATTGGGCAGGGGCTGGTCTTCGGCACCATCATCGCCACCCATGCAGCGCAGAAGGCCCGCGAACTGGTCCGCAGCGCCTAGCCTTCGTTACCTTCCGAGACCGCGGCCGCGCCGGCTGGACAGGCAGCAGTGAACACCGGATCCTTCGGATCCGCCCACTGCCGCCGCCCCAGCCTGGCGCGGCCGTCTGTGTCTAGGAGGAACCGTGCACCGGTCCACCACGGTGCCTGCGGCTACTGGGCGAACTGCGTCTCGTAGAGTTCGGTGTACTTCCCGCCCAGGCCCAGCAGCTCGCTGTGCGTTCCGCGCTCGATGATGCGCCCGCCCTCGACCACCAGGATCTGGTCCGCAGAGCGGATGGTCGACAGCCGGTGCGCGATGATCAGCGCGGTGCGGTTCTCCAGCGCCTCGGTCAGGGCCGCCTGGACTGCTGCCTCGTTGGCGGAGTCCAGCGCGGCGGTGGCCTCGTCCAGGATCACGACCTGCGGGGCGGCAAGCAGCAGCCGGGCGATGGTCATGCGCTGGCGTTCGCCGCCGGACAGCCGGTAGCCGCGCTCGCCCACCACGGTGTCCAGCCCGTCGGGCAGGGCGGCGATGACCGGCTTCAGCCGCGCGCGTTCAAGCGCTTCCCAGATCTGCGTATCGTCGGCCCCGGGTCGGGCGAGCAGCAGGTTGGAGCGGATCGACTCGTGGAACAAGTGCCCGTCTTGGGTGACCATGGAGACGGTTTCGCGCAGCGAGTCGAGCTTCAGCTCGCGGATATCGGTTCCCGCCAGCTCGACGGCTCCGGAATCCACGTCGTAGAGCCGGGCCAGCAGCGAGGCGATGGTCGACTTTCCGGCACCCGAGGAGCCGACCAGGGCGACGGTCTGCCCTGCCTTCACCTCGAAATCGATGTCATGCAGGACTTCCTGCCCGCCGCGGGTATCCAGCACCGCGACCTCTTCCAGGGACGCGAGCGAGACCTTGTCAGCGCTCGGGTAGGAGAAGTTCACGTGGGAGAACTTCACGGGCACCGGCCCGGGTTCCAGGCGGCGGGCGTCGGGCGCATCGGTGATCAGCGGCTGGAGGTCCAGCACCTCGAACACGCGGTCGAAGCTGACCAGCGCACTGGTGATTTCCACGCGGGCATTGGCCAGCGCGGTCAGCGGAGCATACAACCGGGTCAGCAGCATACCCAGGACCACCACGTCGCCAGCGGCCAGGTCGCCACGCACCGCATACATGCCTCCAAGGCCATATACCAAGGCCAGCGCCAGTGCGGCGACCAGGGTCAGGGTCGCGACGAAGTAGTACTGGCGCATGGTGACCTTGATGCCGATGTCCCGCACGCGGCCCGCGCGGAGCGCGAACTGGTGGGATTCGTCCTTGGGCCGGCCGAAGAGCTTGATCAGCGTCGCTCCGGGCGCCGAGAAGCGCTCGGTCATCTGCGTCCCCATTGAGGCGTTCAGATCCGCGGATTCCTTGCGCAGCAGCGCCACCGACTTGCCGAAGTGCCGCGCCGGCAGCAGGAAGACCGGAAGCAGCACGAGCGCAATGGCGGTGACCTGCCAGGAAGTCGTGAACATGACCGCCGCGGTGAGGATCAGGGCCACGGTGTTGGACACCAGCCCGGACAGGGTCCCGGCGAAGGCCGCCTGCGCGCCGATGACGTCGTTGTTCAGGCGGCTGACCAGCGCCCCGGTGCGGGTTCTGGCGAAGAATGCCACCGGCATCTTCTGCACGTGGTCGAACACCGCGGTGCGCAGGTCGTAGATGATTCCCTCGCCGAGCTTGGAGGAGAACCAGCGGACCACGACGGAAACGATCGCGTCCAGCACCGCCACCAGCGCGATGACCAGCGCCAGGTTGACGATGATCCGGATGCCGCTGCGGGCGACGATTTCATCCACGATCCGGCCGGCGAGCACCGGGGTGATGACGGCAAGCACCGCCGAGCAGATGGAGAAGAGCACGAAGATGAGCAGCCGGGTCTTGTAGCCTGCGGCGAATTGCAGAACGCGTTTGGGTGTTGTCGGCGCGTAGGCCTTGCCTTTGTCCCCCGACAGCTTCCAGAGGGAATGCCAGGCGGCATTTTCCATGCTCATTGTGTCTTCTCGCGTTCCTACTCGGGCGAATGCTGCAACCTACCTGCCCATGGTGCCAGCTGGCAGGCAGCTGATTCCAGCTAGGGTCAGCTTAGGCGGCGGCCCTCGCCTCCAGAACCGTTACCGGCCGAGTTTCCGGACGTCCCGCAAGCCCGGAGCCTCCGCCGCGCAGCATGGTACCTCGAAGGCAATCCGTCCGACCTGCTGGATTCCGCCGCATGGCGAGGCCAACTGCCAGCACCCCCGGAGCAGCACCCTGGACTGCAGTCCCCCGCGCGCCGCAGCCTCCCCTACGCCGCCCGGATTGCCGATCTCAAATCTTGACCTCTCCGGAAAGATCGGCATACACCCTAGACTTATACCCCCGGGGGGTATATTCTCGATGCTGAACGGCGGATCCGAGCACCTCTCGGAATTTGCCGACCCATCCGAAATTACAAGCAAGGGAGGACATCATGAGTACCCAACGGCATTCAGGGCATCCCGTGGAGCACGACCAGCACCCCGGACATGAGCATCCAGCGCCCCGGAAGCACGGCGCATCCCATGGGCACGGAACACCCGCAGGCCACGGGGAGCACCAAGGCCATCAGATGCACGAAGATCACTCCGCGCATTCCGGCCACGCGGGACACGGCGGGCACGGCGGCCATGCCGCCGCCTTCCGGAACAAGTTCTGGCTGAGCCTGGTCCTCGCGCTGCCCGTGGTGTTCTTCAGCCCCATGGTTTCGCACATGCTCGGCTACCACCTGCCTGAAGTCCCGGGCGCCGCCTGGATTCCACCGGTCCTCGGCACCGTCATCTACTTCTACGGCGGCTGGCCGTTCTTGGCCGGCGGCGTTTCCGAGATCTCCTCGCGCCGGCCAGGCATGATGCTGCTGATTTCCATGGCCATCACCGTGGCGTTTGCGGCCTCCTGGGTGACCAGCCTGGGCATCGGCGGGTTCATGCTGGACTTCTGGTGGGAGCTGGCGCTGCTGGTGGTCATCATGCTGCTGGGCCACTGGATGGAAATGCGGGCGCTCGGCCAGGCCTCCGGGGCGCTGGATGCGCTGGCAGCGCTGCTGCCCGACGAGGCCGAACGCGTCACCGAGTCCGGCACGGAAACCGTCTCGCTGGGCGAGCTGGCCGCCGGCGACCTGGTGCTGGTCCGCTCCGGCGCCCGCGTTCCGGCCGACGGCACCATCGAGCAGGGTGGCGCCGAATTCGATGAATCGATGATCACCGGCGAATCCAAGACCGCCGCGCGTTCGGCCGGGGACAAGGTCGTGGCCGGCACCGTGGCTACCGACAACGCGGTGCGCATCCGGGTCGAGGCGGTGGGCGAGGAAACCGCGCTGGCCGGAATCCAGCGGCTGGTCTCCGAGGCGCAGTCCTCCTCCTCCAAGGCGCAGGCGCTGGCCGACCGTGCCGCCGCCTGGCTGTTCTGGTTCGCGCTGGGCGCGGGCGTGATCACCTTCATCACCTGGATGCTGCTCGGCGCCCCGGATGATGCCGTCATCCGCACGGTCACCGTCCTGGTCATCGCCTGCCCGCACGCCCTGGGCCTTGCCATTCCGCTGGTCATCGCGATTTCCACCGAGCGCGCGGCCCGGGCCGGCGTGCTGATCAAGAACCGCATGGCGCTTGAACGCATGCGCACCGTCGACGTGGTGCTATTCGACAAGACCGGCACCCTCACCGAGGGCGCCCACGCGGTGACCGGCATCGCGGCCGTCGCGGGCATGCCCCGCACCCGGCTGCTGGCGCTGGCCGCAGCAGCTGAATCCGACAGCGAGCACCCAGTGGCCCGCGCCATCGTCCGCGCAGCGAACGAGGATCCCGAGGCGAAGTCCTTGGGCCTGGCCGGACGCGATTTCAGCTCGGCCACGGGCCGCGGCGTGCGCGCCGAGGTCGACGGCTCGCTGATCGAGGTGGGCGGCCCGAACCTGCTGCACGAGAAACAGCTGCAGCCTCCGGCCGAGCTGGCCGGGCAGACCGGGCAGTTCATGCAGCGCGGAGCGGGCATCCTGCACGTGCTGCGCGACGGGGAAATCATCGGTGCGCTGGCGCTGGAGGACCAGGTGCGCCCCGAATCCCGGGCCGCTATCCGGGAACTGCACGCCCGCGGCGTGAAGGTGGCGATGATTACCGGCGATGCCCACCAGGTGGCCGAGGCGGTCGCCACGGACCTGGGCATCGACGAGGTCTTCGCCGACGTGCTGCCGCAGGACAAGGACTCCAAGGTCCGCGCCCTGCAGGAGCGCGGGCACAAGGTGGCCATGGTGGGCGATGGCGTCAACGACGCCCCGGCGCTGGCTCGAGCGGAGGTCGGCATCGCCGTCGGCGCCGGCACCGACGTGGCCATGGAATCCGCCGGCGTGGTGCTGGCGGGCAGCGATCCGCGTGCGGTGCTCTCCATGATCGACCTGTCCCGCGCCAGCTACCGCAAGATGCTGCAGAACCTGGCCTGGGCCACCGGCTACAACGTGCTCTCCGTGCCGCTGGCCGCGGGCGTGCTGGCGCCGGCCGGCTTCGTGCTCTCCCCGGCGGTCGGCGCGGTGCTGATGTCGCTGTCGACCATCGTCGTCGCACTGAACGCGCAGCTGCTGCGCCGGGTGCAGCTCGACCCGCGGCAGCTGGCTTGAACCACGGCGCACTGACTCTGGATAGACTGGTGCGGGTGAGCGACGACCAAGAATCCAGCACTGGCGCACCGGCCCCCGCCAAACGCGGCCGCCCCCGGCAGGCGGGGAAAAACGAGCAGATCCTGGGCGCAGCGCAGCAGCTGCTGGCCGAATGCGGATTCGCGGCATTCACCATGGACGCCGTGGCCACCCGCGTCGGGGCCTCCAAGGCCACGATCTACCGCCGCTGGTCCTCCCGCACGCAGCTGCTGTCCGAGGCCATCAGCACCCTTGAGTGGTCCGCAAAGGCACCGGACACCGGGAGCCTGCGCGCCGACCTGATTGCGTTGGCCGACGTATGGTTCGCCGAGGACCCGCAGCGCGATGCGATCTTCGTGAAC
Organism: Glutamicibacter soli; assembly: GCF_003309065.1. Taxonomy (GTDB): domain Bacteria; phylum Actinomycetota; class Actinomycetes; order Actinomycetales; family Micrococcaceae; genus Glutamicibacter; species Glutamicibacter soli. Next base: position 230,270 of record NZ_POAF01000004.1, on the reverse strand, counting down.
CTGCTCGCGGCGCTGCCGCAGGACGATACGCTGCACGAGCTCTACATCTCCAAGCTCGCCGGACCGCGGGCCGAATTGGTGAAGCAGGTCCTCGACCAGGCGGCGGCCCGCGGCGAGCTGGCCACGACGGCCGCCGTGGAGAGAACCCGCGGCATCATCCCGGGACTGGTCTTCCACCGTTTGGCGGTCGAACGGCTGCCGGTGGACCGCGCCTACATCACCTCGCTCATCGACCACGTCGTCCTCCCCGTGCTGCAGCGCTGCGCCATCAACGCCTGAGATTCCAGCAAGCGCCGCGAAACCCCGTTGCCAACAAGTCGCTGACAACCGCACAAGCCGCGCGCCGAGACCCATGTTCCAGTTCGCTACGGAGTCTCGGCACGTTTTCATGCCGCTGAAGCAGCAACCCGAGCCAGGTCCGCAGCCCCGATAAGTCCCGCCGAAGGCCCCAGTTGTGCGCGGCAGACCTGCGCGAAGGGGCGGTATCCGCGCCCGGACAGCGTGCGCCGGTAGTGCGCTTCGGCGACGGCCAGCAGCTCGGTCTGCGCGGAGCCCAAACCGCCGCCGATGACCACCATGCCCGGATCCAGCACTGAGACCAGATTCGAGATGCCCAGGCCCAGCCACTGGCCCATCTCCTCGATCAGGTCGCGGCAGGCCGAGTCCCCGGCTGCTGCCAGCTCGGTGACCAGCGCGCCGGTCACCGCTGCAGGGTCGTCGTTGCAGGCCTCGCGCAAGTTGTGGGCGATGGGCGACTTGGAACGCACCAGCTCCGCGCCGTCGCGGCCCAACGCATTGCCGGAGGCGTATTGCTCCCAGCAGCCGCGGTTACCGCAGGCGCAGCGGTGCCCGCCGGGCACGATCACTTGATGGCCGAATTCGCCGGCGATGCCCGAGTTCCCGCGGTACATTTCGCCACCGAGGATAATCGACCCGCCGATCCCGGTGCCAAGGGTCAGGCAGACCACGTCGTTGACTCCGCGGGCGGCGCCGAAGCGGTATTCGGCCCATCCCGCCGCGTCCGCGTCGTTGACCAGGGTGACCGGCCGGCCCAGCTGGCTTTCCAGCCGATCGCGCACCGGCTCGTCGCGCCAGGACAGGTGCGGGCTGAACAGCACCCGGCTTGAGTCGCGGTTCATCCAGCCGGCGGCGCCCACGCCCACGGGGCAGTGCAGGCCGCCGTCGTCCAGCTCCCGGACGAGCTCCACGATGGCCCGCTCGGTGGCGGCCACGTCACGGGCGGGCGCGGGGCGGTGGATCTGCCTGGTGACGGCGCCGTGGGCGTCCACCAGTGCAGCCAGGATCTTGGTTCCGCCAATGTCGACGCCGATGGAAGGTTCGGAGGGTTGCATAGTCACACAGCATAAACCCGGCCGCGGCCATCCCGGAAAGCGGAGGACGTTCTTGATGCGCTACCCGGCCGCTGGGGCCGTGCCGGGCTCCTCCTGTTCGCGGACCCCGGAGGCCTCGATCAGCACCACCAGCAGCACCATGACGGCCGCGGCGCCCAGCACCGAGATCACCGCAATCTGCACGTCGGATTCGGCGGTGGGCGTCAGCTGCGCCAGCAGCGGAGCGCAGCCGATCAGCAACGCGCCCACGGGGAACAGCCACTTGTACGCGCCGCGCAGGCACAGTCGCAGGATCAGCACCCAGACGCCCAGGAGGAAAACCGACACCGGAATGCTCAGCGTGGCCACCGCCGCGGCGGAGCTCAGCCCCGAGCTGCCGGCCTCGTGGTCGAGCAGCACCTTGACTCCGGCGGAAAACGCGCCGGCGGCGGCGAAGACAAAATAGTGGCCGTAGCCGAAGATCATCGGCGCCCGGCGCCTGCGCAGCCAGGCACTGGCGTTCGAAGAGAAGTACACCCACCACAGGCCGGCGGCCAGGATGAATCCGCCCACGCCAAGCAGCGAAAACTGGAGCAGCTGGTTGGCGTTCTCGACGGCGTTGGCCGCCGCGATGGTGGAGGCCAGCACCGATTCGCCCAGCACGATCAGCGTGAAGCATCCGTAACGGTCGGCGATGTGCTCCGGATGCCATGGCGTCTGGCCGCTCCGTTCGGCGATCAACGGCACCAGCAGCTCCAAGGCGACCAACAGGAGGAACACCGGTACGGCCCATCCGGCGGGAGCCAGCGGATAGCAGACCCAGAACACCTGCACCACTGCGATGCCCACCGCGTAGCTCAAGGCGGTGTTCCGCAGCCCGGCATGGCTGCGCGAGGCCCGGATCCACTGCACGACCAGCGCCAGGCGCATCACCACGTATCCGGCGATGATGAGGTGGAAATTCCCGTCGGCCATCGCCGGGGTGGTTCCCACCGCCAGGATCACCACGCCAGCCATCTGGGTTAGCGCCAGCACCCGGTAGAGCCAGTCATCCGCGTCGAAGGCGCTGGCGAACCAGGTGAAATTCATCCAGGCCCACCACACCGCGAAAAATACCATCAGGTAGGCCCGCAGCCCGCCGGCGATATCGGCGTGGGTTTCGGCGGCCACCAGCTGGGCGGAGGCCAGCGAGACGGATACCGCGAAAATCAGGTCGAAGAACAGTTCCAGCGGACTGGAAGACCTGAAGATCTCCGAGGGATCCCTCGGGCGCATGCGCTTCACCCGCAGTTTGCCCGGGGCGTAGGGATGGTTGTCCTGCACGGCGACCACGCTTCGTTCCTGAGTCTAAAAAGTATCTGTTGCTCAAGAATACGAAGCTCGGCGGCAAATATTCCACGTCCGGTGTGGAAAACCTGTGTTTGGTCCGGCCGCCTTGGCCGCGTGGGATGTACAATTTTTCCGCCCCGGCGAGCGCAACGACGCTGCTCTGCCAAGGTGGTCTGGCGTGGAGCATTGCTGGCGGCTTTGCGGACAAGGACTAAACCCTGCCTCATCAAAATGCAGGCCATGCTTGTGTGGGCGAATGTCCATCTGCAGCAGCCCTGTCTCGCAGGGCTTTCCGGTGCTCGGGAAACAGTGATCCCTGCACCTGTCGCGAGATCGGCGCCTTCCCTGGCTTCCGAGGCCGGCCGCCTGCGCTCCTGATCGACCGCACTGGAAAAACCGGCGTCCGGCATGAGTCGAGTCACATGGCCGCTTGTCCGGTCCGCCTTTCACCACACCGTGCCGACGTCCTGGATCGAATCACCCGCCAAATCACGACTAGGGTTGTTCGATGTGCATGAAAACGGAAAGCACCGTATACCAAAGGAGAGCTCCGTGGCCCCGGAATCACCCAAACCACCGCAGCAGGACCATTCTGCGGTGCCCGAGGCATCGGAAGAAATGCGGCGCGGACTGAAAAACCGCCATCTTCAGCTGATCGCCATTGGCGGTGCTATCGGCACCGGCCTATTCATGGGTTCAGGCCAGATCGTATCGGTGTCCGGGCCTTCGAGCATCTTCGTCTACGCGATCATCGGCTTTTTCGTTTTCCTGGTCATGCGCATGCTCGGCGAGCTGCTGTTGTCCAATCTCCACTACAAAACCTTTGGCGATATTGCCAAGGATTTCCTCGGGCCTTGGGCCGGCTTCTTCGTGTCATGGAACTACTGGTTTTCGTGGGTGGTTGCCTGCGTCGCCGACATTACCGCCATCGTTGCCTACACCCAGTTTTTCTGGGAAGAAGTGCCCCTTTGGCTACCGGCCCTCGCCGCGACCCTTTTCCTGCTGGTGTTGAACCTGCAGCCCGTCCGCTGGTTTGGCGAAATGGAATTCTGGTTTGCGATCATCAAGATCGTCGCGATCCTGGCCTTGATTGCAGTTGGCGCGGTATTGATCTTCACCGGGTTCACCCATGATGGATTCCAGGCTTCAATCACCCACCTCTGGGACCAAGGGGGCTTCTTCCCCATGGGGATCAGCGGCTTCGTGCTCGGTTTCCAGATGGGCGTATTCTCGTTCATCGGTGTTGAACTGGTGGGCACCGCCGCCGCTGAGGCTGAAAACCCGCGGAAGAATCTGCCCAAGGCCATCAATTCGATCGTGGTCCGCATTCTTGTCTTCTACGTCCTCTCGCTCTCCGTGATCATGAGCATTTCGCCGTGGACAGCGCTGGAAGCGGGCAAGAGCCCATTCGTGCAGACTTTCCTGCTTGCCGGATTTGTCCCGGCCGCGCTGGTGATCAACCTCGTGGTGCTCAGCTCCGCGGCATCCAGCGCGAACTCCGGCGTCTACTCCGGAACGCGTATGCTGTTCGGCTTGGCCAAAGACGGCCACGCTCCACGCAAGATCGCGTTCACCGATTCACGCGGCGTTCCACGTCGGGCCGTATTCGCTACCGCGGTGCTTCTGTTCACCGCAGTCCCGCTGCTTTACGCTGGAGACGACGTGGCAACGGCCTTCGGGTTCGTCTCGACGATGTGCGCCACGATGGTTTTGTTCACTTGGGGTTCGATAGTCGTCAGCTACATCGTTTTTCTGAAGAAGCATCCGCAACGCCACCAGGAATCAAAGTTCCGAGTACCCGTCGCCCGCTTGGCGCCTTGGGTTGTTCTCGTATTTTTTGTATTCCTAATTTGCACGTTCCTCTACAGTGACGGCACCCGCTGGGCCACATTGGCGACCCCGGTGTGGTTCATTATCCTGGCGGTCTTCTGGCACCTGCGCAAGCGCGCGCTGCTCCGCGAGGGGAAGCCGTTGGCGGGCACCGTTTCAGAGCTTCCCCACCCGTTGGATGAGGCCAAGTAGCAAGCGGGAGAGTACGTAGGCAGGCCCTCATTCCATGGTGCGGCCCGCGTCGAGTCCGGGGCAGAGCCGCCCACCCAACGTGGGAACTGCGCTCAGGTGCTCGACGGCACTGGGTGCTGGGATGGCAGAATCGCACAAAGGTCTGCAGCTTCTGCCGGCCCCTGCGTGGACTGCCCACCGAGGTCCTCGGACTGCGCCTCCACGCCAGTGTTCCGATACGCCGTGAATCCATGACAGTCAGCCAGCAGAACGCACTAGGCTTCGCCGAGCAGCACGTCCTCGGCGATCTCTTGCGGCGTCTCGTGGGCAGCGCCGATGTGGCTGAGCTTGTGCCCCGCGAGAGCCAGCACCAGGATCGACACCACTACCGCCCCGGCACCCAGCCAGTACGGGGCGGCAGCGCCCAGTGCGGCGGCCAGCGGACCCGCGACAGCAGGGGCCACCGCACCACCCAGGAAGCGCACGCCGGAATAGGTGCTGCTGGCGACATTGCGCGGCAAGTCGGTGGCTTCCATGACCGCTTCGGTCAGCGCGGTGTTCATGACGCCAAGCACCAGGCCGGCGACGACGACCAGAATGATCAGGACCTTCAGTTGCTCGTGGAAGACCGCCATCGCACCCAGCAGCACGGCCAGCAGGCCCAGCATGGTGAACAGCACCGGACGCAGCCCGAACGTGCGGGTCGCAGGCGGCGCCACCAGCACCGAGGTAATCGCCAGCGCCAATCCCCAGCCGAAGAAGACAAGCCCGAGTTCGGTGGCGCCGAAGTCCAGCCCCGCCGCATGCGCCGCGGCCTCCAGCGGGAAGGGAGTGTAGGCAAGCAGGATGAAGAAACCGAAGTTGTAGAACACTGCCGTGACGGACAGGGCCAGCAGGGCCGGGTTGCGCAGCGCCTTGAAGCTGGCAGCGATGGAGATCTTGGCCGGCGCCGGCGCCCCGGCCGGGAGCTTCAGGAAGGCGAGGATCGCCACCAGGGCAATGGCCATGAGCACCGCGGTGCCGAAGAACGGTCCGCGCCACGACAGATTGCCCAAGACGCCGCCAACCAGCGGCCCAACTGCCATTCCGACACCTAGCGCGGCTTCATAGAGGACGATGGCCTGCCGGCTTCCGCCGCTGGCGGCGCCCACGATGGCCGCCAAGGCGGTGGAGATGAACAGGGCATTTCCCAATCCCCAGCCGGCGCGGAAGCCCAGGATCTCGTTGACGTTGGAGCTGGCACCGGCAAGCGCGGCGAAGGCGACGATGAGGACCAGGCCGATAACCAGGGTCTTCTTCACACCCAAATGCCCGGAAACCCAGCTGGTGAAGAACATCGCAATGCCGGTGATGAACAGGTAGCTGGTGAAGAGCAGCATGGTTTGGGACTGGCTTGCCTCCAGCGCTCGGCTGATGGCCGGAAGGATGGGGTCGACCAGGCCAATGCCCATGAAGGAGACCATGCAGGCAAAGGCGATGGCCCAGACCGAGCCAGGCTGTTTCAACAGCGATGTCTGTACGTTTCCGGCTTGCGTCATTCGATCGTTCTCATTTCTTGCTGGTGCGATGTTTTGTGCGTAGTCTGCGCTCTTCGTAGATACTCGTGGCAAACGCCTGTCCTCCCGCGATGCGGCCACGCCGAACGGATGCCCCGGGGGGACGATCCGGCCGCGCGATCGCTGCAATCCGCTTGGCAGCTTCACGGTGTTCGGGGATCTGCAACTCGCAGGAGCACTCGGTCCCACGCGTTATTGCATAGTCCCACTATACATTTATTTACATAGGTTGGCTATGTAAATATTGGCAGACGCACGGAAATGCCGCACGTCCGCAGCGATCGAGCACGCTAGGCGTGTAGAACGGTGCACCACTAGTGCACTATTATGCATTTGTGGACGAAAATACCCAGATCCTTGCACATTCCATCGGCGCGCGGGTCAAGCAGGAGCGGTTGGGCCTCCAATGGACCTTGGATCAGCTGGCAGAGCATGCCGGAATCAGCCGACGCATGCTGGTCAACGTCGAGCAGGGAGCCGTGAATCCCAGCATCGGCACGCTGCTTCGGCTCAGCGACGCCCTCGGAGTCGGCCTCCCCGCGCTGGTCGAACCGCCGACCGCCAAGGCCGTCAAGATCACCCGCCGGGGCGAAGGCGCCGAGCTATGGAGCGGGAAGCACGGCGGCCGGGGCGTGCTACTGGGCGGCACCCGCTCCCCCAATGTCATCGAACTGTGGGACTGGACGCTCAAGCCGGGCGAACGCCACGGCAGCGACGCGCACGTCGCGGGCACCGAAGAACTCCTCCAGGTGCTGGAAGGCGAACTCACGGTCCAGGTCGGCGCAGAAATTTACGCGCTGTCCGAGTCCGACGCACTGTGTTTCCCGGGCGATGAGCCCCACTCCTACGAGAACAATTCAGATGCGCCGCTGCGTTTTACGCTGGCCGTCTTCGAACCGGGCGTCGGAACGTCCCATCGCCAGCTAGAATCCGATGCTCCAGCCGACTAGCCACACCCCGACTTCAGCCCAGAACCGCCCAAGGAGACCCCAATGACGGCCCCCCTCACCGGCACCAGCCTTCCTCCATGGACCATGGCCATCGCGGCCATGCTGTCCATCCAGGTGGCCAACGCCCTGTCGGTGGGAGTGCTGCGCGAAGTCGGCCCGGCGGGCACCGCATGGCTGCGCCTCTGCTTCGGAGTGGTGTTCCTCTGGATCATCTCCCGTCCGGCGATCCGGTCCATCCGCCGCAGGGATCTCCCCTCACTGCTTATCCTCGGCATGGTCACCGGCTTCATGACAGTGTTCTTCCTGGGCGCCGTGGAGCGTATTCCACTGGGCACCGCGGTAGCCATCGAGTTCCTCGGTCCACTGATTATCGCCGGCCTCATGAGCGGCAACCGCAGGGCGCTGACCTGGCCCGCGATGGCCTTGGCGGGCATCGTCCTGCTGACCGAACCCTGGTCCGGATCCTTCGACCCCATCGGCGTCGGGCTGGCGCTGGCAGCAGGCGCATGCTGGGCCTCGTACAACGTCCTCACCCAGCGTGTCGGCGACCGTTTCGCCGGCATCAGCGGCCTGTCGCTGACCATCCCCATCGCCGCACTGGCTACCATGCCCGTCGGGCTCCCCCAGGTGATCAACGGCAACCTCGCTTGGTGGGTCCTGCCTGCGGCAGCCGGCATCGCCTTGATCACCCCGGTCATCGCATTCGGGCTGGAGATGCTGGCCCTCAAGCGCATGAACCACACGGCCTTCGGCACGCTGCTGTCAGTCGAACCGGCCTTCGGCGTGCTCATCGGACTTCTGGTCCTCGGCCAAGCCCCGTCGGTCTTCCAGGCTGTCGGCGTTGTCATCGTCGTGACCGCCGGCGCCGCTGCCCAATGGGACGGAGCGCGCAAGACCAGCGGCAACCTCACCGAAGTCCCCGCTCCCGAGCAAAGCACGCAGTAGCGCTCGTTCCCTGATCCCTGATTCGAACCGAGCAGACAAGCAAGGATGACCACATGACACCCAGCGCACTGATTACCGGAGCCACCGGCGGCATTGGCCGCGCCATAGCCGAGGCCTTGGCGCCAACCCATCACCTATTTCTGGTGGGGCGAAACTTCGAGCCGCTGCAACGCGCCGCAGAAGGTTTTCGATCCGCCACGCCGCTGCTCGCCGACCTTGGGTCCCCCGGCCGCATGGGCGACCTTGCCGCGCAGATCCCCGCACTCGATGTTCTGGTGCACAGCGCCGGCATACTCCGCATGGGCACCGTGGAGGAGACTAGCCAGGAGGATTGGGCACAGAGCATGCAGATCAACGTGTTGGCTCCGGTGGAGCTCACCCGCGCCATGCTGCTTGCCTTGCGCCGGGCACGTGGCCACGTGTTCATGATCAATTCAGGTCTCGGGCACCGCACCATTGCGGGATCGGGCGCATACAGCGCCAGCAAATTCGCCATGAAGGCATTCGCCGACGCCCTCCGGATCGAAGAAGCTTCGAACGGCATCAAGGTCACTTCCATCCACCCGGGGCGCGTTTCCACGCCGATGCAGGAACAGCTGCACTCTTGGGAAGAGAAAACCTACGATGCGGAAAACTGGGTCCGCCCCGAACAGATTGCCGAGGCTCTAATGACCGCGCTTTCCCTGGGTGACCGCGCGAACTTGGATTCGATCGATATCAACCCTTCACCGCAACCATAGGACTGAGGCCGCCATGCGAAGTTGAACGAAAAATTTGTTCATCCTCTCATGGTTCCTGGCAGTCTCCCCGAATACATTTTCTTGATGCCCGGCAAGACCCGATCGGCAAATTGATCAAAAAATTTGTTCAGATGAGACCTCACCGGGGCACCCACAGCTTCCACGGGCGGCAGTATCGCGAGCGCTCGGGTACCGTCGCGCCGAACGATAGTCTGCGGAAAAATGATCAAAAAACTTGTTCAGTTTCAGTTTCCGCTTGCGGATCTCCACTGCGAATGAGACTTCCACGAGCTCCACGAGACGAGGCGTTCTACGATCAATAAATTTGTTCATTTCAGGTCGTTCGCGAGACCGGCAGGTGCCATGGACGGAATTTCGGTCACGTCTAATGCGAGCAGCTTCTTGCGTATGCTGAATTCAGAACGGCCGAGTGTGCTTCATTCTGAATTTTCATCTAATTTCTAGTGGCGCTTTCGCGTCAGAATCAGTCTTTCGATCAATTAGTTACACTCAAGGTGACTTCGAAACTTCGTCGGATGATTGGGGCGACAACATGAGTGCAGGAAGCAACCAGAAGCACCCAAGTTCACCGACTCCTTTCGGGACGCGATGTTTCGGCAAACAGTCCCCCATAGTTCTGAACATCGACTTGCCGATCCAGCACCCCTTTGACGCCCAAGGCATTTTCTCGTTTCTGGAAGCAAGGGCGATTGCCGGCGTAGAGACCACAGATCTCTCGCAGAAAGACAGGCTGATATATGCCCGAACACTCATGTTCCCAAGTGGGCCAGGGGCTATTAGGCTTATCGCTCGTAACTATGGATCCGCCAGCTGGGTCCTGAAAGCTCAGCTTGAACTCCACAATTTGCGCGATCAAGCTGCCGCAATTTTCCGGATACGGCGCCTCTTGAATCTGGACGCCGACTCAAGCGCCATCGATCTCAACCTGTCCAGAGACCCGGCACTGGAAGCGAGTATCCTTCGAACCCCGGGCATCCGGGTGCCCGGCGCAGTCGACCCTCATGAGCTGGTCATCCGGGCCATCATCGGCCAGCAGATTTCGGTCAAGGCCGCTCGAACCCATCTTTCCCGACTCGTAGCTCAGGCCGGAGCCGCCTACACTTCGAGCTTTACCGGTTTGGACAGGATCTTTCCCGCTCCGGCGGACATCATTGAAACCGTGCACGACCCCGGAGCAGATCTACCGCTGGATCCCGATCGCGTCCTGAAGCTCCCCCGCCGCTCGATCTCTACGCTTCGAAGTGCAGCCATTGCACTTCAGAGCGGTGAACTGGAGGTCGGCTTCGAGAGCAATCCCCAGCTGCTGCGAGAGAGCCTGCTCCGAACACCTGGAATCGGGCCTTGGACCGCCGCCTACCTCGCAATGCGCGTGCTTGGTGATCCCGACGCTTGGATGCGCAGCGATGTTGCATTGGTCTCCGGAGCAGTGCGGCTCGGCATTCTGGAGCCGCAGACCTCGAAAAGCGCCAGTCACCGTTTGCTCGAAGAGTACGCCCGGCGCTGGTCCCCTTGGCGCTCCTATGCCTCCATGCACCTATGGCAGGCAGCCTCCGGCTGATCCTCTTCGTATATCGACGACTTGCCGCGCAAGATGACCCCGTCCATCCAACGCCTCGGAAACCCGGACGCTCGCGATCCGGATGGATGGCGAGTGCCGGAAGGACACCTGGTCAGCCGTCAGGGACCGCGAGGAGAATCAGCCCGCACGGAGCAGGAAACCGCGACGGATCAACGCCAAAACTCCCGGATCTCTCCGACCTGTTCCCGGCCTTGGCGGAATCCCTCGCGGGCAGCCGTCGAGCGCAGGGACTGGTTCATGGCGTTGACGCCCACGTAGGCTTCGGCGGCGGCATCCGGCACGATGATCTGGATCTTGCTTCCGGACGCGCGAAGCTGGTCCGCCTGCGCCGACAGCTGCATGCCCCAGCTCTCCGGGTGCAGGCTCCGACCGCCCAGCGGAGACAGCACCAGCACCTTGTCGTATCCCTGCGCCAGATCTGCGTTTTCATTCCGGCGGTAGCCGCCGTCGATGTAGGCGCGCTCCCCGAGCCAATACGGCGGGCCGCTGGAACAGCTGGCGGCCACGGCATCGACCAGCGGAACCCCGCTGGACTTGTCGAAGACCACCGACTCGCCGTCCTGCGCCTGCACTGCGGTGAGATAGACCAGCCGCTGCGGCCAGTCGGCCTGCGCCATGCGTGATTGCACGATGGATCTCCACCGGGCGCTCAGCTCCCTGTCCCAGGCACCGGGCAGATCCAGCGCGGCGGCAGCCATCCTCCGGTGCATGTCCTCCGGTCCGGAGGAAGCGGAGCTGATGGACCTGATGCGGGACAGCTGGTCGGGAACTCGGGCCGCAGCCGGTGCGGTTGCAGGTCGAGGGGCAGCTGCCGGAGGCGCCGGTGCGGCGATGACCGCTTGGTAGAGCTCGGTCGGGGTGGAGCCGACAAGCTGGGCGGCCGCGGTGGCGCCGGCGGAAGTTCCCACCGTCAATTGCGGCGCGCTGACGTCCAGGCCTTCGGAGGCCAGCCCGGCGAGCACGCCGATCAGCCAAGCGTTCCCCGTGGCTCCTCCGCCGCCCAGCACCAGGGCTCGGGCGCCGGTGGTTTTGGGCAGGCCGGAAAGATAGGGATACGCCGTGCTGACGCGGGAGGTCGGATAGGAGGATGAGTTCATGGCGGGTGCCTTTCGGAAGAATTCCTCGGGCTCACCCGCAGGCCGGCTAGGAGTTCCGGGCCGTCGTACGGGACAGGGGTGCGCCCACGGTCGATCGTGCGGACATCGGGTACCACCTCCCTGCAACGGGTTTGAACTGCGTGCATTCATCATAAGGCCGTATCAGACGCATGCGACCGGCCGCATTGCCATTTTTTGGCCCGCCTACGTAGAGTCGACGTAGATGCGGCGTACTCCACGCGCCGCCGGCGAAGGGACGGGAACATCATGAAGATCGCGCTGGCACAGGTATTGAGCACCGGCGATCCCCAGCGCAATCTGGCGATCATCCGCGACCATGCCAAGCAGGCCGCCGAGGCTGGCGCATCGCTGATCGTCTTCCCCGAAGCTATGCAGGTTGCCTTCGGCAACCCCGTGGAAAAGTTCGCCGAGCCGGTCAACGCCCGCTGGGCCGGGCTGCTGCGCCAGCAGGCCCGCGACCTGGGCATCGCCATCGCGGCGGGCATGTTCACCCCCGGCGAGGGCGGCCGGGTGCGCAACACCCTGCTGGTCGTGGGCCGCGGCGTGGACACGCACTACGACAAGATCCACCTCTACGACGCCTTCGGCTATCTGGAGTCGGAGGCCGTCACCCCTGGCGACACCCCGGTGCAGTTCGAGCTAGATGGAGCCACCATCGGCATGGCCATCTGCTATGACCTGCGCTTCCCGCAGCTGTTTGTGCGCCATGCCCGCGCCGGCGCCCAGATCAACATCGTGACCGCGTCCTGGGGCGGCGGCGAGGGCAAGGCCGAGCAGTGGAAGGCGCTGGCCCAGGCCCGCGCACTGGACACCACCACCTTCGTGATCGCCGTGGACCAGGCCGATCCCGAAAGCGTCGGCCGGCCGCTGAAGGGTGCCGCTCCGCTGGGCGTGGGCTACTCGATGGCCGTCGACCCGCTGGGCCGCGTCATCGCTCAGGCAGGACCCGCGCCCGAGTTGCTGATCGTGGATTTGGACCTGGGCCTGATCGAGGAAGCCCGCAGGAAGCTTCCGGTGCTGGCCAACGCCGTCGACCTCTAGGCTCGCTCGCTCAGAACCCCTGGACAACACCGCGGAGCGGGCACCGGCGATTGCCAAGTGCCTGCTCAATAGCGCTGCATGGATCCCCGGTCTGGCCTTACCCGGGCAGGCGATGCGCTCCCGCTACTCGGATAGATCCAGCATTGGCGCCTTGCGCTTGAATCCGCCGGTGACGTAGCCGAGGTAGGCAAGACCCAATACAATCCACGCCAGGCCGATCTGGAGCGACAACGGGCTCAGGCTGGTCCAGAGCCAGATGGTCAGGCATAGGCCGACCAGCGGCAGCAACAGGTAGTTCACGGTCGACGCCAGACCTCGCTGACGGTGGGCTAGGAAGTAGTACTTGATCACGGCAAGGTTGACTGCGGAGAATGCCACCAAAGCGCCGAAGCTGATCATCGCCGACACCATTTCCAGGCTGGCGAACAAGGACGTGAGCGAAATGAGCGAGACGATCAGGATCACGAAGGTCGGTGTCTTAAATCGCGGGTGCAGATAGCCGAACACCTTGCGCGGCAGAACTCCGTCCCGGCCCATGCTGTAGAGAATACGCGCCACCGATGCCTGCGAAATCAGGGCGGATCCGAGTGCGCCGCAGATGAATCCTGCCGTGAAGAAGATGGCCAGGAAATCTCCGCCCGCCGCGAAAATCACCTGGATCGATGCGGAGTCAGCATTTTCGAATTCGTGGCTGGGGTATACCAAGTGAGACAGGTAAGCCAGGCCCACGAACATTAGTCCGCAGATCAATGTGGTCAGCAGAATTGCCCGCGGCATGTCCCGTTTCGGGTTGCGTGCTTCTTCGGCGAAGGTCGTGATGGAGTCGAACCCGAGGAACGACAGGCACAAGATCGCCGCTCCCGCAGCCAGTGGCGCGAAGCCGCCGGGCTCTCCGTTCCCCCGGAACGGTGCCCAGAGATCCACGGAGACCTGCTCCTTGAGGTAGGCCACCGAAAAAATGACGAACAGGATGATGAAGAGAAACTGGAAGCCGATGATCACGATGTTCGTCCGCGCCACGGAGACAATTCCAACGACGTTCAGCACCGTCACCACGACCATTCCAGCCAGCATGAACGCCCATGGTGGGATCGCCGGGAAGAACTCATGCATGTAGATCCCGAGCAGCAGGTAATTGATCATCGGCAAGAAGAGGTAGTCCAGCAGCAGCGCCCAGCCGGCCATGAACCCTATATTCGGGCCGAAGGATCGCTGCGTGTACACATATGCCGACCCGCCCACCGGGAAAGCCCGCGACATCAGCCCATAGGAGCGTGCGGTGAAGATCATCGCCACCATGGTAATCAGGTACGCCAGCGGCAATCGCCCACCGGTAATCTCGGTGACGATGCCGTAGGTGCTGAAAATAGTCAGCGGAACCATGTAGACCATGCCGAAGAGCACCAGATTGGGCAGGCCCAGGACCCGGTTCATCTGGTCGGTGGCAAGCACTGCGCCACCCGGTGGCTTGAGTGGAGATTTCGACATGATGAGCACCTTTCCGTCCGCTACCCGGCATAATCCACCTGCCAGAGGTGCAGGGGCTGGAAGCCAAGGGCCAGATTTAAATGAAGAACGTTCACTAAAGGTAGTGACTGGAGTCACTTGGCGCAAGGGGCGGGCTGGCGCAACCGCCAGCGCAAAGGGCGCCGAAAAGCCCGCCTGACATCGCGAGCAAGGCTTTAATTGCAAGGCAAAAGAGCCCCCCACTAGGCGAAACAGGGGATTGTTGACACTCGAACCGGCCGGTGGACATCGAATGTTCGGCCGCAAAAGGAAATTTATATTGTTAATTTCCACGCAACATTGGTGTTACATGCCTACGTGATCGCGCTGTCCCACTTCTCGCTCAACGGCCGCGATGATGGCGCGCAGCCCGAAGTCGAACGATTGCTCGCTGACTGTCGAGCGCGCTTGCCGCGCAAATTTCTCCCCCAGCTCCAGGACTTCCACATGGCGGGTCTGGCGGGCCCCCGAATCCCCCTCGGGCACTACGGCAACATGGGCTCCGGGAGCCACGATGTCCAAGGCTGCGCCAACCACGAGGGACTCAAAGGCAATCATGATCATGAGTATCCGGGGAACGGCCACCCCTGCCCTGCGAAGGATGCCGCCCAGCTCCTCATAGATGAGCCCTGATTCGGATTCTTCCGTGATCGGCGTGGCCACGATCAGCTCGACGGCCGCAGGAACCCGCAGCAAGGCGTCACGGAACAGTTGGCCGAAATGGAGCAGTGCTTCTGGCCACGGGAGCTCGGCGATCAGGCTCTGGTCAATGGAGCGAATCATGTCGCGACGCATGAGGTTAATCAGGTGCTGCCGGTTGTCCACGTGGTTATAAAGCGCCGGAGTCCGCACGCCCAGCGAACGGGCGAGCTTACCCATCGAGAAGTCTTCGGCCCCACCTTCATCGAGCAGCGAGAAGGCGGCCTCGACGATGCGTTGCTGAGTGAGGATCGGCGTGGCCGGGCGTCCGGCAACACGATGCGGCGTAGAAGACATGCACTAACTCCCTTGGTTATTTCCTATCCAATCATGGACAGTAGAGGGCCCAGTGGTTAGACTCAACGATAATTAACACTATTCATTTAGGAGTCGAGCTGATGCAGACGCCCGAAACCGTGATCTTCGCGGACACCATTCACAGCCTGGACGGTGAAAAGCAGTACACCGCCATAGGCATCACCGCGGGAGTAGTGACGCACCTCGGCTCCCGCTCCGAGGCAACGGAGTGGTCAGGACCGGATACCAAGGTGATCGACCACGGGACGGCAACCATCACTCCCGGCCTCGTCGATGCGCACATTCATCCGATATTCGGCCAGTCGGTCGCCCGCGGAGTATTCCTGGGCGATGCCAAGGACCTGGACGACGCACGCAGGATCTTCGCCCGCCATGCCGAGTCACAGCCTGCAGATGCACCGGTGCTCGGCTACGGACTGAACGTAGCGGTCTTCGGCGAAGCCGAACCCCACGGCGGGCTGCTCGACGAGGCAGCTCCCGGCCGGGCCAGCTACGTCACCTGCTTTGATGCACACTCGGCGCTGGCTTCGCAGCCCATGCTGGCAGCAGCCGGCATCACCGGCACGGAGACGTTTGACGACGCCTCCAGCATCGTGGTGGATTCCGAGGGCCGGCCTACGGGTTTCATCCGCGAATTCTCCGCCATGGCCCTGGTGGAAGAGGCCCTGCCGCCGCTGACCATCGAGGGCAAGGTCGACGGACTGGAACGCCTGTTGCGCGGCATGGCCGCCAGCGGCCTGACCGGTGGTGAAATGCTGGATTTGGCGGATCCCGACTCGCTGGAGATCCTGCGCAGGCTCGAAGAACGCACGGAACTGCCGATCAAATTGCGAGTCGCTCCCTGGATCATGGCCAGCGACGCTCCCGAACAACTGCGGCATCTGATCGAGCTGCAAGGACAGCACGGCAGGCGCTGGCAGGTGCGGGGCGTGAAGCTGATGATCGACGGCACCGTCGACAACGGCACCGCTTGGCTTTACGAACCGGACACCGAGGGCGAGTCCACGGAGTCCCTGTACCTTGAGCCCCAGCGGTACGTCGACAACCTGCGGACGCTGGCCGCAGCCGGCATCACCACCACGACCCACGCCATCGGCGACCAAGGCATCGGGTTCGTCATCAAGGCCATCAGCGAGCTGCCTGGGAACGGGGTCCTGCACCGGATCGAGCACCTGGAGGAAATGAACGACGAAGACTTCACCGCGCTCAAGTCCAGCGGCGCCACGGTGAGCATGCAGCCGACCCACTGCACCCACTTCGTGCGCGCCGACGGCTCCGACGCCTGGTCCCGCCGGCTGGGCGGCCACCGCGCGTCGTTCGCCTTCCGCCTGCGCGATGTGCAGGACGCAGGCATGGTCCTGGCCCTGGGGTCCGACTGGCCCATCGCGCCGTACGATCCGCGCCTGATCCTGGCCGACGCCCAGACCCGCCGGCGTACCGAGGTGCCGGGCAGCGATTCGGCCCAGCCCCGCCACAAGCTCAGCGCACGCGAGGCCCTGGAGGGGTACACCGTGAACGTGCACGCCAGCACCGGTGCTGTTGGCGGGCGGATCGTGCTCGGCGCGCCTGCGGACCTGACAGTTTTCGCGGAAGATCCGCTCTCGCTGGCTCCCGAGCAGCTGTGCACGGTCGACGTGCTGGGAACGTACCTCGACGGGCAGCCGGTCAACGCCGGCGACCCGCTGCTGACCGCCTGAGCAACGGCAGGCAGGCAGCCTGCCGGCGAGCGCGCATCGCGGAGGCGTGATGGCCTAGTCTGGGCAGATGACCCGCCTTCGCCTGACGCATCCTTCGGAGCTGCTGTTCGCGCTCTTGACCCGCGGAACCGTTGCCGGTGTTGCCGTCGCTGTGTTGTGCATCGTGATTCTTGAGTTGCGTGAGTATACCGTCATCACATTCCTGTATGGCGTACCCTTCGTGCGCTGTACGGACTGCTGGTTGCCGGTGGGGTCTACGCCGTGCTCGCCTTCGGGCATCGGCGCAGGCCCGGGGGCGTCATGCAGCGGCTGGTTCCGACAGCCGCCGCAACTGCGGCGGTCCTCTGCATTCCTGCGGGTCTGATGACGACCGGGCTCGCCGGCTGGGAAGGCGCAGGGTACCTGCTGCCGGCCGCGGCGCTCGTCGCCTTGGGCTCAGCGGTCGCCGCTTGGTGCATGCAACGGGCGATACGCGCTACCGGGCAAAAGCTGAACGCCGGTCGCCCGGACCCGATTCCTCCTCGACCGGCCCGAGGCTAAATGGTTCCGGACCCTTCGAGCACCTCGATGGAATAGTCCACCGCAGCCTTTGCCCGGCCGGTAAGCCCCGGGGCGGGCCGCGTGCCTACCGGGCGCGCGAAGCCCGCCAGGCGCTGTCCACCATGTCCTGCAGGCTGTGGCGCATTCTCCAGCCCAGGTCCCGGGCGGCCAGCGTGCCGTCGGCCACGATGCGCGCGGGGTCCCCAGGGCGCCGCGGCTCGAGCAGCGGGGTGAATCCGATGCCGGTGACCGCTGCGACCGCATCCATGATCTGGCGCACCGAGGCCCCGTCGCCGGAACCCAGGTTGTACACCGGCTCCAGCCCGGATCCGGCCGCCAGCTGCTTCGCCGCCTCGACATGCGCCAGGGCCAGGTCCGCGACGTGCACGTAGTCCCGCACGCAGGTGCCGTCCTCGGTGTCGTAGTCGGTGCCGAAGATCTTCGGGGCCTGGCCCGAGTTCAGCGCGCGGAATACCAGCGGAAACAGGTTATGCGGGCTCGTATCGAACAGCTCCTCGCTGCCCGAGCCGACCACGTTGAAGTAGCGCAGCGAGGTGTGCTTCAGTCCGGCGGCCACCGCCTGGTCGCGGATCAGCCACTCGCCGATCAACTTGCTCTGCCCGTACGGGGACTGGGGGAAGGTGCCGGTCTGCTCAGTGACCAGCGCTTCGCCCGGGGTTCCGTAGACGGCGGCCGAAGAGGAGAACACCATGCGGTCCACGCCAGCCCGTTCCATGGCGGCCAGCAGCCGTGCGGTGCCGGTGGCGTTCTGCTCGAAGGCCAGCAGCGGATGCGACACCGACTCCCCCGCGTACTTGTAGCCGGCCAGATGGATCACGCCGGCCACCTGGTGCTCGACCAGGAGCGCGGTGAGCGTGTCCTCGTCGAGGATGCTCGCCTGGATGAAGGGCACGTGGTCCGGGACGAATTCGCGCAGCCCGCTGGACAGCGAGTCCACCACCACCGGGGCCAGCCCCACGGCATCCAGCGCGCGGACCACGTGGGATCCGATATATCCGGCGCCGCCGGTCACCAGCCAGCTCATGCCCTGCCCGCCCCCTCGTCGGCGCTGACGGTGAAGATCGACGGCCGCTGGAAGCCGGCCCGGCTGAACGCCCGGTACACCGCCTCGCTGGTTTCCTGGATTTTCCCCCGGTCGATCAGCGCGATGGCGCTGCCGCCGAATCCCCCTCCGGTCATGCGCGCCCCGACGGCGCCCGCGGAACGCGCCGCCTGGACCGCGACGTCGAGCTCGGGCGCGGAAATCTCGTAGTCGTCCCGCATGGATTCGTGGGATTCGTAGAGCAGCCGGCCCACCTCCTGCAGATCCGAGTCCCGCAGCGCGGCCACGGCATCCAGCACCCGGCGGTTTTCGGTGACGATATGCCGGGCCCGGCGCTTGACCAACGGATCCAGCCCTTCCAGCTCCGGCACCGAGCTGATCTCGCGCAGCGAGGCGACCCCCAGGGCGGCGGCTGCCTGCTCGCAGCTGGCGCGGCGGGCCGCATAGCCCCCGTCGATGTGCGAGTGCTCCACCCGGGTGTCGATGACCAGCACCACCGCATTCCAGTGCTCCAGCGGCAGCGGCACCGCGGTGGATTCAAGGCTGCGGCAGTCGAGGAACAGCGCGTGCTCCGCATGGGACATCAGCGAGGCGCTCTGGTCCATGATGCCGGTCGGGGCGCCGACGAACTCGTTCTCCGCGCGCTGGGTCAGCCGGGCCATGCCGGTCTTCTCCAGCTGCAGCCCAAGCAGGTCGTTGAGCGCCACGATGGTCCCGACCTCCAGCGCATGGGAGGATGACAGCCCTGAGCCCACCGGAACGTCCGAGTCGACCAGCAAGTCGAACCCGGTCAGCTCGACGTTTTCCTGCTGCCCCAGCACCCAGGCCACGGAGGCCGGGTACGCGGCCCACCCCGGCACGGCCCCGGGGGCGAGGTCTTCGAGCCGCACGCTGGTCACCTGCTCGCCGCCGAAGGTGGAGGCGAACTGCAGCAGCTGCGGATCCGCGCCCTGCGGATCGCGGCGCCGCACTGCCACCAGGGCGTTTTTGTCGATGGCGAAGGGCAGCACGAAACCCAGGTTGTAGTCGGTGTGCTCGCCGATCAGGTTCACGCGCCCCGGCGCGCGCCACACGCCCTCCGGTTCCTGGCCGTAGATTTTCGCGAAGCCGGCGCGCAGGGCCTGGATGCGCACAGCGGTCCGGCGGGAGTTGCTGGCGCTCACTATCCCACCTCGCGAAGCCGTGCGGCGGTCTGCTCTGCAGGTACGTCGTTGATGAACGCACCCATGGCCGCTTCGGAGCCGGCCAGGTACTTGAGCTTGTCAGCCGCGCGCCGCGGGCTGGTCAGCTGCAGGTGAAGCCGCGACGCCTCGCGGGCGCCGTCGACCAGCGGGGCCTGGTGCCAGGCGGCGATATAGGGGGTCGGAGTCTGGTACAGCGCGTCGAAGCGCCGCAGCAGGCCGCGGTACATGAGCGCCAGCTCGTCCTTTTCTTCCTCGGACAGCGCCGCGAGATCCGCGACGTGGCGGTGCGGCACCAGGTGCGCTTCCAGCGGCCAGCGGGCCGCGTAGGGCACGAAAACCGAGAAGTGCTCGCCCTGCTCGACCATCCGTGAACCGTTTTTTTGTTCAAAATCCAGGATGTCGCCCATCAGGGTGCGGCCGGTTTGCGCCAGGTGCGCCTGCGCCTGCTGCGCCATCTTGTGAGCGGTCGGGGTGAGGTACGGGTAGGCGTAGATCTGGCCGTGCGGGTGGTGCAGCGTCACCCCGATGTCCTGCCCGCGGTTCTCGAAGACGAAGACCTGCTTGATTCCTTCCATGGCCGTCAGCTGCGCGGTGCGCTGCGCCCAGGCTTCCACCACGGTGCGGGCGCGCCGCTCGTCCAGCGAGCCGAAGGATCCTTCGTGGTCCGGGGTGAACACCACGACCTCGCAGCGCCCGACCGCGGCTTCGGGCACGGCGGCGGAGGCTTCCGGCGGGATCTGCCCCAGCAGCGGCCCGAGCGACGGGAAGCGGTTTTCGAACACGACGACGTCGAACTGCTCGGCCGGGATTTCGCTCAGCCTTCCGCCGGTGCTCGGGCACAGCGGGCATTCTTCCTTCGGCGGCAGGTAGGTCCGTGACTGCCGGTGCGCCGCGACGGCCACCCAGTCCCCGGTCAGCCGGTCGTAGCGCAGCTGGCCCGGTTCGCCGCGCGGATCCAGCGGGCGCAGGTCGTGCACCTGGCGGGGCGGCAGGTTTCCGGCATCGGCGAAGAAGATCGCCTCGCGGCCGTCGGCCAGGTGGTGGACGCGGTGGTGGTGTTCGTGAGGTGCGGTGCCCTGCGGCATGGCGTGTTCTCCCATTGACGGTGCACGGTGTGGTGGCGGTTCTCAGCGCGGCTGGACCGGGCCGATGAGCCAGGATGCTTGGTGGCTGGCCCCGGGTTCCAGCGCGATGAGGTGCTGGTGGCTGTTGAAGGCGTCAGGAGGGCAGGTCATCGGTTCCAGCGCCAGTCCCGTACGGTCCAGTTCCGGCTCCGGGCGGTCGGCGGTATGCACCTGGACCCACCGGCAGGCCTCGTCCCAGGTGATCTGGGCGCCGACCCCCTGGGCGTCGGTGACGCTGGCGTGGAAGAGGCCGGAGGAATCCGCCTGCAGGCGGGTATAGGCGTGGTCGATGAAGGTCTGCCCCAGCGCCCGCGGCGCGCGGAAATCCAGCGCCCCGTGATCGAATTGCTCCACCGGCACCAGCCGCCCGGGCAGCAGCCGCTCGCCGCGGGTTTCCTGCACGGCGGCGGCGGGCAGCGTAAGGACCCAGTCCTCCGGCCGGCCGGGGGCGAGCAGGTAGCTGTGCGACCCCCAGCCCAGCGGCGCGGTGTCCCGGCCGATGTTGGCGGCGGTCACCAGCGTGCGCAGCCCGTCCTGATCCAGCCGGAATTCGACGGCCAGCTCCAGCGCGAAGGGGTATCCCTCCTGCGCCGGGAGAAGCGCCGCAAGCCGCAGGGACGAGGCGTCCTCGGCGGTGACGGTGAAATCGGTATTCGCCGCCAGCCCGTGCAGCGCATGCCCGCGCGCCGGCTCGGTCAGCGCCAGCTGGTGTTCGCGGCCCTGCCAGCCGTAGCGCCCATCGACCACCCGGTTGGGCCAGGGGGCCAGCAGCGCCCCGGAGTAGACCGGGCGCGCCCTATCCGTGTCGAAGGGGCGCACCAAGGGCCTGCCCCGGAATTCCAGGCCGGCCAAGGCGGCGCCCACGCTGGCGATGCGCGCGGTGAACCCGTGGGCTTCCAGCGTGGCGATTTTTCCGTTCGCGGTGGTGCGCATGGCGTCCGGGCTCAACTGCCCTGGCCCACGCGGCGCTTGTTGTAGATGTCGAAGGCGACTGCCAGCAGCAGCACGATGCCCTTGACGATCTGCTGGGCGGAGGCGCCCACGCCCATCAGCTGCATGCCGTTGGAGAGCACCGCCATGACCAGGCCGCCGACGATCGCGCCGGTCACGCGGCCCACGCCGCCGGTGGTCGAGGCGCCGCCGATGAAGCAGGCGGCGATCGCGTCGAGCTCGAACATGTTGCCGGCGCCCGGCTGGGCGCCGTTGGAGCGCGAGGAGAACACCACGCCGGCCACGCCGGCGAGCATGCCCATGTTGATGAAGATCCAGAAGTTGATCTTCTTGATGTTCACGCCGGAGAGCTTCGCCGCGGACAGGTTGCCGCCGATCGCGTAGACATGGCGTCCGAACACGGTCTTGGTGGTCAGCACGTGGTACGCGATGATGAGCACGCCCAGGATGATCAGCACGATCGGCATGCCGCGGCTGGTGGCGATCTGCCAGAAGAACCACAGGATGATCGCCGCGGAGAGCAGGTTCTTGCCCAGGAACATCGCCATCGACTCGACCTGCTGGCCGTACTTCACGCGCCCCTGACGGGTGCGCCAGGCCGAGACGACCAGGCCGGCCACCGCGATCACGCCGATGACCAGGGTGAAGGTGTCGAAGCCGTAGCCGCCGAGCAGGCCGTTGAGGAAGCCGCCGGCGATCTTCTGGTATCCGGCGGGGAACGGCGAGAGCGAGATGTTGTTCAGCACCTCGTAGGTCAGGCCGCGGAAGAGCAGCATGCCGGCAAGGGTCACGATGAAGGACGGGATCCCCACGATCGCCACCCAGAAACCCTGCCACACCCCGCACAGCGCGCCGGTGAGGATGCCGGCGAGCATGCCGACCCACCAGGGCATTCCGCCCTTGATGACCAGCACCGCCGACACCGCGCCGGTCAGCGCGACCAGCGATCCCACCGACAGGTCGATGTGCCCGCCGACGATCACGATGATCATGCCCAGCGCGAGCACCAGCACGTAGGAGTACTGCAGGACGATGTTGGTGATGTTCGTCGGGCTGAGCAGCAGCCCGTTGGTCAGCACGGTGAACAGCAGCACGATCAGCACGAAGGCGATGTAGATGCCCGAGGTGCGCAGGTTCTTGGTGAAGATGTCTTTCAGCTCGGATGAGATCGTCATCGGGCGCTCTCCCTCTCAATGGTCATGAGCTCCATGAGGCGTTCCTGGGTGGCTTCGGCTCGTGGCAGCTGGCCGGTCATCCGGCCGTAGGCGAGTGTGTAGATGCGGTCGCAGATGCCCAGCAGTTCCGGCAGCTCGGAGGAGATGACCAGCACCGCCTTGCCGGCGGCCGCGAGTTCGTTGATGATCGTGTAGATCTCGTATTTGGCCCCGACGTCGATGCCGCGGGTGGGCTCGTCCAGGATCAGCAGCTCCGGCGCGGTGTGCAGCCATTTGCCCAGCACGACTTTCTGCTGGTTGCCGCCGGAAAGGTTCCCGGTCTTGGCCATGACGTTCGGGGTCTTGATCCGCATGGACTTGCGGTAGTGCTCGGCGATCTGGATTTCCTTGTTGCCGTCCACGAATCCGTTGGAGGAGATCTTTGCCAGTCCTGCCGCGGTGGTGTTCACGCGGATGTCCTCGATGAGGTTCAGGCCGAACTTCTTGCGGTCCTCCGAGACATAGGCGATGCCTGCCTTGATGGCCTTCCCGACGGTGGAGGTGTCCACCTTCCGGCCGTCCATGTGGACCTCGCCGGTGATGGCGCGGCCGTAGCTGTGCCCGAAGACGCTCATCGCCAGTTCGGTGCGCCCGGCCCCCATCAGCCCGGCGATGCCGACGATTTCCCCGGCGCGCACCTGGAGCGAGGCGTTGTCCACGACCTTCCGGTCCTGCTGGGTCGGGTGGTACACCGACCAGTTCTTGACTTCGAAAACGACCTCCCCGATCTGCGGGGTTCGGTCCGGGTAGCGGGCGGAGAGCTCGCGGCCGACCATGCCGCGGATGATGCGGTTCTGGGTGGAGGCCGGGTCCGACATGTCCAGGGCTTCCACC
The DNA here is from genome assembly GCF_003309065.1 of Glutamicibacter soli. Classification (GTDB taxonomy): domain Bacteria; phylum Actinomycetota; class Actinomycetes; order Actinomycetales; family Micrococcaceae; genus Glutamicibacter; species Glutamicibacter soli. Next base: position 206,529 of record NZ_POAF01000004.1, on the reverse strand, counting down.
GACTGGCCGTCGCGGATGATGGTGGTGGTGTTCGCGATGTCTTCGATCTCCCCGAGCTTGTGGGAAATGATGATCGAGGTGATTCCCTGCTCGCGTAGCCCGCGCAGCAGCTGCAGCAGGTGGGCGGAGTCCTCGTCGTTCAGGGCCGCGGTGGGCTCGTCGAGGATCAGCAGTTTCACGTTCTTGCTCAGTGCCTTGGCGATTTCAACGAGCTGCTGCTTGCCTACGCCCAGCTGGCCGACCGGGGTGACCGGCAGTTCGTCCAGTCCCACGCGGGCCAGCAGCTTGGCGGCGCGCTGGTTGGTTTCGTTCCAGTCGATGAAGCCGCCGCGCTGGGTTTCGTTGCCCAGGAAGATGTTCTCCGCCACGGACAGGTAGGGCACCAGGGCCAGCTCCTGGTGGATAATGACGATGCCCTGCGCTTCGGAATCCTTGATGTTCGACGCTTTCAGCTCCTGGCCCTCGAACAGGATCCGTCCCTCGTAGCTGCCGTGCGGGTAGACCCCGGAGAGCACTTTCATGAGGGTGGATTTCCCGGCGCCGTTTTCACCGCAGATGGCGTGGATTTCTCCCTGCTGCACGGTGAGGTTGACGCCGTCCAGCGCCTTGACGCCGGGGAAGGTCTTGGTGATGTCCTGCATCTGCAGGATAGTGGTGTCCATGGGTACCCAGGTCCTTGCTGTGATCTTTGGTCGATGCGTCGGGTTGGCGGGCCGTGCCGGCCCGCCACCCCCCAGCCGGTAGGAGCGCTACTTGCTCTGACCGGACTTCACTTCGTCCGCGGTGTAGTAACCGGAGTCAACCAGCAGCTTCTGGATGTTGTCAGCAATCACGATGTCCGATTCCAGCAGGAAGGAAGGAACTGCCTTGACGCCGTTGTTGTACGACTCGGTGTCGTTGGCGGTCGGCTCGCCGCCGCCGGCGTAGGCCTTGACCGCGTCGACGGCCTGGCTGGCCAGCTTGCGGGTGTCCTTGAAGATGGTGGAGTACTGGACTCCGTCATCGATCAGCTTCACCGAGGCGATTTCCGCGTCCTGGCCGCTGACGACCGGCAGCCCGGCCTTGATGTCCTTGCCGTAGCCTGCGTTGCTCAGGGCGGTGATGACGCCGCGGGAGATGCCGTCGAATGGCGAGAGGACGCCGTCCAGCTGGGTCTTGCCGCCGGCGTAGTGCGCGGTCAGCAGGTCTTCCATGCGGCTCTGGGCCTCTTCCTGGCTCCAGCGCAGGGTGGCTGCCTGCTCGATCTTGGTCTGCCCGGACTTGACCACCAGGGTCTTGTCATCCAGGTACGGCTGCAGGGTGTCGATGGCGCCCTTCCAGAAGAAGTGGGCGTTGTTGTCGTCCAGCGATCCGGCGAACAGCTCGATGTTCAGCGGACCCTTCTTGTCGGTCTTGTTGCCGTCGGCATCCAGCAGGCCCAGGCCGGTCAGCAACGAGGTCGCCTGCTGCACGCCGACGTTGTAGTTGTCGAAGGTGACGTAGAAGTCGACGTTTTCCGTGCCGTTGATCAGCCGGTCGTAGGAAATGATCGGGATGTCCTGGTCCGCGGCGGCCTGCAGCTGGTTGGACAGCGCCGTGCCGTCGATCGAGGCGACAACGAGGATATCCGCGCCCTTGGTGATCATCTGGTCGATCTGCTGCTGCTGGGTCGGGATGTCGTCGTTGGCGAACTGCAGGTCCACCGAATAACCGGCTTCCTCCAGCTGCGACTTCACGGCATCGCCGTCGGCGATCCAGCGTTCCGAAGTTTCGGTGGGCATTGCCACGCCGACCTGGATGTCCTCCGGTGCGGTGGATTCTCCGCTGCCGGCTCCGGCGCCGCCGCCTGCACCGCTGCCGCCGCATGCGGCGAGGGTCGTGACCAGTGCGACGGATCCGAGGGTTGCCGCAGCCTTGCGGGCCCAGTTATTCCATGCCATTTTTCCTCCTTGAAAAGTCCGCCTCGCCCGGAAATGGGACCCGGCTCACACTATGTTAGCGCTAACAAGTGATATGAGCCACCCTTCCTTACAAAAATATCTTTCCGGGTTCGAGGCAACGAATGTGATCCACGACATTACGCGCAGGTCGTGGAGCCCAACCATCTCGTGACCTGATGTTACTGTCGCGTAATGCGTAGCGGTGATTGCCGGTAGCCGGGAATACCGGATGCCGCCTGAAGTTTCAGAAACCTTGGGCCAGCCGGAAATACGCCTGGTTAACCCGGATCTGCTGGGCGAAGTTGCGCCGGGTGGTTTCCTCGTCGATGACCAGCAACTCGGTGCCCGCGATCTCGGCGAAGATTTCGAATTCTTCAATTCCCGCACCCGTGGACATGACGGTGTGATGCGCTCCGCCGGCAGCCAACCAGGATTCGGTCGAGGTATTGAAGTCCGGACGCGGACGCCACACCGCCCGTGCCACCGGCAGGTTCGGCAGGTCGGCCGGCGGCGCGAGAACGTCCACCACATTTGCCGTCAGGCGGAAGCGTTCTCTCATGTCAGCCATTGATACGACCACCGCTCCCTCGGTTGCGCCGGCGTTGAAGACCATGCGCACCGGGTCCTCGCGCCCGCCGATTCCCAGCGGGTGGATTTCCACGCGGGGTTTTACGGTGGTCAGCGAGGGGCAGATTTCCAGCATGTGCGCACCGAGAATCAGTTCCCTGCCCGGGGTCAGGTCGTAGGTGTAGTCCTCCATGAGCGAAGCGCCGCCGGGAAGCCCTGCACCCATGACCTTGGCCGCGCGCACCAGCACTGCGGTCTTCCAGTCGCCTTCGGCGCCGAAGCCGTAGCCCTTGGCCATCAGGCGCTGCACCGCTAGGCCGGGCAGCTGCCGCAGCCCGCCCAGGTCCTCGAAGTTGGTGGTGAAGGCCCAGGCGTTGGCCTGGCGCAGGAATGTTTCCAGCGCGATCTCCTGCGCCGCGGCATAGCGCAGCGATTCATGGCGCGCGCCTCCCGCACGCAGCTCCTGCGCGACGTCGTAGTCGCGCTCGTATTCAGCGACCAGCGCGTCGACCTGCGCCTGGTCCACCGCGGCCATGGCGTCGACCAGGTCGTTGACCGCCCAGCTGTTCACCGACACCCCGAAGCGGATCTCCGCCTCGGTCTTGTCGCCCTCGGTGACCGCGACATTGCGCATGTTGTCGCCGAATCGCACCAGGTTCAACCCCTGCACCGCATCCCATCCGGCGGCGCCGCGCACCCAGGCGCCAACACGCTTGGCCACGGCCGGGTTGGATACGTGGCCCACCACGGTGGTGCGCGCGGCGCCCAGCCGGGTGGCCAGATAGGCGTACTCGCGGTCGCCGTGGGCCGCCTGGTTCAGGTTCATGAAATCGAAGTCGATCGATTCCCAGGGCAGCTCGACATTTGCCTGCGTGTGCAAGTGCAGCAGCGGCTTGGCCAGCGCCTTCAGGCCGGTGATCCACATCTTGGCAGGGCTGAAGGTGTGCATCCAGGTGATCACGCCCAGAACATTGTCATCCGAGTTGGCGTCGAGCATGGCGCGGCGGATGGAGTCGGAGTCCTTGAGCACCGGCTTCCACACGATGCGGGCGGGAACCTGGGCCGAGGCGTCCAGCGCCTCGGCGACTTCGGTGGACTGCTGCGCCACCTGGCGCAGCGTCTCCTCGCCGTAGAGGTCCTGGCTGCCGGTGAAAAACCAGATCTCCTTGGTGTCATAGGCCTTGGTCATGATGTCCTTACTGTCCGTAGACGTTCTGGTAGCGCTCGTAGAGCGAGTCGATATGGCTGGCGTCGAGAGGCGTAGGTTCGCCCAGCTGGAGCGAGATGTGGACCGTGCGGGCCACCTCCTCGCACATCACCGCGGCCTTGACCGCGGCGCGGGCATCCGGGCCGATGGTGAACGGCCCGTGATTGGCCATCAGCACCGCGGGGCTGCGCGAGCCGGACAACGTGTCCACGATGCCCCGGCCGATGGAGTCGTCCCCGATCACCGCGAAGGGGCCCACCGGGATGGGTCCGCCGAATTCGTCGGCCATCATGGTCAGCACGCACGGGATCGGTTCCCCGCGGGCAGCCCAGGCGGTCGCGTAGGTGGAGTGCGTATGCACCACGCCGCCCACGTGGGGCATGTGCCTGTAGGTGTAGGCATGGGCCGCGGTGTCCGAGGACGGGGCCCGCGTGCCGTCCAGCAGCTGCCCGTCCAGCGTGCAGACCACCATTAATTCGGCGGTCAGCTCGTCATAGGAGACCCCCGAGGGCTTGATGACGAACAGGTCCTGGCTGCCGTCAGCCACCTGAGGGTGGCGCACGCGCTGGGAGACGTTGCCGGCGGTCCAGACCACCAGTTCGTAGCGCGGCAGCTCGGCGTGCAGGCCCGCGACGACCTCCCTCACGCGCCGCACCTGATCGCGCATGGCCTCCGGGTAGTCCTGGAGGGTACGGCTTGAACTCATCGATGGCTCCTTCAGATGGCGTGGATGGCGGCGCGCTCGACGGACAGCCCGTCGACGTAGGCGCGCAGGTAGGCGGCGTAGCCGGCCACGTCCGTTGGGTCGGGCAGGACGGTGTTGACTGCGGCACCCGCGAAAACGCGGTCCGCGAGATAGTCGGACAGTTCCAGCTGCGGCTGCTCCGCGCGGGCCAGGCGGTAGGCTGCGAGTACCGCGATGCCCCAGGCACCGCCGTGTCCGGCGGTGCTCCCCACGGCGACGGGGACGTCGAGTGCCGCCGCCAGGAAACGCTGGGCCACGCCGGCAGTGCGGAAAATGCCACCGTGGGCATACATTTTTTCAACCGCCGCGTGTTCGGCAGCCAGGATCCGCATGCCCAGGCTGAGGGTGGCGAAGACCCCGTAGATGTGGGCGCGCATCAGGTTGCCCAGGTTCAGCGAAGAATCCGGGGTGCGCAGGAGAAGCGGACGGCCCTCCTGAAGCCCGGTGACCGGCTCCCCGGAAAGGTAGTTGTAGGCCAGCAGTCCCCCGCCGTCCCGGCAGCCTTCCAGCGCGGCGGCGAACAAGGTCGAGAACACCTTCTCGGAGGCCGCCGGGGAACCCAGCGCGGCCGCGAATTCGCCGAAGACCCCTGCCCAGGCCGCCAGTTCGCTGGCGCCGTTGTTGCAGTGCACCATGGCCACCGGATCCCCGGCGGGGGTGGCCACGAGGTCGATCTCCTGGTGCGGGAAGGCCAACGGGGCATCGAGCACCACCATCGCGAAAATGGAGGTGCCGGCCGAGACATTGCCGGTGCGCGGGGCCGTGGAATTGGTGGCGACCATGCCGGTTCCGGCATCGCCCTCCGGAGGGCAGAAGGCGGCCCCTGGCTGGAGGGTTCCGGACGGATCCAGCAGCCTCGCCCCTTCGGGGCTCAGCCTCCCCGCGTCCTGCCCGGCGGGCAGCACCTGCGGAAGCAGGTCGAACAGCCGCCCGCTGGCTCCGCTGGCTGCAGCGAGTTCGTCGAAGCGCCGCCCCAGCGCTGCATCGTAGCCGCCGGTCGCGCTGTCGATCGGGAACATCCCGGACGCGTCGCCGACCCCCAAGACCCGGCGACCTGTCAGCTTCTGGTGGACGTAGCCAGCGAGCGTCGTCAGGTGCCCGATGCGCGAAGTGTGCTCCTCGCCATCCAGCAGCGCCTGGTAGTAGTGGGCCACCGACCAGCGCAGCGGGATATTCACGCCGAAGGCTTCCGTCAGGGCCGCCGAGGCCTGCCCGGTGGAGGTGTTGCGCCAGGTGCGGAACGGTACCAGCAGCTCGCCGGCCTGGTCGAAGGCGAGATAGCCGTGCATCATCGCGGAAATGCCGATGGCCGCGAACTGCTGGGGTCGTACGCCATGGCGCTTCTCGGCGTCGGCCAGCAGCATGGCAACTGCCTCCTGGAGTCCGGAGGCGACAGCTTCGAGCGAATAGGTCCAGGTGCGCTCCACGTACTGGTTTTCCCAGGCGTGGCTGCCGCTGGCCAGTTGCTCATGGTCCGCCCCGATGAGGCTCGCCTTGATGTTGGTGGATCCGAATTCAATGCCCAATACGGCCTGCCCGGCGGCAATGCAGTCGCGCGCGGCGCGATCGGTCGGCACAACAGCCATGGGTACTCCATCCTCGGCCCCGGTGCGGGGCAGCGTCTTTACAGCGTCAACCCCTCGGGAGCGAAAACGGGGGCTGACGGGAACTTGGACTTAATGTTAGCGCTAACAAAATGAGATGCGCAATACATTCGGAGCTATTCTGCTCAGACCGCGGCGGCTGGAACCTATGCGGAGGGAGGCGGTGCGGTGCTCGCCCTGATCACCATGGTCGGGGCGGTCACGCGCGGCAGCGAATTCCCTTGGTCGGGGCTGAGCAGCTCGTTCAGGGCCGCCTGGCCGACCTCTTCGAAGGGCTGGCGTACCGTGGTGAGCGCCGGAATCAGGTAGTTGGATACCTGCAGGTCGTCGAACCCGGCGACCGACACGTCCTGCGGCACGTTCACGCCGCCCTCCCAGAAGGCGCGCAGCAGGCCGATGGCCAGGTAGTCGTTGGCGGCGAACACCGCTGTCACCTCGCCGGCGCGCACCTGCTCCACAAGGCGCTGGCCGGCTTCATAGCCGCTGGGAGACAGCCATGATTCGGCCGGAACCTCGATGGCGGGGGCCTTCGCGGCGGACATCTCCTCGCGCCAGCCGATCTTGCGTTCAACCGCATCGAACCATCCGGTGGGGCCCGAGACGTGGGCGATCTTCCGATGGCCCAGCGCCAGCAGGTGGCGGGTGGCCTGCCGGGCGCCCTCTCGCTGGTCGACGTACACGTAGCGCGCCGGGTCGTCGTCCGGAACGGAGGTGCGCGCGGCCACCACGACCACTGGCACCTTCAAGTTCGCTGCATCGATGGCATCGGTGATCTTCTCGAACGGCGCAACCACGACGACCCCGTCCACCCCTTGGTCGATCAGGTGGTTCAGCGCTGCCATGGAGGTACGCACGTCGTAGCGGTCCAGCGCGGTGACGGTCACGAAGTATCCCTTGCTGCGGGCGGCCGCCTCGATGGCCAGCACCGTGGACTGCGGTCCGAAGAACTCGCTGCCGACCGTCAGGATCCCGACGATGCTCGAATGGGAGGTGGCCAGCGTGCGGGCCGCGCGGTTGCGGCGGTAGCTGAGCTGCTCGATGGCTTCCAACACGCGTTCGCGGGTTCCCTGGCGGACGTTGGGGTGGTCGTTCAGCACCCGGGAGACGGTTTGATGGGATACCCCGGCCACCGCCGCGACGTCGGCCATGGACGGCGGACGGTGCGCGGCTGGCCCTTCAGTGGGCTGAACAGTATTCACATCCGTCATTATTGCAAACCATTCCTCCCGCCAACACGGGCGAACGCCCGCAGGCGCATGGCCTGCGGGCGTTGAGCCCGCTCAGGATGGATCCTTGTCCATCTCTTCGCGGTCGTTCTTGTTTTGTTCGGGATCCCCCGGGTCAGACTCAGTGCTCCGAGCTCCCGGCGAGCCTGGGTGCAGGCATCTGGATCGCTCCGGTCTGGATCTTCTCGTAGTCTTCGGAAGTGACCACGGGAATCTCGTAGCCGTCCTTGTCGATCAGCTTGCCGCCCTCGAAGTGGTCTCCTTCGATCAGGCCGCAGACTTCCTCTTCCTTCACCATGCGCGGCGGGGCCGCGGCAAAGACCGAGTTGTCCTTGGTGTTGCCGGCCTGCAGGACGTTGAATAGCAGGTTCAGCAGCACCGCCATGACGGCGGCCGAGGAGATCCCCGAGTGGAAGATGGTCTGGAACCACACCGGGAAGCTCTCGTAGAAATCCGGCTTTACGATCGGCACGCAGCCGAAGGCGATGGAGGCCGCCACGATGATCAGGTTCTTGCCGTCGTACTTGACCTTGGACAGGGTGCGGATGCCCGAGGCGGCCACGGTGCCGAACAGGACGATGCCTGCGCCGCCCAGGACCGGGGTCGGGATCGCGGCCACCACGCGGCCCAGGACGGGCAGCAGGCCGAGGACCACCAGGATGCCGCCGCCGGCGGCGACCACGAAACGGCTGGTGATGCCGGTGATGGCGACCAGGCCGACGTTCTGCGCGAAGGCGGACTGGGTGAAGGTGTTGAAAATTGGAGCGATTACGGAGGAGGCCATGTCGGCACGCAGGCCGTCGGCGATGCGCTTGGAGTCGACCTTGGTATTGGCGATTTCACCGACGGCCAGGATGTCTGCGGTGGTCTCGGTCAGGATTACGAGCACCACAATGGTCATCGAGATGATGCCGCCGATTTCGAAGATCGGCATGCCGAAGGCCAGCGGCTGCGGGAAGGCGAAGATCGAGCCGTTGCCGACCTTGGAGAAGTCCGCCATGCCCAGCAGGGCGGCGGCGACGGTGCCGATGACGATCGCCAGCAGGATGGACATGCGGGAGATCGCGGCATTGCCGATCTTCGAAAGCAGGATGACTACCAGCAGGGTGCCGGCGGCCAAGCCGATGTTGGCCAGCGACCCGTAGTCATCCGCCTTGGCATTCCCGCCCATGGCCCAGTTGGCGGCCACGGGAGTCAGGGAGATTCCGATCATCGTGATGACCGTGCCGGTGACGACCGGCGGGAAGAATCTGATGACCCTCGCAAAGAACGGGGCAATGAGGAAGCCGATGAGCGACGCCACGAGAACCGCGCCAAAGACCGCTTGGATGCCGCCTCCTCCGTTGACGATGGCGACCATGGTGGCCACCGAGGCGAAGGACGTGCCCTGCACCAGCGGGAGCTGCGCGCCGAAGAACGGGATGCCGATGGTCTGCAGGATGGTGGCCAGGCCGCCCACGAACAGGCAGCTGGCGACGAGCAGGCCGATTTCCTCGGGTGATAGACCGGCTGCGCTGCCGATAATCAGCGGCGGTGCGATGATGCCGCCGTACATGGTCAAGACGTGCTGCAAACCGTAGGCAAAAGTCTTGCCTAGTGGTAACTTGGCATCTTCGGGACGCGTCCCTTTGATAGATTCATCTTGTGTAGCGCTCATGGCTGACCTCCTAAGTCAGTCGCTGCCAAGGGTGTGCCGATGTGTCCGCATCGGCACACCCTCGCCGCTTATCAAAATTAGATAAATGCTGGAATGTTCGACCAGATCGGGTGCTTGGCTGCGCCGCCCTCACGGGTCACGGTGGCTTCGATCAGGCCGTATGGACGGTCCGCGGCGAAGAACACTTCATTCGGGTTGTCCTGGCCGAAGACCTCGAGGTCCACCAGGAAGTGGTGCTTGTTCGGCAGCGAGAACTTGATCTCGGCGATCTGCTCGTTGGCCTCCAGCGCGGCCTTGCCCATCTCGAACATGGTGTGCTGCAGCGCCAGCGAGTGGGTGTTGGCGAACAGCGTCAGCAGCTGCTCGCGCACCGAGGCATAGACCGCGTTGAAGTCGATGCCCGCCTCGATGGCTTCCGAGGTGTAGCGCCAGCGGGCGGTCACGTCGGTGGCCAGGATGCGGTCGCTGGTTTCCTTCAGGGTGGTGTAGCGGTCGACCGGGAAACCATGGAACTCGGAGCCGGTGGACTTCAGGACGGTCAGGTCCTCCAGACCGGCGACGATGCTCTTGGAGCCGTCTTCAGCGATTTCCAGCACCGCGGTGCGGACCTCGTTCTTGTTCTTCGAGAAGGCGTGGTCGTGGTCGTTGATGCGGTCCCAGAAGTACTGCTGGGCCGCCCAGCGGCCGCCGGTGATCCACTCGAACTCGCCGGTGAAGTGGGCGCCCAGGCGGAGCAGGAATTCCTCCGGGCTGTTCACACCGTCGCGGGCCAGGCCGTAGACGGTGTTCTTCTGGGTGTCGGTCGGGACGACCTTGCCGTTGTCCCCCTCCAGGTGGGCTTCGGTGAAGTCGCCGTGCAGCTGGCTGGTGACGTTCAGGTCTTCGATCTGGTGGCGGGCGGTGTCGCGGGTGATCTTGACCAGGCGGACCTCGGCCTTGCCGTACTGGTTCTCGCCAAGGACGATTCCGGTGGATGCTGGGGCGGTGATTTCGGTAGTCATTGTTCTAACTCCCTCGGTACGTGGAATATGCAAACGGGCTGATAAGAAGAGGTACGTGGTAGTGCTCATCGACGTTGTTGACGTAGAAGTCGATGGTTACCCCGGGGAAGAAGCTTTCCGTTCCCTGCTTCCCGAAGTAGTCCCCGATTTCGAATGAAACCCGGTAGTGGCCTGCTTCAACCTGAGTCGGGCCGAGGTTCTTGATGCGGCCGTCCGCATCGGTGATCCCCGAGCCGATTTCTTGCCAGCCGGATGCCGTCTTGGCTTCCAGCGTGGCCTTGACACCGGAGGATGGCCTCCCGGTCCCGGTGTCGAGAATGTGGGTGGTGATGTGGCTGCGCTCTGCGCTGGCATCTGCCATGTGTTCGTCTCCTGACTAATGAGTCGGTCGCTGGAGGGAAGGTGCTCTGGAAGTTAGTTCTTGACCGCGTCCTGCAGTCGCAGCAGGGCAATTTGGCGCAGCTGGTCGGCTACTTCGGCCAGCTCCGCCTCGTCGGTGTTTTCCAGTCGTCGCTGGCATTCGGCGAGGATTTCCTCGCTGCTTCGCCCGGCGGCGCGGATGAGGAAGACGCGGTCGAAGCGCTGTTCATAGGCCCGGTTGGCCGCGGCAAGGCGTTCGATGATGTCCGCATTGAGGTCCAGGGCCGCCTGCTCTCCGCGGGAGAGGGTTGCTTCCTGGCTGTTTCCGCCGGCTCGTTCTCCGATGCGCGGGTGATGAGCCAAGGCCGCGGCGATTTCGTCGCGGTTGAATGGTGCGGCGCTGCGGGTTGCGGACTCGTGGAGGGCAGCCAGTGAGGAGAAGGGGCGAGCAGAAACCAGATCATTGATCCAGCGCTCAACATCGATGCACGGACGCAGAATTTCGGCCGCTTCGGCGGCGGAGACTTCATTGAATACGTTGAGGTGCATCGGGTGCTCAGCTCATTTCTAGCTCAAGGGTTAACCCAGGGAGCTTTAGCTGAACACCCTTACCACCGAAAAATTCGGCTTCGACTAGATGTTGGCTCCGTGGAACTTGTTCACCACTGTAAGCCAGTTCACACCATGGCCGTCAAGTCGTGTTCCAAAAAAACTTGGATAAGTCAGACTTTAGGGTTTTTTCCGCACCATGGATAAGTTTTTTTGCCCGGGACTATTGCCATCAGTGCAGTGAGACCCCCATACTAGTTTCGTAAAGCAAAATAAAACTTCCATAATTCGGAAGTTGAACCATCTGAAGGAGGGTCGCAATGACCGCTATCAATCCAGCCAACTTCAACTGCTCACCGGAGGGACAGCGTCTGGTCGCGGCCACCGAGGCACTGCGGACAGGGCTCTTTCAACCGATCGAGAACCTGGACCCCGACATCGCTCCGCGCATCCGCATCACCCCGCAGGCGCCCAGCATCTGGACCAAGCTCTTCGGCCGGTAACCAGCACTGCACCTAGGTGCACCCACAAACTGCGTAGAGACCATTCTCCTGAGGCGTCGGGCATGGTCTCTGCGTTATTTAACGGGAAGTCACCGCCCGTTCTTGGCCACGCTCAAGAGAATGCTCGATTCCTCCAGCGCGGTGACCTGGATGCGGCCGTCGGGAAGGACCAGCAGGTCCTGGCTGCGCCCTTCCCACTGCTCGCCGCCCGAGCTGATGCGGATCCTTCCGGAAATCACCAGAATGGTGGCCTCGCCCGGGTTTTCATGCTCCTGCAGCTCGGTGCCCCGCGCCAGAGCCATCACCGTTTGCCGCATGACGTGCTCGTGCCCGCCGAAGACCGTGCGCGCCGCACGACCGTTGCTGGCGTTCACTGCTTCGCGCAATTCAGTGCGCGCAATGGCCGCAAGTGAAAATTTCTTCATGTCATCCCCATTCCGCAGGCGATACTGCCGTCAATGCCCCGAGCAGGTCAGACTCCGCCCGGCACCTTGGCTTACAGCATGTCCTGCAGTTCGGTGCTGGTCAAGGAATTCACGCCGATCCACCCTCCGGACACCGAGACATATCGCACCCGAGGGCGCCTAGGAATGGGCCAGCAGCTGCAACGCGATGACCACGACGCCGACCAGGACGAGCACGAGCATCAGCCACAGGGTGCGCCAGAAGCCGAGCTTGCTCCGGCGCAAAGAGAGCCAGGCAAAGAATGCCAACGCCGCCACGAGCATCCACTGCCCCCCGATCAGCGCCGTGGACGTGGAGAAGACCCCGAGCGCGCTGAGACCCAACAGGATCAGCGGACCGACAATGGCTCCACCAGCTCCCCACGCGACTTCCAGCTGGTGGCGCAGCTCTGCGCGTGTGGGCAGCGACGCGTGGACCGTCGAGTGGGAAATCAGGTCGGCAACCAGTCCTGCCATCAGGATCGCGGCCACGGTCACCAGCAGGCTCACGGCCGATGCCCCGGGTTTCGGGTCATGGCTGTGCAGGTTCATGGCCAGCAGCACCGCGAGCGCGGTGAAGGTCACGTAGACGCGCTCCTTCAGCCTGCTGGCCATCTCCTGGGGCGAGGGCTGGTCATCGCTTCGGGATTTTCCGTTGCTTTTCATGGTGTCCTTCGATACGTCGGTTGATCTGCGGATTGTCCTCGGCTTCTATCCGCGGGATGGCCCGCCGAAATCGAGGAACTCGGATTTCGCGGTGCTCGGGGCGGCGACCATGCCCACGATGGAGTCGACCAGGAAGTAGCCGAGCTCCTCCCAGGTCGCCGCATGCTCCCCCTCGGCCACCTGGCGCTCGAACTCCGCGCTGATCCCGAGCACCATATAGCCGAGGATTCCCGCGCGGGCTCGGAGCACCGAAGCGGGAATGCCGCGCAGTTCGTGGCGCGTCCTGCCCACCAGATCGGCCTGCAGCTCATCACCACGGAGCATTTCTGCGCCGATTCCGGACAGGCCCGGGTAGCCGCGCACCTGATAGAGGAACTGCGCCCGGCAGAATGGCTCGGGTTGGGCGGCCAGGTAGTAGATCCACGGCAGCACCCGATGGGTTACCACTTCGCGCAGGCCGCCGTCGAGGTCCTCGCTGACCGGCAGGGCCTCCCGGAATTCCGAAACTTCGGTGATGGCGCGGCGGATCAGCGCATTGAGCAGGTCGTCGCGGGTCCCGAAATGGTACTTGATCGCCGAATGGTTCGCCGTGCCGGCATGTTCGGTGATCTTCCGGTTCGAGACGCCATCGATTCCATGGATGGCGAAGAGTTCTTCCGCCGCATCCATCAGCGCCTCCCGCGCCTTGTCGCTATGCCTGCTCATGCCCGTACGACCCTTCCTCCGTGCCGCTTGCTTCGGTCGCCAAGTCTATCCTCATGACCTTCACAGGTAATTTTACGCCATGTGGCGTAAATTAGTTGATAGACTGCAACGAAGGCATTTTTCGAATGCAGTTTAAACAGATCAATATCGAGGAGCACGACAGCTTGAGCAACCACACCACCGGCCCCGGACACCAGGCTCCGCCCCGGCGGAAGTCCAGGACGGAGGGGGAACCCCTCGATCCGCAGGCACTCGCGGCCAAACGCGCCAAGGCGGAGAAGATCGGGCGCACCGCGGCAGTTTTCATCATGCCGCTGCTGATCGTCGGCATGATGATCTGGGGTTACCTCGGTGCCATGCACCACCAGGAGGCCCGGGACATGCCGGTGGCCATCGCAGCAACCAGCACCGCTCAGGCCGAGGACTTCGCCGCCGCGCTGGAGCAGGCCAACGCCGAGGCAGTGGAAATCAGCATTGTCGACTCCCAGCGCGAGGCCCGCGACGAGGTCTACGACCGCGACGCCAGCGCCGCGGTCTTCCTGGACGGGAAGAACGCCACCTTCTACACCGCCGGCGGTGCCGGCGTATCAGCCGCCTCCTCCATCCAGGCAGTGATCACCCCGGTGATGCTCGAGCAGGACCTGAAGATCTCGGCCGAGGATGTCGCCCCGCTTCCGGCGAACGACCCGAGCGGCATGGGCGCGATGTTCCTGGCCACCGCGATGGTCACCGCCGGCTACATGCCGTGGTCGATGGCCTTCTCAAACGCCCCCGAGCTGCTGCGCCGCCGCCGCGCCTTGCCGCTGCTGGCGGGCTGGTCCCTGCTGATGTCCGCGCTGGGCGCGCTGATCGCCGGACCGATCCTGGGTGTGCTTGACGGCGCGCAGAGCGTGCAGGTCATGGGTGTGCTTGCGCTCGGCGTATTCGCCGTGGGCGCCGGTCAGCTGCTGCTGACCCGCCTGTTCGGCGCGATGGCGGTGATTCCGGGGATGTTCCTGTTCATGGTGCTCGGCCAGCCGGCCTCCAACCTGGGCATGTCCATCCACGTGCTGCCCGAGTTCTACACCTTCCTGCACCAGTTCCTGCCGATGCCCGCCCTCGGCGAGGCCCTGCGCTCGGTGATGTACTTCAACGGCGACGGGGCGGCAATCCACCTGCTGATCCTGACCATCGGCGCCGTAGCCGCGCTGCTGCTGACCCAGGTGATCGACAACGCCCGCACCGCCAAGGGCAAGAGCACCATTCCCACCGAGATCAACGTGGCAGGCCTGCACGGCGGCCCGCGCCCGAAGAGCAATGCCTGGCGCTACATCACCCTGGGCGCCATCCCGCTGGGCATGGTCGGCGTCATGTTGACCTTCATGCTCGGCGCCATGCAGTCCCCGACCGTGCGCGACATGCCGGTGGCCGTGGTGGGTTCCACCATCGAGCAGGCCGAGCAGACCGCCGCGGGACTGGAAGGCGACATGGAGGGCATGTTCGACTTCACCGTGCTGGATGACCCCGAAGAGGCCAAGTCCCTGATCTCCCAGCAGGACCTGGCCGGCGCATTTGTGCTGCCCACCGCGGAGAACCCGCAGGCCGTGCTGTACACGGCCCAGGCCTCGGGCAACTCCAACGTCCAGGTGCTGAGCACCGTCTTCGGCCAAGTGGCCGGCGCGCAGCAGCTGCCGCTTGACCACCAGGAACTGGCTCCGCTGCCCGAGGGTGACAATGTCGGCATGACCGCCATGTACCTTGGCATGGGCTGGATCATGGCGGGCTTCATGGTGATCATCGTCGGCGACACCGCCGCCCCGCACGCCCGCCGGCTGAAGAACCTGCTGCCGCTGCTGGCAGGCTACTCGGTCTTCATGTCCGCCGTGCTCTACCTGATTGCCGGCCCGTTCACCGGTGCGGTCCACGGGCACTTCTGGGCCCTGCTGGGCACCGGAGCACTGGCCATCTTCTCGGTGGCGCTGTTCAGCACGATCTTCAGCCGCCTGATGGGCATGCTCGCCATGCTGCCGATCCTGGCAGTGGTGATGTTCCTGGGTGTTCCCGCCTCCAATGCGTCGCTGTCGATCTACATGGTGCCGCAGGCCTTCGGATGGCTGCATGAGATCCTGCCGATGCCTGCCGCCACAGAATCCATCCGCTCGATCCTCTACTTCGATTCGGTCGGCGTCGGTTCCCACCTGATCACCCTGGCCCTGTGGGGCCTGATCAGCCTGGCCGTGGTCATGGTCCTGGACCAGATCAAGCCGGTTCGCGGCCACATGCATCCGGTGCCTGAGGAGGTGCTGGCCGAGCTCAGGGGCCAGACTCCGGCGGACAAGGCCGCCCTGGCCGCCGAATCCGCCAATGAGATCGATGATGAGGCCAGCCACCTGGCCGATGACGAGCTCGAGAAGGACGCGCTGGGCGTCTAGCCGCCTCAACGCCAGCCGTGCCCCGGGGACTTCCCCCGGGGCACGGCCGTCTAACCGGACGGGCGAAACATCCCGGGCGTTTCTGGGAGCTGGCCGCCGCGGTTCCTAGGATGGGAGCAGACGCCTCACCAATGACCCGCTGAATCTTCCAAGGAGAATTGATGACCTCGGCACCTGAGAACCCGTCGGCCGCCCGCACCATCGTGATTACCGGCGCCGGATCCGGCATCGGCAAGGCCACCGCGCAGCTGCTGCTGGCCCGCGGATGGAATGTGGTGCTCGCCGGGCGCACCGAAGCGACGCTGGCCCAAGCCTCCGACGGCCATGACAAGGCCCTGGTGGTTCCCGCCGATGTCACGGACCCGGATGCCGTCGATGCGCTCTTCACCCGGGCGGCGCAGCGCTTCGGCCGGGTGGACGTGCTGTTCAACAACGCCGGGGTCTTCGGCCCCGCGGTGCCCATCGACGAGCTGTCCCCTCAGGCATGGGAGGAGGTCTGCAGCATCAACCTCACCGGCGCGATGAATGCGGCGAGGGCCGCCTTCGCGCACTTCAAGCTGCACGGCGGCGGACGCATCATCAACAACGGCTCGATCTCCGCGCAGGTTCCGCGGGTGAATTCGGTCGCCTACTCGGTGACCAAGCACGCGATCGCGGGCCTCACGAAATCTCTGGAACTCGACGGGCGCCCGTACCGCATCCGGGCAACCCAGCTGGACATCGGGAATACCGCCAGCGACCTGCTTGATGATTTCGGGGCGACGCAGGGGGCATTGCAGCCCAGTGGCCAACGCCTGGTTGAACCGACCTTTCCGCTGGCCGAAGCGGCGGATGCAGTGGCCTACATCGCGGGCATTCCGCTGGGAACCTCGATCAACCAGTTCACCATCACCGCCGGCGGCATGCCGTACATCGGGCGGGGCTAGCGCCACGGCCTGCCTGGTCCGATCCGGCGCGGCCTAGAAGAACTCGGACAGCAGGTTCTCGAGCTTGGAGAACGCGGAATTCCAGGCCTTGGTGCTGGATTCGATGACCTCGTAGGGCAGCGGGCTCTGCGTCAGCGTGATGCTTGTTTTCCCGGCGAATTCCTGGAAGTCGACACGGGTGGTGATCACCAGTTCAAGTGTCATTTCATGCGGCCCGTCGTCGCTGACTAGGCAGGTGTACTCGTCAAAGGCGGTGATGACCGCCTTCAGCGGGACCTTGGCTTCCGGGTTGTCGACCTGGACCATGGTCAATTCATGGCGGCCGCCGACCATGGGCTCGAAGACAATCGAGTCCTCTTCGATGGCCCAGCCGTGCGGGCCCCACCACTGGGAGATGATTTCCGGTTCCACGAATGCCGCCCAGACCGCGGTGCGCGGTGCGGAAAATTGGCGGGACATAACCAGTTCAGTCATCGAATCCATGCCTAGTAGATTATCGCGTCCGGGCCGCCCGGGTCGATGTGAGATCTACTGCTGCGGACGGCGGCGCGGTTCCATGCGGCTGGCGGTATAAACGGTCAACTCGTCAGCCTGGGTGCCGGCCGCCTCATGGGCTTTGAGCACCTTGTAGGCGCGGTCCCACTTGTGGCGTTCGCGGGGGCTGTCCTTGAGGTTGCGCTCCGCCGGGCCGAAGATGCTCAGGCCGAGGTACTTCAGGCGCCACAGTGCCCGATAACCCAGCCCCAGGCCAGTGGTGTCTTCGATGATGGGCAGCGGTGACTCATCCATGATGGTCTTTCCTCTTCGGTGTTATCGGACATGCAGTCGGCATCCCCTGGTAACCCCAAGTCTACGATATTAGTTGGTGCACCAACTAATTAATGATTCAACCCTTCGGCGCGGCCGAACCGGCGGCAATCATCCGGTCTAGGATCGTGCGGAGCTCCACCGCGTCCTCCAGGCTCAGGTTCAGGCGCTTCATCATTTCCTTCGGCACCTTCACGGCCTCGGTGCGCAGCGCCGCCCCCTGCTCGGTGGTGGTGATGACAATGGCCCGCTCATCCTGCGGATTGCGGGTCTTGACGATCAGGCCGGCTGTTTCCAGGCGCTTGAGCAGCGGGGAAAGCGTTCCCGGATCCAGGTGCAGCTGGTCGCTCAGTTCACGCGCGCTCATCGGCGCGAATTCCCAGAGCGCCAGCATGACCAGATACTGCGGATGCGTCAGCCCCATGGGGTCGAGAACCGGCTTGTAGGCCGAGATCACCGTACGTGAGGCTACCGCCAATCCGAAGCACACCTGCTTCTCCAGCTGCAGCAGTTCTTCGTCTTGCAGATTCATGCTCTCCACGGCCCCTACTTCTTCTCGTCGCAATGCTGTCCTCCTATTGATCGTACGCTGTTGCCGGACTTTGGCGGCCGAGGGCTTTCCTCGCCGGCGACCGGCTTCATCCGCCACGCCGCCGCGGAATAGGTAGCGAAACCCGGTTGCACTGCATAGCCTTGTGCCTATGAGCAACCTTGAGCAGGCGCCGGCAGAAATCGACTGCTGTGCGGGTCAATCCCCCTCCGAAATTGAGATCCTCGAACCGCGCGAGGTCCCCTTGGGCGGATTGAGGGCCATGACCGTTTTCCGCACGCTCCCCCAGAAGCAGCGCAGCCTCATCGGCGCCTGGTGCTTCCTCGACCACTACGGCCCCGACGACATCACGATCACCGGAGGCATGAACGTCCCGCGCCATCCGCACACCGGGTTGCAAACCGTCTCCTGGCTGTTCACCGGGGCCATCAACCACCTTGACTCGGCAGGCTTCGCGGCCACCGTCCGCCCGGGCGAAGTGAACCTGATGACCGCAGGTCACGGCATCAGCCATTCGGAGATCCTCACCGAGGGCACCACGATCCTGCATGGCGCCCAGCTGTGGACCGCGCTGCCAGACGGCGCGCGCGACATGGAGCCGACCTTCGAGAACTACCGCCCGGAGCCGATGCACGGCGATGGCTGGTCGCTGTCGGTCTTCCTGGGCAGTCTCGCCGTCGGATCGCAGAGCTCGACCTCGCCGGTCAAGACCCACACGGAGCTGTCAGGCGCGGAGCTGCGCCTTGCACCGGGCGCCGAGATCGAGATCGTGGTTCCGGAGCATCACGAACACGGCGTGCTGCTGGATTCCGGAAGCCTGGAAGTCAACGGGCACCAGCTGGAGGCTCGCGAATTGGGCTACGTTCGGGCCGGCGGCAGGTGCCTGCGCCTCAAGGCCGGGAATGAACCAGTCCTCGCCCTGGTTATCGGTGGTGAACCGCTGAATGAAGACATCTTGATGTGGTGGAATTTCGTGGGACGGTCCCACGAGGAGGTCCTGGCCTTCCGCGCCCAGTGGCAGGCGGAAATCGGCGCCGAACCCGGCGATGCCAGCGAAGACCGCTTCGGGCCGTTCCCTCCGAACACCCCCGCGGCGCTGCCGGCGCCAGCGCTGCCGACCGTCAAGCTGCGCCCGCGCGTCAACCCGTCCTAGTACATCTGCAAAGGAAACATGAACATGAGTGAGATCAAGCCGGTATTCCTCCCCGAGCGCCAGCGCTTCTCCCTGGACGACAACGGCAAGCGCATCGGCGCGGCCCACTACCGCGACTACGACGGCACCGACGGCGTGGAGCGCATTTTCTTCCACACCACCGTGGACGAGGAGTACGGCGGACAGGGCTTGGCCAGCGTCATGGTGAAGTTCGCGCTGGACAACACCATCTCCAGCGGCGCGAAGATCGTGGCAGTCTGCCCGTACGTCAAGGGATATGTCGCGAAGCATCCGGAATACCAGGCGCATCTGGTGCAGCCGACCCCGAGCCACTTGGAAATCCTTCCGCGCAGCTAAACCGGGGATTTCAGGGTTTCATCTCCAGGCCGCGCGCGGCCAGCTCCTCGCGGAGAATGCGAATGGCTTTCGGTCCGACGCCGTGCAGCGCGAGCAGCGCGGCGGCGCCGGCCTGCCCCGCCTGCTCGAGGCTGGTGATGCCGGCCTGCTCGAAAGCCCTGACGGCGGGATTGCTGGTCTTCGGAAGCTGCGTATCCATGCCCCCAGCGTAGTCAAGCCGCTGGCCGGGCAGCAGGCTTGGTGCGCGGCGAAACGATGATGAGGACCAGCGCCAGGGCCAGGCAGAAGCTGAACACCGAGATGAAGCCCCACCCTGCGGCCGCCGTGGCGAAAATGACGCCGCCCAGCGCCGTGGCGCCGGCGGTACCCAGCGAATCGGCCAGCGTCATGGCCGAGGAGTTGAATCCCTGTTCATGCTCGGCCGAGAGCTTGAGCATATTCACGTTCTGGCGCGGGTAGATCATCCCCATGCCGAAGCCGCCCACGGCCCAGCCGCAGATCAGCACCGCCACCGGCGGGTGGTACACCGCGGTGAGCAGCGCCGTGGAGATCGCGACCGTGCTGGCCAGGGCTCCGAGGGTGATGCTGTGCGAATTCGAGAGCTTGTCGCCCAGCTTGCCCTGCAGCCACGAACCCACCGACCAGCTCAGCGCCGAAGCGGTCAGCACCAGTCCGGCCCGGTCCGGGCTCAGCTGGTAGTCCTCGCGCAACAGGTAGGGCAGGTACACCTCGACACCGAAGAACGCGCCGGCGACCAGCGTGCGTGTGCTCATGGTGGCGGGCAGCCCGCGGCGCACGCTGAAGGTACCCTTGGGCAACAGCGGGCGGATGGTCAGCAGCGCCAGCAGCAAGGCCGCGAGCAGGGCTGGCAGCGACCAGGCGCCGCCGCTGTTGCCCAGCAGGTTCATCGCGATGACAGCCGCTCCGGCCAACCCGGCCAGCAGCAGGCGTTTCCAGGAGACCG
The DNA here is from genome assembly GCF_003309065.1 of Glutamicibacter soli. GTDB lineage: Bacteria > Actinomycetota > Actinomycetes > Actinomycetales > Micrococcaceae > Glutamicibacter > Glutamicibacter soli. The sequence continues at coordinate 186,209 of NZ_POAF01000004.1, read as the reverse complement.
GGCCCAGCTCGGAGTGGGACTCCCGAGGCAGCCGGTCCAGCGCCGGGATGATGGCGCAGAAGGCGAGGGCAACCAGCCCCATGACACCCAGGAACACCCAGCGCCAGCCGATGAACGTCGCAATCAGCCCGGCCAGCCAGGGGCCGATCAGCGCGGGCAACACCCAGGCGGTGGCGAAGAGCGCGAAGATCTTCGCATGCAGGCTGCCGGGGTACGCGCGCGCGATGAGCACGTAGATCGCCACGGTGATCGCGCCGCCGCCGATGCCCTGGAGGATGCGCCCTGAAATCAGGATCTCCATGCTGCCCGCGGTGCCGCACACCAGAAGGCCCGCCAGGAATACCGCCACCGAGGCGAACAGCGGAATCTTCGGCCCCCAGCGGTCGGTGATTTCGCCGGCCGCCACCATGCCCAGCATGCCGCTGGCCATGGGCGCAGCGAAGGACAGGGCGAACAGCCGCTTCCCGTCCAGCACCTCGCTGACCAGCGGCATCACCGTGGTCACCGCCATGGCCTCGAACGCGACCAGGAACACCAGGATGAACATGCCCAGAGTCGTGGACAGGTACTGCGGCGCGTAGATGGTCTCGACGCCGGGCGCACCGGTACGAGAGCTTTTGTTCTGGGGCATGGAATCATTCTCGCAGAACCGCGGCGGCTTCAGTCCACCCGTGGGATCGGCGGCTATCCGCCCAGTGCGTGCAGCGAAAAGGCGCTGAGGAATCCGGCGGTGACCAGCAGCCCGGTGTAGTCGTGGTCCACCGCGTAGGCCTCGGGAATCATGGTGTCGGCGATCATCGTGAGGATGCCTCCCGCGGCCACGGCGGTGGTGAAGGCCAGCACCTCGGCAGGCATGCCCTCCAAGGCAATCGCCCCGATGAAGGCGGCCAGACCGCTGGCCAGCACGATCGAGCCCCACAGGGCGAAGATAGACCGGCTACTGCGCCCGGAGGCCTTCATATCCGCCGAACTAGCCAGCCCCTCGGGAATGTTGGAGACGAAAATGGCGATCAGCATGGTCGGATTCACGCTGGCTCCCGCGACAAGCCCCAGGCCCAGCGCCACGGATTCCGGGATGCCGTCGATCAGCGCGCCGACGGCGATGGCTGATCCGGAGGAGGATCCGGAGCTGCCTGCCTGGGTGCGGCTTCTCTTGCGGCTGCGCTTGGCCAGCAGCGCGTTGGCGCCGAAGTAGAGCAGGGCGCCGGCAGCGACCCCGGCGGCCGTGGCCGCCAGCCCGCCCATGGTGAAGGCCTCCAGCACCAACTCGAAGCTCAGCGCGCTGACCAGCACGCCGGCGCCGAACGCCATGACGGCGCAGACCCAGACCCGGGGAATTCGCAGCCACCAGGCCGCTACGGCCCCGATCAGCAGCGCTGATCCGGCCACGGTTCCCCAGAGCAACGCTTGGAGGGAGACGAACATGACACCCACTATAGTTGGCGGTCAGCCAACCCAGTAGGTGCCCTGGAAATGCCGGCCGGGGCTACCCTTCCGAGGACATGTTGCTGAAGCGCGAGTAATGTCCCTGGAATGCCACGGTGATGGTCTTGGTGGGACCTGCACGGTGCTTCGCGATGATCACGTCGGCTTCGCCCGGACGGTTCTCCTTGTCGTACACATCGTCGCGGTGCAGCAGGATGACCATGTCGGCGTCCTGCTCGATCGAGCCCGATTCGCGAAGGTCCGAGACCATGGGCCGCTTATCGGTACGCTGCTCGGAACCACGGTTCAGCTGCGACAGCGCAATCAGCGGCACGTCGAGCTCCTTGGCCAGCAGCTTGAGGTTACGCGAGAACTCGGAGACTTCCTGCTGGCGCGATTCCACACGCTTGCCCGAACTCATCAGCTGCAGATAGTCGAGGATGATCATGCGCAACTCGTTGCGCTGCTTCAGGCGTCGGCACTTGGCGCGGATTTCCATCATGGACATGTTCGGCGAATCGTCGATGAACAGCGGGGCCTCGTTCAGCCGGCCCATGGTGGTCGCGATCTTGGTCCACTGCGCGTCCTCCACCGAGCCCTTGCGCAGGTCCTGCAGCTGGATGGATGCTTCCGCCGAGAGCAGGCGCATTGCGATCTCGTTGCGGCCCATTTCCAGGGAGAAGAACACGGTGGCCATGTTGTGCTTGATAGCCGCGGAACGGGCGAAGTCCAGCGCGAACGTCGACTTGCCCACGGCGGGGCGGGCCGCGATGATGATCATCTGGCCGCCCTTCAGGCCCTGGGTCAGCTCGTCGAACTCGTAGAAGCCGGTGGGCACGCCGGTGATGCCGTCGCCGGCGTTGGCGGCGTTCTCGATCTCGTCGACGGTACCCTCGATGATTTCGGACAGCCGCACGTAGTCTTCGCTGCCGCGGTTCTCGGAGACCTTGTAGACCTCGGCCTGCGCCTCGTTGACGATGGCATCCACCTCGCCGTCGGGCGAGTAGCCCATCTGGACGATACGGGTTCCGGCGTCCACCAGGCGGCGCAGCACGGCGCGTTCGCGCACGATTTCCGCGTAGTAGCCGGCGTTCGCGGCGGTCGGCACCTGCTGGATCAGATTGTGCAGGTAGGCGGCTCCGCCGACGCGAGCGATCTCGTTGCGCTTGGTCAGCAGGTCGGCCACGGTCACGGCATCCGCGGGCTCGCCGCGGCCGTACAGGTCGATGACCGCCTCGTAGATTGCTTCATGGGCGGGACGGTAGAAGTCGGTGCCGCGAAGGACTTCGACGACATCGGCAATGGCGTCCTTGGAGAGCATCATGCCGCCAAGAACCGACATCTCGGCTTCGATATCCTGCGGCGGCTTGCGCCCCGCATCCGATGCTCGCTCTTCGTAGATCGGCTCTGCGCTCATTACAGACACTTCCATCCCCTATGTAACCGCCGGGAAACCACTTTTGCCATGTCGGCAACTGTCCATCGTGTCAGCACCAACCGACAGTTGGGCCCGGAGCCCTTGTGGATAGTCTTTCCCAGTGCCAACACTAGGTGGGTTATTAACAGAGGTAAACCCTGATATCCACAGAATATGTGGATAACCTACAACCTCCTGTGGATTCCCCTGTTCACTACGTGGGGATAATCCTGTGGATTACCCCACTTAAATGCCAGACATTAGAACTTGACTTGGGTATTTATGTTTTCACAGCTGTGGATAGAGAGTTAATTTTTTCCACTGCACACAGGCTCCGAAAGCGTTATCAACAGCCAAAATCCCGGAATCAAGGTGTTTTTCACAAGTTATCAACCCCAATCAACAGGCTATCCACAAAGCTGTGGATAGTGCTGTGGATAGCAGCTCCGTCATAATCGCGTGATGAGCGGTGGAAACCCGCAGGTCGGCGAACTCCAGTCCATGGATACCGGGCATCCGGGCCCGAAGCTGCGCGGTTTGGAATTAAAAACGCTGCGGCGCGAAGGATGATTCTTCGCGCCGCAGCGTCTGGTGATGTCAGTTAAACGAGTTCGGGCACTGGCAGTGAGTGAAATCGCGAATCGTGGAAGATCTGCGGGGAATGGTTGGAGAAGTCATGACCGTGGACCTCCAGGAAGATCACCCAATGGTCGCCGGCTTCCACTTCGTTGTAGATCGAGGTCTCCAGCCAGAGGGTGGATTCCTGGATGAACAGTGCGGCTTGCTCAGTCTCATGGGTATCTACGCCGGCAAAGCGGTCGCCGTGCTTTGAGGCGATCTGCCCGCAAATCCCGTCGTTGCGCTCGCTGAGCACCGAGACGCCGATACGCTCCGCGGCACGCAGCTTGGGCCAGGTGTTGGAGGTTTTCTGCACCGCGAACATGACCAGGGCTGGCTCCAGCGATACTCCGACGGTAAAGGACGACGCGACGAGGCCGGTTTTCTCCCCGTCGATGACGGCGCAGAGTGCGGCGACGCCTGATGGGTGCTGCGCGAAAACCTTGCGCAGGGTCAGCGGGTCAAGATCCTGATTCAAAGACATGGCTCGATTCCTTCGGGTCGTGCCCAACGAGCGGGAACGTCCGGCAACAGCCCGTGGAGTTCACTTCTGCGCGCTGCCAGATGTTTGCACACTCGATGTGCGGTACTTGTGCCACGCGTTCTTGCGTGGGACCGAATCCTCACCTGGAGCACCCCACTACCGTTGAGAGGGTTGCCGGCCAGCAAGCCAGGGCTTATAGCTGACGCTCTTGATTCTGGTTAAAACCATATTGCTCGTTACGCCGCACGGTCAAACATTTCACTTCTCAAATCGCAATATTCAAGAAATTGTTCGACTCCTTCGGTAATTTCCGTGTTTCGATCATCCTTTTATTCGGAAGTTTCAGTCATTTTGCACGCATCTCCAGCCAACTTGTGCGGTTTGATTTCAAAGAATGCAGCGGGCCAAGGCAATCAAGCCGCTGGCTTCGTACATCTGCCATGCCGAGGGCAGGCGTCGCCCAAGCCCCCACAGACTTGCAGAACCCGACTCCCCGGACACCCCCGGGCGGTCCACAGCGATTCTTCCGCCAGAAGTACCGCCGCGCTGGCGGCCAGCCCGCCCGTCACGAAATGACGTTTCGAACGAACTTCACCGGTTCCGCGCCGGCATTCACGTAGGAATAGGACTGCGAACTGGGGTAGGTTGCATGTTCCCCCGCGTTCAGGTCCAGGACCGTCGAGGCGAACTCAATGAGCAGCTTGCCGTGAACTACCAAGATCATTTCCGACCAGCCTTGGGGATCGGGCTGGGCGTCATATCGTTCGCCGGGCGCAAGCACCCACGTCCACAATTGCACCTCTTCGCTGGCGGGGGCCGACCCCAGCAGCATCGCCCGACTCTGCGGACTACTCCCCTTCCACGCCAGTTCATTGATTTCGGAACGGGCCGCAGTAGGCGCGGTCACCAGATCAACGAAGCGAATTCCCAGCGCTTCCGCCAATTGGTCGAGTCCCGCCAGGCTGATATTCGCCTCGCCGGCTTCGAGGTTGATGATCGTGCGTCGGCTGACCCCCGAGCGCTGCGCAAGAATTGCCTGGCTCAGTCCCGCGCGTTTTCGGAAGTCGCGGAGATTGGATCCAACGTTGCGGAGAACCGGAGAGTCACTGGAATCTTGCATGTGCACTATTCTGCACTATATGATGTGCAGAATGGTGCACATTTCTGCCATACGGGAAAATTTTTCACTCAGCAGGCAAGAAGCCGCCCTCCTTGCCATCACGTCCGTTTGGGGCGGAACTTTCCTGCTGATTCACTTGGCCATGCGCCACAGCGGACCGATGTTCTTTGTCGGCGTCCGATTTGTCATCGCAGGCTTGGTCGCCGCGGCCATTTTCTCGAAGTCGCTCCGCAGGATCACCGGCAGGGAGTTATGGGCCGGAACGGCCATCGGCGTGATGATCTTCCTGGGTTATGGGCTGCAGACCCAAGGGCTTCAAACCATCAATAGCAGCACTTCGGCGTTCCTGACAGCGCTGTACGTGCCGATGGTTCCGCTGTTGCAATGGCTGGTCTTTCGCCAGCGCCCCCACACGATGGTTTTGCTCGGGGCGGGTCTCGCCTTTGTCGGACTACTGCTGCTGGCTGGACCGGGTGCCGTCACCCTGGGCTTGGGCCCTGGAGAGATCGCAACCTTGGCGAGCACCCTGCCTATGGCCGCAGAAATCCTGTTGATTGGCTTCTACGCCGGCAAGGTCAACCTGGGCAGGGTCACCGTCATCCAGCTGCTTGTTGCCGGCGGCCTCGGATTCTCCGCCATGCCGGCAGCCGGTGAATCCGTCCCCGAGTTCTCCTGGCTCTGGGCCGCCCCTGCCATTGGCCTGGGAGCCGCAAGTTTCCTGATCCAGGCGACCATGAACTGGGCGCAGAAGTCCGTCTCCCCCGCCCGGGCCACCATTATCTATGCCGGGGAACCGGTCTGGGCCGGAATCTTCGGCCGCATGGCCGGTGACCGGATGCCTGCCTTGGCCTTGCTCGGCGCGGCGGTCATCGTGGCCGGGACGTTGCTCAGCGAGATCCGACCGAGACCGGAGGACACGACACGGGATCAGGCTCAGGCTCCGAATCAGGACGCCCTGACCGAATAAGCCCGCAGACCTTTGGCACGCAGCCCTCGGCCCGCCCGGTCGCACCATCGAACCGGGCGGGCCGAGGACCCTCCAGACGCATCCCCGCGTCAGAGCCGGTGGAAGCTTTCGGCGAGCGCGTACACAGGAGTGTCCAACCCCTCGTAGCGTGCCTTGAGCTGCAGCCCCAGATACTTGGAGTAGTGCCGGGACTGGTGCAGGTTGCCGCCGTGGAACCACAGGTTCTTGACCCTGGTCGGCTTCCACATGTTGCGCAACTCCCCCTCCCACGGCCCGGGATCCTTGGTGGTGCCCGAGCCTAGGCCCCAGCATTTGCCCACTTCGTCGGCGACTTCCTGGGAGATCAGCTGCGCGGCCCAGCCGTTCATGGAGCCGTAGCCGGTCGCGTAGACCACCGCGTCGGCGGGCAGCTCGGTGCCGTCGGCCAGCACCACTGAATGTTCGGTTAGGTGCGAGACCTCGCCCTTGGCCAGCGCGATGGACCCGTCGGCCACCAGCTCCGAGGCGCCGATGTTGATGTAGTAGCCTGAGCCGCGGCGCAGGTACTTCAGGAACAGCCCCGAGTCGTCGTCGCCGAAGTCCAGGTCGAACCCGGCGTCGGTCAGCGACTGGTAGAACTGCGCGTCGTCCTCCCTGATCTGGGCGAAGGCGGGTTTGTGGAATTCGGGCAGCACCTTGTACGGGATCGAGGCGAAGATCAGGTCCGCGGTATCGGTATCGATCCCGTTGGCCAGCGCCTCCTCCGAGTACAGCGGCCCGAGCACGGTTTTCATCAGCGATTCGGAGCGCACGATGTGCGTGCTGGAACGCTGGACCATCACCGGCTTGGCGCCGTTGTGGACCAGGTCCGCGCAGATGTCGTGAGCGGAGTTGTTCGCGCCGATCACCACGACGTTCTTGCCACGGTAGGACTCGCCGCCCGGGTGGGTCGAGGAGTGGTTCTGCTCCCCGGCGAAGATCTCCTGGCCCGGGTACTGCGGAAGGTTCGGGATGCCTGACATGCCGGTGGCCATGACCAGGTGCGTAGGGCGCAGGGTCAGCGGCTGACCGTCGCGGAGAACCTGGACGATCCAGCCTTCGGACTCGGGGTCCTTGCGCGCGCTGACGGCCTCGGTCAGGGACCAGTAGTCCAGTTCCATGAGCTTGGTATAGCACTCCAGCCAGTCCCCCATCTTGTCCTTCGGCGTGAACACCGGCCAGTGGTCGGGGAACTCGATGTACGGCATATGGTCGTACCAGACCGGGTCGTGCAGGGCCAGGGAGTGGTAGCGCGAACGCCACTGGTCGCCGGGCTTGGGGTGCTTGTCGATGATCAGCGCGGGCACGCCCATGCGCTTGAGCCGTGCTCCCAGGCCGATGCCGCCTTGGCCGCCGCCGATGACCAGCACGTAGGGCTGCTCGGTGACGCCCAGGGACTGCTGCGCCTTCTTTCTCCGGTCAAGCCAGTTCTCCGAGACCATGGCCGCGCCGTGGTCCGCGCCCAGTGTGCGGCGCGGGCCGGAGGGTTCGGGGAAATCGCGCAGGCTCTGAGCGGTGGAAAGCATAGTCCAGCCCAGCGAGTCGCGCAGCCGGAACAGGCCCTTGCCCTGCATCGCGTTGTTCTCGAAGGTGTACCACGCCTCGATGATGCCGTCGGCTTCCGAAGCTCCGGTGACCTGCAGGTTGCGCGGCCAGGCGCCAGAGTCGATGCCCAGCAGCATGGATTGGATGCCGTCGCGCCCCTCGGCGGTGTGCAGATTCCAGGTCAGCGCGGTCAGATCGCGCCAATAGGATTCCTCGCCGAACAACTGCGCCGCGGCGGCGGAATCGTCGGCCTCCAGCGCCTGCTGCAACTTGGACAGCCATGCTTGCGCCTGGACTTCCGGGGAGTTCTCAGCCATCGTCATCACTTCATTTCTTCCTGGAACCATTGGGATGGTGCGGCGCCAGCTGTGCCGCGTGGAATCCAGAATATGAGGTGGATCACAATTCGAAAGGGTTGCAAAAGGTTGCAACCGCGCCGAAGGGCTCTCGTTCGCGACCATTGGCTTCATGGATGGCAAATCGTTGGTCTCGTTCAAGCGCAGAAAACCATGCAGCCAACGACGCAGCACCGACGGGTCGGGTACAGGGCACCCTAGATCCATCAAGCAGTTTCCTGCTCGTCGGCGGAGCGCGAACACCGCCCGCGGGGCCAGTGTTGCCCCGCGCAGTGACCGCGATGCTGCTCGTCGTTTGGCCGCACAATCATGACACCAGCAGTCGCGTGGCTCCTCCGGCCAAAACGATGGCCACGCCAAGGATTCAAGGACTTGGAAAAACCGGCAGTACTCGCGGATGCTGAATGCCCCGGGGCCGCCAGAGCCGGTCTCGGCTTACTTTCCACAGCCAACTGGCGCCCCTGGCCGGGCGCCAATCTGACTCCGGCGGATCCACGGTCTGCCCCAAGCAACGTGACGGCGCGCAGGAAACCGCAAGAGCGTGGATCAGGGCGCTCGCCCACGGGATTTCAGCCCTGGCTTCGCCGGAATGACCATCTCGCCCGGACGGAGTTTGATCATCGCAAATACGCCGCCAGCACTGATACCAGAAATCCAGGGCCCGAAGAGGGCGCAGGCACAGATCATGCAATCATCGCGGGCCACGGGGTGACGGTGATGGAGTCTGCCGAAAGACCCCTGCCGCGCTGCCAGCTGAGGCATTGAAAAATTCCGTGATAGCCGCGCTGGACACGGTCGGTGACGGGGTGCACAGATGGCAACTACGCCGCGTATATTCTCGCTTCGGCCTGCGTGGCATCGTCACGTCGCCACCGCCCAGTATTACAGGAAAGGACGGAGCCCTACGGGCAAGACGGCATAGGTGATTCACCAGGGCGTGGTATCTCATTTTATAAACTTAAGCGGTACCCTCAGAGAGAAACTCCACGATGATCACCGAGCGCCGAAAAGCGAAACACGGGGAACCTTTCCGCAACTTCACAGCGGACTTCGTGAACGACCACTTTCTCGGCAAGCTGCCGTCGGCGGAGGAACAAATGAATATCCCAGAACTTCACACCCCTGCTGCCCAGCGCATGCAAGAACTCTTCGGATGCCCCGAAGCCAGGAGGCATCTCACCTCATATGGATGGATGGAAGGCATGCCAGTAGTTTTCGCCCACGCCTGTGAACGTGTGGAAGACATCATGGGGCTAGTCTCCGTGCACGGGCGCGCTGTACTTCTGGTACGCATTGATGGCCAAAACAATGATCTGCAGTTATGGCACATCAGTGTGCCGAGTCCGATCTTCACGCGCGTGGAGCCGGTCTCTCCTGAGTCGACAATTCAAGACCTTTGCGTCAGACATCCCAAAAGCCGGCTCACTCCGTTCCGGGTGGCATTCTGGTCACACAGTGCTGCCATCCATGAAATTCCACTCCATCCCTATACCAATTGACATGACTTGCGGAAATTAATTTCGTCTTATCACAATTAGATTACGAAGAACGAAATCATTCCTAACCTGCGCGAATCCTGATAAGGGTTGCGCCGCGTAAGAATGGTAAAACCACACCCCTAATCCGTAAGCCTCTCATATTCTGAAGTATCTACTGACTAGGCGCTACGCGCGTCGATCAAACCAGGGACTCCTCCATTCTTAAAGCGGTATGGCCACGGAAGATCCTTGGCGCATTCACGAATGCTTATTAAGCGATAAAGCCGAACTATCCTTCAGTGGCCTAATCTTTTAGGGTAGAAATAACACCGCAAACAGGCAGGATGAAAGGTAGCCGGTTTGCATGGTGACTTGTTCCAAGTTGATGGGGATCACTCGGAAGACTCAAGAACACAGTGGAGGTAGTACCAATGCCAGGACGTATCGTACGCACCAAAACCGCCGAGCGCGTGAGTGAACTGCTCGGTTCCCGCGAGGGGCGCCAACACCTGACGAACTACGGATGGGTCCAGGGAATGCCAATAGTGATGTCGATTCCCACGGAGCCTCTCAATGATGTTATGGGCCTAGTCTCCATGCACGGCCGCCCGGTCTTGGTAGCCATGCTCAGTGCCAAGCTCGATGAGTTGAAGTTCCTCTACGTCTCGACCCCCAACCCAGCCCTGCGAAACGCCGCGGTCGAGAAAGATTCGACCCACATCCAAGATCTGTTCGAGCGCGCCGAAGAAGATGGGCTAGTCACCTTCCGAGCCAAGTACTGGGATGCGAGCTCAGTGGCGCACCCGATCCCTGCGTTCCGTCCGGCCACCGAGAGCCCCACCTACGCACACCGTTTCAGTGGTTAGTCACCAAGGCAGTTAAAAGCCTGCGAACTGCGACACTTATGCCTGCGGACATCAAGACTTGTTATCGGTTCTGCCATGGCAATTACCGCGAGGTGCTGGAATGCCGGCCCCATGCGCTACCCCCTCGCAGCTTTGCAGGCTGGCTGGCGGTAAGTATTCCCCGCCACCGTCCTTAGCCTCTAGCCTTGCGGGCCGATCTCGGTCCCGGAATCCGGACTCGCGTGCTTGGTCGCGTTTTCTTGCGCCTCGTGCCTCACGACCTCCGGATTCGCCCCCAGGGCCAGCCGGCGAACTGTATCAAGCAATTGTTGCACCTCGGTAACCCGCTGAGTCCAATACGCGGTATCAAGATACCCAAATCCGTTATTCGCGTCGGTAGCGAACTGCTCAAAGCTGTTCCTCTGTGTTTCTAAGGCACTAGTCAGATCGTCATATTGGTCGCCAGTAAGGGAAAGATGGATGTCTTTACGAGGTCTATTTGTCATAAGTTTCAGGATTGTTCACTAGATAGCAAGTCCCTTCGACCCTACTCCTCGGCAATGGGTATAGGTCAAGGATTTCAGGATTTACCCAGCACCATCCTATAAGCAAGCGATCCCCTAGCAGTCTAAGGAAAAATACGCCGATTTCTGCTGCAACCAAATGTCTTCCATGATTGCGAAACCCTGTGACCAGCCCCCGAGCCGACGACGGATCCACGCTCCGCGGCGTTCGCCCTCAGGACCCAACGCGCGCCGCGATGCGGCCTCAAAACACCGTAGCTGCTTGCTACCCGTTGCCGATAAGACGGAACGCGTCACTATCAACCGCTGCGAACGCCAACAGGTAGACATCTTGTTCCCCCGGTTGCGGCCCATGCCCAGATAGCCAGCAGTTTCGTTGGCCGACTTGCGAGCCGGTCGGAACCGGCTCTCCCGCGCCTGAAGCGACCACCCATCCGATCGCGGCCGCGGCTGGCAGGTACGATCCCAACTTCTTCTCAACCAGGTAAAACCACTGGAACGGTCAGCCGGTAAGGGCGCGCGGCGATGATCCCGCCGAGCTTGGCCCGCAGCCGCGAGACCTCGGCACGCACGGTTACCGGGGTTACCGGTTCCTGCCAGAGCTGGCGCAACCCGGCCGCATCCACCCCCTGCTCCCGGCGGGCCAGAAGCTGCAGGATCCGCCAATGCCGGGAGTTCAGCGGCACCTCGGTACGCTCTGATCCCACCCAGATCACCGCGCGCGGCATCGGGCTGGGACACAATTCCAAGACGGTTTGCTCGGCGATGGGGCGCAACATCCATCCGCCCGGCACCGGTGCCGCGTGCATGGCGCCCAGCCCGCGCACCCAGACGCTTCCCTCGTGCAATCCGCCGATCGCCGAAAGCCGCACCGGGCAGTCGAAACCACGGCTGGCAGCTACCGCGTACTGCTCGTCAACCAGCACGTAGTTATCGGCCGGCTGGTCCACTGCGTCGCGCAGTTCGTTCAGCTTCAACTGGTGCACGCGCAGCAGCTCACCCTCCGCCTCGCGGGCGGTCGCGGACACCAACGCGAGGGTGTGCGGGTGCGCAGTGCGGAATGAACCGGCTAGTGTGACGGTGGCAGTGAGCATTCCGGTAGCCGGGCTGACGATCGGCGCCGAGGTGCACACCCAGGCATGCTGTTCCTCGCGGGCGTGCTCCGGGCCGAAAACCTGCACGGGAATCCGCTCGGCCATGGCGGTGCCGATGCCGTTGGTCCCGACATCCGCTTCACGCCAGCGCGCGCCAGCCACGAATCCGATCCCATCGCTCTGCCTGCGCACCGCGCGGGGTCCGAGCACCGTGAGGATGTAGCCCTCGCCGTCGGCGATGACCAGCTGGTTCTCTGCCTGACCCGCCATCGGCAGCAGCCGGTCGCTCAGCAGCTCGCCGAGGATCGACAGCTCATTATTCTCCCGTTGGCGCGCTGCCAGCTCGCCGCTCGGCAACGGGCGGGATTCGCCGCCGCGGCCCTGCGCCCGCTCCCAGGAGCGCGCGATGACCGGGCGAACTTCGCGCTGGATGCGCGCTCCTTCGGACCAGCTGCGGTGCAGCGGCAGCAGCTGGCGGGCGTAACCCAGCGGATCCACGCCGGCGCCAAGCGCTGCCTGAAGGCTCGGAGCGGCCGGAGGGCGGGCAGGTGTCATTCATAGAGGATGACACGCATTCATGCGCAGGAAAAGACTTGTTTTTCGGCGCGGCATTGCTTCCATAGCGCCCAGAGCGCGGTGGTGCGTTCGGCGCGGCATTGCCTCCGCTTACCGACATGAAACTACGTTTCTTGAATTGAACCTGCGTTTCATGCCACGATATTTGTTGGACGTGCGCCAGCTCACAGGATCGCGGGCGGTGCTACGTGACAGGTACAGAGATCAAAGGACGTCACCCCCATGGCCATGACTCACGCTAACCACTCCGAGCTGACCCCGCTGCGCTTCCTGGAGCGCTCCGCCGAGGTCTACCCGTCCAAGCAGGCAGTCCTGCACGGTACCCGCAGCTACACCTACGCGGAACTCGAAGCCCGGATCCATCGTTTCGCCCAGGTCATCCGCGAGCGCATCACCCCCGGCGACCGCGTGGCCGTGCTGGCCCCCAACACCCCTGAGATGCTCATGGCGCACTATGCCGTGCCGTTGGCCGGGGGCGTGCTGATCGCCCTGAACACCCGGCTGTCCGCCCACGAGCTGCAGTACATCATGGACCACTCCGAGGCGAAGCTGCTCTTCGCCGACACCGAGCTGCTGGGCAACACCAAGATGCTGCGCGCCGAGAACCCCACGCTGCAGGCGCTGATCGAGCTCACCGACGACCAGTTCACCGGGCGGCGCCCCGACGTGGCGGTGGACGCGGTGCTCGACGAGCTGCTGGCGGAGGCCAGCGAAGTGAAGCTGCCCTATTCCGTCGAGGACGAGCGCGCGCCGATCACGCTGAACTACACCTCCGGCACCACCGGCAAACCCAAGGGCGTGCTCTATTCGCACCGCGGCAGCTACCTGAACTCGCTGGGCGAGGCCATGCACCAGGGCATGAACTCCGCCACCCGCTACCTGTGGACCCTGCCGATGTTCCACTGCAACGGCTGGTGCACCCCGTGGGCGGTCACCGCCGCCGGCGGCACCCATCTGTGCCTGCGCGCGGTGCGCGAGGACTCGGTGTGGGACGCCATCGAGAACCTGGGCACCACCCACCTGTGCGGCGCCCCGACCGTCTGCTCGATCATCGCCGACGCCGAACGCGCCCACGAGCTGGCCGAGCCGCTGCGCATCACCACCGCCGGGGCCCCGCCCTCGCCTGCCATCATCTCCAAGCTGCAGAAGCTGGGCATCGAGGTGGTGCACGTCTACGGGCTGACCGAGGTCTACGGCCCGTACACCATCTGCGAATACCAGGACGCCTGGGACGAATTGGCGCCGGCCGAGCGCGCCGAGCGGCTCTCCCGCCAGGGCGTCGGCATGATCACCGCCGAATCCGCGCGCGTGGTGGACCTGGACATGAACGACGTGCCCGCCGACGGGGAAAGCATGGGAGAAATCGTGCTGCGCGGCAACAACGTGATGATCGGCTACTACCGCGACCCGCAGGCCACCGAGCAGGCCTTCGCCGGCGGCTGGTTCCACACCGGGGACCTGGGCGTGATGCACCCCGACGGCTACATCCAGGTCCGCGACCGCGCCAAGGACATCATCATCTCCGGCGGGGAGAACATCTCCACCATCGAGGTCGAGCAGGCGCTGGCCGCACACCCCGAGGTGCTGGATCTGGCGGTGGTCGGCGTGCAGGACGAAAAGTGGGGTGAACGCCCGGTGGCCTACGTGATCCGCGCCAGCGGCTCGCAGCTGGATGCCGAGGGGCTGATCAGTTTCGCCCGTGAGCGCCTGGCCGGATACAAGGTGCCGCGCACCATCGTGTTCCCGCAGGATCTGCCGCGCACCTCCACCGGCAAGGTGCAGAAGAACGTGCTGCGCGCGCAGGCGCTGGAAGAGGCCGCCGGATAAGCCCCGGCGGGGTTCCGCGGCGCACCGCAACGGCGTAGAGTTGGCGCACCGCATAGCCTACCGGCCGGAAGGTCCGCGATGCCCGCAACCTATACCTTCGACGTCTTCAGCTCCCTGGACGGCTTCGGCAGCGCCGGCGGCGACTGGGGCGGCTACTGGGGCAAGCAGGGCCCCGAGCTGCTCGAGCGCCGGCTGCAGCTCTACACCCCGGCCTGCCGCATGGTCTACGGCGCCAACACCTTCCGGCTCTTCGAGCGCTTCTGGAACGAGATCGCGGACAACCCGGAAGTCGAGGACCCCTGGGGCATCGCCATGCACGAGCAGCCCGCCACGGTCATCTCCACCACCCTGTCCGAGCCGTTGGACTGGCCCGACGCGGTGCTCGAACGCGAGGACGCGCTGTGCGTGGTGGCCCGGCTCAAGGCCGAATCCGCGGTGCCGCTGCGTTCCCACGGTTCTCTGGCGATGAACCACTCGCTGCTGGCCGCCGGCCTGGTGGACTTCATCCAGGTCACCGTGTTCCCGGTGCTCACCGGCCGCAACGGCGCTTCGCCGGTGTTCGCCGGGGTGGACGACTACGACCTGGAGCTTGTCGACTCCCGGCTGCTGGATGGCAGCATCCAGGAATTCACCTACCGCCCGACCCGGCACGGCTAGCCGCCCCCGGCGGCTGAGAGGAGGTCCAGGTGGCCAGGAAGGGCGCACCGGCGCACCGCACGCGTTCCACGCTTTCCCTGCGCGCCCTGGGGCTGCTAGCGGCCGGGGCGCTGGCGCTGGCCTCCTGCTCGACTCCCAACAACCCGGCGCCGGCCGGCCCCGTTCCCACCAGCGATGCACCCACCAGCGGCTCGCCCTCCGGGGCGGAAAACACCCAGGGCGCAAGCTTCCAAACGCTGGCCTCGAATCTCAACGCTCCGTGGTCGGTGGCGGATGCCGGGGATGCGCTACTGGTCAGTGAACGGGACTCCGGGCGCGTCCTGGAGATCCTCGATTCAGGCGCCGTGCGCGAGGTCGGCCGGCTGCCCGATGTGGACTTCGGCGGCGAGGGCGGGCTGCTGGGCCTGGCCTTCAAGACCCCGGACCGGCTCTACGCGTATTCCACCGGCCCGAACGGCAACCGGATCCAGCGTTTCACGCTGGCCGGGGCGGTAGGAAGCTATTCGCTGTCCGAGCCCAGGACGCTGCTGGACGGGCTGCCTTCAGCCTCCAACCACAACGGCGGGCGGCTGGCCTTCGGACCGGACGGCATGCTCTACGCCAGCGTCGGGGATGCGGCGCGGCCGGCGAGCGCGCAGGATCTGGGCAGCTTGGGCGGCAAGATCCTGCGGATGGACGCGGAGGGAGGCGTTCCGGCGGACAACCCGTTCCCGGATTCCTACGTGTACAGCTACGGCCACCGCAACGTGCAGGGGCTGGCCTGGGACGCCGACGGCGCCATGTACGCCAGCGAATTCGGGCAGAACACCTGGGACGAGCTGAACAAGATCACCGCAGGCGGCAACTACGGCTGGCCGGAAGTGGAAGGCACCGGCGGCACCGGGGAGTTCACCGACCCCGTCGCCCAGTGGAGCACCGACCAGGCCAGCCCCAGCGGCATCGCGATCATCGATTCCGTGCTCTACCTGGCCAACCTGCGCGGGCAGCGGCTGCGCGCGGTGCAGCTGGACGACCCGGAAAAGCAGCGGGAGCTGCTGGTCAACGAGCTGGGCAGGCTGCGCGACGTGGTCCCGGGGCCGGATGGGCGGCTGCTGGTGCTGACCAACAACACCGACGGGCGCGGCGACCCGGGCCCGCAAGACGACCGGCTGATCTCCCTCCCGCCGTCAGGGACCGGATAGCGGGCTTCCACCCTGCAAACGCCGACGGCCGGCACCGCCCCGTCAGGGGAAGTGCCGGCCGCCGATATGACCTCGGGCGCTACTGCGCTGGGCGCATGTCCCCGGTGGTGCGGAAGCGCTCGTGCCAGGACAATGCCTCGCCCAGCAGGTGCGGCGTGTGCTTGCCGTAGCTTTCCTTGCGGGCGCGGTCGAAGTAGTCCTGCAGCAGCGGACGGTAGTCCGGATGCGCGCAATTGTCGATGATCATCTGGGCACGCTGCTTCGGCGACAGGCCGCGCAGGTCCGCCAGGCCCTGCTCGGTAATCAGGATCATGGTGTCGTGCTCGGTGTGGTCCACGTGGGAGGCGAACGGGACGATGCCCGAGATCTTGCCGTCCTTGGCGGTGGACGGGGACATGAATACCGACAGGTAGCCGTTGCGGGCGAAGTCGCCCGAACCGCCGATGCCGTTCATGACGTGCGAGCCGAGCACGTTGGTGGAGTTCACGTTGCCGTAGATGTCGGCTTCGATCATGCCGTTCAGGGCGATGCAGCCCAAGCGGCGGATGATCTCCGGGTGGTTGGAGATCTCCTGGGCGCGCAGCAGGATGCGGTCGCGGTAGTGGTCGACGTTCTTGTTGAACTCGGCGATGCCTGCCTCGGACAGCGAGAAGCTGGTGGCGGAGGCGAACTCGATGGTACCGTCCTTGATCAGCTGGAGCATGCCGTCCTGGATGACCTCGGTGTAGGCGGTCAGGCCCTTGTAACCGCCGCGGGCCAGGCCCGCGAGCACGGCGTTGGCGATGTTGCCCACGCCTGACTGCAGTGGCAGCAGCTTCTCGCTCAGCCGGCCGGCGCGGATCTCGTAGTCCAGGAAGCCCAGCAGGTGGTCTGCGATCTTCTCGCTGGTGGCGTCGACCGGGGCGAACGGGCTCAGGCGGTCCGGGGCGTCGGTCTCCACGACGGCGACGATCTTGTTCACGTCGACGTTCAGGTACTTCTGGCCGATGCGGTCGCGCACGGTGGTAAGGTCGATCGGCTTGCGGTGCGGAGGCAGGGCGGTGCCGTAGTAGACGTCGTGCATGCCGTCCATGGCGGCGGACTGCTGGGAGTTGACCTCGATGATGACCTTGTCGGCCATTTCCAGCCAGGTCTTGTTGTTGCCCACGGAGGAGGAAGGAATCAGGTCGCCCTCGGCGGTGACGCCGACAACCTCGACGATGGCCAGGTCGATCTTGCCGTAGAAGCCGAACCAAGCGTGCTGGGCGACATGGGACAGGTGGATGTCCATGTACTCCATGTTGCCCTCGTTGATACGGCGGCGGAGCTCCGGGTCGGACATGTACGGCAGGCGGAGGTTCATGCCCTCGGCCTTGGCCAGTACGCCGTCCAGTTCCGGAGCGGTGGAGGCACCGGTCAGAACGTTGATTTTGAAGTCTCGGCCGGCGTCATGCTCGTCGCCGATGAGCTTTGCCAAAGCGCCTGGCACGGCTTTCGGGTAGCCGGCGCCGGTGAAGCCGCTCATGGCCACGGTCATGCCCGGCTTAACGAAAGTGGCAGCCTGTTCTGCGCTCATCAGTCGTTCGGTGAAGGCGCGATGGTGGATACGCTGGTGCAAAATAGCCCTTTCTCACTTCTTTGTGATCCACGTCTGTAACGAGTATCTCAACCTACTACTCTAGTGTCGCTTTCGACCGTCCGGGGCCAGCTTCTAGGCCCAATGCCGAATAAAGCAGGGGCAAAGCGCTGACCTGTCCAGAGTTTGCGGTGACCGGTCGCCGGAAATTCACCGCGTGCGACTAGTATTCTCCCGAACACCGTGCGCGGTGCAGTTTCAACCTCGTTCTAAGTCCATTGACAGGCTCGGTGGCTAGGTTGGGTAGTGATGACTACAGCACGAGCCGCCGCACCCCGGCACCGCCTCACTGCGGCGCTGGTCCTGTTGCCGCGCGCAGTGCTTCTCTCCCTGCTGCTGATTCTCGGCCTGCTCTTGATGCACGGGATGAACCTGCACAACGAGCATGCGGCCGGTACTGGCGCCGCGGCTCCCGCCCAGAGCGCCCACGGGCACGCGGCAGGACCCCTGGCGCCGGGATCGGGACTCGTCGCCACGGGAACCCAGCATCTTGTCGGCCAGCCGAACGCGCTGGCCTGCACCGACTGCGATGAGCAGGGCGCACAGGCGGCCGCCGCCGGATGCGTCCTCGCGTTCATCCTCTTTTTCCTGCTCTTGCCGCGCCGCGGCAGCGTACTGGTCCGCCGGGTCTCCCCGTCGCGGGCCGGGCCGCGATGTTCCCGGGCAAACTGGAGCGTGCTGCGCGCGCCGAGCCTAATCAGCCTGTGTATTAGTCGCACGTGATGACCGGTGGCGGCCGGAAGCGTTTCGCCGATTCCCTGGCCGCCTCCCGGTAATCCGGCGCGTTTTGCGCGCCCTCGACAACAACACAGGAGATCTTCCATGAAGTCCACCCCTCTGACTCTCAGCGCCCTCGGGGCGGCGGCTGCGCTGGCCCTGGCAGGCTGTTCCGCGCCAGAACCAAACGACCCGGCGGAGCATTCAACCCACGACATGAGTGCCGCCCCGCCTTCGAACGAATCCGTGAACGTCGCGCAGAACGAGGCCGACGAAATGTTCGCTTCGATGATGGTGATACACCATGAACAGGCCATTGAGATGAGCGACATCCTGCTGTCAAAGCAGGGACTGGCCCCGGAAATCCAGCAGCTGGCGCAGGACATCAAGGAGGCTCAGGGCCCAGAAATCCAGACTCTGCGAACCTGGCAGGAACAGTGGAACGTCCCGTCGAACCAGCCCCATTCGATGGGCGAGGATGACGGAATGGTCAGCGACGAGAATCTGGAGAAGCTGCGCCAGGCCACGACAGAGGAAGGCACCACGCTGTATCTGGAGCAGATGATCACCCACCACGAAGGTGCCGTTGAGATGGCAGAACAAGAGCTCTCAGAAGGACGTTTCGCCCAAGCCAAGGACATGGCCCAGCGCATCGTCGACACCCAAACCGCAGAAATTGAGCAGATGAATGATCTGCTTTCCGCACACTAAGCCCGAAGGAAGCAATGAACTCCACCGAAAAACCAAGCGCCTGGAGCCGCCAAGCGGTGCGGCTCGCCGCTCCGTTGGCCATGCTTGCCATGGTGCTCAGCGGCTGCTCGCAGGCACCGGCCCCAGCACCTGCTCCGGCATCCCAGTCCGACGCCGAATCTACCGCAGATTCAGTCGAACTGCTTGAACGGTTCGGCCTGCAGGGATTGAACGCGGCGCAGATCATCGACCAGCTGGAGCAGCTACCGGTTGCCGAACGCCCGGCCAATCTGATGGCCTCGGTCCGCCCCGGGCAGCTGGTGCTCAGCGACGAAGCCGGTCGCCAGGCCGCCATGCAGCTGCCTGCGGACAAATTCTACCTTTCCGTCGCTCCCTACGAGAGCCAGACCCACGACTGCCACTTCCACAGTCTCACCACCTGCCTCGGGGAGCTGCAGAATGCTGACGTCATCGTCGATTTCACGACAAACGATGGCACGAAGGTCCTGGACGGCAAGCAGCTGGCAACCAATGACAACGGCTTCGTCGGTCTCTGGCTGCCCAGCGGAGTCACCGGTGAACTGACGATCACCGCCGGCGGCAAAACCTCGACGCAGTCCATCTCCACGGCAGAGTCCGAGGACGCCACCTGTCTGACGACCATGCAGGTCGTCTAGGACCGGCTCCCCTTCACCTGGTTCGGCACGGCAGTACACTGCGTGCCGAACCGGTGTGGGCATGGGCCCATGAACGTCGCCACGTCCGAGTTCCGGAGCTTCGAGACGCTCGCTTGGTGCGAAAATCGCCAAATTCCTAAGGAAATCTGGCTGTTACCGTTTTGTCCCCGAATTGCCGTTGACCCGTCATGGGGTCGCTCCTACATTTAAGGTGACTCCCGTCGGGGGCCCTCTGAAAATTCATGTTGGAGGTCGGATTCAAATGAAGAAATGGACTCGGTGGCAAGACTGGGTCGGTGTCGCGGCAGGTCTGTATGCCGCAATCGCATCTATCTGGCTCAATGGAACGACAACATCCATGACGCTGATGATGGTCTTCGGTTTGCTGATGGTCGTCACCGCAGTGTGGAGCGTTGCGATGCCGCGTCTCGTTTCGATGGAATGGGCACTTGCCATTTCCGGTGCACTGCTTTTTGCCTCGCCGTGGATGGGACAGTTCACCAGCTACGCCATGAGCACATGGGTGTCATGGATTTGCGGTGCCGTTGGCATCGCAGCGGGCTTGATGGCCTTGGCCCCGGCCATGGAAATGCGCCACGCAACAGGCGGCTCAAGCACCGCACACTAGATTCCTCTTGAAAGACCAGTGCATTCACATTGCCTGGGCTCCGGATGATTGGCGATCCGGAGCCCAGGCAATGTTTTTTTAGTTGTTCAGGTGCCAATTGGCTCGCCCAGCTCCGTGAGATGTCCCAGCGCTGGGATGCATCCGAACCAGCCGCTTAGTTGAATGCCGCGTGGGGTGCCTTCGGCGACGTAGCGCAACTCCAAGCGGCAGCCGATGGCCTCCGCATGCCGAGGCAGGGTTGCCAGCTGGACGCGGTCCAGATCTCCTGATTCAAGTTTCTTGACCCGGTCGGCGCTGACCTTAGGGCTTCCGACGAGATCCTTGGTGCTCAAACCTGCCACTTCGCGAAGCTGCGCCAGCTAGGTATATCCGTCGCAATCCTTGGGAAATCTGGCACGCCTCTTCTGGGATTCCTTAGCCAGATTTTCGATCATTCGGGGAGAACGGTACACAAGAGATTCGGCTTTCTCGATGCACGCGAACTATCAACAAGGCCACGGGAGGAACCATCGGTTGCTCGCTTCGGCAGCTGGGCAGGATGGTCCGTGATGTCCGTCGTGTTTCTAAATACGGCCGATTCGGCGCGCTTCGAGCCGTCGGCGTACTGCGGATCCGGCTTGTTCCACGGCGTCGGCGATGCCCAGACCTTGGTGCAGCCCTGCCACGATCGAGGCGGCCATGACGTCCCCGGTTCCCTTGACACGCACGTCCAGGCGCTCGTAGCCGATGCCGGCGGCCTCATCTGCTGTCACGACGAGATCCTCGCCGTGCTGCCTATCCTGCCCCTCCAAGCCGCTGGCAACCACCCATTGGCAACGTCCGGACAGCAGACGGCGCGCGTCCTTGATGATCTGGTCGACGGGTTGCTCGCGCGCCGGGGGGCTTTCAAGCAGGTGCTGCAGTTCAAAGAGGTTGGGAACGATCCCGGTAGCCAGCGGGAGCAGCTCCTTGCGCAGGGCAGCGGCGACCTCGGGATCGGTGTAGGCGCCCACGTCGTAATCCCCAAGCGTGGGATCGACGACGACGCGCAGCTGCGGGCGGCGTTCGAGCAGCATGCGAAGCCAGCTGGCTACGGCGACCACCTGGGCCGGGCCGGCGAAGTACCCGGTGTAGACGGTGGAGACCTCATCTGCGATGCCGAGCGCGGTGAGGTCATGCAGCGCGTCCGCAACCCATGGGCCCGACAGGTCGGCGGCGTGCACCTGCGGGTAGTGCGGCAGGTTGCTGAGCATGGCGGTGGGCAGCGCCGCGACCTTCAGGCCGCGCTCCGTCAACACCGGCACCGAAGCGCTCAGGCCGACCGTGCCGTAAACCACTTGGGATCCGATGGCAATGATATCCACCGGGCAGGAATCCAGTTCCCACCGTTCACGCGACAATGCGCTGTTTTCATCCTGTTGTTCCACACCCATATCTTAACGAGAGGGAGCCCCTGCCGTTCTTTCGGAGTGCTTTGATTAAACGCCAACGGGTGGCGCGCTCCCCTCGCGGAGAGTGCCCCACCCGTCGGACAGGAAGCAGGTCTGGAGGACTTACTTCTTTGCAGCAGCAACAACCTGCAGGCGCAGGTTTGCAACAACGTCCTCGTGAACGCGAACGGTTGCGGTGTAGTTGCCAGTCGACTTGATGTGGTCGCTGACCTCAATGTTGCGCTTGTCGATCTTGCCCAGACCAGCGTTTGCAACAGCAGCAGCAATGTCTGCGGTCTTCACGGTGCCGAACAGGCGGCCGTTGGCGCCAGCCTTGACGGTAACCTTGACCGGCTGGGACTTCAGCGATGCTGCAAGAGCCTGAGCTTCCTCAAGGTTTGCAACGGCGCGAGCAGCGCGAGCAGCCTTGATGGAATCAACCTGCTTCTCACCACCCTGGGTCCAAACGATTGCGAAACCGCGTGGCAGCAGGTAGTTACGGGCGTAGCCGTTCTTTACCTCGACAATATCGCCAGCAGCACCGAGACCGGATACTTCGTGAGTCAGAATGATCTTTGCCATTTTGCTATCCCTTCTTCCTTAGCCTCGGCCAGCGCCGGAGTAAGGCAGCAGGGCAACTTCACGTGCGTTCTTGATTGCCTGTGCGATCTTGCGCTGTTCCTGCACGGAAACGCCGGTCACACGACGAGCGCGGATCTTACCGCGATCGGAGATGAACTTGCGCAGCAATGCGGTGTCCTTGTAGTCGATGACGGTGATGTCAGCGGCCTTCAAGGGGTTGGACTTTGGTTTGGGCTTACGGATTTCAGCCTTAGCCATCGTGGAGCTCCTTTAGTTTGGGAGCCCGCAGATTATTCTGCGGGATGGTGAATAAATAGTGGTTAGAAAGGCGGTTCGTCGTTGCCCGGGTTGCCCCAGCCGCCACCGTTGTTTCCGCCAGTGCTCCACGGGTCGTTGGCTGGAGCGTTCCAGCCACCACCCTGCTGCGGCTGCTGTTGCTGCGGCTGCTGTGGTGCATTTTGCTGTGGTGCGTTGGAGAAGCCTCCACCGCCAAATCCGCCGCCGCCACCGCCGGAGCGCTGGGTGCGGGTTACCTTGGCGGACGCAAAGCGGAGCGACGGGCCGATTTCATCGACCTCGAGCTCCATAACGGTGCGACGTTCGCCTTCCTTGGTGTCGTAAGAACGCGAGCGCAAACGACCCTGGGCGATGACGCGCATGCCCTTGGTCAGCGTTTCTGCAACGTTCTCTGCAGCCTCGCGCCATACCGATGCACGCAAGAACAGGGCTTCCCCGTCCTTCCATTCATTGGTCTGGCGGTCAAAGGTGCGAGGAGTCGAAGCGATCGTGAAGTTCGCTACGGCTGAGCCGGACGGCGTGAAACGCAGCTCCGGATCGGCGGTCAGGTTTCCGATAACGGTAATAACAGTCTCGCCTGCCATTGACTCTCCTTAGAAAAGTTTGAACGTTTGTCCTACGACGGAAGTACTTGCGTAATTAAACGCGAGCCTCTTCCGGACGGGTGACCTTGTGGCGCAGGATCAGTTCGTTGATCTTGAGCTGACGCTCAAGCTCAGCCGAAGTAGCTGGATCTGCGGTGTAGTTCACCACGATGTAGGTGGCTTCTGCCTTCTTCTTGATCTCGTAAGCCATCTTGCGACGACCCCAGACATCAACCTTGTCGATGGTGCCACCGTGGGAGCGAACAACCTCGAGGTACTTCTCGATGGTTGGCTCTACGGTGCGGTCATCGACCTCTGGATCGATGAGGACCATAAGTTCATAAGCACGCATGTGAACCCACCTCCTTTGGGCTAAACGGTCGCGGCCTTTCCGCAACAGGAGGTTCTTGCGTTGCCTGAGCCGGACACACCCAAGTTTCGGGCGTGCGGTAGCACAGACCTTCCAAGCTTACCCGAGGGTGCCCGCCTTGTAGTAGTCAAGGTGTCGCAGATCATGAAATGCGCTCCGCGCTCGCGACCCGTACCTGTATTAGCCCTCCAGGTCGCGGTCGATCAGCGGTTGGATCCGGTTGATGAAGTCCGGGGCAAGGGTGCGCATGTAGGTGTCTGAGACATGGTGCTTGTCCCGGTACACCAGAACGTTGCCCACGAGCGACGGGCAGGTTTCCTCGGTGCAGAATTGATCGGTGAGATCCAGGACCTGCACACGCGGCTCCAGCTTCCCTGCTTCTCCGGTGACATCCCCCGGCGGCAGGGCCTTGTCCCGCGGGGTGACGCACCGTTGGGGATTCTCGGGATTCTCGGCCAGGCAGTCCCTGGCGTAGCCTTTGAGCGCCGGACGGGGTGTGTCCACCAGCGAGATGACGTCAATCCCCGCATCTTCGAGCTCTGACCAGGCCTCGGCAAATCCCCGTGCAGCGTCCGAAGTGTAGGACGGTTCGGCCCAATTGGCAGTCAGCACCACGTCGATGTCGCCGCGCTCGGCCAAACGCCGCGCGGTTTCCCTGTTCGCCTCGCTGCAGGAAATCGACCCGTCGGCTTCCGCTGTGCGCTGCGCCTTGGAGAACGGGCAGGAGTCCTTCAGATAGGTAACCAGCTTCCAGTCGTTGGCATCAGCCAGCGCCTGCACGGCCTGGTACCAGTGCGTGGCGTGCGAATCGCCGACCAGCGCAATGGTGGTCTTTGCTGACGGGTTGCCGAATTCGCATTCCTTGGCCTGCGTGGACTGGGGTTTTTGCACGCAGTCCCCGAGCTGCGGAAAATCACCGCTGGCTTCGCTGAGCGTGGGAACAATCTGACGGTTCTCGCCCAGATAGGCCGGCATGCCCTGCGCCAGCGAGGCGGCGCCGAAACCGGGAGGCGGGTTGCTGGTCAGTTCGGCCGCCTGCTTGTTCTGCTTCTCAGCGAGGGCGGACTGCGCCTGCTGCGGGACGAATCCCAGCGTCGCGACAAGACCTACGGCAGCTGCCCCGGCCAGCACGGTGCGGCCGGCTCCGCGCGACAAGGTCGGCCAGCGGCGCACCGGATTCTCGACATAGCGGAAGCTGAGCTGCGCCAAAAGCAGCGACAGGGCAAGCAGGCCCACGGATTCCAGCGGGCCGGGATCACCGCCGGTAAGCTGCGCGGCAAAGACGATCAACGGCCAGTGCCACAGGTACAGGGAATAGGACACTGCGCCGACCCACTGGATCGGTCCGCTGTCCACCACCGGGTGCAGCGACAGCAGTCCTTCGGTGCGCTCCGCGGCGATGATCAGCACCGTGGAGAGGACCGGGACCAGGGCGGCAACACCGGGGAAAACGATATCCCCGCTGTATGTGAATGCCGCGCCGGCCAGCGCGGCCAGCGCAAAAAGCACCAGGACATTGCGCAGCACGGCGGGAATTCCTTCCAGAATCCGCCGTCCGGTTTGCGCCCGCTGTGCGGCAACCAGGGCCAGCAGACCGCCAGCCGCCAGTTCCCAGACCCGGGTGGTGGTGACAAAATATCCGCTGGGATCACCTGAGAAACCCAAATAGGCCGAATAGGCCAGCGAAGCCAGCGCGGTGGCCGAGAAACCGATCCACAAGGCGCTGGTTCTCCAGCGGCGAAGCGGTCCGGCAAAGGCGGCCACCACCAGCAGCGGCCAGAAAAGATAGAACTGCTCCTCCACACCCAGAGACCAGAAGTGCTGCAGCGCGCTCGGGGCTTCCTCGGCTGCGAGATAGTCCACCGACGACGCGGCCAGCACCCAGTTCTGCACCGACAGGGCGGAGGCTACGGCCTGGATGCCGAGCGATTCCCACAAGGTGCTGGGCAGGAGCAGCAGCGTTCCCGCCACGACCACCACGATCACCAGCAGCGCCGCAGGCAGGATTCGCCGCACCCGCCCGGCGTAAAAGGACAGCAGGTCGATGCGGCCGGTGCGGTCGGCTTCGCGGAGCAGATGGGAAGTGATGAGGAACCCGGAGATGACAAGGAAAATATCCACCCCGATATACCCGCCGGGCAGGATCCGCGGTTCCAGATGGTAGACCACCACCAGCAGGACCGCCAGTGCGCGCAACGCCTGGATTTCGGGCCGGAAGTTTCTGATCGGGGCGGCAAACGAACTCATAGTGCTTGATCGAATCAGCCCCGGGTAAACATCCGGTGAGCGCCAATCAACGGGCGCAGAAACTGCGCGTCTGAAATGACTGAAAAGGCTGGCGTAATTCAATTGTTTCGCAAGCCGTTCATCGGTAGCGTTTCCAGATGTTCCCGTGATCTTCCGCGCTGCCCGACGTTAGGACCCGCAATGCCCCAAGCCAAGTCGTTTGCAGTGGTAGGTGCCGGGATCATCGGCGCCGCGGTGGCCCGGGAGCTGCTGGCCAGATATCCCGGATCGAGCGTCACCGTCGTGGAGAAGGAACAGGCGGCAGCCGGGCACCAGACGGGGCACAACTCCGGGGTAGTCCACGCCGGGCTCTACTACGAGCCGGGAGGCCTCAAGGCCAAGCTGTGCCGACGCGGCGTTGAACTGCTCCAAGACCTTGCCCAGGCCAGGTCTCTTCCCTATGAGCAATGCGGCAAATTGGTGGTGGCGCTGGAAGCCGACGAGGAACAGCGGCTGAAGAACATCTTCGAACGGGCGCAAGCCAACGGTGTTCCCGGGGTGGGGATGCTCGGTCCGGATGGCATCAAAGACATCGAACCCAACGCGGTGGGGCGGATGGCCCTGCACTCCCCAGGTACGGCGATCATCAGCTATGCCGCGGTGACCGAAGCCCTGCTCGACGAAGTGCGGCTGGCAGGCGGAGAAGTGCGTTTCGGCTGCGCCGTCGAGCGTATCGAGGAACTAGCCACCGGGGTGCGCCTTCATACCAGCACCGGGCAGTTCCTTGCAGACCACGTCATCGTGTGCGCAGGATCCCAGTCCGACCGGCTGGCCCGCGGTTCCGGGGCCAACGCCCAGCCCAGTGTTGTGCCGTTTTTCGGCCAGTATTTCCAGTTGGAGGAAAGCTACCGCACCATCCTCAACGGGCTCGTCTATCCGGTCCCGGATCCGAAATACCCTTTCCTCGGCGTCCACCTGACCAAGCGCGTGGATGGCCAGATGATGGTCGGACCCAATGCCTTCCTCTCCCTGTCGCGGGAGAAGTACCACGGCCTGGGACTGGATTTCAAGGATCTCGGGGAGGTCATGGCCAACCCTGGTTTCTGGAAGTTCGCGTCGCGGAACTTGCCCACGGCTGTCCGCGAGATCCGCACCGTGGTCTCGGAACAGTTTTTCCTCAGGGAAGCTGCGAAGTACGTTCCGTCGCTGGAAGGAGCCAAGGCGACCCGCCTCACCCGCGGCATCCGGGCGCAGGCCATGGACGCCGACGGCAAGCTGCTGGACGACTTCGCCATCGACTACCGCGATCATGCCACGCATATCCGCAATGCGCCGTCTCCCGGCGCCACCAGCTCCCTGGCCATCGCCGAGTACATCGTAGATTCGCTGGTCTCCAGGAGCATCGCCTAACCGCGGGACTGCTTCTCCCGGATCAGGTCCAAGGCCAGCACCGCGCCGACGGTCATCAGGCGGTGCCCCGGGCTGAGGTTCGGTGCGAGCCGCACCGCGTAGGTGGACTTGCCGATCAGCGCGTTGCCCAGGCCCGACCAGCTGCGCGAAACGGTGGCGATGACCTGGCCGCGGGCGCTGATCTGGAATTCGAAGTCCCAGAGATTTCCATCCAGGTCGATCTCTTCGCCCTGGAAATTCACGGTGACCTTGGTCTTGAAGAAGGTGATCCGCTTGACAAGGGTCGCGATCTGGTTGCCCTGGCCGTCCATGATCTCCATGCGGTCGCGCCCCACGCTCATGGTGTCCTTCACCTGGAGTACCGGGTTGTCCGGTCCATCGAACACCGTCAATTGCCGGGACCCGGCGAACATGCGTCCCAGTGCGCTCCCTCCGGTCTCCACGTGGGCTACCTGCACGCCCTCGCCGTCCATGATGGAGAAATCGTTCTTCATGAGGTTCTTGGTCTGCTGGATGACCAGCACGTCAGGTTCGAAGATCGTCATGCCTGCGATTATGCCACCGGCACCTGCGGCCCCGGCCCAGCGCGTGGGCTCATCCCAGGATGCCGCGGTCGGCCTTGGACAGCGGATACCGTTCATCCAGTTTCGGATCCAGTGCCAGCCGGAACAATGCTTCGAGCAGCAGCCGTCCGACGCCCCAGTACACCGGGATCGCCAGCCATATGTACCATCCCCAATCCATGGTGAGGGCGAGGATGAGCGTGGCAAAGAGGACAGCGATCCCCAAACCCCGATAGACCAGCACCACGCCCTTGGTGTACGAGTCACGCTTTTCCTGTTGCTGCGCAACGCGGTATTCCAGCCCATCGACCGAGGCTTGGAACTGCGGTGTTTCCACCCGGGCAAATAAATCTCCCACCGGCACTTGCAGTGCGCCGGCGATTCTCGACAGCGTATCCATGCTGGCATCCTGGCCAGCTTCCAGACGTTGGACTGTTCTAACGGTGACTCCGCTTTCGGTCGCGAGGCGTTCCTGCGTCCATCCCACGGTGCGGCGAATTTCCGATATTCGTGATTCGTTCATGCAGTTCACACTAGCCATGAAGGACACGACAGCACCACGACTTTCTCCCGACAGCTACCCGACAATGTCACGTCACCGCGTATTTTCGGCTTCGGAAGACCTATGGCCGGGTTTTCCTGGAAGCTGCTCGGCATGGTGGCACTCCGCGCGAATTTCATATGCCTGATACGGCATATGCGTTAAATTCGAAGGCCGCGACCGGATGTCCTCCAACGGAGGCTCCGGTCGCGGCCTTTTGGGCGGCTACTCCCCGAAGAAGACGCGGGCCACCTTCGACAGGTACCACGGGTCGTCGACGCCGCACATCTCGCGGGCCGAGTGCATGGACAGCAACGCCACGCCCACGTCCACGGTGCGGATGCCGATGCGGGTCGCGGTCAGCGGGCCGATGGTCGATCCGCAGGGAACCCGGTTGTTGGAGACGAACTCCTGGTAGGGCACCCCGGCAGTATCGCACCAGCCGGCGAAGGCGGCGGCGCCCACGGCATCGGTGGCGTACCGCTGGTTGGCGTTGATCTTCAGCAGCGGACCGGCGTTGACCTGAGGTCGGTTCGCAGGGTCGTGGCGCTCTGCGTAGTTGGGGTGCACGGCGTGGCCGGCATCGGCCGACAGGCACACGGAGTTGGCCAGCGCGCGGGCGGTGTCTTCCACCGTGGCACCGAACGAAGCCTGGATGCGCTGCAGCAGTTCCTCAAGGAAGGGGCCGCTGGCGCCCGAACGCGACTCGGAACCCAGTTCCTCGTGGTCGAAGGCCGCCAGCATGGCGATGCGATGGCCCTCGGGCTTGCGTGCGTAGTCGGTCAGCGCAACCAGGCCCGCGTGCACCGAGGACAGGTTGTCCAGGCGCGAGGAAGCGAAGAAGTTCTTGCCTTCGCCGAAGACCTCACCGCGCTGCGCCGGGGCGGTCAGCACGTCGTAGCCAGCGATCTGCGACGGATCCACGCCGGCCGAGGCGGCCAGCACGGCCAGGATGTCCGCGTCAGCCAGGTCCCCGGCCCCGAAAATCGGGTTGGTGTGGGCCTGGCGGTCCAGGGTCAGCCCGTCGTTGACCTGACGGTCCAGATGGATGGCCAGCTGCGGGATGCGCAGCAGCGGCTCGGTCTGCGCCAGATGCACCGAACCGTCGCGCAGCACCAGACGGCCGGCGAGCACCAGCTCGCGGTCCAGCCACGAGTTCAGCAGCGGTCCGCCGTAGACCTCGACCCCTGCCTGCCACCACCCATTGGATCCGGTAGTGGGCTTCGGCTTCAGCTTGAAGCCCGGCGAGTCGGTGTGCGCGCCGAGGATGCGAAAGCCGGAGGTGGCGGTGGCGCCCTCGGGCTGCACCCAGGCGATGACCGCGCCGTCGCGCACCACATAGTAGGAGCCGGCCCCGAGGGCCCATGCCTCGGCTTCGTCCAGCGCCGTGAACCCGGCGGCATCCAGCCGCTTCGCCGCGCTCGCGGCTGCATGGTAACTCGACGGGGAGGTCGCTACGTATTCGGCCAAATCTGCAATGTGTGCCATTGCCGCGGCTTGTGCCATGACTGGATGCTCACTTCTTTCGAGATCGGTTGTCATCAAGTGCTGCTGCCGGCGGGATCTGCCGGGCAGTCTCCAGCTTAGCTCGCTCGGTTTGTCCTTCGGGTGATGAGCCGTAGATTCCAGCACTTGCTTCGAACTCAGCAGACACGGGTCATGAAAGCCCCAAGAACCACTTCGCAGGCATTGCACTTATTTCACTTATGGTGCATAGTTAAAATAAGTGAAAGGAGAGAGTAGTGAGCTCACGTGCCACCACCCAAAACCTCCAAGTCCTCGACGTGACTTCTTCCCAGCATGAAGAAGCTGCAGAGGTTGAACGTCGCCTCGACAAAGTTGACCTAAAAAACTTGAAGATTCGTATTGAGTCTACTTCCGGCGAAGAAATCGTCATTCCCAGTGACTTGGGAAAATTGTTGCAGCAAATCCTTCGGATGGCTGCATCGGGACAGTCGATTTCCATCTCTCAAATTACTCAAGATCTAACCAGCGTTGAAGCAGCCAAGATGCTGGGCATGTCACGCCCAACGCTTCTGAAACTAGCGGCACAAGGCGAGATCGAGTTCCACAAGGTGGGGTCCCATTCGCGCTTCGCCCGCAAAGATATCCGGGCTTTTCAAGAAAAACGATTGAAAGACCGACGCCGCGCCTTTGATGAACTCCGGGAATTCGAAGATTCTTTGGACTTGAACGAAACATAAACATCGAAGTGGGCTCTGGATGCATATCATTGGCTCTATGCAGCAGGGGCCCACACTAATATTTCTTGATGCGAACATCCTCCTGTCACGAACATTTCGAGATTGGTTTTGCCTTATCGATCAGGAATCCGGTCATGAGGGGATACAACTTCGCTGGAGCGAGGACGTTCTCGCAGAGTTCGTATACCACCTACGCAAGAAAAATCCTTCAGCATCCGAGGAACAAACCGGTGGTCTGCGCCGGCGCATCGAGATGACCTGCCCCGAAGCTTTAATTTCCAATTATCTGATCAGAGAAGATCTCGTGCAGTCCGGACGCGACAAATTTGATGCGCATGTAGTCGCTGCAGCCGAACATGGTGGCGTTGATTATCTAGTCACTGAGAACGTCAAGGATTTTCAATCATTTGCCGATGAATATGAATTTGAAATCTACACGGCGGACGAGATACTTTGCCTAATCAACGAACGCAGACCTGATGTCGTTCGTACTGTTATCCAGAGGCAGCTCCCTTATTGGGCAAAACGCCCAAAATCTAAGTCACTCTACGAAGCGCTTGAAGACGCACAGGCACCCAAATTTGCCGAAAAAGTCAAAATTCAACTCAGGCGATTGGCCATATTGGGCGCGTATTGAAAGCTGGGGATACCAACAACGGAATCAATCCCAAACCTTCAATGAAGTCAGAAACCCGTCAACCCCAGTACCGATCGGAGGTTGGTGGGTTTCGTGATTCTCGCGCGAAAAAACATCTTCACCCACTGGCGCGCCTGACAGTCAGTTAGCGCAGGATCCAGTGCGGTCGAAGGTGCAGGGAATCTCCCGGCGAAGGGCTTGGACTGCGCGAGGCGGGGAAAAGCCCGCGAATTGCCCCACCGGGCTTGACGCGGATCGCGGACGGCGTAAATGCTGTGATCAGGCCTACGCCGACCAAGAAAGCGAGTACATCATGCCAAAGACCAACCGCACGCCCGAAGATTTCCCGGAGCACCGTGATTCCCTCGAGCCGCAGTCGGAGACCAAGGCCGGAGTAGACCCTGAGCAGGCTGATGGGCTGGGCACCACGCTGGATTCCAGCCCGGCATCCGTTGAGACCGAACCCTATGTTCCGGCGGAGCCGGATCCCGAGGGGCTGCGGCCGCTGCCCGTGGAGGACTCCGAGGACCGCGCCCACTCGACCAGGCTCGCCCGGTTGTGGACGGCGACCGTCATCAGCGTGCTGCTGCTGATCCTGCTGATTGTTTTCATCGCGCAGAACCAGAACCCTGTCACCGTGCTGTACTTCGGGCTGCGCGGCGAGATCAGCCTGGGCCTGGCTCTGTTCATCGCGGCGCTGGGCGGCGCGCTGGTGGTCGCGGCCATCGGCGCGGCACGCGTCATCCAGCTGCGCGCCTCCGAACGCAAGAAGCGCCGGGCCGAGCGCAAGGGCCGGTAGCTAGAAGTCCAGTCCCTGCGAGGGAATGACCAGCCCTGTCTCGTAGGCGTAGACCACTGCCTGCACCCGGTCGCGCAGGTGCAGCTTGGTCAGGATGCGCCGCACGTGGGTCTTCACCGTCGCTTCCGAGAGGAAGAAGCGATGGGCGATCTCCGCGTTGGACAGGCCTTCGGCGAGCGCGCGCAGCACCTCCTGCTCACGCGGGGTCAGGTCGTCCAGCAGCGGGTCGCGCTGCGGGGCGGCGGTGCTCGCCGGGGCCTGCCCCGCGTTGCGCACATAGGTCTCAAGCAGCCTGGCGGTCACGCGCGGCGCCACCACGGCGTCGCCGGAGGCCACCAGGCGGACCGCGGAGACCAGCTCCTCCGGAGCGACGTCCTTGAGCAGGAAGGCGCTGGCGCCGGCCTGCAGCCCGGAGAACGCGTATTCGTCCAGGTCGAAGGTCGTCAGGATGATGATCTTGGTTTCCGGGTGCGCCTTGGCGATGCGTTCGGTGGCTTCGATGCCGTCCATGTTGGGCATGCGCACGTCCATGAGCACCACGTCCGGGTGCAGGGCCGCGGTCTGGGTCAGCGCTTCCAGCCCGTCGGCCGCCTCGCCGGCGATCTGGATGTCCGCCTCGCCTTCGAGGATCAGGCGGAAGCCCATCCGCAGCAGGGGTTGGTCGTCGACCAGCAGTACCTTGATGTTTTCGTCCATGTCCTACCCCTTTGATGCCTTCTGGTTACCATTCTTCGCGCTGCACTCGGGCAGCTGCAACATCGCCTTGACAATCCACCCGCCGCTGGCCACGGGGCCGGCGTCCACCGTGCCGTCGAACAGCTCGGCGCGCTCGCGCATGCCGCGCAGCCCGCGGCCGCTGCCCACGCTGGGCACCCGGGTGGCGTCCCCGTTGTCCAAGATCTCCAGCCGCACCTGGTGCCTGCCGCGTTCCAGGCGGACCTGGACGTCGGTGACGTTGCGCGCATAGCGCAGCGAGTTGGTCAGCGACTCCTGGACGATGCGGAAGATGGTCAGCGCGAACGCCTTGTCCTCCGGCAGCGGCTCCCCCACGTAGGTGTAGGTCAGCGGCAGCCCGGCGGCGCGGAAGCCTTCGAGCAGGTTCTCCATGCTGCCGCCGGTGGGCTGCGGCGCCAGCTCCCCGCCCTCCCCTTCACGCAGCACGCCGAGCATGCGCCGCATGTCCGCCAGCGCGGCGCGTCCGGTGCCGGACAGCTCCGCGAGCACCTCCTCGGCGCGGTCCTGGTCCCGGCGGCCCACCACGCGGGCGCCTTCGGCCAGCGCGATCATCACCGACAGCGAGTGCGCCACCACGTCGTGCATCTCGCGGGCGATGCGGTTGCGTTCCTGCACCTGCGCCAGCCGGGAGACCTGCGAAGCCCAATGGTTCAGCTCTGCCTCGTGGATGCGGGCGTTGCGGATGTACACGCCGATGGCGGCGGCGGTGACGTAGAAGCCGATGAGGAACGCCGCGAAGACCCCGATGATGATCACGGCCAGCGTGGATTCGCTGATCCCGTCCGAGGTGTCGAGCTCCATGCCGCTCATGTCGGGGAAGCCGACCAGCACCATGAGGACCATCTGGAAGCTGCCGGCCAAGATGGCCAGCGGAATCGAGCGCCGGGCCGAGTAGCTGGTGGCCACCATGTACAGGGCGAGCATCATGCCCAGGCCCTCGGTCCCGTAGACCGAGCCGACGTCCAGGATCGAGATGCATTCCAAGGCGAACACGATGCACAGCACCGTCATGGGCGCCCGGCGGCGGAACAGCAGCGTGCCGGCGGTGGCCAGGGTGATCAGCAGCAGCACCAGCCCGTGGTTGCCCGGCATGTCGGCCATCAACAGCACCCCGGGCAGGGTTCCGAGCAGGTAGAAGATCACGACGCCGACGGACACCAAACGCGGATGGGTCCTCAGGTACCTGCGTACCCGGCCCATCCGCTTGGCGGCCAGTTCGTCGAAGGAGGCTACCGACTCCTGCAGCGAAAGGTTGCTCATGGTTTCCAGTCTAGTTTTCCGGTTCCTACTTGATATCGCGGCTCTTGAGCAGGATGCCCGCCAGCAGCAGCGGGAGCACGATCCATCCGGCCACCCCTGCCAGCTGCTGCCAGCTTTCCAGCGTGCTCGGGTAGCTCAGCGGCAGGGCCAGCCCCAGCCCCAGCTGGTCCGGCATGAACCGCGCGTAGTCCTTGAACCAGTCGGTCACCGCCATCAGGATCTGCGCGATCAGCGGCAGCACGAAGAACACCGCCACCAAGCTGGTGATGCCGCCGGCGGAGTTGCGCAGCAGCAGGCCCAGCGCCAGTCCCAGCAGGGAGGCCATCACCACGGCGAGCGCCCCGTACCAGAGCACGCGCTGGAACGCCTCGCCGCCCAGGTCCAGGGTCAGCGAGTAGTTCTCGGCCAGCGGGCGGCACACCAGGTAGGCGGCCAGCGTGGATACCAGCTGCACCACCGCGCTCAGCCCGGTGATCACGATGATCTTGGCGGCCAGCACGCGCAGCCGCTGCGGGCTGGCCAGGAAGGTGCTCACCGCAGAACCGGTGGTGAATTCGCCGCTGAACAGCAGCACGCCAAGCACGCCGAGGATCAGCTGGGAGAACATTAGCCCGGAGGCCATGGTTTCCACGGTGAAGTCGGCGGTGCCCATGCTTTCGGTGCCAGGGATCTGCCCGGCATCCGGTGCGCTCTGCATGAAGGAGCCCACGCCCCATACGCCGAGCGCGGCAATGCCGACGTACACGGCGATCGAGACCAGGATCAGGATGCGCGTGGAGTTCAGGGAGAAGAAGCGGATCATTTCACTGCGCAGCACACCGCTCAGGGTGACCTTTCCGCCGGTGCGCGGTGCGGCCGCTGCCGCAAGTTCGGTGCTCATGGTTTCCTACTTCCCAGCCGGATTGTCGTTGGACATCTGCGAGCGGTACTCGATGGCGTCGCGAGTCAGTT
Source organism: Glutamicibacter soli (assembly GCF_003309065.1). Lineage (GTDB taxonomy): Bacteria > Actinomycetota > Actinomycetes > Actinomycetales > Micrococcaceae > Glutamicibacter > Glutamicibacter soli. The sequence continues at coordinate 151,182 of NZ_POAF01000004.1, read as the reverse complement.
CCATGTAGGCGTCTTCCAGGGTGCGCTGCAGCGGACGCAGTTCGCTGAGCACGATCCCGGCTTCCAGCGCACGGCGGCCGATGTCCTCGGATTCCGGCCCGGTGACCTCCAGCGTGGTGGCGTCCAGCCGGCGCAGCTGCACCCCCTCGGCCGCCAGCGCGTTCATCAGCAGTTCGATGTCCCGGGCGCGGACCACCGTCTGGGCCAGCCCGTTGTCGATGAATTCGCTGATCGGGGCATCGGCCATGATCCGGCCCTTGCCGATCACGATCAGGTGGTCCGCGGTCTGCGCCATCTCGCTCATCAGGTGAGAGGAGATGAACACGGTTTTGCCGGCGGCCGCCTGCTGGCGGGCCAGGTTGCGGACCCAGGCCACGCCTTCGGGGTCCAGTCCGTTGACCGGCTCGTCGAGGATGAGCACCTGCGGGTCGCCCAGCAGGGCGGTGGCGATGCCCAGGCGCTGTCCCATGCCCAGGGAGAAGCCGCCGACCTTCTTGCGCTGCACCGGCCCCAGGCCGGTCAGCTCCAGCACCTCGTCCACCCGGGACTTGCCCAGGCCCGCGGTGGCCGCCATGGCCCTCAGGTGGGAGCGCGGGGTCAGCGACTTGTGGACCGATTTGGCTTCCAACAGGGTGCCGACCTCGGTCAGCGGGTGGGTGGAGGACTTGAAGTTCTTCCCGTTCACGAGCACCTGCCCGCGGGTGGGGTTTGCCAATCCAACGATCATTCGCATGGTAGTTGATTTGCCTGCGCCGTTGGGGCCGAGGAATCCGGTGACGATCCCCGGTTGAACCGTGAACGACGCGTGGTCGACCACGGTTTTTGCACCGTAGTTCTTGGTCAGTTCCTGTACCTGAATCATATATCCAGCATAGGAACCCGCCGGGGTTGGCGAACCGCCCGGAATGCTGATCTTGGACCTCCCTCGAAAGGAGGATCCGCATCCGCCCCGGCGCCGTTCCATGCACCCGAGGGTGCATTAATCGAGGTGTGCTCCGGGTTTCGGGGTGCGGCTCCTAGGAGACCGAGGTGGCGACGAACAGCGCGCCGACAATCATCAGCGCGAACGGCAGGGCCAGGAGGAGCATGAACTTCAGGTTGTCGCGGGCGATCGCCACGCATTCGCGCAGGAATGCGCTGGGACGGTAGTAGGCGGCGGTCTTGCCGCCGAACGAGCGCGCGTCCAGCCCCAGCGTCCGCGAGGCCAGCCCTGCGCGCAGCGCATGGTAGTCGCTGGTGACCAGCCACAGGCGCCCGTCACCGCGCTGTGCCCGGACCAGCTGGTTGGAGAATTCCAGGTTTTCGATGGTGTCCTTGGCCCGGTCCTCGACCAGGATCTGCTCCTGCGGGATCCCCTGCTCCGCCAGGTAGCAGCCCATGCTCACGCCTTCGGGCTCGATCTCGTCGCGCCCCTGTCCCCCGGTGGGAACCATGTAGGGTTTCGGGTCGCGCTGGGACCGGTAGAGCTCGATGCCCTTGTCCAACCGCCCGCGCAGCAGCGGGGTGACCTGGCCGTTGATGGTCCGGGCACCGAGCACGATCACCGCGGCGCCCCGGCCCTTGGCCGGGAACCTGGCGTTCACCCAGGAATACAGCAGCAGCATGGCGAAGATGCTGGCGCTGAACACGGAGGCGAAGAACATGATGAATGCCAGGGACAAGCTCCACCATTGGGAGATCATCACCAGGCCGAGGGCCGCCACCGGTAGCGCGAACACCAGGATTCCCGCGATCAGCGAGAGCAGGTTGGGGATTTTCGCGCCCTCGCGCCGCCACATCAGGATGCCGTTGTAGATCAGCGCCCCGCCGAACACCACCAGCATCAGCGGCATGAGCACCACCAGGATCGCCATCAGGAACCCGAAACCGGGCACGAAGCTCGTGAGCATTTCGGAGATCGTGGACAAGGTGAGCAGCACCAGCGGCAGCAGGGCCGCGGCGAGCACGAGCCTGCGCGGCTCCTTGCGGTACAGCAGGATGAATGCCGTCCACAGCACCGCGAGGAACGCCAGGGAAATTAAGTCGTAGCCGAAGTCTTCCATCACGATCCAGCTTAGAGATCGCGCCAATAGGAGTGAAACATCCGCAGTAAGTATTAACGCCAGCGTGATCAACCACGCCAGGCACGTCATCAGGCAGTGAAGCAGGCACAGACAGCGTCAAGCAGGGTTTGCCGGGAACCGTTTACACGAGAAGGTCACGCGCCTGCCCTCCCGTCGTCCTACATCGAGCCCCTCTGGCGCCAATTCGAGGCACTGATCCCCGAACGGCCACGCACCCATCCACTGGGCTGCCACAAACCCAGGATCAGCGACCGGATCATCTTCGACAAGCCCATCCACGTCCTCGCCTTGGGCACTGCCTACGAGAAAATCAGCGACACGACCTGCTCGGCCACTACCATCCGACGCCGCCGCGACGAATGGATCACCTCAGGGATCTTCCGCGAACTGGAGCAGATCTGTCTGGAGCCCTCCGGCCGGATCATCGGACTGGACCTTGGAGAACCTCGTCATCGATGGCTACATGGTCAAAGCACCCTACGACGGCGAAGCCGTTAGGAAATCCCCAGTGGACCGCGACATGCAAGTCACCAAGAGCTCGCTGATGACCGACGGGAAAGGCATCCCGGTCGGCTGCGTCGCCGTAAGCGCGAACCGGCATGACTCCCCGTTGCTGCGTCCCACCCTCGAACGCCTTGCCCGTTTCGGCTACCGACGGCCAGAGCAGATCACCGCGCACCTGGATGCTAATTATGACAGCGCCAAGACCAGGGACCTGTACACCGACCTGAGTTGCGATTGAAGGATCAGCACCAAGGGCAAGGTCCGGGTCAATGATGCCATGATCAGCCCCTCGAACAGTGTCATCGTGATCCGCAGGCTGATCGGGGAAGCGTGGGTGACGCATCGGTGGGATGCAAGGCCTCATCGAAAGCCTTACGAACCAGCTGGGCCCCATTGGCGCGGTCTCTAAGTTCATCGTGGACCGAATCAAATGTTTCCCTGATTCGGTCGATCGATCACGTGCACCCAGTGACGTGCAACTCATGAACGGCACGTCACTGATCCTCCTACGAAAGCATGATTTACAGCTCAAGTTAAGCATGTATAAGGTCGAAATGAAGATTAAATCTATCAGGTGGTCCTCATAGCATGGTCTCATTCAAAAAATTACTTCCACTTCAATCGCCGTTGTCGTTTCTCTTGCACTTGCTACAACGATGTGCATGCCCGCAAAAGCGGCTCCTGCCGTCGTTGCTTCAGGTGAAACTGCTGTGACAGCAGCTTCTCAGCCTGAAACCAACAATCTGGCAGAAAAAATGAGGTCTCTAAAAAATGGGGAGTCTTTCACCTACTCGTCGCCTACTGGCGACAACTTCAAAATCATTAACATTAATGGCCAATTGAATTTTTACGCTAGCGGAAATCCATCGATTGCCTCACCCTGAGCTAGACTCTTCTATATCTGTCAAGCTGCGTTCTGAGCCCTCTGGCTTTTGACCGAATTGCTCAGGATGCGGAAGATCCGGCGGGCCAGGTAGCGCTTGATGCACCGCCGGATCTACTTGTCGGTCTTGCCCTCGGCGCGTCGTTTCTCAACGTACGCACGCGTTTGCTCATCGTGGGTCATCCTGACCACGGCAGCCAGATGCAGGGCGCTGTTCAACGCCCTGTCACCACCGCGGTTGAGCCGGTGCCTGGTGGTATTACCCGACGAGGCAGGGATCGGGTTGACGCCTGCCAGACAGGCGAACGCCGCTTCATCTCGCACCCGTCCTTCGTGGGACCAGGCGACGAAACACTTCGCTGCGGTCACCACGCCGATGCCGGTTTCTTCCAGCAGCGGTGCTGCTTCGCTGACCGTAACAAGATCATCCAGAGCCTTCTCATTGCACGAGAGTTGCTCATCGAGCTCCAGGACATGCTTGGCCAACCGGACCGCTTCACTCCGGGCGACCGACAAGGACAGCTCTTCGTCGTGCTCACGCCAGCGGCTGATCTCCTGCATTTGGCTACCGGTGAGTTTTCTGCGGGCGTCAATGCCCAGACTATTGGTACGTACCAACGCGTTCAAGGCGTTCACCGAGCGGGTGCGATCCTTTCTCATGGAGGTCCGGGCGGTGACAAGGATGCGCAGGCTTTGCCGGATCCCTTCATTCAGGCGCGGACGGCGTAGCTTCTCCGTGTCCAAGGGCAGCGTCGCGGTGGCTATCCGGTGGGCATCCAACACATCGGACTTGCCGACTCCGCGGTAGGCCTTGGGGCTCATGCGCGGCGCTTCGGCGACCAGGTAGCCCCGGGTATCGACGGTGCCGGCCAGGATGGCCCCGTAGGAGGCGGCGCCTTCGATCACCCAGAGGGTCTGGGTATCGGCGTTGGTGCGGCGGGAAACCCAGGCGATGGCCCGGCTGATGCCAGCTGCGCTGGCGGGGAACGTCTGGGTGTCGATGAGTGCACCATTGCCGGCATCAACAATGGCGTAGACGTGGTTGCGGGCGTGAGTGTCGACACCCACGACAAATGGGTGGCAATGAGCGACGATAGTCAAGGCGGTCACCGTGCTTTCCTGTGCTGGATCTGGGCGGATGGCCGCAAACGGCCGGTGCCAGTCCGGGTAAGGGTCACTACGGAACAGAACTGTGACGAGTCACGCCCCGGCTGGGGTGGACAATCTTCTGATCAAACTACCGTCGTGGGCCGGATTGGCACCGGCCGACCCGCCCTGCGGGAAGGGCAAGTCTAGAGAACGACACCATCGCGGGTCAGATGATTAACGAGTCGCTTCCCAGGGGCGAGAGGGCCGGTTCCTATCCTGCCAGCCAGTCCCAGACCAGCTAGGAAAAGTCTCACAGATGATTAATTCCTAATGACCGCCCCGCGTCCTCAATGGTCATACGCGACCAGAGAGCGCTTGCGCGGGGCGCCAATCTTCCAGTTGTGCCAGATCCCTGCCGCCATGGCCAACAGCTTGCACGCCACCCTCGCCATCACCCCCTCCAAGGTCCGGGCCCCGTGGCGTTCCAAACCCAACTGCCCTTTGAGGGTGTCGAAGATCGACTCGACCCACTGGCGGATCCCGCCGAAATCCCCAAACCGCGGCTTCTCATCCTTCCGATCAGGGCGCAGCAAATGCGCTTTGAGGTCCCCGCTGATAAACGCTTCGAACTGTTTGCCGGCGAAGCCCTTGTCCGCCAGGATCACCTGCCCGTCGGCCACCAGGTCGCTACTGGCATCAAGCATCGTGGCGATCGCTTCACGCTCACCGATCTTCGGATTGGCCAACCCCCAGATCACCGGCATGCCCTCAGGGGTGGCGACCAGGTAAAGCCGGAACCCCAGAAATACCGTGAATGCGAGGCGCAGTACCCGTAGCCGGCCTGCCCGGCCAGGTCCGAGCGTTTCACCGTTTCGCGTGACTGGCCGCAGGGCACCGGGGTGGAATCCAGCAGCCGCAGCACGTCGTTCCAGGTGGGGACGTCCTTGGCCAGGACGCTCAGGGTATGGGACACCAGGGGCGCGGCGGCGCGGATCCTCTTGTTGTATCCGGATTGCTGGGGAATATGCGGGAACATGCCAGCCAGGTGGGTGCGGGCGTAGCGGATCCACCGGGACTCGGAAGCGTCCCCGTGCAGCAGGTGCTGGGCCACAGCCAGGCAGAGCAGTTCCGCGTCGGTGAGTAATTGCCGTCGTCCTCGTCGTGGCCTTGCGGGCATGGTTGGGATGACATGGTCGGTGACGAACACGTAGAGTTTTGTCAGGAGGGTGTTTAGGTTTTTGTTCACACCATAATTCTTAACACTCTCCGCTAAGCATTAAAAGGCCTCCTGACCAGATTTTTGATCTGTTTCAGGAGGTCTTTTGTGTTGGAGTAGTTTAGGACTTACTCATCTAGATCGTTTGAAAGTTACCGATTTAGGCACCCTCTGCTCGTTCAGAAATTCGGACACGCCAGTTTTGCAGAAGCTTCCTGCGCCTGTGAATACCTCGAAAGGACACGCCAGGTGGTCTGTCTAAGACCCTGTGCTACGTGTGAGTTTCTACGGATAAACAAGGCACCAGGCACACAGGTGACCAGATGCTCCAGGCCGGTGAAAGCGGTGAGGGCTGGTGCAGTGAAGGTAAAGTAAGCAACGTCAAGGTCTCTCGAAAATGGCAAGTGTGGTAACTTCCATTTTTCTGGAAGACCTCGACTTTTTCGTGCTTGGGCAACATGCCCGGATTCCCGTGGGCTGGTTTTCTTTGATCACACTCTCAATCTTGAAGATCCGCTTTAGTTCTTATAAATTCACCGATTGCTTCTCCAGCGCAAACTCGGAGTACACTTCCAGCAGTTCTGGATCATCCACTGCACCCAGATCTGCAACCTTCTCAAGCGGGGTCCCTTGAAGCATCCGCTTGACCGGAACCTCGAGTTTTTTGCCAGTACGAGTATGCGGAATAGCTCGCATGAACACAATCTCATCTGGTAGGTACCGGACCGATAGATTCTCCCGGATGGACCCGATGATTGCATCCTTAGCTACCTCTGGATCTGCCCCATTGGTCAATTGAACGAAAAGCGGCATATAGTACTCGGTACCCAGCTCCACCCCAACAACCAAGGCTTCGACAACCTCAGGCAGGGATTCAACAGCAGCATAAATATCTGCTGAGCCAAGTCGCAATCCATTACGGTTGAGCGTTGAGTCTGAACGACCATGGATGAGGATGCCTCGACGGGTGAACTCAATAAAGTCTCCATGGCGCCATACTGCAGGATACGTACTGAAGTAGCTCTCGTGATACCTAGTACCGTCATCTCCCCAGAAACTCAGGGGCATTGAAGGCATCGGCTGAGTGACTACTAGCTCGCCCTTGCCCGTAGTCGGGTCGCCTTGCTCATCCCATGATTCAACCCGCACGCCCAACGCTGGCGCTTGGATATACCCAACGTGGACAGGCATAGTCGGAGATCCACCCACGAATATCGAAGCAATATCCGTTCCGCCGCTCATAGAAGCCAGCCAGATGTCTCCCACATGTGCGTAGACCCAGCGGAATCCATCCGCGGACAGCGGAGAACCCGTAACTTGCAAGCTCTTCAAGGACACAAGATCATGCTGGCTCTTTGGCACCAAATCCGTGTTGGCACATGCATGGACAAAGCCCGCACCCACACCCAGAACCGCAACACGCTCGTCCGCAGTAATTTGCCAGACCCTATCCAGTGAAGGGAAAACCGGGTTGCCGTCAATAAGCACGGCCGTTGCTCCCACACCCAGAGCACTGACCAGTGCATTCCAGAGCACCCAGCTGGTCGAGGCCACGTTTAGGTAACGATCTCCTGGCCGCAGGTCAGAGTGAATCAGAAGCATTTTCAGCTCCTCAAGCAAGGCTCCGCCATGACCGTGCACAATACCCTTAGGAATACCCGTAGTACCGGAGGAGAACAGCACCCATAGTGGGTGGCTGAACTCAACGTCCGCAAAACGCAGTTCTGCAGGTTCGGCTACCGCCTTTTCCCAGGTGCTTGCCGGGATCTTAGTGTCGAATGTAGGAATCGAAGTGTGTCGCTCAACCCAGATAAGCTGTTCCACGGTGGGCAACTGAGCGATAATTTCATTCAGTTCATCCCGACGGTCACGGTCCTTGCCACCCAGCATGTAGCCAGGCGCTGCAAGCACTACTTTCGGTTCCAGCTGAGCAAAACGCGAAACGACTGCGCCGGCACCAAACTCGGGGGCGCAAATCGACCAGATGGCACCAAGCGAAGCTGTGGCGAGCAGACCCACCACTGCTTCGGCGACATTCGGGAGGATCGCAACAACACGATCACCCTGACCCACGCCTTGCGTACGCAAGTACTGTGCGAGGGCCGCAACTTCGCCGCGCAAAGACTCCCAACTCGTTTCCTCACGCCCGCCATCTTCCGAAATGGCAATTAACGCGGTGCCCTCATGACCATGAAGCAGGTGCCTGGCAAAATTCAGCGTACGTCCGGGGAACCATTTTGTGTGGGGCATTGGGTCTTGGCTTACAACGTCACCGGCCACACCCCCAAATTCCACTCCAGCAAATTTGGCAAAAAGTTCCCAAAATTCTGCAGGCTCATCAACTGACCACTGCCAGAGTGAATCATAGTCATTTTTGGAGTCATGGCCATGCTGCGCAACGAACTCGGCAAACCGTGCGACACCGGTCTGCGTAATTCCTGCGCTATCCGGCTGCCAAATTATTTCACCATCTGCTGCGGCGATATCGATAATCATGATGCATCCATAGACGTTGAATTTACTCGACGCTGACTCGCAATCTCTGAAGCCGAGATCGGTTCGGTGCCAATCAACACAAACAGGACTCTGGCAGTTTTGTCAGTTCGATTTGACCATGCATGACTGGTAGCTCGCTGTACCGCTACGTCTCCGGCTCGCATCGTGGCCTCACCATCATCAACGAGTAGAGTGATTTCGCCTTCCAGAACTACCGCGTAATCCAAGGATTCGGTGCGGTGGAACCAGAAGTGCTTCCCTCCGCTGCGTTCAGCACCGACTTCCGCTTCCTCATGGCCGTCCAACTCGTCAAAGATCGCCGAATTTGCTTCCTTGGGGTAGACGGAATCAGGCGGAAAATCCGCGATCCGCATAATCGTCTCTCCCGGGGCCGGGAAACTTGGAATTTCCGTGTCAGCACTGGCCATGTCAGTATCGCTGACGTGGTCGATAACGCCGGCCTTGGTCATCCACGGAACCGTGGCTCCAAAGCCTGGAATCGCGTCCGAGGAGAAATGGTGCGGTGCGTCTGCGTCCGACAGTATGACTGCGAGACCTTGGTCATTGTGGCCGGTAACTATCCGGCGAACTGGCGGGCGGGACATTACGCAACCCAGTTTTCGTGTGGGTACTGGCGTGGCTCTGGCCACCAAGGAGCCTTCTCGCGTTCCTTGGATATTGGGGTTCGCAGCGTACCAACGCCCTCGACCTCGAGCTCGATGACATCGCCCGGCTTGAGGAACGTACCGATTTCTACACCGGCACCGAAGCCCATGGTGCCGGACCCGATGAGGTCCCCTGGCTGCAGGCGGTCCGAGATCGAGACGTAGGCCAGCAGTTCCGCGGGGGTGTAGACGAAGTCCTCGACCTTGGTGTCCGAGAGCACCTCGCCGTTGACGCGGACCTGGCCGTGCAGTCCCTCGAGGGAGTCGATTTCGTCCATCGTGGTGACCCAGGGTCCGATGCCGTAGCCGAAGTCCTTGCACTTCTGCGGGCCCATGCCGATGGGCATTTCCGCGCCCTGGATGTCGCGGGCGCTGAAGTCGTTGAAGACGGTAATGCCGAAGAGGTGCTCCATCGCGTTATCCGGGGTCAGGTTGCTGCCGGACTTGCCCACGACGTAGCCGATCTCCAGTTCCCAGTCCAATTGTTCGGTGAAATCAGGGTAGGGCAGTTCCTGGTTATGCCCGTAGGACATGGCGGTGGTGCCCTTGAAGTAGCCCGGGCGGTCGTAGATCGAGCGTGCCGGCTGCGCCTTGGCAACAATCCGGTGGAAGTTCTGGATGTGCTTCTCGAAGGTCAGCCCGTCGCGGATGACCGGGGAGTCAACGGCCGCGCGCCAAGAGACTTCATCAATGGCGAAAGAAGCATCATCAGCTGCACCCAAGGCGTCATGCGCGGCGTCAAGGAAGATAGAACCTCCCCCGAGTCCCGCGGCCAGGCTTCCGGGAAGTACCGCCAGAGCAAGTTCTCGGGCGCGCTCTGGTTCGGCACCTTTGCGCTGCAAGGTCAGTGCGTATGACCTCGCCAGATCGATAACTCGGCCGGAGTCCGGCTCCGCGGCAACCAGGCGAATCTGTTCACCATCGGGGGTGTCTACTGCAATGCGCCCAAATTTCATGGCTTCTCCTGCTCTGTAATAGATTCGATACGTATAGTATCGCATTAAGGTTACGAAAATGCAATGCTTCAAAAACTCATGGTTCAGCTGGCCCGCAGCAGCGGCCCAGTTTCGCACAATTCCGCCAGCGGCTTGCGGCCTGAGAGCATTCCGAGTCCACGGCGAATCTGCGTGAGCAGCTCCAGGCCCATGGGATCCACCGATAATGTCCTCGCCCGCGCAGCCCATGCAGTTGCCGCGGCGGACTGATAGCCATGACGCTCAAGCAGCGCCACGCCGGCCTGCTCGTCCATCGATTCACCGGACGCGGCACCGCGTGCCAGCGCACGCATGTATCCGGTGAGCTCCTCAGATCCCAATAACTCAGTACGCACCACCAGACCTTGGCCCGGCAGCTGCGGCAGAAGTTCGTTCACCTCTGACACACACCTCATACCGGCTTGTTCAGCAAGCTTGTCGAATGGCGGGCCGAGCAGGCTCGCGTCGATTTCTCCGGCTAGCAGTGCTTCAAATCGTTCGCGTACCCCGCCGATCACCACATAATCCACGTCGATTCCTGCGCCGCCCAGCAGATGCCGTGCAAGTAGGGCAAAACCGTTATCCGGGGCGTCCACGGCGAACCTGAATCCAGCCAGATCCGCCATAGTTGCCATCTCATCACGCGCATAGATGCCCAGCGGGGTGGTCGCCTCGACTTGAGCAATGAGACGCAACCGAGCACCGGCCCGGTCCCATTCGAACAAGTTATCCATGGCGGTGATGGCCACGTCAATGGTGCCGTCCAGCAGCCCGGCGAGCTGCTCCGCGCTGGAGGTGGTCCGGGTGGACTGAACCTCAACGCTATCCAAGAATCCCAGCTCGGTAGCCAGCAGGTAGGGTACCGGCGGAACGAAGTGGCTTTGGCGCAGTATCACGAGGCTGCCCCACCGGCCGCGGCAACCGCAATCGGACGGTCTGCGTACCAGGGAGGCAACTGCCCGGAAGGTCCGCGGACCGTCGAGCGCTGGGCCCCGAGACCGGTGATCTCCGCTTCCATCACATCTCCATCACGCAGGAACCGACCCCAATGCGAACCATTGCCCGCCGGAGAACCGGTGATCAGCACATCACCGGGTTGCAGTACCGCGACAGAGGATGCGTAGGCGATCAGGCTCGGGATGTCGAAGAGCAGGTCATCGGCCAGGGCATCTTGCATCAGCGTGCCATTGAGGCTCAATTGGATCCGCAGCTTTGCCGGGTCCGGCACATACCGCTTCGGCACCACATAGGGCCCTGTGGGGAAGAAAGTCGGCTGGTTCTTCGACCGGAACCAGTCGGTACCCATCATCGCAATGTCGGTGCGCGGCACGAGAGCGCGCGAAGTGACATCGTTGACGATAGTGTACCCGGCGACGTAATCCATGGCACCTGCTGCCGCAATCCGGTGCGCCTTACGACCGATGACCACACCCAGCTCCAGCTCCCAGTCGACGTTGCCGCCGACATCGGGCAACTGCACGTCGTCATATGCGCCACAGACAGCGGAGGGGATCCCGGTCCAGACGTACGGATCACCAGTACGGCCACGTTCGTCGATTTCGGCCGCGGCGTCGGCCGCCAACTGATTCTCGTCGGCACCTTCTTTCCCCAGCTTGTGGGCAACGCTCATCTGAATGACGTGCTCACGGTAGTTGGCCCCGGCGGCGATGATGGTGCCCACCGGCTGCAGCGGTGGAAGCACCCCCAACCCCGCCAGCGGGCGTGCACCTGCGGCGGCCGGGTCGAGGAACTCGATTAAGTCCAGATTGTTGTCCCAGTCGGCAAACAGGTCCCCGATCCGGGTGATGCCCGGCAGCACGCTGCGCAGGTTCACGACCTGGTCCTCAAAGACGGCCCCGGGAAATTGCTCCGTGCCATCCTCGAAGGTGCCCAGCTTGAATCCGCCGATGCGATTTTCCTTCATGACTCCTCCACGTTCCATCATGTTCTTGCCTATACCGGTGGCGGGACGAAAAGACCTTTGTCCTTGTCGTTGAACATTTCCTTGGCAATGAATTCATCCATATCCCCGCCGGTGCCCCACTGGTCCGAGGTCATCGGATCAGAAGTGTCGTAAATGCTCGGGTGCCAGGTGTCCTCGTCGATCGAATCAAGTTCGGTGGTGAATTCCATGGTGTTGCCGTTGGGATCGTGGAAGTAGGTGAAGGTGTTGTCCCCGGCGCTGTGGCGTCCCGGTCCCCAGATTTTCTTGAATCCCGAGCGCAACAGCTTGCCGCTGCCGCGCATGTACTCGTCGATCCCGCGCAGTTCGAAGGACGCGTGCTGCAGCGAGGCGTGCGGGCCGCGGGCAATGGCGATGGAGTGGTGCTGCGAGTTGCATCGCAGGAAGTAGAACAGATCCCCCACGCGCGGGTGGTTCAGTGTGTCGGAGAGCCGGAAGCCCAGGTGCTGCTCATACCAAGCGAGCATCTTCTCCGGTTCCGGGGAGTTGAGCACCACATGGGATAGGCGCACCGGGATGGCTTCGCGTTCCTCGATTTTGCGGTGCTTGCGCACCTCGACATCCGAGGAGACCTCGATGGTTCGTCCTTCCAAGTCGAAGAATCGGAAGCCGTACCCCCCGCCAAGCGTTTTGAGGTCATCGGGTTCGCCAATGAGCTTCACCCCCTTGGCAATGAGGTCCGAGGCAAGCTGGTCCACCGCGGCATTGTCGGCAGCGCCGAACGCGACCATGTCAAGGCGCTTTTCGTCGGCCTCGCGGACGCGGACCGAGTATTGCTCCGGGGAACCTTCGGCGGCAAAGTAGGTCACTCCGCCGTCGTCCTGCATCTCGGTCAATCCCCAGTGGTTCTTGTAGAAGTCAACCTGTTTTTTGTAATCAGGCACCGCGATATCGAAGTGACGCAGGTGTGTGATTGGGCTGAAGGCCATGATTTTCTCCTGTAGTTCTTTCCGCCTGGGCGGAGGTGTGTCTTGAGAATTTTTGGGCTAGAGGTTCGCCGGCACGTCGTGGCCGACCTTCGGGATGCTGGCAGCGATGCGTTCGAGTGCTTCGGGGGTATCCCCGAGACCCAGGATGTAGCGGTCCGGACGGACAACCACGACCTTGGCACCGGCGGCTTCAAGAATCCGGCCGGCCTTGGCAGGATCAAACAAGACGACAACGAAATCGTTGTCCTCGAGCTGGCTGCGCAGCCCAGCCGGCACGGCGGAATAGATCTCCGGAGTTGTTGCCACCAAGAAGCGGGAACCGACCATGTCATCCAGGCGCACCCCGTCGGCGAGGATCGGCTGCGTGGCCAGATGTCCGGCGCGGCTGTCGATTTCCCCCTCGTGCAGACCCGGCCCCAGTGGGGGTGCGACGGGTGCCGAGGCCGCGGGATTGGCGCGGATGAAGGCATCACGCTGCTTAGCGACCTCTGCATCGGTGGTCTGCAGGAAGCCCGCGGCATTGGCAGCCTGCTCCACCCAGAACCGTGCGTGCGGCAAGCGTTCTGACTCATAGGTGTCAAGCAGGCTGTCATCGGCAGCGCCGCGCTTGACTGCGTCCAGCTTCCAGACCAGATTGGCGACGTCGCGCATTCCGGCGCACAGGCCCTGTCCGAAGAGCGGTGGAGCCTGGTGGGCGGCATCGCCGGCCAGGAAAATGTTGCCGGCACGCCACCGCCGGGAAATGCGTCCACGGAATGTGTAGGTCGCCAGGCGGTCTGCAGTGAATTTACCTGCCGGCAGCACTCCGCGGCTGAGGCGCTCAAGGCCCGCCGGGGTAGTAATTTCCTCGGGGTCGTCCCCCGGCATGAGCATAAACTCCATGCGCACACGTTTGCCGGGGAGCCGTATCCACAAAGCAGGGCGGGTATGGTGACCCAAGAAGATCATGTCCGAGGACAATCCGGGGCTGTCTTCAAGGATCCCGTCGGCAACCAGCCATTGCGCATCCTCGCCGATTTTTTCGGTTTCGATGTTCAGCGCTTTGCGGCTCTGCGAGCGGGCTCCATCAGCTGCGATGGCCCAACGGGCGCGGATCAAGGATTCCTCGCCATCCTCGTTCTGCACCGCAACTTCGACGCCTTCGGCAACATTGCGCACTGAAAGCACCGTCATGCCGCGGCGCAGCTCAACGCCTGGCAGTTCCTCTACGACCTCATGCAACAGGCATTCGATCTCAGGCTGGTGGAAGGTCAGATCGTCGTGCCATCCCTGCGCCCCGAGCTGGCCGGTTGGCACGGCAATCAAGACTTCGCCCGCCTCGTTCTCGATATGCATCGAGGCCATCGGCAATGTGGCCTTGGCGAAGCGCTCTGCCACTCCCAAGGATTGAAGAGTGCGGAAGATCTCTCCATCAAAATGCACGGCGCGTGCCGTCGGCCACGCCTGAATCTCGCGCTCTACCCCAACGGCGCTCAGGCCGGCGCGACCCAGTAAGGCCAATGCAGTAACGCCCACCGGTCCACCGCCAACCACCACCACGTCAACTTCAACGATCTTTGCCATCTCACTCCTTCAAGTTCAGTACGTATCGTTTCGAATAAATGTAACACCCGTCACGACCGCACACAAGTGGCCAGGCCGGCAGGACTGAATGAATGCTCCCGTCTAGGCCTTCCATAGCGTTTTGAGGTTGCAGAATTCGCGAATACCTTCGGCGGCCAGCTCGCGGCCAAAGCCCGAGCGCTTAATCCCACCGAATGGCAGCTCTTGATTTGAGACCGTCATCCCGTTGATGAACACCGCTCCCGCCTCGAGCCGCTCCAGGAACCACTGCTCTTCGGCGGCGTCATTGGTCCACAGCGCGCTGGAGAGGCCAAAGGTGGTCTGGTTGGCAACCTGCAGTGCTTCTTCCCGGTCCCGGACCCGGTATAGCGAGGCAACCGGGCCAAAGGCTTCCTCTTGGACCAGCCGCATTTCGTCACTTAGCCCGGCAATTACCGTAGGCAGGTAGAAATACCCTTCACCCTGCGGGGCTGAGCCCCCGACAAGCACCTGTGCACCCAGGGCCACCGCGTCATCCACGAGACCGGCCAATTCGTCGCGTCCATCGGCGGTGGCCAGTGGACCAACTTGCGTCGCCGGATCCATTGGGTCGCCCACCACGAGCTCACCCATCAGCCGTGCAAATTCAGCAGCAAATTCGTCATAAACATCGGTATGCACAATAAAACGCTTTCCCGCGATGCAGGATTGGCCATTATTGCTAATCCGCGCCCTCACTGCAGTAGCCGCCGCAGCAGGAACGTTGGCCGAATCCATGACAACAAACGGATCCGAGCCACCCAGTTCGAGCAACGACTTCTTCACATGATCCGCAGCAATCGAAGCCACCGAACGCCCTGCAGGTTCGGAACCGGTCAGGGTCACGGCCTTAACCCGCGGATCCGCGATAACCGGGGCGACCGCGCTGCCACCGATGAGCAGCGTGCGGAATGAGCCCGCAGGGAAGCCCCCTCGTTCAAAGAGAGTGTCCAGGTAGATTGCCGACTGCGGCACATTCGAGGCGTGTTTAAGCAGACCGGTATTGCCCGCCATCAGCGCAGGAGCTGCGAAGCGGATGACCTGCCAAATGGGGTAGTTCCACGGCATCACCGCAAGCACGGCGCCTAATGGCTGATAAGTAGTCCATGCCTTTGAAGCGCCAACAACCGACGGGTCTTCCAAAGGAGTATCGGCCAAGAACTTTTCGGCATTATCAGCATAGAAATGCATCGACGCCGCGGACTTGCGCACTTCGGCGACCGATTGCGCGATAGGCTTTCCCATCTCCAGGGTGATCAGCCTTCCCAGCTCTTCAGCTTCAGCTTCCAGGAGCTGGGCGGTTGCTTTCATCCATTCGGCCCGCCGCGCGTAGCTGGTTCCACGCAGGATCTTCGCTGCCTCGTCGGCAGAGGCGATGCGGCGCTCCACTTCTTCGGTGGAGTGGGCCTCAAAGACTTGTTCGGTGACGCCGGTGGTTGGATTCACTGTTGAGATTGCCATGGTTTTCAGTTCCTTTGCTGGGGTACGTTTTCGTCATTTTCGAAAACCTGTTGCTCCGAGTATATGAGATACGATTCGTATCGGATAGTATCTATCCTAACGCCACGTGATGTGATGCACATGACTGAGCATGCTTCGTCGTGTTCCAGACTTTCAAAGGAGTGAACGCCCATGAGTGCAGAAGGAAATCTGCCGCAGGACTTTCCGCTGTTCCTGACCGACGCTGATGTCGCTCACCTCTCGGATTGGCCCAGTGCTATTGAGGCAATTCGCGAGGCCTACAGCACCGACAACGACGAGCTGCGAACCCCGGGACGAATTTTTGCTCAGTCCCCGCAAGAGTGGTTGCGCATCATGCCGTCGGCCCCTGCCAGCGGTAAGGTCTTTGGTGCTAAGTCCATCGCCGGATCATTCACCGATGGGCTCACCGTCAGCTACCTGATCTCCTTGTTCGATAAGAACACCGCAGACTTGGTGGCACTGATAGACGGCAACCGGGTAACCGGTTTGCGCACCGCCTCAACCACCGCTGTTGGAGTTTCCACTATCGTGCCGCAGCGCGCAATGCGCGTAGGCATTATCGGCTCGGGATTCGAGGCCCGCTCCCACCTCACCGCCTTCTCCCACCTGATGAAGTTCGCAGATATCCGCGTGTTCAGCCCCACTGTGGCCAACCGCGAAGCTTTCGCGAAGGAATTCGACGGTGTTTTTGACGCTCCGGCACTCGCTGTCGGCTCGGCTCGCGAGGCTGTCGAAGGCGCGGACCTGATCCTCTGCGCCGCCCGCTCGCGCAATGAATCGCCCACCGTGCAAGCCGACTGGGTTGGCGCCAACGCTTCGGTTGTCTCCATCGGTTCCACTACCCCGACCCAACGTGAACTACCCGTCGAATTGATTGGCCGGGCAAGCACCATCGTGGTGGACACCTATGAAGAAGTAGTCCATGACAGCGGCGACATGATCGCCGCGCGCGCAGCCGGAATCGATGTAGACGCCGTAGTACTGCCATTGCAAGCTGCGCTAGGTGCTGAGAGGCAGATCGACACCGAGACGGGGATCAGGATTTACAAGTCAACGGGCTCTGGCCTGCAGGACATTGTTGTAGCTGAGATGCTGCTGAACCGAGCACGCACTGAGGGAGTAGGCACGGCCCTGCCCGTCGGCATCGTTACAAGCCGCAAATAACTAACTTTTTAAGACACCAACCCAAAAACAAGGAGTAACTCATGGTGGATTACGCCAAGTCCGAAGCCCGTTCCTGGGCCCGAGAGAATTTCACCGGCACCGTCGCGGTGACCCACCCGTCTTTCACGCCAGATTTTTCTGCAATCAATGAAAACGCAATTCGCCATGACATCCTGCTGCTCAAGGAACGCGGTTATGCCGGTTCGCTGATTGTGGCCGAAGCGAATGTGACTCCGGAAGAAAACGCGCGGATCACCGCGATTGCCCGCGAAGCGGCCGGTCCGGACTTCGCGTTGTTCTTCCACGCGATCTTCGGCACCCTGGAAGAGAACATCCACGCCGCAAATCTGGCCGAAGCCGCGGGCGCAGACCGCACGCTGCTTGCCTACCCAGCATCCTTCTGGCCAACAAATTATGATCAGGTGTTCGACTACACCAAGAAGTTCACCGATGAAACGAACATGGCAGCCATGCTCTTCCCACTGCCAGCGTGGGGATTTGAACGCATCCACCCGGCTGGCATGAGCGTTGAGTTTGTGCGCCGCATATTGGACGCGATGCCAAGCATCGTGGCGATCAAGGCAGAACAGGGTTACCCAGGCATTCCCGGCGTCATGGAGATGTACCACCACTTCCGTGATGAGGTCGTCATCTCCTGCCCCATCGAGTCCGAAATCATTCCGCTGATGTCCGTCTTGGACATGCAGTTCTCCGGTACTGCGAATACCAACTGGATGGGTGACTACTACCCACGCGCGTTCGAGCTGGCCCGGACCGGCAAGTGGGAAGAAGCCATGGAACTGTACTGGAAGGTCCAGCCAGCTCGCGCGGCAAACGGCGCAGTTTCCGCGACCTCCACCCCGGGTACCAATATGATCAACCGCACCCAGTGGAAGTACCAGGAATGGCTTTCGGGCTTCAATGGCGGTGCACTGCGTCCACCTGCAGCCAAGCTTCCTGACCGCTTCATGAAGCAGCTACGCGCAAGCCTGGAAGCTTCCGGCCTTCCGGTCACCGACTCACCGGATGAAGAATTCATGCGCGGACGCGTCTCCGCCTAGCAGCCAGCGCACTGCAGCACGAGGGTTCATAAGCCCCCTGAGGAAACGCAAACCAGCTCTTTGGATTGCATACTTCTCCAGGGGGCTTTCAGTGCGTGGCAGCAACACATGACCCAAGCCGGAACACCGTTTTTGCTATGCCTGATGCGCGTAGCCATGCGCGCAAAAAGACTCCCGTTGCAGCGAAGTATCGTGAAGATATTTCGCCGCAACGAGAGCCTCAAAGCTCGCTCGGACTATGCGCCATTGATCAGTGGGTCAGTCCCCCACGCTTTGCAATGGTGTTTTTCTTTTCGGTCCTGGTTTGGCAGCGTTCGAACCATCAAATGTTTCTTCCGCTGCTTGGAAGTGCCGGGACTGCTGACGCAATCCAGCCAACGCGCCAAGCAGGACCCCGATAGGCAATAACAGCACCAAAAAGATACCAGACAAGCCCATACCGGTGGCGATCAGTGTTCCTCCAACTACCCCGCCTGTCGCGGAGCCGAGTCGGCCACCGAATTCAGTGACTCCCATGCCCAAACCACGCGCGCTCTCCGGGAAGCTCATGGCCGCAAGAACTCCACGAGTTGGCCCAAAAGAACTGGGCAAAATAAAGCCGGTAATCCCCAGAATGACTAGCAATGAACCAAAACTTGGTTCACGCGCCATAGAAACCACCAGTGCCATGACCGCGGCCAGACACAAGGCACCACCAATCACCGTGAATCGGGAGCCGCGTACCAGGAG
The DNA here is from genome assembly GCF_003309065.1 of Glutamicibacter soli. Classification (GTDB taxonomy): domain Bacteria; phylum Actinomycetota; class Actinomycetes; order Actinomycetales; family Micrococcaceae; genus Glutamicibacter; species Glutamicibacter soli. The sequence continues at coordinate 132,383 of NZ_POAF01000004.1, read as the reverse complement.
CAACCCCAGTACGATGCTTCCCAGCACGCTGGTGAACCCGTAGAGACCCACAATGGTGCTGCTTTGCACCGTGCCCAAGCCAGGAACGGGCAACTGCAACAGTGTAGGCAGATACTGTGCAATGAGCAGCTGAGTGCCCAACGAAAAGAAGCCAAAGATCCACAGCAGCAAAGTGGTGGTCACAAACTTCTTCCCCAGGTCACTGCGGACCGAGACCCGATCTTTTGCCAGCACTTTCACCGGTATATTCCCAGCCAGCTTCACCGCACGGCGCGCCGGTGACTCGGGTACTACGAAGGCCAGTACAACGATAATCACCAGGGGAATCACGCCGCCAACTATCAGCAGCGCCCGCCATCCTACGGTGGGCAGCAGGAAGCCTGCGAGGGTGGCGCCAATGGTGGTTCCCAGTCCAACACCGGCATAGGCCGCTGCGAGCAGGGCGGCCCGACTACGTGCCGGAACCAGATCCGCCAGCAAGGTGTTGCCGGAGGCCATCGCAGCACCCATTCCTACACAGCCAAGAAGACGCCAGATGACAAATTGCGTAAAATCTGCGGACGTACCTCCCAGCGCGGTGGCGGAGCCGAAAATAACGACACTGAGGATGAGAATAGTCTTGCGTCCCCACCTCACTGATAAGGCACCGGAAATAATGGCGCCCAAACCCATCGCGAGGAATCCCACGGCGACGACGAAGGCGATGCCGCCGCCCACCGAAACTCCCCAATCTTTGATGAGCGTGGGGAAAACGTGGCTGACTATCGTCACGTCCATGCCGTCAGTCAACAGCACCAGCGTAATCATCGTGAAGTAGAGCCAGTGGCGCCCAGTCAGACGCTCACGGGGTGCATGCGCAGCAGGCACAACATTTTCAGTGTCGTGATTCATGCCTAGTTCGCCTTATTTGCCGGGATTCGAAAAGAACTGGTCAAGCTTCTCGGTGGGCAGATAGTCATCCGGGCTTCCGGCCAGATCGGTCAGATCGCTAGGTTCCCACGTGGCGTCAGCAACCTGCTCAAGGTTCTCGCGCGTCACAAGCACCGAAGGCTCCACAATCTGGTTGATCTTCGGGCCTTCACCCTTCAGTATGCGCAAGGCCACCTCAACGGAAACTTCGCCGGTGCGAACTGATGGAGTAGTGGTTCCAAAGTACGGGTACTCGGGATTGGCCAAGGCCCAGGAGGCAAAGCCGTGGCTTGAACCGTCATCTGCAATCGGTGGAACGTCCATGCCAGCTTCTTCAAAGGCATTGCGAATACCAACACCCATGGTTCCGGCCTGCATGACCGCATCAACGCCCGCCGGGTTAGTGGCAAGGAACTTCTGTACCTCAGCCTGCGCGGTGGCCGGCTGGAAGAATCCGGTCACCGAACCAACGACCTTTACATCCGGGCAAGTCTCCAAAATGGCGTCCATGCCAATATCGGCCAAGGTGGAGCTTGGAATGCCTGGGATACCGGCAACTCGAAGCACGTCGCCCTTGCCGCCAATGGAACGCATAGTTCCGGCGGTGACTTCGGCAATCGCCAATGGCACATTGCGCGTTACGGTGACGGCATATTCGGAGTCGATAGGCACCTGGGCGGCAACCAACGGGATACCGGCATCAAAGGCCTGTTTTGCCAGTGCAACCGATGGTTCCGGAGCGATTGCCGTATAGATGATGACATCCGGCTTCAGGGCAAGGGCCTCATTGAACTGCTGGAGTTGCAGTGGCACGTTGGATGGATCATCCGGAGCAAATTCGCCCAGAACCTCAACGTCCGCCTTCTTCAAGCTCGCACGAATCGACTCGGACATGGAGGCAATAAAGGGGCTGGCAGGTGGCATCCCCACCACGGCGGCGGTGAAGCCCTCGGTCTTCTTTGACTTATAGTCGGCCCACGCCGACGTGCGTACCTCGTCCGGATGCAGGGAGTACCCATCAGCGATTTCTGGCGAGAAATCTTTCAACAGACCGTTGGGATCATTGGCTGCACCTTTGGGAACCGAACCACATGCGCCGTCTGCGACAGGCCCGGATTGGTTGCTTGCTGCCGCACCGTCGGCGGCAGGATCCGCACTGGTGCCTCCCGCACAACCCGTCAATGCCAGGGCACTAATTCCCAGAATCGCTGCCCCAAGCTTTGAGATTCGTGGAATTTTGGTGTTTTTCTGCATATCGAACTCCTCATCGAGTGAAACGCTTCGTAGCGTATCGCATAAGACTAGACACACGCGGTACGGTTCGTCTAGTTTCGAATGTAGCGGGCATCACAAATTTTCACAAAAGGGGACCACCAGTGACACATCAGCCAGCAGGCCTAGAGCTCAAAGGGGTGAGCAAACGCTTCGGCGCTACACAAGCACTGAGCGACGGCCAGCTCCACCTCCGACCCGGTGAGATTCACACACTCTTGGGCGAAAACGGTTCGGGCAAAAGCACCCTCGTAAAGATCATTGGCGGGGTGCACCGGCCAGATTCGGGAACCCTGACTTTTAATGGCGAACCGGTCTACAGCCGCTCACCCAAACAAGCGGCGGACTTGGGAATCGCTACGGTATTCCAAGAAGTCTTAACCGCCGGGAGCCAAACGGTACTCGACAACGTCTGGCTTGGTTCACACGGCATTTTTCGACACAAATTAAGCCGCACCAAACAGCGCATGCTTGCCCAGGAAGTACTCACCCGCATCGTCCCAAACATTGATTTGGACCAGCCGGCGGGACAACTTTCACTGTCCGAACGTCAAGCGGTGTGCATCGCCCGGGCACTGGTCCGAGGCCCGAAAGTTCTTGTGCTGGACGAATCGACGGCATCCTTGGATGTACAAACCAGGGACCGTCTCTTTGCTGAGATGCGTCGACTCACTACACTCGGCACCGCGATTCTCTTCATTTCCCACCGGATGGACGAAGTGGCAGAAATTTCGGATCGAGTCTCAGTGCTGCGCTCAGGGCACAGCGTCTTCACCGTTGAACGCGACAACCTGTCAATCGACGCCCTTATTTCCGAAATGACCGGGCGCTCCGATCACGAGGTGACGGTACGCCAACCTCATACGCCCGGAGAATTGCTCCTTCGAAGTCTTGACCTGCGGCTGACGCCCACGTCGACAGCCATCAATCTGGAACTGCGCGCCGGTGAAATCGTGGGACTGGCCGGGCTCGAAGGCCACGGCCAAGATCTATTCATCAAACGCCTCGCAGGTGTTGCCTCCGGTCCGGGAACGGTAGTGCGCACCGGGGAGAAAGATACGCAGACACCGCTGACTGCTCGTAATGGCGACCGCCTCGGCGTGGCTTATCTGCCACGTGAACGCCGCGGCGAATCGCTATTCGAGTCGATGTCCATCCAAGAGAATTTCGCTCTGCCCACGTTGCATCAAGATCGCCACCGCGGGCTGCTGAACACTAAGAGCATCTCCCAGAGATTCAACGCATTCGCCCAATCGCTGGCACTTCGCTTCGGCACCGCCAAAGACGCGATTTCCACCCTCTCCGGAGGCAACCAGCAAAAGGTCTTGCTCGCCCGATGGCTCGCCACCGACCCCAAGGTATTGCTTCTGAACGACCCGACTCGCGGAGTAGATATCGGCACCAAGCGGGAGATCTATGCAATCTTGGACCGACTCAGCGCCGAAGGGCTCAGCGTAGTGGTGCTCTCCAGTGAAGTCGACGAACTCGTTGACCTGGCGGACCGAGTTTTGGTCTTCCGCGATCAGCAAGTATTTGCCGAAATCGCCCATCCCGAGCTATCCACCGAATCAATTGTCGCGGCCTACTTCGGCCAGAAATCAGAGGTGCACTCATGAGCCGCGTCCAACAGCTCCTCCAACGCTGGCCTTTCGCCTTTGCACTGCTGCTTGCACTCGTTTTGCTGGTACTGAATCTCCTTATTTCCCCGTCCTTCTTATCCCCGCAACGGCTTCCCGCCACGCTTTCCACACTGGCCCCGTTTGTGCTCGTAGGGTTTGCCTCAACGCCGGCCATCCTCTCTGGAGGCATCGATATTTCGGTGGGCCCGCTGGCAACTTTCATCAATTGCTTCTTTGTCGCCATCCTGATTCCCGCGGGGCTGGGCAACTGGCAGGTGGCTGCGCCCCTCGTGCTATTGCTGGCCGCAGCCATCGGGGCAATCAATGGGGTACTGATCGCAGTTTTGCGCTTGCACCCCGTGGTCGCCACCACCGGAATGCTCTTCCTGCTCATCGGATTGTCGCTGACCATCGCGCAGAACCCGATTGCAGCCCCGGATAACTGGACCGAGGTCTTCGCAGGCAGCGTTGGAATCATTCCTGGCGCACTGATCTCCATCGGTGCCGCCGCTCTGATTTGGTTTGGACTGCGCCGTACTGCCTTTGTCAGCAACCTGCTGGCCACGGGCGAAAGTGATATTTCGGCGTTCGGCTCTGGAGTGAATACCACCGCGGTGCGCATTCTCGCCTACTCGGTAGGCGGCTTGTTCGCCGGTATCGCCGGTATCGCGCTAACTGCCATTGTGCAGTCCTCACAGTCTTCCTTGGCCACCACCTACGCGCTGCTGGGATTGGCGGCGGCGGTGCTTGGCGGGACCAGCCTGGCCGGAGGCCGAGGCGGGTTGCTCGGCGCACTGTTCGGGGCCATCTGCATCTACCTGCTCCAACAGCTGCTGACCGCCTCCGGCGTCGCACCTAGCCTGATTCAGTTCGCCTACGGCGCTCTGCTCGTCGTAGGTGTCGTCTTGGGAGCCACGTTACTTACTCCACGGTTAAAGAAGGTTCGATCATGAGCAAGAGCACCACCATCAGAAAGCAAACGGCCTCGGCAGAACGACGCCTCGGCCCGAAGATCAAGCGGATACTTGTTGAGCTGCCAGTATTGCAAGCCTTGGTCTTGCTCGTCTTGGCGGCTTGGCTATTGATCAGCATTCCCTCCATCTTCAACCCACGTTCGGTGACCTCGTTGCTGTTGATCGCATCCTTGCTGGCACTAGCGGCGATGGGCCAAACATTGGTCGTCATTCTTGGTGGATTGGATCTTGCAACGCCTGGCTACATACTCTTTGGCGCCTTCATGGCAGCCAATGCCACGGGCAAACTGGGCCTGTCGCCAATGCTGGCAATACTGCTCACCATCCTCGTGTGTGGCGGCATCGGCGCCCTGATTGGCTGGATCTGCCATCGTTTTGCCGTCCAACCACTGGTAGTCACTCTGGGCACCGGCGCAGCTCTAACCGGCGCCACGCTGTTCTTGGCGGATGGCGATTATTCCTCGGTACCCCATGATTCGCTGCGTTCCCTGGCCAGCCTTCGCGCAACGACCTTCGGGCTTCCGTTCCCACCAATCATTCTGATCGTGTTGCTGCTCGGTGTCGCCCTGTGGGTCTTCTTGAACCGCACCACCGCAGGACGCCGGCTTTATGCGACGGGAGTTAACTTCAGAGCCGCGGGACTGACAAGAATACGAACCTCAATCGTCTGGGTTCTGGTCTTTGCCGCTTCCGGTGCCTTCGCTGGCCTTGCCGGGGTATTCATTGCCGCCTATGGTTCGGGCTGGTCACAGACCATCGGCGATCCCTACCTGTTTTCCGGACTAGCGGCGGTGCTGGTTGGTGGAACGATCTTCGGCTCAATCCACGGCAGTTATACCCGCACGCTGCTGGGCGCACTGATTCTCACCTTGCTTTCGACGATCATTGTGAGCAATGGATTATCCGAGGCGCAAAGCCGCATCGTGTTCGGCGTCATCATCCTCGCCGTGGTTTCGCTCTATGGACGCGAACGGCACGTACGCAACAGGTTCTAAGCAAAGTCTCGTTTTCGCACAATACAAAGCAGGCGGTTGCCCAGGCCATTTGGCCTGGGCAACCGCCTGCTTTGATTCGTCTGCTATAACTCCCGCGGTTTGCGGGATCCCTTAAGAGAGCCCACACCAAAGCTCATGAAGTTCAGCCCCAACGATGAGCAGCCCGAATTCCCCTGCTGAGACTTGCCCCATAGCGAGAACGGAGTATCGACCGGAGCAAGATGGATTAGGACCAGATGCTTGGCCCCGGCAATTTCCGCCACGTCGCGGCCACGGTTGTAACCGAAGCCATCAGCACATTCTGAAGTTCATCATTGAGCAGAGAAGGACGACAGTCACAGCGGTTTGGATGATCGTTGGCATGGCATCCAGTCCTACTTCCTTGAAGAAGCCTTGCACCTTGGCGACATCCACGTGTGCGGCGTCGACTGTGGTGGTGACTCACACGGCGAAAGGCACTGTTTCTGATTCGGTGGTCGAATGAGCCTGCTCCGGCAAAACATCCTTCCATCAAATGCGCCCCGGCGGTTAACGCAAAAGAGTGGGTGGAGGCTAGCGGCTTAGGGCACATTGTCAACGTCGGCCCCTTGCCCCTCCGGCGAATTGAGGCCATTACCCCAAGTCGGCGATTCGTTGGCCCATTTTCCGCCAGCTGAGCGGAAGTCTTCAGCAGGTCATAGTCTGAAAAATTCTCGAAAATGATATGCGCCAGGTCACAAACGCGATACGATACGAAACGAGTCGAATTCAATTACTGATGAGCTTTCCGAACGTTTGCAGTCCTTTCAAGGAGAAAAATGTCTACCGAGACCAGCACCGTGTCCGCCTCCAAGGTTCTTTCCAGCTCCTGGAAAATCGACGGGCTGACGATCAAGAACCGCTTTGTGCTCAGCCCGATGGCAGTGCTGCAGCCAACCAAGGACGGAAGTCCCAGCGAACAGACCATCGCTTTCCTCACCACCCGCGCCAAGGGCGGCGCGGGTCTGCTGATCGTTGGCGGCACCGTGGCCACCGAAAGCGGATATGCGGAGGCACCCTTCCAGCCACTCATGCGTTTTGATAATGACCGGTTCATTCCAGGACTCAAGAAGATGGTAGACGCGGTCCACGCGTACGGCGTTCCTCTCTTCGCGCAGATCTTTCCGGCCTTCGGCGCCATGGGAGTACCGGGAGAGGGACGCACCACCCGCGCCGCCAGCCCGAAGCCGGTGCGCATGGCGGCACCGCGCTTGCCCCATGGAATGTATATCCCCGGCGGACGGACCAACCCAACTCCTGAAGAAATCACCAGGGAAGAGCTGCTCGAGGTCCAGAACGAGACCGTCGCCGCGGTACTTCGCGCCAAGGCAGCGGGGTTCGACGGGATCGAGATCGGTGCCCATATGCGCTACCTCTACTCATCCTTTTTCTCCCCCCGCACCAACTGGCGCAGCGATGAGTACGGTGGCAGCGCGGAGAACCGCGCCCGCTTCCTAGCGGACACCATTAGAGCGATACGTGCCGAAGTCGGCCCCGACTACCCGGTGGGCGTACGCATGAGCGTGAACGACCATCTGCCCGATGGGCAGGGTCCGGAAGGTTTTGCCGAGGTCATGACCTATGTCGTCAAGGAAGGTGTCGGGTACATCGCGCTGACCGATGCGAATTACGAGTCGATGGACGACAATCTCCCGTCCTCTTCCGGACAGATGCTGGCGCACAGCGAGCCGCAGATCTTCCGCAAGTATTTGCCGAATGTTCCGCTCTTGCTCAGCAACACCTACGAACCGCAGCAGGCTGCGCAAGCAATCGAGGACGGCTATGCCGACGGAATTATGCTCGCCCGCCAGCTGCTGGCCGACCCCGAATTCCCCAATAAGGTACTCCAAGGCCAACAGGAAAAGATCAACTGGTGCGACCATGACAATTCATGCTTGCGTCGATTGATTCTCAACGTCCCGGTTCGTTGCCACCTGAACCCTGCCATGGGTCGTGAAGCGGCACTGGCCGGTGCCGAAGAATCCTTGGCTACCAAACTGAAGCGTCCGGTAGATGCCTTTGTCATTGCCGCAGCAGGGTCGCCGTCGCTGATGGGCCTTGCCGACAAGCTGGCCAACGCCAAGATGGCCAAGGACGCCAAGAAGTAGTCCACTAGGAAACTGCATCCGGATTCCAGACGGAACTCGGGCGCAGTTTTGCTATGTGCTTCTGGTCATTGAAGTACAAAAGGCACCCGAGGAGATTGAGCATTCCTCGGGTGCCTTGTCGTTGGACATTACATGGTCGGTTCGGTCCCCGTGCGCAATGCTCGTCCACTGCCCCGATAAACCGCCACGGTTCGCTTTCCGGCACGCACCAGGACGTCGACAATCATTCGCCGCCCTTCATGGAAACTCACTTCGGCCTGCGCCACCAGCTCTTCGCCAATATGGGCCGGGCTGAGATAAGAGATATCGGCCTCGGCCGTGGCAATGCCCGCGCCGAAGGTGTTCGCAGCCATGGCAAATGCGGTATCCGCCACGGCAAAAACGTAGCCACCGTGGGCAATGCCGTGTCCGTTGGCCATATCGGCTTCCACCTGCAACACCGCGGTGGCGCGCCCTTCGCTGGCGCTCAACACGCGGATCCCCAGCCGTTCCAGACTCTTGTCTGCGGCAAGCATCGAGTGTGCCGGTTCGGCAATCTGGGCTTGTTGACTCATGATAAACGCTCCACAACCATCGCCATCCCCTGGCCGCCACCCACGCAAAGCGTCGCCAAACCGAGAGCTCCATCCTTGGCTTGCAATCCATTAACCAGAGTGCCCACAAGCCTGGTACCTGTGGCACCAAATGGGTGACCCAGAGCAATGGCACCGCCAAAGGGGTTGACCTTCTCCGGGTCGGCACCCAATTCCCGCACCGTAGGAACTACCTGTGCGGCGAATGCTTCATTGAGTTCCACAATGTCAATGTCATTGATTCCCAAGCCCAGTCGCTGCAGCAGGCGCCGGGACGACTCCACAGGTCCTAGACCCATAATTTCAGGGGACAGTCCGCTGGCTGCGCTGCCCAGAATACGTGCCAGCGGAGTCAATCCCAGTTCATCCGCGCGTTGTGCGCTCATCACGACTAACGCGGAGGCTCCGTCGTTCAACGGGCTTGCATTGCCGGCGGTCACTGTGCCGGATTCATGGAATACCGGTTTTAGTCCGGATAGCGTTTCCAAGCTGGTGCTGGGCCGCGGCCCGTCATCATCTTTCACCAGCATGCCGGCATCGGTGGTGAACGGCGTGATTTCCCGTGCGAAGTACCCGTCCTTAACTGCTTGGGAAGCGCGTAGTTGAGAGGTCAGCGCCCATTGATCTTGGTCCGCTCTTGTCGTACCTGTTTTCCGGGCAACAAATTCTGCGGTCTTGCCCATGGAGATGTAAATATCAGGCAGTTGGCCTGCGGTTCGCGGGTCGCTCCACTGCGCACCGGATTCAAAGAGCTCGTCAGCACGGTGGGCGGATTGCGCGAACCCGGGGTATGGAGAGTCGGTGATCGGTGGGGTGCTGCTCGTTGACTCAACGCCTCCGACCACGAACACCTCTCCATCTCCTGCACGGATCGCTTGGGCTGCCATAGCGGTAGCTTGCAACGAGGATGCGCAAAATCGATTCACCGTCGCCGCGGGTACATTGTCCAGTCCGGCGAGCACCATAATTCGGCGGCCCACATTGTCCCCTTGCGCGCCCTGCGGCATGGCGCAGCCGAAGTAGGAGTCGGCGATATGCTCGCCCTGAAGCTGCGGGAGCTTGGCCATAGCACCGCGCACTGCGGCTAACCCAAGATCTTCCGGGCGTTCCCCCGCAAGGGAACCCTTGCGTGCACGACCGATAGGCGTCCTGCTATAGGCGACTATCACCGCATCATTCGCTGCAATGGCTGTACTCACGTTGACGATTCCTTTCATGGCGGCAGCATGCCTGGTTCAGCTCCGCAGACCGCGTGAAATGTTTTGATTGGCATGAAAATAGCTCTGGCCTGCGCCATAGAGTAGAAAAAGTTCCATCAATGCGCTCTGAAATAAATATATACGAACCGTATCGTATCCTACAAGCACAATGATCGATTATGGCTAATGTGAACTTCTTTTCTCATGAAGAAATCCCTGCACCTTCACGAGCAGAGCTCGTGAAGGTGCAGGGATTTCTTGAGTCTTATTTTCTCACCGCGAGACCCTCCAGGGCGGTTTCCAAAATCTCGTTAACCGCGGCCGCGTCCAGAGGTCCAGACTCAACAAGCAGTCGGAAATACACTGGAGCATAAAGCATCTCGGTCACCATCATCGGATCAAGGTCCGAGCGCATCGCACCTTCGTCCATAACACGTTCAATGAGCGCACTTACCGCTGCCGCTCGCGGATTCCAGAAACGATCCTTGAACTCAGTCAGTGCCGCGTGATCCTGCTGGCACTCACCGACAAGCTGGGCCACCAGGCGGCCCTCGCCGCCGGCATAGACCTCCGTCAGGGATTTGAGGTGCTCGCGCAGAGCATCGATAGCCGGGATATCTTCACGAACCGGAGTGCGAGCTACGTGATTATCCAAGAACGTATCAATGACCACCGCAACCTTGCTAGGCCACCAACGGTAAATGGTGGTTTTGCTGACTCCGGCCTCGCGGGCGATACGCTCGATTGATAGTTTCTGAACGGAAACACCGGCGGACCCTGAATTGTCGAGCAACTTCATGGTTGCTTCGAGAATCGCTCGACGACTACCTTCACTTCTAATTGCCATGGCACAACCATACGCGTTTTCGCATTCAATACGAAACGTACACAATCACTCTGGCGCTTCCAAGATTTTGCGCTTCCGTCGGCTTCCACAAGGAAGAACCCAAACCAAACATCAGCGATAATCCAATCAGACGGCTCCTGCAATAACTCGCGCCCGATTTTTCAGCGCGAATCCTGCTTCTTCGGCCTCGGCACGGGTAATGCGGGTTCCTGCTCCGATCAGCTTCCGGGCTGCCAGATGATCTGCCGGCAAGTTGACCGATTCGACCGCCGCCAAGGCCTCACCTCGGAAACACAGCACCGAAAATTTCGCGGTCCGGGGATCGCCGAGCACCAGGGTATCGTCACCAGCTTGGCTGAGGCCAGCTATTTGCAAGCGGTAAGGTCCTTGGGTGGACCAGAACCATGGGAGATCCGCATAAGGGCTCTCGTCGCCGAGAATACTGCCGGCTAAATGCCTAGCTTGGTCCGTAGCATTTTGCACCGATTCAAGCCGTGTTCGGCCCGGCGAATGCACATTAGGGAAATTGGCGCAGTCGCCTAAGGCAAAGATGCTGGGATCCGAGGTGCGCAGGCACTGATCCACCACAATTCCGTTCGAGGTCTCCAACCCGGCATTTTCAGCCAGAGCTACGTTGGGCAAAACTCCAACGCCCACTAACACCAGATCCGCCGGGTATCGCTGCCCGGTGCTCGAGACCGCAGCCATTACTTCTCCCCCGCCCGCCGCTTCGAATCTTTCGATTCCCTCGTTCAGCCGCAACTCGACACCAAGGTCCCGGTGAGCTTGCGCGAACCACTGGCTCATCGGCTCACTGAGCGCACGGGCCATTGGGCGTGCGGCGAATTCCAGCACAGTCACATGGCAGTCGTGGGCTCTGGCGGCCGCAGCAAATTCGAGCCCGATAAATCCCGCCCCAACGACCACCACATTTTTGGCCGCGGGCAACGCAGCGTGCAGATCCTGCACATCGTCCAACGTGCGCAGCGAATGCACGCCATCGAGCTTCGAACCCGGACATTCAATGAGCCTGTTACGCGCACCGGTAGCGAGTACCAAATGCGTATACCCCAGGGAGTTTCCGTTGGACAGTGCCACCTGGCGGTTCGGACGGTCGATGTCGGTGGCGCTAACGCCGTCGAGCAGTTTGATGCTCTTCTGCGAAAAGAAATTTTCACCACGCAGCGGCAATGGCTTGGGTGTGCCTTGCGGAGAGAGGAAGTCCTTGGACAACGGTGGCCGCTGGTATGGAAGCCCGGCCTCATCGGCAACAATTGTGATCTGCTCGGTATATCCGTTGCCGCGCAGCGAATCTGCAACCTGCAGCGCGCTTTGACCGCCGCCTATGATTACTACGCTCATGACTACACCTGGCCCGCGGGAATATCAACAATAATTTCGGGCAGCGATGCCCCGGTGCTGATCTGGCAGCCCAACCGTGAACGTTCGGTGCGTTCTGCCGCAGTGCAGTCAAGCATTTCGTCCTCGTCTGCTCCGAGTTCGGGAAGCGCGTCCGCATATTCCGGACGGATGTACACGTGGCAGGTTGCGCACATCGCCTGTCCGCCGCATTCCCCCACGATTCCGTCAATTCCATTGCTCACCGCAGCGCGCATCAAGGTGGTTCCCTGCTCAACTTCGAGTCGTTGCGCGGTTCCGTCTGGCTGGGTAAAGGTAATGCTAGGCATGTTTGCTCCTGTAAAAGTTTCTTGGTTGCTCAGTTCCAGGTGACCGGTAGGCTGGTCAACCCACGGAAGACCCAACCTGCCCATTGCCCGGGGCGAGATTCTTCAATGCGCAGCCCGGGGAATCGTTCATAGGCTTTCGGCACGGCGATTTGGCCGATGGCACTCTTCGCCGCCCAATGCCCCGCGCACAGGTGCACTCCGGCACCAAAGGCGAGGTGTGATTTTTTAGGCCGGCTGATATCAAAGTCCTCCGCGTTTTCCCCGAACTGGGCAGGGTCATGATTGGCCGCGGCAACCACCACTGCGATACCCGAGCCGGCCGGAATCCTAACCCCTTCCAACACCGTGTCCACGGTGGTTTCTCGTGGGTACATGCCGATAGGAGAGAGCCATCGCACCGCCTCATCAAAGACCGCGGTCCACCCCGTAGGATCAGCCAGGACTTGCTCTCGTTGGTCGGGATGATTGCTCAGTGCCCACACGATATTGGTGACCATATGTTGCGGTTCATTCATGCCTCCGGAAATACTTAGCTTCACGTTGGCCGCGATATTTGCATCGGGTAAACCACTGTTGGCCCAGGCCGAAAGCATGGAAGCATTGGGGTGCAGTTGATAGTGCGGAATGAGTTCGTTGATCAGCGCGTCGGCTTGCTCCGTGGATGCCTCGCAACGCCTCCAGATCTCCGGGTCATCTAAGACATTTCCTATCCCGGCAATAAAGTCGTGCGACCAGGTGCGTACCGTTTGAACATCGACGTCCTTCAAACCCACCAAATCTCCGAGGTTTTTGGCGGCCAACGGGGCTGCATAGTCGCGGTTAAGATCGGCGTTATCCGGACCAACGTCCTCCAACTCATCGAGGTAGATATCAGCATTGCGGGCAAACACCTCTGCCCAGGCTTCCTTGATGTTCTTCGGTCGCAGTACCGGATTGACCGCAAGTCGATCAGTGGCGTGTTCCGGATCATCTTTGCGCAGCATCGGGTGCGCTCCGATGGCACGATTCATGGTTGATCCGGAGACATTAGCGTTGAAGATGCTCTGATCCTGCTCAATTTCATGGCATCCGGCATAACTGGTGACGAGGAATTTGTTGAGCATCGGAACCCAGGCGACCGGGGCTTCGGTGCGCAGCCGGGCATAACTCCCATACGGATCTGCGAGCAGCTGCGCCGGTTGAAGCCAATTGACTACCGGAACCTCTTTTGCTCCAGAATGTTGTACGCCGCCTACATGCGTCGGGCGACTCTCGGCTTGTTCGGGCAGTTCGGTAGTTCCATGTCCCATTGGGCAACGGGCTGTGTTCGCGCTCATGGTTGGCTCCTAGCTTGGGCCTGGGTTCGTTGTTTCACTAAGTGTCACATCGGACTAACCAACAGTAAACTGCGAATATTAGCGATACTTCTTCGATTAGTTAGGAAATAGCCGTTGGCTAAATTCACCCTGCGCCAATTGGAATTATTTGCCCAGCTGCCTAAGCACCAGACTTTGAGCTCCGCTGCGCAGTCCCTGCACATGTCAGATTCTGCGCTGTCTCACGCGATCACCGAACTGGAAACGGCCGTAGGTGAGCAGCTTTGCGTGCGGCGCAAGGCGCGCGGCATGTACCTCACCCCTGCCGGAACGCATTTCGCCTCGCGGGCCAGCGAAATTTTGCGTGCCACTGATTCCTTGGCTGGAGAGCTCTCCGAAGTCAGCGGTGAATTGCGCGGCCCGGTCTCACTGGTCTGTTATACGGGATTAGCCAGCAACGTCCTGCCAGCGGTACTGGAAGGGATTGCAAGACTGCACCCTGAAGTGGAAATCCGCATCACCGTAGGAGACCACTCCGACCTTCTGCCCGCCTTGGCGGACGGTTCGCTCGATGTTGCGGTCGTTTACGATATCGGGTTGCCGGCAACTTTGCAGCGCAGTGTTGTTTAAGAAACTGAAGTGATGGCGGTGCTTGCGCAGTCCGATCCACTGGCTAGTGCGCAGTCTATCGATCTGGCCGATTTGGCAGAAAAGCCGTTGATCATGCTCGATACCGCCCCAAGCTCTGATTACACGCAATTGATGTTCTCCCAGCGCGAGCTGACCCCGATATTCGGCGCCATCGTTCCGCAGATCGACCTCGTGCGTGCATTGGTCGGGCGCGGCCTTGGCTACAGCCTGCTGATGTCACGTCCCAACCAGATCCCGGTGTCCAGCGAGGGGCTGGGCCTGGTGACGCGCCACCTAAATCCGCGCGGCGGAGTGACCTCGGTGGTTGCCGTCTGGCCGACAGGATTTGCACCCAGCGCCCGCGCCCGAGCCATCATCGATTATGCCATCGAGGCGTTGGAGGCCAGCGAACCAAGCTGACTATCCCCGTTCAACTCAAAGACAAATTTTCCTCTAAGCGCGCTGAGTCCAGGGCCCATTGCTTTATCTTGTGACCCAAATTACAATCGAAACGATACGAATCGAACTTTTGGGGAAAGGTCATGGCAACCATGCTCATTTTTTCCTTCGGGGCGCAACGATGACCGCCGTACTCGACACCCGTTCGGTGCCCGCCGCCGAGCGCCGGGATTACTGGTCCGCAGGGATTGCCGAACGCTTCTTCCCCATGCGCGTCGAGGAATTTGTGTCCCCGTCTTTCGAAGCACGCTTGGCCAGCGGCCAGCTTGGCTCGGTGGCAGTGCAGTCCATCCAAGGACTCGCACACCGAGTGGCACGCACCCAGCAGATGATCGCTGCAGCCGACCCGGAAAGCATCTTGCTCTATTTGCTCACTAAGGGCGAGATTCTCATAGGGCAAGATGAGCGCCAATGCCTGCTGCGACCCGGCGACTTAGCCTGCCAAGACACCTCAACTCCCTCAATCTTTGAAAGCCGCGGGGGCTTCGAGGTGCTTGTATTCAGCGTTCCCAAGTGGTTCATTGGGACTCGGGCTGAAACCATCGTCGGCCAGACCGCCATTCGGGTTGGCGGCGGCAGTAGAGGTGGCCTCACTACCTTGACGGCACCGTTCTTGGCGAACCTGGCACGCACCGCGCTCGGCGGCAACTTGGATGAACGGGACGGACCAAGCGCCGCACAAATGCTACTGCCCATGCTGTCCAGCATGTTCGAACGAGAAAAACCTTCGGCATTAGCCACCCGGCCGCAGACTCTCTTGGCGCAGATGCAACGCTTCGCGCTGGACCAACTCCACGATCCGCAGCTCGGGCCCGAACTGATCGCACAGGCCCACTACGTTTCGACCCGCTACGTGCACAAGCTCTTCGCGCAAACCGGGCTAGGCGTCTCGGCATGGATTCGCGAACGCCGTCTGGAAGGCGCCGCCGGGGAACTACGACGTTTCCCGGAAAGTTCCGTTGCCTCGATTGCGGCCAAATGGGGATATCTGCACCCGGCAAGCTTCAGCCGGGCGTTCCGCGAAGTATATGGTTACTCACCGCGGGATGCCCGGCTAGCTGCTTAGCGTGAAACCTTCTCAGTCACCTAGCCCGGAGGCATTGGCGAGTACTGTCTGCGCTACTTTCCAACGTCAATGACATCTAAATCGCGGCCAACAACCAGCTGACCGTCAAATCCCTTGGCGCAGGCTGCCCACACGGATTCGGGTTGCACCACAGGGACGAGGTGCGAGAGCACAAGAGTGCCCACACCCGCTTCGGCGGCAATAGGTCCGACCTCGGTCTTCAGAGTGTGTGCCTGCAGTAGGTGCTGATACAAACCCTCGCTTGCTTCATCACGTGGTTCCGGGAACAATTGGGCCACCCAATCCTCATCGATCACCTCATGCACCAGCACGTCGGCGCCTTGGGCCAGCCGGATGAGATTCGAGCATCTGGCAGTATCCCCGGAAAACACTACGGATCCGTCGTCCGTGTCAAAGCGGTAGGCCAATGCCGGGAACACCGGGGCATGATTCACAAGTATGGCGGAGACTTTGACCCGGTCATCCTCGAAAAACGTGAACGGTTCCATGCTTGGAGCCGGGGCACCATTGGGGTTGGCTAGGTACTTTTCTGGAACGGGAACATCCATGCCCTCCCATAATTGAGCGGGTGAAGGTTTTCTGTTGTCAAAGATTCTGTCATTCAAATCCGTGGCAAATAACTGCACCATCAGTTCGGTCATTTCCTTGGTACCCGGCGTTGGGTTGGCCGGACTGATTGGCGAAGGTGCAGGCCCCTTGCCGAACAACGGTGGCAGCGCGTTGCGATTGCCGGGGCCCCAAACAGGGATTTTTTCCACGCTCTGCAAACCGTTGTATATTCCATTGACCAGGATATTGTTCAAATCCACCACGTGGTCCGAGTGCAGATGCGTCAGGAATATACCTCCCAACACGTCAAGCGGTCCGTCTTGGGCCGAGGCATGCTCTGGGCCTAGATTTGCCTTGTGCAACTGCGAAAGTACTCCATGTCCCGTATCGATAAGGTAGTAGCGATCGCCAACTGCCAACGCGGACGCTATGCCTGCATGTTCGCTACCCGGGAACTGGGTAGGTCCGCCTGCCGTACCAAGTAGGACGAGTCGAGTTCTCGCGCCGACGCTCGGCACCGGGGCAAACTGCCGTTGCTCTCCGGCTTGCGCCTTTTTTGTCTCACTTGGGGTGCAAGCAGTGAGTGCAAGTCCTGCGGCGCCTAGGCCGAGCCCGGCCATGAGACTACGTCGGCCAATGCCTGCACGAATTTCATTCGGTATATCAACACACATATTTGTTCCTTAGTAGTAACGAACGTTGCAGCTAACGAAGTGTTTCCCCAAAAGTTCGATTCGTATCGTTTCGATTGTAATTCGGGTCACACATTAAAGCAATGAGTGGGCCCTGGACTCAGCGCGCTTTGAGGAAAATTTGTCTTTGAGTTGAACGGGGACATTCAGCTTGGTTCGCTTACCTCCAACGCTTCGATGGCATAATCGATGGCGGCTGGGACGCGAGCGCTGGGTGTAAATCCTGTTGGCCAGACGGCAACCACCGAGGTCACTCCGCTGCGCGGATTTAGGTGGCGCGTCACCAGGCCCAGCCCCTCGCTGGACACCGGGGTATGGTTGGGACGTGACATCAGCAGGCTGTAGCTAAGGCCGCGCCCGACCAATGCACGCACGAGGCCGAAATTCGTGACAACAGCCCAGAGATACAAGAAAAATACAGGGTTGGATGCGCCCGGTGACAGCAAAAAGAATGCGGGCATGGTGATGCAGCCAGCGATCGACGCCGCAAGGAGAAGATTACGACGATCAACACGATCTGACAGGTGACCAAAAATAGGCATCAGCAGTGCGGCATAGAACAAGGAGCCCACCGATACCCAGAGCACCATGCCGGAATCAAACTTCATGACAGTACGCAAATGTACGCCCAGGTAGCTTGATACCAGGTAAAAAATCGACGCATGCATCACGATGGAAGCAAACGTCAGCATGAGTACCCGGGGCATTCTCGACGCCGCCCGAATCGGGCTCTCTTCGATGTCACCAGAGGATTCCAAAGCCCGAAATACCGGGCTATCCTCGAGCTTGAGCCGAATATAGATCGCGATAGCGCCTAAGGGCCCAGCCAAGAGGAACGGGATACGCCAACCCCACTGCGACATGGATTCGTCACCAAGAACATTTGCAAGTCCGTTCGAAGTAGCCGACCCGACTAGGAAACCAAGTACCGCGGTCAGCATCAACCAGCTCACCGAATAGCCACGGCGTTTTGGTCCCGAGTATTCGACTACGAACGCGGTGGCTGTACCTACTTCGCCACCGGCCGAAAGGCCTTGGATCAGCCGTGCCAGAACCAGCAGAATTGGGGCGAGCACTCCAACCTGGTGATAAGTAGGAAGCAGTCCGATCAGAAGCGTAGATCCTGACATCATCAGCAGCACCGTCAGAAGGGTTTTCTTGCGCCCAACTTTGTCGGCCATTGGACCAAAAACCAGCCCACCAAGCGGACGGATAAAGAAACTGAGGGCAAAAACGGCAAAGGATGCCAGAAGTCCAGCTACCGGATCAGTGCTGGGGAAGAAGTTTGCCGCCATGTAGGCAGCCAGAAATCCATAGACACCGTAATCATAGAACTCGATTGCATGTCCAGCATTTGCGCCCAGAAATGCTCGCCGCCGTGCGCTTTTGACATCGGTATGAATAGGTCCCACGTCGTTTTGGCTTTCCGGCGCCGGGCTTTCAGATTTTGCCACGTATTGCTCCTACTATTTCAAGTCCGTGGACAGCATCGTTGCTGCCCAAAAGTCGTTGCTGATGACAAAATGTCAACGGGTTGGTCCCTGCCGTCAAGGCAGGGGCCAGCGCCCCTAGTTCGCTTAGGCCTGCGGGAATCCGGCCTCGCGCAGGCGAGTGCCCCAGATTCCGGATTTGCCTGGCGCGATGATCCCATTCGGGTCAAGCGTGTCCTTGATCTGCTCGTTGAAGCGGCGCAGCGCGTGGTCGTTGAACCCGAACTGGTCTGCCGCCAGATCCATGAAGGACAGGTGTGCCCGGTACTCGCCGTAACCGCGCTTGCCGGCTTCGGCAACCATCCGCTTGGCCAGGGCATACGCGTTTGCGACCTGTTCAGGATTTTTCGTGTCGAAGGCGATCACGTTGATGAACGTGGTCGACCGGGCGTTGATGGGGAGCATGCCGCCGAGGAAATCGAGGCCCGCCTCGGCGCACATTTCCCGCATCATCTTCTGCGCGGCAATCGCATTCTTGCCGGTGAGCGGGATGACCGGCGAGAAGTCGACGTGGCCGCCCTCTTCGCCGCCGGACCAGCCGGCCATCTTGTACAGGTCCTGGCTCGGCACCCCGATCTGCACCCGTTCGTGCGGGTTGGGCAACGTCTCCCAGGCTTCCTTCCCGTGTTTTTGGCCTACCAGGTCAACGCTCGGGATCTGCAGGAAACGCGCCTCGAGCTTCGCGAAGTTGTGGTCGACTACGGCCTCGTCACCGTAGAGCGCAAAGCGCATCATCCAGCGCCCGAGTCCCATCTCCTTGGCGATCTTGTCGATGACTTCTTCCGGCATCGGCCCCTCGCCGGTGTACCACTCGGCGCGGGTGGTGAGCATCGAGGCCATGCACAGCGTGTTGGACAGCTGCGGACGCATGTCGATGGTGCCGTCGAGCATGAGCTCGCGCAGCGCATCGACCACCGCGGGCATCTGGTCCTCATCCCAGACGCGCAGCCACAGCGGCATGTACGTCTCAGGCTTGGGCATGAGCCAGTAGCCCATCTTGGTGACGATGCCGTAGTTGGACTGCATGAACATCTCGGTGGAGGTCGGACCCAGACCGCGCTTGTACAGCGGCCAGGTCGGGTTGTTGTCCATGGCACCTGAGCCGGTGCGCATCAAATCTCCGTTGGGCAGCACCACTTCGAAGCCGCAGTGCGAGGCCTGGTCGATCGAGTACGGCATGTAGGTCAGCCCGTGCTCGAGTGTGTTAGAGACGACGCCTCCCCATCCGATGTCTACGATGGAGGCCACCAAGTTGTGCCCGCCTGCCTCGATGGCGTCGTGCAGGTCGTACCAGCTCACGCCGGGCTCCACGATCGCATAGCCGAGCTCTTCATTGATCTCGAGTACACGATTCATATTCCGGAAAGACATCATCACGGTGCCGCGCACCTGCGGGGCTGCACCGCCGTAGCCGTTGTTCTTGCCGCGGCTGATGGGCCACAGCGGGATCTTGTATTGGTTGGCAATCTTCACGATCGCCTGCACGTCCTCAGTGCTCATCGGACTGACCACTGCAGAGGGGACGTTGGTGGCGGTGCCTGGAACCTGGAACGGATCTTGGAAGTCCTCGAGGAACTGCGCGTCGGTGGCAACCTTTTCCTCGCCGATCGCCGCAGCGAAAGCTGCCAGGGCATTGTCCAGGTCGGCTTCGGTGACGCCCGGAGGAAGCGGACGGGTAGTGGTCTCAGAGGTATTGCTCATCGTTTCAAGTCTCCTAAATAGCGCTGAAGGTGAAGCTACTGCGTGAGTTCCATGGTGCGCCAACCTGTCCCCGTGTGGGGCAGCTCTCACTTGATGGTGCAGTGCGTGCACAGAAGTGTGCACGCACTGCACCATCGGTGCCTTGCGGGTTCCACCGGCAATAAGAAGGTGATTGCATAAGGTCAACTACAGGCATCTAAGTAAATGGAGAAATCATCATGACCGATGGTCGTCTAGCTGGAAAAATTGTCCTGCTTACAGGTATAGGCGGTGGCATGGGCCGGGAAACCGCAAGACTTTTTGCCCGCGAAGGCGCCACAGTGGTCGGTTGTGATCTCAACGAGGAAAGCGCGGCGGAAACCGTTCGTCTCATCGAAGCCGAAGGTGGCTCTATCGATTCCAGTGCTCCGGTGGATCTGGGCCAGCGCGAGGCAATCGATGCCTGGATCAACGACGCCGTCGAACGCTTCGGCAAGGTTGATGTGCTCTACAACAATGCGAGCATGCCTAAATTTGCGCCCTTCGCCCAGATGAGCAGCGAGGATTACCGCTTAACCATCCAGAACGAGCTGGATCTGGTCTGGCATGCCTGCCAGAGCGCGTGGCCGCATTTGGCCAAATCCGGTGGCGCAATTGTGAATATCGGTTCGGTGGCTGGAGTCCAAGGCGCGCGTGTCTTGCCGCAGGCGGCTCACGCCGCT
Organism: Glutamicibacter soli; assembly: GCF_003309065.1. GTDB lineage: Bacteria > Actinomycetota > Actinomycetes > Actinomycetales > Micrococcaceae > Glutamicibacter > Glutamicibacter soli. The sequence goes on along the minus strand of NZ_POAF01000004.1, from coordinate 111,578 downwards.
GCTAAGGGTGCAGTCATTGCGGTGACCAAGCAGCTAGCCGCGGAGGGTATCGCGGTGGGCGTTCGAGTCAATTGCGTCAGCCCCGGCGTCATGGCCACCCCACCGATCCTGGCCATGTATGCCGAGCTGGGCGATAGAGCACCGGTAGCGCCGATCGTTGAACGCACGATCTCCGGCAAGCCGGGCGATCCACTGGCAGTTGCGTACGCCGGACTTTATTTCGCCTCAGATGAAGCCAAATGGGTCACTGGATCCCACCTGGTCGTAGACGGCGGAGCGCACGCGGTGATGTAGAAAGTTTACTCCCGTGCAGAAGATCCCTTTGGCCGGTGGGGCGAGGTCTTTGGCGATGATGTTGTCGCCTCAGCGATGATTGATCGTTTGGTTCATCATGCAGAAGTGTTGTCCTTGTCCGGTGATTCGTACCGGGTGAAGAACCGTGAGGATCTGCTGAGAAACGCTAAGCAGGTATAGAAGATTTTGGGCTAGTGTTCCGTGTTAATTATTTGGTTGGGTTTCATACAGCTCCAACACGTTAGCCTTGGCCTTGCGAATCATCTTGCCCAAGAGGTGATCCGCGGTCTTCGTCCAGGCAAACGGCTTCGCGTCCTCGTTATACCGTTCGATATACCGGTGCACCGCGGCCTCCAACTCGGGAATCGACGCGAAGTTTGACCGCTTCAAGCACTGGCGAGTGATGATCCCGAAGAAGATCTCCACCATGTTCAGCCAGGAGCAACTGGTCGGAGTGAAATGCAATATCACCCGAGGGTTCGCTGCCAGCCAGTCCTTCACGTTCTGGTGCTTGTGCGTGGGGTAGTTATCGCAGATCACGTGCAATTCGATCTCCAGGTTCGCGTCGGCGACCTGCTGCAAGAAGTCCACGAACTGGGCATTCGTGTGCTTCTGGTAGAACTTGCTCGCGCTCAACTTCCCGGTGAGGACATCCAACGCGGCAAACAGCGTGGTGGTGCCGTTGCGCCGGTAATCATGGGTCTGCTGCAACGGATGCTCCGGGGCCAACGGCTGCACCGGCTGCGTGCGCGACATCGCCTGGATCTGAGTCTTCTCATCAATGCTCACCACCACCGCGTTCTCCGGTGGGGACAGGTAGAGGCCGACCACGTCGCGCAGCTTGGCTTCCAGTTGCGGGTCGGTGGAGAACTTGAAGGTTTCAATCCGGTGCGGCTGGATTTTCCAGCGCCGCCAGATCCGGGCTACCGAGGAGAAGGAGACCTGATGGCGTTCGGCCATGATCCTGGCTGACCAGTGGGAGATCCCCAGTTCGGCCGGGGGAACCCCGTCGTTGGCCAGGGTGTCGGCGAGGATGGCCAAATCGTCGATCTTCCGCGGCTTGCCTGGGCGGGGTGCGTCGCCCAGGCCTTGAATGCCGGATTCTTCGTAACGGGTGCGCCAACGGCGCACCGTCGGTTCCGAGAAGCCGGTGGATTCAACGATGCGGATATTCGGCACCCCGTCGGCGGCCAGCAGGACGGTGCGGGTGCGCAGGGCCAGTGACGCGCTGGAGCCCATTCCACCGGTCCGCGTTGCTCGGTTTTCGCGTCGGGATGCTCGGCGCGGTAGGCGCGGACCCAGTTACCCAGGGTTCCTTCGTTGATGCCCAGCGATGCTGCGACCTCGATCAGGCTTTTCTGGGATGAGATCACCAGTTCGACCGCTTCGGCACGGAACTCCGGGGTGAATTTCTGACGTTTGGACATGCATTCATTCTCCTGCGAACGCGTGTCTCACAAGATCATGACAGCTCACCCGCTGCTACTTGGTGTGCGACTTCTCTAGCAGCAGTTCTCTTCGGCATCGGTGCTACTGCGTTGGCTGCGGCGACAGTTGCAACTGGTGGCGGAAGTGTTGTTATCGCAGGCATTACACTAAGTGGCGCTCAGCTTGGAGGTCTGGCAGCAGTAGTTGCATCGTTCTCAGCTCTAGGAGCTTATATCGATAGCAAGATCTGCTAATTAGGAGGCGGCATGAAGAAGCCTTACGGAAAATGCACCGTTGCGGGGCTAACGCTCGATTCCCTCTCTACCTTTATTCCTTGGCTTGTTCTAGGAGTTCCGGCCACGTTAACTTGCCAAGTAATCGGGATGCTCACGGTTTTGGCCTTTGGGCTATTTTTTGTTTACGCAGCCCACCTGTCTTCTTCCCCCGACCAAAAGGCGAGAAATAGGAAAACATCTTTTGTGAAAGCGGTTTAAACCGGCTTTTCGATTTTTAGCGTGGTGACCCCAAAATAAGTAAGGCTCGCAGTCCTCTGCGAAGATGGATGTCGACTAAAACAAATTCATCTGCAAGGAACTACGAGCCGTGTTCAAGGATACCGGGCAAATCGACGCTGCGTCGATTCTGCTGAACCTCACCGACTACCACGTCATCACCGCCACCCACGAACCTGCCGGACGGCAGGTCCTCATCGAACCGGTCGCCACCGAAGCAGCCTGCCCCTCCTGCGGGGTGCTGACCACCAGGATCCAGGCCAGACCGGTGCACCGGGTCAAGGACCTTCTCGCCGGCGGTGACGGCCTGCAGATCTGGGTGCGCAAGCGCCGCATGGCCTGCCAGGAACCTGCCTGCGAACGCCGCTCGTTCGTGCAAACCACCGCGCAGATTCCCTTCCGGGCCAGGATCACCACCAGGCTTTCCCAGCGCCTGGTGGACGAGATGAGCTGCGAGCTGCGAGCTGCGCGCCGTTTCCCGGGTCGCCGCGGCGCACGGGGTGTCCTGGCCTGCGGTGATGGCCCGACTGAACGCTGTCGGGGAGTTGGTCGGGGACGTGGACCGGATGTTCGTCCGGCGCCTGGGCATCGACGAGCACAGGTTCCGCAAGGTCCGCTACGCCCGCGGCCGGAACGGGAAAGTCGTGCGGATCGAGCCGTGGTCCATCGTGTTCACCGACCTGGATACCGGCAAGATCCTGGATATCGTCGACGGGCGCCGTGGTGCGACGGTGCGCAAATGGTTGAAGTCCCGGCCGCGGTACTGGCGTCAAAGGGTCCAGTTCGTGGCCATTGATATGTCTTCAGAGTTCCGCAAAGCGGTGCGGGAAACCCTGCCCAAGGCGAAGATCAGCGTGGACCATTTCCATGTGATTGCCCGCGCGAATTTGATGATCACCCAGGTACGCCGGCGCCGTTCCCACGAGGTGCATGAACGCCGAGGAAGAGCGGCGGATCCGGCCTACAAGTACCGGAAATTATTGACCTGTAATCTGGAGAACCTGTCGATCACGCAGGTTGAACGCCTGAAGCTGATCCTCGAATCAGATCCCGAACTGGGGGTGATCTACGGGATCAAGGAGCACGTGCGGCAGCTGTTGAAGACCAGGGATATCCATGAGTTCCAGTCGAGGTGGGCGGTGCTGGAGAAATCCGTGAGAGCAACGAAAATGGTTGAGGCGAAGTCGCTGTTCCGCACGCTCACGGCCTGGCGCAGCCAGCTGCTGGTCTTCATCCGAACGAGGCTGACGAACGCGCGGAGTGAGGCGGCGAATCTGACGGCGAAGAACCTGAAACGGATCGGTCGAGGCTACCGGAATCATGGTCATTATCGGCGTCGGACTCTTCTATGTCTGTCAAGCCGCAACCGGAACCTCATCGATCTGTGCTGAAATACTGAAGATCTTGAAAATTCGACGGGCTAGATAACGCTTGATGCATCTGCGGATCTCCCGATTGCTCTTGCCTTCAGTCCGGCGCTTCTCAACGTAAATTCGCGTCTCCTCGTCATAGGTCATGCGCGTGATCGCAGCCATATGCAGGGCAGAATTCAATGACCGATCACCGCCTCGATTAAGCCGGTGCCGGGTCGTGTTCCCCGATGACGCAGGAATCGGATTCACCCCAGCCAAGCAGGCAAACGCCGCCTCATCACGCACTCGCCCTTCATGGGACCACGCGACGAAACACTTCGCTGCCGTGATTGCCTTGAAGCCGATCTCACCCAACAACGGCGCCGCTTCGCTGACCCTAACCAGTTCATCCAACTGCTGCTCATTGGCCTTCAGCTGCTGTTCCAAGTCCAGAATATGCTTGGCCAGTCGCACCGCTTCGGCGCGTGCAATCCTCAGCGACAGTTCTTCTTCCCGTTCCCGCCACCGGCTGACCTCGGTGATTTGGCTACCGGTCAGCTTCTTGCGGGCGTCGATCCCCAGGCCGTTGCAGCGCACCAAAGCGTTCAATGCGTTGACCGATCTGGTGCGGTCTTTCGCCATCGAGCTGCGTGCCGTGACGAGGATGCGCAGACTTTGCCGAATTCCTTCATGCAGCCGCGGATGGCGCAACTTGTCTACCGGCAGCGGGAGAGAGGCCCTGGCCAGTCGCTGGGCGTCCAAGGCATCGGTTTTTCCTACGCCGCGGTTCTGCTTCTTGCTCATGCGTGGTGCCTCGGTGACGGGGAATCCGTGGGCGGCAACGGTGCCGGCAAGGATCGCTCCGTACGTGGCAGCTCCTTCAATGACCCAGAGGGTATCTGCTGCGCCTTGGGTGCGTCGTGCGACCCAGTTGACGGCCCGGTTGATGCCGGTGCTGCTGACTGGGAACGACTGGGTATCGAGCAGGGCGCCGTTGCTGGAATCGATGATGGCGTAGACATGATTGCGTGCGTGAGTGTCGACACCCACGACAAATGGGTGGCAATGCGCGACGATAGGTTGTGCGGTCACCGTAGTTTCCTTTCCTGGATTTTCTCGGTCGGCCGTGAACGGCCGGCACCAGTCCGGGTAAGGGTCACTACGGAACAGTACTGTGATGGGTCACACCCTCTAGTTGGGGGTGGACATTCTTCTGATGAAGCTACCGTGATGGGCCGGATTGGTCCCGGCCGACCCACCCCAGTTAGATGGACAAGTCCGAAGCATGACACTGTGACAGGTCAGATATTGTTTGAGTCACATCCAGGGTGGGGCGGCTGGTTCCTATCCTGCCAGCTAGTCCCAGACCAGCCACTTCAAGTCTCACAGATATTGTTGTATACGGCGGGGCTACGGCCGTGCTGAACATCCTGCACCACGCTGAACTTTTAAGAGCCTTTAAACCCATGTCATCGAATGTTTCATATGGGATCATCTGCATGGTTGCAGGCGCGGCGTTATTGCTCACTTTGAGCATTCTCGGACAGTCTCGTTCAAGCTCCGATTCGAGTTCTAGCGAACGTGTTCGCGGAGCCGTGATGTTGCCCAGGTGGCTCGGGATTCCAGCATTATTTCTGATCGCCGCTGGCACGAGTTTCTTCACCGTGAACATGCTCAGCTAAGAGATCGCGCCAATAGGAGTGAAACATCCGCAGTAAGTATTAACGCCAGCGTGATCAACCACGCCAGGCACGTCATCAGGCAATGAAGCAGGCACAGACAGCGTCAAGCAGGGTTTGCCGGGAACCGTTTACACGAGAAGGTCACGCGCCTGCCCTCCCGAGATTGTCAGGTTGTTTGCGTAAGCCCCTAGTCACGTCCATGCTGCAGGGCTTCGTCATACTTATCGGTGGGATGCAAGGCCCAATCGAAAGCCTTCAGAACCAGCTGTTTCCTGTTGGCACCGTCTCTTACATGGAATCCTCCCAGGTGATGCCGAATTCTCGTTTCAGCATCGACTTGGCGCCGAGGAACCCTCCCATGCCGTGGACCGATGGTCCGGGCGGGACTGCCGAGGAGACCAGGTACAGCCCCTTGCTGCCCAGGTACCAGGGATCGGTTGAAATCACCGGACGTCGGATGCTGCCCAACAGGTCCATGGTGCCGCCGGACAGATCGCCGCCCACCAGCGCGGCGTTCTGCGCTTCCAGCCCCTGCGCGGTGACTACATGGGATTCGATGATCAGCTCGCTGAATCCCGGGGCGGCGGCCTCGATCATCGAGCGGATCTGTCCGCTCATGTCCGCAGGGGAGCCCAGCGGCACATGGCAGTAGGCCCAGAGAACCTGCCGGCCGTGCGGCGCGCGCGAGCCGTCGAAGACCGAAGGCTGGGAAACGATCATGAACGGCTTGCCCGGCGCGCGGTGCTTGGCTTCGCGCTCCGCGCGGCCCACCTGCGCGGCTGTCCCGCCCAGGTGTACGGTCCCGGCCTGCGCCAGCACCGGGTCTTTCCAGGGCACCGGCTCCGAGAGCACGTAATGGACCAGGCAGCTGCCCGGAGACCGACGTGTGGCCGCCAGCGCCTTGGACAGCTTGGACGGCAGCCGGTTTCCGGCGATCTGCCCGGCCATCTCCGCGGACGTGTCGAACAGGACGATGTCTTCGGGCAGCTGGCCGAGGCTGGTGACCCGCTGGCCGGTGCGCAGGCGCCCACCGCGGGCCTTGACCTGTTCGGCGAGCGCATCGGAAATCGCCTGGGATCCGCCGCGCGGAATGGGCCAGCCCTTGGCATGGGCCGCCGCCGCAAGGAACAATCCCGCACCCGCGTTGGCCGGGCCGCGCGATCCCCCGGCCACGTGGGCGGAACAACCGGCGTACAGCGCCGCGGCCCGTTCGTGCTTCGAGGAGAACAGGTCCTTCAGCCCCATGCCGCCCAGGGTGCTGGCGCCGAAGGCGGCCAGCGTCACCGGGTGCGAGGGGACCTTCAGCAGCGGGTTGAGCAGGGTGTCGCCCAGCTCGTCCATCCGCTGCACCAGCGGAGACAGTAGCCGGGAGTACAGCGCCCCGCCGGCGCCCAGATCCTGCGCGGTGCGCTCGAGGTCCCGCCAGGCGTAGGCGGTGCGGTCGTCGAGCACATGGGCGAAGGACAGCTCCGGGATGATGAAGTCCACCGCGTCCAGCACCCCCAGCTCGCGCATCGCCGGGGACTGCAGGGCCATGGGATGCACCGCGCTGCCCAAATCGAAGCGGGCCGCCGACCCGCCCAGCGGCTGGGTGCGTGCCGCCCCGCCCAGGGTGTCGTTGGCCTCGTACACGGTGACGTCCAGCCCGGCACGGGCGGCGACCGCGGCGGCGGCCAGCCCGTTCGGGCCGGAGCCGATGACCGCTACGGCGCTCATGCGGTGGGTCCCGTGGTGGTCGATGCGGGTTCGGGATGGCCTGTGGATTCCACTGGTTCCTTTTCTTTCTGCGGGTTCCGGGCCCCGCAGGCCCTCGAGCCGCGCAGGGTGAAGGCGTCGGGCATGCCGGCGAACGGGCCGGCCAGCGGGTCGTCCTGTCCCACTGCGCGGATGGGATCGCGGCGCGGATCGAGCACCGAACGCGCCACCAGGTACATCAGGTACGCCAGCATCAGCATGTGGGCGAGGACCAGGAAGATGTAGCCGTTTTCCGGGAACACCTTGTGGATGTCGTCGGCGTCCAGCGAGTCCAGGTAGAACCAGAGCCCGTAGAAGTGGGCGACTTCCACCAGCATCCAGATCGCGAATTCACGCCAGCGCGGCAGGGCCAGGGCGAACAGCGGGATCAGCCAGACGACGAACTGCGGCGAATACACCTTGTTGACCATGACGAAGGAGGCCACGATCAAAAATGCCAGCGAGCCCAGCCGCGGGGTGCGCTTGGCAAGCAGGCCGAGCACCGCGATGCCCGCGCAGCACAGGAAGAAGATGGCCAGCCCCCAGAAGGACATCTGCTCGGCGTTGACAGGCTCGAGCACCTCGGACTTGCCGGCCAGCAGGTTCCAGACGTGCCAGAAGCTGGAGAAGCCGGCGCCGCGTTCGGAGGAGAAGGCGAAGAAGTGCTTGAACGAGTCCGGGTAGGCCAGCGCATAGGGCAGGTTGACCAGGGCCCAAGTCAGCGTCGCGGTGCCGGCCGTGACCCAGAAGGGTTTGAGTTTTCCGGTGCGCACCGCGATCACCAGCACCGCGCCGAGCACGAAGAACGGGTAGATCTTCATGGCGGCGCCAAGGCCGATGAGGATGCCCGCCAGCACCGTGTGCCTGCGCGCGAAGCTGAGCATGCCCAGGGCCAGCAGGGCCACTGCCCACATGTCCCAGTTGATGCTCCCGGCCAGGATGATGCCCGGGGCGATGGCCACCATGGCGGCGTCCCACGGGCGGCGCCCTCCCATGCGCAGGGTGCAGACAACGGTGACGATCCACAGGATCGCCACGAGGACCAGGTTCATGTCGAAGTAGATCAGCGAGCGGTTGGCGGCCCCCTCGGGAACCAGCCAGGCCACCACGGAGGCGACCGCGCTCATCAGCACCGGATACTCGAACTGCGCTTGCGCCGAGAACGGCACCCACGGGTTCTCAGCGAAGCCGCGGGCCCCGAACAGCGGCACCCAGTCGCTGTAGCAGGCGTAGAGATAGGGATTGCTGCCGCCCCAGCCGTTGACGCGGCAGGGGTTCTTGGCCAGCAGCATCAGCAGCGATGCCGCGATGGTCATCAGGATCAGCACGCGTTCCACCGTGAAGAATCCGGGGTTCACCCGTCCGGGGTCGCTGTGCCTGCCCAGCGGCCCGCCGATCACGGCGGTGAACTGGCGCAGAAACCCGTCGGCCCTCGAGGGCACGGTGATCCGCAACGGGCCCCGGGTGGACTGTGGCTGCTTAGACTCGCGCATACCCTCCAGCCTAGTAGCTGGGCCTATTTGAACGGCGCCGCCAGCTCATGTTTCATCACTTGGGTTCACAAAATTACGGGCGCCGCGGTCCACGCGCCGATGCGGGGCCGCGAAATACCCCGACGGATTCCCCGGTGCGGCCAGGCCCCCGGAAGGTCCGGAGACATGGCACCGAAGAGGGGACGGCAAGGCCTCCAGCGAACCAACAGGTAATTAAACCCGCACTTCACCCTGCGTTTACCTCAGCGCACCCGGGTGGTTAACTCGGGTGTTTAACGTCGAATTCGTGAGCAACACCAATCAGCCGCAGGTCCTGGCCATCATCCCCGCACGGGGAGGATCCAAGGGCATCGAGCTTAAGAACCTCCGCCGGATCCACGGCAAGTCCCTGCTGGGACGCGCCATCGAATCCGCCCAGGCCGCAGCCTCAGTCAGCGATGTTGTGGTGAGCACCGACCATCCCGGGATCAAGGCCGAAGCCTTGGCCTACGGGGCCCGCGTGGTGGACCGCCCGGCAGAAATCGCCGGCGACACCGCCACCAGCGAATCGGTCCTGGTCCACGTGCTTGAACGCGAACCGGACCTGCCGCAGGCCACCGTCTTCATCCAATGCACCAGCCCGTTCATCGATCCGACGGATCTGGACGCGGCGGTCAACCGGGTGCTGCGCGGCGAACTGGACGTCAGCTTCGCCGCCGTCGCCGACCACGGCTTCCACTGGTCGCTGGATGCCGCTGGGCTCGCCCAAGCGGTAGGCCACGACATGTCCGTCAGGCCCCGCCGGCAGGACCGCGAACCGCGCTTCCGCGAAACCGGCGCGTTCTACGCCATGGACTCGAAAGGCTTCCTGGCCGCGAACCACCGCTTCTTCGGACGTGTAGCGGTGCATCAAGTCCCTGCCGAGCACGGGATCGACATCGACACCGAAGCGGACCTGCTGCTGGCCTCCCTGCAGGAGGAGCAGCATCTTGACCCGGTGCTGGTGGACGCGGTGGTCACCGATTTCGACGGGGTGCACACCGAAGACACCGCCTACGTCGACCAGTTCGGCACCGAAGCCGTGCGGGTATCCCGCTCGGACGGCATGGGCGTCGCCCGGCTGCGCGCCGCCGGGGTGAAGTTCCTGATCCTGTCCAAGGAAGCGAACCCCGTGGTCGCGGCCCGCGCCGCCAAGCTGAAGGTCGAGGTGGCGCACGGCATCGATAACAAGGCCGAATACCTGGCCCGCTGGCTGGCCGACGAATCCATCAACCCGGCCCGCGTGGCCTACGTCGGCAACGACGTGAACGACCTGGGCGCCATGTCCCTGGTCGGCTGGCCGGTGGCCGTGGCAGACGCCCAGCCGCAGGTGGCCCAGGCAGCCCGGCTGACCCTGGCCCGCAACGGCGGGCACGGAGCGGTGCGGGAACTGGCCGAGCTGGTGCTCGCAGCCCGCGCCGAAACCGGTGCGGCAACCCAAGAATTTACACATTTCACCCACTGAAAGGCAGTACCATGACCTCGATTACCACTGACATCAAGCCGGTAGCCATCGGCGAGAACCTGCTCGGCGCAGGACAGCAGGTCTACGTGATCGGCGAGATCGGCATCAACCACAACGGCGACTTGGAGATCGCCAAGCAGCTGATCGACATCTCCGCCGAGGCCGGCGCCAACGCGGTGAAGTTCCAGAAGCGCACCCCGGAGATCTCCACCCCGCTGGACATGCGCGACAAGATCCGCTCCACCCCGTGGGGCGAGATGACCTACCTGGACTACCGCTACCGCGTGGAGTTCGACGCCGCGCAGTACAAGGAGCTGATCTCCTACGCCGCGTCCAAGGGCCTGCACGCCTTCGCCTCCCCATGGGACGTCCCGTCCGTCGAATTCATGGAGGAGCAGGGCGCGGTGACCCACAAGGTCGCCTCCGCCTCGGTCACCGATATCGAGCTGCTCACCGCCCTGCGCGAAACCGGCAAGCCGATCATCCTGTCCACCGGCATGTCCACCATCGAGCAGATCGACAAGGCGGTGGAGACCCTGGGCACCAGCAACCTGGTGCTGATGCACGCCACCAGCACCTACCCGCTGCCTCCGGAAGAGGCCAACCTGCGCATGATCGAGACCCTGCGCGACCGCTACCAGGTGCCGGTGGGCTATTCGGGCCACGAGCGCGGCCTGCAGATCTCGCTGGCAGCCGTCGCCCTGGGCGCGGTGACCGTGGAACGCCACATCACCCTTGACCGCACCATGTGGGGCTCGGACCAGGCCTCCAGCCTCGAGCCGAAGGGCTTCGCCTCGCTGATCCGCGACATCCGCATCCTGGAAGAAGCCATGGGCGACGGCGTGAAGAAGGTCTTCCCGGGCGAGCTGGCCCCGCTGTCCCGCCTGCGCCGCGTGGACGGCTAGGCAGTTCCCGCACCGCAGTCCCCGGCGGCCGGACCATCCCGGTCCGGCCGCTTAGGTGTTATCCACCTCCACCAGCACCGAACACAAGGAAGCCGAGCAGCAATGACGAGCTTGACCCCCGGCCGCATCTCCGTGGTCATCCCGGCCTACAACCAGGAGGCGTACATCTGCGATGCGCTGGCCTCGCTGGCCCGGCAGAAGCTGGGCCGCTGGGACCTCGAGGTGCTGGTGGTGGACGATGCCTCCACCGATGCAACCGCCGCGCTGGTGGAAAGCTTCAACAACTCGCTGCCCAGATTGCGGCTGGTCCGGCTGTCGCAGAATGCAGGGGTTTCCGCGGCCCGCAACGCCGGGCTGCAGCTGGCGACCGGCGAGTATTTCACCTTCCTGGATCCCGACGACTGGTACAGCCCCGAGCACCTGGCCGTGCTGGCCGACGCGCTGACCGGGCTGCACGTGGACTTCGTGCGCAGCGACCACGTGCGCGTCACCGGCACCAACCGGGTCATCCACCGCGCCCCGCAGGCGTTGCGCGGCATGCCGCTGAATCCGGCGGACGACATCGAGCCGATCGATTCGCCCTCCATGGTCGACTACGCGTTCGTCTGGGCGGGCATGTACCGCACCGAGCTGATGCGCCAGCGCGGCCTGTTCTACTTCGACGCGGACCTGAGCAGCGCCGAGGACCGGCTGTGGCTGTGGAAGGCGCACCTGGGCACCACACGCTATGCAGTGGTCTCCTCCCCTAGCGTGTTCTACCGCCGCGGGCTGCCCGGCTCGCTGACCCAGGTATTCGACGAACGCCAGCTCGGGTTCATCCCCGCCTACGAGCGGATTCTGGCCGCCGTGCGCAGCCACCCGGACGCCGAGCGCCATCTGCCCAAGGCGCTGCGCCAGTTCTTCGCGATCGTCTGCCACCACGAGAAGCGCGCCAAGCACTACCCGCCGGCCGTGCGGCTGGCCATGAAGCAGCAGCTGCGCCAGGTCTTCACCTCGATCGACCCGCAGTCCGCCCTGCAGGTAGCGCTCGAGATGGATGTGGCCCGCCGCCGCCATATCCTCTCCTTCCTGCAGCCCGGAACGATCGGAGCCGCCAAGTGATCGCATTAGTCGAGGCCAGCAGCTATTTCCAGCTCGCTTCCCTGGCCGCCATGGCCGATGCAGGCCTGCTCCCGGCCGCTGACGAGCGCATCCTGGTGCTGGCCAACGGCTCCCAGGTGCCGGAGCTGACCACACCCTTGCAGGACTCCCCCGGCTTCGAGCAGCTCGCCGCGCGCTTCGACCGCGTGGTCGACTACGCGCAGCTGATGGCCCCGCGCCGCCCCGCGCAGTTCAACCCGCGCGAGGACGAGCTGATGGTCTTCGAGCGGCTGCTGCGCGACGCCTGGGACCTGGACGACGAGCCGTTGCTGCTGGTGCTGGAATCCATCCAGGTCAACCCGTCGCAGGCGCTGGCCAGGATCTTCTTCGACGCGGAAATCTGGGTGCACTCGGACGGGCTGATGTCCTACGGGCCCACCCGCAACCGCCTGGCCATGCCGCTGCGCCAGCGCATCACCCGCACCCTGCACGTGGACCTGGTGCCGGGGCTCGAGCCGGCGCTGCTGGCCGAGCTTAACCCGCTGCGCGAGGTGCTGCCGGCCTCCGCGCTGGCCGTCGTGTTCGAGCAGCTGGCCGCGCAGGCAAGACTCGAGCTGCCGCAGGGCGCGGCGCTGGTGCTCGGGCAGTACCTCGGCTCGCTGGGGCTGCTGGATTCCGAGGAGGAATTCGAGCTGCACCTGCAGATGCTGCGCGAGGTCGGCGCCGCGGGGCTGGACACCGTGCTGTTCAAGGCCCACCCCTCGGCCAGCCCCACTGCCGCCGTCCGGCTGGCCCAGGCCGCCGCGGACCTGGGGCTTGAATTCCGGCTGCTGCGCACCGACCACCTGGCCGAAACCGTGATCGCGCTGGCCCGGCCGCAGCTGGTGGTCTCCTGCTTCTCCACGGGCCTGGCCACCGCCCGCTACATCCTGGATACCGAGGTGCGCGCCGTGGGCACCGGCATGATGTTGCAGGCGCTGGCGCCGTACGAGAACTCGAACCGGATCCCGCTGTCGATCATCCATGCCTTGTTCGTCCAAGACCTGCCGGTCCCCCGGGACAGCGGGGACTTGGCCGGGCAGGACATGCTCTCGAGGTTGCTGGCCGCGGTTTCCTTCTGCATGCAGTCGGCCCGGGTCCCGCACCTGCGTGATCAAGCGTCGGCCTTCCTGGAAGAGCACTATGCCGAGTTCTCGGCGCATTTCAAGCGCCGCCGGATCACCAAGCTGGGGCTCCCGCCGCTCTGGGCCCATCTGCCGGCCCGCCGTAGCCTGCCCTCGAAGGTCCGCGGGGCCTCGCGCCACGTGCTGCGCCGCGGCTCCAAGGGGCTGGATTCCTTGTCCAAGTCGCTGAGCCGCCTGGCCCAATGACCGTCGCCGTCCGCAGCGAAGGATTCTCCCGTTCCATGTCCATTAATCTGTCCCGCCACGACACTTCCGAGGTGCCGCGCCCGCGCTTCGGCGCGGCCTCGGTTTGGGTGGAGTCCCCGCTGCAGCTGCTCTCCGCGGTGGAGACCCACGCGGCCGGCCTGCTGGGCCATGAGGTGCGCATCGTGCCGCGGCAGGGTATGCCGTTGGAAGCCACGACTCAGGCCCTGTTGGCCCAGGCGCCGGCCGGTGTGGAATTCGTGCAGGCTGCGCGGAAGCCGCCGGCGCCGAAGTCCTCCACCGACCGTTTCGTCGCCGGGGACGCCTACTCGGGCAAGGTCCAGCGCGCGCTGCTGGCCGGGGTGAAAGCCAAGGAAGTTGTCATCATCGACGACGGCCTGGCCACGTTGGCATTGATCAACCAGCTGGTGGCCGAGGAACCGGCCCCACTGGTCCGCGCTCGTGCCAGGAATTCCGCCGCGCGCACCGCCATGGGCCTGGCCATGTGGCACCGGCTGCGCCAGCTGGCCCGCGAGGGCCGGTTGCTGATCGTCTCCGCGCTGCTGGTCTCCCCCGACACCCAGCGCCGCATGGCCGAGCTGGGCATCAAATTTGCGCAGCATAAGTTCGAATGGCTTTCGACCCAGCCGGTGGCCGAACGCTTCACCGAGCCGACGCTGCTGATAGGCTCCGCCATGGCGGCCGACGGCCTGATCCATGAGGAGCCCTATCTCCAATGGATCAAGTCCATCGCCGCAGACGGTCCGGTCGCGTATTTTCCGCACCGCCGCGAAACCGCAGAATTCCTGGAGAAGATCAGCCAGATCAGAAACGTTGTGCCCAAGCAGCACACGGTTCCGATCGAGATGCGGTTGCGTGTGCTGCGTCCCGGCCAGGAAATCCGCGCACTGCCTTCGACAGTCATCCCGTCCCTGCGCCTGCTGCTGGGCAATGACGCGCGGCAGCTCTATCCCCAAGCAGTCCCGGAATCATGGTGGACTGAGTCAACCCCGGTGCCGCTGCGCGAACACCTTTCCAGCTCTCTGAAGGTTTGAAATGTTCGTGAATCCATCCATTCTCGCCATCGCCGATTCTGATTCCTACCTGAAGCTGGCAGTGACCTTCCTGGACCGGCTCGGCCCTGCGTGGGACCGTCGGGTTGCCCTGGTTCGCACACCGGTGATGCCTACCGAGGAACAGATTGCCGCGGCGTTCGCCGGAACTAGCTTGGACCAGCGAGACCTGCAATTCATGACGCTGCATCAGCTGAATGCGGATTCGATCCCCGAGGACATCGTGTTCGCCGCGGCCACCGGGCCGGTGGTCGCCGAAGCCTATTCGCGGATCCTGCGCTCGGAGCCGGCGCAGGCGCGCCGTACCGCCTTGGTCTCCGCGCTCCCCGGTGTCGCCTACCCGGCTACTGCGAAGGGATGGAACTACCGCCGCGCCGGGGATGCGTTCATCTGCCATTCGCACGCCGAGGCCCGGGATTTCTCGTTCATGACGGAGGAACAGCCGGGTCACCATCCGACCATCATGGTCAGCAAGCTGCCATTCCTGTATTCGGCCGGGTTCCCGCCGGTGACCCATGGCGAGATCCGGAGGGTCGTTTTCGCTCCGCAGGCAAAAGTTCCCTACACCCGAGAAGATCGCGAAAAAATCCTGCTGGCCCTCGAGCGGGCCGCACGGCTGAACCCAGGTCTCGAAGTGGTCGTCAAGTTGCGGGCCCGTGCAGGAGAACCGCAGACGCATCTTGAAGCATTCCCCTATGATCAGCTCTGCGACGAGCTTCAGGCCGCCGGCAGGCTGGGGCCTCATTCCCACCTGAGATTCGAAACCGGCACAATGTCCAACGCGCTGACGCCCGGCAGCGCGCTAGTGACAGTATCGTCGACTGCCGCGCTCGAGTCATTGGATCGAGGACTGCCAACAATGATCCTTTCGGATTTCGGTGTGAACGAACAGATGATCAATGAGGTTTTCCGCGGATCGAACATTCTCGGCACCATGGATGAGCTCGAAGCTCTCAATTTCCCGGTTCCCGCCAAGGCCTGGTTAAGGGAGAATTATTTCCACCGGATGGACGGCAGTGTTCACGAGTCGATGTCGATCTTGGCTTATCAGGCCCGTCAAGGCCGGCTGGTGACCGACGCTGAAATTCTTGCGTTGGTCAGGAACCAGCCGATGCGTCAGCGGCTGCGCACAGCGCTTCCCACGCCCGTAGTGCGCATACTGCAGAAAATTAGAAGATTCCTGAACAACGATGGCCGGCAAGACCTCAAATCTTCGTCATGAGCAAAATTCGTTTTGATACTGACAGTTATTTATCGCTAACAAAATGGTCACTGTCATCAGTTAACAGCCTTACACACCTGTACAAAATGCCAGTTATTTAACGTCATGGGCAATCATTGCATTGCTCGAATCACGCCCGTATTCGGACATTCGAGCGCCAACTACTGCATTTACCGGCAATTCCGGGAATGTTTCCGGGTCCTGAGGACTTAAGATCAGTAGGGGCATATCTCTGTGCCGCGTCTTCTGCGCGCCCAGTTGCCCGGAGGTTTATACATTTCAATAAGGAGTTCATGTGTCGGCGAACCCGATTCGCGTTGCCATCGTTGGCGTAGGTAACTGCGCCACTTCACTCATCCAAGGTGTCGAGTACTACCGGAATGCCGATGCAGATTCCACCGTTCCCGGTTTGATGCATGTGCAGTTCGGCCAATACCACGTCGGCGACGTGCAATTCGTCAGCGCCTTTGATGTCGACGCCAAGAAGGTCGGCCTCGATCTGTCCGAGGCAATTCTCGCCAGCGAGAACAACACCATCAAGATTGCCGATGTCCCCACCACTGGCGTGACCGTCAAGCGCGGCCACACCCTGGACGGCCTGGGCAAGTACTACCGCCAGACCATCGAAGAATCGGCATCCGAGCCGGTCGATGTTGTCCAGACCCTGAAGGACGACAAGGTCGACGTACTGGTCTGCTACCTGCCGGTTGGATCCGAGCAGGCCGCGAAGTTCTACGCACAGTGCGCCATTGACGCTGGCGTTGCCTTCGTCAACGCCCTGCCGGTGTTCATCGCAGGTACCCCGGAGTGGGCCCAGAAGTTCACTGATGCAGGCGTTCCGATCGTGGGCGACGACATCAAGTCCCAGATCGGCGCCACCATCACGCACCGTGTGATGGCCAAGCTGTTCGAAGACCGCGGCGTGGTGCTCGACCGCACCTACCAGCTCAACGTCGGCGGCAACATGGACTTCAAGAACATGCTCGAGCGCGATCGCCTGGAATCCAAGAAGATCTCCAAGACCCAGGCCGTCACCTCCAACACCTCGGCCGAACTGGGCGAGGACGACGTGCACATCGGCCCGTCGGACTATGTTGCTTGGCTTGACGACCGCAAGTGGGCATTCGTGCGCCTCGAGGGCCGCAACTTCGGCGATGCCCCGGTCAATCTCGAATACAAGCTGGAGGTCTGGGATTCCCCGAACTCCGCTGGTGTCATCATCGACGCCGTGCGCGCCGCCAAGATCGCGCTGGACCGCGGTATCGGCGGACCGATCCTGTCGGCATCCAGCTACTTCATGAAGTCGCCACCAGAGCAGTACGACGACGAGAGCGCCCGCCAGAAGGTCGAAGCCTTCATCCGCGGAGACGTCGAGCGCTAAGCTTCGCCAATTCAACAGCCGGTGCTGAAATCCTTGATTTCAGCACCGGCTGTTGTTGTTGCCGCAGTATTTGATTCAAATCCGAGATGGGGCCTTGTTCGTTCCGATTCCGACGGCCATCCGCATCTATCCATTAATGCGGGAAGCCCGCCGGCTTGCAGGCCGGCGGGCCTCTGAGAATTGATCGGCGAGTTCATAACGTACTCCTTGGTTCGATGGTGCTGATAACGGTAATGGCGTTATCAGTACTTATCGAATGCGGAAGTACATTTCTGGCGGCACGTGGTTCTTCAACTCACGCTGGCGCATGTTACGGCTGAATTCGGCGCTATCAAGGTATTTGTTCTTTCGCTTGTCCTGGCGTCTTGTCATTTGCTTTCCCTCCTTTCGCGCATGGTCAGAGGTGAAGGAAGATCTTGACGGGTTGTAGAGATTGCACGAGCCTTCAGGCTTTCCGGTCCAGCGAAGATTAGTTCCGAGGTCCGAACTGCGCGTTGGGCTGCCGTGGCGAAAAGTGGAGCAGACATGAAAAAAGTTCCTAAGGTGCGAGTCGATTACTGACTTTCAACCTCAGGAACTATGTCGTGATGCCTAGATGATTTTAGGAATCCGCTGTTCCGGAGGTTGGGGAGACGAAGCGATGGCCATTGGGCGCAGAAATGCCATTGCCGGATCGCACCGGGCGATCGGTCATAAAGGTCTGATTCATATTCATCGTGTCCCACCTCCTGAAATCTGCTCTGAGTCAATCGCGTTCAACGCGAGACTGTATTTGGATAACTTTTCGATTCGGAATTCTCATTGAGACTTCCCAATCACAGTATTCAGCATACATGGGCAAATGCACCTACGCCAGCTATTTCAATATTTTATTTAAGCAAATTTCAGCTGGGAACACGGAGAGCCTGATTTCCCGCAGGGAATCAGGCTCTCCGTTATCAAACTAGTCAGACGCTACTATTCAGTAACGCTCGGTTGGGACTCCGGCTGCTGCGCCCACCATTGGCGCAGTCGCTCGCTGGCGATTTCCTCACCCAGCACGCCTTCGTCAAGACGCAGGTTCAGCATGAACTTGTAGGCTCGGCCTACTACCGGGCCCGGGCGAATTCCGAGGATAGCCATGATCTGCTCGCCGCCCAAGTCCGGGCGGATCGAATCAAGCTCTTCCTGCTCGGCAATGGCAGCGATACGCGCCTCGAGGTCGTCGTAGGCGAAGGCGAGCCGTTCTGCCTTCCTCCGGTTGCGCGTCGTGACGTCCGAGCGGGTCAGCCGGTGTAGCCGCTCCAGCAGACTGCCGGCATCCGTCACGTAGCGGCGCACCGCCGAGTCGGTCCATCCGGCGTCTCCGTAGCCGTAGAATCGCATGTGCAGCTCGACCAGGCGAGCCACCGCCTTGGTGGTGTCCTTGTCGAAACGCAGGGCGCGCATGCGCGCCTTGACCAGCTTGGAGCCAACCATGTCGTGATGGCGGAAAGATACTGCGCCGCTAGGCTCGAACTTCCGGGTCGCCGGCTTTCCCACGTCGTGCATGAGCGCGGCGAAGCGCAGAATGAAGTCCGGACCGGGCACAGCGCCTTCCGCATCCGTTTCAAGTTCCACGGCCTGCTCGAGCACCGTCAGCGAATGCTGGTACACATCCTTGTGGCGGTGGTGTTCGTCGATTTCCAGACGCAGGGCAGAGACCTCGGGCAGAACACGATCGGCAAGGCCGGTATCCACCAGCAGATCGATGCCCGCGCGGGGATCCGCTCCGTTGATCAGCTTGACCAGCTCATCGCGCACGCGCTCGGCGGAGATGATCTCGATGCGATCGGTCATTTCGCTCATGGCCTGACGTACTTCCGAGCTCACTTCGATCTTCAGCTGCGAGGCGAAACGTGCCGCGCGCATCATGCGCAGCGGATCGTCAGAGAAGGAGATGTCCGGCGAACCGGGAGTGCGGATCTGCTGGTCGGTCAGCGACGAGACGCCGTCAAATGGGTCAACCAGCTCCAGCTCCGGCAGGCGCAGCGCCATGGCATTCATGGTGAAGTCGCGGCGGAAAAGGTCATCATGCAGGTTGTCGCCAAAGGCCACCACCGGCTTGCGGGAATCCTTGTCATAGGCATCAGCTCGGTAGGTCGTGACCTCAAGGGTGTGCTCGCCCTTCTTGAAGGCGATGGTGCCGAACTCCCGACCCACATCCCAGGTATTGTCCGCCCAGCCGGAAACAATCTTCAAGGTTTCCTCGGGCCGTGCGCTGGTGGTGAAGTCGAGATCGGGCGAAACCCTGCCAAGGTACAGGTCGCGGACCGGACCGCCCACCAGGGATAGCTCATGACCTGCCCGGACGAATCGGTCGGCGAGCTCAAAAATGACCGAAGGCAGGATTTGACGCAGCGCGTCATGAGTGGGGAGTGCATGCATAGTTCCTTAAGCGTGCCAGAAATCCCGCGAGTTTGCTTCAAAAATCAGTGACATTGCCAGCGAGATCACTTACTTGCCCACGTCGATAAGGCGAAGGAGGGCACTTTCTAGATAGAGTGGATTCATGAACCGACCGATCCCGTCTGCCCCAAAGCGCACGCCGTTGACTGCGTCAATGGCCCGCGCGCAGGCAACTGGCGGTCACACGAGTCTGCCAACCGTCGAGGAAGTCTCCTCCGGAGGCATCGTCATCGACTTCGAGAAACCGGATTTTCCGGTGGCGATCATCGCGCGCTACAACCGTGGCGGACGCCTTGAATGGTGCCTGCCCAAGGGCCACCCGGAAGGCGAAGAAACCAACGAGGAAGCGGCCATCCGCGAAATCGAGGAGGAAACCGGCATCGCCGGGCAGATCCTCGCACCCCTAGGTTCGGTTGACTACTGGTTCACCGTGACGAATTATCGGGTGCACAAGACCGTGCACCATTTCCTACTGGAAGCCACCGGCGGGCATCTGACCATCGAGAACGATCCCGATCACGAAGCCGTGGATGTTGCCTGGGTGCCGCTCGATGCCCTGGGCAAACGCCTGTCCTTCCCCAATGAGCGCCGGATTGCAGAACTGGCACGCGAGGTTCTAACGAAGTATGTCTCAGGTTCCTAATTCCTTTCAGGGCTCCGACCACCCGGTAACCGGAGCTTTGGAAATGGTTCCCGAACCGGCAGCCAAGACCCCGGCCGCCTCCGGCGGTTCCAGGTCGAAGGTCTATGCCCTGATGGCCTCGGGCACCCTGGTGTCCCGAATCCTGGGCTTCGTGCGCACGGCGCTGCTGGCCATGGCCATTGGCTCGGTGACCTCGGTGGCGGACATCTTCGAGAAGGCGAACGTCATCCCGACGATCATCTTCATGCTGCTGGCCGGCGGCATCTTCAACGTGGTGCTGATCCCACAGCTGATCAAGGCCTCCAAGGCCGCGGACCGGGGCGCCGCCTACACCTCCAAGCTCATCACCCTCACGATGGTTGTCATGGGCGCGATGGCCGTGATCCTCACGCTGTGCGCCAGGCCCCTGATCGTGGCATTGACCCACAACTGGACCGAGCCGATGATCGTGCTGGGCACGGCCTTCGCCTACTGGTCGCTGCCGCAGGTCTTCTTCTACGGCCTGTACGCGGTGCTCGGTCAGGTGCTCAACGCCCACGGCAGGTTCGCGGCGTTCATGTGGGCCCCTGCGGTCAACAACATCATCCAGCTGCTGGTCATCGGCGCATTCATCATCACCTTCGGTGCCTACTCCTCCGGCGACCCGATGGATACCTGGACCACCGGCAAAACCATCTGGCTGGCCGGCGGAGCGACGTTGGGCATCGTGATGCAGTCGGTTGTGCTGCTGTGGCCCCTGAAGAAGACCGGGCTGAAGCTCAAGCTCGATTTCTCTTGGCGCGGCATGGGACTGCGACACGTGGGCAAGCTGGCCATCTGGACCTTGGCCGCCATGGTCATCGGCAACGTCTCCTCGCTGCTGTACTCAAAGATCGTCTCCGCCGCGACCGCGGCGCGTACCGAGCTGCCTCCCGAACAGGCTGCCTCCGTGGCCGGCGAGTACGCGCTGAACACCTCGCAGCTGATCACCGTGCTGCCGCACTCGCTGTTCGCGCTGACCGTCGCCACCGTGCTGTTCAATGACTTCACCCGCGCCTTCCATGAGAACCGCCGCAAGGACGTCGGCGGCCTGCTCAGCCAGGGCATGCGTTCGACCGCGATTCCCATCGTCTTCTGCACGCTGGTCTTCATCGTGCTCGCCGGCCCGCTGGGACGCCTGTTCGCCGGCAACTCCGAGTACGCCGCGCAGGCCGCCGGTGCGCTGGGCCAGCTGCTGGTGCTGACCGCGCTGGGCCTGCCGTTCAAGTCCCTGCAGTTCTTCATGCTGCGCGTGTTCTTCGCCGACGAGGACACCCGCACCCCGATGCTGATCCAGACGGCCACCGCCGCCCTGGGCCTGGTGCTCGCGTTCACCGCGGCCGCCGTGGTCGACCCGCTGCACATCGCCTCCGCCATCGCGTTCATCTACGGCCTGACCAACGTGCTCGGCGCGATCGGCACGCACTACCTGGTCAAATGCCGGTACGGCGACTACGGCATCACCGGGGTCATCGACACCTACGTGCGCATCGGCTGGATGGCCACCGTTTCAGCCCTGGTGGGCTGTCTGGTGCTGTGGCTCATGGGCGGTTTCAACTTCGGATTCGCCTACGACTCGCTGATCACCGCCATCATCACGGTGGTCGTCGTGGGCGGCGTCATGGCCGTGGTCTTCATCGGTTTGCTCTACAAGACCAAGGTTCCTGAACTGGACGGGTTCCTGGGCCCCCTGCTGCGCCGAATCCCGGGACTCAAGCGGTAGCGCAGACACCGCGAAGAACCACGGTGATTCTGCCCGAATAGGCACCAATCCACGGACCTCGGCAGGTAACATGGCAGATGGCGGTGCCTCACTGCCATCGAACCGCAAACCAACCCCTTGGAGATGCACGTGTCGCAGCCAATCGATGTCGGCTCCGTTCTCAGCGGCCGTTACCAGGTCACCGAGACCGTCTTGTCGTCCGCAGAAGGCGATCTGGTCCTGAGCGGCATCGATCAGGTGCTCAACCGCGCGGTGAGCATCATGGTGGCATCGGTTCACAATTCCTCCCAGCTGGCCACCAGCGCCCGTGAAATCGCCATGGGCGAACGTACGGCCAACGTCCAGGTCCTGGATTTGGGCATCACCGATTCGAATCAGACCTATCTGGTCGCCAACGTGGCCCGCTCCTCGGACATGCTGGACCTGGTGCTGGAAACGGACGACGCCCCGTACGTGGAACCGTTCTTCACCGACACCTTGGGTACCGAGATCTTCGGCGAATCACGCCAATCCGTCCCCCAGACTTACGAAGACGACGCCGAGTACTACGAGAACCTGCGCTACGAGGACGCTCCCGAGCAGCAGGGCAAGGTCGGCACCGCGCTGTCCAACGGTTTCGCCGGTTTCAAGAACCGCTTCGGCAAGAAGAACCAGCAGCCTGCCGAGGACGTCTACGACGACTCGGACTACCAGCAGGACGACTACCAGCAGGCTGAGGCGCCGGCAGAAGCCGACGACCAGACCGCTCCCAACGCCCAGGTGCCTCCGACTGCCGCCACTCCGATGGCTCCGGCGCAGCCCGGGGCTTCCAAGCCGAAGGTGACCCGGCTGGATGACAAGGACGAGCCCAACGTCACCGCGACAGCTGCCTTGGCCGCCGCGGCACAGTCCAAGGGCCAGGCTTCCAAGACCAAACCTGAAGAATCCAGGCCCCAGCAGCAGAAGCAGCAGCCTAAGGCCCAGCAGCCCAAGCCTGCCGCCGCCTCGAACGACGCCAAGAAGAAGGCCGCAGCGGCGGCTGCCGGCGTCGCAGCCGGTGCTGCTGCATCCAAGGCCTCAACCTTCCCGGCAGCGGCCAAGAACGCCCCGGTGCAGAATCAGGACGTCGAGCAGGTGGACGACGAGGAGAGCACCTCACGCGGCACCCGCCTGCTGGTCGGCGCCGTACTGGTGATCGTCCTGGTCATCGGTGTGGTCTTCGCCTTCAACTTCCTGGGTGGCGACAAGGACAACGTGGCCGAAAACAACGGCGCCACGACCACCAGCGAAGCTCCAACCACCCCGGGTGAGTCCAAGACCCCTGAGGAATCCGAGGCTCCATCGCTGCCGGCACCGGCCATCGCCGACGTCTCACGACTGGTTCCGGGCAACCAGGAATTGAACTCGGCAACCGACGATACCTTGTCGAAGATGACTGACGGCAACGCCTCGAGCAGCTACAAGTCCTTCTCGTACACCACAGGAAACTTCGGCGGATTCGCCTCGAACATGGTTTTCATCCTCGAACTTGAAGAGAAGTCGGCTGTTTCCGAGATCTCGCTGGACGGCCTGAACGCCACCGGTGGCGCCTACGAAATTCTCGTGGGCAGCTCGGATGATCTGGGCAGCGCCACGTCCGTGGCCAAGGGTTCCTTCTCCGGGCCGTCGGTCACGGTACCGGTCAAGGATGGGGACAAGGACTTCATGGAAGGCCAGTACATCTTCCTGAATGTCACCGATCTGCCTCGGCGGGCCTCGGGAGCCAATCCTGATCGTCCGTACGGCCTGCAGATCGGCGAGTTCTCCGCCAAGTAACACGCGCGGAATTTTTTACCAAAGCAATGCGTTGAGGTGGATAGTGAGGTAAGCCCTCGCTATCCACCTCGCATTATAAGAATGAAAGGGTTCTACCCCCGTGACTTCAGTACAGAACGATGAAATCCGCGACGTAATCATCGTGGGTTCCGGCCCTGCCGGTTACACCGCTGCGATCTACACCGCGCGAGCAAACCTGAATCCCCTGGTGATTGCAGGTTCCGTAACCGCCGGTGGCGAGCTGATGAACACCACGGACGTGGAGAACTTCCCGGGCTTCCCGCAGGGCATCATGGGCCCGGACCTGATGGACAACATGCAGCAGCAGGCTGAGCGCTTCGGCGCCGAGATCCTCTTCGACGATGTGACCGAGATGAATCTCGAGGGCGAGATCAAGACCCTCTCGCTGGCCGACGGCACTGTGTACCGTGCCCGTGCCATCATCGTTTCCACCGGATCCGCTTACCGCGAGCTGGGACTGGCGGACGAGAAGCGCCTGTCCGGACACGGCGTTTCCTGGTGCGCTACCTGCGATGGCTTCTTCTTCCGCGAACAGACCATCGCCGTGATCGGCGGTGGCGACTCAGCCATGGAAGAGGCGCTGTTCCTGACCAAGTTCGCTTCCAAGGTCATCGTCGTGCACCGCCGCAGCGAACTGCGCGCTTCCAAGATCATGGCTGACCGTGCCCTGGCGCACGAGAAGATCGAGTTCGTCTGGGACTCTGAGGTTGTCGGCATCAACGGCGAGGACAAGGTCAACGGGCTGGTTGTCAAGAACCGTAACACCGGAGAAGAGTCCACCTTGGACGTCACCGGCGTCTTCGTAGCCATCGGTAACGACCCCCGCGTGGATCTGGTCAAGAACCAGCTTGAGCTAACTGCAGAGGGCACCATCGCCGTCGACGGACGCAGCTCCAAGACTTCGCTGCCAGGCGTGTTCGCCGCAGGCGACGTCATCGACTCCACCTACCGTCAGGCCATCACTGCTGCCGGCTCCGGCTGCGCAGCAGCGCAGGATGTCGAGCACTTCCTGGCCAACGTCAAGACCCCGGCAGAAGCCGCAAACTAATTCCTCAGAAAGGGGTTGCATCTCATGAGCAACGCTAAAGCAGTTACCGAAGCAACGTTCCAGGCAGAGGTTCTGGAATCCGACAAGCCGGTCATCGTGGACTTCTGGGCAGAATGGTGCGGTCCATGCCGCCAGCTCGGCCCGATCCTGGACCAGATCGCTGAAGAGCACGCTGAAAAGGTCACCGTCGTTAAGCTGAACATCGACGAGAACCAGGCACTTTCCGCCAAGTACGGGATTACCTCCATTCCGGCCATGTTCGTGTTCCAGAACGGCGAGCACGTAGCGTCCTCCTTGGGTGCCAAGCCTAAGGCTGTCATCGAGAAGGAATTTGCAGCCTACCTGTAGCCAGTACTCGGCATCTTGAGTGGTGCGGCGGGATTTGTTCCCGCCGCACCACTTTTTTGTTCAAAGGGTTCGCAACTGCCCCTACCTCTTGTTAGAGTCGGCATGGTGTTCGATCCTGGACGCGTTCTGCGCATCATTCCAGATAAACATATTCATGCGATTGTTTTTGATTCAGCGACACCAAAATGTTCGTGGAGCTCGCGTTGGTGTCCTGCCAACTGTTCATAACCGTAAGCGGTTGGGGCAGGCTTTCACCAAAGGCGGCCAGAACTTCATCCGCCAGTTGCGCAGGACGTTCTGGTCGTCGGCTGCGATACTCAGGTAACCGAATCCACGAGAATCGCAATGTTCTGGTCGCGAACCGGCAGGATGCCGATTGCGCTGGATCGGATACTACTGGAGGCCGCGAGCTATCAATTCCCATCACGTTGAGACGATGCCCCGTCCAGCGACGTGAACGATCCGTATCAATGCCTTCCTGCCGCCATTCCCGGCGGCAATGATCCGAGGCTCCAAGTCCGGCCCGTAAACCAGCTAACGACTTCATCCAACCACACTAAGCCGTTGCGCCGGCCTCGACAGCCAACCTGCACCACCCCATATCGCTGGAACACAATTGAAAGAAAGCGGGAACTCTTCAGGCGGCAAGACGAAATCGTTCTGGACCCGGAACTTGTTAACTTTGAGCATGCGCTACCGAAGCTTAGTCATTCATGGCGCGCCCAAGCCTGGAATCCTCAGCGTAATTGCGTCGGTACCTGATGACTCAACGCCGAGTTCACATACTTGGCACCCCGCAGCTCGTCGGACCGAAGATTGCCCGATGCGCCCGTCGAGCGGTGGCAAAGATTTGTTCTGGCCCGGCGACGCGTGCAGAATGCAGGCTTCATCAGCACACAGCATTTTTGGTAAAGACAATTGCCGCCCAAGAGTTCACGGTCGCCCCGAAGTGAAAACTTGCTAGTCCTTCGCTGTTCTCCTCAATAAACGCGAACGCACTTGCATCCCTGGCCAGCGCCCCATGGGGGTTCCGGCACCTGTCGCCAACACCGTTGCAATTCCAGGCTCAACGGCACCCGCATAGCCACCTTGCCGGCACCTTTCATCAATCAATCTATTCAACCGGACGCAAGTTCCTACCTGCTGCTCGAACATAGTCGTCACTGCGAAATATCGAAATCGTCGTTGAGTTCCTCTTCAGCACGCTGGCATACTCGCAGCGACAGTGGTGCAGTTGGAGTAGGTGGATTCGTTCGCTGTACTAATTCACGGCTCACTGCTGAAAGGCGTTTCTAGCCATTGGCATGGCATTCATGCTCGCGAATACCACCCATTCCTCTCTGCAGCCCAGGCGTGTGGCTTTACGCCGCCAGGAGGTAGTTCAAGGTTGTCCTGCGTTCTGCGACTCGTAGACTGGGCTGCAGATACGCGTTTCTTCGGATACTGCCCACTCCCCTGATTGACGCTCGCACTTCGCATCATTCACATATTTCAAGTGTTCGCAGGAGCGGGTCGAATGCATCTGTGCGTGTTGACCGGACCCCTTTTCGTTCCCACCGACAGGCCATTCCCCATGTACTGTTTCACGTGAAACATGATCGCGCACGATACCCTATTGGTGCATGAGGCCTACACTCGACGAAGCTGCTTCCGTGGATCTGTTTCACGTGAAACATGAGTCGAAACAGACCGGTGCTACAGCACTGGTGATGTTCCACGTGAAACTTCGCGCCGAGGGCTAGCCTGCACTGGCACTTCGCCGCGTTGTTTCACGTGAAACATGCTCTGCTCCCAACAACGACAGAGAGCCTGCGTTCGGAACAGTGGCCAGTGCCGAGCAGCGCGAGTGAATGCCACGGGGATTAGGAGTGGCCCGGCGAAGGTCAATCGCTCCCCCGATCCCTTAAAGAAGGGTGTCGAGACGGACTGCATGTGCAAACCGCGCCGGGGACGTCCCACAAGCTTCACGTACTGCGCAGGCAAAATCACGAGCCCCAACTCCGTCCCGCTACCGACATTCAAAGACATCGTTTCAGGGGCAGTCCATCGGCCCCTGAAGGCTACGCAGCCGCCGGCAAGCTGCTGGGTCCCTCCTCACGCGTTGCCGTCGGGTGCAGTCGCCAATACCACCGCAGCTGCGAAGACGTCGCGGAGCCAGCCGCATGGTGGCTTGCAGATCCCTTGCATAGCAGAGGGCAACCAGCTTACAGTCATTGGTGGCCGCTCGGAAAGATCCAATCTTATGACCTCCGGTGAGCAAGACCGTTCAGTGTGGAAGCATTCGTCCCACGGACTTGACCTACCGTACACAGCCGAAGCCAGCCGCATGGACCATAGGTACCGTCTACTCCTTGAAGCAGAATTCCCCTATCTTTGACCGAACCAAAAAATGATGCCGAATCGAATGGAATCCGGAAATTACCCGCAGGAATAACAACGGAGAGCTCCACGTAGGTCGACTTCCGCAGCAGCTTCCTCAGCTTGCCTGTGTGCCTTTCTGCCGGCATTTCAGACTCCATTGCCAGTGGAACAGCTGCTGAAGCACTCAGGCGTCGCAGATCGCTCTTCACGAGCCTGTGCGTGCGACAAGGAACATTGAGGGCAAAACTATTGAGCACGAACGGGATACGTTGGGGTTCAAATATGCATGGCAAGTAGATCCGATCTAGACCGTTCTGGCTTCGTTCCTTCTGTTCATAGTCCATCTCAAATCAGCACCCGCCTGGCCACCGAAGCTCATATCTAAAGTCGTTCCCCGACCCAACATCAAGATTCGGTGGCATCACTTTCGTATTAGAAACTGCCAAACTCAAGAACGAACCCGTACAAGCAATGCGATCGGCACCACGTTGCAGTCTTCATGGCCTTTTCCTCGAAGAAGCATGGGCACGATAATTATCGAGTCGGGCGAATTCAGCAGGCGATGCCCGCTCGACGATCCGGGCAATTGATAGGTCTCCACCCGGAATCACTTTAGCGGCAATCATGCACTGCACATTCTGGTTTTAGGTTGGGCAGCAGTACGTAAAGCAAACCTCGAGTGGCCGATAGTAGAACTCGCTCTGACCGATTCAGAGGCAGGATTAAACCAAGGCGCCAGTTCTTCCCCCGCGATTCAGTTGGCTGAATGCGGTCGGAAACTTCGTGGCCAGAACTTGGTAGAGTTCGTACCTCCAGATGCCTGGACATTCGCGGACACGTTGAATGACAGCCCGAAGAAGATCGGCCATCTCATTTCCAGGATTCTCGTCGTTTCCCTTCAGCAACTGAAGAATCAATTTCCTTCGGTGGGGCATCATTCATCGGGTGGCAACCAATATGCGTTCATGCTTCCGGCTCAATGGAAGATGCACATCATTTCCATTCTTCGGGGCCACTATCGCAAGCATCAACGCCATCTTCAGGGCAGAGGTAATCCTCTATCGACGGATTCGCGAAGTGGCAAAGTTGCACGCGGAAATCCGACATACAGCGCATCGCAACACACCTGATAGACCAAAAGCATTAAATTAGCAAAAGGACGTCCTTGAATTACACATCGCAATCTATCAGAGCTCTTGGTTCTGTTAATACCAGATTATTTGGTGTTCACGGATAGGAATCCAACCCCGAAAATACACAGATGAACTTCTGGAGGTCCTTTGCTTCAGCAGTCTCTACGGATGTGCACCGCAACGCTTGGCTGCTCAGGAATTGAACATGGCGCAGGCTCTACTACCAGCGTGCGTGGGAAAGGATCCCGCTGGCGCGGACGAGAGATTGCATACGTTGAGCAGCTGGCGGTGCTTGATGACGCTTGCAATTACCCCGTCGGGTAATTGTATGAGGTGCAGAATGCGTCGAGGTGATCGTGCCAGACTACTCCCCCTTCTGCCGGTATATTCCTCCTGAACTTCCTTCAATATGTAGGAGCAACGCCGCTACGCACGGTGTTGTACACACCAAGTACGGCAGATGCTGCTGTAGGTGATTCACTTTGAAGATCGTGTTCACCCGTGTCGTAGTTGCATCAATACCCGATCAGGCTGACCTTCTCTGCATCCAGGACGAACGTTTCCAGCGAATAGGTTGCCTCTAGCCGGGGAGAGTTTTGGAGACGTACTCATGGCCGAGAGGACCAGTCTCTCTACTGCGTCGACGCTAGCTTCGTAGTTCACTGTAGGGACCTATCCTCCGGGAAGAATCCAGAAGACTCTACTCATCTAGAAATTGACCGTTGTGGTTGTGCAGCTAGAATTTCTGCTTGTGTTGATGCCAATTTGATCTTCATCCGTGGCCCGATTGCGTCGAATTGAACATGAAACTGGGCAGCCCAAAGCAGGGTGAATAATCGGAGGTTTAGGAGCCACCGCTATTCCAATTCAGTGCCGCCTGCCAGGTCACCGCGCCGGCAGGCGGCACCGAGAACGCATCCCGCCAGTTCGATGCCCCGTCTGGAATGCCGCACCGGGTGCCCCGACTTTGCCCGTTTCTTCGGGGGCAGGATTTCCAAGTTGGCGTCAACCTGGCCGACTTCTTTGTGGAGTGTGCGCTAATCCAGTTACGTAAACACGCTCTTGTGCTCGTTGCGGCCAAGGAATAAGAACTGTCGGTACACCATTCTCCCTGTCAGCTCCTTCCACTCGTCCCAGCCGCTTGAGGCAACATTGGCCGCATTCAGGACTTCGGCGGCACTATTGCCGGACACCGCGAGCCGACACGATGTGGCGTCCCGGGAGCCCCTCGACCTGAAGCTGGAGTATTCGCTTCGCTTTGTTCTTTTATGGCATTGGCAACGGCTTCTTCCACCACACATCCAGTTGCAAGGCGGGGAGGAATTTTTGCATGGCGGCGCTGGAAGAGTATAATGCGGCATCCGGCAGGTGGTTCTCGAAGAGTCGAATATTCGGCACGGTCCCAAGAATCTCCGTAGTCAGTTCTGCGCCATCTTAGTGGTGAATTGGAACAGCGTCAGCGATAACCAGAATTGATTGAATCAGACGATCCCCTAGCGCCTTCCAGCTGAGCGACAACGCCGGCGGCGACGTATAAGGGCGGCGACACCATGCTGCGCGCCTCAGGAGGCCTCTGAGAGCCCATGGATCGCCTCAGGGGCGGGGTAGAGCCATATAGCGGGCCTGAGAGGCGCTGTGTACGGTTCTAGCGGCCAGCAGGGACGATCTTGGCAGCAACTTATCCGAGCTTCACTACATGGCAACGGTGCCATAGGTGAAAGATTGGTCCGGGCACCCACATTCATTGCCAGTGACGCTGTAATTCCCAGATTTATCGCTCTGGTCAATCGACGAGCCAACCGTAGCCACTCTCCCTTGGCTGATCCGAGCTAAATATCTTTCATGCGGGCCGGCGCTCCAATGGCAGTTGGGACTTCATCCAAGGACTCTGTTGTTGATCCACAGACTTTGTTGCCAGCTACAGTGCGCTCTTCGATTCCCCCGCTGCGGACTGATGTTTGACGGAAAATCCAGTGCGAGGAACAGCATCTGTTTCGGTCCGGATGGCAGGCCTCAAGCATAGTCCATGCAACTAAGCGCCCCAAGGAAAAAGTCCTGCACCATCGACACTGAACGTGCCCGCATCGCCGCTCCGATAGTTAGGACAGATTCGGACAGGTGCAGTGAATCAGGCTCGGCACGAGAAGCATGTTCGACTCTATGGTGATGCTGTTTGCCCTTGGCAGCATCTAAGAATTATTCGTGGCCATGTTCGCAGGTATCCCCCAATGCAGTACACCATTCGCAAGATCATGCTCTTCGAGCTATCCGAGTCGTGGGTGCGGACCGATTCGCCGGATTGGTCTCCGGAAACAAACTGGGTAATGACATAACGTTCGCACTAGCCATCAACAATGGAAACAAGTAGCCCCGGACTGCGCCCGATACCTCAGCTTCAGGATCAGCATTATTGCCCAAGCGGTCTATTGGCCAATAGGATTGTTGTGACCGCAGTATCCGGAGTTTTGCGTGTGACAATTGCATTGTCCGCTGTAGCAACTACCAGGGTCGGTTCCGGTCCATCATGTCCACTGCTCCGAAGGTCAAAGGAAGCGTTCCCAGATACCTTGGCAATGCGTCCTCTTGAGTCCTGGTTTTGTAGTGCATTTTCTTATCGATCCGGGTGTTGAAGCAGGAATTTCAAATCAATCGTCCATCGTCTCGTCTCCCCAAATCAGTCCCTTCGACAAGTCGAGAGGTGTTTCACGTGAAACACGGCTCGTGCGAAACGCAGTTAAGGCAAGCAGGGTGCATGTTTCACGTGAAACATGCACCCTGAAGGGATGGGACTATTAGGATTTCATATTCGGATCGAGAACTTCCATGATTCGATTCAAATCTTCGACAGAGGCGAATTCGATACTGACCTTGCCTTTGCGACTGCCCAGCTGGATCTTGACGTTTGTATCGAGCCTGTCTGCAAGTGATGTCGCGATAAAGTCGAGCCTCTCATTCCGCTGCGCCTCGCGTACCTTCCGCCCCTTAGGTTTTGGCTTGTCATCGCTCAGGGCAACTGCTTCTTCGGTGGCGCGCACAGACAGGCCTTCGTTAATAATGCGCTGGGCGAGCTGCTCAATCGCCTCGTTATTGGAAAGCCCAAGAAGAGCGCGGGCATGACCTGCAGAAAGCACACCGGCGGCAACACGACGCTGCACCAGTGCCGGTAGCTTCATGAGGCGGATCGTATTGGAAATCTGCGATCGAGAGCGCCCGATTCGATCCGAAAGCACTTCTTGAGTGCAATTGAACTCTTCAAGTAGCTGTGCGTATGCAGCCGCTTCTTCCAAGGGGTTGAGTTGCGAACGATGCAAGTTCTCCAAAAGTGCGTCGCGCAGGAGATCCGTATCTTGCGTATCCCGAATGATCGCAGGAATTGTCGAAAGTCCTGCTTCCTGGGTTGCCCGCCAACGGCGTTCACCCATAACCAGCTCATATGGTGCGTCGTTCTTTTCACGAGACGGACGCACGACGATAGGTTGCAAGAGACCGATTTCGCGGATCGAGTGGATGAGCTCATCCATATGTTCTTGGTCGAAATTGGTACGCGGCTGCTTGCGGTTCGGATGGATAAGCTTGACGTCAAGCTCGGCGAACTGTGCTCCAGGAACATCGACGAGCCCGTCAGTTTCAACCTCGACAATGGGTTCCGCGGGCTTCGGCTTGGTCGACGCAACCGTGGAAGTGAGTCCCGGCATAGTTGCTCGCGCCTTCTTGCCGGAACGCGATGGAGTGCTTGTAGACGCCGGAGAGGAGGATTTTCTCCCCGGTTCGAAGAACATGTCTACGGGGCGAGCTGGTTTGGCTTTAGACGGCGGAGGGGTCGTTTCCGGCGACGTTGTTTCACGTGAAACATCCGTTTTTTCTTCTGGAGCCGTCGCTGCTGGCGAGCTGGAAATCAGCGCACCTAGTCCCCTGCCCAAGCCACGTTTCTTCTCGGCCATTTGATGCACGCCCTTTCGTCCAGAATCTCAGCCCACGACTAGTCTACTGTTACCTGCGATAGGAGTTGGGACGCGTTGCACTAGTAATCCGGGTGTTTCCATCACTTCCGGAATTTGGTACAAATAATCCGCCTTAAACAACCAAAAGAAGAAGTTTTCCTTCTCTTCGTTGCTGAAATGCTTCGAGCTAGGCTTTGACTCCACGGTCAG
Source organism: Glutamicibacter soli (assembly GCF_003309065.1). GTDB lineage: Bacteria > Actinomycetota > Actinomycetes > Actinomycetales > Micrococcaceae > Glutamicibacter > Glutamicibacter soli. The sequence goes on along the minus strand of NZ_POAF01000004.1, from coordinate 78,905 downwards.
CTATTTCCTGTGCTGCCTCCGAGTACGAAAGAGCTCCTGTGGAGTTCGGATCGTATGTGATCACGGTCTGCTGGTAGCTTGGCGCCTCGGAAATTCGAACTGAACGAGGAATCACGGCCTGGAGCACCTGCTCGGGGAAATGCTCGCGAACTTCGTTAGCAACTTGAGCGGCCAGGTTGGTTCGTCCGTCGTACATGGTCAGCAAGATGGTTGATACTGTCAGTCGGGAGTTCAGGTGTTTCTGAATCATCTCGATGTTCTTCAGCAACTGGCTCAGGCCTTCCAGGGCGTAGTACTCGCACTGGATCGGGATCAGGACCTCGCGTGCTGCAACGAAAGCATTGACTGTCAGCAGTCCGAGGCTCGGCGGGCAGTCGATGAACACGTAGTCCAGACGCGGCTGTCCCAAGCGCTGTCGGGTACGCGCGTAGTCGTCTAATGCGCGTTGCAGACGCTGTTCGCGGGCTACGAGGGAAACGAGCTCGATTTCTGCGCCTGCCAGGTGGATGGTAGCGGGCGCAACCTGAAGCGAAGGCAGATCAGGGCAAGTAGCTACCACATCTGCCAGCGGTACGTCGTTAATCAGAACGTCGTAGATGCTGTCTACCTCGGCGTGGTGCTCAATGCCCAGCGCGGTCGAGGCGTTGCCCTGCGGATCGATGTCGATCACCAGGACATTCAAACCTCCCTTGGCCAATGCAGCAGCCAAGTTGACGGTCGTAGTTGTCTTTCCTACGCCACCTTTTTGGTTTGAGATAGTGAAGTATCGGGTCTTGTCAGGCTTGGGCACCTTACGGGCCTCCAAAGCTTCGCGTCGACGATGTTCGCTCGCCAGCTGGCTAGCTAACGGCGAGGAAGAGTCGTTGAAGTCAAAAGCGCTGCTCGACGAATCCTTGGTCTTAGACAAGGTTAAACTCCTCCTCATGGAATGATGCAGTCGCACTTTCTGACTGTCATCGACAATGTTTCACGTGAAACATTCAAAACAAGTCTTTAAGTTTGCAATCAGCTTTTTATGTCGAATGCCTTCAACATAACCGCGTCTGGCGCACCTAGAGCTGTTTCAAGCCTAACTCGTTGGACTAGCCAACCTTGATACGAACCACCGTAGTAGGTTCGGCGAGGAGTCCTTCCCCGATCACCATAACTTCGGTTTCCTTACCGCCCAGCTTGCGGATGGCCTTCGAAGCCTTGTCGATTTCCTCGGCGGCAGAGCGGCCCTTGATGGCGATGAGCTCGCCCTCACCGTGCAGCAATGGAATCGTCAGTCCGGCAAGATTAGTCAGCGCCGAGACAGCGCGTGCGGTCACGTACCGGGCATTGACGACGTCTACCATCTGCTCGGCGCGGCCACGCATGACGGTGACGTTGGTCAGGCCCAAGTCATCGATGACTTCGGAAAGCCAGATGCAGCGGCGCTCCAGGGGCTCGATCAGCGTCAGGTTCAGGTCCGGGCGGGCGATGGCCAAGCAGAGCCCTGGCAGGCCGGCACCGGAGCCCACATCGGCTACCTCGGCGTCCTTCTCCATGACCGACTCGATGACCGCGCAGTTGAGTACGTGACGGGACCAAAGGCGGGGCACCTCACGCGGGCCGAGCAGGCCGCGCTCGATGCCGGAGGTAGCCAGATGCTCTACATAGCGCTTGGCAAGATCAAGACGGTCCCCGAAGATCTTTTCGGCGGCGAGCGTCTCTTCTGGGTTGAGGCTGAGGTCCTCAGTCATTGCATGGTCCTTTGGTTGTTCACGTACGCTTTCGGCCGGCGCGGATTAGTTGTCCAGCATTGACACAACGATGTGCCGGCGGCCCGACTCACCCTCGGATTCGGAGTGCAGTCCAGCGTCGGCAATGACGTCGTGGACCAGCTTGCGCTCATAGGCGCTCATCGGCTGCAGGTGGACGTCCTCACCGGTCTCTCGGGCCTTGTGAATCGCTTCGTCGGCGATGGCATGCAACTGCTCGGCTCGATCCGAACGGTAACCGGCGATGTCCAGAACCAGCCGCGAACGCTCTCCGGTAGCGTTTAGGACAGCCAGGCGGGTAAGTTCCTGAAGTGCGTCCAGGACTTCGCCATCCTTGCCGACAAGGCTGCTCAGATCGGCGCCTTCTTCCTCAGTCACGATCGAGATGTACGTGCGGCCACCGCGGATTTCGATGTCGATGTCGCCATCGAGGTCCGCGATATCCAGGAGCTCCTCAAGGTAGTCGGCGGCGACGTCGCCCTCGTCCAGAACTTCCTGTTCGGAATCGACCTGGTTTTCCAGATCGTTCACTTCAATGTTTTCGGCTGCAGTCATGGCTATTTCTTCTTCCGGCGGTTCTTACGCTGCGGCTGCTCGCGCTGGCCCTTAGGCTGCTCGATGACGGGCTGCTCAGCTTCTGCGTTCTTCTTCTGGCCAACTGGTGGCAGGCCCTTGGCGGCGCGTCGGGCGTTGAGCTCACGCTCTGCCTCGGAACCCGGAGTCGGGTTGTTGTGGATGACCCAGTACTGCTGGCCGAGGGTCCACAGGTTGGTGGCGGTCCAGTAGATCAGCACACCGATTGGGAAGTTGATGCCGCCGATGCCGAAGACCAGTGGCAGGATGTACAGCATCATCTTCTGCTGCTGCATGAACGGGCCCTGCAGGGCTTCTGCGCTCATGTTCTTGGTCATCAGCTGGCGCTGGGTGAAGAACTGGGAAGCGATCATGGCAAGGATCATGATCACGGCGACGATAACGACGGCCCAGTTGGTGTCGCCGGAGTTGAAGGTGCCCAAGAACGTCTCGGACAGTGGCGCGCCGAAGATGGTTGCTGCGTCGAAGCTGCGGATATTCTCAACCGACAGGGCGCCGACGGACTGTCCGGACTCGCTTGCATGGGAGGCGTTGTTCAGCACGCGGAACAGCGCGAAGAAGAACGGCATCTGGATCAGTAGCGGGAGGCAGGAAGACAGCGGGTTGGTCTTGTGCTTCTTGAACAGCGCCTGCTGCTCCTGCACCATGGCCTGACGCGACATCTGGTCGGTCTTGCCCTTGTATTTTGCCTGCAGCTTCTTCAAATCCGGCTGCAGGGCCTGCATAGCGCGCTGCGACTTGATCTGCTTGACGAATACCGGAATCAGCAGGGTACGGATCAGCAGCACGAGGAAGATGATGGACAGAGTCCAGGTGACACCCGAGTCGGGATTCATGCCGATGAGCGTGAACAGTTCGTGGAAAGCCCACAGAACCCAAGACACCGCATACGTAAACGGAGTCAATATCGTGTCTAGGAAGTTGTTCATCAGAGGTCGCGCTCCTTGCGGCCGCTATCCGCGGCGTCTTCATCGTCGGGAATCACAGGATGATTCAAAACTATGATCCTCGGCAGTTTACCTTCTGGCCAAATCCTCGGTCCCTCAGGAACGTGGTCGACGCCTCCGTGGGACCACGGATTGCACCGGAGGATCCGCCATGCGGTTAGCCCGACACCTTTAACGACGCCGTGCTGGGTGACTGCTTCGAGCCCATAGGCAGAACAGCTGGGGAAATATCTGCACACATCGCCGTACAACGGCGAAATGATTTTTCGGTAGATCTTGAGCAAGCCGATCAGGATATTGCGTGGAATGTCGATGACGAACCACAACACTCCTGTGCGGGGTGCTGAATCTTTGCGCATCAGCGTGCCTCGGTCTTTCGAACTGCCGAGGCAAATGCCGAGGAAACCTGCGAATGGAGTTCGTCCCAGGAGATTTCTGCAGCTCCAGGGAGCGCACGTACGACGATGTCCAGATTTCCATCCGCACGCCGAAGCTCATGGGCTATTTCGCGCATTCTCCGCTTGGCAAGGTTCCTTTTAACGGCAATACCTACAGCCTTGGACACAATGAATCCAAACCTGTCCCCCGATTCTTCATCAATCCGGGGTCGTGCATATAGCACGACGTTCCGGCGTCCGCTTCGGACGCCGGAACGTACAGTGGCTGTAAGGTCCTGCGCTAGGCGCAGTCGCTGATTCTTTGGCAACATGAGATTTCTTCGTGACTCTTAGCCGAGTCCAGGAAAACTACGCTGCCAAGAGCTGTGTCGCAAATTTATGCGGACAGCTCGCTGCGACCCTTGCTGCGGCGTGCCGACAGGATGGCACGACCCGCACGGGTACGCATACGAAGGCGGAAACCGTGCTTCTTGGCACGACGACGGTTGTTTGGCTGAAAAGTCCGCTTGCTCACGGTGATACTCCAAGATGTTTAGTGATACGCCCTACCCGTTGCTAGCTAGCTGGATAACAACTTGATGGCGCACATTTATTTTTTGAAAAACGCGAGGTTCGGCGGGCTCTTCTAAAACTGAGCAGGTCGCAAAACGCACGCATAGGACTAAATAACAATAGAAAAAACTGCGCGACAGGTCAAATTGGCGCACCTGTAGCTCCCCGTTTGATCTAACAGGGCAGTGCCTGTGAATAATCTACCCCAAACTTGTGGATTATTGGTGGACTCAACGAAAGAAAGTTCACATCCAAACGCGTACTTCCACGTCATCCTGTGCTTGAAAACGCTTGATTTCAAGGGAAAAGTAGATTTCCACAACCAAAACTCCGAGTTTTTCCACCGAGCTGTGCATAACCATGTGGATGACGGATAGAATCAAGGGGGGTGATGCCGATTCGGCACCACCTTAGACACCCATTCATGGGGTGTTAAGTGACCAAGATTGCATTAATTCGACGGAAAGCGGGGCGCCCTTAGTGAGCAGCGACGAAACCAATAGCATTGGTAGCTCATGGCGCCAGGTAATCCGGAAGATCGAGGACGACGACCGAGTCAAGGCCCGCCACCGCGCCTTCGTCTCCTTGGCCAAGCCTCAAGGATTGATCGGGACCACCCTGCTGGTCGCTGTGCCCAACGACTTGACCCGAGACATGCTGCAGACCCAGCTCCGAGAGCCGCTGGATGATGCACTGCGGGCAGTCTTCCAGGACGATATCCGCTGCGCCGTCAGCGTCGATCTGTCGTTGTCCGATGAATTGGAAGCCGAAGAGCCCGAAATTCAAACAGCTCCGGCAACACCACCAGCGGTGACTGAAGCCCCAGGTCCGCGCCCGCAGCCGGCACCGCAGCCCACTCCCCCATCGAACTCGCAGGAATTCGGCCGTCTGAACCCGAAGTACATTTTCGACACTTTTGTCATCGGCTCATCGAACCGATTCGCCCATGCTGCCGCCGTCGCAGTAGCCGAGGCACCGGCCAAGGCGTACAACCCCTTGTTCATCTACGGCGACTCCGGACTGGGCAAAACCCACCTGCTGCATGCAATTGGGCATTACGCTCGCCACCTCTACAAGGGCATTCGTGTGCGCTACGTGAATTCAGAGGAGTTCACCAACGACTTCATCAACTCCATCCGCGATGACGAAGGCGCCAGCTTCAAGCAGACTTACCGCAACGTCGACATCCTGCTGATCGACGATATCCAGTTCTTGGCAAACAAGGACGCCACCCAGGAAGAGTTCTTCCATACGTTCAACGCCCTGCACAACCACAACAAGCAGGTTGTGATCACGTCGGACCTTCCGCCCAAGCAACTTCAGGGCTTCGAAGACCGCATGCGTTCGCGTTTCGAGTGGGGCCTGCTGACCGATATCCAACCGCCTGAGTTGGAAACCCGTATTGCGATTCTGCGCAAGAAGGCCGATGCGGAGAATCTATCCGCGCCCAGCGATGTCATGGAATACATTGCTTCGCGCATCTCAACCAATATCCGCGAGCTCGAAGGCGCCCTCATCCGTGTCACCGCCTTCGCGTCGCTGAACAATCAGCCGGTCGACCTGGCCCTAGCGGAAACCGTGCTCAAGGATCTGATCAGCGACGACGGCGCGAAGGAAATTACGCCCTCGACCATCATCAAGCAGACCGCTGAGTACTTCGGGCTGAGCATTGAAGAACTGAACAGCAAGTCGCGTACCCGCACGCTGGTCACCGCGCGGCAGATCGCCATGTACCTGCTGCGTGAACTGACCGAGATGTCCTTGCCGAAGATCGGTGCGGAACTTGGCGGGCGCGACCACACCACCGTGATCCACGCTGACCGCAAAATCCGTGAATTGATGGCCGAGAGACGCGCGATCTTCAACCAGGTGACGGAATTGACAAACCGTATTAAGCAGAGCCAGCGGGAGCATTAAAAGCTGAAATCACAGGTGTGGATAAATCTGTGGAAGATCTGGTGACGATCTGCGCATAAGTACGGCATCGCATGTGGACGACAGAAATCATGGAACTGAGTTTCAACAAGCGCATGGAACTCAGTGTCAGCTTCAATCACATCTTGTTCACATGCACAATCTGCACCAGATCTGACGCTATGGCGGTTATCCACAGTATCCACAAGGGTTATTAACACTTCTACCTTTAAGACCTATTCATCCAAATAACGAGTCCACTCCCCGCCCAGGACTTCGGAACTGTGCAGAACCCAAATTTTTGTTGGCTGTTCCACACTTTGACCCCTTCGCTGCGACAGCGTCGGAGGGACGTGGCAAAATTATTTGCAGAGAACGTGCAACTACCTGATCTATGCTTAAGAACTTGGCGGGAAACTACCTTCTTGGCCTGACTTAAGACTTATGGGTTTCGAAAGGCGGATTTTTCGTGAAGTTCAGCGTTGAAAAGGATGTTTTGGCAGACGCCGTATCTTGGACCGCCCGGTCCTTGGCGCAGCGGCCCCCTTCGCCTGTATTGGCTGGCATTCTGATCACTACCCACGAGGGCATCGTTCGCCTTGAGGGATTCGATTACGAAATTTCGTCCCACATCGAGATTCCAGCGGACATCTCCGAGCAGGGATCTATCCTGGTCTCCGGCAAGCTGCTGGCAGAGATCACTCGTTCACTTCCGAATTCCACGGTCACCCTTGAAACCGAGGGTTCGAAGATTTCCCTGACCTGCGGCCGTTCGCGCTTCCATCTGGCCACCATGCCAGTTGATGAATACCCAACCTTGCCGGCCTTGCCTGAAATCGCAGGCACCATCGACGGACAGGCATTCGCCGAAGCCGTTTCGCAGGTCATCGTGGCCGCATCGAAGGATGACACCCTCCCGGTGCTGACCGGTATCAAGGTTGAAATCGAAAACGATCTCATCACCTTCCTAGCCACCGACCGCTACCGTCTGGCCATGCGCGAGCTGAACTGGACTCCAAACCAGTCGGAAATCTCGACTTCGTTCCTGATCAAGGCCAAAACCCTCAGCGAGGTTGCCAAGACCCTCTCAAGCTCAGGTGAGCTCAAGCTGGCCATCAGCCAGAATGGCGAAATGATCGGCTTTGAAAGCACGAACCGTCGCACCACGTCGCTGTTGATTAACGGCGAATACCCGAAGATCCGTTCGCTGTTCCCTAGCGACACCCCAATCTATGCCACCGTGCGAACCAGTGAATTGATCGAGGCCGTACGCCGTGTCTCCGTCGTTGCCGAACGCAATACCCCGGTACGCATGGCATTCACCGACGGCCAGCTGACCTTGGACGCCGGCACCGGAGAGGATGCACAGGCGGAAGAAGCCATTGTCGCCGCCCTGCGGGGTGAAGACATTGTGGTGGCGTTCAACCCGACCTTCCTTTCCGAGGGCCTGAACTCCTTCAACACTGATTTCGTTCGTTTCTCCTTCACCAGCGCACCCAAGCCGGCCATGTTGACAGGCCAGGAAAAGCTGGACGAAGAGGATCAGGACCAGTACCGCTACCTGGTCATGCCAGTTCGACTGCCGAACTCCAACTAGCAAATTCTCGGTGGGCGGCAACTGCCGCCCACCGCTTCTTCCTGTCAGGATTCCGGTGTATATCTCGCAGCTTTCCCTCACGAGCTTCCGCTCGTATGCGCAAGCCGACGTGCACCTTGTTCCCGGAATCAACGTCCTGGTGGGGCCGAACGGCGTGGGCAAGACCAACATCGTCGAATCCATCGGTTATCTGGCAAATCTTGCTTCCCATCGGGTCAGCAACGATGCTCCGCTCTTGAATTTCGGCGCCGACCGCGCGTTGATCCGAGGCACGTTGCATCGCGGAAACCAGCAAACGCAGCTCGAGGTGGAGATCACCAGCGGGAAGATCAACCGCGCGCGCATCAACCGGGCGAATCCGGTGCGTGCCCGGGAAATCCTTGGCATGGTTCGCACGGTGCTGTTCGCACCGGAAGATCTTGCGTTGATCAAGGGCGACCCATCGAACCGCCGCCGTTTCCTCGATGAACTGCTGGTGGCCCTGCGCCCGGTCGAGGCCGGAACCAAAAACGACTACGAACGCATCGTGAAACAGCGCAACGCGCTGCTCAAGTCGATCCGCGGCAAGTCCAAGCTGACTGCCTCGCAGGAAAATACGCTGCAGGCGTGGGATCTGCAACTGGCAGCCTGCGGAGCGCGGCTGATCCGCGGAAGGCTGAACGTCCTGTCGCTGTTGCGCCCCTACATGCAGGCCGCCTATGCGGATCTTGCAGACGGCGCGAAGGAAGCCAGCGCGGTATACCGTTCGTCGCTCGAAGGCGAAGTGGAAGATGCCAGCCTGCCGGCCCGGGACCTCGAATCCCTGGACCAAGAGGAAATCCAGGATCTGCTGCTGTCTGCGATCGAAGCGAACCGCTCCCGCGAGCTGGACCGCGGCATTTCCCTGTTCGGACCGCACCGAGACGACCTGGTCCTCACCCTCGGCGCGGCGCCGGCCAAGGGGTACGCCTCGCACGGTGAAACCTGGTCCTTTGCGTTGTCGCTGCGTCTAGCTGCCTACCGGGTCTTCGGCGACGACGACCCCCGTCCGGGCTCCGGGCCGATCCTGATCCTTGACGACGTGTTCGCCGAGCTGGATGCAACGCGCCGCAACCGCTTGGCCCATATCGTCGCCGGAGCCGAACAGGTGCTGGTCACAGCTGCCGTGGTGGAAGACGTTCCCGAGGCTTTGAAGGGGCATTTCTTCCAGGTCTCCCCTGGGCAGGTTGTCGATGCCTAGCCACAACTTCGACGACGAGCATCGCCTGGATCCGGAAATCGACGCCGCCAAGGCGTTGCTCAACCGAATGCGCAAGCTCGCCGAGGAGCGCGGCGAATCGCGTCTGGACGCGGCCCGCATGGCCAAGGTGCGCAAACGCCAGCTCTCCCGCAATACGCTGGGGTCCGCCAAGAAAACCACGGACGAGGACGCTCCCCGCGACCCGAGGTCCATCGGCGCAGTGGTGGCCAGGATGTCCAAATCCCGGGGCTGGAGCACCCAGGTGGCCGTCGGATCGGTGCTCGGCCGCTGGAACGAGCTGGTCGGCGAAAACATCGCCAAGCACTGCCGCCCCGAGTCGTTCGAGGACACCGTGGTCGTGGTGCGCTGCGATTCCACGTCCTGGGCGACCCAGCTGAGGCTGCTGAGCCACCAGCTGCTGAAGAAATTCGATGCCGAGCTCGGCCCCGGCATCGTGACAGTGATCCGGGTGCTCGGTCCGAATGCCCCGACGTGGCGCCACGGCTCGAGATCGGTGGCCGGCCGCGGCCCCCGGGACACCTACGGCTAGAAATGCTGGCATGGCATATGGCGGTCTAACGCACCTCCCGGCTGGATCCCCCCTCAGATGATCACTCAAACTCGCTCAGATGGTCGATTCTGTGCCTTCTGCGGCTGATTTAGGCCACAGAATCCCCGATAATTTTGCTATAGGCGGTAGAATTAGGGGTAGTGAATTGACTGTGCCGTGGGTTAACCCGCGTCTAGGTCGCTCCAGACCAAGATCGCTGAACGCGTCCGGGCTCGGACCGCGCATGGTGGTCGCGCGCCAAATTCGAGGAGTTCGTAGCACCCGTGTCTACCGAAAACGCTTCACCGCAGGAACCGGACAACATCCCAGTACCTGCTGAATCGATGACTTCCAAAGTCGAGCACACATACGGCGCCCAGGATATTACCGTCCTCGAAGGACTCGAAGCGGTACGCAAACGCCCGGGCATGTACATCGGTTCCACCGGCCCCCGCGGCCTGCACCACCTGGTTTATGAAGTCGTTGACAACTCCGTCGATGAGGCGCTGGCCGGCTACTGCGACACCATCAACATCACCCTGCAGGCCGACGGCGGCGTACGCTGCGAAGACAACGGCCGCGGCATTCCCGTGGACATCCACCCCACCGAGGGCAAGCCCACCGTCGAGGTCGTCATGACCATCCTGCACGCCGGCGGCAAGTTCGGCGGCGGCGGCTACGCGGTTTCCGGCGGCCTGCACGGCGTGGGCATCTCCGTGGTCAACGCGCTGTCCCGCAAGGTCGACACCGTGGTCCGCCGGCAGGGCCATGCCTGGCGCATCGGCTACTCCAACGGCGGGCACACCACCACTCCGCTGACCCAGGGCGAGGCCACCGAGCAGACCGGCACCACCCAGACGTTCTATCCGGATCCGGAAATCTTCGACACCATCGACTTCGACTTCGAGACCCTGCGCGCCCGCTTCCAGCAGATGGCGTTCCTGAACAAGGGCCTGCGCATCACCCTCACCGACGAGCGCGTGCCGGAGGTCGCCGAGCCAGAGGCCGAGGTCGAAGAGGAGATCGAGAACCAGGTCGTCAAGCCGCGCCGCGTCGACTACCTCTACAAGGACGGCCTGCTGGACTACGTCAAGCACCTGAACGCCGCCAAGAAAGTCGAGCTGGTCCACGACGAGGTCATCGCCTTCGAAGCGGAGGACACCACCCGCGGCATCAGCCTGGAAATCGCCATGCAGTGGACCACCGCCTACGCGGAGTCGGTGCACACCTACGCGAACACCATCAACACCCATGAGGGCGGAACCCACGAAGAGGGCTTCCGCGCCGCGCTAACCAGCCTGCTCAACCGCTACGCGCGCGAGAACAAGATCCTGCGCGAAAAGGACGACAACCTCACCGGCGACGACGTGCGCGAAGGGTTGACCGCGGTGCTCTCCGTGAAGCTTTCCGAGCCGCAGTTCGAAGGCCAGACCAAAACCAAGCTGGGCAACTCGATGGCCCGCGGCTTCGTGCAGGGTGTGGTCAACGACGAGCTCGGCGACTGGTTCGGCCGCAACCCGAACATCGCCAAGGACATCATCCGCAAGGCGCAGCTGGCGTCCCAGGCCCGCATGGCCGCGCGCAAGGCCCGCGACAACGCGCGCCGCAAGTCCCCCATGGAATCCTTCGGCATGCCCGGCAAGCTCTCGGACTGCTCCTCGAAGAACCCAATCGAGTGCGAAGTGTTCATCGTGGAGGGCGACTCCGCAGGCGGCTCGGCCAAGCGCGGACGCAACCCGCATACCCAGGCGATCCTGCCGCTGCGCGGCAAGATCCTGAACGTTGAACGCGCCCGCCTGGACCGCGCGCTGGGCAACGCCGAGGTACAGGCGATGATCACCGCCTTCGGCACCGGCATCGGCGAAGAATTCGACATGTCCAAGCTGCGCTACCACAAGATCGTGCTGATGGCCGATGCGGACGTGGACGGCCAGCACATCACCACGCTGCTGCTGACCCTGATCTTCCGCTTCATGCGCCCGCTAATCGAGCAGGGCTACGTCTTCCTGGCCAGCCCGCCGCTGTACCGCATCAAGTGGTCCAATGCCCCGCACGACTACGTGTACACCGACAAGGAACGCGACGCAGCCCTGGTCGCCGGCGCCGCCGCCAACAAGCGCCTGCCGAAGGAAAACGGGATCCAGCGCTACAAGGGCCTGGGCGAGATGGACTACTCCGAGCTGTGGGACACCACCATGGACCCGGACCGCCGCACGCTGCGCCAGGTCACCATGGATGACGCCGCCGCCGCGGACGAGATTTTCTCCGTGTTGATGGGCGAGGACGTCGAGTCCCGCCGCAACTTCATCCAGCAGAACGCGAAGGACGTCCGCTTCCTGGATATCTAGGCGATACCACCCGCGGACCGTAGAACTTTTTTGATGTGTAAGGGAAGAAATTGAGCGACGAGCAGACCCCTGAGAACGAACCGCTGGACGGCGAGGTCATAGCGCACGAGGGCGGGCGCATTGACCAGATCGACCTGCAGGCAGAAATGCAGCGGTCCTATCTTGACTACGCCATGGCCGTGATCGTCGGCCGCGCGCTGCCGGATGTGCGCGACGGCCTGAAGCCGGTGCACCGCCGCGTCATCTATGCGATGTTCGACGGCGGCTACCGCCCCGAGCGCGCGTACAACAAGTGCGCCCGCGTGGTCGGCGAGGTCATGGGCCAGTACCACCCGCATGGCGACACCGCGATCTACGATGCGCTGGTCCGCCTGATCCAGGACTGGGTCATGCGCTACCCGCTGGCCCTGGGCCAGGGCAACTTCGGTTCCCCGGGCAATGACGGTGCGGCCGCCCAGCGTTACACCGAGACCAAGATGGCCCAGCTGGCCATGGAAATGGTCCGCGACATCAACGAGGACACCGTTGATTTCCAGGACAACTACGATGGCAAGAACCAAGAACCCACCGTCCTGCCGGCGCGTTTCCCGAACCTCTTGGTCAACGGCTCCTCCGGCATCGCCGTGGGCATGGCCACCAACATCCCGCCGCACAACCTGCGTGAGGTCGCCGAGGGCGTGCAGTGGTACCTGCAGAACCCGGAAGCGTCGCGCGAGGAACTGCTGGCGGCGTTGATGCAGCGCGTGAAGGGCCCGGACTTCCCGACCGGAGCCATGATCCTTGGCACCAAGGGCATTTCCGATACCTACCGCACCGGCCGTGGCTCGATCACCATGCGCGCTGTGGTCAACGTGGAGGAAATCCAGGGCCGCACCTGCCTGGTGGTCACCGAGCTGCCGTACATGGCCAACCCTGACAATCTGGCGGTGAAGATCGCCGAGCTGGTGCGCGACGGCAAGATCTCCGGCATCGCGGACATGCGCGACGAGACCTCGGGCCGCACCGGCCAGCGCCTGGTGATCGTGCTCAAGCGCGATGCCGTGGCCAAGGTGGTGCTGAACAACCTCTACAAGCACACCGAGCTGCAGTCCAACTTCTCCGCCAACATGCTGGCGATCGTGGACGGGGTGCCGCGCACCCTGCCGCTGGATGGATTCATCCGCCACTGGGTCACCCACCAGATTGAAGTCATCGTCCGACGCACGCAGTACCGCCTACGCAAGGCCGAGGAAGAGGCGCATATCCTGCGCGGCCTGCTCAAGGCGCTGGACGCATTGGACGAGGTCATCGCCCTAATCCGCCGTTCCTCGACCACCGAGGCGGCACGCGACGGGCTGATGGAGCTGCTGGACATCGACGAGGAACAGGCCCGCGCCATCCTCGACATGCAGCTGCGCCGCCTGGCCGCCCTGGAACGCCAGAAGATCCAGGACCGCCATGCAGAGCTCGAGCGCATGATCTCCGAATTCAAGGCGATCATCGCCGATCCGCAGCGCCAGCGCACCATCGTCTCGGAAGAGCTGGCCGAGATCGTGGACAAGCATGGCGACGACCGCCGCACCAAGATCCTCATGGGCTTCGACGGCGACATGAGCGTCGAGGACCTGATTCCCGAAGAGGAAATGGTCGTCACCATCACCCGAGGCGGCTACGTCAAGCGCACGCGCATCGACAACTACCGTTCGCAGGCCCGCGGCGGCAAGGGCATCAAGGGCGCGTCCCTGCGCGGTGACGACGTGGTGGAACACTTCTTCGTTACCTCCACGCACAACTGGCTGCTGTTCTTCACGAACCACGGCCGCGTCTACCGCACCAAGTGCTACGAGTTGGCCGAGGCCGGCCGCGATGCCAAGGGGCAGCACGTGGCCAACGTGATGGCATTCCAGCCGGACGAGCACATCGCCCAGGTGCTTGACCTGCGCACCTACCAGGATGCGCAGTACCTGATGCTGGCTACCCGCAACGGCCTGGTGAAGAAGACCCGCCTGGAGGACTACGACACCAACCGCACCGCCGGCGTGATCGCCATCAACCTGCGCGAGGACGACGAACTGGTCTCCGCGCAGCTGGTCAGCGAATCCGATGATGTGATGCTTGTCTCGCGCAAGGGCCAGTCGGTGCGCTTCACCGCCACCGACACAGCGCTGCGCCCGATGGGCCGCGCCACCTCCGGCGTGACCGGCATGAAGTTCCGCGACGGCGACGAACTGCTCGCCGCCGACGTGGTCCGCGAAGGCTCCTACATGTTCACGGTGACCGACGAGGGCTACGCCAAGCGCACCACGGTCGAGGAATACCGCGTGCAATCCCGCGGCGGCTTGGGCATTAAGGTGGCCAAGCTCAACGAGGAACGCGGCGAACTGGTCGGCGCCATGATCGTCGACGAGACCGACGAGGTGCTGGTGGTCATGGGCTCGGGCAAAGTGGTCCGCTCCGCGGTTTCGCAGGTTCCTTCCAAGGGACGCGACACCATGGGCGTGATCTTCGCGAAGCCCGACAAGAAGGATTCGATCATCGCGGTCGCCAAGAATACTGAAACCGAGCTTGAAGAGAACTCGGAGGAAGATACCGTAATCTTGGATCCGGAAAACATCACCAATGAGTCATCAGGCACGTCGGAAAGCATTTCCGAGTCCGCAGAAGATGACACCACTAACGGAGGTAACGCATGAGCACGCCCTCGACGCCACGCCCCAGCGGCAGTGCCCCGAAGAGCGCAGCGCCGCGGCCTACCCAGGTAAAGCGACCTGCGACCGCCGGCAGCCGCCCAGCACCGGGCCAGCGCCCGGCCGCCGGACAGCAGCGTCCGGCCGGAGCGCCCCGCCCATCCGCTCCACGCCCAACCGGCCAGCAGCGTCCCGCTGGAAGTCAGGAGCGCCTGGTGCGTCCTGCGCCGAAGGCGAAGGTCCGCAAGGCCCGCCTACTGGTTTCCAAGGTTGAACCGTTCTCGGTCCTGAAAATCGCCTTCCTGCTCTCGGTGGCCTTCGGCGTCATCACCGTGGTCGCCGCGGTGGGCATCTGGGCCGTGCTGGACCTGAGCGGAACGTTCGATGCCTTCAACCAGCTGATGCGCGATGCCATTGGCGCTGAAGACAGCTTCGACCTGCGCGATTCGATGTCCCTGGGCCAGGTGGCGTCCTATGCAACCATTCTTGCCGTGGTCAACGTGGTCGTGATTTCGGTGGTCGCCATGCTGGGATCGGTGTTGTACAACATCGCTTCCTCGCTGGTTGGCGGCGCCGGAGTCACCCTCACAGACGACTAGAATCACCCAAGTCGAGCCCGGGATTCATGCTGTGACGCATGACACCCGGGCTCGATTTGTATCTTCGTAAAAACCCCGGTAAAGTTTTATTTCGTTCCGAAGGGAACAAAACAAAAGCAAGGGCGTATAGCTCAGGCGGTTAGAGCGCTTCGCTGATAACGAAGAGGTCCCAAGTTCAAGTCTTGGTACGCCCACCGAATCCTTGCTGGAGGGAAAGAGGAAGTAATGAAAAAGTTCCTGGTTCTCGCAACGATCGCAACTGCAGCGGCAGTTTTGATCAAGAAGGTCAAGGCTTCTTCGGAAACCAAGGATACCTGGCACCAGGTAGCCGATAAAGTTTCCTAATGCTTTTGGGGCCTTAGCTCAGTTGGTAGAGCGCCTGCTTTGCAAGCAGGATGTCAGGAGTTCGAATCTCCTAGGCTCCACAAAAAGGAAAAATGGAAAGCGGAAGCTTTCCGTTTTTGCTTTAACCCAGATCGGCCGGTAAGTTTATTCCGGCCATCGGGGGCCTTAGCTCAGTTGGTAGAGCGCCTGCTTTGCAAGCAGGATGTCAGGAGTTCGAATCTCCTAGGCTCCACACCAGAAAACGACGGAAAGCAAAAGCTTTCCGTCGTTTGTTCGTTAACCCCGGCCCTTGTCCAAGCGCCGGCTCCCAACCAGAGCCGGGCCCGTTGCGCTGCCCTGGCGCCTGAGCACCGATTTGTAGTGCTCGAGCAGCTCGTCGCCGATCTTCTGCCAGCTCCTTCCCTGCACGCTTCCCAGCGCGGCAGCGGCGAACGCCTCGCGCTTGCCATCGTCGAAGACCAGGTCGCTGACGCGGTAGGCGAGCTCGTCGAGTTGTCCTGGCTCATACAGCCACCCCGTTCGCGAAGAATCCACCAGATCCAGCGGGCCGCCCCTGCCCACGGCAACCACCGGGACGCGGCTGGCCATCGCTTCCTGGATGGTCTGGCAGAAGGTCTCCGACTCCCCCGGGTGCACGAAGACGTCAAGGGATGCCATGATTTCGGCCAGCTGGATGCCGGACAAGAACCCGGTGAAATGGGCTTTAGGCATCAGTGCCCGCAGCTCGAGCGACTGGGGGCCCGAACCCACGACCACCAGACGCGCTCCAGGCAGCTCGCTGAGTGCCCGAAGGTCCTCGACCTGCTTGTCGGCCGACAAGCGGCCAACATAGCCGATGAGGCGCTCTCCGGATGGTGCAACGGTTTTGCGGAAGGCCTCGTTCCTCCGGCCGGGCGAGAACAGCGCGGTATCGACTCCCCTGCGGAACAATTCCAGGTTGCGGATCCCGAGCGAATCCAGCTGGGCCATGGAAAAGCTGCTGGGGGCCAGCGTCAGGTCCGCAGCGCTATGGACGGCCCTGACATGCTCCCAGAGCCTGTCGGCCAGCCAGGGGAACTTGTAGCGCGCCGCATAGGTGGGAACTTCCGTTTGGTATATCGCAACGGTCGGCAATCCGAGCTCGCCGGCCGCACGCAGCGCACTCCAGCCCAGGAGAAACGGGCTGGCCAGATGAACCAGTTCCACCTGCTCCCGGCGCAGGATCCTTCGCAGCCTATGCCACGAGGCAGTGGACAGCCGTACGTCGGGATACGTCGGCAGCGGTATCGAAGGTACGGTGATGACGCGGAACCCTCGGTAGCGCTTGGGAACTGCCTTCCCACTGAACTCGTTGGCCAGCGAGCCTGCTGGGGCGATGACGACGGCTTCGTGGCCCCTGAGAGCCAGATGCTCAAGGGTCCGCAGGATCGAATTGGTAACCCCGTTGACGTGTGGAAGAAAGGATTCAGCGATGATTGCTACTTTCACACCTACAGCTTCGGCCCTGCAGATGGCCATGAAATGAACTGGAATTGCAGGACGCATGAACAGGAATATTCGGCTGGTGCTGTCCCCAGTTGAAACCAAGCGCCAATAGTTGGCAGGATGTCAGGGTGCTGAATGACGATGCAATGCGCCGAGACATCGACGCGACCCAGACGAAGACCGAGAGCAATTCGCGAATCGCGGTGCTGCTCTTCCCTGCTCTGATCCTGCTCGGCGGCGTCGCCGGAGTCCTGGTCCCCCATGCTTTTTCCGGGCTGTCGTCATGGATCAATCCACTGCTGATGATCA
The DNA here is from genome assembly GCF_003309065.1 of Glutamicibacter soli. Classification (GTDB taxonomy): domain Bacteria; phylum Actinomycetota; class Actinomycetes; order Actinomycetales; family Micrococcaceae; genus Glutamicibacter; species Glutamicibacter soli. The sequence goes on along the minus strand of NZ_POAF01000004.1, from coordinate 61,661 downwards.
TCATGTTCTGCATGGGGCTAACGCTCACCCTGCCGGACTTCGGACTGGTTTTAAAGAATCCGCTTCCGGTGCTCGGCGGCGTCGCTGCCCAGTTTGTCGTGATGCCGGCGATGGGCTGGCTGGTGGCGTGGGGGCTGAACCTGGATCCTGCCCTGGCTGCCGGTCTGATCCTGGTTGGCTGCGCACCAGGCGGTACCGCTTCCAACGTCGTCGCCTACCTGGCAAAGGGGAATGTGGCGCTCTCCGTGGCGATGACGTCGCTGTCCACTCTTGCTGCACCCGTTCTCACTCCGTTGCTCGCGTTCTGGCTTGCCGGCCAGTATCTGCCGGTGGACGCCCGGTCCATGGCAGGAACGGTCCTCCAGGTCGTCTTGATTCCAGTGGTACTTGGCATCGTGCTTCGGATGCTTCTCAACAAAGCAGTGCTCAGGATCTTGGCGGCCCTGCCCTGGCTCTCGGTCACGGCCATCACCATCGTGGTGACCATCATCGTGGCTGGCAGCTCCGAGGCGATCCTGTCCGCAGGGCTGCTGATCTTCGTGGCAGTTGTCCTGCACAACGGTCTCGGACTGCTGCTCGGCTACGGCATCGGAAAATTGCTACGGGTACCTGAGGCTTCCCGGCGGACGATCGCCATCGAAGTCGGGATGCAGAATTCCGGTCTTGCCGGCGGGCTGGCGAAGCAGTATTTCACGCCCGAAGCAGCTCTTCCCGCTGCAGTATTCTCCGTGTGGCATAACTTGTCAGGAGCCATAATCGCAGCCTTCTGGCGAAGGAAGCGACGCGCGCAATATAGCCTAAAATAGCTTATGACATATATATATGCATATAAAAGAATGTATTTTCTGGACCCGGTTCGCAGGCTACATCGGGATTGCGGCAAACGATTTAAGAGCGGTATCAACAACGGGTAATCTTAGCCTGTGACATTTTTGCTTGCTGCACTGGGAATCCTGGGGATTTCGGCCTCCGGCCCGATCATCGCTGCATTTCCCCAGGTTCCCGTGCTGTCCATGGCTTTGTGGCGCAATGGCGCAGCTGCCGCCGTTCTGTCAGTTCCCGTGCTCAAGAGGAACCGGCAGTCCTATCGGCAGATCACGAGCCGTGAATGGTTCTTCACCAGCGTCGCCGGTGTCGCCTTGGCACTGCATTTCGTGTGCTTCATGTACTCGATGCGCCTGACCAGCGTCGCCGCCGGCACCGCCCTAGTGTGCATCCAAGGTGTATGGATCGCGCTCTTCCAGGCATCGCGCGGGGTCCGGTACCGCAAGCCGGTTTTCTTCGGGATGGGCATTGCGATCTTGGGAGTCGTGCTGATTACCGGTTTCGATCTGGGACAGGGCTGCGATGCAATTATCGGAGACCTGCTCGCCCTTGCTGGCGGTGTGCTTGCCGCCATTTACACACTGGCGGGTGCCACGGCACGCAAGACCATGGGCACGGCAACGTACTCCTCCAGCTGCTACGGCATCACCGCGGTGATTCTGCTGGTGCTTTGTCTGGTGGCCGGCCAGCCGGTCTGGGGATTCAACGCCACCGGATGGCTTGGAATCATCCTGCTTACCGTCTGCGCCCAGCTGCTCGGGCACACGGCCATGAACCACCTGCTCAATGTGCTGGGCCCGCTGACAGTTTCCACGCTGATCCTGCTCGAGATTCCAGGCGCCGCTCTGCTTGCGGCGCTGGTACTAGGGCAAGTCGTGCCGACAGCGACCTATCTGGGACTTGCAGTGATCCTGTTGGGGCTGGTTCTCGTGGTCAGAGGCCAAGTACCGCCTAAAACCGCGGCGTGACCCAGTTACTGGTCTTCGCTCAGAATTTCGCGTACTTCGTCGACAGTCGCTTCGCGCGACGCGACCGGCTGCTGCGGCTCGGCGCTGGCAGGCTCGTTTTCCCATGGGTCCTCAACCGGCTTGGACGCTTTCCAAGCGGCCACCAGCAATGCGACGAGTCCGGCAATTAGGCCTACGGCTAGTAGCTTTCCAGCATTGCTCTTCTTGCTCATGTTTGCTCCCTCTTGATTCAAGCTGTTGTCGAACAGACACCTCCAGCCTAGGCACATGCCACTGCCGGAGCCAGCGTTTGGCCGCCGTGCATCGAAAATTGCCCGAAATTTTCACTGACCGCGTAGGCCGCTTTTCGCGGCTCGGGCCGTGCTCATGGAAGAATAAGAGCATGACCGCAAACGCAACGCACAAAGCCACGATTCACACCTCTTTGGGCGACATCGTTGTCGATCTTTTCGGCAACCACGCTCCAAAGACTGTCAGCAACTTCGTCGGCCTTTCCACCGGTGAGCAGGAGTGGGTTCACCCGGAATCCGGTGACAAGAAGACCAACACCCCGCTGTACAGCGGAACCATTTTCCACCGCATCATTGCAGACTTCATGATTCAGGGCGGCGACCCACTGGGCCAGGGCTTCGGTGGCCCAGGCTACCAGTTCGATGATGAGATCCACCCGGAACTGAACTTCAACGAGCCTTACAAGCTGGCCATGGCCAACGCAGGCATCCGCATGGGCCGCGGCACCAACGGTTCGCAGTTCTTCATCACCACCGTTCCAACCACCTGGCTGCAGGGCAAGCACACCATCTTCGGTGAAGTCACCGAAGCCGAGTCCCGCAAGGTTGTCGACGCTCTGAATGCTGTTGCCACCGATGGCCGCGACAAGCCACTGGAAGACGTAGTTATCAACTCGATCGACATCGAGACCCTGTAACTTCTTCGTCCCGCGATTCGAAGGCTCCGGCGATTCCCTTAGTGGAGTCGACGGGGCCTTCGATGCTTAACCACGACTGTTCAACCCAACGCTAGGTAGAAAACCAAATGTCTTACGGGCAAGTGAATCCTCAAGGCCACTCCCAGCCAACCTGCTTTCGGCATCCAGAGACGGTCTCGTATGTCTCATGCAACCGCTGCGGGCGTCCAGTTTGCCCGCAGTGCCAAGTCCCTGCACCCGTCGGTGTTCAGTGCGTTGAATGCGTGAGGCAGGCGAATCAGAATATTCCGACGCAGAAGACGCAATTCGGCGGCCGTCTGCGCACCGGCGCACCCCTGGTCACGATGATTTTCATCGGGCTGAATGTGTTCGTCTACCTGCTGCAGTGGATTATTCCCGGCTTTACCAAGGATCTGGTGCTGATCCCGGCCATCGCGGCCTACGAACCATGGCGCCTGCTCACCAGTGCCTTCGCGCACTCCACAGGATCGTTCCTCCACATTCTCATGAACATGTACGGCGTCTACATTTTCGGCATGCTTCTCGAACCTCGGCTTGGCAGGCTTCGATTCACATGGCTGTACCTTCTCAGCGCATTGGGCGGTTCGTTGGGAGTCATGCTTCTGAGCCCGGCCACGACGGCAACACTGGGCGCTTCCGGCGCCTTGGCGGGCCTCTTCCTGGCTACGTTCGTAGTTCTGCGAGGCAACAAGCAGGCGCTGCGCCAAATGGCGATTATTCTGGCGCTTAACGTCGTCCTCGGCTTCGTTGTTTCGGGAATCTCATGGCAGGCCCACCTCGGCGGCGCGGTGGCCGGCATTGTCGCCGCTTCTTGCATCATGTTGATTCCTAGGAGTAATCCACAGCGTTCGAAGATTCAGCTTTCGCTCTTGGGTGCATTGAGCGTGGTCATGATTGTTTCAACCTATCTCGCCGTCGAATCGGCTAAGTGGCCTCTGGCCTGATTCGAAAACACGCCAGCAAAGATATCCACACCGCTTATCCACACTGTTAATAACTTACACCCGTGTAACTCTGCGTCGGCGAAGTTATTAACAGCCCGGATTGACTGCAATCCCAGGGAATAAGCCTCCCGAATCGTAGATACTCACACCTTTCTCCCCAGCTGTGGATAACTTTTAAACACGGCTGTAGATATCGCGTCTACGAACGGGAAACCTGTTAATAACCTGCGGTTCGAATCTTTAAACGAAACAGGTGAGTGCTACCGCTTGCTCGGTAAAATGGGCATTTCCACAAGAGGGATCCACAGTGTTAATAACTTTTGTACACAACTAATTTGTTGCATAAAAACCCTCTGACATGGAGCTTTGCTCTAAATTAAACACAAATGCCCATGTTGTCCCCATCTGTGGATAACGTTGTGAACAAGTTGTGACTACGGGCTATCCACAACGCCTGTGGATAGGTGTGGATAGTTGTTGGTTAACTGGTGAAAAGTGGTGCCAAGAGCATGATGGCGAATGACGACATGAAGATGCAGATGAGGCCATCCAGAACCCGCCAGGCGGTGGGCTTGGCGAAGAATCTGGACAGGAAGCGCGCTGCATACCCCAGCGCGGTAAACCAAAGCACGCTTGCCAGCATCGCTCCCACCGCGAAGGCGCCAGACGCTTCGCCCTGGGATGCGCCGATGGAGCCGAGCAGGAGCACCGTGTCGATGTAGACATGGGGGTTGAGCCATGTCAGCATCAGCGCCGTCGCGGCAACCGACCATGCAGTGGTTGGTGCTGAGGTGCTCGACGAATCCATGCCCGATGGAGCGATGGCGCGTCGCAGTGCAAAAAAAGCATAGCAAATCAGGAAGATTGCTCCGCCGATGCGGGCAATCGTCAGGATCCATGGAGCTCGCTCCACAACCATGCCCACGCCGGTTATGCCCGCGAAAATGAGTACTACGTCGGACAGTGCGCAAAGCACCACCGTCAGCAGGATGTGTTCGCGGCGAATTCCCTGTCGCAGGACAAACGCGTTCTGCGCTCCGATGGCAACAATGAGCGATAGTCCCGTCGAGAGTCCGAGAAGGAGGGAAGCGTTGATCATGGAATGACAGTACGAAAATCAACAAGATGATGTCGAACTTAAGTTTCTGATTCTGCATTAGGGTATCTAATGTGAAATTCGATGTGGAACACCTGCAGACGCTGTTGGCCGTCGTGGATGCTGGAAGCTTCGATGATGCATCCATTGATCTGGGGATTACTGCCTCTGCCGTGAGTCAGCGGATTAAGGCACTGGAGAACAGGCTGGGGGCCGTGCTGGTCGTGCGCAGCCGTCCTGTGGTTCCGACGGAGCAGGGAATCAAGGTGTTGCGGTATGCGCGGCAAATTGCGGCGTTGAGCGCAGAATTCTCCTACGAGATCTCCCTGACAGGCCACCAGCAGATCGCCGTGGGAGTGAATGCCGACTCGCTATCGACCTGGTTTACGCCGGTTTTCGACGAGCTGGCCCGCTGGACCGATGTTTCGGTCGAGATCCTGCGCATGGATGAGAGTCGATCCCTCGACACCTTGCGCAGCGGGCGGGTCAGCGCGGTGGTCACCAATAGCTCGGTTGCCGCCCAAGGATGCACTGTCCGCAAGCTCGGCGCGTTGCGCTATCGAGCAGCGTGCACCCCCGGGATGGCCCGGGAGCACTTCGCCCGTGGATCCTCCGATGGATTCCTAACCGCCCCCATGATGATTTTCGACCGCGAAGATCGGTTGCAGCACCATTTGCTGGAGCAGCTGGGGCTGGATCCGGGCCAGCGGCACGGGGCAGTGCACATGGTTCCGGATTCATGGCAGTTCTTGCGCGCGATCCAGGCGGGCATGGGATGGGGGATGGTCCCCGAACAACAACTCGCTCAAGTTCACGGGCTCGAAGAGCTCGATGATCGGTGGTTCATCGACGTCCCGTTGTATTTTCAGCGCTGGTCCGTGGATTCGGAGATTCTCGGACGCTTGGAATCCACACTGCTTCAGGTGGCCAGCGAGAGCGGCCTGGATTTGCTAACCTGAATGCCAAGCGGGCACTTCGGTCCGCATCCGGACGATGGAGCCGTACCCGGGATCACGACAAGACGGCCAGAGAAGGAATCTGGCGATGTACTGGCTTGTCTTGATTGTTTCCGGGATTTTTGAAGCCGTCTGGGCGACTGCGCTGGGGCTCAGCGACGGATTGTCGCGGCTGGTCCCCACCGTCGTATTCTTCGTGGCACTGCTGCTTTCCATGGGCGGACTAGCCTTCGCAATGAAAGAAATCCCCACCGGAACCTCCTACGCGGTCTGGGTGGGGATCGGTGCATCGCTGACCGTCATCTACTCGATGGCCACGGGGCAGGAGCCGGTGACCATTTTGAAGATGGTTTTCATTCTCGGCCTGGTTGGATGCGTGATCGGCCTGAAAGCCGTCAGCCACTAATGTGGGTCTATTTCCAGCCTGTGGTCATGAAGAATCCAACCATGGCAATGCCGAAGCCGATGACGATGTTCCAGCCGCCGATGTTCGGGATCGGGAACAGGGTCTGGGAAATGTAGTAGACCATGATCCACACCAGGCCCAGAAGCATCAGGCCGAACATCACCGGCTTGTACCAAGCGGGCATCGGCTTATCCACGGCATGGGATCCCTGGTTCTCCTGGGACTGTGGCTTGTTCTTGCGTCGTGGCTTTGACTCCGGCACTCGAATGCTCCCTTAGCTTCTTCCGCATAATGTAGTACATGTGGGAGACGATTGGATCCTCCCGGTACGCTAGGTGCAGGAGAACGTTCGCATCGTTCCAGTTTTCCTGCGTAGCTTCCATACTAACGGTAATGCGTCCTGCCCAGAGAGTCGGAACGACTCCTCGCCAAGGAGCTTGCGCCTTTACCGATGCCCGCCCTTAAACAAGGAGCATGATCGACGTGAACCGTGCCGCAACCGCGACAGGCCGCCGAGCGACCCGCCCTCGGCAGTCAGTGGGTAGCCGGATCGCCGGGTTCTTCGGTGAGCTGCTGATTACCCTCGGCATCGTGCTCATGCTCTACGTGGCGTGGGAACTGTGGTGGACAAACATCGATTCGGCCCAGGCCCAGCAGGAAGTCACGAACAATCTGGTTCAAAACCTCGGCGAAGTGGTCATTCCGGAGGTCAAGGACGACGGCAAGGACTACGGCCCGGCGCCGGTGTCCGAATTCGGGTCGGGGGAGACCTTCGGCATCATGTATTTCCCGACGTGGGGATCGAACGGAACCTACCATCCGGTCACCAACGGGGTGGGGGACGACGTCATCAACAACCTGGGCATCGGGCACTACCCGAACACCCAGCAGCCCGGAGAAAAGGGAAACTTCGCGGTGGCGGCGCACCGCCAGACGCATGGCCAGGTGTTCTGGGACATCGACAAGCTCCACGAGGGCGACAAGATCTACCTCCAGACCAAGGACGGCTATTACACCTACACCTGGTCCAAGACGGAGATCGTGAATCCCTCCGTTGGGGAGGTCCTGCTTCCCGTGCCGCACGAGTGGGGTGCCGAACCAACGGACTCCATTCTCACCATGACCACCTGCCACCCGAAGTACACGACGCGCCAGCGCATGATCGCATACTCGGAGCTGACCGATTGGCGGCCGCTTGATGCCGGGCCGCCATTGGCAATTCGCGATCTTGTTGCCAAGGCAACCAGCTAGGGGAGAACAATGTACGCCTGGATTTTCCGCAACCTGCCCGGTCCTATGTGGCTTCGTATTATCGAATCATTGATCCTCATTGCCGCCGTCGTGCTATTACTGATGATGTATGTCTTCCCGTGGCTGAATGAGTACATCAGCCCGTTCACCGACTCGACGATTGGCCAAAGCACCCAGTGAGCAGCATCAAGATCCTCGTGATCGACAATTATGACAGTTTCGTCTACACCTTGGTGGGGTACTTGCAGGAGCTGGGCGCGCAGACAACCGTCTACCGCAACGACGACCTCTCCTTCGCACAGGCGGCCGAATTGGCCGCCCAGCATGACGGGGTGCTGGTTTCCCCCGGCCCGGGCGACCCGGCAGGCGCCGGCGTGAGCATCGAGCTGATCAAGTGGTGCGGCGAGCAGTCCAAGCCGATGCTCGGGGTCTGCCTGGGCCACCAGGCGCTAGCCGAGGCCTATGGCGGGGTCGTGACCCACGCCGAGGAACTAATGCATGGCAAGACCTCGCTGGTCTCCCACGACGAGCATCCGGTGTTTGCCAAGGTGGCGAATCCGTTCACCGCCACCCGCTACCACTCGCTGGCTGCAGTGCGCGAGAGCATCCCCGACGAACTTGAAATCATTGCCCAGACCGAGGGAGGCGTCATCATGGGGCTGGCGCACCGTGCTGCGCCGCTGTGGGGCCTGCAGTACCACCCGGAGTCGGTGCTGACCGAGCAGGGCTACCAGATGCTCGGCAATTGGCTGGAATTCGTCGGTCTGGCCGGGGCGGCCGAGAAGGCGTCAACACTCAGCCCGCTATTCAGCGGCGAATAAACAGCGGTCAAACGCATCGCGCCGGACCTTGGTCCGGCGCGATGCGTTTAATGGCGGTTATTCGGTCTGCGGACCGGTGGTAGGCCGGGTTCGATCTCGTCCATTATTCGACGAGTTGCTGTTGTTTCCGTTATTTCCACCGTTTCCCTTGCCATTATCATCGTCAGATGCGGAAGGCTGGTCTTGGGGGTCTTCGCTGACCGTAGCGCTCGGCGAAGGGGTCGGCGTCGGGGTCGGAGTCTGCTCGGGCTTCTCCTTGGCCACCGAGATCTTGACCAGGCTGCCTTGCTCAACGTCGGTGCCAGCGGCCGGATCCTGCGCGAAGAGCGTGCCTGGCTCGTGGTCGTCGGTCTCCACATCGATGAACTGGACCTTGAGCTGGAAGTCCTCGGCGGTCAGGGCCTTGGTCGCTTCGTCCTGGGACATGTTGGTCGCGGCGGGCACTGTGACCTGGCCGGTGGACAGGATCAGGTCGACCTTGGAACCGGCCTTGACCTTTGCTCCCAGCTCCGGGCTGGTGCCGATGACCCAGTCGGTCGGAATTGTCGCCGAGTTCTCGCGGCTGACCTCGCCGACCTCGAGCCCGGCCTGGCGCAGCGCATCGCGCGCCGCGGTTTCGGACTGGTTTTCAAGGTTTTTCGGGATCGTGCGCTGCTCCGAGCCGTCGGAGATGTACAGATCCACGGTGGATTCCTTGGCGATCTCCTGGCCGGTGACAGGGTCGGTGCGGGTCGCGTTGCCCTCGTCGACCTCGTCGCTGAATTCGTGTTTCACGCTCACATTGAACGTCGCGTTGCGCAGCAGGCTGGTGGCGTCCTGTTCGGACATGTTCAGCACGCTCGGCACGGCGACCGGGGCCTTGCGCTCCTGGTCCGCCTGGATTGAACGGATCACCAGGAAGCTGGCGATGCCCACGGCGAGTAGCGCGATGATGGTCAGCAGCACGATCAACCCGCGGTTGGTCTTGTGCCCGGGCTGGTCGTTGGCACGTGCTTCGGACCGGGTGGCGAATACCGGGTGCTCGTTGGTCAGCGGGGCCGGTTCGGCCGCGTAGAGCGTCTCGGTGGAGTCGTGTGTGCCGTAGATCGGCATGGTGTAGGTAGGCACCGTGGATTCGTGGAATTCCACGCCGCGGGAGGCGTCCTCCAAGGCGTCGGCAAAGGCGCCGGCGGACTGGAAGCGCTCGTCACGGTCCTTGGACAGCACCTTGAGCACGATCGGATCGTAGATCGGGTTGATGTCCGGGTTGGCCTCGCTGGGCGGGACCGGTGCTTCGCCGACGTGCTGATATGCCACCGACACCGGCGAATCCCCGGTGAAGGGCGGCTTGTGGGTGAGTAGCTCGTAGAACAGGCAGCCGGCCGAGTAGATGTCCGTCCGGTAGTCGACCTGTTCGCCGCGCGCCTGCTCGGGGGAGAAGTACTGCGCGGTGCCGACCACCGCGGCGGTCTGCGTCATCGTGGCGGAGTTGTCCAGCGCCTGCGCGATGCCGAAGTCCATCAGCTTCACATGGCCCGACTCGGTGACCATGACGTTGGCCGGCTTGATGTCGCGGTGCACCACGTTCTTGGAATGCGAGTGGTCCAGGGCGGAGCAGACGCCGCGGATCAGCTCGACCGCATGGTGGTCGTCGACGTCTCCGTCGGCGATGACCTGCTTCAGGGTGCGGCCGGTGACGTACTCCATGACCATGAAGGGCAGCGCCTCCGCAGACTGGTCGGTCGCCGGCAGCAGTCCGGTGTCGTAGACCGCGACGATGTTCGGGTGGCTGAGCCCGGCCACGGCCTTGGCTTCGCGGCGGAAGCGGTTCACGACCATCGGATTGCCGGCAGTGTCCTGGCGCAGCACCTTGACCGCGACCTGGCGGGCCAGCACGTGGTCGGTCGCGAGGTAGACGTCGGCCATGCCGCCGCGGCCGATCAGCGACTCGATTTCATAGCGCTCGTTGATCAGGCGCGGAAGTCCCGCAGGCAGCGGTTCAAATTCGCTCATTACTCGCCGCCTGGCGCCTCATCCTGCGCAGCGTCCGTCGAATCGGAGGTCTGCGTTGGAGTCGCGGTCGGGGTGGCGGTCGGGGACGACACCGGCTCCGGGCCCTTGGAAACCGTCAGGCTCACGCTGGTCCCGGGGGCGACTTCGCTCTTGGCGGGGACGCTCTGGGAGATCACGGTGCCGGCCACGGACTCGTCGAAGGTTTCCGAACCCTTGACCGCGGCCAAGCCTGCGGACTGCAGCAGCTGCTGCGCGGCGCTGAAGCTCATGCCGGACACCGATGGAACCTGCACGGTTTGCGCGGCCATGGCGTAGACGACCTTGATGGTCGAACCGGCCTCGACGCTGCCCGAAGGGCTCACGGAGAGCACGGTGCCCGGATCGGCGTCCGAGGTCTCCTGGGCGACGTCGTTGACCTCCAAGCCCAGCGACTTCAGCTCGGCGATGACAGTGTCGATGTCCTTGCCCACGAGCGAGGAGCTGACCTGGACGAATTCCTTCTGGGTCTCGCTCGGCGAAGCGGTGGGGGAACTCTGCGTGGGAGCAGTGGTTTCCACGCTGGATTCGGTGGTTTCCGCAGTGGTTTCGGTGGCTTCGGTGCTCTGCGTGGTTTCCGTCGTCGGGCTCTTGCCATCGTTGTTGCCGGTGAACGCGGGGATCAGCCAGGCGGCCAGGCCGATGAGCGCGGCGAGCACGATGATCGCGACCAGCGGGATCACCCACGGGCTGCGCTTGCGCTCCGGGTCCTCGTGGTACTCCTGGACGTCGGCGTCCTCGTCGTCGAACCCCTCGCCGTCGCCGGCGCTGGAGACGGTGAATTCGTCCTGCGCCGGGTTGGCCGGGGCCACCACGGTGGGCATGGCGTTGGTCATCGCCGGCGCGGAATCCGCGGCGGAGAAGGCCTGGGTCGCGTCGTCCTCGAGGTTCAGCGCCTGGGTCGCGTCATCGGCGACGCCGGCAGCCAGCATGCCGGGCACTGCCAGCGTCGCGGTGTTGGTGTCTCCCGCGCGCAGGGCGTCGGCAGCCTTGGCCAGCGCCGTGGCGTTTTCCGGGCGGTCGGCGGGGTTCTTGGCCAGCATCGACATGATCAGCTGGCGCACCGGGGCCGGGATGGTCTCCGGCAGCGGCGGCGGCGCGTCGTTGACCTGGGCCAGGGCGATGGCGATCTGCGATTCGCCGGTGAACGGGCGGCGCCCGGCGAGGCATTCGTAGCCGATGACGCCCAGCGCGTAGATGTCCGAGCTGCCGGTGGCGTTCTGCCCGGTGGCCTGCTCCGGGGCCAGGTACTGGGCGGTGCCCATGACCTGTCCGGTGGCGGTCAGCGGGACCTGGTCGGCAAGGCGGGCGATGCCGAAGTCGGTGATCTTCACGGTGCCCGAGGGCATGACCAGGATGTTGCCCGGCTTCACGTCGCGGTGCACCAGCCCGTGCTCGTGGGCGGCGGCCAGAGCCCGCGCGGTCTGGGCAATCAGCGACAGCGTCCGGTCCACGTCGAGCTTGCGCTCGCGCTCGATGATGGTGGACAGCGGCGGGCCTGGAACGAGCTCCATGACCAGGTAGGCCGAGCCTTCCTCCTCGCCGTAGTCGAAGACGCCGGCGATGCCGGAGTGGTTCAGCAGCGCGGTGTGCCGGGCCTCGACGCGGAAGCGGGTCAGGAACGACTCGTTGTTCGTGTATTCCTCTTTGAGGATCTTGATCGCCACGAGGCGTCCAAGAACCTGGTCCCGCGCTTTCCATACTTCGCCCATGCCGCCGATTGCAATGCGATCGGTCAACTTGTAACGCCCGCCCAAGGTGGTGCCGGTTATTGGCCTCACTTGTTGAACACCGCCTCTACCATCTTCTTCATGATTGCCCCGGCCGTGTTGTGGCCAGTGTTGTAGTCTACTTGCTGGATTGTCACCGTGATGGCGACCTGCGGATCATCCGCCGGCGCGAAGCCGGTGATCCAGGAGTTCACGATCGGCGTGCCGTCCTCCAGGGTCTTCACCTGGGCCGTGCCGGTCTTGGCACGGAGGTCGACACCCGGAACCGCAGCGTTCATGGCGGTGCCCGACTGCACGGGGCCCTTCATCAGGGACTTCAGGTCCGCCGCGACCTCCGGGGTCGTCGCCGTGGAGAACTTCTCCGGCTTCGGTTCCTCGATGACCCGCAGATCCGGAGCGGTGACCTTCTTGACCATGTTCGGCTTCATGATCACCCCGTCGTTCGCGATGGCCATGGCGGCCATGTTCATCTGCAGCGGGGTGACCTTGTTGTTGTATTGGCCGATGGCCATCTGGGCCAGCTGCGCCGCAGTGATGTCCTTGGTCGGGAACTGGCTCGGGGTGACCGACTGCGGGATGTCCAGCTGCTGGCCGAAGCCGAAGCGTTCGGTCACGTCCGCGAACTTCTCCAGGCCGAGCTTCTGGCTGATCTCCATGTACGGGGTGTTGCAGCTCTGCGCGAAGATGAACTCCAAGGTGGCCTCGGAACGGCGTCCGCAGATGCCCTCGTAGAAGTTGTTCATCGTATTGCTGGATCCCGGGTAGTTCACCGACGCGGGGTTCTTGATCACGGTGTTCATGTCGTAGTGCTCGGACTCGAGCGCGGCAACCGTGCTCAGGATCTTGAATGAGGAGCCGGGGGAGACCAGGTCGCCAATCGCCGGGTTGACGTAGGGGCTCAACCCGTCGATCTCGCTGATCTTCTTCATGTTCTTGGCCGCTTCGGAGGTCGAGTGGACCGCCAGGTCGTTGGTGTCGAAGGTCGGCTTGGAGACCATGCTCAGGATTTCGCCGGTCTTCGGGTCGGTGACCACCACGCTGGCGCGCAGGCCGTCAGGGATCGCGTCATAGGCTGCCTGCTGCAGCTTGCCGTCGATGGTCAGCTCCACCGAAGCGCCCTCGGCCTTCTGGCCGGTGAACATTCCGGCCAGGCGGTCGAAGAGCAGGTCGGAGCTCGAGCCGGTCAGCCAGTCGTTCAGCTCGGACTCCAGCTGGGTGGTGCCGTTGGCCAGCGAGTAGTAGCCGGTCAGGTGCGCATACAGCTCGGGATCGGTGTACTTGCGCTGGTAGTTGAACTGGCCGTCGTCGGTTTCCACCGACTCGGCGATCGGCTTGCCGTCCACCAAGATGGCGCCGCGCGGAAGATCGAACTCGCGGAACAGCTGCCGCTTGTTCAGGGCGTTGTCGTTGAGGGTTTCGGCGTTGAAGAACTGGATGTAGCTCAGCGCGCCGAGGCAGATGAGGAACATTGCGGTCAGGGCGACCCATACGCGCTTGATTGCCTGATTCACTGATTGGTCACCGCCTTCCGGTCCTTGAGCCTGCTGGTGGAGGGAGTTGCGATTTCATCGGTAGGTCCTACGATGCCGCTCATGGGGCGGCGGGCATTGTGCGAGATGAGCAGGAGCAGGGCGATGATGATCCAGTTGGCCAGCAGCGAAGAGCCGCCGGCGGCCATGAACGGGGTGGCCAGGCCGGTCAGCGGGATGAGCCGGGTGACGCCACCGATGATGACCACGCACTGCAGGCCCAGGGTGAAGGCCAGGCCGCTGGCCAGCAGCTTGCCGAAGGTGTCGCGGGCCCCCAGCGCGGCGCGCAGGCCGCGCGAAACCAGCAGCATGAACAGCAAGACGATCGCGGTGACGCCGATCAGGCCGATCTCTTCGCCGAAGGAGGCGATGATCATGTCCGAGTTGGCCAGCGGGACGCGGTACGGGGAACCCCCGCCGAGCCCGGTGCCGAACAGGCCGCCGTCGGCCATGCCGAACAGGCCCTCGACAATCTGCGCGCTGCCGCCCCGGGCCTGGTAGATCTCCGGGTCGAAGGCATTGAGCCAGACGTTCACGCGGCGTTCGACGTGGCCCATGGTCAGCGCGGCGAATACGCCGCCGACCACCACCATCAGCAGGCCGATGATGACCCAGGAGATGCGGGCCGTGGCCACGTAGATCATCAGGATGAACAGGCCGAAGAACAGGATGGCCGAGCCGAGGTCGCGCTGCACCACCAGCACGCCGATGGACAGCAGCCAGGCGATGACCATCGGAGCCATGTCGCGCATGCGCGGGAGCTGCAGCGGCCCGACCTTGCGGCCCGCCATCAGGATCAGGTCGCGGTTCGACGAAAGATATCCGGCGAAGAAGATCGACAGGGTGATCTTGGCCAACTCGCCGGGCTGCAGCGAGAACGGGCCGACATGGATCCAGATGCGCGCGCCGTTGATCGTGGCGCCCAGGAACGGAATCAGCGGCAGCAGCAGCAGGACGATGGATGCCAGCAGCGCGATATAGGTGAAGCGCCGCAGGATGCGGTGGTCCTTCACCGCCCACAGCACTAGGGCCGCGACCAGGATGGCGATGGCCGTCCACATCAGCTGTCGGCTGGACTGGGACGTGCCCTTGGCCAGGTCGATGCGGTGGATCATCGCCAGGCCCAGGGAGTTCAACGCCACGGTGATCGGAAGTATTACCGGATCGGCATACTTGGCGAAAATCCGCAGAAGAACGTGGATGATCAGGGCCAGGGCGCCCATGATCCCCATCTGGATCAAAAAGTTCTTGCTGTCGTTGTCCTCGGTGGCGCTGCCGACCAGGAAGAAGGCGGCACCGCCCACGCACAGGGCCAGCAACAGCAGCAGGAGCTCGAGATTGCGCCGAGGCACCGGTGCGGTTTGCACTTCGGTCATTGCATGATCTCCTGACAGTAGCTTGGCAACGGCGTTTGCGTGGATTGGTTGTCCGCATTGCCCGGAACCTGGACCGGGCAGTTCTGCTTCGCGGTGACCAGAAGCTCCTGGATGATTGACTGGGCGTGCTCCCGGCTGTCTGCCGGAATGGTGGACTCAACACGCTGGCGCGAGTACTCCGGCAGCGCCTCGAGCGGAACCGAGCTGACGGTGTCGATTTCCGAGAGGGAAATCGGGCCGAGCTCCTGCGGCACGCCCTTGTAGATGGCGACCTTCCCGTCCACCGGGCCGACGAAGTACTGGGTCTGTGTCCACATGTAGCCCCAGGCCCCCAGGATCACCACCAGCACGGCCGTCAAGGTCAACAGGATCGGCATCAGCCAGCGTCGATGCGGCAGCGATTCCTCGATGGGATCCAGCACGCCGCTGGCCGCGGGGGAGCGGTGCGTGAGCAGGGCGGCTGCGCGGCGTTCCCCGGTGTGCTGGGTGACGACAGGGATCTGGCCGGTCTGCGTGGCCAGCTGGGCGGCCCCCACCAGCAGGTGCGGGCGCTGGGAGATCTCGTGGCGCAGCAGCGAGGCGCTGGCCTCGACATCGCCTTCCGCGGCGATTGCCAGCTGGCCGGTATCCGGAGCTGGCTCCAGCGCTTCCGGTTCATCGCCGTCCGGGGCCTGGTCTTCCACGATTTCGAACATCACCACGGTGACGTTGTCAGGTGCGCCGTTCTTCAGCGTGATCGCGACCAGGTCGTTGACCGCCTGATCCATGTCCGGGGTCGAACGGATGATTTCCTCGATGACCGGCAATGGCACTGCGTCGGTCAAGCCATCCGAGCAGAGCATCCAGCGTTCGCCGACGCTTGCCTCGAGCTGCTGGACGTCGAGCTCGGGGGAAGCATCCGAATCGCCCAACACGCGCAGGAGCACGTTCTTGTGGGGGTGGATTTCCGCTTCCGCGCGGCTGATGCGCCCCTCTTCGACGAGGCGCTGGACGAAGGTGTGGTCGGTGCTGATCTGCTCGAAAACGTCGTTTTTCAGGCGGTAGGCGCGTGAGTCGCCGATATGGGCCATGTGCAGCGTCGAGCCGGACAGGAGCAGCGAGGTCACGGTGGTTCCCATGCCGGAAAGCTTGGGATTGGCGCCGACCAGTTCGTTCAAGACGAGATTGGCGGCCTGGATTTCATCCGGCAGCGCATTTTGCGGATCGGCCGTCACTGGACGGTCCAGATGCACCAGATCCAGCACGGTGGAGGCCGAGGCGACGTCGCCTCCTACATGGCCGCCCATGCCGTCGGCCAGGACCGCGAGGTGCTGACCCACATAGGCGGAGTCGTCATTCTTCTTGCGGATTCGTCCGACGTCGGACTTGGCGGCAAATTTAAGCTTCAAAGCCATAGGCTAAGCCTTCAATTCCAAGACAGTCTTCCCAATGCGGATGCGCTGCCCCGGCTCAACTGCCTGGGCACGGGTCAGCTGGCTGTCTCCTACGAAGGTTCCGTTGGTGGAACCGAGATCTTCAATGAACCAGCGCGAGCCCTGTGGGAACAGGCGGGCGTGGCGTCCCGAGGCGTAGTCGTCTTCCAGGACCACCGTCGCATCCTGGGCACGGCCGAAGAGGATCGGCTGCCCCTGCAGGGTGATGGTGCGTCCGGCCAGGGGGCCCTCGAGGATCTGCAATGCGCTTGCGGGTTTGCGGGTGGTCGGTTCCGGCTCGGCCAGCTCGGGGTTCTTCTTCAGCGCCCGGGCGCTCGGCTTTCCGGTGCGCGACCGCGAGCCGATGGCCAGATCGCGGCGCATCGACCCGACCACGCTGAGAACGAGCAGCCAGATCAGGACAAGGAAGCCCAAACGGAGCAGGCTCAGAACGAGGTCATTCATGCATGGTCTCCGTTGTTCGTGGTAATCAGTCGGAAGACGATCTTCGTCTGTCCGATATTGATGATTGAACCGTCAAATATACGGGTTTCAGAGGAAATTTTCTTTCCATCGACGTAGGTTCCGTTGGTGGAACCGAGGTCGGAGACGACATAGGTATTCTGCCCGCGGGTCTCGACGCGGACGTGCTGGCGCGAAACTCCCGAGTCGTCCACCGGGATGTCGGTGCTGGCCGAACGGCCGAGAACGATTGAGTGATGGTGCAATGCGAAACGTTCGCCGTCGACTTCCAAGATCGCCTGCTTGGGGATGGAAGGTGCCGCGGGCTCGGGCTTCGGGCGGCTGGTTGGGCGCGGCTGGGCAGTCGTCTTCGGGGAAGCTGGCTCGCGGGGGATTGCGGCGGCGCCCGATGGCTTGGGCGCCGGTTCGCGAACCGGGGCAGAGGCGGCCGGTTTGGAGCTGGCATCCTTGATGGAACCGTTGATCTCCATCTCGCCGACCTTGAAGTTCGGGTCGGAGACGAAATGGATCATGATGTCGCTCTGCACCGAGTAGCCCTGGGTGCTTGCGTGTTCCGCGGTAACCTTGGCCAGCTCGTTGACGACGGATGAGCCCCATCCCTTGGCGGTCTCGAAGTCCTTCTCGCTCAGGGAAACGACAAAGTCATTCGGCGCCAGGCTGCGGCCCTCGCTAATTGGCAGAATGCCGCGATCCATCTCATTGCGCAGGGCGGTGGTCAGCTCTACGGGTTTGATCTCGCTGGTGCTGGTGCCCCGGAAGAAGCTGGTGACGACCTTCTCCAAGCCTCGTTCGACCTTGTCGAGAAAGCCCATTACTCGCGCTCCTTCCTACCTTTTTGGATATCTATCGAGCCCCGATTGAGGTGGCCATTACGACCAGAACACGGAACTTCATTGTCGATCTTACTGTTTTCAGCTGTGCAATTGCCGGAAATTTGCTGGCGAACACGTGGTGCAATAGGCCAACGGAGAGGGCCTTAAAAAAGTTGCAAATGTGTTGCTGACCACAAAGTACCGTTTCGATTAGGTGATCGGTAAAAGTGTGTGTAAGCTAATTCTTGTTGCCGCGAGAGTGGGCAGCGAAAAAGTAAATATGCGCGAGTGGCGGAATTGGTAGACGCGCTGGCTTCAGGTGCCAGTGATCGCAAGGTCGTGGGGGTTCAAGTCCCCCCTCGCGCACAAAATGGATAACCTCCGGTTTGAGATCTGAATCTCGAACCGGAGGTTATTTCTTTGCCTTGGAACACCTGTTTCGCGGCCCAAGGCCGTCTGCAAAAACACCTTCTTGCGTCGTGCAGATCTCACCCGGCGCGGACTACTCCGACGGGCGCCGCGTGTCGGCTATCAAGAAGCCGCCTTCCGGGCGTGCCGCCAGCGGCCCCGCGCATTGACGGCGCAGGCGCGGACCGCGATGGCCACGGCGATGCCGGTGACGTATCCCGCGACCGGGCCGAAGCCGCCCTGCGGATGAGGGTCTAGGAAAGAGTACGGATATCACCGCGGAGTTGTCGCCGGGGTCGTCACGAACGGAGAGCCGATCCAGGTGTATCCGAGCCAGGCCAGGGGGGAAGGTGAGCGCCAAGGCCACGGATTTCCAGGGCAGCGCGCGGGGCCTGGGGTCGAAAAGCGCATCGAGAAGCGTGACGACCGGAACTAAAAGGTGCATGACCTCGTTTGACCAGGGGCACGGTGATGCCCTGATCCAGCATGATGCCCCTGAGCAGCAGGTTGTAGGCCACGCCGGTGACGTGCATATAGGTCGTTGCGCAGGCAAGCAGGCCGGCCGTGCGGTGCCACGCGGCCTCGAGCCCTGACTGGTCAACGGCCATGCGGCAAGCAGCAGCACCACGGCGCAGAAGATATTGGACAGGATCGTGCAGTAGTTGAAGAAATTGGCCATTGTGGTGACCGGATCCCGGTCGAGCGCTACGGTCCTTTCGATGGTGGCCCGGGTCTGGCCGCGAAGGCCGCGGGAAGCAGTAGGCCCATTACGCCGCGCACGGCAGCCCAGGCAAGCCACGAAGCGTTGGTTGATCCGGTCGAGCCCCTGGGGCCGCGCGCGTGATCCCCACGGGAAAAGAATCCTGGTAACGCGGAGTGTTCCAATACCGGGGCGTTCCCGACGGTGGTCCGGTGGCATAAAATCAGTCTCGGGAATTCACCGAAGGGATGGGCTGATGGCCGCCAAGGGCGAAGCATTTGAACTGACCGGAATCGTGCGGCTAATCGCCGACCGGCGAATCGTCGCATTCGACCAGGAATCCAGCGATCGGCTGCCCAGTCGCGGCCAGGTTGCGGTGGAACTGTCGGGTGCCTGCGACACGGTCACAGTCGTGCTCGACCCGGACGGGCGCAGAGGGCACTGGCTGTCCATCGACGGCAGCGGGCCGGTGGATATCGACGCTGAACCAGGCTCGAAGCTGGCCTTCACCGCCCAGCTCTGCGGCAGCTGGCCGGAAACCGAGGTGCCGGGGGATCTTTCCGCGGCGCTGAAGGACACCCCGGAGTTGGACGGGACCTGGGCAGGGCTGACCCCGATGGCGCGCTGGGAGTGGGTGCGCTGGGTCGGCGCGACCAAGAATCCGCAGACCAGGCAGCGTCGCGTGGAGGTCAGCATCTCCAAGCTGCTGGACGGCAAGCGCCGCCCCTGCTGCTTCGACCTGTCCTCCTGCACCGACCCGGAGGTCGCCAAGGGCGGAAAGCTGATCGTCTAGGACCAGCCGGGCAGTGCGGCCTTCAGCAGATAGTAGCTGTCGATCTCCGGCTCGGGATCGAAGATCAGGCCCAGCACGCCGCTGCTCATGACCACCATGCCCAGCACCACCAGCAGGGCCACGACCGCGGTGGCGACGGTGAAGAACCGTGAATTGCGCACTCCTACAGCCCGCCGTCGGCGGTAGTGGAGCCGCGGACCACAAGGGAGCTTGGCAGCATCGACTGCAGCGACTGCGGCGCCTGGCCGTCGATCAGTTCGCGCAGCTTGAGTGCGGCCTGCCGGCCGACCTCGGTGGCGTGGAGCTGGACGCTGGTGATCGAAGGGCTCGAGGTGGCCGAGTACGGCAAGTCGTCGAATCCGGTGACTGCCAGGCGGTGGGGGATTCGGATGCCCAGGTGGCGCGCCGCGTGCAGCACGCCAAAGGCCTGGGTGTCCGTGGCGCAGGCCAAGGCGGTCACCCCGCAGGATTCCCACATCGGCCAATTGCGGCTGAACTCATCGGATGCCGCGCCGACGTCGATCATCGAGCTTGCCACATTGCCTGGCAGGACCTCGATGCCGTAGTGCGTGGCGGCGTCGAGGAAGGCTTCGCGGCGAACCATCAGGGTGTCGGTGCCGGTGCTGCCGTCCAGATAGGCGGCCTTGGTGTGCCCCAAGCTGGCGAAATGGGCCACAACTGCCTCGGCGCCCTGGGCCACATCCATGTTCACCGCGGGAATCGAAGGGTCGATGCCCGGCGCATCCAAGGCCACCAGCGGAAGCGGACCGGCCAGGTCTTCCAGGAACACCTTGGTCGGCGCATGGACCAGCAGCCCGGCCGGGCGCAGCCCCAGCAGGCGGCGGGTCTCGGTGGCGCTGGGGGAGATGCCCGCATCGGTCACTGAGAGCAGCAGCTGGTAGTCGTTGCCCAGGACCGAGCGAACGCCGGCGATCACCTTGGCGAAAAACGGGTTCGAAATATCGGGCGCCACCAGGATGACCAGCGAGCTGACTCCCTTGGCCAGCGAGCTGCCGATGCCGTCCACGAAGTAGCCGAGTTCGCGGATCGCCTCCCGGACGCGTTCCTCGTTGTGCTTCGAGACGCGGCCGGCGGACTTGCCGTTGGCCACCAACGACACGGTGGCGGTTGAGACCCCGGCGTGCTCGGCGACCATCGCGGCGGTCACGCGGCGCGGAGGCTGCTTGCCCGCAGATTTTTCCCCAATGTTCATGGATCCATACTAGTGCGCATTCCCGCGTTTGAAAGGCAATAGTTAAGCGTTTGACGATCGTGGTGGTTGCCGGGAGAATCAAGGAAGAACCGTAATCCATGCCGGCGGCCGCCGCCCGGCGCCCGAAGGACAGCACACCATGACTCATGAGGCACCTGCCGCTCGCAAGATCATCCTCGACTGCGATCCAGGCCATGACGATGCTGTCGCGATGCTCCTGGCCCACGGCAGCCCGAAGATCGATCTGCTGGCGGTCACCACCGTGGCGGGCAACCAGACCCTGGACAAGGTGACCGCCAATGCGCTCGCCGTCGGGACCATCGCCGGGATCACCGGCGTCCCGTTCGCCTCGGGTTGCGCCCGCCCGCTGGTGCGCGACATCGAAACCGCAGGCGACGTGCACGGGGATTCGGGCATGGACGGCCCCGCCCAGCCTGTGCCGAACATCGAGCTCGATCCGCGCCATGCCGTGGACCTGATCATCGACACGATCATGGCCCACGAACCGGGCGAGGTCACCCTGGTGCCCACCGGAGCCCTGACCAACATCGCCCTGGCAGTGCGCAAGGAACCGCGGATCGTCCAGCGGGTGCGCGAAGTGGTGCTCATGGGCGGCGGCTACCACGTCGGCAACTGGAGCGCCGTGGCGGAATTCAACATCAAGATCGACCCGGAAGCCGCGCACATCGTCTTCAACGAACCGTGGCCGGTGGTCATGGTTGGACTGGACCTGACCCACCAGGCGCTGGCCACCGCCGAGGTCGTCGAACGCATCGAGCAGATCGGCACCGGCCCGGCCCGCTTCGTGCGCGAACTGATGGATTTCTTCGCCCAGGCCTATCGCGACAACCAGGGATTCGACGCGCCCCCGGTGCATGACCCGTGCGCCGTGGCCTATGTGATCGACCCCGACGTCGTGCGCACGGTCAAGGCCCCGGTCAGCGTGGAGCTGCGCGGCGAACTCACTCTGGGCATGACCGTTGCGGATTTCCGGGCCCCTGCGGCAGAGGATTGCCATACCTCGGTGGCGGTAGACCTGGACCACGCAGGATTCTGGAATCTGGTCATCGACGCGCTCGAGCGCATCGGTGATGTCGAGCTCCCGCAGCCCGCGTCCCGCTGAGCTCCGCGCCGCCACGTAGAAGTAGCCGTCACCACACCGCTGATTCACTGATATGTGACTAGGGTCAATGCAATTTCTGCCATCCGTTTTATAGACTGAAATCAACGCGGTATTCATTGAAACGAAGGTTGTGAGATGGCAGTACAAACCCCGCACCAGAACGTGGCATTTGAATCCTCCGGGACCGAAGCGCACGGATACCTCGCGCTGCCTGAATCAGGCAAGGGGCCCGGGGTTATCGTGATCCAGGAGTGGTGGGGATTGACCGACCACATCCGCGACGTCGCAGACCGCCTGGCCGCCCAGGGCTTCGTGGCGCTGGCCCCGGACCTCTTCGGCGGCAGCATCACCCATGACGGCGAAGAGGCAGGGCGCATGATGTCCGAGCTTCCCGAGGAAAAGGGCGCCGAACTGCTGGCCGGTGCAGTTGACTACCTGCTGGCGAGCGACAATGTCACCAGCGAGAAGCTCGGGGCCATCGGCTTCTGCATGGGCGGCGGGTTCGTCCTGCAGCTGGCGGCGCAGCAGGGCGAGAAGATCGCGGCGGCCGTGCCATTCTACGGCGTCGGCCAGGGCGTGCCCAACGACTTCAGCGGCGTGAGCGCCGCGGTCCAAGGCCACTACGCGAACTTCGACGACATCTACCCGGTCGACCAGGCGCGCGAGCAGGAACAGCAGATCCGCCGCGAATCCGGTACCGAAGTCACCTATTTCTACTACGACGGAAAGCACGCCTTCCACAACGACGAGAATCCGGCTGGGAACTACGATCCTGCGCTGGCCGACACCGCCTGGAAGCGCGCCGTGGAATTCCTGCAGGAAAAAGTCGTTTAAAACCCATAAAGTGGTATCCATCACAGCAAGCAGCATCATTACATAGAGGAGAAAATATGTCTGAGACCATCATTGTCGGCGTCGACGGTTCCGAAACCGCCCAGCGCGCCGCACGCCGCGCCGCCAGCCTCGCAGTCAAGCTGGACGCCGAACTGGTTGTCGTCACCGCGCACGCATCGGACAACACCGAAGTCGTCTCCATCGGTTCCGACACCTGGATCCTGGACGACGCCGAGCAGGCCCGCAAGCTGGCCCAGCGCGTCGCCAACGACGTCAAGAGCGCAGTTCCGGGCGTGAACATCACCGCGGCAGCAGGCCACGGCAAGCCGGGCGACGTCCTGATCTCCGAGGCCGAGGGCCGCAACGCATCGCTGATCGTCGTCGGCAACGTGGGCATGAAGGGCCTGGGCCGCGTGCTCGGCTCCGTCGCCTCTTCGGTAGCCCACTCGGCTCCATGCGACGTGCTGGTCGTCAAGACCGACAAGTAAGCAGCAGACTTCACCCGCTGGCGGTTAACCCAAACGACGAAGATCAAAGACAAGTAGGCTTTAACCGTGCAAAAACTTCGAGTTTCCTACGTCGCAGGCGTCACCCCGGGCAAATGGATGGACCGCTTCGCCGAACGCTACCCGGATGTCCAGCTGGTGGCCGCGCGCCACGACGAGGGCGATATCCTCCAGCTGCTGGCCGACGGCACGGCCGACGCGGTGTTCGTGCGCTACCGCGGTGACTCGCCCAAGGACGCAACCCGCCACGTCATCCCGCTGTACGAGGAACTGGAAGTGGTCTGCGCGGCCAAGGACCACGACGTGGAGTACTACGAGGAATCCATCCCGGCCTCGGTCGTTCGGAGCTTCGCGCAGCTGGACCTGGCCGACTACCCCGAGGAAGTCACCGGCATTCCCGTTGCGATGGAGGTCGTCGCCTCCGGAGCTCAGGTGGCCTGCGTGCCGCAGAGCATCGCCCGGCTCTTCCACCGCAAGGACGTCATCTACCGCCTCATCGAGGACGGCAACCCGACCCAGATAGGCATCGCCTGGCCCGCCGCCATGGAAGATACCGCCCTGGTGGATGAATTCATCGGCATCGTGCGCGGGCGCAGCGCCAACTCCTCGCGCCAGGCCTCGGTGCGCCAGGACCAGCAGCAGGCGAAGAAGGTCAACGACCAGGCGAAGGCCAAGGCCAAGGCCAAGGCGCAGGAAGCGGCCAAGAAGGCAAAACAGCAGGCCAAGAGCAAAGCGCGGGCCTCAGGCTCCAAGCCGCGCAAACGCCGCTAGACACCCGCGCAATCTCCTAGGACGTGATCCGCAACTCATGAGAGAGTTTGGGTATGAAGCAATTCGATACCCTCACCCTGTCCGTCCAGGACCATGCCCTGATCCTCACCATCGACCAGCCCAAGAGCCTGAACGCGCTGGCCCGCGAGGTGGTCAACGACCTCGAGGCGTTCCTCGACTGGTTTGAAACCACCGGCTACGAATACCGCGGCCTGGTCATCACCGGCGCGGGGGAGAAATCCTTCGTCGCCGGGGCGAACATCGTGCAGATGAACTCCATGGACGAAGCGACCTTCCTGGCCTATGCCCGCCAGATGCACGTGGTCACCGAACGCTTCGAATCCCTGCAGGTCCCGGTCATCGCCGCGGTCAACGGCTTCGCCCTGGGCGGTGGCTGCGAACTCGCGCTGGCCTGCGACTTCATCTACGCTTCCGAGCGCGCCAGCTTCGGCCAGCCGGAGGTCAACCTGGGCCTGGTCCCGGGCTTCGGCGGCTCGGTGCGCCTGCCGCAGCGCGTGGGACGCGCCATGGCCCGCGAACTGATCTTCACCGGACGGCGCATCAAGGCCGACGAGGCGCTGCGCATCGGCCTGGCCAACCGCGTGACCGCGCCGGACGAGCTGCTCCCCGCGGCCATCGCGACCATCGCGGAGATCGCCGCCGTGTCGCCGACCGCCGTCACCATCGCCAAGCGCGCCATGGTGCAGATGGACGGGCTGGACACCCACGACGCCCTGGCCAGGGAAGCCGACGCCTTCATGAGCGCCTTCCACACCGAGGACTCGGTGGAAGGCCGGGCCGCCTTCGTGGAAAAGCGCGCGGCGAACTTCCCGGGCAAATAGGCATGCACTACGGCGCCCACCCCGACCAGTGGCTCCAGTACTACGAACCGGAGGCAGTCACCGCCCGCGGGGCCGTGATGATCATCCACGGCGGGTACTGGCGCGAAAAATACACCGCCAGCCTGGGTGCGCCGCTGGCCGCGGACCTGGCCGCGCGCGGCATCCCGGCCTACAACCTGGAATACCGCCGCGGCCCGGGCAGCGCCGCGCAGATGCTGGCCGACGCCAAGCTGGCCGTGGGGCTGATCAAGGAGGAAGGCCCCATCACGGTCATCGGGCATTCGGCCGGCAGCCAGCTGGGCTGCGTGCTCGCCGCCCATGACGAACGCATCACTCAGGTGATCAGCCAGGCCGGGCTGCTGGACCTGGGCCTGGCCCAAGCCCTGGCGCTCAGCGACGGGGCAGTGGACGAGCTGCTCGGCCCGCTGCCGCGCGCCGCCTACGACCCGGTGGAATTATGGCCGGTGCGCGCCCGTGTCATAATCTTTCATGGACGGGATGACGCGGACGTGCCGGTGAAGATCGCGCGGCGCGCCGCCCAGCGGGCCGCGGCCCTGGGGCAGGAACACGCCTTCACAATCTTCGAGGGCGACCACTACACCTGGATCGACCCGAGCAGCAGCCAGTGGGACGCCTGCGTGCGGGCGTTGTCCCCCGCGCACTATTAAAGGAGCAACATGAACCCGACCGTCATCGGCGAAGCGCTCGTCGATGTCTTGGCCTCAGGCATCGCCCCGGCCCAGGAATTCGTGGGCGGATCTCCGCTGAACGTGGCGGTTTCGCTGGCCCGGCTGGGCTACCCGGGCACCCTGATCTCCCGCTGGGGGGACGACGAGAACGGCCGCAAGATCGAGTCCTACCTGGCCGGCAACGACGTGCGCTACATCGGCGGCAAGGACAGCGAACCGACAGTGCTGGCCCACGGCATCCTGGACCCGGCCGGCGGGGCCAGCTTCACCTTCAACGCCTACTGGCAGATGCCGAAAATCGGCCCCGAGCTGCCGCAGGACACCGAGCTGGTGCACACCGGCTCCATCGCCACGCTGTTCAGCCCCGAGGAGCTGCTGCCGCTGCTCGCCGCGGCCCGCGCCCATGCGACCATCAGCTACGACCCGAACCTGCGCCCCTCGCTGGTCTCCAGCCACGCGCAGACCGTCGCCCAGGTGGAGCAGTTCGTCGGCCAGGCCGACGTGGTCCGCGTCTCCGGCATCGACCTGAAATGGCTCTACCCGATGCGCTCGGTGCAGGATTCGGCCCGCGCCTGGCTGGCGCTGGGACCGGCGCTGATCGTGGCGACCTCCGGCTCGCGCGGCTCCTGGGGCGTGGTGCGCGCCGGCGACACCGCCCATGAATCCTCGGCCGTGGAGGTCGCGGACACCGTGGGCGCCGGCGACACGTTCACCGCGGCGCTGCTGTGCTGGCTGGCCGAGCACGGCACGCTCGGCGCGGCAAACCGCGCCAAGCTGGCGGACCTGCAGGTCGGCCAGCTGGCCCAGGCGCTGGACTTCGCCTCGCGCGCCGCTTCGGTGACGGTGCAGCGCGCAGGCGCCAACCCGCCGCGCCGCGAGGAGCTGTAGATGATCAAGCTGATTGCCTCGGACCTGGACGGAACCATCGTCAACCACGACGGAACGATCAGCGGCCGCACCCGGCAGGCGTTCCTCGCCGCCAGGGACGCTGGCATCCAGATCGTGTTCGTCACCGGGCGCCCGTTCCGCTGGCTGACCCCGGTGATCGAGTCCTTCGGGGAGATGGGAACCGTCATCTGCTCCAACGGGGCGCTGCTCTACGACCTGGAGCACGACCAGGTCATCTGGTCGCGCACGCTGCCGGTGGAAACCGCCAGGCAGGCCGCGCGCATCATCCTCGACCACGAGCCCCACGCGGCGTTCGCGGCGGAAACCACCAAGGGGCTGCACCTGGGCGAGGGCTTCGCCGACCGCCACCACAACTTCGGCGTGCAGGCTCCGCTGGACCTGTCCAGCGACGAGATCGAGGCCGAGGGCATCGTGAAGTTCCTGGCCCGCTCCCCGCGCATGGCGATGGACGACTTCTACGCCGCGGTCGCCCCGCAGCTGGGCAGCCTGCTCTCGGTGACCCACTCCGCCTTCGACGTCTCGCTGCTGGAGATGGCGCACGTGGACATCCACAAGGCCACCACGCTGGACGAATACTGCCGCCGGCTGGGCATCGGCGCCCACGAGGTGATGGCCTTCGGGGACATGCCCAACGACATCGAGATGCTGCAGTTCGCCGGCCACGGCTACGCCATGGCCTCCGGGCACCCGCTCACCCTGGCCTCGGCCCGCCACGTGGCCCCGCCGCTGGAAGAGGACGGCGTCGCCCAGGTCATCGAGGGCCTGCTGCCATGACCCGCGCCTTCACCCACCGCGGGGTGCGCACCGGGCTGGAGGAGAACACCCTGATTGCCTTCCAGCGGGCGGTGGAGCTGGGAATCGACCACCTGGAATCCGACGTGCATGCTTCCGCGGACGGCACCGTCTACCTGTTCCACGATCAGACCCTGGACCGGGTCACCGACGCCGCCGGGCGCTTCAACGACCACTCGGATGCGCAGCTGGCTCAGGTGCGCGCCGGGGGCCAGCCGCTGTGCACCCTCGAGACGCTGCTGGACGCCTTCCCGCACGCCCTGCTGAACCTGGACGTCAAGGACGATCACGTCATCGGCCCGCTGGCACAGCTCATCGAGCGGCGCCGGGCGCACGGCTCCATTGCGCTGGCGTCCTTCGACACCCGGCGCAGCGCCGCGGTCGCCGCGTTGCTCTCCAAGCCGGTGAGGCGCTCGCCGGGGCGGCGCCAGATGGTGCTGATCTGGCTGTGCGCGCACCTGTTCGGGCGTGTTCCGCGCCGGCTGGTCAGGGATTTCTGGGCCGTGCAGGTCCCGCTGAAACAGGGCGCCATCCCGATGGCCACATCCCGCTTCGTGCGCGCGGTGCAGCGCGCCGGGGCGCAGGTGCACGTGTGGGTCGTCAACGACGAGCCGACCATGCGGCTGCTGGCCGCCCGCGGCGTCGACGCCATCATGAGCGACGACGCGGCGCTGCTGGTGAAGGTGCTCGGCGCGCAGGCCTAGGCCAGCGCGAGCGTATCCAGCACCAGCGCGGCATTCTCCTTGAGCTGCTCGTCCCCGGCGTCCAGCAGCAGGCGCAGCCAGGTTTCATGCTGCGACAGCGGAGCTACCAGGCAGGCCGGGGCCACCAGGTCGTAGAGGTCGTCCGCGCTGCCGTAGGCGGAGAACTCGTTCAGGTAGGCCGCCAGCGCGCGCATGACCCGCTCGTCCTCCAGGCTGCAGTTCCACGCCTCGCTCATTGCCGCCAGCGGGGCTGCCAGCGAGGAGAACGGGTGCGCCCAATGGGCCGCGCCCAGGTTCAGGATGCGTCCGTGCTCGCCCGGCTCGGCCGGGACCACGACCTGCGCCAAATCGAAGCCGCCGTGCTCCAGGCTCAACGGCACCGGACCGGCATGCAGGGCCTGGGCCGCGCGGGAGAGCGCGTCGACGTTGGCGACCAGCGCATCGGCGCGGGCGGGATCCAGGTACAGCGGGTGGGCGGGGTCCAGCGAGACGTGCAGCATCAGCGCCTGCTCGAACTGCTCGGGCAGGAACTGCGGATCCACCACGGTCACCCCGGCGTTGAAGAAATCCTCCTCGTGGCCCATGAGCGCCACCTGGAAGGAGCCGAGCGAGGCCAACGCCAGCTCCCAGTTCTCCACCGAATTGCCCAGCTCGATCAGGGTGTGCCCGAAGTCGGGGCTGAGCATGTACCCGGCCATGCGGTCGATCGCCAGCGGCATGACCACGCGGTCCGGCAGCAGTTCACCGGCCTTCACGGTCGCCGCCGCCTCGGCGGCCAGCCCCGGCGCGTTGGCGCTGAAGATCAGGTCGGCCGCGTCGGTCTGCACCAGCGCCGAGATCTGGTGCAGGCTGGCAGGCCAGAAGTCCGGGCCGCCAACCCGCGAAATGTTGTAGGCGCTGCACGCCTGGTCGATCCATTCGGCGGCAGCTTCACGCCAGTCTTCGCTATTCCACACATCTATCCACTGAGCCACGTTCTTAATCGTAGTATGCCGGGTCAAGTGCGCAATGAGTTGCTACCGTAGGAATCACGGCCAGCAATTCGCCCCCTCTGTCGAAGGATTTCGATCGTGAACGATTTTCGCCCCAGCTACCGGCACCGTGACTACAAGGCCGTCCTGTTCGACCTGGACGGCGTCCTGACGCCGACCGCGCTGCTGCACCGCTCGGCCTGGCACGAGCTCTTCTCCGGCTACCTCGCGGCCGAGCACCCCGAGCTGGACCCCTATACCGAGTCCGACTACTTCCGCCTGCTGGACGGGCGCCCCCGCTACGACGGGGTCGCGGCGCTGCTCGGTTCGCGCGGCATCGAGCTGCCCTGGGGAACCCCGGACGACGCGCCGGGCTACGGCAGTGTCTGCGCCCTGGGCAACATGAAGAACAGCGTGTTCACCGCCGTGCTGGAGCGCGACGGCATCGAACCCTATGCCGGGTCGCTGGCCTACCTGCGGCAGGTGCTGGCCGCGGGCCTGGACGTCGCGGTGGTTTCCTCCTCGCGCAACGCCAAGGCAGTGCTGGCAGGATCCGGCCTGGGCGAACTGATCCCCACGGTCATGGGAGGCACCGAGGCCGCCTCCCGCCAGCTGGCCGGGAAACCCGAGCCCGACACCTTCCTGGCCACCGCCCGCGACTTGGGCTGGCGCCCGGAGGAATGCGTGGTCATCGAGGACGCCTCCAGCGGGGTCAGTGCGGCCCGGCGCGGCGGCTTCATGGTGGTCGGCGTGGCCCGCGAGGACAACGAGGCCGACCTGATGGCCTCCGGCGCGCACTTCGTGGTCGGCGACTTGTCCGAGCTGGTCTCCGAGCAGGCGGCCGACGCCTGGGAATACGACCCGTGGTCCATCACCCGCGACGCCGGGCGCGACGAGAACGGGGCCCAGGACACCGTCTTCTCGCTGGGCAACGGCTTCCTGGGCTGCCGCTCCGCGCAGATCGGGCTGGGCGAGCAGGTCGGCGGGACCTTCATCAACGGGCTGCACGAGACCTGGCAGATCCGCCACGCGGAGGGCGCCTTCGGTCTGGCCGAGACCGGACAGACCATGATCAGCGCCCCGGACTTCCGCACCCTGCGCGTATTCATCAACGACGAGGCGCTGGAAATCGGGCGCACCGAAATGCTGCGCGACGACCTGCGGCTGGACTTCCGGGACGGCACGCTGGTGGCCACCAGCCTCTGGCGCACCGCCGAGGGGCACCGCGTCGCGGTCACCGCGCGCACCATGATCTCCTTCTCCGACCGGCACCTGGCCCTGCAGGACCTGCATGTGCGCTTGCTGGACGCCCCGGCCAACGTGATCGTGCAGTCTTCCTTGATCGGCTACCGCTCCCAGCGTGCGGTGGCCTCGCCAGGCGAGCTGGACGCCTCGGGGCCGGCCTTCGACCCGCGCCGCGCGGACGAGGCCAGCGTGAACCCGCTGAGCTCGGCAGGGCACCGCCGCGACGGGGCCCGCATGGGCATTTCCTATGACGTGGCCGGATCCGGCATGTCGGTAGCCGCCATGGTCGAGCACCAGGTCACCACCACCGGGGGCGGGGCACCACTGGTGGACCTCACCCGCACGGTGAACGAGGAACGCGCCGAAGAGGTGGCCACCGCCCGGCTGGATGCCGGACAGGGGGTGCGCGTGGCGAAGTTCGCGGTCTTCCACTGCTCGCGGCGCCACCCCGCCGAAGAGATGCTGCAGCGCGCCAACCGCGCGCTGAACCACCTGGTGCCGCGCGGCATTGATGCGCACTTCCGGGCCCAGCGCGATTTCATGGCAGCCTACTGGGAGCGCAGCGATGTCGTGGTGGACAGCAAGGACAAGTCCCTGCAGCGCAAAATCCGCTGGAACCTGTTCCAGCTGGCCCAGGCTTCGGCCCGCGCGGACGGCATGGGAATCAGCGCCAAGGGGGTCAGCGGCAACGGCTACTCGGGGCACTACTTCTGGGACACCGAGATCTACGTCCTGCCGTTCCTGACGTACACCAACCAGCAATGGGCCCGGAACACGCTGCGCGCGCGTGTGGCGATGATCCCGGCGGCCAAACGCCGTGCGCGGATCATGAACGAGGACGGGTTGCTTTTCCCGTGGCGCACCATCAACGGCGAGGAAGCCAGCGCCTACTACCCGGCCGGCACCGCGCAATACCACATCAATGCGGACGTGGTGTATTCGATGAACCGGTACCTGACGGCGATGGAGGACGACGAATTCCTGATCGGCGGTGGCGCGGAGATCCTGGTGGGCACCGCACGCATGTGGTCTTCGTTGGGCTTCTGGCGTGGCAGCGGGGAGAACGAACGCTTCCACATCCATGGGGTGACCGGCCCGGATGAATATACCGCCGTGGTCAACGACAACCTCTAT
Source organism: Glutamicibacter soli (assembly GCF_003309065.1). Lineage (GTDB taxonomy): Bacteria > Actinomycetota > Actinomycetes > Actinomycetales > Micrococcaceae > Glutamicibacter > Glutamicibacter soli. The sequence goes on along the minus strand of NZ_POAF01000004.1, from coordinate 30,441 downwards.
ACCAATGTCATGGCGCGCTTCAACCTGCGTCGCAGCGCCCAGTTGCTCGGAGAGTTCGCGCAGCGCCATCCCAAGGCTTTCAAAGATTTGTCCAAGCGTCTGAATCTGCACCCAGAGGAGCTCTCCACTTGGGAACATGCAGCTTCATGCATACATATTCCGTATTCGGAAAGGGTGGGGATCCACCCGCAGGACGAGCATTTCTTGAACCGCGAGGTATGGGATCTGGAGAACACCGGCGCCGACAAGCGTCCGCTGCTGCTGCACTACCATCCCTTGGTGATCTACCGCTTCCAGGTCATCAAGCAGGCCGATACAGTGCTCGCCCTGTGGCTGCGCTCCAGCGATTTCACCGCGGAGCAGAAGCTCGCCGATTTCAACTACTACGACCCGCTCACCACGGGCGACTCGACCCTCTCTGCCACGGTGCAGTCGATCCTCGCCGCCGAGGTGGGATACCGCGATTTGGCGTGGGAATACTTCGAGCATGCGCTGAACGTGGACTTGGAGAACCTGCACGGCAATACGGCCGACGGGGTCCATGTCGCCTCCACCGGCGGGGTTTGGGCCGCACTGGTGTACGGCTTCGCCGGACTGCGGGACGACGACGACAGGCTCTGCTTCGATCCCCGGCTGCCGCAGGAGTGGAATTCCATGAGCTTCAGCCTGGCTTGGCACGGCACTCGCATCTACATCACGCTGCGCCAGCGGTCCATCGACTTCACGCTGCGCGGGCCGCATTCGCGTCCGGTCTGGGTGCGCGGCGAGCAGCTGGATCTGCCGGTGGACGAAACCGTCACGGTGCCGCTAGACGACCAGGGACCGTTGCGCGAGGGGCGTCCAACCTTGGACCACGTACTCTCGCTGCAGGCCGAGGCCGGAGCCGAGGTGCCGATCAAACCCTGGTAGCCGGGACTCAGGAATCCTGGCGCAGGTTGTTGCCCGCGGTCTCGCCGCCATCGATGGCGATCGAGGAACCGGAGACGAACCGGGACTCGTCGCTGGCCAGGTACAGCACCAGGGAGCTGATCTCCTCGACCTGCGCCGCACGCCCGGCCGGCACCTGGCCGAAACCGCGTTGGAGCCCGGCGGTCAGCGGCGTCTGCACGCTGCCCGGGTGGATCGAGTTCACGCGGATGCCGTCCGGGCCGAAGTCCAGCGCCGAGGTCTTGGTCAGCCCCTGTACCGCCCATTTGGAGGCCGAGTACGCCGCCCGGTTCTTGAATCCGGTCAGGCCGGCGATCGACGAGATGTTGATGATGGACGAGGTGTCCTGCTTGCGCAGTTCGGGTACCGCCGAGCGCATGCCGTAGAAGGTGCCGTTCAGGTCGATGTCAAGGGTGCGGTGCCAGTCGTCGAGGCTGGCGCTTTCCACCGAGCCGGGGGTGTAGATGCCCGCGTTGTTCACCAGCACGTCGAGGCGTCCGAAAGTTTCCACCGCGGTGCGCACCGCCAGTTCCCAGTCCTCCAAGCTGGTGACGTTCAACGGCGCGAAGACCGCCGCCTGGCGCCCGGTCTCCTTGTTGATCGACGCGGCAAGCTCGCGCCCGGCCTGCTCCTGCAGGTCGCCGATCACGACGCTCGCGCCATGGCTTGCCAGCACCCGGGCGTGCGATGCACCCATGCCTTGGGCGGCTCCCGAAATGAGGACTACTTTGCCGGCTGCGCGGCCGGCGGAAATCTGTGCATTCATGCGACTCAGGCTATGAGCCGGTGCGGCCAGCAGAACCCGATGTTCCGTTCAACGGTATATTCTTGAGGATCGCAGGCAGAGAGGCAGGTGCGTCATGGCGAACTCGCCATCTGGAGAATCGGTAATCCACCGCGTGGTGCGGATCCTGTCCGCCTTCGGCGAGGATTCCCCCGCCCTGGGCCTCCGGGAGCTCGCCCGCTCGGTCGACCTGCCGGTATCCACGGTCTACCGGCTGGTCAGCGAGCTGGAGCTGGAAGGGCTGCTGGTGCGCGATACCGCGGGCCGGCTGCGCCACGGGCACCGGCTGTGGGAGCTGGCCTCCCGCGGATCCCGGGCGTCCTCTTTGCGCGAAGCTGCCCTGCCGCCCATGGAAGACCTGATCAACCACGGGTTCAGCCACGTCTCGTTGGGCGTCCTGGAGGGCAACGACGTGCTCTACATCGAGCGCCTGGCGGCGGACGACGCCACCGTGAACATCACCAAGATCGCGGGGCGGTTGCCGGTGCACGGCTGCTCGGCCGGACTGGTGTTCATGGCCTATGCGCAGGAGGTGGTCCAGGAGATGTTCCTGTCCCGGCGGCTGGAAAAGCTGACCGAAGACACCGTCACCGAGCCGGAGAAGCTGCGTGCCATCCTGGCCGAGATCCGCGGCCGTGGCTACGTGAGCATGCGCGGCATCATCGTCCCTGAATCCAGCGGCATCTCGGTGCCGATCTTCACGGAGAAGAACCATGCGGTGGCCACCTTGTCGGCCATCGTGCCGCGCGGCGAGGAGTCGCTGAACCTGATTGTTCCGCACCTGAAAATCGCCTCCAGCGCCATCACCCGCCGGCTGGGCTATGAGCCCTCCGGGCGCGAGATCCAGCGCCGCAGTACGCCTGCTGCGTTCTAGGTGTTTCATTCAACGGAGCGCGGTGCTCCGTTGAATGAAACACCCCGCCCAGCCCGTGGTGTGACCCATGTCATGATCTTCTGCATCCCAGCAATGCACCTGATCGAAGGGGATCATTTCCATGCGCATCCTGAACCCGCAATCCCGGCAGCCGCTGCCCGGCTACGACGTCGTCGTCGTAGGCTCCGGAGCCGGCGCGCTGACCACCGCAGCCACCGCCGCGAAGGCCGGCCGCTCGGTCATCGTCCTGGAAAAGAGCGAGCTGCTCGGCGGCACCTCGGCGGTTTCCGGGGGCATGCTCTGGGTGGTCGACAACCACCATGCCCGCGAAGCGGGGATCGAGGATTCCAAGCAGGCCGGACGCGAGTACGTGCAGGCCGTAGCCCGCGGCCGCGGGCGCGCCGAATTGCTGGATGCGGCGCTGGACTACGGAGATGCGATGTTGCGATTCGCCGAAACAGAACTCGGCGTGAAATTCATCTTCCTGGACAACTTCCCCGACTACCGCCAGGACCTGCCCGGCGCGGTGTCCGGCGGACGCACCGTCGAACCGGAGCTGTTCAACTTCCGCGAAGCGCTCGGCAAGCTGGCCGCGCATGTGCGCACCGACGGCCGCCACCCCTACACCATGCAGGAATACGAGGACTGGGGCGCCTTCACCAAGTTCCCTTGGGAGGAACTGACCGCCCGGCAGGATGCCGGCGTCGCCGCCAAGGGCCACGCGCTGGTTTCCATGTTGCTCAAGGCCTGCCTGGACAACGGGGTCACCCTGGCCGTCGAGGCCTCCGTGGCCGGACTTGAAACCAGCGAAGGCCGCGTATCCGGCGTGCGCCTGCAGGACGGCACCCGCATCGAGGCCGCCCACGGCGTGATGCTGGGAACCGGCGGCTTCGAATGGGACAAGCCGTTGGCCGACTCGCTGCTGGCCTCCCGCCTGTACACCATGTGCTCCCCGCCCACGAACACCGGCGACGGGCTGAAGATGGCCCAGCGCATCGGCGCCATGACCCGCGGCACCCGCGAAGCCTGGTGGGCCCCGATGTCGGTCACCGGAATGCTGCGCGACGGCGAGCCGGTGGGATCCCTGCTGCGCTTCGAGCGCCAGGGCCCGGGATCCATCATGGTCAACCGCCACGGACAGCGCTTCGCCAACGAGGCGCAGAACTACAACGACCTGGCCCGCGTGCTGCAGTCCTGGGACTCGCCGAACAACCAGACGCTGAACACCCCTGCCCACGTCGTCTTCGACGAGTCGTACCTGCAGCGCTACGGCATCTTGGACCACCGCGCTGGCAAGCCGACCCCTGACTACCTGGTCCAGGCCGACACCCTGGAAGAGCTGGCAGTCAAGATCGGCGTCCCCGCCGGGAACCTGGCGGCCACCGTCGAGCGTTTCAACCAGCACGCGGTGCGCGGCGAGGACCCGGACTTCGGCCGCGGTTCCTCGGCCTACGACCGCTACTGGGGCGATGCCGGGAACCAGTGGCCCAACCCCTCGCTCGGCCCGTTGCAGTACGGACCGTACTACGCGATGGAGGTACTCAACGGCGCCTTCGGCACCTGCGGCGGCATCGGCACCGACGGCCGCGGCCAGGTGCTGGATGTTGACGGGATCCCGATTGAAGGACTGTACGCCGCCGGCAATACCGCCGAAAGCGCCTACTCCGCCGGATACCCTGGCGCCGGAGCGACCCTCGGGCCGCTGATGACCCTCGCCTACCTGGCTGGACGGGCCATCGCCGGCCAGCCGTCCGAGTACTCGGCGCAGAACCTGAGCGCGGTGGCCCTATGATCCGCCACATCGTGATGTTCCGCTTCTCCGAGGGATTCACCCCGCAGATCCGCGAACGCTGGATCGCCGGCCTGGAAGCCATGAAGGGCAACATCCCCGGCATGCTGGATCTGGTCCACGGGCCGGATGTCATGAAGACCGACCGCTCCTGGGACCACGTGATCGTCGCGGACTTCCGCAGTGCCGGCGACATCGCCGTCTACAACACCCACCCGCTGCACGAAGCGATCAAGCCGCTGTCCCTGCCGAATGTGCTGGACCTGGCTTACGTCGATTTCGAGCTGGATTCCTCGCTTCTCCCCTCGCACAGCTAAGGACGCACCATGAGCACCTCACCCGACGTGGCGCCGCAGTCGCCCACCGAGCACGGCGGATCCGTGCCACGGCGCACCCCGGTCAAGGCCGCGCTGGCCTCTTTCCTGGGATCGACCCTGGAGTACTACGACTTCTTCATCTACGGCACCGCCGCCGCCCTGGTTTTCCCGCAGCTGTTTTTTCCGGCGGGCAATCCGGCCATCGCCACCATCGCGGCCTTCGCCACCTTCGGCGTCGCCTACGTCGCCCGTCCGCTGGGCGGACTGGTCATGGGGCACTTCGGCGACAAGCTGGGACGCAAGAACGTCCTGCTCTTCACGCTGATGCTGATGGGCCTGGCTTCGCTGGGCATCGGCCTGCTGCCGACCTATGAGCAGATCGGGGTGTGGGCCACCGTGCTGCTGGTGATCGCCCGCCTGGCCCAGGGCTTCTCCGCCGGTGCCGAATCGGCCGGCGCCTCCTCCTTGACCCTTGAGCATTCTCCGGAGGGCCGCCGCGGTTTCTTCACCTCGTTCGTGATGACCGGGTACGCCTCCGGCATGGTGCTCTCTACGCTGGTGTTCATCCCGGTTACTGCGCTGCCCCAGGAGCAGCTGATGAGCTGGGGCTGGCGCATCCCGTTCCTGCTTTCGGTGCTCGTGTTGGCGCTGGCCTTCTGGGTCCGGACCCGGCTGGATGAAACCCCTGCCTTCGAGGAGCAGGTCGCCGAGGACCAGCCGCGCAAGCTCCCCTCACGCGAGGTGCTGCGCTATCAGCGTTCCGACGTGCTGCGTGTGCTGCTGATGTCGATCTTCTCGGTCATGCAAACCATCTTCACCGTTTTCGGCCTGTCCTACGCGGTGCAGCACGGCGGGATCGAGCGCACTTCCATCCTGGCCGTCAACGCGGTGGCCATCGGACTGTCCATGGTGGCGATGCCGCTGTGCGGCCGGCTCTCGGACCGGATCGGGCGCCGCCCGCTGATGCTGACCGCAATGATTGGCAGCACCGTGAGCCTCTACCTGTACTTCCTGGCGCTGGGCACCGGGAACATCTGGCTGGTCTTCGCCGCGAGCTTCTTGTTCATGACGGTGTTCTACTCCGGATTCAACGGGATCTGGCCGTCGTTCTTCGCCGAGCTGTTCGCCACCCCGGTGCGCTACACCGGCATGGCCATGGGCAACCAGCTGGGCCTGCTGGTGGCGGGCTTCGGCCCGATGATCGGCGGACTGCTGCTCACCGAAGGCGAATTCGGCTGGGTTCCGGTCGCGGTCTTCGGCAGCGTCTGTGCCCTGCTGGCCGCCATTGCAGCCTTTTCCGCCCGCGAAACCGCCCACACGAACATTGCCGAGCTCGGCGAGCCCTACCTGCGGGCCGTCGCCTCCAAACGATAGGACCAGCACATGACTACCACCTACAACTGCGACTTGCTGATTGTCGGATCCGGAGTGGCCGGCCTGGCCGCCGCCATCCGCGCCGCCCACGACGGGCTGAACGTGATCGTCGCGGAGAAGTCCCCGCACTTCGGCGGCACCACCGCCCTCTCTGCCGGCTGGTCCTGGGTTCCGGGCAACCGCAAGGGAGCCGCCGCCACCGGCGACACCCGCGCCGAAGCGGAGGAATACCTCAGGGCGCTGGCCCCGGACAGCTACAACGCCAAGGGTGTCGCAGGATTTCTGGATACCGTGCCGGAGGCCATCGACTTCTTCGAGAACGACACCGACGTGGTCTTCTCCTACCCGGAGAAGGCGCCGGACTACCAGATGGACCTGCCCGGGGCGAAGCTGGGGGGCCGGGCGATCCTGCCCTCCGACGCCGATGTGCGCATGCTGGGCGACCGGCGCAAGGAAATCCAGCCCTACCTCAGCTCCTACACGGTCTTCGGCTACATGCCGCAGGTCGGGCCGGACCTGACCCAGTTCCTGCACGCCAACCAGTCCCCTAAGTCCTTCACCTACGTGGCCGCCAAGCTGCTGAAGACCTGGAAGGACATCGCATTGCACGGCCAGCCGATCAAGCGCACCAACGGCTCGGCGCTGATGGTGCGCATGGTCCGCTCCGCGCTGGATGCCGGGGTGCGGGTCTGGACCGGCACCCCGGTGCAGCAGCTGCGCACCGCTGCGGACGGTTCCGTGACCGGCGCGGTGCTCGGCGGCAAGCACGCCGGTCTGGTCAACGCCAAGCTGGGTGTGGTCCTGGCCGGCGGAGGGTTCTCGGCCGACGACGAGCTGCGCCAGAAGTACTTCGCCCATGACACCCTCGGCGGCCAGCACTTCACCCCTACCCAGGGGCATGACGGCTCCTCGGCCCGCATGGCCATGGCCGCCGGCGGCCGGATCAACGACAACGTCTCCTCGGTGGCCTCCTGGGCTCCGGTCACGGTCTTCAAGTACCTTCGCGGCGGCGCGCAGCGGCTTTTCCCGCACCTGCGGCAGATCGGCCTGCCGGGCATGATCACCGTTGACCGCGACGGCAAGCGCTTCGGCAACGAGGCACTGAGCTACCACGACTTCGGCCGGCAGATGCTGGACCACCACGCCAACGAGCAGGACGTCTACGCCTGGATCATCGGCGACAAGCGGCTTATGGACAAGTACGGCATCGGCTACGCCAAGCCGTGGCCGGTGCCGCGCGGCTTCTTCCATCGGATCGGCTACCTGCACAAGGGACGCAGCATCGCGGACCTCGCGGCGAAGATCGGTGTGGACCCCCAGGGCCTGGAGCAGACCATCGAGCGCTTCAACCGCGATGCGCTCGCCGGGAAGGATACCGAATTCGGCCGCGGCTCCACCGCCTACAACCACTTCCGCGGGGACATGGAGCACAAGCCCAACCCGAACCTCGCCCCTCTGGCCAAGGGCCCGTTCTATGCCGCGAAGGTGCAGATGGGGGACATCGGCACCTTTGCCGGCATTGACGTGGACGACCGGTCGCGGGTCATCCGCGAGGACGGAAGCCGCATTGACGGCCTGTACTCGGTGGGCGCCGCCGCGGTGTCGGTGTTCGGGGGAGGCTACCCGGGCTACGGCTCGCACATCGGCCCCGCGCTGGTGTTCGGCTACCGGCTGGGGCGTGACATCCTCGAGCTGGTCGGTGAAACCCGCGAGGTGCGCCAGCGGTGAGCCCCGATGCCGCAGTGGTCACCGGGGCGGCAACCGGCATCGGGGCCGCCACCGCGCGGCTGCTCGCCTCGCGCGGGTATCGGGTGGTCATCGGGGATGTCGATGCCCGGGCTGAGGATGTCGCTGCCGGGATCCGGGCCGAAGGACACCACGCGTTGGCGGTCTGCTGCGATGTCTCCGACGAAGATTCAGTGGCCGGGCTCTTCGCCTCGGCACGGGACATCGGCCCGTTGCATGTACTGGTCGCCAACGCCGGCATCGCCGAAACCAAGGGGCCGCTGCATGAGCTGGACAGTTCCTCCTGGAACCGGGTGCTGGACATCAACCTCGGTGGTACCGCGCTGAGCATGAAGCATGCGCTGCGCCATATGGTTCCGCAGGGATCCGGCTCCATCGTGGCCATCTCATCGATCCTCGGGCTGGTCGGCCAGGCGAATTCCGCCGCTTACTCGGCGGCGAAGGCCGGGGTGGTGAATTTGGTGCGCTCCACGGCATTGACCTACGCCGCGCAAGGGGTCCGGGTCAATGCCGTAGCCCCGGGCTACGTGGACACCGAACTTCTGCGGAGGCTGCCGCCGGAAGTGCGTTCCCGGATGACCAGCCGGCAGCCGCTGGGCAGGCTCGGCACCCCTCAGGAAGTCGCGAACGTCATCGGGTTTCTCGCTTCGCCTGAGGCGAGCTTGGTCACCGGCGCGGTCTGGGCCGTGGATGGCGGCTACACGGCGCAGTAGGTTTTAACGACCCAAGGAGGCGGGAACTGTGCTGGGTTCCCGCCTCCTTGCCTGCGCCGTGATGCCGGCCGCTACAGCGTCATGTCCTCCAGTGTGCGCCCCTTGGTCTCGCGGATCAGGAAGGCTACGAACACCAGGGACAGCAGCGCGAAGAACGCGTAGATGCCGTAGGCCAGGGCCAGGCCCGCCTCGGCCAGCGCCGGGAAGGTCGTGGACACGACGAAGTTGGCGATCCACTGCGCGGAGGCCGCCACGCCCAGGGCCATGGCGCGGATGGAGTTCGGGAAGATCTCGCCCAGCAGCACCCATACCGCCGGGCCCCAGGTGGCGCCGAAGCCGATCACGAACAGGTTCGCCGCGACCAGAGCGACCATGCCCCAGGAGCCGGGCAGCGAGACCGCGCCGTCCACGGTGACCGCCTGCGCGAAGGCCAGGCTCATCGCGCCCAAGGAGAGCGTCATGATGCCGGAGCCGATCATCAGTAGCAGCTTGCGGCCCAGCACGTCGATCAGCAGCACCGCCACGATCGTTGCCAGCACGTTGATCACCGAGGTGATCAGAGAAATGGTGAAGGAATCGGATTCGGCGAAGCCCACCGACTTCCATAGCGTGGTCGAGTAGTAGAAGATGACGTTGATGCCAACGAACTGCTGGAAGACCGAGAGCAGGATGCCCACCCAGACCAGCGGGTGGAAGCCGAAGCGGCCCAGCAGGTCCTTGAACTGCTGGCGTCGCTCCACATGCACGGTGGCGCGGATTTCCTCGATTTTGTCCTCGGTCGGCTTGCCGGGTTCCAGGCCCATATCGCCAGTGAGCACCGAGGCGGCCTCGACATAGCGCCCGCGCTCCACCAGATAGCGCGGGGATTCGGGCAGGCGCAGCGCCATCAGGCCGTAGAGCACAGCGGGAACGGCCAGCGACAGGTACATCCAGCGCCAGGCGGCCAGGCCGAACAGCCCCACCGCGTCCGCCGAGCCCATCACGAACACCAGCAGCGCGCTGACCAGGAAGGCCACGAAGATGCCCAGCACGATGGCCATCTGCTGCATGGAGCCCAGCCGGCCGCGGTGCGCCGCCGGGGAGATCTCGGCGATGTAGGCCGGGGCGATCACCGAGGCGAAGCCCACGCCGATGCCGCCGACGATGCGCCAGATGACCAGGTCCACGGCGCTGAAGCAGAGCCCGCAGCCGATCGCGGAGACAAGCAGCAGGATCGAGGCGATGAGCATGGTGCGCACGCGGCCTACGCGTTCGGAGACTACGCCGGCCACCCAGGCGCCCAGTGCCGCGCCGAGCAGCGCGCAGGACACGGTGAAGCCGACGGCTACCGCGTTCAGCGAGAATTCATGTTCCACGGCGTCGACCGTGCCGTTGACGATCGACGAGTCGTAGCCGAACACGAAACCGCCCAGCGCCGCCCCGAGGGCGACGAAGATCAGGCGTGCAGAGATCTTTCCATCAGATGTGGTCGCAGTCATAGTTGCTCATCGTAGCGGAATTACGGGTCCGCGTCACTTTTTGGAAAGTACCCTTACTATAAGCTCAGCTCAGCGGCTTAAGCGGGAACGGCGGCCGGAACCCGATGGGGGATTCCGGCCGCCGCAGCGGTGGAGAAGATCGGACCTAGGCTCCGGTCTGGGACAGGTCGTTGCCGCGCAGCTTCGCCGCGGCGCTCATCAGGTGGAAGACCACCAGGGTGGCGATGGTGCCCAGGGCGATGCCGCCCAGCTTGAACTGGCCGAAGGCGATTTCGCTGGTCACCGCGATCGCGATGATCAGGCCGGTGCCGGCGGTCATCAGGTTGATCGGGTTGCCGAAGTCAACCTTCGACTCGATCCACAGGCGCGCGCCCACGATGCCAATCATGCCGTAGAGCACGATGCCCAGCCCGCCGATCACGCCCTCGGGGATGGTGCCGATCAGCGCGCCCACCTTCGGCATGAACGCCAGCGCCATCGCGGCGATCGCTGCCACCCAGTAGGCGGCGGTGGAGTACACGCGGGAGGCAGCCATCACGCCGATGTTCTCCGCGTAGGTGGTGGTGGCCGAGCCGCCGCCGAAGCCCGCCACCATGCTGGCGGCGCCGTCGGCCATCAGCGCGCGGCCGTTGAACGCGGTCAGGTCGCGGCCGGTCATCACGCCCACGGTGCGCACGTGGCCGATGTTCTCCGCGATCAGCACGAATACCGCCGGCAGGAACATCAGCGCGGTGTCCAGGTGGAAGCTCGGGGTGTTGAATTCGGGCAGGCCGAACCACGCGGCTTCGCCGACCTTGGCGAAGTCCACCTGGCCCTGGGCCAGCGCGATCAGGTAGCCGGCGACCAGCCCCACCAGGATGGACAGGCGCCCCAGCAGGCCCTTGAACACAACGGTGGCCAGCACCGTGGCGATCACCGTCAGGAAGGTGGTGGCCGGGAACTTCTGCATGGGTTCCAAGGTGGCGCCGGCCAGGTTCAGGCCGATCAGCGCGACGATGGTGCCCATGACCACCGGCGGCATCAGCGCGTGGATCCAGCCGGTGCCGGTCTTCTGTACCACCAGGCCCACCAGGAACAGCAGCGCGCCGGTCATCACGATGCCGCCCAGCGCCGCGGACATGTCGTGGGCCTTGGTGGTCGCGACCACCGGGGCGATCAGCGCGAAGGAGGAGCCCAGGTAGCTGGGCACCTTGTTCCTGGTGATCAGCAGGAAGAGGATGGTCGCCACGCCCGTGAAGAGCAGGGTCGTGGTGACCGGGAACCCGGTGATCGTGGGAACCAGGATGCTGGAGCCGAACATGGCCAGGATGTGCTGCGTGCCGATGGAGATCGTCTGCGGCCAATGCAGCCGCTCATCCGGGGCAACAACCTCACCGGGGGTGATGGTCTTGCCGTTGCCGTGAATGCTCCAACTCATGCAGTCCTCCAGACTCTGCGGCCCCAACGCGTTTTAGGCCGTAGAGAATTCTACGCTCTCGGCATGGGCCTGCGCGAAAAAGGCCAGCTCGTGCTCGCTGGAACGCAGGAACGCCTGGCGCATCCGCTCGCGCTGCGCCGGGTCCGCCAGTTTCCATGCGGCGCGCACCATCCCGATGGCCTGCGCGGTGGATTCGTCGAACTCCTCCGAGGCGTAGGTCTGAAGCCAGTCGCCGTAGGGGTGGCCTTCGTAGTTGGCCGCCGCAAGCCGCTTGCCGATGTCCTGGTACAGCCAGTAGCACGGCAGGATCGCGGCGATCAGCTCCGGGTAGCTGGAATTGCAGGAGGACAGGTGGTTCACGTAGTTCAGCGTGGTGGCCGACGGGTTCGCCAGTCCTTCCACCAGGTGGCTGCGGTGCAGCTGCAGCTCGCCCTCCAGGATTTCCCCGGCGCCCTTGGCCCAGAAGCGCTGGGAATCCAGCTCAGGGGCCAGCGCGCTGGCCTGCGCCAGCACCTGCGCGTAGCGCTGCAGGTACAGGGCGTCCTGCGCCAGGTAGTATTCGAACTTCTCGCGCTCCAGGCTGCCGTCGGCCAGCTGCACGATGAACTCCAGCTCGTCAATGCCCGCGCGCAGCGGTGCGATGTCCTCCCACCAGGCGGCCATCGGATCCGCGGCGCCGAAGAAGTCGACGAAGTGGTGCACCGGCCCGTGCCCGGAGCCCACCTGCAGCTCGTCAGCGGCGCCGATGGCGCGCAACATGTAGCCCTTGGCCTGTTCCAGCGCGGTCGCCCAGTCGCCGGTGGCGGCGAAGCGGGTGGCCAGCGCGCTGGACAGGGTGCAGCCGGTGCCATGGGTGTTTTTGGTAGCCAGGCGCGGGGAGCTGAACTCGGCCAGCACCCCGGCGGCGGAGACCAGCGCATCGGGGCACTGCGCCCCGGCCAGGTGCCCGCCCTTGGCCAGCACCAGCACGTCGTGGGCGGAGGCCAGACGCCGGGCCTGCTCCAGCACGAGCTCCCAGTCCTGCGCGGCGGCTTCGCCGAGCAGCGCGCCGAGCTCGGCGGTGTTCGGGGTGATCACGGTGGCGCGGGCCAGCAGCGGGTGCAGCGCGGCGGCGTCCTCCAGCAGGGCATCGCCGCTGGTGGCCACCATGACCGGGTCCAGCACCACCGGGGCGTTGACGGTATCCAGCCAGGCGGCGACAGCGCCGATGATCTCCTGGTTTGCCAGCATGCCGATCTTCACCGCGTCGATGCGCACATCCGCGCTGAGCGTTTCAAGCTGCGCGGTGACGAAATCCCCGTCGATGGCCTGCACTCCGCTGACCCCGCGGGTGTTCTGCGCGGTCAGCGCCGTGATCACTGCCATGCCGTAGCCGCCGTTGGCGGCAATGGCCTTCAGATCGGCCTGGATGCCGGCGCCGCCGGACGGGTCGGAGCCCGCGATGGAAAGGATGTTCACTTGGCCTCCTCCCAGGCGGAAACCAGCTGGGCGCTGGCGCTGCGCGGATCATCTGCCTGGCAGACTGGGCGCACCACGGCCATCCCGGCGCCGCCGCCGGCGCGGATGGCCGCGGCGTCATCGGCGGTCACCGCGCCGATGGCCACGCAGGGCAGCGCGGTCCAGCCGGTGCGTTCCGCGAAGCCGTCCAGGCCCAGCGGGGTGGGGTGGTCCTTCTTGGTCGGGGTGGCGCGCACCGCGCCAACACCTAGGTAGTCGATGAACTCGGCATCCAGGTTGGCCTGGGCGATCTGCTCCCGCGTGGAGGCGCTGAGCCCGATGATGCCCTCGCCGATCAGCTGGCGGGCCAGGGACACCGGCACGTCCTTCTGCCCGATGTGGATGCCGGCCACCGCGGCCCCGGCGGCGCGGGCCGCCAGGAATACGTCGATGCGGTCGTTGACCAGCAGCTGCGCCTTGCCCTCGGTCAGCTTTGCGGCCGCAAGCGTCAGCTCGAAGAACTCGCGGGCGCTTTCCTCCTTGGCGCGCAGCTGGATCCACTGGATCCCGCCGGCCACGGCTGCCTCGATCACCTCAAGGGTGCTATGCGGGCTGCAGCTGGCGGTGTTGGCCACCAGGTAGGCTCCGAGATCACGCATAGGTCTTTTCCTCACAGTTCAGGGTCTCAAGTGCGGCGGGCTCGACGGCCGCCAGGGAATCGAGGAAGGCCACGGCAAAACTGCCCGGCCCGGAGCTGGCGGCCAGCGCCTTTTCGGCGGCCAGGCCGTAGTAACCATGGGCCGCCACGGCGGCTTCGAACGGGTCCTCATGCACCGCGAGCATGCCCGCGCACACCGCACCCAGGGCGCAGCCTCCGCCGGTGATGCGGGTCAGGCCGATGCCGTTGGTGTGCACCAGCACGGTGCGCTGCGCGTCGATGATGGCGTCCGCCTCGCCGGAGATCGCGACCACCGAACCGTATTTCACTGCCAGCTCACGCCCGGCGGCGATGGCTTCCTGCACGCTGTCCAGCGAATCCACACCTCGGCCGGAGGACTCCCAGCCGGCCAGCGCCATGATTTCCGAGGCGTTGCCGCGGATCAGCGTGGGGCGGCGGGCGACGATGCGCCGGGCGAATTCCGTGCGGACCGGCAACGCTCCGACGGCCACCGGATCCAGCACCCAGGGGGTGCCTGCGGCGCTCGCCGACTCGACAGCTTCTTCCATGGCGCGCAGCTGCTCGGTGGTGGGCGTGCCCAGGTTGACCAGCACGGCCGAGGCGGCCGCGGCGAACGGCCTGGCTTCCCCGGGCAGGTCAGTCATGGCCGGGGCCGCGCCGGAAGCCAGCAGTACATTGGCGGTGAAGTTGGTAACCACGGTGTTTGTCAGGCAGAACACCAAGGGGGATTGTTCCCGGTAATTGCGGGCAACAATAGGCAGAGTCATGCGACATCCCTCCGCTAGCTTGACCTAGTTCAGGTTCAACGGGTCTCATCTCAGTCGGCTTCTCCGACACCCCGTGTCACTGATCCCGAGGGTACGCAGATATCTGCGCAAGGACAAATCCTTAACGCCGTTGGAAGTTGGCCGGCCCGTGCCGGCCGCTAGAGCCTCGGATCTTCGTAGCCCCTGCCGCGATCGATATTCTTCCGTGCTTCTCGAAGTGCCCTGGAGATTTCCGGGTCAGATCCTTCGAGGTCGTCGGCTCGTCGGTCGAGACTGCGCATGGCGCCTATGGCAAACGGCAGCGCGCAAAGTATGACCAAAACGCAGACGATCAAAATCGAAACCGGATCCACAGGTTATCCATTCCAAGCATTGCGGTGAGCTTAGGCTGAGCCTACAAAGAGGGGCGGACACCGTCAACCGAATCCCGGCTGCTCGGGAAATGATGCGGTGGTGACAGGGTTACCGAGCTATCGCGTCCTCCGCGCAACCAGCGCCTTGACCGTCGCCGCGTCCACCCCCAGCTCCGCGGCCAGTGCCCAGACCCTGTCCACTGCCTCGACCAGGTGCTCGTCCAGCGCTGGCTGCCCTGGCAGCTCATTGACCACGGTGCCCGCCCGGCGGCGCGAGGAGATCAGCCCTTCGGCCTCCAGTTCCTTGTAGGCGCGGGCCACGGTGCCGGCGGCCACACCCAGATCGGCGGCCAGCGCGCGCACCGTGGGCAGCCTGCTCCCGGCGGCCAGTTCGCCCAGCGAAATCAGCGAAGCCACCTGGGCGCGGATCTGTTCATAGGGCGGCAGCGCCGAGTCCAGGTCAACGGTGATCTGGGCGCTCATCGGCGGCCCGCGTCACTGGTCTCCGGCCGCATCGAACCTTGCGGGCGCGGCAGCGCCAGCACCGCCGGCGCACAGAAGACCAGCAGGCCGAACAGGGAGAATTCGGCGAACAACTGGTATCCCATCATTGGCATGGCCACGAACGCGCCGGCGACTACGCGCAGCGAGCGGATTTCAAGCACCTGCCGATACCAGATTTCCACCTCTGCGCCCACCTGCCAAGGGATCGCCACGGAGCGGACGAGCAGGACGAATCCTGCATGCGCGGCGAGCAGTGCCGCGGCCAGCCCGGCAATGATCCACCGGTTCGGCGCGACAAATCCCCACAGCAGATCCAGCGGAGGGAAGAGCAGGAAGTACAGGCCGGCCGCCATCAGGAGTCCGGCAACGACATAGGTCCACAGCGGCAGCCGTGCGGCGGGTTTGGGCATTCGCGCGGCCGCGCGGGTCTTGATCGCCATGTACGCCAGGTAGGCGGCGTTGACCAGTAGGTAGAACAGCGTCGCGCCCGCGAGGAGGGCCAGGATGGCGGTGGCGCGTTCGGCGGTCGGCATCTCCTGCGTCTCGGAGCTCGGCAGCATTGGCCATCCGACGGCGACCAGCAGGATGGCAGCCATGGCGCTCAGATACTGCACCGCGAACAGCTGCTCGCGCAGCCGGTTGAAGGCGCTGGAGACGGCCGGCCGCAGGGATTCGAAGTTCACCGGCGGGCGCCAGAAGAACATGACGACGGTGATGGCCAGGGCGATGTAGTTGGCGGTCTGGTCCCACCGGCCCGCGAGGTCGTTCATCCGTTCCCAGTACTCGATGCCTTCGCCACCCATGGATTTGTCGGCGTCATCGGAGATCCACCGTGCCTTGAAGTGCAGGGCTTCGCCGGCGAGGCCGGCCAGGAGCACCGTCACCGTGCGGTAGAGGCGATTGAGCCAGGTGATGCGCAGCAGCCGGTTGTCGTGCTCGCTGATGCCGTCCAGCGGCTTGCGCCGCAGGATGAGGATGGTGGCGGCGAAGGCGGCGACCAGCAGAAGGACCAGGCTCAGTGCCAGATAGGGCAGGACCTCTGCGGCCGAACGCAACCCGTCCTGGGCATCGGCGGTCATGTAGTAGCCGTCGCCGTCGTCCTCGATGACCTCCGGCGTGGGGGCGAAGCCCGTGACGTCGCGGACGCTGTAAATCGCCAGCATGCCGGCGGCGAAGGTTGCCGCCATGATTCCGACCAGGGACTTGGGCACCAGCCCGGACAAGGTCCGAGGCTGCAGCGAGGCCGTGCGCTTCGGCCGGAGCTTGTGGGGCCAGGTGAACTGCCCTGCGATGTAGATGAAGGCGACCCACAGCGCCGGGGTCGCGGCCACCCCGATGGCCTCGGGAATGCGAAGCGGCGATTCGTCGTAGTACGGGACTGCCGCGAGGGTGCTGAACCAGTCGGCCGACGTGCTGGCGAAAAATCCGATGAGCGCGCACCAGAAGGCGTGCCGGCGGGCCAGAGCCAGCCGGTCTCCGCCCTCCTTGGACGCGAGGTTGCGCAGGATCACGTAGATGACCAAGGCCGCAATCGCGAAGCTGCCGAACTGTGAAGTCAACGAATTATTCATTGGTCCCGCCTTTCGAAAAGAATGTACCAACTAGTTGATACAAAATAAAGGTGGTCGCAATCAGGTCAAGTCCAGCCCGTTGACGTAGTCTCGACTCATGGGTCTGTTTACTTCCACTCCGCTGCCCGATCCCGTCGGCGACTTCGCGCCGCCCGTGGATGAGCATCCGTCGAAAATCGCCGCCACGCTGGCGAACCTGCGCCACTCCGCCGATACCCGCATCACCCACCCGCGCCGTTTCCGCGTCCAGCAGCTGCGCGCGCTGGAGAAGATGCTCGAAGAGCACCTGGACGACTTCCTCGCCGCGCTGAACGAGGACCTAGGCAAGGGCGCCACCGAAGCGAAGTTCTCCGAGGTGGACGTGGTCCGCGCGGAGATCGACTTCGCTCTGCGCCACTTGGCCGAATGGATGGACCACACCAACGTCAAGGTGCCGCTGGCGCTGCAGCCGGCCATGGCCAAGGTCGAGCCCCGCCCGCTGGGCCTGGTGCTGATCATCGGCCCGTGGAACTACCCGCTGCAGCTCATGCTCGCCCCGCTGGTCGCCGCCATCGCCGCCGGCAACGCCGCGGTGCTGAAGCCTTCGGAGATCGCGCCGGCGACCTCCGGCGCACTGGCCAAGTTCCTGCCGCTGTACCTGGACAACCGCGTGTTCGCCGTCATCGAGGGCGGCGTGGACACCGCCACCGAGCTGCTGGCCGCGCGCTGGGACCACATCTTCTTCACCGGAGGCGAGAAGGTCGCCAAGGTGGTCGCCGCCGCAGCCGCCAAGCACCTGACCCCCACGACCCTGGAGCTGGGCGGCAAGTCCCCGGCAGTGGTCGACAACCAGCTGCCGGCCACCGCCAAGCGCCTGGCCTACGCGAAGTTCATGAACGCGGGCCAGACCTGCGTGGCCCCGGACTACGTGCTGACCATCGGCGACTCGGCGCCGCTGATCGAGCGCCTGGGCCAGACCATCCACAGCTTCTACGGCAAGGACCCGTTGACGCACCCGGACTTCGGGCGCATCGCCAGCCACCGCCATTTCCAGCGCCTGCTGGACATGTTCGAGCAGGGCGAGGTGGTGCACGGCGGGCAGTACGACGAGCAGACCCTGCGCATCGCGCCGACCATCATGCGCAATGTCGACCTCGAAGGCACGCTGATGCAGGAGGAGATCTTCGGCCCGATCCTGCCGGTGATCGAAGTGGCCACCTTCGAGGAGGCCCTGGAATTCATCGCTGCGCGGCCCACCCCGCTGGCCGCCTACCTGATGAGCGAAAGCCCGCGGCTGCAGTCGATCTTCTCCGACCGGGTGCGTGCCGGCGCGATCGTGCACAACGCGCCGCTGGCCCAGATGATCGTTCCGTCCCTGCCGTTCGGCGGTGTCGGGGCCAGCGGAATGGGCTCCTACCACGGCAAGCACGGCTTCGACCGTCTTTCGCAAATGCGCTCGGAACTGAGCAAAACTACGGTGGTCGATACTCTGAGCGCGATATATCCTCCATATTCTTGGGCTAAGCGAAAGATTATTGATCGCTTACTGTAGCGCGGTTCATAGCTTTTGAGCTCGCCGGGGTGCTTGGATTGAAAGGTTGGATTTTTCTATGCACCAGGAGCTGTAACGCATGAGTGAGCCCGCACCGTCCCAAGACGGTCTGAAGCGTGGTCTCAAGGCCCGCCACCTGCAGATGATTGCAATTGGCGGATCGATCGGAACCGGACTGTTCGTCGCCTCCGGCGGAGCCATCGCCGACGCGGGCCCCGGGGGAGCGCTCATTGCCTACGGCCTGATCGGCCTCATGGTGCTGCTGCTGATGCAGTCGCTGGGCGAAATGAGCGCGCGGCTCCCGGTCGCCGGCTCCTTCCAGACCTATGCCACTGTCTTCGTGAACCGGCATTTCGGCTTTGCCATTGGCTGGAACTACTGGTTCAACTGGGCGATCACCGTCGCCGCCGAGCTGGTCGCCGCGGGCATCATCATGTCCTACTGGTTCCCCAATTCCCCGAGCTGGATCTGGGCGGCGCTCTTCCTGGCGCTGCTCACTGGCCTGAACGCCCTGTCCGCCAAGGCCTTTGGCGAGGGCGAGTACTGGCTGGCGATGATCAAGGTCGTCACCGTGATCGTGTTCCTGATCTGCGGTGTGGCGATGATCTTCGGCATCATCGGCGGAACCTCGCCCGGCTTCAGCAACTGGACCGAAGGCGAGGCGCCGATCGTCGGCGGCTGGCTGTCCATCGTCTCGGTCTTCATGATCGCCGGCTTCTCCTTCCAGGGCACCGAGCTGATCGGCGTGGCAGCCGGCGAGGCGGAGAACCCCAAGCGCGACATCCCGAAGGCCATCAAGGCGATCTTCTGGCGCATCATGCTGTTCTACATCGGCGCGATCTTCGTGATCGGCATGCTGATCCCGTACCTGGATCCCTCGCTGCTCTCCTCCGAGGCATCCGACATTGCGACCTCGCCGTTCACCCTGGTCTTCGAGCGCGCCGGCATCGCTTTCGCCGCGGCGCTGATGAACGCAGTGATCCTCTCCGCCATCCTGTCCGCGGGCAACTCAGGGCTATATGCCTCTGCGCGCATGCTTTATTCGATGGCGCTGGACGGCAAGGCGCCGAAGATCTTCGGGCGGCTGAACCGCCGCGGCGTGCCGATGCCCGCCATGCTGCTGACCGCTTCGGTGGGCCTGTTCGGCTTCCTGACGGCCATCATCGGGCAGGGCGCAGCCTACACCTGGCTGCTGAACGTCTCAGGCCTGTCGGGATTCATCGCCTGGGTGGGCATCGCGGTCTGCCACTACCAGTTCCGCAAGCAGTACATCGCCAGCGGCCAGGACCTGGCCAAGCTGCCCTACAAGGCGCCGCTGTTCCCGCTGGGCCCGATCCTGGCGTTCGTGATCCTCATCGTGGTCATCGCCGGCCAGAACTACCAGGCGGTCATCGAGGGCAACCTGCTGCAGGTGGTCTCCTCCTACATCGGCCTGCCGATCTTCTTGCTGCTGTGGCTGGGCCACTGGCTGGCTACCCGCAAGCAGCCAGCCGTGAAGATCGACCCCTGGACCGCAAAGCTGCACTAGGCGTTCAGCGCCGCATCCACGATCACCCGGGCCTCTGCCAGCACCTGCTGCAGATGCTCGGGTGATTTTGTCGATTCCGCGTAGATCTTGTAGATATCCTCGGTGCCCGACGGGCGCGCCGCGAACCAGGCGTGCTCGCTGGAGACCTTCAGCCCGCCGATCGCGAAGCCGGAGGCCTGCGTGGCCTTGGCGGTGATCGGGTCGCCGGCCAGCTCGGTGGCGCTGACCATACCCGGGTTCAGCTTGCCCAGCACCGCCTTCTGCTCGCGGCCGGCCGGGGCGTCGAAGCGGTCGTAGAAGCTGCCGCCGTGGCGGGCGACCAGCTCGGCGTGGATCTGGCTGGGACTCTTGCCTGTCACCGCGCGGATCTCGCTGGCCAGCAGAGCCAGCATCAGCCCGTCCTTGTCGGTGCTGAAGGCACGGCCTGCGAAGTCAAGGAAGCTGGCGCCTGCCGACTCCTCGCCGCAGAAGCCCACCTGGCCGGAGGCCAGCGGCTCCACGAAGTACTTGAAGCCCACCGGGACCTCCAGCAGCTCGCGCCCGTGGGCGGCGACCACGCGGTCGATCAGCACCGAGGAGACCAGCGTCTTGCCGACCTTTGCGTCGGCGGGCCATTGCGGGCGGTGGGTGAGCAGGTAGTCGATGGCCACTGCCAGGAAGTGGTTCGGGTTCATCAGCCCGGCGTCCGGGGTGACGATGCCGTGGCGGTCCGCGTCAGCGTCGTTGCCGGTGGAGATGTCGTACTTCTCGCGGTTGGCCACCAGCGAGGCCATGGCGTGGGCGGAGGAGCAGTCCATGCGGATCTTGCCGTCCTTGTCCAGCGTCATGAAGCCGAAGCGCGGATCCACGGTCTCGTTCACGACGCTCAGGTTCAGCCCGTAGCGCCGTCCGATCTCGCCCCAGTAGTGCGCCGAGGCGCCGCCCAGCGGATCGGCGCCGATCGAGATGCCGGAGTCCGCGATGGCCTTGAAGTCGATGACCTGCGCCAGGTCCGCGATGTACAGCTCGCGGAAGTCGAATCGCTGCGCGTCCGGGGTGCCGCGCTTGATCTGCCCGCCACCGGCCAGCAGCTCGTTGGCGCGGGCGGCGATGGGGCCGGTGATCTCGGATTCGGCCGGGCCGCCGTGCGGCGGGTTGTACTTGATGCCGCCGTCGGCCGGGGGATTGTGCGAGGGGGTGATGATCAGCCCGTCCGCCTGCGCGCCGCCGCGCGCGTTGTGCACCAGGATGGCGTGGCTCAGCGCCGGGGTGGGGGTCAGCCCGTCCTCGGCCAGCACCGTGACGCCGTTGCCCGCCAGCACCTCCAGTGCGGTGCGGTAGGCCGGTTCGGAGAGCGCATGGCTGTCCTTGCCCACGTACATCGGGCCGGTGATGCCGGCGGCGGTGCGGTAGTCCACGACGGCCTGGGTGATCGCGGCGATGTGCGCTTCGTTGAAGGTGCCGTTCAGCGAGCTGCCGCGGTGGCCGGAGGTGCCGAAGACGACCGCCTGGTCGGGGTTCGCGCTGGAGGGCACGATGCCCGTGTAGGCGTCGAGGACCGCCTTGAGGTCGATCAGGTCGGTTTCCTGCGCCGGCTGGCCGGCTCGTTCGTGTGCCACTGCGTGTATCTCCTAGTTGGTGCGATGTCCGCGGGGTCGTAGACAATGGATAGTGATGAGCTACTACCCATACCCGCAAAACCCCTACCAGCGCCCGCCGGAATCGACCGGGCTGTCGGTGGCCTCGCTGGTGCTCGGCATCCTCTCGATGCTGGGCTTCGCCATAATCATTCTAGTTCCGCTGGCCGGAGTCATCACCGGACACCTCGGCTATCGGCGCGAACCGAACTCGCGGGCGCTGTCGCTGGCCGGACTGATCACCTCGTGGATCGCGCTGGTGATCGCGGCCCTTCTCTACGCGGTCGTGATCTGGCTGGTCTTCTGGATGCCCGGGGCGATCTACGAATACACCGACTACGCCTACAACGACCTGAATTACACCTAGACCCGCAGTCGGAGCGATGCTAACTTAACGATAATCGTTATTAACGACTATCGATAGGATCGCCATGCTCGCGATATTGCCACTGCTGCTGGTCTTGGTCCTGCCCGTGACAGTCCTCGGGATTGTCTACGTGCTGCGCCGCAAATCGTCCGATAGCAGCGCAGTCGTCGCCTTCACCCGGATCGTCGCCTGGATTGGCGTGGTGCTGATCGGCGGCTCCCTGCTTGTCGGCGCTGTGGCGGCGATCGCGAATGGCGAATCGACGCTCCAGGTGCCGGTCGAACCGTACTGGCCTGAATTTCCCGCGGTCAGCGACGTGACCCCGGACCACGGCGACGCCGTGCGCAGCGAAATCACCACGGTGACGGTGACCGCCACGAACCTTGGCGCCGCAACCCGCGGCTTGCTCGCCGCGGGCTCCCTGGTTTCCGGTCTGGCCGTTATCGCGGTGCTGGCGGCCCTCATCGCCCTGTGCGGCAAGCTGCTGGCCGCCAAGCCGTTCAGCGATTCGCTGCGCCGCGCCGGACGGATCGCCGCCTCGGCGCTGGCCCTCGGGACGCTGGTCGGCCAGACGCTCACCGGCATCGGCGCCTACCGGGCGGGCGAGGAAACGCTGCGGGTGGACAGCTACACCAGCACGGGAGACCAGGAATTTCCGGGTTTCTCCCCGTGGCCGGTCCCGGCCTTCTCCATCGACTACGACTTCGCGCCGTTCCTCATGGCCTTGGCCATCCTGGTGGTGGTTGAGCTGGTTAATGCCGGCATGGCGATGGCGCGGCAGAACGAACGGCTGCGGGCCGAGACCGATGGGCTGGTCTGATCCGTGGAGCTGCGCACGGTGCACTGCAGGCTGACCGAATTGCTGGCCGAGCGCGCTATGACCCTGGTCCAGCTCAGCGAGCTGGTCGACGTCTCGGTGGTGAACCTGTCGGTGCTGAAGAACGACCGGGCCAAGGCCATCCGCTTCAGCACCCTGGTGGCCATCTGCCAGGCCTTGGACTGCGAGATCGGCGAGCTGCTGGTCCTTCGTTAAACGGCTGCGGCGCGGATCCCGGAGGAATCCGCGCCGCTTGGGTGTCCGGGCTTTAGTGCACCGAACCCATGAGCTTCTTCAGGGCCGGGGTGGCCGCCAGCATGGCGATGCCCAGCACGACGGCGGTGCCGCCCATGGCGATGAAGTAGGCAACCTCGTTGCCCGGGGTGTAGAAGCCTGCCAGCACGCCCGACAGGGTGGTGCCCAGCGAGATCGACAGGAAGAACAGCGCAATCATCTGGGTGCCGAAGGCGGCGGGAGCCAGCTTGGTGGTCACTGCCTGTCCGGTCGGGGAGAGCAGCAGCTCGGCGATGGTGCACAGCAGCAGGATGCCGATCATGGCCGGCAGCGGGGTCATTTCCAACGAGTTCAGCGGGATGAAGCACAGGAAGGCTGCGCCCACCACCACCAGCGACAGGCCGAACTTGGTGCCGGTGCGCGGCTGGCGCGTGCCCAGCTTGGTCCACATGGCGGCGAAGACGCCGGCCAGCAGCACGATGAAGACCGGGTTG
Source organism: Glutamicibacter soli (assembly GCF_003309065.1). Classification (GTDB taxonomy): domain Bacteria; phylum Actinomycetota; class Actinomycetes; order Actinomycetales; family Micrococcaceae; genus Glutamicibacter; species Glutamicibacter soli. The sequence goes on along the minus strand of NZ_POAF01000004.1, from coordinate 7,124 downwards.
ATCGACTGGACCCAGCTGGCTGGCATCTCCCAGCCGAACAGGTGGCGGTCAAGGCGCTCGGCCGAGTAGGCGGCGACGAAGGTGAACTGCTGCTGGAACAGCGCCCAGAAGGCCGCCGAAGCGATGTAGAACGGAATGAACGCGTACACGTTCTTGCGCTCGCGGTCGGTGACGCGCGGGCTGCGCAGGATCAGCACGAAGTACACGATGCTGGCGGCGATCACCACGTAGGCGATGGTCGAGGCCAGGTTGTCAGGGGTGACGATCTTGGTCGCGAAGGCGGCGATGATCGCCACGATGACTGCCAGGAAGATGACCACGTAGCGGGTGCGCTCGTTCTTCGGCAGCGGGTTCGGGACCTCGCGCACCGAGTCCGGCAGGTTCTTGCGGCCGAACGTGTAGATCAGCAGGCCGACGCCCATGCCCACGGCCGCGGCGCCGAAGCCCACGTGGAAGCCGAAGTTCTGGTGCAGCAGGCCGGTCAGCAGCGGGCCGACCAGGCCGCCGATGTTCACGCCCATGTAGAAGATGGAGAAGCCGGCGTCGGACTTCGGGTCGTCCTTGGCGTAGAGCGAGCCGACCAGCGCGGTGGCGTTCGCCTTCAGGCCGCCGGAGCCGATGGCCACCAGCACCAGGCCGATGGCCAGACCGGTGACGCCCGGCAGGAATGCCAGGGCAAGGTGGCCTGCCATAATCATCAGGGCGGAGACGAACAGCACGCGTTCCGAGCCCCACAGTCGATCGGCGATCCAGGCGCCGAGGATGGTGCTCAGGTAGACTGCGCCGCCGTAGGCGCCGACCAGCGACAGCGCCAGTCCCTGGTCCAGTCCCAGGCCGCCGTCGGCGACCGTGAAGTACATGTAGTAGGCCAGCAAAGCCTGCATGCCGTAGAAGGAGAATCGCTCCCACATCTCGACGCTGAACAGGTTTGCGAGCGCGCCCGGGTGGCCAAAGAAGGTCTTGGCCGGGCGTTGAGTGCTCGGTGTTGCAGTAGACATACGTAATATTTTTCGCTTTTCCGGAGGCGAGTACCTACTTCTGTCGGAAAGCTCACACTGAGATCTGCAACGCTAAAGCCAGGAGCATCCCCTCGTCCGAACGCGGTGAAATCAGCTGGATTCCCAGTGGGAGGCCTTCTTTGCTGGTACCCGTAGGTACGGTAATCGCGGCCGCGGAAGAGACGTTGACCATGGAGCTGTACGGGGAGTACTGGCACTGCAACATATAATCGCGCTCCGCCGATCCTTGGGTATAGTGCCCCACCATCGGCGGGACACCTGACAGCGCCGGGGTGGCGATCACGTCGTAGGCCGACCACTGCCGGATGAAGTCCGCCGCGATCTGCCGGATCCGGGTGGCCGCCTGGGTTGCGGCCTGCAGGCTGCGCTGCTGCGAACGGCGCCGGAATTCCCGCGCGAGGGCCCCAAGCCTCGATTCGTCCTGCAGCGGGATGTCCTTCAGCCCGTTGGTCCACACCGCGCCGAAGGCCTCGGGGTAGTCCTCCGCATAGGCCAGTTTGGCCAGCTCGACCTGGTGGCGCTGCGCCAGCAGCTTCAGCCCGGCGCTGAACGCCTGCTGGGCGTCGGGGGAGACGGTGATCTCGTAGACGCTCTGGAACGGCGAGTGGGTGCTGTAGCCGATGCGCAGGTTCGCCAGCTCTTCCGGGTAGCGCCCGCGCAGCAGCGGCAGGTAGTGGTCGGTTCCGCGCATCGCATCCATCAGCAGGGCCGCATCCAGCGCGTCGTGGGCCAGCGGCCCGGAGACCGTGAGCTTGGGGGCGCCGAAGCCGTCGCTGTAGCCTTCCAGCACGTCGCTGGGGATCCGACCCAGCGAGGGCTTGAGGCCCACCAGGCCGCAGGCGGCCGCCGGGATGCGCACCGAGCCGCCGCCGTCCGAGCCCGGGCCCACCGGAATCATCCCGGCGGCCACCGCGGCGGCCTGCCCCCCGGAGGAACCGCCGGAGGAGCGCTGCGGGGCGAGGGGGTTGCGCGAGGGCGCGGCGATCAGGTTCTCCGAATAGCTGCTCAATCCGAACTCGGGCACCTGGGTCTTGCCCAGCACGATGACGCCCTCGGCGCGCAGCCGGGCGGCCAGCGCCGAATCCCGGGTCGCGACCGGGTGTTCCACGGCGGCCGAGCCATGCGTGGTCGGCATGCCCGCTACGTCCCCCAGGTCCTTGAACGCGGTGGGCATCCCGTGCATCCGGCCCAGCTGCCCGCGGTTTTTCACGAAGGCCTCGTCGGCCCGGGCCGCGGCATCCAGCGCGGCCTCGGAAACGTGGACGAAAGCGCCCAAGGAGCGCTGCTCGTCGATCCGCTGCAGGTGGTGGGCGGTGGCCTCGCGGCTGGAGATTTCTCCGGCGGCCAGCTGGTCGCGCAATTTCACGGCGCTAAGGGGCAACATGTCGGCTTTCGACGGAGGAATGACTAGTCTTTTAAGCAAACACCCAATCTGAGAGGAATTCCAGCCATGAGCGACTTCGAGACCGTCACGGTCACCAACGTACCCAAGGACGCCTTCATCCTGGACGTGCGCGAGGACTTCGAGTGGGAAGCCGGCCACGCCGCGGGCGCCACCCACGTCGCGCTGGGCACCCTGCCGGAGCGCGTTTCCGAGCTGGACCCGGACGTGGACACCTACGTCATCTGCCGCACCGGCGGGCGCTCGGCGCAGGCCGCCGCCTGGCTGACCGGCATGGGCTACACCGCCTTCAACATCGCCGGCGGATCCGACGCCTGGATCGAGGCCAAGCTGCCAATGGAATCCGAAAACGGTCAGGAGCCGACCGTTCGATGAAATACGCCTATCTGGGCCCCTCGGGAACCTTCACCGAATCCGCGCTGCTGCAGCTTGACGGCGCGCGCGACTCGGAACGCATCCCCGCAGCCAACGTGAACGCCGCCCTGTCCATGGTGCGCGAGGGCGACGTCGACGCCGCCGTCGTGCCCATCGAGAATTCGGTGGAAGGCGGGGTGTCGGCCACGCTGGATTCCATCGCCACCGGCGACTCGCTGCAGATCGTGGCCGAAATCCTGGTGCCGATCACGTTCGTGCTCGCGGTGCGCGAGGGCATCACCGAGCTGGGCCAGATCAGGCAGGTATCGACGCACGGGCACGCCTGGGCGCAGTGCCGGCTGTGGGCCGAGGCGAACATCCCGGCGGCGGTCTTTACCCCGGCGTCCTCCACGGCGGCCGGCGCGCTGGGCCTGCAGGATCCCGAGCAGCACCACGACGCCGCCATCTGCAGCCCGCTGGTCGCCGAGGAGCGCGGCCTCCACGTGCTGGTGCGCGGCGTGGAGGACAACCTCGGCGCGGTCACCCGGTTCATCGTGGTCACCCGCCCGGGACGCATCCCGCAGCCCACCGGCGTGGACAAGTCCACGCTGATCCTGCCGCTGGCGGAGGACCGCCCGGGCGCGCTGATGGGCATCCTGGAGCAGTTCACCGCGCGCGGGGTCAACCTCTCGCGCATCGAGTCGCGCCCCACCGGCGAGGGCCTGGGCAAGTACTTCTTCTCGGTCGACGTGGAAGGCCACGTGGCGCAGGAGCGGGTCGCCGCGGCGCTGTCGGGCCTGCACCGGCTGTGCCCGGAGCTGAGGTTCCTGGGGTCCTACCCGGCCGCCCAGGGTGCCGCCCCGTTCGTCGACACGCACAACTCCGACGACGCGTTCATCGAAGCGCGCGCGTGGGTCGACGCCGTGCGCGCACGCCTCTAGGGGGTGCGCAGGCGCAGCGAACCGGCGTTCACCGAGACTTCGAGTTCGTTGACCTGGCCGGTGGGATCCCCGTCGATCTGCGTGTTCATGGGTTCGGCGCAGCGCAGGGAGATCCCGCTGGTCTGGTAGAAGCTCATCACCGGGATCTTGTTTTTCGCGCGGAACGCGGTCTTCAGCAGGATCCAGGTCCAGCCCGCGGCCGAGCGCGGGGAGAGCACCACGGCATCCAGCACGCCGTCATCCAGCTTCGCGTCAGGCACGAAGTCCAGCCCCTGCAGCTTGCCCACGTTGGCGAACAGCACCGAGCGGACCTTGCGGGTCTGCCAGTTGGAATCGCCCGAGAGCTTGAAGTGCACGCGCTTGCGGCGGCCCGGCAGCTGGCGCAGGCCAGCCTGCGAGTAGGCCAGCCAGCCGACCTTGGACTTCATCTCCTCGTCGGTGTCGTCGAACAGGTCGGCGTCGGTGCCCACGCCGGCGATCACGAGGAACGCATGGTCCGCGGTGGTGCCGTCCAGCAGGTTCAGCTTCATGTGCCCCACGTCGATGCGCCGCACCGTGCCGCGCACTGCCACCAGCGCGGCGGTGTGCAGGTCCTCCAGCGGGACCTCCACGTTGCGCGCCAGCAGGTTTCCGGTGCCCAGTGGGATGATGCCCAGCGTCGATTCGGTGCCTTCGAGCACCTCGGCCGCGGCGCGGATGGTGCCGTCGCCGCCCGCGGCGACAATCGTGTCGCATCCGGCGTCCAGCGCCTTGCGGGCCGCATCCTGCCCGGCGTTCTCCGGGGTCGTATGGAAAACCAGCGGCGCCTCCATGCCCGCTTCGGCACAGACCCGGGCCACCGCCTCTTCCGCGTCACCCCCTCCTGACTTGGAGGGATTGACGATCAACGCAACCTTGGACGGCTCTGTCTGGGCCACCTCCTCGGCAGGCCTGCTCAGCGGCTTGCTTGACTGCGAAAGTTTGCGCACCGAGTACCAGCTGGTTGCCGCGGCGGCAGCTGCTGCGGCCGCGGCAGAGAGAATGATCGCCCTATTTGTCTGCATAGTGCTCTCATCGTACTCATGGTTGCTACGCTTAATGCGTGATCGACCTGAAAATGCTCACCGAAAATCCGGATTTGTACCGCGCTTCGCAACGTGCCCGCGGTGCCGACGAGTCGCTGATCGATCAGCTCATTGAAGCTGATGCAGCCCGTCGCGAGACCATCGCCACCTTCGAACGCCTGCGCGCAGAGCAGAATGCGTTCTCCAAGAAGGTCGGCCAAGCCAAGGGCGAGGAGCGCGCCGCGCTGCTGGCCGAGGTCAAGGAACTGGCCGCCTCCGTGAAGTCAGCGCAGGCCGAGGCCGACGCCGCGGCGGCCGCTTCCGTGGCGCTGCAGCGTTCCATCCCGAACCTGATCATCGACGGCATCCCCGCCGGCGGCGAGGACGACTTCACCGTCATCAAGCACGTGGGCACCCCGCGCGATTTCAAGGCAGAGGGCTTCGAGCCGCTGGACCACTTGCAGATCGCCGAGAAGCTCGACGCCATCGACATGGAGCGCGGCGCCAAAGTCTCCGGCTCCCGCTTCTACTTCCTCAAGGGCATCGGCGCACGCCTTGAAATCGCCATGATGAACATGGCCCTTGACGTGGCCATGGACCACGGCTTTACTCCGATGATCACACCGACCCTGGTCCGCCCGGAAACCATGCAGGGCACCGGCTTCGACGTCGAGCACGACGACGAGATCTACAAGCTCGAGCGCGACGACCTGTACCTGGTCGGCACCTCCGAAGTGGCGCTGGCGGGGTACCACGCGAACGAGATCATGGACCTGTCCGAGGGCCCGCTGCGCTACGCCGGCTGGTCCTCCTGCTACCGTCGCGAGGCAGGTTCGGCTGGCAAGGACACCCGCGGCATCATCCGCGTGCACCAGTTCAACAAGCTGGAGATGTTCATTTACACCAGCGTGGAGAACGCCGAGGCTGAGCACGAGAAGCTGCTGGCCATGGAAGAGGACATGCTCGGCCGCATGGAGCTGGCCTACCGCGTGATCGACACCGCCGCCGGCGACCTGGGCATGAGCGCGGCCCGCAAGTTCGACTGCGAGGCCTGGGTGCCGACGCAGGAGACCTTCCGCGAGCTGACCTCGACCTCCAACTGCACCACCTTCCAGGCGCGCCGCCTGAACATCCGCGAACGCGAGATCGTCGACGGCAAGCCGGGCAAGACCCGTGCGGTCGCCACCTTGAACGGCACGCTGGCCACCACCCGCTGGATCGTCGCCATCCTGGAAACCCACCAGAACGAGGACGGCACCGTGAATGTGCCCAAGGCGTTGCAGCCGTACCTCGGCGGACTCGAAGTCCTCAAGTAAAACCACAAGCAAACCGGCCTTCGGGCCGGTTTACTTGTTCAAGGAACAATGCGCTTCACCCGAAGTTCACCTGTGCCTGTGCCACGGATCATCGCAATATTTCGCAGGTGATGGTTCACTGGGGACATGACAGTTTTAACTAGAACCGGCAACGATGACCGGTTGAATACACGAAAATTGATGATTTGCCTCGATGTGGACGGAACCATCGTCAACCACCGGGGACAGATGAGTGAGCGGGTACGCCGTTCCGCCCGCGACGTCGTCGAGCGCGGCCACGAGGTCGTCATTTCCACCGGACGCTCGCTGGGCGCGGCCCTTCCGATCGTCCGCGAACTGGGCATCGACCACGGATATGTCGTCGCCAGCAACGGCGGCGTCCTGGCGAAAATCACCGGCGAGGACGTCGACGTCTTCCATCGAGAAGTTTTTGATCCGTCGCTGGCGTTGGCCGCCTTATGGCGTTCGCTGCCCAACGCCAAATACGCGCTGGAGAACGAACGCGGAGAATTCCTGTCCAGCGATGTTTTCACGGACGCAAGCTTCGGCGCCGAATCCCAGGTCGTGGACTTCGAGGAGCTGGTCAACAGCAAGGCAGTGCGCGTGGTGGTGTTTTCCACGGACGCCACCGCCGAGGACTTCGGCCAGGCGGTGCAGGGGCTTGGCCTCTCCGGCGTCACCTACTCGGTGGGCTGGACCGCGTGGCTGGATATCGCCGCCGAGGGAACCACCAAGGCCAGCGGCCTGGAACGCCTGCGCGCGATCCTGAAATTCGACACGGCCGACACTCTGGCCGTGGGCGACGGGCGCAACGACATCGAGATGCTCCAGTGGGCAGGGCTCGGCGTTGCCATGGGCCAGGCCCCGGACGAGGTCAAGGATGTCGCGGACGCGATTACCGACGGCGTAGATGACGACGGTTTGGCAGTGGTCCTCGAAGAGCTTCTGCAGCGATAGCCTACGGGTCGGGGTCTTCGAGGGGGTCTTCGAGTTCCTCCCGGGTCCAGGGTTTCCCGCGCACCCATTTGGACTGGGTGAGCAGGTCCGGG
>NZ_POAF01000003.1 GCF_003309065.1 Glutamicibacter soli | reverse complement strand
GCAGCATGCCTGCCACGGTGCCCGCCAGCAACGCGGCAAGCACGATGCCGATGCCCAGGTAATGCCCGGGCCGGCGCCGGATCAGCCCGGCATCGCCGACCAGTTTCTTGACGTGGAAAAAGCTTTGAGGATCACCGGGTTTCACGGTGGGAGCTGGAGATACCAGCAGAGAACTACGAGGCAAATAATGTCCTTGTTTGAAAGTGCTCGCTATGTCGTGGAGGTGTGCTACCAGACCGAGCCTGTAGTTCAAAAGTCTACTCGGCTTTACAGTGCCTTCAACGACAGCTCCAAAGTTTTCATTCTTCCTCGGGAAAGTGCTTGGTAGAAGTGGTTAGTTGCTAACCGAATCACTATCCACGGCAGGTGCTTACGCTCGTTTCTCTTTTGATGTCAGAGCATGTCCGGCCACCTGGTTCTTCGGAATCTATTCAGCGTTGAGTGCGAGGGATGCTGCAATGCGCGTGAGGGCTTCCTCATTGCTAACTTGGAGCAACTCAGCGATCATTCCGACCATTGCTTCTCCGAGTCGTGCAAGGATAGCCACGGCTTGTGCATTACCGCCTTTGAGCTCGGAAGCGATGATCAGGAATGCTTCTCGGTCTTGGCGAACGAGAGAGGTGAGTAAGGCGATGCCTAATGCTGCTTCAGGGCTGTTGCCCATGCGATATTCCTGTCAGTGAAGATGAAACCGGATGATTCTTCAGTACTTGCGGCGTAACGTCAGCGGCTACTTGAGCCTAACAGGGTATTGAGGATTGCAAATCCTCGTGTTTTCCCCGCGGCGGACCTGTGTGGTGCCTCCGTGGTGCAGTCGAATATTTGCTTTTGGGTCTAAAGTTCCAGAAGTGAGTGAATCAAAGAAGCCGCCCCCTACTAAAGACCCCTCAGGTCGCAAGTTCAATTACCGCGGAGCCACCTACGATGTGTTGCGGTTCAACCCAAACAGGAACGCTAAAACGGTCTACTACTCACCCTCCAAGCAAGTTTCAGCAACTCTGCCGATATTGGGAGCCAATGTATGTTTGGAAGCAAGAGCGACCAAACGTGCCCAGGGATTGGTTTATGTCCTTACGACAGACGACAAGGATGAGTTCTTTGGCATCTGGTGCTTCGCCGAGGACGTCATCTACCATGAATGAATCCACGCCAGCACTGCATCACTCCTGTAAGAGATCGAGACAGAGGTAGGGCATCGCTGCATTCTGAAGTTTGCAATGGAGCTGCCAGTCGTCTTGAGGCCGCCATTCGGGTCTCTCGGACCGGCTTGAGAAGAACCATGACACGAATGGCGGACCTGATCGTTCCATCAATCATTCGAGCCTTGTTTTCGCCGGTGCAAATGAACAGCTCATGAAGCCGCGGCCATGACGTGACTTCTTGCGCTCCGCTATTCAACGAAGGCCAGCTGGCAGAACTCGGCCTTGGTCCTGATATCCAAGTTCGTGACTAGCTCGGATAGCTAGTCCCGTGCCTTGGGAAGTTCGTAGTATGCATTCGAAGGGTCCTCGATCTGCACTGCTCATTGGTAGCTGAGATGGAGCGGCACTTCAAGACCGGGAGACCTGTGCTGGTTCGGTCAGGCGATGATACAGCCAACGTCGACGCCTTTTCGCTCTACTGGGCGGCCCGAGAAGACAGTGATGGGCGCAATCCCCGCGGAATGTAGGAATTGATATCCAGCAAACTTCTAGCTGCACACATAATTGGCCATATCTACCGTTCAATTCGCGGATCGCTCCGATTGGAGGGATTGCCCGGTGGGGTTAGGTTGGACTTGGAAACCCGCACATCGTGACAATTGCGCGTTGATTTCTTTTATCTGTTAGTGCTGACGTGAAGAGATCCCCGCTGCATCAGCAGCGGGGATCTCCATGTCATCACTCGCACTTTCATGAGGTACTTACGAGTCTAGGACGGGATTCTGTGCGGCAACTAGGCTGGGACTCCCTGTTTGCTAGGCGCGCGTCCCGGCGTCGGCCGGCTGGCGGGTGATGGGCCAGCCGGTGATCTGCTTGGGACGCGGCGGGGCGTAGGTGCGTACCTTGGAGGTGCTCAGCCCCATGCGGACAAGTGATTCGGCGATGGTGACCGCGGCGCGGACTCCGTCGACGATCGGCACGCCCGTGGCCGCAGCGACCTGCTCCTCCAGCTCGGCCATGCCGCCGCAGCCCAGGCAGATGACCTCGGCCTTGTCCTGCTCCACGGCGGCGCGGGATTGCTCGACGATGGCTTCCACCGCGCGCTGCGGGTCGGATTCCAGCTCCAGCACCCCCAGCCCGCTGGCGCGCACCGAGGCCAGCCGGTCGGTGAGCCCGGCCAGCTTCAGCCGGTCCTCGATCAGCGGCACCGCGCGGTCCAGGGTGGTGACCACAGAGTACTTGTGGCCCAGGAATTGGGCGGTGGACGCGGCGGCCTCGGTGATGTCCACCACCGGAACGTCCAGCAGCTCCTGCAGGCCCTCGCGCCCGTGCTCGCCGTAGCCGGCCTGGATGACCGCGTCGAAGGGCTCGGTGTAGTTCGCGACCTTGTCCATGACGGCCAGCGCGGCCAGGTAGCTTTCGAAGTTGCCCTCGCAGCTGTCGGCGCCAAAGTCAGGGGTCAGCTCCACGATTTCGGTGCCGGGGGAGGCGACCTGGCGGGCGGAGTCGCCGATGGCGTGGGTCATGGATGCGGTGGTGTTCACGTTCAGTACAAGAATGCGCATGGTCGGCTCCTAGTGCTTCGGGGTGACGGCGATGGCTTCGCCGTCCAGGTCGACGAGGTTCTGGTGGCGCTTGGCCAAGGCCAGGTAGGTCAGCGCGCCGGCGCCCGATCCCAGGAACCAGGCGAAGGCGCCGAGAACGTGCAGGGCCGGGACGAACGCGAGCAGCAACGCGATCACGGAGCTGATGGCCAGGGCGGCAATCGCGCGGAAGTTGAAGCCGCGGGTGAAGTAGTAGGTGCCGTCCGGCTCGGAGCGGTACAGGTCCATGACGTTGATGCGCGCACGGCGCACCAGCCAGTAGTCCGCCATGATGATGCCGAACAGTGGGCCGAGCAGCGCGCCCAGGCCGCCCAGGAAGTAGTTGATGATCTCGGGCGAGTTGTACAGGTTCCACGGCAGGATGGCCAGGCCGATCGCGCCGGAGATCAGCGCCGCCTTCCGGAAGTCCAGGTGCTTGGGGAACAGGTTGGTCAGCGCGTAGGTCGGGGCGACGAAGTTCGCCATCAGATTCACCGCGATGGTCAGCACCAGCAGCGCGCCGGAGGCCAGCAGCAGCAGGAAGGTGTTCGGGATCGCCTCGACCACGTCGGACGGCGAGCTGATGATGTCCCCGTTGATGGAGAACTGCGTGCCGGTCAGAACCACGACGATGGCGCCGAAGAACAGCATGTTCAGCGGGATGCCGAAGAAGTTGCCGCGCACGATTGCCTTCTTGGAGACCGCGCCGCGGGTGAAGTCGCAGAAGTTCAGCACGAAGGTGCCGTAGATGGAGACCCACAGGGCGGCGGCGCCGAACATGCCGACCCACATGTCCAGCCCGGACTTGGGGGTGCTGGTGTGCATGGAGACGTTGAATCCGGATTCGAAGAGCATCCAGATCGCCAGCGCCAGGAAGGTGACAAGGATGATCGGGCCGGCGAATGCCTCGTACTTGCGGATCATCTCCATGCCGTAGCTGACGATGACCAGCTGGATGCCCCACAGGGCCACGAAGCAGATCCAGCCCAGCGTGTTCAGGCCGAGGAAGCTGGTCTCGGTCAGGCCTGCGGCGCCGGGCGCCAGGGCGATGACCATGACGGACAGCACCTGGGAGGCCAGAAAGGTCTGGATGCCGAACCAGGCGATGGCAACAGCCCCGCGCAGCAGCGCAGGGATCTGGGCGCCGTTGATGCCGAAGGCGATGCGGCTCATGACCGGGAACGGGACGCCGGTCTTCTCGCCCATGAACCCCGAGAGGGTCAGCAGCGCGAAGAGCAGGACCGCGCCGATGCCCAGCGCGCCCAGGATCTGCCAGCCGCTCATGCCCAGGGCGAAGAGCCCGATGGCGAAGGCGTAGTTGCCCAGCGAGTGAACGTCGTTGGCCCACAGGGTGAAGATGCTGTAGGCGCTCCAGGTGCGTCCGGACCGGGTGGTCGGGGCGAGATCCTGGTTGTAGAGCGAGGGGCTGAGCTCATAGGGGTTGGCGGGATCGATTCCCGACCGGTTGTGCCCGGTTTCTGCCGCAAGGGCAGGCGAAGCTTGAGGCGTATTCTGCGCCATGATGGACATCCTTTAACAGGGGCCGCGGCCGGAAGGCGGGAAGTGCCTGGATGATGGCGGGGCGGCGGGATCTACTGGTAGGCGTGCGCGGCGGGTCTGAACGCGTGGGTTCGACGGCGGCGGGAGGGGCGCTACGGGTAGATCGGCATGCCGAAGTTCGAATAGAACTCTGCCGGCGTGCCGGAGAACGGCAGGACCGGAAGCGAAGTTTCGCCGACCGGGTTCATGCTGTGCTCCGTGCTGAAGTGATTCTGCATGGCTGCTCCTGAGTATTGAATCTGACTCCGAGATATGTGCCAATCGTGCTTGGTGAATTAACTGTATGTGATGGGTCACATTACCGCAATAAAAAATACAGATTCCGCAATGCGAGATAACTGGACGCGGGTGAAATATTTCGTTTCGCACTAGTGGGGCGCGGGGGCGCGGCGCCCTGATGCAAGAAATTCATCAGGTCGGGCTGAGGGGTGCCATCGGCCCCCTCGTGCTGCGGGCCAAATTTGGAAAAATCTCGGAGAAATTTGTTCGCCTCGTGGAAAAAAATCAGTTTTTTCGCGCGTCGGCCCGGGCGGTTCGGAGGTGCACGGAGACTTATTTAGCGCCGGCTGCCCGCGATGTTTCGCGGGGTTCCGGGTAGCGCTTGACAGTGACGCGGATCTCGCCCTACAGTTTTCATAAAGCAAAACCCAAATTCCATAAAGCGGAATCTTGGGGCACGGTCTCGAAGGGAAAAACCAGTGTCGTACACTCTGAACTGCTCGATCCTGCTCACCGAACTCCCAGTCCTGGAGCGCGCCGACGCAGCCAAGGCTGCCGGCTTCGACAGCGTCGAGTTCTGGTGGCCCTTCGCAGAGGCCGTGCCGACCGATAAGCAGGTCGACGAATTCGTTGCTTCCATCAAGAACGCCGGCGTGCAGCTGGACGGACTGAACTTCTTCGCCGGCGACATGCCTGCCGGCGACCGCGGCCTGGTCTCCTGGAAGGGACGTTGCGGCGAGTTCAAGGACAATGTGGAAGTGGTCGCCGCCATCGGCGAAGCCACCGGCTGCACCTCCTTCAACGCCCTGTACGGCAACCGCCTGGACGGCTTCACCGCGGCGGAGCAGGACGAGCTGGCAGTGAAGAACCTGCTCGCCGCCACCTCGGGAGTCGCCAAGATCGGCGGCACCGTGCTGATCGAGCCGGTCTCCGGCACCGAGGCCTACCCGCTGAAGACCGCCGCGGACGCACTCGCTGTGGTGGACGCGGTCAAGGTGGCAGGCAGCCAGAACATCGCCCTGCTGGCCGACTTCTACCACCTGGCGGTTAACGGCGACGACGTGGCAGCCGTCATCGAGGCGCACGCCAAGGACTTCGGCCACATCCAGATCGCCGACGCCCCGGGCCGCGGAGCTCCGGGCACCGGCAATCTGCCTCTGCTGGACTGGATCAGCCGCTCCCGCGAGCTGGGCTACGCGGGCAAGGTCTCCCTGGAATACAAGCAGGACGCCGCCACCGCCTTCGACTGGCTGAAGACCGCTTCCGCCAGCGCCTAAGCACCCATCGCACCACCGCAAATTTTTTGGAGTAGAAACATGTCGCAGAACGTAGCATTCATCGGCCTGGGAATCATGGGCCTGCCAATGGCGAAGAACCTGGTCAACGCCGGCTTCACCGTCACCGGCTTCAACCGCAGCCAGGGGGCCATCGACGCCCTGGTCGCCGCCGGCGGCAAGGGCGCCGGATCCGTCGCCGAGGCCGTGGAGGACGCTGACGTGGTGATCACCATGGTGCCGGACTCCCCGGACGTGGAAGCCGTTGTCTCCGGCAAGGACGGCGTCTTCGCCAACGCGAAGGCCGGCGCACTGTGGATCGACACCTCCTCGATCCGCCCTGACGTCTCGGCCAGCCTGGCCGCAGACGCCCGCGCCGCGGGTCTGCGTCCGCTGGATGCCCCGGTCTCCGGTGGCGAAGCCGGCGCGATCGGCGGCGTGCTGTCCATCATGGTCGGCGGCGAGCAGGCTGACTTCGATGCCGCCGCGGCGGTGCTGGACGCGGTGGGCAAGACCATCGTGCTGGTCGGCCCGTCGGGCTCCGGCCAGACCGTGAAGGCCGCCAACCAGCTGATCGTCGCCGCTAACATCCAGGCGCTGAGCGAGGCAGTGGTCTTCCTCGAGGCCTACGGCGTGGACGCCGACGCGGCCATCAAGGTCCTCGGCGGCGGCCTGGCCGGCTCGGCCGTGCTCGACCAGAAGGCCCAGAAGATCCTGGACCGCGAATTCGCCCCGGGTTTCCGCCTGGCCCTGCACAACAAGGACATGGGCATCGTCACCTCCGCCGCCCGCGAGGCCGGCGTGGTGCTTCCGCTCGGCGCACTCGTCGCCCAGCTGGTGACCTCCACCGTGGCCAGCGGCGACGGTGCGCTGGACCACTCGGGCCTCTTCCGCGGCGTACAGCGCCTGTCGGGCAAGGTCGAGGAAACCGTCGGCGCCTAGCCGACCGAAAAACTTCCTGCGGCGGACTCGCCGGGCACCTTCAATCCCTCGGATATCCGGCCGCGCGCCGATCCCACAGATGCTGCTGACTTGCTGCCGGTGATGACACGGCACCGCACGAGAAAACATCAGCGGCGCGCACTGAGCTCTGTTCCAGTTCAGTGCCGGATTCCGATGCTCAAGGGCGCGAAGTCATGGTGACTCATGCGCCCGGGTGTCCGCCGCAGGACACTACCTCTCCCTCTCTCCAAGACCCGCCGCCGGCGTTCCCGCTCAGTTCCGCCGGCACCGGGCACCCGAAAATTCTTAGGACGTGAAACCCATGGCAAAAATGCGCGCTGTAGACGCCATTGTGCTGATTCTGGAAAAGGAAGGCGCTACCGAGGCCTTCGGCCTGCCAGGCGCCGCCATCAACCCGCTGTACTCGGCGATGAAGCAGCATGGCGGCATCCGCCACACTCTGCACCGCCACGTCGAGGGCGCCAGCCACGCGGCTGACGGCTACTCGCGGGCCACCGGCAAGATCGGTTTGTGCCTGGGCACCTCCGGCCCTGCCGGCACCGACATGATCACCGGCCTGTACGCCGCGATCGCCGACTCCATCCCGATGCTGTGCATCACCGGACAGGCGCCGACCAGCGTGCTGCACAAGGAAGACTTCCAGGCAGTGGATATCGAGTCCATTGCCAAGCCGGTCACCAAGTACGCCTCCACCATCCTGGAGCCCGGACTGGTCCCGGGGACCTTCGCCAAGGCCTTCCAGGTCATGCGCTCCTCGCGTCCCGGCCCGGTGCTGCTGGATTTGCCGATCAACGTGCAGCTGGCGGAGATCGACTTCGACATCGACGCCTACGAGCCGCTGCCGGTTGAGAAGCCCAAGGCCACGCGCGGCCAGGCGGAGAAGATCGTCGACCTGCTGACCAGCGGCACCAAGCCGATCATCATCGCCGGCGGCGGCGTGATCAACGCCAACGCCTCCGAGAAGCTGGTCGAGCTGGCTGAAGAGCTGAACATCCCGGTGTCCCCGACGCTGATGGGCTGGGGCGCGATTCCGGACGACCACCGCCTGCAGTCGGGCATGGTCGGCATCCAGACCCACACCAAGTACGGCAACGCCACCTTCCTGGAATCCGACGTGGTCCTGGGCCTGGGCAACCGCTGGGCCAACCGCCACACCGGCGCGCTGGACACCTACCGCGCGGGACGCAAGTTCATCCACGTGGACATCGAGTCCACCCAGATCGGACGCGTGTTCTCCCCGGACCTGGGCATCACCTCGGACGCCGGCGCGGCGATCGACGCGATCCTGGAGGTCGTGCGCGAGCGCAAGGCCGCCGGATTGATCCCGGACTACTCGCAGTGGGCCGATGCGGCCACCGCGCGCAAGGGCACCGGCCACCGCAAGACCAACTTCGAGAACATCCCGATCAAGCCGCAGCGCGTGTACCAGGAGATGAACGCGGCCTTCGGCCAGGACACCACCTACGTGTCCACCATCGGCCTGAGCCAGATCGCCGGCGCGCAGATGCTGCACGTCTACGGTCCGCGCAAGTGGATCAACGCCGGACAGGCCGGCCCGCTGGGCTGGACCGGACCGGCCGCCCTGGGCGTCGTGCGCGGCAAGCCTGGCGAGCGCGTGGTCGCCCTTTCCGGAGACTACGACTTCCAGTTCATGATCGAGGAGCTGGCCGTGGGCGCGCAGTTCAAGCTGCCGTACGTGCACGTGGTCGTGAACAACTCCTACCTGGGCCTGATCCGCCAGTCGCAGCGACCGTTCGAGATGGACTACCACGTCTCGCTGGGCTTCGACAACATCAATTCCCCCGAGACCAACGGCTACGGCGTGGACCACGTCAAGGTCGCCGAGGGCCTGGGCTGCAAGGCAGTGCGCGTTCAGGACCCTGCCAAGCTGGCCGAGGGCTTCGCCCAGGCCAAGGCCCTGGCCGACGAGCACCAGGTGCCGGTGGTGGTGGAAGTGATCCTGGAAAAGGTCACCAACATCGCGATGGGCGCGCAGCTGGATGCCGTCAATGAATTCGAGGACCTGGCATTGGAGCCTGGCGATGCGCCAACCGCGTTGGTGCCGCTGGGCGGCAGTGTCACCGTGGATGCCTGAAGGCCAGTCGTCACTGCCTAGTCACCACGAAGTTTGGCGCGGGACACCGGTTCACTAAAAGGGTGTGTCCCGCGCCACAACCAATTAGACTCATTTAGAGCCTGAATCACGAAGTACAGATTTCAAACGAGTAGGAACGCCTCATGAGCATCAACGAAGCTGTTGAACACGACGCACGTTCATCCGCACAGGCCCAGTACGATCTGGTGCTGCGCGGAGAACGCATCTTGACCACCGCGGGGATTTCCGCGCGGGAAATCGGCGTGCGCGACGGCAAGATCGTCGCGATCGAACCCCTGGGCAACAACCTGCAGGGCGAACGCGTGATCGATGTTGGAGCCGATGAGGTGCTGCTCCCGGGCCTGGTCGATACCCACGTGCACGTGAACGAGCCGGGCCGCACCGAGTGGGAGGGCTTCGAGTCCGCCACCAAGGCCGCCGCCGCGGGCGGTGTCACCACCATCATCGACATGCCGCTGAACACCATCCCGCCGACGGTGAATCTGGAAGCGCTGGAGATCAAGAAGGCCGCGGCGCAGCCGAAGGCCTACGTGAACATCGGCTTCTGGGGCGGGGCGATCCCTGGCAACAAGGAGAACCTCCGCGAGCTGCACGACGCCGGCGTCTTCGGCTTCAAGTGCTTCCTGCTGCACTCGGGCGTCGACGAGTTCCCGTCGCTGACCGTCGACGAGATGGAAGAGGACATGGAGGTCCTGAAGTCCTTCGACTCGCTGATGATCGTGCACGCCGAGGACTCCAGCGCCATCGACCACGCCCCGGAAGCCCAGGGCGACCAGTACGACCGGTTCCTGAAGTCGCGCCCGCGCGGTGCGGAGAACGTGGCGATCGCCCAGGTGATCGAGCGTGCCCGCTGGACCGGGGTGCGCGCCCACGTGCTGCACCTGTCCAGCTCGGATGCGCTGGCGATGATCAAGACCGCGAAGTCGGACGGCGTGAAGATCACCGTGGAAACCTGCCCGCACTACCTGACGCTGCTGGCCGAGGAGATCCCGAACGGCGCCACCGCCTACAAGTGCTGCCCGCCGATCCGCGAGGCCTCCAATCGTGAGCTGCTGTGGAAGGGCCTGGAAGAAGGCATCATCGACTGCATCGTCTCGGACCATTCGCCCTCGACCATCGACCTGAAGGACGTGGAGAACGGCGACTTCGGCGTGGCCTGGGGCGGCGTCGCCTCGCTGCAGCTGGGCCTGCCGCTCATCTGGACCGAAGCGCAGAAGCGTGGCATCGCCCTGGAACAGGTTGTGCAGTGGATGGCGGTGAAGCCTGCCGAGCTGGCGGGCCTGAAGCACAAGGGCTCCATCGCCCTGGGCAATGACGCGGACTTCGCGCTGTTCGCCCCGGAGGACGCCTTCGTGGTCGACGTGAAGAAGCTGCACCACAAGAACCCGATCTCGCCGTACCACGGTAAGACCCTGGCCGGCGTGGTGCGCCGCTCGATCATCGCCGGCAACGACGTGGACTTCGCGACCCCCAACGGGAAGCTGATCCGCCGCGGCGAAGCCTAGAACCGCAGAGAGTCGCAACACCCCAGGATGCCGCCGGTGGCCGGCGGCATCCTGGGGTGTTTTTGCTGGAAACCGGCTGGAATTCCGGGCCGCGTTATCGCGCCCGGGCTGGCCGCACCGCTACTGTGTTGGGGAAAGGAAGGATCATACAGTGGCTGCAAAAGAGGACATTGAACACCACCGACGCACCGTGGATCGCATGTCGCGGCCGGGCGAGGCGCTGGCGCAGGACTCCGAGAACATCACGGTGTGCAATCCCGACTGGTTCTACCAGGACGGGGGCGAATCCATGAAGCCCAAGCCCGAGCGCCGCAAGCTGCACGAACGGCTGAAATCCGAATATCGCCGGAAGTGGTCGGAAGCCAAGCAGGAGCGGCGTGCTGTCATCCTGGCTGGCGCTCCGGGGGCCGGGAAGAGCACCTTGCTCAAGGAGTTGCTCGGCGAGCATCTGGAGGATTACCTGGTGCTGGACGCCGATGAATTCAAGGAGCTTCTGCTGCGCCAAGCCGTAGCCGACGGCAGCTACGAGAGCGCGATCAAGCCCGAAGAAGTCCAGCTGCGCGAAGCCGCCGGGGAAGAGTTCTTCCCGTTGGAGCTGGCGACCTTGGTGCATGAGGAATCCTCCCAGCTCTCCACCCAGTTGCGCAGCCAGTGCATTGCCGAGGGAGTGAATATCGTGGTGGACAAGGTGCTGCACTCGGCGGATGGAGCGAAGCAGCTGATGGCCGAGCTGGACGAGGCAGGCTACCGTGTCGAGATCGTGGAGGTGCGCGTGCCGTTCGAGGTCTCGCAGCAACGCATCACCCAGCGCTGGGAGGAAGCCTACGAGGCCTCGCTGCACGGCGAGGATGACTTGGGCGCCCGCTGGGTTCCCTACCAGTTTGCGCGCAAGGTCTTCGACGCCCCGGGGGACAAGTCCAAGCCCGAGATCATTGCCGAGAAACTGGCCTTCCAGTCGCCTGCGGTGCTGCGCTACCGCGCGTACCGCACTGCCGACAGCGACACGGCAGATGCTGATGACTTCGGCTCACTGGAAGTGGACATGTCCAGATCCGGTTACGGAGCGGAACTGGCAGCCACGCCGCAACCCTAGCCGCGCGCCACTCTTCCTGAGTATTTCGGCAATGCCATTGATGCGCTTCACCGGATCCTGCTTCAATGTCGGCAAAAGGACACGAGCAGTCGAAGATCTCGCGGAGGTTT
The DNA here is from genome assembly GCF_003309065.1 of Glutamicibacter soli. Lineage (GTDB taxonomy): Bacteria > Actinomycetota > Actinomycetes > Actinomycetales > Micrococcaceae > Glutamicibacter > Glutamicibacter soli. The sequence continues at coordinate 552,256 of NZ_POAF01000003.1, read as the reverse complement.
GGAAATGGTCAAGTCAACCGGGGCATCTGGTCACCCGTTTGAAGGTCGCCCGGACGTGGATGAAGGAACGGCCACGGATACGCGGCGCAAGTACAAGAATGCCCCTGAACCGGAGGACGACTCGAAACCGGATTCGCCGGTCCAGCTTCACGGCAATTCGTGGAAGTACATTTTCAAGCGTTCGCTGAGCGAGTTCTCCCGCAACAAGTGCACGGACCTGGCCGCCTCACTGACCTACTTCGCGATGCTCTCCATCTTCCCCGGCCTGCTGGCTTTGGTCTCGCTGCTGGGATTGGTGGGTCAAGCCGAAACCACCACCAAGACCATGATCGATATTCTCGATCGGTTTGCCAGCGACCAAGTGGTTGAGACGCTCCGGCAACCGATTGAGCAACTGTCCGCGGCGCCGTCGGCAGGACTGGCTTTTGCCGTCGGTTTGATCGGTGCGCTGTGGAGCGCCTCGGGCTATGTGGGGGCATTTGGCCGTTCCATCAACCAGATCTACGACGTGCAAGAGGGCCGCCCGGCGTACAAGCTGAAGCCGATCATGCTGCTGGTGACCTTGGTCTTGCTCCTGTGCGCGGCGTTGCTGATCATCTTGCTCGTCGTCTCGGGACCAGTGGCCCAGACCATCGGAGATGTCGTCGGGCTCGGGGAAACCACGATCATGGTCTGGAATATCGCCAAATGGCCGGTGATTGTGCTGGCGGCGGTGCTCATGATCGCCTTGCTCTACTACGGCACGCCGAACGTGCGGCAACCAAAATTCCGCTGGATCAGCCTCGGATCGGCTATTGCACTGCTGATCCTGGCCATTGCCACCCTTGGATTCTTCTTCTACGTCGCCAACTTCTCGAACTACAACAAAACCTACGGCGCCATTGGCGGCGTAATCGTGCTCCTGTTGTGGATCTGGATCGGCAATCTGTCGTTGCTCTTCGGCGTCGTGTTCGATTCGGAAGTGGAGCGCGCCCGGCAGCTTCAGTCCGGGATTGCCGCAGAGAGCTCAATCCAGCTTCCTCCGCGGGACATCAAGGCCAGCGAGAAGCAGCTGTCCAAGGAGGAGAAGGACATCCGCGAGGGCAAGCAGCTGCGGATCGCTGCAGAGCTGGAACGCGAGGAAGACCTGGACGAGACCTCCGGTGGCTCGAAGCCGGATACCGGCACCCCCCGGGAGTGAGCGCCGATGGATCTTCCCATCACAGCGCGTGGCCGAAACCTGTCCACCGGAGTGTTCCTGGGGCTCGGAAGCATAGCGTTCCTGGACGAAGTGGTGTTCCACCAGCTGTTGCACTGGCACCACTTCTACGACAAGTCCAACAGTTCCATGGGTCTGGTATCCGACGGGCTATTCCATGCGTTCAGTTAGTTTGCTACCGTCGCGGGCTTGCTGATGGTGGTGGGGCTGATCCGAGATGCCACGTTCGCCAAGCTGACATTTGCCGCCTGCATGCTCACCGGAGCGGGATTCTTACAGCTCGGTATAGGTTAGGCGCGAGTGGTCATCCACCGCGTTGTGCAGGTAGGCGTAGCCAGGCCTCCGGTTGGCCTCGGTCCGGGTTTTGTTCCGCTTCCCGGCCGCCCGGCCCAGTGCTTGGTGGCCGCCGCCGTCGGGGATCCGCCCGAGTTTCTTGATGTCCACGTGGATCATGTCCCCGGGCGCCTTGTGCTCGTAGCGGCGGATGCACCGGCCGGTAGCCCGGTCCTGGAAGGACAGGCGGGAGCACCCGTACCGGGAGAGGACCTTGTGCACGGTGGAAGGGTGGATGCCCAGGTGGTAGCTGATGCGGGCCGGTCCCCAGCGGCGGTTCACGCGCAGGGCGATGATCCGTCGTTCGGTGCGGGTGCAGGTGCGGTGCGGGCTGGTGTGTGGCTGGCTGGAGCGGTCGTGCATGCCTGCTGCGCCGTGCTCGCGGTAGCGGGTGGCCCAGCGGTTGGCGGTGCCGGTGGAGACTTGGAAGCGTTCGGCGGCGCGGCGCAGGGACCAGCCGTCCTCGACGATGCAGCGGGCGAGTAGGGTGCGGCCTTTGGGCGTGAGGGTGGCGTTAGGATGGGACATGGAGAAGACCTCTGGGTTGTCGTGAATGTTGTCGCAAACACCACTTCACTCAGGGGTCTTCTCTTTGTCACTTTGCCGCGCCGTGTGTTCTTAACCTATGTGGGTATTACAGCTAGTTCTTGATTGATGCGGGCCCATTATTTTGGGGAACGAATATGCGGCTGGGAGAGGTAGGCTGCGGTCTTGCGCAGCACCTCGTTCTCCATTTCCAGTTCCCGGATGCGTTTGAGCGCTTGGGACATTTCTTTGCGTTCGTCAGCATCGGAGGACGGTGTCATTCCGTGGGATTGGTAACGGGCATCACGGACCCACATTTGCAGGGCTGTCTTTGAGACGCCCAGATCCGCAGCGACTTGCTTCTGGGACATTCCCGATTCGACGAGAGCAACTGCGTCCTTCTTGAAATCTTCGGTGAAGATTCTTGGCATGGTTTTTGTTCCTTCGTTTGAGCATAACCATCGCTGGGTTATGCGGTCGAAGTGTCAACTAAACCTTCAGCAGACCCGCCGTCCTGCGGCTGAACCTGATCCATGTGCACTACGGCCAGAGGATCCGGTTCCTGACGCCGTCCAACCCCAATTTCTACAGGGAATTTGAGCTGGAAGACTAGTACGATTGTCCAATGAGCGAACTGCCCGAGCTGAACCTGGAAGCCGCCGAGAAGATGTGGCGCGCGTACCTGTCCGCCCGCTCCATCGCGCCCGAGGACGCTCCGGGCTATGTGGTCGAATGCTACGGGGACAGCGCCGAGCTGGCCGAAGAGCTGCTGCATGAGGTCATGTACGGAACCAAGCGTGCCACCTCATCGCTGGCCAAGGAATACAGGCAGCACGGCGAAGCCGAACCCAAGGCGGGAGACCACTGGGTGGTATGCGACGGCTCGGGAGAACCTAGGATCATCCAGCGTGTGGTTTCTGTGCAGCGATCCAGCTTCTTCGACGTACCCGCCGAGTTCGCCGCCGCCGAAGGCGAAGGGAACCTCTCGCTGGAATATTGGCGCCGGGTGCACCGGGGGTACTGGACGCGCACCCAGGCGGAGATCGGCTGCGACTGGACGCCGGAGCAGACCACGCAGCCGGGCGAGGAGCTGCTGCTGGAGCGCGATGAAATCTGCTGGCCGCCGGAATTCGCGGATGCGCCGGGCGTATGACAACCAGTTAACACGGCAAGCCCGGCCCGGGCGCGTGCAAGGAGGTACACGCAGCCGGACCGGGCTCGCCGGGTCCGGCTAGGCAGGAGTACGGATCAGCTTCTTGTTGGAGAATTCCGCGATGCCGGCGCTGCCCAGTTCGCGCCCAAAGCCCGAGCGCTTGGTGCCGCCGAAGGGCAGATCGGCCTGGCTGCCGGCCATGCCGTTGATGACCACCATGCCAGCCTCCAGCCGGTCCGCGACGGCGTTGGCCTGGGCGGTGTCGGAGCTGAAGACGGTGGCGCCGAGGCCGTAGACGCTGCTGTTTGCCAGTTCCACGGCGTGGTCGGCGTCCCGGGCCCGCAGCAGCACGGCCACGGGGCCGAAGATCTCCTCATGGAATGCGCGCATCTGCTCGGTGACTCCCACCAGCACCATTGGCTCCAGGAATGCATCATCCGTGCGTGCGGACGCTGTGCCCACGAGCAGTTCGGCGCCCTGGGCCAGGGCGTCGTCGACAACCTCCAGGATCTCGTCCTTGGCGGAGGCCGAGTACAGCGGACCCATGAAGGTGGCCGGATCCGTGGGATCTCCGAAACTGATGTTGGAGACCGCCTGGGCGAACGAGGTGGAAAAGTCCTCGTAGGCTTCGTCCAGCACGATCAGGCGCTTGGCGGAGATGCAGGCCTGGCCCGCGTTGGCGAAGCGGCCGAGCACGGCCGCTTTGACGCTGTGCTCCAGGATGCCCGAATCCAGCACCAGTAGGGGATCGGAGCCGCCGAGTTCAAGGACCACCTTCTTCAGATGCTTTCCTGCCTGGGAGGCCACCGAGGCCCCTGCCTTTTCCGAACCAGTCAGCGAAACACCCTGAACGTGCGGCGAGGCAACCAGCGCGTCGATATCCTTCGAGGAGGCCAGCAGGTTGATGTAGGCATCGGCCGGGACGCCTGCCCCGTGGACCACGCGCTCGAAGGCGAGCGCCGACTGCGGGCAATTGCTGGCGTGCTTGAGCAGGATGGTGTTGCCCAGCAGCAGGTTCGGGATGGCGAAGCGGGCCACCTGGTAGAACGGGAAGTTCCACGGCATGACCCCGAGCACCGGGCCGATGGCGCTGGTGCGCACCACGGCGCTGTCCCCGCTGGCCGGGTCCAGGACCTCGTCGGCCAGCAGCGTCTCGGCGTTCCCGCCGTAGTAGCGGCAGATCGAGGCAACCAGCGCGATCTCCCCGCGGGCCTGGGAGATGGGTTTGCCCATTTCCGCGGTGATCAGCTTCGCGAACTCGTCGCGGCGGGACTCGAAGATCGCAGCGATGCGCAGCACCGCGTCCGCGCGTTCGGCACGGGGCACGGCCTGCCACTGGACGTAGGCCTGCGCGGAGCGCTGCGCTGCCTGTGCGATCTCATCGGCGGTGAGCAGAGGGAACTCGGCCTCGACGAGTCCTGTCATCGGGTTGGTGGAGCGGTACATGACGTGGTGATTCCTGTCGTGGGAAGGCGGTCAGATAAATGCACAATGCATTGTTTCTAAGCTAAAAAATCAGCGGGCCTCAAGGACAACGCGTCCGGAGATCTGCCGGTTTTCCAGGGCATCCAGGGTGTCGCGCACGCCGTCGGCATCCAACACTCCGGAACCCACCGCGGTGCGTGGCAGCTGTCCGGACTTCGCCAGCTCGACCAGGGCGCGCAGCTCGACAAGGTTGCCCACGAAGCTGCCGCGGATGGTCGCCATCTTCATGGCCAGCAAGGTGGTCGGGACAACCAATTCGCCGCCGAACAGGCCGACCTGGATCATGGTGCCGCCCTTGGTCAGCCAGTCGAAGCCGATGGTCGCGGTCTGCGAGTTGTTCACGAAGTCGATGATCGCTTCCGGCTTCACACCCAGTTCCTTGCGCACGGATTCCGCGGTGCTGTCCGTGGTGATCTGCAGCGTGCGGGTGGCTCCGTTTTCCGCGGCGAGGGTGAGGTTGGCCGGGTTCAGGTCCAGCGCGATCGTGTTCTTGTGGCCCAGCGCGGCGAGGATCGCGATGGCGCTCAGGCCCACGCCGCCGGCGCCGATGACCGCCACGGGGGCGTCGGCCGGCAGCGGGAGGATCTTGTTGATGGCGGAGTAGGAGGTGACTCCGGAACAGGCCAGCGTGGCCGCCCAAGCAGGGTCCAGCCCGTCGATGTCCAAGGTGTACTTCTCGTGCGGCACCAGCACGTGGTCCGCGTAGCCGCCGGGCAGCTGGACGCCGATGGAGCGCGGGGTGGCGCAGGAGTTCTCCGCGTCCCTGAGGCACTGGACGCATTCGCCGCAGCCGAGCCATGGGTAGACCAGCACGCGCTCGCCCACGGCGCGGTCGGTGACCTCCGAGCCCACCGCGATGACCTCTCCCACGACCTCGTGGCCCATAACGAGGCTGTCTCCCATGCCGCGGGAGGCCAGAGAGAGCTTTCCGCGGCTTCCGAGGTCGAAGTGCCCGTCCCGCGCATGGATGTCGGAATGGCAGACACCGCTGTGGGTGGTGCGCAGCAGGACTTCCTTCCCCGTCGGCACAGGGGTCTCGGACTCGACTTCGCGGATCGAACGGTCGGAAATGAACGCGGTAAATGACCTCAATGGAGCTCCTCGGGGCGATAGCGTGACTTGTGCCACGCAACCGACCATGCCATGAAGCCCGCAATCCTGTCCACAGTCACAGTGAAAGCCGCAAGCTATCGCCCGGCCTATCGCTGGGGCGAGACCACTTGGTCGCGGTGGCGGTCGTGGGACATGGCCTCGACCAGGCGGTCGAAGAATTCAGTGATCAGCTCCGCGGCGGCCTGGGTGTCGGGCAGGGTGGCCGCGATCCGGGTGAAAGCCTCGTCCCACAGCCGCGCATGGTGCCGGTACGGGTAGAGCGAAAGGCGTCCGCTGATGCGCGTGGACAATTGCTGCACCAGGAACTTGAGTTCGCTGTTGCCTGCCAAGGTGAAGATCTCGTCGACCATCTGGGCCACCGGGCCGCCTTCGACCGGGCGGCGCTCGGGGTGCTCGATGCCCTGGCCTACGGTCAGCATGATCGCGCGCAGCCGACTGGTGTCCTGCGTGGCGCCGTCGATGCGGGCCATGCCGAGGCTCATCAGCGCGCCGAGTGCATCCATGAGCTCCTCGGCCTGGTGCTGGGTCATGCTCATGACCCGGCGGCGCTTGTTCGGCAGCAGGTCAACAAGCCCCTCGGAGATGAGCACGGCGATGGATTCGCGCACCGGGGTGATGCTCACGCCCAGGCGGGCGGCGATCTCGGCATCCCGGATCGGGGCACCGGGGGCCAGTACGCCGCTGGCAATTTCCTTGCGCAGCTGGGTCGCCACCGCCTCGGCCCGTGTGGTGGGCGCCGTGAAATTGTTGGGTCCGGTGGTCATCGGGGCCTCCTTTCTGGGAAATTCGCCGACAGATGTTACTTAAAGCTTATGCGACGCGCTCCGCAGGGAAGCTCAGGAAAATTTTTTGCCCGGAGGGGTGGAAAGAATGCATTATGCATTCTATGCTGGTGTGACGCCTCTCACTTCACGTGTTTTTGGGGGCGCCAACCCACCAACTTTTCGACCAGAGGACGGCGAAGTGGCTCTCGACGAAGCGACGCTGCAACTGCTGCGCGTCATGTCATCCGACCCGAATGCGGTCCCGCTGACCGAGCTGGAACCGCAGCAGGCCCGGGCGGTCAGCGCTACTCGAGCCCAGCTGTTTGCGCCGGGGCCGGAACTGCCTGAAAGCCGGGACTTCAGGCTTCCGGTAGCCGGCGGCGACGGCATCCAGATGCGCATCCACGTCCCGAAGGCGCGGGCGCACTCGGTGGTCCTGTACCTCCACGGCGGGGGATGGGTCCTGGGCAGCATCGACGCCTACGATGCCATGGCCCGCCACCTCGCCGTGGACTCGGGCGCAACGGTAGTGCTTGCCGAATACCGCAAGGCCCCCGAGCACCCGTTCCCGATTCCCGTCGACGACTGCTGGGAAGCCTGGCAGTGGGTGCTGGAGAACGCGCAGCAGCTGGCAGCCCCGGACGCCAAGCTGTATCTCGCCGGGGACAGCGCCGGCGGCAACCTCGCAGCGGTCACCGCCCGCAAGGCCCGCGACAGCGGCGGGGCCAAGCCCGACGGGCAGATCCTCATCTACCCGGTGACGGACCACGACTTAGGCCGCGGGAGCTACCTCGAACCCGAGAACCAGACCCTGCTGCCGGTGGAGGCCATGGAGTACTTCTGGGGCTACTACGTGCCCGACCCGGGCGAACGCTCCCACCCGGACGCCTCGCCCATCCGCTGCGGGGATTTCTCCGGATTGGCGCCGGCGCTGGTCATCACCGCCGAGCACGACGTGCTGCGCGACGAGGGCGAGCACTACGCCAGCGAACTCTCCCGTGCAGGGGTTCCGGTCCAGCAGGTGTGCTGGCCGGGCCAGATGCACGGTTTCATCCAAATGACCGGCGTGCTGCCGGCCAGCCTGGAGGCGACAGGATACATCGCCAACTACATCAGCAACCTCAGCACGATTGAAAGCGAGTAAGACAATGCGCATGCCACATGAAGTCGACGCCCTGGTGGTCGGCGCCGGATTCTCCGGACTGTATTCAATGCACAAGCTGCGCGGGCTGGGCCTGAGCACGGTCATCCTGGAAAAGGGCGATGGCGTGGGCGGCACCTGGTACTGGAACCGCTATCCGGGCGCCCGCTGCGACGTGGAAAGCCCGTACTACTCCTACTCCTTCGACGAGGACCTGCAGCAGGACTGGGAATGGACCGAACGCTACCCGGCCCAGCCCGAGCTGCTCAAGTACATCAACCACGTCGCCGACCGCTTCGATCTGCGCAAGGACATCTTCTTCGAGACCACCGTGGTCTCCGCGGTGTTCGATGAGAGCACCGAGCGCTGGACCGTCACCAGCATCGGCCCCGACGGCGGCTCGGTGATCAGCGCGAAGTACTGCATCATGGCTACCGGCTGCCTGTCCTCCGCCCGCATGCCGGACATCCCCGGCATCAACTCCTTCACCGGGCGCCTGCTGCACACCGGCATGTGGCCGCACGAGGAGGTGGACTTCACCGGCCAGCGCGTGGGCGTGATCGGCACCGGCTCCTCCGGCATCCAGGCCATCCCGATGATCGCCAAGCAGGCGAAGAACCTGCAGGTCTTCCAGCGCACGGCCAACTTCTCGGTTCCTGCCTTCAACGGCCCGATCGACCAAGAATGGTTCGCCAAGATCAAGGCGAACTACCCCGAACTGCGCGAACGCTCCCGCCACACCGCCATGGGCATCCCGTACCAGCGCCGCAACCAGGCCGCGGTGGACATCTCCGAGGACGAGCGCCGCGCGGTCTTCGAGGAGCACTGGCCCAAGGGCGGGTTCCGCATCTCCTCCTGCTTCAACGACCTGATGCGCAACAAGGAATCCAACGACTCGCTCTCCGACTTCGTGCGCGCCAAGATCGAGCAGACCGTCACGGACCCGAAGACCGCCGAGCTGCTCAAGCCCTACGGCTACCCGATCACCGGCAAGCGCATCTGCGTGGACACCGACTACTACGCCACCTTCAATCGCGAGAACGTGCAGCTGATCGACGTGAAGAGCGACCCGATCGTGGAGATCACGCCAACCGGCGTGCGCACCGAGTCGAACTTCTACGAACTGGACGCGCTGGTGGTGGCCACCGGCTTCGACGCGATGACCGGCGCGATGCTGCGCATGGACATCCGCGGCCGCGACGGGGCCTCGCTGCGCGAGCACTGGGACGCAGGAGCGCGCACCTACCTGGGCGTGGCGATCGCCGGCTTCCCGAACCTGTTCACCATCGCCGGACCGGGCAGCCCGAGCGTGCTGAGCAACATGCTCACCTCGATCGAGCAGCACGTCGAGTGGATCACCGACCACCTGGCCTACCTGCAGGCCAAGGGCTACGAAACCTCGGAAGCCACCACCGCCTCGGAGGCCGGATGGGTTGAGCATGTGCGCGAGCTTGCCGACCAGACCCTGTTCCCGACCGCGAACTCCTGGTACCTGGGAGCCAACGTGCCGGGCAAGCCGCGGGTGTTCATGCCGTACGTGGGCGGGGTGGGAACCTACCGTGCGCACTGCGAGGGCGTCGCCGCCCGCGAATACGAGGGCTTCGCCCTGAAATAAACCGGTTGGCCGCCCGGCGGGCGCCCGCGCTCCTTGGGGGAGGGGATGCGGGCGCCCAGCCGGGGGCCGACCGCCTTCCCGTGACGATTCATGCCGCGGGACCCATGGCAGGGGCCAAGCCCCTGCCCCGCCGCGAGACTCATCGGGGAGCCGTTTTCATGAATCAGCACAACATCAACTACGCGGAGCATTCGCTGGCCACCGTTCCGCTGCCGCGCAAGCTGCGCCGCGACCGGCTGACCTCCACCATCGGGGCCACCTGCCTGACCTTCTGCGTTTCGTTCGTCATCGCCTTCGGGCTGCTGGTGCCCTCGGGCACCGCGCACTTCAACGTCAACGTCAGCGCCTACCTGATCCAGTACACGCTGCTGGCCGGGGTCAGCGGCCTGTGCTTCGCCCTGGTCGGCAAGCTGGTGCCGCGGTTCGGCATCCGCCGGCTGATCATCATCGGCGGAACCATCACCACGCTGAGCATCTTCGCGATGTCGCTGACCACCAACCTGTACCTCTTCTACGTCTTCGCCGCCGTGCACGGCGTGGGCTGGTCCGCCTGCACCCTGGTCGCCGCCACCGTGGTGGTCAACGGCTGGCATGTGCACCGGCGCAAGGGCACCGTGCTGGGCCTGGTGCTGGCCGGCAACGCCGTGGGCGGCATGGTGTGGGGCTTCGTTCTGCCGCCGGTGATCCGCTCCTTCGGCTGGAGCGGCGGCATGCAACTGCTGGCGATCATCGCCGCGGTGATGATGGTGCTGCCTGGCATCTTCCTGATCAAGAACCCGCCGCGTGCCATCAACACCGGCAACCCGGACGCGCCGGTGAAGCTCCCGACGCTGCGCAAGGCCGAGCTGGTCGGGGTCATGGCGCTGCTGACCCTTGGCACCTTCTGCATCTGCCTGGAGGGCGGCGCGATCCAGATCCTGCCCACGCTGCTGGAGCACCGCGGCATCGACACCGCCAAGGCCGGCGCGCTGGTCTCCATGTACGCCATCGGCGGCATCTTCGCCAAGCCGCTGTTCGGCTACCTCTACGACAAGATCGGCCCGCTGCGCTCGGTATGGGTGGCCTCGCTGGCCTATGTCGTGGCGTTCCCGGGGATCGCGCTGACGCAGAGCGTGGCCAGCTACTACCTGTTCATCCCGCTGATGGCGCTGGCGCTGGCCACCTTCACTGTGCTGGTGCCGCTGATTGTGGCCGACGCGGTGGGCCAGGCGCGCTTCCCGGACGCCTACGGCAAGGTCATGACCGTCGGCTCGCTGGGCTTGGCGATCGCCACCCCGCTGTGGGGGCTTGCCTTCGATATCACCGGCAGCTTCACCCCGGCGCTCTACGCCGCCGCCGTGCTGGGCGTGCTGGGTCTGGTGCTGCTGCACCTGGGCCGCACTCGCGGCCGCGCGGTCGCGCTGCGCACCACGCGGCAGGCCCAGGCCGCCATGGCCTCCGAGTCAACCGCACCCGACGCCACCGAGGCCGCCGCCGGCCGCTGAAGAGCAGGCGTCCGGAACGAAAACCAACACCGCGCAGCAGACCGAAGGGGCGCACATGCCGAAATTCGAGGGACAGACCGCACTGGTCACGGGCGCCGGCAGCGGCATCGGGCGCAGCCTGGCGCTGGCCCTGGCGCAGCAGGGCGCCAACGTGGTCGTCACCGACATCAATGAAAAGGCCGCCGCGCAAAGCGTGGAGCTGATCTCCTCCGCCGGCGGGCAGGCGCTGGCGCTCACCCAGGACGCCCGCAACGCGGACGACGCCCAGCGGGTGGTGGACGCGGCGATCGCCTGCTTCGGCGGGCTGCACCTGGCGGTGAACAACGCCGGGGTCACCTCCGCGATCGCCCCACTGGGCGGTTACCCGGTGGACGAGTGGACCCGCGCCATCGACACCAACCTGAACGGCGTCTTCTACGGGCTGCGCACCCAGCTGCCGGCCATCGCGGCCTCCGGCGGAGGCGCGGTGGTGAACATGGCCTCGGTGCTCGGCTCCGTGGCCCGGCCCAACAACGCCGCCTACGTGGCGGCAAAGCATGCGGTGGTGGGCTTGACCAAGGTCGCCGCGCTGGACTACGCCACGCAGGGCGTGCGGGTCAACGCGGTCGCCCCGGGCTACATCGACACCCCGCTGCTGGCCTCCATGGACGAGCCGGTGCGCGCGGAGCTGATCGGCCGCCATCCGATGGGCCGGCTGGGAACCAGCGACGAGGTGGTCGCCCTGGTGCTGTTCCTGCTCTCCGGCGGGGCCTCGTTCATCACCGGCAGCTGCCACCTGGTGGACGGCGGCTACACCGCGCTCTGAGCCATGCCGCGGCAGTGGCATTTCGCATCCCCCTATTAATATGTCTGCGCGGCGCGGCAACGACAGGCTGCGCCGCATCGCTAGTCGAAAGGAAAACAATGGCCAACGACGGCACCGCACCGCGCACCATGAAGGCGCTGAGGTATCTGGAACACGGGCGCCGGCCCGAACTGGTGGACATCGAGGTCCCGACGCCGGGACCCGGCCAGGTGCTGCTGAAGGTCACCGCCGCCGGCGTCTGCCACTCGGACGAGGTGGTCATGGCGATGCCCGAGGAGCAGTTCCTGGCCCGCGGCTACAGCTACCCGCTGACCCTGGGCCATGAGGGCGCCGGCATCATCGAGGCCTTCGGCCCCGGGGTGAATACCTCGTTCAGCCTCGGCGACGCGGTGGCAGTCTACGGGCCGTGGGGCTGCGGGCGCTGCCACAGCTGCAGCACCGGGGCGGAGAACTACTGCACCAACGCCGCCGCAGAGGGCATCCGCCCGCCGGGCCTGGGCGCGCAGGGGGCCATGGCCGAATACATGATCGTGGATGACGTGCGCCACCTGCTCCCGCTGGGGGACCTGGACCCGGTGCAAAACGTGTCGCTCACCGACGCGGGGCTCACCCCGTACCACGCGGTCAAGCAGTCGCTGCCCAAGCTCGTGGCCGGCAGCTGGGCCGTGGTGATCGGCGCCGGCGGGCTGGGGCATGTGGGCATCCAGCTACTCAAGGAGCTGTCCGGCGCCACCGTGATCGCGCTGGATGTCACCGAGGAAAAGCTGGAGGTGGCGCGGCACGCCGGCGCGGACTACGTGCTGCCCAGCGACGCTGACGCGGCGGGCAAGATCCGCGAGCTGACCCGGGGACTGGGCGCCAATGCGGTATTCGACTTCGTCGGCGCGCAGCCCACCATGGCGCTGTCCCAGTCGGTGGCCGCCACCGGCGCTGACGTGACCATCGTCGGGCTGGCCGGGGGAACCATGACCGTAGGCTTCGGCCTGATCGCCTTCGACGCCGCGGTGCGCATCCCCTATTGGGGCACCCGCGGGGAAATGATCGAGGTCTTCGAACTGGCCCGGGCCGGCAGGGTCGGGGTCCAGGTGCAGGAATACTCCCTGGGCCAGGCGCCGCAGGCCTACGAGGACCTGCACGCGGGCGCCGTCCGCGGCCGGGCGGTCATCGTCCCCTGATCCGCGACGAATCCTCCCAGCGCACATATTCCGGGACCCGGGCCATGCTCTGGCCCGGGTCCCGGTTTTTGCGCCGCCATCATAGGTTGGGGCAGCGGGCCTGTCGAGAAAATGCATCACGTATTAAGGCGGTTTCGGCGCCCTGCACGGCCGCGCCGCCCGGCGCGGAAACCGCGGAGTTGCGCCGATCTTCCCCCATGGATGGCAGTGCGGCAGTGGGTCCTGAGTGATAGCCGATGGCTATCGGTATGAGCAGGGAATTTGCCTACCGAAAACGTGAGCTACCTAACAGTATTGATTCCACGCGCAAATCACGCGCATCTTTCGGCAAGGCCCTCCGCCTCGGGCGGACGCATGCCGGAGACCCAGGCGAAGGCGTTGATGCGATGCTGACGCCAGATCGGGCCCGCCGCTGCGGGGTCGATCGGAGCTTCGAGGACTTCTCGGGAGCGGACCGCACCATGCGGTCCGGGCTTCCGGTGCCGACAGCGCAGTCGGACCCGGCGCACGCTCCACCGAAGCCGCGGAAGCTGCTCGGCCTGCAAGCGCCGTCCCGCGGTCCAAGGAATCGCGGCACGGCAAAACATCGCACCACCGAACTTTTGACGACGTAAAGGCATGGGGACATGAACCGCTCAGGACAGCTTGGCTCGCAAGGCAAACTCCTACTTCCGCAGAACGACATTTCACGCCGGTCAATCCTGAGGTTCGCCGGCCTCGGCGCCGCCGTACTGGGCACCGCGCCGCTGCTGGCAGCCTGCGGCGGATCCACCACCGCCGCGCCGGGCGAGGAGACTATCAAGTTCAACATCTCGACAGTTCCCGGCGACGGGTTCGTGATCGACGCGATCAACGCGCAGAACAAGGACTACGCCAAGCGCCACCTGGATGTTCCCAAGCACATCGTGCCCTCCAGCGGCGTCCAGGGGTTCCAGCTGCTGGCCGCCGGAGCGGTCGAGGGCATGGCCGCGGACACGCTGAACCTCATGGTGACGCACGCGAACAGCCAGAAGGGGCAGAAGCCGCAGCTGATCGGCTTCCGCACCATGGAAACCACCTACGGCATCGCCCGGTCCAAGAGCGGCAGCTGGCCGTCGGCGGATGCGAGCTTCGTGGAGAAGATCAAGTCCCTGAAGGGCAAGAAGGTCGGCGTGCCGGCCATCGGTTCGGGCGGCGACCTGCAGCTGAAGCTCGCGCTGGAAGAAGCCGGACTGAAGTACAGCGACGTCACCGTGCTGGCAGTGGGCCTGGGCGCCCAGGCGATCCCGAACATGAAGGCCAACCGCATCGACGCCTACGTGGGTGTGCAGTGGACCACCGCCCGCTACGTGGCGCAGGAAACCGGCGGCGAGGTGCTGGTGGACTTCGCGGAGGCCAGCTCGCCTGACGTGATCCGCAACCAGGCGGTAGTCTCCATCATCGCCAACGAGAAGACCATCGCCGAGAAGCCGCAGGCAGTGAACAACTGGCTGCTGGCCCAGAACGACGCCCACGAGTTCATGCTCAACGACAAGGCCGGAGCCGCGAAGATCCTGAACGACACCGCCCTGGGCGGCAGCGGATTGGAAATCGCCAGCGCCTACATGGACCACTACGCCGCCGACGTGGCACCGAAGCTGCAGCCGATGTTCAAGGTGCCCAAGGACGTTGTGGAGCGCATGGCCGAAGTCGGGCTGCGTTTCGGCAGCATCAAGAAGGGCGACATCACCTACGAGTCGCTGGTGCCCGAGTTCGCCCGCCGCCATTTTCCCGCAGCAGGATCGATCACGAAGGAGCAGTTGCATGAGCGTCACCTCACGTTGTCCCATGGCCGAAGGAACGGTCCCGATCATCGATGACGATCCGTTCAGCGCCGAAGTCCTGGAAGATCCGCTGCCGTTCCAAGAGCGGCTGCGCGAGGCAGGGCCGGTGGCGTTCCTCTCGCGCTACGGCGTCTACGCGATCGGCCGCTTCGCCGAGCTGTCCGATGCGTTGTGCGCGTGGCAGGACCTGAAGTCGGGGGACGGGGTGAGTATCCGCGAGCTCGACTCGCCCAAGGGGCTGCTGCAGACCGATCCGCCGTTGCATGACGCTCCGCGCGAAGTGCTGCAGGAGATCCTCTCCGCCCGGGCCCTGCGCGGCCTGCGCGAAACCTGCATGGCCCGCGTGGACACCCTGGTGGACGGCCTGCTGGCCGATAGCAGCTCCGGGGACAGCCTGGCCGTCGACGGGCATGCGCAGATCGCCGCGATGCTACCGGTGGATTTCTTCCCCGACGCGTCCGGGGTCGATGAATGCGCGAGGGACAAGTTCGTCGAGTTCGCGGACCACAACTTCAATACCGCCGGCCCCTACAACGACCTGGTCAAGGCGGGGGAGCGCAGGGCCCCGGAGCTGGCGGCGTGGCTGTACCAGAAGTGCCAGCGCGAGGAACTGAAGTCCGAGGGCTTCGGCGCGGACATCTGGGCCGCCGCGGATCGCGGGGACATTCTGCATGAGAACGCGGCGCTGCTGGGCAGCTCGCTGATCACCGCCGGGGTGGACACCACCATCTACGGAATCTCCGGGTTGCTCTACGCGCTGGCCACCAACCCCGAGCAGTGGGAGAAGCTGAAGGCCAACCCGTCCCTGGCCCGGGTTGCCTTCGACGAGGCGCTGCGCTGGGTGTCCCCGGTGCAGGCCATGTTCCGCACCGCGGCCAGGGACTTCGAGGTCGGCGGGATCACCATCCCCGAGGGCAGCAAGGTGCTCATGTGCTATCCGGCGGCCAACCGGGACCCGCGCCGCTGGGAGGACCCGGACAAGTTCGACCTGTCCCGGGACCCCTCGGGCCACCTGGCCTTCGGCATGGGGGTGCACCAGTGCGTGGGCCAGCACGCGGCCCGGCTGCAGGCGGCCTGCCTGCTGGAGAAGCTGCTGGATACCGTGGATTCCATCGAGCTGGCCGGCGAGGTCGGCTACCACCACAACAACGTGCTGCGCGGCTGGTCCTCGGTGCCGCTGCGCTTCACCCTGAAGTAGGGGAACTCAGGAAACAGGCATCACACAGCCGCGGCCGGGAGGAAAATTCTCCCGGCCGCGGCTGTGTGGTGCCACTGTGAATCGCGTGTGGCGCAATGCCCCAGCCTGATCCGGATTCCGGGACTGCTTCGCGGTGAAACCGGCCGGTCTGCAGCCAAAAGCAAACGGATCCACAGCGGCCTTTTCCGGCCGCTGTGGATCCGCCTGGCGTGCAGATTTACATCGGGCTGTAGAGCAGCGCGCCGACCACGGCGATGACCAGGATGACCAGTGTGGACAGCAGTGCCAGCACCAGCGAGCGCCCGCCGGACTTCACGATCGACTTCAGGTGCACTCCCAGGCCCAGTGCGAACATGGCGGCGGCCAGCAGGATGGTCTGCGCGGTGGAAGCCAGCGACAGGAACGACTCGGGCAGGATGCCGGTGGTGCGGATCAGCATGGCGACCAGGAACAGCGCCACGAACAGCGGGACCAGCGGCGGCTTCTTGCCGCCTTCAATGTTGTGCTTGCGGCTCATGTAGAGGGACAGCCCGGCCATGATCGGGGCGAGCATCACCACACGGGCCAGCTTCACCGTGACTGCCACGCTCAGTGCGGTGGCGCCCACGGCGCCGCCGGCGGCGACCACCTGGGCCACCTCGTGGGTGGAGGCACCGATGAGCACACCGATGTTCGTCTCGCTCAGGCCCAGCAGCGCACCCAGCGCGGGGGTCAGCGGGATCATCAGGGTGCCGAAGAGCACCACCAGGCCGATGGCGGTGGCCACCTGGTCCTGCTTGGCCCGGGTGGCGCCCTCGGCGCCGGCCACGGCGGCCGCGCCGCAGATGGAGAATCCGGCGGCAATCAGCAGGCGCTGGGGCAGCTCAATGCCCATGCGTCCGCCGATCCATACGGTAGCCAGGAAGGTGACGCCCACGCAGAGGACCACGATGACCAGCACGCCCGGGCCGAGGGCCAGGATGGCGCCCAGCGAGAGCTGGAAGCCCAGCAGCACGATGCCGGTGCGCAGCAGCTTTTTCCCGGAGAAGGTGACGCCGGGGGCGAAGACAGCCGGCACGGGCGCCAGGTTGCGCCACAGTGCGCCGAGGAGGATCGCGATCAGCAGCGCGCTCATGCCCGGCACCAGCCGGGCCGCGGCCAGCGACACGCCGCCCATTGCCAGGCACAGAATGATACCGGGAAGGAATCCGCTGACCCGTGTCATGACGGAAGGTTTCGGCTGCGCATCATCGCGTGCCGGGGCGGGAGCGGGGTCCGCCGACATATTTGTTCGCTTCGGTTCATCAAGTGCCATGTCATTGACTTTGCCATGATTCGGCTCCTGCCTGTGATGCCTATATCGCTATCACGGTCATATCGCACTCATATGGGTGCTTAAAAGCCGGTGGCGGGCGCCGAGGAACTCTCGACACCCGCCGTCTGGGCAGGGGAAATCAGCGGCGGATGGATCCGCCGTCAACCACCAGGGTCTGCCCGGAAACGAACCCGGCTCCCTCGGAGAGGAAGAAACGGGTCGGGCCCACGTAGTCCTGGACCACGGACGGGCGCTTGATGGCGCGGGTGGCGATATTCGCCTCCTCGCCCTTGGCCAGGTCGGCCGCCAGCGGCGTGATGACAAGCCCTGGGGCGATTACGTTGACGGTGATGTCCCGTGCGCCCATCTCCACGGCGAAGCTGCGCGCAAAACCGATGATGCCTGCCTTGGACGCGGCGTAGGCGGCCGAGCCGCCCGGAGCCTTGAACACGGTGCCCGAGGAATACAGCAGCACGCGGCCCGAATCCTGCACCAGATCTGCCAAGCCCTGCACGAAGTTCAGGGTGCCGTGCAGGTTCAGCATCAGCGTGCGTTCCCAATCCGCCTTGGTGGTTTCAAGGAACGGGCCGAACAGGCCCACGCCGGCGCAGTGGATCAGCGAGTGGATGCTCGTGTGGCCTGCGGCCGCCAGGGCCTCGCGGACATTTGAGGCCGCGTCGCCGGCGACATCCCCGGCGACGTAGTGCACACCCTCCAGCGGGTTCTTGGGCAGCGAACGGGAGACCGAGAAGACGTCCCAGTCCTTGCGCAGGTCCTCGACCAGCGCTTCGCCGATGCCGGAGGAACCGCCGGAAATCACCAGTGCCGGCTTGCTCATGCCTTGCCTCCTGCAACCTGTGCGGACAGGAACTCGTTGATGATCTCCCAGGTCTGCTCGGGATGGGTGATGTTCGGGCAGTGCTTGGCCTCGATGGTCTTGGCCACGCCGCCAGGCAGCAGCTCGGCCAGCTTCTGGTTCCAGCCGGATTCCAGCAGGGTGTCGTTGGCGCCCTCGAGCAGCAGCGCCGGGGTGGTGATGCCGCGCAGGTTTTCCGGGAACGGATCTGCAGGGCGCTCGGCCTTCAGCGCGTCAGGGATCGGGAAGTGCGGGGCGCGCATGCAGGTGAAGTGGCCGGGGGTGCGGGCCCAGGCGAAGCGGGCGTCGACGAGCTCCTGGCGGTCCTCGGACTCGTCACACAGGATCTCAACGATGGCTTCCATGGATTCGCGCTCTCCGTCGAAGGCGCCGATCTTGGCCATGTCCTCGGTCTTCCAAGGGCCGCCGGTGCCGTTGATGGTGGTCACGGACGCAATGCGGTCGCGGTAGGCCGGGTCGCTCAGGGCGCGCAGGCCCATGGAGCCGCCGAAGGAGTTGCCCACCAGGTGCACCGGTTCGGTGATGCCCAGCTGGTCCAGCAGCGAAAAGACGTGGCGGATGCGGAAGGCGAACGGGGAGACGTCCACGCGCACCGACTTGGCGGTGCCGCCGTAGCCCAGGAAGTCCGGGGCGATCACGCGGTAGGTCTCGGCCGCCAGCGGCAGCACCTTGCCCCAGGTGATATCGGTGGCGCCGCCCCAGGCGCCGTCGTGCATGAAGACCACGGGGGTCCCGATTTCAGGCCCGCCGGTGAAGTAGCGGGTTTCCAAGTTGGCGACCACCGCAGTGGTCTCGGTGATAGTTGCCGTGTTCGTAGGCATTGGTTCCTCCAGTGTTGTTCACGTAGGTGACGGGGGAAGGCGGCGCCGGCGCGCCGCCTTCCAGCTAGCTCAGTTCGTATTCTGCGGGGTCGACCTGCGCGGTGCGCCGGTAGTACTCGATGGCCGGCAGCGGCCACATGATGGTGGAGCGTCCCTCGGCGTTCATGTACCAGGAGTGGGTCTTGGACCAGCCCCAGGTGCGCTTGGCGCTTTCGGAGACGATCAGCTTGTCGTAGGCGTCGAACACGTCGTCGCGCAGGTTCATCGACTTGCTGCCGGTTTCGGCCAGGGTCTTGATAGCGCTGAGGATGTAGTTCGCCTGGCATTCGAGGAAGAAGACCAGGTTGCCGTGGATCACAGTGTTGGTGTTCGGGCCGTACATGCAGAAGAAGTTCGGGAAGCCCGGCAGCGCGGTGCCCAGGTAGGCGCTCGCGTCGATGCCCCACTTCTCATGCAGGTCTTGGCCGTTCAGGCCCTCGACCTTCATCGGCAGCAGGAAGTCTGCTGCCTTGAAGCCGGTGCCGAACAGGATGATGTCCGCGTCGAAGTGCTCGTCGCCGGCCCAGACGCCGGTCTCGTCGATCTTCTGCACCGCGTGGGAGACCAGCTGGACGTTCTCGCGCTTCAGGGTGGAGACCCAGGTGCCGTCGTCGCAGATGATGCGCTTGGCTGCCGGCGGGTAGTTCGGGATGATCTGCTCGCGCAGGTCCTCGCGGTCCCCGGCCTGCTCGACCAGGTACTCGGTCAGTTCCTGACGCAGCGCGTCGTTGGCTGCCGAGACCGCTCGCTCGGTGGGCGGGTAGTCCGGATCCACGGTGGCTGCCGGCAGGTTGCCGATCAGGCGGGGCAGGAAGATGGAGAAGCGGTAGAACGCGCGGTACTGGTTCAGGTGGTCCATCATCCAGCGCTCGCCGGCGGGGACTTCCTGGCGCAGCACCGGAGTCTTGCGCAGCCATGGGGCCGAACGCTGGAAGATCGTGACCTTGGAAGCGACCTTGGCGACCTCCGGGGCGAACTGCAGCGCGGAGGCGCCGGTGCCGATGACGGCCACCTTCTTGCCGGTGAAGTCCAGCTCGTGGTCCCACAGCGCCGAGTGAACCTTGGGTCCGGTGAAGCTGTCCAGTCCCGGGAGGTTCGGGATGGACGGACGGTTCAACTGGCCGACGGCGCTGATCACGATGCTGGTCTCGTGGGTGGCGACGTTGCCGTTCAGGTCCTTGGTCTCCAGGCTCCAGGTCTGGGTGTCTTCGTTGAAGACGGCCTTGGTGACCTCGACGCCGAATGCGACGTGCTCCAGCAGGCCGTTGTCGGCTGCGAAGTCGTGCAGGTAGTCGTGGATCCTGTCCTGGCGGCCGAAGTGGGTTTCCCAGTTGAGCTGGCGGAAGGAGTAGGTGTAGATGTGGCTGCGCACGTCGGTGCGGCAGCTCGGGTAGGTGTTCTCCCACCAGGTGCCGCCCACGCCGGTGTTCTTCTCGATGATGGTGAACGGGACGCC
This sequence comes from Glutamicibacter soli, assembly GCF_003309065.1. Lineage (GTDB taxonomy): Bacteria > Actinomycetota > Actinomycetes > Actinomycetales > Micrococcaceae > Glutamicibacter > Glutamicibacter soli. The sequence continues at coordinate 531,978 of NZ_POAF01000003.1, read as the reverse complement.
GGCCTGCTTCAGGCGCAGCGCGGCCATCAGACCGGAGAAGCCTGTGCCGATCACGGTCGCGGTCAGCTCGCTGCCCGGAGCGATGTCGTCCAGGGTCCACTGCGGTGCGCGCGGATCGCCGGTGTTGGAGGTGAAGGCGACCTTCGACAGGGTCAGCGCATCCTCGTTGACCGCGCCCATCAGCCAGTTGCTGATGGCGATGCGCACCGAATCGTCCAGGGTTTCGGCCCAAGTGTGCTGCTGCGGCAGGAACGGCTCCAGCAGGCTCAGGCACAGCTCGCGCGCCGCGGCATCGGCTTCCGGGCTCAGCCCGCTGGAAGGCAGGGTGCGCAGGTTCGGGCGCCATTCATCCTTGAGCACCGAGGTGTCGGAGGTGACGTGGGCGGTGAGCATGATCAGGGCCGGGGTCTGGGCCGAATCGATATTCGCGCGAAGATCCTCGATGTTGAGCGTTTCGGCCAGGGTGCCGGTGGTGATTTGCATGATTTCTCCGTTGAAACAGTTGTGTCGTGTCAAGTGGGGACGGGCGCGCGTCAGCCGCGGTCCCAGGAAAGGCGGTCAAGAAAGGGGCTCAGGCGTTCGGCGACGATCTCCGGGTTTTCGAAGGCCACCAGGTGGCCGCCGGTGGCGAAGTCCAGCTCGGCGCCCGGGATCGAGGCCGCGAGCGCTTCAAGGACGGCGCGCGAGGTGCTGCGGTCATCGTCCCCGCCGAGCACCAGGGTCGGAGGCGGGGTGTCCACGGCAAAGTCGCCGACCCGGGTCATCGCCTCGAAGTAGGAGCCGATGACTTCTCCGCCGGCGTTCAGGAACTGGGCGCGGGCGCGCTTGACCAGCTCGTCGGCCGGGTTGTTGGACTTCTCGCCGAACCAGCGGAACATGGTGGCGTCTTGGACAGCCTCCATGCCTCCCTCGGCGCGGACCTCCGCGCTGCGCGCCGTCGTGGCAGTGGCGGCGGCCTGGTCATAGGCGCCGCGGGTCGCCATGAGGATCTGGGCGCGGACCTTGTCCGGGTAGGATCCGGTCACTGCCTGGGCGACCATGCCGCCCAGCGAGATGCCCATGATCACGCTGTGTTCCACGTTTTCGGCTTCCCACATGGCGTTGACGTCCCGGGCGACCTGGGCCAGGGAGATCTCGGCGCCGCCAACCAGGCTTTCGCCGTGGCCGCGGAAATCAGGAGCCAGCACCGTGTACTGCTCGCCCAGCGCGGCGGCCAAGGGCTGGTACCAGGTGCCGTCCAAAGCCAGCGAGTGCAATGCGGTGAGGACACGGGGTCCGTTGCCGTAGCGGTGATAGACCACGGTGCCGCCATCGGCATCTCGGAGGATGTTTTTCGTCTGAAGCAAAATTTGTGCCGTTCGTTAGTGCAGGACCGCAGGTCCCTAGGAATTCTTGTTCTCTTCGCGCATGCGCTGCTCAGCCAGATCAACTTCGTGGCGCAGACGGTCGGACATTTCGTGGAAGTAGGCCTTGAATTCGTCGGAGTCGCGGCGCATGTCCTGGCGGCGCGGGCGCTCCAGGTCGATCTTCATGTCGACAACCATGCGGCCGGGCCGGCTTGCCATCAGGATGACACGGTCACTGAGCAGGATAGCTTCCTCCAGGTCGTGGGTCACAAAGATGACGGTGGGACGCTCGGCCTCCCACAATCCGGTGAATTCTTCCTGCTGGATGGCGCGGGTCTGCGCATCCAAGGCGGCGAAGGGCTCGTCCATGAGCAGGACCTTGGGGTTCTGCACCAAGGTGCGGGCGATGGCCACGCGCTGGCGCATGCCCTGGGAGAGGTGGAGGACATCTGATTCGGCGAACTGCTGCAGGCGCACCTTGCGCAGCCATGCTTCGGCGCGGACCTTGCGCTCCTCCTTGGGAACTCCGCGCACCTCCATGCCCAGCTCGACATTCGAGCGGACGCGGCGCCAAGGCAGCAGGGCGTCGCGGGCGAAGAGGAATGCGGCGTCGTTGCCGCCGGGGCGGATTTCCTTGCCGTCGATCAGCACTTCGCCGGCGCGCGGCTTCAGCAGGTTGCCCACCATACCCAGCGCAGTGGTCTTGCCGCAGCCCGAAGGGCCGACGATGCTGACGAACTCCGATGGCTCGATGCGCAGGTTGAAGTTGTCCAGCACACGAACTGGGGTGTCGCCATGCAGGAAGCTGTGATTCACGTTCTTGAATTCAACGGAAACACCCTGCACCTTCTTGGTTTCGGTTGTGGTTTCAGCAATCTGGCTCACGGGAACCTCACTCTTACTCTCGGTCTTGAGCGATGCGCTGTCATCGGGTCGCATTCGCTCCAAGGGCTGGGTAGTTGTCGGGACCTGCCGACATGCTCTTTGCGCTTGTCAGCGAGTTTTAGCGGTGCAATGACGACCCTGTTCACGAGAACGGAAATGCTGTGGTCTGCATCACTTGCCGGTGTAGGAATCGTTTCAACACCCGTCAAACGAGTCAAGGAAAACCGGGGCGTTCAAGCCCTATCGCGACGATAGCTGGATTCTTGTTGCCCGCGATTGAAAACGATTAGAAGCTTTCACAAACGCATCGCTTGCGGTTTCGATCACTCCGACTGGAGCCCGCAATGCCATCCCAAGACCCATCACCTGGAGGATCAACATGACCACATCTGCGACTGCCGTGGGCACCCAGAAACACGGCAAGGCCACTTTCGATTTCGAGGGCCAGGTCGTCATCATCACCGGCGCCACAGGCGGCATCGGCACCGCGCTGGCCGAGAAGTACTCTGAAGCCGGAGCAAAGCTGGTGCTGCACGGCCGCAAGGAAGAAACGTTGCAGGAGCGCGTCAAGCACATTCAAGAGCTGGGCGGCGAAGCCGTCATGGTGACCGGCAACATCAAGGAGCCGGACACCGCGCAGACGCTGGTTCGCGCTGCCTTGGAGAACTACGGCCGCATCGATGTCCTGATCAACAACGCCGGAGGCAATTTCGCCGCGCGTCTGGAGGACATGTCGGTCAACGCCTGGAATGCCACCATCGGCACCAACCTGTCAGGCGCCTTCCACGCCGCCTGCGCGGTGCTGCCGGTCTTCGAAAAGCAGGGCGGCGGCGTCATCATCAACGTCGGTTCGGGCTCGGCGAACTACGCCCACCCGATGCGCGGTGCCTACGCGGCAGCCAAGGCCGGCCTGGCCTCGCTGACCAAGACGATGGGTTGGGAATGGGCAGACCGCGGCGTGCGCGTGAACTGCGTGGAGCCAGGAGCGACGTTGACCCCGAACTCGCGCTTCGCGGACAAGAAGACCGAAGCCACCTATGGTGAATTCCTGGCCCTGGGCCGTGTGGGTCTGCCGGAGGAAGTCGCCGATGCCTGCATCTACCTGTCCACCGATGCGGCCAGCTTCATCACCGGAACTGTCCTGTCCGTCACCGGCGGCCCCCACACGTCCTCGCCGTTGGACGTGCGCTTGATCCGCAAGCCGGTCGAAGCCTAGAAATCCTTAACTCAGACGAGTCCAGAAAAGGTGTACCCATGACAACCGCAACGCAAGCAAACGGGCCGGCTGTAGGCCAGTCCGCGAATGCCTACGATGACAGCACGATCCTCATTGAGCGCCGCAAGAACCGCATCAACCGGAACCTTACCGTCTGGGCCCTGCGCATTGGCGTGCTGGCCGCGTTCGTGGTGCTGTGGTCGCTCGTCGTCAGCCAGGGGCTGATGGACGAAACCCTGATCTCCACTCCGCTGGATGTGGCGACGTCCTTCGTGACCCAGCTGGCGGATAGCACGTTCTGGGTGGATGTCATGGCGACCTTCTCGGGAGCCATGGTCGGCCTGATCGCCGGTGCCGTGCTCGGCATCCTGGCGGGCGTGGTGTTCGTCCGCGTGGATGTCCTGCACGTCGCGGCGAAGCCGTTCCTGACCCTGATGAACTCGTTGCCTCGCCCGGCGCTGGCTCCGATCTTCATCCTGTGGTTCGGGCTGGGCTTTGGACCGAAGGCGCTGGTGGCCTTCTCCGTGGTCTTCTTCGTGCTGATGACCAGCACCATGGGTGCACTGCAGGCGCTGGATCACGATATTAAGCAGCTGACCACGTCCCTGGGCATGACCAAGGCGCAGCGCTTCTTCAAGATCGAACTTCCCGCCGCGCTGCCCTCCATCATCGGCGGCCTGCGCCTGGGCGCGGTCTACTCGGTGCTTGGCGCGGTGGTCTCCGAAATGGTCGGAGCCTACACCGGCCTGGGCCAGCGACTGGTGATCGTAACCAACAACTTCCAGGTCTCCGAGACCTTCGCCATCCTGCTGGCCATGGGCCTGCTGTCCATGGCGCTGGATGCCTCGATCTCCGGAGTCCAGAAGCTTGTCACCAAGTGGACCCGCTAACCGCCCGCTGAATGCCTGAAGGCTCGGCCCCGACACCTCGTGCGTCGGGGCCGAGCCCTTTGCCGAATTTGAAGGAGAATCATGCGCAACTTGCCAGTACACCGTGCGGTGCCGGCCAACGAGGTGCCCCATGGGCAGTTGTTCCGGCTGGAGGGGCGGAGCTTCATCGTGCTCGGCGCAGCGGCCGGCGTCGGGGAGCATATCGTGCGCACCATCGTGGCCCTGGGCGGTGCGGTGTTGTGCGTGGACCGCAGCGCCGAAGCCGTCGATCTGCTGGCCGACGAGCTGGGCCAGCCTGCGCTGGCTGTGGACTTTTCGACCGAGGCGGGCATGGCGCGCGTGGCGGGTGCGGCGTCGCTGCACTTCGGCGAACTTGCCGGCTATGTGGACGTGGCCGGCCAGATGCATCCGCAACGGATTGCGGACTACGGGTTGGAGCACTGGCAACAGGATTTCGCGGTGAATCTGGGGCATGCGGTGCTGGCCGCCAAGTACCTGAACCCGCTGGTGGTCCAGGGATCCATCGTCTTCATTTCCTCGACGGTCGCCGCGCGCGGGGGATTGATGGCGCCGGGCTACGGGCCTGCGAAGGCGGCACTGGAAGTGTGGGTGAAGCAGTGGGCCAATGCGCTGGGGACCTCCGGCACCCGGGTGAACGCGGTGGCCCCGGGGCTGTTCCTATCGCCACGGGTGGAAGCGAAGGGCTATCCGGACTCGGAGTGGGAAGTCCTCGACTCCCGGCCGGCGCTGGGCCGTCTGGGCCAACCTGCGGAGATCGCCTCCGCGGTGGCGTTCCTGCTGACAAATGCCGCCGGGTACATTACCGGGAGCACGATTCCCGTGGAAGGCGGCGCACTGAGCCGGGATTCGACCGGCATCGACCAGCTGCGGATCGCGCAGGCCAAGCGTCCTGAGGATGACTGAAATATTGCGGCGGAAACTCCCGTAAAAAATGTGATCAAGGTAACGTATGTTGCCAGTGGAATCATGCATTCTGCATTTAATTTGGTTAGAGGAGTTCGGAAAATATGAGATTTGCACAACTGCGCTATCTGGAGGCAGCGTTGCGGACAGGATCCTTCAGGCAGGCGGCCAAGGAGCTGGATATCTCTCAGCCAACCATCACGAATCAGGTGCAGCGCCTCGAGGAGGACCTGGGGGTCATTCTGGTGACCCGCGGAGCTAAGGGCGTCAAGCCCACCTATGCCGCCGAGCGCATCCTGCCGCACGTCATCGCGGCGGTGCAGGCTGAACGCATGCTGCGCGAAGAAGCCAGCGCGATCAGCGGACTGAAGCTGGGCACCGTGCGACTGGGCACGGTCCCCGCCGCATCGCAGACGGTGCTGCCGCGCGTGGTGCAGCGACTGCTTTCCGAATTTCCCAACGTCCGCTTCGACGTGGAGGAAGGCCCCTCCCGCATGGTGGCGCGCGGGGTGGTCAGCGGCCAGTTCGACGTGGGCTTGGTGACCCGTTTGCCTGGCATCGATGCCACCCAGGCGGACAACACCCTGTTGCACCACATCGACCTGCTGGCTGGGCGGCTGGTGCTTTCGGTGCCAGAAGGCCATCCGATGGCTGACAAGGATGAATTCGATCCGGCAGACTTGGAGGGCGAGTCGCTGATCTTCCCCGCGGAATCCAGCATCCTCGGCTCGGCCTGGGAAAAATTGCTGGAAGGCATCGAGGCGCGGATTGTCTACAAGACCCCGAACGCCGAAGCCTCGCAGTCGCTGGTGCGTGCCGGAGTCGGCATCTGCATGGCCAACACCCTGCTGGACAGCACCGTCAGCGGCAACGGGGTTTCGCTCGTGCCGCTGCCCTACAGCTGGGCGCATGCCAAGGTCTCCGCCGTGGTGCGCAAGGACGAGGCGCGCTCCTCGGCGGTTCAGGCGCTGATCCGGCTGCTGCGCGAGTCCTCGAAGAACTACGGCACCGGCAAGAACTAGTTTTCCACGTCGCGGACCCCGGTGTCCGGCCCAGGAGGGCCGGGGCCCGGGGTCCGTGTTGCGCACTCTGCCCAGTTGCCAGAAAAAGCGCGTTTGACCAGTCGCTACTTCACCGTGATAGCGCCCTCCGATAGCGCAGGGGTATCACCGTGCCAGAGCAAATAAGCTTCCAAACCCCCTTGCGTTTCTAGAGACTTATCTCACATGCAGGGCGCGACATCAGCGCCACCCCTTTTTCTCCAGTGAGGTGCAACGTTGTCCATCGCAACCGCCCAACACAACAGCTCCGAGTTCCTCGCCAAGCTGGTCGCCCAGGCCGCGGCCCGGGAGTCGGCCATGTTCACCGAGACAGAAGGCAAGGCCTTGCTTTCCAACTTCGGCATCGACACCCCGCGGGGCGTCGCGCTTGAGCTCGGTGCGCCGGTTCCGACCGAACTGCGCGAGCCGCTGGTCGTCAAGGCAGTCTCCGCGACGCTGGTGCACAAATCCGATGCCGGCGGCGTGAAGGTCAACGTCACCGCCGCGCAGCTTCCCGAGGTCACCGAGGCCATGCGCGCTTCGCTGGCCGCCGCCGGCCACGAGCTCGAGGGCGTGCTGGTCGAGGAAATGATCCCGGCGGGCCACGAGGTCATCGTCGGCGCCGTGCGCACCCCCGGCCTGGGCTGGACCGTCATGGTCGGCCTGGGCGGCGTGCTGGTAGAGGTCTTCGAGGATGTCAGCTTCGGTCTGGCCCCGCTGACCGAGGCCCAGATCTCCGCCATGCTCGGCGAGCTCAAGGGCCTGAAGGTGCTCAACGGCGCCCGCGGCGGCCTGAAGGCCGACATCCCGGCGCTTATCGGCCTCATCGGCCGCCTGGCCGGCCCCGAGGGACTGCTCGCGCAGCTGCCCGACGAGGTGCTGGAAATCGACCTGAACCCGGTCATCGTCTCCGCGGACCGCGCGGTCGCCGTGGACGCCCGATTCGTGGTCGGCGCCCCCCAGGAAGCCCCGCGCAGCCTGGAAACCCAGCAGCCTACCGACTTCTCCGCGCTGATCCGCCCGAAGCGCATCGCGGTGCTCGGCGCCAGCGGCAAGAAGCCGAACATGGCCAACCGCTTCATCCGCAACATCACCGACGGCGGCTTCGACGGAGAGATCATCCCGGTCAACCCGACCGCCGACACCATCGAAGGCCTGCCGGCCATCAACTCCCTGGCCGAGCTCACCGAACCGGCCGACTACGCCTTCGTGGCGCTGCCCGCCTCCCGCGTGGCCAGCTCGCTGGCCGAAGGCGCCGGCAAGCTGCGCTTCGCTCAGGTCATCTCCAGCGGCTTCTCCGAGGTCGCCGAAGGCCGCGAACTGGAAGCCGAGCTGATCCGCACCGTGAAGGACGCCGGCATCCGCCTGATCGGCCCGAACTGCCTGGGCACCCACTCCTCGCCCGGACGCTACTCGTTCCTCCCGCAGGCTCCGCTGCGCCAGGGCGGGACCGCCGTGGTCTCGCAGTCCGGCGGGCTGAGCGTGGACATCCTGCGCATGGGCGCCGCCAACGGCATCGCCTTCCACTCGGTGGTTTCGGTGGGCAACAGCGCGGACATCACCGCCGGCGAGCTGCTGCGCTCCCACCTGGCCGACGACGAGGTCTCGGTCATCGGCCTGTACCTGGAGTCGCTGGGCATCGCCCGCGAGGTGCTGGACGTGCTGGCCCAGGCCCCGGTCCGCAAGCCGGTGGTCCTGCTGGCCGGCGGCCGCACCTCCGGCGGTTCCCGCGCGGCCACCAGCCACACCGGCGCCCTGGCCGGCAACCACCGCCTGTGGCCTGCCATCGCCCGCCAAGCCGGCATCACCTTGGTCGACTCGCTGGCCGACTTCACCAGCGCGCTGCACGCCCTGTCCACCCTTGACCTGTCGGTCAAGCCGCAGAACACCGAAGCCGTGCTCTTCGGCAACGGCGGCGGCGCCTCGGTGCTCGGCGCTGACGCGCTCTCCCGCCAGAAAGTGGGCACCGCACCGCTGCCCCAGGCGGTCATCGAGAAGCTCGAATCCCTGGACGTGCCGCCGGGCAACGGCTTCCACAACCCGATCGACGTCCCGGCCGGCACCCTGGCCGTAAAGAAGGGGCACATCGCGCAGGACATCCTGGGCACCGTGCTCGCCGGAGCCGAACCCGCAGTACTGATCACCCACCTGAATGTGGGCATCATCCAGCGCAACCTCGGCGCCACCCTCGGGGACGTCACCGGCAACATCATCGACTCCATCGCCGCGGCCCGCGACGCCGCGCAGACCAACACCCACCAGATCCTGGTGCTCAAGACCGACGGCAGCGTGGAGACCGAGGACATGATCTCCGGCTACGCCCAGCGCGCCCGCGCCATCGGCATCCCCGTCTTCGACGCCTTCGAAGACGCCGCGCTGGCCACCCGCGCGGTCCTGGAACAAAGCGAACACATCCACCAGCTGGCTGACGCCTCAGAAGGAAAGTAAGAACATGACACAGGAAGCAGTCAAGGAAGCAGAAGCCGCCGTGGAACTGACCCGCGAGCAGGAGCACGAAGCACGCCGCAACGCGGCTCTGGCCATGGGCGGAACCCGCAAGCTGGAGGCGCGCCGCGCCGAGGGCAAGCTCAACGCCCGCGAACGCCTGGCCCTGCTGCTGGACCCGGGAACGTTCCGCGAATCCGGCCTGTTCACCACCTCCGCCGTGGAGGCGGACCGCGACAAGACCCCGGCCGACGGCAAGATCACCGGCACCGGCGACATCGAGGGACGCCGCGCCGCGGTCTGCGCCTACGACTTCACCGTCAAGGGATCCTCCTCCTCGCCGGTCTCCAACAAGAAGATGAGCCACTTCAAGGCGCTGTCCGCGAAGAAAGGCGTGCCGCTGGTCTACCTGAACGAATCCACCGGCATCCGCATGCCCGACGCCATGGGCGGCACCGGCATGGGCAACTCGAACTCCAAGACCCGCTTCCTGCGCAAGCGCGAAGCCCCGTGGGCCGCTGCGGCCTTCGGCTACTGCTTCGGCTCGGCCGCATGGCACACCGTCTCCTCGGACTTCGCGGTCTTCCGCAAAGGCAGCGTGCTGGCGGTCTCCAGCCCGAACCTGGTCTCCCGCGCCACCGGCCAGAAGGTCGACGCCCAGGAGCTGGGCGGCTGGAAGGTCCACTCGGACATCACCGGCTACGCCGATGCAGTGGCCGACACCGACGAGGAAGCCATCGAGCTGATCCGCCGCTTCCTGTCCTACCTGCCAAGCCACAACGGCGAACTGCCGCCGACCGCGCCGATCCCTTCCGGCTCGGGGGAGAACCAGGACCGCATCAAGGATATCGTCCCGGAATCACGCACCCAGACCTACGACGTGCGCCAGGTCATCGAGGTCATCGCGGACACCGGCTCGGTCTTCCCGCTCAAGGCCCGCTACGGCAAGTCCCTGGTCACGGCCCTGGCCCGCATCGGCGGTCAGAGCGTGGGCATCATCGCCAACAACCCGAAGTTCAAGGGCGGCGCCCTGGACGGCCAGGCCTGCGACAAGGCCACCAGCTTCCTGGTGCTGTGCGACTCGTACAACATCCCGGTGGTGCACCTGGTCGACCAGCCCGGCTTCCTGATCGGCCTGGAGGCCGAGCGTAGCAAGGTCGCCGGCAAGATCATTAACTGGATGAACGCGCTGTCCCTGGTCACCGTCCCGAAGATCGCGGTCACCATGCGCAAGAACTACGGCCAGGCATTCATCAACATGGGCGGCGGCGGCACCGCCGACGCGACCGCCGGCTGGTGGAGCACCGAGGTTTCCTTCATGGATCCGACCAGCGCCGTCTCCGTGGTGCACGGCGTGGACCCGCAGGAGAACCCGGAGGAGTACGCGCAGCGCCTGGCCGAGATGAGCAAGGGCACCTCCGCCTACGACGTGGGACGCGTGTTCGGTTTCGAGCAGGTCATCGACCCGGCCGAGACCCGCGAGTTCATCCTCGGATCCCTGTCCGACCAGTTCAACGCCCGCACCGGCGGCATCAGCGAACACAACCTCAGCATGTGGCCAACCAGCTTCTAAGGAGAAACGCATGAGTCAGTATCCAGAATCAGTCCTGGTGGCCAACCGCGGCGAAATCGCCCGGCGCATCATCCGCACCGCCAACCAGCTCGGCGTGCGCACCATCGCCGTCTACCACGAGGTCGACGCGAACCTGCCGTACGTGGCGGAGGCCTCCGAGGCAGTGCAGCTGACCGGGGAGATCCCGGTGAAGTCCTATCTGGACTCCGCCCAGCTGCTGGAGGTTGCCAAGGCCGTCAACGCGGCCTCCATCCACCCGGGCTACGGCTTCCTGGCTGAGTCCGCGACCTTCGCCCGCGCCGTCCAGGCCGCGGGAGTCAAGTGGATCGGCCCGAGCGCCGAGGTCATCGAGGTCATGGGCGACAAGGTCGAATCCCGCCGCACCGTGGCAGCCGCCGGGGTCCCCATCTCGGGAGACGCCGGAGCCGCCCTGGAAACCGCCGACGAGGCGGTCGCCGCGGCGCAGGAAGTCGGCTACCCGGTCATGGTCAAGGCTTCGGCCGGCGGCGGCGGCATCGGCATGGCAGTGGCCCACGACGCCGAGCAGCTGCGCAAGGCCTTCGAGAACACCAAGTCCATGGCCGGCCGCAGCTTCGACTCGGACCGCGTGTTCATCGAGCGCTTCGTGGCCTCGGCCCGCCACGTGGAGGTCCAGGTCCTGGGCTTGGCCGACGGCACCGTGATCGCCCTGGGCGAGCGCGACTGCTCCACCCAGCGCCGCCACCAGAAGCTCATCGAGGAGTCCCCGGCTCCGCACCTGGATCCGGCGGTACGCGAACGCCTGATCCAGTGCGCCATCGATTCCGCGGCCTCCGTGGGCTACGAAAACGCCGGCACCGTGGAATTCCTGCTGGACACCGTCACCGGGGACTTCGTGTTCCTGGAGATGAACACCCGCATCCAGGTCGAGCACCCGATCACCGAGATGACCCACGGGGTGGACCTGGTGCAGCAGCAGCTGTCCATCGCCCAGACCGGCACCACCACCGAGGACTTCGCGCCGGCCCAGAACGGCCACGCCTTCGAACTGCGCATCTGCGCCGAGGACCCGAAGAAGTTCTTCCCGCGCCCGGGCCCGGTGAACACCTTCACGGTTCCGGCCGGCGAGGGAATCCGCGTGGATTCGGGCTACACCGCAGGCACCGAGGTCTCCCAGCACTTCGATTCCCTGGTGGCCAAGGTCTGCGTCTGGGGACGCGACCGCGGCGATGCCCTGCAGCGGGCCATCAACGCCCTGGATGAGCTGGAGATCGACGGCTTGATCACCAACAAGCCGTTCCTCGACGAGATCCTGCGCAGCGCCGAGTTCGACTCGGGTCACTACGACACCTCCCTGGTGGAACGTATCCAAAAACGACTTAAAGAAGAAGCCAAACTGGCAAAGAGGAGTGCATGACAATGGCCGAGAACATCGCATCGGACATGGCCGCGAACGTCTGGAAGATCCTGGTCTCCCCGGGCGACGTGGTCGAGGAAGACGACACCCTGCTGATCCTGGAAGCCATGAAGATGGAGATCCCGGTGACCGCGGACGACGCCGGAACCGTCCTGGAAGTCCTGGTCGCCGAGGGCGACTCGGTGGGTCCGGGCCAGAACCTGTTCACCTTCGAATCGGAGTAAGACATGCCAGTGGCAACCAGTGAAGAACTGCAGCTGCCGACCATGCTCAAGGCCTGGTCGGTCATGGAACTGGGCGACCCAGCCGATGCGCTGAAATTCGCTGAATACGTGGTGCCGTCCATCGGCGACGAGCAGGTGCTCGTCAAGGTCCTGGCCTCGGCCGCGAACTTCCCCGACGTGCTGATGTGCCGCGGTGAATACCAGGTCAAGCCCGACCTGCCCTTCACCCCGGGCCGCGAGGTCTGCGCCACGGTGATCGCCGCCGGCAAGAACGTCACCCGTGCCAAGGTGGGGGACCGCGTGCTGGGCCTGACCACCCTGCCCTACGGCGGGTTCGCCGACTACGCGGTGATGGACCAGAACGTGGTGCACCAGGCGCCGGATTCCCTGGACAATGCGCAGGCCGCCAGCCTGTTCATCGGCTACCAGACCGGCTGGGTGGGCCTGCACCGGCTGGCCCGCATCCAGCCCGGCGAGGTGCTGCTGGTGCATGCCGCCGCCGGCGGCGTGGGCTCGGCAGCCATCCAGTTGGGCAAGGCCGCCGGGGCCACGGTCATCGGCGTGGTGGGCGGCGAGGCCAAGGCCGACTACGCCCGCAAGCTCGGCGCGGACCTGGTCATCGACCGCCGCAAGGAGGACTTCGTGGCCGTGGTCAACGAGTTCACCGACGGCCGCGGCGCCGACGTGGTCTACGACCCGGTGGGCGGCGAGGTCTACCAGAAGTCCACCAAGTGCATCGCCTTCGAAGGACGCATCATCGTGGTCGGCTTCGCCGGCGGCGAGATCCAGAGCGCCAAGCTGAACCACGCGCTGGTGAAGAACTACGCGATCCTCGGCATCCACTGGGGCCTGTACAACAAGAAGAACCCGCAGGTCGTGGACGACTGCCATGCAGAGCTGACCAAGCTGGCCGACGCCGGGAAGATCAACCCGTTCGTCTCGGAGCGCTTCGGCATCGACGGCGTACCGGCCGGGCTGCAGCGCCTGGCCGACGGCAAAACCGTGGGGCGTGTGGTCATGGAGCACACCGCATAGCACCATCTGGGCAATGGCGCCCGGGAAAGAACCATCAGCAGTACCTTCAATGCACCGACTCGCCGTGGACTTTGCGGCCACCTTCAAGGAGTGACAATGACGTACCACCAGAACCAGCTGGCGGCAGCACCTGCCGGCGGACTGTCCCGCCGGTCCCTGCTCAAGTACTTGGGCGCCGGGTCGGCCGCGCTGGGTGCAGCTTCGCTGCTGTCCGCGTGCGGTGCCGGGGGCAATGCCTCCGCCGGAGACCTGCAGCCGTTCAACGTGGCTTCTTTCCCGGGCGACGCCTACTTCCTGGACACGCTCAACCTGGAAAACAAGGACTATGCGAACCACGGGCTGAAGGTGGACAAGCACCTGAACCCGCAGAGCGGCGTCCAGGCCTTCCAGCTGCTGACCGCCGGGGCGATTGACGGCTACGCCGCCGACACCCTGCTGCTGCTGGCGACCCACGCGAACTCCACCAAGGGCAAGCGTCCGCTGCTGCTGGGCTTCCGCATGGTCGAGACCACCTACGGCATCGTGGGCGCATCCAAGCACCAGTGGCCGTCGAAGGACGCGAGCTTCGAGGAGAAGATGGCCTCGCTGAAGGGCAAGCGCGTGGGTGTGACCAGCGTGGGCGCCGGCGGCGACCTGCAGCTGAAGCTGGCCCTGGAACTTGCCGGCATGAAGTACTCGGACGTCACCGCGCTGGCCGTCGGGCCTACCGCGCAGGCGATTCCGAACCTGAAGGCCGACCGCATCGACGCCTACGTGACGGTGCAGTGGACCGCGACCCGCTACGTGTCCCAGGAATCCGGCGGCACCGTGCTGATCGACTTCGCGGAGCCGAACGTCCCGGACATGATGCGCAACCAGGCCGTGGTGGCCATCGGCATGCGCGAGGAAATGGTCGAGAAGGATCCGGGCATCGCCCAGAAGTGGCTGGCCGCGCAGGACGATGCGAAGAACTGGATCCTGCAGAACAAGGAAGCCGCCGCCAAGATCATGAACGACACCGCGCTGGGCGGCAAGGGCATGAACATCGCTACCGAATACGTGGAGCACTACTCCAACGACATCGCCCCGAAACTGCAGCCGATGTTCAAGGCGGACCGCAAGACCGTCGAGCACATGGCCGACCTGGCCTTGCGCTTCGGCAGCGTCAAGAAGGGCGACATCACCTATGAATCCCTCGTACCCGAATTCGCAAGGGCGTGAACCAACCCATGACTTCAGCTGAGAAGACCCAGACGGCGCAGGTGTCCTCGCCGGCGGGCCTGGACCTGCCGGCCTTGAAAAGCTGGCTGGACACGAACCACCCCGGCCTGGTCGCCGGCGACCTGTCCGCCACGCTGATCACCGGCGGCAAGTCCAACCTGACCTATCTGCTGGGCGACGGGAGCAGTGAGTGGATCATCCGCCGCCCGCCGCTGGGCAACGTCATGGCCACGGCCCATGACATGCGCCGCGAATACGACATGGCGCATGCGCTGGCCGGAACCGAGGTCCCGGTCCCGCAGATGATCGCCTACTGCGCGGACAAGGAGGTGCTGGGCGCCGAGTTCTACCTGATGGAAAAGGTCAACGGCGTCCCGTACCGCTACAAGCAGGAACTGGAGCCGCTGGGCGCCCGGCGTGCCCGCGAGATCTCCATCGAGTTGGTGCGCACCCTGGTCAAGCTGCACCAGGTGGATTTCGAAGCGGTGGGCCTGGGCGGCTTCGGCCGCCCGCAGGGCTACCTGGAACGCCAGGTCAAGCGCTGGAAAACCCAGATGGAAAATTCCAAGACCCGGGAACTGCCCGGCGCGGACGAGCTCTACGAGCTGCTGGCGGCCAATGTGCCGCAGGACTCCGTGCCCGGCATCGTGCACGGCGACTTCCGCCTGGACAACGTGCTGATGGGCCCGGACGATAAGCCGGCCGCCGTCATCGACTGGGAAATGGCCACGCTGGGCGACCCGCTGCTGGACTTGGCCCTGATGCTGGTCTACCAGCGCCGCGCGAAGATCGTCGCGGACTGGGACAGCACCAACAAGGACGAACTCGATGTCACCCTGGCCGAGGGCTACCTGGACGAAGAAGAGATCATCTCGCTCTATGAACAGGAAAGCGGCCGCAAGCTCACCGGCTTCGGCTTCTACCTGGGGCTGGCCTGCTTCAAGCTGGCCGGCATCTCCGAAGGCGTGCGCTTCAGGCACCTGAACCGCCAGACGCTGGGCGAGGGATTTGAAAACGCGGGCTATGCAGTCCCGCTGCTATTGGAACTTGGACTGGACGCAATGAAGGAGTACAAGTAAATGGAATTCGCAATGGATGCACGCACCGAAGCCCTCAAGGCAGAACTTGAGGACTTCATGGAGAAGTTCGTTTACCCGAACGAGGAAGCGTACGAGGCAGAGCTGGAAGCCATGCCTGAGCCGTATGCCTTCACCCGCTCGAAGATCCTGAACGAGCTGCGCGACGAGGCCCGCCGCCGCGGCCTGTGGAACCTGTTCCTGCCCGGCGAGCGGGGCGCTGGCCTGACCAATGTGCAGTACGCGACCTTGTGCGAGATCACCGGCCGTGCCCGCACGCTGGCTCCGGCGGCGCTGAACTGCGCCGCCCCGGACACCGGCAACATGGAGCTGCTGAACGAATTCGGCACCGAAGAGCAGAAGGAGAAGTGGCTGACGCCGCTGCTGAACGGCGAGATCCGCTCCGCCTTCGCCATGACCGAACCGGCGGTGGCTTCCTCGGACGCCACCAACGTGGAGACCAGCATCCGCCGCGAGGGCGACGAGTATGTCATCAACGGCCGCAAGTGGTTCATCACCGGCGCGCTGAACCCGGATGCCGCGTTCTTCATCGTGATGGGCAAGACCGATCCGACCGAGGCACGCCACCGCCAGCAGTCGCAGATCATCGTCCCGCGCGACACCCCGGGCCTGAAGGTCCTGCGTTCAATGGACGTGATGGGCTTCAAGGACCACTACAACGGCGGCCACGGCGAGATCGAGTTCGACAACGTGCGTGTCCCGGTCTCCAACCTTATCGGCGAGGAAGGCGGCGGCTTCGGCATCGCCCAGGCCCGACTGGGTCCTGGCCGCATCCACCACTGCATGCGCGCCATCGGCATGGCCGAGCGCGCCATCGAGATGATGTGCGCCCGCGCCGACTCCCGCACCGCCTTCGGCAAGACCCTCAGCGAGCAGGGCGTGATCCGCGACTGGATCGCCGAATCCCGCGTGCGGGTCGAGCAGCTGCGGCTGATGGTGCTGAAGACCGCTTGGCTGATGGACACCGTGGGCAACAAGGGTGCCCACACCGAAATCCAGACGATCAAGATCGCCACCCCGCAGGCCATCGAGTGGATCTTCGACAAGGCCATCCAGGTGCACGGCGCCGGAGGCCTGTCCCAGGACTTCAACCTGGCGGAGGGCTTCGCCTACATCCGCACCCTGCGCTTCGCCGACGGCCCGGACGAGGTGCACAAGAACGCCCTGGCCCGCAATGAGCTCAAGCGCCAGCGTGCGCTGCGCGAGGAGAAGGTCCCGGCCAACGCCTAGGCCTCGCGGCGCCCCGAAAAGAGAGAATCTCTCCTTTCGGGGCGCCGCGCGCCGTTAACCCGGAGGATCGCATCATCAGCGATCAACGAATCTTTTCGCAGTCTGCAAGCACTGGGCTATCACCTCGATACGGCATGTGAGATTGCTTACACGCCCGCGACCCTAGGATGATCGAAACATGTCAACAAATGCCATGACCACAGGTGAGAAAGACGCGGCACAGGCCGCGCCCCACAGCGTTGCGGGCCACCCGGGGATCCAGTCCCTGAGGGTCGCCCGGAAGGAAGAACTGGCCGAGGGCGTCGTCCGCCTGCGGCTGGAGGAGCCCAACGGCTTCCGGGTCCCTGACTGGACCCCCGGCGCGCATATCGAACTGGTACTGCCCACCGCCACCCAGGGCGCCCTCTCGCGGCACTACTCGCTGTGCGGCGACCGCTGGGAGGCTTCTTCCTACGAGGTGGCGGTGCTGCGCGAACCCAATTCCAAGGGCGGCTCGCACTACATCCACGACGAGCTGGTCGAAGGCCAGATGCTCAACGTGGGCACCCCGCGCAACAACTTCTCCCTGTCCCAGGCCAAGCGCTACGAATTCATTGCCGGCGGCATCGGCATCACCCCGATCATGACCATGATCGCCGCGGCGGAGCAGCTGGGCATCGACTGGCACCTGCACTACGGCGGACGCTCCCGCGCCTCCATGGCCTTCCTGCCCGAGCTGGAAGCCTACGGCGACAAGGTGACCATCTGGCCGCAGGACGAAATGGGGCACCTGAACCTCACCTTCCTGGCCGAGACAGTGGAGCACGGGCGCGTGTACTGCTGCGGCCCGGAGCCGCTGCTGAACGCGGTGGCCGGCGCGGCTGAGGCCTGGCCTGCGGGCACCGTGCGCTTCGAGCGCTTCGTCCCGGCGCAGCTGCCGGAGCCGGTGCGCACCGAACCCTTCGAGCTGGAGCTGGCGATCTCCAAGAAGGTCGTCACCGTCGGCACGCAGCAGACAGTGCTCGGCGCCCTGAACGACGCCGGCGTGCCGGTGCTTTCCTCCTGCAACGAGGGCGTCTGCGGCACCTGCGAGGTCGGCGTGCTGCGCGGCACCCCGGAGCATCGCGACTCCCTGCTCAACGATGCCGAACGCGCCAAGAACGACCGGATGTTCGTTTGCGTATCCCGTGCAATTTCAGACCGCCTGGTCCTCGACCTCTAGGAGAACACTCTCATGACTGCAATGACCAAGTGCCCGGTGGCCGGCGGCAAGATCCCGGTGCTGGACGGCGACCCGTTTTCCCCGGAATCGCTGGAAAACCCGCTGCCGTTCCAGGAAGCCCTGCGCGAGGCAGGCCCGGTG
The DNA here is from genome assembly GCF_003309065.1 of Glutamicibacter soli. Taxonomy (GTDB): domain Bacteria; phylum Actinomycetota; class Actinomycetes; order Actinomycetales; family Micrococcaceae; genus Glutamicibacter; species Glutamicibacter soli. Next base: position 514,135 of record NZ_POAF01000003.1, on the reverse strand, counting down.
GCCTACCTGAGCAAGTACGGCGCCTACGCCATCGGCCGCTACGAACACATGTCCCAAGCCGTCTCCAACTGGCAGGAACTGACCAGTGGCGAAGGCGTCGGGCTGCTGCCGCCGAACCGCGCCCGCGGCCTGCTGCAGATGGATCCGCCGGAGCACGATGCTCCGCGCGAGGTGCTGCAGGAAATCCTCTCCGCCCGCGTGCTGCGCTCCATGAAGGACAACTGCATGTCGCGCGCCGAAGCGCTCTTCGACGAGCTGCTGGACGAGGTCCCCGCCGGCGGCGAGGTGCTGGTGGACGGTGCGCAGCAGATCGCCGCGGTGTTCCCGGTGAACTTCTTCCCGGACGCCTCCGGCATCGACCCTGACGGGCGCGAAAAGCTGGTGCCGTACGCGGACCACATCTTCAACAGCCTGGGGCCGCGCAACGAGCTGTTCGAGAAGGGCGCCGGCCAGGCCAAGGAACTGAACGAATGGGCTACCGGGAAGTGCCAGCGCGACGCGCTGGCCCCCGAAGGCTTCGGCGCGGACATCTGGGCCGCCGCCGACCGCGGCGACATCCTGCACGAGCATGCCCCGCTGCTGACCCGTTCGCTGCTTTCAGCGGGCGTGGACACCACGGTGTACAGCATCTCCGGTCTGATGCACGCGCTGGCCACCAACCCGGACCAGTACGAAGCGCTGAAGCAGAACCCGGGTCTGGCCCGCGTTGCATTCGACGAGTCGCTGCGTGTGGTTTCCCCGGTGCAGCAGATCTTCCGTGTGGCATCTACCGAAGTGGAAATCGATGGCTTCGTGATCCCGAAGGGAAGCCGTGTGTTGCTCTCCTTCCAGTCCGCGAACCACGATCCGCGCCGTTGGGAGAACCCAAAAAAGTTTGATCTGACCCGTGACCCGTCGGGCCACCTGGCCTTCGGCATGGGCATGCACCAGTGTGTGGGACAACACGCGGCCCGCCTGCAGTCCGCCTGCCTGCTGGAAGTCATGCTCCAGCGCGTGGCCAAGGTGGAAATGGCTGCACCGGTGGAGTACTACCACAACAACGTGCTGCGCGGCTGGGGCAAGGTCCCGATGCGTTTCACGCTGGTCTAGGCGGAAGACTTAAGTAGATACAGAGAATTCCGGCGTCGTATCCCTGCCAGCCAATGGGTGGGGAACGGCGCCGGTTCTTCTTGCCGTGATGGGGACGGGAGCGACCAGGGGGCCGGACAATAGTCCGGCCCCCTGGTCGTCTGCATTCAGCCGTGGCTCGGTTGGCCTGCAACCTCGAACAGGCCCGCGGCGCCCACGCCGCCGCCCACGCACATGGACACGACAACGAACTGGGTGTCGTGGCGCTTGCCCTCCAGCACGGAAGCACTTCCGCTGATTCCAGAATCCTGTAAATTTTGCGGGCCAGATACCGCTTGATCCACCTGCGGATTTCTTTCAGCGTCTTGGCTTCCGCAACGGGTCATTGACGATAAGAAACCGACAGCGTTGCGGGGCGCGACGACGACATGGCGATCGAGCTGAACCTCGTGCTTCCGGTGTTCGTCCGGAAGTTCGCGAACCCCTACCATGCTCTGTGCTTGGCGTACTCTGCGGCGCAGTTGTGGCAGTTCGTCTGCCCGTCGAACTCGCTCGCTTGGCTGCGAAGCCGGACCGTGAAGTAGCCGGGGCAGCGTAGCGCCAAAAGAGTAGTAGGCCCTCCATCCGTCAACGGTGCTGGTTGCGCAGCCATAACCCGAGCTGCCGCGCGTTCCTGGAGGAAGGTCTCGCGTAGCGAGACAGTTCGTCTGTCCCCGCGCAGTTGTCGACAAGCTCCCCACCCGTGCATGCCACGCTGCATCGAAGGCTGCATTCTGTCGGTCCTCCGCCGGCCCATGAAGCTGACTGAAAAGACTGATTTTGGAGATGCTAGTTATGCCCGGTGGTATGCACGCTGCTGATCAACCAGCCGTCGTTGAAGCCGCTGCACTTCGGTGTCCCCGGAAGCTGCCGACATCCACTGATACTCATGGGAAAATTCGAGGTTCTTGGCCTATGCCGCGCGCCAGCGGGTCGAGAAGCCGGCTGGCCTGCCCTGGGGAACGCCGGAACAGCTCCTGAGTTTCCACTGACGTGGAGTGGCGGGCATTGGTTACACGGTGGGGCGAAATAGAACGTTGGGATGATACGTTTCTTGGCCTGCCAAGTAATAATTAATCTCATCAACACTCGCACAGAAAGAGGCACCGTGAAGAAGGAATTTACTAAACCAGCTCTAGCATTGGGAATGGCTTGCGCGCTGCTCCTCACTGGTTGCTCCGCTGCAGCAAATGAAGCTGGTGGAACTTCTTCGGAGAAGAACGCCAGCGCGTCGCCAGCCGTCAAGGAGCTGAGCGCCATCGAGAAGGTGCGCGAGGCCAACCCGGACAACATCGACCCCACATTGATCTACAAGTCGATCGGCGAGAACTCGAACGGCAAGTACGTGGTTCTGGGCGCGAACCCGAATTCCAAGTTCGCAAAGTTTGACCCCAAATTGTGGAATCAGACGGGCGACAACTGGACAGAAGCTGAGATGGCCAAGATGCAGGTGGCTGCCATTGATTTCCTTGCCGCCACCATGCTTTCGGGGCCAGGCGTCGGCGGTAACGATGCCGACCGTAGCAAGCAGGCTGACGAAACCCTCAAGAAGATGGACAAGGCTTCCTTGGCCGATGGCGGAGAGAAGGTCGTCCGCGACGTATTCAAGGGGCCGGATGCCAATAACCCGTTCCTGATCGTTACGGATCCCAAGGAGTCCAAATCGATGGGTTATCAGGTTTTCCAGGAGGCAACCTCCAGCCGGTACCTCGACGCGAAGGTTATCGTGAACCATGCCGAGTCCTATGACAAGGGGTACAAGGGGCCACTGGGCACCGCCACCGCAGACATTGCCTCCGTAGACGTGGCTGCGCTGGTGAAGAAAAAGCTGGTCAAGGACGGTGAAACCTATGCCCAGCCGGTGTACATCAACTACGACATTAGCTTCGTCAAGGACGGTAAAGACGTCAGCATCACCGGGGTCAACATTATGGGAACTGACTTCAGTGACGCTCCGACGAAGGCTGAATTCTAACCCCTCAAGCCAATCAGTAGCGTCAGCCAGCGTGGACGAAGTTACCACGACCTGTCTTGGATGCGTGACCAAGCGTGGCTTGTTGTCGTATGCCAAGGAATGGTAGATAAATACATGCTGACACGTGGAGACATGATCAAGCGCATGATCGAGTTGAGGTAACGAGACTCAGCTCGTTCGTTTTGCGGTGTAGAACAAAGTGGGCCCTCAGTGCGAGGGTCCACTTTGTATTGCTCTACCCGGTTCGCCAGAAAGCTGCCATGTTGAAGCAGCGCTCGCCCAGGTTCATCGCCATATTTCTTGACGGAATCGATTAGCCCCTGAACACCCTGAATCTGGGCATCCAACCGATCCGCCATTTCACTGAGGTCCGTACCCGCGCCCACATTTTTCCGTATGCGCTCTGCGTACCTGACTTGGCACCTGCTCACCGCCCTGCCCCACCATCACCCAGCACCGGGCCATGGAACTGATCGCCGAGCACCTGGAGCAGCTGAAAAGCACGTCAGCGTAGCCCGACACGAGAAAGGAGAAAACGCTGGAAACCTTGTGATTCCGCGGTTCCCAGCGTTTTCCCTAACGACTCTTCGGGTTAGCGTGCAACCTCGAACAGGCCCGCGGCGCCCATGCCGCCGCCCACGCACATGGACACGACAACGAACTGGGAGTCGCGGCGCTTGCCTTCCAGCAGTGCTGAACCCACGGCGCGGGCGCCGGTCATGCCGTACGGGTGGCCCAGGGCGATGGCCCCGCCGTTGGGGTTCATCTTCTCGGGGTCGATGCCCAGGAAGTCACGGCAGTAGACTGCCTGCGCGCCGAAAGCCTCATTCAGTTCCCAGACACCGATGTCCTCGATGCGCAGTCCATGCAGGCGCAGCAGCTTCGGGATCGCGGTCACCGGGCCAATGCCCATCTCTTCCGGTGCGCAGCCGGTGACTGTCATGCCGCGGTAGTAGCCCAGCGGGGCCAGCCCTAAGGACTTGGCGTACTGTTCATCCATCAGCACGTTCGCGCTGGCGCCGTCGGATAGCTGCGAAGCATTGCCGGCGGTGACGGTGGGGTTCTCGGTGAACTCGCCAGGCTGCAGCACGGTGCGCAGGCCGGCCAGGCCCTCCGCGGTGGTGCCGGCGCGGATGCCTTCATCCGTGTCGACGAGCTGCTCGAATTCGCTGACTTCACCGGTCTCCTTGTCGGTGCGCAGCGTGGTCACCTGGATCGGTGCGATTTCTTGTGCGAAGGTGCCGTCGGTGGAAGCACGCAGCGCCCGGGCCTGCGACTCCACTCCCATGGCATCCTGGCGCTCCCGGCTGACGTCGTAGCGCTCGGCGACAACTTCGGCGGTGCGCAGCATCGGCATGTAGAGCCCCGGAACGTTCTCGGACAGCCACTGGTCCTCGCGGCGGTAGGTGTTAAGCTGCTTGTTCTGCACCAACGAGATGGACTCCACGCCCCCGCCCACGGCGACCCGCATGCCGTCGTGCAGGATCTGCTTGGCGGCGGTAGCCACAGCCATCAGCCCGGAAGCGCACTGCCGGTCGATGCTCTGCCCTGCTACGGTGACCGGCAACCCGGCCCGGAGAGCGGCCTGCCGCCCGATATTCGAGCCGGTTGTTCCCTGCTGCACGGCGCAGCCCATCACCACGTCTTCCACGGTGGCAGGGTCCACCCCGGCCTTGGCCAGGGCTGCGGCAATCGCATGCCCGCCAAGCTGCTGGGCCGACGTGTTGTTGAATGCTCCGCGATAAGCCTTGCCTATCGGAGTGCGAGCGGTTGAGACTATAACTGCCTGGGTCATGCTGGCTCCTTCACGAGCGGACAGTGGGATTTATCCTTGCCAGCACAAAATCAGCGCGTGGAAAGGGCGTCCCCTCCAGCTTTCCATTCCCTGTTGATCTGGGGCTATGGGGGTGGCCCTCGACTTGGTGGGGCACCTCCCTACAACAATGCCGTGCAGCGGCGGCTGTCAAGAGGTCCGATTGCCTACTGACTGGTGCAAAGATGAGGCAACAGCGGCCAGAGGGGAGGCTCGCTAGACTCCATTCATGGACATCGAGTGCGACCCCTGGACCACGCTGCGCTCCGCCATGGGCAGGGCCGAAGACTCCCCGGCTGCCACCTATGCGCTGCTCGGGGATCCGGGCATCGGCAAAACGCACCTGCTCGGACGCCTGCACGAGCACGCCGCCGGGCAGGGATGGATCAGCCTGAGGGTGTGCGCCTACGAGCATGACCGGGACATGCCCTATGCCTTGCTGCGCACCCTGCTCGGGGTGCTGGACGGCACGGACTCCCAGCCCATGGTCCGCGCCGCGACGGACCAGCTGCACAGCTTGCTGGACGAACTGGTGTTCGCCGGTTCGGGCGAATCGGCGCCTGCGGTCAATTATCTGCCGGTGCACGTGTTCACCGGATTGCTGCGCACGCTCACCCGGTGCGCGCCCCTGCTGCTCACCGTGGACGACGCCCACCTGGCGGACGTGGAAAGCCTCATCGCGCTGAGCATGGCCGCCCGCCATCTGGCCGGCAGCCGCTTGCTGCTGATCTGTGCCTCCCGCACCCAGCCCTGGCAGCAGTCGACGGAGCTGGCCTCCACCGTGGGCAACCTGGTCAGCGCGCAGGATGGCACGATTTGCGAATTGGAACCGCAGCGCGGAACCCGGCTGGTCGAGCTGGTGGTCTCCCTGCTGGGTGCGACCCCGGAAGCCCGGCTGTGCGGCTACTTGTCCGAACGCACCCGGGGCAATGCCCTGCTGGTGCGCGAAACGCTCAATGCGCTCAAGGCCGCCGGAGCGGTGCGCCTGGAACAGGGCCACGCCTACCTGGTTGACGACGTACCGCCCATGTTCACCCGGCGTGAGGCGCTGCTGCACCAGGTGTTCGCCGAAGACGTGGACGGACGCGAACTCGCGCAGCTGATCTCCGTGTTCGGCCGAGTCGACCTGGATTACCTGCCGTTGCTTGCGCGGCTGCATGATGCACCGGAGGAACAAGTACGGCAGGCATTCGATTCGCTGGTCTCCGGCGGGGTGCTGGTTCCCGGACAGGCTGGATGGTACGAGTTCAACCACCCGCTCATTGGGGAATTGCTCTACGAGGACATCGGCCCGGCCGAGCGGCGCAGCATCCACGCAAAAATCGCCGGCTACTTCAACGGGGCTTCGACCAGCCTGCGCATGCCCCAGCCCGAAAGGGTGCGGCACCAGATCGAGGGAGCCAGCCGCGGGGACGAGCAGGCAATCGCGGCCGCGCTGCGCACCGCGGAGCAGACGCTGGGGACCTCCCCGCTGACCGCGGCCCGCTGGTACGAGCGCGCCCTGCAGATCATGCCCATTGGCCACGAGGCGCGGGCTGAGGTGTTCAGCCGGCAGGCTTCGGCCTGCTGGAAGGGCGCCCGTCCTGCGCAAGCGCTGGAGCCAGGCTTGCGTTCGCTGCAGCTGCTGGGACCCGGCAGGATGCTTGACCGCACGGTGGCCACCTTGGTCAACTGCTACAACTCCATGAGCCGGTTGGAGGAAGCCGAAACCCTGCTGGCCGAAAAAATGCCGGAGCTGCGGGACCGTGCGCCCTTCATCGCCCAGCGGGCCGCGGTGGCATCGCGCCTGGGGAATACGAAGGCCGCCCGCCGCCTGCTAGCCCAGGCCTGGGAACTGGTTGCGGAATCGGAACCGGCGAGCCAAGTCATCGCCTATACCTTCTTGTGGCAGGTGGAGTACTGCCTGGGCGATTATGCCCGGATGCTCGAAGCGCGGAAACAACTAGAAGAACTGGCAAACAGCGAATCGCTGCAGGAAGGAAGCCGCGCCAGCGCCCTGGAATCTGCCGCGCATTTGGCTGCGCTCGCCGGGGACACGCAGGCCGCGCACGCATACTGGTGCCGTTCCCAGAACCATTCCTGCAGGGCGGGATTCGCGGACCTGGGGGGACAGGCGGTGGTCGCCCAGGTGCTCGCCGACTTCGGGCAGGGACGTTGGGATGAAGCCGAACGGCTGATTGCCCGCGAGGCAGTGCAGCTTGAATTCTCGGACCTGCACAGCAACCTGTTCCGGCTGCGGTTGATCGAGGTGCAGATCCTGATGGCACGCACCGACTTCAGGCGGGCATCCGAGGTCCTGCAGCAGATCCGTCCGGAATCTGCCGGGCATGTCGAGTACGCCATCTGGCAGGCGGTCGGTGCACAGCTTGAGGTGGCCATGGCCAACCCGATCCAAGCCGTCGCAGAGCTGCACGACCTGTTGGCGAAAGCGCGGCACACCGGGTGGCATGAGGTGGCCACCCTTGCGCTGGTTGGGTTGCTTGAGGCCGCGCTGGCCGCCGAGGACCGCGGCCAGACAGAACTTCTGGCACAGCAATTGGCCGAGCATGCGCGACGCACCGGGCTGCCCCGCGATATCCAGCTTTCAGCGCTCTACCTGGCCCTGGCCGGCGTGGCCTCCGATTCGTTGTACGCACTGGCCGACACCGAGCTGTGGGAGGGGGAGTACTTCATCGCCCAGGCGCGCTGCGCACTGGGACTATGGGGAATCGATCCGCAGGAAAACCTCGCGGCCGCCAGGAAGGCTTTCGAACGGATGCGCGCCACCGTGTGGACCAAGCGGGTTGAAAACGCCGCACGCCGGCAGTCGGTGGTGCTTGAACGGCCGGCCACTGCTCGGTCATCCGCGGCGCAGACGCTGAACGACACCGAGTTGAAGCTGGTCCAGCTGTTGTGCGAGGGAATGAGCAATCGCCAGATTGCCGAGGTGCTCAGTTACAGCGCCAAGACCATCGAGTCCTACCTGACCAAGCTCTACCGCAAGAGCGGATGCGCTTCGCGGGTGGAGCTGATCGTGGCTTTCGAACGCGGGGACCTCGTGCTGGCGTAGTCTGCCCGTTACCTTGTTGATAGCTCCCTCACCCGAGGATGATGGGAGCTGTCGGCCGGCCAATCCCGGCATGGTGTCTTGCCCCTGCTTATCCAATAGTCCGGGGGGTGTTGCCACCGGGATTGGAGGGCAGCGAGGTGATTGCTAATCAGGGGCACGGCGCCAGGACCACTGGACGCCAGTCGTAACGTGGATGTAAGGCTTTGCTACCGACGGTCGGCCGACCAAATGGCGAACCATGCGCAAAGGAGCAATCCTCATGAAAACCGATGACATCCAGATCTTCCTCGGGCTCGACGTAGGGAAAACCGACCACTGGGCCTGTGCCGTCACCACCGACGGCACCACCATCTGGAACAAAACCCTGCCCAACGACGAAACCAAACTCACCAAGGTCTATCAGGATCTCAGCGCCAAAGGCACCGTCCTGGTAGTCGTGGACCAGCCAGCCACCATCGGCGCCCTCGCCGTTGCCGTGGCCCAGCACCTGGGCATCATGGTGGCCTACCTGCCCGGGCTGACCATGCGGCGCATCGCGGACATGTATCCGGGCACGGCGAAAACCGACGAAAAAGACGCGTATATTATCGCTGACGCGGCCCGCACCATGCCGCACACACTGCGCAGCATCCAGGTCTCGGACGAGGAAGAAGCCGCCCTAGGCATGCTCACCGGCTTCGACCTGGACCTCTCCCGCCAGATCACCCAGACCAGCAACCGGATCCGCGGGCCATTCACCCAGATCCACCCCCGCCTGGAGCGCGTGATTGGCCCCTGGCTGGAGCATGATGCGGTGCTCGAAGTCCTCGCCGCCTGGCCCACCCCGGCCCAGCTGAAGCATGCCGGCAAGGCCAGGATCGACGCGAAACTCACAAAGCATGGAGCCCGCCGGCACACCGCCTGGGCTGGTTCGATCCTGGATGCCGTGGATGAGCAAACGGTGGTCGTGGTCGGCACCGAAGCCGCCGGGCTGGTCATCCCGCACCTAGCCCGGCAGCTGATCGACCTGCACGCCCAGCGGGCGGACGTAGCCAAGCATCTTGAAGCCATGGTGGAGGCCCACCCTCTTTGCCCGGTCCTGACTTCCATGCCCGGGGTCGCCGTCAGGACTGCCTCGATCTTCATCGCCGAGACCTCCGGCAAGACCTTCACTAGCCCTGCCGCGTTAGCGTCTTATGCCGGGCTGGCTCCCGTCACCCGGCAGTCGGGCACCTCGATCAAGTCCGAACGCGTCAGCCACTCAGGCAACAAGCGACTGAAACGAGCGTTGTTCCTTTCGGCGTTCGCCTCTATCCGTTTCGATCCGGTTAGCCGCGCCTAATATGACCGGAAACGGGCCCAGGGAAAACGCCACAACCAGGCGCTCATCGCGTTGGCTCATCGACGGCTGACGGTCCTGTTCGCCATGATCCGGGACGGGTCGCTTTACGATGCTCCGGTGCTGGAAGTTGCTTGACAAAATACATAGGGGCACCCCCCGGGCGGGGCCGGCCGTTGTGTCTGCCCCGTCTGGAAAGCTTGCAGTTGAGAACTTGAGCGGGGCGAGTAAAACGAAATCTATTGATCACCCAAAAGAGCGAGGAGCCGCAACTTGGACGGCTCCTCGCACGAAGAGAAACTAGAGAAACCGGAAGATACTACTGAGCGATTCCTTCGAACACGCTGTCGTCAGTAAATTCCTCGATGAGACTCTTATGGTCCTGAACAGTGCAAACTCCAGCATAAATCCCAGTTTGGCGGTGTTCAGGAACAAGTACGGTGTAAGCCGCAGTTTCAGTTAACTGCGTCTGGTCATCGTAGATTACCTGCTGATCACCCTCCGTATGCGTAGGGTCGAAAATGACAATTGCCATCTTCAATCCCCTTTCCCTGAATCATCGTATTGATACTGCGTGGGTCTCCTGTGCTTCGCCTCATTATATCGCAACCAGGCCGCGATGATACAGCAAGTTGCAACAAATAGCCAAATCAGATTCCACACCCAAGGCTGCCAGAGTGTAGAGAGGGCGGCTGCCATGAGTAGCATCGTGACCGCCAAGAGAATGTTGATCAAACGTAGCCGATAATACGATCGCGCAACACCCATTGTTTCCGGCGTTCGGGCCAGCCAAGAAAAAAGCAACGCTGGTAATGCCAGTATGACTGCGGCGGTTGTGTGTTTTCGCCAGTCTTAGAGGAGAAACCAGTCGGCGCTAGTTAGTCGTATAATCGTTGCAATTATTATCAGTATTATCACAGAGAAGAGGGCCACGTCCGTGAATTTTCGGATACCGTAGGCGATGGGTCTTAGTCGAAATTGAAGTTCAGCACCACCAAATCGAGGTATGTAAATTTCATTTTGAAGATGAGCTACGCAACGCACGTTCTTGACGTCGGCCAGAACTCGATCCCTCGACTGTTTTGCATTCAGATGCCTTAAGCTAAAGTCGTAAATTTCTAGTTCTGGCGCTGAGATGACTTCGAAATGTAGGCTGCGAGAAAATCCTGGATCTTCCACGGGGAGATTGTAGCTATCGTTGTCTCGTCTAATTCCTACTGGCTCCATCGTTATCTGCAAGTCGTAGCCATATTTAATGATGCAGCGCCTGCCAGCCATTGAGTCTGGAACTTCGATTAGGACGATCCAGGATCGCTCCAGAATGTCAATCAAATCTTCGACCAGACCGATCTTCTTTTTCTCGCCTATCATGCTCGATGTTTTGAGTAGCTCAAGGACTTCTTTCGAAGTGCGTTTGTTTGTGGTCACGCCATTGTTATCCCGATTTTCAATGAAGCCTAAAATGCGATCCTGGTCAGTGGATGAAGTGGGAACGTCTACTCCGGCAATCTTGAGCGAACTCTCGAGCATGACTCGCACAAGTTTGTTGCTCGTGGTGTGGTTGAGAACTGTAAGCGGTTTTCCTGAACTGTCTGCAACCCACCAAGAAAGCATGACTCTCTTGGGTAGGAGCGCGATCGGAATGATGACATGTCCAAGTGACCCTTGGATTGTTTTGTTTTTCGGTACCGTAAGGTCAAGTGAGGTCGTAATCTTCGTCCTACCGGGAACAGTGTCATCAATTGTTTGGATTCTTCTATGTACCCATTTGTCTGAAGACATGAAGAGTGAGCGCAATACTTGGCCATCGTCATTCATTGTTCCCTCCAATGTGCATAAATAGATACCTACAAAAATACTGATTTTTGGGGAAAATGCAACGATTTCTGATTTTCCTGAAAAGCTTATTGATGAATTAGCATCAGACGGAACTTCCGCGATACTGATTCGGACTCCAGATGCGCCATCTCAAAATCTCCGGCTAGCCGACGTACCAATGTATATGTTGGATCCTGATGCATTTTCTGTGCGACAGCATGCCATGTCGGACGCCGACACCAGCTAAGGCGCCCGTTCCGGTTACGGGTGAATTATGCATCTTTCTCTTCTGAAAAAACCTGTCACTCGGTTTGTTTCTGTCAGTCAACGCAGGGATCTCATGCAGATGTGCTGATGAGCAAAATTGTGCACCTGTGAATTGAAACATCCTGAGTACAAGCCAATCTGTTAAGCAGTGGTTTCCTCGCTGGCTACCTTCGGGTAGTACAGGCGGGAAACCACCTCGGCCACGCAACCGGGCTTGAGCAGCTTGCCGTCGCGTTCCTGCTCCACGGTGACCTGCACGGTGGACTGCGCCCACAACTCCGAGCGCTCCAGCGACAGCAGCTTTACGCGCCCGCGGACCCGCGAATTCACCAGCACCGGGGCGGGGTAGCGGACCTTGTTTGATCCGTAGTTCACGCCCATTGCCACGCCGTCCACCCGGTAGGTGGAGAACATGAAGCCGGAGACCAGCGAGAGGGTCATATAACCGTGCACCAGGGTGGTGCCGAACGGGCCCTTCGCGGCCCGCTGTTCGTCGACATGGATCCATTGGTGGTCGTTAGTGACCCTGGCGAAGTCGTTGATGTCTTCCTGGGTGATGGTCCGCCATTCGGTGACACCCAGTTCTTGGCCGGCGACCTGCTCGAAATCGGAGATGCTGTCGAAGATCCTCACGCCTTCGGACCCCCGGCGACATACAGCACCTGGCCCGAAACGAACCCGGAGTTCTCGCTGGCGAAGAAGGAGACCGCATTGGCGATATCAGCCGGCTTGCCGGTGCGCTGCACCGGGATCTTGGCGGCGCTGGCGGCCACGAAGTCCTCGAAGCTTAGACCCAAGCGCTCGGCGGTGGCCGCGGTCATCTCGGTCTCGATGAATCCCGGGGCAATCGCGTTGGCAGTGACGCCGTAGCGTCCCAGCTCCAGGGCCAGGGTCTTGGTGAAGCCCTGCATGCCGGCCTTCGCCGCGGCGTAGTTGGCCTGGCCGCGGTTGCCCAGCGCGGAGGTGCTGGACAGGTTGATGATGCGACCCCACTTGGCCTGGACCATGTGCTTCTGGGCTTCCCGGGAGACCAGGAACGCGCCGCGCAGGTGCACTCCCATGACCAGGTCCCAGTCCGAGACGGACATCTTGAACAGCAGGTTGTCGCGGATGATGCCGGCGTTGTTGACCACCACGGTGGGAGCGCCGAGCTCGTCGGCCACGCGCTGCACGGCGGCGGCGACAGATTCCTCGTTGGAGACGTCCGCGCTGATGGTCAGCACGTTGTGCCCCTTGGCCTTCAGCTCTGCGCCGATGGAATCCAGGCCGGCCTGGTCCAGGTCGAAGATGGCGATGTTCATGCCGTCCTCGGCCAGCTTGCGTGCCACCTCGGCGCCGATGCCGCGGCCGCCGCCGGTGATGATTGCGGTACGTTGTGTTTCACCCATGACGGGATCCTTTCGTCGGGGCTGCCGCGAAGCCTCGGGGCAGCCCAATCCTTGAATTCTTCGTGTCGGAAATCTAGCGGTAGGTCACCATGTCGTTGGCCAGGTGCGAGTGGTCGTTGAAGCTGACCAGGGTGATGCCTTGCGGTCCGCCAACGATCTTGGTGACCCCGGTGTTGACGGTGACCCTGTTCAGCCGCAGCCACAGGTCGAAACCGCCGCCCAGCAAGTGGGCCGCGGTCCAAGCGATGGCTCCGGAGCTTGAAACCACTGCCGCGCTTTCACCCTTGCCCAGCGAAGCCATGGCATCTTTCAATGCATTTTCCACCCGCGAGGTGAACTCGTTGAAGGTCTCCACATAGTCGGAGTCGTGGTCTCCCGAGGCCCAACGGGCCGATGACTTCTCCAGCAGCCGCTGGAAGGCGCGGGTATCGGTTTTGGCCAGCGGATCCTGCTCGGGATAGGCGGCGGTGATGTTGCTGGCGCTGAACTCGTCCCATCCGGTGTGGGTCACGGGTTCTTGCTCCAGCCCGCCCTTGGCGGCCAGGCCGGAGAGGGTCTGGCGCTGGCGGAGCATCTGCCCGGCGATCAGCCGGTTCGGGGCGATGCCCCGCGCGGCGAAATGCTCGCCGAGGATGTCGGCCTGCGCCAGCCCCTTGGGGGACAAGCGGTCGTAGTCGTCGGTTCCGAAGGATGCCTGCGCATGGCGAACCAGATAAATAACACTCACGGTAGCGACGCTATGGGCAAAGCAGGATGCCTGAAACCCTTAAGCCGAAGATCGCTTGAAGTGCAGGGGATCCCCTACAAGTGTCCAGCAGGCGGCCCGGAAGCTTACTCCCGGGCCGCCTGCTGGGCAGTTGACGCACGAAGATCAGACGCGGATCGCGTCTACGATCCGCACGCGTGCCGCTACGAGGGCTGGAAGCACACCTGTCAGCGCGCCCACCGCAACTGAAACCCCCAGGCCCAGCAGGGCGGCGTTGACCGGGAAGCCAGGCATTTCGTCAAGGCCGGTGGCCAGCACCGCGTTGATCAGCTTCGGGTTGCTGACGATGGCCACCGAGATCAGCACCCCGAGCCCGCCGGCCACCGCCGTGGCGACCACGCTTTCCATCATCACGGAGAAGAACACGCGTCCGGTGGTGGCGCCGAAGCTGCGCCGGATGCCCACCTCTCGGATGCGCTGCTTCATGGTCACCATCGCCACGTTCAACAGGCTCAGCGAACCGAGCAGCAGGATGATGCCCGCGATGCCGGCGACCACCAGAGCGACCTGCTTCAGGCCTTCATCCTGACCCCACGCAAGATAGTCCTGGCGGCTGGCATCGACATAGTATCCGGGAAGCTCCGCCTGCAGCTGGCGGGCGAACTGGCTTGCCAATTCCTCGGCGCCTTCGACGGGCACCCACATGGCGTAGGTGACTTCGTTCAGCGGGGTCCCTGCGGAGAACCACCGCTCGTAGGTTTCAGGCAGCATCCACAGCTGTCCCTCCATCCCGAAGTCCTTGGTCGAGGTGGCGCCGATGACTGTCACCGAGACGCTGTCGGCCCCGTTTTTCAGCTCGATGGTCGCCGGAAGCCGGGTATCGGCAAGCCCTAGCTGGGTCATCGTGGTTTTGTCCACCACCACCGCGGGGGAGAGGTTCGCGGCGTCCTCGGCCTCCAGCCAGCGCCCGTGCTGGGCGAAGATCCGGTGCATCGGGCCGTACTCCGGGTCAACCACCTGGATCTGGGTGCCGACGGAGAGCCCTTGATGGGTGGCACGCGCACCGTAGCTGCTGCCGACCACCGAGGTGTAGTTGATCTTGAAACGCTCGGCGGTTTTTTCGAAGGCCGCGGAGATCTGGGCGGAGTTCTGCGAGGGCCCCAGGTTCTCCGGGCTCGAGACATAGGTGCTGATCATGGCCGGGCGCCCGTAGCGTTCAAGCTGCTCGGTCATCAGCTGCTGCGCCATCGCGGCGCCGGCCACCGCGGTGGTCAGCGAGGCCACCGCAATGGTGACGCCGATGAGCGAAAGCAGCACCCGCAGCCGGTGGATGCGCAGTTCCTGCCAGGCTTCGACCAGCGCGGCGACAAATCCGGTCCCCAGACGCGACAGGTTGTTCATCTCGCCACCTCCTGGACCAGCGGGTGCAGGCGCCCGCCCTCCAGGCGGAAGCGCTCGCGGGCCAGCGCCGCGACATTCGAGTCGTGGGTGATGGTGATCAGCGCGGCCCCGGATTCCACCGTGGCCTCATCCAGCAGCTGCATCACCGCAAGCCCCGTGGCGACGTCCAGCGCGCCGGTGGGTTCATCGGCCAGCACCACCCGCGGGCGGCGGACCAGGGCGCGGGCAATGGCCACGCGCTGCTGCTCGCCGCCGGAAAGGGTCTGCGGCAGCGAATCCAGCCGGGAACCCAGGCCAACGCGCTCCAGGGCTTCGCTGGCCAGCCGGCGCCGCTGCCAGAAGTCGCGGCCGCTGGAGTACATCAGCGGTGCCATCACGTTCTCCAAGGCGGTGCGGCCGGGCAACAGGTTGAACTGCTGGAAGACGAAGCCCAGGTCCCTGCCGCGGGCGGCGGCCGCGCGGCGGGAGCTGAGCCTGGCCGCGTCCGTGCCGCGCCAGGCCAAGGTGCCGGAGGTCGGACGGTCCAGCAGTCCGAGGATATTGAGCAGCGTCGACTTTCCGGTACCCGAACGGCCCACGATCGCGATGTGGTCGCCCTCGGAAACACTCAAATCGATGCCGGTGAGGATCTGCAGTTCACTGTCATCGGGCAGCAGCACGCTGCGGGTGACGTTTTCAAGCTCCAGGAGCTGTGCGCCGCTCATCAGGGGTAGAACTCCATGCCCGGCTCCGTTTCCGGCACGGGGTTGGAACCCGGCACGTAGCGCAGCACCTCAGCGCCGGACTTCACGCCGGAGACCACCTCGACGACCTTGCCGTCGGTGACTCCGAGTTCGACCTCGGTGCGGATTTCCTTGCCCTTGTCATTGAGCACCCAGATGGCGCCCTGGCCTACCAGTCCGCGCACAGCGGTGACCGGTACGGTCAGCACGTTCTCGGCCGACCCGGCATCGATGTCCATGCGCATGGACAGGCCGTCGAAGACCACCACATCCTCGGGGACGACGCAGGAGATTTCGCTGCCTGACGCGCCGCCGGGCTGTTCCTGCCCTGGTTCGGAACCCAAACCGGTGATGGTCTCCTCGTTCGCCGCCTCGGAACCCTGCTCCTGGTCGATGCTTTCCGACGCCGAATCCGCCACGGAAAGGTTCTTGCAGACGAAGGGTTCGGGGCCTCCGTCGATGGTGATCTCGGCTTCGCGGGCGCCTTCCATGAGCCGGTAGCGGTCCAGCGGGTTGATGGTTCCGACGGCCTTGAAATTCTGTGGCTGTACCTTGCCCAGGGCGGCGCCCTTGGTGACCTCGTCATTGAGCTCGATGGCGAATTTGCCGACCTTGCCGGTGGCCGTGGCGCGGACGTCATGGTAGGCCACCACGGCTTTGGCCGGCTGCTGGACTTGTTCCGCGGCGTCCGACTCGTTGTCCGCAGAGCTGGTGGTGTTCGTGGCCTCGGGCTGGGTTTCGGCGCGGATCTGGAAGATCCGGTCGCCCTTGCTCACATTGTCGCCGGGTTTGACGAAGGCCCAGTTCACCACACCGTCCACCGGGGCGTTAAGGGTTTGGGCATCATCGAGCTTGATGGTTCCGGTAATAGCCAGGGTGTTCTCCACCGTGGACTTTTCCACCGTGACGGTTTCCGCCGGCACCTCGCCGGTGGGATACAGCTGGTCATCGTTTGCCGAGCTGCTGCCGGTGAAGGCGATGCTGACGAGGCTGACGGCGATCACGGCGCCAATCAGCAGCCAGGCGATTGGCAGGACAAAGCGCCGGAAGACGCGGCGTTGGCTCATAGGGAACTTCTTTCAATTCTGCAGTGAATAGTTCAGCGTGCCATGATTCCCGGGAGTTTGCGCGTGAATTGCTCAACTTTAATCGTAGATTCTGGATTATTACCGCAGTAGTCAAAATCGAAAAGTAGCGACTTGAGACCACTCGACGTAGCGGCGGGTCTGCCCTGGAAGCCTGCAGGGCGACGGAGGGCTTGGCGCGCCGTGTTTCCGCAGGGGCCGGAGCCGCCTGGCGGCGGAATTCCGTTGCGTGGATCCCTAGGCGGCGAACGGCCCGAAGTGCAGGGGAACCCCTACATGTTCTCGACGCCCCGCGCGCCCCGGCGGCCGTTAGATTGGACTGACTTGTATTCAGTACCCTCCTAAGGAGTCGCCCATGAACGCAGCAATCCGTGACCAGGTGATGCTGAGCAGCCGGAATGACAGGGTGCTCCAGCTGAGGATCCATTCACCGGCAACCCGCAATTCCATCGGCCCGGCGTTTTTCGAGGCCGCCGGCCAAGCGCTCCGCGAGGCCCAGGGCGATCCTCAGATCGGGGCGATCGTGATCGCGGGACACGGAGATTTCTTCTCTTCGGGAGGCAACCTGCATCAGCTGGCGGCCATGGCGGGGAAGACCGAACCCGAGCGCCTGGCGCGCCTGGAAATTTTCCACGGGCTCATTCGGCAGATCCGCAGGAGCGGCAAGCCGGTGATCATGGCGGTGGAAGGCGGGGCGGCCGGAGCGGGAATGTCCCTGGCATTGTCCGGCGACCTGCTGATCGCCTCTCAGGGCGCATTCTTCACCGCCGCCTACGTCAAGGCAGGGCTGACCCCGGATGGAGGCCTGACCGCGTTGCTGTCGGAGTCGCTGCCGCGGCAACTGGTAACCCACCTCTGCCTGACCGGGGCGCGGATCACCGCCGAGCGACTCCATGAACTGGGGGTCGTCAACGAATTGAGCAATCCCGGAGAAGCGGTGGACCGGGCGATGGAGCTGGGCCGTCGATTGGCCGCGGGGCCCCCGCGGGCCACCGCAAGAATTCTGCAGTTGTGCGATTCGGCCGTCACCGCAGACCTTGATACGCAGCTGGGCTGTGAAGCGGAACTGATGGTCCAGTCGCTCGGCGACCCGGAAGCCGGCGAAGGCATCGCGCGGGTGCTGAAGCCACGCGCCGGCTGAAGCCCGGCGCCGCAGCGGCATACCCGGTTATCACTGTGATTAGCGGGCCCGCCAGCGGAAATTGCCAGTGACTCGCGTCACGGACGGCGGGGAACCGGTGCCCCGCGGTAGTCGAGGACCCAGCGGAAATCGCTTAGACCCAAGTTGGATACCGTATTGGGGGTGCCTGAGGGGCCTTGGAGTCGGACTGTCTCATTCCTCACAAGAGGTGTCAAGAGGTCGGGGTGAGCGGTCGTTATTCGAATACCGGCGGGCGTAATCCGCCAGTGTGACCGGCGCAGCCCCGTTGCTACTGTGGTGTGCATTACACGAAGTTCTTCGACGTTTAGCTGTCAATTTGCCCATACCCAACCGTGCCCCATTCCCTTCCGGAAGATCTGGGAGAGAACGCCCGTGCGGTGTAGAAGTATCACGCAAGGTTGCACAACAGCGGCGGGTGCCAGATCTCCCACCACGCTCAGCGCCGGATAAAGAAGCAGAAGAAGGAAGGCACGATGGCACGACCCGCTCTGATCTCTCCGACAATCGAAATAACCAGTGACGCCCAGCGCAAGAAGAGCTGGGGACTGGTAGTCCTGCTGCTGATTTTCTTCACCATGAACTTCGCCGACAAGGCCGCTATTGGCCTGGCCAGCGAACAGATCCGCGAAAGCATGAACCTCAGCGCCGCGCAGTACGGACTGCTCTCCAGTGCGTTCTTCTGGTTGTTCGCCGTCGGTGCGGTGGGCCTGTCTGCTGTGTTCAAGAAGATTTCCTACAACTGGGCCGCCGGCATCCTCATGTTCACCTGGATCCTGAGCATGCTGCCCGTCACGGTCCCCACCACCTTCTCGGTGCTGCTGGTCAGCCGCATGCTGCTGGGCTTCTTTGAAAGCCCCGCCCACGCGCTGGTCCAGTCGATCCTCCACGAACGCTTCCCGCCGGACAAGCGCGCCCTGGCCGGCGCCATCGTCAACTCCGGCTCCTCGCTTGGCCCGTTGCTCGCGGCCCCGGCGCTGACCTGGGTCATCCTGACCTGGGACTGGCATGCATCCTTTATCGTGCTGTGCGCGGTCAGCGTCCTGTGGCTGATCGTCTGGTTCGCCTACGCCGACAAGCTCCCATTCAAGAAGCCGACGCTTGATGCCCACGCCAAGCAGGACGCCTTCGACACGAACGCGGACATCAACGTGCCGTTCCGCTACCTGCTGATGTCCCGCAGCTTCTGGGGACTGGCCATGCTGTCCTTCTCCGGATACCTGATCAGCTCGCTGAAGGTGACCTGGCTTCCGGCCTTTCTGAGCGAAGGGCTCGGCTACTCAATGGAGACCGTGGGACTGCTGGTTCCGATCCCGTACACCATCGCCATTGTGGTGCTGCTGGTGGCCGGTTTGATCTCCGGCCGCATGCTGCGCAAGGGCTACACCTCCCGCGCCGCCCGTTCCTTCCTCACCGCAGGATTCCTGATCTTCTCCGGTGTCTGCATGATGGCGTTTTCGCAGCTGCCGGCCGGACCGCTCCAGCTGTTCGCAGTGGTCGCCGCATTCTCCATCAACTCGGTTGCCTTCACGGTGGCTTTCGCCGGGGCCTCGGACTTCCTGCCCTCGCGCCAGCGCACCGCGTTCTTCGGCTGCATCATCGCCGTGTACTCGGTAGCCGGCATGATCGCCCCGTTGGGGTTGGGCATCATTGTCGAGCTGGCGCCGACGCCGGTTGACGGATATGCCAACGGCTTCCTGCTGGTCGGCATCCTGATCTGCCTGTTCGCAGTGGCCGGCGGACTGATGCTCAATCCCGAGCGCGAGCGCCTGCGCCTGCTGGGCCTGACCGCCCACTTCGAGAAGGCCAACGCCGCAAAATAAGGCTCCACCCTCGGCCACGCGCCGCCAACCACACACCAGATGGCACCAATGCGGTGCCATCTGGTCATCGGAATTAATAAAGAAGAAAAGAAAGAGACAGTGCGATGAGTTCTGTAATCGACCACCCGGACTACTTCATGCTGGATGCGGACCTCACCGACGCGGACCGCGCCCTGCGCGACAGGGTCCGCGCTTTCGGGCAGGCCACCATTGAGCCGATCATCAACAACTACTGGGAGCGCGCGGAATTCCCGCGCGAAGTCATCCCGGGGCTGGCCAAGCTGGGCATCATCGGCACCTTCATCCAGGGCTACGACTGCCCGGGCTTCACCCGCCAGGCCGCCGGCCTGGTGGCCCGCGAAATGGGGCGCATCGACGGATCGGTCAATACCTTCCTGGGCGTCCACTCGAACCTGTGCATGGGGTCCATCTACATGCTGGGCAACGAGGAACAGCGCCAGCGCTGGCTGCCGTCCATGGCGCGCCTGGAGAAGACCGGCGCCTTCGCCCTGACCGAACCGGACCACGGCTCGGACTCCGTGTCGCTGGAAACCTCCGCCCGCCGCGAGGGCGACACCTGGGTGCTCAACGGCCACAAGCGCTGGATCGGCAACGGCCACGAAGCCGACGTCATTGTCCTCTACGCCCGCGACGAGGCGGACGGCAACGTCAAGGCCTTCATCGTCGAGCGCCAGCCGGACGGCCAGTACCCCGACGGCTACCGCCCGACCCCGATTGCCGGCAAGATGGCCAAGCGCGCCATCCTGCAGGCCGACATCATCATCGAGAACCTGCGCGTCCCGGCCGAGAACCGCTTGGAGCACTGCGAGTCCTTCGCCGGGGTGAATCGAGTGCTGAAGGCCACCCGCGGCGGCGCCTCCTGGGAGGCCGTGGGCCACGGCATGGCGGCCTTCGAGATGGCGGCCACCTACGCCCTGCAGCGCGAGCAGTTCGGCGCCCCGATCGCCAGCTACCAGCTGGTGCAGGAAAAGCTGGCCACCATGCTCTCGGACCTGACCAGCATGCAGCTGATGTGCACCCGCATGGCGCAGCTGCAGGAACGCGACGAGCTGACCGCGCCGATGGCCTCCATGATCAAGATGACCACCTCGCGCAAGGCCCTGGCGATGTGCCGCGAAGCCCGTGACATGATGGCCGGAAACGGCCTGCTGCTGGAGAACCACGTGGCCCGCCACCTGACCGACATGGAAGTGGTCTCCACCTATGAGGGCACCGATTCCATGCAGGCGCTGATCGTGGGCCGCGACATCACCGGCATCTCGGCCTTCACCCGCAAGGCGTCCGCACCGAAGCCGGTGCCAAGCCGCGTCTAACGCGAACCGCTCCCTCAAGTACAAGCGACGGCATGGCCCTCAGGACTCTGCGGGCCATGCCGTCGCTTGGCGCCGCCCGGCCCCCTAACGCCGCGCGGGGTTCGAATCCTTGGCCGGTGCCCCGGGAGCCCGGAGCGTGAGCTCCACCCGGGCGCCGCCGTGGTTGGACAGTTTCATCGTGGCGCCCAGGGCCTGCGCCTGTCCGCTGGCGATGGTCAGCCCCAACCCGATGCCGCCACCCTTGGAGACGAAGCGTTCAGGACCGGTGTCGAGGATGCTGCGCGGAAAACCCGGCCCGTGGTCCAGCACGCTGACGCTCGTGCCCCGGGTGCCGACCAGGATTGCCCCGGAGCCATGGGTCGAGGCGTTGCTGATGAGGTTTTCCAGGATGCGCTCAAGACGCCTGGGTTCCACCAGCACCGTGCTGCCGCCGGATTGCAGCTGAAGCTCGAGATGTGCGCACTGCTCGGGCCGCCGTTCGCAGATGCGCCCGATGAGTTCGGCAACGCAGGAATCAAGGTCCAGCTCTGAGAGCTGGGCGGTTTCAACGCCTGACTCCAGCCGCGAGACCTGGAGCAGGTCCTCGACGAGGTTGCGCAGCTTGGCAACCCGGTCCTGGACAAGCTGCGTGGGACGCGATTCGGGAAGCAGGCTGGCGGCGGTGACCAGCCCGGTCAACGGGGTGCGCAGCTCATGGGCGAGATCAGCGGAGAAACGCTGCTCGGCCGCGAGCTTCGCGTTCAGCTTCTGGGCCATGGCGTCCACTGCCTCGGCGAACTGGTCGACTTCGTCCTTGCCTCCGAAGGGTTTGCCGATTGCGTCTTCCACCAGCACCCGGCGCTCGCCGGAGGCGATGGCGCGCGCCGCCTGGGAGCCCTTGGACAGCCTTTGGACGAGGCGGGAAACGATGAGCGTGCCCAATGCCGAGACCAGAACCAGCGTCGCGACACCTGCCCAGAGCAGGGCGGTGTCAACGCTGTGCCGCATCTGCTGGCTGTTGGCCCAGGACACCGACAGGGACAGGATTGCCGGCTGCGTGCCCAGGCTGACCGGGGCTGCCGCGTAGATGATGTCCTGGCCGTCGAGCCTCGCGCGGTAGGTGATGTACTGGCCTGCCTTGGCGGCATCCCGGGCCTCGGCCGGCAGCTGCGGATCGTTGACCTTGGCTCCTAGGATGCTGATTCCCGTCTCATCCAGGATCCGCACCGCCTGCTTCAGCGAACTGGTTGCTTCGTCGCGCAGCCGCTGTTCCTCGGAAATCGTGATCATCTGGCGCACCAGCAGCGCCGAGATCACCAGGGTCAGCAGGACCGACAGGATGGTCATCCCGGTAATTTTCCACCGAAGGCTCATGGGGCTTCATCCTGCAGCCGGTAGCCGAAACCGCGGACGGTATCGATGCGGGATGCGCCGATCTTCCTGCGCAGCCGCTGGACATGGACATCGATGACGCGGTGGTCGGCATCCCAGGTGTAGCCCCAGACCTCGGAGAGGATATCGCTGCGCGAGACGACCACCCCCGGATCCTCGCTGAGCATCAGCAGGATCTTCAGCTCGGTGGGAGTCAGGTGGATCTCCCGCGCATCCAGCGTCACCACCAACCGGTGCGGGTCGATGTCCAGCCCCTTCGCGTCCGGCACCGGTTCTCCATGGGCAACGGTGTTGGCCTGCGGCATCGCGGTGCGCCGCAGCACCGCCCGCAACCGGGCGTCGAGCACCTGCAGGTCGAACGGCTTGGCCAGATAGTCGTCCGCCCCGGCGTCCAGCCCGGTGACCATGTCCAGGCCTTCGCCGCGGGCCGAGAGCATGATCACCGGTATGTTGCTGAAGCCGCGCATCTGGCGGCAGACCTGGGTTCCGTTCATGGTCGGCAGCATGACATCCAGCAGTACCGCGTCCACCGGGTCTTCTTTCTGCAGGCGTCGGAAGAGCTCAAGGCCTTCCAAGCCGTCCTCGGCCCCGAGGACGTGATAGCCCAGGCGCTCAAGTCCGATGCTCGTTGCCTCCCGGATGACCGCGTCGTCCTCGATCATCAGCACGCGGACGCCATCGGCCCTCACTGCTCCGTCCCCTGGTCCTCGGCCGGATCGACCGGGCTGGCGAAGGAGTCGCCTTGGATGAACTGCCCATCCTGGTAGCGGAACATGCGTACCGACCAGCCCGAGGGGCAGCACATGGGGTCATCGGGTTTGTAGACAGCTTCCTGTGCGACAAGGCTGCCTTCCTTGCCCGCGCTCAGGTACACGTCCGAGCCTCCGACGGCGAGCGCGACCTCCGGTGTGCCCTTGGCATCACGGATGGCGAAGGAAGCGAAGCTGTAGGCGTCCCCGGCGGTGCTCACGGAGTAGATCTGGAACTTTTCGCCTGCAGTTTCGTAGGCGGGCAGCGCGACCAGGCATTTGTCGCATTCGGTCAGGTACTCGCGGATGTCCGCTTCGGAGTTCTCCCGGGTGCTCACGGCGTCCAGGTCGGTGGCCAGCAGGACCTGCCTGACCTGCGCGGGAGAGAAAGGCTGTTCCCAGGCCCTTTCATCGTTGATTGATGGTGCGGAGGACTGCGCGGCAGGCGTGGTCGGGAGCGCCGGAGATTCGATCCGCAGCGGATCGTTGGTGCTGCAGGCACTGGTTCCACAACATAGCAGCAGTGCGCAGAGCATGCCGAGTGCACGCCGTAAAGCCACGGGATCCCTTTCGATTGTCTGCCGGAAGTGTGCGGAGCGCTGACCGGCACTGCCAATTATGCCCGCGGCAGTCCGTGAAAACGCCTGAAACTGCCGTCGAGCAATCTGTCGATTGTGTAACAAAACCGATGGATTGCCGATAGGTGGTCGGGAGCTGGCAGTCGGTGCGTGTTGGAAGCATCTTAACCGTGAATCATCAAGTCTCCCTCGCAGCTCCACCACCGGGTGCAGCCACGCCCGTCCGCGAAACACCGACCCGCAATTTCGCCCTGGACGGACTGCGCGGCATCGCGGTGCTTGCCGTGCTCGTTTACCATTTCTGGCCTGCGGCCTTGCCCGGAGGTTTCCTCGGAGTGGACCTGTTTTTCGTCCTGAGCGGGTACCTCATTACCGGCGGCCTGCTTCGGAGCACGGAAGTCGGACGATTCCCCGACCTGCGCGCCTTCTGGAGCCGACGAGCCAGGCGCCTGCTGCCGGCCATGGCTCTGGTGCTGGTGGTTTCAACGGCGCTGGCACTGCTGGCTGCGGGGCAGCTTCCAGCCGGGCTGCGCTGGCAGTGGGCCGGCGCGTTGACCTACACCAGCAACTGGATGCAGATTGCCCACGGCAACAGCTATTTCGCGTCGATGGAACCGGCGTATTTCCAGCACTTCTGGTCACTTGCAGTTGAGGAGCAGTTCTACCTGCTGTGGCCGCTGGTGTTGGCCGCGCTGGCGTGGCTGCTGCGAAGCCGCCGGGCCTTGATGTGCGGAATCCTGGTCCTGGCCATTGCCTCCGCGGCGAGTATGGCCTGGGGCTTCGACCCGTCCAAGGATTCAAGCGTGCTGTATTTCGGAACCTGGACGCACGGTTTCGGCTTGTTGCTCGGATCCGCGGGCGCCGCAGCCAGCGCGAGCAGAAAACCTGCGGACGCGACGGTGCCGCGCCGGAAGCTGATGTTCATCCAGCTGTCCCAGGTCCTGATGCTCCTGGCCATGCTGGGCGGATTCTTTTTCCTTCCGGACACTTCTGCCGCGGCTTATCAGGGCGGCATGGCGCTGTTCAGCCTGCTCGGAACGCTGCTGGTCCTCACGCTGACGATATCCGGGACCTCCACGCGGGCGATGCTGGGCCTGAAAGGCTTGCGCTGGTTGGGCAACCGGAGTTACGGGCTGTACCTGTGGCACTGGCCGCTGCTGCTGCTGGCTCAAACGGTATTCCCGCCCCAGGCGGCCACGGCAGCGGTGCTGTGCACAATCCCGCTGGTGATTCTGGCCGCCGAACTGTCCTGGCGGTTCGTCGAGGAGCCGATTCTGCGTTACGGTTTCAAAACCGCCGTGGCTGGCTGGTCCGGGCGCATCGCCGAGCGGGTCAAACGGGTGTGGAACGGAACGAGGGGAAGCTTCGCCTCGGTGTTGCCGCTGCTGGCCTTGGTGCTGGTCCCGGCATGCGCTGTGTCCGTGCTCCTTGCGTCTCCGGAGCAAAGCCAGCTGGAACAGCAGCTGGCCCAAGCCCAAGATGTTTTGGCGGAACAGCAAGAATCCGCCCGGGTTCCGGAATCAAACGACGCGACGCCTCCTGGCGCAATTGCCCATGAATCGACGAATGATTCGCGAAAACCTGCGCGCAGCCCACGGAACTTCACTGGAAGCGATGTCACGGCGTTGGGGGATTCGGTGATGCTCGCCTCCTCACAGCAGCTGTTGAAGAGGCTGCCGGGGATTTCTATTGATGCCTCGGTCGGAGCGCAGATCTGGGACGCGCCTGCACAATTGCGGGAGTTGAAAAGCGCTGGTAAGTTGCGCCAAGTGGTGGTGCTTGGCCTTGGAACCAATGGGGACCTGCCGGCGGGAACCCTGGACGAAGTCCGGCGGATCCTCGGACCGAAGCGCGAACTGCTGCTGGTCACGGCGTACGCTCCGCGGCAGTGGATCGGCAGCGTCAACGGCAAACTCCACGCGGCCGCCGAAGCCGATTCCAGAACCCATCTGGTCGACTGGGCCGGAACCGCGGAGGGTATTGACGACATCGCCCGGGACAAGATCCATCCCGGACCGCATGGCAGCGCCGCCTACGGAAAACTGCTCGCTCAGGCGGTAGCGAGGCTCTGAGACCGCAGTGCGCTGGCCTGTTGCGGCGTCATACGCCGCCGGGATCAGGGTGCTCGCGCGTAGGCTGGGAAATGTAGCATTCATACCCGGAATCTGCCGGGTCACGAAAGGTGAGACATGTCGATTGTTGTCATTAATGCCCTGTCGATTCCCGGCGAAGCAGGACCGGAGCTGGAAAAGCGCTTCGCTGCCCGCAAGCACTCGGTTGACCAGGAGCCTGGCTTCGAAGGCTTCCAGCTGCTGCGTCCGGTGAATGGCGAGGACCGCTACTTCGTCTACACCCAGTGGGCCACCCGCGATGACTTCGAGAACTGGCGCAACAAGCGTTCCGAAGCTGCCCACGCGCCCAACGACGGCAAGAAGCCGGTAGCCAGCGGCGCGGACCTGATGGAGTTCGAGGTCGTGGAACTGTAGGCACGGCATCCCCTGACTGCGCCCCGGCACCTGATGGTGCTGGGGCGTTTGCCGTCTCAAGTACGGGATCCTTGGCGCGGGCTGGGTTGGTTTGCATGGGAGGTGACGTGGGAACGGCCCGTGGATACCCTTGGAGCAACCGCGGGGCCGTTGCTGCTCCGCGCAGGGTGGCAGTACGGGTCGTTTGGCAAGGGAGATGCGCGTGAAGCTGATAGTTGTCGGGGCGGGGCTCGCCGGATTGCAGGCAGCCCGCGTGGCGCTCGAGCAGGGGCACGACGTCACCGTGCTTGAAGCGGCTGAGACGTTCGGTGGCCGGGTGGCCACCGACATCATTGACGGGTTCCGCTGCGACCGCGGTTTCCAGCTGCTCAACCCCAGCTATCCGGAAGCCAGACGCACTGCGTCCCTGCGAAGTTTGGATTTGCATCCTTTCGGCAAAGGGGTAGCGGTCCGCGGCGAATCCTCGCTGGAGGTTCTGGCCGATCCCTTGCACCACCCCGTACGCGCCGCGCATCTGTTCGGCGGATCCGTGGGGGCACCGGATCTGGCGGCTGCCTGGCGCTGGGTCCGCCTGGCCGGCAACTCTTCGCTGACGCTGCGCGAATCCATTGAGCGGTCAGGGTTCTCCGCCCAGTTCCGGAAGGTCGTCGAGAAATTCTTCTCCGGGGTCGTTGCCGATTCCCAGTTGCAGGTGCCAGCCGCGCTGGCCCGCACGCTCTCGTGGTACTTCGCCATTGGGCGTCCTGCGCTCCCGGCCCAGGGTATGGCGGCTCTTGCCCACCAGCTCGCCGAACCCCTGCGCGAGCGCATCCAGCTGTCTGCACCCGTGGATTCCGTTGCCGTGGATGCGGCCGGCCAGGTGCAGGTGCGCTGCGAGTCGGGTCGCGACCTCGTGGCGGACCACGTGATCATTGCCGCCGGTCCACGCCACAGCGCCAGGCTCTCCGGGCAACCGGAACCACCCACGAATTCGCTGAGCACCTGGTGGTTTGCCACGCCGCACCGTCCCTCGGAACTTCCGTTCCTGCACGTGGACGTCCGGGAGGGCGCGGCACTCGCGCATGCCGCGGTGATCTCCAATGTTGCGCCCTCCTACGCCCCGGCAGGTTGGCACCTGGTGGAGGCGACGGCCGTAGGGGACCACGGGCTGGATGACGAGGCGGCGCTGGACCAGGCCTCCGACCTGCTCGGCGAGACCCGCAGGGACTGGCGGTTGCTGGTCCGCCACGACATTTCCGACGCATTGCCGTCCCTGGCTCCGGGACAGGAACCGCTGGATACCAAGCTTCCCGGGATCACTCTGGCCGGGGACTTTGCCCAGCCATCGATCCAGGGCGCCCTGGCCAGCGGCAGGCTCGCGGCAGGAAGAGCGGTTCGCCGCTAGACCCGGAGCACAGCCTTCACTGCGCCCCGTTGGCGCGTTCCAGCTCCCCGGCAGGGAACGAAGTTTTGAGATTCCTGTGAGCGGGCAGGGGATCTGGCAAACTCTTCGGAATTCGGTCTTTTCGGGGCCCATAGACCCCGCATAATTAATATTCACATGATGTGGATCGGAGGAAGATACTCCGATCGGAAGGGAACGATGGACGCTTCAGGCGACAGTAGATGTCACAGGCCTAACCCTCTGCCCGGTAGGAATGCCGTTCAGACGCATTGCGGCAGGGGGTGTAAATAATGGAGTGGATATCGTTGCTGCTGGCCATCGTCCTGATCGCGGGATGCGGCCTGTTCGTGGCCGCAGAATTCTCCCTGATCACGGTTAACCGCAATCAGGTCAAGCAGGCCGCGGAATCCGGTGACCGCCGCGCGTCCGGCGTGCTGAAGGGCATGAGCACCCTGTCCACGCAGCTGTCCGGAGCCCAGCTTGGAATCACCCTGACCAACCTGGGTATCGGCTTTCTGGCCGAGCCGGCCATCGCCGCCCTGGTGGTGGGGCCGCTGCAGGACGCCGGGCTGGATCCGACGCTTGCGCGTTCGGTCTCCGTGGCCATCGCCCTGGTGCTGGCCACCATCCTGACCATGGTCTTCGGCGAGCTGGTTCCCAAGAACCTCGCCATCGCCAAGCCTTTCGCTACCGCCAAGGCAGTGGTGGGCTTCCAGCGCGGATTCAGCGCCGTGACCAAGCCGCTACTGGTGTTCTTCAACGGCAACGCCAACTGGATCGTGCGCCGCTTCGGTATCGAACCGCAGGAAGAGCTGGCCTCGACGCGCTCCTCCGAGGAACTGGTGGCGCTCGTGGGCCACTCGGCCCGCGAAGGCGTGCTGCCCTCGCAGACCGCGGAACTGATGCGCCGCACCGTGGCCTTCGGCAACCGCCGCGGCCACGACGCCATGACCCCGCGCTCGCGCATGGTCAGCATCGCCGCCGAGCAGAGCGTGCAGGAAGTGCTTGCGCTGGCCGCCGACACCGGCCACTCGCGATTCCCGATTCTCAGCGACGACGGCCGCCAGGTCGACGGCCTGGTGCGCATCCGCACCCTGCTGGCCGTGCCCTATGAGCGGCGGGAGACCACCGCGGTGGGCACCCTGGCCGAGGAAGCCACGCTGGTTCCCGACACCGTGGAGCTGGACGAGCTGATGGACCAGCTGCGCCGCGAGGACCTGCAGATGGCAGTGCTGATCGACGAAACCGGAGACGTCGCCGGGCTGCTGACCCTTGAGGACCTGGTGGAGGAAATCGTCGGAGAAGTGCGCGACGAGCACGACCCGGAAGACGGCACCGTGCAGGTGCTAGGCGAGAACTCGTGGATCCTCGATGCGGCATTGCGGCCGGACGAAGCCAATGAACTGGTCGGCTGCCAGATCCCGCGCGACGCTGACTACGAAACCCTGGCAGGCCTGGTGACCCTGCAGCTGGGCAAGCTCGGCGAAGTCGGAGACCAGGCGACGCTGGTGGTCCCTGGCCTCCCGGGGCAGCCCGAGAAGGAACTGCGCTTTACGGTCATTGAAATGGACGGCTCGCGGATCGCCACGGTGGAACTGACCGCGGTGGAACTGGATGAACAGGAGCAGAACCGATGAGCGATTTAACCGGAATCATCCTGACAGTCCTGCTGCTGGCCGCCAACTTCTACTTTGTCGGCGCGGAGTTCGCGCTGATCTCCGCCCGCCGCAGCATCATCGAGCCCAAGGCGCAGGCGGGCAGCCGCAGTGCCAAGATGACGCTGTGGGCCATCGAGAATGTCTCCCTGGTGATGGCCGGCGCGCAGCTGGGCATCACCGTCTGCTCCTTGGCGCTGGGCTACGTGACCAAGCCGCTGGTGAAGTACGCGGTGGCCGAGCCGTTCGAGGCAATGGGCATCCCGGTGTCGTGGATCGATCCGCTGTCCTATGCCATCGCCCTGATCCTGGTGACCTACCTGCACGTGGTGCTGGCTGAAATGGTGCCGAAGAACATGGCCCTGGCCGGACCGGAACGCATGGCGCTGATCCTCGGCCCGAGCATGGTCGTGCTGGTGAAGATCCTGCGCCCGGTGCTGTGGACCATGAACGCGCTGGGCAACCTGTTCCTGCGCTTGATGGGTGTGACCCCGAAGAACGAGGTGGCCAGCGCGTTCACCCGCAACGAGGTGGCGGACATGGTGGCCGAGTCGCGCTCCGGTGGACTGCTTGACCACCATGACGAGCAGCTGCTGATGGGCGCGCTGAACTTCGACGCGCACAGCATCGACTCGGTGGCCATCGACTTCGGCAAGGTCCGCACCCTGCCGCGCAGCAGCACGGTGGCCCAAGTGGAGCAGGCCGCCTCGCAGGGCTTCTCCCGCTTCCCGCTGATCCAGGACGGCAAGCCGGTGGGCTACGTGCACATCAAGGACGTGCTGGGACGCGGGGCCGCCGAGCGCTCCCAGACGCTGGAGCAGGCTGCGGTGCGCGCCTTGCCCGAGTTCACCGCGCAGCAGCCGGTGCGCACCGCTTTGCAGCAGATGCAGAGCAGCGGTGCTCACCTGGCGCTGGTGAAGGACGCTGGCACCGGCCAGGTCACCGGCATCGTGACCCTGGAAGACCTGCTCGCCGAGTTGGTCGGCCAGATCCGCGACCAGACCACGGTGCCGGACGCCGAAGGCTAGCAAGACGGCTCAACGGAGAATGCGCTTGGGTCCGCGTCATGACGCGGGCCCAAGCGCATTCTTGTATTCCGCGGCAGGTTGGCCGCGGCGTCCTTGAGCCTCAGCCCTTACCGTAGGGGTCTCGATCCCCGATGTGTCCTTCGGCCGTGACATCCAAGACGCGCTGCACGAAAGCCCCGTATTCGCTCATGTAGTGGGCCAGGAAGTCGGAGGTGGACTGGTCGTTGACGGTGCCGTTAGCTTCGAAGAGTCCGGGCTTGAAGGTGATGTAGCCTTCGGGGGAGTTCAGCTGCGGGGCGTCCAGGAAGCTGAGCACGCTGCGCATGTTCGACTGCATGACCGCGGTGCCGATGGCGCCCGGGGATGCGCCGATGATCCCGGTGGGCTTGCGGGCGAAGGAATTGGTGCCCCACGGGCGGGAAGCCCAGTCGATGGCGTTCTTCAGCGCGCCCGGGATGGAGCGGTTGTATTCAGGCGAAACGATGAGCAGGCCGTCGGATGCCTCGATGGCGCTCTTGAGATCCAGACCAGCCTGCGGGTAGTCCGCGTCGTAGTCGTGGTTGTACAACGGAAGGTCCTTGATGGAGATCTCGTTGAATGACAGGCACTCGGGAGCCAGCTTGATGAGCGCCTTGGACAACGTGCGGTTGATGGAGCCGGCTGCTAGTGAACCGACAATATATCCAATGTTGTAGGTAGCCATGATGCTAGCTAAACACCCGGGTCTGCATCAGTCCAGAGCGATTGGATGGCTAATTTTCGAACCGGTTCGCGGCTGGATGAACGCCGGAACCAAGGTCGCGCGTTTGGCCTATTCAGGGGGTTTCCGGGTAGGTCCCGTCGCCGAGGTCCGGATTGGCCAGAACCTGCAGAGGGTCGTTGAGGAATACCCTGCGTCCATCCAGACGCAGCCGGCGCAGTCCTTCCAAGGCCATCCGGCGGGCCACCGTGGTGAAGGAATAGACCCGGGAGATGTCCACCAGCACCGCGGTGCGCGAGGTGGAGGCGGCCATCAAATCCAGCAGTTCGGAGGCGGCGGTGAACTGCACGTTGCCCTGCAGGACAAAGATCTCGCGGGTGGCTTCCTGATGGACGTCCACCACGTCCAGCTGGCCGCTGCTGGGTGCGAACAGGTGCAGGCCCATGTCGGTGGACAGCCGCTCGAAGGCCCGGCCCGCGCGCTGGCTGTTGCCGTGGGCGTCGAGCCGTGGCGAGAACGCTCCGATGCCCACCTGGTCGGGAAGCACCCCGACCAAACCTCCGGCCACGCCGCTCTTGGCGGGGATTCCCACCCGGGTGAGCCAGTCACCGGCCCCGTCGTACATGCCAGCCACCGCCATGACCGACATGACCTGCTGGGCGATGCCCTCGCTCAGCACCCTTTCGAGGGTGCGTGGCTGCACGCCGCCGTTGGCCAGTGTTGCCGACATGAGCGACAGGTCCTCGACGGTGACCAGGATGGAGCACTGGCGGGTGTAACCGGAGACCACCTCATGCGCGTCGGTGCCGAGAATCCCGTAGCTGCGCAGCATATGGGCTGTAGCCAAGTTGCGGTCAGCCGTTTCCATTTCGGAGGCGTACACGCTCTCGTCGATGCGCAGTTCGCGTCCGGCCAACTGGGAGAACAGTTCCAGCACGCGGGCCACGCGGTCCTCGGTGCTGGCATCCTCGGCGACCAGCAGGCCGTGGGTCATGATGGCTCCGGCATTGATCATCGGGTTCTTCGGCCGGTGGGTCCCTTCTTCCAGTGACAGTTCGTTGAAGGCCTCGCCCGAGGCTTCGACCCCGACGGACCGCAGCACCCGGTCCAGGCCCCGGTCCATGATGGCCGCCGCGTAGGCGAACGGCTTGGAGATGGATTGGATGGTGAATTCTTCGAGGTGGTCCCCGGCGGAATAGGTGCTTCCGGTGGCCGTGGTGACAGAGAGGGCGAAGAGATCCGGGTTGGCCTGCGCCAGTTCGGGAATGTACTGAGCGGTGTTTCCGCTGGTGTCGTTCCGGAGGCTGTCGAGCACCTCGTCGAGGTAGTCAGGAATCGGGGTTTTCATGGATTGTTCCTCGTCGCTGTTGTTCCACGTCACTGGTGCGTTGGCGCCCTGCCGGACGATTATTGGCTCGCACTTCCAACCTAGGCGTTCGCGCGCAGGTCTGTACAGCGGGACATGACGAAGGCGTCCATCCGGCCACAACTCCGGATGGACGCCTTCAGGCATTTTCTGCTTCCCCTACCGCGCCTGGCGGTGGATCGACTTATAGCTTAAGTACGCAGCCAGGCCTTCTGGCCCGTACTCGGTGCCGAGCCCCGAATCATGGCGTCCGCCGAAGGGGGCTGCATGGTTGGAGGCGAAGAAGTTCACCCCGACGCTGCCGGTGTCCATGCGTTCGGCCACCGACAGGGCACGCTCCTCGTCCGCGCCGAAGACCAGGCCACCCAAGCCGAATTCGGTGTTGTTGGCCAGTGACACCGCCTCGTCCTCGGAGGAGTACTTCAGCACCGTGATGACCGGGCCGAAGATTTCCTCGCGCGAAATGGTCATGTCCGGGGTGACATCAGCGAAAACCGTGGGCTGGATGAAGAACCCGTCAGCTAGGTCCCCGTCCAGCTGCGCCGTGGCGCCGCCGGTGACCGCGCGGGCACCTTCGGCGTGACCTGCCTCCAAGTAGCCGAGCACCGTCTGGTACTGGCTGCGGTTGGCCGAAGGACCGAAGACCGTGGCGGGATCCAACGGGTCGCCCTGCGGCGCGGAAGCGATGGTCGCGGCCACCACGTCCACCACCTCGTCGTAGCGTTCAGCCGGGGCCAGGATGCGGGTGGAGATGTAGCAGGTCTGTCCGGTGTTGCGCATGCAGGAACGGATCAGCCTCGAACCCAACAGGTCTAGGTCCGCGTCCGGAAGCACCAGCGCGCTGGACTTGCCGCCCAGCTCCAGGGTGACCGGGCGCAGCAGCTCGCCGCAGGCCGCGGCGATCGTGCGGCCCACCGGGGTGGAGCCGGTGAACGCCACCTTGGACACCAGCGGGTGGCGCACCAGTTCGTCGCCCATCCGTCCCGGGCCGGTGACCAGGTTTGCAACGCCCGCCGGGACCCCGGCGGCGTCCAGCGCATCCATGATGATGCGGAAGGACAACGGGGTGGGGGATGCAGGCTTCATGACCACGGTGCAGCCCGCCAGCAGCGCCGGGGCCAGCTTGATAACCATCAGGTTGATCGGGAAGTTCCACGGGGCAATCAGCGCGCAGATACCCACCGGGTCGCGGCGGACCAGCGTTTCGCCGGCGCCGTTGGGGAACGGGCGCAGGTCCTCCTGCTCCAGCAGCGGTGCCAGGGATGCGAAGTAGCGGAAGATGCCGGCGGCGTTGGCGGCGGCCCCGCCGGTCTCGGAGACCGGCGAGCCGTTCTCCAGCGTATTGGTCAGCGACAGTTCACCGGCCCGGTTTTCGATCTGATGCGCGATGCGCAGCAGTAATGCCGCCCGCTCGGAGGGTGTGGTGTTCTTCCACGGGGATGAATGCAGCGCGTGGTGGGCCGAGCGGACCGCGGTGTCCACGTCCTGGCTGGTGCCGGCCGGGACCGAACCCCACACGGCGCCGGTGGCGGGGTCGGTGACCTCGATGCGTCCGGTGCCCTGCGAACGCGTCCACCCGCCGTCGATGAAGTGCGTGTCCACGTGGCGGTAGGGCAGCATCAGTTCCTCGCGCCGGGCCGCGGCTCCGGTCAGCGTGCTCATCGCAGCACCGCCGTGCGCAGCAGGGCGCGGGAGCGGGCCAGGTCCGCGGTGGCCATGTCCACCGCTGCCTGCGTGATCAGCTCCGGGATGATCTCGGTTTCCAGCCGGTCGGTGTACATGGCGGGGTTCTGGCCGAACCAGCCCGAGGCCAGCGCGATGCCGGCGTGGTCGAAGCGCCACAGCCGGTCCGCGTCGCGCATCAGCGCATCTTCCAGGGTGTAGGCGTTCGGGCGGGTGTCATGCCCGTCGATGATCTTGCAGACCTCGTCGATGAACTGCGCGTCGTAGCCCAGGGCGGGCAGCACGCGGCGGGCCACCAGGCAGCCCTCGCGTTCGTGCTCGTAGCGGATGTCAGCGGTGCGCCACTCGCCGCGGAAGCCGTCGGAGATGATCTTCTCCTGGTCCACATGCGCCCAGCCGGTGTCGTGCAGCAGCGTGGCGACCAGCACCAGGGTGCGGTCCGCTTCCGGGTGCGCGTCGCACAGCCGGCGGGCGAAGGACAGGGAGATGGGCAGGTGGATGTCGTTGCCGCGGGCGCGGGTCTCGGGGACCACCGCCGCCCACAGGGCCTCCAGCTCGCCGTCCGCGTGTACTCCCAGGGAGATGGGGCTGGTGTTGATGGTGCCGGTGGCCGGCAGCGGCCGGGCGTCGTTCAGGGTTGTCATGGTGTCCTCAGGCCTTTGCAATCAATGTCTTAGGAAATCAGTGTCTTAAGCATGGTGTCCGTGTCGGCTGCCGCGGCCGGGTCGATGTTCTTCCCCGCCGCCAGCGCCGACTTGACCGCCATGAAATCCAGCGGCGCGTTCACGCAGTCCGCCGCGATGATTTGCCCTGCGCGGTAGTACAGCACGGTGAACTTGCCCTTCTCCGGGACTTCGCGCGTGACGGTTGAGTCGAATCCCATGGACAGGCCGGCGATCTGCAGCTTCATGTCAGCTTGGTTGGACCAGAACCACGGGATGCCGGCATAGGCTTCGCGCTGGCCCATCAGGGCGTAGGCGGCGACCTTGGCGTGCTCCACCGCGTTGTTTACCGATTCCAGGCGGATCCGCTCACCTTTCGGGGCGCCGGGGACCGGGTTGGGCATGTTCGCCACGTCCCCGACCACCAGGGTGTGCCCGTCGGAGGCGATCGCCGCCTCGTCGACCACGATGCCGTTGCTGATTTCCAGGCCCAGCTGTTCGCCCAGCTGGGTGTTCGGGATGACCCCGATGCCCACCAGCACAATCTGCGCGGGGATGATTTCCCCGGATTCCAGGTGCACGGAGGAGACCGCGCCGTCCCCGGCGATGCGCGAAACCCGGGCGTTCAGGTGGATGTCCAGGCCGCGGGCGCGGTGCTGCTCAAGGAAGTAGGCGCTGGTGTCCTCGCCGACGGCGCGCCCCACCAGGCGCGGGCCGTATTCGATCACGGTGACCTTCTTGCCCATGGCCTGCAGCGAGCTGGCCGCCTCGAGGCCGATGAACCCGCCGCCGATCACCACCACGTCGGTGGCGGCCGGGGCGATGGCCTTGAGCTTGAGCGCGTCGTCGGCGTTGCGCAGGTAGACGACGCCGTCCAGATCGCTGCCCGGGACCTCGAAGCGGCGTGGACGGGCGCCAACGGTCAGCGCCAGCCGGGTGTAGGGGTACCGCGCTCCGCTGCGGCCGGTGGCGATCCCGGAGCCGTCCGGGTTGGAGTCGATGTCCTCGATGCGTTCGCCCTTGACCAGGGTGATATCGTGCTCCACCCAGTAGTCGTTGGAGCGGAAGATCAGCGACTCGCTGCCCACCTTGCCTTGCAGGAATTCCTTGGACAGCGCCGGGCGTTGATAGGGGCGGTGGTCCTCGTCCCCGAGCAGCGTGATGTGCCCGGTGTAGCCCAGGGCGCGCAGCGAGATGGCCAGCTGTACCCCGGACTGCGAGGC
Source organism: Glutamicibacter soli (assembly GCF_003309065.1). Lineage (GTDB taxonomy): Bacteria > Actinomycetota > Actinomycetes > Actinomycetales > Micrococcaceae > Glutamicibacter > Glutamicibacter soli. The sequence goes on along the minus strand of NZ_POAF01000003.1, from coordinate 478,285 downwards.
GCCGATGATCAGCAGCCCGGTGGCGGTGCCCGCCGCGGGGGCCGGGGCGCCGCCGGTGGAAGGTAACGTTGCGGTGTTCATGGCTAGACCTGGGTTTCCGGGGTGGCGACGTTGAGGGTCTGGCCCTCGCACATCTTGATTTGGCAGGAAAGGCGGGAATTCTCCTCGCGGTCCACGGCGGTGCCGTAGAGCATCTCGTCCTCCATCTCGCCCATCGGATCCAGCGACTCGAAGTCCTCCGGGGCCACGAACACGTGGCAGGTGGCGCAGGACAGGGAGCCGCCGCACTCGCCCACGATGCCGGTGACACCGTTGCGGACCGCTGTTTCCATGACGGAGTCGCCGACGGTGGCGTCCACGGTGCGGGTCTGGCCCTCGAAGTCGGTGAAGTTGATAGTCGCCATGATGGTTCCTCCTGAACGGTTAGGCGTAAAGCTGGGTTAGATGAACTGGCGTCCGCCGTCGACGACGAGCGTCTGACCGGTGATGAACGAGGAGTCCTCGCTGGCCAGGAACAGCGCGGCGCCCACGATGTCCTCCGGCTGGCTGGCGCGCTTGAGCGCCCCGCGGTCCACCCCGTAGCTGGAGGCGTTCTCCATGAGCCCCAGGCTGGCCTCGGTCAGCGTGAAGCCCGGGGCGATGGTGTTCACGGTGATTTCCCGGCGTCCCAGCTCCTTGGCCATGACGCGGGTCAGCGCAATGACCCCGCCCTTGGAAGCCACGTAGTGGGCCCACTGCTCGGAGCCGGAGTAGACGGTGGCGCTGGCCAGGTTGATGACCCGGGAGCCCGCTCCAAGAAAGGGGGAGACGGCGCGGGAAACCATCCACGGGCCCTTGAGGTTCACATTCATGACCTTGTCCCACTCGTCCGGGTCGATCTCCTCGAATGGGGTGCGGGTGACGGTGGCGTAGATGGCGGCGTTGTTGATCAGCACCGCGATGCTGCCGCCGGCGAACTCCGCCGCGTCCTTGGCCAGCGCGTCGGTGGATGCGGTGTCGGTGACATCCACCGTGAAGGCCGCCGCCTCGGCTCCGGCCTGGCGCACCAGGCGGACCGTTTCCTGCGTGCCGGCCGCGTCGATGTCAGCGGCGGCGATGGCGTAGCCGCGGGCCGCGAAGCCCAGGGCGAAGGCCCGTCCCAGGCCGCCGGCGGCGCCGGTGATGAGCACCGTAGGAGAGCTGTTCATGGAATGTGCCTTTCAAGTGGTGGAGAACTGTGGTGTTGCGGGTGCCGGCCGGGGATCGGGGGAAAGGAACCGGCCGGCACCCTTGCGGTTCCGGAAGCTTGGGGGAACCTCCGGAACCGGTCTGCGGCGCCCGGGGATCAGGCGTGCGAGTGGCTGTGGGCTCCCGGCCCGGTCAGGGCCGGCTGCGTGCCCAGGATTTCCACGGTGCCCTTGGTGCCGTCAACCCGCAGCAGGTCTCCGGTCTTGATGGTGGTGGAGGCGCTGCCGGTGCCGGTGACCGCCGGCAGGTCGTATTCGCGGCAGACGATGGCCGCGTGGGACATCATGCCGCCGATATCCGTGACGGTGGCCTTGATCTTGCCGAAGATCGGGCCCCAGCTCGGCGCGGTGACCGGAGCCACCAGGATTTCGCCGGGTTGCACCTGCGTGAGCTCGTCCGCGTGCATGATGACGCGGGCCGGGCCCTCGACCTGGCCGGGGGAGGCCGCCATGCCCTTGAGCGTGCTGCCGTCCTGGGTCTCGTCCGCGCCCAGCCACTGCTGCACCTGTTCGGTGGTGATGCCCCAGAGCATGCGGGTGAACGGTTCGGTGATCGACTGCGGCGGGGTGTTCAGCGCCGGGGCCGGGCGGGCGGTTTGCAGCGCGTCCACGATGCCCTTGCGGTGGGCGATCTTCTCCGGGAGCACCACCGCGCCGATCGGCGCGCCGGAGCCGACGCCACAGCTGGTGACCAGGTCGAAGAGCACGTCGCGGACCTCGTTGCGGCTCAGGTAGAGCATGTCCTCGGCCTCGGTGAACAGCCCGGCATCGCTGAGCATGCGGCCGAGCTCGCGGACCTTGCGCCAGAAGACGCCCATGGTCCAGTGCTCGATGTAGAAGTTGTGGTTCTCCACGTACGGGTAGGCGGTGGCCGCCAGCGTGCGCTTGGCGTCGAAGACCGCGGCGACCTCCGGATCCAGCAGCTCGCGGTACTCCTCCACGATGCGTTCCTTCTCCGCGATGAGCTTCTGCGTGGGGCGCAGGATCTGCGCCCCGCCGCGGGCCCGGCGGATGTAGTCCGCGATGAAGCCCAGCGGAATCTCCTGGTGCACGTTCCAGTACTTGTCATGCGCGTAGAAGCCGTTGCCGATGGTGAAGTTGAACCACGGGTCCTGGGCCTGCTCCCACTGCGCCATCCAGCGCTCGCCGCCGGCGGCTGCGGCGATGGACGCCAGGGTGGCGGCCGGGTCATCGGTGTTGGCGAAGTGCTCGTCCAAATCCAGTTCGATGGCCAGCAGCGCCAGCGCCTTGAGCTCGTCGTCCGGGCGGAAGAGCTCCATGTCCACGCCCTGCACCATGGTGGCGATGGACTGGTCCGGGATGTTCGGGAAAACTTCCTTGCAGAAGTTGAAGAAATCCAGGTAGGCGATGTAGCCCAGGTTCAGGAACTCGAAGTGGTACTGCCAGTTCTGGTAGGCCAGCTGGATCAGCCGGTCGTAGTTCTCCAGCAGGACTTCCGAGCCGTCCTTGCCCACGCCGTTCTCGATGTCCTCGAAGGGGACCTTCTCGGGCAGCGGCGCGAAGGACAGCGCCTCCATGTCCGCAATGGTGCCCTTGACCTTCACATGCCAGTTGGCCAGCTTGCTCTCCCAGTTGGCGAAGTAGTGGCCGATGCGCGCCTCGAAGTCCGGCACGCGGGCGGCGATCTGCTCCTCGGGGACCGGGATTGGGGACATGTACAGGTAGCCCAGGTGGATGCGGAAGTCGATGCCGTTGGCGTTGGGGATCATCAGGTGCCTGGCGTTGTACTGGCCCAGGCACTTCACGGCGAATTCGCCGCCGATGGTTTCGAAGGGCTTGAAGACGGTGGGCCAGTGCTGCGAATCGCAGAACCAGAACTTGGCGTCTTCCTGCTCCTTCAGTGCGTCCTGGAACACCAGGTAGTACGGGTAGATCTCTTCCCATCCTTCGGCGCCGGCGGGCACCGGCAGGTCGGATGGCTTGGGGAAGGACTTCATTGTCATGGTCGTGCACCCTTTCTCAGAAGGTTCGGCACTTTGCGAGTGGCCGAGGTGTGGGGTGGAGCGTGGAAACAGCGTGGATACGTGGGTCAGCTGACGATCTTCGACAGGGAGGCGGTGATCGAGGAGACGCCGCCGAATCCCAGCGAAGAGGCGTAGCCTCCGGCGGAGGCCTTGGGCGCCACGGGCTTGGAGGAGTGCACGGTTTCCGGGCGGGCCTGGAGCAGCAGCAGGTTCTCCCCGTCGGGCAGGTCGGCGTCGATGGCCCACTCGATGTCCTGCGGGGACTTGTAATGCTTCTCCGCCCGCTTGGCCAGCTGGGCCACGGCGGACAGCTCGTCGTTGCTCAGGCAGCGCACCGTGCGGCGCTCTTCCGGGACATCCCTTTCCACCAGGGTGTTGGTGGCCGGGTCGGGGATCATTTCGGCATGCTTGTCGCCGATGTGCTCGGTGATTACCGCGAGGGTGACCTTGTCCAGCTGGATGTTGTCCGGCGTGACGGTTCCGGAGACCACCATCTCGCCCACGCCCCAGGAGGCGTCAACGGTGATCTTGGAGCGGTCGCCGTTGGTGGGATCCAGGGTCATGGCCACGCCGGCGGTCTTGGCGTTGACCATCTTCTGCACCACCACTGCCATGCACAGCCCGTCATCCGGGATGTTGTTCTTCAGCCGGTAGAGGATGGCGCGGCTGGTGTACAACGAGGCCCAGCAGGCGCGGATGTGCTCGCCGACCGAATCGAACCCGGTCAGCCACAGGTAGGTGTCCTGCTGTCCGGCGAAGGAAGCGTCGGGCAGGTCCTCTGCGGTGGCGGAGGAACGTACGGCCAACGGAGCCTCGGAATCGAAGCGGGCCTGCAAGGCGTCGTACGCGGCCCGGGTGACCTCGCGCAGGTCGGCGGGAACCGGGCGGGAAGTGATCAGCTCGCGGATGGCGGCGCTGGCGGCGTCCACCGCGGCGATGTCCTCCGGGTCCAGGCCGTCCAGCTGGGTGTTGATGCTGTCTTCCAGTCCGGTGCCCATGAAGGCGCGGAAGGCGGCGGTGTTCACCACGAATCCGGGAGGGACCGGCATGCCGGCGGCGGTCATGGTGACCAGCGAGGCGCCCTTGCCGCCCAGGCTGTCCAAGGTGGGTTCCTTGCCGCCGTCGAAGAATTCAATGAAGTCGTTGTTGCTCATCGTTAAGCCTCAGATCGGGAAGTGGAGTCGGCATTCAGCTCGACGTTGACGAAGTCGGGAACGCGGAAGGACAGATTCTTCCGGAAGGTGATGGCGCCGCCGTCGACCAGTTCAAGGTTCGGCAGCGCGGAGGCCAGTTCCTCCAGCGCGATCTTGGCCTGGAGCTTGGCCAGCATGTTGCCCAGGCAGTAGTGGATGCCGAAGCCGAAGGACAGGTGGTCGCGGGCATTGGGCCGGGTGATGTCGAAATCCTCGCCGTTCTCGAAGCGGGATTCATCGCGATTGGCGGAGCCCATGAGCAGCAGCAGCTCGGCGCCCTGCGGGATCTGCACGCCGCCCACCTCGGTGTCCGCCAGCGCCTTGCGGCGCCAGCCCACGATGGAGCCCGAGTAGCGCAGCACCTCGTCGATGGCCTTGGGGATCTGCTTGGGGTCCGCCACGACGGCTTCCCAGGCTTCGCGGTGCTCCAGCAGCACGCGCACGCAGTTGGAGATCAGCGTGGTGGTGGTTTCATGGCCGGCGAAGAGCAGCGAGTAGAGCAGCGAGGCGATCTCGTGGTCGGTGATGTCCGCCCCGTCGCGCTGGGCAGCGACCAGGTCCGCGGTGAGGTTGTCGCCGCCGGCAGCATGGGCCTGGGCCACCTGGGCCTGGCAGCGGTTCCAGTACTCGACCAGGTTGTGCGCGTGGGGGATCTGCTCCTCGTCACTGAGGTCTCCCCAGGTCATGGCAGCGCGGGAGTCGCTCCAGCGCTTATAGGTGTCGACCATTGTCACGTCTTCGCCGATCAGGGTGAGGATGGTGATGGTCGGCAGGGAGTAGGCCAGCTCGGCCACGATATCCGCGTGGCTGGTGCCCTTGGTGGTCATGGCGGAAATGGAGTCCTTGACGTTCTGCCGGATCATCGGTTCCAGGGCCTTGAAACGGCGCGGGGTGAAAGCCTTCTGCGCCACGGCGCGGATGCGGGTGTGCTCCGGCGGGCGGCGGGCGGACAGGCCCGAATAGGTGGTGAATCCGCCCTCGGTCATGATGGCGGTGGCCTGCGGTCCGCGCTTGCGCACCGGGGCCTGGGCGTTCTCGGAGGAGAAGGTCCCCCAATCTTCGAAAACCGACTTCACGTCGTCATAGCGGGTGATGACATACAGCCCGGTGCGTTCGTCAAACATCACCGGCTGTTCGCTGCGCATCTTTGCGTAAGCGGGGAAAGGGTTCTCCATAGCGAACGGCTCATACCCGTGGTGGTCTGCCGGGGCTTCTGCTCCGAAGCCCATTGGGCATCCGCCGGATACGGCTGGGGTGCTGGTCATGGAATCTGCTCCTTGGGAAGTCGATGAGTCACGGTGTGATCCGTGCAACATTGATCGATCCCTAGTGTTGTCCATGGCACAACAGGATGGGAAGCTAACGCTTCCATCCAGTGGAAGGCTAATTTTCAGCCGTGATTAGTTCTCCCTCCCGGGCACATTCATGTCAGGCCCGGAAATGATGCCCAGCAGCGTTTCCAGCGGAATATGCGCGGTGGCTGCTTCGATGCGCTTGGAGATGCCGTAAAGCACCGGAAGGTGGCGTTCCATGTTCGCTGCATGGGAAGTGGGAATGACCAGGCCGATGGAACAGCCCAAACGGCCGGTGTGATAGACCGGAACGGCAATCGAACAGGTTCCCAGACGGACTTCTTCCCGGGTGATGGCGTACCCGTTGTGGCGTGCCCGGCTCAGCTCATTGCGCAGCTGCACGGGGTTGCTGCGGGTGTGCGGGGTCAGCGGTTCCAAGTGCTGTTCGAGGTAGGCGTCCATGACCCAGTCTTCCGAGAACGCGAGGATGGCCTTGCCCACGGCGGTGGCATGCAGGGGGAGGCGGCCGCCCACCCGGGAAGCCCGCGCGATGCGCTTGGTGCCGTAGACGCGGTCGATGTACAAGGCCATGTTGCCGTCGCGGATGGCCAGCTGGCTGGTCTCCCCGGTCAGTGAAAAGAGGTCTTGGACAAAGGGTCGAGCGGTGTCGCGCAGCTGGCGTCCGGTGTTCTGGGCGATGGCCCACAGCCGCAGTCCGAGCTGGATTCCGCCGTTGCCGGTGCGGCTGAGGATCCCCTCATCCACCAGTTCCCCGACCAACCGGTGCGTGGTGGACAGCGGAAGATCCGCGGCCTTCGAGATCTCCGTGAGGTTCAGCGCCCGGCGCGAGGTTTCGAAGGCGGAGAGTATCGCCAGGATCTTGGATGTGACGCTGCGTCCGGGCTGCGAGCTTCCTCCGGCCATGTGTTCTCCCAAATCTCGGTGTTCTTGCCAGCTGAGGACAAGGGTATCCGGTTCAAGGGCGAGCGGCGCGGCTCCGGCACAGCCGGAACTGTGACGCTGCACCTACAACCCAGGGCTGAGGTCGGGGCCAGGGGATTTACGCCGACGGGGCGAGGGCTGGAATTGGGGGAAACAGTAGGCTGGAGACAACAAGAACGGAGTCACCGCATGACAACAGCTACTTGAGGAGCAACATCTAATGTCGGCAGCAGCCACCGGAATCCGCGCATCTTTTGCCAAGAAAATGATCCTGGGCGGTGCTGCGCTGGCACTGGCGGCAGGGGCAACCGGTTGCAGCGCGGTTGAAGACTTCAACAAGTCAACCTCGGATTCCTGGGCTGTCACCTACGAGGTATCGGTCACCGGTGGGGATACCAGCAAGATCACCGACATCAAGTACCTTGAGTCGGAAAAGCGCGGCGAAGCCGGCACCGAACTTTCGCTGCCTTCGGGAAAGACGACGGCCGAGGGCAAGGGCACGGCAGTCTGGAGCCTTGAGAGCATTGTGACCGCTGAAAAGGACGCAGCTATTTCAGCGGTTCCTGGCAAGGGCTCCACCGCCACCTGCCGAATCCTGCTTGACGGCGTCAAGGAAATTGCCGCTGAAACCTCGAAGCCGGGTGAACGCGTAGACTGCGCAGTCACCACCCCAGCCTTCTCCAAGTAGCAGCCTAAGATCAGTCTGAAAGCGCCAGCCTCTGCTCGAAGAGGTTGGCGCTTTCTACTGCAACCAAGGCGCTGGCCATGAACCGCGCGGCGTCGGTGAACAGATGGTTGCTGACCCGGGACTCGACCAGCTGGAAGGCTTCGGAGCGGGTGAGGCCGAACCAATCCATCACGGTGTCCACGCCATGCGGGGTCAGGCGCCACAATTTGTCGGCGTCCTTCACTAGCGAATCTTCCAAGCTGGTGGAATCCTTGCGTGAATCATGGCCATCGATAATGTAAGTGATGCGCTCGTTGCGTTTGTTATCGAATTCCTCTGCCTGCAGCAGTTCCCGGGCGAGTTCCGCCCCCAACTTCTCGTGCTGCAGCACCAACTCCTTGTCGCCGGCTCCCGGCGCGATGGCAGACAGCACCAGCTGCGGATCCACCTGCGACCAGCCGATGTCATGAAGCAGAATGGCCGGCAACACCACCAGCGGATCCGCCTGCGGGTGGTGCTTGAGCAGCGACTGAGCGAGCGAAAGCGAATACAGGGTGTGGGCGTCATTGCTGCGCACCGCAAGATAGGTCTTGGCCTTCTCCCAGAGCCTTTCCAGCACGGGGAACTGTTCAAAGACGCCGGGTTCTGCTGGCGGAATGAATCCGCTGACGTCGTGGCCGTAGTGGTTTGCCAGGGGCTGCAGCTTGGTCATGGGGCTCATCGTGCCAGCAGAAACCGTGAGGGGGAAGAATATCCTTCCATCCAGTGGATGCCCGATGCAAGGCGTTTCAGCCGATCAGGCGGTCTGCCAACAGCCGGTAGGCGTTCAGCCGATCTTTCGGGTTGCTCACGAGCGTGTTGAGCATCAGCTCGTCGGCCCTATGGGATTCGGCCAAGGCCAGAAGCCGGGCGCAAACCTTGTCCGGAGTTCCGACGATCAGTGCTTGGCTGCGTTCCTGGGCCCGGGCTCGTTCCGGGGCGCTCCACTGGTAGCTCCCGGCGCCGGCGGTCGAGGGGATCGGACCGTCGTGCCCGAAATCCTTGCGCACCCGCCAGAGCAGCAGGGCCTCGGCCAGTTCCTGGGCCCGTTCCTCTGTTTCAGCCGTGACGAAGCGGACCGCCAGGACGGTGTGGGCAGCATGTCCGGATTGCGCGGCCGCTTCCTGATAGGCGCGGGTAGCAACCTCCCCGCCGGTAGGACGCAGGAAATGGCCATGGACGTATCCGGCGCCCAGCGTGCCGGGCAGCGGTGCGGACGAGCCGCCGGCTCCCAGCACCCACACGCCTCCAACAGGTTCGCTGTCCGGCTGCGGGTGGTTCGTGCCGAATTCCTGCACCAGCGCAGCGATCTTTGCGGCATAGTTCGGGTCTGGCAGCGCCGCCCGTCCCAAGCCGGTGTCGACCCTGTTCGGATGCACTGCCGAGAGCAGTCCCATCGTTTCGGCGACCTTTTGGGCCGGGTAGTACGGCAAGAGGATCGCACCGGTACCGACCCTGATCCTGCTTGTACGTTCAAGCGCCAGCGCAGTCATCATTTCAGGTGCGGCGCTGGCGAATGAGCGGGAATTGTGGTGCTCGGCAAACCAGATGCGGTGGTATCCCAGCGCATCGGCATCTTGGGCCAGAGCTAAGCCGCTCGTCAGCGCGGCAGGGCGATCAGGGGCATGCTCGGTGAGCGGAACTTGATCGAGGATTGAAAGTCTCATACCGCGCTGTGTCCTGCCAATTTCTTCGTTGTATTCGACAGCCGTATTAAGGGTCATTGCACGGCCGCCCGGTCCGTGGATGAGCATACCTGTGTCTCCCTGTTGCCACCGCATCCACGGCAGGGACACCACAGTCAGGCACCCGCCACCACGCCATGACAGCACCTGCAGCCCCAGTGATGATAGCTTGAAGATTAATCGAGGATACCCAAGGAACTTGGCCTTCCTCAGCTGCCGGACTATTGGAAGACAGACAGGCTGGACACGATGTCAGAGACGACAGAAATCGATATGAGCGATCTTGCCATCGCCTCGCGTGCGGTGCTCAAGCCAATTGCGCAGATTGCCGAAGCCGCAGGGATCCCGGAAGAAGCTGTCGAGTCCTACGGCAGGTACAAGGCCAAGATCGACCCATCCCATCTTCCTGCCCGCAATGCCGCGCTCGGCAAGGTGGTCCTGGTCAGCGGAATCTCCCCGACCCCGGCCGGCGAGGGAAAGTCCACCGTGGTGGTGGGACTTGGAGACGCCTTGTCCTTGGCAGGAGCCAAGACGCTTATTGCGCTGCGCGAGCCATCGCTGGGTCCGATCTTCGGCATGAAGGGCGGTGCCACCGGCGGCGGGTATTCGCAGGTGCTGCCGATGGACGAGATCAATATGCACTTCACCGGCGACTTCCATGCGATCACCAGCGCGAATAACCTGCTGATGGCGTTGATCGACAACCACCTGCACCGCGGCAACGCCCTGGGGATCGACCCTCGGAGGATCACCTTCAAGCGCGTGATCGACATGAACGACCGCGCCCTGCGCAATATCGTCATCGGCCTGGGCGGCCCGACCGAGGGCGTTCCGCGCGAGGCAGGATTCGAGATCACCGTGGCCTCGGAGGTCATGGCGGTGTTCTGCCTGGCCACTGGGCTGGAAGACCTGCGCACCCGGCTGGGACGCATGACCATCGGGTACACCTATGAGAAGAAGCCGGTGACCGTGGACGACCTGGGCGCGGCCGGCGCCATGACCATGCTGCTCAAGGATGCCATCAAGCCGAACTTGGTGCAGACCATCGGCGGCACCCCGGCGTTCATCCACGGCGGACCGTTCGCCAATATCGCCCACGGCTGCAACTCGGCCATCGCCACCAACACCGCCCGCTCGCTGGCGGACGTCGTGGTCACCGAAGCAGGGTTCGGCGCGGACCTGGGCGCGGAGAAATTCATGGACATCAAGGCCCGCTACGCCGGGTGCGAGCCATCCGCCGTGGTGATCGTGGCGACCATCCGCGCCTTGAAAATGCACGGGGGAGTAGCCAAAGACCAGCTCAAGGGCGAGAACGTGCAGGCGGTGCGCGACGGCATGGTGAACCTGGCCCGGCACGCCTCCAACGTCAGGAAGTTCGGGATCCATCCGGTCATCGCCGTCAACAAGTTCACGGACGACACCGCGGACGAGCTGGCCGTGGTCACCGAGTGGGCCGCGGAAAACAACATTGAATGTGCCCTGGCGGATGTCTGGGGCCAAGGCGGCGCCGGAGCCGGGGACCTGGCCGCGGCGGTGCTGCGCGCCATCGAAGAGCCGAGCGACTTCGCCCCGCTGTATGAGCTGGAGAAGCCGGTGGAGGAGAAGATCCTCACTGTGGTGAAGGAGATCTACGGAGGGGCGGAAGTGGACTACACTCCCGCTGCAAAGCGGGTGCTGGAACAGATCCATGCCAACGGCTGGGACAACCTGCCGGTGTGCATGGCCAAGACGCAGTACTCCTTCTCGGATGACCCAACGCTGCTGGGCGCACCCGAGGGCTTCACGCTGCTGGTGCGCGACCTTATTCCGAAGACCGGAGCCGGGTTCATCGTGGCGATCACCGGCGCGATCATGACCATGCCCGGCCTACCCAAGGTGCCCGCCGCGATGCACATGGACGTGGACGAGGACGGAAACGCGGTCGGCCTGTCCTAAACCGATGCTGGCAAAGCCCACCCTGTGCAGGGGTGGGCTGCCATCCTGCACCAGCTGGCTGTGCCGGTACAGGACCTTAGCGCCTGTTGATCGAGTGCTGAAGGCTTGCTTCCCGACTTGGCCTTCCGAAACTTCCACTCCAGCACCTTGGCATTTGTGAGGAGCTGTTCATTGAAGACACCTTGAGCAGTGGTTCGGCTGGCGCCAATAGCTAGCTAACGCGTAGAGAGTCGAACGCCATTCACGCCGTTCCCGTTTGCGGATTCCGGGCCCGACGTGCAGGCATCCAACGCTTCACGGATGGATCACTTCTCTGAAGTACCGCGGCGGCGCGCCTGTGAAGGCCGCCGCGGTTTCCATTCGCGCATTCAAGATCCAGCGGATTGGCCGAGGACTGGCCTCCGGGGCCCTTCTGATTCCCGTACACCACGCAGAATCTGCGGCAGCCTGCGACGGACTAATCGGTGGAATCGCGCTCGATAATCCCGGTACGCGGATTCACTTGAGGCCTCTGGTAGGCCAGTTCTCCGCCATTGCGCCCGCCATAAGGCCGTCCGTGATCGGCGTACTCTTCCCGGTAAAAAACCAGCCGCCAGCCTCCAAGCTCGATTCTCGCCCCGCTTCGCAGGACGTACTCTTGACCAGCATTCAACCCTGCGCTTCCCCCAACCCTATGGACTGCTTGGAGGACGTATTCGTCGAGGTCGTCCCTGACGATTCGTGCATGGACAGGTTCCAGGCCTTCTAATATCAGTCCGCTATCCTGGGCACTGCCAATAACCACGACGTCGTCAACGAGGTTGAGCACTTTCGGCGCCTTCCCATCCCACGACTCGCTGTCCTTGACGAAGATGAGCCTCGGCCTGCCGCCACGATCGGCATAATGCGTGGTGGTAGGCCGCATGCGCTGGTTCCTCTGGAAGGTGGGAAACAGCGGAAACAGGGTGCTCGGAATGCCCAGACTTCCATTCCTTCGATCCTTCTGCAGCAGCCCTTTGACGTTTTTCAACGAACCAATCCGTACGGCGTTCGATTTCATCGCGAGTCGACCAGACAAATTGGGCTTGACGTCACCGAGCGTGACGATATTCCCCTTCGGCCCATCAATCACAATCTGGATTCCAGAGCTCTTGAGGCGATGCGCAAGCTGGTCTAGGGCAGGGCGGCTGGCACCTCTAGAGACTCGGAATATTGAGTCTGAATCGGTTTGGATATGGATGGTCCGGCCTTCGGCCGTGACAGTTCCATGTACTAGTTCTGAGTCATCAGTGCCCTCGAGTGGCTGGTCGACCGTGAAATTCAGGTCAATGTCGAAGCGCATCAGGCTGCCCGTTCACTCGCGGTACTGATCTGAACCCAGTGAGTGGTCATCGCTCGTAGTGACCCTCAGGGTGCCGTTGAACTTCCATGTAGCCCGGGGTGCATCTGGACCGATGTCCCTCGGTACTTCAACCATCATGTCCACAAGTGTGTAGTTCACAGCTGCACCACGCCCGGTCAGGTAGGACCACAATTGTTGGCCGAGATCCGACCAATCGGCAATCTGCAGATCCTCCACTGGCAAATCTTTATTCGTATTAAAATTGTCCACTCTAACCACATTCCTCTGCTATCGAGAATGATCATAAAAACTGGATGAAGCTGCGGGACGCAGGTTCTGTGTGACATAGATTACCCGCTGCTTGCGCTCAGGTAAATGATTAATTCAAATCTCAAGGTTGCCGGTTCCATTGGTGTTTTTATTGCATTCCATCCAGGGCGTCGATTCTTAGATTTTGCCATATAGTCACAAGTCAAGTAGGGAAATCACGGCGCCGGTGACATGGCTCTATTCGGGTCAACTGAAGGTTGGCAGCCACTCGATGAAGTGGGGAGGGCATTTTCGGAAATTATCTTGAATAACAAGATTCACGATTTTAGGTGTTTAGTATAACTAAATTCTCGGTAAGTGAAATATTAGAAATGTGGCTATTTTTTCGATTTCTGAGGCGCGAAGATGGGCGACTCGCTTCGTGCGAGGAATGGCCACGATTCTTTGAAAACCGAGCTATCCTCCATCCCGGAGAGCTTAATTACCAGCCAAGCATCCCAACTAAAGCACCGTTGGCAAAGTTTCCATGGGGAGGAAGTGCCGTTTGTGGGCGCGCCGATTTTTAGTAACTAGGGACCGTCGAAGAATCTAGACATCTTGCTGCCAGAGCAATTATTCTGCGAACCGCGGCAGGTGCCGATATCTGTGCCTACCCGGTATAAGTGGCAAAGGAGCTGGATCGAGAACGACAACTATTGCGCGTAAATTTCTGTACATATAGATTGCTACGCAGACGGGCACGGGATGACCAAGTGCTCTTTCACCTTTCATGTAACGATCAGTTGGGATATTGAGTAATTCACCCGGGCGGATCCATACCTATAAAGTCAGGCGGTGGTGAACCGGTAAAAACCGATGCGCCACCGCCTGATGCCTGATGGTACTGGTTAAGATTTATTCATCATTTGCCTTGCCGGGCAGGTATTCCTGTTCAGGCAGGGAATCCCAAAATGACGTGTCGGCGGTATCCACCGAGCCATCGGAGATTGCCTTAATGACGCTTTCCAATGTCAGGATGGTTTGTTGGCGGAGGTAGCCATTGGATTTCTGTCCTAGGACGGATCCCGGATTAAAGTGATCGCTCATTCCCCGCATTTCAAAGAGCAGGGTTGAGATATCGTACTCAGCAGCAATTCCGTTGCGGGCGATGGTGTTGGCTGTTCCGCCGACGTACTTACCCAAATGGCCCCATCCGGTGGCATCAACATTCTGGTAGACAATGGAGCCCAAACGTTTGGACCCTTCTAGTACCTCGGGCTTCACGTCCGGAGTGGTGGGGTAGAGGATCGACCCGGAAACCAGTTTTCCATCCACTGCCGAGCGAGTGCCCTGGTGATGCAAATCGATCATGTAGTCGACGTCGTAGGTCGAGAGTACGTTGTTGTGTAGGGCTTTGATCTCAGGCTGGGTCTTCGCAACGTGGTCGCGGTTGATATCGATATTGTTCGCATTGTAGCGAGTCAAATGACGGCCGCCTGAGGCGATGTAATCGCTGAGATCAAAATTCACGTCACCCATGGCTCCGTCGGGATTGAGCATCGGAACGATGAGGATGTTAATGTTCTTCAGCGTGTTCTTCATCCGACCGGTGCCCAAATGCTTGATGACTTCCAAAGCACCTTCCGTGGTCAGCTGCTCGTTGCCGTGCTGCTGAGTCAGGAACAAAACGGTCGGATTGGCAGGATTGGAGAGGTATTTGGCTACGAACAAATCGCGGCCCTTGACCGATTGGCCGATTACCTCCAACTCCAGGGCCGGTTGCTTGGCATCCTGTTTGCGGAGCTCCGCCACCATCGAGTCATAGGTGTGCAGAATGGAAGTATTGATGGTTTCGTTGCCACCATAGTCCGGTCCGTTGCCCGTGGCTGATGCAGGCGTACCTGAGACTCCGACCAGCAATGCTGCTGCTGCGGCACCGCAGGTGAGCTTTTTGAGCAGGGGGTTGGTTGAGCCTGTGTGCTTTGTAGTCATGAAATCGCTTTCTGATTATGGCGCTGCAGATCCCCATCGCATACGTGATGTAGATCACTCAATCATGACTCCGTCATTGTGGCAACCAATGTCGCGTATGTTTCACGAATCATTCGTCTCTAGAACCCCAGGTGAGGGGGCGCAAGACCTCCTTCTAGCTGAAGAAACCTGACGGCTCGGGGCGCTATTGACTGTTGAACAGATATAGGACCGAAGCGCTCAAACATGACGTAGGGTGACTCTGATGCAAAATAGGACTCAAAATCAAAAACAGATCCGCCTGTTAATCGACAATGACACGGGAATCGATGATGCGTTGGCGCTGGCGTACCTTTGCGCCTGTGACCACGTGGACATTGTTGCGGTCACCAGCACCCCGGGCAATGTGAACGCTGACCAAGTTGCTGCCAACAATCGTGCACTGCTGACCCTCTGTGGCAATCCGGAAGTGCCGGTGCTGATCGGCGCGCGGAAGCCTTTGGAAATTCCGCTAGTCACCACGGAGGAGACCCATGGGCTCCAGGGCGTCGGTTATGCGACGTTGCCAGACGCCGGAGCGAGGGAAGGCGAAGACCGAGACGCTGTGGACTTCTGGAACGACGCTGCCCGGGCGAACCCTGGCGAACTCACGGTGCTGTTGTGCGCACCATTGACTAATTTCGCCTTGGCGCTGCGTCGAGAACCTCGCTTGCCATGGTTGCTACGCAAGGTCGTGATCATGGGTGGGGCGTTCTACTACCAAGGAAATACAACCCCAACCGCCGAATGGAATACGCATGTGGACCCGCATGCCGCGAAGGAAGTTTTTGCAGCCTACACCGCAGCGGCGGAGGCGGGGCTTCCCGAAGAACAGCTGCCGATTGTGTGTGCATTGGAAACAACCGAGCGATTTGAGATGCGACCGGGATTTGTCAATGACTTGGCCATGACCGCCGAGCTTGACGAAGAACATGTTCGGGAAACAGATCCAGAGGGTACCCGGAGTAAAGCGGAAAACCTGTTGCTCCGGTATGTCTCCGATGCTTTGCGATTCTATTTCGAGTTTCATAGAAAC
This sequence comes from Glutamicibacter soli, assembly GCF_003309065.1. Lineage (GTDB taxonomy): Bacteria > Actinomycetota > Actinomycetes > Actinomycetales > Micrococcaceae > Glutamicibacter > Glutamicibacter soli. The sequence goes on along the minus strand of NZ_POAF01000003.1, from coordinate 462,705 downwards.
TACGACCAAGGCTACATCGCCCACGTTCACGATTACTTCGCAGCAGGTGTTGCCGCAGGTACGTTGGAGTATCAAACCAAGCTTGCGACGTTGGATGTGGAAACCGAGTCCACGTTACTTTTTGGAACAACGGTCGCTGACTTCCGCGGACTGTGGGGAAAACCTGCAAACGCGAAGGTGGTCACGGAAAATAATCCGGCACGGGGGTTCGACGAGTTGCGCGAGAAGCTGGCCGATTTGGCCCGCCGAATGTAAAGAGAATCTTCGAGAAGACACTTCGTGAGCTAAACTCATGAACCGGGCCAAGGTGACATAGGTCCGGTAATCGGGCGTCCAGCAGTATCTGCGGGACGCGATCCATGCACTGTATCTGAGGATTCTCTTCACCATGTCACCCAATTTGCTCCTTGCCGACGAATCGACCGGCAGCAAGCTCCGTCGTAACCTCTTGGCGGTTGCGGGCACGCTTCTGCTCATGACGACCTATACGGTCCTCGTGATTACCCAACCGACAGATCTCACCGGGGGGCTGGGCCAAGGAGTCGCACTGGCAACATTCGCGGCCTATCTGCTGTCTGCCTTGTTGCTCCTGGCTGCTGTCCTTCGGGACCTGCCAGTGTCGACATTGACCTTGATTCCCGTGGCGCTCGGTCTGAATATCCTCTTGGGGCAGTTCGTCGGCTCGGTGATGGTGCCCCTGTATCTGGACTCTATCGGCACGGTGCTGGTCGGATTCCTCGCAGGCCGTCGTGCCGGTGCGGCAACAGGAGTCTTGGGAACCCTGATCTGGTCCCTGTTCGCCCCGACAGTACTCCCGTTCGCCGCCGGAGCGGCGCTTATTGGCTTCCTTGCAGGCACGGCAGCTCGCTTCGGTGCTGTCCGACGTGTGTATCTGGCTCCCATCGCTGGTCTTGTTTCCGGTGTTCTCGTTGGAACGATTTCTGCACCGGTAGCGGCATTCGTCTTCGGTGGGACTTCTGGGGTCGGAACCGGAGCGGTAGTGGCGGCATTCCGCTCCATGGGCGACTCGCTGCTGTCCGCGGTCACCAAACAAGCGTTGATATCCGACCCAGGGGACAAGGCAATCGTTTTCCTCATTGCTGCGATGCTCGTTTACGCTCTCCCCAGCCGGATGTACCAGAGTTATGAGTTCGTGCGTCGTTATCGGGTGCTTGGCAACCTAAGCGGAGAACGAGACTAAGGGAATGGACCGATTTCAACGGCTGCATCCGTTCACCGTTCTGGCGGTGGCTGCTGCAGTAGTGACAACGACGACGGCTGCGGGACGCTGGTGGCTTAGCTGCACGGTGCTTGCTTGCGCGTTGATTGTGGCATGGAGCGTTGGCAAGAGCGTAAAACTTGTTGGCTTATCGAGTGCGATCGTGCTGCCAACTTTTGCCTCGCAGCTGATGATCCATGGGCTGGCCTCCAACGGAAAATTTGGGCTGACGCAAGTAGGCTTGCAGACAGCCGCAGAACTTGGCCTGCGAACGGCTGTGCTGGTCGTGGTCGGGTTGCTGTGCGCCTTGATCGTAGACCGCCATCAACTGGTGGCGGCGATTGATTTGTCGAAGGCGCCTGCTCAACTTGGATATCTGGTCGCTGCGACACTCCTCCTGATTCCGCAATTAGCCGATCGTCAGCGGGCCATCAGCGAAGCACAAATGCTGCGACAGGTGAAGTTTCGCCGTGGGCCACGAGGCTGGTTTCAGAAGATCCGTTTGCAGGCGGTTCCCTTGGTGCTTTCGACTTTGGAAGAATCAGCTAATCGCGCACCGCATTTAGCTGCCAGAGGCTTTCCGGCAGCTCAGAGTGTGACACGCCTTCGAGAAATTCCAGATTCCAAGGCGCAACGTGGGATTCGCCGTGTTTCAGGGCTTTGTGCGTTGCTACTGCCAGCTCTGCTGCTGGTTCCAAACTGGATGGATTTCGCATGACCAGGGAATTGAGAATGGGAAACCTGAAAATGGGGTTGGACCTAGACCTTGACCTCAAGCGTTTCAGATATGCGCGAGCAGAGACCGACGTTCTCCAAGACATCAAGATCAACATTCGTCCTGGGACCGTGACTGCTATTAGCGGTGATTCAGGATCAGGGAAATCGACGCTGGGCGCAATCTTGGGCGGAATACTGCCCCGAACCGGATTAGACCAGTTCGAAGGCGCAATAACCGTTGGCGGCAAGCACATTGCATTCTCAGAGAACGAAAGTCCTCGAATTGATCCTTCTGGCTGGGCACAGCACATTGCGTTCCTGCCTCAGGACGCCAATGACTATCTCTCAGGAATCAGGGAAACTGTTGCCGAAGAGATGGCTTTCTCGCTGGAGAATCGCGGGGTGCCACGTAAGGACATTCTGACCCGTATTCGTGCAGTCGCCGACATGCTGGATATCAAGCATCTCCTTGCACAGTATGCTGGCACCCTATCCGGTGGGCAAACACGAATCGTTGCATTGGGTGCCCTTATGGTCGATAACCCTCAGGTGCTCGTCTTGGACGAGCCGCTGGCAGGATTGGATAAGAACGCCCAAAACATGGTGTTATCCGCCATCCAGCAACTGAAATTGCTAGGCAAAGCAATCGTCGTCATAACCCGGAACTACGTCCATGGTGCGGACCTTGTTGACGAGGTCCTCAAACTGGAAGACGGCGAACTCTCACGGTTCGAGCGAAAATCTCTCCCATCGAATCAAGAATCAAATCTAGACAAGAAGCCAGCTCAACTCACTGGGAGAAATTGCTCGCGGGTTCTTCTGGAGTTTGCCGGAACAAATCTCGGCTACCAACCATCGGCACCCCAGATTGTTAGTGGATTCAACCTCAAGATCCATGCGGGCGAATGCGTGGCATTACTGGGACCCAACGGTATAGGCAAAACGACCATTCTCAAAGCTGCAGCTGGATTGCTCAAACCCACAACAGGAAAAATACGCACGAGTACTTTTCCGGGCCTATTGCTACAGAACCCTAACGACCAACTTATCGAACGAACGGTGTTCAAAGAAGTTGGCTACGGCCTTCGGCCTGGCACCGAATCCCGGCGGCAAGTAGCGGAAGTACTTGACCGGCTAGATCTGAGGGGCAAGGCAGAAATGCACCCCTACGAACTGTCCATCTCGGAACGCAAATTAGTGGCCCTTGCGAGCGTTCTTGTGCATGAACCGGAGATCTTGCTGCTGGATGAACCAACAGAAGGATTGGACGAAAACGCAATAGGGGTACTTCGAGAAATACTCGACGTGTGCACTTCCAAGGGCCATGGCGTTTTGTTTACGAGTCACGACGATTCGTTCGTTGCTCACGCAGCGAACAGGACAGTGCAGTTGAACGCCGTTGAAAACGCGAGATAGACCAGCCCAACCTTCTCTGCCCCATTCAGCATGAAGTCCAGAATCCTGCAGGAAATCATTCTGGACAGTCTGGCCGGATTTCCTCAAGATGCAGGTGAGCTCTGCTTAGCCTTGGTGGGAGTTCATCGCCTCGAACGCTGAGTTCCTGCGCGAAAGCCCGATGGTCAGTAGGATGCCAACCAGTGCGAAACCGCAGGTGATCCACAAGGTAGAGTTCCATCCACCGGTAAGCGTTGCTACGCCTGCCAGCAACATGGGGCCGGTGAAGTTGCCGATGTTGAAGATCTGCTGGATCAGGCCCATTGACGCTGGCGCGGAACCGCCGGCAGGTGCCAGGTCTACGGCTACGCGGGTCATGGCGGTGGGAATTGTTGCCCCACTGATGGAGAACAAACCGACGGCGATCATCTGGATCCACAGCAGATGTGGCGGGTAGGTGAAGACGAACGTCATGGTTGAGGTCACTGCCATCAGGACAAAACCAACCAAGAGCATGGTCCTGCCGTTGGCACCCCTGTGCAGCAGCAAGCCGCTGATGATTGCTCCGACCGCATTCAGCCCGCCGACCACTGCGGTGATCAGCCCGCCGGAGACAGGGGAGAGACCGAAACCTTCATAGATGGTGGGGAGGAATCCCACGACTGCCATCCACTGAACGGTGTAGCAGCCGAAGATCAGGCCGCTGACCCAGACGCGTCCGGACTTGGCGGTGATGCCGATGCGACGGGCGGCTTCGCGCATTCCAGCGGCGCCTGCTGGGGCATCGGGACCTACGAATTTCAGCACCAGCGGAATTGGCAGTAGCGTCAGGGCCGCCAGAATCCACCACCAGGTGCTCCATGACATGTGCTGAAGGACCAGAGCCGTGCTGAAGACTCCGAGGAACGTCGCCATGCCCATATAAGCTGCCCACCAGCCGACAGCCATGTTCAGGTTCTTCAACGGCGCGTGCAAACGAACCAGTCCTGGACCCATCACGGTTGTCATGATGACGCCGGCACCTTCGATGATGCGGGTTGCCAGAAGAACGTAGGCGTCTTGGGACGAGCCGCCGAGGGCCGAACCGAGGACGAGCAATAACAGCCCGAGCAGCAACGTCCTGCGCTGGGAAATGACTTCTGAAAGCAGCGATACCGCCAAACCACCGAGCATGCCAGCCACCTGGACCACACCGAGAAGGGTTCCAGCGAATAGCAGGGAGAATCCTAGCTGCTCCTGGATGACGGGCAAGGCCGGTGCCAGCTTCCAGATATGGAGACCGGCCACCACTCCGGAAGCCACGATGATGATTCAGGCGATATTGGTTCGCTGCTGAACTGGCTGCGACGCTGCAGACACCTGCGGCACTCCTTCTCTGTTCGGGTCCGATATCAGGTTTCACGGTGTGAGGACCTCATGGGATTGTTCCACGCTATAACCCATACGCCTACCTATGTGTCATTGAATGAGAAACTGTATTTAAGGGATAAAAGTAATCCTTCCTCGATGCCGCAGACAGACAATACGCACGAAATGCTCAGGGAGGGGCAACCGCTGAACCTGCAATCTAAGTCAATGGAAATTACTCCAGGACGCTGACTCTGTGCAGAATCTAGTCGTCTTTTTCGTTATCCGGCAGGTATTCCTACTCCGGTAGCGTTTCTCGGAATGGGGTCAGCGGTTTCCACCGAACTTTCGGAGATCGGATCGCCTTGATGAGGGACACTCTCTAGAGCCAAGATCGTTTGCGATCGCAAGTAGTCACTGGACTTCTGTCTCATCACAGCTTCGGGGTTGCTGTGATCATTCAACCCTATATCTAGAAGAATAGGGTGGAGATTTGGTTCGGTCCGGCAAGGTAGTCAGCGGCGTGGCGTTCATGGTCTACAACTCGTTGGAGGAGGTTTGGTCACGGGCATGCACGTCTTTGTTCAGCGCCTCTCCGATGGCCACTTTGGCGGTTCTCGACTCGTCGAAATGTACCCGCCGCGTTATTGGAATTTTGACGTCTTCGACGCCATCGACAAGCTGGCGCAGATCGCCGATTGTCTCCGCTGCATTTCAACAGGTGCGAAATGCCATGGAATTTGGGACAGCCGCACCTCCTCGTAGTCATACGTCGGTGGTTTTAGTGGAATTCATACTAATGTAGGGGAAAGCGTGCGGTAACGGTTGCCGCGTCTTTCGTGATTCGGGGGGACTCGGACGAAATGCAGCAGGCCATTGACACGGGAAATACTTATAGATCCACTGTTTTCCCACACCCAGGCAACGGCGCGCGCCATGCACTTAAGGAGCTTGTCTGATGTCTGGTTGGAACGAAATTCTCCGTTACTCGCGACTCTTCCTAGACCATGTCGATCTATACTCAGAAGAGCGCAATTACAAGCTTGAGTTCGCCAAAGGCGCCAAGGTCGCTCGACAACAACTGATGAATGGTCAACAACAGTGGTTCGAAACCCTGCGCCGCGAGATCTCCAAGACCAACCTCGTCAACCAGTACTTCATGATGGCGCTCATCAGAGCCTCCACTGAAAAGCCTGACGCGTTGCGCACTGCCGTTCTCGAATTCTGGGCTGATCCTGTTTCGCCGGCCAAGCTCGACAAACTGGAAAAAAATCTTAGAACACTGAATCCGGAGCGGCTTTCGGCCGGTGGAGCCATAGGTTTCGGGGCATTGCTGCTCATGGCCGTGTACCCAACTGAGTACGTTCCGTTTCGTGCGCGGCGGACGGCCGAGTTTATTCGGCTATTGGGACGAGAGCCACTCAAATCAAGTGCACCGGCCAGCGCCCGGTATGTGCAGGTACTTGACACCTTGGACGAGCTGCTCGAACATTCCCAGTCCGCTGGCTTGCCCATTCAGGATCGGCTGGACGCCCAAGGGCTCATGTGGACGCTCACCAACTCGGACCCCGATTCCACCTGGCCCCGAGAAGAAGCACAAGCCTTCCGCATCTGGCGAGGAGACAAAAATTCTTCAGGGCCAACTTATGCCCGCGGCCCTGGGAAATCACCCGCCACCGAGACTGCGGCTTGGAAGATCCTGGAACCGGGCTTGCTAGGCAGCGTTTCCCCGATTGACGGTCAAACACCAACATGGACGGAGACCGCTTCGTCCAGTCTCCTTCAGACACGTGAGAGCCAAGACGCAGCTGACGCTGGCGGCTTCCTTAATCGGCTTGAAGTCCAGTTGGCGGAGTCATCCAACGATGTTTATCTGCTCGCGGCAGAAATGACCTACTTGCAATGCATCGCACTTTCCAACATAGGGTCGGTCAAGAAGGCCGAACGGATCAACACGATCTTGAGTTGGTCCCCGGAAGGCCCCGCAGAGCTCCCGCATGACCTCAAGGAGGCACTGGAAACACCTGGCTCTTTCCACGGCGGCATGGGCTTCAACATGCATATCGCCGCACATATCGGGTGGCTGCTGCGATTCGTCAAACATATCCGGAGCCTCTCACAGACGGAGCTCGACGCTGCCTTGACAAGCCCGTGGGAGTGGATGAACCTGACGGCTGCCGTTCCGGACGATGTTCCCGCCATCCGCTATGCTATCGATTACCTCGTGTGGCCAAATTACCTCCAGCCGATCGTCGCCAAGGAAGATCGCAAGAAGATCCGTGATGCCTTCGTGCACCTTCTCGGAGGAGCACGCGGCAACACCGAGCTCGATATCGCCCAGGACCTTTACGACATCCGCCAGATCCATGACGGAGAATCGGGTCAGTACACCGAATGGTACGGCGAACCCTACAAGTCACAATGGCAAAACTTCGCAGGAACCGTACGGAAGGCGTGGCTTGTCCGACAGGCCCAGGCTGGCAACCCCATGGCTGAGACCTGGCAAGCCGAAGGGATTGTTACCCTGCCGGCTCAGACGCCGGGACAGGACATCATTGGCCAGGACTTCGAAACTGTCCTCGCCGCTGTTAAGGACGTTTACGGCCATATCAACCTGGCGGATCAGAAGGATAAGGCCAAGGAGCTGCATCGCTTCGCCAGCCAGATGGATGACGGGGATCTGGTCATCGCCCCATGGGAAGAAGTGCTGCTCGTCGGCACTATCGACAGCGAAGCCTACGTCGGAGATTTCCACGGCAACAAGCTGTGCCGCGCCGTCGACTGGCATCCGGATGCTGTTCCCAACGCGGATCTCCCGGATCCGCTTCCCCGTCTGCTTGGCGAACCCGGTGGAATCGTGGATGTCACAGAGGCCCTGCTTGCTATCGACACTTGGCGAAAACGCTCCATCACGAACAACGGGGAAAATCCCGACTCTTCGGGAGGGGGAACACTCACGCCGCGCCTCGACGTTATGCCCCAGCTGAAGAACGCTAGCGATGAGTTGGCAACAAAGCTGTATGTCGAGCGGCCCGACCTTCAGGAAATGATTGATCTTCTCCGAACCCGCCGGCAGATCGTCTTATATGGCCCACCGGGGACGGGCAAGACGTTCATTGGCAAACACCTGGCCCGCTATCTGGCTGGAACGGAGCACGCCGAGCACGTCCAAATCGTGCAATTCCACCCGTCATATTCCTACGAAGACTTCTTCGAAGGCTTCCGGCCTAGCGCACCGGCTAATGGGCAGGTCGGGTTCGAGCTCCAGCCCGGACCTCTGCGCCGGCTCGCCAAACTGGCCAGCCAGCCAGGCAATGAAGACAAGCCGTTCTTCTTGCTAATCGATGAGATGAACCGTGGAAATTTGGCCAAGGTGTTCGGCGAGCTGTACTTCCTGTTGGAGTACCGCAAAGACAGCATCCGGTTGCAGTACAGCCCGGACGAAGAGTTCACGCTGCCGCCGAATCTGTTCATCATTGGCACGATGAACACTGCAGACCGTTCCATCGCCATGGTGGACGCGGCTATCCGCCGGCGCTTTGCTTTCGTTGAATTGCATCCGCAGGATGGGATGGTCAAGGACGTCCTCGGTCGCTTCTTGGCCGCTAACGGAAGGCCAGCTTTGGCAGCGGATCTACTAGATGCCCTCAATGAGGAGCTTGGTTCGGACAAACGTGATCTGGCGGTGGGGCCGTCCTACTTCATGAAAGATGATGCATTGGATGCTCCAGGCCTGCGGCGGGTATGGAAGTACGAGTTGCTGCCCTTGCTCGAGGAGTATCATTTCGGCGAACTCGACCGAGAACAAGTCCACGAACGTTTCTCCCTGGACGCACTGCTCCTCGGCATGGATCGTTCCCTTGACGAGCTGCAATTTCTGGATGACGTGGACGCCGACTAATGCTGAAGGCGCCCACCCGCCACATCGTTCTCGATGAACTGGCGTTTGATTCCCATCCGCTGGAGCTCGATGAGGATACGCGATTGGCACTGGAAAGCACCAAGCTGGTCGTGGCACGAGGCGTTGGTCGCGGCAAGTGGAAGCTATTACCGAACGGATTCGTCGGGGCCGTCCAGATAGATGATCTGCTCGTCGAAGTGAAACCCAAAGGCAAGGTCAGCATCTCGCAGATCCTATTCCTCCTCAGCTATGCCAAGTCTCCTGGGTTCCGGCCGCAGAACGTCGAGGCGGAAGCCACGGATGACCTGTGGGCGGCATTGGGTGAGACCTTGGCGCGGCTTGGCGAACGGGCGACTTCGCGCGGCGTTCTTCAGGGATATGTGTCGAGGGATGAGGCTTTACGGACTGTGCGTGGCCGGATCCGTATGTCGGATCAGGTGACGCGCAGGCCGGGTTTGATGTTCCCGATCGAGGTGACCCATGACGAGTACACGATCGACATTCCGGAGAACCGGATCCTTCGTGCGGCGGTGCGTCGCATGTTGGCCGTGCCTAGACTCAATGCGGAAGTGCGCCGGCGGCTGCTGCACCTTGATCAGAAGTTAGCGGATGTTTCGTCGTTGGTCCGAGGTGACCGGCTTCCGCAATGGGCCCCATCGCGTTTGAACGCCGCTTACGTACCTGCGCTACGTATCGCCGAGGTGGTGCTGCAGAACATGGTGGCCGAGGCCGACGCAGGGAAATTTCACGTTGCTTCATTCGTGGTCAACATGGCCAAGGTATTCGAGGACTTCGTGACCGTGGCGCTGACCGAAGCGTTGCGGAAGTACCCGGGGCGCACCGTAGCGCAATACAAGACGTATCTGGATGAGCCTTGTTCTGATGGTGTACCGCGCGTTGTTTTGCGGCCGGATATCGTCCATTTCGTTGACGGGGAGCCGACGCTAATCTTTGATGCCAAGTACAAGGCAGCATCGGCGAGCGGACAATATCCTAACGCTGACCACTACCAAATGTTGGCCTACGCAACCGCGATTGGAAGGGCCGAAGCTTGGCTTATCTACGCCGATTCAGGAACGCCGACTCGACGTAGAGTCCGCAATTCTGAGATCTCTGTGCATGAGTACCCCATAGATCTTTCCGGAAATCCCGCTGAAATAATTACCAGAGTAGAGTCCTTGGCTGAGCGCTCATTCATAACGGTGTCCGTTGGAATTCGACTAGAAGAATGACAGCCGTCTCGTCATCGAGCGGTTGGAGTCCACGGGGTATCCAAAGTCGAATGTGGAGGACGTCCATTTGGGATATACCCCAACCCGACGGCATGAAATGAGCGAAGAATGTCGGGTTAGGATCTTGGTTTCGTTTTTGCTGACGCTTATCTTGCACGCTTTCGGAAGCTAACCGGACATGTTCCCATTGACACAAACCTGAAGTGACCAGGTCGTAATGCCTCTCGCAAAACGGCGGTATGATTCTCAGAACGGTTCGGCGATGCATTGTCTTGGACTATAGGATTAGTGAGATGAAGATACCCACTTTCCTGTCTGAGTTCGATCCCGCAGATCTGCCTGCTATAGCTAAGGAAAGCAAACCATTGGAGAACGCACCGCTGGATGCGGCGGTGCAGGCGCTTCCAGCTGAGAAGCGAATTGAGGAGGCCTACGCTCTGATACTGGATGCGGTTTACAGCTACTACTTCGCCAAGGAGCTATACGCAAAGCTGGATCGATTGATCCTCAGCAAGAGCGGACCGCTCTCCTCCGGATTGAGAATGATGCGAGACGCCGTTGTCAAAAGCGCTGTGATCGGGATAGCGAAGACTATCGACGAGACGACTGGTCGGACCCGATCTTTACCTCATTCGCTCGGGGCCCTCAAGCGAAGTCTTGAAGATTCACCGGCCGGCTCCAATGAGGCCGACGCCGCGGCGACCATCCAGCTCATCGAACATATCGTGAGCAGTACGAACCCAGACAAGGTGAAGTCCCTCCTATATGTCCGCCACATTCGGAACAAGTGGGCAGGGCACTCATCCTGGGATCTGAGTGTCGACACCTGGCCAACCGGGGATGGAAAGCTCAACTTTCCTCTTCTCGAAGACGGGCTCGTACGCATGGTAAATGCATTCGAGGAGTTTGGCATGCTCCTTAGTATGAGTCCCTATCTGCAAACACTTGAGGAAGCAGCCACACGAGATTCGGATAATCTGGACGGGACTGAGACATTCCGAGTCGCCATCTCCTGGAAGGCGGCAGTTCCGATGGCGCACACTATGCGTGACGCGGGACAAAATAGTGCCCGACAAATCCTCAGTCAACTGCAGTAAAAACAACCTCACCCGCGCCGCCGGGGTCCTCGCTGGAGGAACTTTCACCAAGGCCCGGACCGCAACGGTGTGCCGCAAGCCCATCCACGTCCCGGCACGCATCGCACACAGTGCCAGGAAAATCAGATTCCGACTACCGCTGGACTGGCCCTGGCAATCCGCATGGGAACGACTCTTCACCATCGTGCACGCCCCACCCCCAAACAAGCCTAGGAAACCCTCCGCCAGCCGTCACGAGGGGAGGGTGAGATTGGATGGGCTGTACCCTGCCAGATTCCTAGCAGAGGAAACGAGTGGATCTTCAAAAAACCCATGGGAAGGCCGTTTCCGGCGTTTTAGAGTACGACAACGCTACAGAACATCTAAATGGTGCAGTTCTTGCTGAGTACACAAGCGGTTTGGAAAGATGACCATCTCGCGGCAGCCATAGGTTGGCTTAGATTCTCTCCTGGTCTAGAGCCCCTTCTAATCCGTATGCAGCCGTCTCGGCCAATCGATCTATGATGTCAAGACATCGTCTTCGCGTTGTCGTATCGCCTTGTTTATAGAGTCTTAAGACAGTAGCGATTAGATGGGTACTCAGTAGAGCGTCGGACGTCCTGATATCTCCCAATGCCAGATCTTGTGTTTCCACGCACCGTTCGCAGGCAACGATGGTTGACGGAGGAAGGACAAAGGTTGCCCTGTCTAGCGATACAAACAAATTCTCCATATTCTTGGCGAAGGCTAGACTGCTGATGAACTCCTGGATCAGGTTTTCGGCCGCGGCTGGTTCGAGTTCGTGAGTGTGCCGAAGAGCCCGTGCTGCCGTGTCATGAACTTCGCTGTCATCGTCGTTGAGGAGAAACGCCAATACCTCTGGTGCGACTCCGGAGGAGTTCGCCAGCACTTTCGCGACACCCGCGCGGGCACCTGAATTTAGCTCAGATATGGCTCTGGGAGCGGGGTCTTCGAGAGCCCCATTGATGTACGCAACGATCCATGGATATCCGGCCCGTTTCGCTCCGGGTCCATCTGTCTGGAGCGCTCGTGCCAGGTGGGTCGAGAAAATCCGGGGTGCCCTTAGGCACGCGTGCTTCAGCAATTCAGCGGTTTCGCGGGAATCGAATATATCTAGCGTGGCGCTAGTGAACATATCATTGGCAATTTCTAAAGCCTGGTCGGGATGTGTGTTTAGTAAAGCGAGAATGGCTTCGGACGTTCGTACCCGCACGGCCATTATTGGATCGACCGATAGTTTTCGTACTAATTCCAAGATCTGACCGGAGCGCTCCGGCTGAGCGAAAATGATGCTCGCTGCGGCGTTGGCGGCCGCTCCACGGGTACAGTTCAGCCCGGCCGTGGACAAATCTCCCCCGTAATAGGGGTCTTCGCCCTCAGCACGAGTTCGCGCCTGCTCTTCTGCAGGGTCATCATCGGACGCGCAAGAAATGAGGATCTCGATGAGTTCGTCAGTAGCGTCGGCCGCAACTTCTTGAATTGCCCAGCAGATCTCGCGGCCCAGGTCTTGTCCGGCCAGTTCTCGGCCGTGGACACACAACTCTGTTAGAAGAGTAACCTGAATTTTGTCTGCGACGGCACGGATAATGGATCCCACGTGAGCCGCGTAAGTCCGGTCGTCCAAGGCCATCCCGATCCGCACGAATCGTTTTGGTTCAGCTGTTGCGCACTGGCCGAGTAAAGATGACAATTCCCGTAGGCCTCCCCGTGGGCCGTCCTCGTGCGACCATTCGACTTTGTCGCTGTCGTGAGTCCTAATCGCTTCCAACCACTGCGCATCGCTCATGTGTTTGACCGCCTCTTGGGGGACGGGGGCACCTACTGTTCCGGAAGTCACGCCCTGCGGTGCTTCTAGCGATTGGTACCCGAATTTGCGCTCGAGTTCCTGGATCCGGCGAACGACGGTGGAGCTACGGCGTTCCGGGACGATGCCCGTAAGAAGCTCAAGCTGAGCGCGTCCGAATGATTTCCATCCCCATGTGCTTCTTTCGTAGGAGGGATAGTACTCGAGGAGGATGCGACTGATGGTGACAAGTAGGTCGGAGGCGCATGTCGCGGTAGCTGCGATTAGCAGGTCACGGGTCGCCCATCGCGGTCCGGATGCATAGCCCAATTCGAGGTTTCTCTGGTCTGAGACCAGCCACCTGATGGCGTCGTCCGCTAGTGAGTATGAAGTTAGAGCACGACATGCCAGAAACCTGATTTCTTCGAAATCACTTGTCATCAGCGGATATAAGATTTTAAGCAGATCAGCAGCATTGCGATCGTTGAGGGATTGGAGAGCTGTCTCAACACCAAAGAATAGGACTCCGTCTATCCCATGCGGTTCTCCCGGCCACCGATAGCGCCAGCACGATCCAGAGCGGAACTCATCACTGGCGGCCTGATCTGCCGTGTCTTCTGATACACGGATAATGAATGGTAGTACTTCGTCAATGAACCTTTCGGGCGCGCCGGATGCGATGTTCAGGATGATTTCTTCTCCGCCAGAAGAAGAATAGCTGGGTAGATATTCACTCTCGAACGGGTTAGCGACGCCATCCTTCGAAGATAGGAAAAGCACGCGGCGAAGATACGCACCCGTCACCGTAGCAGCATCAGCAGGTGACTCCTTGGACATCGTGTAGAGGACGGACCAAAAATCACTGTTCACAGCTATTGGCCCGCGCAAACCGTCGGAGTGCCCCCCCTCTAGAATTTCTACAGCCAATGGAACGAGTTCGGGGCGCAAGGACCAACCGAGAAGGGACGAAGCTACGGAATCCCAAAACGCTGATTCACCCAAATGGGGTCGCACCAGCTGAGAAACTCTTATTGGTCTCTCTCTGGCCGCAGAAATGAATTGATTAGCAACTCTTTTAGAGCTGCTCTCGTCCGCTAGCATCCCTTCCCAGTCGCCAAGCGCATCGGCTGCATCGAACCACGTTGGCAGTGCCAAAAGCGACAACAGATGCTCAGACTTCCATGAGGTACCAAACGCGATTGCTTTGAGGGGTTCCCAATCATCTGGACTCGCTTCCAGCTGGCGTAGCAGCGTGATCGGAATGTCCAAAAGATGGGAACGAACAGAATCATCCGAAAACAAGCTAACCACTGTCTCTCGAAACTCCGTGCGGTTAGTCCGAACAAGATACTCAAGGACTTGCCTGGTCTGAGCACGTCGGAACAAAGTCTGCCCTGATTCCACCAGAAATGCTCTAAGGTCTCTTCCTTCAGCTACAAAAGACTCTGCAAACAAGTAATCAAAATATGTTTCGTGGAAAAATGAAACGGACGATTTTTCCTTGAACAGCACTCCTGCTGAGATCAATGCTTCCACCTCAGCCTGATCAGCGGAGCGCAGAATGGATGATGGGGCTGCCAAAACTTCATTCTTGCTCATATGCGAAATCAATGGTCCTGTGATGGAAATCCAATTAAGGGAGCCGACGCGAGCTCGCAAGTTACGGATAGTTTGGTCAGTGAAGCGCTCGTAGAGATCTGGCAAAGTAGCGAAGGATTTCATTCGGTTCTCTTCACCAAGTTGGCTGAAAATCGCATAGTGGAGGGGTGCTTCTAACAGTTTCAGCGTTACGGGTTGCACGGAGCGGGGATCGATTCCGGACCGCTCCAAGGCTTCGAGAACTTGTGCTGGCGTGTAGGGCCCTAGCTTCAATTCGCCTACGCGTTCCTTGTCGGCACGCAGTTGCCTCAGACGGGGATCAAATTCGAGATCAACAGTGCGGACAACAAGGACTATCCGCAGGTTGGGATTCGCCGCTGCCTCCGCAAGCACATCGCTGACTGCGTCAAAATTGTCCTGCATTCGACCGCTGTAGGTGGCAACCGCATCCAACTGATCGATGAACAGTACGGCCGGAGAACCATCGGCGACCCCCGACAAGAGCACTGCCGGGGAAGCCGCTAGATCTTCAGAATTTCCCAGCGCATTCGATGTGTGGACATGTTGCGCTGTTCTATCCATGCTCAGGACAGCGCAGAACCAACCCTCAGTGGAGAGCTTTCCGAGTATTGATTCAGTGAGTGTTGACTTTCCCGATCCGGCTGCTCCATGGAGCAGCAAAATTTGTCGACCTTCGGACTCTGCCGAAACGAGCCACTTGAATACTGCGTCGACACGTGACTGGTCGATCAAAGCCGAATTGGGTTTGAATGGTGAAAGTCGAGAACTATGCCGCTTAATTGTTCGCCCGAGAGCAACAAGAGTTCCTTGGTCTCCAACGAGATATCGCCTGGAGAAACCACGCTCGTCCAGATGCGACCACACCTCTGGGCCCGTTATTGTCTGGTGCATCCGTGTAGTCAGCCACCCGGAGAGTTCATTCATGACGATCTCCGGGTCGTCGCTAAAGAGCTGCTGATACTTGGATCGGACCAGAGGCTCTAGATCATGTTCTGTGTGCAGCTCCACGAAAGTACGCCGAAGGAGGCTCCACACAGTTTCCTCAGGAACGGACCAATACGCAACCAGGTCTCTGAAGTGAGGTATAGATTTATCAGTGAGATTCGCGTGAAACTCTCCAAGGTTTTCGGTATCGCGCGACCGCTTAACTAGGTCCGCCAGATCAGGAGCAGGAGTCGACAGTACTAGTCGCACGATATGTCCGTTTTCTAAATGCCCTAAGACTCGGGCGAGGACCCTGCGCTCCTTCAACGTTCCCATCGTCCAGTTTCTTGTGGAAGGGGAAAGCTTGACCTGCTCACAGGAGCGGACATTGTTTTCCTCGATCCAGAACTCGATTCCTTCGCCCTCATCACCGGGGGGTTCGAGACGCATCCGTGAAGCGTTTCCGCGAAGCAAAGATTCCAGTCGGTTGAGCGTCCACCATACTTCGAATTGGTTTCCAAGCTTGTCCGCAGCTCCGCCGGGTAGAGCGGTCACTTAACCAGCTCCTGGACATCATTGTTGCGGCGGCCTGGACGCAGGTTTTTGTCCTCTTCGAATGTGCATCTCTGTATAATCCGGTACACCGTACTCCGTACCACCTCGAAGAGTTCGGTGATTTCGGCGCTGGTGTGCTGGCCGCCGCGGTGGAGGGCGACGAGGTGCTTTTCCTGGGCGGGGGGGAGCTTGGGTTGCTTGCCGCGGAGCTTGCCCTTGGCCTTGGCGATCTGCATGCCTTCGCTGGTTCGGGCGCGGATGAGGTCGGATTCGAATTCGGCGACCATCGCGAGCACGTTGAAGAGGAGTTTACCGACGGGGCCGGTGGGGTCGTGGATGGATCCGCCGAGGCTGAGCTTGATGTTGCGTTTGGTGAGGTCCTCGACGATGTCCCTTGCGTCGGATAGGGAGCGGGCGAGACGGTCGAGCTTGGTGACCACGAGGGTGCCGCTGGCGCGGCACGCGGCGAGGGCCTGGCTCAGTCCGGGGCGTTCGCGGTTGCGTCCGGTAAGTCCGTGGTCGACATAGAGCAACTCATCCGGGACTCCGAGTGCCCTGAGGCCGGCTTGTTGCGAGCTGAGGTCCTGTTGGTTGGTGGAGACGCGGGCGTAGCCGACCAGGTGCGGTGACATGTCTCGAGTGTAGCGTTTCTGTCACCTAACCGAGACAGTTTATCGGGCGGGGAATACGCGAATTTGGGTTCCTTGGATTTTCAACGTATTTAACCGTCTGGTTCTTGGTGCTCCGGTGTCGCGGTGGGGGATCCTTCATAATGAACCTGACAGGGGTCCGATTGCGAAAAAACTAAATTCGAAGATGAGCGCCTGCACACAACGATTGATTCCTCAAAAATCGAGGAATACTGGACTGTCAGTCCCTCGTTGCGGGACCGCGAGCTGGTGCCTATTTCTAGTAGCCTGGCAGAATGGACACTCCCGGAGTAAAAAGCGAGTTCGACTTAGGTGAAGGAATTTTTGAGAGCTTGCTGACCAATCGGCTGGCTGAGAGGCTTCAGCCCCTTGACGGCTATAGGTCGTCGGTGGAGCCGGTCACGACCGAAAATGCACCGGGCGAACTGGCTCGTTTCCTCGGACGTGCGATCGAAGCACGCTTACATGTACTCGACGTGGATCATATGATTGCGCTGGCCAATCAGCTTCTTGCCCTCATCGGGCATGCCGAAGACGTGCTTCCTGGGCCTCAGCAGCTCATGGAGCTTCAACGCGACAATGGTGTTCGTGCTCGGCCGTTCAAACGCCCGCAAACCTCATTGAGTTCTGCAGCCTTGCTTACAAATAGTCGCGAAGATCCGCAGCTCGCCGTTGAACTGCGAGCCGAGCTTTCCTCCGCAGATCGTGTCGATCTTTTGTGCGCTTTTATCAAGTGGGAAGGACTGCGACTGCTGTCGGACTCGCTCGAGTCGCTCAAGGACCACGACATCCCGATACGTGTCATCACCACGACTTACATGGGCGCCACCCAACGTCATGCTATCGATGAATTGGTGCGTCGATTCGGTGCAGAAGTCCGCATCAACTACGAGACAAACGCGACGAGACTCCATGCCAAAGCCTGGATGTTCCACCGAAATTCGGGATTCGATACCGCCTACGTCGGAAGTTCCAATCTCAGCAGGCCGGCACTTTTGGACGGGCTCGAATGGAACGTCCGGCTCTCGGGTGTGGCAACCCCTGGACTGTTGCAAAAGTTCGCACTGACCTTCGATAGCTATTGGGAAGACGATGCCTTCGTTCCCTATGATCCCGACACGGATGCCGAACGCTTGGACGCGGCGTTGAAACTTGCCGGCGGAACGACGGCGGAACGCATGTTCGGCTCCACGGGGTTGGAAGTGACCCCGCTGTTGCATCAGAAGGAAATGCTTGAAGAGCTTGACGCGGCCCGCACCAACCGCAACGAGCATCAGAACCTGGTGGTTTCTGCGACGGGAACCGGCAAGACCGTCCTGGCAGCTCTGGACTACAAACGACTTTGCGAATCGGCAGGCAAGGAACTCACGCTCTTGTTTGTCGCACATCGCAAAGAAATTCTCGAACAATCGCTGAAAACATACCGTAAGGTCTTGGGCAAGGGATCCTTTGGTGAATTGTTTGTCGATGGGAAAAAGCCGGTTGCATGGAAACACGTATTTGCCAGTGTCCAATCACTGGCTGCACTCGGACTCGACAAGATCGACTCTCGTGCATTCGACGTCGTAGTGATCGACGAATTCCACCATGCTGAGGCTTCCTCGTACCGCAATCTCATTGAACACTTGGAACCTGTTGAGCTATTGGGGCTGACAGCGACAC
Source organism: Glutamicibacter soli (assembly GCF_003309065.1). Taxonomy (GTDB): domain Bacteria; phylum Actinomycetota; class Actinomycetes; order Actinomycetales; family Micrococcaceae; genus Glutamicibacter; species Glutamicibacter soli. The sequence continues at coordinate 444,603 of NZ_POAF01000003.1, read as the reverse complement.
CCGAACGTGGTGACGGTGTCAATGTTGCGGACACTTACTTCGACGGGCGGATAGCTTCCGAGCTGCGCTTGTGGGATGCTCTGGACGCAGACCTTTTAGTTCCCTTCCACTACTTTGGAGTAGCGGATGATGTTGACCTCAGTGCGATCGAATGGAAGCGCGGCTCGTATGACCTGGATCAGCTGAGCAACATCTACACGGGCAACGACATGCGTGCATTGAAGATTATTAACGAGCTTCGCGATAAGGTGCTCAGTACTTCAACGATGCGCGCGCTGGGCTTCTGCGTCTCGGTACAACACGCGCAGTACATGGCGAAGGTGTTCAACGAGGCAGGCATTCCCTCGGTAGCGGTTTCCGGAAACTCAGGAACCGACGAACGTGAGGGAGCGTTGGCCAAGTTGCGTGCCCGCGAACTGAACTGTATCTTCGCCGTCGACCTTTTCAACGAAGGACTGGATGTGCCAGAGATCGACACAATCCTGCTTCTACGCCCAACTCAGAGCTCAACTATCTTCCTTCAGCAACTAGGCCGGGGACTACGCCGAGTCGACGACAAAGCCGTGCTTACTGTGCTGGACTTCATTGGCCAGCAACGCAGGGAGTTCCGCTTCGACGTCAAATACCGTGCCCTATTGGACGTTACGCGCAAGAAGTTGGAACGTGTCATTGACGATGGTGCACCGGGACTGCCCTCGGGGTGTCAGCTCATGCTTGATAGGGTCGCTCGCACCATCGTGCTGGATAACGTTCGCTCCCAACTCAAGCTCAATAAGCCAGCGCTGGTTCGAGAAATCAAGTCTTACGGACTGCTCGAGGTAGACGACTACCTCGAAGCATCGGGCCGGGATCTCAAAGATGTCTACCGTAAGACGGGGGATTCATGGACGGACCTAATCCGCCGAGCTGGACTGGTGTCGGGACGCTCACCGTCGGCTGAGAAGCTAGGCGCCATGGGTAGCGCTCAGCAGGAAGAAGAAAAAGAGTTGCTCAAACGGGTAACTCGTTTCCTCCACGTTGATGATTTTGAACGGGCCGAAGCGTATTCCGAACTGTTGTCGGTAGAAACTCCACGCTATGAAGATATGAGTGAACGGACGAAAATCTTTGCCAGAATGCTTTTCTTCACGTTTTGGGACAACGGCGGAGGATATACCTCTTATGACGAGGGTCTGGACCGAATCCGCGCCTATGGATATCTCGTTCAAGAACTGCGTGCGGCGTTTAAGCGTGGCGTCGCCCGGAGCCCACATGCACCGAAAGGATTGCCGATGGGATTACAGCAGATTCCAATCTACTCCCATGCAACGTATTGGCGCTCGGAGGTGCTCGCCGCACTTGAATATGGATCCTTGGAACAGGGTAAAGGTGTCAATCACCGTGAAGGTGTTGCCTGGTGTTCTCAATCGAGCACCGACGCCTTATTCGTGACGTTGAACAAGGATGAAGCGGTCCATAACCCTAATACGCTGTACAAGGACTACGCGATAAGTCCACGCCTCTTCCATTGGGAATCGCAGAATGCGACGGCACCCACCAGCCCGACGGGTAAGCGCTACTTGGACCGAAAGTCGCATGGATCGCACATTCTGCTGTTTACCCGTGTCGTTGCGGAGGAAGATGGGCGGGTGGTCCCATTCACTTGCTTGGGCAGCGTTGACTACGTCAATCATCAAGGGAGCAAGCCGATAGCCATCACCTGGAAACTACAGCGAGAAATGCCGGTCAGCGTGTTCACAGCGGCAAACGCGGTCGCACGTTGATGACCAAACTATTGCGTTAGAACCAAAACGGTGCTGTGGGGTGCGTTCATGGAACGCGCCCCACGGCACCGCGTTTTTCGACTCGTGTGTTTCCTACAGCTGTTTCACCGACGCCAGCGCGTCGTGGTGCCGCTTGGCGCGGGCACCCGGGTTCCAGATCGCGTAGATGGTGGCGGCAAGGATCGGTGTGATGAAGACGCCGAGGTTTGCGCCCCATGCGCTGCCCGACTGGACCATAGCGATGCCTACCGCTGCGGAGATGACCCAGGCGCTGACGCCTGCGGCATTGAATGCCGGGAACGTGCGGTCGGGCAGGTTCGGGCTGTCCGGCTGGAGCGAGAACTTCTTCTCGTAGCGGATGTGCACCAGGGCAATGGCGACCCAGCCGGTGACCAGCGCGCCTTGCCAGGACAGCGCCAGCAGCAAGTACTGAACCACTGGCAGCAGCATGAGCAGGTAGATGATGACTGCGCCGATGAATACCCAGGCCAGGCTCGGCAGCTTCAGCCCCAGTGCCCGGATGCCGAATTCCTTCAGGTTGGAGATACCCAGGGCGTAGTTCGCGGTGTTGATGCGGGTCTGGGAAACGAAGATGACCAGCAGGCCTAACGGGCCCATGAGCTGGACCAGTGCTCCGGCGACGCCGGTTTCGGTGGCTTCGGCACCTGGGATAGTGAAGGTCAGGTAGATGCCGATCAGGGAGTTTGCGCCGAAGGCCAGGGTGTAGAACAGCCAGCCGAAGGTGTAGCGCTGGTGGACCTTGATGTCCTTGGCGCGTCCCAGCGAGGCGAAGTCCACGGTGTACATCATCAGGATCCACACGCCCATGAAGGCTGCGCAGGTGGCCAACCAGCCGGGGCCGCCGGCGGTGAAGGGCAGGGGACCGGTGGAGTGAGTCAGCCAAGAGCTGCCGCCCGGGTGGGCAATCGACGCCCAGATGACCGCAGTGAGCAGGCCGCCCCAATAGATCGGCAGCAGCCAGCCGTTGATCTTGTCCAGCCAGCGCTGGATGCCTCCGGCAATCAGCGGCAAGGTGTAAAGCACTACGAGCGCGTACCAGAGCTGGATCGGGCCGCCGAACTGCGCCTGGAAGGCGTAGCCCAGGATGGCTCCTTCGAAGACCGCGTAGTAGATGGCGGTGGCGGCGAAGATCAGGGTGGCCAGGACCGCGCCCTTGCGGCCCAGCAGCGTGCGGGAGAACTGCGCGACGGTCAGCCCGCTGCGCAGCGCGTAGCCGGCCAGGATCCGGTTGATGGCGCCGTAGATGACAATGGTGATGGCCAGGCCGATGAGTGTATCGATGGTGCCGTAGGCCTGGGCGAGCGATGCCCCGATGTAGATGAAGAACATGGCCGATACCAGGCCGTACCAGGCCATGGACAGCGAGCCTGCGCTCATCTTTGCCGAGGCGGATTGCTCCATCTCGGGAAGATCCGTGGACGAGTTTGCTGACATAGAACTTCTCCTTTGAATATGGCGTGAGCCATCACATCCCGTAGCGAGTGCGCGGGTATGGCCTGGGCCTGATGTGGGTGGTGCAAGGAAAAACTGCCGGGGCCGCGGGGAACCAGGAATGTCCGGGCGGGCTTGCCGGGTGAAGCGTGTCCAACAAAAGCCGCAGGTGGCGGCGGGTGAAACAGGGCGGTGCGGGAAATGATCTTCGTGGGATCTTCCCCGCACCGCCCGGGCTGCACCTCACGGTGCAATGGGTGGTGCAATAGTTCGTGCTCTGCCGGGACTAGGCGTCCCAGTGGGCGGCCGAGCGGCGCTGCATCAGCTGGCGGTACTGGGTGGTGGAGTTCTCCAGCAGTTCGCCGGTGCCCCAGTGCAGGATCACGCCGTGGCGGCGGATGACATCCAGCATGTCCACGGTGCCTTCGCGGTAGCGGGCGGCCACCGCTTCGGCGTCCTCTTCCAGCCAGCCGCGGCGGCTGGCGCGGATCTGGGTGCGCAGCGCCTCGGTGTCCTCGGCCAGGATGCGGTAGTCGTCCAGTTCGGCGTCGACTTCCTCGATGACCACGCCGTAGTCGGCCGCGGCGCGGTCGATGGAGACATAGCCGTCAATGATGTCCTCCAGCACTTCCTCCGGGGTGCGCTCCAGCGGGTCGCCGAAGCCTCCGCCGCCGGCGGACGGGCGGGTGAACACGTCCCCTGGCTGGATCGGGACCGAGGAGAAGATGGAGCCCAGGAAGCGCTCGTCCTCGGTGCCCTGGTTCAGCCACACGCCGTGCGGGATGGAAGGCAGGCCGCCCTCGATGCCCCAGGTGATGGAGCGCGAACGGTCGCAGCAGTAGCTCATGACGGTGGAGTGCGCATCGGTGAGCATGCCGCCCTTTTCGATGCCCAGTCCGCCGCGGAAGCGTCCCGGTCCGGCCGAGTCGATGGCGATCTCGTGCTTGGTGGTCAGCACGGGGGACAGGCGCTCCTGGCCTTCCACCGGCTGCACCGCCAGGCCCGGGCCGAAGACCGGCGCGGTGGCGGACGAGCCGTCCTTGGAGGAGCGTCCGCCCCAGCCTCCGGCCATCCAGTCGTACCACATGAAGTAGTTCTCCTCGCTGGTGCGGGCATCGCGGCCGCCCACCAGCAGGTATTCCAGGTTGAACGCGCAGGCCATGGCGCGCTCCGGCATGATCTGGCTCCACAGCTCGAAGATGCCGTTCATGATCTTCTCGTACGGGCCGGAGCAGAAGCCGGTCACCGCGTGCGGCCAGCCGGCGTTCACCACCGAGCCCTCCTCGCCGATCTCCGCCTGCACCGCGGCGTAGAAGCCGGAGTTCAGCGGCACCTCGGGGAAGAAGGTCTTGGTTCCCGCATAGATGGCCGAGTGGCTGGTGCCGTAGCCGGAGTTCAGGAAGGTCGCCACCGCCGGGGCGGATTCGGACAGGTCGTAGTGGATGCCCGTGCCGTCCAGGGTCAGCTTGATCTTGATCGGCACCAGGCCTTCGCCCTTGCCCGGGTCCACGTCCAGGTAGTCGGTGGTCTCCCAGGTGCCGCGCGGCAGGTCCTCCAGCTGGCGCAGCACGATGCGCTCCACGTAGTCCTGGGTTTCCTGCATCGCGGTGACCACGGTGTCCTTGCCGTACTTCTCCACCAGGCGCAGGATCTCGCGCTCGCAGACCGCGGTGGCCTCCGACTGCGCGTGCAGGTCTCCCATGGCCTGTTCCGGGGCGCGGGTGTTGGAGACCAGCAGCTGCGCGACATCGTGCAGGAACACGTGCTTGGAGTAGACGCGCACCGGGGTGATGCGCAGGCCCTCGCCGAAGTGCTCGGAGGCGTTCACGTCGAAGGAACCGGGCACATTGCCGCCGATATCCGCCCAGTGGCCCTTGTTCTGGGCGAAGCCGATGATTTCCCCGCCGGAGAAGATCGGGCGGATGAAGGACACGTCGTTGAAGTGGGTGCCGCCGCGGTACGGGTCGTTGATCGCGAAGACGTCGCCGTCGTGGATGTCGGTGCCGAACTGTTCCAGCACCGCCTTGCACTGGAAGTGCAAGGTGCCCACGTGCACCGCGATGTCGCCCGAGCCCTGCATCACCGTGTTGCCCGCCGCGTCGCACAGGGCGGAGGAGAAATCGCGGGAGTAGATGACGAACGAGTAGCAGGTGCGCAGGATCTGTTCGCTCATCAGGTCCACGGAGGTGGCGAACGCGTTCTTCAGCACCTCGAAGGTGACCGGGTCCAGCGCTGGGCCGGAACTGCGGACAGCTGGGGTCTGGATAATCTGAGTCACTTTAACCCTCCGAAGAATTCTCTAGGTTGTGCAGGTGGATGCGGATGTTGCCCCAGCCGTCGATTTCGGCGGTGGTGTGCGGCGGGACCACGGTGGTGGAGTCCAGCTGGTCGATGATCGCAGGGCCTTCGAAGGTGGCGCCGGCCGGAAGCAGGCTGCGCTCGTAGACCGGGGTGTCCACCCAGCCGTCGGCGCCGAAGTACACCTCGCGGCGGGAGGCCGGTGCGCCCGGATCCGCGGTGAGCTCGGTGGCAGGCACGAAGCCCGGCTTCGGGGTCTTGCCGATGGCGCTCAGGCCCAGCTGGTAGATCTCCACCGGCTGGTCTTCCTGGCTGAAGGCGAATTCCTTCTCATGCTGCTGGTGGAAGGTCTGAACCGCCTGCTGCAGGGCGCCCGGGCCCTGGCCCATCGGCACCGCCAGCGAACGCCACTGGCCGGCGTAGCGCATGGAGATCTCGCGCTGCAGCATGGCGTCCTCGTCCGCCACGCCCTCGTGGCGCAGGCGGGCGGTGGCTTCCTTTTCCAGGGCGGCGAATTCGGCTTCCACGTCCTTCGGGTCGACCTGGTTGGCCGGGGCGTTGTACATCAGCGAGAGGTCGTGGCGGATGTCCACCAGCAGGCAGCCCAGCGCCGAGGTGACACCCGGGTTGGCGGGGACCACCACGGTCGGGATGGACAGCTCGCGGGCCACTTCCGCGCCGTGCAGGGCTCCGGCGCCGCCGAAGGCGATCAGGGCGAAGTCGCGCGGGTCGTAGCCGCGGCGGATGGAGACCAGGCGGACAGCGTCGGCCATGTTGGCGTTGGCGACCTGGACGATTGCGTGCGCCGCCTGCTCGGTGCTCATGCCCAGCGGCTTGCCGATGACCCGGTCGATGGCTTCCAGCGACAGCGAGCGGTCCAGCTCGCGGGCGCCGCCGGCCAGGGTGGTGCCCAGGCGGTTCATCGCGACGTTGGCGTCGCAGTTGGTCGGCGCCTCGCCACCGGTGTTGTAGCAGGCGGGGCCCGGGGCCGCGCCCGCGGACTGGGGTCCGTTGCGCAGCGAGCCGGCGATGTCCAGGTGGGCCAGCGAGCCGCCGCCGGCGCCGATGGTCAGCACCTCGATGGATGGGAAGACGATCGGGTGGCCGTATTCGACCTGCCATTCCTTGGTGATGCGCAGCTCGCCGCCGGAGACCAGGCAGATGTCGGTGGAGGTGCCTCCCATGTCCAGGCCCACCGCGTTCTCGAAGCCGCACTGGGCGGCGACGTGCTTGGCGGCGATGGCGCCGGCCGCGATGCCGGAGGCCGCCAGGCGGACCGGGTAGCGCTTGACCATGCGCGGGGTCATGGAGCCGCCGCCGGAGTGCAGCAGCAGCAGGTCGCCGGCGTAGCCGCCGGCCTTCAGCTCAGTGGCCAGGCGGTCCACGTAGCCGGTGACCAGCGGGGCGAGCACCGCGTTGGAGACGGTGGTGTTGAAGCGGTCATGCTCGAAGATCTCGGGCAGGATTTCCGCGGAGGCGGAGATCGCGGTGTCCGGCAGCTCCTCCTCGAGGATCTCGCGCATGCGGATCTCGTTGGCCGGGTTGGCGTAGGAGTTCAGGAAGCAGACCGCCACGGTGGTGACCCCGCGCTTGCGCAGCAGGGCTGCGAGCTGGCGGGCCTCGGTCTCATCCAGTTCGGTAATGATATTGCCGGCGTAGTCGGTGCGCTCGGTGACCTCGAAGCGGTCGCGGCGGCGGATGTACGGGCCGGAGACGTCATTGTAGGCGTCCCACAAATCGTCCTTGGTGCCGTCGCCGATTTCAATGGCGTCGCGGAAGCCGCGGGTGGTGACCATGGCGGCCTTCGGGAAGCGGCGGGTGATCAGCGCGTTGGTGGCAACGGTGGTGCCGTGCGAGAACAGCGAGACGTCGGCCAGGTTGACCTCGGCGCGGCGCACGCCGCTCATCACCGCTTCCATCGGATCATGCGGGGTGGAGGGAACCTTGGTGACGCGCATGCTCTGGGTTTCATCATCAAAGATGCAGACGTCGGTGAAGGTTCCTCCAACATCTACGGCGACTCTTAGGTTGGCCATGATCTCTCCTCGTGGTGACGCTTGGAACTTGTGGTATCCACTGTGATGTGTGACCCACATCTCTGTCATTGGTGGAATTCAAAGCTCGGCGCGCGTAGATTGTAGTTTCTACAACGGCCCCGGAGTTCCGCGGGAATCGGGGCCGGCCGGGACAAGAAAGTTGGTGCGGTGGGCGAGCGCGAGCCATTGACGGTGCAGGAATTGCTTCACGTGAGGTCACTGGGATTGCACGCGGAAGTGCTGCCGCACCCCGAAATCGAGGTCAGCGGGGCGCACACCTCCGAGATCCACGACCCCGGGCGCTGGTTCGATCCGGGGAACATCATGCTCACCACCGGGCTGCGCCTGCAGGGCGAGCAGGACCTGGAGTCGGCCGCCGCGGACCTGGCCGCCGCGCTGCGCCGGGCGCGGGTCTCCGCGTTGTGCTTCGGGCTGGGCATCTACTTCGAGTCTGTTCCCGTGGAACTCATCGAGGCCTGCCAGCGGGCGGAGGTGAACCTGCTGACCGTGGCCCGGGACGTGCCGTTCGGCCACGTGGAGAAGTACGTCAATTCGCTGGGTCCGGTGGCCGAGGACTACGGCATGAAGCGCGCCATGTGGTTGACCAACGACCTGCTCGATTCCATCGCCTCCGACCAGCCGATCGCCTCGCTGATCCAGCGCGTTGCGGCCAACTGCCGCGGCGCGGCGATGCTCTACGAGGACACCGGCAAGCTGGTCGAGTCCAGCGGCGACGGGCCGGTGCACCTGGTGCTGCAGGCCATCACCAACCACGGGGTGCACTACGAGAAGATCAGCATCGGCCGCTGGCAGGTCATGTACCGCACCATCGTGATGCGCGGGCGCGGCTACCACCTGGCCGTTGCCAGCCGGAACGAGCAGGTGCTGGGCGAGGTGGGGGACATCCTGCTGGACACCACGCAGAAAATGCTCGGCGCCATCAAGGGGCTGCAGCACCTGGACGCCTCGCGGCGCCGCCACGAGAATTCGCAGCTGCTCACCAGCCTGCAGGACGGCATCGAGGTCTCCCGCGAACTGCGCTACTGGGAGCTGCTGCAGCCTTTCGGCTTCGAGGCCTACCAGCCGGTGCGCAGCGTCGCGGCGGTGGTGCTGCATGAGGGCAGCCTGGGCCCGCGCCGGGTGGAAACCCTGCTCAGCTCCGCGCAGCGCGCCGGGGTGCCGTTGCTGTTCGCGGAAAACGGGCGCAGCAATGACATCCGCGCGGGATTCAACGCGCTGATCCCTGACACCAAGCTGGCGGTCGGGTGGCTGGCTGAGCAGCGGGAGAACCTGGCCATCGGACTGGGCGAGGCCTCCGGGTCGCTCTCGCGGATCCCGGAGCTGCTGCGCGGGGCGGAGCTCGCGGCCAAGGTGGCGCTGCGCGACACCGAGCACGAGCCGGGCACCGAAGGCCTGCTGCTGCGTGCGGATGACCTGGACCCGGCCACCTGGATGCTGGCCCGCGTGGACAGCCCGCTGGATCGGCAGCGGCTGGTGCGTTTCATCGCCCCGCTGCGCGAAGAGCCGGAGCTGGAGGAGACGCTTATCGCCTATCTGGCGCTGGACCAGGACATTTCCCGGGCGGCGGCGGCGCTGTTCGTGCACCAGAACACCGTGCGCTACCGGATCAAGAAGGCCGCCGAGCTGCTCGGCGGCAGCATGGCCGAGGTGCGCTTGGTGGCAAGCCTGTACCTGTCCTATGAGCGGCAGATTACCGAGACCCGCAATCGGCAGCGCACGGACAAGTATAAGTAAACCTGCAAGTTGGTTCCTTCCGACCGGCTCCTAATCCTTGGAGGTTATGGGCGGATTCCCTGAAGCAAGGGAAGTAATGAAGGGTTGTGAAGGTACGCCAGCGATCATTGGGCCCCTGCATGCGTAGCTTAGAGACAATTCTGGTACTAGGTCATCTGAGGGTGCGAACCATATTGCTGAAGGTAGATATTCCTGTAGGACTATCCGGCATCGCACAGGGAGCGCTGCCGCCGTGCGAGCCTTGTGACGATGGGTGAAAGTTCATGCGAACTAAAGATCCGCAGGGTCCGTCCAGACCGGGGTGTTGGACAGTTGAAGGATCACGATTAGTGCGCAAGTTAGAAGTGCTCGGAAAGCCATTTGGGTGTGGGTGCATCCCAGGGTGGCCGTCTAGCAGATCCATGCCATGGCCCTCTCCGATTTCGTGGCCCGCTACCGAAATCGGAGTTAGGGATTTCGCAGCGCCAGAAGCAGATCACCTCGGCATGCTGCCAGCTCCAGAAACCTGTTGTTCCCACCAAAGCCCGCAATTCCGCGGCCACTCGCTCGTTTTCTGGATGTCCACATCACGCGTCTACCAAGTACGCGTTGTGTTCGAGGAACTTCTTGATGTCTTTCAAAACCCCAAGGTTGGCAGTGGTCGTGCCGGTTCGAGCACCACGGCCATGGTGCGCTTTCGCCACCGTCCTTTGCCCTCGGGTCGGTGCGTTCATGGTCCTGTTTATGGGGCGGCCACTCGACGCGTTCGGGTGAGCTTGCAGGGTGTTGGCCCACATCTATCCAGTTGTCACAACTTCCAGCGAGCATTGGCAAAGGACGGCTCTACCACGACGCGGATGTGGTGGTGGAGCCGCCCTGATTTTTTGACAGGTCCCGGATTCCCCGGGACTAGGAGGAGGTTGGCACCTGTGCGGCGCGGGCATCGCGCGCACTCATCTTGCGGTGCAGGCCCCAGACGCCGCCAATGGTGACCAGCGCGATGATCGCGTAGAACCCGGCCACGCCCCACGGACCCAGCGAGCCGAGGACCGCCTGGGCGATCAGCGGGGTCGAGCCGCCGATCAGCGAAGCGCACAGGCCGTTGGCCAAGGCCACGCCGGTGAAGCGCACGTTGACCGGGAAGGCCTGGGACAGGAAGGAGGAGAGCATGGCGTAGTAGCCGGTGCCGCCGAGGATCGAGACGCCCAGCACCAGGGAGATGGCCACGGCGTTGGCGCTCATGATGGCCAGGAACAGCGGCACGATGATCAGCAGGTTCAGGAAGAGGCCCCAGAGCATGACCGGCACCCCGCCGATGCGTTCGGCGATCTTGGCCGCAATGGGCTGCCAGATGAACTGCAAGATGGCCATGGCCAGCAGGATGTTCAGGATGACCTGGCGGTTCATGCCCATGCCGCCGTTTTCCACGGACGTGGTGGTCCAGGACAGCAGGAAGGTGTTGTTGAAGAAGGCAATCGCGATGCCCAGTACCGAGGCGGCCACGCCCAACCAGACGTAGGAGGAAGCGGTCTTGAAGACCTGCACCAGCGGCACCTTGACCACTTCGTGGGCGGCGCGGGACTCGGTGAAGTCGGCGGACTCCTCGACCTTGGCGCGGATCACCAGGCCCACGATGACCAGCACCGCGGAGAAGAGGAACGGCACGCGCCAGCCCCAGGACAGGAAGGCCGCGTCATCGAGCGTACCCACTAGCAGGAACATCAGCGTGGCCATGATGGCGCCGGCGGGGGAGCCCTGCTGGACCCAGGCGCCGGCCATGCCGCGCTTCTTCTCGCTGGCGGACTCCGTGGCCATCAGCGTGGCACCGGCCCATTCGCCGCCCACCGCCAGGCCCTGCAGCGCACGCAGCACGACCAGGGCGACTGGGGCGAAGACCCCGATGGTTGCATAGCCCGGAAGCAGGCCGATCAGCGTAGTGGCGCTGCCCATGAGGAACAGGGTGGCCACCAAGACGTTCTTGCGCCCAAAACGGTCGCCCAGGTGTCCGAAGAGCACCCCGCCCAGCGGACGGGCCAGGAAGCCGACCCAGAAGGTCGCGAAGGAGGCCATGATGCCGGCGCCCGGGGCGATGTCCGGGTAGAACACCTTTCCGAAGACCAGTGCTGCGGCGGTGCCGAAAATGAAGAAGTCGTACCACTCGATGGCGGTGCCCACGAAGGCGCCGGCGGTGGCCCGGGTTTGACGCTGTTGGGGCGTCAGGGAGCGAGATGTTTTCATGCGGTTGTCCTTGGGTGATGCGCGTTCTTGTTCAAGTGAGCCGCGCCATAGATTTGCGTCACTTTCAGTATTGCCGGGCCGTGCTGTCTGCGTCTAAGACCAGATAGGAAGTGAAATCATGCCGTTTGGTTATGGATTGTCGGATTCTCGATTGCACTGGTCGCCATGTTGCTATCTTCTTAAGCATGAACATTCGCCGACTGCAGTATTTCATCGCCGTTGTCGAGCACGGTACCGTGACGGCCGCCGCGGAGGTCCTCCATATCGCCCAACCGGCCCTGAGCCGACAGCTGAAGACCCTGGAGCGCGAATTGCGCATCGAGCTTTTCCAGTCTGCGGGCAACCGGCTCGTGCTGACCAACAGCGGGAGGGCCTTCGTCCCCATGGCGCGCAAGCTGCTGGCCGAATCCCGTGACTTGGACGCGGCCGTTCAGGTTCTGCGTACGGGCCAGGTTCAGCGTCTCTCTTGCGCGGCAACGACGGCCTCTCTGCGTGGATTCTTGTCGAACTTCATTGCCGAGCTCGGGCCGGACCAGCCGACAATTGTGGCCCGGGAAACGGGGCACTTCGAGCTGGAATCGGCCCTGCTCGATGACCTCGACTTCATCATCACCCCGACTATTCCCACTGGCGATCTGGCAACCGTCATGCTGGGAGATGTGCCGATCCGCGCCCAAGTGCCAGCAGGGCACCGCTGGCTGGGGGAAAGCCGCCGAGGGATCGAACTCTCGGAGCTGGTTGACCAGCCGCTGATCCTCTCTCCGGAACACTCGGTCAGTCGCCGGATTTTTTCTGAAGCGCTCGAACGCCAAGGGCTGCGGATTGAGCGCGCAGAGGTGTGCGACGACGGGTTGGTTTCCCACGCCTTGGTCGCCTCCGGCCGCGGCATCGCGGTCAATACCGAATATCCTGCCTTCGGGGTGCGCGGAATACCCCTTTTCGAGCAACTAGGCGTGCCAGATGCCAGTCCGTTGACGCTTCACATGTACATGGCCTGGCGTCGAGGCCACTACGCGGAAGCGAAGCTTCGCGAACTGGCCTCAGGGCTGATGGAAATGGTGGGAGGGCGGCAGGAGTCCTGGGATGTTCCAGGGCGCGATGCATAACTTTTGAGCATGTTAAATAGATCTTTTATGCATTAGACAGCATGGACTTTGCGTGCGGATACTTGAGGCAGATCACTTCAAGCTCGACGCAGGAGGACCCATGTTCGACGTGCTCTACACCAACGGAACCATCCACACTCAAGACCCGCGACGTCCGATGGCAAAGGCACTGGGGGTGCATCAAGGACGCATCATCTGCCTGGATGACCAAGTGGAGACCCGCCACTTCGCGCAGGTGGTCGACCTCGGCGGCGCGTCAGTCGTTCCCGGCTTCAACGACGCCCACCTGCATCTGACCTTCATCGGGGATGCCCTGCGCCAGGTCGACCTTCGTCCGCAGGCAGTGAAGACCATGGACGAGTTGCTGGCCGCTGTGGATTCCGCGGCTCGTGAGGCCTCCGATGGTGCCTGGGTCATCGGCACTGGCTACGACCAGAACTTCCTTGGCGATGCACACCCCACCGCGCTGGCGCTGGACGCGGTCAGCCACGGCCACCCGGTCTTCCTGTGGCACGTATCACGCCACATGGCCGTGGCCAACACCCACGCCTTCGAGCTCTCCGGCTACCCGGAACGCCGCAACGTGCCGGTGCCCGACGGTGGTGCGGTGCCCAAGGATTCCGCCGGACTGGCTCTGGGCTTGCTGCAGGAAACCGCCCGCGCCTTGGTACTGGATCACATCCCGGCTAAGACAATTGAGGACGTGGCCGAGCTGGTGGCCGCCGGTTCGCAGGAAATGCTCAAGCTGGGCGTTACCTCCATCACCGAGCCCGGCGTCGGCGCCCCGGACCACATCGGGCAGAGCACCGTGGATTTGGCCGGCTACCAGCTGGCCCGCGAGCGCGGCCAGCTGGGCGTGCGCGCCACCCTGATGCCCTACCTGACCACCCTGCACCCGCTGGACACCGACAAGGTTGACGGACACACCCGTTACGGCCTGGATTTGGGCCTGCGCAGTGGCTTGGGCGACGACTTCTTGCGACTGGGCCCCACCAAGGTGCTCTCCGACGGTTCGCTGATCGGGCGCAGCGCATTCATGTGCTGCGACTACGCCATCGACGAAGGCAACCGCGGGCTGCTGCAGTTTCCCGAGGACACGCTGCGCGAAAAGCTGATCGGCGCCCACCTGGCCGGCTGGCAGCTGGCCGTGCACGCCATCGGCGACGCCGCGCTGGACGTGGTGATGGACATTGTCGCCGAGGCGCAGTCGCTGCTTCCGCGCACCGACGCCCGCCACCGCATCGAGCACGCCTCGATGGCCTCCGACGCGCAGATCGCCCGCATGGTCCAGCTGGGACTGGTCCCGGTCCCGCAGGGCCGGTTCATCCACGAGCTGGGCGACGGGGTGGCCACCGCGCTGGGAGCCGAACGCCAGCCGCTGGCCTACCGAGTGAAGTCCTTCCTGGACGCCGGCCTGGTCATCCCCGGCTCCACCGACGCCCCGGTGGTCAGCGCGGATCCGATCCTGAACATCGCCTCGCTGGTGCAGCGCACCACGCAGGGCGGTGCCCCCTTCACCGATTCAGAGAAGCTCACCGTGGCCCAGGCGGTGCATGCCTACACCGTGGGCAGCGCCTACGCGGTGCACGAGGAGCACTACAAGGGCAAGCTGGTCCCCGGACAGCTGGCAGACTTCGTAGTGCTCTCCCAGGACCTCTACGAGATCGACGCCGAGCAGATTGCCGAAACCCGCGTGCAAGCCACCGTGGTGGGCGGGGCGCTGGTTTATGGCGACCTCTAGCTCGGCCGCGGCCGCACCGGCCGCCCCGCACATCCCACCGATTCCATCCCCGCACACCGCACAGCAGCACACAGGAGCAACCCCATGAGCAACTCCCCGAGCAACCCCACCCACGCCGGACAGGCCATCGTCGACTCGCTGGCCCTCCACGGGGTCGACCGCGTCTTCACCGTCCCGGGCGAGTCCTACCTGGCCGTGCTCGACGGCCTGCACGGGGCGAACATCGAGAACGTGATCGCCCGCCAGGAAGGCGGCGCCTCCTACATGGCCGAGGCCTACGGCAAGTTCACCGGACGTCCCGGCGTGGCCATGGTCACCCGCGGCCCCGGCGCCTCCAACGCCTACGTGGGCATCCACACCGCCTGGCAGGACGGCACCCCGATGGTGCTGTTCGTGGGCCTGATCCCGGTGGCGGACCGCATGCGCGAATCCTTCCAGGAATTCGACCCCTACGCCTGGTTCGGCACCCAGACCAAGCGCGTCTTCGTGCTCGACGAGCCGAACCGCGCCTCCGATGTCGTGGCCGAGGCCTTCTTCGCCGCCTCCTCGGGGCGCCCCGGCCCGGTGGTCGTGGGCCTGCCCGAAGACGTAATCACCAAGGAATTCACCGCCGCGCTCACCGCGCCGATCCCGGTTGCCGAGGGCGCAGTGGACGCCGCGCAGCTCGAGGCGATCACCCAGGCGCTGGACGGCGCGCAGCGTCCGCTGCTGATGGTCGGCGGGCAGCGCTGGAGCGCACAGGCCGCCGCCCAGGTCACCGCCTTCGCCGAGAAGAACAACATCCCGGTGGTGCAGGACTGGCACGCCGCGGACCGCATCCCGTTCGGCTCCCCGGTCAACATGGGCTCGCTGGGCTACGGACGCTCGGCCGCCGCGGCCACCATGCTCGCCGACGCCGACGTGCTAGTAAGCATCGGTTGCGTGCTGGGTGATGTCTCCTCCGACGGCTACACCCTGCGCCAGGACCCGGACGCCGTGAACTACGTGATCAGCCCCGACACCACGCTGCGCGGACGCTCGGGCAACCTCAGCGCCCACGTGCTGGCCTCCCCGGTGGCCTTCGCCGCCGCGCTGGAAGGCATCGAGCTGGGCGCCGGTGAACGCTGGGAGGATTGGCGCGCCGCCGGCCGCGAGGCCCAGGTGAAGGTTTCCACCATCCCGGGCGACGAGCAGCTTCCGGCCACCGCCCCGGGCACCGCCCGCATGTCCGTGGTGATGCGCGAACTGATCTCGCGCCTGCCCGATGACGTGGTGAACTCCGTGGGCGCCGGCAACCACACCGCCTGGGCCCAGTGGTACATGCCGACCAACGTCTTCCCTTCGGCGCTGTCCACCCGCAACGGCTCCATGGGCTACTCCATCCCGGCCGCCGTGGTGGCCGCCAAGCAGGCCCCGGCGCGCCTGTCGGTGGCCGTGTGCGGCGACGGCGAGTTCCTGATGAACGGCCAGGAGTTCGCCACCGCGGCGCAGTTCGGCGCCCCGATCCTGGCCGTGGTCATGGACAACCGCCAGTTTGCCACGATCCGCGACCACCAGGAGCACCACTTCCCGGGCCGCGTCTCCGGCACCCAGCTGCAGAACCCTGACTTCGCCGCCTTTGCCCGTGCCTTCGGCGGGCATGGCGAATACGTTGACGACGATGCCCAGGCCGCCGAGGCCGTGCAGCGTGCGCTGGCCGCCGTGGCCGAAGGCCGCCCGGCCCTGATCCACGTGGTCACCGACCAGGCCATCGCCCTGCCCTAGCGCAGTCCGGTCCGCCGAGAACATCCCAACTTTTCCAAGGAGCACGTCAATGAGCACCTATGCAGTCACCAATCCCGCCACCGGGCGCGTGGAGGCCAGCTACGATACGGCCACCGATGCGCAGGTCGCCCAGGCCGTCGCGCAGGCCGATGCGGCCTTCCGCACCTGGTCGAAGTCCGCCATCCAGGACCGCGTGGACCTGCTGAACCGCGTCGCGGACCTGTATGCCGAACGCCGCGAGCAGCTGGCCGCGATCATCACCCGCGAGATGGGCAAGCCGATCTTCCAGTCTGGAATTGAGATCGATATCGTTGTCTCGATCTACCGCTACTACGCGGCGAACGGCCCGAAATTCCTGGAAGACGAGGAACTGGAAGTCGCCGCCGGGGGCAGGGCTGTCATCCGCAAGGAGGCGGTCGGCGCGCTGCTGGGCATCATGCCGTGGAACTTCCCGTACTACCAGGTGGCCCGCTTCGCCGCGCCGAACCTGATGAACGGCAACACCATCGTGCTCAAGCATGCCCCGCAGTGCCCGGAATCCGCGCTGGCCATGGAACAGATCTTCCTAGACGCAGGAGCCCCACAGGGCGCTTACGTCAACATCTTCGCGACCAACGAGCAGGTCGCGGACGTCATAGCCGACGCCCGCATCCAGGGTGTCTCGCTGACCGGCTCGGAGCGTGCCGGTTCCGCGGTGGCGGAGATCGCCGGACGCAACCTGAAGAAGGTGGTGCTGGAACTGGGCGGCTCGGATCCGTTCCTGGTGCTGGAAGACGCCGACGTGCCGGCCGCCGCGAAGCAGGGCCTATTCGGCCGCTTCGGCAACACAGGCCAGGCCTGCAACGCGGCCAAGCGCTTCATCGTCGACGAGTCGGTGTACTCCGAGTTCGCCGCGAACTTCGCCGACGCGGTGGCCGGGATCATCGTGGGCGACCCCACCGACCCGAACACCTTCATGGGCCCGCTGTCCTCGATTGCGGCCCGTGACGGCCTGGCCGCGCAGGTGCAGGATGCCATCGACAAAGGCGCTACGGTTCTCGCCGGCGGAGCCAAGATCGAAGGCACAGGCGCATACTACGCTCCGACTATCTTGGCCGACGTCACCCCGGACATGCGTGCGTATTCGGAAGAGCTGTTCGGCCCGGTGGCAGTGCTCTACAAGGTCTCCGGCGACGACGCCGCGGTTCAGTTGGCCAACAGCTCGGACTACGGGCTGGGCGCCTCGGTGCAGACCCAGGATCCTGCGCGTGCGCAGGCCATTGCCGCCCGCCTGGAAACCGGCATGGTTTCCATCAACGAGCCGTCCGGCACCGCCGCGGAGCTGCCCTTCGGCGGCGTGAAGCGCTCTGGAGTGGGTCGTGAGCTGGGCAAGTTCGGGATGGCCGAATTCGTGAACCACAAGCTGGTGAAATTTCCAGGCTAGCGCGCACGATCATGCGCCCGCGGTTGCCTAGAGATAGTTCCGCTCCCGCCTACTTCCCGAATTCCTTGGAAGTAGGCGGGGGTCTGCAGTAGAGAGGCATGTGGCACGTTCCCTTGCTATACATGCTCGTTGGCGTAGGCTCATATATGTCCTTTCTGAACTTGAGGTCTAGCTGGGCCACTCCTAAACTTGGTACGTTCCCGACTGTGCAGTGTTGAACGCTCCAACAGACGTGACTCTTATTGCTTCATGTCGAGGTTGCATTCAATCTCTTGACTAGTTGACTCACGCGTCACTAGTCGGCGCGCGCGAATTTAAAGGTCAACCACCCCAGAATCGCCGGGGTGCGCCTGCTCTCCGGTCAGCTTGTGCTTGACCCAGCTGGCGGCCAGGCTGACCGGCCCTCCCGGATTTTCCCAGTACTCGGCGGATTCGGAACTCACATGCAGCAGCGCGACATTCGGCGATTTGGCTCCGCCGCGGGCGAATGCCTCGACCGCAGGGTTCCAAAGTTCCTCCTTCTTGCCGACATCGCGCACGATCTCAGCGGTGCCGCGGACGGAGACCCAGCTCGTCTTGTCGGAGAACGAGATGTTGATGTTGCGATCCTTCGCCACTTCCTGGGCGATTTCGGATTCTGTCGCGATGAAGAACCAGAGGTCGCCGTCGTCGGTGACTTGAACTGCTGTCAAGGGCCGGCTGAGCAGGTTCTCTCCCGACCGGGTGGTCAGCATGCCCACCTTGATGTCCTCGATGATCTTGACGACTTTTTCTACGTCATTGGTGCTCATGTGTTCCTCCAAAAAGAAGTATTGGATTTGCTTGGGCTGTTTTAGTTGGTTGGGATGCGCTTTGAGACGAGATGCCAACTTGTGAGTTTCAGTTAAAACCCTGGCAACCCCCATGCGGCAGGAGCGGCAGGCGTAAGGTCGAACCCACGTGGAGCCAATGAACCTACAGAAATTGCCGATGAACCGCCGACCTCGCAAGCACCTGCATCTGAATCTCAACGATGACCAATTCGACGATCTCATCAGCGCCTTGGAGAGCCACCGGGATTGTCTCCGACGCTTGAGCGAGGAAGCGGCGAACGGTTTTGGCCTTGGCATCCCCTATTGGGATGGACGGGTGAATGAGATCCAAGAGCTGATCGACGCGGTCCGGCATTGTGCTCGTGGCGATGGGGCGGAATAACCCGTTGCGGGTGTTCCTCCGTCCCTGCGGGATTCCAGGCTCCCGATGACATCACTTGTATGCCTGCCCCACAGAACGTTCTTCGGCGGCCCGGCCGCTGGGCGACCGATTACTGGTCTTTGCCCAGCAGCCAAGCGCCGGAATACGTACCGTGCAAAATCCTCGTCAACTATTGAAATGCTGGGCGTAGCTCTTCACTTCGGGTGCACCGTGGAAAACGGGGACTGGGTGCGTGACCGTGCTGCATTCCCAGTACTTCGAGCGAAAAGTCACCAAGCCCTGCAACTCGGCGCGCTCGAAGAGATCCGAAATCGGGGTTGAATCTTTTTCGCATCCCACGGTCTCCAAGGCCGGATTAGGCGTAGCCACATAGAGGAATTTCAGCTCGTCCGTCCGGGGATCGAGCATTGCGACCAGAACTGAGCGGCCATGCATGCTTACTAGTCCCATCACGTCGTTGACGGATTCCGTTGACACCGTCATCACGATTGGCATGCCCTGGGCCCATCCGTACTCGGACAAGTGCTTGCGGCCTTCACGTGACCCGAGAAGTTCCGAGACTCGCTCGGCCGTTTTCGTCCTGACTATACGTCCTGGCATCTGTTTGACCTCCACCTTGTTCGTAACTGTCCGGGTGATCCCGTTGTTCTTGGAACTTCGTGCAGCTCTGGCTTGAGCTTGCGAACTGCACGAAATCCACTGCATTTACGTCACTTAAGGAGTTCTATCTTAATTGGACTTGGTTGTCTCGAAACATGAAGGAAAGTCCAGTTCGCCAGGGAGCGAGCTCAGAAATTTCCATGTCAGATTGCGTTTTAGATGAATTATTATCACCGTGGGTAGTTAAAAACGGCCTAGTCAATTAATGAAATATGGTTATATTTCAGCAAGCGACCACCTGAATTACCAAGTGCCCAGCAAAGCAAGACTTCTCGGGGAACTTTGAGGTTTTGTGTAGCCGGGGTCACTTTAGTTGCACTTGCATGTTTTGCCGCCCGGGGATTCGAGGGCATCGAATCGCGCCGTGTGCGGCTGCCTGACCCGATGTCGCCATGCAGGTCATTCCGGCAGTTGCGGAACTGCCGCGCGCGGCGGTCAATGGGGTTTCGGTGCGGGAAGGCAGTTGGCGGAACTCAGGGGCCACTCAGGAAGCGCTGGCCTGCGGCGGTCTGCGCGCACACTGGTGGCATGGAAAAACCGGAATCCGTATCCACGCAGCAGCTGACGGTCGCGCAATGGACCGAGAAGCTTTCGCAGACCACCGGAGTGCCTGGTGGGGGAGCGGGAAGCGGAGTGATGCTGTCCGTGGCAGCGGCGTTGATCTGCATGGCCGCCGGCTACAGCGAGGATGCCGAGGCTGAGGGAGAAGCGGGGCGCATTAGGCGACGAGGGCAAATCTTGCGCAACGAATCCCTCCAGCTGGCGGATGAGGACGCTGCTTGCTCTGCATCCTTCGGCGCGGCTTTCCATGCTCCGGCAGGCGCCGCCCGGTCGGCGGCGATTTGTGGTGCGGCACTGCAAGCTGCCCGGTCCTCGGCCGCCATCGGGAAGCGGGCCGCGGCGGCGGTTGACGACATCCGATGGCTGGCCGAATATGGAAACCAGGCCCTGGTTGCCGACGTGGTCGTCGCCTTGGGAGCGCTGCGGGCCTCGATCTCCGGGTGCCGTGCCAACGTCTGCTTTGATTTGTCGACGCTGCAAGCGCACCGGGACTCTGGGCGACCCGAGGGTGAAGACGCGCCTCTGCATGGCACCCTTGAACAGTTGGACCGCGCGCTGGCGAGCATCGATAAACTGTCCGCCGTCATCGACGCCCGGATCAGGGACCGCCTGTCAGGCGACTAGCCCTTGTGGCGGGCTTTCATATGGTCGTAGGCTTCAAGGGCCTGGGCTCGCGAGGATTTCAGATCCACAATGGGCTCGTGGGCCACCGGGGCGAACCGCGCCACGTAGGATCCCTGCGGATCAAATTTCTTCGCCTGAAGCTCGGGGTTGAACACCCGGAAATATGGGGCAGCATCTGCGCCGCTGCCGGCAACCCACTGCCAATTGGCGCTGTTGCTGGCCAGGTCGGCGTCCACCAGGGTGTCCCAGAACCACTGCTCGCCGACCTTCCAGTGCACTCCTAGATTCTTGACCAGCAGGCTGGCCGTCACCATGCGGACGCGGTTATGCATCCAGCCGGTTTCCCAGAGCTGCCGCATGCCCGCGTCGACCAGGCGGAAGCCTGTCTCGCCGTGCTGCCAGGCGGCAACGTGGGCCGCGGCCTGCGGATCGTCGTCCGGCCACGCCCAGTCGAAGGCGTCGAATTCGCCGCGCAGGTTCTGCGTGGGCAGTGAAGGGTGGTGGTAGAGCAAATGCCAGCAGAAATCGCGCCACGCCAGCTGGCGCCGGACCGCGGCGACGCCCTCGGACGCGCCAGGATTCGACGCTGACTGCCGGCCCAGAGCTTCCCAGGCCTGGTGCGGACTGAGGTGCCCCCAGCGCAGGGCGGGGGACAGCGCGCTGGTCCCGTCCAGGTCCGGCCGGTCATGATGCTGCGGGTAGTCGGCGGCGATGGATTCGGCGACCTCCTCCAATCTTGAGTGCGCCTCGGCTTCTCCAGGGACCCACCTTGCGGCCAGCCCACCGGACCAGTCGGGGTTGGTGGGAAGCAGGTCCCAGCTCTCCAGGTCCTCGCTGTCTGGAAGGCTGTTCACGGTTTCCTGCGGTTCAGGGACTGGCAGGACCGGGCGCAGCTCGGCATCGCGCAGCTTGTTGTAGAACGGGGTGAAGACCTTGTAGGAGTTGCCCTCCTGGGTCTGGAGTTGCCAAGGCTCGTGCAGCAATGAGCCTGCGTAGCTGTGCGCTTCGCGTCCCGCGCCGCGAAGCTTCGCCTTGGCCAGCGCATCGACCTCTCGTTCGGCTTCCGAGTATCGGCGGGTCCAATGGATGCCCTGCGCTCCGCAGTCCTCGGCCAGCGTGTTGATGATTTCCGCTGCCTGTCCGCTACGCAGAACCAGTGGAACACCCAGCTCGGCCAGTGATTCGCGGAGGCTGAGCAAAGCGTGGTGGAGCCACCAGCGCGCGGCGCCGCCAAGCGCCCGCAGTCCGGGGGATTGCTCGTCGAAGACGTAGACGGCGATGGCCGGACCTGCAGCCATGGCGGCGGTCAGCGCCGGATGGTCTGCGGTGCGCAGGTCGTCGCGGAACCAGACAAGCTGGAGCGGGGCGGTTGTGCGGGGCATGCAGTTCCTTTGGCTTGGGAATAATGCTAGCTTAGCTAACTTTTAGCCCGGCAAAAGTCCACTATGGTGCGGAGTATCAGATGGCGACTGTGTGGACGCAAAAGGATGGGTGCGGGAACCTTCGGTTCCTGCGCCCATCCTCGGCCGAATTCAGGAGGGCCGCCTGGGCCCAAGGGCTTTAGATACCCAGCTCATCACGCAGGCGGGCCACGTGGCCCTTGGCATCCACGCTGTACTCCACATGACTGATCTTCCCTTCAGGGTCCACCACTGCCGTTGAGCGCAGCGTGCCCACGAAGGTCTTGTCCCCAAAGGTCTTTTCGCCGAAAGATCCGTAGGCTTTCGCCACGGCATTGTCCGGATCGGAGAGCAGCGGGAAGTTCAAGGACTCATCCGAAGCGAACTGGCTATTGGCTTCCGGCTCGTCGGGAGAGATGCCCAAAACCGAATAACCAGCAGCGTGCAGCGAATTCAGGTTGTCGCGGAAGTCGCAGGCTTCGGTCGTGCAGCCCGGGGTTGCCGCCTTTGGGTAGAAGTAGACGATGACATTCTTGCCAGCGTAGTCGGAAAGCGAAACAACCTCGGATTCGGTGTTGCGCAGGGAGAATGCGGGGGCCTGCTGGCCCACGGCCAGGGGAGCGGAATGTTCAGCCACGATCTCAACTTTCGTATTACGGTAATTTCTTTTCATTCTAGGTGTTTCCGGTCTCCCCTGCTAGGGGGAAGCCCGAAAAGAACTCGAGCGCTTCAGCAATAGTGCACAGCACCTCAAGGGCATGTAGGGACTGCCGCACCGAGTTCGTTTTGTGGAAATTTTCAGATTGCCTGGGGGCTCCATGCCGCTGACTTACACTGAGTGGCAACGACAGAGAGGAGCCCCAGTGGAATCGACACCAGTTATGTTTTCGCGTGGCGATAGGGCTGATGCCGCAGATCAAGAGGGCACATGGTGGGCCAGCGCGCCTCATCTGCTGGATGTGGCCGCCGGGTGCAAAGGCCACGCCACCCCCATCCTGCATGCGCTGAAACAGATCGAAGGAGAGCTGCCGGTGCCGGGCAACGGCTCGACGCGGCAGTTGTGGGAATTTTTCGCCTCGGTCGCGGCCCTGGATCTCGTCGCAGCGCGCACGCTCGAACCGCATTTTGATGCCGCCGCAATACTGCACCAGGCTGACATGCCGTGGCCCCAAGCGACCACGTGGGGTGTTTTTGCCGCGGAGGCACCTGGCCAGCGGCTCGAAGCCAGCCGTTTCTCAGGGCAATGGACGCTGACTGGAATCAAGCCTTGGTGTTCCCTGGCGGGAGAATTGACTCATGCCTTGATCAGCGCGCACACCTCGCAGGGCCGGCAATTGTTCATGATCGAGCTGGGTGGGCCGGAAACGGAACTTGCCGATAGCAGCTGGGTCAGCCGGGGATTGCAAGATGTCCCGAGCGGATCGCTTCGGTGCATGGATACTCCGGCGCAACCGGTGGGGGAAGCCGGCTGGTATCTTGAACGCTCCGGCTTCGCCGTGGGAGGCGTTGGCGTCGCGGCGTGCTGGTTCGGCGGGGCCGTCGGGTTGTTCCGGCACCTGCTGGGCACGGCGCGCACGCGCGAACCAGACCAGCTGGCCTTGGCTTGGCTGGGGGAGGCCGACAGGCTCCTCGCCTCCGGGGCCGCCATGCTCGAACGCGCTGCGGAGCTTGCGGATCGAGAACAGCTCGGCCCGCGTCAAGCCGCGCAGACCAGAGGAGAAATCGCCCGGATCTGTGAACGCATGATCCACATCAGCGGCCATGCCACTGGGCCCGGGCCGTTGGCCTTGGATGAAGAGCATGCCCGCCGGGTTGCAGATCTCTCGATATACATTCGCCAGCACCATGCCACACGCGATGATGCCGCGCTGGGACGGATGCTTCTGGAGGACCGGAGTAAGGAACAAGAACCATGGTGACGTTCAGCCATCTGCAGCAAGGAACCTCTGCCCAAGCTTGGCGTGACTGCGGAATCGAGGATCTGGAGGTTCTGCCGTTGGACCAGGTCTTCGAATCAGCGCAACGGCTGCTGGTTCTCGCAGCCCACCCCGACGACGAAACGCTCGGCGCCAGCGGTTTGATGCAGGAAGCCCTGCGGCGCAACATCACCGTGGAGGTGCTCCTCTGCACCGACGGGGAAGCTTCCCATCCTGGCTCCTCGACCCACTCCGCACAGCAGCTGGCCCGCTTGCGTGCAGGGGAAGTCTCCCAAGCCATGATGCAGCTTGGCCGGGACAGCGGCACCGGCCCCGGGATCACGGTTCGCAGGCTGGGTCTTCCCGACGGACAGCTGGCCGCACATCGCGCAGAACTCCACGAAGCCCTGCTTGACCGTGCACAGGAAGCACCGTGCGTGCTGGCCAGCACCTACCGGGCAGATGCCCATACGGATCATGATGTCCTCGGACTCGTCGCCGCGGGCATCGCGCAGCAACTGTCGCTCTTCCACCTGGAGTTCCCCATTTGGTACTGGCATTGGGCCTCACCGCTCGAGGACGGCCGATGGTGGCATTGGAACAGGCTCGAACTGGATTCGGCAGCGCTGGATGCCAAGCGAAAAGCCTTATCCGCGCACCAGTCGCAAACGCAGCCCCTGTCCGACCAGCCCGGGGACGAGGCAATGCTCAGTGCCGAAGTCATGGAGCACTTCCTGCAGTCCCAGGAGATCTTCCGGCTGACCCGTTCCGGAGAGAAAGATACCGCCATGACCTCTTCGGTTTTCGAAGATCTCTATCTGGATCAACCTGATCCGTGGAACTACAGGGACAGCGGGTACGAGGAAAGGAAACGCGGAATACTGCTCAGCTCCCTGCCCCGGAAGCACTACGGCACGGTGCTGGAACTTGGGTGCTCCATTGGAATCCAAACCTCGGCATTGGCTGAACGCTGTACGTCTCTGGTGGCGATTGACTCAAGCCGAACCGCGCTGGAGCAAGCGCAGCGCGAAACCGCGCGCTTCGAGCACGTGCGATTGGAACAGCGTCTGCTTCCCGAGCAATGGCCGGAACTCGCCCATGGCACGGTCGATCTGGTCGTCATCAGCGAGATCGGCTACTTCTTGGCCGCCGACGAGCTTGAAGAACTCCTCGGCCTGTGCGAATCTGTCTTGGCCCCCGGCGGTGAACTGCTGCTCTGCCACTGGCTCCACCCCATCGAGGGATGGCCTCTGGACGGGCAGGCTGTTCACCGGATTGCCCACCGCCGGCGGTGGGACCGTCTGGTGATGCATGAAGAGCGGGACTTCTTGCTGGAAATCCTTCGCAAACCCGGGCAGTTGGATGGCTAGAAGACTGCGGACAATACTGGTTGTCATTCCCGCCCATAACGAAGAGCGGTACATCCTCGACTGCCTGGAAGCCGTGGACCGGTCGAAGTTGAACCTGCAAGCGGTTTGCCCAGGCATCGCCGTGCACACCATGGTGGTGCTGGACACCTGCACGGACAGCACTGCGCAGCGTGCCAGCGACTTCGCGGCCACACACCCGGGCTATTTTGCCCACCACGTGAACTTCGGTAATGTCGGAGCGACCCGCGCCTTCGGTATTGCCCAAGGGCTCAACCGACTGCCGGGGCCGCACGGGACATCAGAAACCTGGATTGCCTGCACCGATGCCGACACGAGGGTTCCAGAGAACTGGCTGAAGGAATTCGCCGTGGCCTATCTCGGGGGAGCTGATGCGGTGACCGGCACTGTGGAACCCGACCGGGTCGAATTGGCCCCGCAACTGTACCGGCAGTGGCGGGAACGCTACGTGCTGGCGCCCCACCATCCGCATATCCACGGGGCAAACCTCGGGGTCAGCGCCACGGCGTACTTGCAGGTCGGGGGTTTCAAGACCTTGGCAGCCCATGAGGACGTTGAGCTCGTGGCCAGACTCAGGCGTCGCGGAT
Source organism: Glutamicibacter soli (assembly GCF_003309065.1). Classification (GTDB taxonomy): domain Bacteria; phylum Actinomycetota; class Actinomycetes; order Actinomycetales; family Micrococcaceae; genus Glutamicibacter; species Glutamicibacter soli. The sequence continues at coordinate 418,739 of NZ_POAF01000003.1, read as the reverse complement.
ACCGCGTGGTCGCCACGGACCAATTGCATGCGGTCACCTCAGGCCGCTTGGAAGGGCGGCTGAAATCCGGTTTCGCGGATTATCTTTCCGCGCTCGCCGGCGAAACTGGAACCTGCGCTGACAACTCCTTGGATACCATCAGAGCCGGTTGAAGCGGCAGCGGGATTTCATTGGCTGCGAACAGAGATGATGATTTGCTTCAAGCGCTGTCTCTTCCTGCCCGAACATGGAACGCTGGATGTGGAACATCGCGCAGAAATCCGAGCGCAGCCGAACGTCAGCAAGGAGCATCATGAGCCAGTACGCAGTGACCAACCCCGCGACCGGAGTTGTCGAGGCAACCTACCCTACTGCCACCGATGAACAGATCCAAGAAGCGCTGGCCACCGCAGATGCCGCCTATGCGGACTGGTCCCGCACCACGCTGGACGAACGCGTGGCGCTGCTGGAGAAAGTCGCGGACATCTACGAGGAGCGCGCCGAGGAGCTGACCGCCATCATCACCCGTGAAATGGGCAAGCCCATCAGCCAGTCCCTGGGCGAGATCGGGCTGGTCGTTTCCATCTACCGCTATTACGCCAAGAACGGGCCGAAGTTCCTGGAAGACGAGGAACTGGAGGTCGCCAGCGGCGGCACCGCAGTAGTCCGCAAGGAAGCGGTGGGCGTGCTGCTGGGCATCATGCCGTGGAACTTCCCGTACTATCAGGTGGCCCGGCTCGCGGCTCCGAACCTGATGATCGGCAACACGATCCTGCTCAAGCACGCCCCGCAGTGCCCGGAATCGGCCCTGGCCATGGAGCAGATCTTCAAGGACGCAGGTGCCGCCCAGGGGCTGTACGTGAACATTTTCGCCACGAATGACCAGGTTGCAGACGTCATTGCCGACCGCCGCGTCCAGGGCGTCTCGCTGACCGGCTCCGAGCGTGCAGGCTCTGCGGTGGCGGAAATTGCCGGCCGCAACCTGAAGAAAGTCGTGCTGGAGCTCGGCGGCTCCGATCCCTTCGTGGTGCTTCCGGACGCGGACATCAACCGCACCGCGAAGCTCGGGATGCGGGCGCGCTTCGGCAATACCGGCCAAGCCTGCAACGCGGCCAAGCGCTTCATTGTTGATTCCTCGGTCTACGACCAGTTCGCCCAGGCCCTGACCGAGCAGGTCGCCGGCATCAAGTCCGGGGACCCCACGCAGAAGGAAACCTTCCTCGGCCCGCTGTCCTCGGCCTCTGCGCAGTCGGGGCTGGCTTCCCAGGTGGAAGACGCCATTTCCAAGGGTGCGACAGTGCTGGCTGGCGGCAAGCCGGTGGCTGGCGACGGCGCCTACTTCGAACCGACCATCCTTGCCGATGTGACCCCGGATATGCGTGCGTTCTCCGAGGAGCTGTTCGGCCCGGTGGCAGTGCTGTACAAGGTGGACGGGGAAGAAGAAGCCATCGCCTTGGCCAACAACAGCGACTACGGGCTGGGTGCGTCCGTCCACACCCAGGATCTGGAGCGTGCGCACCGCATCGCCGCGCAGCTGCAGGCGGGCATGGTTTCCATCAATGAGCCCTCCGGCTCGGCCGCAGAGCTGCCGTTCGGCGGCGTGAAGCGCTCGGGCATCGGACGCGAGCTAGGCAAGTACGGCATGGAAGAATTCATCAACCGCAAGCTCGTGAAGGTCTCCAGCCGCTGACCCGGACTGTGCATCTTAAGCGCATGGCGGCGCTCCCGGAGGGGAACGCCGCCATGAGTCTGCCGCCGCTAGTGCGAGCGGACCTTGGCTTCCAAGCCGCGCGTCCAGCGCTTGGTGACTGCCTGGATTACCGCAGCGCTGGCTCCGGAGATCACGGCAAAGGAGAGCACCTTGCCCAGCTTTTCCTGTTGTTGCTGCTCGGGGTTGGTCAGCGTGGGAGGGAGGTCGCCGGTAGTTTTCTTCCACACCGTGCTGACCAGCTTGGTTCCGACCCACCCGGCAGCCAGGGAAACCACCGTACCGAAGAGCTTGACCAGAATTTTCATTGTTCATACCTTCCGTTGACGTGCATTGCTCGTTGGATTACTTCATGAGGCTGCCGGGGTGTTCCCAGCGCACCTCAGCGGGCTCCTTGTCATCTCGCCAACCGCGCCAGACCGGATGCCGCAGCCGCCCGTCCTTTGTCAGTTCGCTGTAACGGACCTCCGCCACATATTTCGGGGTTACCCAGTGCGCATCGCGCTGGAACTGCGCCGGGATGTGCTTGACCGGTGGGGTCTTGCGCGCGATCTTCTCCAGACGTTCGCGGATCTCCTTCAACTGCAGATCCGAGAACCCCGTGCCGACCCGACCGATGAACTCCAACTCATCGCCGGCGGGGACGGCCAGCAGCAGCGAGCCGATACTTGACGCGCGGTTTCCCTGTCCCTTGGTCCATCCGATAACCAGGGCCTCCTGATCCAGCAGGTGCTTGATCTTCACCCAGCTGCCGCTGCGCCGGCCCGGTTCATAGTCGCCGGTGCATTCCTTGGCCAGCACCCCTTCCAATCCCAGCTCGAGGCTTGTCTTCAACGCGGCCTTCAAGGTGGGTCCGGTATGAGCAGGAGGTACCTTAATGTACTGTCCGTCGGAGACCGCATGTTCAAGGTATTTGCGGCGATCCACATATTGTTCACCGATCAGGTTCTCGGGCTTTCCGCCCTTGCTCCGGGGAAGCTGCAGGGCATCGAAAAGCATGAAGTTGAGCTTAATGGCCTGCGCTTGCCGGAGCCGGTTCTTGCGCCGATGCGAGATGCGCTGCTGCAACAGGGAAAAGCTCGGGCGCGCTGAACCGTCCAGGGCGACGATTTCGCCGTCCACGATCGCGCCCTCGGGTGCAAGCACCGCAAGTTCCTGTAGCTCGGGAAAATCTTCGGTCATGTCGTTGCCGTTGCGGCTGAGCAGTTTCACCTTCCCGTTCTCGACCTTGGCCAAGGCGCGGTACCCGTCCCATTTCATTTCGAAGCACCAGTCGTCGCCTTCGATGATGTCCTCCGGCACCCCGGAGCTGGCCAGCATGGGTTTGGGAACCTCGTCCAGCAGGCTGGATTCAGGGATGTCTTCCGGAACCGTCGAATCCTCGGAAGGCTGCTCCTTGGTGAGCTGCAGCAGCCAATTGTCCTGGTCTCCCATGCCGCGAGCCTGGATCAGCACGAAGCGGCGCGGAATGCCGCCGAGCCCTCCGTCTTCGCGTCCGGACAGCACCGCGATGATCTCCTTGCCATCCCGCCATTTCTCAATGGTGCATTCACCGGCATCCCAGATCGACACCTCTCCGGCGCCATACTGGCCCTTGGGAATCGTTCCTTCGAAGGTTCCGTAGTCCAAGGGGTGGTCTTCGGTCATTACAGCCAGCCGCTGGATTCCCCTCTGGAGCGGGGGCCCCTTCGGGACGGCCCAGGAGACCAGGACCCCCTCGTGTTCCAGCCTGAAATCCCAGTGCAGCCTGCGGGCATGGTGCTCTTGGATCACGAAAGACACGGGTTTTGCCGAATCCGGAGCCGCAGCCCGCGCGGTTTTCCCGACCGCGGGCGGGTGGGGCACGGGTTCTGGAGTGAGCTTTGCATCGCGCTTGGAGCGGTAGACCGCGAGCCGATCCGTGCCCTGCGCAGCCGAAGGCGCCAGGGCCGCCAAGGGATCAAGGCCGTCGGACAGCCGGTCCAATACTTCGTGGAAGTCTAGGTGCTCCAGACCGGGGGACTCGATTTCTTCCCATGTGCGAGGCGCGGCCACCATGGGACGCGAACGCCCGCGCAGCGAATACGGGCATACCGTGGTTTTCGCGGCGTTATTCTGGCTCCAATCCACCAGCACCTTGTTCTCGCGCAGGGATTTCTTCATATTTGCCACCACAAGCCGGGGGTGCTTGCGTTCCAGCGAGGCGGCGAGTTCCTTGGCCACCTCATTGACCTGGTCGGAGGTTGCCGTGCCGTCAAGACCGGCGTAAAGGTGGATTCCCTTGGATCCGGAGGTCACCGGAAAAGGCCGCAGGTCCATGCCTTCAAGGATTTCGCGGCATAGCAAAGCCACTTCGGCGCACTGGGCCAAGCCTGCGCCGGGACCGGGATCCAGATCCAGCACGAGCCGGTCGGGATGCTGTTGTTCCAGGCTCGCATTGAAACGCCATTGGGGAACGTGGATCTCCAACGCTGCGACTTGCCCGAACCATGCCAGTACTGCCGCATCGTTGGCCAGGGGATATGTATTGGAATGGGTTTTGTGCTCCAGACGGGCTGTGGGAATCCAGCTTGGGGCCGAATCCTCCAGATCCTTGCGGAAGAACACGGTTCCCGGGTTCTGTGCCGTGCCGATCCCGTCCACCCAGCGTTTTCTGGTTGCCGGGCGCCATGCCGCATGCGGCAGCAGCGCCGGGGCCACCCGCTGCAGGTAGTCGATGACTTCGCCCTTGGTCGTCCCGGTTTCCGGGTACAGCACCTTATCCAGATTGCTGACCTTCAGGGTGCGGCCATCAACGGTGACCGTTTGTTCCCTGCGAGCCATATCCACCCCTTTCCGTAGGCTTTGACCAACACTCTCCCTGCCTGTGCCCGGCAAATCCACCTTTCCTAGGGACTTTTGCGATTGGGCTGCAGGGGCACCATCGATGACCTTGAAACGGGCTGGCAAGCATGGTTTCGCTCTATGCCTGTGGCGGAAGCGGTGCTTCACTGGGCCTATGAGAGCTATATGGACTGGATCAATCGCCTTCGGGCTGGTCAATGTACCGGTGAAAGCCTACGGCGCGACCGAGGACCACGATATTTCCCTGCACCAGGTCCACTCCGCGGACGGCGGCCGGATCAAATACGAACGCCGCTGCGAGATCTGCGGCAAGAAGATCAAATACAAGGACATCGACAAGGCCTACGATGACGGCGAGCGCACCGTGGTGCTGACGGACGAAGATATGGACGCGTTGCCCGCGGAGAGAAGCCGCGAGATCGAGGTAGTGCAGTTCATCCCGGCTGACCAATTGGACCCGCTGATGCTGGAGAAAAGCTACTATCTCCAGCCCGATTCCAAATCGCCCAAAGCCTATGAGCTGCTGCGGCGGACCTTGGAGGATACCGACAAGTTGGCCGTGGTGCGTTTCGCCTTGCGCCAGAAGACCCGGCTGGGCGTGCTGCGGGTGCGGTCGAAGGCCATGGTGCTCCAGTCGATCATGTGGGCCGATGAATTGCGGGATGCCGGGTTTGCCGAACCGGAGAAGACCGCCCGGATCAGCGCGCAGGAGTTGAAGATGTCCGCCACGCTGGTGGAATCCTACAGCGGGGACTTCACGCCCGAGGACTTCAGCGACGACTACCAGATCCAGCTGCAGCAGCTGATCGATGCCAAAATCGAGCAGGGTGAAGACCTTGATACCGAAGCGACTTTCGGAGCGGCCTCCTCGCAGGATGGCGAGGAAGGTGTCCTTGATCTGATGGAAGCGCTCAAGCGCAGCATTGCAGGCAACGGCAAGTCCGCCGGCAAGGGATCTGCGGGCAAGCCATCCGGGCGTGCTTCCGGGACCAGGACACCCAAGAAATCCACGGCTTCCGCCAACAAAGCCGGGAAATCCGGGACAGCGAAAAAGAAGAAAGCCTCCTCCTCGGCGAGCAAGAAGAAGGCTTCCTCGGACGCCGAGAAGTCCGCCTGAGTCGGCTTTAGGGCTGCAGGACCACCTTGATGCAGCCGTCCTGCTTCTTCTGGAAGGTGCTGTACATCTCGGGCCCTTCGGACAGGGGCTTGGTATGCGTTACCAAGTCATCCAGGCCGATCGGATCCTTGGAGTCCTCGGTCAGCGGCAGCAGCTCATCGGTCCACGACCTCACGTTGCACTGTCCTTGGCGGATCTGGATCTGCTTGTCGAACAGCTTGACCATCGGCATCGGTGTGGCCGCACCGGCGTATACGCCGCTGATGGAGATCGTGCCTCCGCGCCGCACCGCGTCCGTGGCGGCGGTCAGCACGATATTGCGATCCATGGAGGCTGTTTGCATGACCTGCTGGGCGGCAGGATCCGGCAGCAGGCCGGTGGCTTGCTGGAGCAAGGCCGCGGTAGGGGAGCCATGCGCTTCCATCCCCACGGCATCGAGCACCGCGTCCGGGCCGCGGGAGGTCAGATCCCGCAGGGCAGTGGCTGTCTCCTTGGTGAAGTCCAGGGTCTCAATGCCATGGCGGGCAGCCATGGCGCGGCGCTCGGGGACCGGATCGATGCCGAGGACGCGATACCCCAGATGCCTGCCGATGCGTGCCGCGAGCTGGCCTACCGGGCCCAAGCCGAAGACGGCCAACGATCCTTCCTCGGGGACGTCGGCATACCGTACGCCTTGCCATGCGGTAGGCAGGATGTCGGAGAGGAACAGATAGCGGTGGTCCGGCAGGTCCGAACCCACCTTGATCGCACCATAGTCCCCGTGCGGGACCCGGAGGTATTCAGCCTGCCCGCCGGGAACCTGGCCATACAGTTCCGAGTAGCCGAGGAACGCCGCGCCTTTGCCATGGCTGCGCACCTGGGTGGTTTCGCACTGCGATTGCAGCCCACGAGTGCACATCCAGCAGTGCCCGCAGGAGATGTTGAACGGGATGACAACCCGGTCTCCGGGTTGCACGGAGGTGACTGCGGAGCCGACCTCTTGGACGATGCCCATGGTTTCATGCCCCAGGACGTCGCCTGCGTGCATGAAAGGACCTAAGAGCTCATACAAATGCAGGTCGGAACCGCAAATCGCGGTTGAGGTGACTTTGATGACGATGTCGGTCGGTTCCTGGATCCGGGGATCCGGGACCTCGCTGACCTCGACTTTCCGCTTGCCCTGCCAAGTGAGTGCCTTCATTTTCCCTCCAGTCTTCGTTGTTTCCGAGTGCGTCCCAATGCTTGGTGCGCTGATGTCAGTCCGTGTTGAACTGGGCGGTCTCTTCCTGGTCCGGATCCTGCTCCTTGGCTTTTTCCCTCCGGGAGCGCTGCTGCGATGCGGACTGCGTATCCTCCTGCTCGGGCAGCTGCTGATCCTGCGATGGTTCGTTGGCATCTTGCGAAGGCTCTGAGTGGTTCATAGATGTATTCCTTACCTGGAAATGGGGCGGGGAGCATTGCGATCCTGACCATTCCACATGCGTTGCGGGTCTTCAAGAGATTGCGCATAAGCGTTTGCTGGGAATGCCGAACCCCGGAATTCCGCGGATTTCCAGCATTTGTTGGTCCGGGAACCTGCAAGCAAGCTGGACACAGCTTGGAAGGGCTTTCGTGACTGCCTACGGTGATGCGAAAGGCCGGATTCCAAGTGATAGGGAGGGATTTTGCGTGGAAGATCATCGGGAGGCGCAGCCCAGACCTTCCAGGGTGGTTGGACTTATTGCCGACCCGGGGATCGCCCAGGGCATGGCGAACAAGGTCCACCAGAAGCTGGAGAAGAAGCTCAACAGCGACGCGGAGCGGCAGTTCAACTGGGAAATCATGATCGATCCGCTCAGCCTTCCCCTGAGCGAGTCGGGAAGCGTGATCTTGAACGAGAATGTCCCTCGATTGAGGGAGAAATACACGTGGGACTACATCATCTACCTCACCGACGCACCCCACTACGAACAGGGGCGGCCGGTGCGATCGGTGCTCAGCCCGGAACAGGGCACGGCGACGCTGAGCCTGCCCAGTCTCGGACTGGTGACCGCGGGGAGCGTTGCCCGAGCGCTTGAGGAGGTTCTGGCCGAGCTTGCCACCGGGAATCTGCCGGAGCCGTCCCCGTCTCCCCTCGGTAAAGCCCTGAGCGTGCGCGGCAGCATGCGCAGCGACGAGGACACCCCCTCGCGCATCGACAGCATCGAGGGTTTTCGCGGCCGGGTGCTGCTGACCATGGGGATGATCCGCATCAACCGGCCGTGGCGCTTGGTGCCGCAATTGTCTTCCGCGATGGCCGGCGCAGCGGCGACCGGTGCCTTCGGCGTCTTCTACACGAGCATTTGGTCGATGGCCGACTACCTGGCCAGTTCGAGGCTTGCGTTCATCACGCTCGCCAGCATCCTCATGCTTTCGCTGTGGTTGCTTTTCCATAACAGGCTGTGGGAAAAACCGCGCGGACACCGGCGCAAGGAGCGCTTGCTCATCTACAACGTAGCCACGGTGCTCACGGTGGCCTCGGCCGCAGCCGCCATGTACCTCCTGCTGTTCCTGGCGCTGCTCGTGGCGTCGCTGGTGGTTATCGACCAGGAGTTCCTCGCCTCCCAGCTGGGCCACGAGGTGTCGATGGCCGAATACCTGAACCTTGCCTGGCTCGCGGCGTCGCTCGGCACGTTGGGCGGTGCCATCGGTTCGAGCTTCGATGACGTGCAATCTGTGCAGCGAGCGACCTTCAGCCAACGCGAATACGAGCGTCGCAATCTCAGCTTGGATGACGCGGACGAGTTGTAGGACGCGCAAACAGTGCGGGTGCCAGCTCATTGGCTGGCACCCGCACCTTGTCTTCAGCCGGTATGGCCTACGGCTGGTTCTTGCCGCCGTTGACATGCACGGTGGACCCGACCACGTAGGAGGCGTCGTCGCTGGCGAGGAAAACGTACGCCGGGGCGACCTCGACCGGCTGGCCAGCGCGCCCCAGCCAGGTGTCGTGCCCGAACTCGGGCAGCGCCTCGATGGGCTGGCCGTCCGAAGGCTGCAAAGGGGTCCAGATGGGCCCGGGTGCTACTGCGTTAACCCTGATGCCGCGCGATGCGGCCTGTTCGGCCAGCGACTTCGTGAAGTTGCTGATGGCCGCCTTGGTGGCCGCGTAGTCCATGAGGTGCGCCGAGGGATCGAACGCCTGGATGGAGGTCGTGTTAATGATCGCGCCTCCCTCTCCGATCACCTGCAGCGCGGCCCGGCTGAGGGCGAACATCGCAAAGATATTCACGTCGAAGGTGGCCTCGACCTGGTCATCGCTCAATTCCTCCAGCGAGTCCACGCTGATCTGCTTGCCCGCATTGTTCACCAGGATGTCCAGGCCGCCCAGCGCGGAGGCGGCTTCGTGGACCAGCTTGTCGCGGTATTCGCGGTCGCGCAGGTCGCCGGGCAGATGATGCACTTGGACCCCGGCGTCCTCCAGAACCGAGGCAATGGTCACGGCATCGCTTTTCTCTGCCGGCAAATAAGCCAGGGCCACATCGGCGCCTTCACGGGCGAAGGCGATGGCCACGGCGGCGCCGATCCCGGAATCGCCGCCGGTGATCAGCGCGCGCTTGCCCTCCAGCCGGCCGCGACCCTGATAGCTGCGCTCGCCGTGATCGGCCTGCGGCTTCAGCTTGCTGTCCAGCCCCGGCTCGGGCTGACGCTGCTCGGGAGGACTGATGCGTTCCTTGTTCACGGGTTCAGTGTGTTCTGGCTGAGATTTCTCGGTCATGAAGATTCCTTCCAGAGTTCCAAGACACCCGGACCGGTCTAGGTCGGGCGTCGCGCGGTACAAGCCCAGTGTTCGACCAGGCGCACCGTCGATAAACCTTTGCAGAGGGTTTAGCGGTGGGAACCAGCATTTTCACGGATTCGACTCAGCAACCGCCGATGCTGGCGGGATATGTGCTAGGGGTCGAAGTCTGGGTTTTCCCGCAAAGCGGGAACCAGTTCCTTTCGGTCCTCGGCCCAGGCGGCTAGCGTGGGCTGAACAGCCGGATGCCATCCGCAACGCATCTGGGGATCGAGGCTCGGAAACGGAGGATTTTCATGGCCGAGAAATCTAGCAGTCGTATCAAGGACGAAGAACTGTACGAAGAGCTCCGCGAAGAAGGCAATTCCAAGCAGAAGTCCGCACGGATCGCCAACGCGGCAGCCAGGGATGGACGCAAGGCTGTTGGAAAGCGCGGCGGCAAGTCGGGCAGCTATGAGGACTGGAGCGTCAGCGAACTGATGGAAAAAGCCCGTGAAGTCGGTATCAATGGGCGCTCCAAGATGCGCAAGAGCGAGCTCATCGAAGCCCTGCGCAATTCATAGTCTCTCAAGGAGATCAAGATGACCCAGAAACGAAGCCGGGACGAATCGGCACGCACTACTCAACCGGACCATGAAACGGAGCCCCGGGAGCATACCGAGGACGAGCAGGTAGCCCAGCGGGGCCGGATTTCGCAGACCACCTCGACCTCGGAAAGCCACGACGAGGATGACGAACGATTCGACGCAGGGTAACTAGCAGGTATCAAGGATCAACAAGGAGGTCCCCATGTCCTACGGTCAAGCAGCACCACGAAAGAAACGGCCAGGAATCTGGCTCATGCTCATCGGCGGATTGCTAGCGGTGGGATTCGCCATCTTCGCACTTCTCGCCTCTCCCGACAGTTCACCCGGTCCCTTGTGGATCGTTGTGGGCTGGGGTGTCCTGGTTTTCCTTTACGGACTGTACCGGGCCGTGAAGGGACCCAGCAGCCTGGACCACCGGCGCGGTGGAACGGACGCCAACGGGCGCTAGCAAGGTTTTCCGCGCGAGATGCGCAATGGCCGCCTCCGGCAAGGAGGCGGCCATCTGCTGGGTGCACGGCAAGCGGTTAGGGCTCGGAAATTTCCGAGACCATCTCGCCGGTGCGGTGCTCGTCGGCGTGCCGGGCGGTGTCGGCCTGCGACAGCATTCCCACGAGCCTGTGGCCGCCGATCACGGGCAGGCGGTGAACCTGATGCTGTTGCGTAATTCGGGTTGGCTCTTCGAGGGTATCGTCCGCGCCGATGGTGATCGGCTTGCCTTGGGCATGCTACGCGACCTTGGCCTTGGACGTTTCCACGCCGCTGGCCACCGCGCCCACGACGATTCGGGCCCTTTCCCCGCTGTCTGCATTGCCGCTGGCGCTCAAGCGTTCCCAGCGACCTCAAAGGCCCGGTGGCAAGCATCCTGACAGGTCCCGATTAATCCTGTACTCACGTTGGCGCCAAGTGATAATCGGTAGAACCGAGGACGTTGCCAACCGGCGACGGCAACCGAAAGGAGCAGCACCATGGGTTTTCTAGACAAGGCCAAGGATGCCATCAGCCACGCCGCCGAGCGCATCAAGGACCCGGACAAGGACGTAGTTGAGAACAACTGGCCGGCTGGGGAAACACCCGAGGACCTGGGGATCGGAGAAGAGGCTGTCACCGATCCAGAGCTGGATCTCGATCCCATCCAGGGCACCGATCCGGAGCTGGATAACTCAACCGACGACCAATACGACAAGGACTAGGCAGCACAACTTAGCGCGCAGGCCATCGAGCGGAAGGAAGTCGAACAATGCAGAACTGCAATACTTGCGGAGCACCGGCGCAACGCCCTATCAGCGTGGACTTCGAAGGCAAGTCGGGAATCTATGACAGCTTCGAGTGCGCCATTCATGATGTGGCCGAGCGTTGCTCGCACTGCGACTGCGTGATCCTGGGCCATGCCGTATATGCGGGAGAAGCGCCGTACTGCTGCGAACACTGCTCGGGACGCAGCTGAGCCATGGACGCGACGGGATCCCTTCAAAGCCCGGCGCTGTTGCTGATCGACATGCAGGAGGGATTTTTTGAAACCGAGGACTTGGCGCAGCACCGCGCTCGGCTGGCGTCCGCGTGCAACAAGCTCGCCGCCGCGGCGCGCAAGGCCGGGCTGCCGGTCATTGCGGTGCGCACCGTGCACAAGAAAGACAAGTCCACCTGGACGTTGAAGATGCTGGAGGACGACCAGGGTTACCTTTTCGAGGGGACCGGCCAAGCGCGGATCCTTCCAGAGCTGGATCTGGCGGGAAGCATCGAGCTGATCAAGCGGCGCGACAGCGCCTTCTGGGCCACGGAGCTGCTGACGCTGCTCTTGCAGCACCGGGTTGCCTCCCTCATCCTGGCCGGGGTCTCCTCGGAAACCTGCATTGCCGCCACCGCGACCGACGCCTTCAGCGCCAATTTGCCGGTGTTTCTTGCCCGAGACGCCCTGGCTTCCACGGACCCGGACTTCGAGGATGTGACCTTGAAGTTTCTGGAGGAGCACTACCGCCAGCGGATCCTCAGCAGTGAACAACTGATAGCACAGCTTCCTGGCGGTGCCGCCGCCACGAAGAATTAAGGAGAAGGACATGACCTTGAATAATGCCGAATTCGACGATGTGCGACGCGACGAGGACGCGGATGAGCCATTCGACGGCCGCGACAGCCAGCCTGCCGCAGGTTCCTCGGACGCCCCGCAGTCGCTGGACGCCGAGGATCCGTTGCGCGGGCCGGACCGGATCCTGGATGAAAGCGACGCTGATCCCCTGCAGCTGAACCCGGAAACGCTGCTTCCCGAGCCGCTGGATGAAGATCGCGCGGTCGAGCCCGACGACGAAGCCGATGATGCAGCGGATATCGGTCTCGACGACGAGCGCCGGGTGAACCTCCCCGACCAGCGTGAGAGTCCCGACCAGCTCTGAACATTGACCTCAAGCGGCCGCGGGCCTTGCGGATGGCAATCCATCCGCAAGGCCCGCGGCTTTCCTCGACGTTCCGCGAGGCCGCCGCCCGTGGCTGCGACGCGGCCTAAGAGGGGCGCTTCGTAGACCGGGAGGTGATCCAGCGGGTTGCGAAATACAGGACCGCACCCAAGGCGAGCAACGCGAGCCCGCGTAGCCAGATCCCGCCATCCTGCTGGACGAGCAGCACAGCGCAGGAAGCCAGCGCGAGATACGGAATGATGATCGGAGCCCGGAAATGCCGGTGCTCCACGCGGTCCCGCCGCAGCACGATGACGGCAAGATTGGTGCTGGTGAACACGAAGAGCAGCAGCAGCACGACGGTCTTGGCCAAGGTCGCCAGATCACCGGTCAGCGTCAATAGCATGGCGATCGCCGTGGTTCCGATGATCGCCACCCACGGGGTGCGGCGATGCGGCAGGACGCGCCTCAGGACAGGCGGCAGCAGCCCCTGCTCCGCCATCCCGAACGCCAGCCGGCTGGACATGATCATGGTCAGCAAAGCGCCATTGGCCACCGCCACCAGGGCTACCAGGCTGAACAGCCAGCTGGGGATCCCGACCCCGGTGGCCTGCACGACATCCAGCAGGGGGCTGGAAGATCCTGCCAGCTCCTTGGGATCCATGGCGATCGAGGTGAGCACGCCAAGCGCCAAGTAGACCACTCCGGCGGTGAGCAGTGCGGCGAACAGCGCCCGGGGGTAGACTCGCGGCACGTCCACGACTTCCTCCGCGACGTTGGCGGAGACCTCGAATCCGACAAAAGAGTAGTAGGCCAACAGCGAGCCCGCGAAGATCGCGGCAACCGGCGTGGTGTCTTCGGGGAACTGGGCCAGACGTGACGCGTCCCCGTTGCCGTCGCCCAGGAATATGGCCGCCACGACGATCACCAGCAGCAATCCCGACAGTTCGATTGCCGTCATCCCGACATTCGCCCGCACCGATTCCTTGATGCCGCGTGCATTCAATAGCGCGACCAAACCCAGGAAGGCTATTGCGACAGGAATGGCGGGTGCATCGAAGAACACCGAAAGATAGTCCCCGGCAAATGCAATGCTCAAGCCCGCCGCACTGGTGACGCCGGCCGCCAGCATGGAGAAGCCCACAAGGAAGGACACCACAGGTTTTTTGAAGGCCCGCTCGGCGAAAATGGCCGCACCGCCTGCCCTGGGATATTTCGTGACCAGCTCCGCATAGGAGGTGGCCGTGAGCAGCGCCAGGATCAAGGCGACGAGCAACGGGGCCCAAATGGCTCCGCCTGCTTCCGCGGCCACCTCGCCCACCAGCGCGTACACGCCGGCTCCCAGGATGTCGCCGAGGATGAACAGGTACAGCAGGGGGCCGGTGATGCCCTTCTTCAGCTTGCTTTCGGTAGTGACGCTCATGGCTTGGCCTCCGCTTCCTTGGTGAAGAAGGAGACCTTTCCGCTGGACTCCAGGATGGCGAGCCTGATCGAGCTGTATTCCTCGATCCCCGCCTGGCGTGCCAGCATGCTCAGCTCGTCGAGGCCGATGCGTTCCCCGCTCAATGCCCGCCGGTCGATCACGCCGTCACGCACGAGCACGATGGGCCGGCCTAGGGTGAGTTTTCCGATCCTGGGCCAGCGCATATTGGCATAGGACAGGACCACTGCCAGGACGATCATGGTGAGGGCGGCCAATAGGCTCCCGGTCAACGACCGGTCCTCCATGGTGATGCCCTGCTGCACCAGGTCCCCGAGGACGACGAAAAGTATCAACTCGAACGAGCTCAGCTCGCCCAGGGTTGAACGGCCCGCGGCGCGGGTCACCAGCCACAGGACCACGAAGGCGACGGCGGCGCGAATGACAATTTCCATTAGGGAGCCCTCCAAGTGGTGAACGGAACGTGGACGGTGGAAGCACCGACTTCGACCTCGAGGTTCCCGTCGGTGCGCAAGTCCCACTGGTCAGAGGCCCTGCCGGTGATGCGAACCAGCATTTGCGTGGCCCCGGGCTGGGGAGCAACCTCGAATTCCACCGCACCGGCCGCGTCGGAACTTTGCGATTCCGGGTCCGGGAAGACCGCCAAGTCCTCGAAGAACAACAGGTAGTCCTCGGCGAGGCGCAGCTTACAGGTATCGGGCAGCGGTTCGTCGGAACTGACAAGTATTTCCAGCTCGACCTCATTGCCTGCCCGCGCCACCAACGGGTGGCGCACGTGGACTTGCACACCATCCTCGGACCGGTCGGTGCTGGATTCCACATCGAACGCTCCAAGCGCCGCGGCCGCTACGATGGCTGCGACGATGAGGATGATGATCCGGCTCACGATGCGTCGCGTGCGGTGAACAGTCTCGTCAATGACATCGTCCAACGTTGAATCAGAGACCTTGGCGTTGTGAATATTAGTCATCAAAACTCCTTGTGCCCATATTTGCCGAGATTAGCCGCGGCCGGTGCCGCTCTCCACGGAAGACCGATGTTCACAGCAGTTATCCAGTACGCCGCAACCGTCCGTTGTTTCTGGCAGTCTGCGCAGGTCCATTGAACTTCGCCCCCTCGGGTGGGAAGGTTGCCGGAGAAAGGAGAAACGCATGCCTGCACAGGACGTAATTGCCCAAGACCAGCTCAACGAATACCTCCAGGGGATGCCGCAGTGGCGCCAGATCCCCGGAGCCATTGCCGCGGTTTTCGAGACCAAGACCTCCGCGGCCGCGATCGAGCTTTTCAGCGATATCGCAAGCGCCGCAGAGATGGACAACCACCACCCCGACGTGGACTGGCGCTACAACCGCGTGTTCGTGACAACCACCTCCCATGACGCCGGCGGCCAGGTCACCACCCGCGACATTGCGCTGGCCAGCAAGATCTCCGAGCGGGCCGCGGCCCTCGGGGCCAAACCCCGCGTCGACCTGATCCGCGCAGTGGAGATTGCCATCGACACCGACAAGCCCCAGGAGATCGCGGAGCAATGGGCCGCCGGGCTTGGGTACAAGTCGCTGGAGGACGGCAGCATCGCCGATCCCCACGGTCGCGGCCCGGCGATCTGGTTCCAGAAAACCGACACTCCCAATACGAACCGGCTGCACTTGGACGTGTGGGTTCCGTATTCGGAAAGCGGTCCGGTGCTCACGAAGCTGGAAGAAGTTGGCGCCCACTCCGACGGCGATGCCGCGCCGTCCTTCACCGTCATCACCGACGCCCAGGGCAATCGCTTCTGCATCTGCACCGAGGTCGACCGCTAGCACCGAGCGAACTGCAGTCAAAGGTGGACTTGTCCACCAGAGTCGATGGCTGATCCGGTGTCCGTACCTGTGAAGGCATGGGCACCGGATCTGCTGTATCCGGCGCCGCGGCCATACTGTCGGTAGCTGCGGGTTAGGCTGGATTCCAAGTTCAAGAGCTGCGACGCAAAGTACCTGGCTGGTCGCACGGCAACCCTCCTCATCGAGCGGGGTGCCCCAGGGGAAGAACCGACCCGGACAAGAGTCCCGGGTAAGTCGGTGGGCCAGTCCGGCACAATAGGTGCTCGGCCGGCTCCCTGAGCAGGAGCGAACAACAATGCAGAACCCAGAATTCTCGATCAATCACCCAGAAGGCACCCTGCAGGAACGGCTGTGGAACAGCGTGGTCATGGACTACCCATTTTTCGGAGAACGTCCGGTCGAGCAGTCGGCTTACCGGCAGGCAACCCGCAGCGGGGAATTCGCCAGCGGCAAGCTCAGCGAGACGCCGGAACACCTGCAGAACTACATCCTCCGCTGGATCGCCGCAGGCTTCACACCTGAACTGTATTGGGCCGTCAGTTTGGGAATCAGGGAAGCAGCAGCGCACGCACGTCGGCGTTGCAAGAGTCCGGAGGACCTGCTTCGCCTCGAAGATCGGATGAGACGGCTGGGCATCTTGGCGCCCAACCCGAGGGCAGGGCAGCTCTACAAGGAACTGCAACGCGATGAGCGGGGTGGGGCGGTTCTGGTGGACCGCTGCTACCCGGCGCATGTTGTGCAGCTGGAACCGGAGGAATGGGCGGAGTTTCCGCAACGGTTGCTCTTCGGCCGGCCATCTGCCGCGCTTCAGCAGTTTATTTACGGTGACCCGCTCCATCAAGGGATCACCAACTGAATCGCCCCACGGCAGGAACGCCTTCAAGCGGCAACGATGCGGTGCGCTGGCGCAGCAGGGGGATATTCCTCCCCGGCAAGGAGGAAGGCGCGGCCTACAACCCCTTGCTGCCGCCGTCCTGTTCAGCTTCCGGATCTTGTCCAAATCCGCTGGGCGCTTCGTAGCTCCCTGCCACCCCGGGGAACCATCCGAAGGATGCGTCTTCGCTGAATTCTTCCGGCTCGTCAAGATCCGGGTCGTTGGTTCCCCCGAGGAAGTTTCGCGTGAGAGTGGCCGCATCGCCCATAAGCTCCGCGGCGGCTTCGAGCAGATGGGCGTCACCCGGAGCCTGGTTCGCGACTGCCGCGTTGAGGATGGATCGGCGAACCAATTCCCTGGTGAACGAGGCAGTCGTTCCATCGACAAGGTGCGCAAGCTGTTGCACGGTGTCGGAGCTGGGCTTCAGCTTGGCTGCATATAGTTCGAGCAGGGCAATACGTCCTTCGAGATCCGGGCGTGGAATCTCCACTGCAAGATCGATGCGCCCGGGGCGCTGCACCAAGGCGCGCTCCAGGGAATCCACGCGGTTCGTGGTCAGCAGGAAGGTGACGTCCGCGTCCGGTTCCAGGCCGTCCATGGTGTCGAGGACTTCGAAAAGCAGCGGCTGGGGGCCGTGGCTGAAGCTGCGGTCTTCGGCGATCAGGTCACAATCTTCCAGTACGACGATCGATGGCTGCAGCGCCCGCGCCATGGCGGCGGCTTGGGAGATGTAGGCCAACGAATCGCCGTTGAGCAGGATGACAGTGTGGTCTTCAGCCGCCGAGGCCAGATACCTGACGGTGTGGGTTTTCCCGGTGCCCGGCGGGCCGTAGAGCAGGACACCGCGTTTGAGATGCGCACCGAGCGCAGTCAGGACATCGCGGTGGGTTCCGACGCCGAGGACTTGTTCCTCAATGCGTTCACGCAGGCCGTCGGGCAGCACGAGCTGTTCGCGCGGGAAGGGTTCGCGCCGGTGGAAGGCGACTCCGGCGTTCGATTCCTGGTACTCGTTGCCCTTGAACGAGATGACCTGGCCCTTGAAGATGCTCGAGGTGCGCAACCCGTTGCGAAATTCCTTGAGGAATGCGTCGGTCACCTGTTCGTCGGGGGACAGGATCTCCAATGCAGCTTCGGGCTTCCCGTACTCCGGATTGGCCTTCCGGATCAAAACTGCCAGCGGGCTGGAGTGGTAATGGAAGAGGTGGATTCCCAGTGTCAGGAATCGACGCTGCTGGTCCGGGCCCACAGCAAGTGAAGCGTAGGAAGGCTCACCCACAATACCCATGTGGTTCTCCGGCATCAGCAGATCGGCCAGATCCGCATGGTACCTTTGCTGCCCGGCGATACCGACGATCTTGGCGGAGGGATCACTGCCGGCAATGCGGTCGAGAACGATATTCGCATCCGCGAGCCGGTGGGAGCCGAAAGCCTCGGTGATCAGCGGAAGCGAGCTAGGCGAAACTTTCAGATGTTTTTCCAACACGGGTGCCAGCTGAGCACCATTGGGCTTCTGGCCGAATTCTTCAGCGAGGTCCGCCAGCTTGTTGAAGGACATCATAAAGGCACGTAATTCTGCATCCATGAGCAGAGCCTAGCAGTGAAAGTCTCCTAGTGGGTACGAAAATTACAGGCAGTCAGCCAGCCGGCTCGGAGTGCTTGGCCAGAGCGGGTGCCTGCGCCTAGCGCACCGAGTCGCGGCGAATCGTGGCCCCATAGTCATCCAGAATCTTTAGGATTCGGTCGTGCTGCCAGACGCGGTTTCTGCGCAAACCAGACTTCTCTTTCAGGACCCCGCGATCGCTCAAGGTTGCGATGGCGCGATGAGCGACTGCGTCGGTAACGCTCAGGGCGTTCTTCAAGTAGCTGGCGTTGACGACGGGTTGCGCTATCAGCAGCGGTAGTACCTTGAACGCAGTCGAATTCGACCGGAGTCCATCCAGCTGCCTACGTGAATCTTCCAATGCATCTGCCAGAGCCAGCAACAGCACTTGCCCCGTTGTCGCTGCGTAGATCGAAGCATCGATGAAGATCTTGATGATTCCGTAGGCGTTTCCCTGCCGATAGGCGGTGAGTGCATCGAAATAACCGGTGGTATCCCGCAGGATGCCTGCTGAAATGGGCGCGGTCGAATGAGTGGTTACCTTGCGATGGCGGAGCATTGCGTGGGCAAGGGCCCGTCCAGTTCTGCCGTTCCCGTCGACAAAGGGATGGATGCTCTCGAAATGGGCGTGCGCGATGGCAACCTGGATGAGGGCAGGCAGGTCTTGACGGTGAATGAACGTTTCAAGATCAGCCAATGCCCCCGCGATCAGTTCATGCTGGGGCGCGATATAGCTGGCGCCACGGGGGCCGGCGGAATCTTTGCCACCGATCCATACGAGTTCTTGCCGGAATTTTCCTGCTTCTTCGACAAGGTCGTCTTGATGCCGCAACAATTCGTGATGCATGGACAAGATGCTGGTGACGTTGAGTTCTTCCGAGAGCTGTAATGCGGCTTCCATTGCGCGTACGTTGCCGATTACCGTGCGAGCATTGGATTTTTCACTTTCGTTGATTTCCCAGAGCGCAAGTTGCCGGGCGGAGGTGGAAAGCTGCTCGATCTGGCTGCTGGAGGCACTTTCCGTGCGCAAGAGAATGCTCGACATGGGTCCGAGCGCAGGGTTCTCTTGCCCCAGCAATAAGAACGCATAGGCATCGAAGAGACGCAATGCATCGTTTGCTTCCTCGAGTTCGGACATCAGGGATGATGAAAAATCGGGTGACCAGTTGGCGATCGATGGAACCACTGCCGATTGGTATTCGCCTGTCTGCCTGGAGACTTGTGCATTTGAAAAGATTTGGGGTTGTTGCGGCCGCCAGTGATGTGTTTCCGAGCCAAGCGCAGGAATCTCCACGAAGCTGTTGCTCTCTTTGGACTCCATGGTTTCGCACTTCCTAAGTGATAGTTACTGATCCACCTTACTATCACTTAACCGCTAAGTGATAGTAAGGAAATTCCTTACTATCACTTAGTTCCATGCGTTCGCGGCCGCTGGCTACTTCTTCAGCGAGACCTGGTCGATGGACCAGAATGCCGAATTGGTGCCGGTGTAGCGGAAGGAGACCTGTGCTTTCTTCGCTTTCTTCGGAACATCGATGGCGATGCTCTCCACGCCGTTGTAGTTCTTGTCGTAGGACTTCACCAATACCGGCTCGCCCCCGTCGAAGCTGACGAAGACTTCGCCGGACTGCGGGCCGTCGATCTTGTAGTTCGAAGCGAAGCTCAGGGTGGCGCTCTGGCCGCCCTTGACCTTGTACTCCGGACTGATCAGGGTGGAGTCGAACTGGCCGGGATCGTGCGCCTTGTCGTCCCACTCGTCCGAGTCGGCAACGGCGAAGACGTTGCGGTTGTGGACGCTGGTTTCGCGGCCCTGGTTCAGATCCGTGTTGGTCCAGAACTCGTCGGTGGTGAAGGACCAGCCGCGCCACTCGCGCACGCCGCCCTTGGGCATGGCAGAGTTGTCGATGGTCCAACCGCTCGGTGCGGTCGTGGTCCAGCCCTTGGTCTGGGCGCTGAGCTTGGCCTCGTCCTTGGCCTTCTTCAGGTGCGGGCGCAGGGTATCGAAGTCGTCGGCGGCGATGGAGTTGATGTTCTTGCCGTCGAGGTTCCACTCGTCCTCGACGCGCACGCCCTGGTGCTTCAGCACGGTAGGGGCGATGTCGGTGATCTTGACATCGTGGCGCTCGGTGCCGGCCTTGAACTGCTTGCCGTTGGCAATGACGAAGGTCGCGCGCTCGCGGATGCTGCTGCCTCCGTGGCCGCCGCCCGGGGTGTGGCCATGGTCGGAGGTGACCATGACGACCCAGTCTTCCTTGTGGTAGGTCTTGCGTTGCTCGATGGCTTCTAGCATCTGGCCAATCTGCTGGTCGGCGGTCTTGTGGCCGCGGGTGTAGGCGATCGAGTCGCTGCCGTTGCTGTGCCCGGCGCCGTCGATCTCGTCCAGATGCACGAAGGTGCTGTCCGGGTTGCCGTTCAACAGATAGTCCACGGCCTTGGCGGTGGTGCCTGCATCATTGCCGCCGCGCAGCTTGAGGTCCGCTCCCTTGGCGAAGACCTTGTCTGGAATCGGGGACCAGGTGCCGACCACGAGGGTCGAGCTCTGGGCGCGGGCATTCTCGATGCGGGTCAGGTAATCCGGGTACTGGTCGTAGTTCGGGTTGGAGAAGGAATTGTCCGGCACCTTGTGCTTGTCGGGCCAGACACCGGTGGCGATGCTGGACCAGCCTGCACCCGAGACGGTTGGGGCCATCGGGTTCGCGTACAGGTTCGATTCCGAAACCATGCCTTCGCTGATCAGCTTGGCCATGTTCGGGGTGTTCTTCTTGTTGATCTGCGCCATGGCGGCGCCGTCCAGGCCGATGACGAGAGTCTTCTTCTTGTTGACACCCGGCGGCAGGCCTTCGTAGACCGGGGTCGACTTCTTTGCCGCCGCCGGGGCAGGCTCCGGTGCAGGCGAAGGCGAGGCAGTGGCCGCGGTGGGAATGACAACTGCCAGGGCAAGTACCGAAGCGGTGATTGCAGCACGGACGCGCGCGGATGACTTCACTGTGATGTTCTCCAGATTTTATGAAAATGGGGATTTGACCGCCGGCATCCCGGCGAGCCAAAACCATAGTGAAGCCACTTCAAGCTCGGTGACAACGTGAAATGGGGCTTGTTCTAACAAGTTCCGTTTAAGTTAAGACCTTGTCCATTCAAGGCGCTTTGAATCTACCTGCCGTTTCCCGATTGTCCTTGTGAGCGGTGGTTAACCTTATATGAACAGGTTGCCTACCAGCAGCCTTGGAGCAGTGCTTGGAGGTAGGGGGTGCAGATGGCCAGCCATGCGGCGCCGAGCAGCGCGAAGCAGAGCGTCAGTGCGAGCGCGGGCCGAAAATTCGTCTTCCCAGCGTGCGCGCCGACTAGCTGCTGGATGCGTCCGGATCCTGCAGCGTTAAGCACTGCCACGCCTTGCCGTTCAGCTGGCATGGAGGGAGCGGAACCGCCACCCATTTTCAGCAGTGCCGAAGCCAAGGTGGCGGTGTCGACCTCACGCTGGGCGGCGTTGTCAGCGGCGATCTCCTGCAGTTCCGCAATGCTTTGAAGCGTGGCTGAAACCAGCGGGATGCGACGTACCAGCAGCGGCAATGCCTCGAGGATCTGGCTGGTGAGATGGTGCCGCTGGGACAGGTGCGCTTTTTCATGGGCAAGCACCCCGGCAAGTTCGTTCTCGTTGAGCTGATGCAACGTCTGCGTGGAGAGGACTATTCCACCCCTGCGTGCAGGAAAGGTGAAGGCCAGCGGGCGGGAATCCGGGACGACGAGCACCGTGGCTCCGGCAATGGTTCGGGGCTCTCCCTGGGCGTGTAGATCCCGAGATAACTGTTCGGTGCTGCGCTCGGTGCGGACCAAGCGCACCAAACCGATGGCGATCAAGCCAGCCAAGGCCAGCAGCGAGAAAGAAATGGTCAGCAACGCCGGCGGGGCCCAAGGCAGCTGGGCGGATGCGAACGGGTTGGTTGCCTGCAGGCAGCTAACGCAGATCTGCGAAGCTCGGTCCGAGAGGATCTGCGGGCCGGTGCCTGCCCAGACCAGCAGCTGCGCCAGTGACAGGGCGGCGGCGATCCAGAGGAATATTCCGGTTCCCAGCAGCCCGACGGCGATCCGGGGTCGGCGCCTGAACGACGGTCCGGCGGCGTGAACGAGCTTCGGTCCCCATGCGCCAAGCGCAATCAGACCGGCGGCCAGGACCAGGGCGATGACCAGCGCCGTCATGCGTCGGTCCCCGGCTGGGGCGAGTCGAGGAATCCCCGGAGCAGCTCGATTTCCTCGGCGGACATCGACTGAACGAAAAAGCGCATGGAGGCTGCACGATCCCCGCCGGTCTCCAGCGCATGGGACATCACGCTCGCCGCATGCTCTTCACGGCCTACAACGGCCCGGTAGCTCACGGATTTGCCCTGGCCACGCAGCGGCGCGACCAGTTCCTTGCGTTCAAGGTTTCCCAGCACGGTGGCGATCGTGGTGTACGCCAGGTCGCGTTCAAGGTGATTGATGATCTGCCGAATGGTGCACGAGCCTGCCTGCCACAGGACGTTCAGAACCTGGGATTCAAGTGGTCCCAGCCGCTGGGGCTCGCTAGTCATTGCGCTCCGATCCGAGAGACTTTCACGTTGTCCTGAGGGTTGACGATAGCACCCATTGATCGGTGCGACTGGCCGCCGTTTCTTTACTATGACACATAGTCGACTATGCTTCATAGTAAATTATGGCAGATGCAGGCTTCGCGGGACCTAGACATCAAGGAGAGCTCATGGAAAACCAGACTGAGGCAAAGCCGAAACGCCGGTGGGCCGGCTTGGTCCTGGCCTTGGTGGCCATCGCCGCACTGGTCTTCGTGGCCTTGAATCTGGGAAATATCAATTCCGACGGACACGCCGCACCGAATGACCAGTCGGCCGTCCAGCAGCCGGGGGAGCAGACCGGCGCAACGGAGGAGATGCCGGACCTGACCCAGTTCGAGCTGCGTGCAGCTGACGATTTGCTGGCCGCCGGACCGGTAGACGCGCCGGTGGGGATCGTGGTCTTCTCCGACTACCAGTGCAAGTTCTGCGCCAAGTGGTCGACCGAAACCCTCCCGCAGGTCCTGGACTACGCCAAGGACGGCAAGGTCCGCATCGAATGGCGCGACGTCAACATCTTCGGCGAGGATTCCGAACGGGCATCGCTGGCTTCCTACGCCGCGGCCAAACAGGGCAAGTTCTGGGAATACCACGACGAACTGTTTGCCGGAAGCGCCATCCGCAAGGGCGCGGACCTGAGCGAAAAGTCGCTGACCGAGCTCGCAACCGAACTCGGCCTGGACACGGAACAATTCGCCAAGGACCTGAAGTCGGAACAAGCCGCAACCGTGATCGAGGGCAATGCGCAGCTCGGGTTGCAGCTGGGCGTCTACTCGACCCCTGCATTCCTGATTGACGGTGAGCCGGTCATGGGTGCCCAGCCCAAGGACGTGTTCATCGACAAGATCGAGTCCGCGCTGGCTGCCCAGGACGCCAACTAATGGATATCGGCCTGCTCTCGGCGTTCCTCGGGGGGATGCTGGCGCTGCTCAGCCCATGCAGTGCGCTGTTGCTGCCGGCGTTCTTCGCTTCCACCGTCGGCAGCGGGGCGCGCCTGTATATTCACGGGCTTGTTTTCTACCTCGGCCTCGCAGGGGTGCTGGTTCCCGCAGGCCTGGGCATGGGCGCGGTGGGGCTGTTCCTCGCGACCCAACGAGATCTGATTGTCCTCATTGCCTCGCTGATGCTCATCATCATGGGTGTCCTGTACTTTTTCGGCGTTGGTTTCGACCTGGCCCGCTGGATTCCGGGCATGTCCAAGCTCCAGCAGCGGGCCAGCGGGGGCAAGGGCCTGCTGAAGACGTTGGCCTTGGGCGCCGTCGGCGGCGTCTCCGGTTTTTGCGCAGGACCGATCCTCGGGGCAATGCTCACCCTCGCCGCGGTCCAGGGCGATGCGGTTTCCGGTGGCGTGCTGCTGGCCGTTTATGGTGCGGGCATGGTGGTGCCGATGTTCATCCTGGCGCGGATCTGGAACCGGCTCGACGCGAGCGGCCGCAGCAAATTGCGCGGACGCACCGTGAAGATCTTCGGGCGTGAACTGCACGTGATCTCGATGGCCACCGGCATCCTGCTGATTGTGGTCGGGGTGGTCTTCTGGCTGACCAATGGCCTGATATCCGCTCCCCAGCTGGTGCCGCTCGAGGTGCAGGACTGGCTTCAGCAAAACAGCGCCGCGCTGTCGAGCCCGCTGGTGGATGTCGCGGCCTTGGCGGTCCTGGCCGCCGTCGTATTCTGGCTGTGGCTTCGACGCGGCAGGAGCCCTGAACGGGAGACTGCCGAGCAGGCAAATTCCGCACTCGACGAAGCCGAACGGGAAGGTCGACAGGGGTAATTCCCGTGACCCAACGCACGGCAAATTCTGGTGTGATTTTTCCCGGAATTCCGCGGGATTTCACTAATTGGTAAAAATCAATCGCAAGGATGACTTCACATGTCGATTGCGGGGGTTAGACTAGCAATCGCTCTTATTTCGCCATGCCCCTAACCCGGAGGGAGATGGCGTCATGGAGCCCGATGCTAGCGAGGACAAACCCGATGCTTCTGAAGCTCATCCTGAAACATTCAAAACCTTATTCGGCATGGATTACAGCGGTCGTAATCCTGCAGTTGGCCACCACCATGGCCACGCTTTACCTTCCAAGCCTTAACGCCAAGATCATCGACGTCGGCGTGGTCAACGCAGATATCGACTACATCTGGCGCACCGGCGGCCTGATGCTGATCGTGGCCTTGGTCCAGGTGGCCACCGCCGTGGCCGCCGTGTACTTCGGCGCCAAGACCTCGATGAGTATCGGGCGAGATATCCGCCAGGCGGTGTTCGAGAAGGTCTCCACGTTCTCCGCCCAGGACGTCAACAAGTTCGGTGCGGCAACCCTGATCACCCGCGGCACCAACGACGTCCAGCAGATCCAGATGCTGACCTTGATGGCGTTGAATTTCATGATCAATGCTCCGATCATGTCCGTGGGCGGCGTCATCATGGCGATCCGGGAAGATCCGGGGCTGTCCTGGCTGGTCTGGGTCTCGGTGCCGGTGGTGCTGATTGTCGTCGGCCTGCTGGTCATCAAGCTCATGCCGTTGTTCCGCGACATGCAGGTTCGCATCGACGGGATCAACGGCGTGCTGCGCGAGCAGATCACCGGCATCCGCGTGGTGCGCGCCTTCGTCCGCGAGAAGCATGAAACCGAACGCTACGCCGACGCCAACCAGAAGCTGACCGACCTCGGCGTGAAGGTCGGAAACCTGTTTGTGCTGATGTTCCCGGCGATCACCATGATCCTGCACCTGTCCACCGCCGCGGTGCTGTGGTTCGGCGGACACCGCTTAGACAACGGCGACGTGGAAATCGGCGCGCTGACCGCATTCCTGCAGTACCTGCTCCAGATCCTGATGGCCGTCATGATGGGTACCTTCATGGCCATGATGGTTCCTCGCGCCATGGTTTCGGCAGACCGCATCAGCGAAGTGCTGGATACCGATCCGAGCATGCGCGACGCCCAGGAACACAACACCCTGCTGCCTGAGCCGGGCACCGTCGAGTTCCGCAACGTGACCTTCGGATACCCGGGTGCCGAAGCGCCGGTGCTGTCCAACATCTCCTTCACCGCGAAGCCGGGACAGACCACCGCGATCATCGGATCCACCGGCTCCGGGAAAACCACCTTGCTGAACCTGATTCCGCGGCTCTACGACACCACCGAGGGTGAAATCCTGGTGGGCGGCATGCCGCTGAAGCAGCTGGGACGCGAGACCATCTCGCAGAACATCTCCGCGGTGCCGCAGCGCCCGTACCTGTTCTCCGGAACCATCGCCAGCAACCTGCGCTTCGGCGCGCAGGACGCCAGCGAAGACGACCTGTGGGATGCGCTGCGCGTGGCCCAGGCCGAGGACTTCGTGCTCGAACGCGAAGGCCAGCTGGAATCCGGCGTATCCCAGGGCGGAACCAACGTTTCCGGCGGCCAGCGCCAGCGCCTGTGCATCGCCCGCGCCCTGGCCGCCAAGCCGAAGACCTATCTCTTCGACGACTCGTTCTCCGCGTTGGACGTCAACACCGATGCCAAGCTGCGCGCGGCACTGGTCGAGCCGACCAAGGACGCGGCGGTCATCATCGTCGCCCAGCGCGTCTCCACGATCACCGGCGCGGACCAGATCCTGGTTCTCGACCACGGCGAGATCGTGGCGCGGGGAACCCACGAGGAACTGCTTGAATCCTCGGAAACCTATCAGGAAATCGTGACGTCCCAGCTCAGCGTGGAGGAGGTGGCCTAAATGGCGAAGAAGCAGAACAAGAGCGGATCCGCTGCCAACAGCACCGACACCATGGCGGACCTGGACGCCGAGCTGGCGGCAGTCGATGAGTTCGACGCCGCAGCCGGCTCGGACGACTGGAGCGGCGGCGCGCCGGTCCGCAAGGCGCAGCACTTCTGGCCGTCGGCCAAGCGCCTGATCGGGCTGATGTCTCCGTACAAGCTCGGCATGGTGGTCGTGTTCGCGCTGATCGCGGTGTACGTCGTGCTCTCCGTGGTTGCCCCGCGAGTACTCGGCAAGGCCATGGACGTGATCTTCGCCGGCATGATCGGCAAGAACATCCCGGCCGGGACTCCAGCTGATGTGATCATCCAGCAGCTGCGCGACTCCGGCCAAGGGACCCAGGCTGACATGCTGTCCAAGGTGGACTTCGTGCCTGGCCAAGGCATCGACTTCACCCAGCTGTCGCAGTACATCCTGATCGTGCTGTCCATGTACTTCATCGCCTCGGTCTTCTCCTGGGCCTCGGGCTGGTTGCTGAACCGCCTGGTGATGCGCGTGGTCTACAAGCTGCGCAAGGATGTGGAGGACAAGCTCAACCGGCTGCCGCTGAACTACTTCGACACCCGCCAGCGCGGCGACCTGCTTTCGCGCGTGACCAACGACGTGGACAATATCCAGAATGCGTTGCAGCAGGCGTTGAGCCAACTGGTGCAGTCTGTCATGACCGTGATCGGCATCGTGATCATGATGTTCGTGGTCTCCTGGCAGATGGCGCTGATCGCCCTGGTGGCGCTGCCGCTGTCCGCCGCGGCCGCCGGCATCATCGGCAGCCGGGCGCAGAAGTTGTTCACCGCGCAGTGGAAGAACACCGGCGCGCTGAACGGCCAGATCGAGGAGTCCTTCTCCGGCCACGAGCTGATGAAGGTCTTCGGCCGCGAGGACGACATGGTCGACCGCTTCACCGCACGCAATGAGGAGCTGTACAAGGCGAGCTTCGGCGCCCAGTTTGTCTCCGGCATGATCATGCCGGTCATGAACTTCGTGTCCTACCTGGCCTATGTCGGCATCGCTGTGGTCGGCGGCCTGCGTGTGGCTTCGGGCAGCATGAGCCTGGGCGACGCCACCGCGTTCATCCAGTACTCGCGCGAGTTCACCCAGCCGCTGGGCCAGATCGCCGGCGTGGCGAACATGCTGCAGTCCGGCGTGGCTTCGGCCGAGCGCACCTTCGAGCTGCTGGACGCCGAGGAGCAGGAGCCGGACCAGGCGTCTGCCACGCTGCCAGAACGCACCGACGGGCACGTTGCTTTCGAGAACGTGACCTTCTCCTACACCCCGGAAAAGCCGCTGATTGAGAACCTGTCCTTCGAGGCCGACCCGGGGCACACTGTCGCCATCGTGGGGCCGACGGGCGCAGGCAAGACCACGCTGGTGAACCTGGTGATGCGTTTCTACGAGCTGAACTCCGGGCGCATCCTCCTGGACGACCGCGACGTGACCGAGCTTTCCCGCGCGGACCTTCGCTCGAAGGTCGGCATGGTGCTCCAGGACGCGTGGCTGTTCGGCGGATCCATCATGGAGAATATCCGCTACGGCCGGCTGGACGCGACGGACGAGGAGGTCATCCAGGCCGCCAAGGCGACCTTCGTGGACCGCTTCGTGCGCGCGTTGCCCGACGGGTACGACACAGTGATCGACGAGGAAGGCACGAATGTCTCGGCCGGCGAGAAGCAGCTGATCACGATCGCCCGCGCGTTCGTGGCCAACCCGTCGCTGCTGATCCTGGACGAGGCAACCAGCTCCGTGGATACGCGCACCGAGCTGCTGGTGCAGCAGGCCATGGCTGCGCTGCGCAGCGACCGCACCAGCTTCGTGATCGCCCACCGCCTCTCCACGATCCGTGACGCCGACACCATCTTGGTGATGGAAGCCGGCCGCATCGTGGAGCAGGGCAACCACGAGCAACTGTTGGCGGCCAAGGGCGCGTACTACAACCTGTACCAGTCGCAGTTCGCCGGCCCGGCCGGGGACGTCGACGCCAACCCGGACGCGTTGGCGATCCCCGCCACCGGAGGAATTCCAGTGGTCGGCGCGCCGGCTCCGGAAGCCGGCCAAGGCCTGGATTCGTAGCAACCCGGCATAAATGGAAGCCGTGGTTGCGGAGGATTTTCGTCCTCCGCAACCACGGCTTCCGCTATTCCTCCGGGTGCTTGGACTCAAATCCCGGCAGGGAAAATGGTTGACATAAAAATTTTTTCGAGGGCGCGCAGTGATCAAAATTTTTGTTCACTTTTCCTCGCTCAGGGTGTTGCCTGACTCACAAACGTAAACTAGAGTCTAGTTTCAGTTATTAGCAATAGGTAATCCCGATCACATTGATTCCGGGGTTATGCAGTTCCCTGATTGGAGCACCGGACATGGCCTTATCGTTGACCGAGGAACAGATTGATCTCGCGTCGGCAGTGGTTGACTTTACCCGCCGCAGCGTAGACACGATGACCACTCGGGACGAGCACGAGAAGCTAGCCACCGGTGCCCTTCCAAGCTTCTGGACCGAAATGCTGGAGACCGGGCTGCACGCCCTGCACATCCCTGAGGAGCTCGGCGGCCAGGGCGGAACGCTGGTGGAAACCGCCATCGTCATCGAGGAATTCGGCCACCGCTATGTCTCCGGCCCTTTCCTGCCGACCATGCTGGCCAGCGCCGCCGTCACCCTGGCCGAACCGAACGGCTGCAACCAGCCAATCCTCGCGGACTTCGCCGAAGGCGCCACCGGAACCCTGGTGCTGGCCTCCGAACAGCTCAAGGTCGTGCAGATCGCCGAAGGCTGGGCCGTTGCCGGCCAGCTGCAGGTCATCGGCGCACTTGCCGCCAAGTACCTGGTGCTGGGATTCACCGTCGCGGATACCGCGCGCTACGCGGTGATCGAAGCTCAGGCCGCCGGGGTCTCCCTAGTCCCGGCCGAAGGCACCGACCTGGGCCGCGACGCAGCCACCCTGGTCCTGGACAACGTGGTCATCCCCGCTGATGCGGTGCTGGGCAACGCCACCGCCAGCAAGATCGCCGCGCTGCACGCAGGCTTCACCGGATCGGAAGCCGCCGGCATCATGCGCTGGGCCAGCCAGGTAAGCACCGAATACGCCAAGATCCGTGAACAGTTCAACACCCCGATCGGATCCTTCCAGGCCATCAAGCACAAGTGCGCCAACCTGGCGATCGCCGCCGAAATGGCCACCTCCGCCGCCTGGTCCGCCGTCGTGTCGGTCGGCCAGGACGAAGCCCAGCAGCACCTGGCCGCCGCCGGCGCGCTGGAAGCAGCGATTGTCCCATCCATTGAAGCAGTTACCGAAGCGATCACCATCCTCGGCGGCATCGGCTTCACCTGGGAGCACGACGCCCACCTGTACTGGCGCCGCGCCATCAGCCTGAACGCGCTGAACGCGCCGCTGTCCGGCGAACTGGCGGCGGCCGGCGAAGCCGCGCTGCACACCGAACGCAAGATCGAGGTGGAGCTGGACGAGCCGGACCCCGAATTTCGCACCCGCATCGCCGCCCTGCTGGACACCGCGGCAGGCCTGCGCAACGAGCACGAAGCAGGACGCTGGTACTCCCGCGGCTCGCGCCGCAGCTTCCTGGCAGAGAACGGCCTGGCCGCTCCGCACTGGCCGGCCCCCTACGGACTGGGCGCCAGCCCGGCCGAACAGGTCATCATCTCCCAGGAATACGCCCGCCGCGACATGCTGCAGCCATCCTCGGTCATCGGCGAATGGGCCATGCCCACGATCCTCGCCTACGGCTCCGAAGAGATCAAGGAGAAGTTCGCGCTGCCCACGCTGAAGGGCGAACTGATCTGGTGCCAGCTGTTCTCCGAGCCCGGAGCCGGCAGCGACCTGGCAGGCCTGTCCACCCGCGCCGTCAAGGTCGACGGCGGCTGGAAGCTGACCGGCCAGAAGGTCTGGACCTCCGGAGCCCACGAAGCCCACTGGGGCATCTGCCTGGCCCGCACCGACGCCGAGGTCGCCAAGCACAAGGGCCTGAGCTACTTCTTGGTGGACATGTCAGCTCCCGGCCTGGACGTGCGCCCGCTGCACCAGTCCAACGGAGAAGCCGAATTCAACGAGGTCTTCCTTGACGACGTGTTCGTCGCGGACGACTACCTGCTGGGGGAGCCTGGCCAGGGCTGGCGCATCACCGCCACCACCTTGCAGAACGAGCGCACCCAGATTTCCTCCGGCGTCTCGGTCGGCACCGAGGACGGGCTGCGCGAACTGATCTCCGGCGACAATTTCGTTGGAACCCGCGAGAACGCGCTGGAGGTGCTGGGCCGCGCCGCCGCGATCAGCACCGCCATCGGCGCGATGAACCTGCGCGAAACCCTGCGCCAGGTCAACGGCCTGCAGCCGGGGGCCGGCTCCTCGCTGGCCAAGGTGGCCCACGGCCGCCTGGCCCGCCAAGCCGCCGGGGACCTGCTGAAGCTTGCCGGCCCCGCGGCGCTCTTCGCCCACGCGCCGGCCGCCGCCGTCAATTCGCAGCTGACCATTCCGGCGGCGCTGATCGGCGGAGGCACCATCGAAATCCAACTCAACGTGATTGCCGAGCGGATCCTGGGGCTGCCGCGCAGCTAACCCGCCCTTGCAGTACCCAGAGCTCGACCCTCCAGTATTCCTCCGGGCCCCCAGCCCGAAATGCGCCCGCCGACGATGACGGAGCGCGCCGTGAAAGGACAACTAAGGCATGACCGCTGTGACCAATGAAATCAACACCGCAGGCCCCGTCACCCCGGGCCGTTTGCGGGAACTGCTTGAACCGCGCTCGATTGTGATCATCGGGGCGAACAGCAAGTCCACCTGGTCCCACTTCGCCCACTCGAACCTCCTGGCCGCCGGCTTCACCGGGCAGCTGTACCTGGTCAACCGCCGCGCCGAAGAATGCCACGGCCAGGCCTCCTACGCAAGCACCGCCGAGCTTCCCGAAGCCCCGGAACTTGCCATCGTGCTCACCGGCACCAACTCGCTGCCGGATATCCAGGAGCAGTGCATCGCCCGCGGCATCCGCAACCTGATCGTGCTGGCCTCCGGGCTGGGCGAGGCAGGGGCCGAAGGCCAGGCGCTGCAGCAGCAGCTGGTGGACCGCGCCCGCGAAGCCGACCAGCTGATCCTGGGCCCGAACAACCTGGGATTCATCAACGCGCATGCAAAGGTCGCGTCCTTCGCCCATATGACCGAGCTGCCGCTGGTGGCCGGCGGGGTCGGCGTGGCAAGCCAGTCCGGCGCACTGGCCATCTACCTGCTGCCGTACATGGCAAGCCGCGGGGTGGGCACCTCGATTTCCGTAACCGTGGGCAACGAAGCCATGATCTCCGCCATCGACGTCATGTCGCTGCTGGTGGATGACGAGAACACCAAGGTCATCGCCGCCTACCTGGAACAGGTCACGGACACCAAGCAGTTCCTGGACGTGGCCCGTCGCGCCCGCGAGGCCGGCAAGCCGATCGTGCTATTCAAGGCCGGCGCCTCCGAGGCCTCCGCCAAGGCCGCCGCCGCGCACACCGGCTCGCTGGCCGGGGACGACAAGATCTTCGACGCGGTCTGCAAGCAATTCGGCGTGATCCGGGTGGCGAACATCGAGGACCTGGTGGCCACCGCAGGCATCCTCGAATCCTACGGCGCGCTGCCCGGCCCGCGCTTCGGCGTGGTCACCGGCTCCGGCGCGATGTGCGCGCTGGTGGCGGACAAGGCCGAGGCCGCCGGCCTGCAGCTGCCCGCCCCCGCGGAGTCCACCGTGCGCCAGCTGCGCGAAGACGGCCTGCCTGAATTCGCCGCCGTGAACAACCCGATGGACACCACAGGCTACATTTCCGTGGACCCGTCCATCCTCACCAAGGCCGGGGACGCGTTCATCAACGACGAGAACTTCGACTTCGTGGTGCTGAACACCTCCTGGCCGAACAACCAGTTCATGGTGGACCTGGGCAAGCCGACCCAGGAGGGCCTGCACCGCCAGCTCAAGGGCTCGGCCAAGCCGGTGGTGGCCATGAGCTTCCTGCCCACCGAGGTCAACGAGTTCGCGCGCAGCTTCGCCGCCAAGCACGGTCTGCCGCACGCCTCGGACTCCTTCGACCGCGGCATCGAAGCCGCCGGGCACAGCTTCTGGTGGGGGCAGCGCACCGCGCAGCTGTCCGCCGAGCCGAAGCTGGAGGCTCCGGCCGCCATCGCCAAGCCAGAAGGCGCCGAGCACTGGACCGAAATCGAGACCGGCGACTTCCTGCGCGAACAGGGTGTGCCCTACGTGCCGGGACGTGTTGTCACCTCCGCCGCGGACGCCGTGGCTACCGCACAGGAGATCGGCTACCCGGTGGTGCTGAAGGTCGCCAGCGAGGACATCGCCCACAAGACCGAGGTCGGGGGCGTGCGCCTGATGCTCAAGGACGCCGAAGAGGTGTCCGAGGCCTATGAATTCATCGTGGACTCCGTGGCCAGGCTGGCTCCGGACGCGCAGGTCCAGGGTGTGGCGGTTTCGCCGATGCGCCCTGCCGGCAACGAGCTGCTGGTCGGCATCATCACCGACCCGCAGTGGGGCAAGATGCTGGCCGTCGGCTTCGGCGGCGTGCTGGTGGAGATCCTGAAGGATTCCGCGCTGCGCCTGCTGCCGGTCAGCCCGGCGGAGATCCGCCGCATGCTCGAATCGCTGCGCGGCATCGACCTGCTCAAGGGCTTCCGCGGCAGCGAACCCACCGACCTGGACGAGCTCGCCCAGGTGATCTTCCAGATCACCCAGGTCGCCCAGGGGCTGGGTGAGGATCTTGAAGAACTTGAAATCAATCCGCTGCGGGTTGCCGGAAACCAGATCGAGGCGCTGGACGCCCTGATCCGCTGGAAGGACCGGTAAATGAATACCGGCGATAGGCAATTCGCCCAAAACTTGGTGATACCGTGGGAATCCACGGCACACACCACTTACGAGGCACATCATGGCAGGAACCATTTCCACGGAGCAGGCAGAGCTTCCGGCCTACCAGGTCGTCAGGCGCCAGCGCATCATCGATGCGGGCAAGGACCTGCTGCGAGTGCAGGACTACGACTCGATCCAGATCCGCGACGTGGCCTCCGAAGCGAACGTCGCGCTGGGCACGCTGTACCGGTACTTCAATTCCAAGGAACACCTGTACGCGAACGTGGTCTACGACTGGGCGCTGCCCTTCGCCCAGCGGACGGTGCCAGCGGGCGCCGGGCTGAGCACCACGGAAGTGATCTCCCGCAGGCTGCGCAATGCCTTGAGCAGCTTCGAGAAGCACCCGTACTTCTACAAGGCGATCCTGCAGCTGCGCAGCAGCACCGCGGAGGACGTCGCCCCGGTCATGGCCCGGCTCGGCGAGGTGCTGGAAGCACCGATCCGCGAGGCAATGAGCGCTCTGGACGATGCGGAAGCCGCGGACATCACCGTGATGGTGTGGGCGCTGCTGCTGGACGTCGTCTCGCGGGTGATTCTGAAGGACAAGACCATGGAACAGGCCTACGGGGTGCTCGACCGCTTCGTGGCGCTGATCCAGCACCGTCTGGAGCAGGCCGAAGCCTAGGGGCCAGTCCTTTTCCTTCCCATTCCATCTCCCGTCTCGGGGGTGTCTCATGAGCGCCCACGAACTGGACCATGTGGCCTTCGCCGTGCCTTCCTGGCGCACTGCCGGGGATAGCGTGCACCGCGCGCTCGGCGCCCGCTGGGTCTCGGGATTCCACCAGGGTGCCTTCAGCCCCTGCCAGCTGGAACTGGCCGAGGGCATGCGCCTGGAACTGCTGCAGCCTCCCGCCGACGGCGGCGGTTTCGTCGCCGAGCACCTGGCCCGCAGCCACGGCGCAGCCAACCCGCACCACATCACCTTCAAGGTGGCGGACATCCATGCCTCGATGACCCTCGCCCGCGCGGCCGGGGTGCGCACCATCCTTGAAAACCTGGACAACCAGTGGTGGAAGGAGCTGTTCCTCCACCCCAAGGACACCGGACTGGGGTTCCTGGTGCAGCTGGTGCAGACCGAACTGACACTTGACGGGCAGGACGAGTTTACCGCGCCCGGCGCGGTCGACTGCCCCTGGGACGAACAGCCCCGGGCGCAGAATCCGCCGCAGCGGCTGGACTTCATCGCCGGCCGCATCCGTTCCGCGGCCCAGGCCCGGCTGGTGCTGGGCACGGTGCTCGGCGCCCAGGTGATGAACCTGGAAGACGACCCGCAGACCCTCATGTTCTCCTGGCCGCTGGGCTCCAGCCTGGTGCTCCAGGTCGACGAGCAGGCCGAACCGGGACTGCAGGCCCTGTCCTTCACCGACCCCGTGCTGCCCGCACCGATCATGGATGCCGGCCTGCTGCAGGCGCTGCGCGAATCCGGGAGCAGGTTCGAGGCCCTGGGTCTGGACATCCTCGCCGGCCAGCACGCGCCGGCCGCCTGACACACGAACTTCACCATCAAAGAATTAGCACTAAGGAGTCACCCCATGGGACTGAGAGGCGAAGCAGCCATCCTCGGCTACTGCGAACTTCCACCGCAGCGAAAGCTCACCCGCGAACCGTCGTTCAACCTGGAGCAGTGGGCCCGGCTGTCCAAGGCCGCGCTGGATGACGCCGGACTGTCCGCCACGGACGTCAACGGCGTGATCACCCCGCTGATCGGCGAGGCGGACATGTTCGTTCCATCCACCGTCACCGAATACCTGGGCATCTACGCGAACTTCGCGGAGATCGTCGATCTGGGTGGCGCGGGATCCGCGGCCGGCATCTGGCGCGCCGCGGCCGCCGTGGAGCTGGGCCTGTGCGACGCGGTGCTGGTGACCTTCCCCGGCACCCACCACTTCCCGATGGACGACCGCAAGCCGTTCGTGATGGACGACAAGATGCACTTCGGGGCTTCCTCCAACGCCTTCGGCTCCCCACAGGCCGAGTTCGAGATCCCCTACGGCAACCTGGGCCAGAACGGCCCCTACGGGCAGATCGCCAAGCGCTACGGCTACGAGTTCGGCTACGACGAGCGGGCCATGGCCAAGATCGCCGTGGACCAGCGCACCAACGCCTGTGCCACCCCGGAGGCGGTATTCCACGGCCAGCCGATCACCGTGGCCGACGTGTTGAACTCGCCGATGATCGCCGACCCGCTGCACATGCTTGAAATCGTCATGCCCTGCCAGGGCGGCGCGGCAGTGGTGGTGGGCAACGCGGATCTGGCCCGCAAGTCCAAGAACCGCCCGGTGTGGATCACCGGCTTCGGTGAACGCGTGCCCTACAAGACCCCGACCTACGCCCGCGACCTGATGACCTCGCCGATGGTGCACGCCGCCGAGCAGGCGTTCTCCATGGCAGGCATCACCCGCTCCGAGGTGGACATGGTCTCCATCTACGACTGCTACTCCATCACCGTGCTGATGAGCCTGGAAGACGCGGGCTTCGCGGAAAAGGGCAAGGGCATGGACTTCGTGACCAACCACGATCTGACCTTCCGCGGGGACTTCCCGATGAACACCGCCGGCGGGCAGCTGTCCTTCGGCCAGGCCGGTGTGGCAGGCGGCATGCACCACGTCATCGACGGGGCGCGCCAGATCATGGGCCGCGCCAACGCCGCCCAGGTGGCCGACTGCAACCGCGCGTTCGTCAGCGGCAACGGCGGCATCATGAGCGAGCAGACCGCGCTGATCCTGCAGGGCGACTAGAAAGGGAAAACCAGAAAATGACCACCTACACCCCGGAAACCCTGTCCCGGCCGCTGCCGGTTCCGACCCCGTTGACCCGCCCGTTCTGGGACGCCCTTGCCGAGCGCAAGATCCGCATCCAGTACTCGCCGTCCCTGGGGGAGTACATCTTCTACCCGCGCCCGCTGGCCCCGCGCACCCTAGCCGACGACCTTGAATGGCGCGAGATCTCCGGTGCCGGCACGCTGTACACCTACACCGTGGCCACCCGCCCGCCGGCCGCCCATTTCGCCTCGGCCGGGGAAATGATCCTGGCCATCGTCCAGTGGGACGAGGGACCGAAGTTCTCCACCGAAATCGTCAACGCCGACCCGGCGCAGCTGGAGATCGGCATGCGCGTCCGCCCGGTCTTCTGCGACCACCCCGAGGGAGACATCACCATGCTTCGCTACGAACCGGAGACCAACTCATGAGCGTCGAAACTGGCATCCAGCTGCCTGCCCCGTCCCTGCGCATCGGTGCGCAGGTGATCCTTCAGGGCGACACCACCCACGAGCACATCGACCCTGCCACCGGGAAGGTCAACGGCCTGGTGCCCATGGCCTCCACGGAACAGATCGACCAGGCCGTGCTGTCAGCCCGCGCCGCCTTCCTGGAATGGCGAGCGCTGCCCGCCAGCCAGCGCTCGCGCAAGCTGATGAAGCTCGCCGAACTCATGGAGCAGAACACCGAGCTGCTGGCCGCCGCAGGCATGGCGGACAACGGCGCCCCGCGCATCACCGCGGGGAACATGGTCGGCGCCGCAGTGGAATGGACCCGCTACTACGCAGGCTGGGCGGACAAGCTGCCGCTGGGCCGCATCACCAGCAACGGCGGGGCCGGCGGATCCTTCGGCCACACGCTGCGCCAGCCCTACGGCGTCATCGGCGCCATCATCACCTGGAACGCGCCGCTGATGTCCCTGGCCATGAAGGTCCCGGCGGCCCTGGCCGCCGGCAACACCGTGGTCATCAAGCCCAGCGAGCTGACCCCGTTCACCCCGACCGTCTTCGCGGACCTGGCCCGCGAGGCGGGGATCCCGGACGGCGTGATCAACATCGTTCCCGGCGGCCCGCAGGCCGGCGCCGCACTGGTCGAGCACCGCCTGGTCAAGAAGATCACCTTCACCGGGGGACCGGCCACCGCGCAAATCATCGCCGCCTCCTGCGCCAAGACCTTCAAGCCGATGATCCTGGAACTGGGCGGCAAGTCCGCCAACCTGGTCTTCGAAGACGCCGATCTGGACAAGGCCGCCGGCCACGCGGCATTCTTCGCCTTCGGCATGATGAGCGGCCAAGCCTGCGCGCTGCCGACCCGCCTGCTGGTGCAGGAATCGGTGTACGAGCAGTTCATCGAAAAGGTCGCGCAGGCCGCGGCGCAGTTCCCCATCGGGGATCCGGCCGGCGAATACACCATGTGCGGACCGGTCATCAACCAGGCCGCGATCGACCGCATCGACTCGATGCTCGGCGACGCGCTGGAAGAAGGTGGACGCCTGGTCACCGGCGGGCAGCGCCTGGGCGGGGATCTGGCCGAGGGCTTCTACTACCCGCCGACCATCGTGGCCGACGTGGAGCCGGATGGATCGCTGGCGCAGAACGAGGTATTCGGCCCGGTGCTGGCGGTGATTCCGTTCCGCGATGAAGCGCATGCGCTGGACATCGCGAACGGCACGGATTACGGACTTTCGGGGTACATCTGGACCTCTGATCTGGGACGCGGGCTGCGGCTGGCCGAGTCGATGGAGACCGGCGAGATCGCAGTCAACGGCGCCTTCAATGCCACGGCCGAACGCCCCTTCGGCGGCATCGGCCACTCAGGCATCGGAAACGAAGGCGGACTTGAAGGTCTGGAAGAGTTCTTCTGGACCAAGTCGGTGGGTATCGCAACCCACTAAAACAGCTGCCCGCTCGGGCAAGAACATCACCGCATGGCCTTGCCCGGGCGTCCTGTCCGGAGGGTGCCTAGGTGACCCCTCAGAGCGCCGAAACGGCGCGGTAAGGCAGGACAAAGATGTCTCAGGCTAGACCCCCAAAGCTGAGTGCGACGCGTGCATCGGCTCCGGGATTCGTGGCGGTAGTCGCGGTCTTGGTGCTGACAGAGATTGTTTCAGCGTTCGAGCTTTCAATGATGTACGTAACCCTCCCGACGCTCATGGCGGACTTCCACGTGGATGCGAATGCCGTGGCCTGGGTGGTCACCATCTACCTTCTGGTGTCCGCGTCGGCGGCGCTGCTCGGCGGACGCTTCGGCGACCTGTACGGCAGGCGCCGGGTCATGGTGGTGGTGCTAGCCCTGGCCGCCATCGGCTCGCTGATCTCCCTGGTCGGCAGCAGCCTTGAAATGATCATCCTCGGCCGCGGCATCCAAGGTGCGGCCGGTGCCGTCATGGGTCTGGCATTCGGCCTGGCCCGCGAGCACCTCGACGAGAAGCGCCTGCCCGTGGGCGTCTCCATGATCGGCGCCTCCGCGCTGATCGCCGGCGCCGGCGGCGCCCTGATTGCCGGCCTGATGATCGACTCCTTCTCCTGGCATGGAATCTTCCTATTCGCCGGCGTGCTGGCAGTGCTGGCGGTCATCGCCGTGCTCGTGGTGCTTCCGAAGGACAAGCCCCGCGAAACCACTTCCGGCCGGCTGGATATCGCCGGCGCGCTGCTGCTGCCGCTGGGTGCTTCCGGCATCCTGCTGGGCCTGTCCAACAGCGCCAAGGCCGGCTGGGCCTCGCTGGGCGGCGGCGGACTGCTGATCGCCGGTCTGGTAATCGTCGCCGTATGGGTCTGGTGGGAACTGCATTCCCAACGCCCGATCGTGAACCTGAAGATGTTCAAGAACCGCCAGATCGCCCTGGTCATGACCGCCACCTTCCTGGCTGCGGTCGGGCCTATCGGCGGCATGTCGGTGCCGAGCCAGTACGTGCTGCAGTACCCGGTGGAAATGGGCTTCGGCCTGGGCTTCTCCGCCGCGGCCGCAGGCCTGTTCAGCGGGGGCACCGCGCTGCTTGGCTACTTCTTCTCCCCGCTGGGCGGCAAGCTCGCCCAGGTGTTCAACGCGCGCTTCGTGTTCATCACCGGCCTGCTGCTGATGCTCGCCGCTGTCGCAACAATCATGTTCACCCTGGGCAACATGCTGGTCTTCCTGGTGGCCATGTCGGTCAACGCGGTGGGCATCGCCCTGACCTTCGGCGCCCTGCCGAACGTGCTGATCGAGGCGGTTCCCGAGACGCATACCTCGGAGAGCGCCGGAACCAACACCATGGTGCGCAATATCGGCCAGTCCGTGGCCACCGCCGTGGGCGCATACCTGCTGGCCCGCCACCAGGACCCGGTCACCACCGCGGTGGGGGAGCAGGGCGTCTTCGAGGCCTTCGGCTTCGTCGCGGTCTTCGGCCTCGCCGCGCTGGTGATCGCATTCATGCTCAGCCGCACCCCGAAGGTCTGGGTACCGCAGGATGCCGCCATGGTGATGCCGGTCAAGGCCGAACCGGCTGGCGACTTGATTTAGGGCAACACGCCAAAGGGCGCAGCACTCCCCGGAGCCCGCCGGGGGGGGGTGCTGCGCCCTTTGGCATGTGAACTGTCCCTGCGGACATCCTGCGCAAACTCCCCTCGAATCGTCCCTGGGCAAGAATCATTTCCAAGAAAAGCTGGCTCAGGTTCGCGTGCCCGCGCGGACAAGCCGCGGGATGCAGCAAGGAAGCATCCCGCCAGCGGCGTTACCTTCTTGCGCATTTGGATTCCTGATGTCGTGCGATTACGCCATTGCCGGGAACCCACCAGTATCACGTCCCACGGCGGAACAGCTCAAGAATTATCCAGGGCATCTCAGTGCCCCCGCGCGGAGGCACCTGCAGGTTCTGGTCGGCAAAGGGCTCCTCCCGCCCAGCGGAAGGGTACGGGATGCGTAGGAGCCCAGAGCCGCTGGGACAAACCGGGGCTTCCCCTGAACCGGGTGCACCGATATCACGACGCCTGGTTGCCGAGGCCCGGTGGACAGCGGGGAACTATGCTCCAGGAACATCGACGCCTCGGAGCCGGTGGTGAAGCAGCTGCCTGCATTCCGTGAAGCTTGAACTCCAGTGCCGCTGCTTTGCCGGATGGCAACGGATGCGGCTTCTACTATTCACTGTGGGGTCATAAGCGCGCATGCAAGCCGCGCCGGCTGTGCGCTCATGCCGGGGCATCGGCAGCCGTCGAGGGCGAGGCATGCGCCTGCACAGGTTTGTCCGCTTTTCCCGAAAAACACTCCCCGAGGCATCTTGCGTACCGCCACGAGGCCGTGTTATAAAATCTACATCGTCAGACATAGATCTGGCGGGATGTGAATTGCACCATCACCGTATGTCAGCTTCGAAAGGAATGAGTTTCGATGATGCAAACCGACGTTCTTCGTGATTTCGACCGCTTGGTCCAACGCGCTTTCAACACCCAGCTCAGCTCCGAGCCAGTCCACGCCATGCCGATGGAGGCGTGGCGGGACGAGGAGGGCTTCCACGCGGAGTTCGACCTCCCGGGCATGGATGCCCAGCAAATCGAGATGGTTGTGGAAAAAAGCATTCTCACGATTCGTGCCGAACGCGCCAAGCCGGAAGGCCGTCAATATATCGCGGGCTCCGAGCGCCTTTGGGGCCAGTTCAGCCGAGAGCTGGTGCTTGGCGACCATCTCGATCCGGCATCCATCCAAGCTCGTTACGCAGACGGTGTCCTGCGCCTTGACATCGCGGTGGCTGAGGCCGCGAAGCCGCGTCGCATCAAGATTTCAACGGCGGCAAAGGGCGAGGCTCCCAAGGAACTAGCGAGTTGACCCTAGCCACAGCAATTGGGACGAGAGCCGAGGCGAGCGGCCATCGCAGTGCCGCTGGCCTGATTCATGAACCGCTGGTTGTCGATGGCGCGTTGTTCTCGGTAATGTGCGGGCTTGGATTGGCCGCTGAGGCATGTCGAGATCAGGCACTTTCCCCACACGGGTCCATTTCGCCGCGGTAAGCTTCGAGGCTCGGTATGCGCTGCCAAGAAGCACAAGGTGCTTCGCAGTTGCGCGAAACAGCGAAGCGGAGAGATATGCAGTGGCGGCCTTATTCACGATTTCCGCTGTCGTAGCGGGAAATTTCTGGTAGGGCCTAAGTAGTTGTTCGAAGTGTGTGCCTGGCAAAGCCGTCAGGCCCACCCCGGGATGCAAGGAAGGTCTGAAATGTCAGGGTCGTTATTGAACATCCACCTCGACGATGATCAAATCGCCGAGCTGAATGCTGCGCTTTGCGCTTATCGCGATCACTTTGTTGAGCTGATTGAGTCGAATGACGGGTACGAGGGATTCCGGGCTCGGGAGAATGATGCGTTCTGGCGCGGGAAAGTCGCATCGCTCCAAGATCTCATCGACCAGATCAATCGATCGTTATACGGGATCCAACCCCATGCGCCCAGCGTATCGGAGCAGACCCTGCCCGCTCAGCAGGGGACGCCGATGCTCCTGTCGTGACTCGCTCGCGTCGCGCACCAGGGCCGGCATCCTGTGAGGGATGCCGGCCCTGGCGCTAATCGGTTTTCGTCAGGCTTGGTCCTTGTAGTCCTGGACGCTGCTCTTGGCTTCTTGCTTCAGATGCTGGGATTCGCTCACGGCCTCCGCTTTCACCCGATCCACGGACTGCTGAGCGGTGTCCTTGAGGTCATCCACTACGGCCGACACCGGCTCTTTCATGTCTTCAGCCACCTGCTTGGCCGCATCGCTAAGCTCAGTCGTCAACGGCTCGGCCTTGTCCTTCAAGCGTTGAACCATCTCTTCCTCCTGGCGGCTTCCCGGAATAAGGGACGAGGCGAGCAGCCCCGCACCGAAAGCGATGAGCCCGGCGGCCAGGGGGTTGCCGCGGGTCTGCTCTGCGACCTTCTGCGGTGCTTCATGGACTGCGTCGCTGGCATCGTGCGCTGCTTGCTGGGTTCGTTCGCTCACGTCTTCACTCCGTCCCATGACTGTTTCCTTGACCCTGCTCACCGAATCCTTGATTCTGGCGGTTTGCCGGTGTGCGATGTGGCTGGGGCTGACCTTGTCGACAATCGCATCGACATCGTTGCGCAGCTCATCGCGGGTCTGCGCGATGTCTGCTCGAAGTTCATTTGAATCCTTGCTCATCGGGTTTCCTCTTTCGGATTGAAAGCTGACGGGATCTTCTTCACTGTTTGGGCGGTCTTCGGCATGCCCTTGACCGACTTGAGCTGCTTGCGCGCCACGACCGCGAGAATCGCGGCAATGACTGCCCAGATCACCGCGACGATCACCGCGGACCAGCCATGGCCAGTCCACTGGCCGATTCCTACCCATGCGGCTACGGAGAGGAAAAGCAGGACGAAATGCGCTGCGATCCCGGCTCCGGCGTACATCCCGGCCCCCTTGCCCGCATTGCTCGCGGACTCCTTCAGCTCTGTCTTGGCCAGCTCCACTTCCTGCCGGACCAGGACCGAAACGTTCTGCGTCAGGTCGCTGAAGAGGGTTCCCAGAGTGTTTGGTTCTTCCATCCGGGGGTTATGGGGGCGGGTATCGGGGTTCTCTGGATGAGGTTCGTAGTCTGGAGCAGAATGACTCATCGGTGCCTCCTACCGGTAGTCTTCAGGGCGCGGGTTCAGCCCTGGGTATTTCTGAAGTGGATTGTCGTTCAGCTCGTCCTCGGTCGTGCCGGTGCGAAGCGCCGATGGATCGGCCTGCCCCACCGGTGGCGGCGTGACACGGGGAGCGGTCTTCAGCGGTTCGGCGTGCGGTCGCTCGGAAGGATAGCTGGTGCCCGCCGGGGCATTGGCGGTTGCCTCTGGCGACTGCCGCTGACGTTCTTTCGAGGCGCTGGCGTTGCGCGTGATTCGACCCGCCAGCAAGCCAGCGCCCAGGGCGATGCCCAAGAACGCGCCGGGGCGTTTGCGGGCGAAATCCTTGACCTCGTCCACCAGATCGCCGGGTTCGCGTTGGTCCAACCAGTCCGCGACGCGGCCACTGTGATGGGACGCCTGATCCACCAGCGTAGCCGCGGTGCCGGTGGCCTGCGATTGGTCGAGCATTGAGCGGAACTCGTTGCTGATATCTCGAAGGTTCTCGGCAACCTTGCGTTGCTGCAGCGAAGTTTGCTCGCGCAAATCCGCGCCGAGCTCTTCAAAGAGGTGGGCAGCTTGTTCCTTGGCCTGGCCAGCGACCATGGTCGCTTCCTGCTTCGCGGTGTCCATGACTTCGGCTGCCGAATGCTGGCCCTCGGCGGCAAGGTCCTTGGTCGCCTCGCCGGCCTGGGCTAGCTTGGATTCGTCCTCCCCGCCGTGGGCAGCGCCGACGCGCGATGCAGAGTCGGTTTCCACGTGCTCAGGGAGGAACTGGTCATTCATTGGAGGAACTGGCGGAGCCGGGGCCACCGGTGGCTGGGGAGGGACTCCCGTCCCGTTGGCCGGCTCGGACAGATCGGGAGACGGGCTGGTGTTGGGAAAGTTCTCGTTGCTCATGTCACGCCTTTCTCTAGGGACGTACGTGAAGTCGGATGCGCATTCCGACGTTCGGTTGCCATGGATCTATACAGAGCGACCCTGTATGCCCTTGAGCTTAGAAGTGGGTCTTCGGGCAAGGAGGCATCTTCGAGAATCAAGAGGTTTCTCTCAGGTTCGAGGGGTGTTCATTGCCAGCAATGCCAAAAGCTGGCCTATGGCTCTGCTATGGGCAGGCAGCTTCCCGTTCTTGATCTGGGCAATCCCTGAGGCAAGGACCCAAAGCAGATTTTGCGCGGGGAAGCCCTAGACGAAAATTAGAATCTAGTTATAGTCTTGGTGGAGATAAGTGACTCGCATCATAAGATTGCGGGATGGAAGGGCAAGATCATGGCAATTTTTACTGAGAATATCGGCAAGGTCACCGTAGGAGAACCCGTCACTTGGGACAGCGATGCAGCCCTGCTCTATGCGCTGAGCATCGGCGCCGGGCGTCCCGATGCAGCCGAAGGCATCGAATACACTACCGAGAATTCCTTTGGGGTCCGCCAAAAGGTCTTCCCGACCTTCCCTGTCGTCCTCGGCGGCAGTGGCGGTTCCATGGATCACCTCGGAGACTTCAAGCTGCACCAGATCCTGCACGGAGGCCAGTCGCTCGTACTGCACCGGCAACTCGCCCCGCAGGGTTCCCTCACCCCGCGCAGCTACATTAGCGCCGTCTACGACCAAGGCAAGAACGCAATCATCGAGCTGACCACCGATCTGGTGGACCCTGAAGACCAGCTGGTCGCCACGACAGTGATCTCCATGATCATCCGCGACGAAACCGGCTATGGGCCGCGACCGGAAGGAGCTGGCGGTTGGACCGATCCGGCAACCGAACCTGACGCAGTCATCACGCAGGCGACCAGCGTCGACCAGGCGCTGCTGTACCGCCTGAACGGCGACCGCAACCCCCTGCATTCCGACCCCGTGATGGCCAGCAAGGTCGGCTTCCCTCGCCCGGTGCTGCATGGCCTGTGCACCTACGGCATGGCGGCCCTTGCGCTGGTGCGCAACTCGCGGCTGCTGGCCGAACGAGGTCTGGGCTCGATCAACGCCCGCTTCGCCGCTCCGGTCTTCCCGGGGCAAATGCTGGAAACCCGCATCTGGAACACCAGCGACGGCGCCCTGTTCCAGGTGCTCGCCGACGGGAAGATCGTGCTGGACCGCGGAGTCGCCACGGCCGCGGTAGTCGCGGAAGGTTCCGTTGAGCTCAAGGACGCTGCCGTGAAGTAGCCGGCAATTGATCGACCCATGCGCCGCACCGGGCTGCCGAAAAGGCCAGCCGGGTGCGGCGAATTATTTTGCAGGCAAACGGCGACTCAGTGTCATCCCCGCGCACCGGATATGATCGGGTTTAGCGTCCA
This sequence comes from Glutamicibacter soli, assembly GCF_003309065.1. GTDB lineage: Bacteria > Actinomycetota > Actinomycetes > Actinomycetales > Micrococcaceae > Glutamicibacter > Glutamicibacter soli. Next base: position 373,818 of record NZ_POAF01000003.1, on the reverse strand, counting down.
CAGCTAAGGAATCAAGAACGTGAAGACTGAGCAACGCCCCATGAAGCCGTCCGGAGAGAAGCAGGGCAGCCGCGAAAAGATCCTCGATGTCGCCACCGATCTGTTTGTCGAGCACGGCTATGCAGGAACCCCGCTCAGCGCCATCGCCGCGCAACTGGATTTCACAAAGGCCGCGCTGTACTACCACTTCAAGAGCAAGGTCGATATCCTCTCCGGAATCCTCTCGCCCCTGCTGGACGCCATTGACGAGCTGCTGGAGCGGGCTCCCGAGCGCTTCCCCGACGCGCAGCAGCGCTGGGAATTCCTCTACACCTATTCGCAAGTCCTGCTCTCTCACTCGCGCGCGGTGGAAGTGCTGGCCATCAACAGCAGCAATACCTGGCTGCCGGATGAGATCAAGGAAAGGATCGAGTACCACCGCCGCCGCACCATGGAATTGGCAATGCTCCCGGACATGAGCGACGAGGACCAGGTCAAGGCCATCCTGATCATGGACATGCTGCACCGGGAGATCGTTTTCACCGATGACCGCATGGTGGTTCCGGGGATGACGCCCGAACGCCGCCGCGAGATCGTCTATGCGTTCATCCACGAGGTGCTCGACGCGACCAGCTCCGCCCACTGACTCCATGCCAGGGCTGCGTTGCGCGTCCGGGTTCCCGCTGGAATGAAACTGCCGAACCGCTGGCCGACGCGCGGACTATGAGTCCAGGGCACCGCGCTTGATCGACCAGCGGGAACCAGCGGCAGGCGTTCGTCCGAGGAGCAATACGGACCACCTTCCGAAGGCTCGAATCGACGGGTTTATTACGAGGAGAGCCCCCGTCGATTGCTTGATTTCGGCAGTTTTCTGCCACCGATCTTCCCCCGGAAAAATTTCCGGGGGATTTTTCGTCCCAGTGGCCGGGACTGCTGGATTTCCACAGGAGCCATTGGCTGCTCGCTACCGAAGCTCCGCGATGCAGCGGGGCTGAAAAATCATCATTTCTTGCTGCGGACGGCATTCTAGGCCGGTCGAGGGCGGCTTCACCGGCCCACTGCGCCACCAGGTCCTTGTGCCGTCCGGCGCCCAGCGCCGCTTGGGTCGCCTGCATCCGCTGGATCCCCCGTTGAACTGCAATAAGATTCCAATTTTTGTTCAGCCAGGATCAATTGCCACTTTGCGACGGAGCCTGGCTAACAGATTCGCGGAAGACGGTTCGGTGCCGGTGGGCTCTGGTTCGGTGGAAAGAAACGCATTTCTTCGCAGCGAGGGTCGTTGCGCCCCGCGAAGAGGGCTTTGCGAAAAGAAATATTTATCCCTGGACAATTCCTCCGGGTAGCCGAACAACGTTCAGCGCGCAAGGCGTTGACTACTTGCCGGCCGGTAAGTAATCTGAATCACATTCCACCGTTATTTTCGGTAAACGCCTAGTCAAAGACGAAAGGCAACGTAATGCATTTACGTTCTTCCACGGAGATCCAGTCTCTCCGCGAGGAGCTTCGCTCCTATTTCTCAACGCTCCTCACCGACGAGGTGCGCGCGGGCTTGAAGCAAGAAGGTGAGGCCGGGGGCCCGGTCCACTCCGCAGTGCAGCGACAGATGGGCCAGGACGGATGGCTCGGCATCGGATGGCCCGTCGAGTACGGAGGCCAAGGCCGCGGCCCAGCCGCGCAGTTCGTCTTCTACGACGAGGCCTACCGCGCCGACGCCCCGATCCCGATGATCACCATGACCACCGTGGGCCCGACCCTGATGAGCCACGGCAGCCAGGAGCAGAAGGACTACTTCCTTCCCAAGATCCTGGCCGGCGAGCTAGTCGTGTCCATCGGCTACACCGAGCCGGAGGCGGGCACCGACCTGGCCTCGCTGACCACCCGCGCGGTGCGCGACGGCGACGAGTACGTCATCAACGGCTCCAAGGTCTTCACCTCCGGCGGCGACGGCGCCGACTGGATCTGGCTGGCCGCCCGCACCGACCCGGATGCCCCGAAGCACAAGGGCATCTCGCTGATCCTGGTGCCGACCACCGACCCCGGCTTCTCCGCCACCCCGATCCACACCGTGGGCGGCTTCAGCACCACCGCCACCTACTACGACAACATCCGCGTTCCGGTCACCAACGTCGTGGGCAAGGAAAACGAAGGCTGGAAGCTGATCACCACCCAGCTGAACCACGAACGTGTGGGCCTGGCCGCCTTCAGCGGCATCTGCGAAGCCCAGCTGGACGAGGTCCGCGAATGGCTCAAGGACCAGGTCACCGCCGACGGCACCCCGCTGGGCGACGAGCCCTGGGTCCGCTCGCTGCTGGCCACCTCCACCGCCCGGCTGCGCGCCATGCGCCTGCTGAACTGGAAGCTCGTGGAGACCACCGCCCAGGGATCGCTGGATCCGGGTTCGGCTTCCGCCGCCAAGGTCTTCGCCACCGAAACCGTGATCGACGTGTACCGGTCGCTGCTGGAGATCGTGGGCGGCACCGCCACCCGCATCTCGGACGCCCCATGGAACTTCGACACCGGACGCCTGGCCCTGATGAACCTGGGCGCCCAGATCAACACCTTCGGCGGGGGAGTCGCCGAAATCCAGCGCGAAATCGTCGCCTGGACCACCCTCGGCATGGCAAGGAGCGCACGTTGAGCACCGCGAGCATTAACAACACCATCGAGGCCCCGAGCATGGAGTTCTCGCTGGACGAGGAGCAGCAGGGCCTGACCGACCTGGCCGCGCAGATCTTCTCCTCGCTGAGCACCGACGAGCTGTACACCGCCGGCGAAAAGGCCGGCGCCGCCTTCGACGAGGCCCTGTGGGGCCAGGTCGTTGAATCAGGACTGATCGACGCACTGCTGCCGATGGACGAGGAGGAGCCGGGACTGGGCATGGCCGGGCTGGCGCTTGTCGCCCGTGAACAGGGCCGCACCCTGGGCCGCATCCCGTTCATCACCACCGCAGTCGCCGCCTTGGCCATCGCCGAATTCGGCGGCCACGAGCAGCTGCTCGAAGGCATTTCCGAAGGCTCGGTGCGCATCGCCGCGCTGCAGCCGGAGGTGCGCCGCCGCGTCAACGGCACCGCCGCCGGCACCGGCTGGGTGCTGGACGGCGCCATCGAGCTGGGCTACCTGGTCCCTTCGGCCACCCACCTGATGGTGCAGTTCCACACCGCATCCGGCCAGCTGACCGCGCTCATCGAGGCTGACCGCGCAGGCATCGCGGTGGACGAGTACCGCGGCCTGTCCCGCCAGCAGCACGCCGAGCTGTCCTTCACCGGCGTGCAGATCGAGGCAGCCGACCTGATCGGCGCCGACCAGCCGGCCGGCGCGGTCTCCGCCTGGATCCGCCCGCGCCTGCTCACCGCAGCCGCCGCGCTGATCTCCGGCGTGGGAGCCGAGGCGCTGCGCCGCACCGCCGCCTACACCAACGAGCGCAAGCAGTTCGGGCGCGCCATCGCCACCAACCAGGGGGTGGCCCTGCGCGCGGCGGACGCGTTCATCGACACTGAAACCACCTGGCTGTCCACCATCGACGCCGCCTGGCAGCTGGACAACGACGGCGACGGCGCGGAAGCTGCCTTCGGCGCGTCCTGGCTGGCCCGCGAGGCCGGCTTCCGCGTGGTCCACACCACCCAGCACCTGCATGGCGGCATGGGCGCCGACCTGGACAACCACATCCACCGCTTCTTCCTGTGGATGCGCGAACTCGACGTGCTCTGGGGCACCGCAGGGCAGGTATCCGAAGAACTCGCAGCAGCAATCCTGGACGGAGACACCGCGTGAGCACGCCAGCAGCAGCGGGCAAGGCCCGCACCCACGCCGGACAGAGCGTGGCGGCAGTACTGGCGATCCTGGTGATCGCGGAGGTCGTCGCGGCCTTCGAAACCTCCATGGCGGTGCAGCTGCTGTACACGCCGGGCGAGTTCTTCACCTCCGACCTCTCCCAGCTGGTCTGGGTGGTCACCTCCTACTCGCTGGTCGCGGCGCTGGCCACCAGCTTCGTCGGACGCCTGGGTGACCAGTTCGGCCGCCGCAAGATCCTGGTCTGGGTGCTGCTGCTCTCGGCACTGGGCTCGGTCATCAGCGCGATCGCCCCGACCTTCGGCATCCTGGTTGCCGGCCGCGCCTTGCAGGGCGTGTCCGGCGCGGTGCTGCCGCTGGCCATCGGCATGGTGCGCTCCACCTTCCCGGAGCACAAGATCGGCACCGGCATCGCGGTGGTCTCCACCTCCGCGCTGATCGCCGGCGCGGGCGGCATGCTCGGCGGCGGACTGTTCCTCGACTACGCCACCTGGCACTGGATCTTCTGGACCGCGGCGATCTTCGCCTGCGTGGCCGCGGCGCTGGTGCACTTCGGCATCACCCGCGAACCGAAGTCCTCGCTGGCCTCCGCGGTGCACGTGGACTGGGCGGGCGGCCTGATGTTCGGCATCGGCATCGCCGGCGCGCTGTACGGCCTGACCCTGAGCAAGTCCCTGGGCTTCACCAACCCGCAGGTGCTGCTCTTCTTGGTCGGCGGTCTGGTGCTGCTGGCGCTGTGGGTCCGCTGGGAGCTGCGCACCCGCGAGCCGATGATCGACGTGCGGATGTTCGCCCAGCGCAAGTTCGCCCTGGGCATGCTGGCCACAGCGCTGATCGCTATCGGCCCGATCGGCACCACGAATATCCTCACCGTGACCCTGTACCGCAATCCGAACAGCATCCCGCTGGCGGACGGCAGCGTCATGGAGCTGCCGGTGGGCCTGGGGCTGAGCGCCTCCGTGACCGGCCTGCTCGGCTTCATCACCGCCGCCGCGGCGTTTGCGATCTCGCCGCTGATCGGCCGGATCTCCAGCCGCTTCGGGGCCCGCATGGGCCTGATGATCGGCTCGCTGCTGACCATCATCGGCCTGCTGATCGTGTGCATCGACCCGACCAGCATCGCGGTGGTCATCTCCGGCATGGTGGTGGTGATCTTCGGAACGGGTTTCCTCTACTCGGGAATGCCGACGGTGATCGTCGAATGCGTGCTGCCGGAACAGACCAGCACCGCCACGGGCGTCAATGCAGTGACCCGTACGGCCTTCCAGGCGGTTGCCGCCTCGGTCGTGGGCCTGTTGCTCGTGTTCTCGCCCGTTGCAGCAGGCGAGAACACGTTCGTCTCGATGACCGGCTTCCTGCTCGTCGTGGGTGTGCTCATCGCCACCTGCCTGCTGACCATCGTCGTGGTCCTTTTCATTCCAGCGACGAAGCCGGCAGGCGCGGCCAGCGGCAAGCCACAGGTCTCCAACCTCACCCTTAAGGATTGACAATGAACACCGTTCTCGAAACGAAACTTCAAACTACCAGAGATCTACTTGACCTGCGAGCCGAGGACCACCATCCCGGCCTGCTCTTCGAGGGGCGCATCTGGACCTGGGCGGAAGTCGTGGCAGAATGCAAGGTCCGCGCCCATCTGATGCTCTCGCTGCACGACGAAGGCAAGCCCTTCCACGTGGGCGTGATGCTTGAAAACGACCCCGAATACATCTTCGCCATCGGCGGCGCGGCCTACGCCGGCGCCACCGTGGTGGGCATCAACCTCACCCGCCGCGGCGAGGAGCTGGCCCGCGACATCGCGTACACCGACGTGGAGATCCTGCTGACCACCCGCGAGCTGGAAGGCTACTTCAACGGGGTGGACTCCGGGGTGCCGGCCGCGCAGACCCGCTACATCGAGAGCGCGGAGTACGCCCGCGAGCTGGATTCGCTGCGCCACCTGCCGCGCCCGGAGACGCCGGCGGCCGGGGACCCGGATACCACGCTGCTGCTGCTGTTCACCTCCGGCTCCACCGGGGACCCGAAGGCGGTCATCTGCACCACCGGGCGGCTGTTCCGCACTGCGGAATTCCAGCACATGGGCCTGGGCCGCCAAGATGTCAGCTACAACTCCATGCCGCTGTTCCACGGCAACGGCATCTTCGCCTGCTGGGCCAACCCGCTGTACACCGGCGGCACCTTCGCGCTGGCCCGCAAGTTCTCCGCCTCCGGCTTCCTGCCGGATCTGATGCGCTACAAGGCCACCTACTTCAACTACGTGGGACGCTCGCTGTCCTACGTGCTGGCCCAGCCGGAGAAGGCCGCGGAGGCCGACACCTACCTGCGCTCCTGCTTCGGCACCGAGGCCAGCGAGTTCGACCTGGCCGAGTTCCACCGCCGCTACGGCGTCTGGCCCACCGAAAGCTACGGGGCCTCCGAGGGCGGGCTGACCCTGAAGCGTTCGGACGACAGCCCGGTGGGCGCGCTGGGCACAGCCCCCGAGGGCATGGACGCCGCGGTGGTCAACCCGGACACCATGGAGCAGTGCCCGCGGGCGATCTTCTCCGAGAACGGGCGCATCCTGAACGCGGACGAGGCCATCGGCGAACTGGTGAACCTCACCGGCGCGGCCCTGTTCGAGGGCTACTACAAGAACCCGGAAGCCGTGGCCGAGCGCGTGCGCGGCACCGCGTTCCTCACCGGCGATTTGGCCTACCGCGACGAGGCGGGCTACTTCTACTTCGCCGGCCGCACCTCGGACCGGCTGCGCGTGGACAGCGAGAACTTCTCCGCCGCCCCGGTGGAGCGTGTGCTCTCCCGCTACCCGGGGGTCACCCTGGCCGCCGTCTACCCGGTGCCCGACGCCCGCACCGGCGACCAGGTCATGGCCACGCTGCAGTTCGATGACCCGCAGTCCTTCGACCCGGTCGACTTCGCGCGGTTCCTGGAGTCCCAGCCGGACTTGGGCACCAAGTGGGCCCCGCGCTTCCTCTCGGTGGTCTCCGACGTGCCGGTGACCGCCACCCAGAAGATCAACAAGCCCAGCCTGCGCCGCGAGGCCTGGCTGGTCAACGAGAACGTTTTCCACCGCCCGGGGCGGGAGATCGCCTTCGAGGTGCTGGACGAATCCGCCCTGGCGCAGCTGGAAGCCCTGTTCGAGCAGAACGGCCGCGCCCACCTGCTGCCGCTGAAGCCCGCCGAAACCACCATTAAGGAGACAGTATGAGCCAGGATCCCAATGTCCTGATCGGCGAGATGATCGCCGCCGGCAACGAGAGGATCAGCGTCGCCCGCGACGAGGTCAACCGGCCCATGATCCACCACCTGTGCGACGCGATGGAGGAAACCAACCCGATCTACCTGGATCCGGAGGCCGCCCGCGCCGCCGGCCACCCGGACGTCGTGGCCCCGCCCTCGGCGCTGCAGGTCTGGAACATGATCAACCCCTCGGACCCGGAGATCGAATCCGACGTGGACCGCGCCTACGCCCACCTGGCCGAGTGCGGCTACCCGAAGGTCGTGGCAGTGAACTGCGACCAGGAATACGACCGCTACCTGGTCCCCGGCGACCTGCTGACCGCCAGCGAGAAGGTCGAATCCTTCGTCGGCCCCAAGCAGACGGGCCTGGGCGAAGGCTACTTCATCACCACCTTGACCACCTACACCGACCAGCAGGGCGACCGCGTGGGCACCATGCGCTTCCGCACCCTGTGGTACAACCCTGAAAAGAGGAACTCGTAATGAGCGAAACGCTGACCGAGACCCCGGCCACGGCCAAGAGCCAGGCCCTGCGTCCCCGCCCGGCCATCAACCTGGACAACGCCTTCTTCTTCGAGTCCCTGAACGAGCGCGGCGAACTGAGCATCCAGCACTGCGACGACTGCAACGAGCTGCGCCACCCGCCGGTGCCGATGTGCCCCGAGTGCAACTCGCTGCACTGGTCGCCGAAGACCATGTCGGGCCGCGGCATCCTGCACAGCTACGTGGTCATGTACCACCCGATCGTCCCGCCATTCGAGCCGGGCTACATCGTGGCAGTGGTGGAGCTTGAAGAGGGCGTCCGCGTGGTCATGAACCTGGAGGGCGTGGCCCGCGAAGACGTGCGGATCGGCATGCCGCTGCACATCGCCGCAGAGCGCATGGACGCCGAGCTGGTCCTCCCGGTAGCCCGTCCGGCAGGGGGCGCCGCATGAGCACCGTCGACACCGCCGCCCGCGCCGGGCAGCTGACCGCCGAGCAGGTGCAGGCCGGGGAGGCGCTGCCCGAGCTGCGCATCCCGATCACCGCCACGCTGATCGTCACCGGGGCCATCGCCACCCGCGACTTCCAGAAGGTGCACCACGACAAGGACGTCGCCCAGGCCGCCGGCACCCCGAACGTCTTCATGAACATCCTGACCACCAATGCGCTGGTCAACCGCTACGTGGGCGAATGGGCCGGCCCGGCCGCCCGCGTGGGCCGCATCAACATCCGCCTGGGTGCCACCAACTTCCCGGGCGACGAGATGGTCTTCACCGGCACCGTGGACTCCGTGGACGGGGAAAACGTCGTGGTGAAGGTGGTCGGCACCAACTCCCTGGGCCCGCACGTGACGGGCACCGTAGACATCGTGATCCCATCGAAAGGGGAATCGGCATGAGCAACCTGCTGAATAAGGCAGTCATCGTAGGCATCGGCGCCACCGAGTTCTCCAAGAATTCCGGCCGCTCCGAGCTGCAGCTGGCCCAGGAGGCCGCCCTGGCCGCCTGCCGCGACGCCGGGGTGAACCCGCAGGACGTGGACGGCATGGTCACCTACTCCATGGACACCAACCCCGCCATCGAGGTCGCCCGCGGCCTGGGCTGCAAGGAGCTGAACTTCTTCAGCCACGTGGACTACGGGGGAGGCGCCGCCGCCGGCACCATCCTGCACGCGGCGATGGCCGTGGCCACCGGCGTGGCCAAGACCGTGGTCTGCTACCGCGCCTTCAACGAGCGCTCCGGCGCCCGCTTCGGGCAGGCGATGAGCACCGCGGGCATGGCCCCGGACGCCCGCGCCGCCGCCTACGCCTGGACCCTGCCCTTCGGCCTGATGACCCCGGCCTCCTGGGTGGGCATGTTCGCCCAGCGCTACATGCACCTGACTGGCGCCACCTCGGAGGACTTCGGCCGCGTGGCGGTGGCCGACCGCAAGCACGCGGCCACCAACCCGAAGGCCTGGTTCTACGAGAAGCCGATCACCCTGGAAGACCACCAGAACTCGCGCTGGATCGCCGATCCGCTGCACCTGCTGGACTGCTGCCAGGAATCCGACGGCGGCCAGGCGTTTGTCATCACCACCCCGGAACGCGCCAAGGACCTGCCGGGCAAGGCAGTGACCATCCGCGCCGCCGCCCAGGGCGCTGCCTACGACCAGCACACCATGGTCAGCTACTACCGCAAGGACGGCGACCGCCCGCTGCCGGAGATGGGCAACGTGGCACGCCAGCTGTGGAACGACACCGGGCTGCGCCCGGAGGACATCGACACCGCGGTGCTCTACGACCACTTCACCCCGTTCGTGCTGGCCCAGCTGGAGGAATTCGGCTTCTGCGGCCGCGGCGAGGCCAAGGACTTCATCAAGAACGGCGCCATCGAGCTGGGTGGCCGCCTGCCGATCAACACCAACGGCGGCCAGCTGGGCGAGGCCTATATCCACGGCATGAACGGCATCGCCGAGGGTGTGCGCCAGCTGCGCGGCACCGCGGTGAACCAGGTGGAAAACGCCCGCAACGTGCTGGTCACCGCCGGCACCGGCGTACCGACGAGCGCATTGATCCTGGGCAATGACTAGGCAGGTGGCCCTGCCGGACGGCGGGGAGAAGGTCCGCGCGGCCGGCGGGGAGAAGCTGCTGGAAGCCGCCGGTCAGGTGCGCGAGCTGCTGGATGCCATGGTCCGGTTGGATGTGCGCACCCCGGCCGCCCCTGAACTGGTCGAGCGCCTGGACGAGGTGCTTGAGCTGCTGCGCGTGGAAATCGCTCCGGAGAGCGCGATGGTTCCCGACCTCTTCAAGGACCGCAAGGGCGATTACATGGACCGCTCGCCGGTCTCCGGGGCGCTGAACCCGATGGCCCCGCCGGTGTCGTTGCGCATGGACGGGGAGAACGGCGTGCGCACCTCCACCCGGCTGGGCCTGCCCTACCAGGGTCCTCCGGGCCGGGTGCACGGAGGCTGGGTGGCCACGCTGCTGGACCACGTGATGGGCTTCGCCGCTGGAACCGTGGACCAGTGGATCTTCACCCGGTCGCTGACCGTGGACTACGACCACGCGGTCCCGCTGTTCGAAGAGCTGGAGTTGACCGCGTGGGTCGAGGAAATCGACGGCCGCAAGATCTGGGTCAGGGGCCAGATCGAGGCCGGCGGCAAGGTCGTGGCCCAGGCCCGCGGGCTGTGGCTGCCGCCGCGCAACCGCCCGGCGCCGCAGGACTGAGCGGCCGGGCAGGGCGGGGTGCGGGCGAAGCGGAACTTCGTCCACTCCCTGCCCTAGACAAAAACTAGAATCTAGTTATAGTATTTCAGAAACGTGACCCGCGCCACGCGAAAGCGCGGCGGCGCACGGGCAGCGCCCGCGGCCACACCGTGAACGCACCCAACCCGGCGGAGGAGCCGGGCGGTGCGGAACCGAACCAAGAAAAGAGCAAACCATGAAGATTGCAGTGCTGATCAAGCAGGTGCCGGACACCGAAGAAGGCCGCCACCTCACCTCCGACGGACGCGCAGACCGCGACGCCAGCGACCGCGTGATCGACGAGATCACCGAACGTGCGCTGGAAGCCGCGCTGAAGCAGAAGGACGCTGACAAGTCGGTGGAGATCACCGTGGTGACCATGGGTCCGGCCGCCGCCAATGAAGCGCTGCGCAAGGCACTGAGCATGGGAGCCGACAAGGCGGTGCACGTCCAGGACGACGCACTGGCCGGATCCGACGCGCTGGCCACCGCCCGGGCGCTGGCCCAGGCGCTCTCGGGCCTGCAGGCCGACCTGATCGTCGCAGGCAACGAGTCCACCGACGGCCGCGGCGGCGTGGTCCCCGCCATGGTCGCCGAACTGCTGAACCTTCCGTTCCTCGGCCCGCTGGGCACCCTGGAGATCTCCGGCGGCACCGTGCGCGGCACCCGCTCGGACGCCTCGGGCACCACCGCGCTGCGCGCTTCCATCCCGGCAGTCATCTCCGTGGCCGAGGCCATGGGCGAGGCCCGCTTCCCGAAGTTCAAGGGCATCCTGGCCGCCAAGCGCAAGCCTGTCGCCGTGCAGAGCGCCGCAGAGCTGGGCCTGGGCGCGCCGGATCACGCCGCGGGCAACCTGGTGCTGGCCTCCGCCGCCCGCCCCGCCCGCACCGCCGGCGTCAAAATCATCGACGAGGGACAGGCCGCGCAGGAACTTGCCGCGTACCTGGCCGCCGAGAAGCTGATCTAAGGAACGAATGACATGACTAACATCCTGGTACACATCGAACTGGCCGAAGACGGCACCCCGACCGCCAGCGGCGCGCACCTGCTGGCCCTGGCCTCCAAGCTGGGCACCCCGGTGGCCGTCGCCGCCGCAGCCGACTCCGCCGCCACCGCCGCCGCCATCGGCGGGCAGGGCGCCGAGCAGGTATTCATCGGCGAAACCGCCCAGGCCGCCGCCCACCCGGCAGCCAGCGCCGTCGCCGCCCTGCAGGCTGCCATCGAGGCCTACGCACCGGCCGCCGTGCTCGCTTCCAACAGCGCCGTGGCCCGCGAGGCCATCGGCCGCCTGTCGGCGCGCACCGGCAACCCGGTGGTGCTCGAAGCCGTTGAGCTTGAGCAGCGCGACGGCCGCATCGCCGCCTCGCACTCGGTCTTCGGCGGCACCTACGTCACCGAATCCACCGCGGGCGCCGGCATCCCGCTGGTCACCGTGGCCTCCAGCGGTGCCGAGCCGCTGCCTGCAGCAACCCCGCAGCTGGCCACCACCGCCATCGAGGTGGCCACCGCCGCCTCGGCTGAAATCGAATCCGTGACCCCGCTGGCCGCCGCGTCCTCCCGCCCGGAGCTGCGCGCCGCCAAGATCGTGGTCTCCGGCGGCCGCGGCCTGGCCTCGAAGGAGAACTTCTCGCTGGTCGAGGCGCTCGCCGACTCGCTGGGCGCAGGCCTTGGCGCTTCGCGCGCCGCCGTGGACTCCGGCTACATCCCGCAGAGCCACCAGGTCGGCCAGACCGGCGTCAGCGTCTCACCCGACCTCTATGTTGCAGTGGGCATCTCCGGCGCCATCCAGCACCTGGCCGGCATGCAGACCGCCAAGCGCATCGTGGCTATCAACAAGGACGAGGACGCGCCGATCTTCGACATCGCCGACTTCGGCATCGTGGGCGACCTGTTCGAGATCCTCCCGCAGCTCACGCAGCTGCTGGAGGCCAAGCAGCCAGTCACCGCCGGCTAGATCAGGGGGTCATTTCCATGTCGCTGACAACCAAGGAGGGTGCCCGCACCGCCGACAAGGCGGCGGGAAACCCGGCCCTGAAGAAGATCTGGATCGCCGTCGGCGTGGTGCTTGTCCTGGCCCTGCTGGTGCTGGCTGCCCGCTGGTGGCGCGGAACCGCGGCGGGGGAGCAGTTCCTGGCCGCCTATCCGGGGCACTCCGCGCTGCCGCAGAACGCGCCCACCGGCATCCCGGCCTGGCTGGGCTGGCAGCACTTCCTGAACGCCTTCTTCATGGTGCTGATCATCCGCTCCGGCTGGCTGATCCGCACCACCGCCCGGCCGAAGGCCTACTGGACCCGGAACAACACCGGGCTGTTCAAAACCAAAACCAAGCCCAAGAAGATCAGTCTGGAAATCTGGCTGCACCTGAGCCTGGACGTGCTGTGGATCGTCAATGGCGTGGTGTTCATCGTGCTGTTGTTCGCCACCGGCGCGTGGATGCGCATCGTGCCGACCAGCTGGGACATCTTCCCGAACGCGCTCAGCGCCGGCCTGCAGTACCTGTCGCTGGACTGGCCTGCCGAGAACGGCTGGCTGAACTACAACGCGCTGCAGGTTTTGGCCTACTTCGCGATCGTGTTCCTGGCCGCCCCGGTCTCCGCCATCACCGGGCTGCGCATGTCCCCGGCTTGGCCTGCCAAGCTGGACAAGGCATTGCCCATGGAAGCGGCCCGCAAGGTGCACTTCCCGGCCATGCTGTTCTTTGTCGGCTTCCTGGTGATGCACGTGCTGCTGGTGCTGCTCACCGGAGCGCGGGCGAACCTGAACCACATGTTCGCCGCCCGCAGCGACGACGGCTGGCTGGGCGTCATCATGTTCGTGGTGGCCGTCGCGGTCACCGCCGGAGCTTGGTTCGCCTGCAAGCCGGTGGTCATCCGGGCCCTGGCGGGAATGTCGGGCAAGATCTCCAAGTAGCTGCCCGCCCCGGGGCCGTGCGCTCGCTCGCCGGAACCGGCGCACCGCAGGATTGTGATCCCGCGGTGCGCCGGTTTTCGCATGCCCCGACGTGGTGACCCGCGGCGCGTGGTGCAATGGACAGGTGATGTTAAGGCAGTTGGAATACTTCGTGGCGCTGGCCAGGGAACAGCATTTCGCGCGGGCCGCCGAGGAATGCAATATTTCCCAGCCGGCGCTCTCCGAATCCATCAGGAAACTTGAAACCGGTCTCGGGGTGCCGCTGGTGCGACGCGGCCACGCGTTCCAGGGGCTGACCCCGGAAGGCGAGACGGTGCTGCGCTGGGCCCAACGCCTGCTGGCGGACCGCGATGCGCTGACCCAGGAGGTGGCGGCGCTGCAGTCCGGACTGACCGGCACGCTGCGCCTGGGTGTGGTGCCCGCCGCGTCCTCCACGGTGGCCCAGCTCTGTGACGCCTTCGCCCGCGCCAACCCGAAGGCCCGGGTCCATGTCCAAGGCAGCCTGCGCTCCACCGAGATCATTGCCCAGATCCGCAGCTTCGAACTCGATGCGGGGCTGGTCTATGCGGACCCGGCGGAACTCGGCGGACTGCTCGCGCTGCCGCTGTACCGCGAGGAGCACGTGCTGCTCACCAAGGAGGGCATGTTCGCCAGTGCGGGGGAGCCGACCGCCGTGGACGAGGTGCTCTCGCTGCCGCTGTGCCTGCTGGATTCCTCCATGCGCGGCCGCCAGCTGCTGGACGAGGTGCTGGCCTCCCATGGGCGCAGCGCCGAGCCGCGCATCGAGTGCGACTCGATGATCACGCTGCTGGCGCAGGTGGCCACCGGCCGCTGGGCGAGCGTGGTCCCGAAGCAGTGGCTCGCGCCCCTGGGCGAGTTGCCCGGCGTGGTCCAAACGCCCCTTGTCAGTCCGCGGATCACCAGCCAGATCAGCTTGGTCATCCCCGAGCACCAGCCGCTGCCGCTCTTATTACGCGCATTACTCTCTGCGACGGGCGACGTATATCCGTCCGTCACAAACGATTTTGACTTGGCTTGATATGTTTTTCCGATTGAACCATCAAAAATAATACTTGGACATGATCAAACTCTCGATGCAACTCTGAAAAGGCAGAACCGTTCCTTTCCGCAGGAAGCTGCGCGAACCAGAGGAGCGATCATGGCCAACTTCCAGAATGCGCCAACCGAGCAGGCCAGCGCCCCGACATCCCGAATCCCAACCCCGGCGCTGGCCGCCGCGGCGTGGCAGCGCCTGGTGCTCTCCCACAGCCCCGAGATCCGCCCCGCCCTGCGCGTGGGCTTCGGGCTGGCGATCCCCGGTGCGGCACTGATGCTCCTGGGGCACGTGGACCTCATGGTCTACGCGGTCTTCGGTTCGGTGGTCGGGATGTACGGACGCAGCCCGCACCGGCTGCAGCGCCTCAAGGACCAGGTCCTGGCTGGAACCATGATGCTATGCGCCGGAATTTCAGGCATCGTCATCGCGCCGTGGGGGCCGGACGGCTGGGCATTGGTCGCCGGGGGCATCTTCTGGGCCTGCGCCAGCTCGCTGACCACCGACCGCTACGGCCTGAAGCCCGGCGGCTCGTTTTTCCCGGTCTTCGCCTTCGGGGCGCTGGCCAGCCTCCCGGTGGGGCAATCGCCGTCCACGGCGGGGCTGGCTGCATTTGTGCTCACCGCGCTGTTCTGCATCGTTCTGGGGCAGACCGCCCGCTTCGGTGCCGCGGCCCGGGGATTTCCCGGACACGAGCCGATCGGCTGGCCCGACGCGCTGCGCCGCTCGGCCTGCTACGCCAGCGTGGTGCTGCTGGCCGGCACCTTGGCCATCGGCCTGCAACTGGAGCACCTGCAATGGGTCATGGCCGGAGCGGTGGTGCCGCTGGCGGCCGGCAACGCCCGCGGAAGGCTGCGCAGGGGTGTGCACCGCGTGGCAGGCACCGTGGCGGGGCTGGTTGTCCTGCTGGGCATCTACTATCTGCAGCTGCCGGAGCTGGCCCTGGGCGTGGTGATCATCGCGCTGATGTTCCCCGCCGAGGGCTACATGACGCGCAACTACGGGCTGGCGCTGAGCTTCTTCACCCCGCTGATAATGCTGATGCTGGAGCTCGCCGACCCGAGCGTCAACGCGGACGTGCTGTGGGAACGCGCCGCGGGGAACCTGCTGGGCGTGCTGGCAGGAATCCTCGGAGCGCTGCTCTTCGATCGCAAACCCCGCTGACGATGCCCCGGATTCGGCCTGGACGTAGCATGATTAACTATGTCAGGCGTCGAATCGGCAATCTCGCTCGCACCGGGAACGGCTTTGCGCAGGACACCAGTCAAGCCCGCGCCTCTTGGAAGATTCCACTGCCGTGAAAACAGATTTCAGATCATCTCGACGATTCGCTGTGTCAACCGCCGGCGTGCTGCTGGCCGGTTCGCTGGCCCTGGGCGGTTTGGTGCCGGCCAGCGCGGCGCAGCCGCTCCCGGCTGCCGCGCCTGCCGCGGCACCCGGAACACTGCAGGCGGCCGCCGCCAAGCGGGTGACCCAGATCAAGACCACCAGCAACCTGAACATGCGCTCCGGTTCCAGCACCGCCTCCCGCGTGATCCTGACCATCCCGAAGAACAAGACAGTAGCGGTCAAGTCCCAAGCCTCCAACGGCTGGTACCAGGTCACGTACGACAAGAAGACCGGGTGGATCTCGAATAAATACGTCAAGGTCACCAAAACCGCCGCCACCGGCGGAACGACGAGCAGTGCGAAGCGCGTGAAGCTGTGGGTCACCCCGAAATCCACGATGAACATCCGCAAGGGCGCGGGAACCGGGCATGCGGTCGTCGGCAAGCTCAGCAAGGGGCAACCGGCCTACGCAAGCTCCAAGACCGCCAACGGCTGGTACAAGATTTCCACCCAGGGCAAAACCGGATGGGTCTCCGGCGCCTACGTCACCACCTGCTCCAAGGGCTGCGCCATTGACGCAGGCCCGTACACCACCAACCGCGCTGGCCTGTCGGACCGCTACTTCACCAAGTCTTCCGGCGCAGACCTGCATGCTTCGGTCAACGGCAAGAAGCGCATCGGCGACATCCCGAAGAATTCGATCGTCTACCGGGACGCCGCATGGGAAAAGAAGGCCGGCCCGGTCTCCGGCTGGTACTACGTGCGCACCCAGGGAGCGGACGGCTGGATGCAGGCTTCGGCGCTGAAACGCAGCACCAGCGCCAAAACCAGCAACACGAGCAAGACGACCCGAAGCAAGGTGCAAAAGCAGGCCAACGGGAAGCTGCCCGAGTCGATGCTGGTGGCCCTGAGCTGGGACAAGGAAAAAACCCTCATCGCCGCCCCGGCCGCCGCGGATCTGGGCCGGCTGAATTCGGCCTTCAAGAAGAAGTTCGGGAAGAACCTGGACATCGATCTGGCCTACCGCACCCTGGACACGCAGAAATTCCTCTACCAGGAGCTCGGCTCCTACATCGCGGCCAAGCCGGGGACCTCGAACCACGGCTGGGGATTGGCCATCGATGTCCCGGAGACCTACAACTACTCGTTCAAGGGCAAGTACTACAAGTGGCTGAAGGCCAATTCGAAGAAGTACAACTGGATCCACCGGAAAAATCTGGAAGAATTCCGGTCCAACGGAAGCCGAAATCCGTACGCCGAAGCATGGCACTTCGAATACGTTGGCAAATAATTCCCATGTCATGACCGGCAACAAATCATTCTTGAGAATGAATGTCGGATCTCTTTTCAATAGAGAGATCTCCCAGTAGCCTTAGGGCACGGCTCACGCTGTCGTGGAACTCGCTTCATCTTTTGAGGAATGGAACAAGACATGTCAGATACGTCCGCGCCTACAACCGGCGCCAAGATTGCTGCCGAATTCCTGGGGACCTTCGTTCTCGTCTTCGGCGGCTGCGGCTCGGCGATTTTCGCAGCCAAGGTGATTTCCGATGAAACGGTCAATATGGGCATCGGCTTCTTGGGTGTTGCCCTGGCCTTCGGCTTGACCGTGCTGGTCATGGCGTACGCCGTGGGCCACATCTCGGGCGGCCACTTCAACCCGGCCGTCACCATGGGTACCGCCGTCGCGGGCCGCACCGCATGGAAGGACGTCCCGACCTACATCATCACCCAGATCGTCGCGGCTTCGGCCGCCGGCGCGGTGCTGTACTGGATCGCCAGCGGCAAGGACGGCTTCGACGCCGTCGAATCAGGTTTCGCCAGCAACGGCTACGGCGACCGTTCACCGGACGGATACTCCATGCTGGCCGCGCTGGTGGCCGAGATCGTGCTGACCGCCATCTTCCTGTACGTGATCCTGGGATCCACCGATCGCCGTGCTCCGAAGGGCTTCGCCCCGCTGGCCATCGGCCTGTCGCTGACCCTGATCCACCTGGTCGCCATCCCGATCACCAACACCTCGGTCAATCCGGCCCGCTCGCTGGGCGTCGCCTGGTTCGCCGGCGGCGAGGCGCTGGGCCAGGTCTGGCTGTTCATCGTGGCGCCGCTCATCGGCGCCATCATCGCCGGCGCCAGCTACAAGATGCTTGAGCCATCCGTGAAGGCCGCAACCCGCGAGGGCTTCGACCCGAAGTAAACCGGCCATAGCCCAGGCGGCCTCATGGGGCCTTGGAATATTTCACACCTGTGTGGATCTTCCAAGGCCCTTTGCCGTCTGTGACGACGGGCTTCACCAGGGCATTCAGGGTGAGGGCGCTCAGCGCGAGCCGAGGCTGGGAGCCTGCCGGCGGTGGAAAGACCTAGTTCAGCACGGCTTTCACCGGGGCGGGAATGTCCAGTGCGGCCACCAGGTCCTTGCTGTGGTGGTGCTTCGGGCTGGACAGGAAATCGTCGAGCCGTCGGTGTTCCACCAGCCGCCCCTCGTAGAACACCGCGACATTGTCGCTGACGTAGCGGATTACGCCCATGTCATGGGAGATCACTACCAAGGACAGACCCAGGCGGGTGCGCAGCCCCAGCAAGAGATCGAGAATATGGCGCTGCGCTACCGAATCCAACGCCGATGTCGATTCATCGCAGACAAGCACCTGCGGCTTGGCCAGCAATGCCCGGGCGATGGCCGCGCGTTGCAGCTGGCCGCCGGAGCACTGGCCTGGTTTTCGATCCAGTAGTTCGACCTGCAGCCCCACCTGGTCCAGCGCCGCATCTATCTCCGCCGAGGCTTGGTCGGCAGGCAGCCGGTGCACGGCAGCAAGCAAGCTCGTACGCAACGGCAGCCTCGGATCAAAGGAAGAGTAGGGCTCCTGAGCGATCAGCTGGACGGCGGCAGATTTCCCGTCGCGTTCGGGGCTCAGGATCTGCCCTTCCGTGGGTTTTTCCAAGCCTGCGAGCAATCTGGCGAAAGTGCTCTTCCCCGAGCCCGAACGCCCGACGACGCCCAGGACTTCGCCACCATGCAGGCTCACGGTGGTGGCCTGCAGCGCGGCGGGCCCCTTGGCCTTGCGTGTGTAATTCTTTCCCGCGCCCACAACTTGAAGCAGGGAACCGGCGGCAAACTCCCTTGGCGCGTGCGCGGCCGGCAACGCGGCCTCGATCAATTCACGCCGCTTGGCGTGGCTGTCCTTGGCGAAAAGCTGGGATGTCAGGCAATGGTCGACAATCGACCCATCGCTGACCACCAGCACGCGGTCGGCGATGTGCTGGATGCTGGCAATGTCGTGGGTGATCAATAGGACGCCTAGGCCGCGTTCAAGCTGCTTGCTGCGCAGCAGCTGCAGCGTTTCCGCTTTCAGAATGGAGTCCAGCGAGGAGGTCGGTTCGTCGGCGAGGATGAATTCCGGGTCGGCTGCCAGGGCGATGGCAAGCATGGCCCGCTGCGCCATTCCGCCCGAGAGCTGGTCCGGGCGCTTGCCGGCGATATCGGCGGCGGGAGAGAGCCCGACCTCTTCCAATAGGGACTGGACTTTTGCCTCGTGTTTCTTGGCCTTGCCCGGGCCGAAGACTCCCAGTGCTTCCAAGAGGTGGGAGCGAATGCTCATGCGCGGATTCAGCACCCTCTTGGGCTGTTGGAAGAGCATGCCGATGCGCCGCCCGCGCACCGTATCCATGGCCTTTCCTTCCAGCTGGTCGATGCGTTCGCCATCCAGCAGTATCTGTCCCTCGGCCTGCAGCTGCGGCGGGAGCAACCCGATAATTGCCTTGGTCAGCAACGTCTTTCCAGAGCCGGAACGGCCCACCACGGCTACCAGCTCGCCGGAGCGGATAGCCCCGGACATGGCAGTGAGCAGGGTTTTCCCGCTGCTGCGCACCGACAGATCGATGAATTCAAGTGATTCAGTCATTGGCTTCCGCCTTGGTCTCGGTGGCCAGCACGTCCTGCCCGTTCAGCGCACGGGTGATGCGGTTGCCCAACAGGGTGACGCAGAAGCTCACCAGGAAGATCGCGGCGCCGGGAGCGACCAGGCCCCAGGGAGCACGCAACGCGTGCGGCTGCGCCTCGGCCAGCATGGAGCCCCAATCCGACTGCGGGGGCTGGACACCGATGCCCAGGTAGGACAGCGAACCCAGCAGCACCAGCAACAGGCCGAAACGCAGGGCCGTCTGGGCCAGTACCGGCCCCGCCAGATAGGGCAGAACATGGTGGCGGAGAACGAACCAGCGCGAGGCGCCAGCATGCCTGGAAGCCTCGACATGGTGGGTCGACAGGGCCTGGGCCGCCATGGAACGCACCAGGCGGGCGGTAGGTGTCCATGCCACCACTCCCACGGAAAGCACCATGGTGGAAAATCCCGGCCCCATCACGGCGATGATCAGCAGCGCAATCACGATCTCCGGCAGCGCCAGCAGCAGGTCGTTGGCGCGCAGGAACAGTTCATCCAGCCAGCCTCCGCGCAGCGCGCTGAGCAGGCCGAGAACGGTGCCCGCCAGCAGCGAAAACAGCGTGGTGATGAACGCTACCGACAAGGAGAAGCGTCCGCCGTGCAGGACGCGGCTGAAGGTGTCGCGGCCCAGGGCGTCGGTGCCCAGCAGGTGCGCCCAACTGGGCTGCTGCAACCTGTCCGCCAGGGACTGGGCATCCGGGTCGTAGGGGGAAATCCACGGAGCCAGCAGGGTCATGAGCAGCACCAGCAGCAAGATGGCCGCCGGCCAGCTGACGAAGATCGAACGCAGCATTTTCCTAGCCACGGCTGGCTCCTATCCGTACCCTTGGATCTGACCGGCGGTGCAGGAGGTCGATGATGCCGGTAGCCAGCACCGCGCAGGCCACCGCTACCACCACCCCGCCTTGGGCTACCGGGATATCCGCGTCGACAATGGCGTCGAAGATCAGCCGGCCCATGCCCGGGATGGCGAAAATGACCTCGACGATGACCGAGCCGCCCAGCAGGCCGGCGAACCACACACCCACCATGGTCCACAGCGGCAGCAGCCCGTGCGGGATGACATGGCGAACCAGGGTGCGGGTGGCGCCCAACCCGCGGGCGCGGGCAGCCAGCACATGTTCGGAGTCCAGCGCCTGCAGGATGCCCGAGCGCACGGCGATGGTGAAGAAGCTGATGGGGCGCAGCGAGAGGACCAGCACCGGCAGCACCATGGAGGCGGGGGAGTCGAAGCCCGCCGAAGGCAGCCAGGACAGGCGCACGGCGAAGAGCAGCACCAGCAACGGCGCCAACGCGTATTCAGGGATGGCGATCAGGGCGTGGGTGGCCGAGGTGATCACCCGATCCGGCCATCCTTCGGCCCGCACCGCGGCGACAACTCCCAGCATGATGGAGACCAGCACCGCCACCAGCAAGGCGGTTCCGGCCAGCGAGAGGGTAACGCCGATGGCGGGCAGCACCAGGTCGGCGACCGGAGTGCCGCTGATATAGGAGATTCCCATGTCTCCGCGGAAGAAGCGGCCGAGCCAGCGGCCGAATTGCAGCAACAGCGGGTCGTAGAGCCCGAACTGCTCGGCATAGGCCTGCACGGTGGCCTCGTCCATGGCGCCGACGTCCATGCGGGCGCGCAACATGGATCGCACCGGATCCCCGGGGGAGACGAAGGGAACCAAAAAGACCGCGAAGGATGAAAGCAGGACGGCTGCGCCGAGCCCGAGGACCCGGCGCAGCGCGGTGGCGAAGTGCACCAATTTACTTGGTCTTCGCCAGGTCCTTGGTCAGCACGTATCGGGTCAGCGGGTCCTGGACGTACCCCTGAACGGTGCTGCCGAGCGCGTCGATGGCCTGCTCGTTGACCAGCCAGACATTGGCTGCGTCCGCGGCCAGGACGTCGCCTGCCTGGCGGTAGAGATCATGGCGCGTGGCCTGGTCGGTTTTCGGCAGCGCCTTCTCGATCAGTGCGTCGAAGTCCTTGTTGCAGTAGTGGCTCAGGTTGTAGCCGCCGTCGCAGGTGTAGTCGGACTGCAGGAAGCCGATGGGATCGGCAATGTCGATCATGCGGTTGCGCTGGCTGAGGATCATGTCGTAGTTGCCTGCCAGCACCTCGGGCTCCACCGAGCCGTAGGATTTCGTGACAACATTTGCCTGCAGGCCAATCTGCTTGAACTGCTCCTGGATGATGGCGCCCACCGCTGCGAACTCCGCGCGCTCGGTGATGGCGATGATTTCCAGCGGCTTGTCCTGCTGGTAGCCGGAGTCGGCCACCAGCTTCTTGGCCTCTTCGAGATTCACCTGCGGAACCTGCAGGTCCGGGTTGGCCCAGCTCTCGCTCGGAGCAAAGGGGCCGGTGGCTGGCTGCGCGGCGCCTTCGTAGACGCTGGCGGCGATGGCCGGCAGATCCAGCGCCATGGTGGCGGCCTGGCGCAGCTTCAAGTTGTCGAAAGGCGCCCGCGAGTTGTTCAGGTAGAGGGTTGCGGTGCGCGGGGAATCGGCCTTGAGCACCTTCACCGAGTTGTCGGCTTCGAGGGTGGCCAGGCTGGTGGCGGGGATGGACATGGAGATGTCTGCCTCGCCGGTCTGCACCTGGGTGGCGCGGGTAGGACCTTCGGTGATGTAGCGGATTTCGCCGCCGGCGAGCTGGACGTCACCGCCCCAGTAGTTCACGTTGCGGTCCAGGCTCAGGGACTGCCCGGCCTTTTCGGAGACCGGGATGAACGGGCCGGTGCAGTGGCCGAAGGGGTCGATGCCGTCGGCACCGTAGGCCGCAGGCGCCAGAATGCCGGCGTTCACACTGGCCATGCGGTAGGGCAGCAGCGGATCGGCGGCAGGGGTGGTGACGCGCAGGGTGTCGGCGTCAACTGCACTCACCTTGGAGATGGTCTTGGGATTGACGGCACGGGCCGGAGCGGTCGCCTTGAGCACGTGGTTCAGCGAAGCGGCAGCGGCCTTGGCGTCCAGGGCGGTGCCATCTTGGAACTTGACGTTCTGACGCAGGGTGAAATCCCAGGCGGTGTCCGAGGACTGCTTCCATGACTCGGCGAGCATCGGCTCGATATTTTGCGTGGTGGAGTCGTACTTGACCAAGGTCTCCAAGCAGCCGGCGATGGAAAGCACATAGGCGTCATCGCTTTCCAAGGCCCAGTTCGAAACCGGGGCCCGGAAATTAGCTACCACCGCGCGGGCCTCTCGGTCCACGGACGGTGCCGAAGTAGGGCTCGGGGTGGAAGCGCTGCAGGCAGTCAAGGCGAGGGCAGTAGCCGCAAATACTGCGGTTGCGCTCAGTCGTCCAAGGTTCATGGAAGTCCTTCGGCATTACGTGATGAATTAGCTTCTAATGCAATAGAGCCTTGGTAAGCGTATCCTAATCGCCTGGAATATTTGGCGGTGTGACCGCGAGCGAGGCTCCTGGGAAAACATGCTTCCATCACGGGTTCGCTCAAAAATCACATTGAGTAGGGGGGAGTTGCTATGGAATTTGGAAGTTCTGTACACCGTTGACCAAGTGTGCTGCAGTTCACGTCCTGTCTAGCGCTGTGCCCACGCCGCGGGCAATGCCGGCGGCCCGCCAGGAAGCCAGCAGCAAAGGCAGGATCAGCACCATCCACGGCAGGAAGCCTGGCACTACCAGCTGGCCCGCCTGGGTCGCCAACCATCCGATGAGGACATTTCCCAGCAGCACCGCCAGACCTCCGCAGCTGGCGAGCAATCCGAAGTAGGAACCGGTCGGCCGTTCGCCGGCAAATTGGGGAACCAGCGAGAGCGCTGTCGGATGCACGCTCATATGCCCCAACGTCAGCAAGGTGATGGCACAGAGAATCCGCAGCAACCCCGCGTCTGGTTCGAAGGCCGAGGCTGGAACAAATGCGAGCACGCCGAATCCCAAGGCGCTGAGCAAATATCCGCAGCGCAAGGTGGCCTCGGCGCCGATGCGAGCGGCAACCCATGAAACTGGAAGCTGGAGGGCCAAGGTCAGGATGGAAATCCACGCGAAGAGCACCCCCAGCCACTGGGCCGGATGATTCAGCCGTTCGAGCTCGAGCGGGATGGCGAGGTAGAGCTGATTGTAGGCCAGAAGGTCTGCCGCGTGCAGTCCGCAGAATGCCAGGAACCTCCGGTCCTTGAGGCACTGCCGCAGGCTTCCGCTGCGAGGAGGCGGCACGGGGACATAATTGGCGGATTGGTTCGGGACGTCGGTGGTTGCCGGCTTGCGCAGGGCCACGGCAAGGAAGATGCCGATGGCGACAAAAAAGGCAGATCCAAAACCGGCAACCGTCGAAAAACCCCATCCCCACAGAGCGGCACCGACCAGCGGTCCGGTGACGGCGCCTATTTCGCCGGTGATGCTCAACCAGGCAAAGAGCGTAGCGCGTTTGGCTTCGGCGGCCCGCTGCTGATCGAGTGCCTTCTGGGCATTCGCCACCAGAATATTCAGACCCGGGGAGAAAAGTGCCCCGCCGAATCCGGTGCACAAGGTCCCCAGGATGAACAGCCAGAGTATTGGGCTGCTACCCCAGAGGGAAGCCGCCAACATGAGGAAGCCCGAAGCGCGCACCGCGCAGCCAATCAAAATCATGATCCGGGCGCCGAAGCGGTCCGCGAGGCTGCCGCCGGCTAAAAAGAGGCCTTGCTGGGCAAAGGTCCTGATACCGAGAATCAGCCCTACCGCGGCAGAGGCAAGCAAGAAGTCCTTGGCCAGAACTACCGCGAGAAAGGGAACTACTGCGTAGAAACCGATATTGAAGAGTGTTTGGGTGCCAAGAAGCACCGAAACCTCGAAACGGGAGGAGCTGGTTTTCATGGACCTCGATAACAGTGATCTCTCCTGCAACGCAGGCTTCTTAGATTCTAGCCAAATGACGCGCCAAGGGTAGGGTCCTGATTCTTCGGAACTCTTCGGTGGGCACGAGCTCATTCGCACGTGCCTGCGTGGATTCCTGATGGCTCGGACGTGCCATCCGCGGCCTATCGGGATCACGGCGGCCTGCTCGAACACTGCGGATCCACAGCAGGGGCGGATAGGCTAGGAAACATGCACCAGCTGCCTGACTACCCGAACTATCCTGTTGTTCCCCGACGCAGACAGCGTGTATTCGACGCAGGGCGGTTCACCCGCGGCGATCTGTTCACCGTGCTGGCCTACATCGTGTTCTTCGTGCTCGGCGGGGCGAGCCTGATCGGGCTGATCCCCGGCTACATCGGCGCCTTCGAAACCGAGCAGCAGGCGCTCTTCGGCATCAACCTGATCCTCTACGTGTCATTCTTCGTGCTGGCGATGATCCAGTGCGGGCCGCAGTTCTTCGACTCGTTCAAGACCATGCGGTACTACCCGTGGGCCAAGTGGCTGATGCTGCCCGGAGGCTGGATCATCACCATCTTCTCCACCGCGATCGTCTCGCTGTTCGTAGGACAGATGGCCACGAGCGAGAACCAAGCGATGCTCGAAGAGATGTCCAACGCGGTGCCGCTGCCGGTCATGCTGGTGGTGACGGCGCTGTTCGGTCCGTTCGTGGAGGAATACCTGTTCAGGCATCTGCTGATCGGCAAGCTCTCGCGCAAGCTCAATGTCTGGGTCTGCGCGGTCATTTCCGTGGTGGCTTTCGCCAGCATCCACTTCGTCGGTTCCGGCATCGGGAATTGGACCGAGATCCTTCCCTACATCATGCTGGGCGTGATGATGTCGGTGGCCTATATCCTGTCCGGGAAATCAATGGCCTACTCCTACATGCTGCATGTCATCAACAACGCCATCGCGTTGCTGATGGTCTACCTGGTCTACCCGCTGCTGCCGCAGGGAATCTAGCTCTTGGTGTTCAGCGGCCACGAACCCGGCACCCCCGCCTATCGGGGCATGCTGCTGGCGCTCTTTGCCGGCGGTGTCGCCACCTTCTCCCAGCTGTACGCGGTGCAGGGGCTGCTCCCGGTTATCGCCGAGTACTTTGCGGTCTCCTCCTCGGACGCGGCGCTCACGGTCTCGGCCGCGACCCTCGGCCTTGCGCTGGCAGTCACCCCCTGGGCCATCATTTCCGACGGCATCGGGCGCCGCAGGGTCATCGCCATCGCGTTGGTGGCCTCGGTGGTCCTGGGGCTGCTCAGCTCCGCGGCTCCGAGCTTTCAGTGGCTGGTGGCCATCCGCTTCCTCGAAGGGATCGCGCTGGCCGGGGTGCCCGGCAGCGCCCTGGCCTATCTGGTGGACGAGGTCAGCGCGAAAACCGTGGCGGTGGCCAGCGGCACCTATATTTCCGGCACGACCCTCGGAGGCTTGGCCGGGCGCCTGCTGGCCGGATTCGCGGGCGAACCTGCCGGGTGGCGCTGGGGCGTCGCGGCGGTCAGCCTGATGGCTGCGCTGGCGACACTCTTCTTCCTGGCCAAGGCGCCCGCGGCCCGGGGCTTCACACCGATCCGCAACCGGAACCTGCGGTCCATCGGAGCGAAGTTCGCCCAAGCGCTGCGGGGACGGATGGTGCTGCTCTACGCGCAGGGCTTCCTGCTCATGGGCGGCTTCGTCGCCGTGTACAACTACCTGGCATTCCGGCTTGAAGCCCCGCCGTTCCTGATCCCAACCTCGCTGGCCGCCCTGGTGTTCCTGGCCTATCTCTCCGGCGCCTACACCTCGGTGGCCAGCGGGAAGCTGGTCATCAAGTTCGGCAGGAAAAACACCCTGCTGGGCAGCATCTTCACCAGCGTCCTCGGCCTGATCGCCACGCTGAGCGGGAGTCTGGTCGTGATCATCGCCGGGCTGCTGGTCTTCACCGCGGGTTTCTTCGCCGCCCATGCGGTGGCCAGCGGCTGGGTGCCGGTTCTCGCGTCGCAGGCCCGAGCGCAGGCAGCCAGCCTGTACAACCTCTTCTACTACATCGGATCCTCGCTGCTCGGCTGGCTGATCGGCATCCCATTCATGGGCCACGGCTGGCCGTTGGTTGTGCTCTGCGTCGGCGGACTGCAGCTGGCGGCAATGCTCCTGGCCTCCTTCCTGAGGCCCGCGAGATCGCGCTGACCAGCAGGAATCCATTATATTCCATGAAAAGAATATAAAATTCTTCCCGCTCAGGTCAGGTGGTCGAAGTGCCCGCCAACCCAGCGCGCGTAGCGTTCGGCTGAAAACTGGACGATGCGGTGGGCATCGCGCGGCACCACGCTGGAGAAGTTGTTGTACAGCCGGTCGAACTCCAGCTCGCCGACCTTGGCCGCCAGCCGGCGCACCACCGCGGCGGAAAGCGGGATGCGGTTGGGGTAGCTGCGCAGGAACGTCACGTTGCCATCGGCCACGGGGAAAATCGCGTCTCCCGCCAGCAGGACGCCCCGGCCTCCGGCTCCCGCCGGCCACAGGGCCACCGTGCTTCCGGGGAAGTGCCCGCCGACCTGGTGCAGCCAGACTCCAGGCAGCACTTCGAAAGGTTCGTCCCATTCGACAACTGCGTTCGAGGAATACTGGACCCACCCGGCGTCCTTGCGGGACACATAGATCGGCGGGTCGCCCAGGGCTTGGCTGTACTGCTGCTGCACCCCGTACATGTGCGGGTGGCTGGCGACGATGGCCCGCAGCGGACCGCGCTCCGAGATCCGCCGGACCGCCTCGTCGGTGATGATTCCCGGGACGTCGAAAAGCAGCGACCCCGCTGCCGTTTCCAGCAGCAGGCCACTCTGGCCGATACCCACCTCCGGCGCCGTCACCGCGGTCAGTCCCGGTTCCAGCGTGGTGAACTCCAGGTCGCGGCCCGCCGCGACGAGTTCCTCGGTGCTCACCCAGCGCTGGGTTCCGCCCGGGATGTACTGGCGTTCATCGGCGCAGATGGGGCATTGGCCGGTGGGCTTGGCACCGGGCGGGAACTCGACGGCGCATCCTGCGCATTGCCAATGCGGTGCGGAATCGCTGGAAGCAGCGGTTGCTGGATGATCTCGGATCACCGGGTTGCCTTTCGCCGGGTGCAGGGTTTGATGCTCCCCAGTATGCCCAGCGGCGGACACCAGTGGAATAGCGGTGCCGCGCCATTTGTGCGCCGGGGCGACGTCGAATGGAGATTGGGGGTGGGGCTTCGTAGAGTTGAGCAGGTGAGCTCACCTACGCCCGTTGAACCCAACCGCAGCATATCCCGCCAGATCCTGGCACTGGCAGTGCCCGCCTTGGGCGCGCTGATCGCCGAACCGCTGTTCTTGATTGCCGACTCGGCCATCGTGGGACACCTGGGTGTCGCCGAGCTGGCCGGCGCCGCGCTGGGCACCACGGTGCTGCAAACCGCGGTGGGCCTGATGATTTTCCTGGCCTATGCCACCACCCCCGCCGTGGCGCGGGCGCTCGGTGCGGGGCAGCCGGCCCGGGCCATGGCCGCGGGCCGCGACGGCATGTGGTTCGCCGTTGCGCTGGGTGTGCTGCTGACGATTGCCGGGTATCTCGGCGCCGAGGCGGTGGTCCGCGGCATGGGCGCCGAAGGGGCGACCGCGCAGTTCGCCGTCGACTACATCCGCTATTCGCTGCCCGGGCTGACCGCCATGCTGCTGGTCTTCGCGGCCACCGGCATCCTGCGCGGCATGCAGGACACCAAAACCCCGCTGGTGGTAGCCACCGCGGGGTTCGGCCTGAACATCGTGCTGAACTTCGCCCTGGTCTACGGCGCGGGCCTGTCCGTGGCCGGAGCCGCGCTGGGCACCTCGATCGCCCAGTGGATCATGGCGCTGGTGTACCTGTGGATGATCATTCCGCGGATCCGCCGGGAGAACGTATCCCTGGCCCCGAGCTGGGCCGGTTTCATCTCCACCGGGCAGGTCGGCTCCTGGCTGATGCTGCGCAACCTGACCATGCGCGCCGCGCTGCTGCTCACCGTGGTGGTGGCCACGAGCTCCGGGGAGCAGACCCTGGCCGCCCACCAGCTGGTCTTCACGGTCTTCTCCTTCCTGGCCTTCGCGCTGGACGCGCTGGCCATCGCCGCGCAGGCGATGATCGGCAAGGAGCTGGGCCGCGGGGATGCGCTGCAGGTGCGCAGGCTGACCGGGATCATGAGCCGGTGGGGGATCTACTTCGGCATCGCCACCGGGGCATTCCTGCTGGCGACCTCGTGGGTGTTCCCGATGGTCTTCACCGCCGATGAGCAGATCCGCTCCCTGACCACCGTCGGGCTGTGGGTGCTGGCACTGGCGCAGCCGCTGTGCGGGCTGGTATTCGTGCTCGACGGCGTACTGATCGGCGCGGGGGACGCCCGCTACTTGGGACTGGTCGGAGCGCTGAACCTCGCGGTCTACGCGCCGATGCTCTGGGCGGTGCATCGCTTCGCCCAGGATCCGCAAAGCGCCCTGGTCTGGATCTGGATCGCCTTCGCACTGGGCTACATGGCCTCGCGCGGGGTCACGCTGTTCGTCCGTTCGCGCGGCACCGCATGGATGCGCCTGGGCGCCTGATCCCGCGGTTTCAGATCTGGGCAGGTCCCAGCATGGCAGAGCGGATCGAAGCCAGGTGCGAGCGCATGGCCTGCGCCGCGCCGTCGGCATCGGCCCGGGCCAGCGCGGCCAGGATCGCGCGGTGCTCGGCGATTTCTTCCGACTGGGACATGTAGGGCTGCATGGCCGGCAGGACGTAGTGGGCGCGGGCTGTCTGCGCGAAGCAGGTGTCCAGCGCCGCGAGGATCCGGGAGTTGCGCGCCGCATGGCTCAGTTCGCTGTGGAAGAGCCGGGCGGCATGCATCGAGGCGATCGGGTCGCTGACCGCGAGCCGCTCCTGGTCGTCCAGGAGCCCCTGCAGGCTCTGGATCAACTGGGCGCTGTGCATCCGGGCCACCTGGCTGCACACATGCGGTTCGAGCAGCAGGCGCATTTCGAGCACTTCGTAGACGTCGTTCATCGAGATGGCGCGGACCAGATAGCCCTTCTTCGGCAGGATCTGCAGCAGTCCCTCGCTGGTCAGCTGGCGCAGCGATTCGCGCACCGGGGTCTTGGAAACGTTGAATTCCTGGGCGAGCGCGGGTTCGATGAGCATGGAGCCGGGAGCCAGGACGCCGCTGTTGATACGCTCGCGCAAGGTGACGGTCAGTCGCTCGGAGATAGAACCTGCCATGAGTCCCCATTTTTCTCGGTGCCCGCAGCGACCGGAATTTTTGTAATGTTTGGGATCCAGTTCACTTTTGATCCCGAGAACACCTTAGTCTGGATTGAAATATATTTCAGGAATCTCACAGCTGAAATCCGGACGAAGGAGACCACTTCCGTGACCACACTTCAGCACGCTGCAAGCGCCCAGACGCAGCGAAACCGCCGCAGGGCACTTTTCGCTTCGGTGTTCGGAACCGCCATCGAGTGGTACGACTATGCGCTGTACGGCGCCGCCGCCTCCGTGGTGATCGGCCCACTCTTCTTCTCCGGGGCCGGCGAATCCGCCGCGTCCATTGCGGCCTTTGCCACTTTCGCCGTGGGCTTCGTCGCCCGCCCGCTGGGCGGTGTGGTCATCGGGCACCTGGGCGACCGCTACGGGCGCCGCCCGGCGATGCTGCTGTCGATCATCCTGATGGGCGTCGCGACCGTGGGCATCGGGCTGCTGCCCACTGCGCAGACCTGGGGCGCCTGGGCCGTGGGGCTGCTGGTGTTCTTCCGCCTGGTCCAGGGATTCGGCGCGGGCGCAGAGCTGACCGGCGCCATGACGCTGGTCGCCGAATACGCCGAACCCAAGAAGCGCGGCTTCTACACCTCGTTGGTCCTCTCGACCCCTCCGCTGGGCATCGCGCTGGCCACCATCTGCTTCTTCGCGGTGTCGCTTCCCGGCGAAGAGGTGCTGCTGGGCTGGGCCTGGCGCATCCCGTTCCTGATCTCAGCCCTGCTGTTCGTGGTGGCCATCTACATCCGCAACAAGCTCGAGGAAACCCCTGAATACGCCAAGACGATGGCCGCGGCGAAGGCGAACGCCGACAGCGCCAAGCTGCCGGTGCGCGAGGTCTTCGAATCCCACACCCCGCGGGTCGTCCTCGGGTTCTTCGCCATCACCGGGCACAACGCGGTCAACTACATCATCGCGGTCTTCTCGATCAGTCTGATGGTCTCCTCCGGCATGGATCGCTCGTCGGCCCTCCTGGCAGTCACCCTCGGCTCGCTGGTCTCGGTGCTGCTGACCCCGGTGGGCGGCTGGCTGGCCGACCGCTTCGGGGCCTCCAAGGTGCTGGCGGCCGGCAACATCTCCGGTGTGCTGCTGACGTTCCCGATCTTCTGGATGTTCTCAACCGACCAGTTCGTGCTCGGCCTGCTGGCCGTGGCCGCCGGCTACGCCTTGATCATCCCGTGCACCTCCGGTGCGCAGGGCGCGTTCCTGACCGAACTCTTCCCGGTCAAGGTGCGCTTCTCCGGCATCGCCATCGCCCGTGAGCTGAACGGGGCACTGGTTGCCGGGCTCTCCCCGCTGATCGCCGCGGCGCTGCTGGAACTGGGCAACGGCTCGATCACCCTGCCCGCCACCTACCTGGCCGCCTGCTGCCTGTCTTCGGTCATCGCCATCTACCTGGGGACCCGCGCGGCCAAACGCCAGCTGTACTAGGCTGGCGCCCGCGCGCCACCATTGCCAACCACGAGTACTACCTAAGGAACAACGACATGGGAAACCTCAAGCGCCAACTGCCGGATCTGGGTGAACTGGTGAGCCTGATGAGGTTCAAGGTTCCATCCACCGACCGCCGCGCGGTCCGCCTGGCAGCGGCCGCCGACCTCTGGGACCTGCGCAAGATCGCCAAGCGCCGCACGCCCACCGCGGCCTTCGACTACGTGGATGGCGCAGCCGGCCGCGAGATCACCGCGGACCGGGCCCGCCGGGTCTTCGACTCGGTGGAACTGCTGCCGCGCATCCTGCACGGCACCGCACATTCGGACCTGTCCACCACTATCGCCGGCGGGCACTCGGCCCTGCCCTTCGGCATCGCCCCGACTGGCTTCACCCGGTTCATGCACTCCGAAGGCGAAATCGGTGGTTCGCGTGCGGCGATGAAGGCGGGGATCCCCTTCAGCCTCTCCACCATGGGCACCCGCTCCATCGAGGAGGTCGCCCACGCGGCCCCTGAGGGGCGCAAGTGGTTCCAGCTGTACCTGTGGAAGGACCGCGAGAAGTCGAAAGCGCTGGTCGAGCGCGCCGCCGCCGAAGGATTCGACACCCTGCTGGTCACCGTGGACACCCCGGTGGCGGGGCAGCGCTTCCGCGACACCCGCAACGGCATGAAGATTCCGCCGGAGCTGACCCTGAAAACCGTGCTGGATGCCTCCTACCGTCCGGAGTGGTGGTTCAACTTCCTGACCACCGATTCTCTGAAATTCGCCTCGCTGTCCGATACCTCGGCGGACTTGCCGACCATCATCAACTCGATGTTCGACTCTTCCTTGGACTTCGAGGACCTGAAGTGGATCCGCGAGCTGTGGAAAGGCAAGCTCTTCGTCAAAGGAGTGCTCACCGCCGAGGACGCCGCCAAGGCGAAAGCCGCCGGCGCGGACGGCCTGGTTGTTTCCAACCACGGCGGACGCCAGTTGGACCGGGCGCCGATCGCTTTCGAAGCCCTGAGCGAGGTGCGCGCAGAAGTCGGCGAGGAGATGGAGATCATCATGGACTCCGGCATCATGTCCGGTGCCGATATCGTGGCCAGCCTGTGCGCCGGAGCGGATTTTGTACTCATCGGACGCGCCTACCTGTACGGCCTGATGGCCGGCGGCGAACAGGGTGTCACCCGCGCCATTGAGATGCTGGCCAAGGAAGTAGAGGTCAACATGCAGTTGATGGGAGCTGCAAGCATCAAGGACCTCACCCCCGAATTGATTCGCCGGCGCACCACCGTCGGCTAGCGGGCATTGCCTCGGCGTCGCCGGCCCGCGAACCTCCCCTTGGAAGGACGGTTCGCGGGCCGGTGTGATTAAGCCCGGCCAAAGTGGCGGATAGTTCTATCGGCGGTAGAATGGAAAGCGTGCCAGCACCAAAAACCACTCAAGTTCAAGCCCAAGATGTCTTCCGCCCCGTATTGCTGCGTGGCCTGACTGCGGCGATCTACGCGCTGCTGTCCATCTTCTGGGTGGGCGCCGACGAGAAGGTCTTGTCCTACTCGACGGCGGCGTTCCTTGTGGTCACCGGCGTGTTCATGTGGCAGTACGTCACCGTGGACAGCGCTCCCGAGAAGTCGCGCGGCCCCTACGCGCTGGGCGCCGGCTTGATGCTGATGGCAGGCATCGCCACCATCTTCGCCACCACCACCATGTGGATCGGCCTCCTGGCCGCCTTCGCCTTCCTGGTCACCGGCCTGGTCGAGCTGTACGTCTTCTTCACCCTGCGCGCCCAGTTCCCGCCATTCCGCAACCAGCTGGTCACCGGCGTGGTCGGATTGATTCTGGCCGCTGCGACGATTTTTGGTTTCAACATGGACGCCCACGCAATGTTCGGCGTCATTGGCGGCGGCGCCATCGTGCTCGCCGTGTTCGTCCTGATCGCCGGTTTCGGCCATCGACATGAAATGAAAGCCCCCGAAGCCGCTGACGGCCTGGAAACCGGCGGCACCTCGAATCCCGGCACCGACGGGACCAGCTAGCCTTGACGACCTCAGCAAAAGTAGAAACGGAGTTCCCGGTGGGAAACAACCCGAAGAAGAAGCAGCCGTGGAGCCAGTCCATCAAGGGCCCGCTGAGCTTCTCTTTGATTTTGGCCCTCGTCGCCGGCGGCGTCGGCATGATCACCTCGACCGGTGGATCGCAGAACGAGATCCGACTGGATGTCGGACTGGCCTGCTTCGGCATCGCCTTTGTCGCCAGCCTGCTGGTCATTTCCGTCTTGACCATGGCGTCGAAGGAAAACGACCCGGAATTGGGCAAGGGCACCGGGGTGAATCGGTCCTCGGCCAACCCGGACAAGAAGTTTAAAAAAGACTGATAATAAACTTGACCAAGCGTCGCGACGCGCTGGGACTGTCCGTCTGAGGAAGTCCCGGCGCTTTGTCGTTTGGTGGAGCCGAGCGTGCCCCAGCGCACGTGCAGTGCACTAACTAAGGAATCAAGTGAGCAGTACCAGCAAGAGCACGTCCGAAGACGGCACCCCACTGGGGCGCCAGTTGATGCGACGCAAGTCCATTGCCGCAATGACCAGAGACGCGGCGGACAACGCAGGCATGGGTCAGCTCAAACGCACCTTTGGCGTCTTCCAGCTGGTCATGATCTCCGTGGGAGCGACCCTCGGCACCGGCATCCTGGTGATCCTGGGAGATGCGGTGCCCAAGGCCGGTCCTGCCACCTGGATCGCATTCGTGATCGCCGGGCTCACCGCACTGCTCTCGGCCGTGTCCTACGCTGAGATGGCAGGCATGGTCCCGGTCTCGGGATCCAGCTATTCCTATTCCTACGTGACGCTCGGCGAGGGCATCGCCTGGATTTGCGGCTGGTGCCTGGTGCTCGAATACGCGGTCTCCGCCGCGGCGGTCGCGGTCGGCGCCGGAGCCTACGTCAACCAGACGCTGGAGATCTTCGGCCTGTCCCTGCCCGACTACCTCTCCGCCGGTGCGGCCGATGGCGGGCTGGTCAACCTGCCAGCCCTGCTGGTTGTCGTGCTTGCGACCTTCCTGCTGGTGCGCGGCGCTCGCGAGTCGGCCCTGGCCAACACCGTCATGGTGATGATCAAGATCGCCATCCTGATCTTCTTCGTCATCGTCGCCTTCACCGCCTTCGACTCGGGAAACTTCGAACCGCTGCTGCCCATGGGCATCGCCGGCGTCAGCGGCGCCGCCTCGATGGTGTTCTTCTCCTACATCGGCTTCGACGCCGCTTCCACCGCAGGCGAGGAAGCGAAGAACCCGCAGCGCGACCTGCCGCGCGCCATCCTGATCGCCATGGCCCTGGTGACCGCCATCTACGTGCTGGTGGCCGTGGCCGCAGTGGGCGCGCGCAACTGGGAATGGTTCGGCGAATCCGAAGCCGCCCTGGTGCAGATCGTCTCCGAGATCACCGGCCGGCCGTGGCTTGCGTTCTTCTTCGCGCTCGCCTCGGTGGTCGCGATCGTCTCGGTGGTGCTGACCGTGCTCTACGGCCAGACCCGCATCCTGCTGTCCATGGCTCGCGACGGGCTGATCCCGCGCTTCTTCGGCAAGGTGTCCGCCGAAACCCGCACCCCGGTGGTCGGCACCCTGGTGACCGGTTCGGTGGTCGCGGTGACCGCGGCGCTGATTCCGCTGGGCCAGCTGGCCGAAGCGACCAGCATCGGCACACTGTTCGCCTTCGCCCTGGTGGGCGTCTCGGTCATGTACCTGCGCCGCACCCAGCCGGACGCCCCGCGCACCTTCCTGGTGCCTCTGTACCCGGTGGTTCCGTTGCTGGGCATTGCGGCCTGCCTCTACCTGATGTTCAACCTGGCCGGCATCACCTGGGTGGTCTTCGGCATCTGGATGCTCATCGGCGCGCTGATCTACCTGGCCTACGGACGCCGCCATTCGCGGCTCGGCGGACTGACCGAGGTCGACTACAAGGCGAAACACCGCCTGAAGTAACACGCAGGGGCCGCCCCCGCGCTTCGGGGCAACTGCGGCTAGGCTGTCAGGTGTCGGATACCTACGATTCCTTGCCCGGGAGGACCCCATGCATCAAGATCCAGTCAGCACCGCAGACCTCTACGACCAGCACGGGGACGACCTGCAGTCGATCTCTGTCCAGTTCCAGGATTTCGGCGGCAGGCTGTCATTCCACGGGCCGGCCCGCACCATCAAATGCCATGAGGACAACGGGCTGGTCAAGGAAACCCTGAGCTTCCCGGGCAACGGCGCGGTGCTCGTGGTGGACGGCGGAGGGTCGCTGCGTTTTGCGCTGCTGGGCGACATGATCGCCAAGAACGCCGAGGCGAACGGCTGGGCGGGCATCATCATCCACGGCGCAGTGCGCGACCGCGCCGAACTGGCCGGCCTGCAGCTGGGCATCAAGGCGATCGGGAGCAACCCGCGCAAGACCGTGAAGCGCGGCCACGGCACCGTGGACGAGACCATCAGCATCGGGGACGTGAAGATCCGCCCCGGAGCCATGGTCTACGCCGACATCGACGGAATCCTCGTCCAGCACTAGGACGTGGCCGGGCCGATCAGTGGTCGTCGTTGGCCGGGAGCCACTCGTTCTTGAACTCCTCGATGGTCATCGAATCCAGGTCCTCGCGGATCTGGACGATCAGCCGTTCGGCTTCCTCTAGGCTTGAGGTATGCAGGCTGAGCAGCACGGAATCATCCAACCGGGAATGCACAACTACCTGCGGTTCATTGGCTTCGAATTCGGCGTCGCCCAAGGTGGCGGAGGCCAGGGCCACGACCCAGCGTCCTGCGGCCCGCAACGGGCCGGTCTTGACGGCTTCCAAACGTGCCTCGAAGCCGGAGGATGCATGTGTTTCTTCGGTCATGACCTGTCCTTTCGACATGACACTCGGCGTGCCGGGTATGTCTTCATCTTAGAGTTCGGCATCGCCAAAGGCGAATAGGGATCCCCAAATTTCGAAGTTATTTGCCGACGGAAGCCTTGCGGGCGCGGTAGGCCCGCACGTGCTCCCGGTTGGCGCAGTTTCCCGCATCGCAGTACAGCTTTGAACGGTTCCGCGAGAGATCCAGCAAGGCGTTCTTGCAGTCGGTGGAAGCGCAGATGCGCAGGCGTTCCAGCCCGCCGGCGAGAATGACCTCGGCCAAGGCCATGGCGGCATTCACCGCGAAACGGTCGTAGAGCGGGCTGCTCGTGGTGGTCGCATGCAGCTTGTAGCCGCGCTTCGGGGACTTGATCAGCTGCGGCTGGGCGTTAGCGGTACGCAGGATCTGGTTGACGCGGAACACCGCATCTTCCTCGGAGGCCGTCCAGATGCTCTTGAGCTGCGAGCGCAGTTGCCGGATGGAACGCAGCTCCGCTTGGTTGTGGGCGCGGTCCGCGGTGAAATGCTGCGAGTCCAGGAATTCGTCCAGGTCCGCCACGCTGGAAAGCATGTCAACGATCTGCACCTCGGTGTTCAAGAGGTTCACGATGACCTTCAACGAGGCTTCGATATCGGGCGTAAAAGTCATAATTCAGTCCTGAACGAGCTAGCGGATTGACTGTGCTTCAAGCCTAACCGTATCGTCTGGAACATATGTCCCATCTCCGCCGGATCGACATCGAGCCGGCGGAAGTTCTTTGAAAGCACCGCACACTTGATGACTCACCCTGAGGAACCGCTGGATTCCCCTGCCCTGCGCACGGCTGCCCCGCGCGTTTCCAACTCCGCCCGCGGAGTCTGGATTGCGCTGGCGTCCTCGGCGGCGTTCGGCATTTCCGGAACTTTCGCCCGCGGGCTCTTCGAAGCTGGATGGTCGCCGGTCGCCGCGGTGACCGCGCGCATGGCGGGCGCGGCACTGGTGCTGGCGATCCCGGCCATGCTGGCCATGCGCGGCCGCTGGACCCTGCTGCGCACCAACTGGGTGTCGATCTTGCTGTTCGGCCTGTTCGGCGTGGGCGCCTGCCAGTTGTGCTACTTCCTGGCGGTGCAGCGACTGGATGTCGGCGTGGCACTGCTGCTGGAGTACCTGGCTCCGGTGCTGATCGTGCTGGTGCTGTGGGTGCGCCACAAGAAGCGCCCGTCGGTGGCCACGATTGCCGGCACCTTGCTCGCCCTGGGCGGCCTGGTGGCGGTGCTGGACCTGACCGGCACTTCGGACATCGACCCGATCGGCGTCTTGTGGGGGCTGGGCGCGGCGGTTGGGCTGACCGTGTACTTCTTCATCAGCGCCCGGGTGGATGGAGCGCTGCCGCCGATCATGCTCTCCGCCGGAGGCATGGCGATCGGCGCCCTGTCCATGGTCGCGGTGGCCGCCTTCGGCATCCTGCCCATGGAGTTCTCCACCGGCACCGGTTCATTCGCCGGCTACGAGACCCCGTGGTGGCTTGCGCTCATCGGCCTGATCCTGATCTCCACGGTCTTCTCCTACACCACCGGCGTGATGGCGGCGCGGGCGCTGGGTTCGAAGGTCGCCAGCTTCATCTCGCTGACCGAGGTGCTGTTCGCGGTGCTGTGGGCCTGGCTGCTGCTCTCCGAGCTTCCCGGCCCGGTGCAGCTGCTGGGCGGGCTGCTGATTGTCGGCGGCGTGGTGCTGGTTCGCGTCGACGAGCTGCGCAGCGCCCGGCTGTAGCCCGAACCGTCAGCGGGAGGCGTCGTCGACCGCCAGCCCCTCGAGCTTTGCGGCTTCCTCGGAAATCCGGGCGGCCAGGTCGAAGTCCCGCTTCGCGATGCCGTGGACGCTGCGCAGCGAGATCCCCACGTGGACGGACTCGTAGCGCCAGTCGACGGTCGGGTGGTGGTTGAGCTGTTCGGCGGCCAGCCCGATGACCGCGATGAATTCCAGCGCGGTGGCGGTTGTGTCGAACCGATAGCTGACAGCCAGTGTGCTTTCGCCCAGTTCCCAATCCTGCAGTTCATCCATCAATTGCCACACCTGCACGCGTGGCAACGGCCCGGTTTCCGTCATGGCGATCCTTCCGAAAACAATGTCGCTGCTCCAAGGAGCCGCGACGCCCCTTTTTCGGGTCATCGTGGCATGGGTCCACCCCGGAAGCCAACAGGTGTCAGACATTGCACAGGACGAAGCGGGTGCACCGGGATTCGGGTGCCGGAAAACCACGGCTGCTGCCGCCGTCCGGGGCCGGCGCGCCGGGCCTGACTGAGGATGAGTACAAATGAGTGACGAATATTCTCTCATGAGATCGACGGCTGGCCAATTCTGGTGTCGTTCCATGGCCAATACATCGGCCCGCTCATCGATTCTTTTCTACCGCTGGTCGCTTGGTGGCGAATAATCCGTGACTTCGGCCGATTGGGGTGTATCAGTCACGGGATGATTCTTGGCGGTGTTCCAACGCCATCACATGCTTGACTGAAAGGGACGAAGTTGTCCACAACACGTACAAATAAGGATCCGGGACAGGTGTCCCTGGCCAAGACCTTGGGCAACTGGGATGCCCTGGCCCTTGGCTTCGGTGCAATGATCGGATTCGGCTGGGTGGTCCTCACCGGCGGCTGGCTTTCGAGCGCCGGAACCCTGGGAACCATCGTCGCTGTGCTGGTCGGCGGCGGCATTATGGCCGTGGTCGGCCTGACCTACGCCGAGCTGACCGCTTCCATGCCCAAGGCCGGCGGCGAGCACAACTTCATCCTGCGTGCGCTTGGCCCGCGTCCATCCTTCATCGGCTCCTGGGCGATCACCGGCGGCTATGTCACGATCGTGGCCTTCGAAGCCGTGGCGTTCCCGCGCACCGTTGAATACATCTTCCCCGGCATGAGCCAGATCCCGCTGTGGACCATTGCAGGTTTCGAGGTCCACTTGACCTGGGCGCTGGTCGGCGTCCTGGCCGGCATCCTGATCACCTGGATCAACATCCGCGGCGTGAAGCAGGCCGGCGTGGTCCAGACCTTCACCGTGATCTTCCTGCTGGCCATCGGCCTGCTGATGATCTTCGGCTCGGTCACCGGCGGCGAAACCGCCAACATGGAGCCATGGTTCACCCCGGGCATGAAGGGCTTCTTCACGGTGCTGATGGCCGTGCCGTTCCTGTTCATCGGCTTCGACGTGATCCCGCAGTCCGCTGAAGAGGTCAAGATCCCTTCGCGGCAGATCGGCAAGCTCGTGGTCATTGCTGTCATCATGGCGACCCTGTGGTACGTCATGGTGGTGCTGACCACCGCCTCGGCGATGCCGGCCGCGGATCTGGCGAACGCCAACATCGCCACCGCCGACGCCTTCGGCGCGCTGTTCAACTCGGATTTGATGGCCAAGATCCTGATCGCCGGCGGCATCGCGGGCATCCTGACCTCCTGGAACTCCCTGCTGCTGGGCGCGTCCCGTCTCGTGTTCTCGCTGGCCCGCTCCGGCATGCTGCCCGACTGGTTCGCCCGCCTACACCCGAAGTACAAGACCCCGCACAATGCGCTGCTGTTCATCGGCGGCATCTCGCTGGTTGCCCCGTTCTTCGGCGAACGCATGCTGGGCTGGCTGGTGGACTCGGGTGCCCCGAGCATCATCATCGCCTACTTCCTGGTGTCCGTGACCTTCCTGCTGCTGCGCCGCCGGGAACCGCAGATGGACCGCCCGCTGCGCGTGGGCGGCGAAGGCCGCTTTGGCGAGGTCATCGGCTGGGCCTCGGTGCTGCTGACCTTCGGCCTGTTCAGCCTCTACATGCCCGGCATGCCGGCGCAGCTGACCTGGCAGCCGTGGCTGATCTTCGCGATCTGGTGGGCCATGGGCGCGCTGTTCTTCTTCAAGGTCCCCGGCGGCATCCCCGCTGGTGTCGACGCCGAAGAAAAGGTGCTCG
Source organism: Glutamicibacter soli (assembly GCF_003309065.1). Lineage (GTDB taxonomy): Bacteria > Actinomycetota > Actinomycetes > Actinomycetales > Micrococcaceae > Glutamicibacter > Glutamicibacter soli. The sequence continues at coordinate 334,094 of NZ_POAF01000003.1, read as the reverse complement.
AAGTCGTCAGGGCACGACGCAAGAAGTAGCGTTTGTCTGGCACTGCGTGCAGGGCGCGTCCGTTCGCGGACGCGCCCTGCACGTATTTCATGCGCAGTTCCCGGCGCTCGGGTGTGCGCGGCTCCTAGCGCTTGACCTCGTAGCACAGACGCATGACCCCGCCGCTGAGCTCCTGGGCGCAGAGCAGTTCCAGATTGGTGCGGGCGAGGCCCGGGGCGAAGTAGGGGGTCCCGCCGCCCAACACTATCGGGAACAGGTTGATCCGGTATTCGTCGATCAGTCCCAGCCGCGCCGCCTGGGCGGCCAGGTCCGCCCCGCCGATGGCGATCTCCGTGTCGCCTCCCTGCGCCTTCAGCGACTGGATCTCCTCGCCCAGGGACCTGGTGGCCAGCCGGGCGTTGCCCTGCACTTCATTCAGCGTGCGGGAGAACACGACCTTGGGCAGAGGGTTCCACAGTGCGATCCAGTCCAGATCCAGCTTTGTGCTTTCCGGGTTATCCGCGGCGGTCTCCCAGTACAGCATGACCTCGTAGAGCTTGCGCCCCATGAGCTGGACACCGAGATTCTTCGCCTCGTCGATGGAGGCCTGGTAGATGTCGTCACCCGGAACGCTCCAGTCGATTCCGCCATCCGGACCGGTGATGAATCCGTCCATGGACATGGACATTGAATAGGTAACCTTGCGCATTGCCGCCGCCTCTTTCGAAGTTGCTTCCACGGTACGCACCGCTGGGCGCGCTGGAAAGGGCCTGCAGCGCACTGCCAGCATGGGACCCGTCCTGCGCTGGAAGCCAACCCGCGTGCGCTGCAGGCCAATCCCTAAATCCCGAATCCGTAGCAGACTAGGTTCGATATGTGTGACACGGCCAACACCTGGAGCCGACATCGGCGCTGGCCTGCACGGGAGAAAAGGGGAATTGTGGAGAACAAAACCGTCATTGTCGTAGGCGCAGGTTCGGCCGGATCGGTGGTCGCGCGCCGGCTCGTGGACGCCGGAGCCAGCGTCACCCTGTTCGAGGCAGGCAACGAGGACACCAACCCCGCCATCCACGACCTCTCGCGCATGGGGGAGCTGTGGCACAGCGAGGACGACTGGGACTACTACACCGCGCCCATGAACGGCACCGCCAGCAAGCCGATGCACCTGCCGCGCGGCAAGGTCATGGGTGGCTCGCATGCGCTGAACGCCACCATCTGGGTGCGCTGCGCCCCGCAGGACTTCGACCACTGGGCCAGCGTCAGCAGCCCCGACTGGGCCTGGGAGAACGTCCTGCCGGTTTACAAGGACATCGAGAACTTCTCCGGAGGCGCCAGCGAGCTGCGCGGCGGCGCGGGCCTGCTGCCCGTAGTCGACAAGTACCCGCTGGACGAGATCCACCAGTCGATCATCGAGGCCGCAGTGCAATCCGGCGTCGAGCACAACCAGGACTACAACGGCCAATCCCTGGAAGGCGTCTCCCAGGAGCAGGTGAACATCGTCGACGGCGAACGCATCAACACTTGGAAGGCCTACCTGAAGCCGGTGCGCGACAAGCTGCGGATCATCACCGGCGCACAGGTTCACTCGCTGCTGGTCGAGGACGGCGCGGCGGTGGGCGTGCGCTACCGCAGCGGCGGGCAGCTGCACGAGCTGCGCGCGGACGAGGTGGTGCTCAGCGCCGGCGCGCTGGGCTCCCCGCAGATCCTGTTGCGTTCGGGCATCGGCCCCTCGGCGGAGTTGGAGGCCGCCGGCGTCGCTCCGCTGCTGGATGCCCCGCAGGTCGGCAAGAACCTGCACGACCACCTGCTGGCCCCGGTGATCGGGCAGACCACTGCCAAGGACATCCCGGCGCCGCGCACCGGCATCTCGGTGTCGCAGACCCACCTGTTCGCCAAGTCGCGGGAGGATCTGGACGTGCCCGACACCCAGCCGATCTTCTTCTCCGTGCCGATGTACTCGCCGGGCATGGAACCGGTTCAAGGCACGGCATTCACCCTGCACTCGGGCATCATTGCCCCTCACAGCCGCGGCGAGCTGACGCTGTCCGGGCCGTCGCTGGACGACCCGGTGCGCATCGACCTCAACGCGCTGGATGACCGGCGGGACATGGACGCGTTCCTGTTCTCCATCAAGCAGTGCCGCGACATCATGGCGCAGCCGGCGCTGGCTGGGGACTGGGGAGCGGTGGAGGTCTATCCGGGCGCCGAAGTGCAGGACGACGCGGCGCTGGAGGACTACATCCGCAACAACGTGGTGACCTACCACCACCAGGTGGGAACCTGCCGTATGGGCGTCGACGCGCAGGCGGTGGTGGATCCGCGGCTGAAGCTCAACGGGCTGAAGGGCCTGCGGGTCATCGACGCGTCCATTATGCCGCGCATCACCACCGGCAACACCAACGCCCCGGCGGTGCTGATCGGTGAGCTCGGCGCGAAGTTCCTGCTGGAAGACCTGGCCGCGAGCCGGTAGCCGCCGGCCTGTTCTCCCGTGCTGACGCCAAGGGCCTCTCCCGTGCTGACGCCAAGGGCCTCGCACCGTCATCCCGTGACGTTGCGAGGCCCTCGATGGTTGCCCAAAGGCGCTAGCTGTCGATGCTTTCCTTGGCCTTCTCGGCCTGGGCTGCGCCGGCTGACACGGTGCTGCGGTAGGCGGCCGCCTCGCGGCGCTCGTGGGCGACCTTGCCGGCGTGGGCCAGGCGCAGCGCCTCGTGCTTCGGATCGCGGCGGACCCCCAGGTAGCCGATGCCCAGCCCGATGAACCAGAGCGGGGTGGCGATCAGCGCGACCAGCGTGTCGGCCTGGGTGGTCAACGCCCACAGGATGAAGACGAAGAATGCCAGCACGACGTACGGCATGAACCGTCCGCCGGGCATCTTGAAGGCGCTGGCGTCATGCAGCTGCGGGCGGCGGGCCCGGTAAGCCAGGTAGCTGAGCAGGATGATCGACCAGACGAACATGAAGCAGAGGGCTGAAATGGTGGTCACCAGCGTGAACACCGCCATCACCGAGTCGCCGCTGTAGAGCAGCGCGACGCCTGCCAGCAGGAACATGCATGAGAACATCAGCGCGTTGCGCGGCACCTTGCGGGAGGAGAGCCGCTCGAACTTCTTCGGGGCGTCGCCTTCCAATGCCAGGCCGCGCAGCATGCGCGAGGTCGAGTAGATGCCCGAGTTGGCGCTGGAGGTGGCGGAGGTGAGCACCACGAAGTTGATGATGCCCGCGGCGCCGGCCAGCCCGGCCAGGGTAAACATGCCGACGAACGGGGATTCCTCGGTGGAGAACAGCGTCCACGGCTCGACCATCATCAACACCAGCAGCGCGCCGACGTAGAAGAACAGGATGCGCAGCGGGATCGAGTTGATCGCCTTGGGCAGGGTCTTCTCCGGGTCCTTGGTCTCGGCCGCGGTGGTGCCGACCAGTTCGATGCCCACGAAGGCGAACACGGCGATCTGGAAGCCGGCCACGAAGCCCATGGCGCCGTTCGGGAACATGCCGCCATGTGCCCAGAGGTTGGAGAAGGAGGAGCTGACGCCGTTGTGCTGGAAGCCTGTGATGACCATGGCCAGACCCACCACGATCAGCGCGCCGATGGCGATGATCTTGACCAGGGCGAACCAGAATTCGGTTTCACCGAAGGCCTTCACGGTGCTCAGGTTCAGCACCAGCAGCAGGGCGATGCAGGCCAGGCCCGGGATCCACAGGGGCAGGTCGCCCCACCAGAAGGCGACGTAGTGCGCGATGGCCACGACATCCGCGATGCCGGTGACAACCCAGCAGAACCAGTAAGTCCAGCCGGTGAAGAAGGCGGCCCAGGGGCCGAGCAGGTCGCCGGCGAAGTCGGCGAAGGTCTTGTAGTTGAGGTTGCTCAGCAGCAGCTCGCCCATGGCGCGCATGACGAAGAAGAGCATGAAGCCGATGATCATGTACACGAAGATGACCGAGGGGCCGGCGACGGCGATGGTCTTGCCGGAGCCCATGAACAGGCCGGTGCCGATGGCGCCGCCGATTGCGATGAGCTGGATATGGCGATTGGAGAGTCCGCGTTCGAGCTTGGGGGCAGAGCTGGTTGAGCTCATTCAGGCGCCTTCCGGGAGTGGGGGATCCCGCACCCGACGCAATCCGGGACAAGCCGGTGGGCCTGTCCGCGGACAGCGCTACCTTCGAACACGCGCATCGTGGTGTTCTCCTGTTTTCGGCCGCATAAGGCTCAAGCGCTCAAAGCAAGTGCCTGCCGCGACCACGGGGGAGCATCATGGGCGTGCCCGCGAGTGCGGCACTGTTCTGATGTTCCTCCCCAATCTGTTTGCGTACCTGAGAGTTTTCACTTCGCGCCGAATACTGGGCGAAGCCTGCTCCTTCGGTGAGCGCGACCTTCATCGCGCTACTTTCCAGATGTGCCTGTTCGTGGCGGTACGGGGGCCTGAGAGTTTCCCGGGGAGGAATTGCTCCTACGGCGCCCGCCCTTGGTTCAGGACGGGGCTCTCCCGCCACGCATCAATGGCTGTTTGGTGACTGCCATCACAGTATGCCTTGGAAACGTGAAGCGATGCAAATTGAATCTGCCGGAAAATCGTCTTAAAGCCTCAAAAGGTCCTTTCGAAAATCCTTATTGACAAGTGCGTTTCAATTCCGTCTTGTGGCTTAAAGTTTGAAACGGCGCAACGCTTAATATGAGACCCCAGGTTCCCGCCCCTGGGTCGCGTTCGGGGAGGCAATCTGTCCCGCTATGAAATCATTTCATTGTGAAATGATATTCTCGGTGGGTGAATGAACAGAAACCGCCCCAATTCCAATGGAACTCCTTGAGTTATCTGGCGACCCGGGTTGGGCGCGTGGGTACCACGGCGCTCGGTGCGCTCATGGACGCCGAGGGGCTGACGCGCCACCACTTCACGATCATCAGCGCACTGGAAGAGTCCGGCGCGATGTACCAGAACGACCTGGCCGACCGGGCCAATATCAACCGCGGCCATATGGTCGCCTACCTCGACCGGCTGGAAGCGCACGGTACGCTGCAGCGCACCGTGGACCCGGCGGACCGCCGCCGCCGGCTCATCGAGCTGACCGCTGAAGGGCGTCGTTTTGCGGACCGTGCCGTCGAAGCGGCCCGCGAAGGCGAGGAGAAGATCTACAGCGTGCTGGATGCGGCCCAGCGCGACCAGCTGCGCGGCCTGCTGCAGCTGGTAGTCGCCAGCGAGGAGGAAGCTCGCCCGTGATTGCCCACGCACAACAGATCTGGAAGCACAGCGTTGCCGTCGCCCCGCGCATGCCGGCGTTGCGGCCCGCGGCCCGGGCCACGTTCTGCCTGGCGGTGCCGCTGCTCATCCTCGCCAGCCTGGGACGGATGGATTGGGCGATGTATGCAGGGTTCGGCGCCTTCTGCGCAGTCTTCGGCCGCTACGACAACTACGCGGTCCGCTTCTGGCAGCAGCTCAGCTGCGGCGCGGTGCAGGTAGCATCCATGCTGCTGGGCACGCTGTTCTCCTTTCTCCAGACGCCGTTCATCGTCGATGCACTTGTCTTGGCCGTGATCGCCTTCGGCTCCAATCTGGTGTCGCGCGGGGTGCGCTGGCTTCCGCCGGGACCGATCTTCGCGGTGTTCGCCGGCGGTGCCTGCCTCTCGGTTCCGGCAAGCGGCGAAAGCTTCATCGGGGTGCTGCTGGTCGGTGCGGGCACCGCATTGTTCAGCCTGCTGGTCATGCTCGGGCTGTCGGCCCGACGCGGCCGACTGGCGGCCGCGCTGAAGGCGGAACCCACCTGGGCGCCGACCGAGAAATCGGTCCATGAATCCGTGCGCATGGGCATCGCCGTCTTGTTGGCCGGTGTCGTGGCCTATCTTCTTGGGGGAGACCACTGGTACTGGGCGAGCCTTGGCGCAATTTCCGGGGTGATGGGGGCAACCGTCCACAGCCGGGTTGCCCGGGCCCTGCAACGCTGCGTCGGAACCTGCATCGGCGTACTGCTGACCTGGGCGGTGTTCGTCTTCGAACCCAATCTCTGGGTGCTGCTTGCGGTGGCGCTGGTCGGCCAGTTCTGCATCGAGGTCGTCATCCTGCGCAATTACGCGGTGGGCATGGTCTTCATGACCATGGTCGCGCTGCTCATGGTACACCTCGCCAGCCCCGAGGATCCCATGGTGCTGCTGGTTGACCGGGTCACCATGACGGTGCTCGGGGCGGCCACCGGTGCGGCGCTGAGCGTGGCGATCGGCATCGTCGTGGGTCAGCAGAAGCACGTCGAGCAAAAGCAGAACTAAGACCGCGTGGGAGAAGCCATTCCAATTGGCGCCCCAAAAACGAGTTTAAGGGCGCCAATATTCGTCGCCGAGCATGATCTACTGAGACTGCCCGGTTGCAGAGACAAGGAGCGCATCCGCTGGAACGAATTGGCCTTGTACAACGCGATGAAGTACTTCGGCGAGAAGATCTAGTCCAGCTAGCATGTCCTTGTCGTGTGTCAGCTCGCGTTCATTGTGGCTGATACCCTCCACGCTGGGGACGAACAACATGATGGTTGGGACAATGTCTTTCATATTCGTTGAGTCGTGCCCGGCCAGTGTCCGGACTACCCCATGCCGGAGGCCTAGGGATTGCGCTGCGTCGGCAGCCAGCTTGAGTCCCGCCTGATCGTAGGCTTTTGCAGCCCAGACATGCTCAGCACCCCGTTCGATGCTGACATTTGCCAGCTTTTCGATTCGCTTCACACGGGAGCGCAGATCCGCATCCGCTGCGGCTAGTACGTCAGCATCGGTAGATCGAAGATCCACCAGAAGATTTACACGACTAGCTACAACCACGGGCGAGTTGGGGTACACGGAGAATTCGCCGCAGGAGGTGATTACCATGTGTTCATCGGTGGAATGTTCCAAAGCGACCTCTCGCGCAGCGACGACGAGCGCGCTGGCACCAAGCAAGGCATCTTGTCGGTCTGCAATGATGGTAGCTCCGGTATGCGCTTGCTCCCCGTGAACTATGAATTCGTACTTGTTTGCACCCCAGGTCGATTCGACCAGCCCTATGTCTAGCCCCTGGTCTTCCATAGAGCGTCCTTGCTCAATGTGGATCTCTACGTATGCAGCCACCTCGATCTCAAAATCACCTATGGTTCCAATTGATTCGAGAGCTTCGCGAACACTCACACCGTGAGGATCAGTTGTTGCCAGAACCTGCGGGGCTGGAAGCTTACCCGTAAAAACTGCGCTACCCATCATGGATGGCTTGAAACGACAGCCTTCTTCGTTAAACCAGTTGACGACAACAATATTGAATTTCGCTGATTCGTTGTCTTGTATGGTTTCACGCACGCGTAATGCAGCGTGGGCCCCTGCCAAAACGCCATACGCGCCGTCGAAACGCCCTGCCAATGGCTGTGAATCAAGGTGCGATCCCACAGCGATCCATGGAGCTCCTGGAGATAGTTCCAGTAGGGAAAACTGGTTGCCCACGTTGTCATAGTGGACGGAGAACCCGTGGCCCTCCACTAGCCCACGGAACCAGTTTCGATTTTGTCCGTCTGCCGTCGTAGCTGCCTGTCGGTCAACGCCACCACCAGGTGTGGCACCGTTGCGGCTCATTGAAGCGAAGTCTGCCAAGAACGATTCGTGATGGATTTTCATCTTCTCTCCTGAATTTTAATCTATTGACCTGCACCCTGTGGGTCTACACATGGGCGGGAATTTCTGACTTGGTGAAGCTTGATCGGCCTCCGACGTAAGTCCCGAGTACCTCAATGGCTGCGATTTCGTCAGCCTCCAGCGGCGATTCCGAGAGCACGACAAAGTCGGCCAGCTTGCCTCGGGAAAGCGATCCTCGATCCTCGAACTGTCCAGTACCTTTTGCAGCATTGACGGTATACAGGCGCAAGGCCTCCAGAGGCGAGAGACATTCGTCGGATCCTCCGAGGACCCGTCCCTTGTCGGTTCGCCGCGTCACTGCGGAATCAATTGCTCGAAGCACGTTGTTATCTGCAACAGGAAGGTCTGAACTGCCGGCAACCAGTACACCAGCGTCCAACAACGACTGGCCGCGATATAGCCAATTCTCGCGATCCGGTCCGACTAATGCTGCGAACTGGTCGCCCAGCGGCCCGATGAATGATGCCTGCGGTGTCACTACGATTCCGTGGCTAGCTACAGCAGAGACTTGATCGGGCCTAGCAATGCCGAAATGTTCGATGCGATTCGGCAATGCGTTAAGGCCATAGCGTTCCTGTAGCTCCGCAATGATTTCTATGCCCAGATCGATGGCCGCATCGCCAATTGCATGAAGCGCTACAGGCCAGCCGGCCCGGTACGCCGCGGAAACGCTTTCTCGGTATTCCTCGGGAGTGTTCAACAGGTATCCAGTGTTATGCGAATGCCCGCAGTAGTCCTCTGTCACCGCAGCCGTAGCACCAAGCAGAGAACCATCCATGAATACTTTCACTGGACCGAAGGAGACGAATTCATTTCCGAATCCGGCTAAGACGCCTAGGTCCAGCCCTCGTCCACGCCCTGTGCCATGTGCGTCCGAGACATGAGAATCCTGCTCACGCAGAGCATCCAGCGCGGGCATCAGCTGTGCGCGGGCATGAAGACGCTTTTCTGCTAGTGCTTGTTGATACGCGGTGACCTCAATAGGAGAATGACCAATCCAACCTCCTCCAACACCCGCTTCGGTAAATGAAGTAATTCCGCAGGCCGCATATCGGGAGGTTGCTTCATCAATAGCCGCCGTCAGCTGTTCGATCGAATAGGGCAGGACCAAGCGCTGCACCAACGATTGTGCTGATTCCTCCACCACACCGGTGAACTGTCCAGAGGCATCCCGGACGATGGCACCACCGATAGGATTTTGGAAATCGGATTCAAAAGCACCTGCGAGTTTCAAAGTGGCACTATTGGTTATAGACGCATGTCCGGAAACATGTCGCAAGTACATTGGTCGGTCGCCCGTGATCTCGTCTAAGCGGCGGAGGTCGGGAAACTGACCGTCATGGTCTTTCTGATTGAAACCAGTGCCGTTGAGCCAGACACCTGGCTGATCCTTTAACTCGTGCATCTGCGCTTCTAATAGGGCATAAAGCTCCTCCAAACCACGAGCTCCGGACAGGTCCACGGCGGATAACCCCAAGCCCCACCATGCGGTGTGGCAATGGGCATCAATGAATCCTGGAGTAATGACGGCGGAACCAAAATCAATGGTTTGCGTGGCTGAGAGGCCCTGAATCTGCTCGTCGAATCCTAGAATGCGTCCAGCGAAGATACCCATGCATTGTGCTGTAGGACGGTCCTCATCCATGGTTAGGATGGTCTTGGCTCGCACCAGAAGATCGAGCATCATGCCGAGACCTCCTGGCTGTGCGCAACGGTTCCTGGCCCCATAGTTTCGGGATCAGTTTTCAAGTGCAACAATGCAGGACCACCATGGGCCAACGCGCGGCGCAAAGCTGGAGCGAAATCCTCTGTTTGATCCACGTACTCACCATGTCCGGAAAATGCCTCGATCCACCGTGCGAAGTTCGGGTTCACCATGTCTGTTCCAGACGGCCGGCCTGGGTAGTGAAGTTTTTGATGTTGCACAATCGTTCCGTAGATCCCATTGTCGACAACGATGACTATTGGCGAAGCGCCTTGGGCAAAAGCGACAGCAAGCTCCTGAGCATTCATGAAGAAATCTCCATCCCCGCAGATCGCCACCACCTGGCGTCCTGGATTGCTGATGCTAGCGGCTACCGCCGCCGGTACTGCCAAGCCCATTGCCCCGTTGCGGGGTCCAACCAAAGTTCCTGGACCGTGGTGGCTGAGATACCGATGGCCCCAAAGAGTCGCGTTTCCTGCACCATAAGAAATGATCCGGTTGCTGTCTAAAACCTCTTCAAGGGTCTCGAATGCTGCCGCCAAATCAACACCAACTCCACCATCGCGGCCAGGCCTGGTGAAGGCCACCTGTTCCGCACGAAGCCTTTGCATCCACGTAGCTTCGCGTTTTCCGCGGACGGAATCGGAAGAGGGCAGGGCCGAGATGAAAGATATAGGCGAAACTCCTACATGTATGTCTAGACGACCTGCATGCCCTTCCAATGAAGCATCCGGAGTCACGACAATTGTCGGGGTATTCATCGCGGCGGTGTAGCCCTCAGATAGAACATCGGTTCGGCTGCATCCCAAGAAAACTAACAGGTCGGCTTCGCCAAGTGCCACAGCTGCATGGTCAGACCTGCCGTACCCGAGCCAGCCGGCGTAAGCTTCGCAGTCGTGATCGACTGCATCGTAGGCTCGCCAATCAGCAAACAACGGGATCCTGGCGGCCACAGCGAACTCACCTAGTATCGCAGAGGAGTTCGTATCCCAACCGTCACCACCGACGACGATGGCAGGCCGGTCTGCGTCTGCAATCAAGCTCGTGATGATGGAAAGCGACTCGGAATCAGGTGCCGCGGTCGGCAGGGGTTGTGGTGTTGGCACCGGAGACGATGTGAGTCGAACCAGTACATCTTCTGGAAGACCCACGACTACCGGTCCTGGCCGTCCAGACGATGCCAGCCGCAGGGCTCTGGCTACGACTTGGCCAGCCTGATTCTCATCGTCCAACTGGTAGACGGCTTTGGAAGTAGTGGAAAACCAACCTTCCAGGCTGAATTCTTGGAATGCACCACGACCTCGGTCAGACAACGGAACCAAGCCTACGAACAAGACAAGAGCCGTGGCATCTTGCCAAGCCGTGTGAACTGCGATCATCGCATTCGCGGCTCCGGGGCCACGGGTTACCATGGCGATTCCTGGAGTACTACTTAGCCTTCCTTCGGCCAAAGCCATGAATCCGGCTCCGCCTTCGTGACGGGTGACTACCGTATTGATAGGCGAGTCATGCAATCCGTCCAATACGTCTAGGTAGCTTTCGCCGGGAACTGCGAATACGCGTTCCACTCCATGTGCTTCGAGAGTTTTTACGATCAGATGTCCGGCAGACATAGTCATGGTTCGGTTGGTCCTTTGTGGTGAAAAAATCAGATCAGCGATGAAACTAGTGCTTGAAGCCGGGGAGGCTGACGCTCATCCTAGGGGCCAGAATGCCAGCTACTGCGGTGAACAATGACAAGAAGACCAACATGGCTGCTGCGGGCCACCAGTGATTCGCTGCGGAAGCGACCAATGCGGTGGCAACCAGCGGGATAAAACCGGAAATCATTCCGGCAGCGTTCTGAGCAAATCCGACTCCGGTGTAGCGAGTTGCCGCAGGGAATAATCCGGTAAGCACAGTGCCGGAGGCCGCGTAAGGCAAAGACAGGGTGCACACAGCCAGAGACATACCGAGAATTACGACTACAGGGTCTCCGGATTCAACGAGCAGGAATGCTGGCCATGCGACTGCTGCAGATAGCAGGCCACCGTAGGTAATCACCTTTGACGCTCCGAAGCGCTCGCCAAGACGGCCACCGAGAATCAATGTTGGAATCTCCAGGACCGCTGCAACGATCCCACCAAGTAGCATCAGTGAGGGCTCGTAATTAAGTACGTTTACTCCGTACCAAACCATGAATGCGGTCACCAGGTAGAAGCCACCTACACCGAGTAGACCTGCCGCCATGCCGATGATGATGTGCTTCCACGACTGGATCAGCGTAGTGCGGATCGGAGTTTTCTCGGTTTCTCCGTTTTCTACCAGCTCCTTGAAAACCGGTGATTCATCCAAGCGGCTTCGAATGTAAAGAGCGATCAGAAGCATTGGAATTGCTGCAAGGAACGGTACGCGCCAGCCCCAGGCATCGAAGCTTTCCTGCGAAACGAACACGGTCATCAAGAAGAATCCACCTGATGAAAGGATAGTGCCGATAGGGGAGCCGATCTGTGGCAGCGCAGCGTAGCGAGCCCGTCGATGCAGTGGCGCATTTTCTACGACAATCGTCATCGCACCGGACCATTCACCACCCACGAAGAGCCCCTGAGCTACACGGAGAAGTACTAGAAGAATTGGTGCCGCGATACCGATGGCTGCGTAAGTTGGCAACATTCCGATGAGTCCTGTGATCAGACCGATGCCGACGATGGTGATCATCAATGTCTTGCGTCGGCCGATCTTGTCGCCCATGACTCCGAAGATCATGCCACCGACAGGGCGGGCGACTAAGCCCACGCCAAATGTCGCGAAGGCAGCCATGGCGGCAGCTGTCGCATTCTGGCTATCAAAATACTGGACATTGAATACAAGCGCAGCGGCAGCACTGAAAAGGAAGAAATCGTACCATTCCATGGCGGTGCCGATGAGTGCGCCGATTGCTACCTTGTTTGCTTCCTTATCGGAAAGCTGATGGGTAGCACCGGCTTCTTGGGTTGCGGTGTGTGTCATGGGAAACATCATCCTGATCGGAAAGGGATGAGCCGGTTATGCGTAAGGCTCATTCGGTTGTCATGATGTAGTCCATCTTTTCAATAAAGCGGAGTTTGGTGACCAACGATTTGCAACGCGTTCCAGATCACAAACAGTGCAAAAGCACATAAAATGTACGAGTTGGCTGAAAAACTGGATAGGAACCTAATGAATTCTCAGGATGTTGATTCACGCCGTTGGAATGAGTTGCTGGATCAACTAGATACGTTGGAACTCACTGACAAGTTCTTGAAACGTCTGGAATCGATTCCCATTTATGCTGAGTCGCCACTTCCAAACAGTGAAATTAGGCGCACTGGCCAGGCATCATTCGAAGCGTTGATTCTTGCTATGAGAACAGATGATGATGACCCGGGCTATCTTCGCGAGCGAGACGCAATTGCTTTGGAAGTTGGGGTTTCTAGAGCGAGAGCGCAAGTTCCCGTCGAAGCCTTGATGACTGCGATACGTTTGGACTTCTCGATAATCTGGCAGGCGATTGCCGAAATTGCTGAGCCTGGGGACGCTCAACTTATCGTGCAACGCACGGCTCGAGTCTGGGAAGTCGTGGATGGGTATGCCGGCGCGACGGAAAGTATCTACGTCGAAGAGCTGGCGCGCGTTCAAGCCGAAACCGCAGGTTTGCGCCAAAGCCACCTCGCGACCTTATTCAGCGGGCGCAATTTGACCCCGGCTGCTCTAGAAGGAATTTCCGTTGTTCTTGGGCACCGTCCAGACACTGAATTCGTGGTGGCAGTAGCCCTTTGGGAACATATACCTTCCCTGAGGCTCATCTTGGCCAATTTTCACGAAGCTACCGGAGTGGTTACGTTTGCGACTGCTGATGCCTTAGTCGTTTTTTATCCACTGGACGCTTCGCCTGGTTCTAATTTTCACAAGCTCACCGTTCGGCTCGGAAATCTCAACTGCGGCTTGCTCGCCGAAGGATGCACATTGGAGCATGTGCCACATAGTGCTGATGTCGCAACTATTCTGGCGGAGCTTCTGGTTGACGGGGAACAAGGTGCCATGACATGGGCACGAGGGTGGGCTCGCATGGCTAGGCGAGAAATGAGCAAGGTGGGTGCTCCTGGCATTGAAGAAGTTGATCGGGCCTTGAGTACCTGTGCGGCTGCGGAACAGCGTCGGTTACGAGAGGCTGTGCAGTCCTACATGCGGACCGGTAGCATAGCGCGATCTGCCGATGAACTTTATTGTCACCGAAATACCTTGATGAACAGATTAAAGCGGTTCGCGCAGTTGACTGGTGTAGATCCAACGATCCCGGTACAGGCCGCTAGATTGGTTGTCGGTTGGTCGTAATCGAGATCGCCTAGTTTGTGGAATGAAAATTGGCCGCCGGGTGGGAATTCAGTTCATGGATTCCCACCCGGCGGCTTGGTGCTTTGGGCTACTTCTTGCCGAAGTTGCGCAGCCGCAGCGAGTTCAGCACCACCAGCACCGAGCTGGCGGCCATGGCCGCGCCGGCGATCATCGGGTTCAGCAGGCCCAGCGCCGCGATCGGGATGCCCGCGGTGTTGTAGGCGAAGGCCCAGAACAGGTTCATCTTGATCGTGGACAGCGTCTTCTCCGACAGCGCGATGGCCTGGGCGACCTGATGCAGGTCGTTGCCCATCAGAGTAATGTCCGCAGCCTCGATGGCCACATCCGTGCCCGAGCCCATGGCGATGCCCAGGTCCGCCTGTGCCAGAGCCGGGGCGTCGTTGACGCCGTCGCCCACCATGGCCACGACCTTGCCTTCGGCCTGCAGGCCGGAGATCGCCTTGACCTTGTCCGCCGGGAAGACCCCGGCGAAGACGTCCTCGGGCTTGATGCCCACCTGCGCGGCCACCTTGGCCGCCACGGACTTGTTGTCCCCGGTCAGCAGCACCACGCGCAGCCCGCGCTGCTGCAGCTCGGAGATCGCCTTGGTGCTAGTCTCCTTGACCTTGTCGGCCACGGAGATCACTGCTTGGAACTGGTGGTCCACCGAGACCAGGATGGCGGTGGCTCCGGCCTGCTCGGCCTCCGCCAGCATGTCCAGCGCTGCCTGGTCCAGTTCGGTGCCCTGGGACTGCAGCCAGCTGTAGCGTCCCACAACCACGGTGCGGCCGTCGATCACGCCCTTCACGCCGCCGCCGGGATCGGAATCGAAGTCCGACACCTGGGCCAGCGGGCCGAGCTGCGCGGCCGCGGCGGCGATGGCCTGGGCAATCGGGTGCTCGGAATGGTGCTCCACGGCGCCGGCCAGGGCCAGTGCCTCATCCGGGTGCACGCCGTGGACGGCACGGGTGCCGACGTGGGTCATCACGCCGGTAGTGACGGTGCCGGTCTTGTCCAGCACGATGGTGTCCAGCTTGCGGGTGTCCTCCAGGACCTGCGGTCCGCGGATCAGGATGCCCAGCTGGGCGCCGCGGCCGGTGCCGACCAGCAGTCCGATCGGGGTGGCCAAGCCCAGGGCGCACGGGCAGGCGATGACCAGAACTGCCACCGAGGCGGTGAACGCCGCGTAGCTGTCGCCGGTGGCCAACCACCAGACCAGGAAGGTGAGCACCGCGATACCCAGCACGATCGGCACGAAGACCGCGGAAATGCGGTCTGCCAGCCGGGCGATCGGGGCCTTGCCTGACTGCGCCTCTGAGACCAGACGGCCCATCTGGGCCAAGGTGGTGTCGGCGCCCACGCGGGTGGCGCGGATGACCAGGCGGCCGGAGGTGTTCAGCGTGGCTCCGGTGACCTCGTCGCCTTCGGCCACCTTCTGCGGCACGGATTCACCGGTGAGCAGCGAGGTGTCGATGGCGCTGGCCCCGTCGACCACCACGCCGTCAGTGGCGATCTTCTCGCCGGGACGGACCACGAACTGGTCTCCCACCTGCACCTGGTCGGCCGGGATCTTCACCTCGGCGCCGTCGCGCAGCACGACGGCTTCCTTGGCGCCGAGATTCAGCAGGGATTTGAGCGCATCGCTGGCCGAGGACTTGGCCCGGTGCTCAAGGTAGCGTCCGAGCAGCAGCAGCGTGGCGACCACGCCGGCGGTCTCGAAGTACAGCGCATGCTCGCTCATCTTCATGCCCACATGGGCGGTCATCATCGGATCGAGGATCAGCTGGATAGCGGAGAACAGGTAGGCGGCCAGCACGCCCAGGGACACCAGGGTGTCCATGGTGGAGGCCAGATGCCGGGCGTTGACGGCGGCGGCCTTGTGGAACGGCCAAGCGCCGTAGAGCACGACAGGGGTGGCCAGCGCGAACGTGACCCAGCCCCAGTGCGGGAACTGCGCTGCGGGGATCATGGAGATGACGAACAGCGGGATCGTGAAGATCGCGGAGACGACCAGGCGGCGCAGCAGGTGGTTGGGGACCAAGTGCTCGTGCCCTCCGCCGGAGCCTTCGTCGTGCCCCGAATGCTCCGGGGTGTTCCCGGGGGAGCGGGGCTCCGGGTGCAGCGGGGCCTTGAGATTCGCCGAGTAGCCGGCGGCCTTGACGGTTTCGATCAGCGTCTCGTCGGTGACCTCGGCCGGGACCTGGACCTTGGCGCTTTCCAGCGGAAGGTTGACCACGGCGCTCACGCCGGGCAGCTTGCCGAGCTTGCGTTCCACGCGGTTCACGCAGGACGCGCAGGTCATGCCCTGGATCTCAAGGTCGACAGTGCGCAGGTCCAGGGGAGAGGGGGTGTCGGTTTCGGAAGTCATGGGGGTAACCCTGTACTTTCCTGCCCGAGATCGGGCAATTACGCGTTGATTGCCTCGACGGTGTATCCGGCTTCGTCGATGGCGTTCTTGATGGTCTCTTCGCTCAAGGCCGCAGAGGAGCTGACGGTGGCGGTGGAGATGCCCGTGGCGTTCAGGATGACTTCGACGTCGTTGACGCCGTCGATCTCCTTGAGCTCCTCGGTCACCGATGCCACGCAGTGGCCGCAGGTCATGCCAGAAATCTGGATCTCGGTGCGGGCGATGGCCGGCGCGGCGTCCGGGCGGGGCACGATCTGCAGCAGGTCGTTGCCGTTCTCGGCCTTGTTGGAGG
Source organism: Glutamicibacter soli (assembly GCF_003309065.1). Taxonomy (GTDB): domain Bacteria; phylum Actinomycetota; class Actinomycetes; order Actinomycetales; family Micrococcaceae; genus Glutamicibacter; species Glutamicibacter soli. The sequence continues at coordinate 317,746 of NZ_POAF01000003.1, read as the reverse complement.
AGCGTCCGCAGTTGCAGTTGTGGCTCATGATCTTGCTCTCTTTCGGGTATCCGGGGACAGCGCCCCGGGAATGGGAAAAATCCATTGAACTAGCGCACCAGGCGGGCGATGGCCGCGGAAGCCTCGGTCACCTTGTCGTTGACGTAGCTTTCATCGCCGGTCTCGATGGAGGTCTTGGCGGCGTCCACCACGCAGTGGCCGATGTGGTCCTCGACCAATTGCACACTGACCTTGTGCAATGCGGCATTGATGGCGGAAACCTGGGTGAGGATGTCGATGCAGTACTTGTCCTCGTCGATCATCTTCGCCACGCCGCGCACCTGTCCCTCGATGCGCTTCAAGCGCCGGGCCAGGGCATCCTTGTCCGCGTGGTAACCGTGGTGCTGGGCGTCTGCAGCAGGGGCTGGTGTCGTGTTCATATTTAGATAATACCCCTCAGGGGTATGAAGTCAAATACCCTCCAGGGGTATGATTGGTCACGTAATTCCCAGCTTGGTCGCGATAGGATTTCATTCGTGAGCCACAACGAACTTCACGTGCGTCCTATTTCCAGCACCGAACACTCATCCTTCCTCGCTACCGCCCAAGACGTCAGCTTCCTGCAGCGTCCCGAATGGGCGCGCGTCAAGGGCGGCTGGCGCGGCGAATCGCTGGGCTGGTTCGACAACGACTCGCTGGTCGGCACTGCGCTGGTGCTTCACCGCAGCGCGCCGGTCATCAAGAAGACCCTCGCCTATGTACCGGACGGGCCGGTCATCGACTTCGAAGCCTACGGGGCCGACGCGGTGCTGAAGCCGCTGGCCGCCTACCTGAAGAACCGCGGCTCCTTCCAGCTGAAGATGGGCCCGGGACGTGCGGTGCGCACCTGGGGCGCCGCCGCCGTGCGCAAGAACCTGGGCAAGGAAGGCTTCGCCCAGCTCTCCGACCTCGATGTGCAGTCGCAGTCCGACAGTGCGCTCGCGCTGAACGACGCGCTGGGCGCCCTGGGCTTCACCAAGGAAGACGTCGGCCTGGACTTCGCCGCCGGCCAGCCCGAGTACGTGGCCCGCGTGGCCCTGCAGGATGCCGAGGGCAACCAGCTGGACACCGAGAAGGTCATGGCTTCCTATTCCTCCACAACCCGCAACGAAACCCGCAAGGCGCTGAAGAGCACCCTGCAGGTCGAGGTGGGCGAGTGCAAGGACATGGCGCGATTCCATGCCCTGTACAACCACACCGCCGACCGCCAGGATTTCACCGGCCGCCCGCTGAGCTACTTCGAGAAGATGCACACCGTGCTCAACGAGGCAGTTCCCGGCTCCTGCACCCTGTACATCGCCAGCAACGAGGGCGTGGACCTGGCAGCGTCCATCATGATCCGCTCCTCCAACCTGGCCTGGTACCTCTACGGCGCCTCGTCCTCCGAGCAGCGCAAGCTCTTCGCGCCGAAGGCCATCATGCACCATATGATCAGCGACTCCATCGAGGCCGGTTGCCGCTACCTGGACCAGGGCGGCGTGAGCGCAACCCTGGACAAGGACCACCACCTTTCGGGGCTGACCAAGTTCAAGACCAACACCGGCTGCGATATCGTGCAGACCAACGGCGAATGGGACCTGGCGCTGAACAAGCCGTTGGCGTGGGCCTTTGAAAAGTACATGAACTGGCGCAAGAAGTAGGAACCGCAACCCCCATGGAAATTGATCCAACCCAGCGCTTCGTCCCGGTGATCCTGGGCGGAGACATCGGCACCTACACGCTCGCCCGCGAATTCTACGAGGCCTACCAGGTCCGCTCCGTGGTGCTGCCGGCCGCCGGCAACGGCGTCATCGAGCACTCGGTGGCCATCGACCTGCGCCCCATCGGCTCCATGGCCGACGAAGGACGCGTCGTGGAGGCGCTGCTGGAACTCGCCGCGGAGCTGAAGGCCTCCGGGGACCGGCCGCTGATGCTCTTCGGCTCGCTGGATTTCCACATCATGCTCATCGCCAAGCACCGTGCGGCGCTCGAAGAGCACTACGTGATCCCGTACCCGGAACTCGAGGTCATCGAGGCCGCGGCGCTGAAGGAGAACTTCTACGCGCTCGCCGACCGGCTGGGCATCGCCCACCCGCGCACCGCCGTGTACCGCCCGGGAGCCGACCTCGAAGCCCTCGCCGGCAATTTCACCTTCCCGCTGATCGGCAAACCGTCCAGCTCGGGAGACTGGATCGCCGCGAAGTTCGAGGGCAAGCAGAAGATCCACACGATCCAGGACTTCGCGCAGCTGGCCGAGCTGGTGTCCAAGATCGATGCCAGCGGCTACACCTCGGGCTACATCCTGCAGGAATACGTACCCGGCGGCGACGACGTGATGCGCCTGTGCACCTACTTCGCCACGAAGGAGGGCAAGGTCATTTTCGCCGGCTACGGCGAGGTGGTCATCGAGGAGCACGCGCCGTTGGTGTTGGGCAACTCCGCCGCCATCGTCACCGGCCGCAATGATGCGATGGCCGCCGACGGGGCGCGCATGCTGGAGGAACTGGGCTGGCGCGGCATTGCCATGATCGACGCCAAGTACGACCACCGCGACGGGCAGATCAAGTTCTTCGAGATCAATCCGCGCCTGGGCCGCAACCACTTCTACCTCACCGCCGCCGGGGTGAACCCCGCCCGCTTCTACGTCACCGAATTCCTGGGCGCCGAGTTCGACTCGGCCAGCGTGGAAACCACCGCAGTGGTGGAAACCGAGGCGGGAGTGCTGCAACTGAGTCGCGAGCACCTGTTCACCGTGCTGCCGCACCACCTGCTGCGCCGCTTCCTGGACAGCGGTACCGGACGCAAGGCGGCCGTGCTGCTGAAATCCGGCAAGGTCTCCAACCCGCTGAAGTTCGCCCCGGAAAAGCACCCGCGCCGCCGGGTCTACCTGGTGCTAAATGCGGTCAACCACTACGTGAAGTACAAGAAGTTCCCTCCGCGCAGCATCTAGGGTGCCCGGCTGCCGGGGCGTTCGCCCGATCCGCTGGACTCCCCGGGCTTCGACCAGCCCTCGGCGGCCTGCACCCAGGGGCCCAGATCGACCCGTGCCCCGTCGAGGATATCCAAGGACGTCGGACGTTCCTGATGCATCGGGGTCAAGACCACTGGTTCCAGGTTTGGCAGTGCGGCCACGCTCAGGTCGGTGGTCTCATCGGGATCCTGGCTGGTGGACATGGCTTTCCAATTCAGGGTGGAGATGGCGTATTCCCCGGAAGGAACCACGATCCGCTCCGCGCTCACATGGGTTTCCGGGCGGGTGACCGCATCATCCTGCACGTCGCCGTCGGCATTCAGGAACGTGATCTGCGCATAGCCCTGCAGGGAGCAGGCGCTTGCGGAAACATTGTGCGCGTAGAGAGACAGGAATCGTGAACCGAGCGCCGCATCCGGGCTGCTCAACGAGAGCTTGAGGTCGTCCTGGGTGCAGGTCGGGGCGTTCGCATCGCCAGGCCAGGCCGTGACGCCCTCGGGCAGCACCGGCGGCTTGGCCATGAGATGATCGGGCAGCTCCCGGCCGATCCAGCCGTCGAAGATCGTTCCGACGTCCGGGCTGGACAGGGTATAGGCTGTCGGCTCCGACAGGGGTTCATGCGCGTCGAGCCACCGCTTGATGTCGGCCGTCTGCTCGGAGTCGTCCGCAGCGCTCGAATACACGGACAACGAGCCCGAACCGAAAATGGCGTTCGCAACGTTCGGCTGCTGCGCGGCTTCGACTGCCAGTTGCACCTGCTCCAGCTTGAATTCCCCGTTGGGGGTGTAGCGAATCGAGCCGTCGGGGAGTTCAAGCGTGGGTTCGTAGTCCAGCCTCCGCGCGAGCTGCGCCAATTCAAGCAGTGCTTCGGTGTTCGGGGCGGACACCGATCCGTTGCCCACTTGCGTTGCTCCTTGCTGCCAGAAGCTGAAAGCCTGCGCCGTCTCTTGCCTCGGACGGTCTCCCAGCATCAACTGCAGCGGGTAGGTTTCCATGCCGGGAACCTGGGATTCCTGCGGGATACCGGCTACGATGCTGACTGCATGCTGGAGTTCGACATTGCCAACCACGACGGCCTGGGCCTGTTCGGCAGCGCGGGCCGCAAGTTCTGCCGCCTGCTGTGGGCTGAGCGTTTCAGGCAGGCGGAACGTCCACAGGACCAGCACCGGCCCCGAGCCGTTGGCGGCGGACGACCCCGCATCGTAATCCACCTCGGTGTCCAGGACATTGTCCAGCTCACCGATCTCGCCCAGCGCGGTGCACACCGGTTCGGGTGCGTCGCAGCGATCCCACGGGTCCCACAGCGCCACTGCCGCCGCCGTGACGGCAAGAGCTGCCAGCACGGCGATCAGCAATCTGCGTTTCATAAGGCTCAAGCTACCAAACGCCGTTCACGGCCCGCGGCCACCATGCCGCAAGCGAGTAAAGTCGGGGGTGGATGAGAAGACGTACGACGAAGGAGAATCACATGACTTTGAAAGAGCGCCTGCACGAGGACAGCATCACCCACCTGAAGGCGGGCAACGAGATGGAGAAAACCACGCTGCGCAATATCATCAGCACCATCGGGACCCGTGAGAAGTCCGGGAAGAACCCCACCGAGCTGAGCGACCAGGACGTGGAGAACTTGCTGCGCAAGGAGGTCGCCAACCGCGAGGAAACCGCCGCGCTCGCCGCCAAGGACGGGCGCGCAGATTTGGCCGAACGGGAACTGGCCGAGGCGGCTTTCATCTCCACCTACCTGCCGAAGATGCTCGACGAGACCGAAGCCCAGGGCATTGTGGACCGGATCATGGCCGAGCTCGCGGCCGACCACGAGCTGACCATGAAGGACATGGGCAACGCCATGAAGCTGGTCGGTGCCGAGATCGCCGGCCGCTTCGACGGCAAGGCCGTTTCGCAGATGGTGCGCGCGAAACTCGGCTAGCCAACGGCGTTGCCTGTGGGCGGCGCGGGGACCAAGCGGCGCCGGATAGGCCGGGAGCGCCCGGCCCGATAGTCTGTGCCTACTATGTCTGATTTTTCCCCGCCCCGCCTTGCGCTGCCCAAAGGATTCGGCGTCCTGCTGGTCCTGGCCATCATCTTGGCGTCGATCAACTTGCGCCCTGCAGTCACCTCGCTCGGGACGCTGCTGGATCCGGCCATCGAGGACCTGCAGATGAACGGGTTCATCGCAGGCATGATCACCGGAGTCCCTCCGCTGTGCTTCGCGCTGCTGGGACCGCTGGCCCCGCGCCTGACAGGCAAGCGCGGGCCGGAACTGGTCGTGATCGCCGCCATGGGCGCCATCCTCGCCGGAATCCTGCTTCGGTCGGCCGCGCCGGAAACCTGGACATTCCTCCTGTGCACCGCGTTGGCGCTGGCCGGAATCGCGGTGGGCAACATCCTGATGCCGGTGCTGGTCAAGCGGTGGTTCCCGCACAAGATCGGCGTGGTCACCGGGGCATACACCACGGCGGTGGCGCTGGGCGCCTCGGCTGTGGCAGGAGTGGCCGTCCCGGTCAATGACATGCTCGGCGGCCACTGGCGCATCGGTTTGGCGGTGTGGGCGCTACCCGCGCTGCTGGCCCTGGCGGTCTGGCTTGTTGTCTACCTCGGCTTGCGCTCCCAGATCGCCGCGCAGCATGGCGAATTCGGACGGAACCATGTCCAGGCCGCAACCATAGGCCCCATGTACAAAAATCCGACGGCCTGGTGGGTTGCCTTGTTCTTCGCCGGGCAGTCCTCGGTCGCCTATATCTTCATGGGTTGGGCTCCGAAGATCTTCGCCGATTTGGGCATGGATCCCATCGAAGCCGGTGCGCTGCTGGCGATCCTGCTAGGCGTGGGTGTCCCGTTGTCATTTGTGATGCCAGCGCTGGCCGCGCGGTTCACCCACCAAGGGCCGTTGGTGATCATCAACGGCGTGGCCGGGCTGATCGCGGTGGCCGGCATGCTCACTTTCCCGCTGGAAGGCGCCTATCTCTGGGTGATCCTGTTGGGCATCTGCGGATCGAATTTCCCGCTCGCCCTGACCATGATCGGGCTGAAAGCCCACAGCGCCGCCGGGGTAGCGAAGCTTTCGGCCTTCGGACAGTCGGCCGGCTACTTGATCGCGTTCCCCGGTCCGTTCGCCGTCGGGGCGCTGTATGAGGTCACCGGGTCATGGACCTCCCCCATCTGGCTTATCGCGGCGTTGATCGTGTTCCAGACCTACACCGGAATCATGGCCGGGCGCCCGCGCTATATCGAAGACCAGCAGCGCACGCAGGTGCGTTGATACCAATTTGCCGTTGGCATCTCGTGCAACGCGTTTAGCGGCCCATGAAACGGTTGCACCCAAGCAAACGAGTGCGAGCTGCTTGGCGTACCTCCAGCTCGCTGTCAGCCTAGCCCGAACGGGTAGCGTCGACCATGCCTAGAAAATCTAGGCAGAAATCTATATAGTTTTTTTATGGCCACCATGAGTATTACAGACGCATCCCGTGCGGGAATTTCGGCATTGGTAACCGCTGCTGAAGAAGGCAAAGATACGTCTTTGTCACGCCACGGAAAGGTTGTGGCTGAAATCGTGTCAGCTAGGGAGATCGCGCAATTACGCCGTGATCGCGAAAACCTTCGGGATGCTGCTCTGGTAATGGCGCGCTTCGCAACAGATAGTGGGGTGCGTACCGATCTGGATCAAGCCATGGAGTTCTTCAACTTGAATCGTGCGGAGCTCGAAGCGGAGAACGCTCGCGAAGCCGATCCTGAGAATTCGTGAATCAGCCCGGGGAACGGTTGTGCATCGTCCGGTTGACCGAAGACGCGGTAGCTGACCTCTATCGACTGCATAGGAAAGATCCCAGGATCGTACGCGCCGTTTTCAAGAAGATGCTCCTATTGGAAAAGTCACCCGATGCGGGGGAGCCCTTGCTTGGTGCCCTGATTGGTTTTCGTAAACTCGTCGTGGGAGACAGGGACTGGAGAATTGTTTGGCGCGTCACCGAAGATGCGTCCGGCGTACCAGTGCTCGATATTTCTGAAGTGTGGGCAGTCGGTGTCCGCTCGGACGGAGAAGTGCATGACGAGCTGACCCGGCGGGTCGCACGCATGGGCGATGATCCTCGGGTTCAGCCACTCAAAGACGTCATTGTTCAAATGGGCAGACTCTATGAATCGATCGAAGCTACGCCCGAACCCCAGCAAGGAACTGGTCTCCCGGAATGGATGGAAACCGCATTGAAGGAACAGTTGCATCTTTCGAAGCAAGCCATCTCGCTACTTACCGAACATCAAGCGCAGCAAAAGCTGATGGAGTACTGGTCCCAGAATCGAGGCAACTAGCCAGCGTGTCGAACATGGTGCTCAAGAATTCCAGTTGCTGTTGGCTAACGGACCGGGAGCCCGGACCCGTCTGAGATCGGCGGGCAAGCAATTTGACGGCCTCGCAAGCGGAATGAGCGGATCCACGATTTAGCCGGCAATGGCATCCGGAGCCTCATTGGACCCGTCCACGTGTTTGCCGATTCCCAAGTCCGCCCGTCGCCCGGCCGCTTGCCCGGCGAGCACGGCTCCCATGCTGCCCCTGCTCGCCCGGTTTCTGGAAGCGCGCAGGTACGGGTAGTTGTCGCTGACAAACTCGTCGACCTGGTGTTTGCGGTCCACCAAGACCAAGTCGGTTCCCGTTCCGGCTTGGGCGCTTTCCTCCTGGTAGAGCCCCTGGATCCTCATGGCGACCTGCACGTAGAAGCTGCGCTGGAATTCCCGCCGCTCGATCTGCTTTGCCGAATCGGTCCACAGCGCTGACTGGAATTTCCCCTCGGTATCCCACCAATGGGTCATGGCAAGGGTTGCCTGGATGACCAGCGACGAAAAGAGCGTCTTTACGGTTGCCACATCGGATTCGTGGCCGATGATGTAGAGCCTGCATGAATTCGAGTAGTTGGTCTGGAGGAGCGTGACGGTGCGGAACGCTCGCCCAACTTGCGACAGGCCGTCGCGCTGTCCCAGCCGATAGACGCCGTGCATCTCGAAGTGTTCCTCGATGATGGCTTCCTGCTTCTTGCCCTGGTGCGCGGATTGCGCATCGAGTTCCGCCCTGCCGATGCCGTAGCGCACCATCAGCCGCTCGGCATGTTCCTGGAAGGCCTGGGCCTCGTGCGGGTAGCTGGTGTTTTCGGCCTTGTTCAGCAGGAGCGTGATGCGCTCCTTCAGGCGCTGGAGCTTGTGTTCTGAATTCTTCATGATGCTTTCCTTGGCGGTGGCGAGCAGGCTTCGGATGAAGCCGGCGGGGCGTTCTTAGGCCCAGTGTGGCACGACGGAGGAAAGTCGGCTGACAGGGATGTGGATAACTACTTTGTACCAGTTGAAACGGACATAAATCGGCTCTAGCCGGTTTGCGGAACCGCGCGTAGAGTGAAGGCACCCAACTGGTCCTGTGGTTTTTGGTTCAGGGACCCCAAGTGAACTCCGAGAGGTTGTCATGGGAGATTTTCGGACATACACCATGGAAGAACGCGCCACCTACCTTGCTCCGCCCTGCGAACGCTGCGGGCAGCACCGCCATGTGGTCTGGGAAAAGGTCGAAGGCACCAACGGCTACAAGCCGCGCGATGCCGGTTGCTCCAACGAAGCCTGCACCGCCTAGCTCGAGGAGCTGCGGCAACGGCAAGAGCCGGGAAAACTGTTCACGCAGTTTTCCCGGCTCTTGCCGTCTGAGCGGAATCGTCCTAGATCCGCAGGCCCAGCGTGGAGGAGATGCGCACGGAGGCTTCGGCGAGCACCGAGGCGATATGCTGTTCGTCCAGATCGCGCGGGGGATAGATGACCGCGATGGCGGCCGGCTTGCCCTGTGGCAGCAACAGCGGCACGGCGATCGATGTCAGTCCCGGGATCACTTCGTCGTGGCTGAATTCGAAGTCCTTGGCGGGGTATTGCTCGGGATGGAGCTGGGAACGGATGACGCGTCCCGGAGCCCCGTTGTCGATGGGGTGCCGGGTGCCCGGGCGCTGGGCCACGGTGGCATCGGCCAGCCGGGGTTCGGCGGTGCTCAGTGTGACGGCGGCTTCGCCGTCGAAAACCACCAGCAGGGCGGTCATCTGCAGCTGGTCCGACACCGTGGCTAGATGCGGGGCGGCGGCGGCTTGCAGGGACTTGGCGACGTTGCGGGCCAGGGCGCCCAGCCGGGCGCCGAGTTCCAGGTCTCCGGAGGGCATACGCTCGACGAACCCGTACTGCTCGAAGGTCTTCACTAAGCGGTAGGCCATCGATCGGTGGATGCCCAGTGCCTCGGCGAGTTCGGGAACGCTGAGCGGCCGCGTGGATTCACCGATCAGGGTCAGTGCTTCCAGCCCGCGTCCCAGGGTCTGGGATCCGCCTTCAATGCTGCCCTTGGAGGTTTTGGTCATTGAACAATCTTTTCATTGCGGGCGTGGAGCACCGCATTTTCACGTATCGGAAGTGACGCAGGTCGACAACGCTTGTGACCTACGTCTTGAAGACAGCGTACTTGAAAGCTACTCTTGTATCTATAGTTACAACCGTGTCGCAAATATAGAGACAAAGATGTTTGTGTGACACCTCGAGGAGCCAAATAATGCAGATTCACCACAGGGGCTACGTCTCCGGAGATCCACGCGTCAAGCCTGCCGAGGGCTATGGCATTGACCGTTCCATGGAAATCCCTGATGAGATGGATGTGCTGATTGTCGGCACCGGCCCGGCCGCCGCAGTGGTCACCGCGCAGCTGTCCCGCTTCCCAAGCATCAACGCCCGCGCCATCGAGCTGCGTCCGGGCCGTCTGGACGTCGGCCAGGCTGACGGCATCCAGGCTCGTTCGGTGGAGACCTTCCAAGCCTTCGGTTTCGCCAACGAGGTTGTCGAGGAGGCCTACCGCAACGTTGAAATGTGCTTCTGGACCCCCGATCCGGAGAATCCAGCCAACATCAAGCGCCACTCCCGCGCGGCCGATGACTCCACCGGCATGAGCGAATTCCCGCACATCTACGTGAACCAGTCGCGCATCCTGGACTACTTCCTGCGTGACGCCGAGCGCGCCCCGGGCAAGATCGTCCCGGACTACGGAGTCGAGTTCCTCGACTGCGACATCGACCCGGAAGCCGAGTACCCGGTCACCGCGCGCATCAAGTACTGCGCCGGCGAGCGTTCCGGCGAGGAGCGCACCGTCAAGGCCAAGTACCTGGTCGGCGGCGACGGTGCCCGCAGCTCCGTGCGCCGCTCCCTGGGCCACAAGCTGCACGGCGACGCCTCGATGCACGCCTGGGGCGTCATGGACGTCATGGTCAACACCGACTTCCCGGACATCCAGGTCAAGTGCTCCATCCAGTCCCACGACGCGGGCAACATCCTGCTCATCCCTCGCGAGGGCGGCTACCTGGTGCGCTTCTACGTGGACCTGGGCGAACTGACTGCCGAGGACGCCGGCGCCATCCGCAAAACCCCGGTGGAAGAGATCGTTGCGACCGCAAACCGCATCATCCACCCGTACACCATGGACGTGAAGAACGTCGCCTGGTTCTCCGTGTACGAGGTGGCCCACCGCATCACCGACGGCTTCGACGACGTCTCCGAGGACGAGCGCGGCTCCCGCACCCCGCACGCCTTCATCATGGGCGACGCCTGCCACACCCACTCGGCCAAGGCCGGCCAGGGCATGAACGTTTCCATCCAGGACGGCTTCAACCTCGGTTGGAAGTTGGCCGCGGTGCTCGAAGGCCGCGCCCCGGAATCCCTGCTGGATTCCTACGCCGAAGAGCGCAAGGTCATCGCCCAGAACCTGATCGACTTCGACAAGGAATGGTCCACCCTGATGGCCAAGTCCGTGGACGACTGGGAAGATCCGGACGAGCTGGAGAAGTACTACACCAAGACCATGGAGTTCCCCGCCGGCTTCATGACCCAGTACACCAAATCCTCCATCACCACCGGCACCGAGCACCAGGCGCTGGCCGCGGGCTTCCCGGTGGGCAAGCGCTTCAAATCCGCCGAGGTCATCCGCCGCTCGGATAACCGCTGGCGCCACCTGGGCCACCTGCACGAGGCGGACGGCCGCTGGCGCGTCTACGCCTTTGCCGACCAGGCCGCCCCGGCGCTGGAAGGCACCGCCATGGCTGACTTCGCCGCCTGGTGGAGCCAGGATGAAGCCTCGCCGCGCAACCTGTACACCCCGGCCGGGGGCGATGAGGATGCTGTCTTCGACCTCAAGGCGGTCTACCAGCAGGACTACACCGAGGTGGAGCTGCACGACGTGCCCAAGGCGTTCCAGCCGGTCAAGGTTCCCTTCGGCCTGCACGACATCAACCAGGTGTTCTGCGCCGGCCACGGCCGCGACATCTTCCGCGACCGCGAGATTAGCACCGACGGCGCCATCGTGGTGGTCCGCCCGGACCAGTACGTGGCAGGCATCTTCCCGCTGACCGCCCGCGCGGAGATCGCTGACTTCTTCGCCGGGAACATGGTTCCGGTCAAGAACAGCATCAAGGCCTAGCCTGGCCGTTTGAACACAGATCGGCGGCAGCCGGCGGTCCCTCGGGGCCGCCGGTTGCCGCCGTGTTGCGTGCGGGAGCCTGTTCCGGGGGGTGGGTTTGGTAGCGTCGGGGCATGAGCGGATTTCTCGACTACCAACCGGTGCGGCGCGTGGCCGAGCATTCGCTGGCTCCGATGCCGCGCGGGGCCTGGCCTGCCACCATCCCTGCCGTGGAGCAGCTGCTCGACGACGGCCTTGAGCTGGCGCCGCTGACGGTGCTGGTGGGGGAGAACGGCTCGGGGAAGTCCACCATCGTGGAAGCCATCGCCGCCGCCTACGGGCTGAATGCGGAGGGCGGCACCACCAACGCACGCCACCAGACCCAGCCCACCGAATCGCAGCTCTCCGAGCACCTGCAGCTGGTGCGCAGCGCCGGGGCCTCGCGGGCGGGGGTGTTCCTGCGCGCCGAAACCATGCACGGGCACTTCGCCTACCTGGATTCCATCGGCTCCGGAGGACTGCACAACTTCCAGAGCCACGGCGAATCCTTCATTGAATTCTTCACCGACCGCTCCCGGGTCAACGGCTTGTGGATCTTCGACGAAGCGGAGTCGGCCCTGTCCTTCAACGGCTGCCTGATGCTGCTCTCGCACATCAGCGACCTGCTCCGAGCAGGATCCCAGGTCATCATGTCCACCCACTCGCCGATCCTCGCCTCCCTGCCCCAGGCAAGGCTCTACGAGATCGGCGAGTGGGGGCTGCGCGAAAGCACCTATGACGACCTGGAGATGGTGCGGAACTGGCGGTCGTTCCTCGATGCTCCGGGCCGCTACCTGCGGCACTTCGAGAACTGAGTCAGTCGGAAGCCGCCTCAACCGACGCGGCTGCCCCGGCCAGGACCAGGTCTTCCCAGGCCATGCCCGAGCTCTTGAAGACCACCGGTCCGTTGCCGCGCAGCAGCTCGGGCTCCCGGACCGCGCGGGCCATCGTCAGCAGCTGCTGCGCAGACAGCTCGCCCTCGGCGATGGCCATGACGACGTCCCCGCATTCGCGCAGCGCGGTGGCGATATCCTCGACCACCACGGTGGAGCGTCCCAGCAGGGCCTCGGGCAGCTCTCGGGCGTCCGGCTCGTGGGATCCCACGGCCACCACCACGGCGCAGGGGTTGATCAGCTGCGCATCGAACAGCGGCTGGCGGGCGGTGGTGGTGCAGATGACCAGCCCGGCTGCTGCGGTGGCTTCTTCAGCCCTGGCGCTGCCGGCTGCTGCCACCTCAATGTCCTCCAAGTGCGCGTAGTTCTGCGTCGACCGCACCACGGCGGTCACCGACTCGATCTCCCGGCGGCCTTCCAGTACCGCGCGCAGGGTCAACAGGTGGGACATGCCCTGCTGCCCTGCGCCGTAGAGCACCACGCGCAGCGGGCCTTCGCGCTCAAGCAGGGCATCCTGGATGGCGGCCAGCGAACTGCGGCGGTGCGCACATCGGTCAGCGCCACCCCGTCGATCAGCTGGCGCGGGGTCAGCGTTTCGGAGTCGAAGAGGATGTAGGTTCCCTGGATGCGCGGCAGGTTGCGCGCCGGATTGCCCGGGGCGACGGACAGCACCTTGATGCCGGCGATGTCTCCGGCTTCCGAGGGCATGAGCAGGAACTCGCCGGAGCTCAACTTGCTGCTGATCCGCTGGTGGTCTGCGGCGGGGTCGAAGCCCGCGCGCAGGGTGTCGCGCAGCGCGCGCACGGCGCGGACCGGGCTGACGCGGTCGTAGAATTCCTGGGCGGTGAGAAACGGGATCGACTGGCTCATCGCAGCATGAATCCCGGAGTCAGTTCATCGCGCGGGTCCACGATGAAGGTATGCTCGCCGGTCTGGTAGGCGGTGCCGGTGACCTGCGGGATGACGGCGGAATCCCCGTCGACCTGCTGGTGCTCCAGGACCACGGCCTGGAACTGCGATCCGACAATCGAGCCATGCTGCAGCAGCTGGCCTTTGGTCAGGAAGCCGCGGTTGGTGAGCGTGGCGACGCGGGCGCGGGTTCCCGACCCGCAGGGGGAGCGGTCCACCTCCCCGTCGGCGAAGACCGTGGCGTTGCGCTGGATCACCTCGCCCCCGGTCGAGAGGTCCTCGAACACGATGGTCCCGTAGATGCCGCTGAGCCGTGCATCGCTCGGGTGCTGTGCGTGCGCTGAATCGTTCAGGGCCCACTTGATTTCGCGGCCGATCGCGATGATCTCGCCATAGTTTTCGGGCGTGACGCTCAGGCCGACCGAAGCCGCATCAAGCTGCGCGTAGATGGCCCCGCTGAAGCTGACGTCCACGGCGACTTCTCCGCGTGCGGTCTGCACGGCGACGTCCTTGGAAATGACGTAGCTGGCCACGTTGATGAAGTCCGCGTGAGTGACCGCGCCGTCTGCATCGGTGTGGACGCGGGAGATGACCCGACCGGACGGCACGTCGATGACCACATCGGTCACGCCGGAAGGATCCGGCTGCACGATGCCGTGTTCCAAAGCCCAGACCCCCAGTGCGATGGTGCCGTGGCCGCAGGCGGTGGAGAACCCGTCCTTGTGCCAGAAGAGCACGCCGAAGTGCGCCCCGTCGTCGTTCGGGGCGGTGACGAAGCCGCCGTACATGTCTGCATGCCCGCGCGGCTCGAAGCACAGGATCTGGCGGATCCGCTCCACCTGGGGTGAATTCATGGCGAAGACCCGTTTGGAGGGAACATCTGGACCTTCAAGGGCCACGGGCAGATCGGTCACGATGCGGAACGGCTCGCCCGCGGTGTGGTAGTCAATGCTTGTGTACTTTTCGGTTGGCATTCAGGCGCTCCGTCGGGGTCTGGATGAAATGGAATCGTGCGTGATCTCTGATTCCAGTACAGGAAGACCAGTGCTATATAATATATTACTTATCCTGTGGCGTCGCGGGGTGCGGCCAATCCCTTGACAGGGTGGGCGGCATCGCTGAAACAATTCGCAGATTCGGGAACCATCCATGCTTCCCCTAAGGTTAAAGAGGTAGACGAAGGGATGGCACGTGGCCAAGAAACAATCAATTTGGGCTCGAATTTTCGGTATCGGCAAGGCGAACGCTAACGCGGCAATCGACGCGCTGGAAGACCCCAAGAAGATGCTGGACCAGACCGTCCGCGACTACACGAACAACATTGCCGAAGCTGAGCAGGCGGTGGCCCAGACCATCGGCAACCTGCGCATGGCCGAGGAAGACCTGGCCAAGGCGCAGAACGAAGTGAAAGAGTGGGGTTCCAAGGCCCTGGCCGCCTCGAACAAGGCCGAGGAATTCGCCGCCGCAGGCGATGCCACCAACCAGCAGAAGTTCAACCAGCTGGCTACTGTAGCGATCCAACGCCAGATGGCCGCGGAGAAGAAGGCCGGTGCGCTGGCTTCCACCGTGGGAACCCAGAGCGAGGTCGTTGACAAGCTCAAGGCTGGCCTGAACACCATGCAGACCAAGCGCCAGGAGCTGGTTTCCAAGCGCGACGAGCTGGTGGCCCGCGCCCGCAACGCCAAGACCCAGAACCAGATGATGGACACCATCAAGGCTCTGGATATCAACGACCCGAGCAGCGAGATCAGCCGCTTCGAGCAGAAGATCCGCCAGGACGAAGCGAAAGTCCGCGGTGCGGCCGAGCTCGCGGCGTCCTCCCTGGATTCCCAGTTCGCGCAGCTCGAGGATCTGGGTGCCGCCACTGAATTCGACGCGCGCTTGGCCGCGATGAAGACTGCCAATGCCCCGGCCGCCGAGATCCTGGAAGAAGCGGACGGCACGGCGCAGCTGGAGGCCTCCGCCCCTGAAATGTCGGAAATCGAGGCGCGGCTGGCTGCCATGAAGAAGAACCAGGCCTAAAACCTCACCGAACGCACGAAAACCCGGGCAACGGGTCTGCATATCGTGCGGGGTGTCCCGGCGGACGCAGGCAATGATGCTCGGTGGTTCAATCGTTTCGAAGGGAAATCGAGAAGCAGGGCTCCACGGTGCGCGCCGTTGGAGGTGACGGTCGCCGTGCCCGAGCGCTGATTTCGCCGAATATCCCGCGTGCTGCTCGCAAACGTGGGTTTGCCGCATTCAGAGTGCCCGGCATTAAGGATGAGTCGCTGGAATTCGATTGGGCCATGGTTGAACAGATCCGTCCGCAGATCGACCAGCCGGATCCAGCGTGGCCGAGCGTCTTCGCGGGTATTGCCATCCCCACGCTTGCTATCGGAGGCGGGCCGCAAAGCTTCGTCCCCTCCGAACACGTTGAACAACTCGGCCGCATCATGCCTGACTGCCCTGTGGGATCCCTGGACACCGGACATCTGGTGCATGCCACCGACCCGGAAGGGTTCGTACGGCTCGTCCGCGTGCATCTCGACCACGTTTAACGCTGCAAGGGACCCGCAAAGGGAGTGCACCGGCTTCTGCCGGCGCACTCCCTGGCTGCTTCTTTTTTCTATTCGCCGCTGGCTTCAGTTCCCGGGGTCAGCACCGCGGAGCCAGCCGATACTTCCACGCTGATCTGATGCTTGGAGCTGCTGGAATTATCCAGGTTGTTCTCCAAGGATCCCGCTGACGCATCCGACACCACGTGGTAGCTGGTGTCCGGGACAACCAAGTCCATCCAGCCGGCGCTGACCCGGGCATTGACGGAGCTTGGCGCGGTCCCGTCGAGCTCGGCCGACATGCGCCCGGCCGAAACTTCCAGGGTCGCGGTGTCCACGTCGCTGAGCACCAGGCCGGCGAATCCTGCACCGAGCTTTGCATCCACTGTATGCGCCGATCCCAGCATATTCAGTTCGCCTGCGCTGACGTCCAGCCCGAGATCGTTGAAGTTGCCGTTGGCCCGGAATTCGCCGGCTCCGAGCTCGAACTTCGCATCCAGGGTCCCGTTGTTCAGTTCTTCCGGCAGCGTCAGCTTGATCTCATTGTCGGCCTTGGTGCAGCCGAAGAAGCAGAAGTCGTTCCAGCCCGCCGGTGGGCGGACTTGCAACGTCGATCCCGACCGGTTCAGCGCCCAAGCGCTTCCCGAGGTGCTGCGGACCTCCAGCACCGCTTCGGTCGTGTCGGTGAACTGCAGCTCGAAGCTGCCGGAGTTCGCCTGGATATCCAGCGCCGTAATGCCTTTGGCATCAGCGGTCTGCACGACGTGGCTGCTGTTCAGCGTGGCCATCGCGCTGCGTGCCGCACCGATTCCGACGGTCAGCAGCGCCAGCACGCCGATCACGGCCAGGATGATGTTCAGCGCCGTGGCGGACCCCCGCGGCGCGGGTTCCTGCGGGGGCAGGGGGTTCAGGGTCTGGGTGCTCATGGGTTCGTCCTGTCTGTGCGGTTGGTGCCCAGGGTTTCGATGTGGGCCAGGGCGGCCAGCACACGCCGGTTGCCCATTCCGTCGGCTTCCAGTCCGAGCTTCTGGAAGATGGAGGTGATGTATTTTTCGACGCTGGCCTCGGAGAGGAACAGCAGCGCGGCGATGGCCTGGTTGGACTTGCCCTCGGCCAAGGCTGCGAGCACGGTGCGTTCACGGTCGGTCAGCTGCTGCATTTTTGAATCATGGTTTCGCCGGGTCAACAGCTGTGCCACCACTTCCTGGTCCAGTACGGTGCCGCCGGAGGCGATCTGCTCCAGGGAGGCGATGAAGTCCGCGACATCCGCCACCCGGTCCTTGAGCAGGTAGCCCAGGGCGCCGGACTGCGTGGCGATCAGATCCGAGGCGTAACGCTCCTCCACGTATTGGGAAAGCACCAGCAGCGGGAGGTTGGGGTAGCGGCCGCGGACTGCCAGCGCCGCCCGGATGCCCTCGTCCGTGTAGGTGGGCGGAAGCCTGACGTCCAGGATGCAGATCTGCGGGAAGTTCTCCGGTTCCGCAGTCTGAAGGAAGCCCATGAGTCCGGTGGTGTCCGGCAGGTCGGCCACGACCTCGTGGCCCGAGTGGGCCAGCAGGCGGACCAGGCCCTCGCGCAACAGGACCGAGTCTTCGCAGATCAAGACGCGCATGGCACGTTCACCTCCAGCGCGGTGGGACCGCCCTGCGGGCTGTCCAGCGTAATGGTTCCCCCTGCCGCGACCACGCGGTTCGAGATGCCGTCCAGTCCGCCGCCCGGGATGATGCGGGCGCCGCCGGTGCCGTTGTCCTCGATGCGGGCCCACAGCATCGGCTGCTCCTGTCCGATGGCGCGTTCGCGCACCGTGACCCGGCAGTTCGAGGCCCGCGAGTGCTTGGCCGCGTTGGTCAACGCTTCGGCGATGGCGAAATACACCGCCGCCTCCGCATGCCGGGCGTAACGCCCGGTGAGCTGGACATCGAGCTGTACAGAGATGTGCGAGCGTCCGGCGATGGCGGACAGCGCCGCGTCCAGCCCGCGGTCATCGAGCACCGAGGCGTAGATGCCCCGGGTCAGTTGCCGCAGCTCGGTGATGGCCGACTTGGTGGAGGCATGCGCCTCGGCCACCAGGGCCTTGGCCTGCTCGGGGTTGCTGTCGATCTGCTGGTGCGCCAGGCCGAGGGTCATGGCCACGGAGACCAAGCGGGGCTGGACCCCGTCGTGCAGGTCGCGTTCGATGCGGGTGCGCTCAAGCTCCGCGGCGCGCATCGCGCCTTCGCGCTGCACCGCGGTGGTGCGCACGCGTTCGGTCAGTTCGGTTTCCCGAGCGGTGGATCCGATGATTCCCACGGTGACCGCGCGGTGCATGAAGATCATGGCCACGGCCAGCGCCGCGCCGAGCAACGCGACGACCAGCATCCAGGGAGCCTGGCCGGCGGGGATATCCATGCCGAAGGGACCGGGGACGATTTCAGCCTGGGTCAGCGGGGCGAAAGCGGTGACGCACAGTCGGATCATCCATTCCAATCCACTGAGCATGGTGGCGCCGGCGAAGCATGAAATCACGAAGCTACCGAAGGCCGCCCACATCCGGCCACTGGCCAGATTGTGTCCCAGCGAGCGGACATAGGCTCCGAATCCGGGGTGCTGGCGGGGGCGCCAAACCAGCGGCTCGACCCGGAGGTCGTAGAGGTCGGAAACCCGACGAATCTCGAACCGTGCCAGGCCGAAGAGCGCGTAGAGCAAACCTGTCAGCACAAGGAGCCCGAAGCCGAGCAGGAACGTCAGCCCAACGCCCGCGGCAAACCAGGCAATGACCAGCGGGAGGACAACCACGCCGAGGGTTCCGAGGGCTGCCAGATGCAACAGCGTCAAGCCAAGTCGCAACGGGGGACGAGCAGGAAGCACGCCCGATTGGGTCTGCAGTGTTGAAGTCATGACTCAATCCTATTGAGCAGGGTTTTGCTGCAACACCGAGGGAACCGGAGAACATTGGTAGGGAAAACCCGAATGCGTGCCCGCCGAAGATGACAGACTGATGCCATGCACAATCTGGTGGCAGCAGTATTCGTTGAACCGGTGGCCCCCGACCAGTACTTCCGGCGCGAGGACTGGCCGCTGCACATCACCCTGCTGCGTTTCGACCTGCCCGAGGCTCCAGGAGTCCTGGACCGCTTTGCCGAACAGCTGTCGGAGGCCGCCCGTCCCGCGCTGGGCGTCGGGCTGGAAGTCGCCGGACAGGCCTGGTTCGGCCGCCAGGAGAACCTGCTGGTGTCGCTGGTGGAGCCCGATCCGGCCCTGCAGCTGCTGCACGAGCGGCTGTGCGAAATCGTGCTGGAAAACCGGGGGCGCATTGCCTCGGTCCGCTTCACCGGCCCGGGCTATCGTCCGCACATCACCCATCACCACGGGCGCAGCCGCGCGCAAGGGGATGCCGTTGCGCTGGAACGGATCGCTCTGGTGGACATGGCCCCGGGCGCAGACCACGCGTGGCGCCAGGTGCTGCATCTGGTGCAGCAGAACAGCTGAGCAGGGCACGGTAGGCGCCCCCGCACCGTTCCTGCGTACTTCGCGGCGGGGAATTAATCTGGTGTTAGCGCCGGCTCCACCAACCGGCCAACCGCCGAACCTAGATTGGCTCCCATGGGCAGGTTATTTGTTGCGGTGGGCGACTCATTCACCGAAGGGGTAGGGGACTGGGAACCCCGGCTGCCCAACGGGGTTCGCGGCTGGGCGGACCGCGTGGCCAAACAGCTGTCCAAGGCGGACCCCAGCTGGCGATACGCCAACCTGGCCATTCGAAGCCGGCGGCTGGACCGGATCATTAACGAGCAGATCGACGCCGCCATCGCGTTGAAGCCGGACGTCATCAGCTTCTACGCCGGCGGCAACGACATCCTGGAACTGCGGCAGGACATGGACCGCTTTCTCGACCGCTACGAAGCGGCGGTGGACCGCCTGGCCTCATCCGGGGCGCAGATCCTGCTGTTCACCGGATTCGATATCCCGGTGCATCCTGCGTTGGTCCCGTTCAAGCACCGGAACTGGAAGTTCAACGACAGGGTCCGGCAGCTGGCCCGCAAGCATCCGGATACCGTGACCTTGGTCGACTACTGGGCCTGGGACATCTACCACGACCAGCGCATGTGGGACATCGACAAGCTGCACATGAACCGTGCGGGGCACCGCTACATGGCCATCAGGATCCTGGAGATCCTCGGATCCCAGCACCAGCTCGAATTCCAACCGCTGGAAGACATAAGGCGTTTGAGCCCGGTCCAGCTTCTCCAGCGGGACATCGAATGGATACGCCAGTGGGTGCTGCCGATGTTCGGCAGACGGCTGCGTGGAATCACCTTGGGCGACAGCCTCGAACCGCGCTGGGAAACACCGATCTATCCGGCGAAGGGCATGAAAAAACAGTTCCGCAGACGCCAACGGGCGGCTGCGGAACTGCTGCACGGCGATGCCGAAGGGTCTGTGCGCTGACTAGGTTCCCGGATTCTCCATGGCTTCGGGGCTCATCCACGCGATTTCCCAGACATGGCCATCGGGATCCTGCACCGCGGCCTGGTACATCCCGGGGAACGGCTCATCTGCGGGCCGGTAGATGGCCCCGCCGCCGGCCTGAGCATTGGCGACGAACTCATCGACTTCTTCGCGGGTATCCGCCGACAACGCGTTGAGGCATTCGCGATGGCCCGGGCCTAAGGCAGGCTTGTCCTCGCCCACCAGGAAGCTCGAAAAGAACTCTTCTTGCAGCACCATCACCAGAATGTTCTCTGCGATGATCCATGAGGTGGCATTCTCGTCCGAGAAGGTGTCGTTCTTGGTGAAGCCCAAGGCTGCGTAGAACTTGTCGGCCCGCGTCAGGTCCGAGGTTGGAAGGTTGACGAATATCATCCGGCTCATGGGAGTCTCTCTTCGATATTGGATGGGATCAAGGCAATTCCGTCACAGTACTCTTCCGCATGACAGGCCCATGTGCAATGGTTTTGGCGAATTTCCCGGGCGAGCGGGAAACCATGAATTTGGCATGTCGATCCCGGTCCTCAAAGTGGCCAGGCACGAGACTGGGATCATGTGGAAAACCAGCATCTCACCAGGGGCGGCGTTGGTTGTTGCCGCGCTCTTCGCCAGCATCGGAATCTGGCGTGCGCTCGATGCACAGCCTTGGCAGGGCGGAGTAATGTTTGCGTTGGCGGCGGTCTGGATGGCGGTAGCCATGCGCCAAGCCCGGAAAACGGATCGTTAGCCGGTTCCCGGGCGACAATTCGGGCAATGGAAAACGCCGCGGCCCCGGCGCTGGTGGAGCGCGGAAGCCACGGCGGATTCGTGGACCAACAACCTGGAAATGGCTGCGGGTATCGTGCGGAAACCTAGATGAGAGCCTTGGTGATTTCCAGCGGGATACGATCGCGGGTGTAGGTGATCTGGTCGTAGCCGTGGGGTTCGGGCTTGCCGTCCGAGCCCATGTTCACGAACACCAGCTTTTCGATGGTCAGGATCGATTCCTGGGTGAAGATGTTGCGGACCTCTGCACGCAGGGTGATCGAGGTGCGTCCGAAATCGATGGCGGTCAGGCCCATCTCGATCAGGTCGCCTTCCTTGGCGGAAGCGATGAAGTTGATTTCAGACATGAACTTGGTGACCACGTGCTTGTTGCCGAGCTGGATGATCGAGTAGATCGCCGCTTCCTCGTCGATCCAGCGCAGCAGGCTGCCGCCGAAGAGCGTGCCGTTTGCGTTCAAGTCTTCTGGGCGAACCCACTTGCGCGTATGAAAAGTAATACCCTTAGCCATACTCAAAATGCTAGGTCAGGTCGGGGGCTGTTCGCTGTAAGTTGCTGCACAATGTAGGTGAAAACACACGCATTTGCGGCGTGCGGCAAGACGATGGAGACGCGGACCACCTGGGGGAAACGCCGCGGGCGTCATGCCGGGAATGCCAAAGTACGTCGAACGCGCCGGCTGGAGGTCTTCAGGGTGCCGCGTGCCAACAACCTGAGCTGTTGATAGTCTCTGAACGAAGCCAGAATTCGATTTCTTCGACGAAGAGCAAGGTGATCATGACCTATACCTCGGACGGGAATGAGAGCATTCCTACCGATTTTGATGACGTTGTCCAGCAGGTATCCACCGGTACTCTCGCCCATCAACGCATCGACGAGCTGCTGCTCGAAGCACATGAACGTTATTCGGACGTTGACGAGGGCCTGCTCGCCCACTACATACCAGTCCTGGGGCAGGTCGAGCCGGAAACCTTCGCCATTTCCATGTCGCACGTCGGCGGCACCGTGCACGGGGTGGGCGATTGCCACCACCAATTCTCCATCCAGTCCATCTCCAAGATGTTCGTTTACGCCCTGGTGCTGCAAGAGCACGGGCACGAAGTTGTCCATGAGAAGATCGGCGTCAACAATACCGGCATGCCATTCAATTCGGTGATGGCGGTCGAGCTGAACAACGGGCACCCGATGAATCCGATGGTGAACGCCGGGGCCATCGCGACGACCGAAATGATCGCAGGCAAGAGCGCCGCCAAGAAATGGGAGAACGTGCGCGAAGGGCTTTCGGCTTTTGCAGGCCGCCCGCTGACGCTGGACGACGAAGTGTACGAATCCGAATCCGAGGCAAACGAACGCAACAAGGCGCTGGGGCGGCTGCTCAAGAGCTACGGTCAGCTGGACGGAGACCCGAACAACGCGGTGGACATCTACACCAAGCAGTGTTCGCTGAACGTCACGGCGCACGATTTGGCGGTCATGGGTGCGACCCTGGCCGACGGCGGCATCAACCCCGTGACCGGCCAGCAGGTGGTCAGCGCGGATGTCTGCCGTGACACCTTGGCCACCGTCGCCACCAACGGGCTGTATGAGCGTTCCGGGGACTGGCTGTTCGAGATCGGTATCCCCGCCAAGTCCGGGGTTTCGGGAGGCATTGTCGCGGTGGCTCCGGGCAAGGGCGCCATCGGCGCGTTTTCGCCGCGCCTCGACATGGCGGGCAACTCCGTCCGCGGCCAGCTGGCCATCGGCCACCTTTCCCGTGCGCTGGGTCTGAACCTCTTCGCCTCGGCGCCTGACTCCGCCAGGTAGCCGCCACGATTCCGCATGGCTGATCGGCCATGTACCCTGGCCGGTCGGCCAGTCTTTTTTGTCGACCCGCAGCCCGTGCTTGGCCAACTGGAAAAACGACTGGCGTAATCTTTTGCGGCATCCATCGGCATTCCCATACGGGCTAGTCAAGGTGGCTTTATATGCCTGTTTGGGAGTTCTCGAAATAGCCGGTTGGCGAACGGGTGGGCTGTCGATGCCATGGTGCTTTGGGTGGTGACCGAGTGCATGTTGTGCCCGTGTGGGAATCCGGATTCACTCGAAAGTAAGTGCGCGGGGAGCGCTCGGAAATTTTGAGGATTTGAATCATGAAGAAGACAACCAAGGCGACCATTGCCGCAGCCGCCGCCGGCGTCCTGCTGGTGACCGGAGCGGGAACCGCCGCGCTGTGGCAACAGACCGAAACCGTCGACGCGGGAACCGTGGAAACCGGCCACCTGACGCTCACCGTGGACGACAACGGCGTCTGGACCGACATCAGCGACGGCGGAGCAGGCGTGCCGTTCGATCCGACCACCGAGCAAATCGTTCCCGGCGACGTAGTGGCCTACACGCAGACCGTGCGGATTGACGCTAAGGGCAAGAACATCGAAGGCGCGCTGTCGGTGGGCACGCTTCAGGCGCTGCCGCCGGAGCTACAGGACGAAATCGATCTCGGCCTTGAAATCGATGCCACGGCCGAAGGCCTGACCCAGGCCGGCAACGTGATTTCCTTTGCGGAGCAGGGTGTATACCAGGTGCCGGTTAAAATCACCGTGACCTTCCCAGCCGGAACTGCTGCATCCACGCCAACCGACACCATGGACAAGCCAATCGATCTGGACGCACTGACGCTGACGCTGGACCAGGTTCGCAGCTAGAGGTTGGTGGACTCACGAACCGGCATGCCGAAATCCCTGAAGTTCGCAGCGGCGGCGGCCGTGGTGCTGGTGCTGGGACTCAGCACCCAGACCACGGTCGCTGCTTGGCGTGCCGAAGGGCAGATCGATGCCGGGCAAGTCCGGACCGGTTCGCTGAGCCTGCTGGCGGGCAACGGCAGCTCGGCGGCGAAGGACTACGTCTTCGCCGAGCTTAATTCCCAGAATCTGCTGCCGGGGTCATTCGTGCAGGCTCCGTTGACCATCTCCAACGCCGGAACGACGCCGCTGGTTTACGGGCTGGCGGGAATCACCACGGGAACCGCATCGGGCAGCGCCAAGGACCAGGCGCTGGCGGATGCAGGAACCATCAGCATCTATGCGGCAGTGCCGCCTGCAAGCTGCACGGGAACGCAGCAGATCAGCGGACAGCTGCTCTATTCGGGCCCGCTTAACGCGAGCGCGGCCTTCGCCAGCCCGCGCGAGCTTTCGGCCGCAGGAACCCCGTCGGCCTCCGAAGCGCTGTGCGTCAGGCTCAGCCTTCCGGCCGGCACCTCGCAGGCCGCGGCCGGAGGCAGGATGGCGCCCACCCTCAGCTTCACGGGACAGCAGAAATGACGGTGCTGACGCGGGCGCAACGGCGTCGGGAAGAACAGAAAACCGGGCCGTTCTGGTGGGCCGGCCAGGTCTTGTCCTGGCTGGCGCTCTTCATCGTGCTCTGCCTGCTTGCCGTCATGGTGGTCATTCCCCGGCTCGGCGGGGCCACCGCCTACACCGTGCTGACCGGATCCATGCGGCCGGACTTCCCTCCGGGCCGGCTGGTCGTGGTCAAACCGGTTCCGGTTGAAGCCATCGAGGTGGGAGACGTGCTCACCTACCAGCTTGAATCCGGGGAACCCGGCGTGGTGACCCATCGCGTTGTCTCGGTGGCCTCGTCGCTTTCCGGCGAGCGGCAGTTCGTGCTGCGCGGGGACGCCAACAACACCGACGATGCGCCGATCGTCGCGGAACAGGTGCGCGGCAAGCTCTGGTATTCGCTGCCATGGCTCGGCTACCTGAATTCAGCGCTCAGCGCTTCGCAGCGGACCTGGCTGACTTGGCTGGCCATCGGGGGACTGCTGTCCTATTCGCTGGTGATGTTCACCGGGGCATGGCGGGAGCACCGCGGGAAGAAGGCGTCATGAAGTTCGCGGCGCCAACCAGGGCCATGCTGTCAGTGGTGCTCGCGGGCAGCCTGCTGGGCGCGGGGACCCCCGGAGCGCACGGGGACGGAGATGACCCGCGGGGCCTGAGCTACAGCGTGGACGGCGGCGAATTCCGGGAAAGCCCGGGCGAACTGTTCGGCGGAGAAATCCGGCTCGTTCCCGGAGACCGGCTGACCGGAGAGCTCTCCATCCGCAATGACCGGCCCCATCCCATCGAAGTCACGGTAAAACCAGTGGTTTCGGCCCCCGCCGCCGGGCTGAAGTTTGCGGTGGCGGGAAACCCCACGATGCGGCTGGATCCGCAGCAGCGCGCAAACTTCGCCTTGGAGGCAAGCCTGCCGGTTTCTGCCGGAAATTCCTCGCAGGACCGGGAGCGGTCGCTGAGCCTGGACATCAGCGCGATCGAGGTCGCCGGCGGGATCCCGCAGGAACCCGAATCGCCGGAGGCCCCGCAGCCGCCGGGCAGTCCCCATTCTCCTGACGTGGAAGGGGATCGTCCGCCGGACGAGCTGGGATCCACCGGCTTCAGCGGCTGGGCGATCCCGCTGGCGCTAGGCATGGCCGGGGCCGGCGCAACGCTATATCTACGTTCGAAGCAACATGGCGCCCAGGCGCAGGCACCCCAAGGAGCATCTCAATGAGCAGACGATCGGTACAGGTCAAGGCGATCCTGTCGGTGGGAATCCTGGTAGGCCTCGGCTCGGTGTCCACCTTGGCGGCCTGGACCGGAACCGCCACGGCGACCACCAGCATCACCGCCGCAAAGGTATCGCTCGGGGTCGGAGCAACGGCCTCCAGCGCGACCTCCGAAAGCTACACCGTGCCGGTCTCCTCGGTGAACTGGTACCCGGGAGCCAGCGCCGCAGCGGTAGTTGTCGTGAAGAACACCAGCACGGTCGAGCTGCCGTATTCCATCAGGGGCAGCATCACCGACAGCGGCGGCGTCGAATTGGGCAAGGCCATGCAGGTACAGGTGAAGACCGGCTCCACGGTCAGCGGCACCGCACCGAGCGCGACTTGTTCCGGCACAGCGGCCATCGTAGATAAGAAAGCTGGATCAGCTTTCGGCGGGTCAGTTGAAGTATCGACACTGGCCGCAGGCGCTTCGGAAACACTCTGCGTGCAGTACTCGCTGCCCGTGACCGCGGCCAACAACCTGCAAGGCGCCACCACGAAGCTGGACCTGGTCTTCACCGGAACGGTGGGGTCATAAGGTGGGAAACCAGGAACGGATCAAATCCGATGCACGCAACGGCAACCCGCTCCAGCGCCTTGCGCTGAATGCCGGGGCGATCCTCGGATCCTTGTGCCTGCTCATGACGCTTGCGGCTGTGCTGTTTGGGGTGAAACCGCTGGTTTTTGCCAGTGGCTCGATGGGACCCGGCATCCCCACCGGATCGTTGGGACTGGCTGTTCCCACCCCGATTGTGGAAGTTGCCATAGGCGACGTGGTTTCGGTGGTCACCAGCAACGAAGTTCGGGTGACGCACCGGGTAGCCGACAAGACCGAAGCAGGCCTGATCCTCAAGGGGGATGCCAATCCCGTCGCGGACCTGCAACCGTATGCGGTGGACAGCGCCGACAAGCTTCTGGTCAGCTTTCCGGGCTTGGGGTACCTGGTGACGTGGCTGTCCCAGCCATGGGCGTATTTCCTAGGCGGGTTGTTGTGCGCCTACCTGCTCTATCTCGCATTCTCGCGTAGCCCGCAGCCAGCAGTTGGTGAATCCGTCCCGAGAAGTTCTACCCAGAAACGCAATTCGGAGACTGATGCCGATGCTTGTGCAGGATCCCCTGGGCGGGGGGACTTGCCTCGTGCTGGCATATCCCGCCTTTTGTGCATGGTGCTTGTTCTTTCGACGGCGGTCGCTTCGTTGCAACTTCGCCCTGCGGTCGAATCGACGCAGGCTGCTTTCACTTCCACGGCGAAAGCAGGGGGTACGTTGCACGGCGCCGTTATGCAACCGGCCAAGAATCTTTCATGCAAAGATAAATCTTCGCTATCCGGTAACAATGTCATCAACTTCGCATGGCAAGCTCCAGCAGCCCAGGGTTCGAAATTAAC
Organism: Glutamicibacter soli; assembly: GCF_003309065.1. Classification (GTDB taxonomy): domain Bacteria; phylum Actinomycetota; class Actinomycetes; order Actinomycetales; family Micrococcaceae; genus Glutamicibacter; species Glutamicibacter soli. Next base: position 290,779 of record NZ_POAF01000003.1, on the reverse strand, counting down.
GGGATACAAGGTATCTGTCCAAATCAACGACAGTGAAGAGAAATTCTCCGACCCCCTGCCTGTGTCTACCACCACATACTCTGTCGATATTTCCCCTTCGGGCGGGTTGCTGTCGCTCCTGATAGACCTTCTGGGCAACCTCTTTGGGTCGAAATTTGACGTGAACTTCCGCGTGTATGCGATGTATGACAACGGATGGACCGCCGCTCCCATCGTCCATTCGAAAGCGAAGGGCTCTATCGGATTACTTGGAGTGGTCAGATCGCTGCACTGCTCGTGAGTACTATCGAGCACGATGCAACGATCCGTGCCGGCAGGCTAACTGGAACGAATATTGCCTAAGCCGAGGAGAATCAGCTCAAGTCCCTTGTGAAAGGTCAGTCGCGCTCGCTGTTCCAGCTGGAGACCGGCGTCCAGCGCCTCCTTGAATTCATGCCCCGAAGAATCATTAGCTTCCCAGACAATTTCCGGCGCAGCCGCATCAAGCGCCGAGCCGAGCACGAATGAATCGATGATGGTGATCGCGTGCAATCGGTCCGCCGGCGGGAACCCCGCCTGCGCGAGAGTTTGCGCCAACGCATCGTAGACCCGCAAGGTGGTGCGGTCCCGCACGGTATGGCTGGTCAGCAACGGGATCAGCCGCGGGTGTTTTGAATACGATTCCCAGTAGGACGTGGCGATTTGCCTTACGGTTTCCTGCCAGTCCCCGGAATCGCCGTCCGGCAGGCTGATCGCCGACATGGCGCGGCCGCGCATCAGCTCGATGATCTCGTCCTTGCCCGCCACATGGTTGTAGAGCGAGGATGCCGTCACGGACAGCGCCTTGGCCAGTTGCGGGAGCGTGAACTCGCCGTGCTTGTCGATCAGTTTCAACGCCGCGGCGGCAATCGCGTCCGGGCTGAGCTTGGGCTTGGAGGGACGTGCCATGGCATCCACTGCCTTCCTGTCGGGGCCTTCCACCCGAGCATATCCGAATTAAACGAAAATCATTCGTTTACCTCTTGCGTGTGACGCGGGGCACTGCTTATCCTGTAAACGAATCACATTCGTTTTAGCGATGGAGCATAGCCATGAAAGAAATACTCGCTCTCACCCCGCCGGCCTCTCCGGCCCGCGTGGACGCCGCCGAGCGCGGGGAACTGACGGTCGCGCTGGTCCAGCACCACTGGCACGAAGACCCGCAGGCACTGCGCGACGAACTGGAAGACGGCATCCGCCGCGCGGCCTCCCGAGGGGCCAAGATCGTGTACCTGCCGGAGCTGACGCTGAGCAAGTACCCGGCCTTCGTGGTGCCGAACCCGGACGCTGCCGACGAGTCCGCCGAGGACCTGGAGAGCGGGCCGACCGTCGCCTTCGCCCGCGACATGGCCGCGCGCTACTCCATTCATGTGCACATTTCGCTGTTCCGCAAGGCCCCGGCCGAGGACGGCCTGGGACTGAACACCGCCGTGGTCGTGTCGCCGCAAGGCGAAATCGTCGCGCTGACCAACAAACTGCACATTCCGCGCACCGCCGGATACTACGAGGACAAGTACTTCCGCGAAGGCCCGAGCGAGGATCCCTACCCGGTGCACCGCCTCGAGGAGCTGAATGGCCTGGCCATGGGCTTGCCCACCTGCTGGGACGAATGGTTCAGCGAGCCGCCGCGCATCTACTCGCTGGCCGGCGCGGACCTGGTGGCCTACCCGACGGCTATCGGCTCCGAACCGGACCACCCGGACTTCGACACCGAACCGCTGTGGCGCCAGACCATCATCGGCAACGGCATCGCCAACGGGCTGTTCATGGTGGTCCCCAACCGCTGGGGCGACGAAGGCGCACTGACCTTCTACGGTTCCTCCTTCATCTCGGATCCGTATGGCCGCATCCTGGCGCGCGCTCCGCGCGACGAATCCGCCGTCCTGGTGGCAACCCTGGATTTGGACGCCCGCCGCGACTGGCTGACGCTCTTCCCGTTCCTGCGCACCCGCCGCCCGGAAACCTACGGCGCGCTGACCGAAGCCCGTGCCGAGTCCGGTCTGGGAGAGATGGGGAGCTCCCATGTCTGAGTTCCTCATGCCCGCGGAAACCGATCCGCACGAACGCATCTACATGGCCTTCCCCTCCGGCGGCTACACCCTGGGCGACACCGCCGAGGAGGCCGAAGCCGCGCGCAGCACCTGGGCCGCGGTGGCCAAGGCCGTCGCCCGCTTCACCCCGGTGACCATGGTCGTGGACCCGCAGGCCGAATCGGACGCCCGCCGCCACCTGGGCGAGGAGGTCAGCTACGCGCTGCGCGAGCTGGACGACGCCTGGATGCGGGACATCGGGCCGACCTTCGTGCGCGACGCCTCCGGCGAACTGGCCGCCATCGACTGGAACTTCAACGGCTGGGGTGCCCAGTCCTGGGCCTCCTGGGGCAAGGACTCGAAGATCGCCGCCCAGGTCGCGCAGCTGGAGCAGACTGCCCGGGTGCAGTCCTCGATCACCAACGAGGGTGGCGGAATCCACGTGGACGGCGAGGGCACCATGCTCGCCACCCGCAGCGTCCAGCTGGACCCGGGACGCAACCCGGAAGCCAGCGCCGCGGACATCGAGGCCGAGTTCGCCAAGCAGCTCGGCGCGCAGAAGGTCATCTGGCTGGAGCGCGGGCTGACCCGGGACAACGAGGAGTTCGGCACCCGCGGCCACGTGGACATCGTCGCCTGCTTCGCAGAACCCGGTGTGGTGCTCTACCACGACCAGCAAGACCCGGCCCATCCGGACCATGCGATTTCCGCCGAGGTGCGCAGCCTCCTGGAGGCGGCCACCGACGCCAAGGGTCGCAAGCTGCGCCTGGTCCCCGTCCCGGCGCCCAAGACGCTGAAGGACGAGGAAGGCTGGGTGGACTACTCCTACATCAACCACCTGGTCACCAACGGGGGAGTCATCGCCTGCTGCTTCAACGATGAAAACGATGCGCAGGCCGCGCGGATCCTCGCCCAGGCCTACCCGGGCCGCGAGGTCGTCGCGGTGGACGCCACCGAGCTGTATGCCCGCGGCGGAGGAATCCACTGCATCACCCAGCAGGTTCCGAAGCGATAGAACACCCCGCCCGGTAAAGGATCCAGTGCGATGAAAGACAAGACGAAACCCAGCCGGCTGAGCACCAGCCCGGTCACCGAAACAGGCAAGGGCCTGACTGCAGGCCAGATCGGCCTGTTCACGGCCATCGTGATCGGCGTATCCACCATTGCGCCCAGCTACGTGGTGGCCAGCACGCTCGGCCCCACCGCCGAAGCGGTGGGCACGCACCTGCCGGCCATCTTCATCGTCGGGTTCATCCCGATGTTCCTGGTGGCCCTGGGCTACCGCGAGCTGAACCGGGCCATGCCGGACAACGGCACCACCTTCACCTGGGTGTGGAAGGCCTTCGGGCCGCGTGCCGGGTGGATGGGCGGCTGGGGAATGCTCGCGGCGAACATCATCGTGCTCTCCAACCTGGCCGGGGTGGCGGTGGACTTCTTCTACCTCTTCCTCGCCCAGGCCACCGGGCAGGAACAGCTGGCCGAGCTGGCGTCCAACCCGTGGATCAACGTGGCCACCTGCTTGGTGTTCATGCTGGGCGCCACCTGGATCTCGGTGCGCGGGCTGCACGCCGCCTCGCTGGTGCAGTACCTGCTGGTCGGCTTCCAGGTGGTGGTGCTGCTTTGGTTCACCATCGCGGCCCTGGACAAGGCGGCCCCGGCGGTGCAGTTCTCCGCCGAGTGGTTCAACCCGCTGGGCATCGATTCCTTCTCCGCCATGGCGGTGGGACTGAGCCTGTCCATTTTCGCCTTCTGGGGCTGGGACGTCTGCCTGTCCATGAACGAGGAAACCAAGAACGGCGAGCGCACCTCCGGTCTGGCCGCCGGGTTCACCGCGGTGATCGTGCTGGCCGTGTACCTGCTGACCTCCGTGGCGGCCACGGTGTTCGCCGGGGTGGGGGATTCAGGTCTGGGCCTGGCGAATCCGGAGAACATCGGCAACGTGTTCGCGGCCCTGGCCGGCCCGGTCATGGGGCCGGCAGCCATCCTGCTGTCGCTGGCGACCCTGGCGTCCTGCGCGGCTTCGCTGCAGTCCACCATGATTTCCCCGGCCCGCTCGATGCTGGCCATGGGGCACCACGGGGCGCTGCCGCAGGCGTTCACCCGGATCCACCCGAAGTTCGGCACTCCTGCCTTCTCCACCATCGTGGCGGCGGTGGTCTCCACCGGCTTCTACGCGATGATGCGTTTTGTCTCCACCAACGTCTTGAACGACACCATCCTGGCGCTGGGCATGATGATCTGCTTCTACTACGGGGTCACTGCATTCGCCTGCGTCTGGTTCTTCCGCCACACGCTTCTCGCCTCGGCGCGCAACTTCCTCATCCGCGGGCTGGCTCCGCTGCTGGGCGGGCTGGCGCTGGTGGCGGTGTTCCTGCAGACCACCGTGGACTCGCTGGACCCGGAGTACGGTTCCGGGACGCACGTGGCGGGCATGGGCCTGGTGTTCGTGGTCGGGGTGGGAATCCTGGTGCTCGGCGCGGTGTTCCTGATCGGGGCCCGCAAGCGCCGTGCGGCGTTCTACGAATCCCGTCCGGAAACCAGGTACGTGAAGCAGGAAACTTCCTAGCTCCCGCAGCGCGCAGCCCGGCCCTTCCGCAGGGCCGGGCTGCGCGTGCGCTGGGGCTAGGACACTCCGGCCCGGCTCCGGCGTTCGAGGAACACCGGGATGTCGATTAGACGGCTGGCCGCGAACCGCGGGATCGTTCCGGCCGCCCCGGTGGCCAGCTGGGCCAGGTGCTCGCCGATGGCGGGCACGAACTTGAAGCCGTGGCCGCTGAACCCTGCGCCCACGGTGACCGGCCCCAGCCGGTCGAGGATGAAATGCTCGTCCTCCGTGTTGGCGTAGGTGCAGGACACCGGCTCGAAGCTGTCAGGATCGGTGCCCGGAAGCCAGCGGCGGGCATAGGCCTGCAGGGCGTCGAGCTGCTCGGCGACCGGCCGGTGCGGGCGGCGGTCCGGATCGATGACTTCGCCCGATCCGTGCCAGCCGACCTTGATGCCCTCGCCCGGGGTGTGCATGCCGTACACCGGAGCGAAAATCCTCAGGCCGTCGTGGTCTCCCGGGGCGAGGGTGTGGTTGAAGCCGGGCCAGTGGGCGGATTCCCCGCGCCGGGCGAAGTGCACCGGGTGCTCCTCGGTGACGTGCAGGCGCGGCAGCTCGAAGCCCGGTCCCAGCAGCGTGCGGGTCCACGCACCAGCGGTGAGGATGACATGGCGTGCGGACAGCGTGCCGGTGCGCCGGCCGTCATCCACGTGGATCTTGACCAGCTCATCCGAGACGACCTCCAGCTGGAGCGCCCGGTGCCGGTGGCGGATCTCGGCTCCGGCGGCGGCTGCCAGCCGCTGCAGGGTGGCCACGGCCAGGTCGGCATTCAGCTGCCCGTCGCTGGGAATATGCAAAGCCTGCGTCTGGAACCTCATGCCGGCAAAGCGCTCGCCGGCCTCGGCTGCGTCCAGCAGTTCGCTTTGGATGCCGGCGGCCGTAAGCGTCCTGTGGATCGCCTGCTGGCCGGGTTCGTCGCCGTGATTGACCAGCCCGGTCCGGTTCAGCAGCTTGACCTTGCCGGCCTGCGAAAGGTCTTCCCACAGTTGGTTCGCGCGGCGCAGGAGCCCGACATAGGCAGGATCCGCGTAGGCGGGGTTGAAGTTGCGTGTGCTGCCGTGGGACGCGCCCTCATGGTGTCCGCGGGCGAAACGCTCCAGCAACAGGACCTGGTGTCCCTGGCCGGCAAGGGAGAAAGCGGCGGCCGAGCCCATGGCTCCGCCCCCGATGACCAGGAAATCGACGTCGGTGCTCATCTCTTCAGCCTAGGCCCGGTGACTCGCCGGGCCGACGCCGGGGTCGTAATATTGCGGGTCGGACGGCGCCGTTACCGGATTGGTGCGGAGGCCGGGAATGGTTCAAGTCAGGCCTTGTTGACGTGTATCGTCGAATACAGAGGTCGAGTGTGCATTTTCGGGGACTGGTCTTCCCGCACCTTCCCAAGAACGCCGCGCCTCGGCAAACCATGACAAGCAACCAGGAGCGGAGTCCGCGTGGAGCAAACAGTGCAACTCGGTGCGTTGATCGGCTTGGCGGCAGCGGTGTTCGCAGGGGCATCCACGCAACGCATCTCCGGTATGGGTTTTGCGCTGGTAGCCTCTCCATTCCTGGTCTTGGTGCTCGGGCCGTTCGAAGGCATCATGCTGGTGAACTTCCTTGGAGCGTGCAGCAGCTTGCTGATCTTCGCCCAGGTCTTCCGGCAGGTCGAATACAAGAAGATCGCGCTGCTGCTGGTGCCCGCGGTGATCATGACCTTCCCCGGTGCGTGGGTGGCCACGCTGCTCGGCGGTCCTTGGCTGACCATCGGCATCTCGATCATGGTGATCCTCGCGCTGGGCGCCAGCTTCCTGGTCCGCAATCTGCCGGCCGCGCAAAGCAAGGGGCTGGCCATCGGCGCCGGCGCCATCTCCGGATTCATGTCGGTCACCGCCGGCGTCTCCGGCCCGGCCATCGCCGGCTACGCGGTGGCCAGCCGCTGGCCGCAGGCGAAATTCGCGATTTCCGTGCAGCTCTACTTCCTGGTCCTTGCGGTGTCCTCGCTGGTCGCCAAGGGCGGCATGCCGCAGCTTGACTGGATCCAGTGGACCGCCTGCCTGGTGGCCATGGTGCTGGGTATCGTGCTGGGCAATTTCCTGGCGCCGAAGATCCCGGCGAAAGTCAGCCGTGCCTTCGTGGTGCTAGTCGCGCTTGCCGGAGCGGTCGGCCTGCTGGTCAACGGCATCACGGAACTGGTCTAACGGCCTGCCCGGCACTGCCTGAATTGTTCATGGAACAATGGATGTCGTGCCTCTCCACTTCCCCGAACCGACGAATCCCAAGCGCGTGACCGAACTCGAAATCGAGCGGAACGCGCTGTGGTCGGGACTGTTCTGCGCGCTGTTCGGGATGGCCACGGCCTTGATCATCTTCGCCGGCGAGCGCCCCGCGCTGTTCGGCGGACTGTCGGTGGGTTCCGTGGCTTCGGTGACCGGCGGCGTCTCGGCGGGGCTGTCCAGCGCCTATGCGTTCCGGAGCCTGCTGCGCCAGCGTGAACCGTGGCTGCGCCGCATCCCGGCCTGGCGCCAGTATGTTGCCGCCCTCGGCCTGGTACTGGTCCACGTGGCCAGCACCGTGATGATGATCCTGGTGGCCACGCACCTGTTCCAGCAAGCGTTCATCGGCCTGCGCCTCGATGTGCTGGCCGGGTCGCTGGCCGTCAGCGGCATCACCGGGCTGAGCGCCTATTTGGCGCTGGTGGCTACGGCGCGCACCAGCGCCGAGAACCTGTCGGTGGTCCTGGGCATCTACATGGCCGCCGGAGTGCTGATCAGCATGCTGCTGGCCGAGGACCAAGGCTGGTGGCAGGGGATGTTCTCCCGGCTGGGGACCTCGCAATCCGGTATGGGCTCCTTCTGGACGTTCAACACGACCATGATCATCTCCGGACTGGTGCTGATCTCGTTCACCGAGTTCCTGACCAGGGACCTGGACGTGCTGTCGCGGACCTACCGCTGCCGTCCGAACCTTGAACGCTACCCGCTGATTCGCAAGCTGCGCCCGCGCCCCCGGGTGGTGGGCTGGTGCCTGGTCGCGGTGTCCGTGGGAATCATCGGCGTGGGCAGCGTCCCGATGAACCTGTCCCTTGGGGTGCATTCGGCGTTCGTCCAGCTGGCCTCCGCCGCCATGATCATCCTGCTGCTGGGAACGATGGTCCTGCTGCCGGGGTATCCGGCGGTCTTCCACATGATGTCCCTCTCTGCCGTGGGTGCGCTGTGGGTGGCGTTCCTGCTCTGGGATTCCTGGTCCTACTACAACCTGACCGGTTTCGAGCTGTCGGCCGTGGCGATCCTTTTCACGTGGATCTCCGTGTTCATCCGCACCACCGCGGCGATGATCCGCGATCGGCAGCAGCCGCGCAGCACGCATGGCCCGGGCACACGCAGCGTCCACCGCGATCCGGCGCCAAGGACTGAAAAGCCTGCCGTCTGAAATGTGCCGCGCTGCTCGGCCGGTAGCCGCGCATGGGCCCGGTTCGTAGTGCCCCGTTCCGGGCAGTGTTCCTGCACTTGCCTGACATGCATCCTTGACGTTTCCTTGGAATTATCCAGCGGCGAGACCGGCGGACAACATTTTCTGTAGCGTAATGGGTGTCGTTTCAACCGAATAACTGAGGAGGGCAAGATGGGTCTCGGAGACAAGATTCAGAACAAGTCAGAAGAAGTTGTTGGCAAGGCCAAGGAAGCCACGGGCAAGGCGACGAACGACAGGTCGTTGCAGGCCGAAGGCGTCAAGGATCAGGCTGCCGCGAATGCCAAGCAGGCTGGCGAAAAGGCCAAGGACGCGTTCAAGGACGCAACCGACAACAAGTAGAAGTCGATCACGCCAGTGGCCCCGTCGTTGCGACGGGGCCACTGGCGTGTCCAAGGGCCGCTCCTCCAGTTTCGTGCAAGCCATTGTCCGTACGGCCTAATCTTGCTCCCGCGGGTCCATTCGGGCCAGTTGCAGTCGCACGGGACCACAGACATTGTGCGCATCGACGTCATGCCCTTTCTGGGTCACCCGAATCGCGCCGTCTGCGGCCAGGGAAGCGGCCACCTGCCGGACGCGTTCCATCCGGGACCGCCAGCGTTCGCCACCCCCGCCGACGATGCGTGCGACATCGCTGGGACAGATCGAGGACCCCTGCCTCTTGCGCAGCAGGGTGAAGATCGCCGCCCGGATGCGTTCATCCAGCTTGTCCTCGCGGGCTTCTTCCCACCACGGCTGTCCGCGCTCGCCCAGAGCCAGCTTCGCCTCGTGGACCCTGGCGCGGGCTTCTTCGTCCCCGCGTCCTATCTCACGGCGGGCATTCATCAGTTCGTCGACGAGCTCCTGTCGGAGCTTCGGCGGGATCCCGGGATCGCTCGCACGCCACTTCCGGCCGGAAATGACCAGATATCTGCCGTCTTCCGTTCGCTCCACTGCGTCTTCATTGCTCATGGTTGCCTTTATTCCGCCTCACTCATAACTTGTTCCCATGCCGCCTGCGGCGCATGCATGACGGGGTTTCAGGGTAGGACATTTCACGCTGCCGTTGCGAGGGGTTCCAGACGGCTGCCAGCCGTCGTGGCACGCGACGACGAGTGGAGAGCTGGCACGTGCACCCGCGGCGCTGGCGGCCGATCCTGGTTTCCTGGCAGTTGCGTGCGATGGTTTACACCGGTCGCGCGCAGGTCCTAGGCTCGGGTCATGCCAGTGATCATCAGAACGATCCAGACCGCCGTACCTTCGACAGTCTTGAAGCAGGACGACGTCAGGGACGTCTTCGCCGCACAGCCCGACCTCAGCCGATTGGGACAGCGGCTGGTGGCGACCTCCTTCAACTCCGCGGACATCGACACCCGCTACAGCTGCGTTTCGGAATTCAACACCGAGCTGCCCGAACCGGCTGAACCGATGTTCTATGACCGTTCTTCCGGCCTGCTCAAGTCGCCGAGCACCGCCGAGCGGAACCGGGTCTACGTGGAGCACGCAGGCGAACTGTTCATCGAGGCCGCGCGGAAGGCGCTGGATGCCTGCCCGGGGCTCGAACCTGCGGATGTCACCCACGTGATCACGGTGTCCTGCACCGGCTTCTACAACCCCGGCCCGGACTACCAGATCGTGCGCAGTCTCGGGCTGAATCCCTCGACCGTCCGCCACCATCTGGGATTCATGGGCTGCTATGCAGCATTCCCGGCGCTGCGCGCGGCCCGGGATTTCTGCCTGGCCGACGAGAACGCCACCGTGCTGGTGGTCTGCGTGGAGCTGTGCACGTTGCACGTGCACAGCTCCAACGACCCGGACACCATCATGGGCTCGGCCATCTTCGCCGATGGCGCCGCCGCCGCGGTGGTGGCCCGGGGCGGCGAGGGGCTGCAGATCGACGACCTGAAGACCACGCTGACCCCGGTGGGCGAGGAATCGATGGCCTGGAACATCGGGGACCACGGGTTCGAAATGGTGCTGGGAACCTACGTCCCGCACATCATCGACGACCACATCACCGACGCGCTCACGCCGCTGCTGGACGCCGACGCGGAGGGACCGCTGGAGATCGGGCAGATCACCCACTGGGGCATCCACCCGGGAGGCCGCGCCATCCTGGACCGGATCCAGAACCGGCTGCAGCTCTCCGAAACGCAGCTGCACCCGGCCCGCCGGATCCTCAAGGACTACGGCAACATGTCCAGCTCCACCGTGCTGTTCGTGCTCAAGGAAATCCTCGAAGCCGGCAGCACCGGCGCCGGAGAACGCATCTGCGCCATGGCCTTCGGCCCCGGGCTCACGGTGGAAACCGGCCTGTTCACGGTGGCGACGGTTTCCGGAACCAGCTGATGCGGCGGCGTCCCGACGAGCTGGAGGCCATGGACCATCCGGACTGCGACCCCGTGCTGCTGAACCGGACCTACGCCCAGTTCCCGCTGGTAAACAGGGCGGTCGGCGGATGGAAGGGGATCTACGCGCAGCAGATCGCCCCGCTGCTGGCCTCCGGCGAACCGGCCCGCCTGCTGGACATCGGCTGCGGCGGGGGAGACATCGCCCTGCAGCTGGCCCGCTGGGCACTGCGCGACGGCTACGAGCTGGGCGTGCTGGGCATCGACCCGGATGAGCGGGCCATCGCCTTCGCCCGGCAGGCCGCGGCGAAAAGCGTCCTGCCGGCCGGGAAGATCGAATTCTTGCGCTGCACCAGCGCGGACCTGGTGCGCGGCGGAGAGGTCTTCGACGTGGTCATCTCCAATCATCTGTTGCACCACCTGGACGATGCCCAGCTGCGCGGGATCCTGGCCGACACCGAAGCCCTGGCCACCGGGCTGGGGCTGCACGCGGACATCCGGCGCTCCCGAATCGCTTCGCTGCTGTTCGGCGCGGCGACGCTGCCACTGGCAAGGACCTCGCTGATCCGCCGCGACGGGCTGGCCTCCATCCGCCGCAGCTACACCCCGGTGGAACTTGTCCGCCGCGTGCCTGCCGGATGGCAGGTGCATACCGCCAAGCCGTTCAGAAACCTGCTGGCCTACCGGCCGGCCTGGTCATGACCGCAAGGGCAAAGGGGGCGAAAATCATGGATGGCGCGGCGATCATCGGCGGCGGGCCGGTGGGGCTGGGCCTGGCGGTGCTCCTGGCCCAGCAGGGGTGGACCGTGCGGGTCTTCGAGCGCCGCCGCGGAATCTCCGCGCACTCCCGGGCCATCGGCCTGCACCCTCCGGCCCAGCAGGTGCTGGCCCGCGCCGGGCTGGCGGCGCAGCTCGCAGAGCAGGGCACCGCAATCCGCCGGGGAGTGGGCATCAGCAACGGCCGGCAGATCGCCGAGCTGGACTTCTCCTCGCTGCCCGGCCCCTACCCGTACGTGCTGGCGCTGCCGGAACACCAGACCATGACGCTGCTGCGGGACCGGCTGCGCGAACTGGACCCGCAGGCCCTGGCCGAAGGCCATGAATTCCATGGCATCGAGGGACAGTCGCGCGAATCCATCCGCTTCACCGTGGCCGGGCCCGGGGGAGTGCAGACCCGGGAAGCCTCCTGGCTGATCGGCGCCGACGGGGTGCAGTCGTCGGTGCGCGCCGAGCTCGGAGCGGGGTTTCGCGGCAGGCAGCTGCCGGACCGCTACCTCATGGGCGACTTCCCCGAATCCACCGGCTGGTCGCAGACCGCCGCGCTGTTCATCGAGTCGCAGGGCATCGTCGAGTCCTTCCCGCTGCCGCAAGGCCTGCGCCGCTGGGTGGCCAGACTCGGACGCGGGCAGTCGGTGGACACGGACCTGCCGACGCTGATCCGCGCACGCACCGGCCACCGGGTGGACGCCCAAGCCTGCACCATGCGCAGCAGCTTCGCCACCGCCAACCGCAGGGCAACCAGCATGGTGCAAGGCCGGGCGGTGCTGCTGGGCGATGCCGCGCACCAGATCAGCCCCATCGGCGGGCAGGGCATGTGCCTGGGCCTGATCGGTGCGGCGCAGCTCGCGGAGCTGTTGGCCTCCGGCGCCGGCCCGGAGGACGGGCAGCTGCAGCAGTTCCAGGCGCGGCAGCTGAAAGCCGCCCGGCAGGCTGGCCTGAAAGCGCACCTGAACATGGCGCTGGGCCGGCCGGTGGCGCCGTGGCTGCTGCCGGCGCGCAACCTGCTGTTCAGCGCCGCGGCGGGGAACCGCACGGTGCGCGATACGGTGGCCCGCAGCTTCACCATGACCTGAATGCCGCGCGTGCCCAAACTCACCGCCTGCACCCAGCTGATACGTGAAACAATGGATGGTGATGACTTCGAGCAACCCCACCACACTTTCCGCTGACGAGCGCAAGGCCCTGCGCCAGGAGCAGGCCGCCGCCCAGCGTGCCCAGCAGCTGCGTATCTCCACCTCCCGCGCCCAGGCCGAAGGCCGTGCGCAGGTCATTCCGACCGCCGAGGGATGGAAGCAGGAGATGGGCGCCGACGGCCGCCCCGAACTGCAGTTCGCCACCAAGCGCCGCGTCTCCCAGCCGCCGACCCACCTGGCTGACCTCACCCTGGCCGAGCGCCAGGAGAAGCTGAAGGAACTGGGGCTGCCGGCATTCCGCGCCAAGCAGCTCTCGGTGCACTACTTCCAGCACTACACCACCGACCCTGCCAAGATGAGCGACCTGCCCAAGGACCGCCGCGAGGAACTGGTCGACGCGATGTTCCCGAAGCTGCTGACCGAGGTCAAGCGGCTGACCACCGACGACGGCAAGACCATCAAGTTCCTGTGGCGCCTGTTCGACGGCTCGCTGGTCGAGTCCGTGCTGATGCGCTACCCGAACCGCATCACCCTGTGCATCTCCTCGCAGTGCGGCTGCGGCATGAACTGCCCGTTCTGCGCCACCGGCCAGGCAGGCCTGACCCGCAACATGTCCACCGCAGAGATCCTGGACCAGATCGTCCAGGCCAACCGCGTCATCGCCGAAGGCGGACTGGGCGGCCAGAAGCACCCCGACGAGCGCGTGGGCAACATCGTGTTCATGGGCATGGGCGAACCGCTGGCCAACTACAAGCGCGTCATGAACGCCGTGCACCGCATGGTCGCCGAAGCCCCGGAGGGCCTGGGCATGAGCGCTCGCGGCATCACCGTCTCCACCGTCGGCCTGGTTCCTGCCATCCGCAAGCTGGCCAACGAGGACGTGCCGGTCACCTTCGCGCTATCGCTGCACGCACCGGATGACGAGCTGCGCGACGAGCTGATCCCGGTGAACTCGCGCTGGAAGGTCGACGAGGCGCTGGATGCCGCCTACGACTACTACGTGAAGACCGGACGCCGCGTCTCCATCGAGTACGCGCTGATCAAGGACATGAACGACCACGAGTGGCGCGCCGAAATGCTGGCGAAGAAGCTCAACGCCCGCGGCCGCGGCTGGGTGCACGTGAACCCGATCCCGCTGAACCCGGTGCCGGGCTCCATCTGGACCCGCAGCGAGCCGGACATCACCTCGAAGTTCGTGCGCCGCCTGGACGAGCTGGGTGTGCCGACCACCCTGCGCGATACCCGCGGCAAGGAAATCGACGGCGCCTGCGGCCAGCTGGCCGCCGACGGCGACAAGTAGCCACCGCTACCCCGGGCAGAGAAGCCTATACTTTGGCTAAGACCTAAGTAGAGGGAGGACTGCTCATGAGCACGATTCGGCTTCCGAGGATTGCCGTCTCCCGGGACCTGGCCAAGGACCTGGTCTGGGCCGACGAGGTGAAAGCCGACGAGCCGGTGGTGCTCGACGGGCGCTGGATGGTCGTGAACAACGAGGACTTCGCCAGCCAGCTCGCCACCGAGCTGCGCAACCGGAACATCGTGCACTTCGAGGTGCTCGGTGGCAGCCCCGAATGGCAGGACGCCATTCGGGCCGCCGGGGCCACCCATGACGTGCAGATCAACGTGCAGTCGCTGGACTAGGCGTCGATCCAGCGGATGTTCTTCCCCGAGCGCTCCAGCACGGTGTCCCAGAGCTTCTGCTCCTCATAACCCTGCTGCCTGCCCGAGTTGTTGAAGAACAACTCCGCGTACGTCTCCCAGCGGGCGTACTCTTCCCGCAGTTCGTTGTTGTCGATGCGGCTGGCCGCGGTGCGGAATTCTCCCTGCAACGCGGCCTGGGCCAGCGCCGGAAAGGGATCGGGACCTCCGGAGCCCGACTGCAGGTGGTCCAGATGCGCCGTCCATTTGCTGCGAAGCTCCAAGGCCACATCCTGGACCGCGATCAGCGCACGCAGCTGCGCGGTGTTCCGGCGTTCGGTGCGCTGCGCCCTGCGGTTGCCCAGCACCGTCACCCAGGTGATGGCCAGACCCGTGAGCAGGCCGAGAATCGCGGTGGTCCACGGGGTCAGGCTCAGCGAGGAAATGTTCTCGCGCATGAAATCGCATAGCTGGACCAGGTCCTTGGAATCCAGTTGCCCGCACGTTTGAATCTGCATCACGCCACCTCGCCGCCGCCTATCCAGATCATGCCGGTATTCTATGCGCGAATCCAGCAGGCCAGTAGGGCAACGGGCAAGCATCCTGATGGGTTGCTATCGAATGCGGCAGTCTCGCCGCCGCCGTCACGTAACCTGCAGCTTTTGTTGCTACATCGCAATATATTGTCCTGAAGGGCACGAACAGGGACTTGAGGGTCTTGTCCCATAGTCGGTGGCTGAGCGCCCGAAGCGAACTAGGAGGTTGCAAGCGCCGGGCGGTATGGTTCAGATATGGCTGTCTCAGATCCTCTTTTCCTTGATAAATCCAATCCGGAGTTGTGGAACTCTATTGGGAAGTTCGCCAATCAGCTGACCAAGTCCTACCAGGACGCAGGCATCAGCGACCGGCTGGCCGAACTGGTGAACCTGCGGGTCTCGCAGATCAACGGCTGCGCCTACTGCCTTGACCTCCATGCCCGCAAGGCCATCGACGCAGGGGAGACGATGCAGCGTATCAACTTGCTGTCCACGTGGAACGAATGCGGCGGACTGTTCGACGAGGAAGAGTGCGCGGCGCTGGCCATCGCCGAAGCAACAACCAACCTGCCCACCCCCGAGGAACGCATTGCAGCTGTGGCCTCGGCCCGTCTGGTGTTCTCCGATGAGCAGGTGGCGGCCATCCAGTGGATCGCCGTGGCGATGAACGCGTTCAATCGCATCTCGGTGCTCTCCCGGCATCCGGTCAAGGAACGCACCCTGGCTGAAGGCGCAAAGTAGTGAAGGTGTCGAAGCGCGGAGAAGTCCCGCCGTTCGAAGTCATGCAGATCGTCGAGGAAGTCGCGCACCTGCGTGCCGCCGGCCGCGACGTGATCTCATTGTGCGTCGGGGAACCCGGTGGGGGAGCGCCCGCCGCGGTCAATGAGCTCGCCGCGCAGCTGCATGCGCAGAACGCGGATTTCGGCTACACCCCGACCGCCGGGCTGGCCGAGACCCGCGAGGCCTTGGCCGCGCACTACCTGGCCCGCTACGGCGTCCAGATCCCGGCGCGGAACTTCGTCATGACCACCGGATCCTCCGGGGCGTTCCAGCTGGCCTTCCTCGCGGCCTTCGACGCCGGGGACGTGGTGGCTCTGGCCCGTCCAGGCTATCCTGCCTACGCCAACATCCTCGGAGCCTTGGGCCTGCAGGTGGTGGACCTCCCCACCGGGGAAGCCGAACGTTTCCAGCCGACCGTGCAGCTGCTGGAGCAGGCCCTGGCCGAGCACGGAAGGCTCGACGGCCTGGTCATCGCCTCGCCGAACAACCCGACCGGCACCATGTTCAGCGCCGAGGAACTCGAAGAGCTGTGCAGCTGGTGCGACGCCCATGGCGTGCGGCTGGTCAGCGACGAGATCTACCATGGCATCGAATTCGTCCCGGAGCGCAAGGGGCGCACCTCCTGGGAGTTCTCCCGCTCCTCGATCGTGGTTTCATCCTTCTCCAAGTACTGGGGCATGACAGGGTGGCGCCTGGGCTGGATGATCGTCCCCGACGACATGTTGGCCGCGGTGGACGCCCTGGCCTCGAACCTCGCCTTGTGCGCGCCGGCTCCGGCCCAGCGTGCGGTCATCGCCGCCTTCGAGCCGTCGAGCCTTGCCGAGGCGGAGCAGCGGGTCGCCGAGTTCGCGAAGACCCGCGACCTGGTGCTGGCCAACTACAGAAAGCTGGGCATCGAGCAGGCAGCGCCGGCCGACGGCGCGTTCTATCTCTACGGGCGGCTCAGCGAGCGTGTGCTCGACCGCTTCGGCACCGCCGGAGAGTACTGCCGGCAGGTGCTGGAACATGCACAGGTGGCGCTGACCCCGGGCGGCGACTTCGACCCGTTCGAGGGGCACCTGTTCATCAGGCTGTCGTTCGCCGCCGGTTACGAACGGGTGGCCGAGGCGCTGGAGCGGGTGGAAGCGTTTTTGCGCCAGACGCTGTCCGGGGTATAGGACTCGTGGATCGGTGGTGAGAAACTTGGGTGATCTGCACCGCCGGTTCCGCACGAACCTTGTGGTCAATTTCGATGTTGAGCTTCTTGAAACCAACCATCCTGCGACAGTCGTGACGCCAAGCGGCCGATGACATATTAGGCGCTTTCAGGACCGCCGCGTCCTGATCCGCCTGCCTTTGGGCATCCACTATGGCGATGCGTGTGCACGACGTCGGAGTTCGGGCCGGGGAACGCCTGCTGTTCCACATAATGCGGGCCGTATTCTCCCTTATCAGGATGGGTAGATCTTGTTGTGTCCGGTGTGGCAAAACCCCGGAAACGTGCACACTCCGATAGCTGAAATCTGCGCCTTTCGAGCTGCTTGATGAGGCTTGGTGGTGCGTTTTTGGGTGCATTTTTACTATGGGTTGAGCATGCATTCCAGAGTACAATCGAATCATGAAAGCAGCAGTGTCACCTGATCAGCGTCCGGGACTTCGCGCGTACGAGGATTCCGTCGGTCTTCCGTTTCATGAGCTCATTTCGCAGTTGCGGGAGATATTGGGTGTGCGCCTGGTTGCCTATATCGGTGGGGTGAAGTCCTCCAGATCGGTATCGACTTGGGCAGATGGCTCATCCGTTCCCGGCGAAGTCGACCAAGAACGACTTCGTCATGCTTTTCATGCCGCGGCACTTCTGCGGGATCGCTACGACGCTATAACTGTGCAGTCCTGGTTCAAGGGGATGAATCCCGGCTTGAATGATGACGCACCCGCCCAGGTCCTGCGCGAGTCTGACCCGATAGTTGGTTCTCGGGACGTGATCGTCGCCGCTAAATCATTCGCTTACGGCCGATGATGAATCCCGAACATGGAAACAGCGTGGACCTTGAAATAGAGTGCCCAGATGAACCCCTCCATGTTTGGCGCGTCGGATTCTCACCGGAACTTTGGGCTTGGACGCCTTGGCCGTTCGCCGGTGACGACGGACTTTTCAGTGGACGTTGGGATGACCAGCTTGGCGAGTTTCGTACCATCTACACTGCCGAAAGCCTTCTTGGATGCTTCCTCGAGCTGCTTGCCCACTTCCGTCCCAGTCCCGAGCTGGTCGCCGGGCTTGACCAGATTATCGACGACGACGGCAGCATTGGCAGCTACCCCGAAGCTCCCCAATGCGCCATTGGCTACTCATGGTTGGAAGACCGGCGGTACGGTTCTGCACGCCAAAGCGGCAAATACTGCTACGTCACCCACTCACGCAGTATTGCCGCGTTGAGCATCCACTACCCCTTCGACCGACATGATATTTCCCTCGCCGACGTCGATACTGCCCTGTTGAAGGACGCCCGAGACCGCGTGCTCACTAGATCCATCGCCAGATGGCTTTACGACCTGCACGAAGAGACAGCGGGCGAGCCTGTCGTCGATGGTGTGAGGTTTAATTCCCGCCACGGTGATGAGATCCGTGTCTGGACAGTGTTCGAACGTGCCGATGACTTGGCTGTCAGTCCTCGGATCCAACCTGTGATGGAGCCTCTCCCATGCCGCCCGACCTTCCCGAGCTGCAAGAGGCATTTGCCCGCTTTGGTCTGCAATGGCATGAAGGCTGATTGCCCAGAACGTGCGCACGGCACCACGCGTCCAGCAAAAGGAACGGTGTGCCGTGGCGGCTTCGGTGAATCGGAAAGGCCAATAAGCCGAATCCCTGATTCAAGCTTCTGAGTCATTGCGCATGATCCCAGATTCGTTCCTGCAGGTTCGAACTCCTTAGGACTGGAACTCGCGGTATGCGAAGAAGCGGGCACGGAATGATCCGTGCCCGCCTCTCTTCACGCATGGTCAATACGGTTTCGTAATGATTCAACTGGCCAGCGGACCGCCGACCTCGTCCACCATGGCGAAGAGCCTGCGCAGCACCGCTGGGTCGTTGATCCCGTCGTGCTCGTGCTCATTGGTGACCCAGGCCTGCAGGCCGCCGACCTTTTTCGCGGTGTCCAGCGACAGGCCGGCATCCACATACATGTCGTCGTAGTAGACGGCGGCGGCCATCGGAACCTGGTTCGCCGCGATCTTCTGAAGGTCGTAGATCTTCCGGTGGGTGCCGCGCGCTGCCAGCACCTCGACGGCCGGGATATACGGGCGCAGCAGCCGGGTCTCCTCGAAAGTCCAGCGGAACATCATTTCGCCGGTGAACAGCAAGGTGGGCGCATCCGTGGCGAAATCCGCGTGCTGCTCCAGCTCCGCCTGGGCGGCGAACGCGCTGGGGCCGTTGGCCCCGTTGCCGTAGATGTCCTCCTGCAGCACCGCGAACAACGGGTTCCCGGCAAAGCTGGTGCGCGCCTGGACCTCCTGCAGCAGGCAGTCGCTGAGCTGGGTGCCGTCGCCGGATTGCTCCAGCAGCCAGTGCAGGCGTTCGAAGCCCGGACCCATGCCGAAGTCGATGCCCAGCGACTGCAGCCGGCGGACCGTGAAGCGGTCGCCGTCGGGCAGCAGCAACTCGCGTTCGGCCAGCGTGCGGGCCAGATTGGCGGCACGGGCGCGGTCCTGCGGGTACATGCGGTAGAACTGCTCGTTCTTGGCACGCACCCGGTGGATGGTGCGGGCGTAGACCCCGGCGGCGCTCGGCTCAAGGCTCGGCAGCCCGCCGGTGATGAAGCAGGCGGTCAGCGCGTCGTCGAAGTAGCTCAGGTAGCTCAGGGTCAGGAACCCGCCGTAGCTCTGGCCCAGCGTGGCCCATTTGCGGCCTTGGTAGCCGCGGCGGCGGATCGCCTCAGCATCGGCCACGATGGAGTCCGCGCGGAAGTTCTCCAGGTACGCCGCGCCGCTGTCGCCGTCCGGGAATCCGGAGATCACCTGGGCGGTGACCGGGGTGGACCGGCCGGTGCCGCGCTGGTCCATGAGGATCACGCGGTAGCGTTCAAGCGCCGTATCCAACCGGTCGGAACCGCCCACCGGGCGCGGTCCCTGCCCGCCGGGCCCGCCCTGCAGGTAGACCATCAGCGGCAGCTGCTGCCCGTCCAGGTGCGCACGCACCATTTCGCGGTAGAACAACTCGATGGCGGGGCCGCCCGGATTGTTCCAGTCCAGCGGCACCTGAAGCACGTAGTCGCGGAAGCGGCGGCCGCCGGCCACGTAGGTCTCCAGCAGCCGCGGGGCCGCATCCAGGTTCTGCACGGCCTGTGCCAGCGCGGTCATTTGGCGCCCTCCAGCAGTCCCAGCGAATCGAAGACCGGGGCTCCGGCCTGGATGACGGTGCGGCCCTTGGCCTCGGACACCAGGAAGTCCACATCCTGGCGCGGATCGCCGTCAAGCACCAGCAGGTCCGCGGTCTTGCCGGCGGCCAGCGAGCCGATGGACTCGTTGCCGATCAGCTGCGCATTCACGCTGGTGGCCGAGCGCAGCAGGTCTTCCACTGAACAAGCCGCGGCCTGCAGGGCCAGCCCGTTGAGCTGCTCGTCGCCCAGCTCGCCCATCAAATCGCTGCCGAAGCCGACCTTGACCCCTGCATCCAGCGCATGGCGCACCGCCTGCTGCCCGCGCTGTAGCGCGATCCGGTTCTTCTCCTGGGACACCGCGGCCAGGCCCAGTTCCTCGCCGCGCGCATCCATGGCGGCATAGGCGGCCAGGGTGGGGACCAGGAAGGCGTCGTGCTGCGCCATGAGCTTGGCGGTGTCGGCATCCAGCAGGTTGCCGTGCTCGATGCTGCGCACCCCGTTTTCCACCGAGTGGCGGATCGCCGGCACCGAGTAGGCGTGCGCGCAGACATAGGAGCCGCGGCGGGCCGCCTCGGAGGTGATGATGCGGATTTCCTCGGGGGAGTATTGCGGGATTTCCAGCGGGTCGGTCAGCGAGATGACCCCGCCGCTGGTCATGATCTTGATGGCGTGTGCCCCGGTGCGGAAGGCATTGCGCACTGCCACGCGCAGGTTGTCGGGCCCGTCGACAATTTGGCACATGTGCCCGTGGCTGAAGCAGGTGTCCAGGTGCGCCTCGCGCGGGTCGCCGTGCCCGCCGGTCTGGCTGAAGGCGGGGCCGGTGAAGTAGTAGCGCGGCGAGTCGAACAGCTTCTCCTCGATGGCGCGGGCCAGGCCCAAGTCGCCGCCGGCTACGTCGCGCACGGTGGTGAAGCCGCGGCGCAGCGCGGCTGCCAGGCGGTGGGAGCCGGCCAGCGCGGAGTAGGAGAGCGGGCCCAGCTCGTTGCCCAGGCCCTGCAGGGCCACGGCGTAGGCGTGGAAGTGCGCGTCGATCAGCCCGGGCAGCACGGTGCGCCCGGCGGCGTCGACCAGGATTCCCTCGTGCTGGGCGCCCACAGCGGTGATGGTCCCGTCGACCAGGGTGATGTTCGCCGGCTCGTCCAGGAAGCGTTCGCCGTCGAAAACCGTGGCGTTGCACAGGGTCAGGGTGCTCATGCGCGCACCGCCAGGTTCATCGCCTGGGCCATCCACTGCTCCAGGCCGGTGGCGTCCAGCGGCAGTTCGCCGGAGAGGTTCTCGTAGCCGGTGGCGGTGATCAGCAGGTCGTCCTCGATGCGTACGCCCAGGCCGCGCAGCTCCGGCGGGACCATGGCGTCGTGGGCGTGGAAGTAGAGGCCAGGTTCCACGGTCAGCACCATGTTTTCCTCCAACAGCGCGCCCTGGTAGTCCTCGTAGTGCGAGTGCGAGCAGTCATGCACGTCCAGGCCCAGGTGGTGGCCCACACCGCACACCAGCCAACGGCGGTGCTGCTGGCCGATGGGGGACAGCGCCTCGTCCACCGAGACCGGCAGCAGGTCCCAGTCGTGCAGGCCCTTGGCGATTTCCTCCATGCAGGCGAAGTGGAAGTCGCTGTACGGCTTGCCCGGAGCCAGCGCGGCCAGTCCGGCGCGGTGGGACTTCTCCACCAGGTCGTGGACCTGGCGCTGGGCGTCGGTGAAGGCTCCGGCCACCGGGAAGGTGCGGGTGACATCTGCGGTGTAGCAGGAGCGTTCCTCCACACCCATGTCCAGCAGCAGCAGCTGGTCTTCGCGCACCGGGCCGTCGCAGCGGGTCCAGTGCAGGGTGGGCGCGTGGATGCCGGCGCCGATGATGGTGGCGTAGCCCGGGCCGTTGCCGTAGGTGCGGGCGGCGCGGTCGAAGGTGCCCTGCAGCCAGCGCTCGCCGCCGGAGGTGATGGCCTGCGGGATCTCGGCCAGCACCTGGCGGAAACCGTCAATGGTGTGGTCCACCGAAGCGCGCAGCTCGGCGATTTCCCACGCGTCCTTGACCATGCGCAGCTGGGAGAGGACCCGCTTCAAGGCGGGGGAATCCTGGGCGTTCAGCTTGTCCAGCTCGCTGGAGTCCACGGCGCCGGCGGCCTGGAACCGGCCCGCACGCACGGCGGACTCGAGTTCCTGGATCGGGCGAACCGGGATGCCCAACGCGCGCTGCCAGTCAAGCGGCTTGTGGCTAGGGCCGACCCAGAGTTCGCCGTGGATGGCATTGGAAAAGAAGTCAGCGGTGCCCGGCGCGTAGGGGACTGGCAGGAACAGTTCGAAGTCATGTCCGTCGCTGGTCGGGTGGCCCAGCAGCACGGCGGTCTCGATCTGGGCATTGACCAGGTACATGAAATCGGAGTGGGCGCGGAACTCGTGGAAGTTGTCGTTGGCCCGCACCGGTGCGTGGCCGGCGAACACCATGATGCCCTGGCCGGCGAAGGCCGCCGAGAGGTTCTCGCGGTGGTTGGCTGCGGCCTGCGACGCCGCGGCATCGACAGGGGCAGGCAATTGGGGTGATTCCCAGCCCTTGGCCATGAAGTCCACGAAGGGCTGGCTGTTCGCCAGCCGGGGAATGACATTCTCCCCGCTGCTTGGTACCGGCATTGACTTGGGGAGTTTCTCACTCATCGACGTGGTGCTCCTGTGAAACGAGAACTGTTGGGATGGCAGGGCTTAGCGCCCCGGTCATTCAAGCTTTTCACGGATCCGCCGCGCCTACGACATAAAACGGTGTCGTAAAACCGACACGTCGTTAATCAGTCTCTGCTGATTCAGTCTGCGGATTCGCGGTCCACGATCAGGTGCCTGGCGCTGATGGCGCCGAGCTGGAACCTGCTGGCTGCGCCGAATCCGCGCTGCAGGGTCTGGATTTTGCGCTGCACCGTGCGCACGCTGACTCCCAGCGCACGGGCCACCGACTCGTCCTTCTGCCCGGCGGCCAGCAGTCGCAGGATCTGGATCTCGTCATCCTCCAGCAGCGTTCCGGACTCGAACTTCCGGTTGCTGACCTGCAGGGCGGTTTCCCAGACCTTGGTGAATGAATCGTTGATGAAATCTGCCAGCACCGGGGAGGTGAGCTGCACGGCCAGATGCGATGCGGCGGAGGCTTCCGAAGTGTGGATGATGAACTCCTCGCGGTCGCGGATCAGCAGCCGCGTCGAGACATTCGTGGAGACCCGGGCTTCCTCGCCTTGGCGGACCGAGTTCAGCATGGCCCGGGTGAGGTCTCCGCGCTCGAATACCGAGGGGTCGTAGACCACCCGGAAGCGCACCCCGCGGGCCAGCGCGGCTGGCTGGGACTTCGATTGGGACTCCGCATGCGCGGGTCTGCCGCCTCGGTCCAGCGCATCGATCGAATGCACCGCCCGGTCCTGGAAGTCGTTGAAGGTGTCTACCAGATCCTGGCGCGAGTAGATCAGTCGCATGGACAGGCCGTCCCGATGCACGTGGGCTCCGTCCGTCGGTACCCCGCTGCGGCGCATGCCGTCGGCCAGTGCGGCCAGCTGCTGCGAAATCGAGGTGAGCGTATCGGCATCCATGCGTGTACGACCTTAGTGATGTGTGACGGGGTGCAGTCCGTGCCCCGGACAAGGCAGCACGGGGACAGTTGAATCATGGCACATTTCATTGGACAGGATCCCGGATGCCGATGGGCGTTAGCAGTTCTCCACAGTTCGCCAGGCAGTTGCGAAGCCTTGCGGATCGTGACTGACAGTGGGAGCAGGCAGCCGCAACGGGCCGCCGGAACTGCATCCCAGAGTTGAGGAGAAAACCATGCCGTCACTGCCGGATCCCGTCGACCGTGAATGCCTGCCGTGCTATCTATATCGAGTCGCAGGCGCCGAACCTTGTGCCGCGAACCTGCGCGCGCTGATGCACTACCGCGATTATTCGGCCCCGCGGGCTACCGCCCTGGAGCGGAAGATCAAGCTGCTGGGCGGCTTCTGCGACTGCGAGGTGCTGCTGAACGTTTTCCGGCCCATTACCGATGAGGCTGCGCGCGCGGTGGACGAGGGCCTGGACATGGTCTGCAAAGGAACACGCCGCGGCAGCATTCAACCCTGCGAACAGTGGATGATGCGCCGCGGCGTGCAGTGGGGCGGAGGCCAGTTCCGCTCCCGGAGTGCTTAGATTATCTAGTCTTCCAAGCTCCCGTTGGAAGTGGATTTGTTCTTCTTCCCGGACATGAAAGCCTTCAGCAGTTCCACGCCGATCGGAATCACGGAGATGAAAACAATCAGGATGAAGATGAGGTCGATGTTCTCTTCGATCCAGCTGAACTGTCCGAGCCAGAAGCCCAGCAAGGTGACGCCGACACCCCACAACAGAGCGCCAATCAGATTGTAGAAGACGAAGGTCTTGTGGTTCATCTTGGCAACACCGGCGATCACCGGAACGAAGGTGCGGACCACGGGAACGAAGCGGGCCAGGATGACCGCGCGGCCGCCGAAACGCTCGAAGAAGCTGTGGGCGTGCTCGACATTCTTCTGCGAGAAGAAGCGTGAATCCGGCTTCTTGAAAATCGCGGGACCGGTCTTTTTCCCGATCATGTAACCGGTTTGGTCGCCTGCGAAGGCGCAGACGAAAATGCACAGGGCAAACAGCCACAGCGGGACATGGATGGTGCCGGTGGCGATGAGCATGCCCACGGTGAAGAGCATTGAGTCGCCGGGCAGGAAGAAACCGACCAGCAGGCCGGTTTCCGCGAAAACGATGCCGCAAACGATCAGGACGACCCATGGCGCCAAAGCCGGGTCGTTAAGGAAGACCGCGGGATTCAGCCAGTCTGGCAGGAAAGCCGCACCCATGGTGGGCGACCCAAGTTCGGTCACTATCGAAAGAAATGAAGAATGATCTAGCACGAGAAAAGCCTACGGGATTTCGCTGTGAGTTTGCCCGTGCATAGATGCAGATCACTGCGGTAAATCGATGGGGGAATGGCATTTTGGCCGGGCTGACCGGTAAAGACTTCGATGCCGGGATCTTGCTGTACTGTGCGGGCGCGGTGACGAATGAACCCGCCGGAGTAGCCAAGCTCACATCCGCTGACGCGTCCCCGAAACGACAGTTGAAATGCGGCAACTAAATTCTCGCTGCCGACCCATGACAACGGTCATGTTCAAGTCATGACATTCTGCTCTTCGCCGGCGGGCCTTTTCCGCGAAAAATT
The DNA here is from genome assembly GCF_003309065.1 of Glutamicibacter soli. GTDB lineage: Bacteria > Actinomycetota > Actinomycetes > Actinomycetales > Micrococcaceae > Glutamicibacter > Glutamicibacter soli. Next base: position 265,949 of record NZ_POAF01000003.1, on the reverse strand, counting down.
GAACTATGGAAACGCTGAACCGAACCGAAGCAGTATCGCTGACGGGTCTGCGCAAGACATTCACGACACCACGCACCAAGGTCGAAGCCGTGCGCGGAGTCGACCTGAGCATCCAAGCCGGCCAAATCGTTGCCCTGCTCGGCCCTAACGGCGCAGGCAAGACCACCACCGTGGACATGATCCTGGGTCTGACCCAGCCGAGTTCCGGCTCGGTCGAGGTCCTGGGCCTAAGCCCGCACCGGGCAGTGACCTCCGGCAGGGTTTCGGCGGTGCTCCAGACCGGAGGGCTGTTGCGCGACATGACCGTTCGCGAAACCATCACGGTGATTGCCACCATGCACGGGCAGGCCGGCCGTGTTACGCAAGTCATGGACCGTACCGGGCTGACCGCCATCGCCAAGCGGAGGGTCGGAAAGTGCTCCGGCGGCGAGCAGCAGCGCATCAAATTCGCGTTGGCCCTGCTCCCGGACCCCGACGTGCTGATCCTCGACGAGCCCACCGCCGGCATGGATGTGATGGCCCGCCGCGACTTCTGGGAAAACATGCGCTCGGAGGCATCCAGCGGACGCACCATCATTTTTGCCACCCACTATCTGGAAGAAGCGCAGAACTTCGCTGAGCGCACCGTGCTGATGAGCCACGGGCGCATCGTGGCGGACGGGGCGACCGAGGAACTGCGCAAGCTGATTTCCGGACGCACCGTCAGCGCCACGCTGCCCACCGAGCAGGCGATCTCCCAGGCGGAAGCCTTCGACGCCTCGGTGAGCATTGCCGAACGCAATGGACAGCGCATCTCCTTCAAATGCGCCGATTCCGACCGCTTCGCCCAAACCCTGTTGACCGATCTGGGCGCCTGGGACCTTGAAATCTCTGCGCCAAGCCTGGAAGACGCATTCATCCAACTGACCGAGGACGCCCAATGATTGCCACCTATATCCGCGTTGAATTCGCCCGGCACTTCCGCGACGGCTACAACCTGGTCTTCGCGCTGCTGCTGCCGGCAGCCATGTACTTCCTGTTCGGCAACATCCCCAGCTACACGGATGCCGAGGTCGGCAGCGGCAACGTCAAGTTCTACCTGATGGTTTCCATGGCAGCCTACGGCGCGGCCGTCAGCACCGTGGCCATTGCCGGCACGGTGGCCACCGAAACCATGCAGGGCTGGGGCCGGCAGATCGCCTTGACCCGGATGACACCGGCTTCCTTCGTCACCAGCAAGATGATTGTCGCGGCCACGGTGGCGGCAGCCTCGGCGGCGCTGGTCTTCGCCCTGGGCGCAGGTACCGGAGCGCGGGTCACCGACGGCTGGATGTGGGTGGTCAGCTACTTGATCATCCTGGCCGGAGCGATGATCTTCGCCTGCTACGGCATCGGCGTGGGCATGCTGTTCAAGTCGGAATCCGCGCTGGGGCTGGCCTCGGGCCTGATGGTGTTCTTCGCCTTCTTCGGCAACGTGTTCATGCCTCTGGAAGGCGGCATGCTCGACGCAGCCCGTTTCACCCCGATGTTCGGCTATGTGGCCTTAGCCCGCTACCCGATGCTGCACTCAATTCCCGCAGGAGGCGACATGGCGCCGGATCCATTGTGGATTCCAGTGACTAGTGTGGTTGCATGGGCAATCATCTTCGCGCTCTTCGCGGTCTTCGCAACCCGGAAGGCCAAGGCGCGCCAGTGAATAATTCAGGGAGCAATCCCACGGCAATGAGCCAGGCCGGCTGCGAAGTCGACGAAGGCACTGCCTTCTGGGACAAGTGGGGCTGGCTGGTTGCCGGGGTCTGGATCATCTTCCTGATCTTCCCGATCCTGGACCTGCTGTTGGAAGACTATTCGCTGCCCACCAGGATCATCGGACTGATCCTGGTGGTCGTCTTCGCGGTGGTCTACCTCAGGGCCTACGCGGAATTCAGCAGGGTGGTCGGCGAGGGCGGAACCAGGCACCCGCGGGCCTATGCCTACTTCGCCATCCTGTGGGTCATCGTGCTGGCGGGGCTGCCGGTCATCGGGCTGACAGTCATGGGAATCTTCCCGTTCCTGACCTCCTACTCCGCCTTCCTGCTCACCAAGCGCTACACGATCGCCACCTATGTCGCCGTCGCCGTGCTGTGTTTCGTCCTGCCGATCATCTACGGGGAATTCATCGACCTGCTGTTCCTGATCGGCCTGAACCTGGTGCTGATGGTCGTGTACGCCATCACGGTCGCCGCGATCACCCGCTCGGTGGTCTCGGAACAGATCCGCGCCGACTACCTGGTGGTGGCGGAACAGGAACGCATGGCCCGCGACGTGCACGACGGCATCGGCCATTCGCTGACCGCGCTGAACCTCAAGGCCCAGCTGGCGTTGCGGCTCATGGACGCCGGCAGCTACAAGGAAGCCCGCCGGGAGCTTGAGCAGCTCAGCGACCTGGCAGTCACCGCGCTGGATTCGGTCCGCACCACGGTGCACGGGCTCAACCGGCAGAACCTTGAGGCCGAATTGCAGGAACTGCACCAGGCCTGCACGGATAACGGCCTGGAATTCACGGTGCTGGGCACGGTGGAGGACGTCCCCGTGGCCTGGCGGTCGCACATTGCGTGGATCCTGCGCGAGGCGGTCACCAACGTGCTGCGCCACGCCCACGCCGGATCCGTCGCGGTGCGGCTGGGCGCCGCAGGGGTCAGCGTGGACGACGACGGCGACGGCATCCAGGGCGGTGAGAGCGGCCACGGCATCCGCGGCATGCAGGAACGCGCCCGGCTGTTCGGCGCCAGTTGTACAGTGGGAGCATCCAGGCTGGGAGGAACCAGCCTGCAGGTGGCATTCGGCGCGGGAAACGGGGACACATGATCAAGGTGCTGATCGCGGACGACCAGCACCTGGTGCGCGGCGCACTGGCCGCCCTGCTCAATCTTGAGGACGACATCCAGGTGGTCGCCGAATGCGCCGACGGCGACGAAGTCGCGCAGGCGCTGGATGACAGCGGGGCGCAGGTCGTGCTGCTGGACGTGCAGATGCCCCGGTTGGACGGGCTGCGCACCGCGCAGCTGTTGCGCGACAGCCATCCCGAGGTCAAGATCCTGATCGTGACCACCTTCGACCGCCCCGGATACTTCCGCCAGGCCTTCGAAGCCGGGGCCAGCGGATTCCTGGTCAAGGATTCCCCGCCGGCGGAACTGGTCGCCGCCATCCGCCGGGTGCATTCGGGCGGGAAGGTCGTCGACCCGCAGCGCGCCATGCTCAGCGTGGAAACCCGCTCCAACCCGCTGACCGAGAGGGAACGGGAAATCCTCGCGCTGGCCGCCGGCGGGGGACCTGTGTCGCAGATCGCCGCCTCCCTGCACCTGTCGGCCGGAACGGTGCGCAACCACCTGTCCAACGCCATCGGCAAAACCAATACCTCGAACCGGATCGAGGCGGCCCGCACCGCGCGGGAAATGGGCTGGATCTAGCGGGTGGCGAAGTGGGTGATGACCCCGATCATCCACACCGAGGACGCCAGCAGCACGCAGCCCAGCTCGATCACGATGCCCAGCCCCATGGCCTTCAGCGCCGCCCAGGATGAGGTTAGGGCACCGGAGGTTTCGCCGCGGCGGAGCGCCTCGCCGATGAACAAGCCCACCGCGAAGCCCACGAACAAGCCGACCACCGGGATCAGGAAGGCCCCTGCGATCGCGCCGATCAGGGCCGTGAGGATGGACCCCTTCGGGATTGCGTGTTGCTTGAGCTTGCGGCCGGTGAGCACCGCTGATGCGGACCAGCCGAGGAACGCGATGGCGATGCCCAACCCCGCGGCCCACCAGGAAGCGCCGCTGCCCAGCAGCCAGCCCCAGGCCAGCAGCGTTCCGATGGCCAGCAGTGATCCCGGAAGAATCGGGAAGATGGTTCCCAGCGCTGAAACCACCAGCAGCAGGCCGGCAAGAATCGTGTAAAGAATTTGTAGATCCACATGCCTAGTGTGGCACGGTGAGCAAGACGGCAGCGCAGACCGGAAAACAGGAGGTCCTCATGTCCGGGGAAAACAAGGCACGGGTCGGCGTGCAGATCCAGGGTTCCACCGCCGTGGTGCTGCTGGAAAACGAGCGCCAGTTCAACGCCCTGACCAAGGACATGTGCCTGCAGCTGCTGGGCGCCTTCGCCGTGCTGTCCGCGGATCCGGCGGTGTCCGCGATCGTGATCCGCGGCGCCGGCGGGAACTTCTGCGCCGGGATCGCCATCGACCAGATGGACCAGGTGCTCTTCGACAAGGACGCCGACGGGCAGCTGCTGAACCACTTCGATCTGGTGGACCGGGCGATCACCGGCTGCCCCAAGACCACGATCGCGGTGGTGGAGGGCAACTGCTTCGGCGGGGCCTGGCAATTGGCTTCGGCCTGCGAGATCCAGCTGGCGGCCGATGACGTGAAGCTGGCGATCACCCCGGCGAAGATCGGGCTGGTGTTCCCGCGTCCGGGCATCGAGCGGCTGGTGCGCACGGTGGGCGAAAGCCGGGCCAAGTACCTGCTGTATTCCGGAGCCCGCATCCCGGCGGCCGAAGCGCTGGACTGGGGCATGTTCACCCGGATGCACCCGGCCGCGCAGCTGGACGGGGAAGTCGAATCGCTGCTGCAGGCGCTGCAGGGCAACTCCCCGTACTCCATCGCGCGGACCCGCGAGGCCATCGCCGCCCATGGGCAGGAGCCGGCGGCAGCTGACTACGAATCCTGGTGGGCGCGGCTCTGGGAAGAGAACGGGGAGAATCCCGAGCTCGCCGAGGGGCGGCGGGCGTTCCTCGAGCGCCGCGCGCCGCGCTACGGCGATGCCTAGGAGGGCTGCCCTGACTGTTCGGCGTACTGCGCCACCAGCTCGCGCTTGAGGATCTTCCCGCTGGGGCCCAGCGGGAATTCCTGCACGATCTCGATGTGGCGCGGGAACTTGTAGGCCGCCATCTGCTCGCTGGCCCAGGCTCCGATGGACTCGGCGTCCAAGGTGGAGCCTGCTTCCAGTGTGATGGCCGCGGCGATCTCCTGGCCGTGGGTTTCGTGCGGCACGCCGTACACCGCGGCGTTGGAGATCTCCGGATGGCTGATGAGCACCTCCTCGACCTCGCGCGGGTAGACGTTGTAGCCGTTGCGCAGGATCATGTCCTTGGTCCGGTCCAGGATGCGCAGGTAGTCGTCCTCGTCCTTGGTGCCCAAATCCCCGGTGCGGAACCAGCCGTCGACCATCGCCTCGGCCGTGGCCTCGGGACGGTTCAGGTAGCCGGCGAACAGGTTGTGCCCGCGGACCACCAGCTCGCCGATCTCCCCGCGCGGCAGCAGCCTGATTTCGTCCAGATGCGCCGGGTCGGCAATCTCCACCTCGACGCCCCACACCGGGGTGCCGATGGTTCCCGGCCGCGGTTTGCGTCCCACATGGTTGAAGCAGGCCACCGGCGAGGTCTCGGTCAGGCCGTAGCCCTCGTAGATGGGCGCGCTGAAACGCTCTTCGAAGGCGGTGAGCACCGACACCGGCAGCGAGGCTCCGCCCGAGACGCCGAAGCGCAGGCGGGATGGCTTGCCCTCGCGCTGCTTGCCCGCCTCCAGCATGGCGACGTACATCGTGGGTACTCCGAAGAACAGGTCGATGTCTTCATCCAGCACCAGGTCCAGCGCGCCGACGGCGGTGAACTTGGGCAGCAGCATGATTTCCGCGCCGATGCGCAGCCCGGTGTTCAGCACCGTGGTCTGCCCGAAGGTGTGGAACAGCGGCAAGCCGCCGAAGACCTTGTCGCCGCGGCGCATGTCGATGGTGTCCAGCAGCAGGGTGTTCGCCTGCTCCAGTAGCGCAACGTGGGTGCCCAGCGCGCCCTTGGGCTTGCCGGTGGTGCCGGAGGTGTAGAGGATCGTGGCGATGTCCTCGGGACGGCGCGGCAAGTAGGTGTCGATGGGGGTGGCCGCCGCGGCGAGGTCCTCCAGACGGATGCTTCCCAGCTCTTCAGGAGCCAGCACGCTGATCGTCTCGACGCCGCTGAGCTCTGCGCCAGCGGCGCCCTCGCCCAGCAGCGGAGCCGCGCACACCAGCAGGCGTGCTCCGGAATCCTCCAGCACATAGGCGATCTCGTGGCGTTTAAGCAGCGCGTGGATCGGCACGACAACCGCGCCGAGTGCCAGCACCGCGTAGTAGACGCGGGCGAAGTCCGTGACGTTCGGAATCAGCACCGCGACCCGGTCGCCTTCGCCGATGCCGCGCTCCCGCAAAGCCCCTGCGTAGGCGCGGGTTTCGTCCCAGAGCTGCCGGTAGCTGGTGCTCTGCCCGTTGACGGTGATCGCGTTCAACTCGCCATGGCGGGCGGCGCCCTCGGCGGGGATTGCTGCAACGGACATGGTGGCGTTTGGCGAGGAAGAAAGCATGGAAAGGCTCCCGGAGATCAGCGCGAAATGCGAGTGTGTGCTGTGTCACAACCTAACATAATGGAACTGGAAACCGGGAGCAGGTACCCGGTGCCAAGCTTCTGGAGCCTGAAAGTCATATCGTTGCCGCGAGGCGGCCCGAAGCCTAGACTCGCCCTAGCAACTGGATCATGTTTGAAATGGGGAAATGATGCAGGAACTTGGGCAGCCCGGCGCGGAACCGTGCCGGGTAGATTTACTGACCGGTGATATGAAACGAAGCGTCGACTTCTATGGGCGGCTTTTCGGATGGAAAACGAGCGGCGGGAATTCCGGCACGGAAGACTCGATCGACATGTACTTGGGGGACGAACTCGTAGCCGGATTCCTGAACAACGATTCAGGCTCCGAATGCAGCGATGCATGGGTCACCTACCTGAATGTGGCAGACGCCCACGCGGCCAGCTACTCGGCCGGGATGTACGGCGGCTGCGTTTTCCTGCAGCCGCTGGAAATCCAGGGGCAGGGCACCTTGGCCATGATTGGCGACCCCACCGGTATCGGTGTGGGGCTCTGGCAGTCCTCCACTGTCAGGGGGCTGACCAAGGCCTCCGGGCGACACGGGACCCGGATCTGGAATGAATTGCACACCACCAAATTCGAGAAGGTCACCCACTTCTACCGCGATGCGCTGGAATGGGATCTGCTCAGCTTGTCTGACACCGACGAGTTCCGGTACCAGAGCTACGGGCAGGGGCCGAACGCCAAAGCGGGCATCTTCGACATTTCCGGCCAACCGGATCCGAAGCCCGGGTGGCGGACCTACTTCGCGGTGACGGATACGGACAAGGCGCTCGCGCTAGCGAAGAATCTGGGGGCGAAAGTCCTCAAGCAGGCGCAGGATTCGCCCTTCGGGAGGATGGCGGTGCTCGCCGATCCCACCGGGGCGGAGTTCTCCATCATCCAAACCGTACCGGCCTGAGTTATCCGGAACGCTTCCAGGTGTACGGGGTTGTGGTCGTCACCTTGACCATGCCCTGGCGCTCCAGGATCGGGCGGGAGTACTCGGTGGAATCGCTGTGCGCAAAAATGTGCCCGGCGGCCCTCGCCGACCGGGCGCGGGCGTCGGTCAACGCCCGGTAGATTCCGCGGCCTCGGTAGGCGGGGAGCACGCCGCCGCCCCACAGGCCGACCACCTCCGTGCCGGCTACGGGCTCCAGCCTGCCGGCACCGACCATGCGGGCCCCGGCCCAGGCCACCCACAGCTCGAGGCCGTTGGCGAGGTCCATGCGCGCGGCCAGCTCCCGGGCCAGGCCCGGGGAAGGCGGCTGGCCGAATGCCTCGGCGGACATGGCGCACATCTGCTCAACCTCCAAGGGGGTGCTGATTCGGCGGACCTGCACACCCTGCGGAGCAGGAAGGCCGCTGATCAGGTGTTCAAGCCGGCCGAGCATCACTGATTCCGGCTGTCCGGCGCTGAATCCGCAGGACAGCAGGGCCTCGTGCAGTCCCGGGGCGTGGTCGTGGCCGCGGGTCTTGAACTCCACCTCGGTGATTCCGGAGCGCGCCGTGAAATACTCCAGCGCCGGGCCAACCAACGCGGACAGCGGTGCCGGTTCGCCGCCGGTGAACCGCGGCGAGGTGATGAAGCCCTGGCCGCCGGGGAAGACCGCCAGATACAGCGGACCCAGCCGGCCAACCCGGAGGGCGCCCTGCATCTCCGCGTCGGTGCGCAGCTGCGAATCGTAGATATCCAAGAGCCTGCCGGCGGGGTTGGTCATGTGAAAATTCTAGGGTCAACCGGCCCGGCGCGCGGCGCTTTGCCCTGAGCCGCGGGTCGGTGGCACACTCGGACGAGGCAGCCAAAGAACAAACAGGGAGCACCATGGGACGCAAGATCATCCGGCGCCGCGTCATCCGAGCCATGTCGGATGGGACCACCCGGGTGCGCGAGGAGAAGCTGGCCGGCGAAGAGCCGCTGGAAATCCGCTTCGGGCACACCTCCTTCACGACCTCGATGCGCACCCCCGGGGACGACTTCGACCTCGTGGCAGGGTTCCTGTTGGCAGAGGGAATCGTCACCAAGTCCGAGCACCTGGTGGCGATGCGCTACTGCCTGGGCACCGACGAGGACGGAAACCAGACATATAACGTCATAGAGGTGCAGCTGGGTTTCGGCGCCGTACCCCCTCAGCTGAGCGCCGCGCGCAACGTGGTGACCAGTTCGGCCTGCGGCATCTGCGGCACCAACTCGATCGACGAGGTGCGCAAGAAGTCCACCTTCGAGCTGCGCGAGGACTGCGGCCATGTGGACCTGGACGTGTTGTTGTCCATGCCGGACACGCTGCGCGAATCGCAGAAGCTGTTCTCCTCCACCGGCGGCGTGCACGCGGCAGGCCTGTTCTCCACCCGCGGGGATCTGCTGATTCTGCGTGAGGATGTGGGCCGCCACAACGCGGTGGACAAGGTAATCGGGGCGGCCCTGCGCGAAGGTCGCATGCCGCTGTCCGACACCGTGCTGCAGGTCTCCGGCCGCGCCTCCTTCGAGCTGGTGCAGAAGGCGGCCATGGCCGGCATCCCCGTGCTCAGCGCGGTGAGCGCGCCCTCCTCCCTGGCCGTGGACCTGGCCCAGGATGCGGGGCTGACGCTGGCCGCCTTCTCGCGCGGGCACAGCGTAAATCTTTATACGCATGCGCATCGCGTCCTGAACGCGTAGCGTGGTAGGTGTGTGGCTGGCGCCACAGCATTTCGGCAGGCATCAGACGGAGGATTGACATGCATCGCCCGGCTCCCAAGGAAGACATCAACGAGGACGACCTGAAGGTCACCGAGCCCGAACACGCGGCCGCGGGACTCAAGGCCGTCATGGTGTCCATGGAACGCGGCTTCTCCGAAGCCGGCCCTTCGCGGACCCTGCGTTCCATGCTGCGCATCAACCAGCGCGGCGGCTTCGACTGCCCGGGCTGCGCCTGGCCCGAATCGATTACCGGCGCCCGCAAGCCCGCGGAATTCTGCGAGAACGGCGCCAAGGCGATCGCCGAGGAGGCCAGCGCCCGCACGGTGACCCCCGAGTGGTTCGCCCAGCACCCGATCTCCGTGCTGCAGGACAAAACCGAGTACTGGCTCGGCTCCCAGGGCCGCATCACCAACCCGATGATCATCCACGCGGGGGAGACCCACTACCGCCCGATCAGCTGGCCCGAAGCGTTCTCCACGATCGCCGAGCACGTCAACGCCACCACCCCGGACCGCTGCGTGTTCTACACCTCCGGGCGCACGGCGAACGAAACCGCGTTCATGTACCAGCTGCTGGCCCGCTCGCTGGGCACCAACAACCTGCCTGATTGCTCCAACATGTGCCACGAATCCTCGGGCACCGCGCTGAACCCGACCATCGGCATCGGCAAGGGCACCGTCTCGCTGGAGGACTTCGAGCATGCCGAGGCGATCTTCGTGGTCGGCCAGAACCCCGGCACCAACCACCCGCGCATGCTCTCCGCGCTGGCCGACGCCCGCAAGCGCGGGGCGCGCATCGTGGCGGTCAACCCGCTGCCTGAAGCAGGATTCTTCGGATTCAAGGATCCGCAGACGGTCAAGGGCATGCTGGGCAAGGCGGAGCCGATCTGCACCGACTTCCTGCAGATCAAGGTCGGCGGCGACCTGGCCCTGTTCCAGGCCTTCGGCCACCTGCTGCTGCAGTTCGAGGGCGAGAACCCGGGCTCCGTGGTGGACCACGAGTTCATCGCCTCGGTGACCGACGGGTTCGAGGCCTACCAGCAGGCCCGCTCCGCCATCGACTGGGACGCCACCGAAAAGGCCACCGGGCTGACCCGCGCCGAAATCACGGATGTCGCCCGGCTGCTGGCCAAGTCCAAGGCGACCATCATCTGCTGGGCGCTGGGCCTGACCCAGCAGCCGCACTCGGTGCCGACGCTGAAGGAAATCATCAACCTGCTGCTGCTCCAGGGCAACTTCGGCAAACCCGGCGCCGGCGCCTGCCCGGTGCGCGGCCACTCCAACGTGCAGGGCGACCGCACCATGGGCATCTGGGAGAAGCCAACCGAGAAGCTGCTGGCCTCGCTGGATGAGGAATTCGGCATCGAGGCGCCACGCGAGCACGGCTACGACTCCACCGAGGCGCTGCACGCCTTCGAGAAGGACGAGATCGATGTGTTCGTCTCCATGGGCGGCAACTTCGCGCTGGCCAACTCGGAGACCGAAGCGCTGGAAGCCGGCATGCAGCGCGCCAAGCTGACCGTGCACATCTCCACCAAACCCAACCGCTCGCACGTGGTGCACGGGCAGACCTCGCTGATCCTGCCCACCCTGGGCCGCACCGACAAGGACGACAAGCACCCCGGCGGCGCCCAGTTCCTGTCGGTGGAGGACTCCATGTCGGTCATCCACTCCACCCAGGGCCGGCTGAACCCGGTGTCCGACCACCTGCTCTCCGAGCCGGTGATCGTCGCGCGCATGGCCCAGGCCATCCTGGGCGACGACCATGCGGTGGACTGGCGTGCGATGGCCGAGGACTACGACGTGGTCCGCGACCACATCTCCCGGGTGCTGCCCGGCTTCGAGGACTTCAACCGCCGGGTGCGCGAGAAAAACGGGTTCGTGCTGCCCAACCCGCCGCGCGATTCGCGCTCCTTCGCCACCGACATCGGCAAGGGCCGCTTCACGGTCTCCGAATTCGAGGCGCTCGAAGCCCCGGAAGGCCACCTGATCCTGCAGACCATGCGCTCGCACGACCAGTACAACACCACGTTCTACGGGCTGGATGACCGCTACCGCGGGATCAAGGACGGGCGCCGCGTCATCCTGATCCATCCCGAGGACCTCCAGGAAGCCGGTTTCAAGGACCGCGACCTGGTGGATGTCATTTCCACCTTCCGCGGGACCGAACGCCGGGCGAACCGCTTCCGGCTGGTGTCCTACCCGACGGCCAAGGGCTGCGTCGCCGCCTACTTCCCGGAGGCCAACGCGCTGGTGCACCGCGATCTGGTGGCCCGCGAGTCAAACACCCCGGGGTTCAAGGCCATGATGGTGCGCTTTGTGGAGCACACCGAGGATCCGGGCCCGACACTGGACAGCTGAGCGCTAAACAAGGGCCCACGGACGGGATTCGAACTGAATTCCGTCCGTGGGCTGTGCTCGTTCCCGCGGAAAACGGGCCGCGCGGGCAGGGGCTGGATGATGCAAAGTGCATCACGTCAAGCGCTTGCCCCCGGAAGAGGCTGTATTGTTGCGACACAATATAAGGTGTCCGGCTCCCGGGTCAGAGGAGCCGCTACAGTCCATCGATGAGGATCTTCCTATGAGCGCGGCCCACAGCAACGCAGCCACCAGCACCCGACCCGAAGACGAACGCCTGCCCCCGGGGCGCACCATCGCCTACGGTTTCCAGCACGTCTTGACCATGTACGGCGGAATTATCGCGCCGCCGCTGGTGATGGGCGGAGCCGCTGGCATGGACACCGCGCAAATCGGCGTGCTCGTGGCCAGCTGCCTGTTCATCGGAGGCCTGGCAACGATCCTGCAGACCCTGGGCATCCCGTTCTTCGGCGCCCAGCTGCCGCTGGTGCAGGGCACCTCCTTCTCCGGCGTGGCCACCATGATCGCCATCCTCAACGGCGGCGGAGGCATGCCTGCGGTATTCGGTGCGGTGCTGGCGGCCGGCGCCATCGGCATCGTCATCGCCCCGTTCTTCGCCAAGCTGCTCAGGTTCTTCCCGCCGGTGGTCACCGGCGTGGTCATCACCATCATCGGCATGTCGCTGTTCCCGGTCACCGCCGACTGGGCCATGGGCGGCGCCACCGCGGGCGAGGACTACGGGTCGCTGAAGAACATCGCGCTGGCCGCCATCACTCTGGTGATCCTGCTGGCCCTGTCGAAGTCCGGAGTCCCGGCGCTCTCGCGCCTGTCGATCCTGCTGTCCATCGTGCTGGGCACCGTCGTGGCCGCCTTCATGGGGCTGGCCGATTTCTCCACCGTGCTGGACGGGGACATCTTCGCGTTCCCGACGCCTTTCGCCTTCGGCCTGCCGGTTTTCGAACTCGGCGCGATCATCTCCATGATGATCGTGATCCTGGTGACCTACACCGAAACCACCGCCGACATGCTCGCGGTTGCCGAGGTCACCGGCTCCAAGGTCGATGCCAAGCGCATCGCCAACGGCCTGCGCGCCGACATGCTTTCCTCCACCGTCGCCCCGGTGTTCAACACCTTCACCCAGTCCGCCTTCGCGCAGAACGTGGGCCTGGTGGCGATCACCGGCGTCAAGAGCCGCTTCGTGGTGGCCGCCGGCGGCGGCATCCTGGTGATCCTGGGCCTGCTGCCGGTGCTCGGGCGCGTCGTGGCTTCCATCCCGACCCCGGTGCTCGGCGGCGCCGGCATCGTGCTGTTCGGGTCCGTGGCGGCAGCCGGCATCCGCACCCTGGCCAAGGCCAAGGACGACAACATGAACATGCTGATCATCGCGACTTCGCTGGCCTTCGGCTGCATCCCGATGGTCAAGCCCGACTTCTACGAGCACTTCCCGACCTGGGTCGGCACCATCTTCCAGTCAAGCATTTCCTCGGCCACCATCATGGCTGTGCTGCTGAACATCATCTTCAACGAACTGACCTGGCGCAAGAAGGAGGATTCGGGCCGCACCGTCTACAAGTACCAGCTGACCGGCTTGCAGGACGGCGACCGGCTGATCGGCGGCAAGCTCTATGACAGCAAGGGCCTGGAAATCAAGGTGATCTCCGAGGAGCAGGGCGAAGCGGGCGACAGGCCCATGCCGCTCTGATTCGGTGAGAATTCTGCAGAACGCGTGAACCGCATCCGGTTCGCGCGTTCTTTTTTCCGTGGCTATACGGCGGAATCCCGCGCAGTGCGAAGCACTCTATGCGCCCGGGTGTGAGCTGGAGCACACTAAGTGTGGTAGTTTCAATAATTGAATGAAGTTCGATGCAACAACCACGGGAGGCGCGTCATGGGCGGGTCCTTGGCTTGGGGGAAGGGCCAGATCGCCCACGGGTGTTAACCGCGGGCCGCGGCTGCATGGTGCTCAGTTCCGCTCCGGGCGGGAATTTCTCCCGCCCCGAGGCTGAGTCCGCCAGCTCCCGGCCGAGCATGCACAAATCGTTCAACTTCTTTCACTATGCGCCCGCGCAGGGCGCAGGAGGTGAGGCGCTGTGGCTTCGGAAGCTGCGGGAACGCCCGGGTGCACCGTCACCGTCAACCAGCAAGCCCGCGAATTCACCGGGCCGCCGCATACCAACGCCTTGGACTTCTTGCGCGGGCTCGGGCTGACCTCGTGCAAGGAAGGCTGCGCCGAAGGCGAATGCGGCGCCTGCGCCATCCTGGTGGCGCGTCCCGACGGAGAGCGCCCGCGCTGGATCGCGGTGAATGCGTGCCTGCTGCCGGCCGCCGCCTTGGACGGCCAGCACGTGCTGACCGCCGAGGGGCTGGGCACCGTTCGAGAGCCGCACCCGGTGCAACGCGAAATGGCCGAGCGCGGCGGATCCCAATGCGGCTACTGCACCCCCGGGTTCATCTGCGCCATGGCCGCTGAATACTACCGCCCGGAACGCGCCGAGGAGCAGGTCGCCGAGGCCCCGGGCCACCATGCCGGAGGGCCCAACGGCTTCGACCTGCATGCGCTGTCGGGAAACCTGTGCCGCTGCACCGGCTACCGGCCCATCAGGGATGCCGCCTTCGCGCTCGGGATGCCAGAACCCGAGGACCAGCTGGCCCAAGCGCCGGCGACGGCCCCCGCGGCCACCGACTACGGCAGGGCGGATACCCCGGCAGGAGATCCCGGACGCTACCGCCGGCCCGCCACGCTGGCCGAAGCGCTGCGGATCCTGGCCGAAGAACCGGGAACCCGGGTGGTGGCCGGGGCGACCGACTGGGGCGTCGAGGTGAACATGAAGTTCGCGCGGGCCCAGTCGGTGCTGGCCATCGACCGGCTTCAGGAGCTGCGCCGGGTGGTGCAGACCGATGACTGCCTGGAACTGGGGGCCGCCTGCACGCTGAGCGAACTTGAGCGCGTGCTGGCCGGGAGGGTTCCGCTGTTGTCGCTGCTCTGGGCGAACTTCGCCTCCCGGCTGATCCGCAACTCGGCGACGCTCGGAGGGAATCTCGGCACCGGTTCGCCCATCGGGGATTCGCCACCGGTTTTGCTGGCCCTGGACGCGCAGCTGGTGCTGGCCTGCAGTGCCGGGGAGCGCGTGGTGCCGCTGGATGAATACTTCACCGGCTACCGGCAGACCGTGCGCCGGCCCGAGGAACTGATCACCGCGGTCCGCATCCCGCTGCCGCTGGCTGGGCTGGTGTCCTTCCAGAAGGTCGCCAAGCGCCGCTTCGACGATATTTCAAGCACCGCCGTCGCGCTGGCCTTCGAGGTCGACGCCGGGCTGATCTCCCGCGCGCGGATCGGGCTGGGCGGGGTGGCGGCGATCCCGCTGCGGGCTACCGCCGCCGAACAGGCACTGGTCGGACAGGCCTGGAGCGAGGAAACCATGAGGGGTGCCGGCGGGATCCTGGCCGCCGAGGGGACGCCCCTGGACGACCACCGCGCCAGCGCCGCCTACCGGCAGGCGATGCTGGGCTCCGCGCTTGAGCGGTTCTTCGCGCAGCAGGACAGCGGAACGGGGGCAGGAGCATGAGCATCCAGCACAACCAGCGCCCGCAGGGTTCAGTGGTGGGGCGGGCCATCCCGCATGAATCGGCCTACGCCCATGTCACCGGCCAAGCGCACTATACCGAAGACCTGGCAGGGGCCCTGACCGGGGTGCTGCACGCCTATCCCGTGCAGTCGACGCACGCCCATGCCAAGCTGCTGAGGCTCGACACCTCCGCCGCGCTGCAGGTTCCGGGAGTGCGGCTGGTGCTGACCGCCCAGGACATCCCCGGGGTCAATGACCAGGGCGCGAAGCACGACGAGCCGATGCTCCCGGTGGACGAGGTCATGTTCCACGGCCAGCCGGTGGCCTGGGTGCTGGGCGAGGACCTGGAAGCTGCCAAGGCCGGGGCCGCCGCGGTGGAGGTGGACTATGAGCCGCTGGACGCGCTGGTGACCCTGGGCGAGGCCATCGCCGCCAACAGCTTCCACGGCATCCAGCCGGTGATCGACAAGGGCGAGGCAGCCGCGGGCCTGGCCGCCGCGCCCCACGTGTTCTCCGGGGAATTCGAATTCGCCGGCCAGGAGCACTTCTACCTGGAAACCCAGAGCTCGCTGGCGCAGGTCGAATCCGATGGGCAGATCATGGTGCATGCATCCACCCAGCACCCCAGCGAAACCCAGGACATCGTAGCCCACGTGCTGGGGGTCGACGCCCACCGGGTGACCGTGCAGGCGCTGCGCATGGGCGGGGCGTTCGGCGGCAAGGAAATGCAACCGCACGGTTATGCAGCGGTCGCCGCCCTCGGAGCGGTGCTCACCGGCAGGCCGGTGCGGGTGCGGCTTGAACGAGCCCGGGATCTGACCATGACGGGCAAGCGCCACGGCTTCCACGCCTCCTGGAAGATCGGTTTCGACGAGCATGGGAAGATTGTGGCCCTGGCCGCGCAGCTGACCAGCGACGGCGGGTGGAGCCTGGATCTCTCCGAGCCGGTGCTGACCCGCGCCATGTGCCACATCGACAACGCCTACTGGATCCCCAACATCCAGGTGCGCGGCCGGGTGGCCAAATGCCACAAGACCTCGCAGACCGCCTTCCGCGGCTTCGGCGGGCCGCAGGGCATGCTGGTGATCGAGAACATCCTGGGTGAGGTGGCCCCGAAGCTGGGGCTCAGCGCGCAGGAGCTGCGCCGCCGCAACCTCTACGTCCAGGGGCAGGACACCCCGTACTACCAGCCGGTGCGCCATGCCGAACGGCTGCACCGGGTCTGGGACCAGGTGCTTGACTCCGCGCAGTTCGAGGTTCGGCAGCGGGATATCGAGGCCTTCAATGCCG
Organism: Glutamicibacter soli; assembly: GCF_003309065.1. Lineage (GTDB taxonomy): Bacteria > Actinomycetota > Actinomycetes > Actinomycetales > Micrococcaceae > Glutamicibacter > Glutamicibacter soli. Next base: position 249,673 of record NZ_POAF01000003.1, on the reverse strand, counting down.
CGCACCCGCACGCAAAACGCGCCCTGGCCATCACCCCGGTGAAGTTCGGTATCTCCTTCAACTTCACCGCCTTCAATCAGGCCGGCGCCCTGGTGCTGGTCTACAAGGACGGGTCGGTACTGGTCACCCACGGCGGCACGGAAATGGGCCAAGGGGTGCACACCAAGGTGCTGCAGGTGGCCGCCACGGCTCTGGGCCTGCCGCTGTCCTTCCTGCGCCTGGCTCCGACCCGGACGGACAAGGTGCCCAACACTTCAGCCACTGCGGCGAGCACCGGCAGCGACCTGAACGGCGCCGCCGTGAAGGACGCCTGCGAGCAGATCCTGGCCAGGCTGTCCGTGCTGGCCGCCGGGGAACTGGAGGCCGAAGCTTCGGAGGTGGTCTTCGCCGACGGGGCGGCCCATGCCCGCGGGCGGTCCGTGGACTGGAAAACACTGGTGTCCAAGGCCTACTTCAGCAGGATCCAGCTCTCGGCCGCGGGATACTACAGCACGCCGGGACTGCACTGGGATCTGTCAGCCATGCGCGGGGAGCCGTTCAAGTACTTCGCCTACGGGGCGGCCGTCTCGGAGGTGCAGGTCAGCCGTTTCGACGGGTCCTACCAGCTGCGCCGCGTGGACATCGTGCACGACGTGGGTGATTCGCTTTCGCCGCTGGTGGACCGCGGTCAGATCGAGGGCGGTTTCATCCAGGGCGTCGGCTGGCTCACCTTGGAGGACCTGCGCTGGGAAACCAAGGGTCCGCATCGCGGCCGGCTGGCCACCGCCAGCGCCAGCACCTACAAGCTGCCCAGCTTCTCCGAGATGCCGCCGGTGTTCAACGTCGAGTTCCTGGACGACGCGCACGAGGACGGCGTGGTCTACGGCTCCAAGGCGGTCGGCGAGCCGCCGTTGATGCTGGCCTTCAGCGTGCGCGAGGCGCTGCGCCAAGCGGTTGCCGCCTTCGGCCCGGCCGGGCACAGCGTGAAGCTGGCGTCCCCGGCCACCCCGGAAGCGGTGTTCTGGGCGGTGCAGGACGCCCGGGAGGCCCGGGAAGGCACCGGCCATGTGGATTGAGGAGCTGGCCCGGCTGCGCGCGCAGCGCACCGCGGCGGTGCTGGCCACCGTGGTGTCGGTGCGCGGCCACGCCCCGCGGGAAGCCGGGGCCAAATTCGTGGTCACCGACCGCGAGCTGCTGGGCACCATCGGCGGCGGGAACATGGAGATGCTGGTGGCCGCCCGCGCCAGGCAGATGCTCGCCTCCTCGGCAAGGTCGCCGGAACAGCTGGTGCTGCGGCTGAACGACAAGGCCGAGGCGGACTTCGGCAGGCAGTGCTGCGGGGGAGAAGCGGTGGTGCTGCTCGAACCGGTGCCGGCGCGGCCGGTCATCGCCGTTTTCGGCATCGGCCATGTGGGCCTGGAACTGGCGCACATCCTGGCCCGCCACGACGTGGAACTGGTGCTCTGCGACGCGCGCGCCGAGCAGCTCGCGCAGCTGGATGCGCTGGCGGCCTCTGCCCCGCCGGCGATGATCCGCCGGCAGCACGCGGTGCTCGGCGAACAGGTCATGGCCGAGCTGCCCGACGGGTCGCTGGTGCTGATCATGACCCACGACCACGCGGAGGACTTCCACCTGTGCGACGCGGCGCTGCGCCGCCCGGGCCTTGGCTATGTGGGGCTGATCGGCTCGGCCGCCAAATATGCGCGCTTCACCATGAAGCTGGCCGATTCCGGCCACGAGCGGCAGGATATCGCGCGGATCACCTGCCCCATCGGGCTGCCGGGCATTCCCGGCAAGCAGCCCGCGGCCATCGCGGTGTCCGTGGCCGCGGACCTGCTGGCCCGGCTTGCCCTAGATGCCGCGCCCCGGAGTCAGGATGTTCTTCCGATCTAGCGCGTACTTGATCATCTGCTGGGTGTGCAAGGTGGCCTCGTCCAGCTGCCAGGGCAGCTCGGCCTGCTTGACCAGGCCGATGCCGTGCTCGCCGCTGATGGTTCCGCCCAGCTTGAGGGCCAGCCTGGTGATGTCGCCGATGACGACCTCCGCGGCGGCGTAGCCCTCCGGGGTGTCCTCGGCCTCGACCGTCGGGTGCAGGTTGCCGTCGCCTGCATGGGCCACCACGGAGATGGTGCGCCCGTGGGCTTCGGCGATCCGCTCGATGCCGTGGAACACCTCCGCCAGTTCCCCGACGGGCACCGCGACGTCGCAGGAGACCCGCAGCCCCTGGGCGTTCAACGCGGGATTGGCCAGGCGGCGGGCTTCCAGCAGGCTGTCGCCCTGCGCAATCACCACCTGCGCGGCGCCGTAGCCGCGGCACAGTTCTGCGGTGTCGTTGGCGGCCTGTTCCGCCTGCAGCCCGGTGAACTGGCCGATCAGCAGGGCACAGCCGTCCGAGGGCAGCCCGGAGGGCTTGTAGGCCTCGATGATCTGCACGCTGCGGGCATCGAGCAGCTCCAGCACCTCGGGGGTCTGCGCGCCGTTCACGATCGCCGTCACCGCGCGCCCGGCGTCCTCGATGGAGGTGAAGCTGGCGCGGAAGGTGCGCGGGGTGCCCGGGGCGATCGCCTTGAGCCTGACCGTGGCGGCGGTGATGACCCCCAGGGTCCCCTCCGATCCGACGAACAGGCTGGTCAGGTCCAGGCCCACGACGTTCTTCAGGGTGCGGGCGCCGGTGTGCAGGATGCTGCCGTCGGCCAGCACCACTTCCAGGGCCGCCACCGAGTCGCGGGTGACCCCGTGGCTGATGCAGCGCAGCCCGCCGGCGTTCGTGGCGATGTTCCCGCCGATGCTGGAGATCTCGGCGCTGGCCGGATCCGGGGCGAAGAACAGCCCGAGCTCCGCGGCCGCCCGGTTCAGCTCCGCGTTGATGACGCCGGCTTGGACCTCTGCCAGCCGGTTGACCGGGTCGATCCGCACGATCTTGTTCATCCGCTCCAGCGACACCACCAGCCCGCCGGCATAGGCCAGCGCCCCGCCGCTCAGACCGGTTCCGGTGCCGCGCACCGAGACCTTCACCCCGTACCGGTTGGCCCAGCGCAGCGCGGCGGAGACCTCCTGCGTGGATTCGGGGAACACCGCAGCCAGCGCGGGGCCCTGGGGCTCGTAGCGCGACTCGTCCCGCGAAACGCGGTCCAGCTCGGAGCCTCCGGCTATGAACCGGTCGCCGAAGAGGTCCTGGAGTTCATTGGTCGCAGGGGCGGTCGGGGTGCTTGCGTGCATGGGGTCCTTCGATCTGGTGCGAGTGAGTGAGCTACGCAACTTACTTTATATTATAAAATCTGCGGGTCAAGGAAACGGGCCGATCCCCGCCGGTGCGATAGTCTTCAGGGGCGGGAGCAAATATCTTCCGCGATACTCGAGGCCAGCGGCGCGACGACGGAAGCGGGGGATGGTGCCTACTTCGGAGCCACGGCGGCGCGGTGCGCAAAGTAAGGCGGACACCGCATACGCCCACATCAAGGAGCAGATCGAGCGGGGAGCTTTCGAGCCCTACCAGCGGGTGCTGGCAGCTCCCATCGCGGCCGAGCTCGGGGTGAGCGGGGTGCCGGTGCGCGAAGCCATCCAGCGCCTGGCCGCCGAGGGGCTGCTGCAGATCGTGCACAACGTCGGGGCCCGCGTCGCGGTCATCGACGACCATGCCTACCGGGCAGGCATGGAAGCGCTCGCCGTCCTCGACGGCACTGCCACGTCGCTGGCCGCCGGCCAGCTGGGCGCGGCCGACATCGAGCGGGCCGAAGATATCAACGGCAGCATCCTGTCAATGCTCGATGACTTCGATCCCGCACTCTTCGAGGAGCTCAACACGCAATTCCACGAGGTGCTGTATTCGGCCTGCCCCAACGAGAGGATCCTGGAACTGGCCCGGTCCGAATGGAAGAAGTTCTCCAGCATCCGCGGGCCCGGCGCCGCCGTGGACCGGGACCGCGCGCGCGAATCCGTTGAAGAGCACGGGGAACTGCTGGATCTCATCCGGGGCTCGGCGCCCAGCGCGCAGATCGAGCAGGCCGCCCGCCGGCATGTGCTGAAATCCCTCGAAGCCAGGACCGGGCACCGCAGCCGGCTGCTGTAGCACTGCACGGTGGGAGCGCCGGCGGGTGCCCCCGGCCGGCACCCGGTCGCGGACTAGACTCGGATTATGGAACATCGTGAACTAGGAAGAACACAGCGCAGCGTCTCCGTGATCGGGCTGGGCACCTGGCAGCTCGGCGCCGACTGGGGCTCGGTGGACGAGAACGACGCGCTGGCCGTGCTGGACGCCGCCCACGCAGGGGGTGTGGACTTCTTCGACACCGCCGACGTCTACGGGGACGGACGCAGCGAGCAGCTGATCGGCCGCTGGCTCAAGGCCAACCCGGAGGCGGGCGTCACCGTCGCCACCAAGATGGGCCGCCGTGTGGAGCAGGTACCCGAGGCCTACACGCTTGAAGCCTTCCGCGCCTGGAACGACCGCTCGCGCGAGAACCTCGGAATGGACACCCTAGACCTGGTGCAGCTGCACTGCCCGCCCACCGCCGTCTACTCCAACGACGCCGTCTACGATGCGCTGGACACCCTGGTCGCCGAGGGGCGCATCGCCAATTACGGCGTGTCGGTGGAAACCGTGGACGAAGCGCTGACCGCCATCGCGCGGCCGAACGTGGCCACGGTGCAAATCATCGTCAACGCCTTCCGGCACAAGCCCATCGAGCAGGTGCTGCCCGCCGCGCGCGAGGCCGGCGTGGGCGTCATCGCCCGCGTCCCGCTGGCCAGCGGCCTGCTGGCCAACCGCTACACCGAGGACACCCGGTTCGCGGCCGACGACCACCGGAACTTCAACCGCGACGGGTCAGCCTTCGACGTGGGCGAGACCTTCTCCGGGGTCGACTACGCCACCGGGCTGCAGGCCGCACGGGAATTCGCGGAACTGGCCGCCGCCGAGGCGCCCGGCGCCTCCAGCGCCCAGGTCGCCCTGGCCTGGCTGGCCGCGCAGGACGGGATCAGCACCGTCATCCCCGGAGCCCGCTCCACGGCGCAGGCACTGGCCAACGCCGCCGCAGGGTCGTTGCGGATCTCCGGGGAATTCTCCGCTTCCGTGCGCGATCTCTACGACCGGAAGCTGCGCGCCCAGATCCACCCGCGCTGGTGAAGGCTCAGGCGATGCGGTAGCCGCGCTTGATGACCGTGGTGATCAGCTGCGGATCGGGCAGGTTCTTGCGCAGCCGGCTGAGCGTCATGTCCAGCGCATGGCGTGAAGGCAGGGTGCTCAGCGAGGTGGCCAGCTCATCGCGGGAGACCACATTGCCGCCGGCCTGGAGCAGGCAGCGCAGGATCTCGGCGTGCAGCGGGGTGAGCGTGCAGTCCTCGTCATTCAGCGACAGCGTACGCCCGCGCAGCTGGCACAGGCCGCGGGAGGTATCCACGCTCAGCGTGCCCTGGTCGGCCAGGGCGGTGGCCAGCTGCAGCACCATGGCGCCCATGCGGTGGCGCTGCGGAACCAGCGGGCTGCGCACCCCGGCCTGGATCAGGGGTTCGGCGGTCACCGGCCCCACCGTCGCGGCCAGCACGCGTTCGTTGAATGAGCGGATCAGCGTGGGCAGCATGCCGCGGGAGGCCGCGGCGGTCAGCAAGGAGTGCACGCTGGGGGCGCTGGTGAAGGTCACCGCGTCGAAGCGGCCGGCGCAGATGCCGTCCAGCAGGGTGAGGATGTGCGGGGCGCCGCTGCTCTCCAGCCAGCGGTAGGGTTCGATCTTCAGCACGTGCGCGGCGCCGAGCGCCCTGATGTCGCGGGCCAGCGGGCGGTCGTTGTCCGCGTGCATCTGCACCGCCACGCTGGCCCCCTGCACCTCGCCGTGCAGCAGCTGCAGCAGCGCTTCGCTGGTTCCTGCCGCGGCGCTTCCAGCCACCGGCAGGCCCAGCGCCCGCACCGCGCCGAGCGCCTTGGCCCCGCGGGTGAAGATCCGGCAGGTCTCCAGCGCCCGTCCCAGCTGGTCGCCCAGGCCGGCGGCCTCCGCCGTGTCGAACCAGCGGCGCAGCCCGTAGGCGGTGGTCACCACCAGCACTGAGGGGCGTTCGGCGATGACCCTGCGTGTTTGGCCGAGCAGGAACTGCTCGTCCTCCAGCGGAGCGAGCCGCAGCAGCGGGGTGTGGGCGGTTTCGGCCCCGCGGCGTTCCAGGGCCTCGATGAGTTCGTTGGAGCGCCGGTCACTGGTCACCGCGATGCGGAATCCTGCCAGCTGCTGCGCGCCGTTCATGCGGTGGCTCCCAGGCTCAGCGGCGGCATCGCGTCCAGGGCCAGCGGCAGCGCCGCGACCTGTCCGATGACGATCACCGCGGGGTTCGCGCAGCCGGCCGCCCGGGACGCCGCGGCCAGCGTGGACAAGGTGGCGTGGGTGGTGCGCTGGGTGCCGGTGGTTCCCGACTCGATGACGGCGCAGGGCGTGTCGGCCGCCAGCCCGCAGCGGCGCAGCCCCGCCGCGGTATGCTCCAGGGTTCCCATGCCCATCAGCACCACGATGGTTCCGCCCAGGCCTGCCAGCTGGCGCAGCTGGTGCTCCTCCAGGGGATCATGGCCCGAGATCACGGTGAAGGCGCGGGTGACCCCGCGAGCGGTGACCGGGATGCCGGCCGCGGCCGGCACCGTGATGCAGGAGGACAGCCCGGGAACCACCTCGACCGGGATCCCGGCGGCGCTGGCGGTGCGCAGTTCCTCGAATCCGCGGCCGAACACGTAGGGATCCCCGCCCTTGAGCCGCACCACGTGGCGGCCGCGCAGCGCCTCCTGCAGCATCAGGTCCTCAATGCGCTCCTGGGCGACCTTGTGGTGCCCGGGCCGCTTGCCCACGTCGACGACGCGGGCCTGCGGCGCGAGGCGGTCCAGGAATTCACCGGGCGCCAGCCGGTCGCAGAAAACCACGTCCGCGCTGGCCAGCGCGGCGGCCGCGCGCAGCGTCAGCAGGTCCAGGGCGCCGGGTCCTCCGCCGACCAGGGTGATGCGGCCGCCCATTGCGCCGGGGTCCAGCTCGACCACCGGAATGCCTTGGGCCACAGCCTGTTGGCGCAGCGCGGCGAATTTCAGGGACTGCCCGGAACACAGGGCCAGGATGTCTGCCTGTCCCAGCAGTGCCGCGGCCCCCAACGGCGTGCTGGCCTGCAGCAGGGTGTCGACGAACTGCGCCTGCAGGTACCGCGCGGCGCGGGCGGAGGTTCCCGGAGCCGCCGCCAGCAGGACCGTGCAGCCGCCCAGCTCGATGTGCGCCCCGATCATTTTTCACTCTCCCGGGCCAACAGGGCGGTGCGGCCCTCGGCGTGGAGGCACACGGTGCCCAGAGTTGCTGCAAGACTGCGTGGATGATTCTGTGACATGGGGATACGCTCCAGGGTGCTCGCTGTTTCGGCTTGATTCACATGCTATCCAGGTCTTTTTGCCTGGAAATTTCGCAATTGTTTCACCGGCAATAACTTGTCGATTCATTCGTTTCTCAGTTGGCTGCCGGGCGCACGGGGATGCTCGCGCCCAGGTCCACCGGGTGGCGCTGGCCGCGTTCGCTGGCGTATTCCAGCTCGGTGTCGGAGATCTGGGGTGCGTTCACGAAGGAACGGAAGCGCTTGAGCTTCTGGGGATCGGCCAGCGTGGCCGCCCATTCGTCCTGGTAGCTGGAGACATGGCGTTCCATAGCCTGCTCGAGCTCCGCTCCCAGCCCGAGCGAGTCCTCGACCACCACGCTGTGCACGGTGTCCATGCCGCCGGGCAGTTCCTGGATCCAGTGGGCGGTGCGCTGCAGGCGTTCGGCGCTGCGGATGTAGTACATCAGGAATCGGTCGATGTACCGCAGCAGCGTGCGGTCATCCACCCCGCCGGCCAGCAGCTGGGCGTGGGCCGGGTTGGCTCCGCCGTTGCCGCCCACGTACAGGTTCCACCCTTCCGCGGTGGCGATGACTCCGACGTCCTTGGCACGGGCCTCCGCGCATTCGCGGGCGCAGCCGGAGACACCCATCTTGAACTTGTGCGGGGCGCGCAGCCCGCGGTAGCGCAGCTCGATGTCGATGCCCATGCCCACCGAGTCCAGCATGCCGTAGCGGCACCAGGTGGAGCCGACGCAGGTTTTCACGTTGCGCAGGGACTTGCCGTAGGCCTGGCCGGATTCGAACCCGGCGTCGACCAGCTCGCGCCAGATCTGAGGCAGCTGCTCCAGCCGGGCGCCGAACATGTCGATGCGCAGCCCGCCGGTCAGCTTGGTGTACAGCCCGTATTTCTGCGCCACCCGGGCAATGACGCCCAGCTTTTCAGGGGTGATTTCGCCGCCGGGGATGCGCGGAACCACCGAGTAGGTGCCGTCCTTTTGCATGTTGGCCATGACGCGGTCGTTGGTGTCCTGCGCCCCGGCCAGCCCGGCGTCCATCGGGTGCACGTTGGTCTGGCTGGCCAGGATGGAGGCGATGGTCGGCTTGCAGATGTCGCAGCCGGTGCCGGTGCCGAAGCGTGCCATGATCTGCGGGTAGGTGCCCAGCCCGGCCACGCGCACGGCCTCGAAGAGCTGCGGGCGGGAGAGGCTGAAGTGCTCGCACAGGGCCGTGGAGACTTCCATGCCGTTCTTCGCCATTTCCGTTTCCAGCAGCTTCTTGAGCATCGGCACGCAGGAACCGCACTGGGTGCCAGCCATGGTGCAGGACTTCAGCCCGGACACCGTGGAGGCCGGGCCGCAGCCGGCGCAGGCCCCGCCCACCGCGCCGCGGATCGACCCGGCGTCCACGTTGTTGCAGGAGCACACCACCGCGTCATCGGGCAGCTCGGTATCCGGTGCCGGCCCGCCGGCGGCGCTGAGATAGGCGCCGGGCTCTGCCGGAAGCTCCCTGCCCAGCAGCGGCCGCAGCGACTGGTAGGGGCTCGCGTCGCCCACGAAGATGCCGCCGAGCAGGGTGGAGGCATCCTCGGAGACCACCAGTTTCTGGTAAAGCCCGCGGGCGGCATCCGCGTAGACCACCTCCAGCGAGCCCTCGGTGCGGGCGAAGGCGTCGCCGAAGGAGGCGACGTCCACCCCGGAGAGCTTGAGCTTGGTGGCGGTGTCGAATCCGCTGAATTCCCCCTCGCCGCCGGTCAGCCGGTCAGCGGCGACCTCCGCCATCGTGTTGGCCGGGGCGACCAGCCCGACGCACAGACCGCCGAAATTGGCGACCTCGCCGATGGCCCAGACATGCTCCACCTCGGTGGCGCAGCTTCCGTCGATGACGATGCCGCCGCGTGGGCCGAGGCTGAAGTGCGCGCCGCCGTCGGTCTGGGTTTCGTTGTGGGTGCGGGCCAGTTCGTCGCGCGGGCGCACGCCGATGGACACGATCACCATGTCAGCCGCGATGACCTTGCCGTCTGCCATGTGCACGCCGGTCACCTGCCCGTTCTCGGAGAGGATCTTTTCCGGGTACACCCCGCCGTGCACCGTGAGGTCCTTCTGGGCGATCAGGCGCCCCAGCGCCTGTCCGGCGCCCTGGTCCAGCTGGGTTCCCATGAGCCAGTGCCCGCCGTCGATGATCAGCGCTTGCGCGCCCAGGGCCTGCACCCCGGCTGCGGCTTCCAGCCCCAGCAGGCCCCCGCCGATGGTGGCAACCACCGGGGTGCGTCCCAGCGTGGCGGCCAGGGTGCGCACCTGCTTGGCGATGCCCCGCACGTCCTCCAGAGTGCGGTAGACATAGGTCAGTTCGGCGCCGGGGATCGGCAGGGTTGCGGCGTTGGAGCCGGTGGCCAGCACCAGCTCGTCGTAGCCGAATTCGCGCCCGTCCTCGGTGCGCACCACGCGGGCGGCGCTGTCCAAGGCCACCGCGCGGGCCCCGGTTTCAAGGGTGAGGTGCTCCTGCTCCCATAGTTCCGCCTCGCCCAGGGTCAGGTCCACGCCGGGATCCGTCAGCGCCTTGGACAGGGCCACCCTGTCGTAGGGCAGGTGGGCCTCTTCGGTGAGCACTGTCAGTCGGGTGCCTGCCGGCCGGCGGGTGGCCATGGCTTCGGCAAAGCGGTGCGCGGCCGGACCGCCGCCGATCACGAGGATGTGTCGCTGTTCGCTGGAGGTATTCATGATGCCCTTTCGCTGGCGGACCCACGGGGTGTGGAGCGTCTGGCACCAGCCTAGGAAACGGATTTTGCCCCGCAGTTACCCCGGTGTTTCACCGGGCGCAATTTTCTCCAGCAGCCGCGCCCTACGGCGGTGAGGGATTTGAAACATGTTCGTAGCACAGTTCCGCCGCGGGGCTGTGAATCGGGCTTTACCGACCGGCAACGGGGTGGGACGGCGGCTGAAACATTGCGCTTTTAGGCTCGAAGCATCGGAACACCAGCGAAAGGACCCACCGATGACCACGCAACTGATTGACGCACCGGCCGCACTGTCCGAACTCTGCTTCGCAGACGACCTGGAAACGGGCTGGGGCGAAGCCGCCTGGCTGGAAGGTAAGCAGATCGCCGTATACCGCACGGAGCACTCCGGCTTCTACGCCAGCTCCCACCGCTGCCCTTCCACCGGGGCCAAGGTCATGGCCCGCGGCATCCTGGGGGATGCCACCGTGGACGGCCACCGCGTGGCCACCATCGCCTGCCCGCTGCACAAGGAGATCTACCGCTTGGACACCGGAGATTGCCTGAGCGCGCAGGGCACCGCGCTGCAGGTGTTCGGGGTGCAGGAACTCGACGGTCGGCTATGGATCGAGGCTTCGAAATGAGCAGGCACGCTGACATCAAGGGCGAGGACGTGGCTGACCTTGAACACAGCGCATGGTTCGGCTGGTACGAGGTGAACACGGATCCACTGGCCAGCAGCCCCAGATGACCAGTCACGCTCCAACAAGTCCAGCTTCAAGTCAATACGCAGATCGACGCAACACAGCACACGCCGCTAGGAAAACCTGGCGGCGTGTGCTGGCTTAATGTGCTGGTTCAATGACCGGGCCGGGCTTCGGCGGGAACCGGCAGGCTCCCGCCGCCGGGCTAGATCTGGGCCGGGAGCCTGAGCATTTCCTCGATACGCTCCTTGCAGCCGCCGCAGCCGGTGCCGGCACGGCAGTTCGCGCCCACCTCTTGGACGGTGGAACAACCAGCCTGGACCGCCTGGGCCACCTGGCCGTAGGTGGCGCCCGAGCAGCGGCACAACTGGTCGTCGGCCCCGGCGGGTGCCTGCGCATCCTCGAATGGCGCATCCAGCCGCAACAACAGTGAAGGGTCAACCGGCAGCGCGCTGCCGCGCTCAAAACCCAAGGCCAGCTCGGCCCCGGTGCGCGGCAGGCCCAGGGTCAGGAAACCGGTGGGTACGCCGTGGCGCGCCACGATCTTCAGATAGCGTCCGGAGGCTGGATCCGCATACACGGTGACCTGCTGTGCGGGGTCGTCGAAGAATCCGGCCTGCACCGTGCCGGCAGCAGTGAGTTCCAGCCCCTGCCCCTTGAGCATCAGGATCTCGCCGCCCTGGGCCTGGGGACCTTGCATGCACCCCAGGTCCGGGGCGGGAGCGGAAGGGTGCGGCGCCGGATGGCTGAGCAGGTAGTCCGCCAGCCAACCGGCCTGCGCCCAGCCCGGGGCAAGCAATCCCGCGGGACGACGCCCGGCCACCTCGGCGCAGTCGCCCACGGCGAAGAGGCGCCCGCTGGAATCCGCCATCAGCTGCTCGTTAACCGCGATCCCGCTCCCGACGGCCAAGCCGCAGCCTTCGGCCAGTTCGGTGCGGGGACGCACCCCGGTGGACACCAGCAGGGCATCGGCATGCAGCAGCCCGTGGGTTTCGGTGGCCAGCGCATGGAAGCGTCCGTTCTGCTTTTGCACGCCGGTGGCGCGCACCCCGGAGAACACCTGAACCCCGGCTGCTTCCAGCTGCCGGATGAGCAGGGTGCCGCCGTCGGCATCCACCACGCGTCCCAGCGGCGCCGGGCCGTGGTGCACCAGCACCGGCCGGTACCCGGCGGATGCCATGGCCAGCGCCGCCTCCAAACCCAGGATGCCACCGCCGAGCACCAGCACCCTTCCATCTTCTCGAAGCACCGATTGCAGCTGCAGCGCATCATCTAGGGTGCGCAATACCAGCACGCCGGAAGGCAGCTCGGTGTCCGCATGCGGGTCGAAATTCAGCCCGGCCAGCGAGGGGATCACCGGGCGGGCGCCGGTGGCGAAGACCAGCCGGTCGTAGGGGACCGGGCCGTCGGCGGTGTGCACCACGCGCCGGGCCCGGTCCACCCCGGTGGCGGCCGTGCCCAGCCGCAAGTCCACACCCGCCGCGCGCAGCCGGGGTTCGTCGGCCATGCCCAGGTGCTCGGGCTTGGCAGCCCCGATGGCGACTTCGGCCAGCAGCACGCGGTTGTAGGCGGCGCGCTCTTCCGCGCCCAGCACCGTCAGATCAAGTTCCTTCGACCTGACCGCGGGCAGCAGGCCCTCGACCAGGCTTGAGGCCACGGGCCCGAAGCCGATGACTACCAGTCGTTCACTCATCTCGCTCCGATCGGGACAGCAGCACCGACGCGTGCTTGAACTCGGGCATTGAACTGTCCGGGTCCACCGCGTCGCCGGTGAGCAGGTTGGCGTTCTGGGTTTCGGGGAAGTGGAAGGGCAGGAACACGGTGTCCAGCCGGATTCCCGCATCCAGGCGGGCCCTCGCCTCGACGCGTCCGTGCGTGTTTTCCAGCAGCACGTCCTGCCCGTCGCTGATGCCGCGGGCCAGCGCGGTGTCCGGATGGATCACCGCTAGGGCGGCCGGCGCGGCCCGGTGCAGCTCGGCCACCCGGCGGGTCTGCGCCCCGGATTGGTAGTGTTCCAGCAGCCGCCCGGTGACCAGCGAAATGCTCCCGGGCTTCCTGCCGGCGTGAACGCCGGCAGCCGGTTGCGGGTAGACCGGTTCCAGCCGCGCCTTGCCGTCGGGGTGGGCGAAGCGCTGAAGGAACAGCCGCGGGGTGCCCGAGCGTTCGCCGGGCAGCTGGCTGATCGGTGTGCCGGCGGGACAGGGCCAATAGACCGCCGCACCCGCATCGAGGCTGTTGTAGTCCACCCCAGAGTAGTCGGCGATGCCTCCGGCCGAGGCCCGGCCCAGTTCCGCGAAGACCTCCCGCGGGTCCGCGCTGAAGGAGGCCGGGGCCTGCAGCCGGTCGGCCAGTTCGGCCAGCAGCCACAGCTCGCTGCGCGCCCCGGCCGGGGCGGCCAAGGCGGCGCGGCGGCGCAGCACCCTGCCCTCCAGGTTCGTCATGGTGCCTTCTTCCTCGGCCCACTGCAGCACCGGCAGCACCAGGTCCGCCTGCGCGGCGGTCTCCGAGAGGAAGAAGTCGGACACGACCAGGTAGTCCAGCCGGCGCAGCGCCGCGGCGGTGCGGTTGGCATTGGGGGAGGAGATGACCGGGTTGGAGCCATGCATCAGCAGCATCCGGGCCCCGCCAGGTTCTCCCAGGGTTGCCAGCAGCTGCGCCGCCGGGATGCCCGGCCCGGGGATGATGTCAGGATCCACGCCCCAGACGCCCGCCACATGCCTGCGTGCCGCCGGGTCGGTGATCTTGCGGTAGCCGGGCAGCTGGTCGGCCTTCTGCCCATGTTCGCGCCCGCCCTGCCCGTTGCCCTGTCCGGTGATGGTGCCAAAACCCCCGGCCAGGGTTCCTGGCAATCCCAGCAGCAGGGCCAGATTGATCGCAGCGGACACCGTGGCGGTGCCGTTGGCATGCTGTTCCACCCCGCGCCCGGTGAGGATGTACACGGGTTTGCCGCCGGCATGGGCTGCTTGGGCCGCGGAAGCCAGAGCGCGCGCGGTCTGCCGGATCACGCTGGCCGGGACTCCGGTGAGCGACTGCACCCGTTCGGGCCACCAGGCCGCTAGCGAAGTACGCAGCGGGTCCAGCCCGGAAACGCGGGCTGCCAGGTAGCCGGTATCGGCCAGGTCCTCGGCCAGCAGCACGTGGGCCAGGCCGAGCAGCAGCTGCAGGTCCGTGCCGGGCGCCGGCTGCACATGGATGTCCGCCAATTCCGCCGTGGCCGAGCAGCGCGGGTCGGAGACAATCAGCCCGCCGTTCTCCCGCGCGGATTCCAGATGCCTGACGAAGGGCGGCATGGTGTCAGCGACATTGGATCCGAGCAGCAGGATGGTGCCTGCCCGGTCCAGGTCCGCCAGCGGAAAGGGCAGCCCGCGGTCCAGTCCGAAAGCCTTGTTGCCGGCTGCCGCGGCCGAGGACATGCAGAATCGCCCGTTGTAGTCGATGCGCGAGGTGCCCAGTGCCAGCCGCGCGAACTTGCCCAGCTGGTAGGCCTTTTCATTGGTCAGCGAGCCGGAGCCGAATACCGCCACCGCGTCCTTCCCGTGGGCCTTCTGCACAGTGCGCACCTGGTGCACCACCAGTTCCAGCGCCCGCTCCCAGCTCACCGGGCGCAGCACGCCGTCGGCCCCGCGTTCCAGCGGGGAATGCAGTCGTTCGGGGTGGTCCAGCAGCTGCGCGGCGCTGTATCCCTTGCGGCACAGCGCCCCGCCGTTGGTTTCGAAGTTCCGTCCGCTCAAGCCCACCGGCGTGGTGCCTGCATCAAGGGTGATCCCGCACTGCAGCGCGCAGTAGGGGCAGTGCGTCGCGACCGCCATCTCAGGCCTTCCCCGCGAAACCCGAACCGCGGCGTACGTAGCAGAACCAGGTCGCCGCCAGCAGCAGCACGTAGAGTCCCACAAACACTCCGAAGGCTGGCACGTAGGAACCCAGCTTCGACAGGGACAAGCCCAGCACCTGCGGAATCAGGAATCCGCCGTAGGCGCCGATGGCCGAAACCAGGCCCAGGGCCGCGGCGGCGCTGCGCGCCTGCTCGGCTCGGGTACGGCCGCTGCGACGTCCCGAGAGGGCGAAGACTGCCGGGATCATGCGGTAGGTGGAGCCGTTGCCGAGGCCTGCCGCGGTGAACAGGGCGAGGAACAATCCCAGGAAGACCGGGAAGTCCACCTGTCCCAGGCTCAGCATCAGCGCGAGAGTCAGCGCGGCCATTACCGCGAAGGCTGCCAGGGTGATGCGGGCCCCGCCGAAGCGGTCGGCCAGCTGTCCTCCGTAGGGTCGTGCCAGCGACCCGACCAGCGGTCCGAGGAAGGCCAGGGAAACGACTGCGGTGCCCAATTGAAGCGAGGAGTACTCGGTGAAGGTATCGGCCAGCAGTTTGGGGAATACCGCGCAGAAACCGATGAACGAGCCGAAGGTGCCGATGTAGAGCCCGGCGATGATCCACAGGTGCTTCTCGCGCAGGCAGGCCAGCGCACCGCGCACGTCGCTGCGGGCGTTGGAGAGATTGTGCATGTACTTGGCCGCGCCGGCCGCTGCGGCCAGGATCAGCGGGATCCAGATCAGGCCGGCCATGGGAAGCTGCAGTGTTCCCGCAGCGAAGATCGTGATTGCGATCGGTACCAGCAGCTGGGCGATGGCCGCACCCAGGTTGCCTCCGGCCGCGTTAAGCCCGAGCGCCCAGCCTTTCTGGGCCGCGGGATAGAAGTAGGTGATGTTGGCCATCGAGGAGGCGAAGTTGCCGCCGCCGAAACCCGAAAGCCCGGCCAGGGTCAGCATGATCCAGAAAGGCGTCTCGGGGTTCGCCGTGGCCAGCGCCAGTCCGGTGACCGGGATCAGGAGCAGCAGCGCGGAGATGATGGTCCAGTTCCGCCCGCCGAAGCGGGCGACCATAAACGTGTACGGGATGCGCAGGGTGGCACCTACCAGGCTGGGCATGGAGATCAGCCAGAATAGCTGGCTCGTGCTGTAATCGAATCCGGCGGCCGGCAGGTACACGGCGAGGATCGCGCACAATTGCCAGACAGCGAAGCCGAGGAATTCCGCGAAGATCGACCAGCGCAGGTTTATCCCGGCCGTGCGCCGGCCCACGGACTGCCAGAAGTCAGGATTCTCCGCGTCCCAGTTGTGGACCCAACGACCCCGGGTGATTTCCAGCTGGTCAACGGCGGGACGTAGTTGGCGGGATTGCGTGCTCATGCGACTCGATGCCTTTCACTTGTGGATGCTGTTGAGCATTCCAGAGCGAGGTTTCAGCGGCATGCGTTTGTTGTTGCCTCGGTGGCAATTCGGGGTCACTTCTCCAAGGCCGTGGCGAGAGGGGCCGGTAACCTGTTGGAAACGAGAGCGGACTGAACGTTCCACAGGGGAAGTTGAAGGATCCGGACCGTAGGCTTGATGCATGTGGGAATCGGATATCTCAAAATATCGGGATGTGTATGAGGCCGAGTTGGCGCTGCTTTCCTCTGAGGTGCGACATGACAGCCAGCTGACAGAGTCCTACCTCGCACCCGACTTCGCCGAGATCGGCAGGTCAGGTCGTCGGTGGGTGCGCAAGGACCTCGTGGCCGCGCTGCAGTCGGAGCCTGCGGGCATTTTGCCGCAGACTTCTGAATGGCTTTTCAACCCCGTAGGTCCCGGACTGGTGCTGGTGACCTATCGGATTCAGAAGCACGCGACGGCCAGCAGGCATTCCTCGTTATGGGAGCTGGAGGGGCCCGTACTGAGATATCACCAGGGCACTCCCATCGCCAAGGAATGATCCAG
This sequence comes from Glutamicibacter soli, assembly GCF_003309065.1. Lineage (GTDB taxonomy): Bacteria > Actinomycetota > Actinomycetes > Actinomycetales > Micrococcaceae > Glutamicibacter > Glutamicibacter soli. The sequence continues at coordinate 233,200 of NZ_POAF01000003.1, read as the reverse complement.
TTGATTCATTGGAGTCCAAGCATTGCGTAATTGTCCGTTAACGGTGCCGCTGTTCCACCGCGTCCATTAACGAAGCTGGTCCCGTCACCATAGGGTGACGGGACCAAGCCGGAAAGGTAAAACGACTACTTCTTCAGGTGATCCACCAGCTGGGAAGCAATGCCGTTGTAGGTGCCAGGGGTCAGCGACTGCAGGCGCTGCTCGGCTTCGGCCGACAGGCCCAGCTCTCCGACGAATTCCTTCAGGCGGGTCGCGTCCACGCGATGGCCGCGGGTCAGGTCCTTCAGGCGCTCGTACGGGTTGTCCATGCCCTCGACACCGGCGATGGCCTCGGCACGCATGACCATCTGGATGGCCTCGGCGAGGACCTCCCAGTTGTGGTCCAAGTCGTCGGCCAGCACTGCCTCGGCAACGTCCAGGCGGTCAAGGCCCTTGGCGACGTTGGAGATGGCCAGCACCGAGTGGCCGATAGCCGAACCGATGTTGCGCTGCGAGGAGGAATCGGTCAGGTCGCGCTGCCAGCGGCTGGTGACCAGGGTTGCGCCCAGGGTGTCCAGCAGGCCGTTGGAGATTTCCAGGTTCGCTTCGGCGTTCTCGAAGCGGATCGGGTTGACCTTGTGCGGCATGGTCGAGGAGCCGGTGGCACCGGCCACCGGGATCTGCGCGAAGTAGCCGATGGAGATGTAGCTCCACACGTCGGTGCACAGGTTGTGCAGGATGCGGTTGAAGCGGGCGATGTCCGCGTACACCTCTGCTTGCCAGTCGTGCGACTCGATCTGGGTGGTCAGCGGGTTCCAGGTCAGTCCCAGGTGCTCGACGAAGCCCTGGGAGATCTGCTGCCAGTCGGCGTTTGGAACCGAAGCGTAGTGGGCGGCGTAGGTGCCGGTGGCGCCGTTGATCTTGCCCAGGTACTCGGTCTTCTCGACGCGGTCCAGCTGGCGGGTCAGGCGCCATGCAAGCACGGCCAGTTCCTTGCCCAGGGTGGTCGGGGTGGCTGGCTGGCCGTGGGTGCGCGAGAGCATCGGCACGTCGCGGGACTCCTCGGCCATCTTGGTCAGCTGCGCGACCAGGTCGCGGGCTGCCGGCAGCCAGACCTGCTGCACGCCACCCTGCACGCCCAGCGCGTAGGACAGGTTGTTGATGTCTTCAGAGGTGCAGCCGAAGTGGACCAGCGGCTTGAGCTGGGCAATGCCGATGCCTTCAAGGCGATTGGCGATGTAGTACTCGACGGCCTTCACGTCGTGGACGGTCACTGCCTCGATCTCGGCCAGTTCCTGCACGGAATCGGCGTTGAAGTCGGTGACGATCTTTCGCAGCGCAGCCTTCTGCTCAGCGGTGAGCGGCGAGGTGCCCGGAAGCACGGAGTTGTCGGTCAGGTGGATCAGCCATTCAACTTCAACGTGAATGCGATCGCGGTTCAAAGCCGCCTCGGACAGGTAGTCCACCAGCGGGGCGACGGCCGCGCGGTAGCGTCCGTCGAGGGCGGTCAACGCCAGGGGTTCATTAGCAAGGGAAGTGCGCGCAATCTCAACCATGCTCTTATTCTTTCATCCCTTGGCACCGCGGCATACTTTTTACGCTCGGGCCTAATCCACATTCCGCGGGCCAGCGCCTGCCCGGGACGGCGGATACGGGCATCCTGAAGGCTCACGGGCCTGCCGTGCAGAGGACGGCCCACGAGGCGGGAGTAGCGCGATGATGTTTCAGGCAACGCTGGATTCGGTGGCATTCCAGCTTTCCGATGCCAAGGACACCACCCGGTTCGCTATTGGCCAGTTGTCCCAGATCAGCGGGCTGACTTGGAGATCTGAAGCGGGCAGGGCTTTCGCTGCGCAGGTGGGGGAGCTGAGCGGACGGCTCCAGGTGCTGGCCGGGGTGCTGGTGGATGCCGAGGCCTATCTGGCAGTGGCCACGAACGAAATCCATGCGTTGGAAGCCCAGATCAACGAGCAGCGGATGGCGTCCTGAGCATGGGATATGACGTCAATTACAACGCCGTGGATTACGCGGATTCCCGAGCCATCTGCGTCGATGTCTATACCCGGCTGCAGCAGATGGAATTGAGCCTGCTGCGCGCCGCGCAGCAGGCTGCGCAGTGCCAGGACGACGTCAACCTCCAATGCAGCATCGCGGGAGTGGCGGCCCGTGGCTACAATCTTGCGCTGCTCGCGGAGCACCTGCGCAACGGCTACCTGCATGCGACCGAGGCAGTTATCGCCGGGCGGCGCCTGGATGAACGGGTGCGTGCGGCCATCGAGAATTACGAGTCAGCAGAGCAAGTGACGGAGAAAATGCTGCTCGCGGCGAATTGGCTGCATGTCGTGACGAGATTTCTCCAAGAGACATCGGGCAACGGCAACAGGCCACCGACGCAGCAGATGGAAACCATGCTGCAATTGTTGATGCTCGCCAACCCGTGGAATATCTTGCGGCCCGAAGCCGGCATGGATGCACTGGTCACCGAAACCACCAAGCAGCTGGGCGAAGCGATCGGCACCATGGACCCCGACGGCCGGCTGGAACTGACAGGGGAGCAGCCGCCCGAGCAACTGCAGGCCAATGGAAATCTGGACGACTACGCCACCTTGCACCGTTTGCTATACGACGGCGGGGCCGAGGAACAGGGCAAATTCGTCATCGCGCAGCTTGATTCGAAGACCTTTGTTCTGGTGCTGCCGGGAACCCAGGACGGTTTCGGGGGAGCCAATCCCTTCGACTCGATGGGCATCGTCGACGGATTCGGCCGCGATTCGGAAAACTTTGCCGAACCGATTGCCCGGGCTTTGGAATACTCGGGGGCGGGACCCGGTGACGAGGTGATTCTCACCGGCTACTCCCAGGGCGGCATCCATGTTGCCAACCTGTTGAAGAACAAGTTGATGCGCAAGAAATTCACCATGACCCGTGCGCTGACCTTGGGCTCGCCGATTGGCGGCATTCCGGTGCCATCAGAAGTGAGAACCTTGTCGGTGGAAGATTCCAAGGACATGGTTCCCGGAACCGATGGACGGCAGAACCGAACCTCGCCCAGACAAATGACGGTGACCTTTGACGGGCCGCGCAAGGACGTCGAGGACGCCCTGCCCCAGGGTGGCGTTTTCGGGCCTCCGCATTCCCTGCCGAACTACGAAGACCACCTGCGTGAACTTCAACGAAATGCAGCTCCAGACGTGCGCAAGCAATTGGAAGCATTCATGCTGCCTCCCGGTCCGTTGACGTTCCGCCGATTCAAGCTGGAACGGAAATCCCTTCCAAAACAAAAACCGCGCGGCCAGGAGCCGCGCGGCAGTGGGAAACAGCGCAAGCCGCTGGACCACGAGATCGCCCCGCCGCACTAAATGGCGGGACGACGGACGGGTGCTACCGGCGGTCGCTGCTGACGAACAATCCGAGCACCGCGGAGACGATGGAGATGATGATGGTGCCCGCGATCGCGTCCCACCAGAAGTGGTCGATGATCAGCTCCGCCGGGATGAACCGGGTGAGCCAGCCGGTCAGCGCAAGCATCAGCGCATTCACGACGATGGTGAACAACCCCAAGGTCAGGCAGGTGATGGGAAGCGACAGCAGGCTGACGATCGGGCGGACCAGCGCGTTGACCAAACCGAAGATCAGGCCGACCACCAGGTATGACACCACGAGGCCCAAGGTGTCATCGCCAACGGCGTCGATATGGATTCCGGGCACAATCCAGACGGCAACTGCTAGTGCCAGCGCATTTACGATGACTCGAATCAGGAAACTCATGATAAAACCTTCGCACATAAAGCTGGGTCGTAGATGAAAACTAAATCACCTTTCCGCACTTCCGGGGCTACGCTGGGATTTATGACTGAGAATTCTGTGCCCCAAGACCAGGTGCAGCCGCGATCGATCGTTGCCCGCCTGCCCAAGTACGCCGCCGGAAAACCGCCGGTACAGATTCAGGGGCTGAGCTCCTTCAAACTCTCCTCCAACGAGATTCCCTTCGGCCCGCTGCCGCAGGTGCGCCAGGCGGTCCTCGACCAGGATGCGCTGAACCGTTATCCGGACCCGCTGAGCACCAAGCTGCGCGAGGCATTGGCGGACTACCTCGACGTCCCGGCCGATGACATCGTCACCGGCGCGGGCTCGCTCGGTGCGCTGGTCCAGATCCTGAACACCTTCGCCGGGCAGAACGAGGACGGCATCCAGGACGAGGTCATTTTCGCCTGGCGTTCCTTCGAGGCCTATCCGATCCTCGTGCAGACTGCCGGCGCGCTTCCCGTGCCGGTTCCGGTGCTTGCTGACGGGCGGCATGACCTTGAAGCCATGATCGAGGCCATTAACGAGAACACCTCGGTGATCCTGCTGTGCACTCCTAACAATCCGACCGGCCCGATCCTCACGCAGGCCGAGGTTGACGACTTCATTTCCCGGGTGCCGCGCAATGTGCTGATCGTGCTGGACGAGGCCTACATCGAGTTCGTGCGCGATCCGCAGTCCGTGGATGGGGTGAAGACCTACAAGGCCAACCAGAACGTGGTCCTGCTGCGCACCTTCTCCAAGGCCCATGGCCTGGCGAACCTGCGTGTGGGCTACTCGGTGGCCCATCCGGAAATCACCAACAACCTGCGGGTCATCGCAACCCCGTTTGCGGTCTCCTCGGTGGCCCAGGACGCGGCGATCGCCTCGCTGAAACATATCGATGCGGTGTACGAACGGGTGGATTCACTCGTCGCTGAGCGCGAACGCGTGGTGGCTGCGCTGGTGGAGCAGGGATGGAAGTTCCCGGCCACGCAGGCGAACTTCGTCTGGCTGCCACTGGGCGAGAAGACCACGCAGTTCGTTGAACGTGCTGAAGCCAGGGCATTGTCGGTGCGCGGCTTCGCTCACGAAGGCGTGCGCATCTCGATTGCGGAGCCGGAAGCCAACGACCGCTTCATCGGGCTTTGTGCAGAGTCTCTCGATTTGGCGCAGAGCTGAGCGGCGCTGTTTTCTCGCGTTTTTACAGGCAAACGCTATAGGCTTGGAAATTAGACAAGCCGCTATATGTCCCATGCGGAATGTATTCCGTGTGGGGCATATTTATGACCGGAGGAAGATTTATGACGCCTGCTGCGACCGAGGTCGGGCCGAAGGATCCGGTGCAGATCCTGACCCCCGACGGCCAGCGCCTGCCCCACGAGATCTATGACGCCTATTTGGGCGACGTGGACGAGGACATGCTGCGCGGCTTCTACCGCGACATGGCGTTGACCCGCCGGTTCGACCAGGAGGCGACCGCCCTTCAACGCCAGGGCCAGCTGTGCCTCTGGGTTCCGCTGCGCGGCCAGGAAGCGGCGCAGATCGGTTCGGGACGCGCTACCCGCCCCAGCGACTACATCTTCCCGACCTACCGCGAACACGGCGTCGCGCTGACCCGCAACGTCTCCTTCTCCGAGATGTTGCGTCTGTTCCGCGGCATCTCCGGCGGCGGATGGGACCCGCGGGAAAACAACTTCCACATGTACACCATGGTGCTCGCAGCCCAGCTGCCGCACGCGGCCGGCTACGGCATGGCGCTGAGCATGGAGCAGCGCGGCTGGGACGAGGAAAAGCTCGCCGCCGAGGGCAACGCGGTGGTCGCCTACTTCGGCGATGGCTCGTCCACCGAGGGCGAGACCCACGAGTCGATGGTCTTCGCCAACTCCTTCAACGCCCCGGTGGTCTACTTCTGCCAGAACAACCAGTGGGCCATCTCGGTGCCTTTCGAGGTCCAGTCCAAGGTGCCGCTGGTCGAGCGTGCCGCAGGCTACGGCATGCCTGGCATCCGCGTGGACGGCAACGACGTGCTGGCAGTGCTGGCAGTGACCCGCTGGGCGCTGGAACACGCCCGCAGCGGCAAGGGCCCGGTGTTCATCGAAGCTGACACCTACCGGCTGGGTGCGCACACCACGGCGGACGATCCCACCAAGTACCGCATGACCGAGGAAGAAGCCGCCTGGGCGCCGCTCGATCCGCTGATCCGCCTGGAGACCTACCTGCGCGAGAACAACATCGTGGACGACGCCTTCTTCGAGCAGCTGGCCAAGGACGCGGACCAGATGGCCGCCACCGTCCGCGAGGACGCCATGGCTTTCCCGGTGCCGCCGCTGGCCAAGTCCTTCGAGCAGGTGTACGCCGAGGCGCACCCGCTGATCCAGGAAGAACTGGCCTGGCACCTGCAGTACGAAGCAGGATTCGCAGATTCGGGAGAGAACGCATGAGCACCATGACACTGGCCAAGGCCATCACCTCCGGCCTGGACAAGGTGCTGGAGTCCAACGACAAGGCGCTGCTGATGGGCGAGGACATCGGCAAGCTCGGCGGCGTGTACCGCGTGACCGACGGACTGCAAGACAAATACGGCGCGCACCGCGTGATCGACTCGCCGCTGGGCGAGGCCGGCATCGTGGGCAGCGCGGTGGGCATGGCCCTGCGCGGCTTCTGCCCGCTGGTGGAGATCCAGTTCGACGGCTTCGTGTTCCCGGCCTACAGCCAGATCACCACGCAGCTTGCCAAGATGCATGCCCGTTCCGAGGGCCGGCTGACCGTCCCGGTGGTCATCCGCATCCCGTACGGCGGCGGCATCGGCTCCATCGAGCACCACTCCGAATCACCCGAAGCCCTGTTCGCGCACACCGCGGGCCTGCGCATCATCACGCCGTCCAACGCGAACGACGCCTACTGGATGATCCAGCAGGCGGCGGCGTGCCAGGACCCGGTGATCTACTTCGAACCCAAGCGCCGCTACTGGCTCAAGGGCGAGGTGGACACCGAGACCCCGGCCCTTGACGCGTTCAAGGCGCAGGTGGTGCGCAGCGGCGACGACGCCACCATCGTGGCCTACGGCCCGCTGGTGCCGGTGGCGCTGGCCGCGGCGGAGGCCGCCCGCGAGGAGGGCCGCTCCATCGAGGTCATCGACCTGCGCTCGCTCTCGCCGATCGACTTCGACACCATCACCGAGTCCGTGCAGAAGACCGGCCGGCTGATTGTCACCCATGAAGCGCCGACCTTCGGCGGGCTGGGCGGGGAGATCGCCGCGCGCATCTCCGAACGCGCCTTCCTGTCCCTGGAGGCCCCGGTGCTGCGCGTGGGCGGATTCCACATGCCGTACCCGATCTCCAAGGTCGAATCGCAGTACCTGCCAGACATCGACAAGCTGCTCGAAGCGCTCGACCGTTCCTTCGCCTACTAGGAGCCGAACATGACCGTCTTTAACCTGCCCGATGTGGGCGAAGGCCTGACCGAAGCCGACATCGCCTCGTGGAAGGTCGCCGTGGGCGACACCGTCGAGGTCAACCAGGTCTTCGTGGAAATCGAAACCGCCAAGTCCCTGGTGGAGCTGCCCAGCCCGTTCGCCGGGGTGGTCACCGCCCTGCACGCCGCCGAGGGCGAGACCGTGCTGGTGGACAACCCGCTGATCACCATCGACCAGGAGGGCAACAAGCCGGCCCCGACCGGCACCCCGGAACCGGCCGAGGCGCTGGCCACCGCGGCGCCCGTGGCCAGCGAGGAGCCCGGCCCGCTGGTGGGCTCGGGCCCGACCGCAGACTCCTCGGTGCGCCGCGAGCGCACCAACCGCCCGGCGCCCTCCGCTCCGCCGGCGGCGGCCCGTCCGGCCGTGCGCGCCTCGGCTATTGCCGACACCATCTCCCGCCGCGCCGCCTCGCTGGGAAGCGCGGTGACCCGCGAGGTCGACCGCGCCAAGCCTGCCATGGCAAGCTTCGTCGACCGCGTGCTCGCCAAGCCGCCGGTCCGCCGCCTGGCCAAGGAGCTGGGCATCGACATCAACGATGTCGTGGGCACCGGAACCCAGGGCGAAATCACCCGCGAGGACGTCAACAGCTACCAAGCCCAGCGCGAGGCCGAGCACGCGGCGGCGCCGACCTACTGGGCCCATGGCCAGCTGGCCGACGCCCGCGTGGACCGCACCGCGGTGCGCGGCGTGCGCAAGGCCACCGCCAAGGCCATGGTGGACTCCGCCTTCACCGCCCCGCACGTGTCGATCTTCGTGGACGTGGATGCAAGCCGCACGATGGAGTACGTGGCCCGCCTGAAGAAGTCCCGCGACTTCGAGGGCATCAAGGTCTCCCCGCTGCTGGTGCTGGCCCGCGCCGTGATCTGGGCCGCGGCCCGCAACCCGAGCGTGAACGCCAGCTGGGTGGAAACCCCGCAGGGCGCCGAGATCCACCAGAAGCGCTTCATGAACCTGGGCATCGCGGCCGCCACCCCGCGCGGCCTGCTGGTACCGAACATCAAGGACGCCCAGAACCTGAACATGAAGGAACTGGCGGTCGCGTTGAACGACCTGGCCACCACCGCCCGTGCCGGCAAGACCTCCCCGGAGGACATGCGCGGCGGCACCCTGTCGATCACCAACATCGGTGCGCTGGGCATCGACACCGGCACCCCGATCATCAACCCGGGAGAGGTCGCGATCGTCGCCTTCGGCACGATCCGCCAGAAGCCGTGGGTTGTGGACGGGGAGGTCGTCCCGCGCTGGATCACCACGCTGGGCGGATCCTTCGACCACCGCGTGGTGGACGGGGACCTGTCGGCCCGCTTCATGGCCGACGTCGCCTCGATCCTGCAGGAACCTGCGATGCTGCTGGACTAGTTCCCGACCCGCAGCCAAGGCCCCTTTGAATCCTCTTGATTCAAAGGGGCCTTGGCAGTTAAGAAAAGCAGCTGTTGATACAATCGTTGGATTATGACTTATCTGCTTTCGACTGCCCGGCGAACCGCGACGGCCCTGCTGGTGCTTCTTCTGCTGGTGCTCGGGGGATTTCTTGCGGCGCCCGCGATGGCGGACGAACAGATTTACGAGCCGATCTACCCGGTGGGCCCCAGCGACGCACCGTCGAAAGGCCAAGACGAAGACAAGGGCAAAGGCACGATCCGCGTCCCGGACCTGGTCGCCGAAGAAGGGGACTTCCACCTGGCGGTCATCGACTCGGTACAGTCCCAGATCGACAACCAGAAAGTCCTGGACGCGGTCCGCGAGACCATGGGCCAGACCAACGCCAACATCGTGGTGGGTGTCGATGCCGCCGACAATGCGATGGAAGGCGGGGCAGCCCAGTTCATCCGTGCCTTGACCCTGTTCGGTCCCACCTCTTACCTGCTCCTGCACGACGACTGGCCAGACAGCACCGACACCAAGGGCTACATCCAAGACGGCTGGATTGTCATTGGCCTGATGCTTCCGGACAAGGATGGCCAAGGCGCTCAGATCGCGATCGACAAGGCTTGGAACGTGACCGGGGACCGTTCGGCGGCCCTGTCCAACAGCGTTGCCGCGCTGCGGCCGATGATGGACAAGGAAGACTACACCCAGGCAGTTATCGAATCGGTGCGCATCACCACCGAGGAATTGAAAGCGCCCAAGAACACCCTCGGCGCGTTGCTGCCGGCCAGTTCAGAGGGCAAGCGGACTGTGCTTTTCGTGGTCCTGGGTGTGCTGGGCGCATCGCTCACCACCTACGTTGTTTTCCGCGGCGTCCGCAAGCGCCAGCGTCAGTCAACCACGGAGCGCAGCGCACGCGCAGCACAGCTGGCCCAGCAGCTGCCGCAACAACTGCGCGACCTTGAATCCTGCAAGCTGCCAGCCCTCAGCGCGGATGCCGGGGGCGTCATCCAGCAGCGCGCCGAACTGCTGGAACGGGCCATCGCACCGCTCGCGAAGGCAGGGCAGGAAGCGGTGCACCGGGTCTCGGCGGCAACTGCAGTCAGCCGCGCGGAACTTGAACGGCTGGAAGTGATCAGCCGGTGCCAGAAAGAACTGGTGTCGGCATGCACCGCGCTCAACGGGCTGCTCGGCAACTCGAATCCAAGCCGCCAGCGCTGGGGCTCGATTATCTCCGCGCACCGGCAGCTGCTGGATGAATGCGCGCAGTTCCTCGACCGCGTGGACGTCGCGCCACTGAAGGCCGCCTCGAGCGTGCGTGCGCATTTGGTGACCGATACGGACGCCCTGGATGAAGCCCAGCAGTGGCTGGATAAGCCGATGTCCGGAAGAGCAGAGCCGGTTGACATGCTGGAACGGCTCTGGGAACTGCGGCTCGCGCTGGCTTCGGATCTGGATCAGCTGCTGGAACAGGCAACGAGAAAGCGGATCAAGGTCCCGCACGAGCTTGCCGTCCACCGCGCCGACCGTCCAGAGGGCGGCACACGGAGGCTTGATGACCTGGCCACCCTGGAACAGGCGTCGCGGCAGGTGCAGCGCTGGATGGATGACCACCCGGGGGACAAGGCATGAGCCGGTTCACGGCCTTCGACTCGAGCGGGCGCAAGCTGCGCCGTCCGCACTCGCTGGCGCTGATCCCGGCAGTGCTCATGGCCTTGGCCACCACAGTGATTGCCGGGATGGGTCTGTCCACCTACGTCGCGTACGGGCAGGAGAACACTCCCCAGCACGAGGTGAAGATCGTGGTGGAAGGCACACACGACTGGAACATCAGCCAGGAAACCGTGGATGCCGCCGCCGGAGGTCCGATCCTCGCGCACCGACCGCTCACCTTGACCGTTACGGATCGATTCCTGACCGGCGACGAGCTGCTGCGCGGCATGGTCCCGGATCATGACATCCTGCTCAGCACCCAGCTGGAGAACCTCGAAACCGACGACCACAAGATCCAGCAGCGTTTCGAAGGCACCGCGGTACGCGCGGACCTGCTGGAGGGACGGGACCGCAAGGCGTACGACGAAACAGATATCCGTTTCGAGATCGACAATGCGTTCCGTGACAATCTGGGTTTGGGCCACGGACCGAAATCCGTTGTGGCCGCCGCCCAGCGCGCGGCAGTGGTGCTCTACGACCCGCCCAACACCAACCCGGTTTTCTGGATCTCGCTGATCGCCCTGGCCGCCACGGCGACCACGGTTTTCCTGCTGATGGCCCTGCGCTACAACCTGCGATGGGAAGCAAAACACCGCCGTCTCGTCGCGGCGCAGCGCAAGCTGGCCCGCGTCGTGCTGGACCTCGAAGCGCTCGAAGCGACCTTCTACGCGGCGCCGGAGACCGAGCGCCCACAGGGCTTCCGGAAATCCTGGCTCCAGCTGCAGAAACTGTCTCTGGACTTGGCCAGGTCCGAAAGTTCGCTGACCGAGCTGGTCTATTCGCGCAAAACCGCCTTCAGGGCGCAAACCGCGCAGCAACTCGCCGAATTCGAGGTGTCCGCCCGCAAGCTGACCAGCTTGTCCGACGCGTTGATGGGCGCAGGCTCCGTGCACGCGCGCCTGGTCGGGACCGGGACGACCTTCGACCGGCTCAGCGCGCCGATCAACGATGCCATGACGACGCTGCTGATCCGCTTGGAGCAGGCACCCGGCCGAATGGTCGCCAACGGCGACATCGAACAGCTGCGTTCGGCCCTCGGACAGCTGCTGGACGCAGCCGCCGGGGATCCGAAGAACCTGCAGGCCGTCGAAAAGTGGCAGCGGGCCGAGCAGCATCTGGTCGAGCTTTTGACCAAGCAGAAAAAGAAGATCTCCCGGTACCCGCACGGCAAGGTCGCCGCACCAGCTGGCGCGCCCCAGGAATACCGGGAGCTGAAAACCTCGCTGGGACTGGACGCCTCGACCGGCAGGGACGGCTACGCGAACGCGGCCTACCTGGATGCGCTGGCGAAATCCATCACCGGTGAAACCCTTGAGTCAGACCGGAAGACGACGGCAAAGCAGCGCACTGAATCGGCCTACCGGCCTAGTGGGCCGCGGCTGGCCGTGATGCTCACCGCCCTGCTGCTGGTCGGCATGATTCCGGCCGGCATCACTGCCGCAAACGTGGTTGAGGACCCGTTACCCGACAGGGAAGGCACCGGCCGCGGTGCGCAGCTGGAGATCGACGACCCCAGCGGAGAGCTGTCCGATACCGAAATCATCCGCTACATGGACACCGATTTCCCGGTGCCGACCAGCATGGTGATCGCCGTCCGCGACGCCGAAGCCTACCTGGACCTGAGGACTGATCCTCCCGGATCTGAATACCGCTCGGCAGAGCCCCTGAGCCTGCTGACGTCCCTGTACCGCATCAAGCAGGAATTTCCAGAACTGCTCGACCCGATGACGAAGGAATTGAAGGACGGCAAGGCCATCATCCCGGTGTTCTCCACGGACGAAGGGACAACCATCGCCCCCGGCCTGATCAGCCCGGAAATCAGCACGGGTCAATACACCCTCGGCGGCACTTCGAACTGGGAGCACGGGAGCATCCACGAAAGCACGTATCCGGATATCACCATCGCCAACGTGGTGGACGACTACGCCGAAGGCATCCAACTTAACGGCTTCGAAGAAGATACCTCGATCAGCTTCGGGGGACTGTTCTGGCTGCTGACCATGTTGTTCTTCTTCACCGTGGTGAACATCGTCCTGGTCATCCGGTTCCTGCTCACCGCCACGTCAAGTCTGGGACGTTTCGGGCGCGGGACCGCCTCGTTGCGCTCGGCCAAGAAGAAATTGGCGCGCCTACTCCTGGGACTGGACGAATCCCAGATCAACGCCGTGGCGGTTCTTGGGTCAAGCGGCAGCAACGGCCGCGCCGACGATGCAGGCCAGAGGCTCTTTGAACGTGCTCTGGCCATGGCGCTGCGGGAAGAACGGGAACTGGACGCCACGCCGTTGAACGAACGACTGCGCCGTGAGTTCAGCGCCCGCGTTGAGCACCTGGACCACCTGGCTGATGTCTTGGCCGAGCGCGACGCAGATGTCGCTCGCCGTGCCCAGAGATTGATCGAGGCCACACGCGGAGCCGGTGGAGATACTCCTGGCGGGGTGAAGTTGCCGGGACTGCACCCGATGAAAGCCTAGCGAGGGATGACAAGTCCGACTGGGCGTGAAAGCTTTGCGGATGCCTCAGTCCTGTCCTCTGGTTTTGGGGCTTGAACCATGAAATTGAGCCGAAAATCGCACGATCCTGCCCATTGCTCCATGCAAAATCCGGGAGGAGAATTACCCACACCCAAGTTCCGATGCGATCTGTCCGAAGGAGCGCGCGCATCATGAACAATCCACTAATCTCAATAGCCAATCTCAGATCGCTGGGTGCTTCCCTCAGCGGAACCCTTGTCACGGCAGCAGACCACGAGTACGATGATGCCCGCGCCCTGTGGAACGCCATGATCGACCGCCGGCCAGAGCTGATTATCAGGGCCGGAGAGCTCACAGACATTCCGCTCGCCCTTGACTTCGCCCGAAGCCATCACCTGCCGCTCGCCGTTCGCGGAGGCGGGCACAACGTGGCAGGGCACGGCACCGTTGACCGGGGCCTCGTCCTCGACTTGCGTGCTTGCAACAAAATAATGGTCAATCCGTCTCTGCGACAGGTGAGCACCGGCCCGGGAACCCTCCTTGGCGAACTCGACCAAGCCACGAGCGCCCACGGACTTGCCGTTCCCGTCGGGGTGATCTCGCGGACAGGAATCGCAGGACTTTGCCTGGGCGGAGGATTCGGCTGGCTAACCAGAGCCCATGGCCTGACCGTCGACAACCTCATTGCCGCGGAGATGTACACGCCGAGCGGCGAAAAAGTCCGTGCCGATGCCCGGGAAAATCCCGAGCTGCTGTGGGGCCTGCGCGGCGGGGGCGGCAACTTCGGGATCGTGGCCGACTTTACCTTCTCCGCGCATACGCTTCCGGAAACGGTGCTGGCCGGAAACCTGATCTACCGGGCAGCGCATTGGCGTGGAGCATTACATGCACTGCGGGACTGGGCCGCGAACCTGCCTGATGCAATGACGGTCATTGCGACAGCTCTGGTCCCGCCGGAGGAATGGGAACTGGGCACTGACACGATCCTCGCGGTCGGCTTCGTCTGGGCCGATCCGGATCATGCCGCCGGAAGCGCATGCGTGGAGCGGTTTACGGAACTTGCACCGCCGGATGTCCAGGATGTCGCGGCAATCTCCTGGCCTGAATGGCAATCATCCATGGATGACGTCTTTCCCAAGGGCGTTCGCGCCTATTGGAAGAACACCGGTTTTGATTCCCTCGACGACGACACCATCGCACTGCTGGTAGACAAGGCCACTCAGCTCACATGGCCGGGCACGGCCTTTGATCTGCATGTCATGGGCGGGGCCATGGGACGGGTAGCGGAGGAAGCCACCGCGTTTCCCGACCGCTCCTCGGCCTTCTGGATCAACATCTATGGATTTTGGAAGGAGCAGGCTCAAGACGCACACCATCGGGAATTCATCCGCGGATTCCATCGGGACATGAGTGCAGTGGCCGAAGGCGGCGAATACCTCAACTTCTCCAGCACCGATGCCCCGACGACCGGCGGCTTCGACGCCTTGGCAGTGTATGGGGAGCAAAAGTATGCTCGGCTGGCGGCACTGAAGCGGCGCTATGATCCGCACAATGAGCTGCGCCTGAACCACAACATCAAGGTCACGGGTTGACCCCAGCCCGTGGCGCATCACGGGAAGCCGGCTCAAGATGCCCCACTGTCCGGGCACGGCCCGGGGCGTTGACACGCGCCAGCCGTGCCGGGGGGGGTACCAGCGCCTTGAAGGCCGTCGCGGGCAGCGTCTGCCCCGGGTATTTGTTGAAGATGGAAGTCACTAACGGATAAGCAGACTTTGCTCGATCAGAACACGTCCGTGAAAGATGCGAAGAGCACCCGCTGAGCTGGAAGCTATCATAGGTTCAAATACAAAATAACCTTTGACAAGGGTCGAGTCGTTAGGCTCTGCCCGCGCTTAGAGTCAGGATCCACGGATGGAAGATACGCCAAAAGCGGTGCACAGCGAAGCCTACATTCTGGTTCCACACACCGTGGAGGACCTCGATGATTTCGTGGAGAACCCCGACAAGTATCTGGTGGACATGTACGAGGCACCAGAACGCGCTGCCGACATTTGGCGCAATCGGCTCAAGCGAAACCCCTATGGCGGAGAAGGATTGCTCCAGGTGGCCTACTATGGAATCGACCTGATTTCAGCGTCCCTCTGGGATAACGTTGCAAGCCTGTGGATGGATCTGGTCGAAGTCATCGATTCGTTCCTTCAAACGGGCGAGGGCGAAGGACTATTCCCCGGTTCTCCAGTGCCGATTCACTTGCGTTCAAAAGGCCGTTCGACACTGTTCACCGTAGATGAGCAGACGAACGTGGTGGATCCGAAGGATTTCATCCCGGGGATGCTGGATGAAGCCCAGCGCTACTTCGAATGGATTCAGGAGAATATCGGCACTGACGAGTCCGGTGACCTTGGGGCAATCAACGAAGTTCGCGACTTGTTCGTTGAATGGTCTGCTCGTCACTAGACGCCTCGTGCATTAGAAAGCTGCAAGCGGCGCACTCGGCTGGTCCTTGGTTCCAACAACAGCAGTACCGGATCGGTGTGTCATGGACGGCACCTGCGTCAGTGGTGGCGCTGTTTATCGTGCCCATCAACGGGGAAACCCACCAGCCCTTTGGCTCACGCCGGGCGCTGGTGGGTTTCAATACCGCCATCAAGAAGCTGGGCTATCCCAGCAGCTCAGGCAGTTCGCCCGGCTCCTGTCCCAGCACGTTCTCGGCCAGGAATCCGGTGACCACCTGGTACCAGATCTTCGCGTGTTGCGGGGCGAGCACCCAGTGGTTCTCGTCCGGGAAGTACAAGAAACGGTGGGCGGTGGTACCGTCCGCCTGCTGCG
This sequence comes from Glutamicibacter soli, assembly GCF_003309065.1. Taxonomy (GTDB): domain Bacteria; phylum Actinomycetota; class Actinomycetes; order Actinomycetales; family Micrococcaceae; genus Glutamicibacter; species Glutamicibacter soli. Next base: position 217,579 of record NZ_POAF01000003.1, on the reverse strand, counting down.
GCAGACCCGAGGAAGACAGCAGCTCGTACCACAGGCGCAGTCCTTCGCCGATCGGCACCCGGTAGTCCTTGTCGCCGTGAATGACCAGCATCGGGGTGACGATCTTGTCCACCGAATGATGCGGCGAATTCGCCTCGATCATCTCCGGGCTCATCTCGCGGGTCCAGTAGAACGAGGCGTCGGTGGTCTTCCCGAAGCCGTCCAGTGCCCAGAGGCTGGCGTGGGTGACGATCGCCTTGAAGCGGTCGGTATGACCTGCCACCCAGTTGGCCATGTAGCCGCCGAAGGATCCGCCCATGGCCGCAGTGCGGGTTTCGTCGATGTCGGCGCGCGCCTCGGCCGCGTCGGTGATCGCCATCAGGTCCGTGTACGGCGCCTGGCCCCAGTTGCCCCAGCCGCGCTGGATGAAGTCCTGGCCGTAGCCGGTGGACAGGGCAGGATCCGGCAGCAGCACCGCGTAGCCCTGCGCGACCAGCAGCCAAGGGTTCCAGCGCCAGCTCCACGCATTCCAGGAGTTCAGCGGTCCGCCGTGGATCCACAGCAGCAACGGAGCCTTGTTCTGGGCGCTGGCGCCTTCGGGCAGCGCCAGCCAGGCGCGGACCGTTGCCCCGTCGACCTCGGTGCTGACCTCTTCCAGGGTGCCCGGCAGCTGCGGACGCGGTGCGGGGGAGGGCAGCTCGGTGACCTGGACGTAATCGCCGGCTTCCAGGTCGCCGATGTGGGTCAGGTCCAGTGCGACCGGCTCGGCAGGGTGCTCATAGCTTGCGCGCAGCGCATAGGCGGCACGGGAATCCGGGCTCACCAGCACGTTGGTGAAGGCGCCGGAGTCGGTGAGCCGGGTGACGCGGTCGTTTTCCAGACGCAGGTGGAAGACCGGGCCGTGCCCGTCCTCGTCGGCAACCAGCAGCAGCGACATGCTGTTGGGGACCCACACGATCTCCGTCGCCCAGCGGTCCCAGCCCACGGCGATCTGGTAGGACTCGCCGCTGGCCAGGTGCATGACGAACAGCTCGCAGGCCGGAGCGGAATCAGGAGTCGAGCGGCGCCAGCGCGCGTAGGCGAGCTTGGCTGAATTCGGGCTGATCTTGCCCATGGAGTATTCGTAGGTCTCGTCGGGGGCCAACAGCATTTCCCGGGCGCCGGTATGCATGTCGATGCGCATCAGGCCGACGGCCTGGTCGCCGCGGCCTTCCGGGACAATCCATTCGGTGATCAGGAAGTCGCCATTGGGCGCGACATCAGAGGCTGCCTCCACGAGGCTGGCGCCGATCCCGGGTGTCAGGTCGGCCAGCTCGCTGTGCTCTTGCCCGGCAGGCAGGCTGGTTGCGTACAGGTGCGGGGTGGCCGGACCCAGGTCGTGGTCCCAGTAGCGCACCGGGTAGCCGGTGTGCAGGATGGCGGAGACCTTCTTCTCCTTGCGGGCCGCGCGCAGCTTGGCCTCGTGCTCCAAGCCGGTGGCCCGGCTGAGCGCCGAGGAACGCACCAGCACGGTCTGCGGAGACTTGGCGCAGGTGGCCAGCGATTCGACCCCCGCCGGATGGGTGATGACCGAGCGGGCTTCGCCGCCGGCGGCCGGCAGCAGCCAGCCTTCGGCCACGGCGTCGTCCTTGGAAGAGCGCTTGGCGGTGAACAGCAGGTCGCCGTCTGCGGTGAAGACGGGGCTCGACTCCCCGTGCTCCGAGTAGGTCAGCCGGCGGGCCGGGTTCTTGCCGGCCGGATCGATTTCCCACAGCGCGTTGGTGTATTTGGTGGCGTCCTCGCTCAGGGTGCTCAGAGTGGTGACCAGCCGACGCCCGTCGGGGGAGAGCGCCATGCCGCTGATCCGCGGCATGGCGACGTAGGAGTCCAATTCCTGAAATGGATGCTTAGAGTGTTTCACCTCACACATCATGCCACTATCTATGCCCTTTGCACTACTGGAAACCCAGATCATGTCGGAGGCCAACTACCCTTGATCGGCGCGGCCGATGCGCAGGGACGACCGATGGCCCGGGAAGAATCCCGGGCCATCGGTGGTGGAACAGCTGCGAAGCGGCTAGACCTTTTCGGACTGCGCCTCGGCGTTCAGCCGGGCGGAAGCCAGCTGGTTGATGCGGCCGCGGCACAGGTACCAGCCGCCGATCAGTATCGGAATGATGACAACCAGCGAAGCGATGGTCCAGGTGCCCACGGGGTTGTCGAAGGCCATCATGACCAGCACCGCGGCAAGGAACGCCAGCGTCACCCAGCCGGAGACCGGAGCGAATGGCATGCGGAAGCTCGGGCGCTGCATTTCGCCGGCGCGGACCTTTTTCACCAGCGCCATTTGGCACAGCACGATCATGCCCCAGGAAGCGATGATGCCGACGGCGGCGAAGTTCAGCACGATCTCGAATGCCGCGGCCGGAACCACAGCGTTCAGCACCACGCCCAGCACTGCCACCGCAGCGGTGATCACGATGCCGCCGTACGGGACGCCGGAACGGTTCATGCGTCCGGCGAAGCGCGGAGCCGAGCCGTTCAGAGACATCGAGCGCATGATGCGGCCGGTGGAATACAGGCCGGCATTCAGCGAGGACAAAGCCGCGGTGAGCACCACCAGGTTCATCACCACGTCCATGCCCTTCACCCCGATGGAGCCGAAGAACGTCACGAACGGCGACTCCCCGGCCGAGTAGGCGGTGTACGGCAGCAGCAGCGAGAGCAGCACCAGAGAACCGACGTAGAACACTGCGATGCGGATGATCACGGTGTTGATCGCCTTGGGCATGACCTTCTCCGGGTTGGCGGTTTCGCCGGCCGCGGTGCCGATCAGCTCGATGGACGCGTAGGAGAAAACCACACCCTGCATCAGCACCAGCACCGGCAGCAGCCCGTTGGGCAGCAGCCCGCCGTTCTCGGAGATGATCGAGAAGCCGACCTCGTGGCCGTCGACCGGGGTGCCGAAGAAGACGAAGTAGCAGCCGATGACCAGGAAGGAGACCAGCGCGACCACCTTGATCAGGGCAAACCAGAACTCCATCTCGCCGAAGACCTTGACCGAGATCAGGTTCATGGTCAGCACCAGAGCCAGGGCGGCCAGCGCCCACAGCCACTGCGGGACCGAACCGATCCATTCCACGTACTTGCCGAAGAACGCCATGTACAGCGCGACGGCGGTGATGTCCACGATGGCGGTCATGACCCAGTTCAGCCAGTACAGCCAGCCGGTGGCGAAGGCCGCCTTCTCGCCGTAGAACTCGCGGGCGTAGGACACAAACGATCCGGTGGACGGCCGGTGCATGACCAGCTCGCCCAGCGCACGCAGGATCAGGAAGGCGAAGAAGCCGCAGACCGCGTAGCTGATGACGATGCCGGGACCGGCCTGGGCCAGGCGCCCTCCGGCGCCCATGAACAGGCCGGTGCCGATGGCGCCGCCAATGGCGATCATCTGCATCTGCCGTGGGGACAAGCCCTTGTGGTAGTCGGAGTCGCCGGCAGTCAGCGCCGCCTCGGGGGTGGTTTTCTCCATAGGGTTCCTTTTTAGTCGGAGAGGTTGGCCAAACGCTCTGGGGAGAGCAGCTCGTTCAGATCTTCGGCGGACAGCAGGCCGCGTTCAAGCACCAGCTCGGCCACGCCGCGGCCGGTGTGCAGCGCCTCCATGGCGATGGCGGTGGATGCGGAGTAGCCCAGGCGCGGGTTCAGCGCGGTGACCAGGCCGATGGAGTTCTCCACCTCGCGGCGCAGCGCGTCCTCGTCCACGGTGATGCCGTCGATGCAGCGGGTGGCCAGGGTCAGGCAGCCGTTGGTCAGGTGCTTGAGCGACAGGCCGATCGAATGCGCGATCACCGGTTCGAAGGCGTTCAGCTGCAGCTGGCCGCCCTCGGCCGCCATGGTCACGGTCAAATCGTGGCCCACCACCTGGTAGGCGATCTGGTTCACGACCTCCGGGATCACCGGGTTGACCTTACCGGGCATGATCGAGGAGCCGGACTGCACAGCCGGCAGGTGCAGGTCGTTCAGGCCCGCGCGCGGACCGGAGGAGAGCAGGCGCAGATCGTTGCAGATCTTGGAGATCTTCAGCGCCACGCGCTTGAGCACGCCTGACAGGTGCACGAAGGCTCCCACGTCGCTGGTGGCCTCGATCAAATCCGGGCTGGTGGTCAGCGGCAGGCCGGTCAGCTCGCGCAGGTGGCGGCACGCGGCCTCGGCATAGCCGGCCGGGGCGTTCAGCCCGGTGCCGATCGCGGTGGCGCCCAGATTGATCTCGGTAACCAGCGACAGCGATTCGGCCAGGCGGGCCCGGTCCTCGCCCAGGGTGACGGCCCAGCCGCCGAACTCCTGGCCCACGGTCATCGGCACCGCGTCCTGCAGCTGGGTGCGGCCCATCTTGACCACGGTGCGGAATTCCTCGGCCTTGGCCAGGCAGGAATCCTGCAGCACCTTCATGGCTTCCAGCAGCGGCTGGGTGGCGAAGTGGGTGGCGATATTAACAGCAGTCGGGTACGCGTCATTGGTCGACTGCGAGAGGTTCACGTGGTCGTTCGGGTGCAGGTACTGGTACTCGCCCTTGGCGTGGCCCATGATTTCCAGCGCCAGGTTGGCGATGACCTCGTTGGCGTTCATGTTGGTGCTGGTGCCGGCGCCGCCCTGGATCGGGTCGATGATGAACTGCTCGTGCAGCTCGCCGGCCACGATGCGCTCGCAGGCGGCGTCGATGGCCGCGGCGCGCTCGGCGTCCAGCAGCCCCAGCTCGTGGTTCGCGCGGGCCGCTGCCTGCTTCACGCGCGCCAGTGCGCGGATCAGGTACGGGTTGCCGGAGAGCTGGGTCCCGGTGATGTCGAAGTTGTGCTTGGCGCGCAGGGTGTGCACGCCCCAATAGGCCTCGGCTGGGATGTCGAGGTCGCCGATCAGATCATGCTCTACGCGGGTGGCGGCGAGCTGAGACTGGATCATGGGGATATTTCTCCTGTGATGGATGGGTGTTTCTAGAGTGCGGCCAGGCGGCCGACGGGCTTTCCCCCGCCCAGGGCGGGGCTTGAAAGCAGATCTTCGGGCACGCGAACGTGCGCTGCGAGCAGGGCCGCGGTAACCGGCATGCGGGCGCGGTCGCCGCCGTCGGCGATCTTCACTGCCAGCGCGGTGCCGTCGGGCAGGGCGACGGCCTGGATGCCCTCGAACCCGTCCTTGGCGATGGCGCCGGGAACCGCGCGCATCAGCGCGGTGACGTCGCGGCCCTCGCCGGCCACCAGCTCCGGGTAGGCGCGCATGGCGGCGGCGACGCGGCCCTCCGGGGTACCCTGCGCGGCGGAGGCGAGCCGGGCGAAGCCGCGGGCCAGCGCCGGCAGTGAGAGCAGGTAGACCGGGGTGCCGCAGCCGTCGGTGCTCTGCCCGGCGATGTCCTCGCCGGTGAGCTCCTCGACGGTTTCGCGCAGCAGCTGCAGCAGCGGGTGGCCTTCGCAGAGGTAGCTTTTCAGATCCCAGCCCTTGAGCTTGCACAGCGCCAGCAGCGCCGCGTGCTTGCCGGAGCAGTTCTGCGCCAGCTGGGTGGCGGAGCCGCCGGCGGCCAGCCAAGCGGCCTGCTCGGCGGTGCCGTAGGGCAAGTCGGTGGAGTTGCCCAGGGCCTGGAGGGACAGCCCGGCCGCTTCGAGGGTGGAGCGGGCGACGTCCTGGTGGCGCTGCGAGCCCGAGTGGCTGGCGGCAGCCAGGGCGATCTGCTCGTCGCTCAACTCCAGGCCGGCACGCAGCAGGCCCACGGCGAACAGCGGCTTGAGCGCCGAGCGCGGATAGTACAGCGCCTGGGTGTCGCCGCGGCTTTCAAGCACCGAGCCGTCGGGGCCCAGCACCACGGCCGAGCCGTAGTGGATGGATTCGATGGCGTCCCCGCGGGTGGCAGCTACCAGGGGGACGTGCTGCGGCAGGCCGTGGGCGGCCAGCGCCTGCAGGTCCGGCAGTTGGGTTTCGATGCGGGTCACTTGCTGCTCCTGACGATGGTGGTGATGGCATGGTGCACGGCGCTGAGGTGTCCGTTCATGGCTTGCGCGGCGGCGTCCGGATCCTGGTCGGCGATGGCCTGGACGATGAGGCGGTGCTCCTCGTTGGACGGGCCGGTGCGGCCGGCAACCAGGTTGACGGTCTCGGACTGGCGCGACATGGCTTCGCGGATGTCGCTGACGATTTTGGTGAACACCGAGTTGTCGCTGGCCAAGGCGATGGCGGCGTGGAACGCCGCGTCCAGCTCGACCCAGGCTGCCGGATCGTCTTCGTGCTCCATCTGGTCCAGCAGCCCGCTCAGCCGTTCGAGGTCTTCGGCGGTGCGCCGGCTGGCGGCCAGGGACGCGGCGGGGATCTCGATGTGCGGGCGGGCCTCATGCAGGTCGTCCGAGGAGAAGGTGCCCAGCTTGAGCTCGCGGGTGGGGCGGTGGGAGATCACGAAGGTGCCGCGCCCGGTCTCCGTGCGGGTGAGTCCCAGGGTGGCGCAGGACCGCAGGGCTTCGCGGATGACCGATCGGCTCACGCCGTAGTCCGCGGCGAGGCTCGCCTCGGATCCCAGCTTGGTGCCGAGCGGGATTTCCTGGGCTTCGATGGCCGCGCGCAGGGAGAGGAAAACTGCTTCCGCAGCGGAGCGGCGTTCAATGGGTTGCTGTCCGGGTGTCCAGCTGTCTGACAGGTTCACGAGTACGAGTCTTGCAGTGTAGAGCTCGTGAGTCAAGGAGCCGCTCTTGGCGGGCTGCTGAATACCCGAGGGGCGATGTTGCGCTTGGGGGACTGCAGCATCGCCGACGTGGATCGGTGCTTGGGGGACACCGGTCCTCGTCCCTCACGTTCGAGGCGCTCGGGCATCTACAGCTTAGTATCTTCGAGCAACTTTTGGGATACCCGTACGGGTGTTCTATCCGGAGGAAACGGGTCCACAGCCCTGACTTGCGTTTTGTCCGATGAGCATTGATGGACATCACACCGCACGTCGAAGACCGGTGTTGCAATGCCGTGACCATAAGCTAAGTGCTCCGTACCGCGTTCCGGACAGACGCCGGTGAGGATCTTCGCGCCGCGGAGAGAGCTGGGCAAATCAAACGAAGGGCGAGACAAGTGAAGCACTCTCGCTGGGGACCGCGCCTGAGGACTTCCTGACCGCTTCTTGTGCCACCCGTGCTGGCAGAGCAGTGTTGGCTGTGAACACCTAGAGGAAAGGAAAAGCCGATGGCTGATTTGTCCAGTAAAAAGGTTCTCGTTCTGGTCTCCAATCGTGGCGCTGAGCAAGACGAATTGACCAGTCCGGTCGAATCGCTTCGGTCTGCCGGAGCAAACGTCAAGGTCGCTGCTCCCAGGAAGGAGAAGATCCAAACCTTGGTGGGAGATTGGGACCAGGGCAAGATTCTCGAAGCTGACATGGCTTTGGAGACCGTGGACGAGCAGGAATTCGACCTGCTGCTGATCCCTGGGGGAACGCTCAATGCGGATAATCTGCGTCTTGACGACGAGGCGCAGCGCATTGTCCAGTCCTTCGCCGCCACCGGACGGCCGGTGGCTTCGATCTGCCACGGTCCGTGGCTGCTTGTGGAAACCGGGCTTGTCCGGGACAAGACGTTGACTTCGTATAAGTCAATTAAGACAGACGTGGTCAACGCTGGCGGACAGTGGGTGGACGAGGAAGTTTTCCGGTGCTCGGCGCAAAATTTCGTTCTCATCACTTCGCGCAACCCTGGAGATCTGGAAGCGTTCAATGCCGCGATCATCGAGGAGCTCGGTGCTTAATCGGCCCTGGACAACTAACGCGAGCAAGGTATAGAAATCCCGAAGGAGCTTTTCAATGAAGAACAACAAGTTCGACAAACAAAGCGAAACAGAGAAGGACGCCGCGGGTGGGGCATCAAGTCAGGAAAAGGCGGCTTCCTCTAACCCCGACCCTCTGGAACAGACAATCACTGGCTTGGAACCGGGTGGCGGAGTGCCGCCCGGAGAAACACCGCCGGCAGAAGGATCGATGAGCGGGGACCAAGGGCACGAAGAGTAGACACTTCGGGGACTGCGACCTTCCAGCAGCTTCGGACACCTCACGGTCCGGTTGCCGGGAGAAAACGCTTCCCCGAACGCAGGGGTGTTTCTCCTGCGGAAGTCCGTTGTGTCTCTGAGTGGCAGTGACGATGCAGACTTCGAGATTGCAGACTGCGCCTCTGGGCAAGTCAAGACTTGCCCCGAGGCGCAGTCTGCCAAGGGATGCGTTCGAGCTCTCCAGACCAGATGCGATTCTGGGCAGTGCCGGTTCAAGGGCTTTCGATTGCTTCCTTCGACTTGGCGATCGCAAACCCCCAGGCATCAGACGCAGTCGTCTTCGGCGGCAAGGATATCTCCTGAGGATTGGTACGGATGTCGAGCAGATACGGTCCATCGCTGGCAAGCGCTGCATCAATGGAAGCCGCGATGTCTTCGGGCTTCGTGACCAGCTGGGAATTAATGCCCATTGCATGTGCGACTTGGGAGAGATCGGGATTGTCCAGCTCCGTGCCGAATTCCTCGAGACCGCCCTGTTCCTGCTCAAGCTTGACCATTCCCAGACGGCCGTTGTTGTAGACGATGAACTTCACCGGGAGCTTGTAGGTCACGGCTGTCCGCAGATCTCCGAGCAGCATCATCAGTCCGCCGTCGCCGCAGTTGGCGATGACCTGCCGCGAACGATCCAACGCCTGCGCCCCTAGAGCTTGAGGCATGGCGTTGGCCATGGAGCCCAAATTGAAGGACCCAAGCAGGCGCCGTTCGCCCCGCATCTCTATGAACTGCGACAACCAAACCGTTGACATTCCCGTGTCGACGGTGAATATCGCGTCGCGGGCTGCTTTCTGGTCCAGCTGGGCAGCGACTGCTTCCGGACGAATGAACTCCTCCGGGTTCTCCACCAGGCTACGGACTTTTCCCACCAGACCGCGGTCGCGATCCGGGTCGGTGATCCTGCCCTGGCGTTCCAACCAGCGCTCGTATTGCTTGCGGATCGATGCCAGATGCTTGTCCGCGCGTCCGGCTGGTAGTTTCGGCAACAGTTGTTTCAAGGACGGCTCGACATGCCCGACCAGCGCGTGCGAAACCTGGGTGCGACGGCCAATGTGCTCGGCACGCATATCCAGCTGGATGACCGTCTTCCCGCTGGGGTACCAGTCCCTGTACGGAAAATCGGTTCCGATCATGAATACTACATCTGCTTCGTCCAATGCAGCGGCCGCTGCGGGGTTGCCGATCAGGCCGGTCTGCCCTACCTGATAGTTGTTCCCCGATTCCAAGCTTTCCTTGGCCTTGAGCGTCAGCACCATGGGAGCTTGCAAGCGTTCGGCAAGTTCGAGGATCTCGGCGCGTGCTTCGCGCGCACCCATCCCGACCAGCAAGGTGACTTTCTGGGCATCCTGCAATACCTGGGCGGCCTCATCAATCTGTCGCAGCGGCGCAGCGGCTTGCGCCGCCTGCGGGGTGAACTTGGCCGGGCGGACGTTCTTTTCGAGCTTCATGCCGCCCACGTTCCCCGGCACGGTCAGCACGGCCACACCGCGGTTCGAGATGGCGGCGTTGACAGCCTGTTCCAGAAGCTGCGGCATTTGGTCGGCCGAGGTGACTGTCTGCGCGAAAACCGCTACGTCGCTGAATAGAAGATCGTTGTTGACCTCTTGGAAGAAACTGCTGCCAATTTCCGAGGTAGGCACTTGGCCGCAAATGGCCAAGACCGGGGCATGGGACTTCTTGGCATCATAGAGACCGTTGAGCAGATGGATCGATCCCGGGCCCACCGTTCCCATGCACAGCCCAAGACGCCCTGTCAGCTGGGCTTGCGCACCGGCTGCAAACGCAGCGGCTTCCTCGTGTCGTACGCCAACCCACTCCATGGAAGGTTCTTCACGGATTGCGTCGGTCAGCGGGTTAAGAGCATCGCCGACAACACCCCAGGCGTGGGTGACACCGTATTCCGCGAGGGACTCGACAATAGCTTTACTGACTGTCTTCATGTCTTTCCTTTCCGCAACAAGGACAACGTGGACAATGGATAGCCGCAGTCTTGGACAGATTCGGAAAACTCCGATTCTTGTCTGCTTCCCGACGGACCGAAGACCTCTCTTCCAGGGAAGCTGTGCTTTATCCACCAATTTCATCGTGGCACAACGATCCGCGGGTCGCAGGTGCGTTCAGCCTTTCCACATACTGGCCGGGCGAAAGCTGCGGAAGGTACAAAAAAGCCTGCCGCCGATGGCGACAGGCTTTCTGATTTAGGCGTCGATTATGGAATGGTGATGACCTGGCCGGCGTAGGCCAGACCGCCGCCGAAGGCGAACAACAGGGCCTTGGACCCCGAAGGCAGCGGCTCGTCCGAAGCCATCAGCTTGGACAGCGCCAGCGGCACCGAAGCGGCCGAGGTGTTGCCGGAGTAGACGATGTCGGTGGCTACGCGGGCATTCGGCGCACCGATCTTCTCGGCCAGCGGCTCGATGATCCGCAAGTTGGCCTGGTGCAGGATGATTCCGTCGATTTCCTCGGGCTGCAGTCCGGCGCGCTCGATGATCTGCGAGGCGATCTTCGGCAGCTGGGTCACGGTCCAGCGGTAGACGCTCTGGCCGTTCTGCGCGAACTTCATGTCGTTCTCGGCTTCGATGCGCACGGCATCCGACAGCGAAGGCACCGAACCCCATACCGCAGGGGAAATCGCATTCTCCTCGGAAGCTGTCACGACAAACGCGCCGGCGCCGTCGGCGGTCAGCACGCAGGTGGTGCGGTCGGTGAAGTCGGTGTAATCGGTCAGCATTTCCGCGCCGATGACCAGGACGTTGGTCGCGGTGCCTGCGGCGATGGCACCCTGGGCCAGACCCACAGCGTGCGTGAAGCCCGAGCAGGCAGCATTGATGTCCATCGTGGCTGGACCCTGGTTCATCTCAAGGGCGTTGGCGACGCGGGCGGCCATGTTCGGCGAACGGTCGGTCGCGGTGCACGTCGCCAGCACGATCATGTCGATGTCCTGGGCGGTGATGCCCTCGGCATTGTCCAGCGCCATTTTGGCGGCCTTGACGGCCATGGAATCGACGGTCTCGACTCCGGTGCCCCAACGGCGTTCCTCGATGCCTACGCGGCGCACAATCCATTCGTCGCTGGTCTCCACGAGCTTTTCCAGCTCGGTGTTTGGCACGATGCGCTCTGGCTGGAAGTGGCCAAAAGCGACGACTTTGCTGCCGGTCATGGATGTTGCTCCTTGGTGGATTAAATGCTGCCTCCATTAAGGTTAGTCGTTTTGCACGCTACTTGCCGTTCACATGCTCAAGATGGCATATATTTTGGGAAAATTCGCGGGAAATCGGCGCTTCTCGTTCGTTATACGAGAATCCAAGCATTCCGGGCCTCTTCATATGTCGTCGACGTGGAGTTCACCCGGATGTCGGCGGCGGCCGTTGCAATGGAGGGAAAGCAGTACGGAGGGAGGGGAGAAAAATGGATCAACTGACAATTGTGCACCTGAGCGACACCCATCTCACCGGGAATGCCCGGCTGCTGTACGGGACAATCGATCCGTGGCGCCGGCTGGCCCGGGCACTGGGCGCCGCGGAGCAGCTGAAACCCGACGCGCTGGTGCTGACCGGGGACGTGGCCGACCGCGGGGCCGCGATCCACTCGGATGCGGCCAGGATCCTGGCCGAGGCGCAGTACCTGCTGGGCTGCCCGATCATCACGATTCCCGGGAACCACGATCCCGCCGGATCGATCGGCCCGCTGTTCAACACCACGAGGTTGTCCACCGGACCGCATCCGGCCAATACCGTGCACGACATCGACGGGCTGCGCATCATCGGACTGGACAGCGGCGGATTCCAGCAGGCCCAAGGCCGGATCGATGCCTCCCAGCGGGCCTGGCTCGATCGGCTGCTGTCCGTCGCCGCACCCAAGGGAACGGTTGTGCTGCTCCACCATCCGCCACTGGAATCCTTCTCCGCCGCCCTGGCCGGGCGCGGGCTGGAGAATCCCGAAGCATTGGCAGCACTGGTCGCGGGAAGCGACGTGCGCGCGATCCTGTGCGGGCACTACCACCAGAGTGGAGCCAGCCAGCTGCTGAACACCCCGGTGTTCATGGCGCCGGCAACCTCCTACAACATGAACCCCTTCGCCCCGACGGAGGTCGTCCAGGAGGACTGCGCTTGGTTCTCGGTGCTGCGCATCAGCGCCCAATGCGTGGTGTCGGTGCCTGCGTCCACCGAGCAGATGCGCCCGTCGCAGGAACGAACCGAAACCTATCTCGCCCTGCGGGGCCGCTGAACCTACGACAAACCGCGTTGCCCCGAAAGCGCCCACGAAGGAAGAACAATGACTGCAACAACGATCGTCTTGATCCGCCATGGCCAAACCGAATGGAACCGCGCGCAGCGGCTGCACGGCCGCAGCGACTTGCCGTTGAATGCCACCGGCATCGCCCAGGCCCACTCGCTGGCGGCCGAATTGTCCTGCGATGGTCCGTGGGATGCCGTCTATTCGTCGCCGTTGTTCCGGGCCTGCCAAAGCGCGCAGATCCTGGCCGATGCGCTGGGGATCGCCAAGGTCCAGGAGAACCCGGAACTGATGGAACGCGACTTCGGCGAGTCCGAGGGCCGCCTGGTGAAGGGCCTGGATGATGAACAGCGCCGCCTGCTCATGGAGGTGGGCGAACCCGAGGACCATCTGGTGCAGCGCGGGGTGAACGTCCTGTTCAAGATTTCAGTGCAGCATCCGCAGCAGCGGGTGCTGGTGGTCAGCCACGGAGCCTGGATCGGCTCGGTGCTGACCGCGCTGAGCGGTGAAGCGCATCCGCCGCTGGCCAATGCGCAGATGATCGAGCTCGATCCTGCGCTGTTGGGCAACTTTGTCGCGCGAGAGCCGTTGTGGCACTAGCTGCCGGACTCAACGGGTTCGGGTTCTCGAACTCGGTTCGGATCGTTCTTTGCCGCTCTGCATGAATGCTCTGCAGGCTTTGCTATCGTGCTGGCTGGCTTTGTTTCAAGAGTTCCACCAAGCGTTCGGTGTCCCTGTCGGTCCACTGGCCAGAGGGAAGGATCTGCGCCCATGCTCGGACCGGCACCTGCCCGAATTCGTGTCCCTGGCCATCGGGTATCCCGGAGGCCACCTGGTCCAGCAATAGCTGGAGACCGGTCACCACGGGAATCCAAACCATTGCCGATGGAATATTCCCCGGCCGCTGGCCGGCACGCAGCCAGTCCGGCTTGGAAATGAAGACTTCGACATCTCCCCAGCTGATGGGGTCGTTGGAATGCTGGAGATAGCCGATCCGGCTCTCGCCCCACGTGCCAGAACCCGGCCAGTGGACCCCGTCGGCGGAGAACCTGACAATGTCCCCGTTTTCGTAGACAGGGAGGACCGCGGGGCTGCCCGGATCGCGTTCATCGGTGAAGCGCTGCCAGAGCCGGTTGCCGGCGGCTGGGCCGACAAAGAGCGCACCATCGGTGCGCGTCGCGAAATCCTGAGCGCCGCTGAAGGCAGCCTCCGCACCGAAGGACCCCAGCGATTCCCCGCTGACCACCAGTTTTGGGCGTTCCTTGGTCGGCAGCTGCACCCAGTGCCGATACACGGCGTCGAACAGCAGGCGTCCGGCGTCTTGTGCCCGTGAGGAGTCCATGAGGAATGACATCCAGCTGGGAAGGTAGGAATACTGCATGCTGACCGTCGCTGTATCGCCGCCCCACATGTACTCCAGCGCCTGGATCTGGTTCTCGTTCACCCAGCCGCGTCCCGTGCCGGTGGCCACGTTGAGCACCGCGCGGTTGAATGCGCCGGTGCGTCGCAGCTCCTCAACCGCCAGCGCGGCCTGGGCCGCGAGCTCCGTGTTGCCGTCCTTTCCGGCCCCGGCATAGACACGGATGGGCTGTTTGGCATCCTTGCCGGAGAACGCCGCCACCGACGAGCTGTTGGGGGTGTTGGAAATGAATAGGCGCCCTTGGCGTCCCAAATCGGCCCAGCTGACCGAAGACCCGGGCCCCGCAGACAGTTCGGGATTATGGGGCGGTTGCAGGTCGGTGAGGAATTCGTCATTGATCGACAGGAACAGGTTGTCCAACGATCCGGCGACGCGCTGCACCACTGCCCGGTTGCCGACCATCGCCAACCCCAGCACCATGGCCGCCACGACGATGACCGCCGCGACGCGCCGTGGCAATACCTTGTCCACGATTTCAATGAGTGCCAGGGAAATCTTGCGAACGAATCGGCAGATGATCAGCAGCAGCGCCAGGAGAACCACACCCACCAGCACGACGTACACCAGCGACCACGCAGATTGGTGCGGCATCGCCAACTGCTCTCGCTGGTCGTTCTGCCAGAGTTGGTAGAACACCAGCCCGGCGGCCGACAGCACCACGCCGAGCACTGCGGCGGCCTTCCCTGCGGTACGCGGGGCAGGATTCGCTTGCGGCGCTTCGGAATGAATCTCCGGCGACGAGGCATCCTGCTGCCCAGCGGCCCGGGGTTCCTGCGACGCGCTCTTCGAAGAGACCAAGAGCCACCGGATCAGCGCTCCTGCCGCATATCCCAGCAGCGCGGCCAGGGCGCAGAGCACTCCCTGGAATACCGCGGTGCGCGGCAGCATGGACGGGGTTAGCGAAAGCAGCGCCAGTGCCAGCGCGCCCAACGCAGGGATCCAGTGCATGCGCCAGGGTTTGAGAACCGCCAGCCGCTCGGCCATGTGGTGCCTCCGTAGGTCCGGGCCGGCCTGCGGTGTTGCCGTCCAGCTCCTGGAATTGAAGTCTAGGGGGCTTCGGCGTATTTCGTGCGAGTATGACTTGTGATGCACGAAATCCGGCGGACGGGTCTCATCTCCCGCCGCCGGCATTCGTTGATTTTTAGGGGCTACAGCGAGCGCAGCAGCACCGCGGTGCCCTGGCCGCCGCCGCCGCAGATGCCCACGGCACCCAGCGAACCGGCCGGCAATTCCTGCAGCTGGCGTGCCAGGGTGCCCACGATGCGGGCGCCGGAGGCGCCGATCGGGTGGCCCAGTGCAATCGCGCCGCCGTGCGGGTTCACGATCTCGGGGTCGATGCCCAGCGCCGCGGTGGACTGCACCGCTACGGCCGCGAAGGCCTCGTTGATTTCCACGACCTTCAAGTCCTCGGCCTTTTCGCCGGCACGCTGCAGCGCGGCGCGGATGGCGTTCGACGGCTGCTCGTGCAGCGTGCGGTCAGGTCCGGCGACAAACGCGTGGGAAACGATCTCCGCCATCGGGGTCAGGCCCAGGCGCTCGACTGCGGCGTCGCTGGCCAGCACCACGGCCGCGGCGCCGTCGGTGATCTGCGAGGAGTTCCCGGCGGTGATGGTGCCATCCTTGGCGAAGGCCGGGCGCAGCCCGCCCAGGGACTCGATGGTGGTGGACTCGCGCACGCCGTCGTCCTCGGAATACACGGTGTCGCCCTTGCGGGTGGAGATGGTGAACGGAGCGATCTCCCCGGCCAGGAACTCGCGGGAGGCGGCGGCACGCTGATGCGATGCGGCGGCCACGGCGTCCTGGGACTCGCGGGTCATGGACAGCTTGGCATTGTGCTCCTCGGTGGAGGCGCCCATGGAGCGCTGCTCGGCGGCATCGGTCAAGCCGTCGTACTCCAGGGTGTCGATCAGCTCGATCGCGCCGTACTTGGTGCCGGCGCGGGCGCGCTGCACGTGCGGGGCCAGCGACATGGACTCCTGGCCGATGGCCAGCACCACGTCCACCTCGCCGCTGGCAATCAGGCGCTCGCCGGCCACCACGGCCTCGGCGCCGGAGAGGCACACCGCGTTGACCGCGATGGCCGGGACGTTCAGCGGGACGCCGGCTCCGACGGCGGACTGGCGGGCCGGGTTCTGGCCGGCACCGCCCTGCAGCACCTGGCCTGCGACGACGCGCTGGACCTCGGCGGGGTCAACGCCTGCACGCTCCAGCGCGGCCTTGGCGGCATGGGCGCCCAGCGCGGTTCCCGGCACGGAGGCCAGGGCTCCGTTGAACTTCATGAACGGGGTGCGGGCGTAGCCTACGATCTTGACGGTCATTCTTACTGGTCCTCCTGGATGTCCACGGCGAAGTTCGCCGCGGTGATTTCTTGAATGCTTGCTGCACTCTCGCCCGGGGCGCAGGCCCGCAGGATGAGTGCCCCGTCTTCGATGTCGAAGACGGCGCGGTCGGTGATGATGCGGTTGACGACCCCGACGCCGGTCAGCGGCAGGTCGCATTTTTCAACGATTTTGCTGGTGCCGTCCTTGGCCACGTGGTCGGTGAGCACGATGACGCGCGGGGTGCCGGCCACCAGGTCCATGGCTCCGCCCATGCCCTTCACGAGCTTGCCGGGGATGGTCCAGTTGGCCAGGTCGCCGTTGGCGGCGACCTGCAGCGCGCCGAGGATGGCGGTGGCCACGTGCCCGCCGCGGATCATCCCGAAGCTGGTGGCCGAGTCGAAGAAGCTGCCGCCGGGCAGGATGGTCACGGTCTGCTTGCCGGCATTGATCAGGTCTGCGTCTTCTTCTCCCTCGTAGGGGAACGGCCCCATGCCCAGCAGCCCGTTCTCGCTTTGCAGCTTGACCGAGACGCCCTCGGGCAGGTGGTTGGCCACCATGGTCGGAATGCCGATGCCCAAGTTCACGTACTGGCCGTCGGTCAGCTCGCTGGCGGCGATGGCCGCCATTTCGTCGCGGGTCCACATGGCTAGCCCTCCTGCCTGCTGCGCACGGTGCGCTGTTCGATGTCCTTGGTGCTGTCGGCTTGGACGAGCGTCTGCACGAAGATGCCCGGGGTTTCCACCAGCGACGGGTCGAGGAAGTCTTCGCGGATATGCTCGGCTTCGGCGAAGGTGTGGCGGCCGGACATGGCCGCCAGCGGATTGAAGTTCTTGGAGGTCATGCGGTAGCGCAGGTTGCCTTCGGCATCCGCCTCGTAGGCCTTGACCAAGGCGATGTCAGCGAAGATGCCGCGTTCAAGGATGGCCGGCTTGCCGTTGAACTCCATGACTTCCTTGCCCTCGGCCACCGGGGTGCCGACGCCGGTGGGGGTGAAGAAGGCCGGGATGCCCACGCCGCCGGCGCGCAGTCGTTCGGCCAGTGTGCCCTGGGGGCAGAATTCGACCTCCAGATCCCCGTCGAGGAACTGCTGGGCGAAGAGCTTGTTCTCCCCGACGTAGGAGGCGAGGACCTTGGAGACCTGCTTGTTCTCCAGCAAAAGGCCAAGGCCCTTGCCGTCGACTCCCATGTTGTTGGAGACGATGGTCAGGTTCGTCGCGCCCGAGTCCCGCAGCGCCTTGATGAGCCGGGTGGGATTCCCGCTCAGGCCAAAGCCTCCCACGGCGATGGTCATGCCGTCCTTGACGACTTCGGCCAGTGCGGCTGCCGCGTCGTCGCGATACTTCGTTGTCATCGATTCCTCCATGCCGTCCACGATGTGGAGTGCAGTTCTGATTACCTCCAAACCTACGTAGTCGCAGGTAGGCATTCAATAGGCGGTGCCGCATTGGAGCGGTATTGCTCAAATGATGGGGGATCATGGACACTGCGTTCATAATATGGACGAATATTGCCGCAGATTAAACCACGTCGAATTCGTTGCCCTCCGGATCCTGCACGGCGATCGCGTAATGGCCCATGGACGGCTCGTCGTGGATGCCCAGGATGGCCGCTCCGCGGGAGGCCAAGCGCTCGGCGGTGGCACGCACACGCTCGACGCGGGTCTCCAGCGGAACACCCCGTCCACCGCCGACTTTCAGGTCGAAGTGCCAGCGGTTCTACATGGTTTTCGACTCGGGAACCTGCTACAACCAGATGCGAGGCCCTCGGCCGGTGGGATCGATGATGGATTCGGGGAGGTCGCCAGAGCCGGGCGGCAGTTCCTCGTCCGCCACTCCCAGGTCCTGCCAGTAGGCGCGCCAGCTGGCGTGGCCGGCCGGCGGAGGTTCTTGCACGTAGCCCAGCGCCTCGGCCCAGAACTCCACCATGAGCTGCGGGTGCGCGCAGTCGATGGTTAGCTGCATGGTCATCTCCGGTGTCGAATCCATGCCAGCAGTATGGCAGAGACGCGCTGCGAGGACGCCGGACTGGCGGCTGCCATCCAGATGCTGGTGCACCGTCACAAGTTCCGGCCGTGGACGCCAATCGTCCATAATGTGGGCATGAGTACAACACCTTCCGGGGCGCAGGTTGTCGGACGCCTGGCAGCCGTATTGCGCACCGTGAGCACCTCCATGCCCCAGGGCATCACGACCACGGAGGCCGCGCGGCAGGCGGGGCTGCCGAGACCCACCGTGCACCGGCTGCTGACCGCATTGGTGGCCGAAGGCTTCTGCGACCACGACAACGCCACCGGACATTGGCTGCTGGGCCCGGAGCTCTATCTGATGGGTGAGGTGGCCGCCGAACGCTACGACATCAGCGAACTGGCCCGGGTGCATGTCGCGGCGCTCGCGGAAGCGACCGGCGAGAGCGCGTTCCTCTCCGCCCGGCGCGGGGATGAGACGGTCTGCCTGCTGCGCCAGGACGGAGCTTTTCCCATCCGCTCCTTCGTCCTCTACGAGGGGCGGCGCTTCCCGCTGGGTGTTGCCTCGGCGGGGATCGCGATCCTCGCGTTCCTGGCCGAATCCACGGTGGAGAACTACCTGCAGTCCCACGACCTGGTGCCCGAATACGGGCAGGCCCATTCGGCCGAGGCGCTGCGAGCCAAGGTCGCCGAAACCAGGACGCTGGGATATTCGGTGAACCCGGGGCTGATCGTCGAGGGCAGCTGGGGCATGGGAGCGGCGGTCTTCGACGCCACGGGCCAGCCAGCCTGGGCGCTGAGCCTGACCGGCATCCAGAGCCGATTCGAGGAGGCCCGCCGCAAGGAGCTGGGGCAGCTGCTGCTGCACCACGCGCATGAACTGTCGACGCAGTTGCGCCGCAGCCCCGGAGCGATCACCCGGTAGCCGGACAGGCGGCATCGCCGGGGCCGGTTGGAAGCCAGCTGACCCCGGCGATGCTTCTTGGCTGTGATAACTGGTTAGAGCACTTCGCGGCGTGCGATGCGGGTGACCGTTTTCACCAGCATCAGGACCAGCAGGATCACACCCACATACCCGTTGATCACATAGACCACGTTGACCATCTGGGAGAACGGAATCAGCAGGCCAATGAAAGTGCCCAGTGCGGCCAGGCCGATGGTCAGGTACTTGAAGCCTGGGGTCTTATCGGGGAAAAAGCGCGAAGATACCGTCCACAGCAGCGGTACCGCTGTGGTGTAGATGCCGGCAAGGATGATTACCGAAATGCCGGAGGCAACCCACGGGGCGATGTCATTGGCCAAAACCAGCATGGGAATTTCGGCTCCCGTCAAGCGTTCGATGTTGGCCAGCAGACCCAGCGCAATGATGACGCACGCAATGGAGAATGCGGCAGCACCCAGTGCTCCGCCGGAAGCTGCCTCCTTCTTGCTGCGCGCGGTCTTGCCCAGCGCGGTGAGGAAGGCTGCGAGCCAGAGCATGCAGAATCCGACATAGGACAGTCCGGCCATAAACCAGTTGCTTGACGCTCGGGTCAGGTCAAGGGAATCGGCAATGGCGTTGCCGGAAGCGATGCCGCCGGGATTGTTGACGATTCCGACGATGCCCAGGGTGATGGCGATGACCACGATCAGCGGACCGATCTTGCCAATGACGTCGACCAAGCTCTTGAGCCCGAACCAGACGCTGATTCCTACTGCCAGTGCCAGAGCGAGTCCGCCGATGTACTTGGAGATCCCGAAATGTTCCTCGAACACTGCGCCGGCTCCAGCCACCATGACGGTAAAGCTGAGGAAAACGAAGAGGATGGAGAAGAAGTCGAAGAAAGTACCGAGGTAGCGCCCGCAGTAGTAGTGGAAGATGTGTGATGGTTTGTCGAATTTCTTCGCGTTGCCCACGACAAAGAACTCAACTGCAACGTATGTCATCAGCACCAGCACCAGCGCGCCGGTGCCGAAGACGCCCCAGAAGCCGTAGGAACTGAAATATTGGATGATTTCTTGACCCGTCGCGAAGCCCGATCCGATCAAAAATGCGAGGATGGCTCCCGCGTAGGTCAGTACCCGTAGGACACTGGTTTTCTCGCCGGTGGCCAAGTGTGCCCTAGTGGCAGTTTTGTCTGTCATCTTGCCGCGACTCCCTTGCATATCAGTTTTCTAGGACTGATTGATAGTTAATGCACTATTGATATATCAGTAATGCAAATCACGTTAGGCTCATCGATGTGATCTAGTCAACAAGTTGACGGTACATTTCTGGCCGCATAGGCGTACTGATCGCAGTCATGAGTTGCCGGACGGGATCTGACGGGCTGAATATTAGCGCGGGAGAGTGAGCTTCATGCCCCGCGTAGGTGGAACACTGGACTGTCTGGCTGCCTGTGTGATCTTCCGGCTGCATTTGTGGAACAGACTTGTGACTTCCTGCGGTAGTCTGTGCTCCGGACGTGTTCGCGGCGAAGACGTCGGCTCGAGCTCTGGAAGGTATTTGTGGGCAATATTCCGTCAGGCATCAACACGCCTGAGATCTTGGTGGACGTGGAAAAACTGGAGCGGAATATCGCCCGGGTGGCCCAGCGGGTATCCAGCCAGGGGCTGAAGCTGCGCCCCCACGCCAAGACCCACAAGATGCTGGAGGTCGCCGACCGCCAGCTCACCGCGGGGGCCGCGGGCCTGACCGTCGCCACCGTCGGCGAGGCGCTGAACTTCGCCTTGCACGGGGTGCCGAAGCTGTTCATCGCTTACCCCCTGTGGATCAACGAATCCCAGGCCGAGCGCATCCTTGAACTGATGAAGCGGGCCAAGCTGAGCATCGGCACCGACTCGGTCGCCGCCGTGCAGCAGATGGCGAAAATGCTGGGGGAGAAGGCGCCCAAGGTCAAGCTCATGATCGAGATCGACAGCGGCCACCACCGCAGCGGCGTCGCCCCGGCTCAGGCCGTGGAGATCGCCGACGCCGCCCGCGACGCCGGACTGCGCGTGCATGGCGTGTTCACCTTCCCCGGCCACAGCTACGCCCCGAACGCCATCGACGAGGCAGTCAACCAGGAGCACAAGGCGCTCGCCGAGGCAGCCTGCCTGCTGCGCAAGGCCGGGCACCAGGTCAAGCGGATCAGCGGAGGCTCCACTCCCACCGCAGAACTGAGCGACAACTCGGTGCTGACCGAGGTCCGCCCCGGGGTCTACGTCTTCGGCGACGCCCAGCAGTTCGAGCTGGGGCGCACCGGATGGAACGACATCGCGCTGAGCGTGGCCTCCACCGTCATCAGCCGCCACGAGGGCTCCGCGGACATCCCGCGGCGCATCGTGGTGGACGCCGGCAGCAAGGTTCTCGGCTCGGACCGCCCGGCCTGGGCCAGCGGCTACGGCCGGGTCATGGAATGCCCCGAAGCCTCGATCACCGCGCTGTCCGAACACCATGCAACCATCGACTGGCCCGAGGAACGGGAACTGCCCGGCTACGGCGAGCAGCTGCGCATTATCCCGAACCACGTCTGCGTGGCGGTGAACCTGGTGGACTCCGTGCTGGCGATCCACCCGGATGGCGCCGTCGAGCGCTGGGACGTCAACGCCCGCGGGCTGAACTACTAAGGGCCCAAGGCTGACGGCTTATGGCCAGCGGCTCAGGGCGCCGGCTCCAGCTGCTGGGTGGCGTGCGGGTCCCATAGCTGCGCCTTGGACAGCGCCTGCGGGAGCTCGTGGCCGCAGGCCTCGTCGAGCAGGTCGGGGTCGCCGACCACCACCAGCAGGCTGCGGGCGCGGGAGAAGCCGACGTAGAGCATCTCCGCGGCGCGGCCCATGTCCTTGAAGCCGTTCACGCACAGGATCACCACGCTGCGCTCCAGGCCCTTGAAGCCGAGCACGTGCCCGTAGAACTCGCCTTCGCGGCGGTGGAACTCGGGCCAGTACTCGCTGTCCACGGTGCCGTCCTCGAAATGCCCCTGGTGGACGGGGTGGCGTTTGTTCGTGGTCAGCAGCGCGATCTGGTTGTTCGCCCAGCCCTCGTCAAGCAGCGCGTCCACGCAGTCCGAGGCGGTGTCGATGCTGTCCTCGGTGCTGCTAGCCACGAAGCGCACCGGGATCCCGTCGCCGCCGCGCAGCTTGCTGGCCTGGTCGATGAATCCCTTGAAGGTCTGCGCGATGCTGCGCGTGTTGCGCAGGTTGTCGTCGACATGGATGGGAACCAGCGCGGCGGCCGGGCCGAAGCTTTCGCCCACTGCCTCGCCGTCCCAGCGGCGGTAGACATCCTGCCGGCTGTCCATGAAGGCGTAGACCCGGCCGCCGGTGGGATCCACAGTGCAGGAAAGCAACGCCTCCCACCAGTCCGGGGCGAAGTCCTGGGCTTCGTCCACGATCACCGCATCCAGCTTCAGCCCGGCGTCCAGCCCCGGGCCGATCTCGCGCAGCATCGCGGGCATGGCCACGTCGAAGTATTCCTGTCCGCTGCCGTCGGGCACCCCCAGGCTGCGCGCGTATTCGTGGAATTCGCCGGTGTGCACCGGTTTGTTCTGCCGCCAAGTGCCGACCTCGGATTTCAGGTAGTGGCCCAAGCCCTTGTTGTAGCAGAACAGGCCAACCCGCAGCCCCTGCTTGGACAGCTCGCGCGCCTTGGCCAGGGCCATCCAGGTCTTGCCGCTGCCGGCGCCGCCGATGAAGCGCACCCGCGGCAGCGAGCGGGTGGCCGAGAGCAGGATCTGTTGGCGGGCGGTCAGGGTCTCCTGGACCTGCTCGTTGCCCAGCGCCTGGGCGTAGTCGACTTCGGCCTGGTCCCCGCCCAGCGGGCCGGTGGAGGAGGTCAGGTGCTTGACCATGCGTTCGGCGAAGTCCAGGGTCAGCCCGGCCAGGCCTCCGCCCTGGTTCTCGATGGCGCTGCGCACGTGCTGGGCGATCTGCGGCATCTGGCCGCGGTCGATGATCAGCTCGCGGGGGAATCCCACCGAGGTGTAGTCAGCAGGCCACGGGGTGTAGGGCAGGACTACGATGTGCGCCATGCGGCTGGTGACGCGGGTGCCCATCAGCGGGTAGAGCACCTCCTTCAAGGCGTGGGCGGAGCTTTGCACCTGCGCCATGGGGCTCTGCTTGAGCCGGTGTTTTCCCTTGGCATCCGACTGGTACCAGCAGCCCTCCGAGCTGGAGACCAGGCCGCCCTTGACCTCGATGGCGGCGATGCCCACCTCGGGCCAGAGCACCAGCAGGTCGATCTCGTGCTCGGCGCTGCCATCGCGCAGCTGCACCGAGTGGAAGAGCAGGGCATCCTCGGGCAGCGCGTCGCGCAGCGCCTCGAACACCGCCTTCTCCGCTCCGCCCTTGTCCGTGAACTCCGGATCCTGCGGATAACACCGTGCCATTGATTCCCCCGTGTGATGTTCTACGGCGCGAAGACGGCCGTCCTACGGGAAGTTTAGGCAGATCAGTGGAGATTTGTCATTCAGATGTCGCCGCGGCGGGCTCCGGGTCCGCTTCGGGTTCCGGCAGCGGCAGCAGCGTGATGGCCACCCAGCCGATCCCGACCCCGATAAGCACCGCCAGGATCGGCGCGCCGGTGACGAAGAGGATGATGATCAGGAACGCCGCGACCGGCTTGCCCCAGCCTGCGACCACAGCGGCCGCCATGCCCGTCCCCGTGGCCCGCAGCAACGCTATGAAGCTAGGCGAGGTCGATGACGGTTGGGTGGTTCCGGCCAACGCAATCGATGGGCTGCATTCCTCGGAGAAGGCGCTGCTGATGGCCATTGATCGCGACGGTGTGGTGCTTGCGGCTGTCCGGGCTATGGCAAGCCAAACGATTCATTCACCATCGAGTCGGCGTGGGGCCGGACGGCGAGACCACCTGCAAAGCCGCCTCCGCGAACCTGCCGGCCTACCCGTACGCCTTGGAAGCGATGACCAAACTTATCGAAGAGCAGAGCATGAAGCGCGAGGAAATCGCCGTCACCACCGGGCCGATGGGAAACGAATTCGCGGTGATCTCAGGCACCTGCAGCGGCGGCCGAATAGATTGGGCTGAAGACCAAGACCAACACCGCCACCCCCGGGGCGCCTTACCCGCGCTGATCTCCGACCCGGGTGCCCGCAAGGGAAGCAATCTGTTCTACACCAGCTGGTACGTGTCGAGTGGGAACCCGATGGGGACGTTCTCGATCCTGCGCACCGATAACCTCTCGAACTACGGCAACCGGTCGGTCCCTGAATTAGATGGCATCGTCAACAAGCCGCTGGGCGCGATGGATTCTTGGAGCGTTTCATTAGGGCAGTAGAAGCGCAGAAAACCACCTACGCGCACATTCCCTGGCTGCCGTGGTAGTCGTCGCCAAGCAGCATCGGGCACCGATAGGAAATGGATTAGCAACAGCCTCCGGATCCGCACGAATCCGGCAGGCTGCTACCTTCAATGCGAGTCGGATTGCGGGTCACTGCCAGTAGCGGACGATGATAGAGGGCCCGACTTCGCGTTGAACGTCTTTGGCCAGTCGATGGCCGGTCTGTGTCCACCGCCGAACGTCGAATCCCATGCGCCAGCCGTGATCCCAATGCATGTGCTCCTGGAATTGGGTATTCCACTGCGAAAGCCGGGCGCAGAGGGTGTCGGACAGGCCGTAGTCCTCCGGGACCTGCATGCCGCATTCCCACAGCGGCCATTCGGCACCGTAATCGCAAAAGATCCGGAGGAGCCTTTGGTCCTCGCAGGGTATTTGGTTACTCATCTCCAAAGCCTACGCTGGCCGACCGTGACTAGGAGTGACAGAATGCTCCCGGTCAGGGGGATGCTGAGGCAAGATGCTTGGCGCTCTCGAGGATCACCCTTGCGCCGGCCACGCCCTGACCGAAAAGCAGCGCGAGGCCATCGGCTGGGATATGCTGCACAAGCTGCCCGAGTTGACCGTCCTGGAAATGGCCAAGAAGAAGCCGCTGCCGTTCCCTCCGGAACCGGCGGCTTGGCTAGGGGTTAAGATGATGACTTCGGCCATGGCGCGCGCTGATCGCCGCGAAGGCAAGCGGGGACTGCTCCTGCGAACCATGGATGCTATTGGAATGGGATTTGATTCATGAGCGAAAACACCACCGTCTTCGAGATCGGGGCGAACACCCGCAGCGTCGACGCACTGTCCGTTGAACTGGCCCACGAGCCGGTGCCTGCGGAGCAGTCGCTGGCCGGGGACCCGACCACCGCCGCCGAATCGCTGGGCGAGATCTTCGGCGCCGAGTTCGGCCTGTGGGAGATGAGCGCCGGCACGATGAGCGATGTCGAGGCCGAGGAATTGTTCATTGTGCTGTCGGGCACCGCGAGCGTCACGATCCATCCGGTCAATGGCTTCGAGGAGCAGACCGTGAACCTGGTTCCGGGCAGCATCTGCCACCTGCGCGAGGGCATGAACACCACCTGGGTGCTTGAGGCACCGCTGCGCAAGATGTACCTGGCGAAGTAACCTCCGGCAGACCCGCAGCAGGCGGTGAAATGAACAAAAATTTTGTTCATTTCACCGCCTGCTGCTTTTTCGGCATTCCCAAACGCGGCCGACGGATCTAGCCTGAAATCCCTGCCGGCGTTGAGGAGCGGGAAAATGTCAGTGAACAAGGAAACGGTCCAAAAATACATCGACGGATTCAACAAGAACGACCATACCCAGATCCTGGCCTGTCTGACCGAGGACATCGTCTGGACCGTCTTCGGGCATTTCCGCCTCACCGGCAAACAAGCCGATGATGCCGCCATAGAGAACGAGGACTTCACCGGATATCCGCTGCTGCGCATCGTGCGCATGGCCGAGGAGGACGACACAGTCATGGCGGAGATCCACGGTGAAACCCACCGAGCCAATGGAGAGCAGTTGCGCATGACCATGGGAGAGGTCTTCGTCATGCGCTAGGGGCTGATCTGCGAGCGCCGTGCGTTCGTGATCAACCTTGAGGAGAACGACTACAAATGGCTCTTGAAATGCTGTGCAGGAGTAGGACGCGCACTTCATTCGCTGCGGACTACTGCGGACAATGAGATGCCCGGGCCGTCGGAGGAGACAACAGCCCGGTCAGACTCATGAGGTGCTCTAGGCGTTAGCCGCCACCACCTGCGGCCACCATGAAGGCTGGGTCCACAAATCAAGCTCGGCTTCCAGTGCGAAGCCCAGGGCGAAGACCATGACTTATTCTAGGTGCGTCCCCCGATCTGCACGCCGGTGGACACTTCTTCGGGCATGACACCGGAATTGCGCAGGGCGTTTGCCGCCGCACGGGTATCCGCCCAGATTGATGGTCGGCTCGACCTCGACGGTGCGCTGCACCACGGCATCCAGCAGTTCAACAGGAGACAGTTCCTTGATGCGGAAGGGCTCGGCGGCCATGGCTGCGGTCAGATGGTGCAGTCGAATTCGCGGGGAAAAGCGGAGAATCAAGTCCTTTCTGCCTGAGGCTAGGCTCCCATCGACTTCCAGGACAGCGATATTGTCAATCCTGTTGAGTTGTTGCTGAAACATGCCGAGGGTGGGGCGACCAAAAAGTGCCCCACCACGGCAGTTGGGGGTCTACGATGGTGGGGCACATGCGGGGAAGATCAGGCGCGGGGCTTGCGCTCCCGACGTTCCTGGAGCAGCGCCTGGCGCAGCTCGGTATCGGCAGCGACGTCCGCTGCCGTGCCGGCCAGCGCCACCGCGGCGTCAAGCACCGCCTGGTCGGCGCCGGCCGAGCAGGTCTCCGCGGCGAACGCGGCGGTGTGCGGCATGCCGACCGCGTCCAGCACGGCAATCACCGGGTGGATCGCCGGCAGGTACTGGGACACGTTGCCCATGTCGGTGGAGCCTCCGCCGGTGCTGCCTGCCGGAAGCTGCAGCAGGTTCCTGCCGGTGGCACGAAGGGAGTTGTTCCAGCGGGAAAGGATGCGCTCGTCCTGCAGCACCGGAAGGTAGGCGGGGCAGGACTGCTCCCAGTCCATCTCGCAGCCGCTGGCCAGCGCCGCGCCGTGGCAGGCGCGCAGCACCTTGTCCTTGACCTCCTGCTGCAGCGCGGCGTCGTGGGCGCGGACCTCGATCTCCAGGCTGGCCTGCGCCTGGATCACGTTGGTCACGGCCTTGGTGGGTAGTACCACTGCGTTGATGCGGATGCCGTCGGGCAGCTGCTGG
Organism: Glutamicibacter soli; assembly: GCF_003309065.1. GTDB lineage: Bacteria > Actinomycetota > Actinomycetes > Actinomycetales > Micrococcaceae > Glutamicibacter > Glutamicibacter soli. Next base: position 190,522 of record NZ_POAF01000003.1, on the reverse strand, counting down.
CGCAGCAGGCCGATGGCCACCTGGGCGATGGTCGCGGCATTGGAGGCGTTAACCCCGTGCGAGGGTGCGGCCGCTGCATGGGAGGCGGTGCCGGTGAAGTGGACCTTGAAGCGGTCGCAGCCCTGCGAGGAGGTGCCGGTGCAGTCGATGTCCATGCCCGGGGTCGGGTGCACCATGATGGCGAAGTCCACGTCGTCGAAGGCCCCGGCGCGCAGCATCAGTTCCTTGCCGCCGCCGTCTTCCTCGGCCGGGGTGCCCAGCAGCACCACACGCAGGTCCAGCTCCTCGGCCACCTGCGCCAGCGCCAGCGCGGCTCCGACGGCGCCGGAGGCGATGATGTTGTGCCCGCAGGCGTGCCCGATGCCAGGCAGCGCATCGTATTCCGCGCAGATGCCCACCGTCAGCGAACCGCTGCCGAATTCAGCACGCAGGCTGGTCTCCAGATCGAAGCCGCCGAGCTGCACATTGAAGCCAGCCTGTTCCAGCGGGGCAGCGACGCGGGCCACGGAGCGGTGTTCGTTGAACGCGATTTCCGGGTCGGCATGCAGGGCCGCGGACAGGCCCAGCAGGGTTTGGCTGTGTGTTGCCACGGCCTGCTGCAGGCGCTGTGCGGTGGATGAAGCGGGGGCCAGTTCCATGGGTTATTCTCCTTCGGCCGCTGCGGCCGCTACGGGGGTCGACTCCGCCGGGGCGCCAGCGGGCGTGGGGGTGTCGCGGAAGCGCAGGGCCAGCAGGGCCACTCCCAGGGACAGCACGGCGCAGATGATCCAGACGGCCACGTAGGTGCTGTCGGCCGACACCGTGCTCGAGGTGCCGTCCACCGTGACGGTCACCAGTGCCGAGGACATCACCAGGGCGAACACGGCGCCGGAGACCGAGCCGGAGGCGGTGCGGGTGGTGTTGTACAGCGCGGAGGCGATAGCCACCGAATCAGCCGGGGACTTGCGCACCACGATGGCCGGCAGCAGGCCGAGGATCAGGCCGTTGCCGAAGGCGCCGATGGCCATGGACACCATGAAGGCCGTGGCGTTGTCCGCCATCAGGATCATGCCGCCGAAGGACAATGCGGAAAGCACCGAGCCGGCGATGATCGCGGCACGCGCACCGATCTTCGAGCCGATGCGGTCGGCTTGGGTGGTGCCGATGAACGTCATCAGCGCCAGCACCAGGAACAGCAGGCCGATGGCCGAGCTGCCCAGCCCCAGGCCGAAACCGTAGGTGTTCGGGTCGGTCATGATGAACAGCGACCCGGCGGTCTGCGAACCGAACATCTGGGCGCCGAAGAACGCCGCGGCGACAATCGGCAGGCCGATGCCGGTGCCGGTGAGCACCTTCAGGTCGATCAGCGGGTAGGCCACGCGGCCTTCCACGCGCACCCAGAGCACCAGCAAGACCAGGCCGCCGATAATGGTGCCCCACGTGGCGGCCGAATCCCAGCCCCAGGTCGCGGCGTTGGAAATGCCCAACAGGGCGGACAGCAGGCCCGCGGTCAGCAGCACGGCGCCGGCCCAGTCGATCGTTCCGGCCGTGCGGGTGCTGGACTCGGGAACCAGCCAGGCCACCACCGGGATGCACAACACCAGGAACAGCGCCGGCGCCAGCAGCACCAGGGTCAAGTCGTCAAAAGCGGACAGCAGTACGCCGGAGAACATGGCGCCCAGCGCGCCGCCCAGGGTCAAAGCGCCCACGAGCTTGCCGATGCTGCGCCCGGCCGACCCCTCGTCGCGGCTGCGCACAATCGCGAATTCCAGCGGGAGGAAGGCGCCCAGCGGGGCCTGCAGCGCGCGGCCAACCAGCAGCCAGGTGAAGCTCGGAGCAAAAGCCACCAGCAACGAACCGGCCGCGACCAGGCAGACCGTGATCAGCAGCATCTTCTTGTGCCCGTACAGGTCCCCGAGCTTGCCGATGATGGGCACGAACGCAACAGTCATCAGCAAGTAGATGACCATGACCCAGTTCAGGGCCGCGGCTTCCACACCGAAATCCGAGCCGATACGGGAGAGCAGGGGAGGGAACCAGCCTTGCAGCAGGCCGGAACCGAATTCCATGACGATCAGGAAGCCGACGGCTCCGCCGGCCACCTTCCTGGTGGTGCGAGTTGTTGATGACATCTGATGATCCGATACTTCAATGAAGGCAGCGAGTTGTTCGAGCCGAGATAAAGCTATAAATACCTGCCGAGTTTCTAAGCACTATGCTTGAAAGTAGACGATATAGGAGTCATGTTGCAGGATTATTCGGTTGATGCCCTCGATCTGCGGATTATTAACGCCCTGCAAATCCGCCCGCGAGCCCCGTGGACCCAGCTTGCCCCGATCCTCGGCGCGGATGCCGCGACGCTGAACCGGCGCTGGCAGCAGCTGGCCGACCATGGCCTCGCCTGGATCACCACCTTCGACTGGAACGCCTGGGAAGCGGCGGCGCTGGTGGAGATCAACTGCCACTCCGGAGCCAACACCCAGGTCGCGCTCGCGCTGGCCGAATCCCCGGAAGCCATCGCGGTCGACCTGACCGCCGGCGGTCGCGACATCGTGGCAACCGTCGCGGCGCGTGATTCGCACGCGCTGGGAAAGTACCTGCTCGACGAGCTGCCCAAGGTACCCTCCGTGGCCTCGGTGCGCAGCCACCCCATCGCCCGCACCCTCATCGACGGAAGATCATGGCGGGTGCGCGCACTGGACGCCCACGAAAGCGCGCGCATTGCGGGCCTTCCGCTGCCTGCCACCAGCCGTTCCGCGACCCGCAACCCGGAGCTCGAACGGGCAATGCTGGCCCTGCTGAATCGGGACGGCCGAGCCAGCGCCACCAGGATCGCCTCCGAACTGGACCAGAACCCGCGGCATATCCGTGAGCTGCTGGCCTTGATGCAACGCAGCGGATCGCTTATCCAACGCACGGATTTGGCCAGGTCACGCTCGGGATGGCCGGTCAGCGCCTGGCATTTCATGCGCGTCCCGGCCACCAAGCTGGAGGGAATCGCCGGCAGGCTGGAAAACCTCCCTGAGGTCCGTCTGGTGTCCCACACCGTGGGGCCGCACGATGTGATCATGGACGTCTGGCTCAAGGACCTGGGCCAAGTGCAGCGGCTGGAGCAGGCCCTGGAAATCCGCCTGTCCGGTTTGGCCATCAGCGACCGGTCGGTGGTGCTGCGCACCGTCAAGCAGATGGGCCAGATTCTCGATGACCAGGGCCGCTCGATGGGGCGCAGTCGTCTTTAGCGCGGGACCTCGGGCAGCTGCAGATCGCTCAGGGCTCCGTGCGCAGCACCCGCAGCAGGCAGCGTTCGGCAGGATCCAGGTGATGGCGGGTCTTCAGCTGCCGGTACGAACGGCGCAGCCGGTCCAGCCGCTCGGGTTCCTCGCACAACAGCAGGACCCTTGGATCGACATAGGACTCCCGGGCGATCGTCGGCGTATTGCCGAGCTTCGCGGCCGCTGTTTCCACCGCGTGCTTGGCCAGCTGCTCCGGTGCCTGGGCATCGGCGCCCGGGACCTCGAGCAGCGCCTGCAGTGCGCAGCTCGTGCCGCCCCAGGTCCTGAAGTCCTTGGCCGTGAAAGGCCCGTCCATGGCCTGGCGCAGGTAGCTGTTCACCCGATCGGCATCCATGCGGTGCGCATGGTTGTTCTCATCGAGAAATCGGAAGAGCTCGTGGCCTGGCATGTTCTTCAATTCCTCGAGGATGCGCATCAACTTGGGATTGCTCACGCGAATGGACTGGGGCTGCCCCGATTTTCCGGTGAACTCCAGCTTCAAGGATGCGCGGGCCGGCTTGACGTGCTTGCGGCGCAGGGTCGTGGCTCCGAAGGAGACGCCTGCACCGGAGCGGGCCGGCGTTCCGACCCGCAGCAGATGCTCGTCGATGAGCGCGATGACCGCCGCCGCAACCTTCTGCTCGTTGGCCGAACGCCGACGGAGGTCCTTGCGCACTTGGGCGCGCAGTTGCGGCAGGGCGGTACCGAACTCCAGCATCCGGGCGAATTTCGCTTCGTCTTGACGAGCCCTGAACACCGGGTTGTAGATCGACTGGGTGCGTCCTGCCGCATCCACACCGACGGCCTGCACCTTGGCCCGCGTGCTGCGTGCAATCCGCACCTGCTTCCACGCCGGTGGAATGGCCAATCCCTTGATGCGGTCCAGCTCCTGCTGGTCCGTAATCCTCTGCGAGTCCAGCTCGTAGTAGAAGCCGCGGCCTGCACCCTTGCGGATGATCGGGAGCCGATCCTTGCGTGTCATGCGCCCCGTCCTCAATGTTGTTCCTGCACTTGGCACTACCCTAGGAAAATCACGAATGCCGGCGGTACGCGGCTCGGCGAATTCCAAGGCGGGACGGGGACTGCGTCCGCTGCCGAAGTTTCCGGCGGATGCGGGACAAGGCATGATGGGAGCATGGAGAATTTATCCGCACCTGCCTGGACCGCCAACTACCAGCCCGGCGTTCCCGCCGAAATCAAGCTGCCCACCGAATCTCTGAGCCACATGTTCGAACGCTCGGTGCTCGAAGCCGGGTCCAGCCCTGCCACCGAGTTCTTCGGCCGGCGGATGAGCTACAAGGAACTCGGAGAGCAGGTCCAGCGGGCCGCCGAAGGGCTGCGGAATCTCGGCGTGCGCGCCGGGGACCGGGTGGCGCTGATCCTGCCCAACTGCCCGCAGCACGTCATCGCATTCTATGCGGTGCTCCGCCTGGGAGCCGTGGTGGTCGAACACAACCCGCTGTACACCTCCCGCGAACTGCGCCACCAGTTCGAGGACCACCAGGCGCGCGTGGTCATCGCCTGGGACAAGGTGGTCGAGCATGTCCAGGAATTCCCGAAGGACATCCAGATCGACGCAATCGTTGCGGTGAACCTGCTGGAGGCCTTCCCTGCCGTCAAGCGCCTGGCGCTGCACCTTCCGGTGAAGAAGCTGCGCGACACCAGGAACTCGCTGACCACCCGCACCCGCGGCACCCTCGCCTTCAAGGAGCTGCTCAAGGCCTCGCCGCTGGATTCGGCGCATCCGTACCCGAAGGTCCAGGACCTCGCGGTCATCCAGTACACCTCGGGCACCACCGGGCGTCCCAAGGGCGCCATGCTCACCCACTTCAACCTGTACTCTAACGCCCTGCAGGGCGAAGCCTGGATGCACGGGGCGCAGGAGCGCAAGGAAATCCTCTATGCGATCCTGCCGATGTTCCATGCCTTCGGGATGACCCTGTACCTGACCTTCGGCATCAAGAAGCAGGGCCTGCTGGTGCTCTTCCCGAAGTTCGACCCGGACATGATCCTGGACGCGTGGAAGAAGTCCCCGGCCAGCGTGTACTGCGCGGTGCCGCCGATCTACGAGCGCACCGCTCTGGCCGCCAAGGAGCGCGGCATGTCCTTGGCCAGCGCCAAGTACTGCATTTCCGGCGCGATGAACCTCCCGGACCACGTGGTGGAGCTGTGGGAATCGATGTCCGGGGGCCTGCTGGTCGAGGGCTACGGAATGACCGAGTCCTCGCCGGTGGCCATGGGCAACCCGTTCCATCCAAGCCGCCATGCCGGCACCATCGGGGTGCCGTTCCCTTCCACCTTGATGAAGGTTGTCGACGTGGACGACCCGAGCCGCGAAGTGGCGCAGGGCGAGCCTGGCGAGCTGCTGATCAAGGGGCCGCAGGTCTTCCGGGGCTACTGGAACAACCCGGAGGAAACCGCGAAAACCCTGACGGCGGACGGCTGGCTGCACACCGGCGACGTGGTCGCGGTGGACGAGGCGGGCTTCGCCACAATGGTGGACCGCGCCAAGGAACTGATCATCACCGGCGGTTTCAACGTGTCGCCGACCGAGGTTGAAATCGCGCTGCGCCAGCATGCGGACGTCGCCGACGCCGCCGCCTTCGGAAAGCCGCTGGCCCGCGGTGGCGAGATGGTGGTTGCCGCCGTCCAGCTGGAAGAGGGCGCGGCCCTGGACGAGGACGCGCTGCGCGAGCACTGCCGCGAGCTGCTGGCCGCCTACAAGGTTCCCAAGCGCATCCTCGCCATCGACGAGATGCCACGCTCGATGCTGGGCAAGATCCTGCGCAAGCAGGTCAAGGACGGTCTGGTCGATTCCATCTGAGGCAGGCCCATCGAGGGGATAGCCAAGAGCAGCAACCCTGCGGTCCTGCTGCGCTATCCCTCCAGCAGCCGCAGGCTGGTTTGGCAGCTCAGCGCTTACGGATCTTGACCTTGAAGTATTCTTCGGCCCACTGCTCGCTCTCCAGCTGGCTGTCATCGCCATCCAGCCAGCTGTGGATCAGCTGGACCAGCCGTTGTGCCGATATTACGGTGCACACGCGATGCAGGCCGGGTCGGGAGTAGTTCCACCACTCGAAGGTGAATTCCTGACCGGACTCCCAGTAGGTTTGCACGAATTCCGGGTGCTGCACTCCCGGCCGGGGCTTGGCAATGGTCAGGAACGGGGTTCGCAGGTGGGGCAATCGATTGATCCAATAGCCCAAGTGCTCGGCGGTGATGCTGTCCCAGCGGTACGAGGAAGAACTGATGTCCAACCCTCGATAGATCGTCGTTCCATCAGCGCTGGTGGAGGTGTGCATGGTTGTTTCGATCCGAGCTGTGGGGGAAGGGTATTCAGCAGATGAGGCTTTCCGGAGCAATGTGCGCAACGAATTCAGCATGTGGAATATGGCTCCTTGTCAGCTCGCTGAGCTGTTCTTCGATGTCGTCAATCCAGTCTCGGTGGATTTCGGGGGTGTATCCGGGCTCGGAATGGGCATGCACGCTAAGCTGTGGCGCGGTGCCCTGCATCCAGACTCCCACATGGTCATCCAGGTCGGAACGCTGCACCAAATCGATCAGGCGTCTTGCGACGTCCAGCTGTTCCTGATCTGTGCGCAGGGCCGTGACGCAGAATTTGATTGCGATTGAATCGTTCATCGTTCGATCTCCTTTCCTGATTGGCCGAAGCCAAGCAGCTAGAACTCATGTCTCTCCTATGGCTAGCTCCACATGCCGCCGCGCAAGTGGGCGGCCGGAAACCCGCTAGCGAAGCCGCGGCATTGCCGAGAGCAGTGACTTGGTGTACTCATGCTGAGGGTCCCCGAAGATCTGCGCGGTATCTGCCTGCTCCACGATCCGCCCCCGGGTCATCACCGCGACCCGGTCGCTCATGTGCTCGATGACCGACAGGTCGTGGGAAATGAACAGGTAGCTGGTTCCCGTTTCCTGCTGGATGCGGTCCAGCAGGTCAAGCACCGTCGCCTGGATCGACACGTCCAGGGCGGATACCGGCTCGTCGAGCACCAGCACCGCGGGTTTGGGAGCCAACGCCCGGGCGATGGCCAGGCGCTGGCGCTGGCCGCCGGACAACTCGCGCGGGTTGCGCGAGGCGAGCGCGGGATCAAGTTCCACCTGCTCCAGCAGCTGCTCCACCCCATCGCGGTATCCGCCGTCCGCGCGCTTGGACTTGCCCTCGCTCAGGGCATCGGTAAGCAGCTGGCCTGCCGTGTAGCGGGGGTCGAAGGAGCCCAGCGGGTTCTGGTAGATCGCGCCCATGGCACGGCGCAGCTCCCGGCGCTCGGATTCCTTGCCCGGGGCGAAGTCTCGGCCCAGCAGCTGGACCTGCCCGGAGTCGGGTTTTTGCAGTCCCAGCACGATGCGTGCGGTGGTGGTTTTCCCGGACCCGGATTCTCCCACGATGCCCAGCGTGGTGCCGCGGGGCAGCTCGAAGGACACCGAGTCCACGGCCTGGTGGCTGCCGAAGGACTTACCCAGATTGTGCGCGCGCAACGCCAGCGTCGGGTCCTCGGCATTGACGGCAGCGGCCGCGGGCGCGGCGTGAGCCGAGGAAGCGGAGAGCGGGACAAAGCGCGGGATTCCAGAGGGAACCGCCCGCAGCAGCGTGCGCGTGTACTCGTGCTGCGGATCTTCCAGCACCCGGGCGGCGGTCCCGTGCTCCACGATCTTCCCGCGGCGCATCACCGCGATCTCATCGGCAAGGTGAGCGACCTGGGCCAGGTCGTGGCTGATCATCAGCACCGCGCGGCCCTGTTCCTTCAGCTCGCGCAGCTGCTCCAGCACCAGGGCGGCCAGTTTCGAATCCAGCGCGGTGGTCGCCTCATCGGCAATGACCACCTGCGGGTTGCCGATCAGCGCCTGGGCGATCAGCGCGCGTTGGCGCATGCCGCCGGACAGTTCGGTGGAACGCTGCCGCGCGCGCAGTTCGGGATCCGGCATATGCACCCGCTGAAGGATCTCGATGACCCTGGCGTGGCGCTCGGCGCGGGAGTTCGAGCCGTGGACCTTCAACGCGTCGCCGATTTCCCGGCCCACCGGGCGCAACGGGTCCAGCGCCGTCAGCGCGTCCTGCAGGATCATGGACACCGCGTTGCCGCGAATGCCCTGCCATTCCCGGTCGCGCAGCGCCAGGCCGTCGTGGCCGCAGATCCGCAGCGTCTTGGCGGTGACGGTTCCGCCGGACAGCCCCAGCAGGCTGCGCGCGGTCACTGACTTGCCCGACCCGGACTCGCCGACCAGCGCCAGGGCGCGTCCCGCGGACAGGGTGAAGGAGACGTCCTGCACCGCAACGTCGGCGCCGAAGCTGACCGAGAGGTTGGAGACCGTGAGCAGCGGTGCGGGCTCCTGCCGGGAAGGGTGGGACTCGGTGCTCATATGGTTCTGGCCTTTCCGCCCAGGGCTCGGCCGATCAGGGTGGCGCCGGCGGCCACTACCACGATGGCCAGACCCGGGAACAAGCTCATCCACCACGCCAGGTGCAGGTAGGTGCGCCCCGCCGAGAGCATCGCGCCCCATTCGGGTGCCGGCGGGGGAGTTCCCAGCCCCAGGAAGGACAACGCCGCGGCCCAGATGACGGCCTGGCCGATACCCAGGGTGACCAGGGCGAGCAGCGGCTTGAGTGCGTTGGGCACCAGGTGGTTGCGGATCTTCAGCCAGGTGCCGCGGCCCAGCACGGTGGCAGCTTCGAGCATTTCGGAATTCTTCAGCGTACGGATCTGGCTGCGCACCAGCCGCGCGTAGCCCGGTGCGGTGGACAAGCCCACCGCAATGATGGCAGGTCCCACGCCGGGGCCGGTGAACGCGATGATCAGCAGCGCCAGCAGCAGCGAGGGGATGGAGTACAGTGCTTCGAGCACCCGCAGGATGATGCCGTCCAGCCAGCGCGGCGCCATGGCGGCCAGGGTGCCCAGTACGATGGCCAGACCCATGCCCACGGCGGTGGCGGCCAGACCGATGAACAGCGAGTCTCCGGCGCCGTGGATGACGCGGGTGTAGATGTCCCGCCCGGATTCGTCGGTGCCGAACACGTGCTCGGAGCCCGGAGCCTGGAATGCCTGCGCCGGGTTGATGGCCAGCGGGTCGCCTGGAGCGATCAGCTGCGGGGCCAAGGCGGTCAGCGCCCAGAACGCGATGAACAGCCAGGCGAGGATCTTTGACAGCCGGCTCATGAGGCGGCTCCCGCCGGGTCGATGGCGCGCTCCACTGCTTCGGTGAGTGCCATGACCAGGATGTAGACCAGCGCGGAAAACAGCGCCAGGCCGGTGACCATGGGGATGTCGCGGGCCAGCACCGCGGAGAGCAGCGAGCGTCCCAGCCCGGGGCGGGCGAAGATCACCTCGACCACCACCGCGCCGGACAGCAGGGAGGAAAACGCCCATCCTGTCAGGTTCAGCGCCGGCAGCGAGGCATGGCGCAGGCCGTGGCGCCAGAAGACCGCCAGCCGGCTTTCGCCGCGGGCCCGGGCCGCCAGCGCGAACTGGCTGGACATCGCAGTGGCCAGGGAGTCGCGCATCAGCTGGGTGAGGAATCCGGCCAGCGGCAGCGCCAGGGTCAGCACCGGCAGCACCAGTCCGGCGCCGGTGCCGTTGTCCACCGCAGGCAGCCAGCCCAGGGCGGAGGAGAAAACCATGATCAGCACCGCGCCGAGCCAGAAGTGCGGGACGGCGGCTGCTACGATCTCCACCATGCTGCCAAGCCAGGCGCCGAAGCGGTTGGCCCGCATGGCCAGCGCGGCGAAGAGCAGCGCCAGCAGCCAGGCGGCTGCCAGCGCCAGCAGGGCCAGGGTGATGGTCTTGGGCAGCACCTCGGCCATCACCTCGGTCACCGGGCGTTTGAGTGCGTAGGAGGTGCCGAAGTCCAGCTGGGCCAGCTTGCCCAGGAACATCAGGTACTGCACGGGCACCGGCTGGTCCAGGCCGAACTCGGCGCGGGCGGCGGCCAGCGCCTCGGCCGAGGCCTGGGAGCCGGGCCCGCCCATGATGGCTTCGGCCGGGTCGCCGGGGATCAGGCGGATGCCGATGAAGATGGCGGTGGCCACCAGCCACAGCACCACCAGCGCCCCGCCGATCTTCCGGACGGCCCAGCCGAGTGTTCCCATTCGCGTGCTACTCGGCCAGGAACACGTCGGTGTAGACCGGGGAGGACACCGAAGTGGTGGCTCCCATGTTCTTGACCTGCGCACCGTACAGGAAGTGGTTCTGCTGGTCGTACAGCGGCAGCACGTAGTAGCCTTCCAGCACCATCTTCTGCGCCTGGGCGTAGAGGTCCGCGCGCTGCGCCTCGTCGTTGGTCTGCTCGGCGTCGGTCAGCAGCTTGTCCAGTGCAGGGTTCTTGACCTGGGCGTTGTTGGCGAAGTAGCCGGAGGGGGCCGGGACGGTGGAGTCGGAGTGGTAGAGGATGCGCAGCACGGACGGGCCGACCTTGGTGTACGGGGCGGAGACCAGGTCGTAGTTGTGCTCGGCCAGCGCGCCGTACCAGCTGGACAGGTCCAGCAGCTGAATCTTCACTTCGAAGCCCACGGCCTTCGCCGAAGCCTGGAACTGCTCGAAGAGCGACTGCTCGGCCGGGACCGACTGGTTGGTGGATACCGGGAAGACCACTGACAGGCGCTTGCCGTCCTTGGAGCGGTAGCCGGCCGAGTCGCGCTCGGTCCAGCCTGCCTCGTCGAGCAGGGAATTGGCCTTGGCCGGATCCGTGGTGAACAGCGATTGATCGGAGATGCCCAGTGGTTCCACGCTGGAGAGCAGCGAGTAGCTGCGCTTGGCGGTGTCGAAGAACAGCGAGGTGATGCCGGCGTTGACGTCCACCGAGCGGATGAACGCCTCGCGCACCTTGGCATCGTTGAACGGGGCCTTGGAGCTGTTCAGCTCGATGCGGTTGGAGGCGCCCGGACGCGGGGCGTCCAGATGGCCCAGCGGGCCGCCCTGCGCGGCGGTGGCGATGGTGTCAGGCTGGGCGTTGTCGATCACGTCGACCTCGCCGGAGGCCAGCGCCGCGTAGCGGGTGGCGGCTTCGGGGATGAAGCGCCAGGTGATGCCGTCTAGGTAGGCGGTGGGCTGCGTGCGGGAAGCATCGGCCACCGGCGGCACGTAGTCCTCGTTGCGCACCAGGTTCACCGCCTGCTGGTGCTCCCAGGATTCGACCTTGAACGGTCCGGTGCCCACCGGGGAGGCGCAGTTGGTGGCCTGGTCGCGCTCCAGCGCGGTGGGGGATTGGATGGCGGTCCACGGCATGGACAGCGATTCGAGCAGCGCGTTGTCCGGGGCGGAGAGCTTCAGCTCGGCGGTGCGCTCGTCGACGACCTTGATCTGGTCCACCTTGCCCACGGCCAGGTAGCCGGTGGAGGAGGCGGTGTCCGGGTCCTGCAGGTGCTCGATATTGGCCTTGATGGCCTCGGCGGTCAGCTTGGTGCCGTCGGTGAAGCTGATGCCCTCGCGCAGGGTGATGGTGCGGGTCAGCCCGTCCTCGGAGACCTCGGTGGATTCGGCCAGCCATGGGATGATCTTGCCTTCGGAGTCCTTGGTGAACAGGGACTCCAAGTATTGGCTGGCCACCAGGGCCTGCGGGTAGTTTCCGCCGACGTGAGGGTCCAGGCAGCTTGGCTCCGCGTCGCCGGAGGCGTAGACCAGGGTGCCGCCGGCCACCGGGGTGGCGTCCTGGGTGGACTCGGTTCCCGCTGTGGAGGAGCATCCGGCCAGGACGATCGATGCGATGCCGAGGGCCGCGGCGCTGGAGAGCAGGCGGCGGGCGCGCTGGTTTCTTTGCATGGGCTGAAACTTACCTCATTAAGTGGATGGGAGATGACCATCTACCACCCTAGCCACCCGGGCCTATCGGCGACACTTCTGGTGACGGGTGAACCGGCCAATGCGATCCAGTTCACACCCCGGGGCGGCAGGCGGTCGCGGCCGCGAACTACTTTTCGCTGGCCACGGTCATGCGGCGGTTAGCATGCGCCGGGGTCTCGATCTCGTCCAAGATCGCCACGGCGAAGTCCTGAGTGGAGACGAAGTCGCCGGCCGGCGAATCGGTGCCCAGGGTGTAGCTGCCGGTGCGGGAGCCCGGGGCGATAACCGGTGCCGGGGCGGCCACGGTCCAGGTGATGCCGGAGACCGAGGTGAACATGTCGTAGACCTCCGCGCAGGTCAGGGCCTCGGCCTTGTACTCTTCCGGGAAGCCGTCGGTGTCGACCAGACGCACGCCGTCGACCTCGGTCGCGCCGGCGCCGCCGACCACGATCAGCCGGGCGTCGGTCAGGGTCTCGGTGATTTCCTCGAAGGCGTCCAGGTAGTCCTGGTGGTCCCCGCCGGTGCGCGATGGCGGCACGGCAATGACGATGACGTCGTTTTCCTTGCCCAGCTGGCGGTAGGTCGAGGTGTTGCCAAGGTCGGCGGCCACGGCGGTGGCTCCGTCAACTTCCTTGCCCGAGCGGGTGACCGCGGTGAGCTCGTGGCCGCGGGTGGCGGCCTCGGCGATGATCTGGCTGCCGACCATGCCGGTGGCTCCGTAGACTGCGATCTTCATGGAGAGTCCTTTCGTTGCTGGTGAATTCAGCTCAATGGTATCTTTTAGATACTGGCTACTACAACGAAACTAGGTTTCCCCATGGAAAGCGACCGGGATTTCAACGTGTTCGTGCAGGGCTGCCCCTCGCGTGAAATCATGCAGCGACTGGGCGACAAGTGGACTCCGCTGGTGCTGCTCGCGCTCGCCGGAGGGCCGCAACGTTTCTCCGCGTTACGCCAACGCATCGGTTCGGTGACCCCCAAGGTGCTGACCAGCACGCTGCGCACCCTCGAGCGCGACGGCCTGCTGCTGCGCACCGTCACCGCCCAGGTGCCGGTGCGCGTGGACTACGAACTCAGTGACCTGGGCCGCAGCCTGCTGGGTCCCATGGAGACCATCCGGCTCTGGTCGCAGGAACATGTGCCCAGCGTCCTGCGCGCCCGCGAGGAGTTCGACCGCACCCGGGACGATGCCACCCTGTAGCCCAGGATCGCCGCAATTTCGGACCCACAGCCCACTTCATAAGTAAAACTATGGTTCTTGGTAGATAAAAACAGTTTTACGAATGTAACCGTCCTCACGATGATTGAAAGAGTCATCAGTCAGAACGTGAAAGGGCAAATCCCGTGTCCGAACATCTCTCCCCCCGCGTTGTCACCCTGGGGACCGCCGGCGGACCGCGCTGGTGGACCGGTGAGAACGCCGGACGCCGCTCGGGCATCGCCACCGCGGTGGTCGTCGGCTCCGCGGTATACCTGGTCGACGCAGGAACCGGCGTGGGCAACCAACTGATGAAGGCGGGGTTCACCCCCGGGGACCTGCGCGGCATCTTCCTCACCCACCTGCACTCGGACCACACCATCGACCTGGCGTCGCTGGCGATCTTCGGCCTGTTCACCATGGCCCGCGGCAAGCAGCCGGTGCGGATCATCGGCCCAGGCGACCGCGGCGAGCTTCCACCGGTCTCGCCGCGCGCCGTCGTGGCCCCGCAGCCGCTGTTCCCGGCAAACCCCACCCCCGGCACCGCGTCGATGTTCTTCGCGCTGATGCAGGCCTATGCCACGGACCTGAACGACCGCGTGATCGATGCCCTGCGTCCCTCGCCGCTGGACTACTTCCAGGCCAGCGACATCAAGATCCCTGCCGCCGGGGGATACCACCCGAACCAGAACCCGACCCCGCAGGACTTCGAGCCCTTCGAGATCTACCGGGACGAGCTGGTCACGGTGACCGCCACGCTGGTCGAGCACCCGCCGATCGCTCCGGCTTTCGCCTTCCGCTTCGACACGGCCGAAGGCTCGGTGACCATCTCCGGGGACACCGCGCCCTGCGAGAACCTGGTGCGGCTGGCCCGCGGCACCGACCTGCTGCTGCACGAAGCCATCGACTTCGACTGGGTCGAGCGCGCCTACGGCTCGCTGGGCACCGAGGAGGCCGAGGCCTCCATGGACCACCACCGCCGGTCCCACACCTCGGCGCTGCAGGCGATCGACATCGCCGAACGCGCCGGCGCGGCCACCCTCGCGCTGCACCACCTGGTTCCCGGAACCACCCCGGATTCGGTCTGGCATGCACACGCCGGCCAGTTCTCCGGCAGATTCCTCATCCCCAATGATCTGGACGTCATCTCCTTCGCCCGCAAGACCTCTGAAATGGCAGTAGCATGAGTAACACTGTGAAGCACGAGCAAGACCCGGGCCTGCGAGTTCCCAGCCTTTCGTCGCCTGAAATGCGGCGCATCCTGGCTTCGAGCTTTTTGGGCAGCGCCATCGAATTCTACGATTTCATCTTGTATGCCACCGCGGCGTCGCTGGTGTTCAACAAGATCTTCTTCACCAACCTCACCCCGGGCGTCGCGATCTTCGCCTCCTTCGCCACGCTGGCCGTGGGCTACCTGGCCCGCCCGCTGGGCGGCATCGTGTTCGGCCACTTCGGCGACAAGATCGGCCGCAAGGGCGTGCTGATCACCTCGATGGCCATGATGGGCGGCGCTTCGACCCTCATCGGCCTGCTTCCTCCCACCGCGCAGGTGGGCATGCTCGCCCCCATCGCGCTGATCATCCTTCGTGTGGTGCAAGGCCTGGCGGTCGGCGGCGAATGGGGCGGAGCGATGCTCATGGCCCTGGAGCACGCGCCGAAGGAGCGCCGCGGCTTCGCGGCGAGCTTCGCCAACATGGGCGGCCCGGCCGGCGCGGTCCTGGCCACCCTGGCAGTCTCCGCGGTCTCGCTGCTGCCCAACGAGCAGTTCCTGGCCTGGGGCTGGCGCATTCCGTTCATCCTGAGCATCGCGCTGGTCGGCATCGGCCTGGTCATCCGCCTGAAGGTCACTGAGTCCCCGCTGTTCCTGTCCCTGGAGCAGAAGGCCGAGGAGCGCAAGACCCCGATCCGCGAAGTGCTCACCCGCTACCCGAAGTCCGTCGTCCGCGGCACCTTGGTGGGCATGAGCTCCTACACCGTGCAGGGCCTGATGACCGTCTGGGCCATCTCCTTCGTGGTCGACGACCTGGGCATGGACCGCACCAGCGTGCTGAACATCAAGGCGATTGGCGCCGCGCTGACCGTGGTGGGCATCTGGTTCGCCGCCCGCTACTCGGACAAGTACGGCCGCCGCCCGGTCATGATGGTCGGCATCCTGGCCGGTGCGCTGCTGGCCCTGCCGATCATGTTCATGCTGGAACTGGGGCAGCTGTGGATCTTCGCCATTGCCCTGTTCATCGCCAACGGCATTATCCAGGCCAGCATCTTCGGACCCTTCGGCGCATTCACCGCCGAGCTGTTCCCGACCCGCATCCGCTACACCGGAGCCTCGCTGGTCTACCAGCTCTCCTCCACCGTGGGCGCCGGCTTCACCCCGATGATCGTTGCGGGCCTGGTGCTGGTCGCCGGAGGCAACCTGTGGCTGGTCGGCGTGGTCTGGGCCGCGACATTCATCATCGCCGCGCTGGCCATGCGTGGCATGAAGGAAGGCAAGGACGCCGACCTGGAAGCGCAGGACATCTAGGGGCGCGGCGCCCCGTCAAGGGACATCGCCGCCAGCACCCCGAATCAGCCGGGTCGTTCAGGAATTCTCCTGGGCGGCCCGGCTGTCGCGTTCGGCGCCGACCTGTTCGCAGAAATCCAGGAATGCCCGAAGCCGCAGGCTGGGGCGCTTGGTCGCGGTGTAGGCCACGCAGATGTCGCTGTAGCCCACCGGTCCGTCGATCTCCAGCATCGCCAGCGGCAGCCCGTCGTAGCTCACGTTCACCGGCGGGCGCTGCACCAGCACGGTGTAGCCCAGCCCGCGGGCCACCATGCCGCGCACCGCCTCGAAGCTCTGCGAGCTCCAGCGGATCTTCGGATCCAAGCCAGATAAACGCAGGTTCACCAGCTGGTTGTCGCGCACCGTAGGCAGATCCAGGGAGACGAAGTCGTCCTCGGCCAGTTCGGCCAGCTTCACCGAACCGCGCTCGGCGAAGCGATGCGAGGCGGCGACCAGCACGTAGGGGCGCCCGGACATCACCACCCGGTGCTCCACGTCCTCCAGCAGGTGCCGGGTGTGGGTCAGCACGACATCCAGGTGTCCCTGCAGCATGCGTTGCTGCAGCTGCGCGGCATCGCCCTCGATGATCTTCACCTGCAACCCCGGGTTCGGTGCGGTGAACCGCTCGCAGATCACCGGGACCCAGAAGGCGGCCAGCGAGGAATAGCAGCCGATGACCAGCGGGCCGGCGAGCGCCGACTGGCGCTCCATGATCTGGCCTTGGATCTCCTCGGCATGGCGCACCAGCGAGCGGGCATCGTGGAGGAACTCGGTGCCCACCGCGGTGAGCACCACGCCGCGGGCCCGGCTGCGCACCAGCAGCTGGCTGCCGACCACGCGTTCAAGTTCCGCCATGGACTGGCTCATCGCGGCCTGGGAGATGTGGCAGGCCACGGCCGCCGCGGACAGCGAGCCGGCCTCGGCGACCGCGACGAAGTACTGCAGCTGGCGCAGCGTGTAGTTGACCATCTCAGAGCCCCGCCGCCACCAGCACGATGGCGCTGCCGCCCAGGGCGAGCATCGCGCCGGTCATCACCAGCACCGCCACCACGTCCGCGTGGATGCGTTCGTTCTTCACGCCGTGGGCCATCCTCGAATAGCGGCGGCGCTGCGAGAGGTAGATGCCGCCGGCGGCGCAGACCGCGATGCCCACCAGGACCAGCACCCCGGTGCCGTAGTGCGGAGCCCAGCGCAGGAACACGCCGCTGACCACGAGGAATGACACCAGCGTGCGCGCCCAGGCCATGACGGTGCGTTCGGGCTGCAGGCCCGGGTCGGTGACCGGGAAATCCTGTTTCATTCCGCTACTTTCCCACCAGGACCATGGCGAGCGCGGCAATGGCCCCGGCAATCGCGCCCAGGCTGAGCAGCGGCACGATGGCGGGCAGCGGCAGCGGCTTCCCGGTGCGCATGCTGCGTTCGACCCGGACCCAGCGCACGCCGGCGCCCAGGGCGATGAGCATGCCCACCCCGATGACGAAAAACGCCAGCACGGTGCGCACCGGCCCCGGGAACGCCCCGACGGTGAACGCCTCCAGGGCGATGCCTCCGGCCAGGAATGCCAGCGAGGTGCGGATCCAGGCCAGAAAGGTGCGTTCGTTGGCCAGCGTGAACCGCGGATCGGGCTCGCTGCCTTCGGGCAACAGCGTCCGGGCGAGTTTGCTGCGGTCATTCTGGGTCATGGGCATCCTTGCGCGCGGCGGCCTCCGACCGGAAAACGCCGGTGCTGGCCGCGGAAAATCTTCAGATCCGACCCCGTGCCGACACTGGCCGCCGCGGGGTTTACTGCTCTTCCAAGACTACGTCCAAAACCCCTTCGAAATCATGTTTGCGACGGCTTGCCGGGCCGTGGAATTCCGCGGAATTCCCGTGTGTTCGGCGGTGCGCGAAACCGTGGGCGCCAGCCCGCGCCGAGGACCCGAATCGGTGTAGTGTGAGTCACATATGTAGCGGTCGGGCGTCCACACCGATGACGCCTGCTTGAGTCAGGAGCCAAACATGCTCGAACTTACTGAAGACCAGAAGGCGCTCGCGGAAATGGTCCGCGATTTCGCCACCACCCGGATCGCCCCGAATGCACTGGACTGGGATGAGCGCCAGCATTTCCCCGTCGACGTGCTGGCCGAAGCAGGCCAGCTGGGCATGGGCGGAATCTACGCCGGCGAGGAGTTCGGCGGTTCGGCGCTGACCCGCAGCGACGCGATCCTGGTGTTCGAGGAACTGGCCAAGGCCTGCCCGACGATTTCAGCGTACATTTCCATCCACAACATGGTGGTGTGGATGATCGACAGTTTTGGAACCACCGAGCAGCGCGCCCACTGGTTGCCCGAGATGACCACCATGCAGAACCTTGGCTCCTATTGCCTGACCGAACCCGGGATCGGTTCGGACGCCGCGGCGCTGACCACCCGCGCGCGCCGGGACGGGGATGAGTACGTGCTCAGCGGGGTCAAACAGTTCATTTCAGGAGCCGGCACCTCGGCGCTCTACATCGTCATGGCGCGCACCGAGGACACCGGCTCGCGCGGCATCAGCGCCTTCCTGGTTCCGGGGGACAGCGCAGGGCTGAGCTTCGGCCCGAACGAGAAGAAGATGGGCTGGAAGGCGCAGCCCACCCGGCAGGTCATCATGGACGGCGTGCGCATCCCGGCCGGCAACCTGCTCGGCGCCGAAGGCCAGGGATTCTCCATGGCCATGCAGGCGCTGAACGGCGGACGGCTGAATATCGCTGCCTGTTCGCTGGGCGGCGGGCAGCATGCACTGGAGCAGTCCGCGGCATACCTCAAGGAACGCCAGGCTTTCGGCGGGCCGCTGACCCGCCAGGAGGCGCTGGTCTTCAAGCTGGCCGAGATGGACATGGGGCTGGAAGCCGCCAGGTCGCTGCTGCGCAGGGCCGCCGCCGCGCTGGACGCGAAGGCGCCTGACCGGGTCAGGCTGTGCGCCATGGCCAAGAAGGTCGCCACGGATGCAGGTTTCGAGGCCGCGAACAGCGCCATCCAGCTGCACGGCGGCTACGGCTACCTCAGCGACTACGGTCTGGAGAAGATCGTCCGCGACCTGCGGGTGCACCAGATCCTGGAAGGCACCAACGAGATCATGTCGCTGATCGTGGGCCGCGGCCTGGTCGACAAGTAGCTGCCGGGCGCCCGCGGCTCAGTCGTGCCGCGGGCGCAGCTCGACATCGAGAACCGGGGTGGAGGTATTGGTGTCCTTCCCGGTGGGATGCACCGGGATGATCTCCCGGTCGAAACTCCGCAACGCAGCGATGGACCCCAGCTCCATGGCATCCAGCAAGGTGCGCTGGGTGGGGCGCATCATCTTGATTTCCTTGCGCTCCAGCGCCGCGAACAGCGCTTCGGGATGGATCCAATTGGAGATCGCCGCTTCGGAGGTCTGGTGGCGTGGTTCCTGGTCCTCGCGCAGCACCGCGATGAAGAAGTAGGTATCGAAGCGCTTGGGATAGCCCACCGGGGTGACCCAGTTCGCCCAGGGAAGCAGCTGTTCGGGATCCAGCAGCAGACCGGTTTCCTCGAATACCTCGCGGCGGGCGGCCGCCAGCATTTCCCCGGCGTGGAAGGAGGCCTGCTGCTCACCCTCGTCCCAGACGGTGGAGTGCTTCCAGCGCTGAGCCTGTTCGGCGAGCAGCCGCGCATCGAGGGCTCCGCTGCGCACCAGCTGAGCGTCCTGCGCGTCGACCCGGCCTCCGGGGTAGACGACCATACCCGCGGCAAAGTCCATGGTGCTGACCCGGTGCTGGATGAACACCTCGAACCCGGTGTCCGCTGCGCGTAGCAACAGCACGCTGGCGGCGCGTCGGATGGGAACTTCTACGGCCGGATCTAAAATGGGCTTCGTCGTCATGAACCCCAGTATGTCCTGTATTTGCCGTGCTGAGCCAACGGTATGCACGTTCAGGCGTCATCGAGCCCGGCTATCGCTGCAGGATTCCTTGCCACTACGCTGCTGCTTGCATAGAGTGTGACGCACGCCGGGGCCTCTGCGTTCCCGGCGTACCTCGGGGCCTCGGTGGCCTGACGTCTGCTGAAAGAAGGAACTCGCGTGAAGGGTCCGCAGCTCTATGTCCTTTTCCCCGGTACGGCGCGGGAAGCCTTGAATTTCTATGCAGGGGTGTTCGGCGGCGAGCTGGCCCTGTACTCCTATGCGGAGTTCAACCGGAGCGACGGGCCGCCCACGGCGATCGCCCATGGAATGCTCAGCGGGAACGTGACGCTGGGTGCGGCCGATGCGGCGCCGGACGAGAACCCGGTGCAGATCCAGGGCGCCATGCTCTCCTTGCTGGGCGCTGCGGAACCACCCGTGCTGCACGGGTGGTTCGAGGCGCTGGCCGAGGGAGGCCGGGTCCTCGACCCGCTGGCCGCCAAGCCCTGGGGCGCCTGCGACGGCCAGGTCCTCGACCGCTTCGGCCTGACATGGCTGATCGGCTACGAACAACCATCCCAGTGAGCGGCGGGACTACTGCGGCGGGAAGGCGAGGGTTCCGAGCACCGAAACAACCGTGATGACTATCGTGGCCAGCAGTCCCAGCAGCAACGACTTGCCGCCGGTTTTCACGATACTGCGCAGGTGGACTCCGAGCCCCAAAGCGAACATGGCTGACGAGAGCAGCAGGGTCTGCAGCATCTGGCCTGCGTCAAGGGCCCAGACGGGAACAATTCCGCTGGTGCGCAGCAGCATCGCCGCGATGAATCCGAGCACGAACAGCGGCACCAGCGGCGGGTTCTTGCCGCCGGTTACCGCGTGGCGGCGGCGCATGAACATGCCCACGCCGGCGATGATCGGCGCCAGAAGCACCACGCGGGCGAGCTTGACGGTCACCGCCACCTCGAGGGCGGCCGCTCCCACCGACCCGCCGGCCGCCACGACGTGCGCGACCTCGTGGGTCGAAGCGCCCACCAGCATGCCGATGCTGCGCTCATCCATTTGCAGCAGCGCGCCGAGCGCAGGCATGGCAGGGATCATGAGGGTTCCGAAGAGCACCACCAGTCCGACGGCCGTGGCGACTTCGCTCTGCTTGGCCCGCACCACGTTCTCTGCCCCAGCCACCGCGGCCGCGCCGCAGATGGAGAACCCGGCGGCGATCAGCAGCCGTTGCGGCAGATCCATGCCCAGCCGGGAGCCGATCCACAAGGTGGCGAAGAAGGTCACTCCGACGGAGAGGAAAACCACCAGCAGCACCCCGGGGCCCAGCCCCAGGATGGTACCCAGGGACAGCTGCAGACCGAGCAGGACGATGCCCAGGCGCAGCAGCTTTTTGCCGGAGACGGCGATGCCTGGTTCCAGGGCCGTGGGAACCGGAACGATGTTTCGCCACAGCGCGCCGAGCACGATGGCCAGCAGCAGTGCGCTGACTCCGTCGAGGAATCGGCTGATGACCATGCACAGGGCCCCGGCCAACAGGCAGACCGCCAGTCCGGGGAACAGGGTGCGCAGCGTTGCGCGGGTTGATGTCGGGGAAGATGTCTGTGTCTGGTCTGTCGATTGCATGTTTTCAGTCTTCTCCCGTCACGGTTTCGGCGGTATTCGTCCCGTGGCTATTGGAGGCATATGCTCTTGATATGGATCAAGACCCGTCATCACTGAACAGCATTGCGCACTGGATCCAGTTCTCCTCGCTTTCCCTGCTGGTCGGCATCGCCGACCACGGCAGCCTCAGCGCCGGAGCCCGGGCAGCCGGCATCGCCCAACCGAATGCCTCGCGCGCCTTGAAAACCCTCGAACGCCGGCTCGGATACCAGCTGGTGGATCGCAAGACCACGGGGTCGACTCTGACTCCGGAAGGCGTGCTCACCGTCCAGTGGGCGCGCGAAGTGCTCGAATGCCTGCAGACCTTCGCCGCCGGCGCGCGGTCCCTGGCAGACCCGGGCCAGAGCGAGCTGGATTTCGGGGCCAGCATGACCGTGGCGGAGTACCTGGCGCCCAGCTGGATCGGGGCGCTGCACCGCAAGATGCCGTTGGTGAAGCCGAGAATGCGGATCATGAACTCGCAGGACGTGATCCAGTCGGTCCGGGAGGGCGAGCTGGAATTCGGTTTCGTCGAGACGCCGCACATCCCCATGGGGCTCAGAAGTCAGCAGGTCTACAGCGACGAAATGCTGATCGTCACCGCGCCGGACCACCCGTGGGCGCAACGAGGCGGCGCACTGACCCTGCACGAGCTGCAGAACACCGCGTTGATCGAACGGGAAGCGGGTTCCGGGACCCGGGCCTTCCTCGACTACATTTCCCATGCCGACCGCCCTAAGCCGCTGGCCGAGTTCAATAGCAACGCCACCATCTGCCAATGCGCGGCCGCCGGCATGGGCCCGGCGGTGCTCAGCCAGCTGGCCGTGGAAAGCCAGCTGAAGCTCGGGACGCTGGTGGAGATCCCCTTCGACGGCCCGGCGCTGGTCCGCGAGCTGCGGGCGATCTGGTCGGTGGACCACGTCCCCGGCGCCGCCGAGCAGGCGCTGCTGGAAATCGCCGCGGAATCCGCGTCCTAACCCTCCAAGAGGGAGGCTGACCTCGGATAACCTCGGCCGCAGCCGCTGTTCGATGGAAGCAAGCCCGTGCAGTGACGGGCGCATGCTGCGGGGTCCGCTGTGCAACAATGCACGCTTGGTGTGCGCAATCGGCCCCTCGAACAAGACTGGTAAACCTTTCAAAGCAGTGTGAGCTGCGACATACTCGGGTGCTACGGGACGGGTCCAATGGGGGACCTGCGGCATCGGAAGGATTGGCAGTGGCATCGGGAATTTCTGATAAAACCGAACGCAAGGGGCTGCGACGGGTCGTCGCGGCATCGATGGCGGGCACTATCGTCGAGTGGTACGAATTCTTCCTCTACGCGACCGCGGCCACCTTGGTGTTCAACAAGGTCTTCTTCCCCGACTCGGGCAACGACCTGGACAACATCATCAAGGCATTCCTCACCTATGCGGTGGGATTCATCGCCCGGCCGATCGGCGGCATCGTCTTCGGCCACTTCGGCGACAAGTACGGTCGCAAGCACCTGCTCCAGGTGGCCATCATCCTGGTCGGCGTGACCACGTTCCTCATGGGCTGCCTGCCCACCTACGACATGATCGGCTACGCGGCCCCGATCCTGTTGATCGTCCTGCGCTTCCTGCAGGGCTTCGCCGTTGGCGGCGAGTGGGGCGGCGCCGTGCTCCTGGTGGCCGAGCACGCGCCCAACCGCGAGCGAGGATTCTGGGCTTCATGGCCGCAGGCAGCGGTGCCGATCGGCAACCTGCTGGCGACCATTGTGCTGCTGGTGCTGTCCTTCACCCTCAGCGACGAGGCATTCCTCGCATGGGGCTGGCGCGTGGGTTTCTGGCTCTCTGTAGTGATCGTGGGCGTTGGTTACTACATCCGCACGAAGGTCTCCGACGCGCCGATCTTCCACGAGGCCAAGGCCGAAATGGAAGCCAATGCCGCGGCAGGCTACGGCGTGGCCGAAGTGTTCAAGCGCTACCCACGCGGGGTGTTCACCGCCATGGGCCTGCGCTTCGCGGAAAACATCCTCTATTACATGGTGGTGACCTTCTCCATCACCTACATGAGCGTGCAGCTGGACATGCAGACCTCCAACATCCTCACCCTGATGCTGCTGGCCCACGTCTTCCACGCCATCGTGGTTCCGCTGGTTGGACGCTTCACCGATACCCTGGGCCGCCGCCCGGTCTACGCCGCCGGCGCCGGATTGATGATCGTTTGGGCTGTGGTCGCCTTCCCGATGTTCAACACCCGCAACGACGCGATCATCCTGCTGGCCATCGTTGCAGGACTCGCAGTGCATGCGCTGATGTACGCGGGGCAGCCGGCGATCATGGCTGAGATGTTCCCGACCCGCATGCGCTACTCCGGGGTGTCGCTCGGCTACCAGGTCACCTCCATCGTCGCCGGGTCGATGGCTCCGATCATCGCGGCGGCCCTGCTGCGGGCGTCCGGAAGCTGGGTGCCGGTAGCCGGATACATCGTCTTCGCCGCGCTGGTGACGCTGGTTGCCGTCTACTTCCTTCGTGAATCCAAGGGAGTGGACCTCGGCGACATCGACGAGCAGGACCGCATCAGCAACGGCCTGTCCACCGAGGTGCTGGACTCCGAAAGCAAGCTGACGCGCTAGCTGTCAGGCCGCTACTGCCAGAGTGCCGCATCCCGCACCGGGGAGCGGCACTCTGGCAGTTAAACGGCACCGGCCCGGCTGTGGTGTCCCTTCAGGAATTGGCCGCGGAGGACACCGGGGCGAAGGGCGCCAAATGCCAGTCCCCGCGCTCGGCGGCCTCGTGCAGCGCCGTGGCGGTGAGCTGCACCGCCGGATTGCGCAGCGCTTCCTCACGCCCGACCAGCCAGTATTCCGATTCGTAGGTGAACTGGTCGTGGAGCACCGGAACCAGTGCCTCGTAGTGCCGGCTGAGGA
This sequence comes from Glutamicibacter soli, assembly GCF_003309065.1. GTDB lineage: Bacteria > Actinomycetota > Actinomycetes > Actinomycetales > Micrococcaceae > Glutamicibacter > Glutamicibacter soli. The sequence continues at coordinate 166,329 of NZ_POAF01000003.1, read as the reverse complement.
ATGTTGGCAGCAGGCCGATGCCGCCATGGCCCATGGTCGCCGAGTACTGCACCGCGATGCTGTTGGACGAGATGGCTCGGCGCATGGGCGGCAGCCCGCTGGTGGCATCGTCGAGCTTGTCCACCGTCAGCGCGGTGTCGATGTAGTAGTTCAGCGCATGCTCGCGCAGGTCTTCCAGTTTCCCGGGGGTCCCATGCAGGTCCAGGTACCTTTTAGTGGCGTAGAGCCGCAGCTCGTATTTCAGCAGCAGATGGGAGACCGCGCGTCGCACCTGGGGCTGGCCGATGACGATTTCCAGGTCCATGCCGGTGCGGCCCTGGCGTGCCCGCGTGGTTTCCGAGACCAGGTCGAACAGTAGCTGCGGGTGGATCTCGTGCAGCTTCGCGAGGGTCGGCGCGGCCAGATGGGCGCTGAAGGCGTCCGGTGCGGCGACGCGCACGTGGCCGGTCACCTGTCCAGGCTCGTCGGCGGAGCCGATGGCGGCGACGGCCCGTTCGATGGCCTCGGCCGAGGCCATGGCGCGCCGCCCGAGGTCGGTCAGTTCCCACCCCTGCGCCGAGCGGGTCAGCAGCCGTCCGCCCATGGCCTGCTGCAGCGAGGCGATGCGCCGGGAAATCGTGGAGTGGTTCACCCCGAGCACGTTGGCGGCCGCCGTGTACCTGCCCAGCCGGGCGACGGTCAGGAAGGCGATCAGGGACTCGAGATGGTGGTAATCGATGGGACGCTGCATGCTCCCAGTGTGCGCCAGCGCACAGCGGTGTTGCAATTTTCTCGGGTCTTTGTGCATTGAGGAAGTGATGTGGCGCACCTACGCTGGCCATATCCGGGATTACCCGAATTATCAAGCACCTGTCGGCGCGTGGAAGGAACAGCACAATGAGCGTATATGCATGGATCGGACTGGGGAACATGGGCGGACCCATGTCGGCGAACCTGGTCGCCGCCGGGCACGAGGTGCGCGGCGTCGACCTGAACGAGCAGGCCCGCGCCGCGGCGGCGGGAGCCGGTGTGCTCCTCGTCGATTCCGTGGCCAAGGCACTGGAGGGGGCGGATGCGGTGATCACCATGCTGCCCAAGGGCCAGCACGTCCGTGCGGTTTACGAGGGCCCCGAAGGCATCTGGGCCCATGCCACCGACTCGATGATGCTGCTTGACTGTTCCACCGTGGACATCGAGACCTCCCGCTACATCCACGAGCAATCCGCGGCCCGCGGCCTGAAGTTCGTCGACGCCCCGGTTTCCGGAGGCATCTCGGGAGCGGCGGCCGGATCTCTGGCCATCATGCTGGGCGGGGCGCCGGAACTCATGGAACGGGCCAGCGAACTGGTGGCGCCGATGTCAGCGCGAGCCATCGTCGCCGGCGGCCCGTCCATGGGCATCGCGGCGAAGATCTGCAACAACATGATGCTGTTCATCGACCTCATGGCCAGCGCCGAGGGATCGCAGCTGGCCGAGAAGCTGGGGCTCGATCCGCAAGTGTTCTGGGAGATCGTGTCGGTATCCTCAGGCCGTTCGTGGGCGCAGCAGACCTGGTACCCGGTTCCCGGCATCGTCGAGACCGCCGCGGCGAACAACAACTTTGACGCGACCTTCCGCGTGGACCTGGCGCGCAAGGACGTAGGGCTGGCGCTGGATGCGGGAACCACGTCAGGCATCTCGCTTCCCGCCGCGGAACTGGTCAGCAAGCACTTCGACGAGCTGATCTCCGAAGGACTGGAAGACAAGGACTGCTCGCTGATCGTTAAGAACCTGGTGCCCGGCGGGCAGGTGCGCGGCTACGGAGCGGCAGAGCATGCAAGCCGGTGACACCCGGCGCACCGTGCGCCGGGCGGTAGTCACCGGCGGCGCGGGAGGCATCGGGCTGGCCTGCGCCCGCGAGCTCTCCGCCCAGGGAGTCCGCGTCGTGGTGGCGGACCTGGACGAGCAGGCGGCGCGGAATGCGGCGGCCGAGGTCGGAGGGGAAGCCTGGGTGGTGGACCTGTCCGACACCTCGGGGCTGGAGGAGCTGTCCCTCGACGCCGACATCCTGGTCAACAATGCCGGGGTGCAGCGGGTGGGACCGATCCATGAATACCAACCCGATCATTGGCGCCTGATCCACCGATTGATGCTCGAAGCGCCGTTCCTGCTGATCCGCGCGGCGCTGCCGGGGATGTATGAGCGGGGGTTCGGGCGCATCATCAACATCTCCTCCGCCCATGGCCTGCGCGCCAGCGCGTTCAAGAGCGCCTACGTGTCGGCCAAGCACGGACTGGAGGGCCTGTCGAAGGCGACCGCGCTGGAAGGAGCGGAGCGCGGGGTGACGAGCAACTGCATCAATCCCGGATATGTGCGCACCCCGCTGGTCGAAGCGCAGATCGCCGACCAGGCGAGGGCCCACGGCATCGACGAATCCGAAGTGATGGAAAAGATCATGCTGACCGAGATGGCGGTCAAGCGGCTCATCGAGCCGGAGGAAGTCGCTTCGCTGGCCGGTTGGCTTGCGGGGGACAGTGCTGCGATGGCCACCGGAGCCAGCTACGCCATCGACGGAGGCTGGACGGCGCAATAGCCATTGAACCCGCCGCGGCAAACAGCGGGCAGGTGCCGGGAATGGACTTCCCGGCGCCTGCCCGCTGTCGTTTCTCGGCCGTATTTATGCCTTTGCTACGTGGTGCCCCAGCTGGCTGGTCGGCACGCGGTAGGTTTCGCGGGCGGTCAGCGCGGAGAGCGAGGCGATCAGGGCGATGGCCGCGGTGAACAGGCTGATCTGCACCCAGCCGCCGGGCTGCAGTCCGCCCAGGGCGGCGACGATGGACGGGGCGAAGCCAGCCATCAGGAAGCCCAGCTGGGTGCCGATGGCCAGGCCGGAGAAGCGCACCTGGGAGGAGAACATCTCCGCGTAGAAGCTCGGCCATACGGCGTTGGCCGCCGCGTAGGCGCAGGAGAAGACCAGCAGCGAGAGCCCGAACTGCAGCAGCGTGTTGCTGGTTTCCATGGATCGCAGGTAGAAGGGCATGACCGCGGCGGAAGCCAGCGCGCCGTAGATGAAGACCGGTTTGCGGCCGATCTTGTCGGCCAGCATGCCGAAGAGCGGTTGGGTGAGCAGTGCTCCGATATTGCCTGCCACGACCAGCCACAGGGTGATGGACTCGTCCATGTTGCCAATGGTCTTGCCGTAGGAGATGGCCAGGGTTCCATACACGGTGGACACCGCGGCGATGAACGCGCACAGCACCACGCGCAGCACGTCCTTCCAATGGAAGCGCAGCAGCACCGCCAGCGGCAGCTTGGCGATCTCGTTGTTCTTCTTGGCCTTCTCGAATTCAGGGGTCTCATGCAGCGAGCGGCGGATGAAGAAGGTGACCACAACAACCACGGCGGACAGCCAAAACGGGATGCGCCAGCCGATGCCGAACTTGATCTCGTCCGGCAGTGCCACTACCGGAATGAAGATCAAGGCCGCCAGGATCTGGCCGCCCTGGGTGCCGGTCAGGGTCCAGGAGGTGAAGAAGCTGCGCCGGTGATCCGGGGCGTGCTCCAGGGACATGGAGGAGGCACCGGCCTGCTCGCCGGCGGCGGACAGGCCCTGCATCAGGCGGGCGACCACCAGCAGGATCGGGGCCAGCCAGCCGACCTGGTCGAAGGTGGGCAGGCAGCCGATGGCGAAGGTCGAGGCTCCCATGAGCACCAGGGTGAACATCAAGACCTTCTGGCGTCCGATCCGGTCGCCGAAGTGGCCCAGGATGATCGCGCCGATGGGGCGGGCGATGTAGGCGAAGCCGAAGGTCGCCAGGGACATGACCGCGGCGTTGGTGTCGGCGTCGGGGAAGAAGATGTGCGGGAAGATCAGGGCTGCGGCGGAGCCGAAGATGAAGAAGTCGTAGTATTCGACGGCGCTGCCCATGAAGCTGGCCAGCGCGGCCTTGACCGGCGTGCGCTGCCCGGCTCCGTTGTCTTCAGATGCCGACGGCTTCGGTGTCGTGGTCATCGGGTTACTCCCTAGATGGTGGCGATGTTCTGGCCTCATTCCTACAAATGTTCGCTATGCGACCACTTGTTCGGAATGTGTTCATTGGTTTAGAGTAGATGCAAATCACAGACGAAGCAATACCTGTTGCATCGATGACTGAATGCGAGGACCTGCGATGAGTACAACTGCCGAATCCTATTTGGTGGGCTTGATCGGCGACGGGGTGATGCCGTCGCTGACTCCCGGGATGCACGAGCGGGAGGCTGATGCGCAGGGCCTGCGCTACCTGTACCGTCCCATCGACCTCACCGTGCTGGAGCGCCCGGGCAGCGATGTGGGTGCTCTATTAAAGGCCGGTGAGCAGCTCGGATTCAATGCCTTCAACATCACCCATCCGTGCAAGCAGCTGGTCCTGGAGCACCTTGATGAGATCTCCCAGAACGCGCGGGACATCGGCGCGGTGAATACGGTGGTCATCCGCGACGGGAAGTTCCACGGCTACAACACCGACGCCTCAGGATTCGGCCGCGGCTTCGCCGAAGGGCTGCCCGGAGCCAACCAGCAACAGGTCCTGCAGCTGGGAGCCGGCGGCGCCGGATCCGCCGTGGCCTACGCGCTGCTGGCGTCCGGAACCGAGCAGCTGTTCCTGGTGGACCCGGACGCGCAGCGCGCTGGGCAGCGGGCCGCGGAATTGAACCGGCTTTTCCCTGAAGCCACGGTCACCGCGGCGTCCCCTGACCAGGTTCCCGAGCTGCTGCCTGCGGCGGACGGGCTGCTGAACGCCACCCCGATCGGCATGCACCACCACCCGGGCCTGCCGCTGGATTTGGCCGGGCTCGAATCCCGCCACTGGGTAGCCGACTGCATCTACCGCCCGGTCGACACCGAACTGATCCTCGCAGCCCGCGACCGCGGCTGCCGGGTGCTTGACGGCGGGCACATGGCGGTGGGCCAGGCCGTGGACTCCTTCGAGATCTTCACCGGCATCAAGCCCGATGCCGCGCGCATGCGCGCACACCTGCTGGAAATGCTGGAGGCGGGCCTGTAATGCGCACCTCCATTGCCACCGTGTGCCTCTCGGGCACGCTGGAAGAGAAGATGCTCGCCTGCGCCAAGGCCGGATTCGACGGCATCGAGATCTTCGAGCAGGACCTTCTGGTCAGCCCGATGTCCCCGGAGGAGGTCCGGGCGCTGGCCGCGCGACTGGGGCTCACCTTGGACCTGTTCCAGCCCTTCCGCGACTTCGAAGGCGTCGAGCCGCAGCTGCTGCAGGCGAATCTGCACCGGGCGGAGGCGAAGTTCAAGCTCATGACGCGCCTGGGCATGGACATGATGCTGCTGTGCTCCAATGTCGGCACCGCCACGATCAACGACGACGAGCTGTTCGTCTCCCAGATCCGCCAGCTCGCGGACCTGGCCGCCGGATACGGGATCCGCATCGCCTACGAGGCGCTGGCCTGGGGCACATACGTGAACACCTACCAGCACTCCTGGGAGATCGCCCGCCAGGTGGACCGCGAGAACGTGGGCATCTGCCTGGACAGCTTCCACATCCTCTCGCGCGGGGACGACCCCGAGGCGATCGCGCAGATCCCGGGGGAGAAGATCTTCTTCGTGCAGCTGGCCGACGCCCCGGTGCTGTCCATGGACATCCTGTCCTGGTCGCGGCACTACCGGGTGTTCCCGGGGCAGGGCGGATTCAAGCTGGACGAGTTCCTCGGCGCCATCGCCCGCTCGGGCTATGCCGGCATCATTTCGCTGGAAATCTTCAACGACGTCTTCCGCCAGTCGAATGTCGAGCGCACCGCGGTGGACGGGCTGCGCTCGCTGAACCTGCTGCAGTCCCAAACCGCCGCGCTGCTCGATGCGCAGGGCATCGGCTCCGCTCTTGCACTGCAGGCGCTGCCCGGCGGGCAGAAGGCCAACGGTTTCGACTTCACCGAAATCCGCACCGAGGACCCCGAACCGGTGGCCCGGCTGCTGGCCCAGCTGGGCTTCGAATTCCGCGGCCAGCACCGGCGCAAGCCGGTGCAGCTGTTCAGCGCCGGCGGGGCGCGGATCATCATCAACTCGCAACGCAGCCGCGGGGTCACCGCCGCGGTGTCAGGCTTCGGGGTGCAGGTCCCGGACCCCGCCGCGGCCGGCGAGCGCGCCGTGCAGCTGCTGGCCCGCCCGGTCCCGCGCCAGCACCTGCGCAACGAGGCGGACCTGCCCGGCTTCAACGCCCCGGACAACACCGAGGTCTTCTTCGGAGCCACCGGGGACGCCGGGGGCTGGGAAGCCGAATTCGGGGTCCACGAGTCCGGAGCCGCGGCGGAGCACCCCGCGCTGATCCAGTGCATCGACCACCTGAACCTCGCCCAGCCTTGGCAGTCATTCGACGAATCCGTGCTGTTCTACACCAGCGTGCTCAACCTCCAGGCGCTGCCCGGCACCGAGGTTCCCAGCCCCATGGGGCTGGTCCGCTCGCAGGTGCTGGCCACCGGGGACAATGCGGTCAGGTTGGCGCTGAACATCGTTCCGCACGGGCTGGAAGAGGCCATCGACAGGAACCACGAGTACCCCGAGCACATCGCGGTGCGCACTGGGGACATCATCACCCTGGCCCGCAACGCGGTGGCCGACGGCATGGACTTCCTGCACATCCCGGCCAACTACTACGAGGACCTCGCCGCGCGCTTCGACCTGGAGCCGCAGCTGCTCCAGACTTTGCAGGAGCTGAACCTGCTGTACGACCGGGACGAGCACGGGGAGTTCCTGCATTTCTACACAGAGACCATTGGAAACATGTTCTTTGAAGTAGTTGAGCGCCGCGATGGTTACGATGGGTACGGGGCGCCCAATGCCCCAATCCGGCTGGCCGCGCAATTCGAGCGCAACCGCTGGAGCAGACACTAGCCACGGGGAGAATCGACTGTGACGCAGCGGCCGGACTACTTTGTTAAATCCACGGAGAAGACCCTGGCCGTCCTGCTCGCCTTCAACGGCGGAAACCCGGAGATGACCGTCAGCCAGGTCGCCGCCGCCACCGAACAGACCCGCGCCTCCGCCCGCCGCTTCCTGCTGACCCTCACCGACCTGGGCTACCTGGAAGCCAACGGAGCGAACTTCCGCCTGACCCCGCGCGTGCTGGACCTGGGAGCCTCCTACCTTTCCGGGCTGACGCTGCCCAAGGCCGCCACCTTGCACCTGGAAAGCCTGGCCCGCGAGCTGGAGGAAAGTGCCGCACTGTGCGTCTTGGAAGGCCAGGACATCCTGTACATCGAGCGGGTGTCCTCGCCGCGGCTGTATTCGATGAACGTGTCCATCGGCAACCGGCTTCCTGCCTGGGTCACCTCCATGGGCCGTGTGCTGATCGCCGAGCTGGGCGACGCAGAGCAGAAGGAGTTCTTGGCGCAGATCGACCTGCAGCGCTACACCGAGCACACCGTGGCGAACCTGGAGCAGCTGCGCGCGGAGCTGGCCCGGGTGAAGGAGCAGGGCTGGTCGCTGGTGAACCAGGAACTGGACGAGGGCCTGCGCGGGCTGGCCGTGCCGGTGTACCGGGGAGACCAGCTGCTGGGCGCGCTGAACATTTCGGTGCAGCGCGGGCGCGCGGACCTGCAGAGCATCACCGAGCAGCTGGTGCCGCGCCTGCGCCGGGCCGCGCAGGACATCGCCGACGACTTCGGGGGACGGCTGGCCTGACAAGCCGCCCGGTTGCGCCGCGACGGCGTAGGCTGTCCTGCATGAGCACAGGCAAGGCGGCCATGGCGCCGCACGAGCACCCGGCATTCGCCAACGACAAGTCCGCCCAGTGGCTGGGCGCCGAGGTGCTGCGCGCTGACTACGGCGACGTGGTGATCAAGATGCGGCTGCGCGATGACATGCTCAACGGCTACGGCATCGCGCAGGGCGGCATGATCGTCGCCTTCGCGGATACCGCCTTCGCCCTGGTCTGCAACGACCCCCACAGCGATGCAAGCACCATCACCGTGGCCTCCGGGGTGGACGTGAACTTCATGAATCCGGGATTCTCCGGGGATACCACCACCGCCACCGCCAAGCTGGTGGGCCATGCCGGGCGCAGCGGGCTGTTCGACATCGAGGTCACCCGCGACAACCAGGACGGCAGCACCACCCACCTGATCCATATGCGCGGGCGTTCGCGCACCATCCCCAACCGCAGCTAGGTCCGGGCGATCGCCTGCCCAACTCGGAGTCCGACAGGGCCCTGCGCCCGAGCCATTGCGGCCCTCGGCCACTACGAGCCGGCCGGCGCTGAAGCAGTCGGGTCGGTGCCAGGTTGCTGCCCATCGGGCAGTGCAGGAGGACGCCCGGTAGGCATGCCTCCTGGGGCCCCTCCGCCGCCTGGGGCCCCTGCGCCGCCTGGAGCACCGCCGCCTCCCGGGGCTCCTCCGCCGGTAGCCTCGGTGTTCGTATTCACATTGACCGTGAGGCGCACGGTGTAGCCGGCGCTTGTATCTCCGGTGACGGTCGCCAGCTGGGTGGCCCCCGAATCATCGCCGAAGACATTGTCCGAGTCCAGACTCACGCCCTGCAGGTTCTTCACCGACTGCTCGTAGCCGGTGGTGGCGTACACCGCGGTACAGGTTTCCTGCGGCAAGGCGACCTGCGAGGTGGCGATCGCCGTGGTGTGGTCGGTAATCGACCCGGTATCCGGGTACACCTCGAAGTGGATGTGCGGCCAGCGCCCGGCATAACATGCAGGGAAGATGCTGGTGTAGCGCACCAGACCCTCGGCATCGGCCACCTGGACCCCGCGCAGGTAGTTCTCATTTTCCAGACCGCTGGAGTACATGGAGTATTCCCCGGACCGGTCGCAGTGCCACACGTACACGGCCACACCCTCGAAGGGCTGGTTGTTGTTGGCCATGTCCACGATCTTCAGTTCAAGGGTCATCGGGATGCCCTCAGCCGTGGTGGTGCTGGTGCCGAAGCTGGAGCGGATGTCGCTGCGGACGATTCCGCTTTGCTCCAGCACATCGGGCCCATTGGACCCGTCGCCCGGGTACGGGCCGGCGGTCTCGTCAGGGATCTCTGCGGCGGTGGACGGGGAAGGGGAACCCTGGGTGCCGGTGGGGGAACAGGCCGCCAGGGCGAACGCGAGCGTGCCCACTCCCATCCCGGCCAGGACCTTGCGCCGCTCGATCAGGGTGCCGACGTCGAAGGACAGACCCTGGTCCTCAAGATCTTCTTCGGGCCGGGGCAACTGTCGGTGTCCGAACCAGCGTGGTGGGGGATTCATAGCGCGCTCCTTGAAGCAGGTGACATGGGATTGATTGCCGTGTTCACTACCGTAGACGCACGGATCATGGCCCATCACAGGAGGCACTGTGGGTTTTCTGAGAAGGGCTGGCGGCTAGCTTCCCTTGGAGGCGATGGCCTGCTCGAGCAGCAGCGAGAGACGGCGCACGCCCTCGGCGATGGTTTCCTCGTCCACCGAGCAGAACGCCAGCCGCAGCTTGTTGCTGGCCTCTCCCGAAGGGCTGAACGCCGCCCCCGGAATGAAGATGACCCCGGCCTTCACACCCTGCTGCAGTAGCTCGTAGGTGTCGATGCCCTCGGGCAGCGTCAGCCAGATGAAGAATCCGCCCTCCGGATGGGTATGGGTGATCCCCGCCGGCAAATGCTCGCCCAGCGCGGCCAGCATGGCGTCGCGGCGCGAACGATACAAATCGTTGTACTTGGCAATCTGGCCCTTCCAGTCATGCTCGTCCAAGTAGGCGCTGATGATCATCTGGTTCAACGTCGGCGGGCACAGCGCCACGGCCTCGCCGGCCAGGTAGAAGCGGCGGAACAGGTTGGTGGGCACCGCAGCCCAGCCGATGCGCAGGCCCGGGGCGAAGATCTTGGAGAAGGAACCCATGTAGATGACGTTCTGCGCATCCAGACTGCGCAGCGTCGGGGCAGCCTCGCCCTCGTAGCGCAGCATGCCGTACGGGTTGTCCTCGAGGATCAGGATGCCGGCCTCGCGGCAGATCTCGACGATTTCGCTCCGGCGCTCGGCGGCCAGCGTGATTCCCGAGGGGTTGTTGAAGTTCGGAATGGTGTAGAGGAACTTGATTCGCTCGCCGGCGGCGCGCAGCTCGGCGATGCGGGCGCGCAGCGCGTCGGGGATGAGCCCGTTCTCATCGGTGCCCACCGGGCGGGCCTTGACCTGGTAGGCCTCGAAGGTGTTCAGCGCGCCCACATAGGTGGGATCTTCGCACAGGACGGTGTCGCCAGGGTCGCAGAAAACCTTGCAGGCCATGTCCTGGGCTGACTGCGAGCCGTTGGTGACCACCACGTCCTCGATACCCACGTTCGTGATGCCCTCGGCAGCCATGACTTCGATGATCTGCGCGCGTAGCTCGGGGGTTCCCAGACCGGAGCCGTATTGCAGGGCCACCGGCCCCTGCTCGACGATGATGCGCTGGGCCAGCTCGCCGACTTTCTGAAGCGGCAGCAGCTGTAGGTACGGGTTGCCGCCGGCCAGCGAAACCAGCGAAGGATCCAGCGACAGCTCGAACACGTCGCGGACCGCCGACTGCTTGATTCCGGCGGCGCGCCGGGAGAAGAGCGCTTCCTGCACGTCCTGGATGGAACGCTGATCGGTTGACATGGGTCCTCCTGGATCGGCCGGCCCCACGGTAGCGGGAGCCCGGCGACTGCGACGTTCAGTGGCGCAGAAAAGTTTTCAAATAGAATACTTTGGTATTCCAACAGGAAAACAGGTGCTTGGCAAGATCCTAGGCCCCGAAAACCGCAATTTCGCTGTCAGTTCGCCCTGGATGACGGGTTCTCGCGGGAGTCCAGCCAAGCCTGGATGGCGCTGGGGCGGATGCGGCGATGCGTGCCCCGGTATTCCACCGGAATGATTCCGGAGTCCGCGAGCTTGCGAAGATAGCTGTTGGAAATCCCCGCCATCTGGGCCGCCTGTGAGGTGTTCAGCAGCAGTTCGGCGGTGCCGATGGTGACCGAGTCCCCGGCGGCGAAGCGCGAGAGCACTTCGATCAACGCGTCGTGGGCATCCTTCGGGATCTGCAGGGCGGTGCCGTTGACGAATACCGTCGTGTCGCTGGATTCGGCCAGCGCGCGGCGCAGCCTCGCGGTGGTTTTTTCATCGAGTGCCTCGAAGGTGCGCACCTTGCCCAGCGCGGAAGTCGGAGTTGCCATAGGTCTCATTTTGCCTGAGAACCGCCCTGGCCGCACGGTTGGTGACCGAGGCCTTCCAGATGCCGATTATGAAACTTTATGACGGTGATGCGACGAATGGGGGTTGTCTAGCGACCAGCGGTTCCCGTATGGTGGAAATCGTAGGTCTAAAGAAAGTACTGACCAGCCATCTTCCGGCACACCGTGGGGAACGCTTCGCCTTACCAGGCTGCTTCGCTCGGGGAACTGTGCACATGGACGCTTGATACCTGCCTTAACTGCGCAGCCTCAAGATCCATTGCGGTCGGATGAATGGTCATGCGCGTTCCTACGCTATTCCACAAGTTTCGTGGGTACTGCGTTTTCGTCATTCAGAACTTTCTTGAAAGTAGAGCTATTCAATGTCTGTTGAATCCACTAAAGACCTGTCCACCATCACCGACACCGAAATCTTCGACTCCCACCTCGGCGGCAAGCTGAGCGTCCAGTCCAAGATGCCGCTGACCTCCAAGCGCGATCTGTCCATTGCCTACACCCCGGGTGTCGCCAAGGTATCGCAGGCCATCGCGGATGATCCGGCAAAACACGCCACCCACACCTGGGCCTCCCGCTTGGTCGCCGTGGTCTCCGACGGCACCGCGGTGCTGGGCCTTGGCGACATCGGCGCCGCCGCCTCGCTTCCGGTTATGGAAGGAAAGAGCGCCCTGTTCAAGGAATTCGGCGGCCTGGATTCCATCCCGTTGGTGCTGGATACCAAGAACGTCGATGAAATCGTCGAGACGATCGTCCGCCTGCAGCCAAGCTTCGGCGCAGTGAATCTGGAAGACATCTCCGCCCCACGCTGCTTCGAGATCGAGCGCCGACTGATCGAGGAACTCGACGTTCCGGTCATGCACGATGACCAGCATGGAACCGCCGTGGTGGTCCTCGCGGCCCTGATCGGTGCAGCACGCCAGGTCAAGCGGGACATCAGCTCCATGAAGGTTGTCGTCTCCGGTGCCGGTTCGGCCGGCGTCGCCGTGACCAACCTGCTGCTGTCCGCCGGCGTCGACGATGTGATCGTGCTCGACTCGCGCGGCACCATCCACCGCGAGCGCAACGACCTGAACCAGTTCAAGGCAGACCTGGCCGCCCGCACCAACCGCGACGACGTGATGGGCGGACTGGCCGAGGCGCTGGACGGCGCGGACGTCGTGGTCGGCCTGTCTTCCTCGACCTTCCCGGAGGAAGCGCTGGCCAAGATGAACAAGGACGCGATCATCTTCGCCCTGTCTAACCCGTCCCCGGAAGTCATGCCGGATGTCGCCGCCAAGTACGCGGCAGTGGTCGCCACCGGCCGCAGCGACTTCCCGAACCAGATCAACAACGTGCTCGCATTCCCGGGCATCTTCCGCGGCGCGCTGGATTCTGGCGCCAAGAAGATCACCGAGGAAATGAAGGTCGCAGCCGCCCACGCCATCGCCGAACTCACCGGCGACGACCTGGCCGCCGACTACATCATTCCTTCGGCGCTGGACGACCGTGTGATGCCGGCCGTTGCTGCAGCCGTTGGCGCCGCTGCCAAGGCGTCGGGCGCGCTGTAAAGATTCCCCTGCGAGGGAGCTCATAGGCGGCAGTTGGAGAGCTGCCGCCACCGGAATTCGCCGTTCCGAATCATTCGATTCGGGACGGCGTTTTTCGTTGCCGCGGGATTCACCGCGATGATCCGGAATGGGCGGCATCCGTTGTCCACATGTCGCACCGCACCGCGCTGGTCCCCCGGAAGCGCGCTGAGACTGGGAATATCTCGGCTCACTACCTAGGGAGGACACTTATGGAAACGTCCGGAGGAACCTTAAGTTTCATAAGCAGCACACCCGATGAAGATTTCATGTACAGGATCGCGCGGGAACTGGACGAGGCGGGATTCGCGGTGGTGGCGTACCTTCCCGACGACGGCCGGACCTTCGCGGCATTTTCCATCGGGCTCAGCAGCTACGGGCATCCGGAACTCGTGGTCACCGCGGACTGCGAAGAGTCCGCGCGCTGTTTCCTGCTCCACCTGATCGAGCAGGTGCTCCGTCGCGGCAAGGCCTTCCGGGAAGGGATCACGTCGACGCCGTTCTTCCCCTCGCTGGAGGTCGTGGACATCACCGACCCCTTGGCTGGGCTGCGTATCTACGATGAATTGCTCGACGCCGAGGATTTGCGGGTGTTCGGAGTACGACCGAAACACGCACTCGATAGCGCCCCTGCCGACAGCACTTCGGTGCGCTGAGCACGGAGAGGAAATGACATGTGCGATATGTGCAATGGCATGACCAGGGAACAAGTCAATGCCAAAACGAACCGCCACATCCAGGAATACGGCAGATCCATTGTCTACGTCGAAGCAGATGCAACCAGCGGATCCTACGGTTACACAGTTGGGCTGAGCAAGGTTGGCCATCCAGAATTCCTGGTTCGGGGCATGGGCCCGGAGGACACCATGCAGATGCTCAACGGCTTCTCGGAAAGCGTTTTGTCGCGCGGCGAGAAGTTCGGGCAGGGGCACACCGCAAATTGGAAGGATGGCAGCCTGCTGTTCTTCAGCACGGTGTCCGGCCGCCTCCATCTGCTGATTCCGGCAGCCTACTCGCGGTACGCGCAGCGGACCCGGCTGCTGGAGATCAGCTTCGTCGGGGAGGACGTTCCGTACAGCGTGCTCGCCGCGCGAAAGAACTAAGCTGGAGGCCGGACGGGAACTGCTCCGGGGTGTTGGTTTTAGGCGGTTACACTCTGAATCCTGAAGAGCCGGTTTGGGCTTACCACTACGAGACTGATGGACCTGCGCTACCAGAATGGAACAGGCCCGGGCAGCGAGTACCGGGATTCGGTTGCTGCGCTCCTGTTCGGAGCGACTCTTCGCCGGGGCTCCGGCCGGAATTGCACCCGGGATTAGCGGAATGAGGCATGCACGGTACCCAGCCTGCTGATTTGGGCGGACGCTGCGGCAGCATTGCCCAGCGACACCGGTACGTTCATGGAGCCGCTGAGCACGACGTCGCCCGGCTTCAATCCCGAACCCAGCGCTGCGAGGTGGCGGGCCAACCATGCGACGGATTCGAGCGGGTTGCCCAGGACGGAGTCGGTGGAGCCGGGATGCTGCGCCCCGCCGACTGTCAGCAGGCTCGTCGCGTCGGCGATATCGGCAGGTAGCCGGACCGGTTCGCCAACCACGGCCGCGGCCGCATTCGTGTTGTCGGCGACGAGCAGCGGGAGACTTGCAGCTCCTCCGGACCAGCGGCTGTCGATGATTTCCAACGCAGGGGCCACGGACTCGGTGGCCTCGATGACGTCTTGCACCGAAGTGGCGGGGTCGTCGAGCGGCGAACCGATGGTGAACGCGATTTCCGCCTCCACCATCGGATTGCTGAGCTGTTGTGTCTCGACGAAACTACCGGAGGGCGACAGCGTGCTTTCCAAAACGTATCCGTGGACCGGGGATTCGTACCTGTATGAGGCGCGCGCGGACGCTGCGGTCAGGCCGATTTTGTAGCCCGCGACGCGGTCGCCGTCAGCTAGTGCAAGTTCGCGGCCCAAGGCAGCGATTTCGCAGGCGAGCTCGAGATCCAGGGCTTCGAATCCGGCAGGCGTGAGTGGTGAGCCGCAGCGTGTGGCGTGGCGCAGATCGCGGGCGACGGCATGAATGTTTGACGCTTCCATATCTTCCTCCGATAGGACGAACAATCCACTGGCTGCGGAGCTTTAGCAGCCTGTTGGATCTTTCGTTGGGGCACTGAGGGGACCGTTGGGTTTACGGATCCGGCGAGGCGTCTTCGTCGGGATTTTTCCGAGCTACAGTACCAGCATGGCAAATCGCATAGTGGAAAATAAATTTTATTACACGAAAAAAAGTCATATTTCGGTGAGAGGTCGAAGGCCCTTTCGGCGGCCCATGCCGCAGCGAAAGAACGAGAGGGCCGCTGGAATCAGAACTGGTTCCAACGGCCCTCTCCGTATGGGGGATCGTCCCTGGCGCACCTCGCCTAGTGCGACAAGCGCGAGCCCTTGGCCTCGAGATAGGCGGCTGCATCGCGCTTCTCCTGGGCGATGCGCACCTCGTGGTCCCGGCGCAGCTGCTGGTGCTTCGGATTCTTGCGCAGCAGCAGGTATCCGAGACCGACCAGCGCGAACCAGATCGGGGCCGCGTACATCTCCAACAGGGTGTCCGGGTCCTGGGTGAAGGCCCACAGCAGGAACACGAAGAAGGCCAAAACTACCCACGGCATGAACGTGCCGCCGGGGACCTTGAAGATCGACTCGTCGTGGGCCTGCGGGCGGCGCTTGCGGTAGACGATGTAGCTGATCAGGATGATGCTCCAGACGAAGATGAAGCACAGCGAGGAAATCGTGGTGACGATGGTGAAGCCCTTGGACTCGCCCAGCCCGAAGACCAGCAGGACGATCGCGCTGAGCAGCACCACGCCGGAGAGGAACAGCGCGTTGCGCGGAACCTGGCGGCTGGTCAGCTTGGAGAACGCCTTGGGGGCGTTGCCGTCCGTGGACAGGCCGAACACCATGCGCGAGGTGGAATAGATGCCGGAGTTCGCGGAGGACATGGCAGAGGTCAGCACCACCATGTTGACGATGTGCGCAGCGGCGCCCAACCCGGCCAGGGAGAACAGCATCACGAACGGGGAGTTGTCCGCATCGAAGCGGTCCCACGGAACCACTGACATCAGCACAGCCAGCGAGCCGACGTAGAACAGCAGTACGCGGACCGGAATGGCGTTAACGGCCTTGGGGAGGTTGTGCTCGGGGTTCTTGGTTTCCGCCGCCGCCGTGCCCACCAGCTCGATGCCCACGAACGCGAAGACCGCGATTTGGAAGCCCATGATGAAGCCCATGAGCCCGCCTCCGAAGAAGCCACCACCCACGTTGAACAGGTTAAGGAAGGAAGCCCGGGCGCCGTCGTGCTCGAAGCCGGTGAACACCATGACCAGGCCGATCACGATCAGCAGCACGATGGCCGCGATCTTGATCAGCGCGAACCAGAATTCGGTTTCGCCGAATCCCCGCACCGAGGGGAGGTTCAGCGCGATAAGCGCCACGATGACAACCAGTGCAGGAATCCAGGTCGGGATCAGCGGCAGCCAGAAGGTTACGTAGACCGAGGCAATCACGATCACGTCGGCCACGCCGGTGACGATCCAGCAGAACCAGTAGGTCCAGCCGGTGAAGAACGCGGCCCAGGGACCGAGGATGTCTCCGGCGAAGTCGGAGAAGTTGCGGTAGCTGCTGCGGCTGAGCAGCAGTTCGCCCATGGCCCGCATGACGAAGTACAGCATGAAGCCGATGATCATGTAGACGAGGATGACCGATGGGCCGGCCACTGAGATGGTTTTGCCGGAGCCCATGAACAGGCCGGTGCCGATGGCACCGCCAATCGCAAGCAGCTGGATATGTCGGTTGGACAGGGCGCGTTGGAGCTCCGGTCCGTTCTCGCTGGCAGTATCCGTGGATTCGTGCGCCACGTGGTGCCCCTTTCGTGCATCGCCCCGCGGGACGCCGGTCGTACTGGTGCGAGCTCATACGAGCCCAGTGAGTGACATTACAGCATCCGAATCTCGTTCAATAGTCGAATTTCCGCGGGAAGTGCAATGCCAGAGGTGGGAATAGAGTTAATTGTGTTCGAGCTCATTAGTGCCGATGACGGGTCAATGAGTAGTCTTGGATCATGGCATTTCGAAATCGTCGAGCAGCGGCTCTCCCGGCAAAGTTGTCCCGATCCTGGCTATTGGTTAATGCGGCCAAGGACGAAGATTTTGCCCCGGCCCTGGCCTCGGAAGCGGACTCAGTCATCTTCGACATGGAAGCCGCGGTGCCCGATGACAAGAAGGCAGAAGCCCGTGACAAGGTGGTCCACGCGCTTTCCAACGGCATGACCGCCTGGGTGCGTGTCAACGGCATCGACACCGACTACTGGTCCGATGACTTGGCAGCTCTGTCGGCCACTCCCGGCCTGCGCGGCGTCATGCTGGCCATGACCGAAAAACCTGAACAGGTCACCTACACCGCGATGCGCCTTCGTGCCGGAACCCCGGTGCTGGCGCTGATCGAATCAGCAGTCGGCATCGAGAATGCTACTGCCATTGCCTCGGCTCCCGGCACTTTCCGCCTGGCCTTCGGCGTGAACGACTTCCGCAAGGACACCGGCGTCTCCGACGACCCGCTGGCCTTAGCCTACGCCCGCGGCAAGCTCGTGGTCGCATCCCGCGTGGGCAAGCTGCCTGGCGCCATCGACGGCCCGCCTCCTGCAGGCTCCGACGGAGCCAAGGTCACCGAGGAGACCCTGGTGACCGCATCGATGGGCATGACCGGAAAGCTGTCGCTTTCGCGCGACCACGTGGACGGCATCAACGCAGGGCTTGCACCGAGCGAGGACGAGC
Organism: Glutamicibacter soli; assembly: GCF_003309065.1. GTDB lineage: Bacteria > Actinomycetota > Actinomycetes > Actinomycetales > Micrococcaceae > Glutamicibacter > Glutamicibacter soli. The sequence goes on along the minus strand of NZ_POAF01000003.1, from coordinate 148,830 downwards.
TGTCCTGGGCCATGGAGCTGCTCGAAGCCCACGCGGCGGGCGCCTCGGTGGGCGACGGTTCCTACCTGCCACGACTGGCCCGAGCACAGAAAATCGCCGATCTGGCCGATTCCTACGGCCTGTGGAACGCCTAGGCATCTGATACACAGCACCATTGCATCCCTCCCGGCGGCTCGCCGGGAGGGATGCTTTTTGGTGTGCTGGTGGCCTGGGCCGCCGACTGGGTTGGACTGCGTTTCGGAGAATAAAACAGCGCCCTCCCTGATCCGTGAATCAGGGAGGGCGCAGGGACGGAGTCCGCGTTTCGAATTAGCGGATTGGATCCGGTTCCTGGACGTCGCCGCCGTACTTGTGCGACGAGCCCACGACATCGCCGGACTTCCACTCGGCCCAGCCTGGGCGGCCTGCCATGAAGTCCTCGATCTGGGCCTTGTCGGCTTCCAGCTTCGGGTCGTTCTTGAGGTACCACTTGGTTTCGCGGGCGATGAGTCCGGACATGATCAGCAGGCCGATGAGGTTCGGCAGAGCCATCAGGCCATTCATCATGTCGGAGAAGTTCCAGACCGCGGTCAGCTCGGTGGTGCAGCCGACGAACACGATCAGCGAGAAGACCACGCGGAACGGCATGACGGCGCGGCGGCCGATGAGGCGTTCGATATTGCGCTCACCGTAGTAGGACCAGCCGAGGATGGTCGAGAAGGCGAACATGACCAGGCCGAGGGTCACGATCCAGTGGCCCCACTGGCCCGGCAAGCCGTAGCTGAATGCCTGGCCGGTCATCAGTGCTGCGGAGATCTGCTCCCCGGTTTCCGGATCGGTCATGTTCCACACCCCGGTAGTGATGATGACCAGGCCGGTGCAGGTGACCACGATGATGGTATCGATGAAGGTCTGGGTCATGGAGACCAAGCCCTGGCGTACCGGGTGGGTGGTCTGCGCAGCCGCTGCTGCGATAGCTGCCGAACCCATGCCCGACTCGTTCGAGAAGATACCGCGGGCCACACCGAACTGCACGGCGATGATGATGGCCGAACCGGCGAAGCCGCCGACTGCCGAGGTGCCGGTGAAAGCATCGGTGAAGATCTGCGCGAAAGCGGCGGGAATTCCACCGACGTTGGCGATCAGGATGTACAGCGCTGCGGCAACGTAGAAGATGATCATGACCGGGACGAAGCCGGCGGTGACCTTGCCGATGGACTTGATGCCGCCGACCAGCACGGCCATGGCCAGCACAGTCAGGACCAGGCCGGTGACCCACGGAGCCACGTTGAAGGAGTTTTCCATGTTGGCGGAAATCGAGTTGCCCTGGGTCATGTTGCCGATGCCGAAGCAGGCAAGAGTTGCCGCAATGGCGAAGAACAAAGCCAGGAACTTGCCGAACGGGCCCTTGATGCCGCGTTCAAGATAGTACTGCGGACCACCGGACTTTTCGCCGGCAGCGTCGGTGCCGCGGTAGCGGACGCCGAGGAAAGCTTCGGAGTATTTCGAGGCCATGCCCAGCAGGCCGGTAACCCACATCCAGAACAGGGCGCCAGGGCCGCCAATGCCGATGGCGGTGGCAACACCAACGATGTTGCCGGTGCCGACGGTTGCGGCCAGCGCCGTGGTCAGGGCCTGGAACTGCGAGATGTCGCCTTCGGCTCCCGCGTCCTTGCGCTTGAGCAATCCCAAGCGCAGGGAGGCCCCAAGCTTGACTAGCTGCAGGCCGCCCAGGCGGATGGTCAGGTATAAACCGGTACCCAGCAAAAGCGGGATGAGGACAAACGGTCCCCAAATTACCGAGGAGATGTCACCAAGTGTGGTGGCCAAGGCATCCATAGAAAAGTTCCTTCGTGCGAGTGAAGAGTATGCAGTCCGTTGATGTAGACGGATTGCTTGCTGTGACTCACTTTATAGGAAGCTGAGACGGATGTCACAAACGGTAACCTTGGCCAGGGTTCCCCGATGTGCCGCCTTGTCAGGTGAGGGTCGGATGCGCGGGTTGGACTATGGGATTTCGCGGGGATCCAGCCGAATTTTCGACATTCAAGCAGGCGAAAAGTGCCTGAGATCGGATTCTTCTGCGGTGAAAATAAGATCCCAGTGAAGAAAATTCCGATCCAGCAACGTGCGCCAGAGGCGTGGGAATTTTCGATGAACGGCAATAACTGTCACGTTTATGTCGAAAATTCTCGTCTCCGGACAACTCCGCTCCCGCATTCGACGTGATGAATGCGGGAGTGGAATCGTCCGTGGAGCGCGCTATTCCGGGGCGGCTGCCTTGAAGGTCACCCGGGACGTGCCAAGCCCCTCGATGCTGGTTTCCAGGACATCGCCGGCCTTGAGCCAGGGGTGGCGGTTGTGCTCGTTGCGCCGGCCCAGGGCAACACCCGCGGGGGTGCCGGTGAGGATGACGTCGCCAGGCTGCAGCTCGTTCATGACCGACAGATAGGCAACAAGTTCCGCCGCGGAGAAGATCAAGTCGTCAATGGTGCTGTCCTGGACGGTCTCGCCGTTCACGACACTGGTGATGCGCGCGTCGGGCTTGAGCTCGTCTGGGGTCACGAGCCAGGGGCCCAACGGAGTGGTTCTGTCCCAGACCTTGCCCTGCAGCCATTCGGAGGTGCGTCCTTGGTAGCCGCGCAGCGACACGTCGCTGCTGACCGCGTATCCCGCGATATGCTCTTCTGCCTGCTCGGCGGCGATGCGTCGCCCGGGCTTGCCGATGATGATGGCCAGCTCGGCTTCGTAGTCCAGGCGGTGGTCCTCCGGTGGGACTTCGATGTCGTCGTTTGCGCCGCACAGCGTGGAAGCGAACTTCGCGAACACCGAAGGGTACTCCGGCAGCTCCTTGCCAACCTCCGCTGCGTGCGCCTTGTAGTTGAGCCCGATGCAGTACACCTTGCTGGGATTCGGGATGACCGGGGCGTAGTCGGCTTCACCCTCGGCGATCGAATCGCCGACCAAGGCGCGGGCCAGAACTTCCTGCTGGATGGCATCGTTCAGGCGCAGAAAGCGCTGCACGGTGTCCAGATTTTCCAGGTAGTAAATCCGGTCGTCCTCGATGACTGCTGCGGTCGTATGGCCGGGGTCGCTGGCCAGGCGAAGGGTAGCTAGTTTCATATACCTATCGAACTACATTTCCCGCGACTGCGCACCCGTAATCCGGACATTCGAAACAAGGCCTGCCTCAATAAATACAACCTAGTCAAATGCTGTATACGGGAAACCCAACTAGTTTCGCCCTGAAAGCGGGACTAAAGTGGGAAGAAACTGAGGCTGGCTCAGCACTCGGTTGCACTGCTAAATACGAAACTAAAGTGAAGTAGGTTTTAATGTGGGAGATTTCATTGGCGAGCGATCTCGCCAAATACTTTTCGCCTCCTGGCAGCACTTCTCGCTGGTCGCGCAGTGCCTGATCCTGGCGACGTTCATCGCGGTTTTGATCGCCGTTCTGGTTTATCGGAACAAAGCATTAGCGGGAATTGCCAACGGAGTCAGTGCCGTCGGCCTGACCGTTCCATCCTTTGCGCTCATCGGTCTGTTGATCGTGCCTTTCGGCTTCGGGGTGACGCCCGCCGTTATCGTGGTGACATTCTTTGCCGCCCTGCCCATCCTGCGCAATGCGATCGTGGGCCTGAACAATATTGAGCCGACCATCGTCGAATCCGCTCGCGGGATTGGCATGAGCCGGCTCAAGACGCTCGTATCCGTTGAAATCCCCATCGCCTGGCCGGTCATCCTCACCGGCGTGCGCATCTCAGCCCAGATGGTGATGGGTGTGGCCGCGGTCGTTTCATACGCCCTGGGCCCTGGACTCGGCGGATTCATCTTCTCCGGACTCTCCCGGCTTGGCGGCGCCAATGCGCTTGAGTCGGTGGTCGTCGGAGTAGTCGGCGTCGTCATCCTGGCACTCATTCTTGACCTGATCTTGCTCGGCATCGGCCGACTGACTACCCCGCGAGGTATCCGTGTCTGATTCAAAAAATTCCGCATCCGGCGTCTCGGAGCACACCGTCTCCGGCGCTTCCATCATGCTCGAAGAAGTAACCAAGACCTACCCCGGGCAGAAGAAGTCCGCCGTGGGTGGCCTGACCCTTGAGATCCCGGCGGGATCCATCGTCATGTTCGTCGGCCCTTCGGGTTGCGGCAAGACCACGACGCTGAAGATGATCAACCGTCTGATCGAGCCGACCAGCGGGCAGATCGTCATCAACGGCGAAGACGTCACCACGATGAACGGCGACGAGCTGCGCCGCCGCATCGGCTACGTGATCCAGGCCGGCGGCCTGTTCCCGCATATGACCGTGGCGGCCAACATTGCCATGGTTCCCAAGATGCTCGGCTGGGACAAGGCGAAGATCGCAGCCCGCGTCGACGAGCTGCTCGAACTGGTCTCGCTGGATCCCGAGCTGTACCGCGACCGCTTCCCCAAGGAGCTCTCCGGCGGGCAGCAGCAGCGCGTGGGCGTGGCCCGCGCGCTGGCCGCCGATCCTCCGGTGCTGCTCATGGACGAGCCCTTCGGCGCGGTGGACCCGATCACCCGCCAACGCCTGCAGGACGAGCTGCTGAACATCCAGTCCGAGGTACAGAAGACCATTGTCTGCGTGACCCACGATTTCGACGAAGCGGTGAAGCTGGGGGACTGGATCGCCATCTTCAACGAGGGCGCGCAGCTGGAGCAGTACGATTCTCCTGAACGCATCCTGGCCAACCCGGCCAGCGAATTCGTGGAGAACTTCATCGGCTCCGGCGCAGGGCTGAAGCAGCTCACGTTGACCCGTGTGAACGAGGTGGATCTGGTGGATGCAATTACCACCACCCCGGGCAAGCGGGCCTCGGATGTGCTCTCGCAGCTGCAGGGCGCAGGGCGGAAACTGGCCGTGGTGCTCGACTCCAGGGGCCGTCCGCTGCGCCGACTTGGCCGCCGCCAGCTCTCCCGCATGGAGATCATCGAGGGCACCTATGACCCTGGTCTTCCGGTGGTTGGCGAGCAGGCCACGCTGAACGACGCACTGGACACCATGTTGGTGGCCAGTGCCGAATACGCCCTGGTGACCGGCCGCCGCGATGTCTTCAAGGGCATCATTACGGTGCAGACGGTGATGGAGGCGATCGCCGCGGCGAATTCCGCGTCCGACGATCACCACGAAGCTCCGGTGGGCTTGAATTCCGGCGCCATCAACGTGGTGGATATCGAGGTCGAGCCCGCGGAGCGCGGTGGGGAGCCGGCATGAGCAAAGAGACCAAGGGGCTGATTTATCAGCTGGTGGCGATCGGCGCGGCATTCGCCGCGCTGGTCATCTGGCTTGTGACCGCTGACCTGACCGAGACCGAACGCCAGACCCTGGATCCGGCAACGATCTGGAAATATACGCAGGAGCATCTGCAGATCACGCTGATTTCCACCGTGATCGTGCTGCTGATTGCCATCCCGCTGGGGATCCTGCTCACCCGCCCGTCGCTGCGCAAGGCGGCTCCCGCCGTCCGGGCCATCGCGAACTTCGGCCAAGCCGCACCGGCCATCGGCGTGATCGTCCTGCTGGCCTTCTGGCTGGGATTCGGTCCGAAAACCGCCGTGATCTCGCTGGTGATCTACGCCATCCTGCCGGTGCTGTCCAATACCATCGTTGGCCTGCAACAGGTCGATCAGCGGCTGGTGGAAGCCGGACGCGGCATCGGCATGAGCCAGCTGGCCGTCTTGTTCAAGGTCGAGCTGCCGCTGGCCGTACCCGTGATGCTGTCCGGAATCCGCACCGCCTTGGTGCTTCTCGTGGGCACCGCGACGCTGGCGACGTTCATCAACGGCGGCGGCCTGGGCATCTTGATCACCACTGGCGTGAACCTGAACCTGAACGTCGTGCTGATTGCCGGCTCGCTGCTGGTGGCGCTGCTGGCTTTGACCGTCGACTGGATAGGTCGCCTGGTTGAACAGCTGGCACGACCGAAGGGACTTTCATGAAAAGAACATCGAAACTCATCGCTTTGTCCTTCGCCGCGTTGATCGGCCTGACCGGTTGCGGACTGAGCCCTTCCACCGGCACTGTGCCGGAATCGGCGCCGGGAAGCATCCAGCCCATCCCGGACCTTCCGGAGGATGCCAAGGCCACCGTGACCTCGAAGTCCTTCACCGAGCAGCTGCTGCTCGGCAAGATCACCGTGATTGCTCTGGAAGTCGCAGGGTTCAACGTCACCGACCTGACCAACGTGCCCGGCTCGCAGCCCGCACGCCAGTTGCTGCTCTCCGGCGATGCCAGCGCGCTCTGGGAATATACCGGCACCGCCTGGCTGACCTATCTCGGTCACGAAGAACCGGTTGCCGGTGAGCAGAAGCAGTGGCAGGCCGTGCATGATGAGGACGTGGCGAACAATATCGTATGGGGAAACCCGGCACCGCTGAACAACACCTATGCGATGGCCATGAACCGTGAGACTGCGGACCGTCTGGGCATCACCAAATTGTCGCAGCTCAAAGAGCTGGACAAGAAGGAACTGAGCTTCTGCGTTGACCCCGAGTTCAACTCCCGCCGCGACGGCTTGACCCCGATGCTCAAGCATTATGACATCGACCGCGGCAAGGGCGTCTCTGAAGACAACATCGGCCTGTACGATGTCGGTGCGATCTACCAGGCCACAGCCGACGGGGCCTGCAACTTCGGCGAAGTCTTCACGACCGACGGCCGCATCAAGGCGCTGGATCTGACGGTGCTGGAAGACGACCTGAAGTACTTCCCGAGCTATAACGCCGCTCCGGCGTTCAACGGTGATTTCATCCGCGAGTTCCCGCAGGCAATGGACATCATGGAGCAGATCGCTCCGCTGCTGACTGATGAAGCTCTCATGGATATGAACTACCAGGTGGACGTCGTTGGACGCGAACCTTCGGATGTCGCCTTCGAATGGATGGTCGACCAAGGGCTGGTGACCAAGCCATAGGGCTGGGCGCCATCCAACGCACCGGAGGTGTGTTCCGGGAACAGCACGTTCCCTGAACACACCTCTTGTGTATTAATCATTGATAGCGTCCAAGGCCACCGCAACGAGGGTTCAGACTTGGTTTCGGGTTTCAAGTTGTCCATCAACCTCGTCTGCGGCTTCGGTGCTCGCGGCCGTGGTGGTGGACCCCTCCTGCCAGATTTCTTCCAGGTCGGCAGCGAGTTCATCTTCCTGTTCCGCGATAACGGGTTTCCTGGGTCTCGATACTCACGCGACCCGCCTGTCCATGAATCCTGCTTGGCGCAACATGGCTGGCAAAAAAGTTTGAAAAATGAATGGACTAGTCAACAGCGTTTTTTATGGTTTGCGTGTCGAAGTTTGACAACATTTCACCGATAAGTGGTTGACGGTTCAACTTGATTGGTGCAATACTGATATCAGCAAAACAAATTGAAGCATCAACTAATCCAGTAGGTGCTGACGGAAGGAATTGATCATGACTGCAGCAGCAACTTCGCCATTGACCGCAGGTACCTGGAACCTGGACGCCTCGCACTCCGAGGTGGGCTTCTCGGTTCGCCACGCAGGCATCTCCAAGGTCCGCGGCAGCTTCACCGAATTCGATGCAACCCTGACCATCGGCGAGAGCCTGGCTGATTCCTCGGTGGAGGCCACCGTCCAGATCGCTTCGGTTTCCACCAAGGATGCCAATCGAGACGCCCACTTGAAGAGTGCCGACTTCTTCGATGCCGAGCAGTTCCCGACCATGACCTTCAAGTCGACCGGAACCAAGGGCAACGCAGACGAGTTCGTGCTCATCGGCGACCTGACCATCCGCGGCGTCACCAAGCAGGTTGAGCTGGAAACCGAACTGGGCGGCCAGGCTGTGGATGCCTTCGGCGCCACCCGCGTAGGCTTCTCTGCCTCGACCACCATCTCCCGCAAGGAATTCGGCATCACCTGGAATGCCGCTTTGGAAGCCGGCGGCGTACTGGTCAGCGACAAGGTCAAGATCGAGATCGACGCCTCGTTCGTCCTGCCGACCGCAGAATAGTTTTCTCGACTGCCGCCTTGGGGAAGGCGGCACGGGGCCGATACCGGCAAAACCTCCGAATCACGCACTGCGTGGGTCGGAGGTTTTGTCGTTAGATCGGGTTGCGCGGGCCGAATGAGATCAGTAGTCGAAACCGCCGGCGACGGGGAAGGATACGAAGACCGCGAGAATTATGAAGATTATGTACAAGAACCCCAGCGCTCCAAAGATGGTGCCAATCCACCCGGTGACCTTGCCGACGGTGGCTGAAGTGTTGAATTCGCGCTCCGCCCTGTTCGCCTTAACAATTGCGATCGGGCCGAGGACGATCCCCACGACGAACAGGGAAATGATGCCCAGGATCATGGAGGTCTGGGCCAGCTGCGCACCTTCCGGATGCACCATGGGATAGCCGTAGCCCGGCTGGTTGCCCAAATGCTGCTGGTTCTGGCCATGGTACTGCGGGGCCTGGTATTGCGGCGGCTGGTACGAGGAACTTGGCTGCGACCAGTTCTGGTTGCCGCCCGAAGAATAGGGATTGTTGGGTTCGTTATTTGGCGTGGTCATCTGGCCGATGCCTTTCCTCAAAGCGATTGATAAGTCTATTGAACCAAGAAATCCCGAGGATGCACCGTACAGACGCGAGGAAATACGCCACGAGCCGGAGAAGTTCATCACGCACAGCTAGGCGGGATTCGCGGCTCTCCACCTGGCATGCGCCAGCGTGGCGATGATTGCCAGCGCGATCCCGAGCCAAAGCCCGTAGCCGAAAATCTGTGCGTAGCCGGCAGCGGCCGCAAGATCCGCGGTCAGGTAGGTCATTGTGGAGGCTCCGAAAAACAGGGAGAACACGAACAGCGAGACGGTTGTCGCACGGGCCTCAGGGGCAATGTCGGTGGCCCAGCCCTGCATGGATGAATGCATGATCGCGTTCGCCGCACCGAGGAAAAACCCGGTGAAGGTGAAGGAGGCGGGGGAGGGGATGAATGCTGAGGGAACGAAGCTCAGGAACAGCACCGCCCCGCCGATACCGATTAGCCAGGTGCGCGAGAATCGGGCCACCAGCCGCCGCATCAGTCGGGCCCCGAGGATCACGCCCAGCGCGAAGCCGCAGCCGAGCAGACCGGAGAGCCCGACGCCTACCCCTGACTGCTGCAAGGCGGGAACAATATAGGTCAGCAACCCCATTAGCAGCGCGCCTTCAACGAAAACTATCGCATAAAGCAGCAGGTTGGACGGCCGCACTGCGGCCCCGAGCTTCATCGTGGCGTGTGCGCGGGCCGGCTCCAGCACCCCGCGCAGCGACACAAGCGCGGCAACCGCGCCCAGGGCGGGAAGGATGAAGACCACCCGCCAATCGAGGTAGGCGGCCAGCAGTCCCGCGGCCAGGGTCGCCAGCGTGGTGCCCAGGGACGAATAGATCTGCAGGTCCGACAGGCCACGGGCGCGTTCAATGCCCTTGCGCGTATCTCCGAGCAGGGTCAGCAGCGTGGGATACATGGCCCCGAACATCAGGCCGGTGAAGGACCGGGCCAGCAGCAACGGCAGGTAGGCGGTGAACAGCACGCTGGCAATGGAGCCGAGCGCGGCGCCGACCAGCGAGCAGCGCAGTACCGTGAGCCTGCCGAACTTGTCGCTGACCAATCCCCAGAAGGGCTGGCCCACCGCGTAGAGCAAGGCATAGGCGGCAATCAGCTCAACGGCCTGGGCGAAGGAGAGCTCGGTTCCGGCCGACAGCATGAGCAGCATCGGTGCGGTGCCGTAGCGGTCGAAGAAGGACAGGAAGCCGATGAACCGCAGGGCGGCGTCAGGCAGTCCGCGCGGGGCCGCCCGCTGTGTGTCCTTGGTGCCCACGTGCCGGTCCTCCATCGTGCTGCGCTTGGTGCCGCGAAAAGCTTCTCGTCAATCAAAACAGATAGCCCGCGGGCATAAAAATTCGCAGCCGGTTCCCTGGAGGTTAGGAGTGGGAACCGGCTGCGATGGCCTTGTACGATTCGGCTACAGACCGCGCACCAGCAAAACGTCCAGCACACGCGGGCCGTGCACGCCCTCGACGCGTTCGAGCTCGATGTCGCTGGTGGCCGACGGGCCGGAAATCCACGTCAACGGCCGGGTCACGGTCAGGCGGGGCATGGCCTCGGGCAGCAGCTGCACGATCGTGGAGACCGGCACGATGCACACGTGGTGATCGGGAACCAGCGAAATCGCGCGGCGGCCCTGGTCCGGCTCGCCGTCAAGGATGATGGTGCCGGATTCGGCGATGGACACCGCCGAGGAGGTCACCACCGCGCTGGTCTCGTCCAGCTCGGCGACACTCAGCCGGGCGCCCGGCTCGTCGATGCGCCGGGCGATGCCCTGCGGCAGCGCGGACAGCCAGCCGGTGTCCAGCCCATGCGGGTAGACCACCGAGGATGCCTGGCCCAGCTTCGCGGCCACGAGGGCGGGGATCTGCGCGGCGTCGATGACGTCCACGCCGGCCTTGTAGTCGACCAAGCGGTCGACGAGCATCTCGATGAGTTGCTCTTCGCTCATCTCCGAGCTGGTGCGGTACTCGCGCGGGATGTCTTCGGCGGCCGGGGCGTCGGCCAGGGCCGAACGGATGCGTCCGAGGATTTCTTCTTTGGCGCTCACTTGGATTCCTTCTCGTCGCTCCACCAGTCGCGGAAGGACTTGTTTGGCGGGGCAGGGATGTCGCGGGACTGGGTCCAGCCGGCGGCGATGCCCGGAAGCTTCTTGATCTTCTTGCTCTTGCCGGCGGCCAGACGGCCCAGCGGCAGCGCCTTCTCCAGCAGGCCGATGTTCTTGCCCTTGCCCAGCGCCCAGGAGCCGCCCTTCATGAGCAGGTCCATCTGGGTCGGGATCTTGCGCTTGCCACGGTTCGCGTCCACGTCGTCCCCGCGCAGGTGCACCAGGATCTCCGGGATGTTGATCTTCACCGGGCAGGCCTCGTAGCAGGCGCCGCACAGCGAGGAGGCATACGGCAGCGAGCCGTTGTCCTCGGCCTCGATGCCGGTCATCAGCGGCGAGAGGATCGCGCCGATCGGACCAGGGTAGGTCGAGCCGTAGGCGTGGCCGCCGGTGCGCTCGTAGACCGGGCAGACGTTCATGCAGGCCGAACAGCGGATGCAGTTCAGCGCGGAGCGCCCGAACTTGTCGGCCAGCACGCGGGAGCGGCCGTTGTCCAGCAGCACGATGTGCACGTTCTGCGGTCCGTCGTCTTCGCTCACGCCGGTCCACAGCGAGGTGTACGGGTTCATGCGCTCGCCGGTGGAGGAGCGCGGCAGCAGCTGCATGAACACCTCGATGTCCTCCCACTTCGGGAGAACCTTCTCGATGCCCATGACGGTGATCAGGGTTTCGGGAAGGGTCAGGCACATGCGGCCGTTGCCCTCGGACTCCACGACGCCCAGGGTTCCGGTGTCAGCCAGCGCGAAGTTCGCGCCGGAGATGGCGACCTTGGCGGCCAGGAACTTCTTGCGCAGGTGCTTGCGGGCGGCCTCCGCGAGCCGGGCCGGCTCGTCGGTCAGGTCCGGATCCACGACCGGCATCTCCTTCAGGAAGATGTCGCGCACCTCGGTGCGGTTCTTGTGGATGGCCGGGACCAGGATGTGGCTCGGCTTGTCGTGGCCCAGCTGGACGATCAGCTCGGCCAGGTCGGTCTCGAAGGCTTCGATGCCCTGGGTTTCCAGGTGCTCGTTCAGGCCGATTTCCTGCGTCGCCATGGACTTGACCTTGACGACCTCGGTGGAGCCGGTTTCCTTGATCAGGTCGGTGACGATCTTGTTCGCCTCATCCGCGTCGCGGGCCCAGTGGACCACGCCGCCGCGGGCGGTGAAGTTCTTCTCGAATTCCAGCAGGCGCTCTTCAAGATTGATCATCGAGGAGTTCTTGATGGCGCTGCCGGCATCGCGCAGCTGCTCCCAGTCGGGCAGTTCGCCGACCACGCGCAGGCGCTTGTCGCGGATGGTGTGCGTCGCGTGGCGCAGGTTCTTGCGCATCTGGGTGTTGCCCAGTTCGCGGTGCGCGGCCTGGGGGAACGGCTCCTGCTCGAACAGGTTGCCCATTCCCGGGGCCGGCATGCCGAGGAATACCTGGCTCACAGTTTCACCGTCTCTTCCATGGTGCTGGCCAAGATGTCGGCCAGGTGCAGGGTCTTTGGCTTGGCGCCGGTGCGGGACAGGCCGCCGCCGATGTGCATCAGGCAGGAAGCGTCGCCGCCCGAGCAGGCCGAAGCGCCGGTGGAGCAGATGTTCTTCACCTTGTCCTCGAGCATGGCGGAGGAGACGTCGGCGTTCTTGATCGAGAAGGTGCCGCCGAAGCCGCAGCACTGGTCGGCCTCCGGAAGCTCGTTCACGGTGATGCCGCCGACGGTCTTGAGCAGGTCGAGCTGGCGGTCGCCGAGCTGCAGCGAGCGCATGCCGTGGCAGGACGGGTGGTAGGTGATGGTCTCGGGGAAGTAGCTGCCCAGCTGCTTCGCGGCATCGGTGATTCCCAGGACGTCGACCAGCAGCTGCGAGAGCTCGTAGGTGCGCTTGCCAACGGCCACTGCGCGTTCCTTCAGCTCCGGCTTGCCCAAGCGCTCGGCGAGGTAGGGGTGCTGGTGCTTGACCGAGGCGACGCAGGAGCCGGAAGGGGCCACGGCAACGTCGTAGTCGTCGGTGTCAAAGGCATTGATATGGTTTTCAACCACCGGCAGGGCTTCGGGCATGTATCCGGAATTCATGTGCATTTGCCCACAGCAGGCCTGCGCCTTGGGGAAAATGACCTCATGACCCAAGCGTTCCAGGATTTTCACCGTGGACTTGGCTGTTTCGGGGTACATGGCATCGACGATGCATGTGGCAAAGAGAGCGATCCGCATACTAAATATCTCTTTCGAAGTGTGGTCTGACCATACTACGTCGGAACTTTCTCGATAGTCAAGACTTGTTGTGATGGCTCTCACCTCGTACACTTGGTGGTCGGACCACGTATGGTCAGACCATCACAAGTAAGGACGCCCACACCGTGTTTACCCCCACAACAGATCCCATAGCTGGCAGCGTTGCCATCTCGGCTCTGGTCGCTCTCGTGCCATTGCTGACATTTTTCATCCTCCTTGCGGTTATTAAAACCAAGGCCCACGTGGCGGGTCTCGGCTCGTTGGCCGTCGCAATCCTGGTTGCCATCTTCGGTTGGCATATGCCGGTGGGCATGGCGCTGAACTCCGGCGTCATGGGCATGGTGTTCGGTGCCTTCCCGATCGTCTGGATCGTCGTCATGGCGATCTTCCTCTACCAGGTCACTGTGGTCTCAGGGCGCTTCGACGACCTGCGCCGCGTCTTCGACGTAATTGGCGGCGGCGATGTCCGCATCCAGGCAGTGCTGATCGCCTTCTGCTTCGGCGGCCTGCTTGAAGCGCTGGCCGGATTCGGCGCCCCCGTGGCCATCACCGCCACCATGCTGCTGGCCCTGGGCCTGTCCCCGCTGCGCGCCGCCTGCGCCGTGCTGATCGCCAACACCGCCCCGGTCGCCTTCGGCGCCGTGGCCATCCCGATCACCACCGCCGGTGCGCTGACCGGCATCCCGTCAGCCGAGATCGGCGCCGTGGTGGGCCACCAGTCGCCAATCCTGGCACTGTTCGTTCCTTCCATCCTGGTTCTGGTCATCGACGGCTGGCGCGGCATGCGCCAGACCCTGCCGGCCACCTTGTTCATCGGTTTCTCCTTCGCCGTGGCCCAGTGGCTGTGCGCCACCTACTTCTCCTACGAGCTGACCGACATCGTCGCCTCGCTGGTCGGCCTGGCCGCCGCCGTGATCCTGCTTCGCTTCTGGACCCCTAAGGGCGCCGGCGAGGCCCGCGGCCGCATCCTGACCGCCGAGGCCGCCGCGCTGCCGATCGAGCACGGCAAGAAGCTGAACCCTTCCAACACCTGGATGGCGCTGTTCCCCTACCTGCTGGTCATCCTGATCTTCGGCGTGGCCAAGCTCTGGAAGCTGGGCGTGGACATTCCCGCATGGCTTGCCAGCACCGACATTAAGTTCGGCTGGCCGGGACTGCATGGAGCTGTGGTCAACGCCAACGGCGAGGCAGTGTCCTCCACCATCTACAACTTCTCCTGGCTGTCCTCCCCGGGCACCCTGCTGCTGATCACCGGCACCATCGTGGCGCTGGTCTACTCGATGAACGACGGCGGCGGCAAGTACAAGATGACCTTCGGCCGCGGCATGGCCGAAGTCTGGCACACCGTCTACAACATGCGCTACGCCGCGCTGACCATCCTGTCGGTGCTGGGCCTGGCCTACGTGATGAACCTGTCCGGCCAGACCATCACCGTTGGCACCTGGCTTGCCGGCACCGGAGCGTTCTTCGCCTTCCTGTCGCCAATCCTGGGCTGGATCGGCACCGCGGTGACCGGTTCGGACACCTCGGCCAACGCGCTGTTCGCCAAGCTGCAGCAGACCGCCGGCATGAACGCCGGCATCGATCCGACCCTGCTGGTGGCCGCTAATACTTCCGGCGGCGTGGTCGGCAAGCTGATCTCCCCGCAGAACCTGGCCATCGCCGCCACCGCGGTGAAGATGGAAGGCCAGGAGTCGGTCATCCTGAAGAAGGTTGCCGGCTGGTCCGTGGGCATGCTGATGGTGCTGTGCGTGCTGGTTTACCTGCAGTCCACCCCGGTCCTCTCCTGGATGCTGCCGTAGCCCGAATCCGGGCTAAAATTGGGTCTAGATGTCAGTAAATCCAGCTCCACGTGCCTACCAAGTAGTTCTCACCGCAATTGAGAACGACCTGCGGTCAGGAGTCCTCACACTGGGGGACCAACTCCCCGGTGAGAGGGCCCTGGCCGAGCAGCACGGTATCTCCCGCGCTTCGGTGCGCGACGCGATCCGCATCCTCGACGTGATGGGGATCGTGCGGACCTCTACCGGTTCGGGCCCGAACTCCGGCGCGGTGATCATTTCCGAGCCGTCGGCCGGGATCTCCCAGGCGCTGCGACTGCACGTGGCGGCCAAGGGGATCAATGTGCGCGAGATCGTGGAATCACGCATCCTGCTGGAAACCTGGGCCGCGCAGATGCACCCGCGGGACACCGTGTACGCGCAGCAGGTCCTGGACCGCACCGCCGTGCTGATCATGCGCATGGACGACCCGCAGCTTTCGCGCGACGAGTTCCACCGCATCGATGCGGAGTTCCACGTGCTGCTGGCTTCCACGGCAGGCAATGCGGTGGTCGAATCCATGATGGAGTCGCTGCGCAACTCGATCAGCGACTACGTGGCCGCGTCGATCCCGGATGACGAGTCCTGGCAGCCGATCGTGCGCACGCTGCGCCGCCAGCACAAGGCGATCCACCACGCGTTCGCCACGGACCAGCGCGAGCGCGCGGCCCAGCTGCTCGAAGAACACATCAACTGGTTCTACTCGCAAACCCGATAGCAAGACCAAAGCCGAGGCCTTCGATCCAAGAATGGATTGAAGGCCTCGGCTTTTTGCGTCTGCATGTCACTGGGCAAGACTAGGAATCAGTCGGCCAATCGTTCCGACACCCAATGGGGATGCTCACCGAAGCTCAGTTCGCAGTTGCGGCAGGAATACCTCGGCACCGGAGGGTTCGGAATGGCGCAGCCGCCAACGACGTATTCCTCTTCATCAGGCGGGAAGGCCGGCATACCCCAGAAATATTCCTTCGGATTCCGGGCTCCGCAGCCCGGGCAGGCAACGAGCATTCTCTGGAGATGCTTGAGCGTGGGTGCGTGCATCAGCCGGTGGCAATCGGCGCATAGCAACGCTGCGTCATCAACATGGTCCTGGATGTCCCAATGCAGATCGACATGACGATCGCGGAAGAAGTGAACCGTACTCCTGCCCTTGATATTAGTCTGGCAGCCGTCGCAGTAGTCGGTTTCTGAATCATGTCGCTGCGCGAGGGCCAAGGCATGCACCGTGGCTGTAGCTTCCGACTCGCTATCGACCCCGCAGGCTCCCGCATCGAGGTACAACGGGCGCGGATTTTCAACGAGCCCGGTCAACGCGTTGAGAACGCGCTCCGCGAGCTGGGGATTGAGCGCCTGCGAAGATCGAGGCAGCCCGGAATCGCACAGCTGTTCGAGGTCCAGCAACGAAATCGGCTGGGCGAATGTTGCCTCACGGCGGACATCGTAGGTTCGCCCTTCTAATGATTTCACAGTTTCCAATGCCATAACCAACGGCGGCGTCGTGGCAAGGACGGTAAGTACCATGGTGCCTGCCGAAATTTCTTCCCCGATATTCCAGACGCGTTGATCCATCCTGGACACATCGAGGTAGGCTGCGGCACCGATCGCGTCAGGCTCCCAGCAGAAGTACAACTTCTTTTCGGATCCCAGCGTGAAGGGCATCTCGGCACCGATTTCGTTGCGCTGGCGGTTCAGCAGCGCGTTTGGTGGGAAATGGGGCCTAAGCTGTTCCTCGAATGGCTCATGCTGGTGAATCATGTCGATTAGTTTCTGACGAGTCATATCCATGCAGGCCCAAGCCTGCTCGGGTGACGTCAACTGGCCGTAGCGGGAAATCAGTTGTGTGCGGTCGAAAGAGCGGTAGTCGGTCATTAGGTCAGGACTCCCCGGTGCGATGAGCTAATTGTTGACTAGAATCTATCCGGTTCTTCCGACAAATTGGCGACCAACTACCAGATGATCAGCGGAAGCTTGCTGAATCCACTGCCGGGGAAGTGGGCGCGGACCGGCGGATCGTTCTCGATGGACACCAGCCGGTGGACGCGCAAGATCAGTTCTTCGATCAATACCCGCAGTTCCAGCCGTGCCAGGGGCGCACCGGGGCAGTTGTGGATCCCTGCCCCGTAAAGCGAGTTCAGGCTGGGATGCCGGTCGAGGAGGATGTCGTCGGGATCTCCGAAAGCGCTTTCGTCGCGGTTGGCCGACGCCCCCATGGTGCTCACACGTTTGCCGGCAGGAATACGTACCCTAGAAATCTCTACATCCTTTATAGCGACCAGCCGGTCGGAAACTAGCGGTGCAGGGGAGCACAGTATCCGTCGGAAACGGCATCGACCAGGCGTGAAGCAGACTCGCAGGGATGCCGAGTCTGGTCGTAATTGTGGTTAGTTCGCTTACTGTCCAATTGCTCAGCAGGCTGACCAGTTCCTTCATCGGTCATCTTGCGGTCGTAGACCCACTCATTCATCAGACAGGTGGTCAGATCCGTTGACGCGTTTCCCCAGCACAGCACCAGTCCCTCAGCGGGATGTAGCCGCCGATCTCGATGGCGTTTTGCTTCATGGCCGTGCGGTTCTGCTCTCCGGTCGCAACACTGCCGAGACGCCTCGGGATCCTTGGGTCCCACTGGACAATTTTCGGCGCAGACATGGCAGCTTCTTCCGGTCCTTAGCCTTCGCAGTCAGCCTATGAGTGCCACGCCGTGGAAACAAGGCTCTGTGTAAAGCATGGCGTCGCCCGTGAAGCGGGCAACGCCATGCTGATCAGCTAGTTGTTGGAAACCAGCGAGATCTTTGTGCTCACCGGCACCGGATTGGCGAACAGATCCAGAACCGGGCAGTGGGCGTCGACTGCCTGGCGCAATTCGTCGTAGCGCTCAGCGGTTTCCGGGCCGGTGATCTGCACATCGAGATCCACCGAGGTGAAGCCGGGGCGGATCGACTTGTCGATGCCGAACAGGCCGCGCACGTCCAGGTTTCCGTTGGCCACGATCTTCACGTCGTCGACCTGGATGTTCAGCTGCTCTGCATAAAGACGGTAGACAACGACCTGGCAGGAGATCAATGCGCCCAGCGCGTATTCGACCGGGCTCGCTGCCAGATCGTCGCCGCCCAGAGCAGCTGGCTCGTCGACGGTAAAGGTGTGTTGGCCCGAAACGATGTTGCTGGCCACCGAGCCGAAGCCCTCGCCCTGAACGGTGAAGGTCAGTTTGGCGCTGTCCGGAGCAGCGGAGATGCGTTCTCCCCAGCCGGTGCCGGCCTGCTGTAGGCGGGCTGAACGATCTTCGGCAACGGAAAGGGTGGAAGCTGCGGTAGACATGAGGAAATAATCCCCTTTCTGGCGCAAAGGGGCGCCATCGCTTACGAACCTGTCTTTCAGATCCGTCGAATCATCACCTGGAGCACCCCGCACAATGACGCGAATAGGGTTGCCGTCCAACCAGCCAGGGCTTGTGTGATTGGAACTCGTGATTCAGTAGTTACTTTTCTACCGGGTTTCTTCGTGGTTGGTAAATAGCTTTCTTCATGTTTCGTCACAGGAAGAACTGTCCATTGCGTCGATAGAATTGATCACGAACTCCGCGCAGTTACGGCGCGGCCTCCTACCCGAGAAGTTGTGAGCATGGAATACCAGCTGACCCCCGTCGCCGCTCAAACCCTGGTCACCGAAGGCGAGTACAGCCAAGGGTGGCTGATGGCCAATTCCGGGCAGGTGACCATTTCAGACCGTCGGCAGATGCCCGGTCGTTCGATCGTTTCCGGCTGGGTTCTCCGGGCCTTCGTCGTGGTCCAGCTTTCCATCGAGGGCACGAGCATCAGCTTCAGCAGCCGTTGCGATGCGCATCCGGAAGAATATTCCTGCGCGGATGTCGCAGCGTTGCTCGTGGAAGCAACCCAGATCGGCAGCGGCGGCTTCGCAGTTTCGGATGTAGTCAGGGCAGAAGACACCTGGAAAGCTCCGCAGGCCCCGCAATGGGAACGGACCCTGAAGCGGCTGCTTCCGCAGGTGCCTGCCGGTGCTGAGCACGAAAACGACCTTGAAGAGGAACCACTGGGACTGATCCTCAAAGTCATCCCCGCCACTCGATTTGGCCGGCCGACCTTGAACCTCAACGCGCGTCCGGCCCGCAGGGGAACCCGCAGCCCCTGGGTCCAGACCGGAGTATCTTGGCGTAAGCTGCCATTTGACGACAGGTTCGCCAAGGAGCAGCGCCGCGCCGCCAACGAATTGGTCATGCTCAACGAACGATCCCAGCATGACCAATATGGCCATGTCTGGGATGCGACCGACTGGATCATCCTGAACAACTTGCCCGGAAAAGACCTGCGCGAAGCCTTCGACCTGATCCATGAAACCGGAATTCACATTGTCAACGGCAACGCCAGCAACCGCAGCGAGGTGTCTTTTGCGGATCTTTCCGGTTCAGCCTTTCTCGACTTGCGGCGAAACGACAGCGGCCTGACCATTGAAGGCATTTTCCGCGGTCCGAACGGCGAAACGGATAACGTCTTGGCATTGGGCAACCCGCCGTCCATGATTGCCTTTGCCGACAAACCGCTGGACAAGGCGAAAAATCTTTCACTGGCACCGCTGGAAGACGCGGTAGGGCCGGAGCTGAGGGATCTCATCAGCGCCGGCGCAATGATGGTTCCGACCAAAGACATCGAGGACTTCGAAAGTGGGTACCTGAACTCCCTTCGGCAGGTGGCACCGGTGCGCAGCGAAGATGCCAGCTACAGGGTTCCCCAGCCGGCACGCCCGGTGCTCCAGCTTCAGCTGACTGAAACTGGCACTGGTTTGACCATGAGCTTTGCGTGGAAATATCCGCCCAAATCGCCACGCCAGAAGTCGGTTGAACGCGAGATCATCAGCTCGGTGAACGACAAGCTCGGCGGGGACCAACCACTGGGCCAGACGACCAAGAACGGTGTCTTCCCAGAACAAGAACTCTCCAAGAGCCAAGCCATTGAATTCGTCATGTACCTCCTTCCGTTGCTTGAGGAACACCCGGATATCCTCATCACCGGCCACGAGCAGTTGCCGAGCTATTCACTGAATTCCGAACCGGCCACGGTGAGCATCGAAGCGGGGGAGAGCACCGGAGACTGGTTCGATCTGGCCGTCGAGGTGTCCATCAACGGGCTGAAGGTGCCGTTCGCCGAACTGCTTTCCGCACTGACCATGGGGGACGAGTATCTGGTCCTTGAGGACATGACGGTGATTCCGATTGACGGACCGGAATTCCACCAGCTGCGCCAGCTGGTCCAGGAAGCCGGGGAACTGGGCACCGTGTCCGGCAACAGCATCCGAATCCACCGCTTGAGCATCGACTGGTGGCAGGAATTGGTGGACTTGGGCATCATCGAAGCCCAGGAAAACCAGTGGTTCCAGACCATGTCTGAACTGACCAATGGCGCGCAGCTGGAGAAGATCGACCTCCCCGACTCGTTCACGGCGCAACTGCGACCGTACCAGGAGCAAGGCGCCGCCTGGCTGAACTTCCTGCGCACGCATTCGCTGGGCGGGGTGCTGGCGGACGACATGGGCCTGGGTAAGACCGTCCAGCTGCTGGCAGGCCTCGAACAGGCCCGCACCGAGAACCCGGAGCAGAAGTTCCTGGTGATCGCTCCGACCTCTGTTGTTGGCAACTGGGTTAACGAAGCGCATCGTTTCACCCCGCAGATGCGGGTCCAGTCCATCACCTCCACGGCCAAAAAGGCAGGGAAGAGCATTGTCGAGCAAATCGGCGATGCCCAACTGGTGGTCACCAGCTACGCCATTTTCCGGTTGTCATTCGAAGAATTCGAGGAGGCAGGGTTCTCCGTGCTGATTCTCGATGAGGCGCAGCAGCTGAAGAACCACACGTCCAAGGGATACAAGCAGACGCGCCAGCTGTCGGTTCCGTGCAAGCTGGTGGTGACCGGTACCCCGATGGAGAATAACCTGATGGAGCTGTGGGCCCTGGTCTCGCTGGCTGCGCCCGGTCTGCTTGGCGGCCAGAAGGCATTCAAGGACAACTACCAGAAGCAGATTTCCGACGGCGACTCGGAACGGCTGGAACGGCTGAAGAAGAGGTTGCGCCCGTTTGTGCTGCGCCGTACCAAGGAACAGGTAGTCCCGGAGCTTCCCGCCAAGACCGAGCAAGTACTGGAAGTCGAGCTGGAACCGGCGCACCGCAAGGCCTATGACCGCCGTTTCCAGCGGGTGCGCCAGGAAGTGCTGGGACTGGTGGATGACGTGGATTCCAACCGGTTCAAGATCCTGCAGTCATTGACCCTGCTCCGGCAACTGGCGCTTGACCCTTCCCTGGTTGATGAGGGAAATGCTCCCAGCGCCAAGTTGGAGATGTTGCGCGAGCTCATGGCGGACGCAGTCGCCGAGGGGCACAAGATCTTGGTCTTCAGCCAGTTCACCAGCTTCTTGGGCAAGGCGAAAGACATTGCGGTGGAACTCGGAATCGACCACGGTTACCTGGACGGCGCGACCAGCGGTCCCAAGCGCAAGGACATGATTGACGGGTTCACCGACGGGCAATTCCCGGTCTTCTTCATATCGCTGAAGTCCGGCGGCTTCGGCATCAATCTGACCACCGCCGACTACTGCATCTTGCTGGATCCCTGGTGGAACCCGGCGGCCGAAGCGCAGGCCATCGACCGTGCGCACCGCATCGGCCAGACCAAGCCGGTGTACGTCTACAGGCTGGTTGCCAAGGACACCATCGAATCCAAGGTGCTGGCCCTGCAGGCAAAAAAGACAGCACTATTCAACGACGTACTGGGCGAGCAGACGGATGCGGCACAGTCCTCGGTGCTGAGCGCGGATGACTTCCTGGCTTTGATGCAGTAGGTCGTTTTGCTGCTGTACAGCGAAAGGCGGATTTCTGATCAAAAAATTTGATCAGAAATCCGCCTTTCGCGTGTTCAGGGTCCGGAGCGCCTACACGATGTCGTCAAAGGTCGAGTTGAGCCGGTGCATGAGAATGCCGAATTCTTCCAGATCGTCGTGGTTCCAGTCGCTGAGGTGGTTTCGTAATTGCTGGCGCAGCATGTCGCCACTGGAACTCCATTTCTCGCGGGCCTCATCGGTGGCGGAGACCAGCTGAGCCCGGCCGTCCCGCGGATCCGGAACCCGGGAGACCAGCCCGATGGACTGCAGGTGCTGCACTAACCGCGACACTGTGGCCTTGTCGAGGCGGAGCTTTTCGGCGAGCACACCCTGCTGCTGGGCGTCTTCGCGGATGACGACTGCGAGAAGCCGGTAACCCTGGTCCTGGAGTTCAGGATGGATGATTTTGGCGCGGCGAACCAGCATCTGGCGCGCACGAAACAACAGGGCGGTGAATTCGTCTTCCACCTTTTGCATCAGCTGTTCTTCTTGCATGTTTTCTATTCTAAGATTTTTTGCGGTTCCATGACGTGATTGGGCACAATTCGCTCAAAGAACTAATCGCGCGCCATTCGTAAATTGCATTCGGCCGATTCTGTTTTTTCGCCAATTGCCGGGTTTTCCACGGAGCCATTGAGGCCCAGAACTCCGACCAGGCTGAAAAACCGTCCGTCATCACGGCCGCATGTCACGGGGAATCGATCCGCAGGTTGAACATAGCCTATGAATGACGACAGGGAGATCTAATCATCATGTTCCACACGCAACTGGCGGTCGACGGCGGTCAAACCGAAATAAAACTCAGGATTATCGACAAGGGCTACGTCGCGGAACGTCGCCTGCCTGGGGTCCAGACGCATCTGCCGGTACTGCCGCAGTTGGCGGCCGCTATCGGGCACGCAGCAAGTATCCGCGGTACCGGATTCGACGTCGTTTCCATCGGCACCACCGGGCTGACCAAGGCCGAGCATGACGCCGGGGCGCTCAGGGCGATGCTGCAGCCAGGCGTGGCCTCGGGTCTCAACCTTGCCCATGACTCAGTTTCCAGTTATCTGGGCGCGCTGGGAGACCGGCCCGGGGCGGTCGTTGCCGCCGGAACCGGCGTGGTCACCCTCGCCGTCGGAACCAACAACACGGCCCGCGTGGACGGCTGGGGCAACATCATGGGGGATGCCGGCAGCGCCTACTGGATGGGGCAGCAGGCATTATCCGCGGTGATGCGCGCGCACGATGGCCGCGGACCGCAGACAGCGTTGACCGGCCCGGTCCAAGAACGTTGGCCGGAGCTAGAAGAAGCCTACATCCAGCTCCAGGCCGCGCCCGACAAGATCGCCGTGGTGGCCTCCTTCGGGAAGGAAGTCTCCCGCTACGCCCAGACCGATCCGGTCGCTGCCCTGATCTGCGATCTCGCGGGCAAAGAGCTGGCCCATTCGGCGGCCGCCGCATTGCGCCGGACAGGCCAAGCCGATGCCTCGCAGGCAAGTGTTGCCTGCCTCGGAGGAGTATTCGCCGGTGCCCGGGTACGCTCGGCCTTCACGGCAGAGCTGGCCTCGCTGGTTCCCGGAGCGCGGCTGGTCGAACCGGCCGGCAACGGGCTGGACGGCATCCGGCTGATGGGCGGGCTGACGGCGAACCATCCGCTGAGATCCATGATTTCTTCTGTTTGAACCATCCAGAGGGCTTGGAGGTGACACCGCTAATATGTGCATCGCCTAATTAGGTGACAAGATAGGTTCAGAACTATTTGCGCACCAAAGGAGTCATTGTGAGTTACCGTGTCGGTCCAGCAGACCAGTTGCCAGAAGGCGAAGCGTTGCTGGTAGAGGCAAAAGACAGTGGAGCCATCGAGGACATCGCGGTGTTCCACGCCGAAGACGGTAACTTCTATGCGCTGCAGGACGAATGCACCCACGAAGTCGCGTCGCTCTCCGAAGGCTGGATCGACGGCTGCGAAGTAGAGTGCCCGTTGCACTCCTCCAGCTTCGACCTGCGCACCGGCAAGGTGCTGTGCATGCCAGCCACCAAGGACGCCCGCACCTATAAGGTCAACGTGGTGGACGGCAACCTGGAGCTCGACATCTAGATGTCCTCCGTACACATCATCGGGGCAGGAGTCGCCGGCTACACCCTGGCCCGTGAACTGGTCAGCCGGAACTATGCGGGAACCATCAGCATCAGCGATACGCAGGGGCTTCCCTACGACCGACCGCCGTTGAGCAAGGCCCTGCAAGTCGAGCCCTTCGCGCCGGTCTCCTGGTACCGCGAGAACCGTATCAACCTGGTCCAGGAAGAAATCACGGAACTGCAGGTGCCGACGGCCGAGGACGACTGGGTAGTCTTGGCCACTGGCACCATCCCGCGCACCCTGGACGTGCCCGGCGCGGAATTCGCGCGCAGCCTGCACACCGCGGCCGACGCCCAGCATCTGGCCCGCGAGCTGGAAGACGGGATGTTCGGCCAGCGTGTGCTGGTCATCGGGGCAGGCCTGGTCGGCGCCGAATTCGCCTCCACCGCCCGGATGTTCGGTGCCCAGGTCACTCTGGTCTCCAGCTCCAACGCCCCGCTGGCGCACGTGCTGGGCGAGGATCTGGCCGAGCAGCTGCATGCGGAGCACCAGTCCCACGGCGTCACCACGATCACCGGCACGGTGACCGAGCTGGGCCCCGGCTACGCTATCGTCTCCGGCGAGCGCCACGACGCGGACATCATTGTCTCGGCCATCGGCGTCGAAGCGGATACCGCGCTCGCCGAACGCTCAGGCCTGGACGTGGAGAACGGAATCCTGGTCGATGCCGGACAGCGCTCGACAAGCCATCGGCAGGTGCTGGCCCTGGGCGACGCGGCCCGCGAAGCAGGGCGTCCCCGTGCGGTGCACTGGGAAGCAGCGATGGAGGACGCCGCCATTGCCGCCTCCACCATTCTCGGCACCCCGGCGCCCGGCCGGTCGGTCCCGTGGTTCTGGTCCGACCGCCACGATGCCCACGTGGAAACCGTGGGGGACTTCTCCAAGGTTGCCAGCGTCGTGAAGCGGTACAGCCGCCGCGGCAAGATCCAGACGGTATTCGGCCTGGACGAATCCGGCACGCTGGTGGCGGCCTCCATGATCGATGGGGGACTGATGTCCAAGGCAGTGCGCAAGCTGATCACCCGCGGCATCACCCCCGGCATTGAACAGCTTGAGGACCCGCAGATCGGTCCCCGCGAGTTAGGACGACCCGCCCCATGAGCCCTGGAGCCCCGGGAAGCATCCCTGCCGCATTGCAGGTTCCCACCCGGCGCGTAGGCGCCGCCTGGATCACTGCCCTGGTGATCGTGCATATCGGCATCAACGTCGGTTTCTTCGCGCCCATCCAGGTGCTGCTGGGACTGCATGCCCAGCAGCTGGATGCCAGCCAGAAGAATGCGATCCTCTCGCTGGTCACCGGCGTGGGCGCGGCCGTCTCGCTGGTGGCCAATCCGCTGTTCGGAGCGCTGAGCGACCGCAGCACCTCGAAGTTCGGCCGGCGCATCCCATGGGTCTTCTTCGGCACGCTCGCCGGCGCGCTCTCGCTGTTGCTGATGTCCACGGCCCAGACGGTGAGCCTGCTGGTGCTTGGCTGGGCGCTGATGCAGGCGGCCGGCAATGCCGCGCTGGCCGCGATCTTCGCTGCCATTCCGGACAAGGTCCCGGTGGAGCAGCGCGGCATGGTGGGCGGCCTGGTGGCGCTGGGCCAGACCTGCGGTTCGCTGATCGGCGCGGTCATCGGCATGTATGCCGCGCAGGATCTGGTCTTCGGCTATGCCATCGTCGCGGTGGCAGTGGCGCTGTGCTCCATCCCGTACGTCATGATGCGCCAGGATGTTCCGCTGCCCAAGGGTGCGCTGCCGGCGCTGAAAGCGGGCGAATTCCTCAAGAGCTTCTGGATCAACCCGGTCAAGCACAAGGACTTCGGCTGGGCGTGGCTGACCCGTTTCATGCTGTATCTCGGCTGCCAGTTGTGCCTGGTGTACCTTTTGTTCTTCCTGCAGGACCAGCTGGGCCATCCGGACCCGGCCCAGGGCGTGCTGGTGCTGACCGCTATCTACGCATTCTGCGTGATCTTCTCCTCGGTGATCTCCGGAAAGATCTCCGACCGCGACGGCAAGCGAAAGAAATTCGTGATCATTTCCTCGGTCATCGTGGCCCTTGCCGCCGGGGTGCTGGCCTTCGCCTCCAACTTCACGACCGCCGTCATCGCCGCGGTGCTGCTGGGCATTGGGTTCGGCGCCTACCTGGCCGTCGACTTCGCTCTGCTGACCCAGGTGCTGCCGCACGCCGATTCGCGCGGCAAGGACCTGGGCATGATCAACATTGCCAACTCGCTGCCGCAGGTGGTTGCACCGCTGGTGGCCTGGCTGTCGGTGACCTGGTTCGGCGGCTACCCGACCCTGTTCCTCATTTCGGCCGTGATCAGCCTGGTCGGCGCAGCGCTGGTCCGCCAGATCAAGAGCGTTCCGTAAGCATGTCCGAAACCATCTCATGGCTCACCAACGACGCACCATTTGCCATCACCTTCGTATTCTTCTTCTGCCTGGCGTTCGCCCGCGGGAATGCCACCTATTGGGTCGGTCGCGGCATCGCCAAGGGCGTGGAGCATACGAGGTTTGAGCGGCACCTGCATGGTCGGGCCTACCAGCGCGCCCAGCGCTTCATCGCCCGGTGGGGCATGCTGGCGGTTCCACTGAGCTTCCTGACGGTGGGC
Source organism: Glutamicibacter soli (assembly GCF_003309065.1). Classification (GTDB taxonomy): domain Bacteria; phylum Actinomycetota; class Actinomycetes; order Actinomycetales; family Micrococcaceae; genus Glutamicibacter; species Glutamicibacter soli. The sequence goes on along the minus strand of NZ_POAF01000003.1, from coordinate 122,577 downwards.
ATCCAGTCCGCGGTGAATACGTCGGCAGGCGTCAGCCGGATGCCAGTGCGCCGTTACCTGCCGGCGGTGGCGGTGGGCGCCATGGCCTGGGCGCTGCTCTACACCACGATCGGCTTGGCGGTATTCTATGCGTGGTTGGCCCTGGACTGGCCGTGGCTCGTCGGCGGGGCGCTGGTGATCGCGCTGGCCGCCGTAGTCATTCTCCGGATGCGCAAGCGCCGCATAGCGCACGACGCCCCGGACAATATCCCGCCGCAGTAACGCCGGCAGCGGCCCTCCGTAAGATCAATGGAAGCACCACGACTCATTGAAAGCAGGTGTGCAAACGATGCTCAATGGAACCAACGCCTCGGGCGGCCCCACGGCGCAGCTTGATGAACTAGACCGCAAGCTGCTGGAGCTGCTCTCCAAGAACTCCCGGCGGACGAATAATTCGCTGGCCGAAGAGCTGGGCATCGCTGCATCGACGTGCCTGGCACGGCTCAACGCCCTGCGCGATTCCGGAGTGATTTCCCGGTTCACCATCGAGGTGGACCCGCAGGTGCTCGGCAGGGAGCTCGAAGCCCTGATCTTCGTGCGCATCCGCCCGGGAGCCCGCCACCTGATGGCGAATTTCGCCACGCAGATGCGCGACAAACCCGGGGTGCGCCAGCTTTTCTTCCTGGGCGGCGCTGACGACTTCGTGCTGCACGTGGCCGTGCGCAACTCGTCAGATGTACGCCAGTTCGTACTGGACAACTTGTCAGCCAATCCAGCCGTGGCGACCACGCAGACGTCGCTGGTCTTCGAGCACAGCCATGGTACCGGCGAGTTCTAGCGGATCCAAGCGGCGGAACCGAGTGACAATTACGCGTCGATTCGATACCCCAATTCAGTAATTCGAATAAATCTGCTAAACTTGTTGTTCCTCTGTACAGGAGAATGAAGCGTCCGGGAAGTTTGAATTGAACACAGCTCCTAGCTGGGATCGCGGGCTGCGGAATCCTCAACTTGAAGACAAAGGGGGTCGAGAAGACAATGAACGTGGAAACCACAATGCTCACTGCCCTGGTCACCCTGGCGGTGCTGGCAATCGTAACGGTCGTCATGGTGCGCAAATACAACCGCAACCATCACGCGGAAATTCGTCAGGGTCTGCTCAAGCAGGCGCATGACTACGACATCGCATCACCCGATGACATGACGAACAATGAATTGACGGTGCAGATCCGCGCGGCCAAGCGCGCGCGCAAGCATCGGAACATCAAAACCGCATAGCGGCTTCGGATTACGATCCGAATGAAAAGCGGAGGCAGGATCCTGCCTCCGCTTTTTTGCGCCCTGTCCGTTAACGCCGAAACAAATGCCCTCGGCACCAACGAATCCGCGCACGCGGGGATGCCCGAGCTACCTCGTTGTCGCTGGTCACCCACCAGACAGCGGGGGATCGGCCGCGGGAAAATTGCCCTCTTGGCAAGCCGGTGAAGCAGGTGTACTGTTTTCCATTCGTAAGGCTTTTCTACAACATGTAGACGGCAGGCACTACGAATTCGGATTCTATGAGCAAACTCCAGCGAAAGCACCGTTTTCATGTTTCCGGATCAACCGTGGTGGCGCGGCCGGCCCGCACGGTGGCTACGGGATTCGCCATCACGATCCTGACCGGCGGGTTGCTTCTCGCGTCCCCTCTTTCCTCTTCCACCGGGCAGTGGACGCCTTTCATCGATGCGCTGTTCACCGCAACTTCAGCAGTCTGCGTCACGGGCCTCGCGGTGCTCGATACCGCGACGCACTTCAGCGTTTTCGGGAAAATCGTGATCATCGCCTTGATCCAGGCCGGCGGTCTGGGCATCATGCTCGTCGCGTCCCTGTTCTCGCTGAGCATCTTGGGAAAACTCAGCCTGCGCGCAAAAATCACTGCGCAGACCGAGGCCAAGGCCGTCGAAGGCCCAAACGTGAAGAACGCCGCCCTGTCGATCGTGAAGGTGACGTTCACGATCGAGGGCATCATCGCGGTGCTGCTGGCTGCCCGATTCATCCTCGGGTACGGCTATTCGTTCGGGGAAGGTCTGGCCTACGGAGGGTTCCACGCGATCTCCGCTTTCAACAATGCAGGATTCGCACTCTTTTCCGACAACTTGGTGGGGTTCGCATCCGACCCGTGGATCTGCATTCCTATTGCCGCGGCGATCATCCTCGGCGGCCTGGGATTCCCCGTCATCCTGCAGATCCGCCGATACGCGCGGAACAGGCTGAAATGGTCCATGAATACGAAGATCGTTCTGGTAGGCACCGTTGCCTTGCTGCTGTTGGGCACCGTATTCATCACCGCCATGGAGTGGGCCAACCCGGACACATTGGGGCCCATGTCCGTCCAGGACAAGCTGCTGGCAGGATTCTTCCAATCCGTGCAGACGCGTACCGCAGGGTTCAACTCGATCAATATCGGGGACATGCATTCGGCCACCTGGCTGGGCATGGATCTGCTCATGTTCATCGGCGCTGGCCCGGCAGGCACCGGTGGCGGCATCAAGATCACGACCTTCGCGGTCCTGTTCTTCATCATCCTCACCGAACTTCGCGGGGAAGCCGCAGTGAACATCTTCGGCAAGCGGCTGTCCCGCTCGGTGCACCGCCAAGCGATCACGGTGGCGCTCGTCGCGGTGGCCGCGGTCTTCACCGGAACTATGGCGTTGCTGGTGATCACCGAATTCACCCTGGATGAATGCCTGTTCGAAGCGACCTCGGCGTTCGCCACGGTGGGGCTGTCGACCGGTATCACCCCCGAGCTGCCCGCGACCGGCGAAGCGGTGCTGATCGCGCTGATGTACCTGGGACGCGTCGGCGTCCTGTCGCTCGGATCGGCGCTTGCCCTGCGCGACAAGAAAGCAGTATTCGAACTTCCTAAGGAAAGGCCAGCAATTGGTTAACTTCTCCGGCGGCCGCGGTGCGGCCAAGAAAATTGCCCATGCAAATTCCGTCGCAGTCATCGGCTTGGGACGTTTCGGAGCTTCGCTGGCTCTGGAGCTGATGAGCTCGGGAACCAGCGTGCTGGGAATCGACCTGGACGAAGATATCGTCCAGTCCCTCAACGGGGAACTCACCCAAGTGGTCCGGGCCGACGCCACCAAGCGCGAAGCTCTTGAACAGCTCTCGCTCAACGAATTCGACAGGGTTGTGGTGGCCATCGGAAACCACCTCCAGGCGTCGATCCTCACCTGTTCAAAGCTGTTGAGCATGGACATTCCCCATGTCTGGGCCAAGGCGCTGGATGACCAGCACGGCCTGATTCTCGAACAGCTCGGCGTGCACCACATCATCTACCCGGAGAAGGACATGGGCCGAAGGGTAGCCCACCTGGTGCGCGGATCGATGATGGACTACCTCGAAATCGATCGTGGATTCGCCATGGTGAAAATGACGACGCCGAAGGTGCTGCAGGGGCTGAAACTCGGCGACAGCAACCTGCGCAAGCACTACGGGGTAACAGTGGCGGCCCGCACCAATGACGAGGGCCGCTGGCAGCATGCCGATGCCCAGACGGTGCTCAAGCCCGGTGACCGCATCCTGGTGCTCGGCCCGATTTCGGATACCGAAGCCTTCGGCCAGCTGCCCGATTGAACGGGTTCCCACAGGCGGCTGAACGCCGCCCGGAGGCCCACCCAGGTGTGACGTAGGCGCGTTTAACGCTGAAATCATGCCGTTTGCATCACAGGGGCATGTGTGTTTGTGAACAAATAGACAAGTATTTAACAGGTAGCGAAAATTCGTGGGGTTTACTGGAAGTACGGTGTTTGAATTTACTTAGGAGAGCGGTTATCGATGGGCACGATCCCACTTGGCGAAGATATTCTGTTGGCACGACATGGCTCGAACATTGTCAAGCTCCGCCAGGACCGCAAGCACCGTTCGACCGTCGCCTACCTGCGTGGCGGAGAGATCGACACCGCATCGAACATCCTGATGGCGGCACCGGCAGTAGCCCCTGCCATCTCCCAGACTGCATCGGCGCAGGCCCAGTCCGCAACGGAGAAGCCTGCAACCCCGGCGGCAAGCATCAGCGCCGGCGCAGCCCGGTACCTGAACAACGAAAGCGCCATCAGCCGTGACGAGGTCCGCTCGCTGGCCAAGATCTCGTTGGGCTTCAGCGCGATCATGGGCACCGTCTTCGGCGGCCTGCTGCTGGCCCTGTACAAGGTCGGCGGCCCCGAAGCCTTTGACTCCATCGCGACGATGACCACGATGCAGTAATCGGATAACTTTCACCGTGCGAAGCGGGGTCCCTTTGGGGCCCCGCTTCTGCCATTAACGTGCAGATTTCACCCATTGCGGGTCAGTCATTGTCCAGCCCTTGTCAAGTCTCGTATTTCAGCGAATCAGGGCATAGGATTGCCGCAACGCGAGGGATGGGAGTGCACCATGCGCTTTGTTTTGGAAGTCAACTTCGACACCGAGAACATGCAGCTGAAGCCGTTGGAGGAGCTGCAGAAGATTCTGCGTGACTGGTCCACCAAGATCACCATGTATCCGCTCGTTCCCGGAGCCCAGGAAGACGTCTTCGACTCCGACAACGAGGAAGTCGGGGAGTGGGCGATCCTGGACGACTAGTCCCGGCGCTTGGAGAATCTTCCGATCACATAGCCTGCCGCCAGCGTGATGAGCAGGATCGCCCACAACGGAGCGGCGGTGTGGAACAGGAAGAATTCGACGCGCACGATATTCAGGTTCTGCAAGATGAACACCAAGGACACGATGACCAGCGCCACCGAGGTCCACTGCTTGCCGGTGATACGTGCCAGCCATGACTTCTTCTGCGGCCCGTCGGCGTCGTGGGCTTGAGTCATTTTTTGCTCCCTGCCGCCAGGAGGCCTGCGACCATGGCCTGCAGGCCGCGCTGGAACGAGTCGTCGCTGGTGTTCCGCCCGGTGGCACGCTGATCGGACACTGCTTGGGTGAAGTTCGGGGTGGCATCCTTGTGGTCCCGCGCGTCGAAGATGTCGTGCGGGGCGGCGGTATCCATGGCCGAGCCGAAAATGAATGATTCCAGCGCCACGATGGTGGGGATGATTGCCTCGTCCTTCAACCCGTAGTCGCGCAAAGCCTCGGCGACCCGTTCATACATCTTCAAGGTGCGCGGGGAATCGGACACCGGGAGCACCGCAATGACCGGAACCAGGGGAATGTGCTGGGCGAAGACATTCCGGTAGCTCGTGGCCCATTCAACCAGCGCCTCGGAGATCTCCAGGGTGTCGAAGACCGAGGTGTCCACGTCGGTCATCACCAGTTCCTGGACCCACTGCAGCAGGTCGTGCTTAGAGGACACGTGGTTGTACAGGGCCGAGGCGGCAACGCCCAGGGATTTGGCCAGGCGCTGCATCGTCAGGGCCTCGTAGCCGTCTGCAGAAGCCAGCTCCAGCGCGTGGCTGGTGATGCGTTCCCGGGTGAGCACGGCTCTGCGCGGTCTGCCCGCACGGCGAGGCGCCTCTTCGCTCATTGATGATCCCCTAGCTGACGTGGGTTACTTCACAAGATCGTGTTCGTACCCTATGCTATAGGAAAGATAAATGAACTGAATTCATTTTATTGTTCTAGGAGAGCAGTCATGAAACATCTCGAACGCGATGTCGTTGTCATTGGTGCAGGTCCTTCCGGCCTGACCGCCGCCTACGAGCTGGTCAAGGCCGGTAAGTCCGTAGCGGTGCTCGAAGCACGCGACCGCGTGGGCGGCCGCACCTGGACCGACACCATGGACGGCGCCACCATCGAGATCGGCGGCCAGTGGATCAGCCCGGACCAGACCGGCCTGTACTCGCTGATCGAGGAACTGGGCATCGAGACCTTCGAGCGCTACAAGCAGGGCAAGAGCGTCTACCGCACCGAGGCCGGCGAAGCCATCATCTACGAAGGCGAGGACTTCCCGGTCGGCGAAGCCACCGTGGCCGAGATGAACAAGCTCATCTCGATCATGAACGAGCTGGCCGCCGGCATGAACCCGGACAAGCCGTGGGAGCACCCGCAGGCCGAGGAGCTGGACAAGATCTCCTTCCACCACTTCCTGCGCGAGAACTCCTCCGACGAGGTGGCGTGCAACAACATCGGCCTGTTCATCGCAGGCGGCATGCTGACCAAGCCGGCCCACACCTTCTCCGCGCTGCAGGCAGTGCTCATGGCCTCCTCCGCAGGCTCCTTCGACAACCTGGTCGACGAAGACTTCATCCTGGACCGCCGCATGAAGACCTCCATGCAGGGCGTGTCCATCGCCGTGGCCGGCCGTCTGCCGGAAGACACCCTGTTCCTGGAGAACCCGGTGCTCAAGCTCGAATGGTCCGAAGACGGCGTGGTGGCCCACGGTGCCGACGTCACCGTTAAGGCCCAGAAGGCCGTGCTGGCAGTTCCGCCGAACTTGTACAACCGCATCAGCTACTTCCCGCCGCTGCCTCGCTGGCAGCACGTCACCCACCAGCACCAGTCCATGGGCCTGGTCATCAAGGTGCACGCGGTCTATGACACCCCGTTCTGGCGTGAAGAGGGCCTGTCCGGCACCTGCTTCGGCCCGAACCACCTGGTCCAGGAAATCTACGACAACACCTTCGACGGCGAATCCACCGGCACCCTCGTCGGCTTCATTTCGGATCTGGAAGCCGACAAGATCTGGGCCATGGACACCGACGCCGAGCGCAAGGAAGCCATCCTGAAGGCCATGGCCGAGTTCCTGGGCGAGAAGACCCTGGATCCGAAGGTCTTCTACCTCTCCGACTTCGGCTCCGAAGAGTGGACCCGTGGCGCCTACGCCACCAGCTACGATTTGGGCGGCCTGTACCGCTTCGGCCCGAGCCAGAACGAGAACGTCGGCCCGATCTACTTCTCCTCCTCGGACCTGGCCGGCGAAGGCTACCAGCACGTTGACGGCGCAGTACGCATGGGCCGCCGCAACGCGGCCCGCATTCTCGCGGAACTCGACGGAACCTCCTACGACGAGTCCTACGACGGCGTGGCTACCCTGACCGCTCCGGCCGACTCGAAGATCACCGTCTAAGACGATGAAACTGCTCGTAGGTTACACCGCCGACGAACGCGGCGCGGAGGCCATTGAGTTGGCCAGCGCAGTGGTGGCCGGAACGAAGGATGCATTCGTGCAGATTGCCATCGTTCTTCCGGCCGCCGCACCCTTTACCGCCGTCTACCCGGGCGGAGACCATGGTTATGAAACCATTCTCTCCGCCCAGGTGGACCGGTGGGCCGCCGAAGCACTGGCGCTGGTTCCCGAGGGAATCGGCGCCAGCGTTGTGGCGCGCTCCGTGTCGTCCATCGCTGAAGGGCTGATCGAACTCGGCGAAGAGTTCGAAGTCCACGGAATCGTGCTCGGAGGGCGCAAGCGCCATCTGGGCGGCTTCTTCATGCCCGGGGCCATCGCCAACGCCCTGCTGCACTCCTCGCCGCTGCCGGTCTTCATGACCTCACCGGCCTCTCTGGAGAACCTGCGCGAAGCAGGCGGGCAGATCACCCGGCTGACCGCGTTCGTCGGAGACCGCCCCGGGGCCGAGGAGATCATCTCCCTGGCCGCCCGCGTCGCCAACGCGCGCAATATCAAGCTGCGTGTGGCAAATTTCGTGGCCCACGCCGACGTGTCCGAAGGCTCCGCCGGAATCGACGACCACGTGCGCGGGATCCGCGAATACCTCGATGAACTGGTGAAGGAACTGGGCATCGAAGCGAGCGTCGAGGTCATCGCCAGCGGCAGCATCGACACCGCGATCAACGAGCTGTCCTGGCAGCCCGGAGATCTGGCCCTGCTCGGCTCGGCCCGCCTGGCGGCGCATCGCCGCCTGTTCATCGGCCCGAAGGCGCATCGCATCCTCGGCCACCTCAACGTCCCCATGGGCGTCATTCCCCACTTGCCATCAACACGGTAGAAAGCCGATCAAAAATTCGTATCCCTTGGATCCTCTCCAAAACGCACTCACCGTCGACCGCCCTGCCGCATACCTGACACAGCGTCCAGGGCGGCGCGCACTGCCGCGGCTCAACGGTGAGCACACTCCCAAAGGTTTTTGACAATGTCACAAGAAATGAGGCGGGATAGCCTTCCCGAAACGAACGATTCGGGACTTCATGAAAAAGGTCTGTCCAAGGGCACCGTCGGTGTCCTGGGCCTGATCGTTATCGGCATCTCCTGCATTGCCCCGGCGTACACCTTGACCGCCGGGCTCGGCGCGACCGTCGCCGAGGTGGGCACCAGCCTTCCGGCCATCCTGATCGCCGGCTTCATCCCCATGCTTCTCGTAGCCCTCGGCTACCGGGAACTGAACAACGCCATGCCCGACTCGGGCACCTCCTTCACCTGGGCGACCCGGGCCTTCGGGCCCATGATCGGCTGGATGGGCGGCTGGGGCCTGATCGCCGCCACGGTGATCGTGCTCTCCAACCTGGCCGCGGTGGCGGTGGACTTCTTCTACATCCTCATCGCACAGCTCACCGGCCAGGAATGGATCGCGGCGCTGACCAAGAACCTGTGGATCAACATCCCCACCACGCTGGTGTTCATCGCCATCGCCGCCTACATCTCCTACCGGGGCATGAATGCGACCAAGGTCTTCCAGTACGTGCTGGTGGGCTTCCAGGTGGGTGTGCTGCTGCTGTTCGCCATCATGGCGTTCACCTCGGATACTCCCTACGATCCGACCCAGATCACCTGGGACATGTTCAACCCGGCGGGCGTGGAATCCTTCACCGCCTTCGCCGCCGGCATCTCGCTGTCCATCTTCGTGTTCTGGGGCTGGGACGTCACCCTGACCATGAACGAGGAAACCACCGACCCCAACAAGGTCCCGGGCCGCGGCGCCACCTGGACGGTGCTGATCATCATAGCGCTGTACCTGGCCGTCGCCACCGCCGTGCTGTACTTTGCCGGCGTCGGAACCACCGGACTGGGCGCCGGCAACCCGGACAACCAGGAATCCATCTTCGCGGTGCTGGCCGGACCGGTCATGGGCCCGCTGGCCATCTTGATGTCGCTGGCCATCATGTCCTCCTCTGCGGCGTCGCTGCAGTCGACCATGGTCTCCCCGGCGCGCACCATCCTGGCCATGGGCTACTACAAGGCGCTGCCAAGCAGCTTCGCCAAGATCTCCCCGCGCTACATGTCGCCGTCGGTGGCCACCGTGGTCTCGGCGGCAGCCGCCGCGGCGTTCTACGTCGTCACCCGCCTGCTGTCGGAAAACGCCCTGTGGGACACCATCACCGCCCTCGGCCTGATGATCTGCTTCTACTACGGCCTGACCGCGCTGGCCTGCGTCTGGTACTTCCGCAGCGAGCTGTTCTCCAACGCCCGGAACTTCTTCTTCAAGTTCCTGGCTCCACTGGTGGGCGGTGTCATCCTGCTGGTGATGTTCTTTGTCACCGCGGTCGACTCGATGAACCCGGAGTACGGTTCGGGCTCGGAGATCGGCGGCATCGGCATGGTCTTCATCCTCGGTGTCGGCGTGCTGCTGCTGGGCGTGTTGGTCATGCTCTACAGCCGCATCCGCCACCCGGCGTTCTTCAAGGGCGAGACAATCAAGACCGGCAAGAACCTGACCCTCTGAGAATCCAGGCGCCCCGGCGTCACTGTTGCACATTGAACCACCCAAAGCGCGCTTTGGGTGGTTCAATTGTTTTCATGACTACACCTTCGGTTCTCTTCATTTGCTCACGCAATGCCGGCAAGTCGCAGATGGCCGCGGCACTGATGGATTACGTGTCAGACGGCAAGGTCACCAGCTATTCGGCCGGCACCAACCCCGGTGCCTCGATCAATCACGAAGCGGTCGCCTCGCTGGCCGAGTGCGGCGCGGACATGGCCCAGGGCGAACCCAAGCCCATCGATCCGTCGCTGGCCGCCTCGGTGGACCGGGTGGTTATCCTCGGCACCGACGCCAATCCGAGCTTCGATCCGCAGGTGAAGACCGAACGCTGGGTCACCTACGAGCCGAGCGAAGACGGCATCACCGGCGCCGAACGGATGAACATGATCCGCGATGAAATCGCCGACCGGGTACGCAGCCTTTTCCACGAATTGGAGAAGTAGGCATCGCACTTTCCAAGACCGCACGCCGCACCACCTCGTGGTGGCTTCCCGGCATCTGCCTGATCCTCACCGGCTGGTGCGCCAACCAGTATGTCTCCCTGATCAGCTGGTACCAGCAGCAACGGCTGCTGAGCGAATTCGAAGCCATGCTGGTCATGGGCAGCTATCTGCTCGGCATGATCCCTGCGCTGATGTTCGGCGGCCCGCTGACTGACCGCTTCGGGCGAAAGCCCTTCACGCTGGCGGCCCTGGCATTCTCGGTGCTCGGATCCCTGGCCCTGATGGGCGGCTGGTACACCGAAGCGGGCCTGTACCTCGGACGCGTCTTCACCGGGCTGGGCATGGGGCTCGCCATGGTGGCAGTCACCAGCTGGGTCAAGCTGATCAGCCCCGGGCCGGCAGGCGCCACCCGGGCGGCGCTGTGCACCTCGGCCGGCTTCGCCATCGGCCCGGCGATCTCCGGCGCGATTGTCGGATCCAGCCAAAGCCCGGAACTCGCCTACGCTGTCCACGCGGTCGCCACGCTGGCCTGGTTGCTGCTGATGCTCACCGCCAAGGAGGAACAGCCAGCCGTCCTGCGCCAGGTGGATCCGGCGGATGCTGCCCCTGCCGCGCACCAGATGCGGACCAGCATGGCGAACATGAAGCGGTTCACCCGGCTGGTGCTGCCCGCAGCCCCCTGGGTCTTCGGGATGGCAGCCACGGGGTTCGCGGTGGTCCCCGCCCTGACCGCCGAACCGGGCCAATCCAGCCTGCTGTATTCCACGATCACCGTGCTGGTCACGATGGGCATGGGCGCAGCAATCCAGCCGCTGATCCGCCGTTTCAACGATGTCAGCCGGGTCGGCCTGCTGCTCTGGGGGCTGGGCGTCGCCTTGGCGGGCCTGTTGCTGATGCTGGTGGTTTCGCTGACCGGCTCCGAAGCCGTGGGCATGGCGGCATCGGTCGTGTCTGGCGCCGCGAACGGAATCCTGCTGGTCGCAGGGCTGAGCCAGGTGCTGGATCTGGCAGGTCCCGCGGATCTGGGCAAGCTGACCGGACGGTTCTACATGTGCTGCTTCATCGGCTTCACGTTCCCCACGCTGTTCGCCCTGTGGCGGCCGATGGCCCACCCGGCGCTGTTCATCGGGCTGCTCGCCATCTGCTGCGCCGCCTCCATGGTCCAGGTATTCAGGGCCCGGAAATACCTGCCCGGACGAATCCCCCAGCATGTAACAGACTAACGGCCAGGCACGCGGTGCCTGGCCGTTGTGAAAGATGCGGGCTTAGTGCTTTTCGCCGCTCAACTTCTTGAGCAGCTCGGTGGTGCGGAACGGAATGACGTCGCGCAGGATCATTGACGTCGAGGTGCGGGTGATGCCCGGGCAGAGGCGAATTTCCTCGCTGACCCGGTACAAGTCGTCGGGGTCCGTGGCGGCTACGCGGATCAGCAGGTCGGTATCGCCGGCAGGAGCCACGCACTCGAGGACTTCTGGGATTTGCCGCAGTCCCGCGATCGCCTCGTTCAGGCGGGCCTGGTCCAGCTCCGCGCTGACGAACGCGCTGACGCCGCGGCCCATGGCCGCCGGCAGAATACGCGCAGTATTCGGACGCAGGGCGCCGGAGTTCGCCAGCCGCTCCAAACGGGACTGCACGGTGCCTCGGGCCAGTCCAAGCTGCTGGGCGAGCATCATGATGGGAACACGCGGATCGGCATCGAGGGCCAGAAGGATACGTCGGTCGGTTTCATCGAGCTGATACGTATCCGAATTCATCTGTGGTCTCCTATGACGGCGTGTGCGTGAAGATCGCGAGTGCTACAAATAGATTTTAGTCAAAATGACCAGTATCTCCCAAGCGTGTTGCACGGACTGACCGGTTTGTTGCGTGCGCGGTGCTCGCAGGGGCAGCAACGGCATAAATTGTGGCGTAGGGAACACGTTATGCACAGGTTGCGTCGAATCAGATCTAACTTCAGCAAATGACAGTAATCTGATGCCATGAGGTTCTTGCGATTAGAAGACGTTGCCGAGGAGCTGAACGTCAAGCTTCCGCAGATCCGCGCGTTGATCAAGAGTGGAGAGCTGCCAGCCATCCAAATCGGAGGCAGGGGAGTGTGGCGCGTGGAACGCGAAAAGCTGGAGGAATACATCCAGACTCGCTATGCCCAAGCGCGCGAGGAAATCGAGAGGGAATCATAGCGGGCGCTCCGGCAGAGTCTTCGAGACGTATGCCGAAGCACCTGATTGCTAGTGCTCCTCTTCATTCATGAACGAATGCAGGGCATCGCGGACGAACGGTGCGTGCCCCTGATAGTTCTTGGCGAAGCGTTCATCAGCGACGTACATGTCGGCAAGTCCCAGCACGTACGCGCGCAACTGCGCCGGGTCGCCGGAAGCGGCCGGGGTGCCCGGTATGGACGCCAGCCACTGCACGTGCCGGGAAGCCAGCAGGCGTGCGGCGTCGCTGTCGGCGGAGATTCCGTCTTCGCCAGCCTGTACCCACGCGTGGTTCAGCTCCTTGACCTGTTCCATCATGTCGGCTCGCTCGGCGCCGCTCTTCGAGCGCCACCATTGATCGGAACGCTCGTAGGCTTCCGAGCCCCACCGGGCGACGACTTCTTCCTTGTATTGCTCGTTGAACCCTTCGAAGGCCGAATCGAGATTCACTGTTTCCCCTTTCGATAGTGCGCTAATGCTGTGGCGCAGGGCCTTGATCTGACGGTCTATGTTTTCCCGCTGCCGATCCAGGTCTTTGACATGGATTTCCAGCGCCTGGATCTGTTCCGTTTTGGAATCGAGCACCTCGGAGATGGTGTCCAGCCGCAGGCCCAATTGGCGCAGCAGCAGGATCCGTTGCAAGCGGACCAGCTCGTGCTGGCCATAATGCCGGTAGCCGTTGTCAGCCACGAATGCCGGACGAAGCAGGCCGATGTGGTCGTAGTGCCGCAAGGTTCTGCTGGTCACCCCGGTCGACTTGGCTACCTCGGAGATGCTGTAACTCGTGTCCGGGTGTTTCTCTCGGCGAATCTTATCCATATGGAAACGCTATAGGTTGACGTTACGTCAAGGTCAACACCGTTCGGAACGCACCTTCCGGGAGGGTTTTCGAGCAGTGCCGGCAAAGTGACGGATCGACGCAAACGAGATGGGCCGAGATTGATCATATTGATCAACCATGATGATGCGTATTGCACACCCTGACTGGTCTGTAGTTGAATAAACGTAGTTGAAGTCGTCAAGAGCTACCGCCGAGAACGACTTTCACCGGCACGTTCCAGACCAAAGTCATCTGTAACGTTGTCGTGCGCTTCGACCACCCGTATCGAACCATGGTGAATAGAATTCGCGAGCGGCTCGCAGGTATTCCACCCTTGAGGGAATGCCTCCGAGCCGCTCGTTTGTCCTGCCATTCCTGCTCCGGGGCTCGCGAAACGCTGGCCTGAAGCCCTACAGGTTGCCCTGAGCTCTGGAAGAATAAGTCCAGAGGAACACTTGGGGACTCGAAGGAGCAATGTTGAGATCAACCGCAGGCGTCTGGCAAAGCTGGTGGATGCAGCTGGTGGCCGGGCTGCTGATCGTGGCGTTCGCCGTCCTTCCGTGGCTGTGGATCGGCTACGAAGACCAAGCAATTCTTCCCTATGCTTCGAACGACGCACTCGGATTGCTGCTCGTCTTCTCCATGGCGACCCTGCTCAGCGCATTCTTCGCCCGCAGGGTTGGGTACGGCGGTACTAAATTCGCCGTGGTGACCGATGTCGGCATGGTGCTCGGGTTTATCGCGCTGGCATTCCAAGCGACGTACGCGCTCGAACCGGGACTATTCGATGGGGAGATCTCTGCGGACTCGGTGCGCCACCTGTATTTCCTTGGCACCCTGTTTGCCGTGTTCCAAGCGCTGTACTACCTGATCGTCAAGCTCAAGCTCATTGCAGCGGCCCCGCTGTTTGCGCTGATCGCCGTGGGCTTCAGCTACTGGCTGCAGGTCGTGGCTTCTCTGGTTTCCGGAGCGCAGTCCTACGCGCAATATCTCTGGTATGCCGGGCCGGTAGTCCTCGGCCTGGTGCTGGGAGTCCTGGGGTTCCTGAAGGCCGCCAATCTGCTGATCTGGATTCTCTCGCTCGTGATCCAGTGGATCACGCCTGCGCTGTTCGAGAGTGTCGCCGCGGTCGGCCAAGGCACGGAGCGCGGTGTCGGGAGCATTCTCGGCGCGCTCGTGAGCGGCACTTCCGATGCCCTAGTTAAGCAAGAATGGCAGATCCCTGTTCTGGTCAGCCTCGCTACTGCCATGCTGACGAGCGTCGTCTTGCTGATTGCCCGCAAGGTCAGGGGACGAAGGTACTAGCCGATCTCGTCGGATGATTATCTCCCTGCGCACCATGAATTACGGAAGGAACTAGCCATGAGCCAGAATACGTCGGATGCGAGCGATTCGGTGCTGATCGCCCGGACAATCCAGGACTATGCCGAACGGAATCCGATCAAGCCCGGCAAGTACGCCGCCAAGCGCATTTTCGCGGGGGAGAAGGCCCAGATCACCGAAATCGCCTTCGATGCAGGGGTGGAGCTTCCGGACCACATGGCGCGCACACCGATCATCGTCCAAGTGATCAGCGGCGAAGTTGATTTCACCGTTGGCGGCGCAACCTCCACGTTGGGCATCGGAGGCTCCATTTTCGTTGAAGCCAACGTCCTGCATGCGGTTTACGCCGCGCAGCAGGCGCGCATTACGGTCACGTTCCTGAGCAGCTAGGGTCAGGGACCCTGCAACCGGTGTCGGTGAGAGGCCCCGCGCGCTTTGAATAGAATGATTCCATGAGTGAGTTGCGCGAACGCGATCCGGATGAACTGGTTCAAGCGATCATCCTGCGGATCGACAAGGAAGATCCGTCCACCGAGGACGAGGGCCTCTCAGCAGTTGCCCGCGCAGCTGTCATCGCCTACCTCCGCTCGCCGCATGAACCTGAATGGCAGACCTGGTCGGAGCAGGCATTTGCCAAATCGGTGCGGCGCGCCAATCCCAAGATGTTCTCCAAGGTGCTGGAGGTGTTCCCCGAAGCGATGGTGAGCCAGGTCGGCAAGGCCCAAGCCGTGGGCCTGCCGCCGTTGCCGGCGAACGACCTGCCGAAACTCATCGCCAAACTACAGGTGTCCGGCACGCAACTGCCCAAGAGCAACGAGGTGCTGGTCGCGGAGGTCAATATCGGCATCAGAAAATCACTGCAGATGTCCACCGGCAAGGCTGCGGCGCAGAGCGCGCACGCGCTGTTCGCCTGGCTGACCGAGGAACAAGGCGAGCGCATCGAACGCTGGTTGTCCGCCCATGCGCCGGTCGGGATCCAGCACCTGTCCGATGAAGACTTCGAGCGGCTCCGCGCACAGGCCGCGGGGCCGGTGATCCAGGATGCAGGGCGAACGGAAATCGAGCCCGGTTCGGAAACCGCGTTTGTATACATCAAAACAACTAAGTGAATTTCGAGTGTGCAAATACTGTATTTTCTCTGGGTATGTCATTCTAGGAGTGGCAGCCGTAACTGGAGGACTACCGACGGGCAGCTGTCGTCCAGTTTCCGACCTCACCGATCAGTGAGGATCTGACCGAAAGAACCCAGATGCCCCGTCGCACTCGCGCGCTAGGCCTTGCCTTGGCGCTGTCACTATGCCTGAGCCCCGTGATCCCGGCCGCTGCCGCGCCGAGCATCGCTCCCGCCCAGGAAGTAGCACTTGCCGCCGCGGTCAAAACCGTCAGCAAGAAAACAATCCAGAACCTGAACCTGCGGCAGAGCGCCAGCGCTTCGTCCAAATCGCTGCTGGTGATTCCCAAGAACGCCACTGTTAAGGTCAGCGCCACGAGCAACGGATGGTCGAAAACCAGCTACGGCAACAAAACCGGCTGGGTCTCGGCAAAGTTCCTCACCAACGTTCCAGCAGCTTCCACCTCGAAGACCAAGACCTACCGCTACCTGAGCTCCTACCAGGTGCTGCGGCAGAGCCCGTCGTCCAAGGCGAAGTCGCTCGGAGCGCTGCAGCGCCGGACCAAGGTCGAGCGCCTGGGCACCTCAGGCTCCTGGACCAAGATCAAGTCCGGCAGCAAGACCGGATTCGTCCCCACGAACCAGCTCAAGAGCAGTGCGCCGGCTGTTGCCTACCGCTGGGCCAAGACCAAGCAGCCGATCTACAAGAGCACCTCGACGAGCTCCGCCAAGGTCGCCACCCTCGCCGCCGGCGCAAAGGTCCAGTGGCTGCGCAACTACGGCAGCTGGAGCTCGGTGTCGGTCTCGGGTAAGACCGGATGGATCCAGAGCAAGCACCTGGGCGCCACCGCACCGCTGAAGGTGATTGGTTCGCGCTGGAGCATCGATACCACCGTTGTCCGCGCGACCCCGTCGTCCAAGGCGAAGTCGCTGGGAAGCATCCCGGCTGGCCAGAAACTGAGTCTGTACTCGACCAGCGGCTCGTGGGCCAAGGTCAAGACCTCCAAGGGAATCGGTTGGGTGCCGGTCTCCGCGTTGGTGGCCACCGCCTACAAGCCGATCGCCAGCAAGTCCTACTGGGCCGGGGCGAATCTCGCCTTGAAGTCGGCGAACTCCTCTGGCAGCAAGAGTATGGGCAGCATCGCCAAGGGGCAGAAGGTCACCGCCATCGGCACCTCCAACGGCTGGACCCGGATCAAGTCCTCCAAGGGCACCGGCTGGGTGCCGTCGAAGAACCTGCTGGCCAAGGCCCCGGTGGTCGAAAAGGTCATCGGCTCGCGCTGGACCATCGACAAGACCGTCGTCCGCGCCACCGCCTCGACCAAGGCCAAGTCCCTGGGTACCGCCTACGCCGGCCAGAAGATGAGCCTGTATTCGACCAGCGGCTCGTGGTCGAAGGTCAAGACCGCCAAGGGCGCCGGATGGGTTCCCACCTCCTCGCTCGTCACCACGGCCTACACGCCGATCTCCAGCAAGTCCTACTGGGCCACCTCCGGCACCACGCTGCGCGCGTCGAACACCGGCAGCTCGAAGTCGCTGGGCTCCCTGGCAAAGGGCCAGAAGGTCACCGCCATCGGCTCCGCCAACGGCTGGACCCGCGTCAATTCCTCTAAGGGGACCGGCTGGGTTCCGGCAAAACACCTGAGCTCCAAGGCCCCGGTCGTGGACAAGGTCATCGGCACCCGTTGGAGCATGGACGCAACGGCGGTGCGCACCACGGCCTCGTCCTCCGCGAAGTCGCTGGGCACCATACCTGCCGGCCAGAAGCTCAGCCTCTACGCAACCAGCGGCTCGTGGTCGAAGGTCAAGACCTCCAAGGGCACCGGATGGGTTCCAACCTCCACGCTGACGAACTCGGCCTACGCCGTGATCGCCAGCAAGCCGTACTGGGCCACCACCAACGTGAACCAGCGCGTCGGAAACTCGGTGAACACCAAGTCATTGGGTGTGCTGTCCACGAATGAAAAGGTCACCGCCCTGGGTTCGGCCAACGGCTGGATCCGCGTGAAGAGCCGGCTCGGAACCGGCTGGGTGTCGGGAGCCTACCTCTCGGCATCCAAGCCGAGCCTGCCGCTGCCATCGGACCCGCCAGCCACTCCCAACGCCAGCTACCGCTGGACCACCGCCAGCGTCAACCTGCGCACCGGTGCGGGCACCCAGTACGCGTCCAAGGGCGTCGTGGCGCTGGGCGAAAAGGTCACCTACCTGAAGACCTCGAACGGCTGGGCCAACGTGGTCACCAGCCTGGGCAGCGGATGGATCAAGGACGACTACCTGAGCACCAAGGCCACCGTTTCGGTGCAGCCCGACACCCAGAAGGTGATCAACGCGGTCAAGGACCGCTTCGCAGACAGCATCAGCGCCATCTATACGTTGCGCAGCGGCTCGATCGGGCACAGCAGCGGCAAGGCCGCGGACTTGATGATCCGCAACTACAAGACCGCAACGGGCGTGGCCAACGGCGACAAGATCGCGCAGTTCCTGCTCGATAACCGCGACCAGTTGGGTGTCTCCTACCTGATCTGGCAGGACGAGATCTGGCTTCCAACCACCGGATGGACTGCCTACTCCACCTCCGGCAAGTACGGAAACCAGTTCACCGGCAACTGGAACGACACCACCCGCCACATGGACCACGTCCATGTCGAGGTCTACGGCAACGCCGCGAACAACAAGCCACTGGACCTCAGCGCCCTGCGTTAGCGGGCCTCGCAGCCCGCACGCTGGGGATGGAACGTGAACAGGTCCCGGAACGACGCCGCTTCAGCCGCGCGTTCCGGGGCCTGTTTTTCTTCTCTGGCTCCCTTGCCCGGGTGGCCTCGGTTCGCGTGGAGGGTTGCCAGTCAGCGCAGTCGAATTGAATGTTTGACCCCTCAAACATTATCCTATGAGGGGGTGAAACGTGAGCCCCTCTTTCGCGGCAACGAGGCCGTGCGAGCGCAGGGAAAAGGATTCGAGGGTTGTTGGTGAAAACTCACTCGCGCCGGCGGCGGGGCCAGGGCCTGCTGCGGCGCCTCGGGATTGTGCCGCTGATGCTGCTGTTTCTCGCGGGCTGCTCCGGCGGCACCGCCGCCGAACCGCAGCCAGTGGAGCCCGATGACCGACCGGTGGTCTTGACGACGTTCACGGTGCTGGCAGATATCGCGCAGAACGTGGCAGGGGAGCACCTGCGGGTGGAATCGGTGACCCGGCTGGGCGCCGAGATCCACGGCTACGAACCGACCCCGGACGACCTGCGCCGGGCCTCGCGTGCTGACCTGATCCTTGACAACGGGCTGAACCTCGAAGCGTGGTTCGCGCAATTCGTGGCCGACAACCCCGCCCCGCACGTCACGGTCAGTGACGGCGTCGAGGTCATCGACATCGCGGACGAGGAAGGCTCGGGGAAACCGAACCCGCACGCCTGGATGAGTCCGCTGAACGTGCAGAAATACGCCGGGCGCATTGCCGAGGCGTTCAGCGAGCTGGACCCGGAACACGCCTCTGACTACCGCGCCAACGCCGCGCAGTACCAGAGCAAGCTCCAGGCCGTGCATGACGAGCTGGCCGCCTCGCTCGCGCAGATCCCCGAATCCCACCGGACCCTGGTGACCTGCGAAGGCGCCTTCAGCTATCTGGCCCGCGATGTCGGGCTGACGGAGAAGTACCTGTGGGCGGTCAATGCGGAATCGCAGGCCACTCCGCGCAAGGTGGCCGCGGCCATCGACGCCGTGCGCGAACGGCAGGTGCCAGCGGTGTTCTGCGAATCCACGGTGTCGGACGCCGCCATGCAGCGGGTGGTGGAGTCCACCGACGCCGTCTACGGCGGGACGCTCTACGTCGACTCGCTGTCGGCCGCCGACGGGCCCGTGCCGACCTACCTCGACTTGATCACCCACGACACCCGCACCATCGCCCGCGCATTGAAGGGAGAGTTGCCATGAGCAGCCAAGCGGAGCATCCATGGGCCATCGACGTCCAGAACGCCACCGTCCACTACGGCCCGGTCCAGGCGCTCGACCACGCCACCGTGCAGCTGGGACGGGGTATGGTCTGCGGGCTGGTGGGCATGAACGGCTCCGGCAAGTCCACGCTTTTCAAGACGATCATGGGCCAGATCAAGCCGGATACCGGCAGCGTCCAGATCAATGGACAGGATCCGCAGCAGGCACGGAAGAAGGGCATGATCGGCTACGTCCCGCAGAACGAGGCGGTGGACTGGGACTTTCCCATCTCCGTGCGGGAGGTGGTGATGACCGGCCGCTACGGGCACATGGGCTTCACCCGCCGTCCGCGCAAGGCCGACCAGCGGGCGGTCGACGAAGCGCTGGATCGCGTCGAGCTGACAGCCTACGCCGGGCGGCAGATCGGCCAGCTCTCCGGCGGGCAGAAGAAACGCGCGTTCGTGGCCCGCGGCATCGCCCAGGAAGCCAGCATCATGCTGCTTGACGAGCCGTTCGCCGGCGTGGACAAGCGCAGCGAGGCGACCATCACCAAGCTGCTGCGGGACGTCGCGGACGACGGCGGAACGGTGCTGGTCTCCACCCATGACCTGCACGCGCTGCCCCAGCTGGCCGACGAAGCCATCCTGCTGATGCGCAGGGTGCTCATGCACGGGGACCCCACCCGCGTGCTGCAACCCGAAAACCTGGCCATGGCCTTCGGCCTGGACCCGATGAAACGAGGCGGACAGTGAACCTGATTGAACTGCTGGTCGAACCGCTGACCTACACCTTCATGCTCCGCGCGTTGGCCGTCACGATCATCGCCGCGGTGCTGTGCGCCATCCTGTCCTGCTGGCTGGTGCTCATCGGCTGGTCGCTGATGGGCGACGCCGTCTCCCATGCGGTGCTCCCAGGCGTCGTGCTGGCCTACATCGTCGGGGCTCCCTTCGCGCTGGGCGCCCTGGTGTTCGGCTTCCTCGCCGTCGCCCTGATCGGAGGAGTGCGCGATACCTCCAGGCTCAAGGAGGACGCCGCCATCGGCATCGTGTTCACCACGCTGTTCTCCTTCGGCCTGGTGCTGATCTCTGTGACGCCGAGCCAAGTGGATCTGAACCACATCATCTTCGGCAACCTGCTGGGCGTTTCAGCTGCGGACCTGTGGCAGGTGCTGATTATCGGTGCCATCACCTTCATGATCCTGATCCTCAAGCGCAAGGACTTCACCCTCTATGCGTTCGACCCCACCCATGCGCACGCTCTGGGCATGAACCCGAAGCTCATGGGCGCAGTGCTGCTGGGCCTGCTGGCCATGACCTCGGTGGTGGCGCTGCAGGCAGTCGGGGTGATCCTGGTGGTCGCCATGCTCATCATCCCGGGTGCCACCGCGTACCTGCTCACCGACCGCTTCGGCACCATGCTGGTGATCGCTCCCGTGCTGGCCGCGTCCGGCGGGGTGCTCGGCGTCTACGTGAGCTACTACCTGGACGCCTCCACCGGCGGCATGGTGGTGCTGGCGCAGGGTCTGATCTTTGTTGCGGTCTACCTCTTCAGCCCGCGCCAGGGCCTGGTCGCCTCGCGGCTGGCGATCCTTCGCCGGCGCAAGGCGCTGTCGACGGCCGGCTAGTTCGGCAAACGCACTGCGGGTGTCTACTCCCGCCCAGCACAACGCAGCACCGCCCCCGAACTCGTTCCAGTTCGGGGGCGGCGCTGCGTTGTTCCGGCAGGTGCCGACGGTTAGACGGCCAGCTTGCGGCGGATGAAACCGGAGGCCTGGTCGACCACGATGATCAGGATCAGCACGATGATGATGTGGGTCAGCATGGTGTCGAACTGGAAGGACTTGATGGCCTGGTTGATCAGCAGGCCGATGCCGCCGGCGCCGACGAGGCCCAGGACCAGCGAGGAGCGGACGTTGACGTCAAAGCGGTAGAGCAGCAGGCCGACGAACTGCGGGATGACCAGCGGCAGCGAGCCGTGGGTGATCTGCTGCAGGCGCGAGGCGCCCGCGGTGGCCAGCGCGTCCTGCGGGCCCTGGTCGGTTTCCTCCATGGACTCCGCCCAGAGCTTGCCCATCACGCCGGTGTTGTGGCAGATCAGCGCCAGCACGCCGGCGAACGGGCCCAGGCCCACGGCGGTCACGAAGATCAGCGCGAACACGATGTCCGGCACCGCGCGGAAGAAGGAGAGGATGGCGCGGGAGATCTGGTAGGCCACCGGGTGCGGGGAGGTGGTGCGCGAAGCCAGCACCGCCAGCAGCAGCGCGCTCGGGATGGACAGCGTGGTGCCCAGCAGGCCGATCCACAGGGTCACCAGCGTGGCGTCCAGGCCGGGCTTGATGACTTCTTCCCAGTCGAGGTTCGGCGGGAAGGCGCCGGAGACGAAGCGGGCCATGCCCTGCCAGCCGTCGACCAGCAGCGTCGGGTCGAAGTCGGTGCCGGCCACCGCGAGCAGGTGCAGCACCACGATCACGGCGGTGGCCGTGCCCCACAGCATGGCCTTGCGCCCGCGGTGCGGGTCGGCGGGAACTGGCAGCTTGGCCGGGGCCGGCGTGCGGACGGAAGCGGACTCCAAGGCGGTGTCCAGCGGGCGGGGAGGAGTCTGGATGCTCATGCCGCGTTCCTTTCGGGGGAGTAGAGGGTGTCGAGCACATTCTGGTTCAGGGAGGCGACCGGGCCGTCGAAGGTGATGCGCCCGTGCATTAGGCCGATCGCGCGGTCAGCGTGGCGCAGCGCCAAATCCGGCTGGTGCAGCACCGCGGCCACCGCCAGGTTCTCGTTGTGGGCCAGCTCGGCGAGCAGCTCCATGACGTGCTCGGCGGCGTTCGGATCCAGCGCGGAGACCGGCTCGTCGGCCAGCAGCACGCTGGCGCGCTGGCACAGGGCCCGGGCCACTGCAACGCGCTGCTGCTGTCCGCCGGAGAGGCGTCCCACGCGGTCCAGCGCACGGTCTGCCATGCCTACGCGTTCCAGGCAGCCCATGGCTTCCTCACGCAGTTCGCGGGAGAAGAACAGCGGGGAGACCGAGGCCAGCGAGTTGACGCGCGCCAGCGCTCCGGCGCAGACGTTGTCCAGCGCGGTGCGGCGCGGGACCAGATGGATCTTCTGGAAGACCATGGCGGCCTTGCTGCGGGCCAGCTGCAGCTGGCGTCCGCTGAACTCGGAGAGCTGGGCGCCCTCCAGCTCTATGCGCCCGGCATCCGGTTCGGCCAGCCCTGCCACGCATTTGAGCGTGGTTGACTTGCCCGAGCCGTTGGCGCCGAGGAAGGCAACCAGCTCGCCGCGCTTGACCTCGAAGTCCACGTCGTCCAGGACGCGGCGCCCGTTGTAGGACTTGGCCAGCGAGCTGACCTTCAGTGCTGCCTGTTCCATTTAGATGTCCTTCTCGGTCAGGCCCATTTCGGAGGCCAGGTCGAACAACGGCTTGTAGGTTTCCTTGGTGACTTCCAGCAGCGGTCCGGCCGGGTCCACGTCCAGGAACTTGCCGACCTGCTCGATGTCTTCCTTCGGCAGGTTCAGCAGGGCGTCCTTGACTGCCTTCTTCAGTTCCGGATCGGCGTCCGGGCGCACGGTGATCGGGTCGTTCGGGATCGGCTCGGAGGTCCAGACCTGGCGGAAGTCCTCCGGGTTGAAGGTGCCTTCGGCCTTGGCGGTGGCCAGCGTCTGGGTGTTGATCTGGGCCGCATCAACGGTCCCGTTGACCAGGGCCAGCAGCGCCTCGGGGTGGCCGCCGGCGTAGTTGATGTTCAGCTCGTCTTCCGGAATGCCCGCGGTCTTCAGCGCGTAGCGCGGGAGCACGTCGCCGGAGGTGGAACCGACCCCGCCCAGGGCCAGGTCCTTGCCGCGCAGGTCGTCCACGGTCTTGATGTCGGAGTCCTTCGGGACCCAGATGCCCGCGGTGTAGGTGCTCAGCTTGCCGTCGGCGGTGCCGAAGGAGACCATCGGCTCGGCGCCTGCCTGCTCGCTGGCGAACACGTAGCCGACCGGGCCGAACTGGCCCAGGTCCAGCTTGCCGTTGCGCATGGCCAGGACTTCTGCGGAGTAGTCCTCCACAACCTGGACCTCGACCTCGCAGCCGAGTTCGCGTTCCATGGCGTCGGCCAGCACTCCGTAGGCCGGTTCCAGCTTGGCCGGATCCTCGAACGGCTCGATGCCGAAGTTGATCGGGCCGTCGGCGCAGTAGGCCGGGGCGCCGGAGGCCTCGGTACTGGTGCTGCCGTTGGCCTCGGAAGCGCCGCAGGCGGTGGTGGCCAGCAGACCGACGGCGACAACTGCCAGGGGAAGTGCGCGGGAAAGCTTCATGGGGATGCTCCTGTATAAGAAAAGTCTGTTGCGAGTGGGGTGGTGCTTAGCGGGCCGCGGCAGCCAGCGGCTGTCGGGCGGTGAGACGGTCGGTGACATTGCGGTCCGCCAGGCCGAAGGACAGGGTCATGCCCACGCCTGCGGTCACCGAGACCACGGTGACGCCGGGGACGACGTCCGCGATCAGCAGCGGGCCGACTTCGCTGGAGGCGTAGACGCCCTGCCAGCGCTCTTCGATTTCCAGTGGGGTGTTCAGGATCTTCTCGATGCTCTGCAGCAGTGAGGTCGAAGTGGTCTCCTTCAGGAACGGGGGTTGGGTCAGGTCGTAGGTGTGCGAGTCGCCCAGCAGCAGCGAGCCGTCCGGCCGCTGGGTGAACATGACGTTGGCTTCCACCTCCAGCAGGTGGGGCTGGTTCTCGCGGACTTCCGCGCGCAGCTTGGCGGCGGAGGGGACCTCGGTGAACGCCTCGTAGCGCAGCATCGAGGTGGCGGTCAGCACCGCCGGGCCGAGGTCCAGCGGCTGGTCCGGGGTCGAACGTGCCATTTGCAGGGCGCAGCGGCGGACCTTGTGGTCTTCGGCCAGCTGCGGGAAGAGGTAGTCGACGTCATGGCCGACGCAGACGAACACCTGGTCCGCCTCGATGGGGCCGCGGCTGGTCTCGATGCGGGCGCGGCGGGCGGAGCCGGCGCCGAAGCCCAGTGCCGCGGTGTTCCACAGCACCGATCCGCGCTCCTGAGCATCCAGCCAGGCGGCCAGCTTCGCCACGGTGGTGCGCGGGTCGACGCGCAGGTCGTCGCGCAGCCGGGCGCCGCCGGCGATTCCCTCGGTGGTGTCTCGGCCGAGCACGCCGGCGACCTCGTCGGCGGAGAGCAGGGTGATCTGCCCGGACTCGCGCACCGCGGCCAGCTCGCTGAGCACCTGCAGCTCGGTGTAGGTCGCGGCCACCACGACGGCCCCGGCCTCGGCGGCCCAGAAGCCTGCGCGCCGGGAGTAGTCGAGCCATAGCGGACGGCCCGCCTGCGCGATGTCGTAGAGGTCGCCGGACTGCGCGGTGATGCAGGCGTGCCCGAAGTTGCGCACCGAAGCGCCGACGGAGCGGTGGTCGCGGTCGATGACGGTGACGGTGTAGCCGGCGTCCAGTGCGCGGGCTGCGTGGGCCAGGCCGATGATGCCTGCGCCGACCACCAGGACGTCGGTCTGGATCGGCTGGGAAGCGGTGGGGAGGGAAGTGTTTTCGTTCATCACGGAATTGATCATCCGTGGCCTGGCCGGGCGATTTCAAGCCAGATTGGCACTTGTTCAGACAAGTTTCCCGAGTGTTCAACTTGGTTAATTTTCGTTAACCTAAGCTTCACCCCGAAGCCGGAAAAACCACTGATTTCACGCCGGATCCACTTGTATGATCAAGTGGTGATCCAGAAAAAGAACCAACCCAAGCACCAGGTGCTGGCCGCGGATCTGCGTGAGCGGATCGCCTGCGGGCAATGGCTGGAAGGGGACCCGATTCCCAGCGAGACGGAGCTGTGCGCCCTGGCGAACGCTTCACGGGGCACCGTGCGCCACGCCCTGGCTACGCTGCGTTCCGAAGGTTTGATCGCAGGCGGCCAGGGCAAGCCCCCGGTCGTTGCCCATGCGGTGCGCTCGCAGTCCTTCAGCACCTTCATGTCCTTCACCGAATGGGCGCATTCGGTGGGACGCGTTCCCGGCCAGCGCACGCTGGAACTGGCGCGCCGCCCCGCCGGGGACGAAGCGGCCGGGCAGCTGGGGCTCGCCCCGGGCACGATGATCGTCCAGGTGCTGCGCCTGCGCCTGCTGGACGGCACCCCGGCAATGATCGAACGCACCAGCTTCGCCCCCGACGCCGGACGGCTGCTTTTCGACTTCGACACGGATTCCGGGTCGATCTTCAACTACCTGCGCGGGCAGGGTGTGGACCTGAGCCGCGGCAAGCACATCATCGATGCGGTGGCCGCCGACGGCGAGGACAGCAGGCTGTTGGAAGTGCCTGCCGGTACGCCGCTGCTGCGCGAACGGCGCATCACCTCATCCGGGTCAGGCGAGGTCAAGGAATATTCCGATGACCGCTACCTGCCCCACCTTGCAAATTTCACCATAGAAAACACCAGCGAGGAACGCGCGGCATTCACTCGCGCGCCAAGCATGGCTTTCCAGAGCTACTAACCCAACCCAAGGAGAAACACCGTGATTGAACTGATCGTTTGCGACATGGCCGGAACCACCATCGATGAGCACGCCGATGTCTACCGTGCGCTGGAGAACAGCGTGCGCGAAACCGGGGCGGAGGTCACTGCGCAGAACCTGCAGACCTGGATGGGCGCCGAGAAGCGCGAAGCCATCACCGCGTTGATCACCCTGGGCGGCGGCGTGCCCGAGAAGCAGCTGGTTGACGCCACCTTCGAGCGTTTCCGCGAGCTGCTGTTCTCCTACTACGAGCAGAATCCGCCGGTCGCGCTGCCGGGTGTTGTCGAAGCCTTCCGGAAGCTCTCCGCCCAGGGCGTCAAGATCGCCTTGACTACCGGGTTTTCCCGCGACGTCGCATCGGTGATCCTGCCGCAGCTGGGCTGGGCCGCAGGCGAGGGCGAACTGCTGGACGCAGTGGTCACCGCGGACGAAGTGGCCGCCGGCCGTCCGGCACCGTACATGATCCACCGCGTGATGGAACTGACTGGAATCCGCGACGTGCGCAAGGTAATCGCCGCCGGCGACACCGTCAACGACCTGCAGGCAGCCAAGAACGCCGGCGTCATCGCCGTGGGCGTGCTGACCGGCGAGCTGGGGCGCGAGGACCTCGAGGTCCACGAGCACGATGTGATCCTGGACGGCGTGGCCCAGCTTCCGCAGTTCATCGCCCAGCTGGAGGTCAAGGCCTAGACTTCGCCAGCCGGAGCGCGGCGGCCGGGGAACCATCTGCGGTTCCCCGGCCGCCGCTCCGCTAAGCTCGACCGATCACCGAGACCCAGACGGCGCTGGTGGCCCGCTGGCCCAGGCGCAGCGGGGCCCCGGTCTTGGGGGAGGCCACCTCGACGGTGTCGGAGAAGGCGTCTCCCGGCTGGATGGACAGCCGTGCGCCAACGGTGATCCCGTGGTCGGAGAAGTACTGCAGCAGCTGGGAATCGTCATCCGAGATCCGCTCGACCTGCACCTGCGAACCATCGGTGATTTCCGTGAGCGAGACCGCCTTCGGGATGCTGATCTGCCCTTCCGCGGTGGGGATGGGATCCCCGTGGGGGTCGCGGGATGGATGGCCGAGCAGCTCGTCGATCCGCGCGATCATGAAGTCGGAGACCGCGTGCTCCAGCTGTTCTGCCTCGTCGTGGACCTGGTCCCAGCGGTAGCCGAGCATCTGCACCAGGAAGGTCTCGATCAGGCGGTGCCTGCGCACCATGGTCACCGCGTAGTCGCGCCCCAGATCGGTGAGGTTCACCGCGCCGTAGGGGGCGTGGTCCAGCAGCCCCTGCTGGCGCAGCTTGGACAGGGCCCCGGAGACCGTCGAGAGCTTCATGCCCGCCTTGCCGGCGATGACGCTGGCGGTCACCGGCTCCTGGGACCACTCGGCCAGGCCGTAGATGATTTTGAGATAGTTCTGCGCGCTGTCCGAAAGCTGATTTACCGACACGCTTCCCATGATAGTCAACGCTCGGCCGTCACGGCCAAGATCCTAGGGCAGCCATTCGCGCGGTCCGGTTCGACACCGCCGCGGACCGGTCATAGGCTTGAGTGTCACATGCTGCATCCTGGCGGCGAATTTTTCTGGTGGCGGGGCCCACGACGGCCCCCGGGAACGGCTGAAAGAGCAAGGCAACCATGCAACATCCACAGGTCACGATCGTCGGTTCAAGCAATGTGGACATCACCGCGCTGATGGCTCGACTGCCCGGGCCGGGGGAAACGGTACTGGCGGATTCCTACCAGCTCACCCCCGGCGGCAAGGGAGCCAACCAGGCGCTCGCCGCCCGGCTGGCCGGCGCGACCACGGAATTCATCGGTGCCGTCGGCCGTGATGCCCATGCCGAGGTGGCGCTGAGCCAACTGGCAGAGGCCGGTGTGCTGCTGGACCGCGTGGCCCGCACGACCCACCCGACCGGGGTGGCCATCATCCAGGTCGACGCTGCCGCGGAGAACTCCATCGCTGTGGTGCCAGGGGCCAATGCCCAGGTCACCGGCGATGCCGTATCCTCCCTCGGCGAGCTGCGCGGAATCCTCGTGCTCCAGGGTGAAATCCCTGCCAGCGGCATCACCGCGGCCATGGATGCCGCCAGCGACCGCGTGGTGCTGAACCTTGCACCGGTCATCGAGCTGCCGCGCGAGTACCTGCTGGCCGCGGACCCGCTGGTAGTCAACGAGCACGAGGCGGCGCTGGTGCTGGCACTGCTTGACGGCACCAGCGAAGTAAGCACCGAGAGCGAACCGGTGATTGCCCGGAAACTGATCGACCACGGGGTCTCCTCCGTGGTGGTGACCCTCGGCGCCCAGGGGTGCCTGGTTGCGCAGGGACAAGGGATTGAGCAGCTTGCCGCAGTCAAGGCGGATGCGGTCGACACCACCGGAGCCGGAGATGCCTTTACCGGTGCGCTCGCCGCCAGGATTTCCCAAGGCGACGACCTGGTGAAAGCGGCCGAATTCGCTGGCAAGTTCGCCGCGCTGACGGTGCAAGCCCATGGCGCGCAGTCCTCATACCCGCGCAGCCTGGAGAACCTCTAGGCTTGGCACCGACGTGAAGCGGAGGGTGTTATCAGGACGCTGACAGGTGAGCCCCGTAGGCTCGAAGGGTGAATCCCCAACCCGAGCCGCAGCCGCTTCCTCGCGACCAGCTGGCCAAGGCCGCCCCCGAATCCGCGCTGCTGCTGGGCGCCGGCCGGGCGATCCTGCTGCAGCTGGCGCATCCGCAGATCGGCCGGGCCATCGCGGAGCATTCGGACTTCGCCTCCAACCCGCTCTCCCGGCTGCTGCACACCCTGGGCTACATCTACGCGCTGAGCAACGGTACCGCCGAGCAGCAGCGCACCGTCATCGACTATGTGGATGAGGCGCACCGTCCCGTGCACGGGACGCGGGACAAAACCACCGGCGCGCCCGCCTACTCGGCGCTGGATCCGCGGCTGCAGTTGTGGGTTGCCGCCACGCTGTTCGACTCGGCTCGGGTGATCGGCGCGCAGGTCCTTCCCGCGTGGGATAAGAACGCGAGCGCGGAGTTGTACCTGCAGTACGCCCGGCTGGGTGATGCGCTGCAGATGCCCACCGACTTCTGGCCGCGCAGCGAAGCCCGGTTCAACGACTATTTCGCCGGGATCACGGCGGACCTCCAGGTGACGGGGCAGATCCGCACGCTGGCCGATGAGCTGTTTGCCGGCTCCCGCGCACCGTGGTGGATCAGGGTGGCGCTGCCGCTGATGCGCGACGTGACCATCGCGCAGCTGCCGCCCCCGGTGCGCGAGCAGTTCGGATACGAGCTGACCCGCAAGGTCGAGCTGCGCAACCGGATGATGGTGCGAGCCGCCTGGGCGGCCTCCCGCGTCCTCCCCAAGGCCATTCGGCACCTGCCCATGAAGCTCATGCTGCGCCATGTGGACCGCATGGCGGCCAGCATGAAGACTCGGTCTCAGCCCTCGTCGTAGGATTCCGGCATGCTGCCGCGGGGAGTGAGCAGCCGTGGCAGCAGTACCAGCAGGAACAATGTTGCGAGCATCAGGCCGCCCCCGACATACACCGAGACCGGCCATCCGACCAGCACCTGGATAACGAACCAGACGCTGCCCGCCACGAGCAGTCCGGCACTGATACCCACGACCTTGACCACGCGGTGGCCCAGCAGCACGGTCGTCGCTTTCAGGCGCTGGCCGAAGAGGTAGCGGTGGACCAGCACCGGCACCAGCATCAGCACGATCAGCAAGGCTGAGAACACGAGCAGTATGACGTAGAGGATTTCCTCCACATCGGTGAGCATGGTGAATCGCGCCTGGAACGGCAGGATCACCAGGAACGCGGCCAGAATCTGAACCCCGGTCTGCATGACGCGGGTTTCTTGGAGGATTTCGTTCCATTGGCGATGCGGAGCCTCGGGGGAGTCATCCGGATGGACGTTATTGGACATTGCTTCTCCTTCTCTCGCACCCGAGCATTTTGAGATCTGCCACCTAGCGTTTGATTCTACTCAGCGACTGTTTGCCGCGGCGGGATCCGCACCGCAGGCTTCGGAATTACGATCGTTGCCGGCGGCAGGAAGTTCTAAAGAATAGAACATATGTACTAATAAATAGAGTAGAGTCTAGATATGTTCGAATTGCTTCGCGGAGTGCTGGGGAAGGGATTCGGCGCGGACGGGCTGGCGGAAAGCCCGGCAGGCTGCGGAATCCACCGGGCCTGGATCTGAGCAGAGCGGAAGGGAGCTGGGAGCCTCATGAGCGCAGCAGGCAATGAGACCGGATTCAACGATGTGGGCGGCGGCCCGCCCGGAGATTCCTCGTGGGTGTGGGCCATGCCGGCCACCGGCATGAGCTGGTGCGAGTGCGACGAGGGGCACGAGCTGAACCGGGAAATCATCTGGAGCATCTCGCGCCAGCTGGGCCTGGAGAGCCGCCGCGAGCTGAGCTACGCGGAGCTCTTCGAGCTGGTCATGGAAGTCTGGCGCTACGACGAGGTGTGCAGCTTCTTCAGGATGGCCGTCGATGATGCCATCGACCGCGTGTACGGCCGGCATGCCAGGCGGTATCCGATGGTCAGCTCCCTGGATATCATCGGCTACTTCTCCAAGCGCTGGCAGGGTTGCCCCGAATTCGATTGCGACGGCTCGTAGGCTCCCGGAACGCGCAGCAGGCCGCCGGCTGATGCCGGCGGCCTGCTTGGTGCCGGAAGCGATCCCCGGGAGTCAGCGCCCGGTGACCAGCGCGAACGGCGGAGTCTGGACGTCATCGCCCACGGCCACCGCCGGGTCGTCGCCCAGGTGGATGATCTTGTTGT
Source organism: Glutamicibacter soli (assembly GCF_003309065.1). Taxonomy (GTDB): domain Bacteria; phylum Actinomycetota; class Actinomycetes; order Actinomycetales; family Micrococcaceae; genus Glutamicibacter; species Glutamicibacter soli. The sequence goes on along the minus strand of NZ_POAF01000003.1, from coordinate 91,880 downwards.
CCGCGTCGACGTGCACCACGCTAGGTACGTAGCTGCGGGCTTCTGCGTCTTCCATCTGCGCGTAGCTGATCAAGATGACCAGATCGCCCGGGTGGACTAGATGCGCCGCCGCGCCGTTGATGCCGATGACGCCACTGCCCGGCTCGCCGGCAATGGTGTAGGTTTCCAGCCGAGCGCCGTTAGTGATGTCCACGATGCTGACCAGTTCGCCCGGGAGGATGTCCGAGGCCGCAAGCAGCTCGGAATCAACCGTGACCGACCCGACATAGTGCAGGTCCGCCTGGGTGACCGTGGCCCGGTGGATCTTGGATTTGAACATGGTCCGTTGCATACGATGTTTCTTTCGTGGTTTGGATGCCGTTTCCCGACAATCAAGTTTACGCTCAATCCGGGCCGTTCGGGCGGAAATGTCGGGAAACCAACAGCTTCGGCTATCCCCGGGAAAGATAAGGCTGCAGCGCCTCGTGCACGGCACCGGATTCCAGCAGCTCGCACGCGGCCTCCAATTCAGCCGACAGGAAGCGGTCTTCGCCGGGGCCGGCGACCTTGGTGCGCAGCAGTTCCAAGACGGCACCGGTGGCCGGGCCAGGCTGCAGCGGCGCGCGCAGATCCAGCGCGCGGCCGGCGATGAGCATCTCCACGGCCAGGATGCGGCGCAGGTTCGCGACCGCGGTGCGCAGCTTGCGTGCCGCGTGCCACCCCAGGGACACGTGGTCTTCCTGCATGGCCGAGGAAGGAATCGAGTCTACGCTGGCCGGCACGGCCAGCCGCTTGTTCTCGGCAACCAACCCGGCCTGCGTGTACTGGGCGATCATCATGCCCGAATCCACTCCCGGGTCATCGGCCAGGAACGCCGGCAGCTCCCGCGAGCGGGCTGGATCCAGCATGCGGTCGGTGCGGCGCTCGGCAATCGAGCCCAAGTCAGCGACTGCAATGGCCAGGAAGTCCAGCACGTAGGCCACCGGGGCGCCGTGGAAGTTGCCGTTGGAGGTCACCTCGCCGCTGGGCAGCACCACCGGGTTGTCGATGGCCGCGGCCAGTTCTCGGGTTGCGACCATGCGGGCATGCGCGATCGTGTCGCGCACCGCGCCGTTGACCTGAGGGGAGCAGCGCAGCGAGTAGGCATCCTGCACCCGCCCGTCGCCTTCCTTGTGCGAGGCGACCACGGGGGAGTCGGAGAGGAAAGCGAACATGTTTGCAGAGCTGCGCGCCTGTCCCGGATGCGGGCGCAGCGGCTCGTGCAGCTCGGGGCGGAAGACCTGGTCGGTGCCCATCTGGGCCTCGACGCTCATGGCCGCGGTGGCATCGGCGATGTCCGCCAGCTCGTCCAGGTCCGCCAGCGCCATGAGCAGCTGACCGAGCATGCCATCGGTGCCGTTGACCAGCGCCAGGCCTTCCTTCTCAGCCAGCTGGACCGGGGTGATGCCGGCTTCGGCGAGCAACTCGGGGACCGGGCGCAAGTTGCCCTGGGCATCGGTGGCCTCGCCCTCGCCCATGAGCACCAGGGCGCAGTGGGACAGCGGAGCGAGGTCGCCCGAGCAGCCCAGCGAGCCGTATTCGCGCACGAGAGGGGTGATACCGGCGTTGAGCAGGTCGATCATGGTCTGCAGCACGACCGGGCGCACGCCGGTGCGTCCCGAAGCCAGGGTCTTGGCGCGCAGGAACATCAGTGCGCGCACGACCTCGCGCTCCACCGGAGCGCCCATTCCGGCGGCGTGCGAGCGGATCAGCGAACGCTGCAGCTTGGCGCGGTCCTCGGGCGCGATATGGCGGGTGGCCAGGGCGCCGAAGCCGGTGGAAATTCCGTAGACGGGGGTATCCGAAGAAGCCAGGGCATCAATGTGGGCGCGGACGTTGGCCAGCTCGTCGAGGACCTCGGGGGAGATCTCGATGCGGGCGTCGTGGCGGGCCACGGCGATGACATCGGCGGCGGTGGCGCCGAAGCGCTGCAGGGTGACAGTGGTCGAAAGCTTCACGGTCATGGGAATCCAATCGGTGGGAGGAGTGTTCTTGTTTCCCATTGTTCGCTAGTTTCAGCGGCGCAAGGCCGCGAATCCACCCGTACTGTCTGAAATGCCGGACAAGCCGTCTAGAAGGCCAGCTCCACGCCGTCCAGCGCGTTGCGGCCCAGCGAGTTGCTCTGGCCGCTGTCGGTGACGTGGGTGTCGCCGCTGCGCCATGCCACCACGTTGCCGACGCCGCTGACCTCCACCTGGCGCAGGCTCTTGATCGCAACAATGTTCCCCGCCCCGCTGATGGCAACGGAACGGGCGTTGTTGGCCACGATCATATTGCCAGTGCCGGTGATCGCAACATCCTTGCAGTCTCCGACGAGCAGCAGAATCTGGCCGTCCTCGGAAATATCGGTATCCTGCGAGCATTTCTTCTTCTGCGCGTGTTCCAGGATCTTGTCGAATCCCGCTTGGAAGCTGTCGCCGGCGGTTTCCTTGGGCACGGTGCCCAGGCTGCCTTCGGTGCTGGTGGGATCCTTGGGCAGCGGGGTCGCGGTGCCCTGGATGGAGGCTGTCGCGGTGGGAACGGCCGAGGCGGTCGGCGCGGGGCTTTCCTCCTGCGGCTGGATGCTCACACAGCCGGCCAGCGGGATTGCCAGCATGAGCGCGGCGAGGGTCGAAACGGTGCGTTTGGTACGTGGCGCTGGCATGCTGTTCCTTGTTCGGTTGAATGGTCGTTTCTTCCATCTTGGCCGATTCGCTGGCTCATGTCCTGTTCCACTGCACGGAAGCTTCCAGCCCGTGGCTTGGGGCAGCGGTCTTGCCTACGGGAACCGATAGGATCAATGGCTCCTGTTTCCTAGGTGAGGCCCCGGGGTTTACGGTGCATCCGGGACAATTCGGAGGCAAGGGACTATGCTGTTTGCACCATGGGGAAGCCCGTGGCCGAACGCAGCAATGCAGGGGAGGACATTTGGACAGGTACCCAATCACCGCTCACTGAATCTGCCCACGTACGGCGGGCAGCACCAACGAAGGAGAAGCCATGCCGCACAAGAAGCACTTGGGAATCGGGCTGGTCGTCGGCGGAGCGCTGGTGGCAGCACTATTCCTCTCGTTTATCTATGTGGTGCCCCACGGATCTTCCGCGGATGTTGCACCCCTTTGGCTCGGAGCGATCTGGGCAATGCTGACCATGCTCTGGGGAATCTTCCGGCTGGCCGCCGGACCCAGCAAGCTGGACCATCTTCACGGCGGAACCGATGCCGGCTCCTAGACGCGGAGCACGAAGCGCGGCGCGTCCGACCCGGACGCCCCATACAACTGAATGAAGGGTGGCGGAGTTTTCCGTCACCCTTTCTTCATGAATCCTGAATGTCTCCCGTGTGCTTCCAGGCCGGGCTTCAGTGCTGAAGGCAATGAGGGTAGCGTGCGGAATGTAAGCTGGGGAAACCCGGCAGGATTGACCCTTGAGTCTGCAAAGGAGATCATGTATGTCGAGCAAGAAGAGTACGCCTGCAAGCAAGACTTCGCTGGAGAATGCGGAACATGGATTTGTGGCAACGGAGGTGCTGCGTGATTCGCTGCAGCTTGTTCTGGTGAACATGCTGGACCTGCAGTTGGTCGGCAAGCAGATCCACTGGAACGTCGTGGGACCGAATTTCCGCGACCTGCACCTGAACATTGATGAAGTGGTGGCCATTGCCCGCCGAGGTTCGGACGAAATCGCCGAACGTATGCGCGCCTTGCACGCCACTCCCGACGGCCTCGCGTCCACCATTGCCAAGTACACGCGCATCGAGCAGCCGGTCAACACCGAGGTGCTGACCACTGACGGCGTGGACATCATGGTCAAGGCTGTCCAAGCCACCGTGGATGTCATGCGCCAAGTCCATGACCCGGTGGATGAGGATGACCCGACCACCGCAGACATCCTGCACCAGTACATCGCAGAGCTGGAGCAGCAGGCGTGGTTCCTGAGTGCTGAAACGCGCCGCCCCTAGCGCGCAGCGACCCGGAGGAATATGCCGGGAAACCAGGCCAGCGGGCCGGTCGAATCGTGTGGTATTCGGCCGGCCCGCTGCTGTCTACGGGGGAGCATGGACCGGACCGCTACTGCTTGCGGTGCCCATGCAGCCGGGCAGTCAGCTGGGCCGCGGTGGCGCGGATGGGCTCTAGCAGTTTTTCCCACTGGTCTTCCGGTATCCGGTCGCCCAGGAACGTCACCGCGACGGCAGCCACCGGCCATCCGCTCGCGTCGCGGATCTCCACCGCGAGCGAATTGAAATCGGCGGTGAGGTCCCCGCGTTCAATCGCGTAACCGCGTTGCGCGCTCTGGTCCAATTCGCGCCTCAGCTGTGCATAGCTTGAAATCGTGCTCTGCGTCTCGCGGCCCGAAAAACTCGCAGGGGTCGGATACAACGCCCGCACCTGGGACTTGGGCAGGGCGGCTAGGATGGCGCGTCCGGAGGCGACCAAGTGCGAGGGCAAGCGCACGCCGACATCGGTCACCAGCGAGGGCCGGCCCTTGGCTCGTTCCTCCACGATATACAGCACGTCCGAGCCGTGCAGCACCGCCAGATGGGCGCTTTCGCCGACCTTGTCCACCAGCTGGGCCACCAGTGGCGCGCCCAGCCGGGCCAGCGGCTCTTGCCGTGTGTAGGCGCTGGAGAGCTCGAAAGCCGCAACCCCCAGTCCGTAGGACTTGTCCTCCGGATAGTGCGCGATGAAGCCGTGTTCGTGCATGACCGTCAGCAGCTGGTAGACGCTGGAACGCGGCAAGTCCAACAACCTGGCGATCATCGCCGCGGGCGTCGGGGCCTTGCGGGACGCCAGCAAACCCAGAATCCTCAAGGTGTTGTCCGCTGCCGGGACCTTGCTGCCCACTACTGCCTCCATGGTCGAATGATGCGAAATGCCTGCATCCGAACTCTAGCAACCTATGCCGGGCTCAACCCACCGGGCGAAGGCGCAATGCCTGCATTCCGCCGTCAACCGCCAGGGCAACGCCATTGGTCGAGGAGGACAGCGGGCTGCACAGGTAGGCCACCGAGGTGGCGACTTCCTTCGCGGAGACCAGTCGTCCGTGCGGCTGCCGGGCGTTGAGCGCCTGGCGTTCGGCCTGGGGATTGGCCGCCGAATCCAGCAGCCGGCCCACCCAGGGGGTGTCGACGGTACCCGGGTTGACCGCATTGACGCGGATGCCTTCGCGGATGTGGTCCGCGGCCATAGCCAACGTCAGCGAGTACACGGCGCCCTTCGAGGCGGAGTACAGTGCCCGTTCCGGCAGGCCCGCAGTAGCCGCGATCGAGCAGGTGTTGACCACGGCGGCCGCCTGCGAATCCCGCAGGAACGGCAAGGCCGCCGAGGTGACGCGGGCGATGCCGGTGACGTTGATATTCAGCACCCGGGCCCATTCGTCATCGTCGTTCGCCTCCACGGTGCCCTGGGCACCGATGCCGGCGTTGTTGACCACTAGGTCAATGCCGCCCAGCGCGGCCGCTGCGGCCTGGACCGCTGCGTCCACCGAGGCGCGCTCGCCAACATCGCACTGGAAGGCCAGCTGCCCCTCCGGTACCGAGGAAATATCCAGGTCGAGGATGGCAGTCGACGCGCCGCGCCCAGCCAGTTCCTCCACGACCGCGGCCCCGATACCCGAGGCCCCTCCGGTCACGATGGCCCGCAGGCCCTGCAAGTCTTGAATATGCTGATTCATCGCGCTCCTTAGCGTGCGGTTTTCTGGAAGTAGTCCTGGCGCTGGCGGCCCAGGTGCTCGATCTCGAATTCCCCGATGTCTCCGTGGCTGAGATAGTCGAACCGTCCGGACAGGGCGACGCCCTCAGGGGTGCCGGTGAGGACCAGGTCCCCGGGCTCAAGCAGCATGTACTGGCTCAGGTGTTCCACGATGGAGGGCAGATCGAAGATGAAATCCGAGGTGCTGGAATCCTGTCGCACCTCGCCGTTGATCCAGGACCTGCAGGCCAGATCGTGCCCGTCCACCTCATCGGCGGGGACGAAGAAAGGGCCCACCGGCGTGGAAGCCGGCAACGACTTGCCCTTGGTCCACTGGCCGGCTTCGCCCGGCAGCTGGTAGGCGCGTTCGGAGAGGTCGTTGGCCACGACATAGCCGGCAATCGCTGCCGCTGCTTCCTCCCGGGAAGCCGCATAGCTGGTTTCCCGCCCAATCACGAAACCAAGCTCGACCTCCCAATCGTACTTCTGCGCGTCCGGCGGAATCGGGGCGCTGTCGTACGGGCCTGCGAAGGTGTTGGCGGGCTTGAGGAACACCACCGGAATCTGCGGCGGTTCGGCGCCTGATTCACGTGCATGCGCCGCGTAGTTCATACCGATGCAGATGATGTTTCCAGGCCGGCTGATCGGCGTGCCGATGCGCTCACCGTTCGGGGTGGTTTCGGCTCCGGAGTCCTCAAGTTTCCAGCCCAGGTCCTCCAGGTCGCCGGCGGCCAGTGCGGCACGGGTGCGCTCGATGCCTCCGGAGGCCAAGAATGCCCCGTCGATCTGCGCCGTCAGGGGCTCCAGGTCGTAGGCGCGCAGTGACTCATCGAGCACTACCGGGCGTTCCTCCCCGGGATTTCCGACTCTCAAAAACTTCATCAATGCCTCCAAGCATCCGATCATTCACGCGTTGTGGTTCACAACTCTAGTCAAAAAATAGACTTTGACAAGATAAACATCTGATGTTTACGCTGTGATCGAAGATACATTGATGCACCGGTTGCATCACAGCTCGACAGATGAGATATCTGGACTTAGCCTTCGGGAGGACCTATGAGCCTAATCACCGGCATGAAGACGATTGACGTTCGATTCCCCACGTCACGGGAGCTGGATGGGTCGGATGCCATGAATCCCGACCCGGACTACTCGGCCGCCTACCTGGTGATCAGTACCGATGACGCCGATGGCCTGGAGGGACACGGTTTCGTGTTCACCATCGGGCGCGGCAACGACGTGCAGGCCGCCGCGATCCAGGCGCTGGAGCCCTTTCTGGTCGGGCTGGATGTCGAGCAGGTGCTGGGGGATATGGGGAAGACCTGGCGCGATCTTGTGCATGATTCGCAGCTGCGCTGGCTCGGCCCGGAAAAGGGCGTCATGCACATGGCAATCGGCGCCGCTGTCAATGCGCTGTGGGACCTGAAGGCCAAACGCGCAGGGCTGCCGCTGTGGGAACTGCTCTCCGCGATGACCCCGGAGGAACTTGTCGACTTGGTTGATTTCCGGTACCTGAGTGACGCGCTGACCCGCGAGGAGGCGCTGGAGATCCTGCGCGCCGCAGAACCGGGCAAGCAGGGGCGCCGTGCCCTGCTGCTGGAACAGGGCTACCCCGCCTACACCACCACGCCGGGCTGGTTGGGATACTCCGATGCCAAACTCACGCGCCTGGCCACCGAAGCGGTGGAACAGGGGTTCAGCCAGATCAAGCTGAAGGTGGGTGCGGATCTGCACGACGACATCCGGCGCCTGCGCACTGCCCGCGCGGTGGTAGGGCCCGACATCAAGATCGCCATCGACGCCAACCAGCGCTGGGACGTGGAGCAGGCCGTTGAGTGGGTCAAGGCCCTGGCCGAATTCGACATCGCCTGGGTCGAGGAGCCGACGAGCCCGGACGACGTCTTGGCCCATGCCCGCATTGCCAAGGCTATCGCCCCCATTCCGGTGGCGACCGGCGAGCACTGCCAGAATCGCATCCTGTTCAAGCAATTCCTCCAGGCTGATGCGCTGCAGGTGCTGCAGCTTGATGCGTCGCGGGTGGCCGGGGTGAATGAGAACATCTCCATCCTGCTGCTCGCCGCGAAGTTCGGTGTCCGGGTCTGCCCGCATGCCGGCGGCGTCGGGCTGTGCGAAGCGGTGCAGCACCTGTCGATGTTCGACTTCCTTGCAGTCTCCGGGCAGCGCAAAGACCGCTATATCGAATTCGTGGACCACCTTCACGAGCACTTCCTGGAACCGATCGACGTGCATGACGGCGCCTACTGGCCGCCCAAGTTGCCGGGAGCCGGCTACGAAATCACTGCCGGGACCCTGAGCGACTACGAGTTTCCCATTGGCATGGTCTGGCAGCCGCAGAGCGTCGAGGCTTGAGACCGATGGAAGAAATTGCCCTGCACACGAGGATTAAGCCCGGTTGCGAGACCGGCTACGACGCCGCGCATGCAAGCCTGGCGCCGCGGCTGAACGCGGCGATGGCCAAAGCCGGGGTGTGCAACTGGCGGATCTGGCGCAGCGGACGGGAGCTGTTCCACCTCATCGAGGTCGACGACTATGCCCGGATGCGGCGCCAGCTGGCGCAGGATCCGCACAACCTGGCGTGGCAGGAAGAAATCAATCAATACCTCGAGGTCCAGGACGACTATTCGGGAGACGACCGGGGCCTTGGCCAGGTGTGGGACTTCGCCACCGACTACGAACGGAGCATCGATGCGTGAGGCACTGACCGCGCTGGGTTTCGCGGACCCGGGAACGGGCCGCGGACTCGGCTTCGGCGCGGCAGGAATCGGAAACCTGTACCGTGAGGTCTCCGACTTCCAAGCTTTCGATACCCTGCAGGCGGCCTACGACGCCGGCGCCCGGCACTACGACACCGCCCCGCACTACGGGCTGGGACTCTCCGAACGTCGGCTCGGCGCGTGGCTGCGGGAGAGCGGCGCGCGCGGGGAACTGGTGATTTCCAGCAAGGTCGGCCGTCTGCTCGAACCGCGGGACAACCCGCAGGGTGCGCTGGATGACCAGGGATTCGCGGTGCTGGCAGACACCGTGCGCCGCTGGGATCCCAGCGAAGCCGGGATTCGCCGGAGCGTCGAATCGAGCCTCGAGCGGCTGGGCATCGAGCAGCTGGATATCGCCTACCTGCACGACCCCGATGCCTATGACCTGCGGGAGGGGATCGAGCAGGGGCTGCCCGCGCTGTTGAAGCTGCGCGACGAGGGGCTCGTCGCGGCGGTCGGCGTGGGAACCAACAGCGCGCAGGCCGCAGGCGTTTGCCTTGCCGCCGCAGATATCGATCTGGTCATGCTGGCCGGACGCTACACGTTGCTGGAACAGCCAGGAGCGGAGCTGCTGGCCGACTGCGCCCGTCGCGAGGTGGGCGTGGTCAACGTCGGAGTCTACAACTCGGGCCTGCTGGCCCGGGCCCAGGTGCCGGAGCACGCCAACTACAACTACTCGCAGGCGCCGCAGGAACTGCTGGACCGCGCGCGGGCCATCGCATCGGTCGCCAGCGACTTCGGCACCGACCTGCCCACCGTGGCGGTGCGGTTTGCCGCATCGCATCCGGCGGTCGTCGCCCTGGTTTTGGGGGCCTCCAGCGCAGGCCAGGCAGTGGAAAATGCCCGGCGCTACGAGCGAAGCGTTGACCCTGCGGTATGGGACGCGCTGGCAGCCCGTGGCCTGCTCGATGCCAGCGCGCTGGAAATGTGCGCCCCATGATGCGAATCGACGCGCACCTGCATCTGTGGGAACTGGACGGGCCGGTGCCGCACCCGTGGCTTGGCCCGCAACTGGGCAAGCTGCATGCGGATTTCCCGGCCGTTCAGGCCGGCGACGTGCTGCGCGAGCACGGGATCGACGGAGCAGTTCTTGTGCAGGCCTCCGATTCGGAGGCTGAGACCGAATACCTGCTGGCCGCCGCCGCAACCCATGCCTGGGTAGCCGGTGTGGTCGGATGGGTCGACTTGTCGGATCCGCGTGCCGCGGAAGCTCAATTGGAGCGCTGGCTTCCCGGAGGAATGCTGGTTGGGGTGCGCCATCTGATCCACGATGAGCCTGATCCGGCCTTCATCCTGCGCCCGGCGGTGCGTGATTCGCTGGGCCTGCTGGCCGAGGCAGGGGTTCCACTGGACATCCCCGATGCGTACCCGCGGCACCTGCACCAGGCGCCGGTTCTGCTGGACGCTGTCCCCGGGCTGCGTCTTGTCATCGACCACCTCGCTAAGCCACCGTTCATCCGAGGGGCTGAAGCCATGGCGGACTGGGAACGGATGCTGCGCCTGATAGCAGTGTATCCGGCGGTGACATCGAAAGTCTCCGGCCTTGACTTCGGCCCCGGATTCAGCGCCGAGTCGGTGCGCGTCGCCATCGAGGTGGCGCTTGACTGCTTCGGCGCGGAACGTCTGATGTATGGCGGAGACTGGCCCATGACCGTGGCCGGTCACGGCTATGGGCAAAATCTGCGGGCCATTTCCTCTGCCGTGGACGAGCTTTCGCTGGCTGAGCGGGAAAGCATCTGGTCGGGGACCTGGAAACGGGTTTATGGCCGCAACCGGAGCAACGCAGAAATCATCTGACTGATCTGAACAATTCCGCGAAAAAGTCTTGCAGAGCAACCCAAAGACGGGTAATTTCAATCTAAACATCCGATGTTAGGAGGTGTGGCGTGGAGAATTTGCTGCTTGAAGTAGATGGGGTCAACAAGAGCTTCCCGGGAGTCCGGGCATTGGCCGATATGCAGTTGACCGTGCGCCACGGCGAAGTTCTGGCCCTGGTGGGCGAGAACGGCGCGGGAAAGTCAACACTCATGAAACTGCTGTCGGGCATCTACGCCCCCGACTCGGGATCCTTCCGGTTCGACGGCAGCAACGTCGACATCACGGGACCCAAAATCGCCCAGGAACTGGGGATCAGCATCATTCATCAGGAATTCAACCTGATGCAGGACCTGACCGTCGCGCAGAACATCTACATCGGCCGCGAGCCGATGCTCGGTCCGTTCATCAACGACGCAGCGCTGAACCGCCAGGCCAGCGCACTGTTCGAGAAAATCGGTGTTAACCTCGACCCGGCACAGAAAGTCGGCGAGCTGACCGTTGCCCGGCAGCAAATGGTGGAGATTGCCAAAGCGCTGAGCTTCGACGCGAAGCTGCTGATCCTGGATGAGCCGACCGCGGCGCTAAACGATTCCGAGGTGGCCACGCTGCACGCCATCATCCGCCGCTTCATCACCGATGAAACCGCCGCGATCTACATTTCCCATCGCATGGACGAGCTGAAGGCCATTTCCGACCGCATCACCGTGATCCGCGACGGCGAGTACGTCGACACCCTGGACACCGAGCAGACCACCATGCCGGAGGTCATTTCGCGGATGGTGGGCCGCAAGGTGGCAGCGCAGATACAGATGAAGCCGGTTCCGAAACTGGGCGAGGTACGGCTGTCGGTGCGAGACCTGTCGACCAAGGCGCTGCTGAAGGACGTAGGATTCGATCTCCGCCGCGGGGAGATCCTCGGCTTCGCCGGCCTGATGGGTGCCGGGCGAACCGAGGTCGCCCGGGCCATCGTCGGGGCGGACCGAATCAGCGCAGGCACGATCACCCTGGACGGCGCGGGAGTGAAGATTTCCAACCCGGCCACGGCTGCGGAACTGGGGATCGGCTACCTCTCCGAAGACCGAAAGCATCTGGGGTTGATGCTTGAAGCGGATATTTCCCAGAACATCATGCTCTCCACGCTGGGAAAGCTGAACAAGTTCGGCTTCATGCAGGACAAGATGCTCAACTACATCGCCGGGGAGCAGATCCAGCGCTTGCGCATCAAGACCCCGTCCATGCACCAGGCCGCGAAGAACCTGTCCGGCGGCAACCAGCAGAAGATCGTGATTGCCAAGTGGCTGGTCAAGGACTGCGACGTGCTGATCTTCGACGAGCCCACGCGCGGCATCGATGTGGGCGCCAAGGAAGAAATCTACGACCTGCTCGACGAGCTGGCCGCCAGCGGCAAATCGATCATCATGATCTCCTCAGAACTGCCCGAAGTGCTGCGTATGTCGCACCGCATCGCGGTCATGTCCGAAGGGCGCATCACCGGTTTCCTGGAAAGACACGAAGCCACCCAAGAAAAAATTATGGACCTTGCCACCCGCAGCAATCGAGGAGCGGTATCAGTATGAGCAACACGACCACAGAGCGTCCAACCAAGGACCTGGCTCCGAAGCCGGACTCCGGCGGGACCGCTTCCTCGGAGTTCGTACTGCGCCTGCGCTCGCGCATGCAGCAGCTGATGGCCTTGGCATCCCTGGTGGTGCTGGTGATCATCTTCGGTCTTATTAACCCCTTGTTCCTGACGCCGAACAACCTGTCCGACATTCTCCTGTCAACAGTGGTGATCGGCCTGCTGGCCCTTGGCGCCACCTTCGTGATCATCACCGGCGGCATCGACCTGTCGGTGGGCACCGGAATGTCGCTGACTTCCGTGATGGTCGGCGTGACCCTGACTTACCTGGGCCTTCCGCTGGCGGTCGGCGTACTGGCCGGTGTGCTGGCCGGCGCCGTCATGGGCCTGGTCAACGGCCTGCTGGTGTCCTACCTGCGTATCCCGTCCTTCATCGCCACGTTGGCAATGATGATGGTGGCCCAGGGGCTGGCGCTGGTGATTTCGGGAACCAAGCCGATCTACTTCAACGAAACTCCTGGATTCTCCAACTTGGCCTTGGGCAAGAGCATCCCGGGGCTGATCATCCCGAATGCCGTGTTCATCTTCTTCATCGCCGCGGTGATCGCGGGAGTGATCCTGAGCAAGACCCTCATCGGCCGCTACACCTACTCGATCGGCTCCAACGAGCAGGCCACCGCTTTGTCGGGCATCAACGTGCGCCGCTGGAAGATGTGGATCTACACCCTGGCCGGTTCGTTCACCGGCCTGGCCGGCGTCATCATCGCCTCGCGGCTGAACTCGGCACAGCCGGGGCAGGGCGCGGGCTACGAGCTGCAGGCAATCGCTGCGGTGGTCATCGGCGGCACCTCATTGCAGGGCGGCAAGGGATCGATCGCCGGAACCGTGATCGGTGCGCTGATCATGTCCGTGCTCACCAGCGGCCTGCGCATCATCAATGTTCCGCAGGAGTGGCAGTCCGTGGCTATCGGCTGCGTCATCCTGCTGGCCGTCTACGTCGACATGCTCCGTCGAAAGGACACCTCCGAAGGAAAATGACCCGTTCGGCTGCCGGACGTGTCTTCGCACCACCAACCTCTGCACTATCAACTCGCAATCACCCCACAAGGAGTACTCTGATGTTCCGCAAGAAAGCACTCGCACTGTCCGCCGCAGCCGCGCTGATGGCCCTGTCACTGACCGCCTGCGAATCCACGGCTCCGGCCGGGGACGCCAACGCGGACAGCGGGGAGAAGCCCTACGTCGCGGTGGTCTCCAAGGGCTTCCAGCATCAGTTCTGGCAGTCGGTCAAGGCCGGCGCCGAGCGGGCGGGCGAGGAATTCGGCGTCGAGGTCACTTTCGAAGGCCCGGACACCGAAAAGGACGTGGCCCAGCAGATCGAGATGCTGACCACTGCGCTGTCCAAGAATCCCGATGCAATCGGTTTCGCGGCCCTGGATTCCCAGGCAGCGACGCCTGCTCTGGAGGAAGCGAAGTCCCGCAACATCCCGGTGATCGCCTTCGATTCCGGCGTGGATTCGGACATCCCGATCGCCACCGCAGCCACGGACAACAAGGGCGCCGCGGCCATTGCCGCCGAGCACATGGCAGAGCTGATCGGGGGCAAGGGCAAGGTCGCCATCGTGGCCCACGACCAGACCTCGACCTCCGGCAAGGACCGCCGCGACGGCTTTGTCGAAGCCATCGAGCAGAAGTACCCGGACATCGAGATCGTCACCGTGCAGTACGGCGGCGGCGACCAGCTCGAGTCCGCGAACCTGGCCAAAACCATCATCAACGGCAACCCGGATCTGAAGGGCATCTACGGGACCAATGAGGGCTCTGCCATCGGCGTGGTCAAGGCGGTCGAGGAGCTGGGCATGAAGGACAAGCTGACCGTGGTCGGCTTCGACTCGGGCAAGGCCCAGCTGGACGCCATCCGCTCCGGGGTCGAGGCGGGAGCCGTGACCCAGAGTCCGGTGGACATCGGCTACCAGACCGTGAAGGCTGCCGCCCAGGCGATCAAGGGCGAAAGCGTGGAGAAGGTCATCGATACCGGCGCCATGTGGTACGACGCCAAGAACATCGATGACGAGGAAATCGCCGCGAACCTCTACGAGTAGAAGCTTCCATCTCCCGATGCCAACCGTGTGGGCTTGGCATCGGGAGGTGGTACAAACAGCCCCCGGAGATCAAATGATGCCCGGGGGTTTCGGCTGTGCTCCGATGGTCGTTCGGAAGACTAGGTCGTTGCGCGGCGCAGCCAGGTTTCGACCCCGGAGATGTGAGCGGTCACCAGGGCTCGGGCCAGGTCGGCATCGGCGTTGCGGATCGCGGCCAGGATGGCCTGGTGCTCGTCCAGCGTGCGCTGCACGGCGTTGTCCTGAGTGAGTCCACGCCACACGCGGGCGCGTACGGTCTTGCTGGACAGGGCATCCAGCAGGGTCTCCAGATACGAGTTCTTGGCTGACTGGGCGATGATCGAATGGAACTGCAGATCATGCTCGATCAGTTCCGGAAGCTCTGTTCCAGCATTGACATGGGAAATGGATTCCTCAAGGGCTGCCAGATGCTCCTCGTCCCGACGCTGGGCAGCCAGACCCGCAGCCGAAGGCTCCAGGATCCGCCGGACCTCCAGCAGCTCCAGCACGGAGCTGTCCCGGTGCAGATCCACCACGAACCCCATGGCCTCCGCCAGCAATCCCGGCTCCAGGCTCGTAACATAGGTACCGTCGCCGCGGCGAACATCCAGCACCCGGATCAGTTCCAAGGCCTTGACAGCTTCGCGCAGCGAAGAGCGCGATAGTCCGAGCTTCTCCGAAAGTTCCTTCTCGGGCGGCAAACGATCGCCGGGGGAGAGCTCCCCGTTGAGGATCATCTCTTTGATGTGCGTGATCGCCGCGTCTGTAACAGCCATACTTACCATCATAGACATCCGATGTTTGTGGGGGAATATGTTGTGGCACACAACGTGGCATATCCGCTGGGCGTGTGGAGCATCAACCAGTCGTTAGAACTCGACGGACGACAGGCAGCTCTCGAGCTCGACGAGAGTTGGGGGATTGGCTCCGATTTTCTGGACCGTCAGCGCCGCGGACAGCGAAGCGGTGCGCAGCGCTGACTCCAATGCGTCTTCGTCCAGATTCTCGTTGGACACCAGCGCCTGCAGTAGCGGGCCGTTGCCGATTGCATGGAGCAGCCCGGACATGAAGGCGTCTCCGGCGCCCACGGTGTCTGCGACGCTGACCTGCAAAGACGGCATGGAGACTTCAAGCTGGTCGGTGCGTGCTTCGCAGCCGCGCACCCCGAAGGTCATGACCGCGAGCTTGGCGCCGCGCGCCAGCAGGTGCCCGAGCACCCGTGCGGTATCCCAACCTGGGTAGAGCCACAGGGCATCTTCGTCGCTGAGCTTGACCACATGGCTCAAGGCGCACAGCTTCTCGATGCGGGGAATCACGGCACGGCGCTTGTCCACCAAGGCGGGACGGAGATTGGGGTCATAGCTGCGCAGCTGATGCGCCGGAGAGGCCGCGAAGACTTCATGGATCCGCGAGCAGCCCGGCTCGGCAAAGGCGGCGATGGAACCGGTGTGGAGGATCTGCGCATCGGTGGGGACCACAGATTCTAAGTTCCAATCGAGCTGGAAGTCGTAGGTGGCCTGGCCGGTGGAATCCAGGGACACGGTGGCGGTGCTGGTGGCCGATTCCGTGACCGAATCAGGGCCGAGCAGGACATCCGACGCATTTAAGTGCTCGATGATGGCGCGGCCGTGCTCATCGCCGCCGATTCCGGTCTGGAGTGTCACTTCATGCCCCAGACGTCCCAGTCCCACGGCCACGTTCAGTGGGGATCCGCCTGGATATGCGAGCCCATTGACGATGTCGACCAATGCCTCGCCTGCAACCTGTATTGATGCCATGCCAATGATCCTACGTACGGATGCTTCGAAAGTCCTCTTAACTCCGCCTTGGCGTGGGAGAAGGTTGTCCAGAGCACATATAAACCGTGTTCGTCCGGCTTGCCGGGGCCGGATGCTACAGTCGGTGGCGGCACGACAGCCGCCGCGGGACGGATAATTCGCAGACTAGAGGCAGGGAACCCATGGACTTTCTCTTCGATGACAGCGCGCTGCCGCGCGAGCCGAGGCTACTGCGTCCCGGCGCCTGGCATGTGCCCGGCTGGCTTTCGCCTGAAATGCAGTCCTGGATCATCAACCGGTTCTTCGAATGGGGAAACGGGCCGGTTCCGCCGCATCAGACATTGGTCAACGGGCACCCGATGAGCGTGCAGAGCCTGTGTCTGGGCTGGCATTGGAGCCCCCACAGCTATTCGCGCACGGCCGACGACATCAATGGGGAGCCGGTGGCGCCCATGGAACCTTGGCTGGTGGAGCTCGGGCGCCGTGCGGTCAACGACGCGACGGGGGACCAGGCCAAGGCGCAGTCTTATCTACCGGACGCGGCCATCGTGAACTACTACAACGTCAATGCCACGATGGGTATGCACCAGGATGCCGAAGAACGGATCAATGCGCCGGTGGTCTCGCTGTCCCTGGGCGATTCCGCGACCTTTCGACTGGGTAACACGGAGCATCGCAACAAGCCTTGGCAGGAGGTGCGCCTCGCCTCGGGAGACCTGTTCGTCTTCGACGGGCCGGCGCGCTTCGCCTATCACGCGATAACGAAGATCCATCCGGGGACGGCACCGCAAGAATGCGAGCTGGGCGGCGGACGCATCAATATCACCCTGCGCCAGACCGGCCTGTCCTAGCCGCCGGCCAGGTCCACGGACGCCCGCAGGGCGTAGTGGTCGGAATCGCCGGCAGGAATGCGGTTGAGAGAGGTGCCGGTGACGCCGCGGACCATGACGTGGTCGATGCCGAGCATGGCGAATGGCGTGCGCGGCCAGGTCATCGCCAGACCCCAGGCGCTATAGTGCACATCGTCCAGCTGGTCAGCGACCGGGGCGAAGTGGCGGTCCGTCGAGGTGGCGTTGAAGTCGCCGGCGGCAATGACCTTGGACGAAGGATCCTTGGCCACGTAGTCCGCCAGGGACGCGAGCATGGTGTCGCGCTCATCATGGCCCGTCGGGCGCGCCGAAGCGGCGTGGACCGCGTACACGCGGACCGGCCCGGATTCGGTGTCGACGTCGGCGCGCAGTGCGCGGTCCCAGCCCAGACCCAAGTCCAGCGGTTCGGGGTTGGACAGCGGGTAGCTGCTCCATAGGCCCACGGTGCTCACTGAGTAGTAGTACGGATGGCTCCGCTTCAGGGCGTCCGTCACCAGATCAATCTGGCCCTCGCCCAGTTCCTGGAGCGTGATGACTTCGGCTCCCGATTCGGCCAGGGAGCGGGCCGAGGTCACCGCATCCTGGTGGACGTTCTGCGAAGCGACTACCAAGGGATCCTGGCTATCGACGGGCGCGGAGGGCAAGGCCGCAGACCCGAAAAGAACACCCCAGACAACAGTTGGCACCAGCAGCGCAACGTAGGTTGCGCGGCCGCCGAGGACGATGGTCAAGAGCAGCAGCAGTGGTATGCCCAGGCCGAGCCAAGGGGTTAAATTGTCAAGTATGAGCCCCAGTCCCGCGACGTCGGGAATCTGCTGGTGGAAAGCCATGAGCACGGCAAGGCCAAGGCACAAGAGGATGACCGTGATTCGTGCCAGGATTCGTGATGCCGACAACCGGCGAGGTGATGCTTTGGACATTGGACTTCCACAGTGCCACAGAAAACTGTGGGAATCGTAATTTTCCTCAGCCGTGCCTGCAACTACGATGGAAGTCAGGCGTCGATGAAGCCGTGCCATCTCCAAACTCCCGAGGATCCAAACGTGACTACTTCTGCGCCCAGCAAATACTTGTCCGGCGGCCGGCTGCTGTTGGCGATTCTCGCCCTGTCCATGGGCGGATTCGGCATCGGTGTCACCGAATTCACCCTGATGGGGCTGCTCCAGGAGGGCGCCGCCGACCTTTCGGTGAGCAATTCCCAGATGGGCCTGATGATCAGCGCCTATGCCATCGGCGTCGTGGTTGGCGCCCCGGTGCTGACCGCACTTGCCGCCAAGATTCCGCGCAAGCGCGCGGTCTTGCTGCTGATGCTGTTCTTCACTGTCGCAAACTTGTCATCGGCCTTTGCCCCGGATTACGGAACCATGCTGGCTACCCGATTCCTCGCCGGCCTGCCGCATGGCGCCTACTTCGGCTTGGCCGGAGTCCTGGCTGGTTCGCTGGTGCCCGGAAGCATGCGCGGGCGCGCCATCGCATGGGTGATGCTCGGGCTCTCGGTGGCCAACGTCGCCGGTGTTCCGCTGGTCACCCGTTTGGGGCAGCTGACTGGATGGCGAGCGATGTTCGTTGTTGTCGCTGTGGTTGGCCTGATCACGATGCTGATGATCAGCTTGTTCGTTCCGTGGCACAAGGCTGAACCCGGAGCGAGCATGCGCCGCGAACTCTCGGCGCTGAAGAATATCCAGGTCTGGATGGCCATGGGGACGGGCATCGTGGGGTTTGGCGGCTTCTTCGCCGTGTACTCGTACATTTCACCGACCTTGACCGAAGAAGCAGGGCTCGACATCAATCTTGTTCCCTGGGCTCTGGCGCTCTATGGCTTGGGCATGGTCGTCGGTTCGCTGGCCGGCGGACGCTTGGCCGACTGGTCGATTTTCGGTTCCATCAAGCTGACCAACCTGATCATGGTGGCGGCCATGCTGATTTTCGCCGCCGTGACCAGCTGGATTATCCCCACGCTCGTCATGGTCTTCGTGCTGGGCGCGGTGGGCTCGCTATTGATCCCGAGCTTGCAAACCTTGCTGATGGATTCGGCACCCCATGCCCAGTCGCTGGCCGCCTCCTTGAACCATTCCGCGCTCAACGTGGCCAACGCGTTGGGGGCCGCCCTGGGTGCTGCGGTGATTTCCGCGGGCTTCGGCTACCGTGCGCCGTCCATCGTCGGAGCGGGGCTCGCGGTACTCGGCTTCCTGCTGGCTTGGGCAACCCAAATCCGGGCAAAGAAGATCGGCCTGCTTGTGGGCAGCGAAGCGGTCGCTTCCCGCGAACAGGCCGAGCTGAAATAGCTACGAGCGCACCGCAGAGATATTGAACATCCAGGTGACGCCGAACTTATCGGTGAGCTGACCGAAAGAGTCTCCCCAAGGAGCTGTTGCCAACGGAACATCGATGCGCGCGCCTGCAGATAGTCCATCCCACCACTTCTGCAGCGGCACCGAGTCCGCATCGTCCGTGCCGTCGCTGCTGAAGGACACGGTGCCATTGGGCATGAGATTCATTTCGGGCGGGGTGTCCGAGGCCATCAGGTGCACGCCGCGACTCACGAACAGCGATGAATGCATGATTTGGTCGGTGGTTGCCGGGCGATCGTCATTCATTCCTTCTTTGAAGGTCATCATCGACAGTTCTCCGCCAAATACGGAGTTGTAGAACTCCATGGCCGCGCGGGCATCGCCGGCGAAACGCAGGTACGGGGTCAGTCCAATGCTCATGGGAGTGCGCCTTTCGACTATGTTCTCGGGACCGATCGATCCACGTGGAAGATTCTTCCACCCGCAACCGACAAAGTGAATAGCACCCTGTGACCAGCGTCTCCGAACGCCGATTTGGTGTTTTCTAAACACCTCCGGTAGAGTTTTATCTCGGTTCAGAGGTCGAAAAAACCGAAGAAACCGCATCCTTTTGGGGGTATGGCGCAGTTGGTAGCGCGTCTGCATGGCATGCAGAAGGTCAGGGGTTCGAATCCCCTTACCTCCACAAGATAAATGATCTCGGGTGACTTATGTCGCCCGAGATTTTTTCTTTCCGGTTGCACTTCTGACGCCAACCCACGACTGAACGTGCAAAACATCCAGGATGTTCTCTGACCCGCGCCGTTGTAAACGACGCCAGCACCAAAAATTCTTGATCCGTAGAAGGTTCTTGCGGTATCAAGCACGCGTGGAGCCGTGATGCCGCCTCTGCCGCATTGAGTCCAGGAATACGCCACCTGGACGGCCGGCGTCAGCGTTAATCGCGCCGTGAAGGCATTCGTGCGCTACCTGCTCGGAGTAGACTCTGCGCTTTCTATGCAGGTGCCTCTGCTTTCCGATGGGGCTTTAGCGGAACAGCGGGTCGAGATTCCGGATCTCGACCCGCTGTCCGCGTGGTTATCAGTCGTGAGGCTGCTTACGCGGTTTGCTCCGGCAACTAGGTGTATTACAACTAGGCCGGGCTGGCGGAGCTGTCCTTGCCGCGGACCATACGCTCCAGCTCGTCCTCTTCTGGCTGGGACAGGTAGCGCTCCAATGAATCATCCAGCTCGCGAAGCCACGGGGTGTGGTGCTCGCAGGCCATGGTGCCGGTCATGACCGAACGATAGACCTGGTCGCGGTAGTTCAAGATGTTGTGCTGTTTGTCGTTCTTCCACGCCAAGAAGATGCGGGTTACCTCGTCCAGATCGAACATCGGGTAGTCGGTCTGCTCTATGAGGTCTCGAATGTAGTCGGCCTGGAAACGGACTTCATCTGCTGCGCTGCCTAGATTCGCCAAGCGCTGTGTCCATTGCGCCATGTCAAGTTTCTGCTCGGCCTCGGAAGGAAGCTTCGCATCGCCGAGGATGACATCGCGGACGTACCAGGCCTGGGCATCGAACATGTTGAAGGTGAACCACTGGTCCTGGGCGCCCAGGTAGAACAAGTTGTTGTTCGCTTCGCTGACAACGCCGCGGTACAGGGACTTGGGGTACAAGTTGTTGGGAGAGGACAGCGCCAAATCCGATGGCAGGAACGGGTAGTGGTGCAGGTATCCGGTGCACAGGATGACTGCGTCGAACTGTCGCTCGGTTCCGTCCGCGAAGTGGGCTGTGCTCCCTTCGAACCGCTGGACCAGCGGGCGTTCCTGGATGCCCTCGGGCCAGTCGTAGCCCATCGGGGCAGTACGGTAGCTCATGGTCACCGAGCTGGCACCCATCTTGAATGCCTGGATGCCGATGTCCTCGGCGGAGTAGCTGGCGCCGATCAACAGGACGTTGCGGCCGGCCAGCCGTTCCGCACCGCGGAAATCATGGGCGTGGATCAGCGTTCCCGGGAAGGTTTCGATTCCGGCGAAGTCCGGAACATTCGGGAAGCTGAAGTGGCCGGACCCGACGACGACCTTATCGAATTCGCTGCTTTCCGTTTGACCGGTTTTCAGGTTTTCAATCGTGACGGTGAACTTCTGGGTACCTTCATCGAACTGGACCCAGCGCACGACGGTCGAGAATTGGACGTACTTCTTGACATTCGACTTCTCGGCGCGGCCGTTGATGTAGTCCCACAGCACCGCACGAGGTGGATATGAGGAAATCGGACGGCCGAAGTGCTCATCAAAAGTGTATTCGGCGAACTCCAAGGCCTCCTTGGGACCATTGGACCATAAATTGCGGTACATGCTCGAATGGACTGTCTCACCATACTTGTCGATGCCCGTGCGCCAGCTGAAATTCCATTGGCCACCCCAGTCATCCTGTTTTTCGTAGCAGACGATTTCCGGGACCGAACGACCGGCTGTGCGCGCCGACTCGAAGGCTCGCAGTTGAGCCATTCCGCTGGGTCCTGCTCCGATGATTGCAACGCGTTGTGACAAGCGTACCTCTCCGGCATTTCAGCCTAATAAGTTACTCCTTGCGCGGCGAAAAAATGTTCAAAATCGACTGGGCTGCGCCACGCTGAACCCCAAATAAGCACCAGCCGAAACCCGGCGGGTCACGCTGAAAAAGCTCCCACGCGCCGGGTGTAAATCTCGTCAGGAATCGAGTGCGACGGATCAAGTATAGCAGATCGTCGATGCACTGGATCGTAAAGTCCCAAATCAACGAGTATTTTGCTGCGAATAAAACTTATGGAGTGAATTAAGATGACAAGCTCAGGGTGGCATCCGCTGTCCAACTGGCACCCTTGTGCACCGGGTCGAATTGCGGTCTATTCAAGCCTGAAAAGCCCCTTGTTTTGTGGATCAATTCGCATTTTTCCCGACGTGATATTCCGCTGAAATACACCTGGATTCACCTCACGCGCGGAGGGGCGCGCCTTGCTGGTTGCACCTTTCGTGCGCCGTTGCTTCTGGAGGGTTGCCCCTGGGCGGGTGCAACGTCGCACAGATGGCGAGATCGGATCTTTAAAAACATATTTATTATCGCGTTTAGCTTGTTAAGTCTGTTATATTGGGCGTGGCGACGAGGCCCTCTGTGACGCAGCTGCTTGCTGGTCGGCGGGAGCGTCCGCCGACGACATCTGACATGTGATGGCAGCTTGCTGCCGTCAGAACAGGGAAGCGGGCAAGCATGAGCAATCTATTCGACCTCACGGGCAAACTGGCCTTGGTCACCGGATCATCACGGGGTATCGGCAGGGAACTGGCCCGGGCCTTGGCAGACGCGGGTGCCGACATCGTCCTGCATGGCCGCGACGCCGACCGGCTGGCAACCACGGTCGCCGAATTCACCGAGCTCTATGGGCGAGAGCGTATCCACTCTGCTTGCTTCGACGTGACGGATGACGAGTCGGTCAGTGCCAATATCGAGGACATTGAGAAAGGCATCGGCA
This sequence comes from Glutamicibacter soli, assembly GCF_003309065.1. Lineage (GTDB taxonomy): Bacteria > Actinomycetota > Actinomycetes > Actinomycetales > Micrococcaceae > Glutamicibacter > Glutamicibacter soli. Next base: position 69,475 of record NZ_POAF01000003.1, on the reverse strand, counting down.
CTCTGGACATCCTGGTGAACAACGCCGGAATCCAGCACCGCGTCCCCTTGCTTGAGCTCGAGGTCGCGGACTGGCAACGAGTCATCGACACCAACCTCACCAGCGCCTTCCTGGTCGGCCGGGCCGTTGCCCGCGGCATGGTGCAGCGAGGCGCCGGGAAAATCATCAATATCTGCTCCGTCCAGACCGATTTGGCGCGACCGACGATTGCCGCCTACACCGCGGCCAAGGGCGGACTGCGCAACCTCACCCGCGCTATGACCGCTGAATGGGCCGGCTCCGGGCTGCAGATCAACGGCATCGCCCCGGGCTACATTCATACCGAAATGACGCAGAACCTGGTGGACGACGAGCAATTCAACTCCTGGATCCTGGGCCGCACCCCCGCCGGGCGCTGGGGCACGGTCGCGGACTTGGCCGGGCCGGCGGTCTGGTTGGCGTCCGAGGGATCCAACTACGTCAACGGGCAAACTATTTTCATCGATGGAGGCATGAGCGTTGTCGTCTAACCTGAACGAACAAACCTTGGCAGTGGTGGCCCACGCCGCCGGAGACCTCCGGGTGGAGCAGATCCACCTGCCCGCTCCCACCGCGGACCAGGCGCGCGTCGCCATTGCCTACGGCGGCATCTGCGGCTCGGACCTGCACTACTGGAGCCACGGCGCCGCCGGCGAATCCATCCTGAAGGCGCCCATGGTGCTCGGGCATGAAATCGTCGGCACCGTGGTGCAGGCCGCCGCCGACGGCACCGGTCCGCAGGCCGGTGCCCAGGTAGCAGTCCATCCAGCGACCCCTGCGGGCACCGGGGAACCCTATCCGGAGGGCCGCCCTAACCTGTCCCCGGGGTGCACCTACCTGGGTTCGGCCGCCCGCTTCCCGCACACCGAGGGAGCTTTCGCCACCGAAGTGAACCTGCCCGCGCGCATGCTGCGCGAACTTCCCGCCGGGCTGTCCCTGCGCGACGCTGCACTGGCCGAGCCGGCCGCGGTGGCCTGGCATGCAGTCTCCCGGGCAGGGGAGGTGGCCGGCAAACGCGTCCTGGTGATCGGGGCAGGCCCCATCGGCGCGCTGGCCGTCGCCGTGCTCAAGCGCGCCGGCGCGGGGGACATCATCGCGGTGGACATGTACGATGCGCCGCTGCACGTCGCCGCCGAGCTTGGCGCGACCCGCACTCTGCGTGCCCCGGAAGCCGGGGACATCGCCGGCATCCATGCGGACGTGGTCATCGAAGCGACCGGGAACTACCGCGGGCTGGCCTCGGCCGTGCGCGGCGCGGTCCGCGGCGGAAGGGTTGTCATGGTGGGGCTGCTACCTTCCGGCGAGCAGCCGGCGCTCATTTCGCTGGCCATCACCCGGGAACTGGAATTGGTCGGATCCTTCCGTTTCAACGATGAAATCGACGAGGTGCTGCAGGCGCTGGCCGATGGATCGCTGCAGATCGGCGCCGCGGTCACCCATGAGTTCCCCGCGTCCGAGGCCTTGGCCGCCTTCGAAACTGCCAAGGATGCTTCCGTCTCCGGCAAGGTGCTGCTGGACTTCCGGTAGACATCGCAACGCAACGGTCCGCGACATGATCCTGCCGCGGGCCATCGCGTATCCCAGTCAGCCTGCCAGCGCCAGCGGTTGCTTCGCCGCCGGCCCTGCCCCGTGCCTAGAGCGCCTTGTACTGCTGTTCGGAATCAACCGATTGCACGCAGTCGAGGCCCTTGAGCTCCTTGACCCGTTCATCCGGCGCCTGGCCGATCACCTGCCCCAACATGCCCAGCACCTGCTGGACTTGCAGCCCATGGGACTCCAGCTGGGTCACCGCGGCGGACATGTCGCTGGTGTAGGTTTCGGAAATCGTCACGATAAACGTGCGCTGGGAAGCCATGACGCTACGCCTGCTCCTGCACTGGCTCCGGCGACCTGGTCAGGCCCGCTCCGACGTCAACGGAGAACTGCTCCAAACGCCGGGCCTGCTGCACCAGCTCGGCCCACAGCTCGCGGGCGCGGTACCCGGTCGCCTCGGCCAGCAGCGCGGCCACGCCGGCCACGTGCGGGGTGGCCATGGACGTGCCGCTGATCGTGTTGTAGCGCTGCGCGCCCGGCCACGAGGAATAGACCTTGACGCCGGGACCGGAAATGTCCACCTGTCCGCCGCGGCCCGGAAGTGTCCTCGCGGAGAACGGCGCGATCTGCAGGCCGGAGTCCAGCGCGCCGACCGCCATGATGTACGGGCTGTTCGCCGGCGCACCCACGAATCCGGGATCGTTGGAAGCGCGTTTCGCGTTGTTGCCCGCCGCGGCGATGATCAGGGTTCCCTGTTCCAGCGCGCGGCGCCCGGCGGTGACATAAGGCGGATGCACCTCGCGCACGTCCGCGCCGAGGGACATGGAAATGACGTGGCATTCATTCTGCAACGCCCAGTCGATGCCGGCCAGGATCATCGAGTCGGTGCCGGACCCATTGGAACCCAGCACCTTGCCAGCGAAGATTTCCGCGCCGGAGGCGACCCCGTAGCCGCGGCCGCCTTCGACTGCGCGCGGCCCGCAAGCGGTGCCGATGCAGTGGGTACCATGGCCGTGGCCGTCCGCGGCGTCCTCGCCGGCCGCGAAGGACTTGGTGGTGACGCTGCGCCCGGCGAAATCGGGGTGCTGGGTGTCGAAGCCGGTATCCAGCACCGCAACCTTGATGCCGGCGCCGGTGTACTGCGAATTCGCGGCCTGGACCGCTTGCAGCCCCCAGGTGAACTCGTCGTTGTCCGCATAACTCGTGGGTTCGTCATCGGCTTCAGCGAGGATCCGGTAGATCCGCTCCGGGACCACGCGGGCAGGCATGTGCTCGCCTGCCACTCGGGCTGAAAAATCATCCAATTGCTCCGGTGGAGAATCCACCACGGCGATGCCCAGGCGCGGGAAATACTCGGTAGTCCCATAGCCGGCGGCCGACAGCAGATTGGGAACCTTGTCTTCAAGGGCGGCAACGCCAAGGGTGGAAGGATGGGCGGACGTCGGTGAATCGAAAATCAGGACGTAGCGGCCGGGAACTTCTGCGGTGGTTTGGCTTTCCGGGGTAATCATGACGCACTCCTCGCTCGGGTACTTAGCACTGTAGCCCCAGTGCACCGACAGATAAAGGGGTTGGCCCACGCTCGCTGGTCCAGCCGATCAAGGCCATCGGATAACCATCGGCATGGTCTGGCGCGGAAACAACGAAAGCTCCAGAACCGGGAATACTTGATCCCATGACCGCCGCAGAAAACCTGAGCTTCCAGACGCTCGCACGCCGAGGCCACCACGGTTACCGCCAGTACCGCATTCCAGCTTTGGCGGTCACGACCGCCGGCACCGTATTGGCCGCCTATGACGGCCGCCCCAACCTGGACGACCTGCCCAACACCATCGACCTGCTGCTGCGACGCAGCACCGATCACGGACAAACCTGGGAAAACCAGCAGGTGATCCGCACCGGTTCCGGCCTTGAAGGCTTCGGTGATCCCAGCCTGCTGGTTGACGCCGACACCTCGCGGATTTTCTGCTTCCACGCCGCCGGCACCCGCGCGGGATTCTTCGAATCCGCCGAAGGGGCGCAGCCCGTGGACGAGGTGCAGCACGTGGACCTCTCCTACTCGGACGACGACGGGAGGACCTGGTCGCATCGCCGACTGACCGCGCAGCTGAAGCGGCCGGGCATCACCGGCATCTTCGCCGCCGCCGGCGCGGGGATCCAGCTGCGCACCGGCCGGCACGCCGGACGCCTGCTGCAGCAGATGGTGGTGCTGTACCACGGGCGGATCCGCGCCGCCTCGGCCTACTCCGACGACCACGGCGAGAGCTGGCGGCTCGGCGAGCTTACAAGCGCCGAAGCGAACGAGAACAAAGCGGTCCAGCTGCCCGACGGGCGGGTGCTGATGAATTCCCGGGCTCCGGACCAGCGGCTCCAAGCGGTGTCCACCGACGGCGGGCACCGATACGGCGAGCTTGCGCCCGTGACTGACCTGCCGGATCCCGGGGATAACGGAAGCATCTGCGCCCTCCCCTCCGACGGAGGGCAGCTGCTGCTGCTGACGAACAACCGCGACGCGGCCCTGCGCCGCAACACGGTGTTAAGTGTGTCCTTCGACAACGGAGACCACTGGAGCCCGGTCCAGTCGATCTGCCCCGGCAGCAGCGCCTACTCCACCGCCGCGCTGCTGGCCGACGGCTCGCTGGGGGTGCTGTTCGAACGCGACGGCTACCAGGACATCGTCTTCACCAAGCTCGGACCCGGGAGTCTTGCCCCGACCGCGCTCGCCGAGGCCGCCGCGCGGTACCGGGAGGATCCGGGCAGCGAGTTCACCATGGTGCTGCGCTCCATCACCCCGGCACGGCCCGAGCGCTGGACCAGCATCGGCGAGGAGCACGTCATCAGCGCCACGGCGGGGGACTGGGCAGGGCACATCTGGAAGGAAATCGGCCAGGGGTACCAGGACGGAGTGCAGGTCCTGGGATCCCGCGAAGCGCAACTGGCCAACTATGGCCCGGTGCTGCCGGGGTTGCGCGCCGGGGACATGCTGGCATTCACCGGGCGGTTCGTCAATTCCTCCGAGCGGGCTCTGGAGGTGGAACTGCTCGGGAACTACGACCGTGCCCCCGGCACAGGATTCGGGCCCGCCAGCGTACCGGCCGGCGGCCAGCGGCTGTTCTTCACCCCCACTTACACCGTGACCGCCGAGGACCTGCGCGCCGGCCGCGCCAGAGTGGGCTTCGAGGTCCGCGGCGGCTCAGGAAGCTGGAGCCAGGAGTTCGAGGTGGACACCGCCGCCGGCACCATCCGGTCGCTTCCGGCGCGCTGAGCACCGGAGCTTCGCTGGGAGCCGGCCGCAGTGATTGCCAGCGGTGCGCCGACATGTGAGGATCGAAGGACACCTACGCGTGAAAGGCGATCGATGAATCCGGAAACGATTGTTGTCATTGGCGCGGGGCTGGCCGCGGCCACCCTGGTCTCCGAGCTGCGCTCCCGCGGGTACGACGGGGTGCTGCGGCTGATCGGGGACGAAGCCTCGCTGCCCTACGAACGCCCGCCGCTGTCCAAGGGCTACCTGCAGGGCAGTGACACGGTGGAGGACTTCACCGTGAATACCGCCGCCTGGTACGCGGAAAACCATGTGGATCTGCGCCTTGACACGCACGCCATCAGCATCGACCGCAAGCACCAGCACGTGGTGCTGGCTGACGGCACCACCATGGACTACGACGCGCTGGTGCTGGCCACCGGCGCGCGCTCGCGGCTGGGCGGGGAGGAGCCAATGGCCGGGCACGACCTGCCCGGGGTGCATACGCTGCGCAGCCTGGCGGACGCGGACGCGCTGAAAACCGAGATCACCCAGGGCAAGCAGGTCGCGGTGGTCGGCTCGGGCTGGATCGGTATGGAAGTCGCCGCCAGCGCCCGCTCGCTCGGGGCGCGGGTGACCGTCTACTCCCCGGACGAGGTGCCGCTGGCCAAGGTCTTCGGCGAACGCTTCGGCCACCACCTGCTGGAGCTGCACCAGGGCCACGGCGTGGATGTGCGCACCGGCACCCGGGTGCAAGGCATCGAGCTGGCCGACGGGCACCTGCAGGTCATCTCCGACATCGGCAGCAGCCGCGCCGACGTGGTGCTGCTGGCCATCGGCGCGGTGCCCAACGTGGAGCTGGCCGAAACCGCGGGGCTGGACGTCGACCGCGGCGTGGTGGTGGACGCCTCGCTGCGCAGCAGCGACTCGAAGATCCTGGCCATCGGGGACGTCGCCCAGGCGTTCAATACCCGGCTGCGCCGCCAGCTGCAGGTGGAGCACTGGGACAACGCGATCCGCCAAGGCAAGCTCGCGGCCGCCACGCTCACCGGGGCGGACCAGGCCTACGACTGGCTGCCCTACTTCTTCACCGACCAGTACGACCTGGGCATGGAGTACGTCGGGAACGCCGCGCCGGGGGACGAGACCGTGCTGCGCGGCTCCGAGAACGAGTTCATCATCTTCTGGCTGCGCGAAGGCCGGATCACCGCCGCCGCGAACGTGAACATCTGGGATGTGAACGACACACTGCGCGGGCTGGTGGGCCGGCAGATCGATCCGGCGCGGCTGGAAGACACGGCCATCGAGCTGGGGGACCTGTAGGCGTGCCGGCCCCAGGCGACCTGGAGGTCACCGTCCCCGGGGTGTCGATCGGGCACTGGAGCACCGAGGGCACCGGGTGCACGGTCGTGTTGTTCGACCAGGGCACCGTCGCCTCCGTGGAGGTGCGCGGCGGGGCCCCTGCCTCCCGCGAGCTGGATGTGCTGGGCCCGCTGATGACCGTGCAGCAGGTCGACGCGGCGCTGCTCACCGGCGGGTCGGCCTTCGGGCTGGCCAGCGCGGACGGGGTCATGCGCTTCCTGCAGGAACAGGGGCGCGGGGTGCAGACCCCCGCCGGGCGGGTGCCCATTGTGCCCACCTTGGGCCTGTTCGACCTGGCCGAGGGCACCGCGCGGCCGGATGCCGAGTCCGGCTACCTGGCCGCCGCGGCCGCCGCCGCGCCCGAATCCGCCGGGAGGGTCGCCGTCGGGGCGCTGGGCGCCGGCACCGGGGCCCGCGCCGGACGCTGGCGCCGGGAGGACTCCTACCCGGGCGGGCTGGTCTACGCGGAGCAGCGCCTCGGCGAGCTGGTCGTCGGCGCGCTGTGCGCGGTCAACGCCTTCGGCGACGTGCTGGCTCCGGGCGAGGAGCCGTCCCTGGACTCCGTACCGGTGTTCGAGGCGCTGGCCGCGGCGGCCCGCAGCGGCGGGGCGCAGCCCCCGCGCACCAACACCACCATCGGGGTGGTGTTCACCAATGCGAAGCTGGACAAAACCGGCTGCCACCTGATCGCCCAGGGCGCCCATGACGGCCTGGCCCGCGCCCTGCAGCCGCCGCACACCAGGCTGGACGGGGACGCGTTCATCGCCGCCGCCACCGGACGGGTGGACGCGGACGTGGACACGGTGCGCCTGCTGGCCCTTTCTGCCACCGCCCGCGCCATCGCCTGCGCGGCGCGCAAAGATGCCTGATGGCGGGGAACAGGGTAATTTGGTAGTCAGAACGAAGGAGCGCCAATGAGCACTGTTGTAGTCGGCATCGAACCCGGCCAAGCCCCATCCGTCCTGGCCACCGCCGCGTCGATCGCCGCGGACCTGAGGGCCAAGGTCCAGGTGATCTACGCGGATTCCGGCCGGTACGTCACCGAACGCCTTCCGGAAAGCAACGTGCTGGGCACCGCAGAAGCCGACTTCCCGGCCGAGCTGGCCGAACTGGTCGCCGAGCACCTGGCCGGCGTGGACTACGAGCTGCACAACGTGCCAGGCGATCCCGCCAAGGTGCTGATGGCAGTGGCCGAGGAGGTCGACGCACGCATGATCGTGATCGGCACCCGCCGCCCGGGCATCCGCAACAAGCTGGCCCAGTTCATCGACGGCTCGATCGCGGTGGCGCTGGCGCAGAAGCAGACCCGCCCGGTGCTGGTCGTCCCGCAGCAGATCATCAACCTGCCGGAGGCCTAGGCCGTGGATTTGGCGATCGTGGGCTCCGGCTCGGGCAACTCGTTGCTCACCCCCTTCTGGGACGGCAAGCAGGTCGCGATCGCCGAATCCGGCGTCTTCGGCGGCACCTGCCTGAACGTGGGATGCATCCCCACCAAGATGTTCGTCAGGCCCGCCCAGCTGGCGCGCACCTGGCAGGAAGCCGAGAAGCTCGGGATCCAGCTGCCCCCGGGACGTGCCGACTTCGCCGCCATCCGCGACCGCATCTTCGCGCGCATCGACCCGATCTCCGCCGGCGGGCTGGACTACCGCCAGCAGGCGGACAACGTCCGGCTGTTGGGCCGCGTGCAGCTGCTCGACGAGCACACCCTGCTCACCGAGGAGGGCGAAAAAATCCACGCGGAGCAGATCGTGCTGGCTGCCGGATCCTCCCCGGTGCTGCCGGACATCGAGGGCATCGACCTTCCCGGGGTGCACACCTCGGACACCATCATGCGCATCGAGCAGCCCCGGCGGTTGCTGGTGATCGGCGCCGGATTCATCGCCTGCGAATTCGCGTCGATCTTCGCCGGGCTGGGCACCGAGGTGACCCAGCTGGTGCGCGGGGACAAGCTGCTCAAATACCTGGACGAGGAAATCTGCGAGGCTTTTAATACCCAGGTTGACTGGGACGTGAAGCTGCATGCGGAGCCGCGGTCAATTGCCGCCGGGCCGCAAGGGCTGAGCGTGCGCACCGAGGCCGGGACCTTCACCGCGGACGCCGTGCTGGTCGCCACCGGACGCCGCCCGAACACCGAGTTCACCGCGCCGGCGGGCCTTGACTTGCACCCGGACGGCCGGCTGCAGGTGGACCAGTTCCAGCGGGTGATGCGCAGTGGGGAACCGGTCCCCGGCCTCTACGCGCTGGGAGATATCAGCAGCGAGCAGCAGCTGAAGCACGCGGCCAACCACCAGGCGCGCGTGGTCGCCCACAACCTGGAGCACCCCGGGGACCTGCGCGAAGTCTCGGAAGCCGACATCCCCGCCGCGGTCTTCACCCACCCGGAAATCGCGCATATCGGGCTGACCGAGGCCCAGGCCCGCGCCGAAATCGGCGAGCATGCCACGGCCAAGACCCAGAAGTACGCGGACACCGCCTACGGCTGGGCCATGGAGGACGAGCAGGGCTTGTTCAAGGTCGTCGCGGACAAGCGCGACGGACGCATCCTGGGCGCCCACGTGCTCGGCTACGAGGCGGCGAACCTGATCCAACCGCTGGTCACCGCCATGAACCTGGGCATCGACGCGCACACCCTGGCACGCGGGCAGTACTGGATCCACCCGGCGCTCATGGAAGTCGCGGAGAACGCGTTGCTGGGGCTGGAGGTCCCGGAGTCAGGAAGGCTCTAGGGCCGCAGCGGCGGCTCGAAGTACAGCGGGGCGTGCGCCTTGCACCCGGGGTTGAACAACGCCTGGCAGGCCGGGCAGGACCCGGTGCCCAGGTATTCGGCCGCTGTCATCTCGTGCCCGCACACCCCGCAGAGCACCGCCGGTTCGGTCCCGCGCGCCGCCGGCCACGGCACCGCCGGGTGGTCGGCCAGCTCCCGGTGGCACAGGTGGCAGGGGTACCAGGCATCGCAGCAGGCATGGCGCAGCGCGATGACGTCGATGAGCTGGCGGTAGTGCGCGCAGCGGGTCTGCGAATCCATGTCCACCCCGCGCACCTGCCGGGATCCGCTAGCCACGCAGCATGACCTTCAGGCAGGTGCGCGCCTCCATGGCCGCGTAGCCCTCGGCCACCCGGTCCAGCGGCAGCACGCTGTCGAAGACGCGGCCGGGGTTGGCCCGCCCTTCCAGCACCCCGGGCAACAGGTCGCCGATGTAGCTGCGCACCGGGGCCACCCCGCCGGTCAGGGTCACGTTGGGGCCGAAGAACTCGCGGCCCACCGGCCCGGTGGCGTACTGCGGCACACCCACCCGGGAGATCGTCCCGCCCGGGCGCACGATGCCGATGGCCTGCTCGAAGGCCGGCAGCAGCCCCACGGCCTCCAGCACCTTGCCCGCGCCGTGGCCGGTCATCTCGCGCACCGTGGCGATGCCTTCCTCGCCGCGCTCGGAGACCACGTCGGTGGCCCCGAACTCGCGGCCCAGATCCGTGCGGTCCGCGTGCCGGCCCATGAGGATGATGCGCTCGGCGCCCAGCTGGCTGGCAGCGAGCACCGCCAGCAGCCCCACCGCGCCGTCGCCGATGACCGCCACGGTGTCGCCTTCGCGGACCCCGGCGCTGCGCGCTGCATGGTAGCCGGTGCCGTAGACGTCGGACAGCGCCAGCAGGCTGGGAAGCAGCGCGTCGTCGACGGCGGCGTCGACCTTGAACAGCGTGCCGTCGGCCAGCGGGACACGGATGGCCTCGGCCTGGCAGGCGGAGTCCCGGGAGTTGGTGCGGCCCCAGGAGCCGGCGCGCAGGCAGGAAGTGGTCAGCCCCTGCAGGCAGAATTCGCAGCTGCCGCAGTTGATGGTGAAGGGGGCGATCACGAAGTCGCCGGGCTTGAGAGTGGACACTGCGGAGCCTACCTCGGCGACCCGGCCGACGAATTCGTGGCCGATCGGGCGGGCGGCGACCGCCGGGCCGTGGTAGTGGTGCAGGTCCGAGCCGCAGATGCAGCTTGCGGTGATGTCGACCAGGGCGTCGGTCGGCTCCAGCAGCACCGGATCCGGCACCTCGCGCAGTTCAACCGCGCAGTCTCCGAGCAGATAGGTGGCGCGCATGATGCTCCTTGCGTTGGCATGGGTTGCTGGTTCAAGCCTAGGATGTGAGCATGTTCCTTTCCAACCTCCGTGAAGCAGGGGGAATGCCCGCCGCGGGCGGGCGCATCGCCGCCGGGGTGCTCTTCCGCTCCGCCGCCCCGCATCTGGTCGACCAGCAGCTGGCCGACTGGGTGGCGCAGCAGCGCATCGAGCGCATCTACGACCTGCGCAGCACCCAGGAGACCGCATACCTGCCCGGTTTCCCTGCCAGCTTCGCCGGCACCATCCGCACCCACCTGCCGCTGCTGGAAGGCGCGGTGGGCCACCTGTCCACGCTGGATGAGATCTACGAGCCGCTGGTCGAGCTGCACGGCCCCACCTGGGCCACGCTGGCCGCGGGCATCGCCGAATCCGGCGCCACCCTGGTGCACTGCACCGCTGGCAAGGACCGCACCGGCGTGGGCGTGGCCATGGTGCTGATGGCGGTGGGCGCGGACAAGGACGCGGTCATGGAAGACTACGCCGCCTCCACCGCGGCGCTGTCCGGGGACTGGCTGGCGGCCATGACCCGGCGCATGGGCGAGCACGGGGTGGCGATGACCGAGCAGATGCGCACGCTGCTGGTCGGCACCTCCGTGGCCGGACTGGACAAGGCGCTGGACGCGGCCCGGCGCACCGGGTCGATCGCCGACTACCTGCTCTTGCACGGGCTTGGCCGCGCGCAGCTCGAAACCCTGGGCGAGAAGCTGGTGGTGGCCAGTTGAGCGCTGAGAACGCGGGTCCACGGGCCTTGGCGGCGCTGACCGACGAACGGGTGTTCGGGCTGCTGGCCCAGGCCCCTGCCACGCGCACCGAGATCTCCGCGCGGCTTGGCATCTCCAAGCCCACCGCGTCGCAGTCGATCCTGCGCCTGCAGGAGTTCGGGCTGGTGTCCGAGGGCCGTTCCAGCGCCGAGGGCAAGCGCGGTCGCATTCCCGAACGCTACGCCCTGCGCACCGCCTACGGGCACGTGCTGGGGGTGGATCTGAGCGCCGAGCGGCTGGCGCTGCGTGCGAGCGACGTGACCGGCACCGTGCTGGCCGAGCGCATCAGCCCGGTGCAGACCTCCACCGGCGCCGAGCAGCTGCTGGACACCGCCCGGGCGCTGCGCGACGAGCTGCAGGCCGAGCTCGGCTCGCCGCGGCTGGCCGCGGGCATCAGCCAGGCCGCCCCGGTGCTGCACGGCGAGGACGGCACCACGCGGGTGGTGCCCACCCCGATCTTCGCGGCGTCCGGCGCCGATCTGGCCGGGCTGTTCGATTCGCCTGCCACGCTGCTGGACAACGACGTGAACTGGATGGCCGTGGCCGAATACTCCCGGCGCGCCGGCTCCATGCTGCTGCTCTACCTGGGCGCGGGCCTCGGCTCCGCGCTGGTGATCGAGGGCCGGGTGTACCGCGGGCGCCATGGCCTGGTCGGCGAGCTGGAAACCCAGCGGCTGCAGGGACGCACCCTGCTGGAGCACCTGGATTCCGGGGGACTGGTGGGAACCAGGGTCCTGTTCGAGAAGCTGAGCGATCCGCGGATGTGGCCGGCGCTGCTTGAGCCGCTGGGGCAGGTGCTGGGCAATCTGCTCGGCTACCTGGATCCCGACGCGCTGGTGGTCACCGGCCCCGGGGCCAGCGCCGCGCTGACCGAGAAGCTGGCGGAGCGGCTGCGCGGCATCGTGCCGCTGGCAGGTCCCGACATCGAGTATTCGCCGCAGGGCGGGACCGGGGCGTTGGACGGGGCCCTGGCCGCCGCGCGCCGCCGAGCGCTGGCCGAGCTGTGGAGCGCCTACCGCCACGCGTGAGCCGCCACGTCGCACCATTGACCGCAGGCCGGGCGCTAGATATTGTAAAGAGTCCTTAATATTTTGAATGGAGTTCTTATGCCAGCTTCCGCCTCGGCCTCGCCCTATGCAGCCATCGGCCTGGATATGGGCGGCTCGTCCATCAAGTACGGCATGGTGGACTCTGAAGGAAAACTCGTCGAGAGCACCTTCAGCCACGCGCCCACCCCTGCCGGCGCGCATCCGGACGCCGTCGCCCAGGCGATGGCGGACATCGTGACCGGCCTGCAGGAGCAGGCAGGCAGCGACCTGGCCGGCGTGCCGGTGGGCGTCACGGTGCCGGGCATCGTGATCGGCGGGGTGGTGCACTCCGCAGCGAACATCGACAGCGCATGGATCGGGCTGGATGCGGTCGCCCTGATCGGCGGCGTGCTGGGCCGCGAGGTGAGCGTGTTGAACGACGCGGACGCCGCCGGCATGGCCGAGGTCTTCGCCGGCGCAGGCAGCCTCGACGGGAGGCCGCGCGCCGGCAGCACCCTGGTGCTGACCCTGGGCACCGGCATCGGCTCGGCGTTCTTCCGCGACGGGCTGCTGTTCCCCAACGTCGAATTCGGCCACCTGGAAATCGACGGGGCGGATGCCGAATCCCGCGCCGCGGCCCGGGTGATCCGCGAGGAGAACCTGAGCTGGGAGCAGTACGTCCAGCGCCTGCAGCGCTACCTGGCCCACGTGGAATTCCTGTGCAGCCCCGACCTGATCGTGATCGGCGGGGCGGTCTCGGCGGACCACGAGAAATTCATGCCGCAGCTGAAACTGCGCGCACGCATCGTGCCGGCGCAGTACAACAACGCCGCCGGAGTGCTTGGAGCCGCGCACCGGGCGATGAACCACTAGCGGCCACCCGCCACCGAAATAGGAACCGATGCATACCATTGACCCCGCCGCCCGCCTCAAGCTCGTCGCCGTCGACATGGACGGCACCTTCCTGGACGGGGCAGGGATGATCCCCGACGAGGCCTGGCAGGTCATTGCCGACCTGCAGGAGCGCGGAGTGCATTTCGTACCCGCCTCGGGCCGCCAGTACGCGACCCTCAGCGAGCAGTTCGCCCGGCTGGGCGTGATCCCGATCATCGCGGAGAACGGCACCGTGGTGATGCGCGGGCAGACCGAGGTGTATTCGAACATCATCGACCCCCAGCCGGTGGCGGCGGTCGTCGACGCGGTACGCGGCCAGCGGGAGCTGGACGCGGGACTGGTGCTGTGCGGACGGCGCACCGCCTACGTGGAGCGCGGCGATGCGGCCTTCGCCCGGGCCATCGCCCCCTACTACCGCGCGGTGGAAGTGGTCCAGGATCTGCACCTGGTGCAGGATGACATCATTAAGATGGCGGTGAACGTGGGCACCGGCAAGGTCGCGCAGATGGCCGCGGCGCTGGATGTCCCGCTTCAGGTCGTGGTTTCCGGAAGCCACTGGGTGGATGCCATGAACCACGGCGTGCACAAGGGCCTGGCCCTGGGCCGGCTGCAGGAGTCGCTGCAGATCAGCGCCGAGCAGACCGCGGTGTTCGGAGACTACCCGAACGACCTGGAGATGATGGGCCGGGCGCGCTATTCCTTCGCCATGGCCAATGCTCACCCGCAGGTGGCGCAGGCGGCGAACTTCACCGCCCCGGCCAACACCGAACACGGGGTGCTGCAGGTGCTGCGCGCCTACCTGGAGGGGCGCAGCAGCCTGTAGCCGCCCTTAGCAGCCCACGTAGTGCCCGATGCCCGCCAGTGCCGCGCGTACGCCGGTGTCCAAGGCGCCGCGGTACTCGGGCAGGAAGAATGGCGAATGGTTGCCAGCCGGCGCCGGGTCCGACGGATCCGCGCCGCCGAACATCCAGAACACGTTCGGCACCCCGATGGCGTCTCCCAGCGCGCCGAAGTCCTCGGAGCCCATCAGCGGGGCCACCAGCTTGACCCGGTCCTCGCCGAACTCGCTGGCCAGCGCGGTGGCGACATTGCCGGTCTGCTCCGGGTCGTTGAACAGGCGCGGGAAGCGGTACAGCGTGGTGATCTCGGGCTGTGGCGCGGCGGAGGCGGCCGCCTCCGCGGTGACGATGCGGGTCACCGCCGCCAGCACCTTCTCGCGCACCGCCTCGGTGAGCGTGCGGATGTTCAGCGTGAACACCGCCCGGTCAGGAATGATGTTCTCCTTCAGGCCCGCGTGGAAGGAGCCGCAGGTGACCACCGCGGCGTCCCGCGGATCCAGCTCGCGCGAGGTAATGGTCTGCAGCCGGGTGATGATGTGCGCACCGAGCACGATCGGGTCGATCGAGTCCTGCGGTTGGGAGCCGTGGGCCTGGGTGCCGTGCAGCGTGATCTCCAGCGAATCGGCCAGCGCCATGGCGGATTCAGGGGTTAAGTGGATGGTGCCTGCGGCGAAGGGGAAAACGTGCTGTCCCAGCACCACCTCGGGCACCGGGGCCTTGTCCCACAGCCCGTCGGCCAGCATGGCCGCCGCCCCGGCGCCGGTCTCCTCGCCGGGCTGGAACACCAAGACCACGGTGCCCGACCAGCCTTCGGTGCCCTGCGCCAGCACCGCCGCGGCGCCCAGCGCGCTGGCCACGTGGGTGTCGTGCCCGCAGCCGTGCATCAGCGGCACCTCGGTGCCATCAGCGAGCTGGCCTACCGCGGTGGAGGCGTACTCCGCGCCGGTGGCTTCCTTGATCGGCAGCCCGTCGGAGTCGGCGCGGAAGGCGATGACCGGGCCTGGCCCGTTGCGCAGCACGCCGACCACCCCGGTGCCGCCGCAGCGGAAGTGCTCGATGCCCAGCGCGGCCAGCCTCGATTCGATGTAGGCGGCGGTCTGGTGCTCCTGCATGGACAACTCGGGGTTTGCGTGCAGGTGAAGGTAGTCAGCGTGGACGGCGGCCTGGATGTCGGCGGTCGGTTTGAGGGAGTGGCTCATGGCGGGGTCCTGGTTGCTTGTAGTGGCTGGTTCGCGGAAGGCAGCTAGTGCTCGGAGGAAGCCTGGGTGGTGCGCTTGCGCAGCACCCAGGAGAAGACAATGGAGGCGATGACGACCAAAGCGGTGGCGAAGGCGCCGGTGGCCGGGGCCAGCGGGACCACCACGAAGTTCACCAGCAGGGCCGCGACGACCGCGACGATGGTCGGGCGCAGCGCCTTCATGGAGACGATGCACTGCACCAGCACCGCGCCCATCAGCGAAGGCAGGATGTACAGGCGGGCGACCTCGATGACCTCGACGGGGATGCTGTGCACCAGCCAGGTGCCCAGCACGCCCACGAACAGCAGCAGGCTGGTCAGGTGCACGGTGGCGGCGCCGCAGATGGCCATCACCGCGGCCAGGTCGCCGCGCTTGGTGCCCGGCTTCGCGTCAATGGCAGACTGGGCCACGATGGCCGCCGGGAGCAGCTTGTTGGAAATGTTGCCGATCATGAACGCCTGGTACATGGCGGCGGAACCGAGGATCGGGAAGTAGGTCAGCGGCTCGACTACCCACAGCACCCCGAAGGTGGCGGCCACTGCCAGCAGCGCCACCCAGACCATGCTGGCGGTCACTTCCATGCCGCTGAAGAACGCGATGTAGATCGGGCCGGCCAGCGAGAGGATCAACCCCAGGGCCATGGTGATGGAGCCGTAGCGGCTGGTCTGCCGGTCGAAGCGCTCCATGGAGGCTGCGGCATTGGCGGAAAGCGAGGTTGCGCTCATGGTCAATCCTTAGGCGGTATGCAGGTAGTAGGCGGATACGAGGGCGATGACGATGGAGATTCCCAGCGCCCATTCCTTGAGCCATTTCTGGTGCAGGGCCTTGGCCAGGTACAGGCACAGGCCCATAGCGGCGGCTGAAATCCCGACCAGGATCAGGTGCACGTTGGATTTCGGCAGTTCGGCGATGGTCAGCGCGGAGAACGCGCCGAGCAGCGCGGCGGTGGGAATCAGGGCCATGACCGCCGGGTTGCGCTTGGCCAGCGACTTGCCGCCCTTCTTCAGCAGCGGGGTCATGATCAGCGTGCAAAGCATCCACATCGCGCCGGACAGGCTCATGGCCATGAACGCGACGGCGAAGACCTGCTGGGTGTAGCTGTCCCCGCCCAGCGAGGCGCCCATGGTTCCGGCGGCGATGCTGGCCGAGGCGGTTTCGGCGGCGGCCGAGCCGATCAGGCCGATGCGCACCAGCACCGCCGGGGTGCCGAACAGCGCCAGCAGCGCGATGGCGACCAGCACCACTGCCAGCGACGGGCCGATGGAGGCCACCGCGCCAGCGCGGAACGCCTCCTTCAGCTCGCGGACCGGCATCTCGATGTGCGGTGCGGCGGCCGTGGCGGCCTTGGCGTAGAGCACTGTCTGGACGAAGATGACGGCGAAGACGCCCAGGACACAGATCCAGAGGAACGGCGTGTTGGCGATGGCCCAGATGTTCGTCGAGCTCGGGTCGGCGGCTGCCACTGCTAAAGGCGTTTGCATGGTGGTTCCTTGCGGGGGAGGTCGAGGTGCGGTGTGAGGTGGATCTCGTAGCTTTAACGGTGACCGAGCATGCCCATCGATGGCAAGAAATGGGGATTCTTGCCAAGTGTCTGACGATTTCCCGCATTTCGAGGGTCCAGATGTCGTTCAATAGGGCAATTGGCAACTGAATTCGTCATCTGCCGGTCAGCCGACGGACGAATGTTGCGCCCCGGTCGGATTAGCCCGAAAGTTGAAGTCATGGTTGATTTTCAGGAGTTGGGCGAACTCGAGCAACGCATAGTCATGGCCCTCCAGGTCGACGGCCGGGCCACCTGGCGCAAAATCGCCAAGGTCCTGGACGAGCCAGAACGCACGGTGGCGCGGCACGGGGCCGCGTTGTTGGAGGACGGCAAGGTGAACATCGCCGCCATCCGCCATCGTGCCGGAGCGGTGATCGCGGCCTTGAACTGCGTTCCGGGCACGGTTCCGGTGGCCAGCGAGGCACTGTCGGCCCGAGCTGACACGAGCTTCACCTATATGGTGACGGGGCAGAGCGACGTGGTCAGCGAACTGCACTACGACGGGGGACTGGAAGACATCCTGACCCTCCAGCTGCCGGCGACCCCGGGGCTGAGCCAGATCCAGGTGTATCCGATCCTGAAATTCTTCAAGACCATCAGGGGCTGGAGGGCCGGGAACCTGAGCACCGCGCAGTTGCGGATGCTGGAGCCGGAGGTCGGGGGCGAACGCACCGAATGGCATCCGACCGAGGCGCTGGACGCAACGGACCTGACGATCATCGATGCGTTGCGCCGCGACGGCAGGGCGAGCATCGAGGCGATCTCCCGCCAGGTGAAACTCGGGGAATCGTCGGTATCGCGCCGGGTGGAGGCGCTGCTGCGCGGGGAGCACATCAGCATCCGCACGCTGGTGGAGCCTGCCTTGCTGGGACTTCCGGTCGAAGCGCTGCTATGGGTGCAGGTCTCCCCGGAGCGCATCGACGAGTTGGGCCAGCGCCTGAGCCAGCTGCCGCAGGTGCGCTATCTGGCGGCCATCGCCGGGGACGCGCAATTGCTGGTCGACGTGACGGTGCCTTCCCAGCAGGACTTGTACCGCTTCATCGCGCAGACCGACTGGGGGCAGATGGTACAGCTGCGCACCTCGGTGGTGCTCGGTGCCCGCAAGCGCGGAGGACGGCTCGTCTCCACGGCCAGCGGACGGTAGCCGGACGCACCCGGCAGCCGACAGGACCCGATAGGTCCCGTTGGCGGGGCCAGCGCAGTAGCCCGGTTGCGGCGAACGCGAAGCCGGTTAACGGAAGGAGAATTCTTGGCTGATAGCCGATCATAATCCGTCATATGCGCTTCTGGCCCTCAAAAGGGCGCAAGATTTCGCCTATTGTCTCGATTAGAAGGCAGCGCAGGACGCTTCCGTCACCGATCGAGCATCGGTTCGTGCTGCAGAGCTGAGAGGACAACGGCAACCGTGACGATGAGGTTAGCCAAGAGCAACAAGCAGGCAATCGCGACGCCGGAGAGCGCGTGGAGAAAACGCAAAGACGCGTGGGAACACCTGGGCTACGTACTCAGCGAGATCGCCTCCATCCCGGTCGACGAAGCCGGACGACGGGAGAACGAGCAGGAAGCCGGGCGGCTGCTCGGGCTGCTGTCCGCGATCGAACCCTATTGGGCCAATCCGGGGCTTGAATACTTCAACCGCGTGGCCGCCCTGATGTCCGACGGGCACTACGAGGACGCCATGCATCTGGTCTACCAGGCCAACCAGACCTTCCGGACCCAGACCCAGTACTTCGATGCCGATGGCCATGACAGCGCCGCGCCCGAGCCTGCTGAACGAGGCGCCTCCCATGGCGGCCCCCAGCAGCACGGCGCGCGCACGGTTCCGCAGGTCGAGATCCTGCTGGTGGACAATGGCCCGGCGGAGGAAATCGAACGCTTCAAGGAGGAAATCCTCGAGCAGCGCCAGCGCACCGATCCGTTCCACTACAACTTCGTGGTGGTTCCCAGCGTCGAGGACGCGCTGGCGGCGATCGTCATCAACCCCTCGATCCAGTCGGTGGTGCTTTCGGCCAGGTATTCGCTGGAATCCAGCCGCCGGCTCAGTTCCACGCTGCAGAACTTCATCGCCGGGCGGATGGCGGGATACTTCACCTCCCGGCGCCAGATCCAGGGGCTGCTGGACCTGGAACAGATCCTGGAGAAGCTGCGCCCCGAGCTGCCGGTGTACCTGATCGCCGGGGTTGCGCTTGAATCCATCGCCCATGAGATCACCGGGCGCTTCCGCCGCATTTTCTCGCGCAATGACCGCATGGATTTGCATCTGTCGATCCTCGCCGAGATCACCGACCGCTACGACACCCCGTTCTTCGCCGCGCTGCAGAAGTACGCCAAGCGCCCGGGCGGGGTCTTCCACGCGCTGCCGATCTCCCGGGCCGCCTCGGTGAAGAATTCGCCGTGGGCGCGCGACCTGGTGGACTTCTACGGCAAGAACCTGCTGCTGGCCGAGACCTCGGCGACTTCCGGCGGGCTGGACTCGTTGCTGGACCCGCAGAGCTCCATCAAGAAGGCCCACGAACTGGCGGCCCGGGCCTTCCGGAGCCACCGCACCTACTTCGTCACCAACGGGACCTCGACCGCGAACAAGATCGTGCACCAGTCGATCCTCGCCCCGGGGGACATCGTGCTGGTGGACCGCAACTGCCACAAGTCGCACCACTATTCGCTGGTGCTGGCCGGGGCGAACGTGAGCTATCTGGAGGCCTACCCGCTCAACGAGCACTCCATGTACGGCGCGGTGCCGCTTCAGGAAATCAAGGGCCGGCTGCTGCAGCTGCGCCGCGAGGGGCTGCTGCACAAGGTCAAGATGCTGACGCTGACCAACTGCACCTTCGACGGCATCATCTACGATCCGCGCCGGGTCATGGAGGAATGCCTCGCCATCAAGCCCGACCTCGTGTTCCTCTGGGACGAGGCCTGGTTCGCCTTCGCCGGCTTCCATCCGGTCTACCGCCAGCGCACCGGCATGACCGCCGCGGCCCGTATGGAAGCGCAAATGGAGACCGTAGAGTACCAGGAGCGCTACGCGGCCCAGGCCGCCGCGCTGCCCGAGCCCGGTACCGCGCAGGATCCAGCCAACGACGAAGCCTGGTTGCGCACCCGGCTGATTCCGGATCCCGAGGCCGTCCGCCTGCGGGTGTATTCAACCCAATCGACGCACAAGACCCTGACCTCCCTGCGCCAGGGATCCATGATCCACATCTACGACCAGGATTTCGCGGCCAGGAACCTGAATACGTTCCGCGAAGCCTACATGACCCACACCTCGACCTCGCCGAACTACCAGATCCTCGCTTCGCTGGATATCGGGCGCCGGCAGGCGGAACTTGAAGGCTACGCGCTGGTCCAGCGGCAGGTGGACCTCGCCCAGTCGATCGCCAGGGCAGTCAGCCGGAACAAGCTGCTGAGCAAGTACTTCCGCATCCTGAACACCGCGGACCTGATCCCGGAGGAATACCGCTGCACGCGGACGGTGAATCCGGTGCGGGACGGGCTGGCGGTCTGGGACGAATCCTGGCAGCAGGACGAGCTGGTGGTCGACCCGTCGCGGTTGACGCTGGACATCAGCCGGACCGAAGTGGACGGGGACACGTTCAAGCACACCTACCTGATGGACGGGCATTCGATCCAGGTCAACAAGACCAGCCGCAGCTCGGTGCTGCTGATGACCAATATCGGCACGACCCGTTCGGCCGCGGCGCACCTGATCGAGGTGCTGGTGAAGATCGCCGAGGGCCTGGAACGCCAGAGCCGGATCGACGGCCGCGTGCTGGCCATGGGCACCGTGGAGGGGCCGGGACAGATCCCGCTTCCCGATTTCAGCTCATTTGCCCCGCAGTTCGCCGGTGGTGGCGGCAGCGGCAACATGCGCGCCGCCTACTACCTGACGTATCAGGACCCGGCCACCCAGTTCCTCTCCTCGGCCCAGATCAAGGAGCGCATCGGCGCCGGGCAACGGGTGGTTTCCGCGGTGTTCGTCACGCCGTACCCGCCGGGCTTCCCGGTGCTGGTGCCGGGGCAGGTCGTCACCATGGAGATCATGCGCTACATGGACGTGCTCGATACCCGCGAGATCCACGGATACCATCCGGACCTGGGCTACCAGGTCTTCACGAACCGCGCGCTGCGCGAATTCGCCGCCGACAGCTAGCGGCGCAGCCCGCCGCAACGCCCCGGACGCTGCCAGAGAGCGGCCGGGGCGTTGCTTTGCGGCCTACGGGTTCAGGCCGGGCATCCCAAGTGCCGTGCCACGGCCTCGAACGCCCGCAGGGTGGGGAAGAGCTTGGAAGCATCCTGCGGCAAGGGCCAGCTGGAGAGCTTGACCGCCACCAGCTTCACCGCGGGATCCATGTAGATCATCTGCCCGTGGATGCCCAGCGCCACCGCCGCATTCGTGGCGGGATTGGGGAACCAGATCTGGTTGCGGTACCGGCCACCGGGCATCAGGTTCTCTCCCGGCGACTGGGCGAACGCCTGGAACAGCTCATCGCTTTGCCGGAAGGTATCCTCAATCCACGCCGGAGAAAGCACCGCTTTCCCGGTCAGTGCGCGGCCGCCGTTGACGTAGAGGTGCCCGAAGCGGGCCAGATCCCGCAGCGTGGTGTTGAAGCCGCCGTCGAACATTCCGGTCCCGAATTGGTCCACACCCATCAGCAGATCCTGCTGGGCGCCGAGCTTCGACCACACGTATTCGGAGAGCAGCTGCTGCATCGGAGCTCCGCCAGCAGCCTCGCAGACCCAGCCCAGCACGTCGGTTTCACAGGACCGGTACTCAAACGGTCCGCCATGGGGTCCCTTGGCCTTGAGCGTCAGCAGGAAGTCGTACATCCCGACCGGGCCGATTGATCCGCGCTCCGGCGCCCAGCCGATGGCCTCTTCCAGCAGACGCACCTCGGCGTTGGGATCCAGATACTCCTCCGAAAACTGGATGCCCGAGCGCATATCGAGGATGTCGCGCACGCTGGCCCCGGCATAACCGGTGCGCGCCAGCGACGGAACGTAGCTGCACACCTGCCGGGACACATCCAGCAGCCCGGCATCGGCGAGTGCGCCGGCCAAGGTGCCCACCAGCGTCTTGCTCACCGACATCAGCAGATGGTCGCTCTGCGCGGTCATCGTGTTGTAGTACTTCTCCCATAGGATCCGTCCGTTGTGGATGACGAGCACCGCGTCGGTATTCGTCGCGTGGATGACTCCTCGCACCGTCAGGGCTGGATCGGTGAAGCTGGATTTGGCGACCTCGAGCTTGCCGAGCTTCTCCTCGGCCAGCGGCAGCTTGACGATCGGCCCATCGCCGCGGGAGACCCGTACGGTCGGGTGGATGCGTGCGATGTTCTGGAACGAGCGCTTGACGTTCTGCGGGGCCTGCCAGTTGGCGATGGACAGGGCGCCTGCGGGTTCAGGCCGGGCGGGAAGGACGCCATCGCCGGGAGGGCCCGCCGAATCAATGTCCATTGTCATTGGGAGGAACGTCGATGCCCTTGTACTGGGAGCGGATGGAGGAAATGAAATGCTTGGCATCGATGGTGAGTTTGGTTTTCTTTTTGCCTTCGTACTGAAGCTTGGCCTTGGTGACCAGGACCCCAAGATCGGCTCCCTTCCAACGGTAGTCGTGCTCGCCGTAGATGCGCAGGAAAAACGCTTCCTTGTGGTTCTGAAGCTGGTGCCAGTCCAGGGCCGAGCGGGAGAATTGCAGTTTGCCGCGGGAATCGAGGTAGTAGTTGCCCGTGCGCGGCGCGTGGGTCAGGTACTGGAGGATGTCGTCGGTTTCCTTGATGATCATGTGGCTCCATACGTCAGCCCCGGACATCTCCTGCCAGCGTTCGTTGATCTCGTCCACGTCCAGCTTGAAGTCCACGTCGAGGTACTCCAGCAGGTGGAAGAGGAACAGCGGAACGTCCGCGTAGGCGCCGGCGGTGACATTGGTGATTGCGCTGGCCCCTGAGATGCGCGGATTCAATTCGCCCAGGTACACCTCATCGGTGTCGGTGTCCACCAGCACGTCGACTTCGAAGAAGCCGCGGTACCCGGTATTCTGCAGGCCGCTGCCGACGTTTCGCACCAGCTCAATGGCCCGCGCTCGCTGCGAGTCCGTGAGGATATCTGGGTGCATTTCATTGCCGCACCACCCTCCCTTGTAGGGAGTGAGCTCCTTGTAACCGGCCAGTTCGGTGAGGATCGGTCCCACCACGGTGCCGCAGCGGGTCAGGACCGCCTCGACGGCCACCGGCTGGTTGTTGATGCGCTTCATGACCTTGAGGTCTTCGCCGAGAATGTACTTCGAATACTGGTTCCAGTTCTCTTCGTTGGCGATGAAGAATGTTGTCTTGCCCGAATCGCCGTAGGGGGTTTGCACCACCAGGTCGTTTCCGAGCTTGCCCTTGCGCGCCAAGGCCATCAGCTCGTGGTAGCTGGAAGCGGTGCCCAGCACATTGGGCACCGAGGGAGCTCCGGCGGCGTTGCCCAGCTTGGTAGTGACGATTTTTGAATCAAGTTCGGTGCGCAGCGCAGCCGGGGGAAGGATCAGGTCGTAGCCTAGCTCTTCGCAGATGGATTCGGTCTCTTCGTTGAAAAACACCATGGCGACCTTGGGCTTCGGCCCGCCGACGGTGCGCTGGGAGTCGATGAATTCGCGGACCTCCGAGTTCTCCAGCAGCCAGTTGTTGATCTCCTCGGCGCTGTCGAATTCGACATAGGGTTTCTCACTGGGGGTGAAGACGCGTGGATGTTGTCCGTCCCACCCGTCGTAATAGGTGATGTAGCTGAACTTTCGAACCCAGCGGTCCAGCCCCAGCAGGTTCACCGGGGTCGCGCCAATGAAATAGATCGGCGTCTGATTGGTCCGGAAGAAATGGCGCACCTCGCTCATGTTCTTCAGCTGCCGTCCGAAAGGCAGCACCTGCGGGGCCGCTTCGGGATGGGGCTCGTCGTTGTAGGCGGCGTCGGTAGCGACATTCGCGTTCAAGCCTTCGGTGGCCTGGACCTGATGGCGCAGCTTGGACAGCTCGCTGGGCTTCGGGATTCGTGGACGTGTGATGTGGGATGAAGCTTCGAGAACATTGGCCATGTCGGAGTCGGTCCTTCTCAAACGGTCAAGAGGCAGGTCACTGCGCGCACGGGGTGTGACAGTTTCATGCTCAGCGCTTGCGGTGAGCGCCGGAACACCGGGCGGTGAACGGCCGATGAACATTGGCCGGTGTCGCCCGCTGCCGCCCGGTGACATGGCGCGAAGCTGCGGGCAGCGCCTCGGCCTGAGCTTTTGTGACCCGAAATGACATGGCGAAGGCCGGAGGATCTACGAAAGATCCACCGACCTATCCCGGATCCGGCTAGCGACCAACGGTCGCCGCGAAATCCAGCTCCTTGAATTCGAAACCTGCGTCGCGAAGGACAGTGCTGGTCGCCTTGCGTCCTGTCAGGATGACCCGGGCATTGGTGCCCATGACCGCCGCGCCCACCGTGGGAATCAGGCTCCCGGTCGGCACACCGGGCATCCCGGCCAGCGAGCGCAGGGCTGTCATCACTTCCTCGTTGCGCAGCGGATTCGGGGCCGTGGCGTGCACGATTCCGTCGGGGATTTCAGGTGCTTCAAGGCGCAGCAGGCAACGGATGACGTGCAGCCAATCATCCATGCCGATCCAGCTGAACCACTGCTTGCCGTGGCCCAGCTTTCCGCCCAGCCCGGTGTTCGCCAGCAGATTCAGCGGGCCGAGCAACGGGGCGTCCGGATGCATGACCAGGGAGGTGCGCAGGATGTAGCGGTGCTCGGCATTGACCTGAGCCTGGGTGAACGCCTTCTCCCACGCGGCGGCAACACCGGTCATCTCGGGCAGCGCCTGCTCGCCGGTGGGGATGGGGCTGGACTCGGTGAGTTCCGTTTCGCCGGCATCGGAGAAGATCGCGGTGGTGCTGGACTGGATCCAGGTGGCCAGCTTCGAGCCCTTGGCGGTGGCCTCGGCCAGCGTACGGGTGGTGCGCACCCTCGAATCTGTCAGTTCGGCGATATTCTGGGCGGTGTTGCGCTTGTCCACGCGCTCGCCGGCCAGGTTGACCAGGTGCACCGGTCGGTCGCTGGCGAAGGCACCGGTCCACGGACCCTGGTGCTGCCCATCCCAGATGTACTGTTCGGTGGGGAAATCAGCCTCGCGGGTGCGCGAAAGCACCGCCACCGAGGCACCTCGGCAGACCAGGTCCGCGGCGAGGTTGCGGCCCAGGAACCCGCGCCCGCCGGCAATGACCACATGGGCGTTGAGCTTGATGTGCGCGGTGTGGGCGATCAGCCGGTAGAGCCGGGCTGCGGACACGGCGAAGTCCTCGCACAGGTCCTTGCCCACGGTGAACTTGAAGGCGGTGGTGCCCGGTCCGTGCAGCTCGACGGTGAAGTGCAGCATGCAGCCGCCTTCGTGCTCGTCGACGCGCCAGCGCAGCACCATGGAACCGCCGGGCTGAGGCTGGGTGAACTCGACCATGCGTGCGGCCTGGTTGCGGCGGGTGATGGAGCCGGACGGCGCGGTGGCCCGGTGCAACGGGCCGAAGACCTTGCCCGGAGGCAGCAGGTCCACCTTGGTGCCGACTCCGCGCTGGTCGTCATGCACCGTGAAGCCCAGCTGCTTCATCCAGTGCCCGGTCTGCGAGAGGTTTCCGACGATCGAATACACGGCGTCGGCGCCCGCCGCCAGGAACTGCGACTCAGTGCGCTGCCAGTGCGTGAACTTCTTGGTGCTGCTCATCGAGATTCCCCCTGCGTCGTGGAGCTTGCGGCTTATCCCAAGGCTACTTGGTGGAAGGCTGTTCGGTGGGCAGGAACCGGACGTGTGCTCGGACTGTTACGCGATCTGCTGTTCGGGGAAAACAACGGCTCCCGCCGTCCCCTGGGTCCGGGGATGGCGGGAGCCATATGCAGGTTGGCGCGGGCGGCGCTTAGGCGGTGACCTTGACGCCGAGCTCGTTCTCCATTTCGGTGAATTCTTCCTGCACCTGCTCGTTGTGGCGGTAGGTGCCCAGGGACACCAGCCAGGCAACCAGCAGGTTGATAGCGAAGCCAGGAACGATTTCATACATTGCATTCGAAAGATCTGGGATGTTGCCCCAGACGAAGACGACCACGGCGCCGGAGACCATGCCGGCGAAGGCGCCTATGGCGGTCAGCTTGCGCCAGTACAGGCTCAGCAGCACAATCGGGCCGAAGGCGCCGCCGAAGCCAGCCCAGGCAAACGATACGAGCTTGAGGATCGATGAATTCGGGTCCAGCGCCAGCAGCACGGCGATGACCGCGATAACCAGCACGCCGGCGCGGCCCAGATTCACCAGGGCCTTCGGGGAGGCCTTGCGGCCGGCGATGTTGTACAGGTCCTCCACCAGCGCGGAGGAGCAGACGATCAGCTGCGAGGACATGGTGGACATGATCGCCGCCAGCACCGCCGCCAACACCAGGCCGGCGATCAGCGGGTGGAAGAAGACCTGGCTGAGCAGCAGGAAGACGGTCTCGCTGCTGGACTTGTCCAGCGGGGCGTCGGCGAAGTAGGCGATGCCGATCAGTGCGGTGCACACCGCGCCCAGGGTGGTCAGGAACATCCAGCCGATGCCGATGCGGCGTGCGCTCTTGGCCTCGGCCGGGGTGCGCAGCGCCATGAAGCGCACCAGGATGTGCGGCTGGCCGAAGTAGCCGAAGCCCCAGGCTGCGGTGGAGAAGATCGCGACGATGGCCAGGAAGGTGCCGTTGCCGTCGAAGGAGGAGAACAGGTTGAAGGCCACCGGGTTGGCGTCGGTGATGCGCTGGCCCAGGGTATTGATGTCTCCGACCTGCAGGACTGCCACGATCGGCACCGCGACCAGGGCCGCGAACATCAGCAGGCCCTGGACCATGTCGGTCAGCGAGGCGCCCAGGAAGCCGCCGAACAGCGTGTACAGCAGGGTGATGCCGGCGACGAACAGCAGGCCGGTCATGTACGGCCAGTTGAAGGTGGAGTCGAAGAACTTGCCGGCGGCCACCATGCCCGAGGAGACATAGAAGGTGAAGAAGCCCAGGATGATGATCGAGGAGGCAATGCGCAGCATGTGCGTGCCGTCCTTCAGGCGCTTCTCGAAGTAGCTCGGGATGGTGATCGCGTTCTGCGCGATGGCGGTGTAGGAGCGCAGGCGCGGGGCCACGAACTTCCAGTTCAGCCAGGCGCCGATGAGCAGGCCGATGGCGATCCAGGCTTCGTGCATGCCGCCCAGGTAGATGGCACCGGGCAGGCCCATGAGCAGCCAGCCGGACATGTCCGAGGCGCCAGCCGACAGCGCGGCCACCCAGGGCTTCAGGCCGCGGTCGGCCAGCATGTAGTCATCGATGTTGTTGGTGCGGCGATACGCGATATAGCCGATGCCAAGCATGGCGGCCATGTAGATCGCGATCGCGATCATCTGAAAAGTCTGGTCGGACATGTTTCCTCATAACCTGTTCTGCCCGCCGCGATGATGTACCGGGGCGGGACGCGGGTCTTGTGGTGCGAGTCACCACTATGGCACCAATTGGAGGGTTTGTCGCGTTCCGTCCGGAGCGTTGTTACCGAAATGTGACCCAACTCATCGAAGGAGCCGTTTGGTCGGCGGCGGGTCGGCCGAACCCTGCTCGTCGATCATTCCAGGCTGCCGGTGCAGCAGCGAGCGCACCGCCTGCATGGCCGGGGACTGGGTCGAGGAATGCCGCATGGCGGTGAAGATGGTGCGCATCGGCGCGCCCGGCAGCTCGACCGCGCGCAGCGTCCCGGAATCGGTGCGCAGCACCAGTGCGGGCAGCAGCGCCACCGCGTTGCCGGACGCCACCAGCTGCAGATGGGCCTGCAGGTCCGCGGTTTCGTAGCGCACGTCCGGCTCGAAGCCGGCCAGCCGGCAGGACTGCTCGGCCCAGTGGCGGCTGGCCGCACCCTCCGGCTCCATCACCCAGGGCAGGTGCGCGGCGTGCTCCAAGGTGGCGACCCGGTCGAATTCGGCATTGCCCGCCGCACCCCGGGCCGGCAGCGCCAACCGGATGGCGTCGTGCGTCAGCACTCGTCGGTCGAGGTTTTCATAGTGCGGTGCGGCGTGCCCGGGGTACTGCTCGGCGACCACCAGGTCGAAGTTGCGGCTGCTGGTTTCGTGCAGCGCCTCGGCCGGCTCCTGCTGGCTCATCTCCACCCGCAGGCGCGGGTAGGTGGTGCGCAGCTCGCGCAGTACCGGCGGCATCAGGGCCAGCATGGCGGTTTGGAACACGGCCAGGCGCACGGTACCGGTGACCGTGGACAAGGTGGCGGCCAGCGCCGCTTCGGCCCGCTCCATGGAGCCAAGCAGTTCCTCGGTGTGGGCCACCAGGACCTGGGCCTGCGGGGTCAGCTGCAGCGTGCGTCCGGTGCGGCGCAGCAGCTCCACGCCCGCTTCCGCCTCCAGCTGGGTGAGCTGCTGCGAAACCGAGGAAGGGGAGTAGCTGAGCACGTCGGCGACCTCCGCGATGGTGCCGCGGATGCTCAATTCCCGAAGCAGCCGCAATCGGCGCAGTTCAAGCATGGTTTACCCCCGCGTTTTCCGGTGAATTTCAGACCCTGTGGAAACATTAGCAAACCCGAATGAAATCCTTCGGTTTTGTTCACTTTTGCTTAACCCGCAAAAGGGTCATACTCAATCTTGCACACAGCTTCGCGTGGCGCGTGGTTCCTGACCGGAGCAGGCGGCCAGCACAGCCCAAAAACGACCTGAGCGTTCGGTGCCGAACCCCCATGTACGAACCGCATCGAAGGGACCACAAGTGTCTTCCACCAACACCCAGCACCTCGTGCCGCCGGCCGTCGACGCCGCCGGCAACACCATGACCACCCCGGCCGAACTGGCCGACGACGCCATCAAGCTGGTCCGCCGCTGGCTCACCGAAGCCGCGCAGTTCCCGACCGACGCCTCCGCCGCCCGCCTGGCCGGAGTGCTCAAGGACCCCAACGGCCTGGACTTCACCGTCGGCTTCGTCGACGGCGTGATCCGTCCCGAGGACCTGAACGTCGCCGCCGCCAACCTCAAGGCCCTGGCCCCGAAGGTGCCGGCCTTCCTGCCGTGGTACATGCGCAAGGCAGTTGGCCTGGGCGGCGTCATGGCGCCGATCGTGCCGCAGATCGTGGTTCCGGCGGCCCGCAAGGTGCTGCGCGAGATGGTCGGCCACCTGATCATCGACGCCTCCGACG
The DNA here is from genome assembly GCF_003309065.1 of Glutamicibacter soli. Classification (GTDB taxonomy): domain Bacteria; phylum Actinomycetota; class Actinomycetes; order Actinomycetales; family Micrococcaceae; genus Glutamicibacter; species Glutamicibacter soli. The sequence continues at coordinate 40,727 of NZ_POAF01000003.1, read as the reverse complement.
CCAAGCTGGGCGGCGCGATCTCCAAGATCAAGCGCGAAGGCGTCAACCTGAACGTCAACCTGCTGGGCGAGGCCATCCTGGGCGAGGGCGAAGCAGCCCGCCGCCTGGAGGGCACCACCAAGCTGCTGGCCCGCGACGACGTGGACTACGTGTCCATCAAGGTCTCCGCCACCGTGGCCCCGCACAACCACTGGGCCTTCGACGAGGCGGTGGAGCACATCATCGAGAAGCTCAAGCCGCTCTACGAGCTGGCCAACCGCGGCTCCAAGAAGAAATTCATCAACCTGGACATGGAAGAGTACAAGGACCTGGAGCTGACCATCGCGGTCTTCACCAGGATCCTGTCCATGGACGAGTTCAAGAACCTGGAAGCCGGCATCGTGCTGCAGGCCTACCTGCCGGATGCCCTGGGCGCCATGATCCAGCTGCAGGACTTCGCCTCGGCCCGCGTGGCCGATGGCGGCGCACCGATCAAGGTGCGTGTGGTCAAGGGCGCAAACCTGCCGATGGAAACCATGGAAGCCGACATCCACGGCTGGCCGCTGGCCACCTGGCACACCAAGCAGGACTCCGACACCAGCTACAAGATGGTCATCGACTACGCGCTGCGCCCGGAGCACGTGAAGAACGTGCGCATCGGCGTGGCCGGCCACAACCTGTTCGACGTGGCCCTGGCCTGGCTGCTGGCCAAGTCCCGCGGCGTCACCAAGGGCATCGAGTTCGAGATGCTGCTGGGCATGGCCACCGGCCAGGCCGAGGCGGTGCGCCGCGAGGTCGGCGAGTTGCTGCTCTACACCCCGGTGGTGCACCCGGAAGAATTCGACGTGGCGATCGCCTACCTGATCCGCCGCCTCGAAGAGGGCGCCAGCCAGGAGAACTTCATGTCCGCGGTCTTCGAGCTGGAGAAGAACGAGGCGCTGTTCCAGCGCGAGAAGGACCGCTTCCTGGCTTCCCTGGAGGCCATGAGCGAGCAGGTCCCGGCTCCGCACCGCGTGCAGAACCGCCAGATCCAGGACGAGGCGCTGGCCGGGAAGGTCCAGGGCCTGATCGAGGGCACCACCGGGTTCTTCAACACCCCGGACACCGATCCGGACCTGGCCCAGAACCGCGCCTGGGGCCGCGAGATCCTGGCCAAGATGCAGGACTCGTCGCTGGGCAAGGACCTGGTCTCCTCGCACACCATCCACTCCTCCTCGGAACTGGATGAGGCCATCGCCATGGGCGTGGACGCCGCCGCCGGCTGGCAGGCACTGGGCTCGGCCAAGCGCGCCGAGATCCTGCACCGCGCCGGCCAGCTCTTCGAAGAGCGCCGCGCCACCATGCTCGAGGTGCTCGGCTCCGAGTGCGGGAAGACCATCGACCAGGGCGACGTGGAAGTCTCCGAGGCGATCGACTTCGCCCACTACTACGCCCAGCGCGGCCGCGACCTGGACTCCGTCGACGGTGCGACCTTTGTGCCGTCCAAGCTGACCGTGGTCACCCCGCCGTGGAACTTCCCGATGGCGATCCCTGCCGGCTCCACCCTGTCGGCCCTGGCCGCGGGTTCCGCCGTCATCATCAAGCCTGCCAGCCAGGCCGCGCGCATCGGCGCCGTCATGGTCAAGGCCCTGTGGGACGCCGGCGTGCCGAAGGACGTGCTGCAGCTGGTCTTCGTCGGTGAGCGCGAGCTGGGCACCCAGCTGGTCTCCGACGCCCGCGTCGACCGCCTGATCCTGACCGGCGGCTACGAGACCGCCGAGCTGTTCCGCTCCTTCCGCAAGGACCTGCCGCTGCTTGCGGAGACCTCGGGCAAGAACGCCATCATCGTCACCCCGCATGCGGACCTCGACCTGGCGGCCAAGGATGTGGTGCAGTCGGCCTTCGGCCACGCAGGCCAGAAGTGCTCGGCCTCCTCGCTGGTCGTGCTGGTCGGCTCGGTGGCCACCTCGCGCCGCTTCAACAGCCAGCTGATCGACGCGGTCAAGTCGCTGAAGGTCGGCTACCCGTGGAACCCCGAGTCGCAGATGGGCCCGCTGATCGGCGAGCCGGGCGAGAAGCTCAAGCGCGGCCTGACCACCCTGGGCGCCGGAGAGCGCTGGGAACTGAAGCCCGAGCAGCTCGACGACTCGGGCAAGCTGTACTCCCCGGGCGTGCGCTACGGCGTGAAGCGCGGCAGCGAGTACCACCTGACCGAGTACTTCGGCCCGATCCTCGGCGTGATGACTGCCGAGACCCTGGAAGAAGCAGTGGCCATGGTCAATGAGATCGACTACGGCCTGACCTCGGGCCTGCACTCGCTGGACCAGGACGAACTGGCCTACTGGCTGGAGAACATCCAGGCCGGCAACATCTACGTGAACCGCGGCATCACTGGCGCCATCGTGCAGCGCCAGCCGTTCGGCGGATGGAAGAAGTCGGCCATCGGCGCCGGCACCAAGGCTGGCGGCCCGAACTACCTGGTCGGCATGGGTTCGTGGACCGATGCGCCGGTCACCGAGACCGCCGCGCTGTCCACCTTCGATGAGCGCCTGCTGATCACCGCGGGTCTGGACGAGGCCGACACCCAGTGGCTGTCCGCAGCCCTGGGCAGCGACAAGCTGTGGTGGAACACCGAGTTCAACCAGGCCAAGGACCGTTCAGGTCTGCAGGCCGAGCGCAACGTGTTCCGCTACCGCCCGGTGGACGTGACCGTGCGCTACGAGAACGAGACCAGCGGCCACGGCATTGCCGAGGCGCTGCGCGTGCTGGCCGCCGGCGTGACCGCGGGATCGCGCGTGGTGTTCTCCGCTGACGTCGAGCTGCCGCGCGGCGTGCGCAACCTGCTGGCCGAGCACTCGGTCACCGTGGTGCGCGAAGACGCAGCGGGCTTCGCGGCCCGCGCCGCCAAGCTGGCAGCCAAGACCGGTCCGCAGTCCTCGGCCCGCATCCGCCTGATCGGCGGGTCGCTCTCCGAAGTTGCAGAGGCCACCAACGGCAAGCCTGACGTGGCGATCTACGCCTCGAACGTCACCGGCGCCGGTCGTGTGGAGCTGCTCCCGTTCCTGCACGAGCAGGCAGTGTCCATCACCGCCCACCGCTTCGGCACTCCGAACCACCTGAGCGACTCGTTGATCTAGGCGCCGTCAGCACCAGGTCGAAGACAGGCCGCGGTGAGTTCCCCGACAAGGGGAGCTCACCGCGGCCTGCGGGTTTAATCGAGGTCCACTGACCAGTGGGCATGAACGCGCGATGCGCTGCCAAGGCCACGGCGATGCCTGGCCGAGCATTGCTGGTTTGGCCGGCACGCATGGGGCCTCGGAGCAGGGCACGTCGTGTTGTCCCATATCCTCGATGCCGATCTTCCCGTGCCGCCTCTGGGAGGCCACGCGGAAGGAGCGGAACGCTCGAAGCTAGGTACCAGAAGTGCCCAGGGGGATATGTTCGAGTGGGCGCGTGTGCTTCCGGGAGGAATGGATCATCTGTTCGTGGCTGCACGTTAGGCGGTCACTGCGGGCAAACAGCGGAATTTCTCGAACGCGGACATCATGGTTCCATCCCTTGGGCCGGAAGCGCACTGCGGGGCTCTGCATCGCTTTCTGACACATTTCCCGGAAGGTGTACGCTTCATTGCGCTTGAGTTCAACGCCGTCTTCGGGATGCTCGGTGGATTCCGGCCCGGAAACTTGCCACAGGGTGAGCTCGTCCGAATACGGGTCATAACATCCGATAAGGACCGCCGAGTTGTAGGTGGATACCAGCCCCATCGCGGTGTCCAGCGTTTCGTAGGGTGCAGTGATGACTATGGGCATCGCAGGCTGCCAACCATAGCGGCGAAGGTGCTCCTGCGCATGGGGTGACGTCAACAGATTCCTAAGTTCTTCGGCCGTGTGGGTCCGCAATTCTTGGTGAAACATCGCATGTGCTCCTGTCGTTCATGTCCGCAGCAAGTCCTTGCAATCTCAGGTATTCGCCAAGTGCGAGAGCTAATCTGTGTTCTATGTCGGTAGCTGAGTCACCACGAATCATAGGCCCTGCGTATTCTTGTCGCGGCGATTCCGCCTGATTCACAGCTTCCAACCATTTAGCGGGCGGCGGGCGGGGTCGGGCCATCCGCTCGCCGGCAGCAAATCGATTGCTTCTCCGGTACCGCTCAAGGTGGGCTGGAGCCGCCAGCGGGGCACTGTGCCGGCCTAGGACGATGACTGCATGCCGCTGGGGATCGGCACTGCAATGCGCCCTGGTCGCGGTCGGCACCCGGAGCCGTCCTCCCGTACGATCAGTTCGTTCAACTCGGATCGGTCTTTGGGGTTGATCCAGTGTCCCCGGTGTGGATGCGTCCTTCTTGGCCATAGGCCAAGGAAGCCGGACGAGGCCGCTTCGCTTTTCGCGGTCCTGGGTCGGTTCAGGCATCCGAGCGCCGCTGAACGAATTCTGGCCAACGGGTCGTTCTTGGTGCGAACCGTTGCTGCTCGTTCCGAAGGGGTGCGCCCGGTCTTCGGTTCGGACGCACCCCTGTCGACCACTCTGTTCAGGTTCTTCGGCCAGGCTCACCGGCTACCGGTGGTGAACGCGAATAAACCCTTGCAGGTCCGATGGCGCGTACTGACCTTTCACTCACTCGGGTATCGTTCTCTGCTTCCGGACACCGCTGACTGGGCCGCGGAACACCGTCGAGCGCGGTTCGTCGGCGCGCTCGCGGCGGCTGGTCCTGACGTGGTGCCGTGGATAGCTCGAGCTCGTATATGGCCAGAAGCAACTCGTCATCAATGACCAACGGGTGGAACACCGGATCAATGAAGGCAGACATGACACATCATCTCCGCGCATGCCCCTCAGGGGCATCCTTGACTAGCTGGTTAATTCCTTGGGGTCTTTCCCGCCGCGGTTGACCGCAACCTGGATACGGCGGGGCTTGGCACTTTCGGCCACATCAATATCCAGCCTCAGCACGCCATCGACATAGGAGGCTTGGATGCTCTCGGTATCCAAATGATCCCCCAGCACCAGTTCGCGGGTGAAGTGGCCCCACAGTCTTTCCGAACCGGTCACGTACTGACGGCCTTCCGGCTTGGTGCGCTCGGCGCGGATGGTCAAGATGTTCTTTTCCACGGCCATGTCGATCTGCTCGGCATCGATGCCTGGTAGATCGAATTCAGCATGGAATCCGTCTTCGTCCCGCCATGCCTCCATTGGCATCGGGTGGACGGGCTCAGAGCTGAGTTGGGTGTTGAAAGCTCGCTGTACCAAGCGGTCGAAATCGCGAAGTACCTCGGTCTGCATCATCTGAACTCATTCCTTTCTGGTGTGACACTCTATGATGGTGCAATTCACTTTCCGTTAGATCTATACCTAACGATGTAGATTTTATAGCATGGGAATCAGAGATCACGCAAGCTACGCAAGGTAAAAAATGTCAAAAAATTCTGCACACCCAGAAGGTGCCTCTCGAACGCATTCCATTGCCACCGCTGCGCAGAGCGTGGGGGTGAGCGTGCAAACTGTCAGGCTTTATGAAGTGCGAGGCTTGATCACCCCAGCACGGACCAGCGGGGGCACGCGCAGGTACCACGCGGAAGATTTGGCCCGGCTGAAGCAGATATCTGAGCTGATCGAGCAGGGCGTGAATCTGGCCGGCATCGGCATCATCTTGGAGCTGGAAGCTGAAAATATCGGCCTACGGGAGCAGCTTGCCGAACAGTCTGCCGAGGGGACGAATGAGCGCATCAGGGAATGAGCCTTGATCCGCCATCCGCCAAGGCCCGGAGGCCAGGGATGCGTTTCTCCTGCGTGGGAGAATGTGCAGTCGGGGGTTTGCTGACGTGGCCGTGCATCAACGAGAGAGCCATCGCCAAGAACGCTGGGACGTCGAGCTTGAGCGGCGATCGAGATGACCGGGCCATGCGCGTCCTGTGTCCCGATGGTCTTCCGGACTCTGCGCGCAGATTCACCAGCAGCTCGAAAAAGGGCAGGGCGGACCGTTGGCCAAGATCTGCCGGTGCTGTGCTCCGCCAGGCAACGTGACTGCCATGCCTGCTTGCCGGCATTGGAGAGGAAGCAGCAGAGACAGAGCAAGCGGACGAAGCCTCTTAAAAGGAGGAACATCCCATTGGGCAATGGGATGCTTCCTCGCAAAAGTTACCGCAGCGCGGGATCCGTTGCCCACGGTACTGCCCTTCCGGATCTGCATACGCAAATGCGTGGAAAATTACTCGACGAAAGCACGCATCCGCAAAGGGCACCTCACGAGCGTTTTGACGCTATCTGGGAGTATCCACTCGAAGGACATGGGCAAGAGTTCCGCACTCTTAGTAATCTGCCGGTGGATCCGAGGCCGGGAACGATTCCTTCTCCCACTCGCGGGCCAGGGCCTCCTCTTCCTCTTTGGTCTCCTTGCTAAGTACTTCATTTTTCTTCGGGACTAGCGTCCACTCGATCTCGGTTCATCTTGTTCCCTGCCTTCTTGGGAATCCCTGAATCACCTCGTTGACGATTCGTCCGCAAATAATTGCGCGGCAGCCTCTGCGAATCGCGGGTCCGCCTGCGGCACGAGCCAGCCCTCTGGCATGCCCTGGCCTTGGCGGCTGACGGCTCTTCGACCCGTAGGCTCCGTGCAGCGCGTTCCCCTGGATCCCGGTGGCGGGATGGGACAGCCGGTTCCACGCGCCAGCAAGCACATCTCAAGCAGACGAAGGCGGCGTGCAGGCATCAACCAGCGGGGAAGGAAGTGAAACTACAGTGCCCTCCGTCTCGCCCTAGCTTGGGAGGCAACTGCGTTCGGCTGCGAACCCCCGGCAGGTAGTTCTCGTTCCCGCATGCCAGCTGCGCAATAACGCGCCGGTCGTTGAACCCTTGAAGTCGTGGAAAAGCCCGGATTCCGGGGCCTGGCAAATGGCAGGGCGGGTAAAGATTCTCGCAGCGCTGGCGGTGCCGTCCGCAGCCTGCTTGGCCAGTTCCATAAGGGCCTGTCTTGCGCCCTCGCCGCCTGCCGGGATTCCCCGGGATCCGTTGCCAGCGATCCGGCATGTTCGGCAATCAGCGCGGGAGCACCCGCGCCGAATAGCGTGCCACAGCGAAATCGGCCAGAGCCGCCAGTGCGGCAGGCACGATGTAGCGGGCGACGGTGACCACGGCGAAGAGGGTGAAGGTTCCGTCCACGGATCGGGAGACAGCCTGCACCGCGAAGCCCATGCCCAGGGTGGAAGCCAGTCCGACCAGCCAGCCAGCCAGCCGGCGCTGGCGCAGGATGAACCAACCGGTCATGCTCAGCACCGGCAGCAGCAGGCCCCAGACGGTGAAGTAGCCGGCGTACGCGCCGGTGAGGTCCAGTGCCGAGACCAGGAACCAGTCCGCGTCTTGCACCGAACCTAGCACCGGAAACTTGAGCAGCACGTCGAGGACCAAAGACAGCAGCACCAGCCCGATGCCGAAGATCTTCGTGTCCCGCGGCAGCGGCAGCAGCCAGAAGCTTGCGAGCACGAGAACCCGGAGGGCCCACAGGGCGATGACCGACAGCACGCCGGTATCGAAGACGTAGTGCGCGGTGGCCAGGATGGTTGAGCCGATGATTCCGCTCAGGGCCACCAGCCAAACGACGATCAGCCGGGCGGACAAATTCACAAGGGGTTTCTCTTCTCGCACCCGAATGATTTTAGCGACCCCGCCTGTGCACCGGCTGATCCGCGACGTGCGGTTTTCCGGCAGCTGGCGCTAGAGCTCGAGCTTCATGGCCCTGCGAAGGGTCAGTGCCCCGCCGGTGTGCATGACCGCGCGGCGGTAGATGCGTTCGGAGAAGAGCAGCACGGCCCAGCACGCGGCCAGCAGCACGGCCAGCGACAGCAGCGGTTCCCACAGGGCCACGTCCCCGGACAGCATGCGGATGGGCATCGCCACCGAAGAGGCGATCGGGATATACGAGGCGAGGACCAGGAAGCCGCCCTTGGCGTAGATGCCAATGAACATCACCGCCACCAGCGCGCCGATGATCGGGCCGCTGGACTGCTGCAGGTCCTCGGTGCGGGTGGCCAGTGCGCCCAGCGCTGCCCAGATGCCCGCGAGCAGCATGAACCCGCCGAGGAAGAAGACAACGAACCATCCGGCCACGGTGGAGACCACGCCGAGGAACGGGATCTCGCCCGGCGCCAGGTAGGCCGCCAGCAGGCCGACACCGAGGAACACGAGCAGCTGGACCATGGCCAGGATGACGTTGCCGATGATCTTGCCGGCCAGCAGCTGGCGCAGCCTGACGGTGCTGGCAAGGATCTCGACCACGCGGTTCTGCTTCTCCTCGATCACCGAGTTGGCGATCGGCATGCCGAAGATCAGCGCCGCCATGTAGAAGAGGAAGGAGAAGATGAAGGCCATCGCGCGGATCATCGAGCTGCGTTCGGAATCTCCCTGCAACTGCTCGGTTTCCAGGTCATCCGCCGTCGGCAGCGCGAAGGCGTCCAGCCCTTGGGCGGACAATAGCTGGTCGGTGAGCACCGTGCGCATCGCGGTGGAGACCAGCTGTTCCAGATCGGCGTCGAGCTCGTCGAAGCCGGTGAGCGTCATGCTGCGCTGGTCGGCGGAGGAGGCCAGCATCGCGTCGATGTCCTGCGACTGAACCTGGTCACGGGCCTGTCCGGGGTCGAGCTGGGAGATGGCAAGGCTCATGTTCTCCGGGCGCTGGTCCTGGGCCTCGGTGAGCACCTGGTAGCTGAGCGGGTCGGTGGCGGCCACGGAGTAGTCCGCGGACTTGCTGCCCAGGAATCCGGTGAGCGCGACGGCGCCGATGATCAGCGCCAGGGTGCCGAGGGTGGAGATGACGAAGGCCTTGTCCTTGAGCTTCGTCTCGACTTCGCGCAGGGCCACGATCAGCCAGGGGGCGGAGGTGGTGTTCATTTGATGATCTCCCGGTAGATGTCGGCCAGGGCGGGGCGGTGGATCGCGAACTCGGTGACGGTGCCCAGCGACAGGGCCTCGCGCAGCACGCGCTGGGAGTCGGTCTCGGTCTGGAAGTTCACCAGTGCCCGGGAGCCGGAGATGTCGATCACCTCGACCCCGGGCTCGTCGCGCAGCCATCCGGCGTCCGCGCCGAGCGAGAGCTTGTGGCGGGTGGCCTGCGATGCTCGCAGGTCCTCGGCGGAGGCGTTGGCCAGGATGCGGCCGTCCTGGATGATGACCAGGTGGTCGACCAGCACGTCGAGCAGGTCCAGCTGGTGGGAGGAGAACAGCACCGGGACGCCGCGGGAAGCGTAGTCGCGCAGGATGGAGCTCATGGAGTCCACCGCAATGGGGTCCAAGCCGCTGAAGGGTTCGTCGAGGATCAGCACCTCCGGCTCATGCAGCAGCGCCGCGGCGACCTGGACGCGCTGCTGGTTGCCCAGCGAGAGGGATTCGAGCTTGGACTTGGCGCGGTCGTCCAGGCCGAAGCGGGCCAGCAGCTCCATGGCGCGGCGGCGGGCCTCGGACCGGGAGAGCGAATGCAGCTGGCCGAGGTACACCAGCTGGTCGATGATCGGCTGCTTGGGATACAGTCCGCGCTCCTCGGGCATGTAGCCGAAGTGGGGGCGGGTATCGCCCTCCAGCGGCTTCCCGTCCAGGCTCACGGTGCCCGAACTGGCCTTCAGCAGCCCCATGATGATGCGCATCGTGGTGGTCTTGCCGGCCCCGTTGGCGCCGACGAAGCCGGTCAGCGCGCCGCGCGGCACGGTGAAATTGACGTCGTCCAACACAAGCCGCTCCGCGAAGGAACGCGACACGTTGTGTACCTCTAGCATGGTCATCCTTTAGCTGCTGTGCCTTGTCTACCTCCTAGCCTAGGAATCCAGGCGGCGGCGGGGCTCACTCTGCAGGCTGAAACTATTGGATGAGTCCGACGCGGTGGGCGAAGAGCACACCCTGGACCCGGTCCCTCAGATGCAGTTTCGCCAGCAGGTTCGACAGGTGGGTCTTCACCGTCGCCTCCGACAGGGAGAGCACCGCGGCGATCTCCTGGTTGTTCTTGCCCTTGGCCAGCTCGGTGAGCACCTGCAGCTCGCGTTCGGTCAGGGCGGAGAGCAGGTCCTGCCCGTCCGCGTCCGGCGCCGCCTCGGCCGGGGCGGAGCGGTGGCGGATGAGCTTGAGGGTGACCTCGGGGGAGAGCAGGCCGTGGCCCGCGGCGACCTGGTGCACTGCGGTGATCAGCGTTTCCGGGTCGGTGTTCTTCAGCAGGAAGCCGCTGGCCCCGGCGTCCAGGGCGTCGAAGAGGTAGTCGTCGCGGTTGAACGTGGTCAGCACCACGACCTTGGTGTCGGTGTCCCGGCTGATCCGGGAGGTGGCGGCGATGCCGTCCAGCTGCGGCATCTGGATGTCCATCAGGACCACGCTTGGATTCAGCTCGGTGACCAGCGCCACCCCCTGCTCGCCGTTCTCAGCGGTGCCCACCACGCTGATCTGCGGGTCGGTTTCCAGGATCAGCTTCAGCGAGGAGACGATCAGAGGCTGGTCGTCGCAGATCACGACGGATATCTTGCTCATGGCACCAGTGTAGTTTCCGCGCCGGCCACCACCCGCAGCCGCGCCCGGGTGCGCCAGCCGTGCGGGACGCGCGGGCCGATCTCCACCAGACCGTGGTGCAGATTGGCCCGCTCTCGGATGCCGCGCAAGCCGAAGCCGCTGCCGGAGCTGTCAGGGAGCGTAGTTCCCTCGTCGGTGATCTCTGCTTCGACCCACGGGCCCTGCTCGTCGACGCCCGAGCGCAGGCTCAGGGTGGCGCGGCGGGCGGTGGAGTGCCGGCGGACATTGGCCAGGGCCTCGCCGCAGATCCGGTAGAGGGCCAGGGACACGCCGGCGGGCAGCGAGTCCAGGTAGCCGGGGGTGTGCTCGGCACGGGAGAGCTCGACGGCCAGGCCTTGCGCGCGGTTCTCCGCCAGCAGCGTCGGCAGCTGCTTCATCGACGGTTCAGGCCGGCGCGCGTCGCCGCCGGAATCAGGCAGCATGTCGCCCCCGCTTTCGCGCAGCACGCCGAGCAGCGCGCGGGTCTCGCCCACGGCGCTGCGCGCCGAGTCCTCGATGCCCTTCATGAGCTCGGCGGCTTTTTCCGGGTCGCGCCGCTGGACCATGCGCGCGGCGCCGGCCTGGACCCCGACCGAGGCGATGTGGTGGGCGATCACGTCGTGCAGCTCGCGGGCGATGCGCAGGCGCTCCTCGTTCACCGCGCGGTCCGCCAGTTGCTGGGACTGGTCGGCGATGCGCTGCGCTTGGGTCTTGACCAGTTCGTTGGCGTAGGCATTGGACCAGCTGACCAGCCCGAGGAAGATGGAGCCGCCGAAGAACAGCAGGTTGATCAGGAAGGTGTACAGCGGGAAGGCGATATCCGCCGGGATGTCGCCGGCGGGGTTGTCCACCATGCTGACGTCCATGGATTTCATCAGGTCCGAGGTGAACAGGTCGATGATGATCCAGACGGCCATGGCCAGCAGCACGATGCTCAAGATGCTCCACAGCGCGCGGCGGTTCCGCGACCAGGTGACGGCAGTGTACAGGCCCAGGAAGTAGGCAAGCTGCGCGCAGATCTGCATGGTGACCATGTAGGCCTCCGAGGTGCCGCTGACCATGAAGGCGGCGGAGCCCAGAAGCATCATGGAAATCGGCCAGCGCCTGCGGAACATCAGCGGCAGGATCATCGCCGACAGCACTGCCAGCGACGCCCCCTGAGATGGGGCGTGCTCGACCTCGGTCAGCGAGAGGCTCAGCTGCTGCATCACGATGGCGAAGGCCAGCAGCCCCAGCGCGGCGAACATGTCGCGGCGCAGGCCGGCCTTGTCGGGGGCCGGGCGTTCCCAGTCGGCGGGCGGGAGGGAAGGAAGCCGCCGGTGGACGTAGTCGGTCAGTCGGCGCATGGCGGCTCCTTGGACAAGTGCGTCGTTCAAAAGTCGCTTTCGACTTTAGCGGGCGGCGAGGGGAAAACGCGTGATCCGGCAGGATTAGGCCAAAGGTTGAGAGCGGAGGAAACAACTGGGAAAACAAGTTACCGAACGGTAATGTGATGGTATGCACATGATTTTTCGAATCCTGATGGTGTTCTTCAAAAGCAAGAAAGCACCGAAGCTGTCGATGTTCGACACCGGCTCGGTGAGCATGCGGGCCACGCTGACCGACATCGACTTCGCAGGCCACATCAACAACGGCATGTACTTCTCGATCTTCGACCTGGGCCGCTTCGACCTGATGTTCCGCTCGGGCGTCTGGGACATCCTGCGCAAGAAGAAGTGGACCCCGGTGGTGCAGTGCGAAACCATCACCTTCCGCAAATCCGTCGAGCTGGGCAAGAAGTTCTCCCAGGAAACCCGCTTGCTGGGGCTGGACGAGAAATGCATCTACTTCGAGCAGCGCATCGTGGTCGACGGGGAGATCTACGCCCGCGCCTACATCGCGACCCGCATGACCTCGAAGAAGGGCGCGGTGTCCAACGAGGAGATCATGCAGGCGGTGGGGCTGGAGGTTCCCGCGGACCGTGTGGTCCCGCAGTGGCTGCACGACTGGCGCGAAAACGGCGCGCTGCCAGGCTCCCGCAAGCCCGCGCCGCACAACTGGCTGGGCTAGCCGGCTATGGTCTTCGCGGCGTCGAGAAACGCGGCGATCAGCTGCGGGTCCTTGACCCCGCGCGAGGATTCCACCCCGGAGGAGACATCCGCGCCGGAGGCCTGCGATTGCTCCAGCGCGCCGGCCACGTTGCCGGAATGCAGCCCCCCGGCCACCAGCCAGCGGCGCCCCGCCGCCAGCTCGCGCACCGCGGCGTAGTCCCAGCTTTCGCCGCTGCCGGGAACGGCTGCGTCGATCAGCAGGAAGTCCTCGCCCCAGTCCTCGAACTCGCTTGCTCCGGCATCCATGCGCACGGCGCGGATCGCATGGAATCCAGCAGCCTTGACCGCGGCGATGTCCTCAGGGGTGCGCCGTCCGTGCAGCTGGATCCAGCCGACGCCGGCCTGCCGGGAGAGCCGGATCGCGGTGTCCGCGTCCTCGGAGCGGAATACCGCCACCGTGGCCACCGCGGCGGGAACAGCGGAGAGCAGTTCGGCGGCCAGGGCGGGGGAGACCTCGCGCGGGCTGGGGGTCAGCACGAAGCCCAGGGCGTCGGCGCCGTGGGCCACGGCGGCCGCGACGTCCTGTGCGGTGGACAGCCCGCAGACCTTCACGAAGGGCGAAGCGCTCACTTGGACTGCTCCTGGGCTGCGCCGGCCTGCCCCGGATCGTGCGCCAGGTGGGTCGGGGTGTAGCCGCCGGGGGCGTTGGCGCGGATGGTCAGCAGCTCCAGCGCGTGGTCGTGCAGGCGGTGGTCCTCCTCGGTGACCGGGATCCATGGCTTGACCGGCACCGCGGTGCCGGTCTCGTCGCGGGTGACCATGATGGTCAGGCAGTAGGTGGTCAGGTTCATTTCGCGGGTCTTCGGGTTGCCCGAGCGCACGTGCACCGCGATGTGCATGCCCTTGGTGCCGGTGTAGACCAAGCGGGCCTCGACCTCCACCAGGTCCCCGATGAACAACGGGCGGTAGAAGCGGATGCCGCCGGAGAACACCGCGACGGTGTCCAGCCCGCAGTAGCGCGAGGCGCACAGTGCCGCGGCCTCGTCGATCCACTTCATCACGATGCCGCCGTGCACCTTGCCGCCCCAGTTCACGTCGGTGGGCGAGGCCATGAAGCGCAGGACTACGCGCTCGGCGGTGCCGGCGTTCGAGTAGACCTGGTCCTTCATCGAGGCGACGATCTGGTTGCGGACCTCGATGCGGGCCAGCGCGTTGTTGCGCAGCTCGATCTCCCGCAGGGATTCGGGAACGTAGTTCGGCACCGCGGTGGGCTTGCCGTTGCCGTCCACCGCCACGAAGATCACCAGGCAGGTGGTGGACATGGTGGGGCGCAGCTCGCGCGGATCCGAGAAGGAGACCTCGGTGCGGATGTGCATGGAGGTGCTGCCGGTGTAGACCACCGAAGCGGTGACCTCCACCAGGTCGCCGGAGCTGATGGGATCCTCGAAGCGGATGTTCCCCACGTAGGCGGTGACGCAGTAGCTGGAGGACCAGCCCACGGCCGCGGCGTAGGCGGCCTTGTCGACCCATTCCAGCACGGTGCCGGCGGAGACCGTGCCGGCCACCCCGACATCCATCGGGGCCGCCAGGAAGCGAAGGGTCACCGAATTCGGTCGGGTGGCAGGTGCAGGACTCATCATGCGTTCAAGTCTGACTGATGCGAAACCCTGCGGGCAATCTGTGACATCCCGGCCCCGCCGCGGGCGCTGGCCTAGGATTGAAGCTGTGCATAGGGTCTTTGGTCTTTTCTCGGCGTCCACGGCACTGGTGGTCGCGCTCAGCCTGCTCGGAGCGGCCGGCACCGCGGGGCTGGCGGTCCTCATCGGCCGCGCCATCGACGTCGTCGCCGCCGGCGGCATGCCGGATGCCGGCTGGTACCTCGGCGCCGTCGGCGAACTGCTCACCGTCGCGGTGTGCGCCTGGCTGGTTCCGGTGCTCGCCGCGCAGGCGGGCCGTCAGCTGACCGAGCACCACCGCACCCGGCTGCTGCAGCACTACCTGGCCATCGGCCCGCTGGCCGTGCGGCGCGCCGGGGAAGGCGAGCTGGTGCAGGCGGCCATGGACTCGGTGGACCGCTCGGTCAAGTACCGCACCGCCTTCATGGGCCCGGCGATCGCCGCGGTGTCCACCCCGGTGCTGGTGCTGGTGTTCATCGCGCTGTTCATCGACCCGCTCTCCGCGGGGCTGATGCTGCTGCCCACCGCCCTGGTCCCGCTGATCGTGCTCGGATTCCAGAAGCTGTTCAGCGCCTCCTCCGGCGAATACCGCCGGGCGCAGGGCATCCTGACGGCGACCTTCCTCGACGCGCTGCGCTCGCTGGGCATGCTCAAGCTCAACGGCGCCGGAGGCTGGATGGGGCGCCGGGTGGCCAGGGCCTCCGAGCGGGTGCGCCGGCAGGTCATGAAGCTGCTGGCCCGCAACCAGATCGTGCTGCTGGTCATCGACGCCAGCTTCGCCATCCTGCTGCTGTCCACCGCCTCGATCCTGGCCTGGTGGCGTTTGGGCAGCGGGGCCTTCACCACCGGCGAAGCGGCCGCGCTGGTCATCCTCAGCTTCCTGATGCTCGCCCCGGTGAACTACGTGGGCAGCTTCTTCTACATCGGCCTGACCGGGCGCAGCGCGGAGAAGAAGATCGCCGAGATCGAAGAGATCCCGGTGCACCAGTCAGTCGCCCGGCCGCTGGATATCGACCTGCACACCGGGGATCTGGTGCTGGAGAACGTCGGCGCGAGCTACGACGGCGAGCACCGCACGCTGCGTGGCGTCAACGCGGTGTTCCCGGCCGGCTCGCGCACCGCGGTGATCGGCCCTTCGGGCAGCGGCAAGACCACGCTGCTGCGAGTGCTGCAGGGGCAGCTGGAACCGGACGAGGGCATCATCCACGACGGCCGCCACGGCATGGGGCCCGCCACGCTGAAGCACAACGCGGCGGTGGTGGAGCAGCACGCGACGCTCTTCGCCCTGACGCTGCGCGAGAACCTGCAGCTGGCCGCCCCGCTGGCCACCAATGCCCAGATGGTCCACGCGCTGGAGCAGGCAGGGCTCGGCGGCTGGCTGGGCGACCAGGCGACCAGGAGGCTCGACGAGCCGCTGGGCGAATCCGGGGCGCGGCTGTCCGGCGGCCAGGCCCAGCGCCTGGCGCTGGCCCGGGCGCTGCTGGCCGGCCGCCCGCTGCTGCTGCTCGACGAGCCCACCAGCTCGCTGGACGTGCAGACCGAGGCCGAGGTGCTGGCGACCCTGCGCGGCCTGGATCGCTCCATCACCACCGTCACCGTCACCCACCGGCTGGGCCTGCTGGCCGACTACGACCGGGTCATCGTGATGGACGGCGGGCGGATCATCCAGTCCGGGGACCGGCAGGCCCTGCTGGCCCAAGACGGCTACCTGAAACGCGCCATGGAACATTTCACGCAGCGCGCCCGCGGGCTGCGCACCGCCCACAGCGGAAGGGACAAGTAGATGAGGCCCCAGCCAACCGCCCCGGCCGCGCCGGAGCCCGGGACCGCCGCCACGCTGCGCTGGCTTGTCGGGGCCACCTCCGACCTGCTGCCGCCGCTGGCCCTGGCCTGCCTGCTTTCCTGCCTGACCCGCTTCGCCTCGCTGGGCATCTACCTGGTCGCCGCGCTGGGCCTGGCCAAGGCCGCCGGGATCCAGGTGCTCGGCATCTCCGCCTCCTGGACCGCACTGGCGCTGGGCATCCTCGCGCTCGGCCTGGCCAAGGGGGCGCTGCGCTACGGCGAGCAGTACGTCGGGCACAAGGTGGCGTTCCTGTCGCTGTCGCGGCTGCGCAACACGCTGTATGCGGCCGCCGAGCACCAGGCGCCCTTCGCCGCGCGGAGCCGGAATTCCGGCGGCCTGCTGGCCGTCGCCACCCGCGATGTGGACCGGGTCGAGGTGTTCTTCGCCCACACCCTGCCGCCGGCGGTCTCAGCCGTGGTGGTCAGCGGCGCCGTCACCTGGTGGACCTGGTCGTCCTTCGGCAGCGCTGCTGCGGTGGTCCTGCTGGCAGGCTACGTGCTGCTGGGCCTGGTGATCCCGGCGCTGGGCATCCCGACGCTGCGCCGGGCCGCCGCTGGGCAGGCGCGTGTGCGCGGCATCCAGAACCAGCAGCTGGCCGAGCTGCTCAACGGCATCGACGTGGTCCACGGCTACGAGGCGGGGCCACGGATGCTCGCCCGCTTCAACGGGACGGCCAAGCCCTCCACGGCGGACACCCTGCGCGCCGGACGCATCACCGGCCTGCGCGCCGCGCTGTCCCAGGCGGTCATCTGGGGCAGCGTGCTCGCGCTGCTGGTGGTCGCGGCCCGGGACCACGAACTGGGGGCGCTGCTGGTGCTCACGGTGATCGCGGTGCCTTCCTATGAGGCGGTGCGCGCGGTGGACGGCTTCGTACTGGGGCTGCAGGACTCGCTGGCCAGCGCCAAGCGGCTGCATGCCATGGCGCTGGGCGAGCCGCAGGTGGCCGAACCTGATATGCCGCGGCTGCTGCCTGAATCAGGCACGCTGTCGGTCAGGGGCCTTTCCGTGGCCTACGGGAAGGACACCGTGCTTTCCGGCCTAGACCTTCAGCTGGCTCCCGGGCAGCTGGTGGCGCTGGTGGGAGACAGCGGATCGGGCAAGTCCACCGCGGCTTCCGCGCTGGTCCGCGCGGTGCCCAGCACCGGTGAATGCTCCTATGGCGGAATCCCGCTGGAGAGCGCGCCGCTGCGCGAGGTGCGCTCTCACCTGCTGCTGGTGTCCCAGGAGGCGGTCATGGTGCGCGGCACGCTGCGCGAGAACCTGCTGCTGGGCCTGGAGCACATCGAGGACGCCGAGCTGGTCGCCGTGCTCGAAGAGCTGGGCCTGGGAACCTGGCTGGCAAGCCAGAAGCAGGGCCTGGACACCAGGCTGGGGGACCGTGCCACCCGGCTCTCCGGCGGGCAGCGCCAGCGTCTGGCTCTGGCCCGCGCGCTGATCCGCCGCCCGAAGGTGCTGATCCTCGACGAGTCGACCAGCGCGCTGGACGCCGCCAGCGAGCAGCTGGTGCTCGCGGCGGTCGAAGCCCGGCGCACCGCGGGAATGGCGGTGCTGATGATCAGCCACCGGATCTCCATCCTGCACGGGGCCGACCGGATCGTGGTGCTGCGCGAGGGGCAGGTTGCCGAATCCGGCACCCCTGAGCAGCTGCTGGCCCAGCCGGATTCGCTGTTCAGCCGCATGGCAGTGCGCGAAGCCGACCGGATCGAACCTGCGAACTAGCTTGGCGCAAGGCGACTATTTCCCCGGCGCACCTGACAGGGAACCCCGTGCGGGGTTAGGCTCGCCACATGATGCGCATAGTTGTCCTCCTGTTTTTAGCTGTGCTGGTGGCGGGCTTCGTCATCACGGCAATCCTCGCGGGAACCTCCGGGGAGTGGGTCTGGTGGATCCTAGTGGGGCTGACCGGCCTGCTGGTGGCCCTGGGCATCCACGATCTGGTGCAGAAACGCCACGCGATCCTGCGCAATTTCCCGATCGTCGGCCATGCACGCTACCTGTTCGAGTTCATCCGGCCAGAGATCCAGCAGTACTTCATCGAGCGAAACACCGATGGGAAGCCATTCAGCCGGGATACCCGTTCGGTGGTCTACGCCCGCGCCAAGGGGGTGGACAGCCACAAGGCCTTCGGCACCGAGCTTGACGTGAACCGGGTGGGGCACGAGTACCTGGTGCACTCCACCGCGCCGGTGGCGCCGCCCTCCGAGCAGCACAAGGTCCGTATCGGCTCCAGCCAATGCACCCGTCCCTATGAAATCTCGCTGCTGAATATCTCCTCGATGAGTTTCGGTGCGCTGTCCTCCCACGCTGTCATGGCGATGAACAAGGGCGCTTCCATGGGCGGATTCGTGCAGGAGACCGGCGAAGGCGGGCTGACCAAATACCATCTGGAGTACGGCGCAGACCTTTTCTGGGAGATCGGCTCCGGGTACTTCGGCTGCCGCACCGAGGAGGGGCGCTTCGCGCCGGAAACCTTCCGCGCCAAGGCCAGCCGCGAGGAAGTCAAGGGCATCACCATCAAGATCTCCCAGGGCGCCAAGCCCGGTTTGGGCGGCGTGCTGCCGGCGGCGAAGATCAACGAAGAGATCGCCGAGGCGCGCGGCGTCCCCATGGGGCAGGACTGTATCTCCCCGGCGAGCCACCCTGAATTCTCCACCCCGCGCGAGCTGCTGGAGTTCGTGGCCCTGCTGCGCGAGCTCAGCGGCGGCAAGCCGGTGGGCATCAAGTTCTGCGTGGGCTCGCGCACCGACGTGATGGCGATCTGCAAGGCGATGCTGGAGACCGGGACCCTGGTCGACTTCATCACCGTGGACGGCGCCGAAGGCGGCACCGGTGCGGCGCCGATCGAGTACGAGGACCATGTAGGCACCCCGCTGACGGAGGCGCTGATGCTGGTGCACACGATCCTGGTGGGCACCGGGTTGCGCGAGGAGATCCGGCTTGCGGCCGCCGGCAAGGTGGCCAGCGGCTCGGATATCGTCAAGCGGCTGATCCAGGGCGCCGACTTCACCTTCGCCGCCCGCTCCATGATGATGGCCACCGGCTGCATCCAGGCCCAGCAGTGCCACACCAACCATTGCCCGGTGGGCGTGACCACGCAGAACAAGCGCCTGGAACGCGCGCTGGACGTCCAGGACAAGGGGCACCGCGTGTACAACTACCACCGGCTCACGGTCACGGAAGCCGGCCAGCTGATGGCGTCCATGGGACTGACCAGTCCGGAGCAGCTGAACACGCGGATGCTGCGCCGCCGGGTGAACCTGCAATCAACCCGTTCCTATGCGGAGCTGTTCCACTGGCTGCGCCCCAACGAGCTGCTGGAGAATCCGCCGGCTTCCTGGGTCAAGGACTGGCAGGAAGCGGATCCGGACCACTTCGGCGAATTCGTACCGGTGCCCTACGGGGTGCCGCGCGGGGTGGGCATCGAACCGCCCCGGCGGGAAGAGGAACCGGCCGACGCGGTCAGCGCACCGCGCGTGGAGCCGCGCAACTCCACGAAAGTGCATCCGGTGCACCAGGACGTCACGCGTCCCGAAGGGCAGCCCGGGAACCAGCTCGTGGACCAGCAGCACGAGCCGCAGCAGCCCTAGGCATCGGCCGGGTCCATCAGCTCCAGCAGCGCGTCCTGGTCGACGGCTTCCAGGGTGCCCGGGGTCCACGAGGGGTTGCGGTCCTTGTCGATGACCTGGGCGCGGATTCCCTCGGCCAGGTCGGGCCGGTGCATCAGGTGCGCGGCCAGCCGCAGCTCGCGGTCCAGCGCCGAACGCAGGTTGTCCTCGGCGCGGGCGGCGCGCACCGCATGGAACGCCGAGGCGACGGAGGTGGGGGAGTTCTGGGCGATCAGAGCGGCCGCCTGCTTGGCATGCGGGTGCACCATCTGCTCCAGACGCTGCACGACGTCCTCCGGGCTGGCGGCGCTGAAGGCGTGGTCCACCCAGCCCTGGTCCAGTTCAAGCCGGTGGGATTCCGCCGCGCCGTGCATCACCTCGATCGCCGCGGCCAGGTCCCCGGCGTTCAGGCCCATGTATTCGTCGAGGTGGTCAAGGATGTTTGCGGCGAACTCCTCCGAGACCACGACGTCGGCGAAGCCCAGGTAGACGGCGTCCGCGCCGGTGAAGGAGTCCGCGGTCATGGCGAAGTATTCGCCGAAGTGGCCGGGCATGTTGGCCAGCAGGTGGCTGCCGCCGACATCCGGGGTGTAGCCGATCTTGGCCTCCGGCATGCCCATGCGGGCCCCGGCGGTCACCAGACGCACCGGCGCATGGCTGGCCAGGCCGATGCCGCCGCCCATGGTGATGCCGTGCGCCAGGGTGACCAGCGGCTTGGGGTAGGAGGCGATGAGCTGGTCGGTGTCGAACTCGTTGGACAGCAGGTTGAGGAAGTCCTCGTGGCGTCCGGTGGTCACCGCGGCGTGGAAGTCGGCGATGTCCCCGCCGGCGCAGAATCCGCGCGATCCGCGCCCGGTGAGCAGCACCGTGGAGATCTTCGGGTCCTCGGCCCAGGCCTTGAGCACGCGGTGCAGCTCCAGCAGCATCTGGAGGTTCAGTGCGTTCAGCTTCGCGGGGCGGTTCAGTTTCAGATGGCCCAATGCGCCGTAGACCGTCGAAATGACCAATGGTTCTGCCGGAGAATTGCTGTCGTGCGCCACGAAGTACCTGCCCTGCTGAGTTCTTGAACGAGTGTTGTTGGCTTAAGCCTAGTGGGCCAGCACCTGGGCGAGGCGGTCCAAAACCAGGTCAGCCTTCGGCTTCTTCGAATTCTCCGGTTTCAGCGCGAAGATGGAGCGGGCCAGCCGGATTTCCGGGGCGTCGACGATGCGGATGCCTTCCGGGGCGTTGGCCATGGCCAGGTCGGGCACCAGCGCCGCGCCCAGCCCGGAGGCGACCAGGCTCAGCGAGGCGTTGAAGTCGTCGCAGTAGGCCGAGACCTGCGGATGAATGTTGTAGGAGGCGAACAGCCGCGAGATCAGCGTCGCGTCCGAGGTGCCGGGGTGGTGGAAGATCCAGGGCCATTCGGCCAGCTGGTCCACGGTCAGCCGGGCGTCCTCGGCGATCGGCCAGGAGGAAGGGATGACCACGCGGAACTGGTCGTCGCCCAGCCAGGTGCGTTCCAGGGAGGCTGGCCAGGACAGGCCGCCGGGGCCCACCTGGAAGATGAGCGCCAGGTCCAGGTCGCCGCCGCTGCCCAGCCCGGCCACGGTCTGCTGTGGTTCGCCGATCCACAGGCGCAGGTTGATGCCCAGCGAGGGCCAGTCCTCGGCGGTGAGGATCTGCGGCAGCGCGAAGGTCGCCAGCGACGGGAAGATGCCGAGCTTGATTTCCTCGTTCTCCGCCGAATCGGTGGAGATGGTCGCGACGTCCGCCATGAGGGCGTCGAGATCCGTGAGGACACGTTTCGCGTGGCGCACCATGCGCAGCGCTCCGGCGGTCGGGGTGATGGAACGGGCGCCGCGGACGAACAGGGTGGTGCCCGTGCTGCGTTCCAGGGCGGTCATCTGCTGGGAGACGGCGCTGGCGGTATAGCCCAAGCGGGTCGCGGCGGTCGCGAATGAACGGTGTGCAACCACCTCGAGCAGGGTACGCAAGTGAACTGGATTAATCACTTCTAAAGTCTAAGACCTTCAGCCCAACCTTCGCTTAGTCAGTGAGCTAGTCCTCATCTTCGCGCTCGCCGTCCTCCGAATCCTCGTCGTCGTCCTGGCCGTCCTCGCTGAACTCGTTGTCCAGCTCGTCTTCGGTTTCCAGGTCATCGTCATAGAGGTAGTGGCGCTGGGCCAACGGGTCGATGTTGCGCATGGTTTCGGGCATGTCGCTGGATCCCTCGTAGGCCTGCGAGTCGCGGCCGTCGTC
Organism: Glutamicibacter soli; assembly: GCF_003309065.1. Classification (GTDB taxonomy): domain Bacteria; phylum Actinomycetota; class Actinomycetes; order Actinomycetales; family Micrococcaceae; genus Glutamicibacter; species Glutamicibacter soli. Next base: position 18,859 of record NZ_POAF01000003.1, on the reverse strand, counting down.
CGGCTCGTAGATGTCGTTGCCGTATTCGGGGGCGAAGTCGGTGGGTTCAAAGTCCCGGCTCATGGCGTGCTCCTTCGATTGGACGAGGATCTGCCGGAAGTCGGGCACATACCTCGTGACTTCTCTTGGCTCCAGCCTAGAACCCTTATGACCTGAACAAAAGACTTGTAATTGCGTGTCGCGGGTGGTTGCGATCAGTGGTCGTGCTCGGCGTAGTGCTCCAGCAGCGGAGCGGTGCGATAGGCCAGGTGGGAGTGCAACGCGAAGGTCGTTTCCGAGCGGGTCACGCCCTTGATGCGCAGGATTTGGCGCAGCACCGACTGCAGCTGGTGGGTGTCGGTGGCGATGAGGCGGACCCAGACGTCTCCGCGCCCGGAGGTCTCGTGGATTTCCAGCACGTTCGGGATCTGGCGCAGCGCGGTGATGACCGCGTCCAGCTCCCGGTGGTTCACCTCCAGGGTGACGAAGGCCAGCACGTCGTAGCCCAGCACACCCAGGTCGATGTCGCGCCCGCCTTCGCGCAGCACCTCGGAGCGCTGCAGCCGGCGCAGGCGGGACTGCGCGGTGTTGCGGGCGACCCCGGCTTCGTCGGCAAGCTCTGAAACCTGGATGCGTGGATCCCGGATCAGGGCCAGAAGAATCTTCAGGTCAACGTCGTCCAACCGCACCATTTGCTCACTCCCGATACCGCCATAGGCCCTAAATTTGACCATATTGCTCAAATTCTATCAATAAACAATCCTTGGTGAGATCAGAGGGCGGATATTTGTGAGAGAACGATCTGTTGTAGTAGACAAACGCAAGCAGAACGCTCAAACAACCGGTGGGGCAGCGAGTGGCCCCACCGGTAAAAATTTTTCCCCTGCCGACAGCTATTTCCGCGGGAGCGCCAATGTCCGTCATCAGTGAGCTGCGTATGCAGCACGGCACGCCGCGCATGATGTCATGGAACCCCGGCACCGCCACCCGCTTGACCATTACCATCCTGGTCAGCTTCACGCTGCTGGTCGGCGCGAACCTGGCAACGCCGCTGTATCCCCAGCTGCAGGCCGACCTGCACCTGGGCGCCATGGGCACCACGATCGCCTTCGCCTCCTATGTCTGCTCCCTGATGTTCTTCCTGCTGGTGGTCGGGCATTGGTCGGACCATGTGGGCCGCCGCGCCGCCCTGGTGCTGGCCGTCGGGGTCTCGCTGCTCGGTACGCTGGCGTTCGGAGCGGCCGGGAACCTGTGGCAGCTGTGCCTCGGACGAGGGCTGCAGGGCGCTGGAGTCGCCCTGGCCACCGGGGCCAGCGCCGCGGCGCTGCGCGAACTGCTGCCGAGCAAACCCGAATGGGCTTCGCGTTTCACCCTCCTGGCTTCGTCGGGAGGCGTGGCATTCGGACCACTGATCGGCGGCGCGCTGGCGGGCCTTCCGGGAGGCCGCTCCACGGTGTTCCTGATTCAGGCCGTCCTGCTGCTGGTCGTCCTGGTTCCACTGGGCACACTGCAAGCGCGCCCGGCCATTGCCATGGCGAACCGCGGTGAAAGAAGCCGCGCGCTGGCTCCGCGCCGCGTGGGCATTCCGTCCAACGCCCGCACCGAGTTCTGGATGGCTTCGCTTGTCGGTTTCCTCAGCTTCGCGATCTTCGGTTTCGTGCTGTCCTTGGCACCGGGCTACCTGGCCGGCGCCTTCGAGCTGCAGTCCCTGTGGGCCGTCGGGCTGGTTGCCGGGCTGCCGCTGGGTATCGCCGCGCTGTCGCAGATCGTGGTGCGCGGCGGAAAGATCCTGCTGCCGCTGGGCTTGGGGCTGATGGCCGCCGGGACCCTTGCCTTGCTCGTTGGCGCCACCCTGGGCTGGCTCTGGCTCGGGGTGCTGGCCATGGTGGTCCTCGGCTTGGGCCAGGGCATCGCCTTCCGCACGGCATTCGGCCTGTGCGTGGATGCTGTCAGCCCTGCGTCCCATGCGCAGACCGTCTCCAGCATCTACCTGGTCACCTATCTGGGCAGCGCGCTGCCGGTGATCGTGCTGGGTTGGGCCGCGGGGCGCTTCGGGCAGCTGCCGAGCATCATGGTGTTCTGCATTGCCGGTGCGGCGGCTGCCCTGCTGCTGCTGGTATGGTCGGCGCTGTCCCTGCGCAGGACTGGCGGCCCCTCGCGCGTAGTGTAGGGGGGTATGAGCGCTTCGGCCCTACGTGCACCGACCGCGCCGCCCTGTGGGCCGCAGCAGCCAGGTCCTTGCTCCCGCGCTGCGGCTGGGCTTGGTGACCGGTATTTCCTTCATCGAGGCACCGCTGAAATTCACCGCCCCGGGGATCACCATTCCGCTGGGGTCGGGCATCGGGCGCCTGGTCTTTGCGATTGAACATCGTTGGAATCCTGCTGTTCATCGCCCTGCTGCTCGGCACACCCAGGCGCGGCACCGACACGGCCTGGAAAGGGGGCGTGGGGATTGCCGGCCTCGTGCTGCTGCTGAAGAAGGCAGCGATCCGCCCCGGCTCGTCCCGCCGCACCGATGCGGTGCTGTCCGGGAACTTCGAGGGCGGATCGCTGTGGCACGACGCCTACATCGGCGCCGAAGGAGTATTGACCGTGGCGCTGGTTGTGCTGCTGGTCATGGCGGTGCGGCGCTGGGTGACGATCAGCGCGCGCTGACCAGCTCGGCGGCGTCGGCGGTGATCATGACCGATTCCAGGCGGGCCTGCTCGTCGGTCGGGTAGTGCACGGTGATCAATTCATCAGCCTGGGCTGTCTGCGCGAAATGCGCGAGGTACTCGGTGACCTGTTCGCCGGTGCCGACCGCCGAATACCGCATCATGTCCAGGATCTGCTGGGCCTGCGGTGTGTCCATGAGCATGTCGATTTCAGCCTCGGTGAACTCCTTGTTCGCTCCGCGGCCCAGGAAACTGGCCACGCGGTGGCGGCGTGCGACATTGAACAGTTCATGGGCCCGCTCGCTGGTCTGCGCGGCCAGCACACCGACGCCTGCGATGACGTACGGCTCGGAGAGCTGCTCGGAGGGGGTGAATTCCTCGCGGTACAGCTTTACCGCTTGGTGCAGGGCCGCGGGGGCGAAGTGCGATGCGAAGGAATATGGCAGGCCCAGCTGGGCTGCCAGCTTCGCCCCGAACAAGGACGAACCCAGGATGTACAGCGGGACGTTCGTTCCGGCCCCGGGGATGGCCTGCACCGAGGGGATGCGGGATTTGCCGGCGAGGTACGCCTGCAGTTCCAGCACGTCGTGCGGGAAGGAATCCGCGGCCGACGGATCGCGGCGCAATGCGCGAAGGGTCGTCATGTCGGTGCCCGGGGCACGGCCCAGTCCCAGATCAATGCGGTCGCCGAAAATCGTGGCCAAAGTGCCAAACTGCTCCGCGATCACCAACGGCGAGTGGTTCGGGAGCATGACGCCGCCGGATCCCAAGCGGATGCGCTCGGTGTGGTGGGCGATGTGGCCAATCAGCACGGAGGTCGCACTGGAGGCGATGTTCGGCATGTTGTGATGTTCGGCGTACCAGATGCGTTCGTAGCCGTGGCGTTCAGCGGTTTGCGCAAGCCGGACGGATGATTTGAATGAGTCTGCAATTGAGCCGCCGGGAGACACCGGGGCGAGGTCCAAAATCGATAGCTTCACCTTGGGCATAACCATGTGCCGGCTGCGTCTATTCCGTGGCGGGCACGGAAAAACCGATGGGTGGCTATCCATTGCGGATAGCCACCCATCGGGTGAAGTCAGGCGTTAGTGCCAAAGACCTTCTTTAGAGAGCACGGATGTCTGCAGCCTGCAGACCCTTTGGACCCTCAACTACTTCGAACTCAACCTTCTGGCCCTCGTCCAGGGTGCGGAAGCCCTGGGTCTGGATTGCGGTGAAGTGTGCGAAGACGTCTGGATCGCCGCTGTCTGGAGCGATGAAGCCGAAGCCCTTTTCAGCGTTGAACCACTTGACGATTCCGGTTGCCATATTCTTATTTGGTCCTTTCAGACGTTTCTCGCCATGGTTTGTGCGGCGAGCTTGGTTGTATCCACGCAAGTTCCACGCTGGTTGCGCGAGGTGAACTTGCGAAGCAGCCAAGTCATTCACTTCACGTCTAGAAGGGGTTCGCGCCAACCAGGGATGGTCCGACATTCACAAACTTCTAAAGGGTACTTCGCGAATTACTTTGGAACTACACTGCCTAGCCTACGTGGTCAAAGTCGACTTTTGAATAACTTTGCAGCAATTTATCGAAAATTTGAGATATCGTCGCGAAAGCTTCACTTCACGGCTGGTTTGATGATTTTCACGACCATGACCGCAGCGATCAGCGAAAGCACCGCGGCGATGCCCGAGGTGAACAGCACGCCGTGGTCGAAAGCCTGCGCGGCGGATTCGATCAGGGCCTGCGCCGAGGCCGGGTCCAGACCCGCAGCCACGTGGTGCGCGCCGCTGAGGGTTTCGCCCGCCTGGGCCGCCGCATCGGGGGACATGCTGCCCGGCACCTTGAGGTTCGAGCTGTAGACAGTGTTCAGGATGGTGCCCAGCACGGCGGTGCCCAGCACGGCGCCGACCTCGTACGCGGTCTCGGAAATGGCCGAGGCAGCCCCGGCCTTGGAAGCCGGCACCGCGGCCAGCGCCATGTCGTTGGACAGCGTTTCGGTCATGCCGATGCCGATGCCCAGCACGCAGAAGGCTGCCATGAGCAGCACGACGTTCGGGTTGCTGCCCGCCACGATCACCATGGTGTAGGCCGTGGCCGAGAACAGCAGGCCCAGGATCATGATGTTCGGCGAACCGAAGCGCTTGGACAGCGGTACGGAGAGCAGGCCGAAGCCCATGGTCAGGATCAGGCCCGGAGTCATCAACAGTCCGGCCTCGATCGGGCTGTAGCCGGCGATCAGCTGCAGGTGCTGGGAGACGAAGTAGATGAAGCCGACCAGCGAGAACACGCCGATGAGGTTCACGATCAGCGAGCCGGAGAAGCGGCCGTTGTTGAACAGGCGGACGTCGATCATCGGCTTGTCGGAGCCCAGCTGGCGCCGCACGAAGGTCACGCCGCACACCACCGCCAGTGCCAGGGCGCCCAGCGGGATGTACCATGGGCTGCTCGAGAAGGACTTGATGGCGTAGGTGAATGGCAGCAGGGTCATCACGATCAGCAGGATCGAGACCGGATCCACGCGTCCCGGGTTCGGGTCCTTGGACTCCGGAACCAGGATCAGCCCGCCGATCAGCAGCGGCAGCAGCATCGGGACGGCGATCAGGAAGACCGAGCCCCACCAGAAGTGCTCCAGCAGCAGGCCGCCGACGATCGGGCCGAGCACCGAGCCGCCGGAGAAGGCAGAGGCCCAGACAGCGATCGCGGTGCGGCGTTCGGTGTCATCGGTGAAGATATTGCGGATCAGCGACAGCGTGGCAGGCATCAGCATCGCGCCGAAGATGCCCAGCAGGGCGCGGGCGGCGATCAGCTGGCTCGCGTCGGTGGCGAACGAGGCCAGCGCGGAGACAATGGCGAAACCCGAGGCGCCGATCAGCAGCAGCCGGCGGCGTCCGATGCGGTCGCCCAGCGAGCCGAACGGCACCAGCAGGCCGGCGAGGATCAGCGGGTAGATGTCGATGATCCACAGCAGCTGCGCGCCGCTGGGGGAGAGGGCTTCGGAAATCGCCGGAACCGCGAAGGTGAGCACGGTGTTGTCCACCGAAATCAGCAGCACCGGGAAGAGGAGCGCTACCAGCGCCGCCCAACGTCGCGGCTTGGACAGCGTTGAGGTGTGGTCGGAGAGCAGTGGGCTCATGGGTATCATCCTGATGATCGTTAACGGGGCTGAATGCCTGAACAATTCGTAACTATACCGTCTGGACGGTATAGTTACAATTCTTGGGTATGGTTGTATCCATCACTTCAACTAATCGAATGGAGTCCCATGGCAAGGCCGGCGGCAGCGCGCGTCAAGGTTCTGGACGCATACATCTCATTGCTCTGCGAGGAAGGCGAGCGTGCAGCAACCCTGGAAGCGACCGCCGCGCTGGCCGGGGTGTCCAAGGGCGGGCTGCTGTACCACTTCGCCTCGAAGGAAGCCCTGGCCGATGCGGTTATTAAGTTAAGTGAAGAACTGATCCTGATCGACCTGAAGGACATGGCCCAGGCCGAAGAGGGGCCCGCCGCCTACTTCATCCGGACCAGCGCCGAGGTGAACACCGAACTGGACCGCCTGCTGGTGGCCCTGCATAGGCTTGCGCATTCGGGGGTTGAAGCGGCCACCGCGCAGATGGAAAGCATCAACGAGCGCTGGCTGGCCGCGCTCATGGAGGAAATCGGCGACAAGGATATCGCCCATCTGGTGATGCTGGTCAGCGAGGGGCTTTATGCTTTCTCCGGTACTCCGGGCACCTGGTACGCCCGCCATTTTGAAGGTAACCTGTCTCACTTACTAGAGTTGGTTCCGCAACTGAAAAAGTTGGGAACTAACAACCAGTAGTCAGCGGAGAACCAATCGATGTCGAATGCCAGCCCGAAAACCTCACTCAAGGGAAGAATCGGGGCACTGCTGGGCATTCTGCTGATGGCCCTGTCCCTGCGCGCAGCGGTCGTTTCCGTGCCGCCGCTGCTGGCCCGGATCCAGGTCGACATCGAATTCACCGAGTTCACCATCGGCCTGCTCGCCACCCTGGCGCCCATCGTCTTCGCTTGCTTCGGTCTGCTGACGCCGCGCCTGATCCGTTCCTTCGGGCTTGAGAAGACCCTCATCACCGCCATCGCGCTGGCCGTGGTCGGGCAGGTGGCTCGCGTCTTCATGCCGGAGGTCTATTCCTTCCTGGCGCTTTCGATCATCGCGCTGGCCGGATACGGCATGGGCAACGTGGTGCTCCCGCCGCTGGTCAAGAAATACTTCCCCGACCGCATCGGACTGGTGACCAGCGGCTACGTCACGATGCTTGCGGTAGGCACTTGGATGGCCCCGCAGTTCTCGGTGCCGTTGGCCAACGCCAGCGACTGGAAGATCTCCATCGGTTCCTGGGCGCTGCTGTCGATGATCGTCCTGGTGCCGTGGATCATCCAGCTGGTGGCCGACCGCAATGTGGACCGCCCGGACCAGCCGGTGCAGGCGGTCGGCGCGGCGCAGCCAATCGCGAAGATCAATCCGTGGAAGTCCAAGGTCGCCTGGGGCTTGGCCATCTTCCTGGCCGGCAATTCCGCGCAGACCTACGTGTACTTCACCTGGCTGCCGCCGTACCTGCAGGACCGCGGGCTGAGCGAGCTGTCCGCCGGCAACATGCTGGCCCTGTTCGCGATCCTCGGCCTGCCGGTCTCCCTCCTGGTGCCGCTGTGGGTTCCGCGCCTGAAGAATCCGATCATCGCTGTGCTGATCTTCACCGCCTGCTGGGTTTCGGGGCACCTTGGCATCTACCTGTCTCCCACCGAAGGCACCGTGCTGTGGGTCTGCCTGGCCGGTCTGGGCCAGGGAACCTTTGCCATCGCCCTGCTCATGATGAATCTGCGCTCGCGCACCACGTACGGATCCGGCGTGCTTTCGGGATTCGCCCAGGGCCTGGGTTACGCCGGCGCGGGCATCGTTCCGCTGCTGTTCGGCGTGGTGCAGAAGTCCACCGGCTCGTGGGGCCCTGCCTTCGCGATGCTCGGGGCCTGTGTGCTGGTGATGCTCATCGGCGCGATCATCATCAACCCGTCGCGCACCATCGAGGACAGCGTGGAAGGCTCCGAGAAAGCCGGCCGGCTCGAACGCATCGGGTAGGTTCCCGGGCGCCCGTGGCCTAGAAGTTCCGGCGTGGCCCGTCGCCGTGGTTCGGGATGTTCGGCTGCCGGTGCCAATGTCCGGCCGCCAGCGGGACGCTCCAGCCGAACCGGATCGAGGCCAGCCGCAAGACGAAGGTCAATCCGGCGATGCCAGTGCCAACCGCGATATTCAGCACATCGAAGTGCCAGGCGAACGCGGTGGCGGTGGCGCCGAGGATGGCCGGGAGGGCGTAGACGTCGCGGGGGTTGAACAAATCCGGGGTGACGTTCGAGATGACATCGCGCAGCATGCCGCCGCCCACGCCAGTGATCACCCCGAGCAGCACCGCGGTCACCGGGTTCACGTCGTTCTCCAGCGCCTTCATGGTGCCGGTCATGCAGAACAGCCCCAATCCCGCCGCGTCGAAGATCTGCACCAGCCGGTGCAGCTTCTGTACCGCAGGAGTGAAGGCGTACACGCACAGCGCTGCCAGCACCGGCGGCAGGAAATACACCGGATGCGCGAAGGTGGCGGGGGACTGGTTCAGGATCAGGTCGCGGACCACGCCACCGCCCAGGCCGGTGACGCCGCCGAGGAACGCCGATCCGAGCATGTCGAATCCTCGCCGCGCCGCCATCAGCGATCCTGAGACGGCAAAAAAGAAAATACCAACGAGTTCGATAAGGGTCAGCATTCACGGACTTTCACTGAGGATCCAACGGCAAAAAAGCGCAACGCTCAATTATTGCCCGTGAAGGCGCTCAGCGAATAATCGCCGCCAGCTTCACCAAGGTGTTGTGGTTCCGGGTCGTGATCACCCGCTTGCGGGCCTGGGCGGTGGTGAGCTTGGCCAGCGGATCGGTGGTGCTCTGCCCCTTGCGCACGATCCAGCACAGAGCCCTGCCCAGCACGTCCACCGCCGGCTGCGGATCAAGGCCGCGGGCCAGCTCGCAGAGCTCCGCCGCATCGGCGGCGGATTCGCACAGGGTGAGGTATCCGTGGTGCTCGGCCGCGGGCTCGGGCAGTTCCAGGACGAAGGGCTGCGCCAGCTGGAGGATCTCCTCCCGGGTATAGATCAGTGTGGGAATGCTCCGGCCGTAGCGCTCCTCCAGCAGCTCGTTGCACCGCCGCTGCACGGCCTGCGCCTCGGAGAGCTCGGATTCGAGGACTACGTTGCCGCTGGCCAGCAGCGTGCGCACCTCGGTGAAGCCGCCGTCGGCCAGCAACGAGGCCAAATCCTTCATCAGGACCTTGACCCCGCCCACGTTCACGCCGCGCAGAAAGACCGCAAAAGTTGTCATGAGTTAATCCAAGCCGAACATCTTTGTACTTGTCGAGGGTCGTTTGGCATCAAAAATCTGGTTAGGATCGAATCATGCCTTCGAAACTGCCCTACGGATCCTGGCCCTCGACTATTTCCGCGAACGACGTCGCCGCGGGGACCAAACCACTAGGCGGTGCATGCTTCCACGGGCAGAACGTCATCGTCCAGGAAGGCCGCCCTGCGGAAGGCGGACGCATCACCCTGGTCAGCTACCCGCTGGATCAGCCGGGTGAACCAATCGAGTTGATCAGCAAGCCCTACAACGTCCGCTCCCGGGTCCACGAGTACGGCGGTGCCAGCTGGAAGCTGGTCACCGGGCGCCTGCAGGACGCCATCGTCTTCACCAACTTCGCCGACCAGCGGGTGTACCTGCAGCAGCTCGGGCAGGTTACCCCGATCGCACTGACCCCGGACTCGATGTCCGGCGGGAACCCGCAGCTGCGCTTCGCGGAGTTCATCGACGGACCCAACCGCAGCGTGCTGGCCATCATGGAAGACCTGCGCTCCGAGCCGGTGCGCCACATCGTGCAGATCCCGCTGGACGGCTCCGCGGCCCAGGACGCCACCCGTATCCGGGTGCTCACCGCGCCGGCCCGCTTCGTGGCCGCGCCCCGGCTGAGCCCCTCGGGAAAGATGCTGACCTGGATCAGCTGGGAACACCCGAACATGCCCTGGGACGGAACGCAGCTGCACCTGGCCGAGGTGGCAGGCAACGGGCAGCTGGAAGACACCGTGATCGCCGGGGCCCAAGACATCTCGATCATGCAGCCCGAATGGGTGGACGAGGACCGCATCGCGTACGTCAGCGACGAATCCGGCTGGTGGAATCCCTACATCCACCAGGTCAGCTCCGCCCGCGCCACCCGGCTGGTAGACCGCGCCGCGGAATTCGCCGGACCGCTGTGGCAGGTCGGAAGTGCCTGGTACGTGCTGGAGGACCAGCGCACCCTGCTGTGCTCCTACGGCACCGGTACCACCAAGCTGGCACGGGTCCATGCGCTGACCGGGGGACTGGAGGACCTGCCGCTGCCCTTCACCCGGGTGCGCCCGCTGCAGGTGCGCGACGGCTGGCTGCTGGCCGGAACCTCCTCGATGACCCAGGGCGAGCAGATCACGCTGGTCAACCTTGACACCCTGGAGCACCGCGCCGTCGCCGGTTCCATCGCGCGGCTTCCTGATCCGGCCATGCTGCCGCAGGTCGAGGAATTCGAGTGCACGAACGTGGCCGGCCAATCGGTCCACGCGCTGCTGTACCGCCCGCGCCAGGACGGTTTGACCGGCCTTGACGGCGAGCTGCCGCCCTATGTCACCTTCGTGCACGGCGGGCCGACCGCGCAGGCCGCGGCCACGCTGAATGCAACCATCGCCTACTACACCTCGCGCGGCATCGGCGTGGTGGACGTGAACTACGGCGGCTCCACCGGATACGGCCGCGACTACCGCAACCGCCTGCGCGGCCAGTGGGGCGTCGTGGATGTTGCGGATACCGTCTCGGTGATCAAGGCGCTGGTGGCCCGCGGGATCGCGGATCCGGCGCGCATGGGCATCGAAGGCGGCAGTGCCGGCGGATGGACGGTGCTCAGCGCGTTGACCAACTCCGAGGTGTTCCGCGCCGGGATCAGCCGCTACGGCGTCTCGGACCTGGTCGCCCTGGTGCAGGACACCCATGATTTCGAGTCCCAGTACATGTTCTCGCTGGTCGGACCATACCCCGAAGCCGCGGAGCTGTATGAGAAGCGCGCGCCGATCAACCACGTGTCAAAGATTTCCTGTCCGGTCCTGTTGCTGCAGGGGGACGAGGACCTGGTGGTTCCGCCGTCGCAGTCGCAGGTCGTGGCCGACGCGCTCGCCGCCCGCGGCATTCCCCATGCCTACATCCTGTTTCCCGGGGAGCAGCACGGTTTCCGCCAATCGGAGAACATCGTCAGCGCCCTGGAAAGCTCGCTGGCCTTCTACGCGCAGATCTTCGGCTTCGAAACCGATGCCCCGGCCATCGAGCTGTCGTAGCGCGGCGGATGACCCGGCCTAGTCTTCGGGGTCGATCCAGGAGGCCCTCAGACGATCCATTTCGCGGCGGTCCTTCTTGGTGGGGCGGCCTGCACCGCGTTCGCGCACCGGAACCTGCGGGACGATGATTTTCTCGCGCGGTTCGCTGTGGTCGATGTAGCATTTCACGGCCACGGAGGCGCTCATGCGCTTGGAGATCAGGCCGACGACTTCCAGCTCGCGATCGAAGCCGTTCTTGCGCACACGCACGCGGTCGCCCGGAACCACCGGCTGCGCGGCCTTTGCGGACACTCCATTCAGCCTCACATGGCCGGCGCGGCAGGCAGCCGTCGCCTCGGACCGCGTCTTGTAGGCGCGGACAGCCCAAAGCCAGGCATCAATTCGGATTTTGCCGGTTGTCGGAATTTCGAGCATGAAAAAAGTCTAGGCCAGGACCTGAGCGGGCCGCGCGCACTAGTTGGCTTGGGCGGTCGCGTCGTCGCAGGCCTGCACGAGGCGTTCCTGCAATCGGGTGGACACCGAGTCGCCGGAATCGGCCAGATCGTTCAGGACGTCAACCAGATCCTGTGGCAGGCCCCCGCCTTCTACCGCACCGACCAGCGATGTCAGTACACGCAGTTCGCTCGCGTCGATTCGACCGTCCTGGATCGGCGCGCAAGCCTGCCGGACGATTTCCTTGGACGCCGCATCGGTGAGCTCGTTGGCCGCCGAATTCGCCGTGTCCTGGATGACCGAGCAGCCCGCGCTGAAGAGTGTTGCCGATGACACCAGAAGCAGGATTGCCGCGTTCCGAACCTTTACTTTCCCCATGGCAATAAATCTTAGCCGCGAACTTTTGGGATCTCCTGAAAGCCAGCCGAGTCGATCATTAGAACCGAAACGCTCATGGGGCACAATGGTTCGGTGAGTAGCGATCAGAAGAACAACGCAGTCAGCAATGCCACCGAACAGCGCATCATCGAGGTGCTGGCCCGGGAACTGTCCGTCGAATCGATGGTGCAGCCCTGGCAGGTCAAGGCCGCTATTGAACTGCTGGATTCCGGATCGACGGTGCCCTTCATTGCGCGCTACCGCAAGGAAGTCACCGGCATGCTCAGCGACAGCCAGCTGCGACTGCTCGAAGAACGCCTGCGCTACCTGCGCGAACTCGAAGACCGCCGCGTGGTGGTCCGCGAAGCTATTTCCGAAGCCGGCAAGCTGACCGACCAGCTCGATGCGGCCATCACCGCAGCGAGCACCAAATCCGAGCTGGAGGACATCTACCTCCCGTTCAAGTCCAAGCGCCGCACCAAGGCCCAGATTGCCCGCGAAGCCGGCCTGGAGCCGCTGGCGGACCTGCTGCTCACCAATCCGCAGACCGACCCGGCGGCCGCTGCCGCCGACTATCTCAACGCCGACGCCGGATTCCCGACAGATCTGGAGGTGCTTTCCGGAGCCCGTTCAATCGTCACCGAGCGGGTTTCCCAGGATGTCGTGCTGGCGGCAGACCTGCGAGAGCGCCTGTGGACCAACGGCAAGATCGGCGCCAGCGTCGCCGCCGGAGCCACAGCGGAAGGCCAAGGCAAGTACTCCGACTATCTGGACTACGTGGCGGACTTGGACAACCTGCCATCCCACCGCGTGCTCGCGCTGCTGCGCGGGGAACGCGACGGGGTGCTGAACCTTCAGCTGGCCGAGGCGGACCCGCGCGACGCGGAAGCCGTTGACCAGGCCCGCGCAGGCTACGAGAACGCGATCGCCGCTTCGCTGGGAATCAATGCCCCGGCTGACGCCCCGGCCGGCAAGTGGCTGGCCCAGACCGTGCGCCTGGCCTGGAAGGCCCGCCTGCTCACCCGCTTCGAATCGGATCTGCGTTCGCGCCTGTTCGAGGAAGCCGAGGACGCCTCGGTGAAGATCTTCGCCGCGAACCTGCGCGACGTGCTGCTGGCCGCACCGGCCGGCAACAAGGCAGTTCTGGGGCTGGATCCGGGACTGCGCACCGGCGTCAAGGTCGCAGTCGTGGACCTGACCGGCAAGTCCATCGAGACTGCCACCATCTACCCGCACGCACCGGCGAACAAGTGGAACGAATCGGTCGCGATCCTGACCCGGCTGGCGCAGAAGCACGGCACCACCTTGATCGCAGTGGGCAACGGCACCGCAGGGCGCGAAACCGACCGGCTGGCCGCCGAAGTCATCAAGGCACTGGGTACCGCCGAGGTCAGCAAGGTCATCGTCTCGGAGGCCGGTGCCTCGGTGTACTCGGCTTCCGAACTGGCAAGCCAGGAGCTGCCGGGCATGGACGTGTCGCTGCGCGGCGCGGTTTCCATCGCCCGCCGGTTGCAGGATCCGCTGGCTGAACTGGTCAAGATCGACCCCAAGTCCATCGGCGTGGGCCAGTACCAGCACGATGTCACCGCCTCGAAGCTCGACCGCGCGCTGGACGCCGTGGTTGAGGACTGCGTGAACGCCGTGGGCGTCGACGTGAACACCGCGTCCCCGTCGCTGCTGGCCCGCGTGGCCGGCGTCGGACCGCTGCTGAGCCGCAACATCGTCGAGCACCGCAACGCCAACGGGCCCTTCGCCACGCGCAAGGACCTGCTCAAGGTGCCGCGCCTCGGCGCCAAGGCATTCGAGCAGTGCGCTGGATTCCTGCGCATCACCGGCGGCGAGGAACCGCTTGACGCCTCTTCGGTGCACCCGGAAGCCTACGACCTGGCCCGCGCACTGCAGAAGGCCGCCGCGCAGCAGGGCCGCCGCCTTGAGGAACTGAAGCCTGCGGACTTCGTCACCGAGCAGTTCGGCGAACCGACCATCCGCGACGTGGTGGCAGAGCTGCAGCGTCCGGCCCGCGACCCGCGCGGCGAATTCGTCACTGCGACGCTGAAGGAAGGCGTTGAATCAATCGGCGACGTCAAGCCGGGAATGATCATGGAAGGCACAGTCTCCAACGTGGCGGCGTTCGGCGCCTTCGTCGATCTGGGTGTGCACCAGGACGGGCTGATCCACGTGTCGGCGATGAGCACCAAGTTCATCTCGGATCCGCGCGAAGTGGTCAGCTCCGGGCAGATCGTCAAGGTCAAGGTGCTGGAGGTGGATACGGCCCGCAAGCGCATCTCGTTGACCCTGCGACTGGATGATGAGCTGCCGGCCGCCGGCGAATCCGGCAAGCCGAACGGGCAGCGCGAGCGCAGCCCGCGCGGCCACGGACAGAATTCCCGCTCCGGACAGCAGCGCTCGGGCAACCGGGGCCGGCCGAATGGCGGCAACCGGGCCGAAGCTCCTTCGGGAAACACGGCCATGGCAGAAGCCCTGCGGCGGGCAGGATTGGGCAAATAGGACGTGCATGTTCGCCTTCCCTAAGTTAGGTTAGTGCGGGCTATGTCAACCCGGGCCCAACTAGGGTTTATTGCCTAATTCCAGTACGACTAAGTGAGTCCAAACTTCGATGACAACGGTTTTGAAGCGTTCTAGTCTAAAGACATGGAACTTACAGGAAAACTGGCAGAAGCCTTCAACACGCAGGTAACCCTCGAACTGACTGCTGCAACGGTTTACCGCCAGCTGGCAGTTGAAATGGATATCATGAGCCTTCCTGGCATCGCCGGTTGGTTCCGAGCCCAGGCCGCTGAAGAAATCGTCCATGCTGAAAAGTTCATGGACCACATGACCGACCGATCGGCACACCCGAGGATCGGCGAGCAGTCGGCTCCCGTAGTCAACGTGAAATCCGTTGCGGATGCCTTCGCTGCATCCTTGGCCCACGAGCAGAAGGTCTCGGAAGCGATCCGCGAGCTGTACCGCTTGGCGCAGACCGAGGGGGATATCGACTCGCTTCCGTTGCTGCACTGGTTCATCGACGAACAGGTCGAAGAAGAAGCCACGGTCTCCGAGATCCTGGACCGTGTCAACTTGATCGGAAACGACGGCAACGGACTGCTTCGCCTGGATTCCGAATTGGGCGCGCGCAAGTGAAACTAATACGCAGAAGAACCAACTTCTAAAAATGGAATAAACTTAGGGGAAGCGACATTTGTTGCTTCCCCTAAGTTTTCTTTTTGAGGTGCTCGTGAATCAGATGGGTTATTCGCAGTCAACGGCTCGTTCGTCGTCGGCATCGCGTACGCATCGAACCACGGCACCATTGAAACTGCGCAAGGGCGCAGGCCGGCACTACCTGGTGCAAAGCAATTTGGATCAGGGAACCGAGCTGACCTTGGTCAAGGTGCACGGTTCGTGGGCGCACGTCTATGTTCACAAGATTTATGGATGGGTGCCGAACATTTATCTGGAACCGATTCCGGCGGAGTTCGATGAGCCTGTGGTTAACCAGTCTGACGACGATCACGACGAACGAACCCTCTCACGTTACTCCCTGGTCGAGACGACGCACTCGACCACCGCGACCCTCAATCTGCGCAAGGGCAGCGGCACCGGATATCCGGTGCTCATGGTGATCGATCAGGGCGCCAAGGTGCGTCTGCTGCTCCAGCAGGGGCTGTGGTCCCAGATCCAATGCGGAAAGCTGCACGGCTGGGTGCCGAGCATGTACCTTCACGAGCTGCCGGCCCGACCTGCAAAGGGCGGATTGATGGCAGTTCCCAATCAGCGTGCGCTGACTACGATCGGCTTGAACGCACGTCGCGGACCGGGCGACCACTACGGTTTGGCGCGCATCCTCCAGGCGGACACCGCCGTGGTGATTGTCGCCCGACAGGGTGCCTGGCGACAGATCGACCGCGACGGTGAACAAATGTGGATCCCGGCCAGCCAGCTGCGCACTGTCTACTAGAACTCAGGCAATCTGCAGATCAGCGGACGTGATCAGGCCGGTTTCCGCCGCAATGACTGCAAGCTGCACCCGGTTTGTCACCGAAAGCTCATCCATGATGCGTGCCAGATAGAGTTTCACCGAGCCCTCACTGATGTGCACCGCACGGGAAATCTGGACATTGGTCAGACCTGCGGCAACCAGGCTGACCAGCTGCCGGTCGCGTCCGGACAATGCCCGGATAATCGTCTGGTTTTCCGTGCGCTTCTCCATGCGAACCGGGTACTCCCAGCCATCCGTTGGCGGAGCGAACAACTGGTACCCGGCGGCCACCATGCGCAGCGCACTGGGCAATTCCGTGCTGATGGAACTCTTGGAGATGATTCCTGAGCTTCCCGCATCGTAGGCCTGTGTCACTTCGTCGCGGTTGTACCTGGTAGCCAACACGACCACTTTGCTGTTTGGCGCCGCGGCTACGATTTGGCGGACGGACTTGAAAAGGCTGTCTCCGCTCAGCGAAGTCTCCAATAGAATAATGTCTGGCTTTGTCTGCGATGCGTTCTCCAACGCTTCAGCCATCGATCCTGCAATAGATTCAACGACGATATCTCGTTCTGCTGTCAGTGCACCTACGATTCCGGCACGCGAAAAATGATCGCTGTCGGCAAGATGAACTCGAATTTCAGTCATTGGGGGCATCCTTGGCTTGGCTTCCGTCAACTCAGGCCTGCAGCATCTTGCCCCTCACGTCCCCGCGTGATCCCGTGCTGCAACTAGGTTCATTCTATGGCCAAGCAGTTAGAGGAAATAACCCCACCGGCAAATGTTAATTGTTCACTTGACCAGTTGCAGAGTGAGCCAATCCTCTTTACGAATTCTGTTAACCGGCGAGAACGCCGAAGATACGCGCAAGCAGAGAAATAAGTTACCGCGCAGTTTATCCCATTAGTGATGGAAATTATCCAACTGGATAGAAAATATGACCTCAATCTGCCAAGAAATAGCTGAAAGAAACCTGAGTGCGCAGATACCTCGCACCTAGGGTCGATATGGGGCTTGCCTAAAGTTCCGCGATCACAAACAACCAGGGAGGACTGCGGTGCAAGATAGTCATTTGCCGCCTGAGAAGAAGGGTGCGGCCCCTCGTGCTGCTCGTCGGGTTCTAGCCGGCGCTGTAGTTACAAGTCTGTTTATCGCACCATGTGTGACCGCCGCTTATGCGGCACCGACAGATACGTCCGAGGCTCTAGGCCGGACAATCGACCTTAATCTATTGACGATTCCTGTAGCAGATGCAGGATTCGCACACTCCGGAAGTCCGAGTTCACCGGCTGCGGAACACGCACCTTTGAACGTAAGCGCGCTTGGCGCGCTAAATCTGGATCTGGGGCAGGGTCTGCAACTTCCACTTATCGGCGAGGCAGGCACTGGGCTCCTTCAGCTCGGCCAAGCCGGCGTGCTCAATTCTTTCGCTGAGGCTTCATCGGCCACCAGCGCCAAGGCTGGAGCCGGTGCAGTAAGCGCAAACGGCGCGATTGCGCTGGATGCCGAGGGCTCGGACTCAATGATGGCGAATATTGATCTGACTAAGTTGCTTGAGCAACTTGAGGTCGACAATCTGACTGACGCGCTAATTGATGAAGCGTCCTTGGAAATTGGCGCTCTCGGCTCGACTGCTGAGAAGACGAACGGTTCCGTGAAGACCGAATACTTGATCGCTGGCGCCAATGCAACGATCAGCAGCCCCGCTGTTGAAGGGCTGACTACCTCACTTGGCGGTGTGGTTGACGGACTCGGCACTACGTTGAATACGACGCTGTCGTCTGATGGTGTCTTGGGAACCATTACTTCTGGTCTCGAAGCTATCGATATTGATCTGAGGCCCTTGGCCCGGATCGGCGTTACTGATTCCAAGGTTGCGCTCGACGGTGTAGATGCTGCATTGAACCAGGTGAAGACCGATGTGCTGCAAGGCGTCATCACCTCCGAAACTGGCCTTGTTTCGATCGACCTGAGCACAGGAGAAGTCTCAGTTGATCTGTCTAAGGTAACGACCGGTGGTCTGAACGGGAAAACGGCAAACTATGAGCTTCTTAGCGCGGAAGCGGTTCAGGAAATTGCCGATGAAGTTACTTCGGCCCTGTCCAGTATTATCACCGATCTGCGAGATGCACTTGTCGCAGCTCTAGACGAAATTGATATCGTGGTCGATCTGGGCCTGGAAGCACGACTCTTGGTACCTTTGGCAACGGGTGACGCGAAAATTACGGGCAGCGTCGCAAGCTTCCTTGGGCTAGTGGATACTGAGCCAACTACCGTTGTGAACTTGAACCTTGCAGGACTCAACCTTGGTGCGCTCGTCACACCGCTCGTTGAGGGCGTCGTTGGAGTCGTCGGTGGAGCCATCGGTCCGGTTCTTAACCCAGTGGTTGATGGGCTTGCCGGAACTATCACGGGCATTGTTGATGGCGTAACCAAGCCGCTTGAACCTGTGCTTGAAGGCGTTTTGAATGAAATCGTTGAAGTCACCCTGAACGAACAGGGCAAAACCACCATCGACGATCCGAGCGTAGACCCTGACTCTACGCAAGAAGCGGACTACGTGACTGCTTTGTCCGTGACTTTGCTGCCAGGAATGGGCGAGCAAGCGAATAAAGTTTCGCTGGCTCGTTCGGAAGTTCGTGCTGATGATCAGGCGACGGCAAAGGTCGAGATCTTATCGCCAGAAGATTCTTCCGTACTAGAGCCTGGTGATGTTGAAGTGACGGGCAAGGGCGAGCCTGGTACTGAGATTCTGGTTGCCCTTGACGGTGGTGAAGCAGTTTCTGTAGTGGTTGATCCTGACGGCAACTGGCGGCACGTCTTCACTGGTGTTCCTGAAGGTGAACATTTCATCACCGCAGCAGATGAGCTTACTAATGATCGGGTTGATTTCAAATCCGAAGCTCAAAGTTCGGGGGAAAACGTCTCAGATAACACTGCGGATAATACCGCTGTGAACACTGCGGATAACGCGGCTGAGAACACCGATGCGAACACGGATGTGAACACTGCGGATAACGCGGCTGCGAACACCGATGCGAAC